>OZ244719.1:0-717612 GCA_965219095.1 Bdellovibrionales bacterium
AGATCGTGCTTTCTATAAAGATATTCAAATAACAAAAAAACTTCTTGAATCCAAAGAAGTACCTGATTTTTTTGAAGAACTTGAAAGTTAACATTATGATGAAAGTGAGTAGTTTTTAAAAAATTAAAAAACAGTAAGAAAGGGTGAACATGTCAAAAATTTACAAAGCTCCGACAGGTCGCAAGCGAGTGTGCAAATCTTGGATTCAAGAAGCTTGTTTTAGAATGATTCAAAATAACTTAGACCCTCAAGTAGCAGAGGATCCCGAAAGGCTTATTGTGTATGGCGGTCGAGGCAAAGCAGCCCGCAATCATGTATGCTTAGAAAAGATATTGGAAACTCTCAAAAAACTAGAAGATGATGAAACCTTGCTCGTGCAATCAGGAAAACCTATAGGGGTCTTTCAAACCTTTAAAAACTCTCCGAGAATTTTAATTGCAAACTCTAACCTTGTACCTCATTGGGCTCATTGGGAACATTTTGAAGAGTTAGATAAAAAAGGTTTGATGATGTATGGACAAATGACAGCAGGTTCTTGGATTTATATTGGTTCTCAAGGAATCATTCAAGGAACTTATGAGACCTTTCGTTCTTTAGCAAGAAAACATTTCTCATCCGATCTTTCAGGGAAAGTGATCCTAACAGCAGGTCTAGGGGGTATGGGAGGAGCTCAGCCTTTGGCAGGAGTTTTTGCAGGAGCTTGTGTTTTAGCTATTGAAGTCGATTATGAACGAATCCAAAAACGATTGGAAACAGGTTTTGTGGATGAAATGACAAACTGTGTGGATAAAGCAATTAAGACCGTAAGAAGATGGTCTGAAAAAAAAGAAGCTAAATCTTTAGCACTTCAAGGGAATATGTCGGAAGTTATTCATAAACTTTTGAAAAAGAATTTTCATGCTCATATTGTCACAGATCAAACCTCAGCACATGATCCTTTAGCAGGTTACATTCCTAAAGGTTATTGTGTAAAAGAAGCTGAGAGTTTAAGGAAACAAAACCCTAAAAAATATGTTAATTTAGCTTTAAAGAGCATTGTCTCTCATGTAGAAGGAATGCTTGAGTTCCAGAAAAAAGGTTCTGTTGTGTTTGATTATGGAAATAATATCAGAAAACAAGCATTCCAATCAGGGTTGAAGGAGGCTTTTGAGTTTCCTGGTTTTGTAAAAGAGTACATTCGTCCTTTGTTTTGTAAAGGTAGTGGCCCTTTTAGATGGATTTGTTTGTCAGGAGATCCAGAAGATATTTATAAAACCGATGAAGCTTTAAAGGAATTATTTGTTGAGAAAAAAGATCTTCATAACTGGCTAGAGAAAGCAAAGAAAAGAATTTCTTTTCAAGGCTTACCGTCTCGCATTTGTTGGTTGGCGTATGGTGAAAGACACTTAGCTGGTTTAAAGTTTAATGACATGGTCAAACAAGGTGTCTTAAAAGCTCCCCTTGTTATAGGAAGAGATCATTTAGATTGTGGTTCTGTGGCTTCCCCTTATAGAGAAACAGAAGGTATGAAGGACGGCTCTGATGCTGTAGCAGATTGGCCTGTTTTAAATGCTCTTTTAAACACAGCTTCAGGTGCAAGTTGGGTGAGTTTTCATCATGGAGGCGGTGTGGGTTTAGGTTATAGCCTCCATGCAGGTCAGGTCATTGTAGCTGATGGAACCCGTGAAGCTTGCGAAAGACTAAAGAGAGTCTTAACAGCTGATCCTGGTTTAGGTGTTATAAGACATGGAGATGCAGGCTATAAAGAAGCTATTGAGACAGCAAAAAAGAAAAATATAAGATCTTTATGGTTTTAACGTAAGTCGGTTTCTTAACAGCCCTTGACTTCTACTGGAGGAGGATATTTCTTAGATTTTAAAGGATAAGCTTTTATTGATCTTGTTGTAAAACAAGCCTGTAAAACATTTCCCTAAGGCTTTCCCTGTTACAAAAATGTAGAGAAGTTCTTCTAGAATAATTCTTAGTTTTTTTCCGTATTTTGATTTGCTTTGTGTTTTATTCTCTTAAGAACGAAGCTCACTTGTATACTCAAAAGGCGTTTTAATAGGTATCTTATCGAGGGAGTTTCCCACAGCCATTAAAATATAGTCCTTAGGATCTAATTTGTAATAGTTGTGACTGGATCTGACAGCTTATGGTTTAAAATAAAAAGAGTCTTTGTGGGGTGAGTTTTTTCTCCATAAAAAGTGGATATTGGGGCCTGCGTCCATGGTGACAAGAGGCCCATCTTTTAATTGATTCCATCTTTTTTTAATCTCTTTTAAAATGGCCCTAGTTTTTGAAGTTTTATAGAAAAAAGCAGGGTAGCTGGTCTCAAAAAGCTGATGCATGTCTTCAAATTCATCCCAGCAAATATGAAAAGCCTCTTGCCAGAGGTGTTTTTTTAAACACTCTATGAGCTTTTGAATTCTTTTTTGAGTGCTGTCAATTCTTTGTGGATAGAAAGGGCTTGTCAAAACTCTTCTGTGAGCTTGAGAAGATGAAATGTGCTTTTTTTGAGAATCCACTAAGATAAGACTGTGTTCTAATTATGGTTTATAAACTCAAACAAGCAGGACTTAATTTAAGCTTTGAAAGAATGAGAAAGATCTTAAAAAGAGATCAGTACAGTATTTTAGAAGAAAAAAAGACGAAAAAACTTTATCGTCTTCCATCAGGTTGTACAAAGGAAGTAGAAGAAATTTACAGTGCTTTTTCGCTTAAAAGAAACTCTTCTATGAGACTCATTCCCACAACATCTATCGACCTTTAAAAAACCCTTTCCTGTGGCCCCAAAAATTGTAACTATTTGAAATTATTCATTTGTTGCAGTGTATTGTGTCGAAGTCAGGATCAAGCTTGGCCTCGTCTTTTAAAAGAAGAAGTATTTTTAAACACTATGCCCGTAAAATATAACAAAGGACAGCTTTTTGTGTACCTACCACATGCTAGTCAACTTCAGGATGTGATTTTTTTAAGAAACCATGCAAAGAGAGTTAATCGTTTCTTTGATGAATCTTGGGTTTTAGAAGTAAGGCTTACTTTAGATAAAAATTCTATTCCTAGCCGTAATTATTGACAAAAATATATAAAACAACTTAGATGAATCTATGCTATCTTCCTGCTATTCCTCAATGAAAAAAGATCCCATTGTAAAATCATCTCTAGGTTATTTTATATAGTGCTTCCGTTTAGGTTTTCAGTCTCTTCTCCTAGAGGGAATAGATGGAAAATCTAAGTGTTGTCACTATATATTGTGCTAAATTATTCGCCTCCTCAAAAGAATCTGTGGGTTCCCGGAGGTTCTGGCAGTTTTCCAAGGTTATGATATAAGGCGATTTTTATAGCTTTAGAGGTTCTAAAGCCGTAAGATTTTCTCATAGTGAGTTTTACTTTGTTGTTTAAACCCTCTACAATCCCTGAGGAGAAGGTTTTTTTAGCCTTGAAGTAATTAAGAATAAGTAGCTTATGTCTTCGTATGGTTTTTGCTTCTCTTTTCATAGGTTCAATTTTTGAAAGCATGACTCGTCTCGTCCAACTGTCTATAAATTTACCAGACCAAGTTGGTGAAACATAGGTCCATAACTGTCGGAAGTCTTCTTTTAAAAAATAACAGCGGATACTTTTTAAATTGTACTGTATTAAATGCCTTAATTTTACTTTTTCATAAGATTTTAAATTTTCTGCATTTTTTAACAAGGGCCATCTAGCTTTTGTTAAAAGGGGTTCATACCCGTCTTCTTTCATTTTTTTGTGTTCTGAAGCTCTCACTTCGTCTAAAGCCTTATTGAGTCTTGCTACGATATGAAACCGATCTAATATGTGTAAAGCTCCACTTGCCCTCTCCTTTATGACTTTTAAATAAGGCTTCCACATATCAGAACACACAAACCGTATATCTTTTGACTTCTCTCCTAGTAAATCAAAAAACTTGTTGAAACTCTCCTCTGTTCTTTTTTCTCCTATCCATAGCAAACGAACACTTTCTTTGCTTATTTCATAGACTAAGGTGAGATACTGATGGTTCTTTTTCCATTGTATTTCATCTACACCTATAGCTTGTATTCCCTTTAAAACCCTTTGTTTTAAACCATATTCTACGACCCATTCTACCGAAGCATAGACCTGATTCCAACTGACATGAAACTTACAAGAAACCTCTTTCCAAGACAGGTGACGACACCAGTCAGCTAAGTACTTCATGTAAAAAATTGTTAGGTTTTTCTTCCCATCGGCCCAAGGTAAATACTCAACTTTTACTCCACAGCAAGAACAATTAACTCTTCTTACAAAATAAACAAAAAACACCCTGTAACTTAAAATAGGAAGGGATTCAAAGTCCCGTGATGATTTACTGCTGTCATACACTGAACAGGGCTTCTTACAAACACTACAAAAAGCTTGGCCATTTTTACGAGCCTTAATAGGAACATTAATTGACTTTCTATCTTTTGAAAAATAAATGTCTCCGTATACAAAAGACTTCCATCTTAAACAATCATTTAGTATAGTCTTCAAAAGCATCTCTTCCCTCCTTTTTTTTTTTTTGAATAACATTTTAAGGCATCTGGGAAGTAGGTGCTTCTTTTTTAAAATTTTAATGTAACACAGCAAATAAAAGCAAATAAAATGAATGTTTTTGAGTTCAATCACCGGAGGTGATAGAGGCCAGTAAGGGCCTCAAAGAACTCAAAAATACAAGATAGGATGTCTTAACTCTTGCTTTGATTAATATGAGCCTTTTTGGGGGATTTCTAGCTACTTTTCACCCACAGATTCCCGGGAGGAGCCAATTATTCTATATGCTAAACTCTTAAACAAGTGACAAAGGTTTTGAATAGATAGAAAACAGAACCTAAAAACAAAATAATCATGAGAAAGGTTTAAAAAATTAAACATTTAAGTAGGAGGTAAATAATAAAAACAAAAATTTTTTTCCATTTAGCGAGCTTAAGTCTAGTCTTTGCTTTTTCCAGCTTTTTTGTCTTTCAGAAAAAGTCAACACAATGCCATGCTTTAGGGTGTTCTTATGATATATGATAAAAGATGCTTTCAAGAAAAGAAAGTTTATGGGTTTGCCCTCAGACCTTTAAGTAAAGAATTAGGTGGCTCGGTTAATTCCTCTCCTGCTATAATGGGTGATGGAAAAATTGCCATAGGTTCTCGGGATAAAAAGGTTTATGTTTTAGAGCTTCTGGGTAGCGTATAAACTTCTTGTTGGAATTCTTCTCTCGACAAAGCTGTATCTTCTTTTTTAAATTAATTCCCTCTTCCATAAAATCCTCCTTCTTAAGAAAAACTTATAAGAGAAATTTAAACTTGGATAGGGCGGTCAGATAACCGAGTTACGACATACATAGCAAAGTCGTTGAAAAAAGATTAAGGGGCAAAGCTCTTTCGTGTCATCTTAATGTGTTAATCAGCATGCGGATATGAGGTTGATAGTACAGAAGACTCATTTTTGAAAAACTTTTTTGTCAATGACTTACTTTTCTTGCTTGACTGACTGGTCATCCATATGAGTATGTCAAAGAGATGAAAAAGGGTGAAGTCGGGAAAATATTACACAAAAGAGCAAAAGTAAAAGTAAGGGTTTAGTGGAGATAGCCTACACTAAACCCAACTTGTTATTGTACATTCAAACTTGGTTCAAGGGCTTCAGATGTATGTTTTTCCACTGGTTGACCACTTGGAGAAAGTTCTATTTCTTGGCCATGGTAGCCTGTTGCAAGTTTTATTCTGCCATTTTGGTAAATTTCAATAGAGGCTTTATTAGACAAGGGGACGCCGCTTTGTATTCCTTTCAAAGGAAATCCAAACAATTGTTCTCCTTCTTTTGCATAAAGAGCTGTTGTGAAACCTTTATCATTGAAAATTACAGCCTGAGCTAAAACCGTCAAGCCATTCCGAATATTATCATTCACCAGAGTTATCGGACGAAAGCGATGACCGCTGAAAGCCAACAACTGTTTTCTTTTAGTAGTGGGTTGAAAATAAATATAATCATCGGATAAAAGCTGGACTCCATTGATTTCATAATCTTCAGCAATACGCCCATAAAGTACATACCAATTTGATATATCATTTACATTACAATTATTACGATGAGTTCTACAGAAAACTGCAATGCTCGAGTTTTCTTTCAACATAATCCCTTCCACTGCTGTACGTTCTTTAAGTGCGCCCCTTACTTTAATAGACCTGCCCATATCAGATTTTAATGCTGTTTTGTACACTTCATCTCTCCTATCGTTTAATGGACGACTACCGAAGGCGGAAATGCCAGGTTCTCCAAGTGAAACTGTTATACGATATTTGAAATTCAAATGGCCAAATTGAAAACCATTATCAGAATACATCACTGCACTAAGAAGCTTCCCAAAGTCATTTGCTTGATTTGAGATGCGCAATGTGACTTGAGTTCCAGCCGTCAGGGGTAATCCAAAATAAGTGGAATTTTCAGCTAGGGTAAAATTTATTTCGTTATATGGATTGGATTTTGCGAGAACATATTGAGAAAAACCCAAAAAACATATTAAAAATAATAATTTTCCTAATACCTTATTTGTGAGTACCATTTTATTGATTGTTTGTAATTTTTTCATTTTTTACCTCCTATTTGTTATTTTGTTTATATTTGTTTACTTTGTTTATTTTATTTTCCTCCTACTTTGCTTGATACTCTTACTTGAAAAAACTATTCTTATCTATTAAAAATCCTCCTTTCACTTTAAAAAAACGACATTAGGTCTTTTCTTATGTTTTTTACCTTTGCTTCCAAGAGTTCAAGCTCTCTAAAAATTTTATTCTGATCCGGTTTTTTCCCTGTAATAAGCTCAAATAGGCTAAGATTAAAGAGTGAAGCGATTTTTGGATACGACTCCTCTCCTTGAATCGCTCTCCCATACTCCCACTCTCGATAGGTAGTTTCCGGAACTCCGAGTTTCTCAGCTGTACTTTTTACCGTCCAACCTTGACCTTGTCTTAAAGCTTTTAGTCTCTTATTAAAATTCAAGTTTTTTCTCCTCTAGAATCTTTCTAGCACACTCTGTTTGTTTTCTAAAATGATATAATTTCAATAAAATTGTACAATAAAATAGAATAATAAAATGAATTAACATTTGTGATAGTTGTGACTTGAACCGAGGGGTTATTTTATATAACCTCTTGAAAACACTAAAAAGAGAATAAAAACAATAACTAACACTTCCTTGTTTCAGGCCAAATGCACACACTTTTTCACAGTTTTGGATAGTTAATCACGAACAAATCACGAACAAACTTCTCAAGAAAATGGTAGGGAGAATAACAACCGACCAACATAACTATGTTATGTTGTACTAGGTTTATAAAAAAACAACCTTCAAAAGGATACATGGCTGTTTGTCAAGGAAGTGATATTTAATCACCTAAATTCGGGGCAAAAAATATCCACTACAAACATCCTAACATTTAAAATATCTTAAAACGGTCTTTCTTCTTCTAAGAAAAGACAAGATTTCTTGAAAAAGAAAGGGGTTTGCCATTGACTACTATCTGTAGTAGTGTATATATTATACATTATAGGAGGGGATATGAGCTTCATAAGAAAAATAAAAAAAGGCAATAAAACTTAGTAAAATGACAACTGTAGTGTATATTTTTGACCCCGAATTTAGGTTAATCAGTTACACAATTTAATTTACAGACTCATAATACAGTTTTCTGACTTTACTTTTTCAATCCAGTCCTTTGAGAAATTCTACTACATCAAAATGTCCTTTTGCTTTCGCCAACATAAGTGCTGTCCTTCCCTTATTATCTTTAGCATTTACATTTGAAACTTTAGAAAGAAACTCTACAATATCGAGATGTCCGTAACGTGCTGCGAACATAAATGCTGTCCATCCGTCATTATCTTTAGCATTTACAGCTAAACCTTTAACTTTAAAAAGAATCCTTACAATATCGAGATGTCCTACTCTTGCGGCCCACATAAATGCTGTCATTCCCTTATTATTTTTAGCATTTACAGCTAAACCTTTAACTTTAGAAAGAAGCTCTACAATATTGAGATGTCCGTAATATGTTGCATATATAAGTGCTGTCCATCCGTCATTATCTTTAGCATTTACATCTAAACCTTTAACTTTAGAAAGAAGCTCTACAATATCGAAATATCCTTCTCTTGCTGCATGCATAAGTGCTGTCATTCCGTATTTATCTTTAGCATTTACAGCTAAACCTTTAACTTTAGAAAGAAGCTCTACAATATTGAGATGTCCGTAATATGTTGCATATATAAGTGCTGTCCATCCGTCATTATCTTTAGCATTTACATCTAAACCTTTAACTTTAGAAAGAAGCTCTACAATATCGAAATATCCTTCTCTTGCTGCATGCATAAGTGCTGTCATTCCGTATTTATCTTTAGCATTTACAGCTAAACCTTTAACTTTAGAAAGAAGCTCTACAATATTGAGATGTCCGTAATATGCTGCATGCATAAGTGCTGTCCATCCGTATTTATCTTTAGCATTTACATCTAAACCTTTAACTTTAGAAAGAAGCTCTACAATATTGAGATGTCCGTAATATGCTGCATGCATAAGTGCTGTCCATCCGTATTTATCTTTAGCATTTACATCTAAACCTTTAACTTTAGAAAGAAGCTCTACAATATTGAGATGTCCGTAATATGTTGCATATATAAGTGCTGTCCATCCGTCATTATCTTTAGCATTTATTACTGAAAATTCGAGAAGAAACTTTACAAGATTTGAATCTCCTTTCTTTACTGCATCTATAAGTTTACCTCCTTTTAAATTAGCACCATTCCTATTAAGAGCTTTAGCAAAACTTAAATCCCCATTTTTTATTGCTTTCGTAAGTGCATTTTGTGCTGGTTCATTATTCGCATCAGCTTTGTGTGATAAAAGAAGTTCTGCCATTTTTTTGCGACCAGAATTAAGAGCATATGCCAACATAGTTTCATTTTCATAACCAATCTTATAATTCACAGGTATTTCAGCTTGACACTGTTCTAATATTTTTCTGAAAATATTAATTCTTCCTTTGGAAATAATTTTTCTTAACTCTTTTTTGAAGTATTTAGAGCAATCCACATCTTCAGAAAAAGCAGGAAAGCTTAAGCTTATTAAAGCTCCCATAGCAAATAAAGCTATTAAAGCTTTCCTTATATTATTGTTATTTGGTTTCATAACATCCTCCTTTTATTTGTGAAAGATATTTATTTCGAATAGCTATCTTTCATTTTTTTGTTTTTAAGTCCTATTTTCTTATATTGTTAGGTAGGACTTCTAACTCTTCTAAAATTATATATAGCAAAAACTATTCCAAGCTTAACTCCTTATTATTTAAAGCTGAGCCTCTAAGACTGTAAAAAAAATTCAAAAGGTGACAAAAATTGTCACCTACTCCTTTAAAACGTTATAGACTTCCAGTCTGGCCTTGTTTTCATAATCATTAAAATGAGTCTATCATAAAGAAGTTAAAAACACAAACTATTTTTTAAAACTATAAAAACTGTATAAATTTTTCATAGTGATGTAATTTTTACCTTTCAAAAAGGAGAAAAGAGAACTTCTTTTTAAGAATGGGTCCGACTTCAACGTTTTCCACTACTCTGTAAAAGCCCATTTTTCGAGAGTCTTTTTCACATCTTGTCGAAGTCAGGAGCTCATATTAATCAAAGCAAGAGTAAGACATCCTGTCTTGTATTTTTGAGTTCTTTGAGGCCTTACTGGCCTCTATCACCTCCGGTGATTGAACTCAAAAACATTCATTTTATTTGCTGTATTACATTAAAATCTTAAAGAAAGAGAAGAAAAGGTGCGGAATGAAAAAACAAGAATCCTGAGGGTTCCTAGAAAAACCTTTTTTAAATTGAAAGATTAATTAGGTAATATAAAGTAAAGATATTGATCTGTTTTCTTTAAATTTCTCTAAAAACCAAGCTATTGTTTTCATATATGCACGTTTTTAAGAATCTGTTTGAAATAAAGGCTCCTCAAAAGAATCTGTGGGTAAAAGCACCCTAAGAAACATCCTCCTCGTAAGAGTCAAGGACTGTTAAGAAACCGACTTACTAACATAATTTCTCTCAATTTAGCCTCTAAAATTCTTGACCGGACAAAATACTTGGTTTTTAGAATCATAACAACAAGAAGGATGATAAATAAAGCTAAAGATTTCAATAAGTTATGTCTCATCTCTTTTTTACCTTTGAAAGTAGGGCTTATCTTGATATATTTAATTTGGTGTGTTATAATAGTACATTAGAGGATATTGAGTTATGAAAATTTATATTTTAAGGTTCTTAGTTTTATTTTTACCTGTTTATTTTTTAGGTTTTCATATTCTCTATGCTAAAGATGATGTTGCTACGCAAGAAGAGGACAAATATTACTGTATATTTAGTGAATTAGAGAGGAGTTTAGATTGCGAGGTAGATGTTAAAAAAGTTCATAAAACACATTTGAATTCAAAGCTATTAATACTATCTGGAAAAGAATTGAGAGAATTTCAAAAAAATTTAGAGGCAGAATCTTTTTAAATCTTTCTTTAGAGATCCTGTGAGAGGAGCCTGTAAACTTCTATGAAAAAGAAAAAACACTTCTCCATTTACAAAAAATATAAATTTTTTTTTGCATCCTATCACCGAACTGTCTAGATCACCAAGACTGTCTTTCTGACATTAATTCTTTCTGGCACTAACTCTTTCTTTATTGATTGTCTATAAAATCTATTCCTATTATTCGTCTATTTTAACTCTCTCTGGGGTTTAAGAAAAATGTAATTTTCCAAAGCCTTGGATTATTATAAATTTAAGCAATAGAGAATATGTTAACCGAAATCATAAGCCTTTTAATGGCTATTGATTTACTTGAACTATTTATCCTCGCCTCATAGAGCCTTCATATATTATGAGTTTTAGTCTAAAAAAGACAAATGGATCTCTATGAGGTTTTTTTATTTACATTTTTCTTATAGTGCTTCTGTTTAGGTTTTCAGGTTTCTAAGTATGAATATCTATACTCCTTCCGTTTAAGTTTTCCGTTTTTTTTGAGTTGAGGTCTAGTTTTTATTCTAAGGTTTTGATAAAAAGTCATTTGTTTTTAAAAATAGTTTCATATGTCAGGGTTTCTATCAAAAAAAGAGCGAGAAGATTTACTCTATGAACTATCTCTAGAGAAAAATCTTAAATACGCAAAAAGGATTATGACAATTCTCCATTTAGATAAAGGTAAGTTGTGTAAAGATATTGCCTGCTTTCTTTTCATTGATGAGGGCACGATAAGAGCCTGTAGAGATCGTTATAACAAAGGTGGGATAGAGTGCTTAATCAACGACAATTACAACCCTAAAAGGTCCTTTTTAACTAAGAAAGAGGAGAAAATGCTTTTAAAGGAATTAGAGAAAAGAATTTTTCCATCATCACAGTCTGTCATCCAATTCATTGAGGAGAATTTTAGTGTTACGTACTCAACAAGTGGTGTGATTGATCTTCTCCATCGCCTTGGTTTTTCTTATAAAAAAGCCACAGCGATACCGGGTAAGGCAAAGAAAGAAGAGCAGAAAAAGTTTGTGCGTAAATACAAGAGAATTAAGAAGAAAGACAGTCCTGTTTACTTTGCTGATTCCACACATCCTGAGTGGGGCCCTACGATTTCATATGGTTGGATAAGAGAGGGTAAGAAGTTTGAAGTGAAGACCAATTCAGGCTGGAGAAAAAGAGTGAATGTTTGTGGAGCTATTGAGATCAATAGTTTGAAGACGGTAGTCAGGAGTTATAAGACAGTTAACGAAGTTTTTCTATGTGATATGCTCTATCATATTCATTAAGAAGTATTCCGATGAAAAAGAGATTTATCTTATCTTAGATGGGGCCGGATACAATAGATCGAAGTCTGTCAAGAAGTTAGCGAAAGAGTTGAATATAAAACTTGTTTATCTTCCTCCGTACTCACCGAATTTAAATCCTATAGAAAGGCTTTGGAAGTTTATGAAAAAAGAGGTCACGGCGAATCGATATTATGAAAACTATGACGATTTCAAGGGAAGTTTAAGTCAATTTTTTAGAGGAATACGAAAACACAGATCTAAATTAGAAACTTTGATAACTGATAACTTCTCTATCTTAGGAAACTGAAAACCTAAGCGGAAGCACTATATACTTATTAAAACGCCTTTTGAGTATACAAGTGAGCTTCGTTCTTAAAAGAATAAAACACAAAGAAAATCAAAATACGAAAAAAAACAAGGATTAATTCTAGAAGAACTTCTCTAATATTTTTGTAATGGGGAAGGTCTTAGGAAAATGTCTTACAACAAGATCAATAAAAACTTCTCCTTTAAAATCTAAGAAGTATCCTCCTCAGTAGAAGTCAAAGGCTGTTAAGAAACCGACTTACGCTAAATTATTAACAAGAAAAGGCTCTAAAAGACAAGTTACAGAAAGCTCGTTACTTTCCCATTTTTTTGATTTTATTCACCCCTAACTGCAAGGAATTCAGTGCAAGCTAAGTTCAGAATAGCATATTTTATGCTAATGTGCAATTTAATTGCACATTAGCATAAAATATGCTATTCTCTAAGCATGAGCTATATAAAAAGAACACTGGAAGGAGAACTTAAAAAAATAGCCCGAGAGTATCCTGTGGTAGCCCTACTAGGACCTAGGCAGTCGGGAAAAACAACGATGGTTCAAAAAGTGTTCAGCAAAAAAAAATATATATCTTTAGAAAATATAGACAATAGAACATTTGCTTTAAATGATCCTAACAAGTTTTTAAACGTTTACGAGAATGTTGTTATTGATGAAGCACAACGTACTCCCAACTTACTCTCTTATATACAAACTAAAGTGGATAAAGACAAAAAAAAGGGTCAGTTTATATTGACAGGATCCAATCAGCTTTTATTAGAGGAAAAAATAACACAGTCTTTAGCCGGAAGAGCCGCTATAGTACGTCTACTCCCTTTATCTATTGAGGAAATAAATCCCCATAAAAACATTGAAAGTATTGATGAGCTTATCTTTCAAGGATTTTATCCCATTCTTTATTCAGAGAATATAAACAAACAGAGGTGGCTGGATAACTATATAGAAACTTATATTGATAAAGATGTACGGCTTATTAAAAACATCACTAACCTATCAAAATTTAATATATTTCTAAGAATGTGTGCTTCAAGAGTAGGGCAGTTAGTTAATCTTCAATCTTTGTCTAACGACTGTGGCATCTCTCAAAATTCTATTAAATCTTGGCTCTCTGTCTTAGAGAGCAGCTTTATTATAAAAAGACTAAACCCTTATTTTAAAAATTATAGAAAAAGACTAATAAAAACTCCAAAAATTTACTTTTACGACACAGGAGTTCTTTGTCGTCTTTTATCTATAAAGAATTTAAATGGTCTTGCAACACATGCTTTGAAAGGATCCATTTTTGAAAACTTCATTCTTATGGAGATTGAAAAGCATTTTTTTAATCGAGCAGAAAAGACCCCTATTTATTTTTGGAGGAATAGAGGTGGTCAAGAAATTGACTTTTTATTTGAAGACTCGTGCTTAAAAATTATTGAAGTAAAGTCAAGTGAAACAATAAATAATGAGTTTTTTAAAAATATAGTATATTTTAAAAAAAATGCAGATCAAAAAGCTAAAGCTTATTTGATTTATTCTGGAACAAAAAGTCATGTAAGAACTTTAGCTCATGTTTTATCTTGGAAAAAAATAGAAAAACTATTCCTTTAAACGAAATCAAACTTGATTTTTTGGCTCCTCACGAGAATCTGTGAATGAAAGTACCTAAGAAACAGCTTACTTTTTTTCAAAGGAAATCCTGAAATGAAATTTAAAAATAAAGAAAGAGGCCTATCAGCCCTTTAAAGCCTGAAATATCAACATCAACATCTCCACCTTCTTCTTCTAATTCATATGAAAAAGATTTTAAATACCACAATCCTAGTAAGACTCCCGCTTGATGGGAAACAAAATATTTAGCTCCTAAACCTACTGATCCAAAAAATCCACTGCCCTTGATCTCGATATCTCCTACCTCTCTACTTTCTTCTTCTCCTTCATTATTCTCTTTCAAATAGCCTAAAGCAAGAGAGATAAAAGGTGTGATTTGAGACTTTTGGAATTTTTGAAAATTATACCGAAGACCTAAACTAAAAGATAAACTTGATGTTTTAACTTCAAGTCCTTCTTGTTCTCTTTTAGAAAATTCATATCCTAAACTTATGTAGGGCTCAAAAAGCCCATACAGTTTTGAAAATGAAAGCCCAAGGTTTAGAAGTGAGTTGTCAAACTCCTCATTAGTGTCATCAACCTCTGTTTTGAATTTTGAATAAAAACCCCCTAAAGTGATACCTGAGTTGAGTTTATTTGAAGGTTGAAATTGGGAAGATGCCGGCATTCTATAACCCGAGTTTCGACTTTTTTCAGGGGGGATATCTAACATTAAATCAGTTGCATGTACAACTGATTTAGAGGCTTCAACGTTAAGTGATTTTAAAGTATATCCTGTTTTAGCCTCTCCTACAAAATGGAGAAGAAGTCTGTTATTTTTCAAAGCAACAACTCTTCCCGTTCCCCCTAGACAGACCGTCTTCACCGACAATAGAGAACTCTTCATTGATGAAAACTTTTTGTCCATGAGTTTCAGCAATGAGTTTTTGCTTGCCTACTTTTATAACCTCAAAAGCTTGAACGTTGTTTATGAAAAAGAGCAACACAAGAATAGAAACAGTAATATAAGACATTCCCATATAAGAAACTTTATTTCCCATTTTTTTCATAAAAACCTCCTAAGTTTTTATTGATAGTAGAATTCCTTTCGGCCAAGTTTAAATTAAAATTAAGAGTTTTAAGTGATAGAAAGAAATTTTAGACTTTAGTCTTTATTTAGTCGTATGTGAAAACCCGACAAAAATCTAAAACTTTTAAGGGAAAAATCTAAAAATATTTTTTGTAAATAGAGAAGTGTTTTTTCTTGACTAAGTTGTTGTTCATTTAACTTTTAATTTATTTTAAAAATACTACAGCTAATGGTAAGTCGGTTTCTTAACAGCCCTTGACATCCTACTGAGGAGGCGATTTTAAATGAGAAGTTTTTATTGATCTTGTTGTAAAACTCATTATGAGAAGATCTTATGGTTTTAGAACCCTCTAAAGCTCTAAAAATCGCCTTCATATCATAACCTTGAAAAACTGCCAGAACCTTCGGAAACTTACAGATTCTTTTGAGGAGGCTTATTTTTAACACTGCCTAAGAGAATGTCGCACGCAAGAGAATAATAATATCATTTGATTCAGATCTTTATTTTGAAGTTTAAGCTAAATAAAAGGGCTCCTCCCGGGAATCTGTGGGTGAAAAGTAGTAGAAATCCCCCAAAAGAGCTCATATTAATCAAAGTAAGAGTAAGACATTCTATCTTGTATTTTTGAGTTCTTTGAGGCCCTTACTGGCCTCTATCACCTCCGGTGATTGAACTCAAAAACATTCTTTTATTTGCTTTTATTTGCTGTGTTACATTAAAATTTTAAAAAAGAAGCACCTACTTCCCAGATGCCTTAAAATGTTATTCAAAAAAAAAAAAAAAAAAGGAGGGAAGAGATGCTTTTGAAGACTATACTAAATGATTGTTTAAGATGGAAGTCTTTTGTATACGGAGACATTTATTTTTCAAAAGATAGAAAGTCAATTAATGTTCCTATTAAGGCTCGTAAAAATGGCCAAGCTTTTTGTAGTGTTTGTAAGAAGCCCTGTTCAGTGTATGACAGCAGTAAATCATCACGGGACTTTGAATCCCTTCCTATTTTAAGTTACAGGGTGTTTTTTGTTTATTTTGTAAGAAGAGTTAATTGTTCTTGCTGTGGAGTAAAAGTTGAGTATTTACCTTGGGCAGATGGGAAGAAAAACCTAACAATTTTTTACATGAAGTACTTAGCTGACTGGTGTCGTCACCTGTCTTGGAAAGAGGTTTCTTGTAAGTTTCATGTCAGTTGGAATCAGGTCTATGCTTCGGTAGAATGGGTCGTAGAATATGGTTTAAAACAAAGGGTTTTAAAGGGAATACAAGCTATAGGTGTAGATGAAATACAATGGAAAAAGAACCATCAGTATCTCACCTTAGTCTATGAAATAAGCAAAGAAAGTGTTCGTTTGCTATGGATAGGAGAAAAAAGAACAGAAAAGAGTTTTAGAAAATTCTTTGATTTACTAGGAGAGAAGTCAAAAGATATACAGTTTGTGTGTTCTGATATGTGGAAGCCCTATTTAAAAGTAATAAAGGAAAGGGCAAGTCAAGCTTTGAATATATTAGATCGGTTTCATATCGTAGCAAGACTCAATAAGGCTTTAGATGAAGTGAGAGCTTCAGAACACAAAAAAATGAAAGAAGACGGGTATGAACCCCTTTTAACAAAAGCTAGATGGCCCTTGTTAAAAAATGCAGAAAATTTAAAATCTTATGAAAAAGTAAAATTAAGGCATTTAATACAGTACAATTTAAAAAGTATCCGCTGTTATTTTTTAAAAGAAGACTTCCGACAGTTATGGACCTATGTTCCACCAACTTGGGCTGGTAAATTTATAGACAGTTGGACGAGACGAGTCATGCTTTCAAAAATTGAACCTATGAAAAGAGAAGCAAAAACCATACGAAGACATAAGCTACTTATTCTTAATTACTTCAAGGCTAAAAAAGCCTTCTCCTCAGGGATTGTAGAGGGTTTAAACAACAAAGTAAAACTCACTATGAGAAAATCTTACGGCTTTAGAACCTCTAAAGCTATAAAAATCGCCTTATATCATAACCTTGGAAAACTGCCAGAACCTCCGGGAACCCACAGATTCTTTTGAGGAGGCAATAAAAGTAACATCTTTAAAAAACCTATCAGTTTTTTAGGTAGGAAAATATAGAGCTATTCTTAATAAGGTTATTTTAAAAGGTTAATTTTTAAGAATCAAGTTTTAAAAAAATCTCTTTCTTATAAAAATTATGAACTCCATCAACTTATAAAAAATCTATTTTTTTATCTGATGGAGCAAGTGATTTTAAGCTAATTTCAATGCGTAATCTCCCTTTTTTTAAGAAGGGTCCTTTAGAAAGCTCGGAGTTTTTTGCTTGACTCCGACTTTTCGATTTCTCGCTCATACAATTAGGATAACAAATAACTCTTATCTTATACAGTTGACTTCTCATAAAAATCGATCTATTCAAGACTTATGTCTTTTGATCATATGAAAATAGAAAACAAATGGCAAAAAAAATGGGAGAAGTCAGAGTGCTTTAAAGCTATTGATGAGAGCCCTAAACCAAAGTTTTATGCTTTAGATATGTTCCCCTATCCTTCCGGTTTAGGACTACACATAGGACATTTAGCCTCTTATACGCCAACTGATATTGTCTCAAGGTACAAAAGAGCTAAAGGTTTTAATGTCCTCCATCCTATGGGCTATGATGCTTTTGGTTTGCCGGCAGAACAGTTTGCTATACAAACAGGAGTTCACCCAGAAAAAACTACTATGAAAGCTATTAAAAATTTTCGCAAACAACTCAAAAGTTTTGGCTTTAGTTTTGATTGGAACCGTGAAATCTGCACTTGTAAGCCTGATTATTATAAATGGACTCAATTTATTTTTTCAAAGCTTTATGAAAAAGGCTTAGCTTATGAAAAAGAGATTCCTGTGAACTGGTGTCCTGCTTTGAAAACAGTCCTTGCTAATGAAGAAGTAATCGATGAAAAGAGTGAAAGAGGTGGTCACCCTGTATTAAGAGTTCCTATGAAGCAGTGGATGTTGAAAATTACAGACTATGCTGAAAGGCTAATTAAGGATCTTGATAAAGTAGATTGGCCTGACCCAACTAAAGAAGCTCAAAAAAACTGGATTGGAAAAAG
Source organism: Bdellovibrionales bacterium (assembly GCA_965219095.1). Lineage (GTDB taxonomy): Bacteria > Bdellovibrionota > Bdellovibrionia > Bdellovibrionales > UBA1609 > CBDCMT01. Next base: position 17,891 of record OZ244719.1, read on the forward strand.
TCAAGGAGCTAGGATTTACTTTAAACTAAAGAATCTTAATGAAACTTTAGAAGTTTTTACTACACGATCTGACACTCTGTTTGGTGTCACTTTTATGGTTCTAGCTCCTGAACACCCCTTAATCTCCAAATTAAAACTCACTTACAAAGTTAAAGAGTATATAGAAAAAGCTAAAAATAAAAGTGAAAAAGAACGCAAAATTTCAAAGGAAAAAACAGGTCATTTTTTAGGTGAATATGCTCTTCACCCTTTCCATAAAAAAGATATTCCTCTTTGGGTGTCTGATTATGTTTTAGCAGACTATGGTTCAGGAGCCATTATGGCTGTTCCTGCTCATGATGAAAGAGATTATGAATTTGCTAAAAAATTCAATATCGAAATTATACCCATTATAAAACATAAAAACCTTCCCTTTATCGGTGATGAAAAGCACATAAATTCTTTTTTCTTAAACAATCTTAAAAACAAAGAAGCAATTCATAAAATGAATGAAGAGCTTGAGAAAAAGAAATTAGGAAGAATTGAAGTGCAATACAAATTAAGGGACTGGCTTTTCAGCCGGCAAAGATACTGGGGAGAGCCTTTCCCTCTTGTAAGATATAATGAAGAAATTAAGCTTTTGAATTATGACGAACTTCCTGTTACTTTACCAAAGATTGATAACTACTCTCCCACAGACTCGGGAAAATCTCCTTTAGAGCAAAGTGAAACCTTTGTAAATTATAAAAAAGGGGGGAAACGTATCACACACACTATGCCTGGATCAGCAGGTTCTTCTTGGTATTTTTTACGTTACACTGACCCTCATAACGATGAAGAGCCTTTCAGCTTTAAGAAGCAAAAATATTGGATGCCTGTAGATCTTTACATAGGAGGCGACGAACATACTGTAGGACATCTTCTTTATGCTAGATTCTGGCAAAAAGTTTTATTCGATATAGGACTTACAAGCTATGATGAACCTTTTCAAAAACTTGTACATCAAGGTGTTATTTTAGATTCCAAAGGTATACGCATGTCAAAATCAAGAGGCAATGTAGTCAACCCTGATGAAGTAAGAAAGGATTATGGCTCAGATTGTATGAGACTTTATATCAGTTTCCTTGGCCCCTTTGAAAAAGACAAACCTTGGTCAACAGAAGGCCTAGGAGGTATACAGCGTTTCATGAAAAGAACATGGACTCTTTTAGAAAACACTTTAAAGAAAGAAGAGCTTGCGTCTCAAAATATTGAATCCTGTCTACACAAAACAATTAAAAAAGTCAGTGAAGACATAGAAACACTCCATTTCAATACAGCCATCAGTGCTATAATGATTTTAATCAATGAAATTTATAAAGAAGGTGCCATTACTTCCAAATACATTTTAAAAACCCTCTCTCAACTTCTTATGCCTTTTTCCCCCCATTTTGCAGAAGAAATATGGGAAAAACTAGGAGAAGAGGGCTTTGTGAGCTTAGCTCCTTGGCCTCAATACAATCCCGAGCTTATAAAAGAAGATATAATCGTCTTAGGGGTTCAGTTAAATGGAAAAACGAAAGGAACTATAGAACTTTCTGTTGAAGCTACTGAAGAAGAGGCACTCAAAAAAGCTCAATCTTTAGCCCCCATATTAAAGACCCTTCAAAAAAAGAAACTCTTCAAAACAATCTATAAACAAGGAAAAATTTTAAATCTTATTGTGAAATAAAACCTAGACTTTTGGTAGCTTTTCACAGGCTATTATAGATCAACTTATCTTGATGGTCATAATTTTTTCTTTTGTGTACCTTACACGCCCTAGACGATCTCCTTTGATAGGTTGGACAAAACGCACTTCTGTCAAAAGAACATCAAATTTTTCACCTTCTTTGAGTTCTGAAGAAGAACGAAAATTATGCTGAATAAAAAAATGACAAACTTCTTCAAGTTCCTTTTGTGCTATTCTCTGCTTCTTATTGCGACGGATAATACCATGAGCTCCCGGATAATCCTTCAAATGAAGCCAAAAATACCAAGGCTTAGCATAACGAAGAAGGGATAAATTATCTTTTGCTGAACGTCCCACCCAACAAGAACAGTGAAAAAACTCTTTCTTTTTTCCTTTAAACTTTAATTGCAAAAAGGGATCAGACTTCTTTTTTTCTTTTTTTGTTAATTGAGTTTTAGTTAATAAAGCTTCTAATTCACTTTTTCTTTTCTCCAAGCGATCTATCTTACCCTTTAAGCCCTTTGACAGTTTATAAGCTTTCTGCAAAAGTTCATAGACTGTCATATCTTTATCCACAAACTTAAGAAATTCCTGAGGCAGTTTTTCAAGAGAAAGATTTTTAGGAAGAATTTCTTTCTCTATAAAATAAGCTAATCTTTTATAAACATCATCCTTATATAAAAGAAGTTGCTCTTTAATTTGTTTTAAAGCTTTCTTTCTCTTCTCTTTTGTTTCATCTTGTTTTTTCACTCTTTTAAGTGTTGAAGACCTCTTTAAAGCAAACCATTCATCTTCTATAGATTTTAAATCACGCACCTCAAAAGGTTTTTTAAAAGTTTTACTATAACCTTCATGAGTCTTTTTTATTTCTTTTACTTTAAACCAACTCATTTTTTTCTCTCCTGCTTTTATAATAAAGTTACACCCTTTAGAGAAAAACCTAAACTCCCATAAAAACCTTTCTTTAAAATGAAAAAACAGAATGCGATCTTGACTTGATTTAAGAATTACAGAATCAACTTTTAAGCCTTTAAAATGAGCTTTTAAAAAAAGTGAAACAGGCTTTGTTTTAGCTTGAAATCCCTGTGAAAAAGAAGGATTCTTATCAAAAAGAAAACAAACAGGATGGGATATGGAAAAATCAAACCACAAATAATAAACTTGTCCCTTCTTATAGAAAATGGTGAGAAGATCTCGTTCTGAGGAAATAACATTTTGAAGCACAGAAGCCTTTAAAAATTGTAATCGCTTTTCTAATTGAAGAGCTTCCTCTCCATTCACAGGCTTCATTCAGAGATTAAACCATCAGATGATTCATCTACCCCTTCTTCAGAGTCATCTAAGAGGCTAATTTTGTATTTTTCTGCTCTGTATCTCATAGAACGAAAACTAATGTTCAATAACTCAGCTGCCTTTTTCTTATTCCCTCCTGCCGTATGAATAGACTTTACAATCAATTCCTTTTCAAGCTGGCCTAAAATCTTATCTAAATCAATACCTTTATCTGTCATAACCACTTCTTGTGCTGAAACAATTTTTACACCCTCTGGTGTATTGATAAAAGGAGGTAAACTTTCAGGAAGTAGCATATTACCCCCTTCTAAGGCCACAGTTCTTTCTATGATATTTTCAAGCTCTCTTACATTTCCAGGATAATCATAGTTAGTGAGAACTTCAATCGCATCTTTGCTAAGATCCACAATGTTTTTATTAAACTTTTTGTTGAATTTTTCTAAAAAATGACGAGCTAAGAGGGAAATGTCTTCTTTCCTATCACGCAGAAGAGGACAGGGAATGCGAATGACATTTAATCGATAATAAAGATCCTCTCTAAATACACCTTTCTTAATCATAAATTCTAAATTTTGGTTTGTGGCTGCAATAATACGTACATCAACATGAATGTCTTCTATACTGCCCACTTGACGAATGATTTTCTCTTGTATGGCTCTTAAAAGCTTCACTTGAACTGAAAGAGAAAATTCACCTACTTCATCTAAAAACAAAGTTCCTCCATCGGCTATCTCAAAAAGTCCTTTTTTATCCACATAAGCTCCTGTAAAAGAGCCTTTTTTATGACCAAACAATTCACTTTCTATAAGATTCTCAGGTAAAGCTCCGCAGTTAACTGTCACAAAGGATTTATCTTTTATAGAACTCTTGTTATGAATGGCTCTTGCAACCATTTCTTTTCCTGTGCCGGATTCCCCTGTAATTAAGACATTTGTAGAAGTCTGAGATACCCTCTCAATCATATGAAAAACATCCTTTAAAACACCCGAATTACCAATAAAATTCTCTATATCAAAGCTTTTTTTCAATTCTTTTTTGAGCATTTTATTCTCTTCTCTTAAAAAATTTCTAGAAAGAGTATTTTTTATATTGATTCTAACTTCATCAATTTTAAAAGGCTTAAGTATATAATCATAAGCTCCTAGCTTCATAGCCTCTACAGCTGTCTCTGTCGTTCCAAAAGCTGTAATCATTAAAAACAGAAGAGTCGGATCTTGATCTTTAGCTTTCTTTAAAAGTTCGATTCCCGTCATCTTAGGCATTTGAAGATCAGAGATTACCAAGTCAAAAGACTTTTTCTGAAACAAATCAAAAGCTTTTTGACCATCCTCAGCTACTGTCACATCATAGCCTTCTTTTTTCAACATAATGTCAAGAAATTCACGAATAGATGGTTCATCATCTACGACTAAAATTCTAGGATTCATCCTAACTGCTCTCCTTTAGTTTTTTCCACTTTAGCCTCCTGAAAAGATAAATAAAAGGTAGTACCTTTATTTTCTTTGCTTTTTACAAAAATTTCAACCCCATGACTTATTAAAATTCTATGAGAAATAGCCATCCCTAAACCCGTACCCCTTGCTTTAGTCGTATAGAAAGGGTGGAAAAGATTTTTTAAAATCTCTTTCGACATACCACAGCCATTATCCTCAATCTTCAAAACAACTTTCCCTCCTTCATCATAAGAAGAGATCTCTAAATAAGGATCTTCTTTCTTATCCATAGCTTGATAGGCATTAAACAGGATGTTTAAAAGAGCTTGTTTTAGTTTATCAAAATGCCCCATAAAGCTCTTTTGGCTTCTAAACTCTAATTCATGAACTACAGCCTGTCTTATATCCTCGGAGACAAGATGGATAGACTCCCTTACAAGAAGTGCTACATCTATCAACTCCTCATCCCCTTTTTCATAACGAGAAAATTCTAAAAACTCCGATACAAGGTCATTCAAACGATCAAATTCTCTCAAAACAATAAAAAGAAGCTTTTGGTATTGGTCCTCTAAATCTAACTGTGAAAGCATCTGTAAACTACCGCTAATGCTCGCTAAAGGGTTTCTAATTTCATGAGCTAAACCTGCAGACAATTGTCCTATAGCAGCCATTTTTTCTTTTTGTTTTATGCTGTTTTCTAAGGCCTTTAACTCTGTTCTATCTTCAAAGATTACAATAAAACCTTTTTTCTTATTTTTTGTCTCATGAAATTCATTCCAATGAATTTCAAAAACACAGTCTTTTGTTTTAAATTCTCTAATGCCTTGTTTTTTCTTTAAAATTGCAGTCCATACCTCAGGCCAAACCTTGGGTAAAAAAACGCCCTCTTTAAAAAAAATCTCTCCCTTCTTTGCCCTATTATTCATAAATATAACTCTTCCTTTTTCATCTAAAGCCATAAAATTTAACAAGCTATTTTCTACAATAACTTGATTAAAGTCTAGAAGAGCTTGAACTTTTAAACTCTGATCTTTTAAGACTGCCCTAAATATCTCTGATCGATTTAAAAATTGGAGACTAAAGAAACTAAAAATAAAAAAAGAAACTCCATTTGTTATAAGTAAAAAATAAATGTTTCCAGAAAATACTTCTACACTAGTTGTTACACAGGTTAAAACAAAAACCTGCCAAGCTGCTAAAAGAAAAACTTCTCCTTTATCTAAGAGAAGCGTTCCCAAGAGAATGTTAATCAAGTAAAAAATTAAAAAAAAAGAAATTCCCAAATGAGTTTGGTAAATTAAAAAAGAAAGAAAAACAGCATCTAAAAATAAAAGAAACTTATGAGAGTGAGGAGATTTCCATAATCGGTCAACAAAAATAAAAACTGCATTCACAAGAAAAAATAAAGAAAGAACTGAGTATAAGGGGATGGATAAAGAGGGTATAAGAAATTGAATATGAAAAAAATCAAAAGATAAAATCACTAAAGATACCGCAAAGAGAGGAAGCAATCTTATTTTTTGAAAAAGCTCTTTTTGTTCTTCCGAAACAAGAGTTTGCTTTTGAAATAAAGAATCCAAATCTATCAAAGTTTCTGGGTTTTTAAAAAAAATATAGTTTAAAATTTTATTCATTTTCTCTTTAAAGATTTTGTGCCATACCAAAAATCGGCAAATACATAGCTAAGACAAGAATGGCCACAATAATCCCAATACCTATAAGCATAATCGGCTCTAAAAGACTTCCAAAAGTTTCTGCTGCATTCTCCACTTCATCTTCATAAAAATCAGCAATTTTCCCAAACATAACATCCACAGAACCACTCTCTTCACCTACAGCAATCATTTGTACAATCATATTGGGAAATCTCTCTTGAGACCCAAAAGCTTCTTCCAAAGAAGCTCCCCTTACAATAAGCTTTTCAATATCTAATAAAATCTTTTTGTAAATCCAATTGCCAGCAATATCAGAACAAGTTTCCAAAACATTACTAATGCGAATACCCGATTCAAAAAGAGTTGAAAAGGACCTTGAAAACCTTGCAATACAAGCTTTTTCTAAAAAAGATCCTAACAAAGGAGAATCCATAAGTATTTTATCAATAATTTTTCTTCCTTCCCCTGTACTATAAATAAATTTAATCAATGTAATTATAGCAACCAGACCACCTAATATAACGTACCAATAATTAATACACAGATCACTCAAAATTTGAACTTGCTCCGTAAGCCAAGGGAGGGATTTTCCTGATTTTACATACATACCTGTAAACCTAGGGAATACAAAAGCTAAAAGACCAAAAGTAACAAGGAGTGCAAAAATCAAAACCCCTACAGGATACATTAAAGCCCCTTTGATTTTCCTCTTTAAATTATTGGACTTCTCAATATAAACAGCCAACCTCTCTAAAGTCTTATCTAAAATACCACTTATTTCACCGGCTTTAATTAAACTTGTGTAAATAAAATCAAAAGTCTTAGGATGGGAAGCCATAGCTTTATGAAGAGAAGATCCTTCTTCCAGACTGAGAACCACATCGGAAAGAACTTTCTTCATACTTATACTTTTTGAACCTTTAGAAATAGACTTGATAGCATTGACTATAGGAACACCTGACTTTATAAGAACAGCAAACTGTCTTGTGAAAATTTGAAGCTCTTTAGACTTGACTTTAAATTTAGAGGTCTTTTTCTTACTTTGTCCTAAAGCATCAACGTTTTCAATCTGAATAGGTACAACCTTAAGATGCCTTATCTTGTTAGCCGCTTCCACAGCATCAACAGCTAAAACTTCACCTACAATGACTTTACGATCTATATTATAGGCTTTAAATCTATATTTTTTCATAAAAAAGCCCTCAAGCTATATTTTTTTTAAATCTAGTCGACTTCAACTTTTGAGCCAGTTCATCAGGGGCGGGAGAACTACGAAAAGCCGTATCAACAGTAATGAGATTTCTCTCTATTAAACTAAGCAAAGCCTGATTCATAGTTATCATACCTGTAGAGCCTTGGCCTGTCTGCATAAGACCATAGATTTGATGAAATTTCCCTTCTCTAATAAGGTTTTGAACATTAGGAGCTATTTTGAAAATCTCAACAGCTAAGACCATTTTTCCATGAATGTTTTTTATAAGCTGTTGAGCATAAACAGCTCTTAAACACATGCTCAATTGACCTTGAACACGAGCTTGCTCTTCAGGAGGGAATTGACCTAAAATTCTCTGAAGAGTTCCAACAGCTGTATTTGTATGAAGTGTTGAAAACACCAACTGACCTGACTCTGCTAAACAAAGAGCTATTTCAATGGATTCATATGTCCTTAATTCTCCTATAAAACAAATATCAACATCTTGTCGTAAAAGACTTTTCATTCCATTTTCCAAACTATAAGTATCAAGACCCACCTCTCTTTGATTGAAAATACTCTTCGTGTGTTGAAAATTGTACTCTATAGGATCTTCTAAGGTTACAATATGCTTCCGACTTTCTTTTCCTAAAGCATTTAACAAGGAAGCAATAGTTGTAGTTTTACCTGAGCCTGTCGTTCCTGTTACAAGAACTAAACCTGACTTGTATTCACTTAAGTTAAGAACTGTAGGAGGCAAGCCTAAAGTATGAAGTTCTGGAATTTTACTAGGCACAATACGGAAAACTCCTGATAAAACACCTTTTTGAAAGAAAGCATTTCCCCTACAACGACACAATTCTTTGATTTCAAAACTAAAATCAAAATCTTTCTTCTCTTCTAAAATAGATTTCTGTCTATCCGTTAAAATAGAATAAATGATTTGTCTTGTATCTTCTGAACTAAGTGGTTTGGTTTTTAGTGGGATAGCATCGCCAAAAGTACGTACCACAGGAGGAGCACCAGCTACAATATGCACATCAGAAGCATTAAATTTTAAAGCAACTTTTAAAATTTGCAACATAGAAATCATCATCAATCTCCTATAGAGCTATTGAGAACTTCTTCTACAGTCGTCAGCCCTTTTTTTAATTTCTCAAGAGCACTCACACGCAAAGTCATCATGCCCGATTCAATAGCTCTTTTCTTTAATTCAATAGGACTTAAGCCTTTCAAAATACCTGTTTTGATTTCATCTGACATAGGTAAAACCTCATGAATTGCAATACGTCCTGCTAAACCTGTTTCTCCACAATGATTGCAACCTTGCCCCCTTTGAAGATTTTGAAACTGATCTAAGCTATTTTGAGAGACTCCCAAATCCAATAAAATATTATGGGGAACTGCCACCTTTTCAGTACACTTTGAACAATTTGTTTTAAGAAGTCGTTGAGCAACAATTAAAGTTGTAGATTCAGCAACTAAGAAATTTGCAAGTCCCATATCTAAAAGACGACCCACCGTAGATATAGAATCATTCGTATGTAAAGTGCTAACTACTAAATGTCCTGTAGATGCTGCCTTATAAGCCACATTAGCTGTTTCTAAGTCACGAATCTCACCCACCATAATGATGTCAGGATCTTGTCTTAAAAAAGATCTTAAAGCGTTTGCAAAAGTAAAATTAATTTCATGATTAATTTGAACTTGATTAATACCATCTAAGTTAAATTCTACAGGATCTTCTGCTGTAGAAATATTCACCTTAGGTTGGTTGAGTTCCTCTAAACAAGAATAAATGGTTGTTGTTTTACCACTTCCTGTAGGGCCTGTTATGAGAATCATTCCTTGAGGAAGATCAATGGCTTTAAGAAGAATACCTAATTGCTCTTCCTCAAAACCCAGTTTTTTCATGTCCACTTGAAGGTTAGACTTATCTAAAACACGGAGAACAATTTTTTCTCCAAAAAGAGTAGGGAGACAACTTACACGAAAATCCACATCCTTGCCCTTCTCTAAGCGAACTTTTAAACGACCATCTTGAGGATGTCTGCGTTCACTAATATCTAAGTTGCTCATAACTTTAATACGACTTGTTAAAGCTGCTGCCACACCTTGAATGGGTTCCATTTTCTGTATAAGGGAGCCATCTAAGCGAAAACGAATTCTCAACCTTTTTTCATAAGGTTCAATATGAATATCAGAAGCTTTTGTACGTATAGCTTCTGACAAAAGAAGGTTAATAAACTTCACAACAGGACCATCCGTAGGTTTTACTTTTGTCAGAGAATAAGCATTGTCATTAACTTTCACTGTGGAATCAACATCATTTTCTAACTCAGAAAGAATTGTTTGAAATTTAACAGAATAACCATAATAACCATCAATATCCCTTCGAATGGCTGACTCGGAAGCAATTACAAATTCAACTTTACAACGAGTCATAAGAGCTAGATCATTTTTTATATGACTGCTTGTGGGATCAGAAATAGCCACAATTAAAATATTATCTGCTTTTGAAAGAGGTAAAATACCGTACTTTTCACAAACAGTTTTAGGAATTAACTTTAAAGCTTCTTTTTCGATTTCAAAGTTATTTAAATCTATAACTGAATAATCATATTTTTCACTTAAAATATCAGTCAACTCAGCTTCACTAATATAATCTAAATCTAAAAGTATAGATGTAAAACGTCCTCCAGTATGCCTTTGAATTTTATAAGCTTCTTCAACCTGCTCAAGAGTCACAAGACTTTCTTTTACCAAAAATTCACCCAAAGCTTTTTGACTGCTATATTGACCTTGAAGACTGCTTCTTTTCTTTAATGATTTAATTCTGCTCACAAAAAAAACCTCCTTCTTACTGAACGTATCGTCAAAAACAAGCTTTTTTTAAAGAGATAAACACAGCCTAAAGTCTTAATTCACTTTATTTTTTATGAAAAAAATTTTTGCTTTTTCTAAATCCTTATCAATTTGAAACACCAAATCCTTTGCAGAAGGAAACTTAACCTCATCTCTTAAAAACTGTAAGAACTCTACTCTAATAGTCTCTCCATAAAAATCAGAGAGCTTGTCAAGAAGAAAAGTCTCAATATAGACTTTCACCTTAGAGGCTCTAAAAGTAGGACGATAGCCTAAATTTGTAATAGAATGGTATTTTCTTCCTCTCAATTCACAATAAGTAAAGTAAACTCCTTTTTTTAAAAATTCGGAAGATTCAGAAGACATGTTAGCTGTTGGAAAACCTAACCCCTTACCCCTTCCATCACCTTTTTCAACAACTCCTGACAAACAAAAAGGACGATTCAAAAGAAAGTTAACTGATTTCATATCTCCTCTCATAGCTGCTTGTCTGATACGTGTGCTGGAAACTCTCTGGCCTCTCCAGATCACAGAAGGAACTTCTTCTAAACTCACTGAACTTTTTTCACAAAAAGATCTTAACTCTTTACCACTGCCATGACGATCTCTTCCAAATGAAAAATCACAACCCACAACAAGGGCCTTTGCTTTCATCTTATCTATAAGAATCCTATAAAAAAAATCTTCAGCAGACATAAGAGAAAACTCTTTGGTAAATTTTTGTAAAACAAAGTAATCGACATTTTCTTTTTTCAATTGTAATTTTAAATCTTCATGACTAAAAAGTTGGAAATGTTCTTCAGATTTTGATGACAAAACCTGTTCGGGATGGGGGTAAAAACTTAAAACTAAAGAACAAAGCTTTTTTTTATAAGCCACTTCTTTTAAAATTTTAACTAACTTTTGATGCCCTATATGAAAGCCATCAAAATTTCCAATTGTCACAACTGATGACTTTAAGTTTCTTTCACTCTTGTACAAATCGTAAACAGCTTCCACAACAAACTTTACTCTTTCTGATAAGATTGCTGAATCCACTGAATCTCTAAAGGAAGATGCTGCAAGGAACGAACTAAAAAACTAGCTTTCACTGGAGATAGATCATCAATTTGCAATCTCCCTTGATGCAATTCAGATTTTAATGAAGTCAGTTCCAAAAAAAGCTTCTTATCGCTTAAAATATGAAAGACCTCTTTTTTTAACTCTAAAGAGTCTATTTGATTTAAGACAAGAGAAAACTTTAAAGGACCATCAAGGGTGCTAGCTTCTGAAGAATTCCCAAACCTCTCTACTTCAGAGGTCAAATCAAAACCTTCATCAAGAGACGGCGGCTTATCACTTTCTTTTAATTCTAAAGTTTTATTAGCTTTAAGATCAAAGTTTTCTTCACAATCCATAAGACTGATTTCATTTTTACAATGAGGACAATGGAGGGACTGAGCTTCTAAGTCAATATCTTCTAAGGGCTTCTGACAATAAGGACATTCGTACATAAAAAGTTTTTCTCCTTTTAACGAAACTTTATTTTTTTACGAGTTTTTTTCTGATGCCGTCTTCTCTCAGCACGATTTTGATACACAGGCTCTCTTTCATTCATTTGATTAGAGGAAAAACTCTCAACATCTTTAGTTCTTTGAGGCATACTCATACTTAATTCTGGAGCAGAATAGTTTAAATCTTGTGTTTGTTCAAAAGAAAGATTGCGACCTATATCATCACTTTCTTGAATTTGAATCTTTAAGAAAGTTTCTATAACTTCTCTCTTAATCGCTAAATCCATCTCTTTAAACAAAGAAAAAGTTTCTTTTTTGTATTCAATCAGAGGATCTTTTTGAGCAAAAGCTCTTAAATTAACACCCTCCTTTAAATGATCTACGTTTTGTAAATGGCTTTTCCAGTAGCTATCAATGTTTTGAAGCATTAAGAATTTCTGTAAATCCTCAAGATGAGGTTTTAAAGACTCTTTTTTCCTATCATAAATTTCTTTAACCCCTTTTTGAACTCTTTCAATGATTTGTTCCCCTGTTTTATTTTTTATCATTTCCTCTTCTAGCTGAAATCCAAATTGTTTTTTTAAAACACCTTTTAAGTTCTCTAAGTCCCACTCCTTAAGTGTTTTCTGTTCATCAGCATAAGTGTCTAAAAAGTAGGATAAAACATCACCCAACATATCCAACATCACTCTCTCAATATTTTTACCTTCTAAGATCTCCCTTCTTTTAGAATAAATGATCTGCCTTTGTTTGTTCATCACATCATCATATTCCAAAATATGTTTTCTGATATCAAAGTTATAACCCTCTACTTTTTTTTGAGCTCCTTCAATAGCTCTTGTGACCATGCGAGCTTCAAGAGGTTCATCATCCGGCACATTCAAAGTGGTCATAATCTTTTGAATTCTTTCACCATTAAAAATTCTCATAAGATTGTCTTCCAAAGATAAATAAAACCTTGAGGCTCCTGGATCTCCTTGACGTCCTGAACGTCCTCTTAACTGATTATCAATACGTCTCGAATCATGCCTTTCAGTGCCAACCACACAAAGTCCTCCCGCCTGAAGAACTTCTTTTTTTTCTGCTTCACACTGTCCTTTTAACTTTTCTAGAGTTTCAACATAATCAGGAGAATCAGATAAAATATCTCTTTTAGCTAAAAACTCAGGATTCCCTCCTAAAACAATATCCGTTCCCCGACCTGCCATATTAGTAGCAATAGTGACCGCATTTTTACGACCTGCCTGAGCTACAATCTCAGCCTCTCTTTCATGGTTTTTAGCATTCAAAACATTATGAGCAATATCTAAACCCTTTAATTTTTGACTTAGTTTTTCAGACTTTTCAATACTTGTAGTTCCCACTAAAACAGGTTGACCTTTTTTTCTCCTCCCTTCCACATCTTTTGCAATTGCTTTGTATTTAGCTACTTCCGTTTTATAAATCACATCGTTTTCGTCCACTCTTCGAATGAGTTCATTCGTAGGAATTACCATAACATCTAAATTGTAGATTTTCTTAAACTCAACAGCCTCTGTTTCAGCTGTTCCTGTCATACCAGAAAGTTTCTCATACATTCTAAAGTAATTTTGAAAAGTAATCGAAGCTAAAGTTTGATTTTCATTTCTCACCTTTAAGTTCTCTTTAGCTTCAATAGCCTGATGAAGACCCTCGCTCCAACGTCGTCCAGGTAAAAGTCTTCCTGTAAATTCATCTACAATCATCACCTCACCGTCTTTGACCATATAATCAACATCCTTTTTATAAAGATGGTAGGCCTTTAAACCTTGGTAAATATGATGGAGTAAAGAAATATGTTTGTAATCATAAAGATTCTCAACCCCTAAAAGTTTTTCTACAAAAGTGTTCCCCTCTTCTGTAAGAAATGCTGTTTTGGTCTTTTCTTCTGTAGTAAAATGTTTCTCTGATGTGAGTTGTGGAATGATTTTATTGATTTCATAATATTTGTCTGTAGATTCTTCGGATGATCCTGAAATGATCAAAGGTGTTCTGGCTTCATCAATTAAAATAGAATCACATTCATCTACAATAGCAAAATTAAGTTTTCTTTGCACATAGTATTGAATGTCAAATTTCATGTTATCCCTTAAATAGTCAAAACCAAATTCATTGTTCACACCATAAGTGATGTCTGAAGCGTAAGCTTTTTTTCTTTGCTCATCGTTGAGGCTATTGAAAATCGTTCCTGTCGTAAGATTTAAAAAATGATAAATTTCAGACATCCAAGCACAATCTCTTTTAGCTAGGTAATCGTTCACTGTAATCAAATGAGCACCTTTTCCTGTAAGAGCATTCAAATAAATGGACAAAGTGGCTACAAGCGTTTTTCCTTCACCTGTTTTCATCTCTGCAATCTGACCTCGATGAAGAGCAATACCTCCTATCAACTGTACATCATAATGACGCATAAAAAGCCGTCTCTTAGATGCTTCGCGACAAGAAGCAAAGGCTTCCGGTAAAAGAGAATCCAAACTCTCACCTTTTTCCAACCGTCCTTTGAATTCAGCTGTCTTACCCTTTAATTGATCATCAGAAAGCTCTGCAAATTGTTTTTCAAAACTGTTAATCCTATCGACTAAAGGCCTTAAATTTTTTAACTGACGTTCATATTCTGTTCCTATAAATTTAGATATCACCCTTTTTAACATAGGCCTTTATTTTAACGGTAAAAATTTTTTTTGTCCATCTTTAAAAGAAAGCTCTCTGTGAAGAGTTGTTCATCTCTGTATAAAAGAGTGTTAATGTTCTTTAACACCTTTGAAACTCTTCCGATGTTCACAAGTAGGCCCCCATTTCACTAAAGCCTTCCTATGCTCTCTTGTCCCATAGCCTTTATTTCTATGGAGGCCATACTCTGGATGCTTAAGGGAAAGTTTAGCTAAATGTTCATCTCTAAAAACTTTGGCCACAATGGAGGCTGCGGAAATAGGTTTTGCTTTTCTATCTCCTTGAATTAAAGTTGTTTGTAAATAACCTTTCAAACCTTTGATTTCAAACCTTCCATCAACTAAAATTTTTCTTTCTTCTGGAGAGGTTTTTAAATCTAAAACAGCTCTTTTCATGGCTAACAAAGAGGCCTGTAAAATGTTCAATTCATCAATTTCTTTTACCGAAGCCCAAGCTAAAGACACTTTATAAGACTGATGAATGTGTAAAGATAAACGTTTTCTTATTTCAGAACTTAAAAGTTTTGAATCTGTATAATGCACAATCTCTGAATCCTCTTGACCTTGAAATAAAACAGCAGCCGCACAAACCGGACCTGCTAAACAACCTCGACCAACCTCATCAACTCCTATAACAGGAACATAACTCTGCCAGTCAAACACTTACTCGGAACCGTTTTCAGAAGAATTTGTACTCTGAGAAAACCCTTCCTCTCTTTGTTCTTCTTCTTGTTGAGATGTTTTAGAACTTGTTTTTTTCTTTTCAGAAAATGATAAATCGTCTCTTTTCATTTCAATTCTAGCTGCCCTTCCTTTTCTTTGTCTTAAATAAAAAAGACGACTTTGCCTTACTTTGCCTCTAGATTCCACAACAATCTGGTTGAGAACAGGACTTGTAAAAGGAAAAGTTCTTTCCACACCCACACCCCCAGAGATTTTACGAACTGTAAAATTACGTCCCATACCCTCTCCTCTGACTTTTAAAACAGTCCCTTTAAAAACCTGAATTCTTTCCTTGCTACCTTCTTTAACTTTTACATGAACTGAAACCACATCACCTGACTTAAAAAAAGGATGCTTTTTCACATTTTTCAAAAGACCTAGAGTCACTTTCTGAGTTAATTGCATAAACTAAGGCTTACCATTTTCCTAAAAGACGGTCAAGACAGATGCTCACAGCCGATCTTACTGACAAATGGCGGTAATCATCTTTAGATGAACCTCTTATGGGTTCTAAAAGACCATGGCAGAGGCTAAGAGCTTCTGTATGAAGCCCAAAACCAGTTCCAAAAACTAACATCAAGGGGTTTTTAGAGTCCTTAATTTCTTTAAAAGACAAAGTTTTCTTATTTAAAGACCTTGCTGCTGTTGCTAAAACTAGAGCCTCTTTATGCCACGAGTTAATAGCTTCAAACAAACTCTCTTTCATAGAAACCATCCCTAAAGCTGTACTTCTCATAGGATTAAACTTCATTCCATAACCTGTTTTCCAATGTCCCATTACTCTAGAGGCAAAAGAAAGCTGCTCCTTCATGGGATGGATAAGAAAATACTCTTCCACACCAAAAGTTCGACAAGCTCTTGCGATGTCATGAAGATCAAAGTTTGTAATGTTAGTACACACTTTCTGCCCCCTTCGATCCAAAATAGGAAAATGCACCAAAGCTACACTGACTTTTCTCATAAAATTTTTTCTAAATCTTTTTTGTTCAAGCCGCAAGATTTCAGTTCACAACACTCTAAGTTATAAAACTTTAAAGCTATTTCTTTAAGGTGTCTTTTATCCTCAAAGGACAAAAGATCAGGACGTAAGAGAAAGGTTCTTAAAAGGGAAAGTTCTTTTTTAAATTTTTGAATTCTCTCATGATGACCTGATAAACAAACAGAAGGAACTTTTAAACCCTCCCATAAACGAGGTCTGGTCCATTGAGGGCTTTCTAAACATCCGTAAGTTGAAAAACTTTCTTGTCGAAAAGAATCCTCATTCCCTAAAACACCAGGAAGCCACCTTAATAAAGAATCCAAAACTAATAAACAAGGAAGCTCTCCTCCACTAACTATAAAATCGCCTACAGATATCTCCTCATCAACAAACCTCGAAAGAAACCTTTGATCCACTCCTCCATAACGAGAACAAATCAAAGTAAGAGATTTTTGTTGAGACCAAGTTTGGCATTTATCATAAGACCATTTTTGTCCTTGAGCCGAAAGGTGTACAACCCTTCCTCTTTCAGGAAGAGAAAGAAGAGCTTTTTTCAAAGGTTCTGCGAGCATAATCATACCACCACCTCCTCCGTAAGGAGCATCATCAATACTCTTATGGGCATCTTCTGTAAAATTCCTAGGATTTACAAGTTCTAATTCAAAAAGACCCTTTTTCAAACCGCAAGATAAAACACCTTGTGA
Organism: Bdellovibrionales bacterium; assembly: GCA_965219095.1. Classification (GTDB taxonomy): domain Bacteria; phylum Bdellovibrionota; class Bdellovibrionia; order Bdellovibrionales; family UBA1609; genus CBDCMT01. Next base: position 34,605 of record OZ244719.1, read on the forward strand.
AAAGTAGTTTTTGATTACACTAGGAAATAAGGAAATAACATAAATCTTCACAAACCAACTAATCCTTCAGGCAAGGTCATAAAAACTATTTTTTTTTCAAAATCAATCCTCTCCACAAATTCAGTGACAAAAGGTAATTGATAACGTTTTTTCTCTTTTTCAATTACAAGAAGATCCTGATGTCCGTTAGAAGAAAAATTTACAATTCGACCTAGACATTCTCCTTTGCAAAAAACAAAAAAGTTTAAAACCTCAATTAAATAAAGTTGTTCCCCTTTTTTTGAAATCAAAAAACTTTTAGGAATAAAAACTTTCGCTCCCTTAAGCTCTTTATTCACCTGCTGAGGTGTTCTCATCTTTTCAAACAACACAATCAAACCTTTATGACACTGTCTTACAGAAGAAACCTTAAGTTCTAAAACTTCGCTATTTTTTTTTTGAACACGAAATCTTGTAATTTTTTTCTCAGACCAAGAAGAAGACTTTACATTTAAAAACACAAGACACTCTCCTTTTACACCATGAGGTTTTTTAACAAAGCCGACTTCTTTCCAACGCATAAAAGTGGAAAGTAGAGAAAAAAAGTTTTTACTCTACAATTTCAAGAACACTTCTTTTTTTAAGCTTTGTGCTTGCAGCACTTAAGATCGTTCTCATAGAACGAGCTGTACGTCCCTGCTTGCCAATCACTTTGCCCAAATCTTCTTTAGCGACCCTCAACTCCACAACCGTGGTCTGCTCGCCCTGTACTTCACTTACTTCGACTTGATCAGGTTGATCGACTAAGCTTTTTGCCATAAACTCAATGAGATTTTTTAGATTGATTTCCATGAACTCTTCTCCTTTTTGATTTCTAATTTGATTTCTAACTTATCGGTTTAAGATTTTTTTATAAGATTTCTAACTCGCTTTGTCATTTGAGCTCCTTTTCCCACCCAGTAATCAATACGTTTTTTGTCTAATTTTAGAGTAACTTCCTGCCCCCTTGCTAAAGGATTATAATAGCCTGCCACTTCAATAAAGCGACCTGAATTTGCCCTTCTCTGATCTGCCACAGTGATACGATATTTAAGTCTATGCTTTGCACCCCTTGGAGATAAACGAATTACAACCATAACAAGGAAACTATACCTAAAAAAAATTTTAAGGTCAAACTCTTCTTGAACTCAGTTTCCAGACTTTGCTCCTCCTTCCATTTGTTTCTTTCATAGTTTATTTTTTCCTTTGGCTTAGTCTTTGACATATCACATCATTTATCGCAATTCCTATTTTTAAGTCCCTTTCTCAGCACGGTCCATATAACTTGCCAAAGTAGTTCTAAATAAGGAAACTCCACTTACATAGACCACAATAAAAAGAGGTATGCGAAAGAAAAGATTTATCGAACTCTTATTGTTACAGTAAAGCTTGAGATAAAATCTAGAGAAAACCCTAAATTTACAGTTTTTGAACGGATATGTTCTCGATAAATCTCAATCTCTTCTCTCATAAACTCAGGTTTATATGTTTTGACTTCCCCTCCCAACCAAGCCAAAGAAAACCCCTCTTCCCTATTATAGCTCTTCATCTCTCCTACTAATACCATTTCCAAAAATTAATTCGACATTTTTTTAACTCATTGCGTCCTGGCTTTTTGATAAAACTCTGTTAAATTTTTAGAGTCATGTCGAAAAAAGATTTAGTTACACAGATTCAAGGGTATGATTTTCTGGCTACTTACAAAGTAGAAAGAAATCCCAATATCAAGATAAAACTCCAAGCTTTGCAGCATATGCAAGACGGAAAATCGATTCAAGAAACAGCAGGTATAGTTTTCTATCATCATCACAGTATCAAATCCTGTTACAGTCTTTTTTTGTAGACTTTGATTACGAGGGATTGATAGATCGAGAAGGCAGAGGACGCAAGCCTCGTTTGCCAGTGACAGAAGAAGAGAGGTTCAAATCAAGTTAGATGAAATTCAAGACAAAAGAGAGGGAGGAAGCATAGGAGCAAAGGAAATACAGAAACTTTTAGCAGATGAATTGTGATAGTTGCTATTCTCTTTCTGGGGTTTATGTTTCTTTAGACCGCCTTAATATTGTATGAATCAGTGGTCGTTCTCTTCATCCTAAAAGTTCATTAAGAAGCTATGGAACAGTTTAAGGAACATTTTCCAGAAGAGGTGAAGAAAATAAAAGAAAAGATTCAGACTCATAAAATAGTCGAACGTGAAAAATTGACAAAAGCCTAGGATTTTTATGCCGTTATGATCTTTATCCCTGTTACTTTCTACTATAGAGTGTTAAATATTTTTTCATAACTTAAACAAAACAGTAGTTTTCAAGAAGGCGTACAGGCCTTTTAAGCCATTTCAGTGAAAAAAACGAAAAAAGACGCAACCTCTAGCATTAACTTTCTAAAATTTTGAGAAGTTCCTGATAAAAGACTATTACAATTAATAGCATCCCCTTGTGATCCTAATAAAAAGTTCCTTCCCATACGAGAATCTATTACAATTAAATGCCTTAATTTTACTTTCTCATAAGATTTTAAATTTTCTGCATTTTTTAACAAGGGCCATCTAGCTTTTGTTAAAAGGAGTTCATACCCATCTTCTTTCATTTTTTTGTGTTCTGAAGCTCTCACTTCGTCTAAAGCCTTATTGAGTCTTGCTACGATATGAAACCGATCTAATATATTCAAAGCTTGACTTGCCCTTTCCTTTATTACTTTTAAATAGGGCTTCCACATATCAGAACACACAAACTGTATATCTTTTGACTTCTCTCCTAGTAAATCAAAGAATTTTCTAAAACTCTTTTCTGTTCTTTTTTCTCCTATCCATAGCAAACGAACACTTTCTTTGCTTATTTCATAGACTAAGGTGAGATACTTATGGTTCTTTTTCTATTGTATCTCGTCGACTCCTATAGCATATATCCCCTCTAAAACCCTCTGTTTTAAACCATACTCTACAACCCACTCCACTGAAGCATAGACCTGATTCCAACTGACCTGAAACTTACAAGAAACCTCTTTCCAAGACAGGTGACGACACCAGTCAGCTAAGTACTTCATGTAAAAAATTGTTAGGTTTTTCTTCCCATCTGCCCAAGGTAAATACTCAACTTTTACTCCACAGCAAGGACAATTAACTCTTCTTACAAAATAAACAAAAAACACCTTGTAACTTAAAATAGGAAGGGATTCAAAGTCCCGTGATGATTTACTTCTGTCATACACTGAACAGGGCTTCTTACAAACACTACAAAAAGCTTGGCCATTTTTACGAGCCTTAATAGGAACATTAATTGACTTTCTATCTTTTGAAAAATAAATGTCTCCGTATACAAAAGACTTCCATCTTAAACAATCATTTAGTATAGTCTTCAAAAGCATCTCTTCCCTCCTTTTTTTTTTTTTTTGAATAACATTTTAAGGCATCTGGGAAGTAGGTGCTTCTTTTTTAAAATTTTAATGTAATACAGCAAATAAAAGAATGTTTTTGAGTTCAATCACCGGAGGTGATAGAGGCCAGTAAGGGCCTCAAAGAACTCAAAAATACAAGATAGGATGTCTTACTCTTGCTTTGATTAATATGAGCCTTTTTGGGGGATTTCTAGCTACTTTTCACCCACAGATTCCCGGGAGGAGCCAAAAAAACTGTCCTAGACCCATGGTTTATTAAAACAAGAGTGGAAACAGGAAGAGTAAAAGTATAGTTTTCTTCATCTTTATTTTCAAACAGTTGCAGACTTTCTACTAACCATACATAGGGTATAAAAGGAGGATGTTCCATTTCTCGGTGGAATTCTGCTCAAAAATAGAGCAGAATTCTACCGAGAAATAGGACGTCCTCTATAAAAGAGTATATAGTGCTTCCGTTTAAGTTTTCCGTTTTTTTTGAGTTGAGGTCTAGTTTTTATTCTAAGGCCTTGATAAAAAGTCATTTGTTTTTAAAAATAGTTTCATATGTCAGGGTTTCTATCAAAAAAAGAGCGAAAAGATTTACTCTATGAACTATCTCTAGAGAAAAATCTTAAATACGTAAAAAGGATTATGACAATTCTCCATTTAGATAAAGGTGAGTTGTGTAAAGATATTTCCCGTTTTCTTTTCATTGATGAGGGCACGATAAGAGCCTGTAGAAATCGTTATAACAAAGGTGGGATAGAGTGCTTAATCAACGACAATTACAACCCTAAAAGGTCCTTTTTAACTAAGAAAGAGGAGAAAATGCTTTGTAAGGAATTAGAGAAAAGAATTTTTCCATCATCACAGTCTGTCATCCAATTCATTGAGGAGAATTTTAGTGTTACGTACTCAACAAGTGGTGTGATTGATCTTCTCCATCGCCTTGGTTTTTCTTATAAAAAAGCCACAGCGATACCGGGTAAGGCAAAGAAAGAAGAGCAGGAAAAGTTTGTGCGTAAATACAAGAGAATTAAGAAGAAAGACGGTCCTGTTTACTTTGCTGATTCCACAGATCCTGAGTGGGGCCCTACGATTTCATATGGTTGGATAAGAGAAGTTATCAGTTATCAAATTATAAAGGAAAGTATGAATGCTGAGTGTAGCCAGTACAAAAAAAAAGGCTAAAAGAGACCTTATAAAATCTTTCTTTTAGCCTTTCACCATAGCATTACTCAACCTAAAGACAACACACCTTAGTTGAAATAAAGGCCATGGATTTTGAAGAAAGCTAGAGCAAGGAAGATTTTTAAACTGACTTTGACATTACTCTAACTTCCTTTCCTTTATAATTTGATAACACAAACTACTCTATTCAACTCACTTAAAATCTCGCTTCAATTGCCTTATAACCTTTGCGTTCCAAGCACTACATTCAACATAAGTATAAATATTTTATATTTATAAATCAAGGCTTAACACTATGGGCTAAATAAAAATTGTATTTTTTTTCAAGACGGCGTGTTTGAAATGATTTGTGATAGATATGTGTATAAGTTTTACACTGAAAAATTCTTCTATAAATATTTTATATACTGATTGCACTTCAAAATCCACATATAGAGAGTGGGGTTAGTTTTTGTTGAAATGTCTTGATAACACAGAGTTTTATGTAAACAATATTTTTTATGGGAGCCTTGTTATCAAAAAAAAAGCGTCAAGAGCTTTTATCAGCATTAAAGTGAGAAGATAAGAAAAGATATGCTTATCGGCTCCATATCATTCTTCTGTTAGATGATGGTTATAGTCAGCGATAAGATATCGGAACTATTTTTTCTTGATCCAGGTTCTATTAACCGATGGCTTCAGAAGTATAAAGAAGGAGGAATAGACCTTTTAATAGCAGATTCCTATGAGAATAGCACTAAACGTTCTAAGCTTTCTCTTAAAGAGGAAAAAGCCCTTTCGTCTCATTTGAGTAAGAATCTTTATCATAAGGCCAAGGACATTGCTGTGTATATAGTGAATACGCTTAGATTTTCCTGTTGATTCTCTAGAGAAAAAACTTGAAAACCTAAACGGAAGCACTATATAATAGACGGACTTAGATCAAGATGAATATTGAGGTTTTTAGAAAAATCCAATAATTTGTGTTCATGCACTACATGTGAAGAGTAGCAGGTTAAGATTCTGAGAGATTTTAACTGGCTTCTATCTCTTTGAAAGTTTTTTTGGATTTCTGTGAAAAAATTTTTACTTAAAGCAGAAAATTTTTCTTTTTCTGGATTCCAGTAAGTGATTCTTGCTTTAAATTCAGGGTAATGAGTATAAGGACTAATACTTAAGGAAGGGTTTTTATTTTCTCTCCTTGCTCTTGAATAACCATGGGAATGTGCTATGATCAAGACTTCATAGAATTCACTACTTAAAAGACAATTTTCAAGATCTGTCGGAGTAGCTCCTTTATAGTAAGAAACCTTTGGTTCATTTTGAAATAAGCTTTCTGTAATTGGTATTACATAGGAAAGAACTCTTATCCCTATTCTTTGGTTTCAGTTTTCCGCTTACTGTAAGCCGATGACTTAAATCCATTTAAAACCATTCTCTCATCCTCAACCTTACATAAAGTAAGCTACACTTTGTTGGTTTAGTCTCTAACTCCCTATTCTCCTTGTAGGAGTGCGAATTTCTTATAAAAACTCCACTAAAAAAATCAAGGCGGTTAAAGATTGAAAAAAAATATCCTATCAAGATACCTCCCTCATTATAATTTTCTTTTCAAACTCCTTTCGTAACTGCTCACCTACATTGTTCAGTTATCCCTAACTTTAGACCTGTTTTAAGATAAAAGTCTTGCTCTTACAGATTTTCTTTTAAATACTCTTTTCAAATGACAATAAATAAGACCTCCATCAGAAATGAGATTGAAAATATAAGAAGTGACTTTGATAAGTTTGCAAAGAAAGGTTCTGTGCCTACTGAGATTTCTGTGATTGTTGAATCTCTCTTTAAGGTTGTGAACATTCTGATTGTTGTGCTTTTAGAAAAACAGGTTCGAAAAAATTCCAGCAACAGCGGTCTTCCTCCTTCGCAAGATTTTAGTCGTCAAGGGAATCGTAATAAGAAAGCTAGTGGGAGTCAGAAAAAGGGCTCTAGACTTGATAACAGTAAAGATACAAACAGTGAGGAGACTGTCTCTCCCTCAGAGTGTTCTCAGTGTGGGATGTGTTTAAAGACAGCAGAGGTAAAAAGCCTTGAAAAGCGTAAAAAGATTGATATTTTTTATGAAATTCAGACCCATACTGTAACTTCTGAAGTTAAGGATTGTCCCTCATGTGGAGCTAGAAATAAAGGTCAATTCCCTAAAGGTATGAGTGGTCCTCTTCAGTATGGTATAGGCATTAGAGCTTCCATCATCAATTTCATTATAGTTCAGATGCTGTCTTTTAGAGCGTGTTGGGGAACATTACATGGGGCTTATAGGTCGAATGATTTCTCCTGCAGTTATGTTGAGATACATTGCTGAATTAGGAGAGTTTCTTAAAAGTTGGGAAGAGCAGATGAAAGAAAAGATACTTGAATCAGAGGTCATTCATGTTGATGAGACCTCTATGAGGGTTAAGGGTAAAAACTACTGGATTCATACTTATAGTTCAGGAGAATTAGTCTTGCAGTTTCTCCACCTTTCACGTGGAAGGGAAGCCATAAAAGATATTGGTCTCTTGGATAGATATACAGGAGTGCTTGTGCATGATTGTTGGAGTCCTTACTTTTGTTATGATAAGATAACTCATGCTTTGTGTGTGGCTCACCTTTTGAGAGAGCTTAAATTTATAGAAGAAAGCAATGGATTCAAATGGGCTACAAATCTCAAAAAACTTCTTAAAGAGACTGTGGAGTTAGTTCATAAAAAAGAGTCAAGAGTTCTGACTCAAAAAGAGTACGAAACTCTTCAGAGAAGGTATAGGAGTATTCTTACAAAAGGCTTAAAAGAGCTTCCAGAATTTCCTAAGAAAAATGGCAAGAAAGGACGAATAAAGCATACACAAGCTCAAAACCTTTGGCTGCGATTTAAAAAGTATGAAGCAGAAATACTGTGTTTTTCTAAAAGAAAGAACGTAGATCCTACTAATAACAGAGCTGAAAGAGATCTAAGAATGACTAAAGTGAAAAAGAAAGTGTCAGGGTGTTTCAGAACAGAAGAAATGGCGAAATATTTTTGTCGTATTACCAGCTATGTTAAAACAATGAGAAATAGAGGGTATTCTTCTTTAGAAGCCATCTCTATGGCTTTAAATAAAAACTTACGAGAGTGAGCAGTTACCTCCTTTCTTTATTAAAAAGGCCTCCTCAAAAGAACCTCCGGGAACCCACAGATTCTTTTGAGGAGGCGATCTTTTTTGCTTTTTGTTTTGAAGAACTCCAATTTAAGGAAAAACTTAAAAAGGAAAAGCTCCTTTATTTTTGAAAACTTGAGAAAGCATTTTTTGAGCTCCTTCAAACCTCCTGATCAGTTGGTTGACATCCCTCACCTCTGTACCGCTTCCTAAAGCAATACGCTTCCTACGAGAACCATTGAGAACTTTAGGAAACCTCCTTTCTTGAGGAGTCATAGAACGAATGATAGCTTCAATTTTCTTCACTTCTTTATCAGAAGGGTTTAGAGAATTTAATTTTTTCATCATCTGCCCTGCTCCAGGAAGCATTTTGAGTACAGAAGAAAAACCTCCCATTTTTTTCATCATCTGAATTTGTTTTAAAAAATCTTCTAAATCAAAACCTCCCTTTTTCTTTGCCTTCTTTGCCATAACTGAAGCCTCCTCTTCACTTATAACTTCCTGAGCTTTTTCTACTAAACTGACTACATCCCCTTGATCTAAAATACGGCTTGCTAAACGTTCAGGATGAAACACTTCTAAGGCTTTGACTTTTTCTCCTACTCCTAAGAACTCAATAGGAACACCTGTTACCTCTTTTAAACTTAAAGCAGCACCTCCTCTTGCATCACCATCAACTTTTGTTAAAACAATGCCAGTAAGAGGAATGGATTTTTGAAAACCTTCGGCCACATTCACACTCTGCTGCCCTAACATAGCATCTGCTACTAAGAAAGTTTTTTCAGGAGACGCAACCTTAGACAAAGTTTCAATCTCTTTCATAAGCTCTTTATCTACTTGAAGACGTCCTGCTGTATCCACAATCAAAACATCTACCTGTTCTTTTACAGCCCACTTTATAGCTTTTTTCAAAAGTTTTACAGGTTTATCCTTCTTATCAGAAGGATAAAAGGCAAAGTGGTGGGCCTTAGCTAAAGTGTTGAGTTGTTCAATAGCAGCGGGACGGTTAACATCCACAGACAAAAGAGCTGATTTTCGAGAAAGTTTTTCAGAAATGTAAAAGGCAAGCTTTACCGAAGAGGTTGTTTTTCCTACACCTTGTAATCCAACCATAAAAATAACACAGGGCTTTTTTTTAAAAGAGAGCTGAAAACCTTTGTCTTCTCTTTGCCCCAGAGTTTTAACTAATTCATCATGAACAATTTTTACAATCTGATCCCCAGGACTTATGTTCTTTAACACTTCTTGTCCTAAAGCCCCCTCTCTCACTCTTTGCATAAAGGTTTTTGCTACTTTAAAGTTTACATCAGCTTCTAAAAGACAAAGACGTATTTTTTTTAAAGCTTCATCAAGCTGTTTTTCCGTAATTCTTGACTGACTTTTAAGTTTTCTTAAAGTACCTACGAGTCCTTCTGAAAGTTTCTGAAACAAAACAACCTCCTATAAATACTCGTTATAATACAACTCATAAAACCCTTTTAAAACCTCATCCATAAAAAAGGTAGCTTAAAATTAAACTTATAACAACAACTAAATCACTTTCTTTCCCTAGCCCTCATGACCACACACCTTCGTAACAAATGACAAAGGAGTTAAGAATAAATGATAAAAAAACCAGCTTCTTTATATTTATCCTCGTAAGTTCAAAAATTCTACACTCCAAATTTTTTTCAATCTTTAAGATCACTGTATTTTTTCTTTTTGATAGACAATACCCCCCCCCAAAAAAAAAAAATAGGGATACTGCGTCAAGTTATAGTATTCTTAGGAACTGTTAAAAAATAACTTAGACACTTTAGTGGGGTAGTATTTTATAATTCCACTCGCCATGAAATACTTCTCTCTTAATTTTTATAGATTCCATCTCTTTTTTAGACACTGTTTTTCCTTTCTTGTATTTCCTTCTATCTAAACAAGCTTTGACTTTTAGGCCTGATTTTGTTTTCGTCTTAGATATTAAATTGACTACAGTCATATAATTAATCAAAGGACGTCCTCTCCAATTTTTTGAAATATACGAAAAAAGACGATGTTCAATTTTATTCCATTTGCTTGTTCCAGGAGGAGTGATTTTTTTATCAATAACCTAAGTCGATATACTTCTTTAATGGGACAACCTCCTTCTTATTGTTTATTTTCAGAAGACTCCTTTTTATTTATGAGTAACTACTTAGCTGAGCTTAACTCTTTTATCAGGATTTTAATTCCCAGATTTTGAAGTCTCATCCTTCATTTTTTCTTAACATGATCACAGACCATAAGCTCTCTATTTTTGAATGTTCTTTTACAGAGAAGATTTTCTTACATTTAAAACAAACAAAATCACCCCACTGACAGCCGCTACTAATGAAGCAAGAAGAATAGATATCTTAGCTTCATTTTGCATTTCAAAAGCAAGTCCTAAGTGGGATATAAAAATAGACATAGTAAAACCTATTCCCGAAAGAATGCCGATACCTAAAACATGAATCCAACTTAAACTTTCAGGCTTTTTACTTAAACCTAAAGCTTCTGCTAAAAAGGTCAAAAGAAAAACACCCAAAGGCTTTCCTAAAATAAGACCTAGGAATATACCCCAAAACAAATGACTATCAACCATAATTTTGAGAGAAAAATCTCCTAAAAATACGCTCGCATTAAAAAGTGCAAAAACAGGCATAATAAAAAAACTCACCCAAGGGTGAAGGTTTTTTATCCAAAACTCTAAGGGTTGTGATACTTCACCTTTTAAATTGATATAACGAACAGGGGTCATAAGACCAAAGATCACTCCTGCTATAGTGCTATGAACCCCGCTTTTTGCAAAAAAAGCCCAAGATACTAAAGCTAAAAGAAAGTACACAAACTTGTTCGATACTCCTAGCTTTCGTAAAATAAACATAAAAAGAAAAATCACAATTGCTCCCCCTAAAGCCTGACTAGCGATGGCTTCCGTGTAAAACAAAGCTATAACCAAAATTGCTCCTAAATCATCCACAATAGCTAAAGCCAAAAGAAACACTTTTGCTGAAAAAGGTACTCTTTTGATCACAAGAGATAGAACCCCCACTGCAAAAGCAATGTCTGTAGCCATAGGAATACCCCAACCATTCTGAGAGTTTGTGCCAAAATTAAAAGCTGTATATATAAGAGCAGGAACGATCATTCCCCCAAGGGCTGCAAAAATAGGAAAACTAGCATTTTTAACATTCGACAACTCTCCTTCTACAAGTTCTCTTTTGATTTCCAATCCCACAACAAAAAAGAAAATCACCATAAGAGCATCATTAACAAACTGATGAAGGGTAAACTTTAAAACAAAAAAATCATATTCTAAAACTAAAGGCCAATGAAGAAAGTGTTCAAAAGTTTCACCAACACTTGAGTTTCTTAAAAAAATAGCCACTACAGACATAAACAATAAGACTATTCCACCTGAAATCTCTAGGTGAAAAAATTTTTCTAAAGGCTTTATTAATTTCTGAGTCATCCGCTTCATAACCTTAATGTATCACAAGAATAAATAAAGAGAACTCTTTAACTTCCACTATCTAGTCGAATGTGAAAAATGCATAAACAGCTAAAAACACTTGTTTTTTTGTAATTTTTGCATGAAAATAATTGCAAGGAAATGGAAAAACAGATAAAAAACCTTGCAAAACAGAAAGGAAAAAAGATGAGGCCAAAAGACATGTTCATCACACAAAAGAGAAGCCCTCTTGATTTTAGAGTAAACGACATTGTTCATAAGAAGCATCCGCTTGTCATTTTAGCTAATAAAATAGACTGGGATCGTTTTGATAAAGTTTTTGGTTCGAAGTATGATGAAAAAAAAGGTCGTCCAGGTCTTTCAACTCGTTTAATGGTGGGACTTCAGTGCTTGAAATACATTTATAATTTAAGTGACGAGAAGACAATAGAAATGTTCAAAGAGAGTCCTCAATGGCAGTATTTTTGTGGCCAGCCTATTCTTATGAAGATCCCTGTAATAGAAGTTCATTGACTAACTGGAGAAAGAGGATGGGGGCTTAGAAGATAGAAGTTCTCTTAGAGGAAACCATTGATTTAGCTTTGAGAGAGGATTTTGTAAAAAAAAAAGAGTTTGAGAATGTAGTTGTTGATACAACTGTTCAAGAGAAAGCAATAGCTTTTCCTACAGACAGCCGTCTTTATTACAAAGCTTTGAAGACTTTCGGTAAATAGAAAAAGCAAGTCATTTTAACTATTTTTCATTGTTTCACAGGCTACTTTTTCACATAGGACTAAATTAAAGTTTGGGTACAGTCTTAAAAATAAGAAAATTTTTCCCAAACAATTTTTAAAAAAACCTCTAAAGAAAAGATTAATTTTCATGAAAAGACCAAATGTCTTTTCATTCATAAATAATAATCTTTTTTTTTCTTAAGCTCTTAATCTTTAAAAGTCCCCTTCTTATAAGCATGAGGATTGATTTTAAGAGTCCACTTTCTGTAATTTTTATTGATCGTTTCAATATCAGCAGGCTCCTGAACAGGACCCACATGAATGGTCAACCTTCCTGGTCTAGGAAAGCTTCCTTTGGGCATGATTTTATTGTTACCCTCAATATACAGAAAAAGAATAGGAGTCCCTGTTTTTAGTGAAAAAAGACTAACTCCTTTTTTAAACTCTTGAACATAACCATCGGAAGAACGTCCTCCCTCAGGAAATAAAATCAGCCATATACGTTTTAACTTCGTTAAAAGTTCAATGCAAAGATAAATGGCTTCTTGCTTTTTATCCTTACGATCAATCGGCACAGCTCCTAAGCAATGAGAGGAAAAGAACACAAAAAGTGGATTTCTAAACCAATAGTCTTTTGCCGCCGCAATGTAAAGATTAAGCCAGTACCTCATAGGAACAGCGGCCGCAATAGAAATCGCATCAATATGACTAGCATGATTGGAAATTACAATCAGCTTCGGATGTTCTTTATAAACATCTTTAATACTCCCTTTAACTTTTAAAAAAATATATAATTTAAAAACAGTCTTTAGAAAAAAAGCCCATAAAACTCTAAAAATAAAGCTTGTGAAATCAAAAGCACGTGTAAACAAAGGTAAGTGCTTTAAATGTGAGGGAAGCTTCTTCCATTGTTCGTTTTCATAATTCCAATGATTCATAACCTAAAATCACAAGCTTTTAAAAGATGGTAAGTTCATAGATATAAAAAACAAAAGGTCCTACAAAAATAAGTTTGTCCATGCGATCAATAATATCATCTCTTCCTAAAATAAAAATCCCTGTATCTTTCATATTCAAATCTCTACGAATGACCGTTAGCAAAAGATCTCCTAGAAGACTTAAAAGTGCAATGATAAAACCAATAAAAATAACATAGTCTTGGAGGCGAAAGGGCAGTATATTCGTTAAAAAATAAGACATAATGCCTGATGAAAGTAAAGCCATTAAAATTCCTGGGAAAGTAATTTTTCTACTAATTTTTGAAAATAAAAAGCCTTTTTTTACAAAATGACTTGTTACTAGACAGGAAACCTCTGCTATCTCTGCAATAATGAGCGTAAAGATACAAAAAAAGAAACCATCTTCAAAATACACAATACGAGCTAGATGAAGAGGTGCCCAGGCGAAAAAGAGGAAGCCAAAAAGACACAAACCCATATACTGGATCATATTTTGATAATCATTTTTTAAAAGAGGTATCAATGAAGTACTAGCTAGAAAGATCATTGGAGATAAATTATAATAATCGTAATGTTCTTTATAAATGATCCAAAATAAAAATCCTATGAAAAAATAGGTCATAAGAACAAAAATATGACGGTGATACATCCCCACCATCTGAAAAAATTTCTTACATGTATATACACTAAACAAGCACAGTAAAAATAAAATGAAAATTTCATTTTTAATACTAAAAAGTAAAAACAAAATAGGAACTAGAAATATCCACGTTCGTACACTAGCCCATAACAGTTTCGTATAAGAGTACTCCTCATGAAAACGATACACAGCCAAAGCAGTTGCAATGATCAAAACCATAACTTGAAAAAAGGTCTTTGTATAAAGGGGATCACCCCACATGGAATCTTGAAATAACACTAATATATTATTTTATAGTACTTTAGCTTTTTGTAAAGGGTGGCTCTTGATAAACCTAAGACTCTTTGAACCTCATCTAAGGCTTTATACTTATACACACAAGATCGAATGACCTCTTTTTCATACTCTTTGACCATAGAATTCAAATTTTGATAAGAAGAAGGGCCTGAAAAGCTATTATAGGGATATAAGAAAGGCTCTACATCCTCTCTTTCAATGACAGGAAGCAAAGTATAACAAAGAAGATTTTCACTCACTTTCTTAAGCTCCCTTACATTTCCAGGCCAATTGTACTCCTTAAGACACAAAAGAGCTTCTTTGCTCAAAGTTTTTTTACGTTTTTTAGTATCTTGAGAAAAAAAGAGTTCTACAAGAGACTCAATATCCTCTTTTCTATCTCTTAGAGGAGGAAGCTCTATGGTCTTGCACCTTAGACGCCACAAAAGATCAGCCCTAAACTCCCCTTTTTTGACTTTTTGAGTTAAACATTCATTTGTAGCTGCTAAAATACGACATTCCACTTTTTGAACCTTTGAACTCCCTATAGCCCTCACTTCTTGATTTTCTAAAAATCTAAGAAGTTTTGCTTGAGAGCTAAGAGAAAGGGCTTCAATCTCATCTAAAAACAAATCCCCTCTATGAGCTTTTAAAACTAAACCTTCATGATCTCGATCCGCTCCTGTAAAAGCTCCTTTTTTATAACCAAACATCTGACTTTCAAACAAACTTTCGCTTAAACCTGCCACATTAACGCAAACAAAGGGCTTATGAGGAGAAGATAGAAGCTGAGCTACAATCTCTTTTCCCGCACCACTTTCCCCTTCAATAAGAAGAGGACCTTTTTCATCCTTTAAACAAGAGATTTGTTTTTTGATCTTTTGGGATAAAACACCCCTTCCTCTCCACAAACAACTTTCTTTCTGAAACTCCCACCAAGACTCTATTCTATTAAGAACCAACAAAAACTCCTCTCTTTGAAGAGGTACTTGGAAAACATGGAAAGCCCCCCTATCAAGTGCTCTTCTCATAAGTTTTACTTGAGGTAATTTAAAAACCACAATTACCTCAGAAAGAGGATGAATTTTTTTCAAAAATGATATCTGTTTCAAATCTTTCTCACAGCTTATTTCTAAGAGAAAAATAGGTGCTTTTTGAGGAAAGTATCTTAAAACAGCACCTCTTAAAAACCCTTCCATAAAAGCCTCAATCTTTAGGTTTTTAATTTTTAATGTCACTTTATAAGATTCTAGCCTCTGCTTCATAGATGTAGTAGTTATAGACAAAAAGAGTTACAGTAAAATAAATTGGACATTTTTAATAAAATATGGTACTAGGAGTCATGAAAATTTTGCTGACAGAAAACATTCACTCTATAGCACAACAGAGATTAGAAAAAGAAGGCTATGTGGTTGAAACAAAAAACCAGGCCCTATCTGAAAATGAACTTATAGAGAAACTTCCTCATTATGATGCTCTAGGCATTCGTTCTAAGACCTCCATCACACCTCAAGTTTTAGAAGCCTCTCAAGAAAAACTCAAAGTCATCGGAGCTTTTTGTATTGGAGTGAATCAAATTGATTTACAGAAAACTCAATCCATGGGAGTTCCCGTTTTCAATGCTCCTTACAACAATACAAGAAGTGTTTCTGAAATTGTCATAGCACAAATCATATCCTTAAGCCGACGTCTAGGAGATTACAACATGAAAACCCATAACAAAAAGTGGGAAAAGAGTTCAAAACACTCTCATGAAGTTAGAAATAAAATTTTAGGCATTATAGGTTATGGTCATATCGGCTCCCAAGTAAGCATTTTAGCAGAAAGTTTAGGCCTTAAGGTAATTTTCTATGATATCAATAAGAAATTACCATTAGGAAGAGCACAGCCCACAAATTCTTTAAAACAACTTTTAGAAAAATCTGATTTTGTAACACTCCATGTCCCCGAAGATAAAAGCACCAAACATATGATCAACAAAGACACTCTTTCTTATATGAAAAAAGGTTCTTATTTATTAAATAATAGCCGTGGATCTGTTGTCAATTTAAAAGACCTCTTAGACTTTCTTGAAAAAGAATGCCTATTAGGTGTAGCTTTAGACGTCTATGAAACAGAACCTGCTTCTAACAAAGAAGATTTTCACTGCATCCTACAAGGTCTTGAAAATGTCATCCTCACACCCCATATAGCAGGAAACACAGAAGAGGCTCAAGAGTCTATTGCAAAAGAGATGTCAGAAAATTTTATCAACTTTCTTAAAAACGGTACCACTTTAGGAGCTGTAAATTTTCCCCAAGTCAAAGCTCCTGAAAAAAAAGGTATGAGAATTTTAAACCTACACAAAAACATCTCTGGGGTCTTAGGTGAAATCAACAACATCATTTCAGAGGCCAAGCTCAACATCTTAACCCAAACCTTAGAAACTGACCATCAAGTAGGTTACTTAGTCCTAGATTTAGAGTGTAAGAGAATTGATCCCCAAGTCATTGAAAAGATTAAAAATCTCCCTGCTTCTCTAAAAACCTGCCTTGTGAAAAATTCTTAGCTCATCATTTTTTGAACAAATTTTTCAATTTTCTCTAGAAAAAAAACTTTTTCTGTATTATAATAAAAATGGGGGTGAATAGCTCTCGACGTGATTGAAGACTCTTTTAGGAGCAGGCCGAGGTTGCATCAGGTCCTCGTAAAAAAGGTGCAAAAAATTATTCGGCAACGAATACACTTTTGCTGCTTAACAAAGTAGCCATCGAGCAAGTTTTTTGACTACGAAACTTGTGAGATGTCGAACCAGTAGTCTCGGTAACAAAGTTGTTTTTCAGGACTTGTTACTTAAATTGACTGAAAAACTAAAAAGAAAACTTTGTCTTTAAAGGTTTCTTTTTAGAATGAAAGTAAAGACTAAGCCTGTAGTATTGCCTATTTGATGAACATTTGCGGACCCGGGCTGAATACCCGGCACCTCCACCAGACTTTTCATAAGTTATTGAAATTATTGTATTATTTTCATTTTTTCCTGTTTTTGGCGTGATTTTTGGCGTGATTTTTAGCGTATAAATGTTTTTAGTTTAATTTGAGGTTTATAAATTGAGCAGTTTTTTGAGTTGTATTTGAGTTTAAAAGCGCAATAGCTTTTGGAGGTGCCGGGGCAGACGAGCCCATTTTCTAAGTTTTTGGAATCAGTGAAAAATTTAATAATAACAACATACCCTGACTGCCTGAGACCTCGACAGACCGCAACGTACCGCTCTAAACTGCTCTATCACGCCAAAAATCACGCCACAAACAAAAAAGTATAAGGCAGAAAGATGATTGAACAGAACGCAAACAGTTTTTTGGGGGAAGATCACACCGTCTGATTTTCAAAATAGCCCAGTGACACTAGAGGTCGAATTGAGGTGTGAGTTGATCCAAAAATTCTTTATCCTGATGAGTTAGGAGTTTTGCTAAAGCGATTTGGTGACTGCTCACAAACTGTTGCAAATAAAATGACATTAGTGAGGTTTTTGTGAGGTAGAAAATCCAAAAAAACTATAGAACTTGAGAAAACTCAAAAAAAGCAGTAGGTTATATTCCTTATGCAAATCACCGACTACCACGCAAAATATTTTGCTCATACCATTTCCAAAAATTAATTCGACATTCTTTTAACGTATAGTATAGTACTCTGGCTTTTTGATCAAACTCTGTTAAATTTTTAGAGTGTCGAAAAAAGATTTAGTTACAAAGCTTCAAGGGTATGATTTTATAGCTACTTACAAAGTGGAAAGAAGTGCCAACATCAAGATAAAACTCCAAGCTTTGCAGCATATGCAAGACGGAAAATCGATTCAAGAAACAGCTAAATATGGTTTTGTATCATCGTCACAGTATCAAATTAAAACTCAAGAACAGAGGCTTCTGAAAAATATATAAAAGTCAAAACTAGGGTAATAGGAGCCTGTAATAATTACAGGCTCTTCTACAAGCTCTCTATTCTTATGGTTTGGACTCACAAGTAATCTGTTCTCTATAAACTTTTATTAATGTTTCATTTAAAGTATTTAAAACATAAACCTTCTTATCCTCAGAGCCTACGACAATTTTATTATCATCCATTATAGCAGGAGAGGAATCAACCCAGCCACCTGTTTTAAAAGAAGCTACTTTAACTAACTTCTTACCCTTAAGCTCTAAAACATAAACCCTCTTATCAAAAGAGCCTATGACAATTTTATTATCATCCATTATAGCAGGAGAGGAACGAACCAAGCCATCTGTTCTAAAAGAAGCTACTTTAACTAACTTCTTACCCCTAAGCTCTAAAGCATAAACATTTTCATCATCAGAACCTATGACAATTGTTCCATTATTCATTATGGCAGGAGAGGAGCGAACCGCATCACCTGTTCTAAAAGAAGCTACTTTAAATAATTCATTACCTGAAAGCTCTAAAACATAAACCCTCTTATCAAAAGAGCCTATGACAATTTTATCATCATCCATTATAGCAGGAGAGGAGCGAACCGCACTACCTGTTTTAAAAGAAGCTACTTTAAATAATTCATTACCTGAAAGCTCTAAAACATAAACCCTCTCATCAAAAGAGCCTATGACAATTTTATCATCATCCATTATAGCAGGAGAGGAGCGAACCGCACTACCTGTTTTAAAAGAAGCTACTTTAAATAACTTCTTACCCTTAAGCTCTAAAGCATAAACATTTCTATCATCAGAACCTACGACAATTGTTCCATTATTCATTATAGCAGGAGAGGAGCGAACCGCACTACCTGTTTTAAAAGAAGCTACTTTAAATAACTTCTTACCCTTAAGCTCTAAAGCATAAACATTTCCATCATCAGAACCTACGACAATTGTTCCATTATTCATTATGGCAGGAGAGGAGCGAACCGCACCACCTGTTTCAAAGGAAGCTACTTTAAATAACTTCTTACCCTTAAGCTCTAAAGCATAAACATTTTCATCATCAGAACCTATGACAATTGTTCCATTATTCATTATGGCAGGAGAGGAGCGAACCGCACCACCTGATTTTTTACTTATAGGTTTGAGATCAAACCCATAAACTTTCTTTTCTTGAAAGCATCTTTTATCATAGGAACGTCCTAAAGCATGGCATTTTGTTGACTTTTCCTGAAAGACGAAAAAACTGGAAAAAGCAAAGACTAGATTTAAGCTCGCTAAATGAAAAAAAATTTTTGTTTTCATTATTTACCTCTTATGGATTGAAGGTGTTTAATTTTAAAACACTTTCTTATTATTTTGTTTTATAAGCCCTATTTTCTTAACTATTTACCTAACTTTCTTAAATCCTAGTGAGTAAAAATTGTCTCGAATTTAGGTATTTAAGTAAGGGCTTTTAACCTTTCTAAAATTTATGTATTGCAAAAACTATTCCAAGCTTAACTCCTTATTATGTAAAGCTGAGCCTCTAAGACTGTAAAAAAATTTAAAAGGTAACAAAAATTGTCACCTACTCCTTTAAACTTAGTTTTCCAGTCTGGCCTTGTTTTTGTTTTCATAATCATTAAAAGGAGTCTATCATAAGAAGTTAAAAAACACAAACTATTTTTTTAAAACTATAAAAACTGTATAAACTTTTTATAGTAATATAATTTTTTCATACTTAAGCTTCTTATAAAACTTAAAGAAGATTTAGAATCTTCTTTTGAAAATTTCCCTTTAAACTTCTATGAAAAAGAAAATATGGATGACCAATATTTTTGAAAAGCTGGGACTTAAAAACCCTGATTAGAAGAGTTAGACTCATCTAAGAAGTAAACTCATAAAAAGGAGCTTACTATTAACAACAAAAAAGGAGGTCATCCGTAAGTCGGTTTCTTAACAACCCTTGACTTCTACTGAGGAGGATATTTCTTAGATTTTAAAGAAGAATAAGAGCCACATTTTGATCTGCTATCTTTTTTTGTGATAGTTCCTAAGAATTTATCTCTGATGCCTTTAGCTCCTTATAGTCCAGAATTAAATCCCATGGAACAAGTCTGGCAACAATTACGAAGGATCAAATTATCGAATGCATGTTTTAAAAACTATGACCATATAGTGAATACTTGTTGTGAGGCCTGGAATACTTTTTGCGATCAGGAGGGTAGGATTAAAAAATTATGCACTCGATCTTGAGCAAAACAACAAGATGAATCAAGCTTGTAAATTAATTTGAACCTATAAATTAAATTGTGTAACTGATTTTTTTCATTTTAAATTTTAACCTCACTTTTTTTCACTTATTTTAACCCATCAATCGATTTACACAACAAATAGATATACCTGAAATAAACATATCTTATGAAAACTTAATCTCCCCTCAAAAAAAATTCTTTTAAAACCTCCTAATTGAAGCTTTTCCTTAAGTCAATTTTAAAATTTTAAATTTGAACATAAAAATGTCGAATTAATTTCTGTAATTGGCATCATGAGCTGACAAAAAAATGCCCTTCCGGGGAGATTGAGAGTCTGATTCCAATTTTAATGGATGCTCAAGTTGACCTTAACCCTCATCAAGTTGAAGCTGCCCTTTTTGCTTTCAAGTCCCCTCTCTCAAAAGGTGTTATTTTAGCGGATGAAGTAGGTTTAGGAAAAACTATTGAGGCAGGAATTTTACTTTCTCAAAAATGGGCTGAGAGAAAAAGAAAAATTTTAATTATTGTACCCTCTAGTTTAAGAAAGCAATGGAATAGAGAACTTTTAGAAAAATTCTTTCTTCCGTCTTTTATTTTAGAAACAAAATCTTTTAATCAAAATCTTAAAGATGATAATAACAATCCATTCGATCAAAACAACAAAGTCGTTATAGCCTCTTATCAGTTTGTAAGAAATAAAGCAGATTATGCAAAACTAATTCAATGGGATTTAGTTGTTATTGATGAAGCTCACAGATTAAGAAATGTCTATAAAGAGGATAATAAGATTGCCCGTTGCCTTAGGGACACATTTCAAGAAATTCCAAAAATTCTATTAACAGCCACGCCTCTACAAAATTCACTTATGGAGTTATATGGTTTAACAGACTTTAAAACAATTCAAAAAGGAAGTTTTAAAATATGGCAAAAAAGAAAAGAAAATTAAAAGCTGTAAAAAGTCAGAAAAAAATATTTTCTGATATTACAAAACTTATTCAACAAGCAAGAGGTTACTCTGTTCGTTCAATAAATTCTATTATGACAGCTACTTATTGGGAAATAGGTCGTAAAATTATAGAAGTTGAACAAGGAGGTAAAAATAAGGCTAAATATGGAACAGAGCTTATAAGTGAACTATCTTTACACTTAAACTAAGAATTATGAAAAAGGCTTTAGCAAAAGAAATTTGCATAATTTTTGTAAATTCTACTTATCTCGTCCTAAGATTGTGCAGACAGTGTCTGCACAATCTCTTAATTCATTGAAAACAATGGGTTTTCAAAAGTTTCTTCAGGAGTTTTCTACTCATTTTCCATTACCTTGGTCAGCTTATGTTCGCCTAATGTCTGTGCAGAATAAAGAAGCTCAAAAATTCTATGAAGATGAAGCCCTTAGAGGAGGATGGTCTGTTCGTCAACTCGACAGGCAAATTCAATCTGCTTTTTTTGAAAGGACGCTTCTTTCAAAAAATAAGGTCGCTATGCTTACAAAAGGCACGAGGGCAAAACCTGAAGATAAAATGACTCCCGAGGAAGCCATTAAAGACCCTTACGTCTTAGAGTTTCTTAACCTCAAGGATGAGTATTCTGAAAAAGAATTAGAAGAAAACCTTATCCAACACCTAGAGTCTTTTTTATTAGAACTTGGAGGTGATTTTACTTTTATCGGAAGACAAAAGCGTCTTCGTCTTGATGACAGTTGGTTTCGTGTAGATTTGATTTTCTATCATCGTGTTTTAAAATGTCTTATTATCATTGATCTTAAAATTGGAGAATTTAGTTGTGCAGATGTTGGTCAAATGAACATGTCGTGCTTTCCAATCAAGTCTAAACTATTGAAATCATTAAAAACGAAACAATTATAATAACTTAATAATCCTACATGTTCCCAATGACTCCTACGACTTCCTCTAAACTCCCATTTTATTTTACATAAAGCTTGCACAAATTTTGGTCGGAGCATGTCCTATCGACTATGATCTTCTCCAAAAAACTGTCTACTTTTTTGGGGGAAGTTCAGACAGTGCTTTTTTCTTACATAGCTTCTTACATGAACATCAAGCTCTCCTGACACGTCTTGAATCTTTAATTCCTCCCACTCACTGTCCTTAGGATAACCATACTGCTGTGCTATATCAGAAAGCTCTTCGTCTGTGAGCTTATGATCTACTTTTATCTCTTCTAAATCCTTCATCTCCTCTTCTTTAGGAGCAGGAACTAAACTCTCAGATTCAAGCAGAATTTTCTTTTTAAGCTTCTTTCTACTACGAGAAGATAGTTTTCTTTTTTCACTGGATTTTCCAAACACTATTTTCTTGAACTTATTAAGTAGCTCATCATTAAAAAGCTTTAATTGATCTTCTTGAGCCTTTTTCTTCTTAAGCTCATTTAACTCTCCTTTTAAAAGTTTAATTTCTTTTTTATAAAGGTGAATGAATTCATTGAAAATCAACTTTACATTTTCCGTGTCTTTTTCCTCTCGAACAAACGAAGGAAGATGTTTGTATTCAGGTTTTTCGCTTTTTTTTAAATAAGGAAAAAGACTCATCTGCATACATTAATGTCAACACGTCTTTTTTTGTTTTGCAAGCTTTTTTTTAAAAAAATAATCTAAAAAAATTATCTTTTCTTAAGCTCGTACTTTCTTAAAATCGAACCATGAACTAAAAGCTTAAGCTCACTCCTTGTTAACTCGGGAGAACTTAAATCACTTAAACTCATAAACCTTTTTTTCTCCATCCTCTTTGTTAGTAAAATAAGACCACTACCATCATAGAACAGACCTTTTAATCTCCTTCTATTAAAACCTAGAAAGAGATAAAGATCTCCCAAGTTGATCTCTCCTTTCATTTCACTTCTTACTAGATACCTAAATTTTTGGCCAAAAGTATACACTAGGTTTTCAAGAAAGCATTATGTGATTCTTTAAAATTTTTGGGTCCACCGATTTCAATATCTGTTCTTGAGTTTTGTTAAGAGTTACGGTTCTAGTAAATTTATGTTTTTTACGGTTATCTGATAGATAAACGTTGTACATAGTTTCTAAGTTTTCAATTGCTTTTTCTGGCGACATATTTATGCCCTTAGATTTTAGATTTAGTTTAAGGATAGATAATATGAGATAAGATAAATAGCAGATAAAAACATGTGACTTGACTCTCTTATTTAACCAAAATCTAATAGGGCGTACATTTGAAATACCTTTTAAAGTTTTGAAAGCTCTTTCAATGATCTCTTTGTCAAAATACAATCTCACCATTTCTTTGTCGGAGATCTTCTTCGTAGAAAATATACACGAGTATCCATCAAGCTCCTCATCTTTCTTTAACACATCAGTTCTTATTCTTCCCCTGGGAGTCAAGTGCTTTCTAAGTCCTTCTTCAATTTTTTTATTTTTATTTATTAACTCCTGAGCATTTAGAATCCTTTTCCTCCTTGACTCTGTGATTTCTGTTTTTTTAGATTCATTATAGCAGATGACAAGCTTTCCTTTAATCGATCCGAATGAATGAGGTATACCTTTAACGTAAAAAATACTTTCTCCAATTGTCACCATATTTGAAATATTATTTATAGAATCATTCTTTATAGTTCGTCTTATGATAGCTTTTTCTTTTTCTCGCATAGGCAAGCCACACAACGTGTGCCAGCCTAAATCCCCTATGAAATCAATGTTTTTCTCGGATACTATGCCTCGATCATAGATGAGTAGTCCAGACTGAAGACTGTGTTGAGAAAAATTATTGGAAACGTCCGCTAGAGTTTTACTGTCATGGATATTTCCATCAAAGGTTTTGTGGAATACTGGAATTCCGTCCTTTTGAGTCGTTGCAAGTGCTATTTGGATAAGATCATTTTGTCGACGCCCATCTTTACTTCTTTCCACTTTCCCCATAACACAATGCTTCCCATAAAAATAAGTGTTTGTTAGATCATATACTATTCCTTTAGAGTCCAACCTATACATCTTTTTTACGTTGCTAAAAATAGACCTTTGATAAATCTCTATTTGATCATCATTTATACTATCCATTGCTTTAACTAATCGAGCTTCCGTTAGATTTCCTAAATCTAAAAGAAGATTTAAGTCTGTCCTCTCGTACCATTTTGGCATATTACGTACACTTCTATAATCCATACAGTGGGCATAAATCATACTGAGAATCTCATCAGAATATTCACCTAAAATTTCTGGAAGTTTAATTTTTTTTGAGATACTATGGAATAGTAAAAGGGGGCCATATACCTTAACTCCATCCACTTGGAGATCTTTTGATGAGAGAGAAAGCACAACTTCTCCATTAATCTCTTTTCCAATATAACGAATATGCTTTTGAACCGATTTCCCATTGATCCATTTGCTCTCAACTTCAGCCAAATAAACTTGTCCATCCTTCTTTTTTATTCTTCTAATGAAACTCATCGCATATCCTCCTAGCAATCCTGCTGTATATATTATACATCAGGATTAAGCATAGGCAAGAGTATTTATCTCTAAAAATTCTATAAAATCCTACTTTTTACGAGGGGGAATAAGAAATTTTCCAGATTCTGAGCAGAACTTAAATCCTAGTGTATATTTTTTGTCGGGAATTTAGGTAGATAACTTAACCTCTCAAAACTCCATCGCATGTCTATCTTTTGAGAGCAGACAAAAATACGGTAGCCTTCAGATAAAAAAATCATAAATTTCTCACTAATTCTAAAACCTCTTCCCAACCTAGACCCTTTAAGACTAAGACCTTCTCTTTCATCACATGACTTTTCCTTTTTCAAAGAGACGGCCTTAAAAAGGGATTTCTTGTGAGAAAGTGTTGAAACATTGGACTTCTTCCAGTTATTGATTGTAGAAGGGCTGACTTTTGCTTCTTTACAAAATTTAGAAATCTTCTCCTCTTTCAAAAAATCTAGAATCTCTATCTTAAGTGCTTCTGGGTAGCGGATAAGCTTCTTTTTGGAATTCTTCTCTCGATAAAGCTGTATCCTCTTTTTTAAATTAATCCCTTCTTCCATAAAATTCCCCCTCTAAGAAAAACTTATAAGAGAGATTTAAACTTGGATAGGGCGGTCAGATAACCGAGTTACGGCCTATTCATTAGGTGAGGGGAAATATTTTTTCATCTTCCTTTTATTTTTTTTAACTTTCCCTTACAATCACACTATGAATCTAAAAAAAATAGCCCTCTTTCTTGTTATTTTATTTTTAATTTTTTCATTCTTCCATTTTGAGCTTTTTCAGTACTTTAGTTTAGAATTTGTAAAAGAACATAAACTCAGCTTTCAAAATCATTATGACAAACATCCTTTCAAAACCCTTTTTCTCTACTTAGTGATTTATATTTTAATAACAGCTCTCAATCTTCCTGCAGCAACTCTTCTGACTCTTTTAGGAGGTGCTTTGTTTGGTTTTGTAGTAGGAGTTGTACTCGTATCACTAGGAAGCACTATAGGCGCTACCTTAGCTTTTTTAAGTTCTCGATTTTTACTAAAGGATTGGGTGGAATCAAAATTTAAAACACAGATTGAAACAATCAACAAAAACATCAAAAAAGAAGGGGCTTTTTATCTGTTCACTTTAAGAGTCATTCCCTTAGTACCCTTTTTCGTAATTAACCTGGTTATGGGACTCACCTCTATGAAAATGCTGACGTTTTTCTTTGTAAGCCAAATAGGAATGCTCTTAGGCACTCTTGTGTATGTAAATGCAGGAACTCAATTAGGACAAATTGAATCATTGAACGACATTTTATCTTTTAAACTCTTCTTATCTTTTGTTCTGTTAGGAATCTTTCCTTTTCTTATAAAAAAAGCTATAAATTTTTACAAATCTCCTTTAAGAAAATACAAAAAACCTCCCTTCTTTGATTACAATCTTGTAGTTATAGGAGCAGGGGCCGGTGGGCTTGTGACAAGTTATATTAGTGCTATGACAAAAGCTAAAGTGGCCCTTATTGAAAAACACAAAATGGGTGGAGATTGTTTGAACACAGGCTGTGTCCCCAGCAAAACTCTTATTCGTTCTTCTAAGTTTATCAAAGATGCCAAACAACATAAATCTTTAGGTTTTTCATCCATCACAATGGATTTTGAATTTGCTGATATTATGGAAAGAATAAAACGGGTGATCAAAACTATTGAACCTCATGACAGTTTAGAACGTTATCGTAATTTAGGTGTAGAATGTCTTTCTGGGAAAGCCTATGTCAAATCACCTTACGAAGTTGAAATAGATGGGAAAACACTTTTCACAAAAAATATTGTGATTGCTACAGGGGCTAGTCCTTTGGTCCCTCCTTTAGAGGGCTTAAAAGATATTAATTATCTGACCTCAAATACGCTTTGGGATTTAAAAACACTTCCTCAAAAACTCCTTATCTTAGGAGGAGGTCCTATCGGCTGTGAATTAGCTCAAGCCTTTCATCGTTTAGGAAGTGAAGTGGTTATTGTGGAAAAAGCGGATAGACTTCTTATGAAAGAAGACAAGGACGTAAGCTGTCACATTTTGCAGACTTTTAAAAAAGAGGGTCTAACAGTTTTCTTAAATCATAGAGCTCAAAAATTTTCTCAAAAAACCCTTGAATGTGTAAATGAAGTGACAAAAAAATCTTTTTACATCACTTTCGATAAAGTGATTTTAGCTCTAGGAAGAAAGGCTTCTGTGAAAGGTTTCGGCTTAGAAGAACTAGGTCTTGAGTTAAATCAAAGACAAGAAATCCAAGTTAATGAATACCTGCAAACTAACTATCCTAACATTTATGCTTGTGGAGATGTTAGCTCTACAGGTTATCAATTCACTCATACAGCAGCTCATGAGGCTTGGTACTGCGCTGTTAATTCCATGATAAGCCCTTTTTATAAATTCAAAGCCCGTTTTAAAGCCATACCTTGGTGTACCTATACTGATCCAGAAGTAGCACGTGTGGGACTTAATGAACAGGACGCCTTAAGTCAAAACATATCCTATGAGGCGACAACTTACCCTCTTGATAATCTAGATAGAGCAATCACAGATGAAGCTCAGTACGGTTTCATTAAAGTTTTAACAGAGCCCAAGAAAGATAAAATTTTAGGCGTTACCCTTGTAGGAGTTCATGCTGGTGATATCATAGCTGAATACGTGTTAGCTATGAATCATAAATTAGGTCTTAATAAAATTCTTTCCACAGTTCACACTTATCCCACCCTCTCAGAGGCTAACAAATTTGTGGCAGGAGAATGGAAGAAAAAACAACTCAAGCCTCAAGTCCTCTTATGGGCAGAACGTATCCATAAATTCCGAAGAAAAGTTTTTTGAGCCTTCGTATGTGTGCTTTAAAAATCAAAAAAGAAGCTTGTTTAAGGTTCTAAGCAGCTTTTAAATTAGGTTTGCGTATTATGAAGAGGTCTGATAAAAGCTAAAGTCTCCTAGGATGATCCAAACTGATAGAGCCATATTGAGGAAAAATCCTTTCTATAAGAGAGGATTTGCCAGTTTGTCTAGCACCTGTTAAAAGAACACAGGGGCGCTTTAAAGCAGCTTCTTGAATTTGTTTTGAAATTTCCCTTGGAATCCACATATACGTATATTTTAAACTAAAACTTCAAATAATTCAAACTTCAATTTCAAATTATACGTACTCTGACCTTATTAACCCGAGTTTCGACTTTTATATATTGCTCAGAGGCCCCTGTTCTTGAGTTTTAAGTTGAATGGAGGGTTTTTTAGGTTTTAAACAATAGGAGTGAGAGTACCTAAAAGATTGATGACAAAGTTTTGTGGGCTACGATGGCGAGAATGCTCAAGATGAAACTCTGAACTTCCCCCAAAAAAGTGGACAGTTTTTTGGGGGAAGATCAGTATAACTCTCCAGAGGAACTTCCTCTTTGTTTTTTCTAAGACGAGGACGTTGAACTCTTATCCTCTGTCCTTGAAGAATAACAGATCCTTTCCCACTTCCTCCTCTGTGACAGAGACCCTCTGACTTTTTGTGGGAAAAGGGCTTTCCGCAGAGTCTTTTTACTTCCTCTTGGAAAAGATCATGGACTAATTTCAGCGCTGCTCCTTCAAGCTGCATAGCAATAAGCTGGCGAATCTTCTCATGTTTATTTTTTACCATTTGTAACTGGAATTGATATTGTGTATCTTTCATTTGGGGCTCCTTTTTGGTTTGTTTATAATACCCTGAGTTTAGCTCAGGGGAGCCCCTTCTTCAAACCCTAACGACTTTACGGACAATCTCTATCAACCTCATATCCGCGTGCTGGTTAACGGTAAATCAAAAAGCCAGGAGGCTATGCGTTAAAAGAACGTCGAATTAATTTTTGGAAATGGTATTAGATTCCAGTTCTTTGACTTTTTCATAAAGAAAAGAAGCTTTAACTTTTTCCGGAGGTATGCTTTCTCCTACATTTAAAATGACTTTTTTCCAAAGCATCCAAGGAAATCGCCTCATCAGATGTACAGGGTTAAGACTAAAGAGGCTTTTCCAAAGACCGGATAATGCCATAGGTATAACAGGAACGGGGCTTTCTTTAATAAGACGTTCAATGCCGGGACGAAATTTATTCATCTTACCATCATGTGTAAGGCATCCTTCAGGAAAAACACAAACAATATGTCCGGCCTTTAGCTCCTCTTTCATTGTTTCAAAAGCTTTTTCCATAACTTTTGAATCTTCTTTAACTTTTGCAATAGGAATCACTTTAGCGGCCTTAAAAATAAAATTTATAAAAGACAGTTTAAAGATCTTATAATTCATAACAAACCGAACAGGTCTTCGACAAGCACTTGCTATAAAAAGCCAATCTACGTAAGTAACATGATTACAGACGAGAATAGCCGGCCCTTTAAAGACGAAATTTTCCTCATTTTTAACTCTAAATTTGTAAACAATTTTAGTCAGTATCCAAGCTAAAAAACGAAGGAAGAATTCTGGTATGAATTTGCAGATAAAAAATGCAACCCCTAAATTTAAAACAGCTAAGACAAAGAAGATTTGAGGAGGAGTAAAATTGAAATGGTAAAGAAATATAAGAAAAAAGGATGAAATAATTATAGCAATAGCGTTGAGAATGTTATTGCAAGAGATCATACGCGACACTTCTTGCTTTTTACATGAAGACTGTATAAGAGTATTAAGGGGTATAATATAAAATCCTGCAAATATAGATAACAAAAATAAATTGATACTTATGAAAAAGCCATGAAAGCTTTGTAAAAAGTCTAGAACACCATAGGTTATGGAGCCTACAGCTTTAGGTTTACCTATGAAATAAAGACCAAGAGTAAATAAACTCATCCCTATGGAACCTAAAGGTGTAAGGCCTATTTCTAGCCTTCTTCCAGAGAAAAGTTTGCATAAAAGTGATCCTATTCCTACACCTATAGAAAAAAGAGTAAGAAAATAAGTCACTGTGTATTCATTGACATTCAATGTATGTTTCCCATAATGAGGTAAAAGAGCCAGCATACAAGCTCCTAGAAACCAAAACCAAGACACACCTAATATAGATAAAAAAGTCACTTCGTTTTTATAAGCATTTTTAATGATGGAAAGAGTTGGTTTTAGAGGCTCCCAATTCACTTTTAACTGTGGATCTCCTCTAGGAACGGGTAAAACAAACAAGGAAGCTATGTATCCTAAAAAAGCGATCAAAAGAATAGAAAAACACACCCACCAATAAGGTTGAATTGTAATCTCTAACAAATTTCTTCCTCCTATGTTCAAGCTCCAATTAGTGGTTTCATTAATGGCAACAGCCATACCTCCTAAAATTGTTCCTAGTAAAATAGCTAAAAATGTTCCTGTCTGAAAAAAAGAATTGGCTGCTACGAGATTTCCATTAGAAAACACTTGAGGCAAATAAGAGTATTTAAGAGGTCCAAAAAACGAAGATTGAAGACCCATAAAAAAGAGAGTTACAAGAAGAAGTCCTATATTCTGAGTAAAAAACCCATAAGTCCCTAAACCCATAACAATGCACTCTAAGACTTTCGTTAATTTTATGATGTAGTTTCTTTCAAATTTATCAGAAAGCTGTCCTGCTATGGCTGAAAAAAAAAAGAAAGGCAGGATAAAAATAGCTCCGCAAAGAGCTATGAGTTTTTCTGATGATAAACCTAAAAGGGTACTTGATTGAAAAATAATAAGAATCGATAGAGAGTTTTTAAAAAAGTTATCATTGAAGGCACCTAAAAATTGAGTGATAAAAAGAGGAAGAAACTGAGGGCTTTTAAGAATTGTTCTAGACATTAATCAAGCTTATTTTAGCCTCTATTTGATTTTTACAAAAAGAAATTTATTGCGTCATAGTGATTTTTTTTTTAAAAAAACTGGACTTTTCTCCAGTAACAGCCCTATCATCAATATCCTCTCATTTGATTTTTACAGAAATCCTTATGAAAAAATTTAAATATACTCATATGGATGACCATCAGTCAAGCAAGAAAAGTAAGTCATTGACAAAAAAGTTTTTCAAAAATGAGTCTTCTGTACTATCAACCTCATATCCGCATGCTGGTTAACGCATTAAGATGATACGAAAGAACTTTGCCCCTTAATCTGATTTCAACGACTTTGCTATGTATATAGTGAATACGCTTAGATTTTCAGGTTTTTTCTCTAGAGAATCGACCAGAAAATCTAAACGGAAGCACTATATAGTCTAGGACGGCGTAAAAGCTCCAAAAAGACTTAAATAAATTTTTTTATGTTTTGACTTACCTCCTACCCTAAAAATACAATCTTTAAATATGTTTCAATGAGTCGAATGAGTCACTTTATTGAAACACTCCCATACAAAACCCAACATCTCTCTAGCACAAGCTACTTTGACTTTGTTAATAGGTTTACCACTATAAATCATTTTATGTGACTTTTTGATAGACGTTTTATTAATCCCTAACTGCAATTCACTAGTGCAACCTTTTCTTTCATCATAACTCATAAGGAGTTAACCTTTAGTGCGTTTCGTTTTTACTGTTTGTTCTCTTGAAGAGACTTCATAAGAAACCGACTTACAAAAGAAGTGTCGTATAAAATTTAGACACTCGTCTTAACTTTAGTCGCTTTGCATCCTTGAAGGATAAAAAAATCAAGTAAAATCAAGGGATTAAAAAATGAAGTTTTGGCATAAAACTTGCTTTCTTTAAAGTAAGAGGAGAAATCATTTTATGAAGCCGTTTAACCTTCATTTTAAAACCTTTGTCTTCGTAAGTTTACTTGCCTTTTTTATAGGACATATGCATTCAGAAAGAAAAGTTATAGAAAAGCAAAGAAGTGCTAAAAATCAGATGTTAGAAGATGTTATCTCTGATTCTCATAAGATAAGAAATGAAAATTTAGGAAACCCACAGGTGATTTTCAATAATAAAACAAAAAATAAAGCTCATAAAAGTCATGTTTTAATCAACGATCCTGCTATTGAAGCCCAGTGGGGTCATAAGCTTCAAGAATCAAAAAAAGCTTGGAAATTAACTCAAGGAAGTCACGATGTTGTAGTTGCTATTGTGGATACAGGTGTGGATTTAAATCATCCTGATCTTAAAAACAACGTTTGGATGAATCAAGGAGAGATAGGAAAGGATGATTTAGGAAAGGATAAAAGAACTAATGGTGTTGATGATGATGAGAACGGCTTCATAGATGATGTTCATGGATGGAATTTTGTAGATAACAATTCTAATGTTATGGATTTTCATGGACATGGGACTCATATTGCCGGCATTATAGGGGCCGAAGGGGGTAATAATGTAGGAATTAGTGGCGTGAGTCCTAAAGTAAGTCTTATGGCCTTAAAATACTATGATCAAAAGGATCCTAGCAACAATCTTATGAACAGCATTAAAGCTATTGAATATGCTATTAAGATGAACGCTCGTATTATTAACTATTCAGGAGGAGGTCTTGAACCCAGTGTTTTAGAAGAGAAATTTTTAGCTGAAGTAGAAAGGAAAGAAATTCTTTTTGTAGCAGCTGCAGGCAATGAGCATTCAAACTCTGATGTTAAACCTTACTACCCTGCTGATTATGGGTTTAATAACATCATCTCTGTGACGGCTATTGCTCAAGGTCATAAAAAGGATGGTTCAGGAGGTAATATTTTAAAAACAAGCAATTACGGTGTTTCTAGTGTGGATATTGCAGCTCCAGGACATCACATTTACTCTACCCTACCGAAAGGTCAATATGGTTATATGACAGGAACATCCCAAGCTACAGCTTTTGTCACAGGTGTAGCAAGTCTTCTTATGGCTTATAACCCCTCATTTCAGAAAGCAAGCTATATAAAGAAATACCTCACCCAAACAGGAGATAAAGAGAAGTCTCTCATAGGTAAAACACGTTATCAGACTCGCATTAACTCCTACAGAGCTTTGACTATGATGGACTTAGAACAAACGGTCACAGGTTTGATTCCTGTGAATCAATCTGAAAGACAAATTGTTCATAATGAGGGTGACTCTCTTAAGACTATAGAGTTTGTTTTCCCTAAGAAAAATTCTATAAAATAAAGCCTTTTAAAAAACTAGAAAAAAGACTAAAATTATTTTCATGGGTTTTGCTCTTTCTGTTTTATCAGGTGTTTTTATAGGCACAAGCTTTGTTCCTTTTTACCCTTGGGCTTTGTTTTTTGCTTTTGTTCCTCTGTGGTGTTATTGGCTTTCGCAAGATCAGCTCTCATTAAAAAAAGTTTTCTTCCAGGCATGGCTTTGTCAGTTTGTTTTGAATTTAATAGGTTTTTACTGGTTTGTTAATGCCTTTCAAAGTTATGCACACTTGAAGTTTTTGCCCTCTCTTTTGATTTTGTTACTTACTAGTAGCCTGATGACTTATTATATACCTGTCTGTGCTCTTTTGTGGGCCTATTTAAGAAAAAATTATCTTAAATCTCATTTGAATGCTCTTAGTCTTCTTGTTATTTTATTTTTCTTAGGAGAGGAACTCTTACCTATGATCTTTCCTTGGAATTTAGGTTATCCTTGGCTTTGGGCAAAATGGCCTGCTTTTCAGTTAGCTGAGTTTGTGGGTTTTTCAGGTTTGAGTGCTTTTACTTTTATTTTTAACGGTCTTCTTACGTGGGCTTTTTTTAAAAAAAATCTCAAACCTTTTTTTCTTTGCCTTAGTTTTTTTGCTTTATTTCAAGGCTCAGGCTTCTTAGTTGAGAAAAGTATAAAGCCTAATGATAAAATGCTTCATATCATAGCCATGCAATGGGAGTATGAAAAGGTAGCTCGTAGTGTGAAGGCTTCAAGTTCTCAAGAAGTTTTGGAGGAGTACTTAAGAAGGACAGAGCAAGCCCTTTCAACTCGTAAAAAAACCGTAGATATTGTAGCTTGGTCTGAAACAGCATTTAAAGGAATTTTACAAAAACAAGGACGAGACCCTTTGGTAAGAAGAGTGGTGAGGTTTGTAAAAGACCATAACATTGTTCTTGTAACAGGAGGTTATTATAAAACAATTGACAAAATTTTTACAGGATTTCTTGTTTTCGAGCCTAGTGGACTTATAAAAAAGTACTTGAAAAGTTATTTAGTTCCTTTTGGCGAGTACATTCCTTTTGAAAAACAGCTTAAACGATTCAAGATAAGAGAAAAGCTTCCTCATTTAGGAAACTTTACAAAAGGAGATAAACCACATAACCTTGCAATCAATCTTCCCTCGAAACAAAACCTTCTTCTAGGGCCTCAGGTGTGCTATGAAGGCTTGATCTCAAGCTTTTCAAGAAAGCTCTCTTCTCAAAAAGCACAAGTTTTTTTCAACATCACAAATGACTCTTGGTATGGTGTTTCTTCAGAACCTTATCAGCATTTTCTAGTCACTATCGCCAAAGCCATAGAGTACAGAAGGCCTCTTGTTAGAGTGACAAATACAGGCCTTACAGGCTACATTTCAGAAAAAGGAAAGTTTGTTTATGATAAAGACCTCTATAAAATGAAAGCGATTGATTTAAATATATCTTACTCTTCTCGAAGAGAGGCTACTTTTTATGAAAAATTTTATTTTTTGCCCTCTCTTTTGTTTCTTTTAGCACTTATTTTTATTATATTAAGGTGTGTGAGTTTTAGAAAAAATGAAAGAAATTGATTGGTTCAAAATTGTAGAAGCTTTAAGTAAAAGAACGACAAGTCGTT
The DNA here is from genome assembly GCA_965219095.1 of Bdellovibrionales bacterium. GTDB lineage: Bacteria > Bdellovibrionota > Bdellovibrionia > Bdellovibrionales > UBA1609 > CBDCMT01. The sequence goes on from OZ244719.1 coordinate 68,647, forward strand.
TAGGCTCTCATCATATTTCACAGATCAAGCCCCTTGATTCTGTAAAGAAAGCTAAAGAGAGCTTTGAGAGAATAAGACAGTTTCGCATACTTCTTTTAGAGGGTTTGAGACCTCAATTAGCAAGTCTTGATTTCTTTGAATTATGGTTTGCAAGGCTCGCTAAAAATTCAACTTTGAAAGCTTTGGAAATAAAAGATGTACGTTCTTTTTGTCTAGAATCCTTGGATTTGAAGAAAACATTTAAATCCTTGGAATTACCTTATTTGCAAGAACTAGCTTCTCAGATTTTTGAAGTTGAAGAAGTCCTCTCAGCTATCGATTCTTTGATCACACCTAATGGAAGCTTTAAAAAAGATGCAAGTGAGGAGCTTTATCGCTGTACTCAAGAAAAAGAAAAATTAGAATCGAAAATTAAAAACAGACTCGACAAAATTGTAAAAGAGTACAATATGGCCACTCTTCTTCAAGACAAGTACGTAACTAATCGAGAGGGACGTTGGGTTTTGCCCATTAAAAGTAGCCGTCAGCATGACTTTGAAGGAATCATTCATGATGCAAGTCAAAGCCGTCAAACAGTTTTCATGGAACCCCAAGAAATTGTGTCAATTAACAATGATTTAAGAAAACTTGAAGTCAAAATTGAAGAAGAAATAGAAAGGCTTTTAAAAGCTTTAAGTTCTTACCTTTATTCTTTAAGAACTGAGTTGAAAAAAGCCAAAGAAATTCTTTTAGAATGCGATCAAGAGATGGCAAAAGCCCAATTATCTATTGATTTGAAGGCTGAGCCTTGTAATTTTAAAGATAATGAGATCTACCTCCATTCTGCAAAAAATCCTATTTTGATTTTAGAATCAGAACATGTTGTACCCAGTACTGTGGAAATGGATGGAGAAAAAAGAATCCTTATGCTTTCAGGGCCTAATGCAGGAGGAAAGACCGTTTTATTAAAAACAATTGGCTTAGCTGCCCATATGTCATCTTGTGGATTACATATTTGTGCTGGAAGTTCTTCTAGATTACCTTTTTTTAAAGAAATTTATATGGCTGTAGGGGACTTGCAAAGCATTTCCAGCCACTTAAGTACTTTTGCAGCTCATCTTAAAGTTTTAAATCAAGCCACAAAAGCTTCAGGCTATAACAAACTTTTGCTGATTGATGAAATTTGTGGGTCTACGGATCCCGAAGAAGGCGGAGCTTTAGCTCGTAGTTTTATAGAGGTTTATTTGAAGAACCAAGTTTTTGGAGTGATTACATCTCATTTAAGCTATCTTAAAGGCGGATGGGAAAAATCTTCAGGAGTTATCAATGGTAGCCTTGATTACGACGAAGAAAACTCTCGTCCCCTTTATCGTTTTGTCATGGGTATAGCAGGAAAATCTTTGGCTCTGCAAATAGCAAAAAATGCAGGTATTTCAGAAAGTATTCTCAAAAAGGCTATTAGTTTTTTAAGCCCTGGAACAAAAAAATATCATAAAAAAATAGAAAAAGATATAAAAGACAGGAAAGAAGTAGAGGATTTAAAGAGAAAGCTACTCAAAGAAACAAAGTTATACAGTAAAAAAAGACAGGATTATGAAGAAAAATTACATGCTTTAGAAAAGCAGACATCAGAAATCATTCAAGAGGAAAGACAAAAAGCTAGAAAGGAGATGGATGAGATCATTTCAAAAGCAAAGGCAGAGCAGATTCTGAGCAATTATAAACATTTACAGAAAATGAAAGAGTCTATCCCTAAAATCATTAGTTCAACAGATCATTTCGAATCTTCTTCTCTAGAAGAGTTTGAGAAAAAATTTAAACCAGGAACTCAAGTTTTCATCAAGTCTTTAAGCCGTACAGGGATTGTACAAAGTGCAATCAATAAAAAAGGAGAACTCGAAGTTCTTTCTCAGTCGTTAAGGTTTTCAGTACCTTGGACGGAACTCAAAATGACCACTCCCTCCTATGACAAAACAAGTTCTTTTCAAAAAAGAAGCTTTTTAGACAAATCTGTTGCTGAAAGCAACGTATTAGATGTGAGAGGTTTATCTGTAGAAAATGCTATTGAAATGTTAGAAAAGAAAATTGATGAAGCTCTTTTAAAAGAAATGGACAGAATTAAAGTTGTTCATGGTCATGGAGGAGAGATTCTAAAAAGAGCCATAAGAGCATATCTTTCTAAAAGTCTTCATGTAAAAAGATGGACAGCAAGTAGTAAAGAAATGGGAGGAGATGGAGTGACTTGGGTGGAACTGTAACTTGTAATAGACGTCTATCAAAAAGAAAAAATGGATAACCAGCCTTTTTGAAAGGCTGAGACTTAAAAAACCTGATTAAAAGAGTTAGACTCATCTAAGAAGTAAACTCATAAAAAGGAGCTTACTATTAACACGAGTTTCGACTTTTATATATTTTTCAGAAGCCTCTGTTCTTGAGTTTTAAGTTGAATGGAGGGTTTTTTAGGTTTTAAGCAAGTAAGAGATAAGAGTACCTAAAAGATTGATGACAAAGTTTTGTGGATTGCGATGGCGAGAATGCTCAAGATGAAACTCTCCTTTTAACACTCCAATCACTGACCTCCACAACAGAACGTTTTTTCAACATCAACTTGTCAAATAAGGGAATCAATTTATTTTCCATATTTAATTTGATATTTGTAATAAGCTTAACCCCCCTTCTTTAAAAGAAGTTTAAAAAGATCTGATGAAATATAACCTCTGTCCCTAAAGAGTTTTCCCATCAGCCCTTTACTATAAATCCATAACTTAGCTTTCGATCATCTACATTTCCCGGAGTTAAGGTAAAACTTAAAAGTTCTCCTAGGTGATTGATAACAATATGGAGTTTAAATCCGAAGAACCAGTCTGTGACTTCTTTTACCTCTTTTTAGCTAACTTTTGAAACACCTTATTTCGTCCTATTCTTTTATTTTTGAAGAAAAATCGATGTGGAATCAATAAATGATATGCCTGTGGTTTTACTCATAAGGCTTGTCGAGAAAAGGAACATAAAAAAAGCTGTCTTTTTTTATGTTCACAAATCGAGAGTAAGACAACATTTTAGAAAAATAAGATTTAAGATAGACTTCTTATAAACTGGTAGAAGGCTTTAAAATTCCTAAAGCCTAAAACTTTGGAAAAGTAAGATAAAGAGTGACAATTTCTCTGGGAGATAAGCAGAAGAAAACCCTCTTTTGTTTTGAAAAACCAGATCTGGATTGTTGTACGAGAGGGGCTAAAAAATCATCGACAAGAACATAAATTGATATGATATAATTAGAATTAAACAACTTGAGAATTGCAGAAAAACATATAAAAGTCGAAACTCGGGTTAATAGGGTGAATAGCACCAATAAAATTAGCTACAGCCTAGGATTTCCGAATTTTTCTAATAAAGCCTTTAACTCACTAATCCGTAAGTCGGTTATCTGACCGCCCTTGACTCCTACGAGGGGAATATTTCTTAGATTTTAAAGGAAAAGTTTTTATTGATCTTGTTGTAAAACAAGCCTGTAAAACATTTCCCTAAGGCCTTCCTCGTTACAAAAATATAGAGAAGTTCTTAAAAGAATAATTCTTAGTTTTTTTTCGTAATTTTGATTTTTTTTGTGCTTTATTCTTTAAGAACGAAGCTCACTTGTATACTCAAAAGGCGTTTTATACCAATTACAGAAATTAATTCGACATTTTTATGTTCAAATTTAAAATTTTAAAATTGACTTAAGGAAAAGTTTCAATTAGGAGGCTTTAAAAAAGTTTTTTTTGAAGGGAGGTTGAGTTTTCATAAGATATGTTTATTTTATGTATATCTATTGTTGTGTGAATCGATTGATGGGTTAAAATAAGTGTAAAAAAGTGAGGTTAAGATGTAAAATGAAAAAAATCAGTTACGCAATTTAATTTATAGGTTCAAATTAATTTACAAGCTTGATTCATCTTGTTGTTTTGCCCAAGATCGAGTGCATAATTTTTTAATCCTGCCCTCCTGATCGCAAAAAGTATTCCAGGCCTCACAACAAGTATTCAGTATATGGTCATAGTTTTTAAAACATGCATTCGATAATTTGATCCTTCGTAATTGTTGCCAGACTTGTTCCATGGGATTTAATTCTGGACTATAAGGAGGTAAAGGCATCAGGGATAAATTCTTAGGAACTATCAAAGTCTCTGTGGTATGCCAACTGGCTCTGTCCATTAAAACAATTCCATGATAGTTTTCTTGAATATTTTTAGATATCTCATCTAAGTGAATTTGCATCATCCCTGAATTACATTCCGGTAAAATCCAAGCACAGCCTTTATCTCTATCCGGACAAACTGCTCCAAAAATATAAGTGGATAAAAATTGTCTTTGCCTCACAACTCTAGGCCGTGTGCCTTTTCTTGCCCAAATCCTACTCAAAGAACCTTGCTGGCCTATTCTGCATTCATCCTGCCACCAAATCTCTATTTTATTAGTCTGAATCTTTTCCTTTATTTTCTCCACCTCTTCTGGAAAATGTTCCTTAAACTGTTCCATAGCTTCTTGTGAACTTTTAGGATGAAGAGAACGACCACTGATCCATACAATATTAAGGCGGTCTAAAGAAACATAAACCCCAGAAAGAGAATAGCAACAGTCAAATTCATCTGCTAAAAGTTTCTGTATTTCCTTTGCTCCTATGCTTCCTCCCTCTCTTTTGTCTTGAATTTCATCTAACTTGATTTTGAAGTTCTCTTCTTCTGTCACTGGCAAACGAGGCTTGCGTCCTCTGCCTTCTCGATCTATCAATCCCTCGTAATCAAAGTCTACAAAAGACTGTAACCAGGATTTGATACTGTGACGATGATAGAAAACTATACCTGCTGTTTCTTGAATCGATTTTCCTTCTTGCATATGGTGCAAAGCCAATAATTTTGTCTTGATGTTGGCACTTCTTTCTACTTTGTAAGTAGCTAGAAAATTATACCCTTGAATCTGTGTAACTAAATCTTTTTTCGACATGACTCTAAAAATTTAACAGAGTTTTATCAAAAAGCCAGGACGCAATGCGTTAAAAGAATGTCGAATTAATTTTTGGAAATGGTATTAATAGGTATCTTATCGAGGGAGTTTCCCACAACCATTAAAATATAGTCCTTAGGATCTAATTCCACCTTCTTACAACTTTCCACAATACTATAAAGTACTGATGCTGTTTCAGCTCCTCTCTGAGTCCTTGACCCATGAAAGTTCTTTCTTCCCATCACAGAATGTCGAATCGTTCTTTCTGCTTCATTGTTTGTCATAGGAATTTTCTCATTTTCTAAGAATAAATTTAAGCCATCCCAGTGATTAAAGCTATAATCAATAGCCTTTTTTAACCCACTCTCAGGACGAGCTTCTCCATAAAGTTTATAATACAGATCTTGCAGAGAAAGAACTAAATCCTTTGATTCTGTTTGTCTTAAATTTTTGAGTTCTTCATAAGTTTTTGCCTTTGATTCAACTTTAAAAATCTCCTCCATAAGCTTTAATACTTTTCCACACTCCTCAGGGTAATTCTGTTCTATGTCAATAAACTTTCTTCTCGCATGAGACCAGCAAAAAGCAAGATCAATTCCCTTTTCATCCTTAAAGTGTGTTTTATAACTAGCGTAGCCATCTGTTAAAATAGGCCCCTTATAAGAGCCTAAGAGTTTTTTAATAGAACAGGCTCCTGACTTCGACACAACACAGTGAGTTAAAAAAAATATTTTCGTTTTTTTTAACTCACTGTGTTGTGTCGAAGTCAGGAGGAACATAGGGTTTTTTCTGACGGGCACTGAGATTCTTTAGTTTCATAATTCGAGCTACTTTGTTTTCTCAAGCACTCACTCCGCAACGCTTTAATTCCCTATACACCCTGGGGGAACCATAACAGCCTTTATTTTTTTTAAAAATAGATTCTATGTTTTTCTCCAGATTTTTATCCTTTTCAAGCTTTCCCCTGGTTTTTAAAAAACTATAAAAACCAGAACGAGATCCTCTTAATAATTCGCGCCTCCTCAAAAGAATCTGTGGGTTCCCGGAGGTTCTTTTGAGGAGCCCAATTTGTTAACTTAAGTCCTATGGATTTTGAGGGCTTAAGCCTTTTGGAGATCTCTTTTGGAACCTATGCTACAAAAGAATATCGAATTATTTTTTGGAATTGGTATTACTAAAGTTTTTTTGTTTAAAGCCTTTGGGATTTATAATACTAGCACTGTTCCCTACAACTCGAATCACAAAAAGACCTTCTTTCTCAGCCTTTCTAGCTGAACTTTGATTGGATTTAAGATAAGCTACAACACCGTAGATTTTTTTGTCTTTATATTCAGGAAACATTTTTTTAAAATCTGCTAGCTTTTTTAAAAAATGAGTTAAGTCTCTTATACGTAAGGTGGTTTTGACTTCTGTCACAACCACTTCACTGCCATTAACTGCAATAATGTCGAATTCAAAAGGTTTCCCATTCCATGTCCCAAAAGACTCTGGAAGAATTCTCTGTACTTCAATGTTTCTTTCTTGAAGAAGTTTAACTAAATCACCTTTTGCCAGAGCCTCCATAAGCTTTCCCCATTGACCTGTGAAAAGTTCGTCTAACTTTGCTATACGTTTATCAGACTTTCTAAACTGAAGAGTCGGTCTCAAGTTTTGACTCTTTTAACAAACGCTCTGTTTCTTTGTGGGCTTTGGCGGTCTCTTTTTGAGCTTTGGCATTCTCTTTTTGAGACTTTGCCAGTTCTTGAGTTTCTTTAGCAACAGCTTGAATCGAAGCCCATACAGCTTTAGGAATTGAATGATTGGGTTTTTTTAAAGGCATACGGTTATATAATATAAAAAAACTTTCTTTTCAAGTGATTTTAAGAGAATTTCTTTCAAATGGCCTCACTGCGAAATCTCTCGCTAACCTACTGTAATATAGTGCTTCCGTTTAGGTTTTTAGGTTCCTAAGATGGAGAAGTTATCAGTTATCAAAGTTTCTAATTTAGGCCTGTGTTTTTGTATTCCTCTAAAAAATTGACTTAAACTTCCCTTGAAATCGTCATAGTTTTCATAATATCGATTCGCCGTGACCTCTTTTTTCATAAACTTCCAAAGCCTTTCTATAGGATTTAAATTCGGTAAGTACGGAGGAAGATAAACAAGTTTTATATTCAACTCTTTCGCTAACTTCTTGACAGACTTCTATACTATTGTATCCTGCCCCATCTAAGATAAGATGAATCTCTTTTTCATCGGAATACTTCTTAATGAATATGATGGAGCATATCATATAGAAAAACTTCGTTGACTGTCTTATAACTCCTGACTACCGTCTTCAAACTATTGATCTCAATAGCTCCACAAACATTCACTCTTTTTCTCCAGCCTGAATTGATCTTTATACCAATTACAGAAATTAATTTACAGTTCCGGAAGACAGTTTTCAGAATCTAACGATAGTCATTTACATAATCAATGTATTCCACAATCCAAGGCTCAAATTGTCCTTCAAGTCGTCTCACTTTTTTATCCTCTGAAAGAAGAACTTTTTTCCTTTCTGTAGAAAATTCAAAAGAAAGAGGAAGAAGTTTATTTTCTTTTAAAGCCTCTTGTATTTGAGAAGCATAAGGGTCTCCTAAAACCTGCCTTCTTACAAGATCATCTAAAGAAAAACCTATTTCTTCTAATGTAAAACCATAAACATCAATTAAACGTCTTGCAAGGTCTAAAACTGATAAAAGAGACATCCTTTTATCTTGAAAGAGATCAAAAGCTATTTGTAAGGTGTTATGAGTAGGCAAAACCCTACGTCCAAATTTTAAGTAATACTCTGCATCTGTATCTTCTTCTAAGTTAATATAAATTTTCTCTACAGGATCTTGAGCTTTAATATCAGATTGTAATTCAAAAATAAGATCTCTTTGGGAGCCTATGACTTTAAAGTGCATTAAAATCTTATCAATCTCCTCCCTCTTCAGTCTTTGAGAACAAATATCAGAGTAAAGACAATACGCTACAGCATCGGCCTCGCTATCATCACCCCACATAATCTGATGAACATTTTCATTGAGTCTTAACCTTAGTTGCAAAAGAGCTTGTAATTTGTAACCTAGTTGCCGTGTAAGCCTCTGAAATCTTTTAGGATGCAAGTTTCTTAAGTTGTCTTTAAAGAAGAATCCATGAGGCTTAACTTCATCAAGTAAAAGTTTCTCCCGAATTCGATCTTCCATCTGTGGAGGAGAGGCTGAAATAAAATAAAGAGCACTTTTCTGAGTCCATTGTTGTTGAAGGGTTTTTAGTAAAAACGCTGTACCAGGAATATTTTTTCTTTTACTTCCTCTTTCTACAAACATTTTAACGATGGACTTTAAATCATCAACCCTTGTGTCTAGGTAAGTTTTATCCAAATCCCAAACATAAACTTCTTCGGCCTTTTTTTCCTCATCCTCTGCTACATATTGAAAAAAAGCAACATCTTGAAGGGATAAAGCTTTGACTCTCCAGTGCCTCATCGTCCCTTTATCTTATCACTTTTTTCTATATTAAGAAAGCTCCAATCTAATTTTTCAACGGGAAATTGGATCCATTTTTCTTCTTTAGGAAAATTTTTAGGAGGCTTTTGGCATTGCTTTACAAAACTCAAAACACCTGTGAAGGCCCCTAAAAAAGCTTCAAAATTGTAATGACTTTTTTCCATCAAACGTCGATCCTGTTCATAGAAAAAAATTAAACCTCTCTCAGAGATCTTATCTAAAATCAAACGTCTTGTCTCACGTCCCTCAAAAGAGCTCTTATAATTTCTAAGCCTTATTTTAGAAATTTTCAAAGAACGTCCTAAATACCATAAACTCACTTTTGCTAAAAACTCCTCATTTTTGACATGTTCCAAACGACGACTTAAAAAATGAGCTCTCGCAGTCAAAGGAGCCTTGTTAGAATTGAGAGCAGGAGAGATTTCAAAAGATTCGTCTAGCTCTTTTGAAATGTAAGTTTCAGAACACCTTTCTATATAGGGTGAAAAAATTTTTGTACGTTTTTTCTTATAACGATGAAAAAACTTCCAACTCCAAAGAATATGACTTTGGTTACAGACCTCATAACCAGGACAGGGTAAAGAGCAAGTCATACATTGAGGAAGACTTAAGGGGGCATTAAAAAGCACTAATTCGATTCTAGAAAAAGAATCTTCTAAAAAATCATAAACCAACTTGTCGCTAGAATCTTTCTGAGTACTTTTAATATGAGAGTAAATATGACGTAAAAAAACTTTTTTCTCTTTCGGATAATACTCTAAAACAGCAACAGATGTAGTATCTTTTTTAGCTCCACCCAAACAAATTCCCACAAAACAATGAGACTTTATAAAAGGGGATGTGCTGATATAATTTGAAATTGGTTTTTCCTGCATATTTGTTTTACCTTTTCTTTATCATCTAAAGAACACCATAACATAACACATCCTCCCCCTCCTGCTCCACAAATTTTGACCTGACACTCAGCCTCTTTTACGACAAGCCTTCTTAAATCCTCAATAGGAGAGACAGAGAAAGAAGACGAAAGTTGAGTGCGATAAAAATATTCTTTTTCAAAAAGCTTAGGGAACTTGCTGAAATCATTTCTCTTTAAAGAATCATAAAAACTCTCTGAAACACAAGACAACTCCTTAAGGAGATCTAAGGTCTTCTTATCTTTCTCAATCACCTTTTGAAGAACACTCCAGTTGTTCAAACCTGATTGATGGGGAATTCCTATATTCACAAGTAAAATGTGCTTTTTAAATGTTTCAAAATCAAACTTTAACTCTTCTGAACAAACACCATCTACACCATAGTGAAGAACATGAAAACGCGGTTCTATGGCAGGAAAGTAATCCTGTGTTCCCGTAGGATAATGAAGTGTCTGTAGTTCTAAGTGACTTGCAAGTTGAACCAGTTTTATCAAATCAGGCCTTTTTTTATCCTCATAGAGTTCAAAAAAAGCTTTCAATAAAGAAACACATAAGCTGGAACTAGCACCTAAACCCCCTCCTAAAAGAGGGCTTTCTGATAAAGTACTCAAACGAAAAGGAAAAGAAGGCTTAAAATAGGACAAAACTTTTATAATCAATTTTAATTCTTTATCTGAGTTCTCTAAAACCTCATCGAGATTTTTAAACTTTTTTTCATATCTCAGGTCTTTACATAAAATATGGATCCCCTCTTCAATCTTCTCTAAATTGACTCTCGTATAAATACTAATAGGAAAATTCAACGTAATGGCCTTGCCTAAAAGAACATAAACAGGCCAGCAATCAAGTGTTCCTCCTGCTAAATCAATACGTAAAGGAGAACGAATTTCCATTAAGGCACCTTCTTGAGAATGTCTTCAAAAGACAATTTTTCAATTTGAAATAAAGAATTTCTTTTATTAACAAAAATAAAGTAGGAAGACCTATCTTTAAAAAAACTAAGTTTCCAAGGTTTTTTTTGAGGATCATAATATAATTCTAATGCCATTTGAGCTTTTTTGAAACCATCGCTCTGAAGCTTTATAAGTTTTTTGACCTTAATTGAATTTATAAGCTGTAAAACTTTCTTCGTAGAAGAAGCCCATCCTTGCTTAGGCCTAGTTAAAACCCTTACAACACCCTCTTTTTTATAAACCATCCTCTTCGGTTCAGAAGAAGGTAGTCCCAAGTCCATCTGAATCCAAAAAAGAACTTTAAAAAATTTTTCCCATACATGACTTCCTAAAAAAAACTCACCCTCTTTCTTCACAAAAACTCTTTCATCCATGCTAGTTTGTTGAAAAAGCATAAGATGAACAGAACCTTTATTTTCCAAAAAAACTTCTAACTTTAAAGCCTCTTTTTCAGACAACTTCTCTTTAAGTTGAATTTTCATAAGAGTTTGAGTTTTTAAAAACCTTAAAAAGTTCACCACCAAACTCTCATCAGCCCAATCTTTCCAAGGCTCTATCACCCACCAACGATCTTCTTTTTTCTCTAACAAATGTCCTCCTATTTTGAAGCCCACTATACTTACGTCTTTCTTAAAACCAAAAATAGTGTATTTTTTAGGCTTAAAGGGGTTAATCACAATTAAAGCTAAAAACAAAATAACAAAAAAACCAAAAATAAAAGTAAATTTAAACCCTTTCAACTCTTACGCCCCCTTAGCCAAAAAAGAAAAGAAAGACTAAAAAGAATCAGTGGAACAATGAAAACAGTGAGAGCTAAAGTGGCCTTCCTTACAGAAGTTAAAATGATGTTTGATGTTTTAAGTTGTTTTCTAGGAATGGAAACTAAATTTTTCCTGTCTGTTAAATAATTGAAAATATTGATAGCTAAGTCTTTGTTAAAATAAGTTTCCAAATAGTTTGAAGAAAGAAAATCTATATCTCCACTTACTATAAATTTAAATGTTTCACTTCCATACTTTTTAACTTCTAAAACTAAAGGATAGGCTTGAGGCTTCACGCTTATTTTCTGACTTTTAAACTCTTTAATAGCAAAAGAGTGAGGAGAGGAGAAAACTAATATGCTGACCTTATATTCCTTTTTTTCTTTGCTTGTAAAGCTCCCTACTGTGGGAAAAATGGTGATCTTTCTTCCTCCTTTAAATCCTTTTGTTACTTCATGAGAATCATTATAATCAGTCGTTGCTAAAAGCCCATCTTCAAGACCTGAGCTTCTATCTAAAACAAAATTATTCTCAAAAGTAAGCCCAAAAATCTTCAAAAACTTTTGAAGATTTTTTATCTTCACACTAGGCTCCAGAGCTAGAAACACAGAACCACCTTTATCTAAAAACTCTTTTAAGAGCTTTAATTCTTTTTCAGAAAAATCCTTTGTAGGACCTGCCACAAACAGAAGGCTTTTTTTAGGAATCTCTGTGTTGTTGAAAAGAAGAAGCTCTTCAACTTGAAAAGAAAAGCTTTCTAAAACTTTCTTTAACAAACTCAGATCCCTTCCTGTTCGACTCCGTTTTACCTGTCTTTCTCCATGACCATAGGTTAAATAAACTTGAGTCCTTTTTGAGTTCAACAGCTTCATAAACGCTGTAGTAAAACTCTCTTCATGATAAGGGGCCTCCACATGAACTGTTTTCCCCTTGTAATCTATAAAAACCATAAAGCCTTGAGAAGAAGAAGTTGCAGCCTTTTTGACATACCTTTCAGCTGTTTTAGGCTGTGAAAAAGCGTTGACATAATCTATTCTAATCAAGCCTTGGCTTTGTTGATAAAGCTTTAAGATAGTTTCTATGCGTCTAGCCACACGACGGTTTCCTGTATAAAAAACCTTCACTTCTATTTTTTCATCAATTTGTTTTAAAACATTCTCTGTGACAGGAGTTAAAGTAGAAAGGCTATCTTTTGAAACATCAAACAAACGGTTCGTTTTTATAGATAAAAGGTTGATACTTGTAAGAAAAATGAACATAAAAATACATAAAACTCCCATGTTAAGACTATGACGAGTGCTTTTTAAATTAAAAAGTTCTCTATAAAAAGAAAAGTCAATCATAAAAGTGATAAAAAAACACAAGCCACTAAAGCCTAAGAGAAAATAAATGGCTAAAATCCCAGGCCACAAATAAGCAAAAAAAGACGTAACAGCTAAGAAAAAAAGAGCCAAAACCAAAAGAGCCTTTGATAAGGTTTTCACAAAATCACCTCCACCTTGATGACTCTATAACTCTGTCAGAAAGAAACAGAAAAAACACCCAACTTGTTAATAAAAAAACCACAGCTTTTAGTTCAATAGCTCCTCTCATAAAAGAAATAAAATATCTTTCCACAGCAACAGCATCGAAAAACCGACTCAATAAAGGGCTTTCTACACTATAACCTAATTCCCCTATCATAAGAATAAAAACATTTAAAAGGACAGCTGTAATGAGACTTACAAGATGAGAGGAGGTAAGGGAAGATGAAAAAAGACCAATAGCTATATAAAGCCCTGAAAGAAGAAAGAGACCCAAAAGTGAAGAGTAAAGAAGTCCCCTGTCCATATAAGTTACAGAATCTAACCAAAAAAAAGGGATGAGAGAAAGAAAGATAAAAAGCGTAACAATAAAAAAGGATGATAAAAATTTAGACAAAATGATCTGATAAGAAGTAATGGGAGATGTTAAAAGAAGCTCATAAGTTCTAATTTTTTTTTCTTCGGCCAAAGCTTTCATAGTAAGAGCAGGAATAAAAAATAACAAAATAAAATGGTTTGAAAAAATATGCTGAGAAACAACCGACCAGTGCAGTGTGAGCTTCTGATTATTGAAAGGAGCTTCTAACATTTCCACATAACGTAGAATGTAGTTAAAGAATAAAGCTCCCCAAATGATCGAACACAAACCTAAAAGAATCCAAAGCTGAGAGCTTCTTAGCAAAACTTTTAAATCCTTTGATGCAAGTATCCAAACACTTTTCATAAATTTTAATGGTAATCTTTCTTTGTAAACTCTAAAAACACATCTTCTAAATTTAAAGACAAAGGTTTTAGTTCTAAAAGCCCTGCTTTCTTCTCAACAACCATTTGACTTACTTCTGCTAAAATTTCATGACCTCCTCTTACATATAAAGTATACATGTTGTCATTTTGCTCTACATGTGAAATTTTCTTAAAGGACTTAAAAGCTTTCGTCAGTTCATCAGAAGCTTTTAATGTTTTTAAACTAACCTTCAAAGACTTTGAAAACCGATGGGACAGTTCAGAAAGAACTCCCTTAGCTCTTATCACTCCCTTATACAAAATCACAACCTCTTGGCAAATGGCTTGAGCTTCTGATAAAATGTGAGTTGAAAGAACAAGAGTCACTTTTCCTTTCAAACGTTTTAAAAGCTCTCTTACTTCAGAAACCTGCTTGGGATCTAGACCAATGGTGGGTTCATCTAAGATTATCACCTGTGGTCTAGATACAAGAGCTTGAGCAATTCCCACCCTCTGACGATAACCTCTGGAAAGATGTCTTAAAGGTCTTAAAGCCACATCTTTTAAGAAAACACTCTCCATGCATTCTTCTGTCATTTTTTTTGCTTCTTTAAAACTTAAACCCTTAAGACGTCCCACAAACTGTAAATATTCTTTGACTGAAAGCTCTTCATAAAGGGGAGGGATGTCAGGTAAGTAACCTAATTTTTTTTTCACAGCTAAAGGATTTTCAAAAACATCAACTCCGTCTATTTTCACTACACCTGAGCTAGGTGCCATAGCACCTGACATGATTCTCATGGTTGTAGTTTTTCCTGCACCATTAGGCCCTAAAAGACCTAAAAAAGTCCCCTTAGGCACAGAGAAACTCAAGTCACAAAGAGCCTGAAAATGACCGTATTTTTTATTCAACTTGCAAACTTCAATCACAAAATTATTTTGACAGAATTTCTCTTTATTGTCATTATTTTTTCTCTTGTATCCTGTCAAATACTAAAAAAGTATCTAGAAAATTTAATATCTCACTCCCTCCTCAATGTCACAAATCTTGAAAAAAGGACTAAAAAACTTCTCGAACTATGCTGATCTCAATTTTCGTCTATGGTTTGGGTTTGAATTCATAGGTGTCCCTCATAAAAAACTCATTGTAAAGAGCCTAGAAAAGCAAGATGAGTTCAAAATTCTGCTCTAAAGATATTTCGAGGTTACATTTCATTTATAAAATAATTTTTAATTTATTTCTAGGGTTTAAAAGGATTTCATTTTTCCCAAAAAGACACCCATAGCTTGAAATCTTAACTCCCTTTTTATGAGCTTTTGTAAGTAAGTCAGCGTATTCTGGATCAATTTCCTTTTCAGGACTAAAAAACTTACAATCACTTCTTTGTGCCAAAAAGAAAATTTCTGCATTATAGCCTTTTTCCACCTTTTCTATAAGTTCTTTTAAATGTTTTTGTCCTCTCTTCGTGACAGCGTCAGGAAAGAGAGCTTTTTTATTCTGAGTATGTGCTAGAGTTACATTCTTGATTTCCATAAAATGAAAGTTTTTCTTTTCTTTGGCAGAGAGTTTTTTAAAAGTATTTTGATTTAGCCTTTCTTGTATGGGCTTTGAACTTAAAACCAGATCTATACGTGTTTTCTCATTGATTTTCACCTCTTTTTGACAAAATTGGAACTTTTTGAGATAAGGCAGTTTTTGGGCCCTCCAAGCCTCAAAGACAATCTGGTTAGCAAGACTGGTGTTCACTCCGACTAAAGAGCTAGGGTGCTTAATGAGCTGTAAAGAGAGCTTGAGTTTTCTCTTAGGGTCTTTGCTTTCTGTAAGCAGGCAGTCAAGACCTTCCTCAAAAACTCCTTTTAGACTACCTGTATTAGCCAAATGAGCTGTTAAAACTTCATTTTTATGCTGAATCTCTACGAAAAATCTTTTATAACGTTGAATGAGGCGAGCTTTTTTGAAAGGAGTATGAAACTTCATAAAAATTAGTACCCTATGAAATATGACATGAAAGAAGAAAAAAAACAAAGAATTCCTAAACCCTCTTGGCTCAAAGTGAAAGCCCCTTCAGGGAAAAAGTACCTTTCTATAAAAAACCTTTTAGACAAGCTCAATTTAGCCACAGTTTGTCAGGAAGCCCAATGCCCTAATATAGGAGAGTGTTGGACAGGAGGAACAGCTACTTTTATGCTCATGGGGGATGTGTGTACAAGGGGATGTCGTTTTTGTGCAGTGAAGACATCAAAAAAAGGAATGGAACTTGATAAAAAAGAGCCTGAAAAAGTTGGTTTTGCCATCTCTCAAATGGGTTTAGACTATGTTGTTTTGACCAGTGTGGATCGAGATGATTTAGAGGATCAAGGGGCTAGTCATTTTGCAAGAACTGTTGAGGTAATTAAAAACTATGCTCCTAAACTGATTGTAGAGATTCTCACACCTGATTTTCGTGGCGATCAAAACTTGATTGACAAGGTGGCTTCATCTTCGCCTGATGTATTCGCCCATAACGTGGAAACAGTTAAGCGTTTGACTCCTATGGTGCGTGACAGAAGAGCCACCTATGAACAAAGTTTAAATCTCCTTGAATATGTAAAAAAGCATTACAAAATTTACACAAAAACCTCTCTTATGTTAGGCTTAGGAGAAAAGGAGAGTGAAGTTAAGAAAACACTTTATGATTTAAGACAAAGAGGATGTGATGTTGTAACCTTTGGTCAGTACCTTCAACCCACAAAAAGGCATTTAAAAATAAATGAATATATACATCCTGATAAATTTAAAAACTGGCAAAAAGAAGCTGAGAGTATGGGGTTTTTATATGTAGCAAGCGGTCCTCTTGTAAGGAGTTCTTACAAAGCAGGAGAATATTTTTTAAAAGGCATTATAGAAAAAACAAAGGATAACAAAGGAGTTGAGTTATGTCAAAAATAGCCGTTACACTTCCTGATTTAGGAGAAGGTGTTACAGAGGGAGAACTTGTCAAATGGCTGGTGAAAATAGGAGATGTAGTTTCAAAGGAACAACCTGTAGCAGAGTTTATGACAGATAAAGCTACTGTTGAAATTCCTTCACCTTATGACGGTGTGGTGGGTGAGTTGAAATATAAAGAAGGTGATAATGTAGAAGTAACAAAAGAAATTTTATCGCTTGAAAAAACACAAATAGAAAAAAAGACCTTCGAATCTCCTAAACCCTCTGTTTCTGAAACCAAGGCACCTGAAAAGCAACCAAGTTTTTCACAAAACTCTTCTCTTACAAAAACATCAGTAACTGCAAGCCCTCTTTCTACCTCTCCTCCTGTTGTGTTCAATCATGTTCTTGCAACTCCCAGCACAAGAAAGTTAGCTAGAGAATTAGGAGTTGATCTTAACCAAGTAAAGCCCACAGGACATGCAGGAAGAGTTTTGAGAGAAGATGTCTTAAAAATGACCTCTACTCACTCCCATAAACCTGTTTCTTTGTTTCAAAGACAGGCTGTTTTAGATAAGACAGAAACTGTAGAGAGATTGCCTTTAAGGGGTTTAAGACGAAAAATTGCAAAAGCTATGCAACAGGCTAAGCAAATTGTACCTCATTTTACTCTTATGGATGAGGCCTGCGTGACAGATCTCATAGCTTTAAAAGAGCAGACTAAAGCCTTAGTTGAACCATTAGAAATTAAGATGACCTTTTTACCCTTTGTCATAAAAGCTTTGATTTTAAGTTTGAGAGAATTTCCTCAGTTGAATGCAAGCATTGATGACAAAAAAGAAGAAATTGTTTACAAAAAGTATTTCCATGTAGGCTTTGCTGCTGATACTCCTGAGGGTTTAGTGGTTCCTGTGATTCGTTTTGCTGATCAAAAAAATATTTTACAATTAAGTGAAGAGATAAATAACTTAGCTCAAAGAGCAAGGGCTGGCAAATTAAAACGTGAAGAACTCACAGGATCCACCATCACCATTACAAACATAGGAAGTTTAGGAGGACAATATGCAACTCCTATCATCAACCACCCCGAAGTAGCCATTTTAGGAATGTACAAACTCTTTCAAAAACCTGTTTTAAAAGATGGAGTTTGGCTTTCTCTCGATTTTATGAACTTCAGTCTTACAGCGGATCACCGTTTGATCGATGGAGCTTTAGCAGCAAAGTTTTTGAGCTGTTTTATTAAAAATATAAATCATATCGGCGGTCACTTGGCTTTAGAATCTTGTTAGATAAGGAGGAGGACATTATGTTTGATGTTTGTGTTATAGGGGCAGGACCAGGAGGTTATGTAGCAGCTATCAGAGCTCGTCAGTTAGGCTTGAAAGTAGCACTTATTGAAAAAGAATTTTTAGGGGGAGTGTGTTTGAACGTAGGCTGTATTCCCTCAAAAGCTCTTATTTCTGCAGGCTCCTTTTACCATCGTATAAAAACACAGGCCTCAAACATGGGTTTTTACGTAGAAAAAACAAGTGTGGATATGAAACAACTTCATCGTTGGAAAAACAGTGTATGTGAAAAAATGTCAGGAGGGGTTCTAGCACTTCTTAAAAGCTATAAAGTAGAAGTGATCAAAGGTGAGGCTCAGTTTGAAAACTCTCATGAACTTATGATTCAAAAATCTAATGGAGAAAAGCAAAATTTAAAATCCCAAAATTTTATTTTAGCCATTGGTTCAAGGCCTATGGAGATTCCAGGATTTGAAATTAATGAAAACCAAGTGTTAAGTTCCACAGGAGTTTTAGATCTTAAAAAACTACCCAAAAAAGTTATAACTTTAGGAGGAGGTTATATCGGTCTTGAAATGAGTTCTTTTTTGTCTCATCTAGGTGTTGAAGTAGAAATTGTAGAAGCTAACTCTCAAATCCTTTTAAATCTGGCTGATTTAGATTGTGTAAAAGTTATAGAAAGGTCATTGAAAAAACAAAATGTAAAAATCCATCTTAAAACAAAAGCTTTGAACTATAAGGTTTTAGGAAATGAAATTGAAATTCAAGTAGAAAATATGCAAAATAAGAAAAAAGAAGTTTTAAAGGCTGAAAAAATCATTTTAACAGTAGGGCGTAAACCTAATTCTGATAAAATGAACTTAAAAAGTATAGGTCTAGATGTTGATGAAAAAGGTTTTATAAAAGTTGATGAACAAAGGCGAACTTCTTTAACTCATATTTTCGCTATTGGTGATGTGGCATGCCAACCTATGCTTGCTCATAAATCAAGTTATGAAGGCATTATGGTGGCTGAAGTTTTATCAGGACAGAACCGTGCGTTTGATGCAAAAACAATTCCCTCCGTTATCTTCACCTCTCCTGAAATCGCAAGCTGTGGTCTTTCAGAAAAGCAAGCTTACAAAAAATATTCTGATTTAAAAGTGGGGAAGTTTTCTTTTGGTGCTAATGGGAGAGCACAAAGTCTTATGGAGGCCTCCGGCTTTATAAAAGTATTAGCTGAAGGTTCAAATAATGTTATTGTAGGAGTTCACATGGTAGGGCCTGAAGTAAGCCAACTCATTAGCGAAGCCGTTTTAGCTATAGAAATGGGAGCGACTCTTGAGGACATAGCCCTTTGTATTCATCCTCATCCTACATTGAGTGAAGTGTTCATGGAAGCCTGCCATCATGCTTTAGGAATTTGTGTTCATAGTTTAAATTAAATTTATGGAAGTTTTAGATCTTAAAAAAATTCCTTATAAAAAAGCTCTTTCCTATCAAGAGGAGTTAGTAGAAGAAGTCATAAAAGATGAAAGAAAGCAATTTCTTATTTTTTGTTATCATCCCTCTATTGTGACCTTAGGAAGAGGGATAAAAAGAAATAAAGAAGGTTCTATTGATGACATTAAAGGATGGAAAGGAGATGTGGCTTTTACCTCTCGAGGAGGAAGAGCTACTTATCATGGCCCTGAACAACTTGTCATTTATCCTATCTTTAAATTAAAAGAAAAAAAGCTTATAGATTATTTACGAGGCTTAGAAGATGTGATGATGAAAACACTGGCACACTTTGGACTTCATTGCACTAACCAGCCTTCTTTTATGACCCTTGATAAAAATAACTTAAATTTTACAGGTGTTTGGTGTAGAGACAAGAAAGTGTGCTCTATAGGTATTGCTATGAAAAAAAACGTTGTGTTTCATGGCTTAGCTGTTCATATTTTTAAAACATATATTTCAGGTTTAAAGCCTTGTGGCTTCTCCCCTTCGTTTCTTTCCTCTCTCGAAGAACAAGGAGTTACATTGAAATCAAAAGAAGAAATAAAAACCGTATTTTTAAAGCACTTCAAAAAGTTAACCCCGAGTTAGGGGTTAGTGTCTCCCCTATAGTGAGGAGGCAAATTTTCTATGTCCGGTCAAGATAAGCTCTATTTGTTCAAAAGAAATAAGAAAAAAGAATACCCATGCCAAACCCTTTAAAGTTAAAAAAACCGCCTCATAAAAGAATAAGAGAAATTTAAGATCAGATAGGGCGATCAGATAACCGAGTTACAATTTTTTAAACTGAGTTACGGAAGAATCCATAACGCAAGAAGCTATTTCCTTTTACTTTTTTTCATACAAAGTTATGCTTATTACCTAAATTTGAGACAATTTTTACTCACTAGGATTTAAGAAAGTATGGAAGTGCGATTTCTCAAAATTCCTAAATTTATGGAATTCAGTATTTTTTCTTGCTTCTTATTTAAAGTAACAGTTTTCATCAACCTTACTTTTTTCTTTTTATCAGAAAAATAAACATTATACATTGTTTCCAGCTCCTCAATGGCTTTTTGTGGAGATATTCCAACATTTTTATGATTTAATCTCATTTTTAAAATTGATAATAAAAGATAGGATAAATAACATATGAACACATGGGCTTTAACTTTTTTGTTTAGCCAAAATCTGATAGGTTGTATATTCGAGATACCTTTCAATACTTTAAAAGCTTGTTCTATAACATCCTTGTCAAAATAAATCCTTACCATTTCCTTTTCTGAAATGGATTTCTTTGTGCAGAAAAGACAAAAAAATCCATCCAACTCTTCCTCTCTTTTTAAAAGCTCTGTCCTGATTCTGCCAGTGGCTGTTAAATATCTTTCAAAACGTTCGTTTATCTTTTTCCCTTTTTTTCTTAATTCTTGAGCCTCAAGAAGGCCCAATCTTCTTGATTCTGTTTCCTCTAATTTTTTTAATGCATTATAACAAATTACCAATTTTCCACTAATTGAAGCTAATTTATAAGTAACTCCTCCCACATAAAAACTACTCTTATTGACTCGGACTATGCTTGATATGTTGTCCAGGAATTTTTTATTTGAAAACTTTCTTATAATAGCCTTTTCTTTCTCTCGAATGGGCAAGCCACATAAGGTATTTAAGCCTATTTCCCTAGAGGACATCAGATTTTTTTTAGAAACTACACCCCGATCATAAACAAACAGTTGAGGACGAATTTGACTTTTTCGTAAATACTCTAGAACGCATGAAAGAGTTCTTGTGTTATGAATATTTCCATCAAATGTTTTGTGAAATACAGGAACTCCTTCATTTTGTGTTGTCACCAAAGCTATTTGAATAAGATCATTTTGTCTTTGACCATCCTTACTTCTTCCTTGTTTTCCCATTGAGCAGGCCTTTCCATGAAAATAAGTGTTTGTAGTGTCATAAACTAGACCTTTGGTATCTAATTTATATGTTCTCTTGACCTTATTAAAGATGGTTTTCTGATAAGCTTCTATTTTCTCATCGTTAATACTGTCCATTGCAGAAACCAATCGACTTTCTGTCAAAGAATCTAAGTTTAGAAGCAAATTTAAATCAGTTCTTTCATACCATTTTGGCATATTCCGTAAGCTTTTATAATTTATACAGTGAGCGTAAGTCATGCTTAGTATTTCGTTGGAGTATTCCCCTAAAATTTCTGGAAGATTTATTTTTTTTGCAATGCTGTGAAAGGCAAGCAAGGGACCATAGATTTTTACACCATCCATTTGAATATCTTTTGATGAAAGAGAAATGACAGCCTCTTTATTAACTTCTTTTCCAATATGACGGATGTATTTCTGAACAACTTTACCTTTAACCCATCGATTTTCTACTTCTGCAAGATAAACGACACTACCCTTTTTGTATCTTCTAATAAAGCTCATGAACACCTCCTAGTGAGTATAATACTCACTATAAACCTAAGAAAAGTCAAGGCTTATTTTTCTTTGGATTGAAAATTCCTGTATTTCCCCTATAGAAATGGAGTTTCTTTGAGGTGACCTAAAATGGAAAATCCTAGTGAGTAAAATTTATCTCGAATTTAGGCATATACTGAATACTTGTTGTGAGGCCTGGAATACTTTTTGCGATCAGGAGGGCAGGATTAAAAAATTATGCACTCGATCTTGGACAAAACAACAAGATGAATCAAGCTTGTAAATTAATTTGAACCTATAAATTAAATTAAATTAAATTGTGTAACTGATTTTTGTCATTTTAAATTTTACCCTCACTTTTTTACACTTATTTTAACCCATCAATCGATTTACACAACAAATAGATATACCTGAAATAAACTTATCTTATGAAAACTTAAACTCACCTTAAAAGAAGTTTTTTTAAAACCTCCTAACTGAAACTTTTCCTTAAGTCAATTTTAAAATTTTAAATTTGAACATGAAAATGTCGAATTAATTTCTGTAATTGGTATTACTTCAAGGCTAAAAAAGCCTTCTCCTCAGGGATTGTAGAGGGTTTAAACAACAAAGTAAAACTCACTATGAGAAAATCTTACGGCTTTAGAACCTCTAAAGCTATAAAAATCGCCTTATATCATAACCTTGGAAAACTGCCAGAACCTCCGGGAACCCACAGATTCTTTTGAGGAGGCAAACCCTTTACCACCCCTAAAGAAGAATCATAACGCAAAAAGTTATCTCTTCTTTTTTTTTTTCATACAAGGTATGCTTTTAACAAAGGATAAGAGTCTTTCCCTTTATTATTAGGTTAGAAAATAGGACTTAAGAAACAAAATAACGAAAAAACATTAGAAAAGGAGGAATTTTACGTTATGAAAAAACTAATACTAACATTTTTATTTTTGATGTCTTTAGGAGGACTTTCTTATGGAGACGTCGCAAAAAAAGAAGTTCAGAGCTTAACTTTACAAGCTTCACTAGAACAATCACATCACTTTCTGGAGGCTTCACCCTTAGCAGTAACTTCAATAACTCCCCCTAAAAAAGGGATTTTAAGGGTTAATGGGGTTCCAGGAGAAGGGCAAGATTCTGAATATGCTATCTTTGCCTGCGAAGGAACTCTCGAGGTTCCCAAAAAATATAGTTGCTATCAATTAACAGTAAAAAAATTAAACGAAGAGGTGTATCTTAAAAAAGGGCTTTATCAGTTAATATATAGTGGCACAACTCAATTTATTGAAGTGAAGGAAAAAACTCTAATTGATATCGATCTTGACAAAATTAAGATCAATCCTCAAGGTCAAAAGTACTCTCTTTATTGGGATTTTACTAACAAGAAAATGCAAGATTTGATGATCAGAGATTTTTATACAAATCCTGGTAATAAAAGAGTTGATAGATTTTGTAATTTATATGGGAAGTACAGTCCTGATACAAAAACTATGTGTAAATATAACGCATCAAAAAACCTTGATGAATATGCTAAAACTATAAGATTTAATGAAGATGGAAGTTATGAAGTTCCATATTTTTCTTTTGATGGTGAAAACTCTAGTTTTTTCTGGTTTTCAAGGGGACGACAGGCTGTTAGTCACACACTTAATGATGTAAAAAAAGAAGAGAATTTTGTTTCTGTTTTTAGAGGTACTTATATTGTTCAATTTACAGATGACAACGGTCAAACCTCTGATGTTTACGGTGTTAACTCTTGGGAAGATTAAAACAACATAACTATCACACTTAAAAAGAGAGGCTGGAATTTGGTTTCAGCCTTTTTTCTTTTTAGAGAGCACAACTAAAGCATTTTTTAAATCATCCGTTTACTGTAACACCAAACACATTTAAAAATTCACACATTGTTAACTTGAAAAATGTTTTTTTAAGTTAACAATGTATGAATAATTTTCGTAACTGTTCAGAAAAATTCTAGTAAATTGTTGAAATTTCACTAAAAGCTCCTATGCCTATAGTGCTTCCGCTTAGGTTTTCCGTTTTTTTTTGAGTTGAAGTCTAGTTTTTATTCTAAGGCCTTGATAAAAAGTCATTTATTTTTAAAAATAGTTTCATATGTCAGGGTTTCTATCAAAAAAAGAGCGAAAAGATTTACTCTATGAACTATCTCTAGAAAGAAATCTTAGGTACGGAAAAAGGATTATGACAATTCTCCATTTAGATAAAGGTAAGTTGTGTAAAGATATTTCCCGTTTTCTTTTCATTGATGAGGGCACGATAAGAGCCTGTAGAGATCGTTATAACAAAGGTGGGATAGAGTGCTTAATCAACGACAATTACAACCCTAAAAGGTCCTTTTTAACTAAGAAAGAGGAGAAAATGCTTTTAAAGGAATTAGAGAAAAGAATTTTTCCATCATCACAGTCTGTCATCCAATTCATTGAGGAGAATTTTGGTGTTACGTACTTTAACAAGTGGTGTAATTGATCTTCTCCATCGCCTTGGTTTTTCTTATAAAAAAGCCATAGCGATACCGGGTAAGGCAAAGAGAGAAGAGCAGAAAAAGTTTGTGCGTAAATACAAGAGAATTAAGAAGAAAGACAGTCCTGTTTACTTTGCTGATTCCACACATCCTGAGTGGGGCCCTACGATTTCATATGGTTGGATAAGAGAGGGTAAGAAGTTTGAAGTGAAGACCAATTCAGGCTGGAGAAAAAGAGTGAATGTTTGTGGAGCTATTGAGATCAATAGTTTGAAGACGGTAGTCAGGAGTTATAAGACAGTTAACGAAGTTTTTCTATGTGATATGCTCTATCATATTCATTAAGAAGTATTCCGATGAAAAAGAGATTCATCTTATCTTAGATGGGGCCGGATACAATAGATCGAAGTCTGTCAAGAAGTTCGCGAAAGAGTTGAATATAAAACTTGTTTATCTTCCTCCGTACTCACCGAATTTAAATCCTATAGAAAGGCTTTGGAAGTTTATGAAAAAAGAGGTCACAGCGAATCGATATTATGAAAACTATGACGATTTCAAGGGAAGTTTAAGTCAATTTTTAGAGGAATACGAAAACACAGATCTAAATTAGAAACTTTGATAACTGATAACTTCTCTATCTTAGGAAACTGAAAACCTAAACGGAAGCACTATATAACGTCTATTACAATTTAAAAAACCTTCTTCTATAGAACTGTTTGAGGTTTACTAAATCGAAAAATTCAAAGTTATCGAAAAAAACTTTTTTATCTTTTCTTGTTATACCTATTTTATAAGTTTCAAAGCCCTCTACCTGAAAATCACAAGATGAACTCTCCCATAAAACATCATAGTAATTTTCATAAAACCATTCCTCTGGCTTTAAAGATAGCTTATCTCCTCTAACTTGAAATCCAATCTCATTTTGAAAGCTCATTAAAACAAGATGATAAGCTAAACCTCCTCTGCCAACTAGACGAGAGGAAAGAACCTCTTTTCTACAAGCTGTTTTTTTTAAAATTTCTAAAACATCTTTTCTTAGCTCTATAGTAGAACCTTTGAGTTGCATTCTCTTTGTTCTTACGTACTCCCATAACCCTGTACTAGACAGTCCTAAAAAAACACGAGTAAGAAAGATATAAGACTGAGAACTCACAAAAAAAGAACCCTTAACCGAATTAGAATTTATTTTTAATCCCACAAGCCCTGTAGCAGGAGTTGGTATGATGTTTTGACCTTCTGTTTCATTATAAAAACTCACATTTCCACTCACAACAGGAATATCTAAAGCTTTCGATGTCTCTGATAAAGCCTCCACAGAAGCTATAAACTCTGTCATTACCTCCTTTTTTTCAGGATTACCAAAATTAAGACAATCTGTTGCTGCAAGAGGTTGGAACCCTTTTGTACAAAGACTAAGAGCAGGGAATAAAAAAGCATCTTTAGCCCCTTCATAGGCATCAGAAGACATAAGATAAGGCCTGCATCCTAGAGCGATACCTAAAAAGCGGTGCTTACCTAAATAAAAAGAACCTATGGTCTCAGAGCAAGCTTGAGCTGTGCGACCCCCTACTCTTTTGTCATATTGCTCATAAATCCATAAACGAGAACAACTCTCTTGCAGTACTAAAAGATTCAAAAGTTCCTTTTTAAAATCCAGACTCTCTTGGTTTGAAAAACAATCCACACGATTTCTAGCACGCCACTCATCATAGGGCCTATTTTCATGGGGAGAATTTTCCACAATGACATGAGGGTTTAAGGAGGTGAGTTTTTTATTTTTCCAAAAAATATCTACAGTTTTCTTTTCCTTCACCTCTCCTATAACAACTGCATCCAAATTCCATTTCTGGAAGACAGTTTCAATTTCTTTTAAAAATTCTTTCTTACAAATCAGAAGCATCCTTTCCTGACTTTCTGATAAAAGTATATCTTCCGGTTTTAAAGAACTGTCCCTTATAGGGACTTTATCTAAATACAAATTTAAACCCACATGACCTTTTGCTGACATTTCAAAACTAGAACTTGTCAATCCCGCAGCTCCCATATCTTGAATAGCTACTACGAGTCCTTTTTGAATCACTTCATAACAGCTTTCTATAAGAAGTTTTCCTAAAAAAGGATCTCCTATTTGTACTGTTGTTTTTTGCTTTAAACCAGCCTCTTGATTTTCAAAAGAAGCACTTGCCATGCTGGCTCCATGAATACCGTCTCTACCTGTTTTTGCTCCCACATACACCACTAAATTCCCTATACCTTGAGCTTGAGAACGACTGATGACATCGTTTTTTCTAAAAAGACCTACAGCCATAGCGTTAACTAAAATGTTCTGGTTATAACAAGAATCAAATTCTGTTTGTCCTGTGAGCATAGGGACTCCTACGCAATTACCATAACCTCCAATACCCTCAACCACAGACTCTACTAAAGTTTTCATACGACAAGCTTTTAGATCACCAAAACAAAGGTAATTTGCAAGGGCTACAGGATAAGCTCCCATAGTGAAAATATCTCTTAAAATCCCTCCTACCCCTGTAGAAGCTCCTTCATAGGGACTGATAAAACTAGGATGGTTATGGCTTTCCATTTTAAAGGCAATCCTCTCTCCCAGCCCTATATCGATAACTCCAGCATTCTCTCCCATAGACTCTATAATATGTGCTGAAGTGCTTTTAAACTTCTTCAAATACTGAGCAGAACTCTTGTAACTACAATGCTCACTCCACAAGGCTGAAAAAATAGCCCATTCAATTCCACGAGGAGACCTTCCTAAAATCTTACAAATTTTATAATACTCTTTCTCGTTTAACCTATAAAGCTTGAGATTATGAATCAAATCCACATCAAAACTATAACAAAGGTCTTGGAAAAGACAAGCTGTTGCTACACAAAACCATTACAAAAAGCTAGACTTTTAAAGTAAGGAGAAAAATCATGAACAATTCACTAAAGATTCGACATAAAATTTTTCAAAAGAAAATGATGGGCTATGACCCTGAGGAAGTTAATCAATTTCTAAAACAAATCTCTCAGGATATGGAGCAGATGGTACGAGAAAGAAATTCTCTAGCGAAAACTCTTAAAGAAAAAGAACATCTAGTTCAAGATTTTTCAAAAAAGGATGAAATTCTACAGAAGGCTATCACAAACGCTACGGAAATGGCAGAAAGGATTAAACAAGAAGCTTACAAAAAGGCTCAAGAAACCATGGAAAGTGCAAGAAAAAAATCCAAAATGATCTTAGAAGAAAGCGAAAAAGAATTTCAAAGATACCAAAAAGAGTTTCTACACCTTAAAAAAGTCAAAATAAATTTTGAAAAAAACTTTAGACGCTTACTTTATAATTATATGAAAACTCTTGATGAAAAACCACAAACCTTCACAACTCCTAGACAAGTCTCCTCTCCTGAAACAACCAGTATAACTAAAAAAACTGAAGTCTCTCACAGAACAGATGAATCAAGGAAAAAACTCACTCAAGTTTTAGAAAGCCTTCTAAAAGATGTAAAACTCTTTAAATCTTGAAAATTATATAATTAACCATAGTTTAAACTTTAATAAAGTTGGTCTTTATAAAAAAGGCAAACTCTTTATAAGAAGCAATGCTCAATCATTTTAATGAATGAGCAGTTCTGTAAGTTAAAAAAACGGAAAACTTAAACGGAAGCACTGTATGTATTTCTGGCTCCTCCCGGGAATCTGTGGGTGAAAAGTAGTAGAAATCCCCCAAAAGAGCTCATATTAATCAAAGTAAGAGTAAGACATTCTATCTTGTATTTTTGAGTTCTTTGAGGCCCTTACTGGCCTCTATCACCTCCGGTGATTGAACTCAAAAACATTCATTTTATTTGCTTTTATTTGCTGTGTTACATTAAAATTTTAAAAAAGAAGCACCTACTTCCCAGATGCCTTAAAATGTTATTCAAAAAAAAAAAAAAGGAGGGAAGAGATGCTTTTGAAGACTATACTAAATGATTGTTTAAGATGGAAGTCTTTTGTATACGGAGACATTTATTTTTCAAAAGATAGAAAGTCAATTAATGTTCCTATTAAGGCTCGTAAAAATGGCCAAGCTTTTTGTAGTGTTTGTAAGAAGCCCTGTTCAGTGTATGACAGCAGTAAATCATCACGGGACTTTGAATCCCTTCCTATTTTAAGTTACAGGGTGTTTTTTGTTTATTTTGTAAGAAGAGTTAATTGTTCTTGCTGTGGAGTAAAAGTTGAGTATTTACCTTGGGCAGATGGGAAGAAAAACCTAACAATTTTTTACATGAAGTACTTAGCTGACTGGTGTCGTCACCTGTCTTGGAAAGAGGTTTCTTGTAAGTTTCATGTCAGTTGGAATCAGGTCTATGCTTCGGTAGAATGGGTCGTAGAATATGGTTTAAAACAAAGGGTTTTAAAGGGAATACAAGCTATAGGTGTAGATGAAATACAATGGAAAAAGAACCATCAGTATCTCACCTTAGTCTATGAAATAAGCAAAGAAAGTGTTCGTTTGCTATGGATAGGAGAAAAAAGAACAGAAAAGAGTTTTAGAAAATTCTTTGATTTACTAGGAGAGAAGTCAAAAGATATACAGTTTGTGTGTTCTGATATGTGGAAGCCTTATTTAAAAGTCATAAAGGAGAGGGCAAGTGGAGCTTTACACATATTAGATCGGTTTCATATCGTAGCAAGACTCAATAAGGCTTTAGACGAAGTGAGAGCTTCAGAACACAAAAAAATGAAAGAAGACGGGTATGAACCCCTTTTAACAAAAGCTAGATGGCCCTTGTTAAAAAATGCAGAAAATTTAAAATCTTATGAAAAAGTAAAATTAAGGCATTTAATACAGTACAATTTAAAAAGTATCCGCTGTTATTTTTTAAAAGAAGACTTCCGACAGTTATGGACCTATGTTTCACCAACTTGGGCTGGTAAATTTATAGACAGTTGGACGAAACGAGTCATGCTTTCAAAAATTGAACCTATGAAAAGAGAAGCAAAAACCATACGAAGACATAAGCTACTTATTCTTAATTACTTCAAGGCTAAAAAAACCTTCTCCTCAGGGATTGTAGAGGGTTTAAACAACAAAGTAAAACTCACTATGAGAAAATCTTACGGCTTTAGAACCTCTAAAGCTATAAAAATCGCCTTATATCATAACCTTGGAAAACTGCCAGAACCTCCGGGAACCCACAGATTCTTTTGAGGAGGCGTATTTCTTAGCTTCACAAATGAGCTTTTGCTAAGTAAAGAGAGGATAACATAAGCCCATGAGAGTCCATTTTATCAAAAAGACAAAATAAACTTTCTATATCAACTAACTTTATAGAAATATCTTCAAAGGAATCTAATTTTTGTTTTCCTACTAGCTTGCAATTTTTAGCTAAAAATACATGAACTTTATTAGGTTGTAAAGCAGGATTGGGGTAATAAGATCCTATTTCTTTCATATCATTAGTGCTGTAACCTGTTTCTTCCTCTAGTTCTCTTAAAGCCGATTGATAGCAATTTTCTTTCTGAATTTCAGCACTACCACCAGGAAGTTCTAAAAAACTATTTCTTGCACCATGGCGGTATTGTTCAATAAGAATTACTTTGTTTTCAGAAGTAAGTGCTATAACATGAACCCAAGGATTTTTAAAATCTAAGATATAGTAGCCTGGCATTTTTTTCTTGTTAGGAAGTTCACAAACTTCCTTTTTAAAAGAAAACTGTTTAAGTTGTACAAGAATTTCAGATGATAAAATTCTCCACTTCATGTCCATAATTCTTTCTCTGACATTAAAGGAACAAATTTTCTTTTGACTTGGTTTAATTTTTCAATATCTTTTAGCCTTTTCTGAAGAAAGTTTACTTTATGTGATAGGAAGCCTTGAGAAAAAAACCTATCAATATTTAAGGTACTAACTTCTAAAAAACACATGAAACACGAAAAAGCGAAAAAAGCATATGAAAAAGTTCTATTCTCTTTAAAGAGAAATATCAGAGAAGTTTCGTAATTACAAAAGCCCAGACTTCTTTTGTTAGAACCCAAACCTAATTTTTTAGCTTTACACACTTTAATGAAAATATCTATATCCTTTTTAAGATCCATTTATTAAGAATTTCTAAAAATTTTGTTTTAAAAGTTAATTTTTGAGATGTTAAAAATTGTCTTAAAACTGTAAGCTTTCCTCCTATGATTAAATCTTCTGACCAAAGCGTTTTACGAACATAAAAGGAAAGATCTTTTGGAGGTTTTATGGGAAGGGAAACAATACAAAAGCTCATAGTCACCTTTCCTTAGAGGAGTTTAAAGGGATGGGCTTAGCTCCAATGATAGTGCTATGGGGTTTTATACTTTTAACCACAACAGTATTAGCACCAATTCTTGAGTCATGCCCTATTGTAATGGGACCTAAAATTTTGCAACCCGCTCCCAACAAACAACGATCCTCAATAGTGGGATGCCTTTTTACAGGTTTTTTATGCCTCCCTCCTAAGGTTGTACCATGAAAAATCAAACAATCATCACCGATTTGAGTTGTTTCTCCAATAACAACACCCATTCCATGATCGATGACAAGTCGTTTTCCTATCTGTGCTCCCGGATGGATTTCAATTCCTGTAAGAAAACGCCCTGCTTCACTAATCCATCGTGCTAAGAAAAAAAAATTCATTCTCCAAAAAACATGGCTCATTCTGTAGAAAAAAATAGCCTTAGGGCCAGGATAGAGAATGAGGATTTCTAGTAAGGAATGAACTGAAGGATCATGGGTTCTATAAGCCTTTAGAAATTCAATAAGAGATTTCATTTGAGAGTTTCTTTCAAGCTAAGTAAAGGTATGTATTCGGGGTAAAAATTAAGACCCTTTTCCAAAAAAGCTTTAGCTTTGGCTTGATTTTTTAGCTTCCAGTAAGTGTAGGCTAATCCTGAGATGACAGGAGGTTCAAGAGAAGAAAGATCATAAAAAAGTTTTTCAAATTGTTTTAACGCACAATCATAGTCTTTATTTTCATAACAAAAATTACCTTGGAAAAGATGAGGGAGTTTGCTCTTATGCGTTCGGTTCTCATCTGAGGCTCCTCCTAAAACCACGCTGGCATCTAAGTTAAGATTTTGTTTTTTAAGAACATAGGAATAGAGAGCTTTTCCAAGAGGGTTGTGAGGATGCTCAGCTACTAAATTTTCGAAAAGTTTTTTAGCATCTTGAAAATTTCCTACTTTGAAATGACAGAAAGCAAAGAAAGTGTCTTTTAAAAAGGCTTTACTTATTTTTTTCGATAAAGCTTTACAGGAATTAAAATATGTTCTCCATGAATAAAACTTTTGAAACACATTGAGGTTAGGGCGGTAATGTTCAGTAATTTCAGGATCTGTGTCGAGAATTTTTAAAATGACCTGAGGTAATCTTGAGTTTTGGTTAGTACTTTCATAAATGAGTGCTGAGAAGAATAAAGCTTCTTGGTAAAAACGACCCGGAGTTTCTATAAGAGATTCGAAAAAGATAAGACTTTGATTGAAATAAGTGAGATCCTTAAATTCTTTAGCTAATAAGAAATAAGTCATTCCATTTAAAAATTCTAACAGACGGGATGGTTTGTTGATTTTTTCTGCTTTTTGAAAAAAACCAAAAATTTCATTATACTTTCTATTTTGTAAATAAATGATGCCTGAGTTCACATAGGAGGAAAAATCTTTTTTTTCACTAAGAGCCTCTTTAAAGTAAGGAAGAGCTTTATCTTTTTGTCCATCGTAAAGATAGGATAAACCTAGGCCATTGAGAGCAAGATTTTTTTTGCCTTCTTGCTGTTTAGAGATTTTTTCAAATAAAGTACGAGCTTTAGTTGTTTGGTCATTATAAGCAAGAAGTCCAGCGTAAATTAAAGAAAATTCATCAACTTTTTCAGTCCCTCTATAGGCCTCATTGAAATGTTGTAGAGAATTTTTAAGATCTCCTTTTTTCCAATAAGTTAGTGCAAGCTGTTTGTGATTTTTCATGTTAGCTTTTTTAGTTTTAGGCTTTTCAAAACCTTGATAATAAAGGACAAAAACAAGTGTACATGCTACTATAACAGCACTTAGAGAAAAAAGCCAAGTCAAACTTTTTTTTATTTCTTTAACTGATTCATCAGATCCTTCAAAATCAAAGGTATTGCCTTCTAAAGTTTCTTCTTGATCGGAAGGAGGTGGGGCTTTGCGAACTTTTTCTGTCTGATCTTGTTTGATGTTGTCAAGAATGTCTTGAGTTTGAGTTGTTTCTTTTAATATTTCTTCATCGGAAACCATTTTAACTAGAGTTTCACTGGAACTAGTGTTTCCTTCTATGTTTTTAGGTGTCTTTGTAATTTTTGTTTCATCAATTTTCGATTTGATTTGTATAGTTTTGGTAAAATCTTTGTCTCCTTCCCGTACTTCTTTTAAGGCAGAAAACAATTCAGTCCATGTATAAATGGGCTTCCAAAACTTCATAGGAAGATTAGCTTCATCAGAAATTCTAAGCTCTTCTGACTTTATCTTCTCAATCAACTCTTTAGTGGAAAAAGGACCTAAAATATGCCTGTTTTGTTTTATAAGCCATATACGATGAGTAGGGTTGATGTGATGTTCTTTAGACACAAAATCTCCGTATTAATGAAGGAAATACCTTTTTTTAGTTAAAATCATATTCATTTTTTTAGCTCTAATAAAGCTCTTTACTTTAGAGTCTTTTAAAGATCCACCTGGTTGAATAATGTACATTATATTTTCTTTTAAAGCGAGTTCTAAAGAATCAGTAAAAGGGAAAAATCCATCACTAGCTAGAACAACAGGAGTTTTGAGATTAGGATGGAGTGAGTTTTTTCTCAAGATAGCTTGGCGGACCGAATCAACACGATTGACTTGTCCCATACCCAGACCTACAGTTTGTCCTTGAGAAACAAGACTTATGGCATTGCTCTTTAAATGAGCACAGACTTTTAATGCCAAAAGAAGATCATTTTTTAGGGATTTTGTCAACAGGGAGGGGATTTTTTCCCACTCACCTATGAGTTCAAATGTTGTATCATCCCAATCAATAGACTTGATAGAACTTTGTAACAAAGCTCCTCCTTCAATAGAACGAAATTCCATCTCCTTAACTGGTTTTTCCATTAAACCCTTCCATTCTAAAACTCGAAGATTTTTCTTTTGAGCTAAAAAAACCTTCGCCTCATCAAAGATATGAGGTGCTATAATACATTCTAAGAATAAAGAATTCAGTTGTCGAGCTATAGGAACAGAAATTTCTCCATTCAAAGCAACAACCCCACCAAAGGCACTTACAGGATCGGCTTGAAAAGCTTTTTGGCTAGCTTTTTCAAGAGTATCTCCTATAGCTATTCCACAAGGATTGAGGTGTTTTACAACCACGCAACCATGGCTATAAAGAAATTCCCTTAAAGTTAAGATAGCGGCATTCAGATCAAGCAAGTTGTTATAACTAAGCGGCTTTCCTTGAAGAAGTTCTGCTTTGTGGAGACCTTGTGAGATATTTTGTTTTTTAAGCCATAAAGCTTTTTGTCCAGGATTTTCTCCATAGCGAAGTTCTCTAATCTCTTCAAAATGTAAGTTCACTTCAGAGTTCTTCTCACTTTTTAAATAGTTGGAAATAGCTTTGTCATAATGAGATAGTTTTTGAAAAACTTTTACTGAAAGTTTTTTACGTTCTTTCAGATTAGGTTTTCTTTTAATTCTTTTATAATCTCTATAATCACAAACAACTGTAATACGTTCGTAGTTTTTAGCAGCAGCTCTTAAAAGAGTCGCTCCCCCTATATCAATATTTTCAATAAGCTGACTTTCGTGTTTAGTTTTTTTTAAAGTTTCCTCAAAGGGATAAAGATTGACAACTACAAGATCAAATTTCTTCAGATTTTTTTGCTTTAAAAAAGCTTCATCCTCTTCGTATCCCTCTCTGGAAAGCAAGCCAGCATGAATATGGGGATGAAGTGTTTTCAATCTTCCTCCTAAAACCTCTGGAAAATCTGTGATCTCTTCAACTTGAGTAACCTTGAAGCCTTTGGATTTTAAAAATTGAAAGCTTCCTTGTGTGGCTATAATTTCCATGCCTTTGTCATAAAAAGGTTTTAAAAACACATCTAGATGGTCTTTTAAAGAAACGCTAACTAAAGCTCTCTTGAATGTATTTACTTCGTTCATCTAAAAAGAAACCTTTGAACTAAAAAATTTCCAGTCTTCGTTTTGCAAAATGATGCCGAAGCCTATGAAAGGACTATTTGACTTTCTTTCAAAAAACTCCATTCCACCCATCACATAAATGCCTTTGAAAGGGGAGTATTTGAGAAAGGATTTGACATTCAAGTTAGGGATACCGAAAGCTTCTATGGCAAAGAGAGCCTTGTTGTTAAAAAGATGAAGATCCATGGCCATTCCTGTTTGATTTTCAATCATTCCTCCTTTAAGAGAGAGGTTGTAAAAGTTTTTTGCAAGTAGAACGCTAAATTTTAATTTATCTTCTATGACAGTTTCTACCTCTCTTGAGATTTCACCGTTTTCATCTCTTCTAAGGGTTTGTTTTGTTTCTGCTGAACCTCTTGAGTCTTTGATAAGGTGAATTTCATACTGTCTATCCAAACCAGGTTGAAGTGTGATTCCTGCATAGGATTTAAAAGCACTTTCATTTGATAAATACTCCGTATGAAAATCTAAATGAACATAGAACTGACTCCCGCCCCCTAAAAAAGTATTCACTTGATCAAGAGTTGTGTTGATTTTATCAGCTGTTTCTCCTTCGTTGACCAAACGAGATATAGTGCCATCTCCCTCGTTAATTTTTTCCGTAAACTCCTCTAAATTTTTTAAAGAATTGTCAATGTTCTCTAAACTGCTTGTTGCAGAATCCAATCCTGTCTGAAATTTAGCCACATTCTTGTTATTTAAAAAGCTACGTAAAGACTCTGTAACAATTTGTAAATTATCAATCACAGAATCAATTTTTTCAGAATTCTTATCCACCACTTTATTAAGATTTTCAGACAACTCTTCTAAATTTAAAAGAAATCGTCCCAATACGGTCGCATTATCATGCTCTACAGCCCTAATTAAAGTGTCTGCAAGTTTAGAAAAACCAGACAAACTTTTACTAAGTTCTTGAAGAGCTCCTTCCATGGAAAGACTTTGATAACTACGAACTTTAATCTGAGAGTTTTCAGGAAGAGGGGGGGAGTTTACCACCAAAACAACCTCTACATGACGATCTCCTAAGATACCATTGGATTTGACTTCAACAAAGCTGTCCTTTGAGACCTTCACATAAGAGTCAAGACTGAATGTCACTTTAGCTTGATTTTTCTCTAAAGAGATATCTGTTATCTTACCAACAGGAATGCCTGCTGTTCTTACTAGACCTTCAGGCACTAATCCACTCGCATCTTCAATGAGAAACCAATAACTGTGAGAGCCTTTAAAAGAAATACGTTGAGAAACTTTTAAAGACAAGATCCCCGCCATCATGGCTCCTGTTAAAAATAAAATGCCTACTTTCCATTCTAAACTATTCAATCTTCAACCCCTTTTCTAAAAACTTCCTTACTAAAGATAAATCGGTCTTGTAAAATTCTTCTGGTGTCCCAGAAAGCAAAACCCTACCTTCATTGAGCATAGTTATATTATCACTAAAACGAAAGGCTGAGTATAGGTCATGGGAGACAATGATGGTTGTGCAATGGGTGTCTTTGTGGGTTTTGAGAATCAATTCATCGACAATCTCCGTCAAAACAGGATCTAAACCCGTTGTAGGCTCGTCATAGATAAGAATTTTAGGGTTTAAAGCTAAAGCGCGAGCTAAAGCCACTCGTTTTTTCATACCGCCACTGAGACTTGCGGGAAGTTTATTATAGTGCTCTGCACTAATTCCTACTTGGCCCAGCTTATGCTGAGCTTGCTTAACAATTTCTTTTTGACTTAAAGATAAACGATGTTCCTTAAGAGGAAAGCAGACATTTTCAAGAGTACTCATACTGTCAAAAAGAGCTGAATTTTGAAAAAGCATGCCAAAAAAATGTCTTATGGCAATCATTTTTTCTTTTGAAACATCTTGAAGCTTTTCTCCTAATACTTCAATGGATCCTGAAGTAGGAACAAGAAGACCTAAAATATGCTTTATAAGAACACTTTTTCCCGTCCCGCTAAAACCAATGATAGATGTGATCTTATTCTCTTCAATGTCTAAGTTTACATCCTTTAAAACATAAGTTTTGTTATCAAAAGTTTTCTTAAGGTTTTTTATGGAAATGATAGGCTTCATACAAACATTGAGTTCCTTTAATAATTTAGAAGTTGTGTGATAAAGCGAAAAATATTAGAAATAAAAAAGTTTAGAATAATGATCACAACCATGCTATAGACAACTCCCTTGTTAGTGGCCTCCCCTACAGCTTTTGCACCTCCTACAGCATCCAAGCCTCTTTTGCAGCAAATAAGACAAAAGGTTAAACCAAAAAGGCTTGCTTTGATAAGACCTTCTATAATATCTTTTTTTTGGACCCAGTCTTGAATTCTAATCCAAAAAATGGCTTCATCTAAGCCTAAAAGAGTTGTACTCAAAATTTGAGCTGCAAAGATAGCTAGTACATCAAAAAGAGCACAAAGAATGGGAAGTGATAAAAAAGAAGCTACAAGACGAGGCATAACAAGATACTGTTTGGGATTGACACTCATAACCTCTAGAGCATCAATTTGTTCAGAAACTTTCATAGCGCCTAATTGTGCTGCCATAGAACCTCCCGCACGTGAAGAAACCACAAGTCCTGTGAGTACAGGAGCAAGTTCTTTAAAAATACCTAAGGCCACAGTAGGCCCTACCAGACTGGAAGCA
This sequence comes from Bdellovibrionales bacterium, assembly GCA_965219095.1. Classification (GTDB taxonomy): domain Bacteria; phylum Bdellovibrionota; class Bdellovibrionia; order Bdellovibrionales; family UBA1609; genus CBDCMT01. Next base: position 105,385 of record OZ244719.1, read on the forward strand.
TTCACAAGTGAAAAACCTATGTAAATTTGGTAAGCTAAGGCCATCCCCGTAAAACAGGAAACAAGAGAAATGATTCCGAAAGATTGGTTTCCAATAAATTCTAATTGATAAAGAATTTCCTTAAAACGAGAGGGCTTTGCAAAAATGGTTTTAACACTATCAACAAAGAAAAGACAAAGTCCTCCTGATTCTTGAATGAGACTTTGTATTTTTCGACCTATCTCCTCAGGTACATACACAAGGACTTTCTGCATAGAGCTTTAGGCTATCAAAGAATTGTTCTTCTTGGTACAGTCTGCTGAATTTGTACGAGTATGTCATAGGGGATGGTTCCCAGTTTTTCAGCTACCTCCTCTACAGGTAAGTGAGTACCTAAAAGAAGGATCTCTTCACCAACTTTACAATGTTCTTCTCCTATGTCTGTGAAATCAAAAAAAGAAAAGTCCATATTTACATTTCCTATCAGTTTAACTCGCTTGCCTTTAAAAACAGCTTCATAGGAAAGTTTTTGTGAAAAAGGCCTTAAAAACCCATGAGCGTAGCCGAAAGGTACAACCCCTACAAGAGAATCTCTTTTTGCCTTCCAAGAATGACTATAAGATAAAGTCTTTCCGCAAGGGACTTTATGGTATAAAATCACATGGGATTTTAGTGTGAGTACAGGCTTTAGAGAAAGGTTTTTTATGCTTTGAGAAAGAGAAGGATTTTTAAAAAAAGACGCACTTCCTATACCGTACAAGCCTCCTCCTATACGGACCCCCAATGATCTTAAAAGGTGATGCTTTTTTAGGAAATGAAGTCCTAAGAGGGAAGCTGTCCGTAAAGCATGGACTTTAAGATCTTTTTGGAAAAAATCTTTTACTTCTAAAAATGTTTCTAATTGGCCTAGAGTCTGCCCTCTTTTAGTTCCTAAATCTTCGGCATAACAGGAATGTGTTGAAAACCCTTCAAAATGAAGTTTACAGGAAGGTTTCTGAAAAAACGTTTTAATTTTGTTTAGAGTTTTTTCTTTTGCAGAAAATTCAAGACGTTGCATGCCTGTATTCATGTTGATATGTACAGAAAAATGTTTTTGAGAAAGATTTTTTTGGAGACATTCTAGTTCATAAAAACTTCCTACAACAGGAGTGATATGAAATTTTTCTAATAAATCAATAGGAGTTGTAAGAAGACTGTTAAAAAGTAAAATAGGCGTTTTATGGATATGATGGTTTCGAAGGATTAAGGCTTCTTCTAAAGAACTCACCCCTAGAGCTGATACCCCTTCTTCAACTAAGGGATGTGCGACTTCTAAAAGACCATGACCGTAGCCATACCCTTTGACCATAGCACAGAAGAAAGATGAAGAGCTCATTTTTTTTAAAATCCTTAAGTTATGAAGAAGATGAGCCTCATTTACCTCTACAAAAGTCAAGTTTTTTAGTTTTTCTTCCAGCCTTTGTTTTTGCAGAGTAAAACCTGGATTTTGAGTATTAAGCATAATTTATTCTATCTCTTAGAGAAACATTTTTCAAAACCTTTTAATCCTTCTTATGACATAGGTTTTGTGTGAAAAGATAAGTTTCTTTTGGCTTTTTTATGTTTTTTCTTTATACTCATATGGATGACCCGCCCTTTTTGAAAGGCTGGTTATACCAATTACAGAAATTAATTCGACATTTTCATGTTCAAATTTAAAATTTTAAAATTGACTTAAGGAAAAGTTTCAGTTAGGAGGTTTTAAAAAAACTTCTTTTAAGGTGAGTTTAAGTTTTCATAAGATAAGTTTATTTCAGGTATATCTATTTGTTGTGTAAATCGATTGATGGGTTAAAATAAGTGTAAAAAAGTGAGGTTAAAATTTAAAATGACAAAAATCAGTTACACAATTTAATTTATAGGTTCAAATTAATTTACAAGCTTGATTCATCTTGTTGTTTTGTCCAAGATCGAGTGCATAATTTTTTAATCCTGCCCTCCTGATCGCAAAAAGTATTCCAGGCCTCACAACAAGTATTCAGTATATGGTCATAGTTTTTAAAACATGCATTCGATAATTTGATCCTTCGTAATTGTTGCCAGACTTGTTCCATGGGATTTAATTCTGGACTATAAGGAGGTAAAGGCATCAGGGATAAATTCTTAGGAACTATCAAAGTCTCTGTGGTATGCCAACTGGCTCTGTCCATTAAAACAATTCCATGATAGTTTTCTTGAATATTTTTAGATATCTCATCTAAGTGAATTTGCATCATCCCTGAATTACATTCCGGTAAAATCCAAGCACAGCCTTTATCTCTATCCGGACAAACTGCTCCAAAAATATAAGTGGATAAAAATTGTCTTTGCCTCACAACTCTAGGCCGTGTGCCTTTTCTTGCCCAAATCCTACTCAAAGAACCTTGCTGAGCTTATTCTGCATTCATCCTGCCACCAAATCTCTATTTTATTAGTCTGAATCTTTTCCTTTATTTTCTCCACCTCTTCTGGAAAATGTTCCTTAAACTGTTCCATAGCTTCTTAATGAACTTTTAGGATGAAGAGAACGACCACTGATCCATACAATATTAAGGCGGTCTAAAGAAACATAAACCCCAGAAAGAGAATAGCAACAGTCAAATTCATCTGCTAAAAGTTTCTGTATTTCCTTTGCTCCTATGCTTCCTCCCTCTCTTTTGTCTTGAATTTCATCTAACTTGATTTTGAACCTCTCCTCTTCTGTCACTGGCAAACGAGGCTTGCGTCCTCTGCCTTCTCGATCTATCAATCCCTCGTAATCAAAGTCTACAAAAAAAGACTGTAACCAAGATTTGATACTGTGACGGTGATACAAAACCATACCTGCTGTTTCTTGAATCGATTTTCCTTCTTGCATATGCTGCAAAGCTTGGAGTTTTATCTTGATGTTGGCACTTCTTTCTACTTTGTAAGTAGCTAGAAAATTATACCCTTGAATCTGTGTAACTAAATCTTTTTTCGACACTCTAAAAATTTAACAGAGTTTTATCAAAAAGCCAGGATGCAATGCGTTAAAAGAATGTCGAATTAATTTTTGGAAATGGTATGACTTTGATAAGTTTGCAAAGAAAGGTTCTGTGCCTACTGAGATTTCTGTGGTTTTTGAATCTCTCTTTAAGGTTGTGAACATTCTGATTGCTGTGCTTTTAGAAAAACAGGTTCGAAAAAATTCCAGCAACAGCGGTCTTCCTCCTTCGCAAGATTTTAGTCGTCAAGGGAATCGTAATAAGAAAGCTAGTGGGAGTCAAAAAAAGGGCTCTAGACTTGATAACAGTAAAGATACAAACAGTGAGGAGACTGTCTTTCCCTCAGAGTGTTCTCAGTGTGGGATGTGTTTAAAGACAGCAGAGGTAAAAAGCCTTGAGAAGCGTAAAAAGATTGATATTTTCGGCTCCTCCCGGGAACCCACAGATTCCCGGGAGGAGCCGAAAAAAGAAAATAAAGAAAGGAGGAATTGTTAATTAAAAGACCCGAGTTTTGACTTTTATATACTTTAGCCTTGAAAAAAGTCGAAAATCGGGTTAAAAGGATAAAGATATCATCTTAAAAAGTATCTAAAATAAGTAAAATTAAAAATAAAAAGGAGGAAAAAATGAAAAAAATAATGTTAATAGGATTGCTTTTAGTTTCTATAAAAGCTTTTTCAAAGGATGTTCAAGTCGATATTGTGAGTTTCTCTTTTCAGCCAGAAGAAATTCAGGCGGAAGTAGGAGATGTTCTGATTTTTGTCAATAAAGATAGGATTCATCACTCTGTAGTACCTGCACTTGACTCTCATGTTCAATTTGAAGGAAGTGATGTGTTGAGAACAGGTCAAATGTTTGAACTTAAAGTGGAAGAAGTTAAAGATATAAAGGTTAAGTGTGGTTTGCATCCTCATATGCCTGGAATGAAAATTAAGGTAACCACTCCACAGTAAAATGTACAGAAGCTCAACAGAATTTATTTTATAGCTTTTTACCATTTGCTTGGAGTTATTGCGATTTTTTCTGGCTTTATTGTACACAAGAAGTTTAGATCAAGTTATTTCACTTGAGATGACATCATTCCTATTGAGTTTGGAGTCTGATAGTTGAAGGAGTTTTCATTTGATTGAGAATCTTGTATTTCATGAAGACTTCATTAGCTTGATTCATAAAATTTCTTGAATTAAGTTTTGCGTCCAGGATCCTGTAATTTAGTCGAACGTGAAAAAATGTCAAAAGTCTAGGTTAGTTGAACGTAAAAAAGTGTTTTTATGATTTTTTGTAACTGTTCAGAAAAAGGCATCTGATTTATTTTCAAAGCTCTTGCTTTTAAATCTCTTTCCGTTGAGATAAATTTCAGCAACATAGAAAGCTTTATTGTTTCTTTTACGTTTAGTTATCGACATGGTTTTTCCTTTCGGTTAATCCAAGCTTCAATGCTCTTTCGTCTAAAATAAGTTTTGCCTCTAATACGGCAAAAGGGTACTTCTCTTAAAGAAACCCAGTTTCTTATTGTACGAGGAGCAACACCAAACGCACATGCTAAGTCTTCCACAGTTATTAAATTGTCAAAGAACAGACTCTCATTTTTTTGAGAGCTAATAACCCGAGTTTCGACTTTTTTCAGGTCTAAAGGCTAGCTGATATAAACAAACATCTCAGTTCTTTGTAAGATGTCTTGAAGAAGCAACTTACAAGGAAAAAACACCTTGAGAGTTATAAAAAAACATACAAGGAGGTCTAAGATGTTTAATTCTAATTCTAATTCTAATTCTAATTATATTATATCAATTTATGTTCTTGTCGATGATTTTTTAACCCCTCTCATACAGCAGCATCCAGAACTGGTTTGCCAAAAATAAAGGAGGTTTTTCTTGTGCTATGTCTCCCAGCGAAATTATCACTCTCTATCTTGCTTTTCCAAAGTTCTGGCTTTAGGAATTTTAAAGCCTTTTATCAGTTTGCAGAAGTCTATCTTAAACCTTATTTTCCTAAAATGTTGTCTTACTCCCGATTTGTGAACATCAAAAAAGACATGGCTTTTTTGATGTTTCTTTTCTTGACAAGCCTTATGAGTAAAACCACCGGCATATCATTTATTGATTCCACATCGATTTTTTTTCAAAAATAAAAGAATAGGACGAAATAAGGTGTTCTAAAAGTTAGCTAAAAAGAGGCAAAAGTAGTATGGGCTGGTTCTTCGGATTTAAACTCCATATTGTTATCAATCACCTAGGAGAGCTTTTAAGTTTTACCTTAACTCCGGGAAATGTAGATGATCGAAAGCTAAGTTATGGATTTATAGTAAAGGGTTGGTGGAAAAACTCTTTGGGGACAGAGGTTATATTTCATCAGACCTTTTCAAAAAGCGGCTCCTCCCGGGAATCTGTGGGTTCCCGGGAGGAGCCCAAAAAGCTTTTAAAGAAGGGAGTTAAGCTTATTACAAACGTCAAATTAAATATGGAGAATAAATTGATTCCCTTATTTGACAAGTTGATGTTGAAAAAACGTTCTGTTGTGGAGGTCAGTGATTGGAGTGTTAAAAGGAGAGTTTCATCTTGAGCATTCTCGCCATCGTAGCCCACAAAACTTTGTCATCAATCTTTTAGGTACTCTCATCTCTTACTTGCTTAAAACCTAAAAAACCCTCCATTCAACTTAAAACTCAAGAACAGGAGCTTCTGAACAATATATAAAAGTCGAAACTCGGGTTAGTAAGTATATCATTGGCACAACAAATCTAGTGAATTGCGGTTAGGGTAGTATCATGTAAATCTGTTAATTTTGGTACTAGGTTTCAGGACTAAGAGCCTGTTTTTTTTTCAACAGAATACTCCTGATAAATCATAAGAACGAGTTAATTTAGTCTCATTGAGTTTTTCTGGAGAACTTATAACACACTATTCTTATAGGCCTTTTTAAAGCTATATTTTTCATAGGCTCTGTTTTTGGATTGAAATTTAATCCTGTCGTTAAGAGTTTTGAGCCATCAACAGGGAGTTGACAAAGCCCCTCAGACATAGTTCAATTTGAACTATGTCTTATAGGTATGAAGAGAAAAGAAATGGAAGCATCTATGTATATGAGATAAGCAGCTACTGGGACAAAGAAAAAAAACAATCTCGTCAGAGAAGAGTTTATTTGTAACTGTTCACTTAAATTCTAGTGATTTTAATGTTTAGAGAGGTATTCAGTAGCCATGTCAACGAAGGATAGATTCTGTTTTTTGGCCGTTCGAGCGACACTCATCATAACCTCTTGGTTATGTGCTCCCTGTTCTGAGCGATTGCAATAAGAGATTTTTCTCATAAGTACAGCAGGCCTAATTTCCCTCTCTCCATAATTGTTAGTGGGGTCTACTCCAGACTTAATGAAAGTATAAATTTCATCTCGATATTTGACCAAACGTTTACAAAGCCTTTGTAAGTCATGGCTTCTGTATTTTTTTGATACCCATTTTTCTGTATCACACATAAGCAGTTTGTATTTTCGATCGATATTCTCTTTACTCTCATATTCATTTTGCAACCTTTTTCCTCTCTTAAAAAAAAGTTTGGCTCTCTTAGAAAACTGAGCAATTTCTTTGTTTTTAGGATGTTTTTCTTTTAGCCCATGAAGCTCCCTTAAAAGATGGGGCCAACATTTTTGCTTTTGACAGTCAATCTTGTTATAGGCAGCATAAAAATCTGAAACTAAAACTCCACGAAAAACTTCTCCAAGAACATTTTTAACTACATCTTGCGAACGAGTTTGATCAATCTTATAAAATGACACATCATCATTTGAAAAACTCCAGAGCCAATGACTGTTCCCATTCACTCTCCATCCTGTCTCATCAGCATGCAAATGCCCCTGCTCCGATAACACGGACTTGATATCCTCGTAAGCCCCCTCAAACTTCCTTGCCGTACGACTTATAATCTCTGACAAAACACCACGACTGATTTCCATACCATATTGATCAGACAAAAGATTTGTTATTTTACCAAAACTTAAACCCAACTCATATTTCCAATAACACACTTGAGCATGAAACTTAGAACCATAAAGACTCGCTCCCAACTTATCACTGACAGAAACCTCCTTGTTACAACAACTGCACCAACTCCAGCCTACAATGTGTTTCGTGGTGATGACTTGACTTACAGGTGGTAAATCCACCTGATAGTGAACATCCCACTTATGAGAGGGAGGAAGATCAGAGTCACATTTACTACAAACCAGTGAAGTCCAAGTGGTCTCCTGATCCGCTTCCTCAGGCCTTTTTCTTCGATGAACTTTATGACCCTTTTTAGGACCCTTCTTTTTTCCTTTTTTAAGGCTTCCATCTGGATTTTTATTCTTGTTCTTTTTAGCCCACTTAGGAGGCTTGCGTATTGATTGAAGCTCCTCTTTTAGCTTCTCATTTTCTTTTTTAAAATGTTCATTATCTTTTTTTAAACGCTTGCGCTCTTCTTCTGAACGCTCATACCCTTCTTCTAAATGCTCATGCTCTTCTTCTAAATGCTTGTAATCTTTTTCTAAACATTTTATTTCTTTTTGTGCTTTCTTAAGCACTATATGATCTGACAGTTACTCTTTCTGGGTTGATAAAAAACTGTCTGTTAGTTTACATGCTCTCAAATTAAAGGCTTAGATTCTTTTGTTCTTGCATTGTGTCTTTCTTCGTCTTTTAGGATTTTCCTTAGAACTTTTCCCACATTGCTTTTAGGAAGAGTGTTTTTAAACTCTATGAATTTAGGAACTTTATAACTTGTTAAGCTTTCTCTGCAATGAGCTTTAACTTCTTGAGTTGTTAAGTTAATTCCTTTCTTAGGGACCACAAACAATTTAACAGCCTCTCCTGATTTGTGATGAGGGACTCCTATAACAGCTGCTTCTAGAATTTTTGTGTTCTTTAAGACAACTTCTTCAATTTCATTAGGGTAGACGTTGAAACCACTTACTAAAATCATATCTTTAATGCGATCGACAATAAAAAGATAACCTTCATTATTAAAAACACCTACATCCCCCGTTTTTAACCATCCATCTTGTAAGATTTTTTTTGTTTGTTCAGGTTCCTTCCAATAACCTTGCATGATCTGAGGGCCTTTGATACAGATTTCACCTTTTTTCCCTAAAGGAACTTCTTGAAATTGAGAGTCTACAAGTTTGACGTTTGTAGAAGGTAGAGGAATGCCAATACTCCCATAAACAGGCTTTTTGCTTAAAATATTAGTTGTGACCACAGGAGAGGCCTCTGTTAAACCATAACCTTCATAGATATGTTTTTTTGTGATTTTATACCAAAGATCGACAACAGTTTTATTAATTGCCATACCTCCAGCTAAGGAAAATTTTAAAGAACTGAAATCTAATTTCTGAAAAGGAGGATAGTTGTTTAAGGAGGAAAAAAGAGTATTAATTCCTAAGAAGATAGAAATTTTGTTGTTTTTAAAAACATTGAGAACACTTTTTAAGTCCCTGGGATTCATAATTAAAACACTATGAGAACCTTTTTGGAAAAGAACAAGACTTATAGTCATAGCATAAATGTGGTAAAAAGGAAGAGGTACAGCTACCACCTCTGAACCCTCCTCAAATTTTGAATAAGAAAGGAAGTGAGACACTTGGGATATATTAGATAAAATGTTCCTATGAGATAAGACAGCTCCCTTAGAGCCACCTGTTGTTCCACCTGTGTATTGAATGAATGCTATGTCATCTAAACTGGTATGAATTCTTTGAAGTGTATGAGATTTTCCTTTTTTTAAACTTTCTTCAAAAGAGGTGAAGGGGAGACCTAAAAGAGGTCTTAGTTTTTTTATACGAGAGACTAAATTAATAATTAAAGATTCTGGAAATTTTAAAAGTGTATGAGGGGATGTAACAATGACATGTTGAATAGAGGTTTGATTTAAAATCTCTTGAAGTTTAGGTAGCATGGCAGAAAAAATTACAATGGCTTTCACACCAGAATCTACAAATTGCTTCTTCATTTCACTTGTTGTGTAAAGGGGATTGGTATTCACAATAACAAGTCCAATTTTTAAAGCAGCCATCATGGCAATAGGATAAGCAAGGCTATTAGGCATTTGAAGAGCAATGGCATTATTTTTTTTAAGCTTTAATTCATTTTGAAAATAACTTGCAAAAGCTTCTACATGTTTTGCAAATTGCTTGAAAGTCATTTTTGTGCCGAAACTAGAAAAACAAACCTTGTGAGGGTATTTTTCACAAGATTTTTTAAAGAGGTCTCCTAAACACGAATGTTTTAACTCAGGAATATCATAAGGGATTTGATCTGAGTAATGTTGTTGCCAAATTTTTTTCATTTTCTATATTTTCCCTATCGCCATGCCTTTGTTATTAAAAAGGGGTTTTTAAATTTTTTCTTTCTACAGTTTAAAGCTTTAATTTTGTTAAAGCACACTTTTTTTTAAAATATTTTGATTTTCGTCTAGTTTATAAATTAGGGATTTTCCTGTATCAATGTTGACTTGAGAGATTGCTTCCTCAGAAATTCTTTCTAGAAACTGCACCAAAGCTCTTAGACTGTTCCCATGAGCTACAAGGAGAACATTTTTTTTGATTTGCAAGGAGGGCTTGATATGAGAGTTCCAAAAAGGGAGGACACGTTTTTGACAATCTTTAAGGGATTCAGAAAGAGGTATTGTGGTTTTTGTAAAAAATTGCGAATAGGGTTTTTTTTCATAACCTGAATGCTCTATAGAAAGAGCAGGGGGAGCTATGTGATAACTCCTGCGCCATTGAAAGACTTGTTTGTCACCATATTTTTGAGCTGTTTCTTGCTTATTTAAGCCCTGAAGTTTGCCATAATGCCTTTCGTTAAGCTGCCATGTTTTTACCTCTTCAAGCCACAACAGGTCCATTTCATCTAAAATGAGCCAAAGAGTTTTAATAGCTCGTTTCAAAAACGATGTATAAGCGATGTCAAAGTGAAACCCTTTCTCTCTGAGCTTTTGTCCAGCTTTTTGAGCCTCTCTTAAGCCTTTCTCAGATAAACCCACATCCATCCAGCCTGTGAACTTGTTTTCTTTATTCCAAAGACTTTCTCCATGGCGAATCATTACTAGTTGAGGCATGCTTTATAGTTTATTATAAGCAAGAAGTAGAAACAAGGTTTTTGATGGTGAAAATTTTTTTGAGAACCTGTTATCTTGCGAAAGATTTCTCCTCTAATGACGGCTGAAGAGTATAGCTAAGAAACCTTTTCTAAGGGGTTTTTTTCCTTCTTTAATCTTAATAATAGTGTAACGTTCATTCAAAACTTTTGATAAAACTGCAAACTGAAAGTGATATGTTTTGCAAAAAGGATAGCCTTTCAAAAACTGGAAGTCTTTTTTGTGAATTATAGAACGACTAACTAGTGTTTTAAGGAAGTTGTTTAGCTCTAAATCTCTTTTTAAAACAGCTAAAGTGGGAGCAGAACACCTTCTTCTATTAGGGTACTTAAGCCTAAACCCTTTGATTTTAATGTTTTTAAAACTTCTTTTATCAGTTGAATCCAAAACAATGACTTTATTATTTTTTGAACGAAGCCAAATTTTTTGATAAAGTACTTTGTTTTCCTTGAAAATCTCCTTTGAGAAGCTACTTGATGAGATTAAAGTGACATTCAAAAATAATGTGAAAAAAAATGTAAATTTATAGAATTTCAATACAGCCAAGTTCTCCTTTCATTATTTGATTGCTACAACAACCTGTTACATTATATTATATAATAACTTAAAAGTCTTTCAAAAAATAGGGAAAATTTCGAATGTTCTATTTAAAAACCATGTATTTTTTACAAAGTTATGGTAAAATTTTCAAAAAACCAAAAGAAATTTTAAAATTTACATTGGTTCATTCCAGTTTACTACTTTTCTATATCCTGTGAGAAGAAGCCGTATATAGTGCTTCCGTTTAGGTTTTCAGTTTTTTTCTCTAGAGAATCGATCGGAAAATCTAAGCGTATTCACTATATAGTGCTTTCGTTATAAAATTACATGACAGAGTAAAAAAGGTTTGAAGGCTGAGGTTTATTAAGAACTTTGTAAGGGTTGTCAGCATGTTCAATTAAATATATAAAGGGCTTGAGGTTTTTTTGAAACGTAGAATCAATAATATTTCCCGGGTAAAAGCCTCCCCGTAAGAAAGAAGAGGGATCAAGTTCGAATGTAAAGGAGATAATGTTATGAACTCCATAGGTCCAATCTGTTGTGTCTCCTGAAGCGATATAAAGACCGGAAGATTGCATAGGTTTATACCCATTCCAAGAGGCCATTTGTTGTGCCATAGTTCGATGAACAGCAAGGTCTGTTTTCTTAGCTATGGGAGAATAGGTATGCCCCCAAGGATAGAGAATGAGTTGAGAGAATGTATGAATACTAAGACAGATTGTGATGTTTTCATGTGTTTGTATAAATTTCTTTATGGTTTGAGTTTCAGGTTCGCTGAAAGGACTAGGTCCCTTATAAACATCGCTTTTAGGATTAGAACTAGAACCCCCTGTCCCCCATTTAAAGCTATAGTTTCTGTTTAGATCCACTCCTAAGCTTCCATTAAAATTTTTTCTTAAATTTTTTCTCCAGCTTTTATAAATTCCCGCTTCAATATCATATTCTGCTCCATCAGGATTGACTAAAGGTATAATGTGGATCTCTCGGGATTTTATAAGGCGTACTACTTCAGGTGTTTTTTTTCTGAATTCTTCTACTAAATAACGTGCTAACTCTATGCCCATTTCTACAGACAAGTGCTCTCTTGCATGGGTTCCGCCCATGATGACAAGACCTGGTTTTTCATGGCTATTTTCTTGATCTGTAGAGATTACTATGTGGTAAATGTTCCTGTCGAGGATACTTTTTCCTATGATATGAGAAGAAACAATATCACTATTTTTTTGAACAAGATTTTCAATGAAATCTTTCATTTCATTATAATTGTGATAAGCCGAATCTCTTTCAGGAAAATCTTGAGTTTTAATAGGAAAGGCAATAGATACATGAAATTTCTTTTTAATTTGCTTTAAGGTTTGAGTTTGAACAAAAGCTACAACGTAATCCTTATTAACTTGTTCAATAGCAATTCCTGCATTGGCTATGGCTGTTCGTTCTTCTTTAGTATGAGCGGATATCTTAACCCAGTGGTATTGGTTTTGAGAACTAAAAGAACTAAAGCCTACAAAAGAGATGGTTAAAAAAGTGATTAAAGTTATTGATTTCATAGCACCCTCCTTAGTTTTTTGATCTATATTTTTTATAGAATTTTATAAACCCTAATCTTTATGAGAAATAGTTGATAAGGAGTCTGGTTGTTCAGGCTTATCGGGAGGAATGGAATCAAGAGGTCTATAAGAGACTATAATTTTTGAATTTAATGGTGGTGCCACTTCAAAGATGAGCTTTTTTCCGTCAATGATGAATTGGCTGTTTTCTTGTTGTGGCTGAACAGTCACTTTTAAAGAAGGAAGAAAGGGTTCTTTTTTGAGATGGAACACTTTAACAGGATTTCTAGGTTTTTTCCCAATTTCTTCTAACTCTTTTGAATAGTTTTTAGAGCAAATGCTTTTTGAAAGGCCGTTTGTTTTTTGAGACAGCTCAAAAGCAAAGCTTCCATAGTTAGCAGTGCTACCTTGCTCTTCTCTACATCGTTTATCTCCAGGAAGAACAATAAGAGAATGAAACTGTAGGGTTTTTTGAGAAAAAACTTTATGAAATTTCCTCAAAACTTTTTCAGGTGTTACAAGGGAGCGCCCTGTTCCCGCTAAGCCATTGCTTCCTTCATCTTCATTAGAGAGAAGAACAACAGTAAATTCCACTCCGTTTCTAAAAAGATTTCTTGTTTTATTTCTTGACTTTTCAATAGCTAAAAACACAGCTTCTAATCCTCTTTCATCAGAGGAAGGACAATTGGTATTACAAGGCCTTGGGGTTTCAGGTCTTATAATAGCATGTAAAAATTTTTCTTTGCGAAAAGGAGTATATGGTTTAAGAACTTTTAAACCTGTTTCATCAAATTCAATAAGCTCACCTTTCATACCGTATCTTTTGCTACTAACATCTGTGTTAGTGACAGACAACTGCCAATCCACCTCTTTGAGTTGCTCAATAAAAGAATCCATTTTATGGGCCATATCTTTTTGAGCTTTTGTCATAGAACGCGAGTTATCAATAACAACAAGAATGTCCAGTTTAGCAGGTTTGCCGTTTTGCCGTAAAACTTCTGATACAATAAGAGGTGCTTTAGTAAAGTTAACATCACTACAGCTTAGTGCTACTAAAGATAAAAAACAAAAAAGAAGATTTTTTACTCTCATACTTCAAACGGTAAAATTCTTATTTCAGAAAAGCAAACTTTTTTAATTTTTCCACACGAAAGTCTAGCGAAAAGAGCTCTCTTTTAACCTCTCTTTTTTCTAAAAAAGTTTAGAGTCATTAGCTAATTGAGGTTTTTTAGTCTTTAATTTTTTTCGGTAAATAATTTGAAAATAATCTTTAGTCTAGAAAAAATGTTCTTATTTAAACAAGTAAAAATAAAGCTACTCAGGGGGGTTTTTTTTAGCTATATTTTTTTTATGGCTAGTCGTCGTACAGGAATAAGAATTCATAAGCATAAAAACGTAGGCCGTTATTTTAGAGCAAAAAGAATAAAAGCCGGCTTGAGCCAAGAAGCTGTTGCTAAGGCTTTGAATTATACAAGTATACAGATTGTTTCGAATTGGGAAAGAGGCCTCTGTTCTCCTCCAGGAAAAATACTAAAAAATCTAAGTAAACTTTACAAAATTGATAAAATGGATATTATGGAATTTCTTGTTAGCCAATCAAGAATAGAGTATTTAGCTCTTTTAGGGATAAAAAACAAAGCCAATAAGTCTAAACCTAAAGTAAAAAGAAGAAAATAAACATACCAGAAAAAAATCTTCAGCTTCACCTTTAAAAAACAAGAAAGGGAGTTTTTCATCTTGGTAAAGAAATTGTATATTCTTCACATATATAAAATGTTTATTTATAAGTTTCTAAATTTCAGTTTATAAGAACCAGGGTAAATGTAAGATTATGACTTCATTAAAGTACTCTTTTGTTGTTTTATTTGACTTGAAAAAAATTTTCTAGAGCGGTGCATTATCCTTTTAAATAAACTAAATTTAGTTTATAAATGAGTTGGCAACAAAAAAACTGACAAAAAACAAAAAAGGAGATGTTATGAAAAAAAAGAAAATACACCAAAATGTAGGACGTTACTTTAGAGCAAAAAGAATAAAATCAGGTTTGAGTCAAGAGGAAGTGGTTAAGTCTTTAGGCTACACCAGTATACAGATCGTTTCGAATTGGGAGAGAGGAATTTGTTCCCCTCCTTCAAGAATTCTTAAAAGCTTAATGAAGCTCTACAAAATTGACAAAAAAGAGTATCTTGAGTTTTTCATAAGTGAGACTCGTAGAGAGTATATAAGCCTTTTAGGCTTAAGACAGACAAAGAAAAAAACCAAAAAGTAAAATGGCTTACTCAAGAGACTAAAAATTTTACAAAAAAAAGGATAGCTTTTGTTGAAGCTATCCTTTTTTTTGTTGAAAATTTTTCAAAATATATAAAATTTACACACCAAAGAGCTTTTACTTGGCTTTTAAAAAAGTTTCTTCTTTTTTGCTTTGCATTATTCTTTTAAACAAACTAAATTTAGTTTAGAATCTGACTTCTAGATAGAAGGAAGAAGAATAAAACTATGAAAACCAAAAGAAAAAACAGAAAGGAGAAATAAAATGAGAATAAGAGCAAACCGTCATTCACGAACAGGGAGTTACTTCAGGAACAAAAGATTAGAAGTAGGTCTTGATCAAGAGGATGTAGCTAAAGCACTAGATTACACAAGCACACAAATGATTTCTAACTGGGAAAGAGGTCTATGCTCTCCCCCAGGAAAAGTCCTTAAAACTCTAATGAAGCTTTATAAGATTAAAAGGGAAGAGCTTATGAGTTTTCTTGTTGATCAGGTGAAAATAGAATATGAAGCTTTACTAGGGCAATCTAAAGCTAGAAGAAAAGTAAGAAGAAAAGCTAAGTAAAAATAAAGCCTCCTCAAAAGAATCTGTGGGTAAAAACTAGACCCCGCTTTCTGTGTATGAATTTTGAAGTGCAATCAGTATAAATTACCCATGAAAAAGCATGAATGGCTAAATGGTATTTATAATTTAAGATAAAAGATTCTTTATAGGAAGAGGGAGTTTATCAAAAGGAGTTAAAAGCCCTGATTTAAGAGATTTTTCTAAAGCTTTTGAATTTTTCCACACATGACCTTCTTTTAAAAAAAGCTTCAAAAATTCAAAGCTTTTCTTATTGTTATTTTTCATAACTTCCATTACATGCTCTATTTCTACAGGCTTCACATCCTCTTTCCAACAATCGTAATCTGTTACAAAACAGCATGGAAGATAAGCCAGTCCTGCTTCTTTAGCTAAAGCGTACTCAGGAAAGTTTGTCATACCTATGACGTCTGCCTTTAAAGCTCTATAAGACTGCGATTCAGCTTTAGTAGAAAAATAAGGCCCTTCAATACAGACATAGGTTTTTTTTTCATAAGTTGTGAAATCACATTGTTGCGATACTTCATATGCTTTTTGACTAAGAACTTTACATACAGGATCAGCTAAAGACACATGGGCTACCACCCCTTTTCCTGTAAAAGAAGAAGCTCTTAAAGATTTTGTTCTATCAATGTATTGATTTACGATTACCATATCTCCGGGCCTTAATGTTTCATTCAAACTTCCTACAGCAGAAAAAGACAAGATCGCTTTTGTGCCTAATGTTTTAAGAGCATAAATGTTAGCTCTATAGTTCACTTCAGAAGGCAAGAGTTCATGTGAGATTCCATGACGAGGAAGAAAGAGCAGTTTATGCCCCTGAATCTTAACAAATTTCAAACCACTTGAAGTCTGCCCAAAAGGAGTTTTTCGAGAGCATTCCTCCTGCACCTCAAACTCCTTAAACGTTTCGAAACCAGAACCACCTATGACAGCTAACATGGGACACCTTCCCAAAAACAAAAAGTGATCTTATAAAAAACTATCATTTAAAAGTTCTTGTCTTATTCATTTCTTGTTTTATTCATCTCTAGCTGAACTTGCTTTAAAAACTGTTTATTTTGAGGAAGAGCCAAATAAAGGTCAGCCCAAAGAGGAACATCCACTTGCCTTATATCCCACTGAAAGTGGTTTTTCCTATCCCATTTCATAATTTCTTGATAAACTTTCTTATACCAGTAAGTTTTAAAAAAACTACGGAAATGTGAAGGCTTTCTTTTCTTAACCCAAACAAAAGTTTTTTTCAAGAGATCGTCATTACATGACTTAAAGTTTTTTTCATGTTTAGGGAAGAACAGATTCAAGCAAGACTTTACAGGAATTAAAAAATCCTTATTAAGGTTCTTAGCTCCTACAAGTCGCCATTCAGGACGGTGAGATTGTAAAAGAGCCTGCCATTTTTGCTTTTCAAGATTTCTTTGAGCTTCCCAACTTTTTGAAAGTTGAGTTTCTTTTTCATGTTTAAAAGTCCAAGGGTCTAAAGATAAGTTTCTGAAAAAATTTGTTAACTCCTGAGAAACCATTTTGTTCTTTACAAGCAGTTCAGATTGAAAAAGTTTAGGCTTTTGATCCCACAAAAACAAATAAGAATCTTTCCTTACAGCGAAACGACTTCTGCTTTTATGCTTCCACTGAGTCCAAGAGGATTCCATTAAAATTTTTCTACCTTGAAACTGAGGAGCGGACTTTTCTTTTAAAAGGGGTTTAAGGGAATAAATGGGTAATTCTTTAAGTAAGTTTTTTGGGCTCTTAGGTAAGCCTAAAAGATCATAAAATGTCTCCCCTAAATCAACCAAACTCACCAAATCTGTAATACTTTTCTTTTTATATGTTGATTTGATCCACAGAGGGACTCTTGTTTTTGATGCCTTTAAATTATAGGGAAGACCTTTGCCCTGAAGGCCTAAAAGAATAACAAAAGAATCAGGCCTTATTTTTTTTAATTTTATGACCATCGCTTCAATTTTTTGAATCAAATTTTGTTTTGATTCACCAAACTGTAAATCAGAAAGATAAATGAAAGTGACAAAAAACTCCTTAGAGGAAACTTCTTGTTCTAGCCAATAAAAAAACTGTTGAAAATTCTTCTGAGCGGGAATATAAATTTCATTTTTAGAAATATCAGGTTGATCTTGAAACACTTCAAAACCTTGTTGAAGTCCTGCCTTTTTAAAAATAGGGACTCCTCCTGAAAAAAAACTTGTACGAAAACCTTTTAAAACTGCTTTTTCTGCAAGTGTCTCTACTTCAGATGACAAAAATTGATCTCCATTATGCCAAACATGATTTTCAAAGGGGTACTTCCCTGTCATTAAAGAAACCACAACAGCTTGGCTAAAAGTTGAAGGTGTGTAAGCTTGAGAAAATTTTGTAAAATCATAACACCAATCTTTTTGGCACACTAAATCTTCAAAACCTAAGGAATCCACCATAAGAACAGTTAATGAACTTTTAGCAAAACAAAAAAAACCAAAACTCAAGGTCAGAAAAAACCATAAAAATTTATAAACCATATCATTTTTTATTATAACTAGCACTACTTTGGCAAGTTATCCATAACCCTTTTCATAAAGAGATGGAGTCCAAAGACTTTGATGTTGACATTTAGGACAGATATGTATCTTTAGGAGTTCGTTAATAATGCTACGAACCTGAGGAAGTGTTATATTTTTTAGTTTTTTTAACTCTGAATATCTCACACTCACCCCCTCCTGAGGTATCTTTGAGCCTACTATAGCACAACTTAATTCACTTGCCAAAGTAATACTAGTTGTCCGTGAAAAAGTAGTTATTTCTTTTATTTACCCATATTTTCCATGAGAAGAAAAGCTACAAGGAAGGTGAGCTTTTAAAAAACTTCTAAAATTCGAGATTTTGCAAAGGTTTTTCGTCTTTATCTTTCATTTACTTGTAAAATATATAGTGCTTCCGTTTAGGTTTTCAGTTTCCTAAGATAGAGAAGTTATCAGTTATCAAAGTTTCTAATTTAGATCTGTGTTTTCGTATTCCTCTAAAAAATTGACTTAAACTTCCCTTGAAATCGTCATAGTTTTCATAATATCGATTCGCCGTGACTTCTTTTTTCATAAACTTCCAAAGTCTTTCTATAGGATTTAAATTCGGTGAGTACGGAGGAAGATAAACAAGTTTTATATTCAACTCTTTCGCTAACTTCTTGACAGACTTCGATCTATTGTATCCGGCCCCATCTAAGATAAGATGAATCTCTTTTTCATCGGGATGCTTCTTGCGAATATGATGGAGCATATCACATATGGAAACATGGTTAACTGTCTTATAACTCCTGACTACCGTCTTCAAACTATTGATCTCAATAGCTCCACAAACATTCACTCTTTTTCTCCAGCCTGAATTGGTCTTCACTTCAAACTTCTTACCCTCTCTTATCCAACCATATGAAATCGTAGGGCCCCACTCAGGATGTGTGGAATCAGCAAAGTAAACAGGACCGTCTTTCTTCTTAATTCTCTTGTATTTACGCACAAACTTTTTCTGCTCTTCTCTCTTTGCCTTACCCGGTATCGCTGTGGCTTTTTTATAAGAAAAACCAAGGCGATGGAGAAGATCAATTACACCACTTGTTAAAGTACGTAACACCAAAATTCTCCTCAATGAACTGAATAAGGGCCTGTGATGATGGAAAAATTCTTTTCTCTAATTCCTTTAAAAGCATTTTCTCCTCTTTCTTAGTTAAAAAGGACCTTTTAGGGTTGTAATTGTCGTTGATTAAGCACCTATTCCGCCTTTGTTATAACGATCTCTACAGGCTCTTATCGTGCCCTCATCAATGAAAAGAAAACGGGAAATATCTTTACACAACTCACCTTTATCTAAATGGAGAATTGTCATAATCCTTTTTGCGTATTTAAGATTTTTCTCTAGAGATAGTTCATAGAGTAAATCTTTTCGCTCTTTTTTTGATAGAAACCCTGACATATGAAACTATTTTTAAAAATAAATGACTTTTTATCAAGGCCTTAGAATAAAAACTAGACCTCAACTCAAAAAAAACGGAAAACCTAAGCGGAAGCACTATAGATGTGTTTTAGGGTTAATCTCTGTAGTAGAAAACAACAGAGGTAGAGGACTTTGTTGTATGCTAAGCCTTTGAGTTTAACTAAGGTCTAGCGATTCATTGATAAATAGAGATGCTTTCCTGTAACCTAAGACCTTAGGAATACAAAGCAAGTATGGTAAGAAGGAAAATCGATTTAAGAAATTTTATGAATCAAGCTCATGAAGCTTCATGAAACGCAAGATTCTTACATCAAATGAAGACTCCTTCAATTATCAGACTCCAAACTCAATAGGAATGATGTCACCTCAAGTGGAAACAACTTGATCTAAAACGCTTGTGTACAACAACTCTGGGGTAGAGTGTAAAAAACCTAGACTTTTGGCAATTTTTTACAAGACTCTAACTAGAAAAAAACCTTTCAAGCTATTTTAGCACCTCGATGACCCTATAGGTTATTGACTTTTCCTACAGAGTACTTAAGATGAGGGGCATGAATTATCTATCTCATCTATGGCTTAATGCTAAGACAGCTTTTATAGCTCTTTTAGGACTTCTACAAAGTCCTGAAGTGAGGAGTTTTGAACTCTCTAAACTCCATCTTCCCGATAACTTCTCCATTTCTGTTTTTGCCCGCATACCTGCAGCTCGTTCTTTAAGCCTTAGTCCCTCTGGGACTTTGTTTGTAGGTACCAGAGGAGCAGGTAAAGTCTATGCTGTTTTAGATACTGACAAAAATTTTGTTGCTGATAAAATCTATACTTTAGCTCAAGATCTTGGCATGCCTAATGGGATTGCTTTTCATAAAGGTGATTTGTATGTAGCAGATATCCATCAGGTTTTAAGATTCAAGGATGTGGAAAATAATCTTGCGAAAACAACAAACTTTGAAGTGATCTATAAAAAACTACCTCGTAAGTTTCATCATGGGTGGCGTTATATAGCTTTTGGAAAAGACGGCCTTCTTTATATGGCAGTAGGAGCTCCTTGCAATGTATGTTTAGAAAAAGATCCTATATTTGCCACCATCATTCGTATTAACTTGGAAACAAAAACTCATGAGATAATAGCCCAAGGGGTGAGAAATTCAGTAGGTTTTGACTGGCATCCTCTCACATCTGAACTTTGGTTTACTGATAACGGACGTGATTTCTTAGGAGACAACCTCCCTCCTTGTGAACTCAATTCTCTATCGCAAAAAAATCAACATTTCGGCTTTCCCTATTGTCATGGAAAAAATATAGCTGATAGAGATTTTAATCAGAAAACATGTGATAGTTTTGTGCCTCCTCGTTATGAATTTCCTGCTCATGTATCACCTTTAGGTATGAGATTTTATACAGGGAAAATGTTCCCCAAAAAGTACCGTAATCAAATTTTTGTAGCAGAACATGGTTCATGGAACAGGACTAAAAAAGTAGGTTATAAAGTGTCTTTAATAGAACTAGAGAACAACAGGGTTATATCTTATACTGATTTCATCAAAGGTTTTTTGCAACCGGGAGAAGAAGTTCTAGGACGGCCCGTTGATATTATAGTTGATCATACAGGAGCCTTACTCATATCAGATGATCGTGCAGGTCTTATTTATCGTGTAACCTATAAAGAATAAGGAATCTTGAGTTCACCCTTAAAAATAACACTCATAAAAAAACTCTTGTCATTGTCATTAATTTTGATTTTGTTTATATTCTGAGTTCAGTGTTTCGGAGCGATGCAATAATTGTAAATATTTAATATAATTAGATTTTTTTATTTTCTTGTTTGACAAGACAATCAACAAATAGTGCAGTATATAGTGCTTCCGTTTAGGTTTTCAGTTTCCTAAGATAGTCGAACGTGAAAAATGCACAAACAGCTAAAAACACTTGTTTTTTTGTAATTTTTGCATAAAAATAATTGCAAGGAAGTGGAAAAACAGATAAAAAACCTTGCAAAACAGAAAGGAAAAAAGATGAGGCCAAAAGACATGTTCAGCACACAAAAGAGAAGCCCTCTTAATTTTAGAGTAAACGACATTGTTCATAAGAAGCATCCGCTTGTCATTTTAGCTAATAAAATAGACTGGGATCGTTTTGATAAAGTTTTTGGTTCGAAGTATGATGAAAAAAAAAGGTCGTCCAGGTCTTTCAACTCGTTTAATGGTGGGACTTCAGTGCTTGAAATACATTTATAATTTAAGTGACGAGAAGACAATAGAAATGTTCAAAGAGAGTCCTCAATGGCAGTATTTTTGTGGTCAGCCTTTTTATTCTTATGAAGATCCCTGTGATAGAAGTTCATTGACTAACTGGAGAAAGAGGATGGGGGCTGAGAAGATAGAAGTTCTCTTAGAGGAAACCATTGATTTAGCTTTGAGAGAGGGTTTTGTAAAAAAAAAGAGTTTGAGAATGTAGTTGTTGATACAACTGTTCAAGAGAAAGCAATAGCTTTTCCTACAGACAGCCGTCTTTATTACAAAGCTTTAAAGACTTTAGTTCACAGGGCTAAAAAAGAGGGTTTAGTTTTACGTCAAAGCTATAAAAGAAAGGCCAAGGAGTGTTTGTTTAAGAATGCTCGTTATGCTCATACAAGAAAAATAAGGCCTTTCTTTTAGAGCTAGTCAAAAATAACAACATGCAGAATCAAGAGAGACTGAAGAATAACCAAAGTTTAATGAACTCCCATAGAGAACCCTAAAGAAAGTCAATAACGACACACAGGGGCTTACACAGGCCTTAGCAAGAGCTATCAGCAATAAGACAAGAGATTTTTTGCTCGAGCAAATTAACTCTTTAAATGACAAATCTAGTGAAATTAAACAAGAAGTAGAAAGACTTAAAAAATGAAAGAACTCCCTTTAAAGAAAACGTTATACCATTTCCAAAAATTAATTCGACATTCTTTTAACGCATAGCGTCCTGGCTTTTTGATCAAACTCTGTTAAATTTTTAGAGTGTCGAAAAAAGATTTAGTTACACAAATTCAAGGGTATGATTTTCTAGCTACTTACAAAGTAGAAAGAAGTGCCAACATCAAGATAAAACTCCAAGCTTTGCAGCATATGCAAGAAGGAAAATCGATTCAAGAAACAGCAAGTATAGTTTTCTATCACCGTCACAGTATCAAATCCTGGTTACAGTCTTTTGTAGACTTTGATTACGAGGGGTTGATAGATCGAGAAGGCAGAGGGCGCAAGCCTCGTTTACCAGTGACAGAAGAAGAGAACTTCAAAATCAAGTTAGATGAAATTCAAGACAAGAGAGAAGGAGGAAGCATAGGAGCAAAGGGAATACAGGAACTTTTAGCAAATGAATTTGACTGTTGCTATTCTCTTTCTGGGGTTTATGCTCTTTTAGACCGTCTTAATATTGTATGGATCAGTGGTCGTTCTCTTCATCCTAAAAGTTCACAAGAAGCTATGGAACAGTTTAAGGAACATTTTCCAGAAGAGGTGGAGAAAATAAAGGAAAAGATTCAGACTCATAAAATAGAGATTTGGTGGCAGGATGAATGCAGAATAGGCCAGCAAGGTTCTTTGAGTAGGATTTGGGCAAGAAAAGGCACACGGCCTAGAGTTGTGAGGCAAAGACAATTTTTATCCACTTATATTTTTGGAGCAGTTTGTCCGGATAGAGATAAAGGCTGTGCTTGGATCTTACCGGAATGTAATTCAGGGATGATGCAAATTCACTTAGATGAGATATCTAAAAATATTCAAGAAAACTATCATGGAATTGTTTTAATGGACAGAGCCAGTTGGCATACCACAGAGACTTTGATAGTTCCTAAGAATTTATCCCTGATGCCTTTACCTCCTTATAGTCCAGAATTAAATCCCATGGAACAAGTCTGGCAACAATTACGAAGGATCAAATTATCGAATGCATGTTTTAAAAACTATGACCATATACTGAATACTTGTTGTGAGGCCTGGAATACTTTTTGCGATCAGGAGGGCAGGATTAAAAAATTATGCACTCGATCTTGGGCAAAACAACAAGATGAATCAAGCTTGTAAATTAATTTGAACCTATAAATTAATTTGAACCTATAAATTAAATTGCGTAACTGATTTTTTTCATTTTACATCTTAACCTCACTTTTTTACACTTATTTTAACCCATCAATCGATTCACACAACAATAGATATACATAAAATAAACATATCTTATGAAAACTCAACCTCCCTTCAAAAAAAACTTTTTTAAAGCCTCCTAATTGAAACTTTTCCTTAAGTCAATTTTAAAATTTTAAATTTGAACATAAAAATGTCGAATTAATTTCTGTAATTGGTATTATCTCAGCTGAAAATGTTTTTTCAGCCTTACAAATAGTCAATAAAAAATTACCTAAAATAACGCAGTGCTAAAGAAAAGAACTCCTCTCAAACATTATAAAAAAGGTCACAGTCTATAAAGATAAAATAGCTGTTCAGTACTTTGGATGTACCGAATCTTCCATTAAGTAATAACGAAAACCAAGCTCATAATGACATGATCATAAGTTCGTATAATGTTCGTATTGGTTGCAAAAGCAAACACTTAAACAAAAATTCTCATTTTATTGACTTTATTAGTTTTTTTTCTATACCCTCTAAAATAGATAATGAACTTTTTTGCAGTTTGTACAAAAAGCACCAACTCTCAGCAAGGCAAATAGCAGAGAAAATAGGGGTCTGCAAGGCAACTGTTTTAAAGAGATTAAAAGAGAGCAATGTTTCATGTAGAAAAAAAGGGGCATCAAGCAACCTCCAAAATTATCTTTGTTCTAACCCTCCTTTTGGGTTCAAAGTTGTTGATGGAAGGCTTACTAAAAACCCATTAGAGGTTCGTATTTGTCGAAAAATTGTAGATATGAAAAACAAAGGATATTCTTTTATTGCCATAGGTCAAACTCTTGAAAAAGAGGGCTTTAAAAACCGCAGAGGTTCTATTTCTTGGCATAACACTTTTGTTGGAAAAGTTTACAATAGATGGTATAAAAAAGTACAACCGAAAGGAGTTTAAATATGTTTTCAATTTTCAATATAGCTAAAGCCTTAGTAGCTATTTTGGCAGTTTTCATTATAGCAACTAAACCTGAAATTCCTTATAAGTTGATTATAATGTTGCATGCTAAAACTGTAGAGCTTTCAAAGTTTGACTGGGGATGTCCATCTCCATTTAATAAAAATGCTTGTAAAGAGTATGATCCTGATTTTTATAAAAGGTACTAAAGATATCATCAAAACCTGCAGAGCTTTAAAATATGGCGAATTTAGATAAATTAGATAAAAAAGAAGTTATAAAAAAAATTGTTAAAGACTCTGTAGCTTCTTTTGCTTCAAGGTTTCAAGCAAGACATGAAGGGGAGTTTGAAAACCCTAATGGCACTATAAATATGAAAATTCATAATGTTTTCATTAGTACTCTTGACCCTAATCTTCAATACTACTCTGCTTTAGTTCGCTCTTTTGATAGTTCAATTGGTAATATGCTTGAAGATTTAGCAATTAAGATTGCAAAGCTTTCATATACAGTGAAAAGAGAAGTTAAAGGGTCTCTTTCATTAAAGCAAACTTCACAAATCGCAGAATTATTAGAAAAGTACAAGAGCCGGGAGATAAGTCCACCAAAGATTTGCCATTACCAATTTTTGCGTACTAAGCAGCCTATGGATAATAACTCAAGTACTAAACGGCATAAAAGTGATTATTATCTTAATAGATAAAAAAACCGATGATCATTTCTTAATAGAATTAAAAATTGGTGGTGATTTAGACAACAAGAAATCAAGAGCTGAAAAAGAAGCCGTTTTAGAACAATTTGCTATTCTTTCAAATTCTTTACCAAAAGAAAAGGCCATTAAAATATTTTTTGCAACAGCCTATAATAGGTATGGAGAAAATAAAAACTGGACTCAAGAAAGAGTAAGGCAATTCTTCGCAGAAGAAGAATTGCTAATAGGAAAAGAATTTTGGAATTTCATATGCAAATCTGAAGATGGTTATTCTCTTATTTTAGAAACTTATAAAGAAAATGCTAGTCTAATTAAAAGTGCTTTGGAGTCTATTAAAGAAACTTATTTAGGATAATTATGCAAACACTTATAAAATGGCCGGGCGGTAAAACAACAGAGTTTTCATATATAAAGGATAAAATACCTCCATTTGAGCGCTATATTGAACCTTTTTTTGGTGGTGGAGCTGTTTTTTTTAAACTTCAACCAAAAAGAGCTATAGTAAATGATACATGCACAGAATTAACAAGCTTTTACTCTTTATTAAAAGAAGATAAGCATAGAAGTAAGTTTAAAAAAGAGCTTTACGAATATGTAACGAACTGGAATAAAATTCCTAACTATGTAAAACTTTTTGAAAAAGAAACTGAAAGGTTATATCAAAAATACAAACATAATAAACTTTCTAACTTAGAACTATCCAAGCAGGTTAATTTAATTTTAGGAAAAGAAGAAGAGCGTTTTAATGGACTATTTATTAAGGAGTTTTGCTTAGATGAAAGAAATTTATTCAATCAGGTTTCCTCTAATTTAACCTCAAAAATTATAAGAACAAAAGAAGTAGAAAAAAAACGAGGTAAACTTCCTGATGGGGATCTTCGTAAAAACATAGAGACTGCCTTTAGAAGTGGTTTTTATATGCATTTTCGCGATATAATGAACTTTTCTGACCAGAAATATAAAGTAAATATGTATAAAAAAATTGCTAATTATTACTTTATTAGAGAATTTTGTTATGGTGCCATGTTTAGATTCAATAAAAATGGGCATTTTAATATCCCCTATGGAGGAATAGCTTATAACACTAAAGATTTTAGCAACAAAGTAGATTATGTTTTTAGTAAAAGCGTGAAAGAAATCTTTAAAAATACATCTATTAAAAATTATGATTTTGAAAAAATCTTTGATAATTATAAGCTCATAAAAAAAGACTTTATTTTTTTAGATCCTCCTTACGATACAGATTTCAGTAGTTATGAGAAAAGATCTTTTGATCGTAAGGATCAAGAAAGACTAGCAAAATGTCTTTACACTACAAAAGCTAAATTTCTTCTTATAATCAAAAAAACTCCCTTTATTTACAACTTATACAATAAGAAAAGAGGTTTAAAAATAGATAAATTTGACAAAACTTATCTGTATAATGTGAAGGGCAGAAATGATAGAGATGTAAAGCATCTAGTTATTTATAATTACTAAAAATTTATGGAAAAATTTATAAATAAAATTTGACATGGTAATTGTATTTTAGAAATGGGTAAAATATCAAAAGATTCTGTGGATTTAATTTTTGCACCTAACTTGATACAACGCATGTTATAAAAACTTTTTTTTGAGTTTCATTTAGTCATAGTTTTTATTTGAGGACGAACAAGGGGGTTTTTGTCGATTTCTGTGACCCCAACCCCTTTATACCAATTCCTATAAATCGACCAAAAGTAATCTGCTAAATTGCTGGAATCAGTAAAAAATAGATAAATATAAATAACTTATCCATTTCTGAAGCACCTAGATTTTCCTGAAACTTCTCGGTAGTACCCACATTTTAATTATTGATCACCTACAGATCACAGATAAAATTAAAAAAATAGTTTTGTGAAATAAGTTCAAAAAAAGGACTGGCTCATCAATAAAAACTCTGTAAAAATCACTTTAAATGTTACAATAAGTTAGAGGGAGATATCGTATTTTTTCTTCAAACCAGAAAACAATCTATTTTATTTCATAAGGAACTGGATGTGTTGTTTTGCTTTTTTCGAAAGAGAGATACTTATTATTTTTTGACTTTCCACTTTTGTTGTCATAGCAATTATCTTGAGTAAGAAATAAAACGACATTAAACTGATCGGTTTTTTTTATTTTGCTACTTGGATATAGAATCCCTTTAAAACTTTTTGTTTTTATGTATTCAGCTAAAATTTGTGTGGGGACATAGTCAGTATGTTCGCATCCATCTTTTTCTATTGGTTTAGAAATTGATTCTGATAGCTCTGCAAGAAAAATAAGTTCATTTCTTCTCTCTTTAGTGTTTTTATCAGGATCAAAAAAGCTAGGTAATTCCCTATTTCTACACTTTATTAAGTCAATAACCTTTACCCCCTTTATTAATTGAAATTTTCCAACATATGCGATTCCTTCTTTTCCTGTTTGAGAGATTTCAGCTAAGGCTAATTTCTCATCAGAAGAAGCATAAAAAACAGGATATCCAGGCGGACTCATTCTACTAGATATGTTTTTAATGTCTTGAGGTTTTGGCGGCCCCATTCTCCTAAGATCATTCAAGATACGATTCCCTTCAGTAAAGGCTCTGGCTCTATAGAAAGTACGGTTATTATCCATAGGACGTTTTAAATTATGACGTTGAATAATCTTCATAATATCTTCTAAAACTTTTTTATTTTTTTGTCCGTTAGAAGATATAAATTTCTTTAACCCAGGTTCATGCTCTAGACATTTTTCACATACAATTTTCATTTACTTTGTTTTTTATACTGAGTTTTATTTAACTCTTGTTTATTTAGCTTAATTTTCAGTATCATGCGGTGGATTAGGATCGTTCCCATAAGAATCTTTTGATCTGATCCTTCCGTCTTTTTCATGTATAACAACTTCTGTTTTACCTCTTTTTGCTCTTACAACGGCACTTTTTGTAGCAGTTTTTTGAGTTTTGTGTATAGAAAGTACGCTACCTGATTTTTTCACAGACCAACTATTTCCTATTTTTACAACATGATAGCCTTTTTTGCCCACCATACTCCTCCTAATAAGTTGTCACACAAAGCCCCATATTTTGAGAATAAGCCATACTTACCTATTTATCAAGGTATTGCAATAAAATGATTCAAGAAGAAACAGGACTCCTTATACTGCAAAAATTAATTCGATATTCTATGCTACCGTTTACTACAAAATATAGTTTTTGTTTTTGGCGTGATAGAGCAGTTTAGAGCGGTCTGTCGAGGTCTCATGCAGTCAGGGTATGTTGTTGCTATTAAATTTTTTACTGATTCCAAAAACTTAGAAAATGGACTCGTCTGCCCCTTAACCCCCACCAGCTCCATCTCCACCTCTCGTAGGAGAATCAAAGCTTAATAAAAAGTCCTCTCTGAGTTTTTCATTTTGTAAATTAAAAATCAAGTTTTCAATGTCTGGGTCAGATACAAAAACAAAGTCTCCATTAGCTAGTTCTACTTGATAGATGAGGTTTTCTGTAAGCTCAAAAATATCTATAGGTTTTATAGATACTATATTTCTGTAGTCAAAAATATAGACATCTTCTTTATGAATCTGTTTAGAGTCGTTAATATCGTTTATGAAAGCCTTTGATTCAAAAGAAAAAAAGCTTGCTATTAAGACAAGATAGATTGATTTTTTCATACTGTATTTCCTCCTTTTTTAATTGACTGAAAAAGATCACAAAAACTCACTGAAAAAGCATGAAACTTTCCTTGGTAGGAGGGATTGTTCATAATACCTTGTATTTTTTGATGAAGCTGTTTATGAGCTTCCTGCAAAGCTTTTACACCTTCCTTATTTAAGCCTTCAGTTAAAGCATGAGCATAGTTTAAGCCTTCTCCTACATGGGAAGGCTTATAATAGTCAGAGTATGTTTTAAGGTGATATTTTAAGCTATCAAAAGACCTTAAAAGTTTGATTTTTTCTATAGCATGATATTCACTGCAAACTTTTTTAATCAAACCTCTTTTCATTAAAATAGAGGCCACTTCTTTTGTTTTTGAACCTAAAATTGATTCAAGTGCTACTTCATCAATACCATTTTGGCTAAGTGATAAAATATAAGCTACAAAAACATCTCTATCCTCGAGCATGATCTCAAGTTCTCTATTAACAAAACATTTTTCCTTTTCTTTCAAACTTACTTCCATATAAGGTTTTAAAGCCTCGAAGAAGTCTCTAGATAAAGACGATAAACCTTGCTCTAAAAGATCAGTATTATCTGATGAAGTAACAATTTTCGTAAAATTTATAACGTCTGGTTTTTGATGATTAGAGTTGTACATACGGTTAAGGGTTGCTCTTGGAACGTTTGTTTTGGATGCAAGCTGTACTTCACTTAAGTTAGGATTTTTTGTTTTTAAATCCTTAAGTGATTTTTGCAAAATACCTTGCCAGTCCATTTTCACACTCGTAGATTTCAACACAAGATAAGGTGTATAATATCTATTTATCTTTGTAAACCCCTAAAACCTCATTTTGTAAAATTTTTATACTTTTTCAAGAAAACTACTCACGATGAGCAGTTTTCTATGAACTGCTCATTGTGAGTAGCCTACCATAAACAGAATCTATGTCTTTGTTGATTTAAAACGATTTGACTTTTTTCCTGCTTCCCATGGGAAGAAATTTTTTTCTAGAGTCTTTAAAAGAGAAAATTTTTATGAAAAATACTAACAAAGGAGGTATTATATGAAAAGCAAAACATCAGAAATCAAAAGAATAAAAAAAGAATCCCAAACTTGGACAAAAGAAAAATGGGAAGATTACCTTTCAAGTCTTGAGGTAGAACGCACAGAGAGCCTTATAGACCCTTTCAAGCTTGAAGAGTTTAAAGAAGAAGACTCTCTTTTTCATTTTGAAAAAGATGAGGGAGACCATCTAGAAGACGTCGTTTCTCTTAAAAGAGCCTTAAAATCTCTTACTTTCAAGCAAAAGAGTGTGATTCAAATGGTCTTCTATGAAGGCTTGACAGAACGGGAGATTTCTAAAAAATTAAACATTTCCAGTTCTGCAGTGAATAAGAGAAAAAGGAAAGCAATTCAATCACTTAGAAGGAATTTAACCCCCATGGGGGTTAGCGCCTCCCCTATAGTGAGGGGGAAATTTTCCATGTCCGATCAAGATCAGCTCTATTTGTTCGAAGAAATAAGGAAAAAGAACACCCATGCCAAACCCCTTAAAGTTAAAAAAACCGCTTCATAAAAGAAAGGGAGGCTATATGACAGAAAATGTTATATCTTTAAAAGATAAAAAAGAGCTTTTACAGGGCTCAAAAACCTTTGAAATTTTCAAAGGTGAAAAAGACGAATACGGAAAGGTAAAGAAGACAAGGGCTTTAGGTCAAGCTCGTATTTATAAGGGTTCTGATACATACCATGTTTTCATAAAAACCCTACTTAATATAAAATTTTTTCTTTTGCCAGAAAAAAAGAATCCTCAAAAATATGAGTACGTCATTTTGACAAGAGAAATTTCACATTATTTCGATCGCAAGTATTACTGGAATGTAGTGGGGGAAGGCAGAATCCTTATGGGTCAAAATGAAGGTCTTATGGAGTTAAGTTGGTATTTTTTTGGAAATAAGGACGTTTATAGTGCTTCCGCTTAGGTTTTCCGTTTTTTTTTGAGTTGAGGTCTAGTTTTTATTCTAAGGCCTTGATAAAAAGTCATTTATTTTTAAAAATAGTTTCATATGTCAGGGTTTCTATCAAAAAAAGAGCGAAAAGATTTACTCTATGAACTATCTCTAGAGAAAAATCTTAAATACGTAAAAAGGATTATGACAATTCTCCATTTAGATAAAGGTGAGTTGTGTAAAGATATTTCCCGTTTTCTTTTCATTGATGAGGGCACGATAAGAGCCTGTAGAGATCGTTATAACAAAGGTGGGATAGAGTGCTTAATCAACGACAATTACAACCCTAAAAGGTCCTTTTTAACTAAGAAAGAGGAGAAAATGCTTTTAAAGGAGTTAGAAAAAAGAATTTTTCCGTCATCACAATCTGTTATCCAGTTCATTGAGGAGAATTTTGGTGTTACGTACTTTAACAAGTGGTGTAATTGATCTTCTCCATCGCCTTGGTTTTTCTTATAAAAAAGCCACAGCGATACCGGGTAAGGCAAAGAGAGAAGAGCAGAAAAAGTTTGTGCGTAAATACAAGAGAATTAAGAAGAAAGACGGTCCTGTTTACTTTGCTGATTCCACACATCCTGAGTGGGGCCCTACGATTTCATATGGTTGGATAAGAGAGGGTAAGAAGTTTGAAGTGAAGACCAATTCAGGCTGGAGAAAAAGAGTGAATGTTTGTGGAGCTATTGAGATCAATAGTTTGAAGACGGTAGTCAGGAGTTATAAGACAGTTAACCATGTTTCCATATGTGATATGCTCCATCATATTCGCAAGAAGCATCCCGATGAAAAAGAGATTCATCTTATCTTAGATGGGGCCGGATACAATAGATCGAAGTCTGTCAAGAAGTTAGCGAAAGAGTTGAATATAGAACTTGTTTATCTTCCTCCGTACTCACCGAATTTAAATCCTATAGAAAGGCTTTGGAAGTTTATGAAAAAAGAGGTCACGGCGAATCGATATTATGAAAACTATGACGATTTCAAGGGAAGTTTAAGTCAATTTTTTAGAGGAATACGAAAACACAGATCTAAATTAGAAACTTTGATAACTGATAACTTCTCTATCTTAGGAAACTGAAAACCTAAACGGAAGCACTATATATGAGGCTTGATCCCTATCCTTGTGAAGAAATGTCTTTAAAAGCGACTGCAAGTTAGAGGTTTTATGAAAGTCAGAATTTTTCTATCATTTTTTCTTTTAGCAATCTTTTTTTTAATTTTACAAGAGCAGGTTATTTTTGCAGACTTTGAATCTTCTCTTTTGAACATAAAGTATAAGTTAACAAAAGTTATATTGCCTTTAATTTCTGTTATTGGATTAATTTTAGCCACATTTAGTTTTATTACAGGAAATCCCAGTGCGAAACAACACATTGTCTATGCGATCGTAGGATCGGCTATTGGGTTTGGAGCACAAAGTATAATTGATTTTATAAGTTTCACTGTTTACTAAGAAAGGAAAGTATTTTGCTTGAATCTAAGATGCCAAGAAATTTAGATCATAAAATAAAGCTTTTAGGCTTTGAACTTATGGACTTACTTTTGATCTTTCTTTACTTGTCTATAAGCAATTTGATTTTTGGCCAAACAGCTTTAAAATTTCTCTTAGTATGGATAGGTACAATTTTGCTTACTGTAACACTTTATTTTTTTAAAAAAGGGAAGCCAGAAAATTATATTTCTGATTTTTTGTCAAGTTATTTAAATTCTAGTGTTTTCTCAGCCAATCTTTCAGATACAAAGCACAAGCCATATTTTAAAGGGAGGGGGAAATGAAGTTGCAAATAACACCTCTTAAAAATTTTACAGAATTTCAAGAAGAACATTCACTTGCAGAACAACTGCCCTTTTGGGATTTTTTCCAAAACTATGTAGCTTTAAGTGACGGTACACTGATCTATGGGTTAAAGTTAAAAGGACTTTACATTGAAACTTCAAACGAAAATAAAATAAATTCTTTAACATTAAAACTTCGCTCCTTTTTGAATGGGCTTGAAGATGGTACAGAAATAGGTTTCATAGTGAACAGCCACTCTTGTTTTTCCAAAATTTTAGAAGATCATAGAAAATTAGAATCTAAAAAGAAAGTCCTCAACAAAGTTTCACAAGATAGGTTAGAGTTTCTTAAGGAGGAAATAAAGAACCAGCGTATTTTAAAAAAAGACATTTATCTTTTAATCTATAAACGACATGGGGAGGGTTTTAAAAAGCTCAATTTATTCAGAAGCTTTTTCAAAGCTCCTCAAAGTTTTAAGTCTATAACCACATCTCAACATAAAAAAAGAGAGAAAGAGGTAATGCAATTAACTTCTTCTTTATCAACAACTTTAAAGAACATGGGTATTAAAAACAAGGTTCTTGAAAGAGATGAAATAAAGGGGTTTATTTATGAGTTTTTTAACCCTGAACGTTCTCAGACAGAGCCTCTTCCTTGTGACAAGAGATCAGGTTTTTTCCACAAAAGAACGTGAGGTGTTACAAGAGTTATCTCTAAGTTCTCCTAGAGAGCAACTCGTTTTCTCAGATCTTATTTGTGGCAATAAAGATATTTTCTATGACAACTACTATCACAGAATTTTAACTTTAAAAACTCTACCTGAACACACAAGCTCAGCTTTTGTTGAAAAACTTATAGACCTTCCTTTTTCTTTTTATTCTTATGTTCATATTAGAGTTCCAGAGCAATCAAAGGAATTGAGTCTTATTGAGATGAAAAGACGTATGTCACACTCTATGAGTTTATCTCAAGATGGTAGAGTTAAGGATCTAGAAAGTGAGTCACAGTTTCAAGACACAGAAGATCTTTTAAGAGAGATCATAGAAACAGGTCAAAAGATTTTCTTTTTTCAAATGGCTTTTAAAATAAAATCCAAAACTCAAGAGGAAATTAACTTTAAGTCAAAATTCCTTTTAAACGCTTTTAGGTCATTAAATGGTTCTGAAGCTTTAGAAGAAAACGTTAGTGCTTTTAAAGTTTTTAAAACCATTATACCTTTTGGAAACTTAGTTTTTGCAAGACAGAAGAGGATTAAAGCAGATAATTTAGCAGATTTTTTACCCATTTATTCAAACTATGAGGGTCAAGATCAAAAATCCATTTGTTTGTTCAGAAATAGACAAAACGGGCTTGTTTCTTACGATCCTTTTCATTCTAAACTACCTAACTACAATACACTTGTGACAGGCAGTAGTGGTTCAGGAAAAAGTTTTTTAAACAATCTCATACTTTTACAATCTATGAGAGAGAACCCTATAACCTACATTATAGACATAGGGGGAAGTTATAGAAAGCTTTGTGATTTTTTAGGCGGTCAATATATTGACATCTTTCCTCCTGAAACTTACAAGCCTCGAAGTATTACGATCAACCCTTTTTCTCTTAAAAATGAACAGACAAGTCTAAGCCCTAGAAAGATCAAGTTTTTGCTTGCTTTTTTAGAAAGTATACTTGTTGATCATGAGGATGAAAAGCTATCAAAATTTGATAAATCTCTTTTAGAAGAAGCTATTGACATTCTTTATAAAAAAGTAAAAAGACCAACTCTTTCAGATCTTTCTTTTATTTTTCAAAATTCAGAGCATAGATCATTAAAGAAGTTCTCAAAAATGCTTTATTCATGGACTGGTGATAGGCCTTATGGAAGGCTTTTAGACAAAGAAGATAACATCAATTTAAAAAATGAGTTTATAGTCTTTGATCTTAAAGGCCTTTCTCATTACCCTGATCTGCAACAAGTGATGATTCTCATCATAACTGATTTTGTTTTAGATAGAATTGAGTCAAAAGATAAGGGTTTTAGGGGAGAGAAAAAAAGAATTTTAATTGACGAGTGCTGGGAGTTATTAAAGGGGAAATCCAGTTCTCATTTTATGGAGCATTGTGTTCGTACGTTGAGAAAATCAGGGGCAGGCATTACTTTCATAACTCAGGGAATAGAAGAAATAGCAAGACATCCTATAGGTTTTGCCATTATAAACAATACAGCTACGAAATTTATTCTTTCACAAAAGGGAAACCTTGAATCTTTGCAGAAGAATTTAAAGCTTGACGAAAAAGAGATCTCTTTGATTTCTTCTTTGAAAAGCAAAAAAAGAGAGTATTCAGAGGCTTTTATGATCTCTCATAACAATAAGGCTATTATTAGAATTTACCCATCTAAAGAAGAGTACAAGATAGCTACGACTGATTATGAAGACAAAATCAAGTAAAGCTCTCAATGAGAATGTTTATCTAACTTATTTAAAAAGAAAGGGGTTTTTATGAAAAAATGTATTTTTATTTTTTGTATTTTTTCTTTTACAAAGGGTTTTTGCTTTTGGGGAGGTGATCTTATCTATCTTTCAAAGATTTTAGAGCAATCCATTTATCAACTAGAGCAGTTAAGAAGCATGACAGAACTCCATAAGGATCAATTAAGATTATTAAAAGAAGTAAATAGGGGTTTCAATGATGTTATGTTTTTAAGGGATACTGCTAATCAAACCCTCAAAGCAGGTACTTTTTCCGATATTAGAAATGTTAATGAAGCTATCAGCGTTGTAAGACGTCTTTATGGCCGTATACCTAAAACATGGGAAGCTCCTTTGCAGAAGAAAACAGACTTAACAGTTGCTGAAAGTTTATACTTTCAAAAGGAAGCCTTTAAATATGCCACAAAGATTGATAAAGAAGCTACAAAGATAAAAAATTACGCAAACAAAGTTTCCCCAACTGGAGCGAGCAAAACATTAGTACAAAGTCAAGCGATCATGCTTCACACACTCAATCAAATTTTAAGGACAACTGCTTCACTTCTTAAGATTCATTCTCAAGGGCTAGCACTTAAAAACAAAAAGGAAAAGATACGATCAAGGCATTTTCAGATTCAGTATAATGAACTCTCAAAGGCTTTTTACAATTTAAAACCAAATTATACATTGTCGTCATTATGATTGATATTCATTTTTTAAGTTCTCTTACAAAAGAGCTTTATTTAGAATTAAAGGACGTATACTTTTTACTTCTACCCTTATTTTTTCTTATATCTATTCTCATTACATGGTTTAAAGGGAGTTATGATTTTATAGATAAAATAAAAAAAGTTTTCATATCAACGATACTTGTTGTTATCTTTCCTGAAATAACTGACATCATTTTATTTATAGCAAATGGTCTTTCAGATAAGATTGGCAGTATGAACACACTTGAAAACATCATGCACATGGCAGGTGAAAAGATGAAAGAGTACTCTAAGCCTTCATTAAAATCTTTTTTATCATTCCCCAATCTTCTTTTAGCAAGTCTGTGTTATATTTCTTTTTTTGTTGTATATTGTGCAAAATTCATCATGTTGGCAGTTTACCATTTTAGTTGGTCGTTTTTATTGATTCTATCCCCTCTTATTTTGCTCTTTCATGTTTTTTCACAAAAGATAACTTTAAGTCTCTTTCGATCCATGATTGAAATTGCTAGCTGGAAGGTAGTTTGGGTCATTCTTTCAGTGATGTTAAACTCTCTACCTTTTTCAAATCCATCAGAAATTGAGGGGCATTATATTACTTTGATCATTATGAATTTTGTGATCGCTCTTTGTATGTTGGGAACGCCTTTTTTAATTAAAAGTCTCATAGGTTCAGGGTTTTCAACTTTTGCAGGTTCTATCAATGCTATTACAGGTACAACCATGATGGCAACCTATTCTAGAGCTGTAAAAATAGGTCGAATGAGTAAAAAACGCCTCCTCAAAAGAATCTGTGGGTTCCCGGAGGTTCTGGCAGTTTTCCAAGGTTATGATATAAGGCGATTTTTATAGCTTTAGAGGTTCTAAAGCCGTAAGATTTTCTCATAGTGAGTTTTACTTTGTTGTTTAAACCCTCTACAATCCCTGAGGAGAAGGCTTTTTTAGCCTTGAAGTAATTAAGAATAAGTAGCTTATGTCTTCGTATGGTTTTTGCTTCTCTTTTCATAGGTTCAATTTTTGAAAGCATGACTCGTTTCGTCCAACTGTCTATAAATTTACCAGCCCAAGTTGGTGAAACATAGGTCCATAACTGTCGGAAGTCTTCTTTTAAAAAATAACAGCGGATACTTTTTAAATTGTACTGTATTAAATGCCTTAATTTTACTTTTTCATAAGATTTTAAATTTTCTGCATTTTTTAACAAGGGCCATCTAGCTTTTGTTAAAAGGGGTTCATACCCGTCTTCTTTCATTTTTTTGTGTTCTGAAGCTCTCACTTCGTCTAAAGCCTTATTGAGTCTTGCTACGATATGAAACCGATCTAATATATTCAAAGCTTGACTTGCCCTTTCCTTTATTACTTTTAAATAGGGCTTCCACATATCAGAACACACAAACTGTATATCTTTTGACTTCTCTCCTAGTAAATCAAAAAACTTGTTGAAACTCTCCTCTGTTCTTTTTTCTCCTATCCATAGCAAACGAACACTTTCTTTGCTTATTTCATAGACTAAGGTGAGATACTGATGGTTCTTTTTCCATTGTATTTCATCTACACCTATAGCTTGTATTCCCTTTAAAACCCTTTGTTTTAAACCATATTCTACGACCCATTCTACCGAAGCATAGACCTGATTCCAACTGACATGAAACTTACAAGAAACCTCTTTCCAAGACAGGTGACGACACCAGTCAGCTAAGTACTTCATGTAAAAAATTGTTAGGTTTTTCTTCCCATCGGCCCAAGGTAAATACTCAACTTTTACCCCACAGCAAGGACAATTAACTCTTCTTACAAAATAAACAAAAAACACCCTGTAACTTAAAATAGGAAGGGATTCAAAGTCCCGTGATGATTTACTTCTGTCATACACTGAACAGGGCTTCTTACAAACACTACAAAAAGCTTGGCCATTTTTACGAGCCTTAATAGGAACATTAATTGACTTTCTATCTTTTGAAAAATAAATGTCTCCGTATACAAAAGACTTCCATCTTAAACAATCATTTAGTATAGTCTTCAAAAGCATCTCTTCCCTCCTTTTTTTTTTTTTTTGAATAACATTTTAAGGCATCTGGGAAGTAGGTGCTTCTTTTTTAAAATTTTAATGTAACACAGCAAATAAAAGCAAATAAAATGAATGTTTTTGAGTTCAATCACCGGAGGTGATAGAGGCCAGTAAGGGCCTCAAAGAACTCAAAAATACAAGATAGGATGTCTTACTCTTACTTTGATTAATATGAGCCTTTTTGGGGGATTTCTACTACTTTTCACCCACAGATTCCCGGGAGGAGCCTAAAAAACTAATAAGAAAAAAATAACAGAAAGGAGTTTTTATATGAAAAACATACACCGTAAGTATTTTGAGATGTGGGGAGATGAACAGTCTCAAAATTTCTTTTTAAAGGGTCTCCTCGTAGTCATGCTCATAACAAGTCTCTTTTTAACAATTTCTTTAGCTATTATAAGCAGTAAAAAACCTTTTGTTATCTCAATAGACAAAGCTTCATCTAAAATCATAAAACTTTCAAAAAGCAAAACAAAAGAGCAAAATCTTGTTGAGATAAAGAGGTCTGTAGAGAAATTTATAAAATACCGACATAATTGGACTAGTGAAAAAATCAAGGAAAGATTAGAAAAGTCTTCAAAATTTATAGCTCCAAGCTTTAGAAAACGCTTTTTAGCATCAAATAGAAAACAGCTTAAAGAAGCGAGCAAAAAGAAAATAGCTCAACGTTTTTACATTTCAAAGGCTATGAACATTGATATAGACAAAAACAAAGTAGAGGTGACAGGTGACAGAATTTTAATTGTTGATGGCTTAAGAGCAACTCAGCCT
Organism: Bdellovibrionales bacterium; assembly: GCA_965219095.1. GTDB lineage: Bacteria > Bdellovibrionota > Bdellovibrionia > Bdellovibrionales > UBA1609 > CBDCMT01. The sequence continues at coordinate 143,581 of OZ244719.1, forward strand.
ATGACGTTTCGTCTTAGTTATATTTTTAAAAAAAGAACTTTAGACAATCCAGAAGGTGTTTATATCACTAGTGAGAATCTCATCTCTTCATTAGAGCATTAAAAAAAGGTGGTTAAAATGGATAGATTTTTTATTTTTATTTTTTTAATTAGTTTTCATGTAAAAGCAAAACAAGTCGAGACTGTTCATCTTACACAAAAAGACATTCATCAAGTTTATCTTAAACTTCATGAAACTACAGTCTTAAAGTTCGATTCTAAACCTAAACCTGCTATTATTGGAAAACAAGATGCCTATTTAGTGGAAACCTTTAAAAATGTAGTTGCTATAAAACCCATCAGAAAAGTAAGTACAAACTTTTTTGTTTTCACAAAGGAGGGTCATTTCAATTTTAAACTTATACCCAGTCCAACAAAATACAAAACTTTAATCCATGTCAAAAGAAAACTCTCCTTTTTTGTTGAAAAAGTTTCAATAGGAACACCTTTTAAACTTTCAATGAGGGATGGTTTTTTATTCAGTTCAAAAAATAAGATTGCTATACTCTTTTCTTTAAGCTTACTTGGAAAAAATTCTAAAAAATATAAGTTTAAAAACTTTAAAATAAAAGCCTATCAGAAAGGAAAAAAAGTATCACTTGATTCTAAATTTACAGATAGGAGAGAGCTAGATTCTAAAACAAGGAAATTATCAGGGGTTTTCATTTTTAACAAGGATAATCTAAGGCTAAAGGAGTTATTAACTTTCAAAATTTTTCATAAAGAGTTAAACAAGCCACTAAAAATTGAAATCAATTATCCTTGAGGAGGATTTATGTCATTTAGAGAAAAAATAGAAGATCTTTTTTTAAGCGAAAGAAATAGTTTTACTAAAAAAAGGCTTTTAAAGACAAAAAATATCTTGATTTTTACTTTTTTTATTTTATTTCTTGTTCTTATGTTTGGCGATTCTATTGAGAGGAAAAAGAAACAGGAGAAAGAAAATACAGAAAATTTTAAAGTTAAAATCACAAGACCTTTGTTAGAATATAAAACCTATGAATATGATGACATAGGGGTTTATAAAGAGACTGTTAAAGCAAAGAAAAGAATCGTCTCACAAATTATTGCACACAAGTCTGACTCTTTAGGGCTAAAAGTTATGGTCGAACTTGTGGACAAAGTAGAAGCTATATCCTATAACTCTATCCCTATTATAGCGAAGGCTTTAGAGGGGGTTTTAAGTTTTATTGAAGAAGGAGATCTTTTTTTAGGGGAGGGATTTTTAGATTCTGAAAGTGAAAGGCTAAAGATTAACTTTCACACTCATATTTTAAACTCTGGAGAGAGAAAATCAATCTCAGCACAAGCTCTTAGTTCAAACGGCACTCTTGGTTTAAAAGGAGAGTTTAACTCACAATTTATCAAAAAATACGGCTCCCGTATGACAGCAAACTTTGTTGGAGGTATGGCAAAGGGACTTCAAAAAAAAGAAGTCACAGATCAGGGCTTTATTTTCAGTTCTAATGGATTCCAAAGTGCTTTTTTAAACGGACTTTCTCTTGTAGCTTTAGATTATGCCAGAAACAAATCGAAAAAAAACGAAAGAATAAAAGCTAAAATGACCTTAAAAAAAGGAATTCAATTTTTAATTTATTTTAATAGGGGGTCAAAATAAAGCTTCAGAAAGAAAGCCTTTTAGATTCTTTTTTTAAAGCCCTATTTCAAGGACTTCTTAAGTTTTTCAAAAATGACTTTACCACAAACTTATTAGTTCTTGTTATCGTTTATTGCCTTTTTTGGTTCGTTGTAAAGTTTGATGTTCATCTTTTTATTTTAAATCGGTTTCTAAGCTTATCCTATCCATCAAGATTTTCTGATTTTATTTATAAAATCTCAGACTTTCAATGGCTTTTATTTTTTCACTCTTTTTTTCTTTTTATTTTCCTTTTATTTTTAGGAAAAAAAGGCTCATACTTTGAGCATACCTTCCAAAAGATTGGATTAAAAAACAGTTTAGGAAAAACCCCTGAGCTTATGAAAAAAGTAAACATCAATTCCTACCGCACTTTTTATGTTTTTGATTCGAAGGGTTTAGCTCTTGATGATTTTAAAGTTAAAGAGAAAAAAATAGCTTCTTGTCTTGACGGCTTTGTAGAAAGCCTCAAGCAAGGAAAAAGTCCTAAGTGGGTCACTCTTACAGTCAGTAAAAGGCCTTTTCCAAAAAAGGTCTGTTATAAAGACATTTCAAAGAAAAAAAATCTTGCAGAAGGAAGTTTCTTTCTTGGTCACTCTGGGGAGGGTGTGGTTTTTGCAAAGATTTCAGAATTGCCCCATGTGTTGATCGCAGGAGCAACAGGAACTGGAAAGTCTGTTTTTTTCAAACAAGCTCTTTTGGGACTTTTAGAATCCACCCTTCATCTTCAAATGTACCTTATTGACTTAAAAGGTGGACTTGAAATGATAGATTTTGTTCAAGCTCCTAATGTTCAAGTGATTAAAGACACCTCTCATGCTCTTTATACCCTTGAGAGGGTTCAAAAGGAAATGAAAGCTCGTTTTAGCTATTTAGAAGGAAAGGGATTAAAGCAAATTATTCCCCTAAGGGATAAAAAAGAAAGGATTCTTGTGGCCATTGATGAGGCTTCAGTGCTTTATATGACAAGGCCAAAGTTCGATCCCCATCATGAGGCTACGATCAAAGCAAGAGGTCTTGCGGACTCAATCTCGAAGCTCTCAAGAGCTGGAGCCATTCATCTTATGCTAGCAACACAGAAGTTGGAAAAGAGTGTGATTCCCAGCTCCGTTTCTGAAAACATATCAGGACGGATGATCTTTAGAACCAACTCACTTCAAGGAAGCCTTATGATGTTAGGAACAAAAGAGGCTATGAATCTTCCAGAAGTAAAAGGTCGTGGGATATGGCAGTTTGGCTCTCAAAAAAAGACACTTCAAGTTCCTTACATTGATCCTAAAGACATTCAAAAAAGATGCCAAGTCATAGCAAAAGAGTTTCAAACAGGCAAAAGAAAACTGTTTAATCCTATGATAAACATGAGGCCTAACAAAGGCATAGATCAAGTGACAGGTGAAATTTTAAATTGACAAAAAAGGAGGTCAAAATGAATTGTAATGTTTCAGTTCAAGATATCAAGCTTTTTTATTATTTACATGCGGTAAAAATAGCTTTAATCGAACAAATAAAAAGAGATGTTTATGCCCATCTAAGAAAAAAAACCCTTTATACAAAGTTAAGACGTTTAGAAAAAAGAGGCTTTCTTAAAAGTACGACAGTGACAGAAAAAAGAAAAAAAGTCTACTTTTTAAGTAAAGAGGGGTTTTCTCAAATAGAAGAAAAAGAGAGCCAAAAGCGTAAGGAGCTTAAAAGCGATTCTATAGCTCATGATCTAGGACTTGTTGATATAAGGCATGCTTTTAAAAGTTGTCCTAGAGTTTTAAAGTACCTTACTGAAAATGAAGCACAAACTTGGAAGCAAGACTCTCTTATGAGCCCTTTTTTAGAAGTCCATTCAGACGCTGTTATTAAAGTCTCTTTTCCTAAGGGAAATTTTTATTTAGGTATAGAGTACGAGTGTAGCTACAGGTCAAAAAATCGTCTTCAAAGAGCTTTAAAAAGATACTATTCAAAGCCTGAAATCCTAGCTGTTTTGTACATTTTGCTTTCAAAAAGAAGAAGAAATAGCTTAATGGGTGAAGAAAAAAGGCTTTTTTCTGATAGCCCTTCTAAGATTTTTTATAGTCTGCTTGAGGATTTAATGGCTAAAAATTTAATAAGCTTGGTTAATTCTAGAGGAGAGAAATTGCAGTTTGAAAAAGCAAAAAACTCTCTTTTAAAAAACAAAAAAGGGAGTAAAAACAAGTGATGAATTGATGATGAGGATTCCACAGTAAAAAATTATTTTTAGGCTTTATAACCTATTGAAATTATTTATTTTTCAGCTATCTTTTGCAAATTTAAAAAACCTGCCTGAGTCCCATTTCAACTTTTTAAAAACTCTTAAGCTAAAGTTGGCAAAAAAATAAAAAACTATCACTTAAGTTAGAAATTAAAAGAATAAAAAAGAAAGGTTTATTTATGGAAAGAAATAAAGAAAATAAAGACACAAAAAAAGAAGGGATAAAAGTTAAGAAGAAAGTAGCACGTCTTATTCTTGAAAAACGTACTTTTTTTAAAATAAAAGAGCTTTTAAAAAAAGCTAATAAAAACCCTTATGGTAAGAAAGTAAAACCAAAAGACCTTGTTCAAAAATCCATCTCTCTTATCACTGATGAACACCTTTTTGAACTAAAAAGTGCAACACTTTCAAATCAAGATCATATAGATATGAAATTTAAACAGTACCAAAAGCAAAATCCTAAAATTTCAAAAGATGAATTTCTAGGGAAGCTTCTTTGTGGAAAGCTAGGAGCAGAGGATTAAGAAGAATGGATTCCATTTCTGATCTTAAACAAACATTTTTGAGGTGTAAGATGAACCACAATAATTATAAAATTTTTCTAGGAGATAGTCTCCAAGTCTTAAAAACTCTTCCTGATCATTTTATTGATTCTATGGTGATAGACCCCCCTTCTGGGATTGGTTTTTTAAGATTGAAATGGGATAAAAACAGAGGAAGCAAATATAACTGGGTTAAATGGCTTAAAAACCTTATGATAGAGGCTCATAGAGTTTTAAAGCATGGAGCTTACGGGTTTGTGTGGGCTCTACCTAGAACCTCTCACTTGACAGCTTGGGCTTTAGAGGAAGCGGGTTTTGAAATAAAAGACATTGTAAGCCATGTCTTTTTTTCTGGCTTTCCTAAAAGTTTAAACCTAGAAATTGCTATAGATAAGGCTAAATATCTTCATAAAAAAGATATGTATCGTGTAACAGGCTGGATAAGAAAGAGAACAGAGGAGTTGGGTTTAAAACAAAAAGACCTTAATAAAGTGGCTGGGGTTAAAAACCTTGCCTCTCACTGGATGGCTGATTCATCAAATTCACAGCCTCATATCCCGACCCTAGAAATGTGGAAAAAGCTAGAAACTGTTTTAGGGAAATGTCCTGAATGGATGGAGTGTTTGATTAAACCCTGTCGTGAAAAAGGTAAATTTTGGAAACAAAGAAAACTCATAGGCCAGCATAAACACTCAGCTTGGACATTAGGAGAACAAAAATACCTTCCTAAAGAACTAACACGTTCCACTAATCCACAGGCTCTTCAATGGCAAGGTTGGGGGACAGCTCTAAAGCCTGCTAATGAACATTGGATTTTAATTCAAAAACCCATCTCTGAACACAACATTGCTTCAAATGTTCTTAAACATAAGACAGGAGGGCTTAATATAGAGGTTTCAAAGTTTGGTGAAAAAAAGAAGTATCCTTCTAACTTTATTTTAACAAAAGCAGATGAACTAAAGGGAGCTTTTAAGCAAAAAAAAGACCTTGATAGGTATGTAAAAACTTTTAAGCCCGAAATCCCCTTTTATTACTGTAAAAGAGCCTCTAAGAAAGAAAAAAAAGAGTTTAACACGCATCCCACAGCTAAGCCCTTAAACCTTATGAGCTACCTTTGCAAAATGATCACTCCTAAAAACGGAGTCATTCTTGATCCTTTCATGGGAAGTGGTACAACAGGGGTTTCTTCCCTTAAAGAGGGTTTTCAATTCATAGGCATAGAACAAGACAAGAGCTATTTTGAGATTGCACAAAAGAGGCTGGAAGGCCATAAAAACAGCCTTCCACTAGATAAGGCTTGTTAAGGACTAATGGACTGATGAGTCAAAAAGTTCAAAAAAGGAGTGGACTTTCATGATAAACAGAGCTTCTATAGACTTGAAGTATAAAAAAGCAAGGATAAGAAAGCATAGCACACTTTCCTACCCTCTAAACATACCATACCTAACGCAGGAGGTACAGCATGTCTAATCCTACCTAATATCATAGCCTTAAAACTTTTGATAGCCATTAGGCTTCAAAATAAAGCCCTATATTTTATACAACAAGTCCAAATTTTAACCAGAAAGGAGAAATAAATTATGATGATTTACAATTTTGAAATCAATAAAGCCTTAAAGAAGGGCTTAGAATCTTTAGAGGGTCTTTGTCCAAAGGTGTGTGAGCTCATACTAGCTCTGAAAGAGGACTGCACAAATTCCAAAAAAGAAGAAGTACCTCTTTTTGATCTTTTAATTCATTTGATCTTTCTTTCAGAAAGAGAAATGACTTCAAGGTCTTTTAAGAACTTAGAAACCAAAACAGACCATGATTTAGAAAATTTAGTAAAGTTTTATTCAGATCATTTTTTAATGGATTCTTTTGTCAAAGAAAATTTGATTAGGGATTTAAAAAAAAGAAAGAAAGAAGAAAGGGAGTAAAATCATGTTAATTACTTTAGAAGAATTAAAACAAGATTTAAATGAGTATCAAAAAAAACACCAATTTAACCTCCCTGTAAGAGTTCAGGATATGTTAGACACTCTTAAACTTTATATAGAAGAACAGGAAATAGAAGATGTTTCGCTTTCACAGCTTCTTGTGATTTTTATTTTTTTAGCAGACGATAAGCCATGTCAGCTTATCTCTGAACTCTTACCATGCCTTGATTCAGATTGTATTTATGGCTTAAATGATGAGTTGTTCAATTGCTTTTCTTTATTACGAGATTTTCTTAAAAAGGAGGAAACCTTATTGATGTTGCAGAAAGAAGAGGAAGAAGAGGAAGAAGAAGGGGAAGAGGAAGAGGAAGAGGAAGAAAATGAAGAAAATGAAGAAAATGAAGAAAATGAAGAAAATGAGAAATAACTGGAGATGTTTATGAATTTATCAGTCTATAAAGTTATAAAATGCCTTTCAAAAGGTCAGAAAATGCTTGACGGCAAAAGTGTAAGGACTTATTTTTTAATGGATGCTTTAAAAAACGAGTATTTAAGAAATTTAAAAAGCGAAGAAGTAGAACTTTTTGACTTGTTAGTCCATTTAGTTTTCTTTGCAAATAGAGAGCCTGAAAGAATCATTTTAAATTTACTAAAGGTTATAAATAGTGAAATGGTTTTTGATTTAGAACCTACAACAATAAGTGAGTCTGCTTATTTTTTGGATGAAGGGTTTAGAAAGGATATGGTTCTCAGTCATTTAAGAAGGGCGAAGAAAGAAAATATAAAAAAATGAAAAAACTAAAATACTTTAAAAAAATCATCAAAAGGAGTTTGTATGGAAAAAGCCAAAAAGACTTGTTCCAGGAAATATCCTATGCTAAACAATATAAAATGGATTGTTTATCCCTTATCGGAGGAAGAAGAAAATGAAAGAATCAAAAAACTCGCAAAACTGTTCTACAGGTATATGGCGCAAAATAGCCAGAGGAGAAAAGCTAAAAACACCTTTAAACAAACAGAGTTCAAAAAAACTATCGGACTGTAAGTATAAGATCGCTGTTTACATTAGGCTTTCTCCCAGCGATGAGATTAGAGAGGAAGGTTCTCTAGTCTCGCACCCTCAAAGGATTAGAAACTTTATTGAAATGAAAAATAGGTCTGATCCTACTTGGGGGGAGATCATAGAAACTTATATTGATAAAGACCTTTCAGGAAAGAACATGAATAGGCCTGCTTTTCAAAAAATGTGTAAAGACATAGTTTCAAGAAAAGTCAATGCTGTTATTGTCACAGAGCTTTCAAGGCTTAGTCGAAGTGTGAAGGACTTTTGCCATTTTTGGGATTTTTTAAAAGAGCATAATGTGAAGTTTTTTAGTTTGAAAGAAAACTTTGATACTTCAACAGCTATGGGGGAGCTTATGGTCATTCAAGCCATTAGTTTTGCTCAGTTTGAAAGACAGACCATTGTGGAAAGAACAAAAAACGGCATACAGGCAAGAGCTGAAAGAGGGCTTTCTAATGGTGGTCAAAGAGCTTTAGGCTATGACTCTCACCCTACAAAAAAATGTCATCTTATAGTAAATGAAGAAGAAAAAATCATTGTAAATTTTATTTTTAATAAATTCCTAGAGCTTGGATCTTTATCTAAAACATTAAATTTTTTAAATAAAAATGGCTACAAAACAAAGTCTTCTGTAAATAAAGGAGGGAAGCAAAGAGGCGGAAGTCGCTGGACACTAACAACCTTGTACACCCTGCTTACAAACCTTGTTTATATTGGAAAAAGAGAGTTTAACAAAAGAAATAGAAACAAAAATCAATTAGAGCTAAGCCTTTCTGAAAGATATAAGGTCTATGATAGCCAATGGCCTGCTATTGTATCTCAAGAACTATTTAATGAAGTTCAAGAACGTTTAGAAAAGAATAAAAAAGAATTAAGAAAAAGCCATCATTGTTACATTCTTTCAGGCTTAGCTTATTGTGGGCTTTGTGGTCAAAAACTTTCAGGAGTAGGAGCTAATGGCAACAATAGAAAGTACTTCTATTACTCCCACAAAAGAAAAATGTTAACACAGGGAGACAGGCACTTAAAAAAATGTGAATTAGAGAACATCCCCGTTCATAGTCTAGAAGAAGCTGTAAATTTTAGAATTAAAAATCTTGTGAAAAATAAAGCCTTTCTTTTAGAGCTAGTCAAAAATAACAACATGCAGAATCAGGAGAGACTGAAGAATAACCAAAGTTTAATGAACTCCCATAGAGAAAGCCTAAAGAAAGTCAATAACGACACACAGGGGCTTACACAGGCCTTAGCAAGAGCTACCAGCAATAAGGCAAGAGATTTTTTGCTCGAACAAATTAACTCTTTAAATGACAAATCTAGTGAAATTAAACAAGAAGTAGAAAGACTTAAAAACGAAAGAACTTCCTTTAAAGAAACCGTTATCTCAGCTGAAAATGTTTTTTCAGCCTTACAAATAGTCAATAAAAAATTATCTAAAATAACGCAGTGCCAAAGAAAAGAACTCCTCTCAAACATTATAAAAAAAGTCACAGTCTATAAAGATAAAATAGCTGTTCAGTACTTTGGATGTACCGATCTTCCATTAAGTAATAACGAACACCAAGCTCATAATGACATGGTCATAGGTTCGTATAATGTTCGTATTGGTTGCGGGAATAGGATTTGAACCTATGACCTCCGGGTTATGAGCCCGACGAGCTACCAAACTGCTCTACCCCGCATTCAAATGTTACTTAAAACTTTTCACATGGTCAAGAAGAAACTATAATATTTCAATGGATCCTCTTTCTCAAGGACTTTTAGGTGCAAGCTTTACTCAATCGGCAACAGCAAGTGTGTCTGTGAAAAAGAAAAAGAAATTCTTGCAAATTACCCTTATAGGGACTCTTTCCGGTATGGCACCTGATTTAGATGTCCTTATCTTTTCTCTTGAAGATCCTCTTTTTTCTCTTATCTACCATAGACATTTTACACATTCTTTGTTTTTTGCTCCTATAGGGGCTTTCTTTTTGTGCTTTCTTTTTTCAAAATTTTTCAAATCCTTTAGCTTTAAAGAAATCTACTACTATAGCTTTTTAGGAATCATAACCCATGGCTTTCTTGATTCTTGCACAAGTTATGGTACATTACTTTTTTGGCCTTTTTCAGAACAAAGAATCTCATGGAACGTTATTCCTATTGTTGATCTTCTTTTCACTCTACCTCTTCTTTTTTTTGTTGTGCTAAGTGTAAGGAAAAATAATCCCTTCATAGCTAGAATAGGTTTTATAGTAAGTTTACTGGTCCTTTTTTTTGGATGGACTCAAAAGCTTAGGGTGGAAAAAGCACTTTTAGAAGAAGTTTACACAAGAGCTCATAGCCCTCCCTATATTTATGCTAAACCTTTCTTTTTTCATCTTTTTAAATGGCGGACCATTTATGAACATAGAGGGCATTTCTTTGTTCAAGGAGTCAAGGTGATACCTTATAAAAAACCTTTTTTTTATAAACTTAAACTCATAAAAAAATTTAATATTTCACAACATCTCAAAGAGTTAAAACCTTCTGACAAGCAGCATAAAGATGTGCAAAAATATCTCTGGTTTACTCAAAATTTTATTGGCTATGACCCTAAAAACCCTCATGTTTTAGGTGATTTACGGTATAGTCCTTTTCCTTCAGGTACAAAAAGTTTATGGGGGATTAAAGTCGATCCTACTCGTCCTCAATCGCATATAAAACGTATTTCTCTACGTTAGTTAGGGGCTAGACTTTTTAAAAACTTCCCTATATAATTTAATCTAAAGTAATTAAAGAATCTAAAAGAATCTAATAGAATAGAAATAAAAGAAAGGAGTTTTAAAATGGTTCTAACAGGAAAACAAGCCCCCGATTTTAAAGCAATGACAGCTTTCAAAGGTGATTGCAGGGAAATTTCACTTTCAGATTATAGAGGAAAGAATTATGTGATTCTTTTTTTCTACCCTCTTGATTTTACCTTTGTTTGCCCTACAGAGTTACATGCTTTCCAAGAAAAACTCAGTGAGTTTAAAAACCGCTCAACAGAAGTTTTTTCTTGTTCTGTAGACAGCCACTTTTCACATTTAGCGTGGTTGAACACACCTAAAAACAAAGGTGGAATTGAAGGCATTGAATATGGTCTTATCTCTGACATAGGAGGTTCCATTGCTGAAGCCTATGATGTGCTTAGCCCTGAGAAAGTAAGTTATAGAGGTCTTTTTCTTATCGACAAAGAGGGTGTTGTAAGACATCAAGTGGTTAATGATCTCCCTTTAGGCCGTAGCGTTGATGAAGCCCTTAGAATGGTAGATGCTCTTCAACACTATGAAGAAAACGGAGAAGTCTGCCCTGCGAACTGGCGTAAAGGAGAAGAAGCTATTGAAACAACTCATCAAAGCGTAGGACGTTATTTAGAAAACAAAAAGTGAGTAAAATAAAAGTTTTTTCAAACTCAAAAACCACCTCCTTTGAGGTGGTTTTTTATTGTAAAAATTGTAAAATTAAAAAAGATCGCCTCCTCAAAAGAATCTGTGGGTTCCCGGAGGTTCTGGCAGTTTTCCAAGGTTATGATATAAGGCGATTTTTATAGCTTTAGAGGTTCTAAAGCCGTAAGATTTTCTCATAGTGAGTTTTACTTTGTTGTTTAAACGTAACTCGGTTTTTAAACCTCTCCTAACTTATACTGACTACACTTCTTTCAAAAAAACCCTTTTAAAATCTAAGAAACATCCTCCCCACAGAAGTCAAGGGCTGTTAAGAAACCGACTTACGTTTAAACCCTCTACAATCCCTGAGGAGAAGGTTTTTTTAGCCTTGAAGTAATTAAGAATAAGTAGCTTATGTCTTCGTATGGTTTTCCCGACTTCAGCGTTTTCTTTTCAAGAATCTAATGATTTCAAGTAGTTACGCAAAACCGTGATCACTACATTTTAAACGGTGCCTTATAGGATTTTTATATGATTTTAGGGGTTAAAACTGTATATTGCCCCAAATGTTGAATGGTTTTTTGGATGACTTTATTCTGCACTCTCTTGTTCTCTACAATCTGAACTGAAATAGAACTATTCTTTCTTGGAATCTTTTTTACAAACATATTTAAATGTTAAAAGAAATTTCCAGCCTTGAAAAGACCTCAAAAAAAGATTTCTGACACTACAAATGCACTGTCTGGAAAAATACCCCCCAACTCTGTTCTAAACATAGCTCGCACACTTTTATGAAGTTTTAGTAGTGGAAAACGCTGAAGTCGGGTCTTCGTATGGTTTTTGCTTCTCTTTTCATAGGTTCAATTTTTGAAAGCATGACTCGTCTCGTCCAACTGTCTATAAATTTACCAGCCCAAGTTGGTGAAACATAGGTCCATAACTGTCGGAAGTCTTCTTTTAAAAGATAACAGCGGATACTTTTTAAATTGTACTGTATTAAATGCCTTAATTTTACTTTTTCATAAGATTTTAAATTTTCTGCATTTTTTAACAAGGGCCATCTAGCTTTTGTTAAAAGGGGTTCATACCCATCTTCTTTCATTTTTTTGTGTTCTGAAGCTCTCACTTCGTCTAAAGCCTTATTGAGTCTTGCTACGATATGAAACCGATCTAATATATTCAAAGCTTGACTTGCCCTCTCCTTTATTACTTTTAAATAGGGCTTCCACATATCAGAACACACAACTGTATATCTTTTGACTTCTCTCCTAGTAAATCAAAGAATTTTCTAAAACTCTTTTCTGTTCTTTTTTCTCCTATCCATAGCAAACGAACACTTTCTTTGCTTATTTCATAGACTAAGGTGAGATACTGATGGTTCTTTTTCCATTGTATTTCATCTACACCTATAGCTTGTATTCCCTTTAAAACCCTTTGTTTTAAACCATATTCTACGACCCATTCTACCGAAGCATAGACCTGATTCCAACTGACATGAAACTTACAAGAAACCTCTTTCCAAGACAGGTGACGACACCAGTCAGCTAAGTACTTCATGTAAAAAATTGTTAGGTTTTTCTTCCCATCTGCCCAAGGTAAATACTCAACTTTTACTCCACAGCAAGGACAATTAACTCTTCTTACAAAATAAACAAAAAACACTCTGTAACTTAAAATAGGAAGGGATTCAAAGTCCCGTGATGATTTACTGCTGTCATACACTGAACAGGGCTTCTTACAAACACTACAAAAAGCTTGGCCATTTTTACGAGCCTTAATAGGAACATTAATTGACTTTCTATCTTTTGAAAAATAAATGTCTCCGTATACAAAAGACTTCCATTTTAAACAATCATTTAGTATAGTCTTCAAAAGCATCTCTTCCCTCCTTTTTTTTTTTTTTGAATAACATTTTAAGGCATCTGGGAAGTAGGTGCTTCTTTTTTAAAATTTTAATGTAATACAGCAAATAAAAGAATGTTTTTGAGTTCAATCACCGGAGGTGATAGAGGCCAGTAAAGGCCTCAAAGAACTCAAAAATACAAGATAGGATGTCTTACTCTTACTTTGATTAATATGAGCTCTTTTGGGGGATTTCTACTACTTTTTACCCACAGATTCCCGGGAGGAGCCAAAAAATCAAAAATCAATAACAACCTTTAAAGATGTAGTTTCTTTATCATCCACAACTTCATTGTTAACTTTGTCGTACTCATCTTCATGAACAAGTTTTAAAGATATATTTTTTGTGATTTTCTTAGAAGCACCGATTTCATATTTTCTGTTTTCCTTTGTATTAGAAAGAAAGCTCCTTTTCCTTTTAGCAAATAAATCAACTTTCCATGTTTTTAGAGGATATTCAAACTCTAAAGTAGCAATCATTTGTAAAGCTCTTTTATTTTTTTTGCCTATATTATAACTAGGCCCTAGACTTCCTAGAGTGTAGAGATCCTCAATGCCGAAAGTATTTTCAATAAGAGTTTGTACAGCACTAGATAACTCTATAGAGTTTCCATTACGACCAGTGTTATCCTTATACTTCACCCCTGTGACTAAAGTTAAATTGTCTTTAATAAAACGAGGTCTACTTATAATAACATCAAGAGTTTCTTTGCTATACTTATCCTTCTCTTCTCTATCTAATTGAAAGTAGCTACCGCGAAGAGTGACTGCATAGTTATCAAAGAAAAGATGAATTTTGCCTTTAAAATCAATATTTGTTTGTTCATAAGTTAAGTTATCTAAAATCTTAACTCCTAAATCAAGAGTTAATTTGTATTTCTTTAAAATATCATCTATCGATAGGTTTTCAAATTTATGCCTTAACAAGCTTTTTTGACTTTTAGTAAGAAGAGCTTTTTTCTCTTCCATTGTTCTTTTTGTATTTTTGTTCTCAGTAGGGTTTTTATTTGAAAACCCTTGAGCCTCAGAATGAGAGCTTTTAGGTTTAATGCTCAAAGCCCAGTTTTCTCTTTGAATTTGTAAATAAGGGTTATCAAAAGTTTTTTGCAAAAGAAGCTCTGCTAAATCGATTTTAATGTTCTTTTTTAACCCCTCCTCTAGATTGGCTTTTGTCAATAGATCATGTAAATTTTTTTTTATGTTTGTTTTTACTTCTCCTACAAGGACACTTATAAAAGTTTCACAATTTTTCCTTTTGTTAGGCTCTCTCATATAGGTTTCAATAGCATAAGAAAGAGCACTTTTTTGTGATTTATCTAATAAATCAACAGCTCTTTTTTTATTTTTTCTAAGCCGTCTTAAGAATTCATAGCCTTCGGTTTCTGAAAGTCCGTATTTCTTAAAATCATTTTTAAGAAATACAAGATTACAAGTTTGAGAGTATTTTACAAAATAGGAGTTGTTAAAAAGCTTTTGAGCTAAAATTTTTTTGTTGTGAGTTAATTTTGCTTCCGAAAAGTTAAACAAAAACAAAAAATAAAAGTATAAAAAGTACTTCATGGCTCTTCTGCTCCTTCTACTACTTTACTTCTTTTTTAAGAAGATAGTTTTACAATCACTTAAGATATTATAACTTTTCTAATGCAATAAGTCAAAGAAGTTTCGAAGCTTTCTCTCAAATTCACAATTTGCGACTTACCTTGCTAAGAAAGCTATCGAATTCTTTCGTTTTTTATATGGAATGGTCGGAAACCTTAAGACAAGATCATTATGTAATAATTTCATACCTCCCTCACCTTATTTTTTGTAAAAGAAAATATGGATGACCAGCCTTTTTGAAAGGCTGGTCATCCATATGAGTATGTCACCTTGAGGGTCTTTTTAGTCTTTAAGGTATTTCTTAGGAGGGCTTTTAGTAAAGCACAAAGGGTTCCCCTTTTCTTTTCCATGAAAGAGTCTCCTTCTAAGGGTGAGAGGCTCCTTCAGGGGAAAGATATATTATTGTAGATAGGAGAGAAACTTCTAAAGCTAAGAAAGATTCTAAAAGAATGTTTACAGGATCACTTGTTTAAAAAGAATTACAAGGGTCCTTTTGTTCCTTAAAATCAAAGAAAACCACATAGTCAAATCCCCCTTCTTCTTCTTTATCCCAATAAGGCTGACCTTCTTTAGTCAAAAAGTCCAACTTCACGCTCACAATCTTCTTATAACCTCTTTGATGGAAATACCAAGGCATACCGTAGTCTTTTCGAACATGGTTGTTGCCTGCCATAACAAAGACAAGTTTCTCTTCTTTTAGATAGGAAAGTGTTTGCTCTGTCATGAAAGCGTCTCTTGCTCTTTGTGCGAAGTAAAAAGACTTCACTTGAGAAGGTGTCAGCTTGTGACAGTGTCCTCGTTCAATGTCTTTTTTTAAACGTAAGCCATATTCCTTAGGAAGCTCTTTATCAAGGCCTGTTTTTTTGATAAAGTCTAATTCCAGAGCTTCTTTTCCTTTCCTTACAATCTGTTTCATTTTTTCAGAAGACAAGTTCAAACCAAAAACTTCAGCTTGTGATTTATATGTTTTTTCAAATAGCAACCGAAAGATAAGCCAATTGCCCCATGACTGCTCCCACTTTAATTTTTCTGCTAATTCATCCACATACAGGTAGGCTTCTTTCATTCTTTTTTCCTTAAACTCCTCTAAAATCTTTTGATCTTTTTGTTGAATGTGTTCAAACCCAACAGCCTTTTTTTCACCCTCTAACTTTTCTACAAGAAAACCTCTAAAATCATGGTGAGATTTTTGGTTATGGTACTCTCCTAAGAGAATTACATCATATTGTGATAAACTTTTTAAAAACTCAAAAGACTCCACTTTCTGTCTGGTGTCTGTGTGAAATATTTCATAGCTTTCAGAAAATTCAGTTAAAAAAAATAAAGTAACTAAAACAATAAAGAAAATTCTTGTCACAACTTTTCTCCTATATTAAATTAAAAAGAAAACTATAACTGATAAATTTCAAAAATACAACAAAAATCTGAAAGACCCCTTTATGTGAATGCAGAGTGTATTGTTTGTATCATCACAGCTTTTAAGCATTTTATCTTTACTAAAGATGAGAGTCAGCTTATGTAAAAAACAGCCTGAAACCGATCAAGAAAGAACACTCTGTGAGGAAGCTCTTGAACTTGTCCTGTCGAAGCGATTAGAAATGATGGTTAGAGGAAGTAACTGTAACTCAAATTAAGGGATGTCGTCAATTGATTTAATACTTAAGCTCCTAGTTTAAACTCTCTCCCATTTTCACTTCCCCTAAAGTTTGCTGAAACTCCCTATAAGGGTACATCACAACAACAGTACTTCCCATACGAAACACACCTAACTCATCTCCTTTTTGGATCTTTTGCTCTTCAAAAACCTCTAAACTTAAACTCCCTACATTCAAAGCTCCTACCATCACCACAATAACTGTTTTTTTTGTTTCAAACTCTTCAATAAAAAAGACAAGCCTTTTATTTCGAATGAGAAGATCGGATAAATTTTGCATAAAACAAGGTCTTACAGGCCAAAGAGAACCCGATATAGTTTTTATTTTTTTAATTCTGCCTTTCACAGGGCTATGGACGCGGTGATAATGACAAGGAGCTAAATAATAACTTACATAGAAACCACCTTGAAGTTCTATGGGAAGAACTTCTTTTATAAAGGATTCACATGAATAAACCATCCCTTTAGCTTGTATAAGGAAACCCTCTTTAATAAGCCCCATAGAAAAAATTTTTCCATCTACAGGATGCAAGGGAGCTTCTTCTAAAGGCCTTAGATTAGGCTTGAGCTTTCTTGAAAAAAATTCACCTATTGACCTGTACTCAGAAATATCCTTTTCAGCTTCAGAGACATCAATGTTATAGATATAACAAAAGACTTTTATCAAAAGAGTTGAGAGTCTCTTAGATACTCTGATATGAGCTAAAAAACCAAGTAAAAAGCTAAACCATCTTAAAAGCATTAAAGGCATTATAAAGGCTTTTTTCAAAAAAATGAACATGATGACTTATATTTTTAATAAATAGAAAAATAACTTATGGAAGAAGGCTTAAGCTACTGTTTTTTCCTAACTGTCTGACATTTTTTGACATTGATCAAAATCTACACGCTCTACTAGCTTTAAAATAAGTCTTTTATGGCATCAAATTTGCATTATAAAAGGTATGGGAAATTTTTTCAAAAGTACAGATTTAAAAAAACTAAGCTCTCTCATTTATATTATATCTATAGTTCTTTTCACCAGCTTTGCTTTTCACTTGTATTTTCAAAATTTCATCTTTTTTTCTAAAAACACAAATCCTAACTTAGACAAAGCTTATAAAGAAATCCATCACCCTCAAACGGAGAAAACTCAAAAACAAGCTCTTGATTTTATTGCTGAAGTAGCTTCTCAACCTAAAGACTACACAGAAGATGAAAGCTTCAAAGCTCTTAATCTTTTAAGTGGTGTTGTGTTTCACTTTGGAATAAAGTCTGAAGGAATGGATGCTTTGAAAAAAATTTATGAGAACATTTTTATAACGAAAAACCAGAAAATTAGAATAAGAAGTATTCTTTATCTAGAGTGGATTTCTTTGCAATGGACTCCTCAAAAGAAAAGCTATAAAAAGAAAGCTTCTCTTTCTTTAGATTTAAATTATGATTTAAACTCAGAAGAAGAAGAAATTAAAACAAACAACCTAGCTTTAAGAGCTACAGAGTATCTTTTGAGTTTGATCTTTCTTAATAAACCCTTTATCATTTCAAACAAAGAAAGAGCGATTGTTTTAAGAAGTCTGTACACTATATCAAAGCAATCAGAAAATCCTGAAGCACGAGTTTTTTCCATGAATCAACTTTTTAATATAGCTTTTTTAAGAAGCCGGGGAAGTTTTTAAAGACCTATTAGAACATTTCATTTATACAGTTATATAGTGCTTCCGTTTATATTTTCAGGTTTTTTCTCTAGAGAATCGACCAGAAAATCTAAACAGAAGCACTATAGATATTCATAAAAGTTTCTCTACAAATGACCTAGAAAAATACCTTTATTAGCTCATGAGAGGTGGAAGATAGAACGTAACTCGGTTATCTGACCGCCCTATCCAAGATTAAATTTCTCTTATAAGTTTTTCTTAAGAGGAGGGATTTTATGGAAGAAGGGATTAATGTAACTGCTCACCTACATTGTTCAGTTATCCCTAACTTTAGACCTGTTTTAAGGTAACTGTTCACTTAAATTCTAGTAATTTTAATGTTTAGAGAGGTATTCAGTAGCCATGTCAACGAAGGATAGATTCTGTTTTTTGGCCGTTCGAGCGACACTCATCATAACCTCTTGGTTATGTGCTCCCTGTTCTGAGCGATTGCAATAAGAGATTTTTCTCATAAGTACAGCAGGCCTAATTTCCCTCTCTCCATAATTGTTAGTGGGGTCTACTCCAGTCTTAATGAAAGTATAAATTTCATCTCGATATTTGACCAAACGTTTACAAAGCCTTTGTAAGTCATGGCTTCTGTATTTTTTTGATACCCATTTTCCTGTATCATGCATAAGCAGTTTGTATTTTCGATCGATATTCTCTTTACTTTCATATTCATTTTGCAACCTTTTTCCCCTATTGAAAAAAAGTTTGGCTCTCTTAGAAAACTGAGCAATTTCTTTGCTTTTAGGATGTTTTTCTTTTAGCCCATGAAGCTCCCTTAAAAGATGGGGCCAACATTTTTGCTTTTGACAGTCAATCTTGTTATAGGCAGCATAAAAATCTGAAACTAAAACTCCACGAAAAACTTCTCCAAGAACATTTTTAACTACATCTTGCGAACGAGTTTGATCAATCTTATAAAATGACACATCATCATTTGAAAAACTCCAGAGCCAATGACTGTTCCCATTCACTCTCCATCCTGTCTCATCAGCATGCAAATGCCCCTGCTCCGATAACACGGACTTGATATCCTCGTAAGCCCCCTCAAACTTCCTTGCCGTACGACTTATAATCTCTGACAAAACACCACGACTGATTTCCATACCATATTGATCAGACAAAAGATTTGTTATTTTACCAAAACTTAAACCCAACTCATATTTCCAATAACACACTTGAGCATGAAACTTAGAACCATAAAGACTCGCTCCCAACTTATCACTGACAGAAACCTCCTTGTTACAACAACTGCACCAACTCCAGCCTACAATGTGTTTCGTGGTGATGACTTGACTTACAGGTGGTAAATCCACCTGATAGTGAACATCCCACTTATGAGAGGGAGGAAGATCAGAGTCACATTTACTACAAACCAGTGAAGTCCAAGTGGTCTCCTGATCCGCTTCCTCAGGCCTTTTTCTTCGATGAACTTTATGACCCTTTTTAGGACCCTTCTTTTTTCCTTTTTTAAGGCTTCCATCTGGATTTTTATTCTTGTTCTTTTTAGCCCACTTAGGAGGCTTGCGTATTGATTGAAGCTCCTCTTTTAGTTTCTTATTTTCTTTTTTAAAATGTTCATTATCTTTTTTTAAACGCTCACACCCTTCTTCTAAACGCTCACGCTCTTCTTCTAAACGCTTGCGCTCTTCTTCTAAATGCTTGTAATCTTCTTCTAAATGCTCATGCTCTTCTTCTAAATGCTTGTAATCTTCTTCTAAACATTTTATTTCTTTTTGTGCTTTCTTAAGCACTATATAGTCCTTTCCGTTTAAGTTTTTAGAATCTAAAGGAAGAATTATCATATGAAACTATTTTTTAAAACAAATGACGATTTATCAATACTTTTGAATAAAAACTAGACCCTAACTCAAAAAATCTGAAAATCTAAACGAAAAACATCATATAGTGCTTCCGTTTAGGTTTTCATGTTTTTTCTCTAAAGAATCGACCGGAAAATCTAAGCGTATTCACTATATAACATTATAGGCATAGGAGCTTTTAGTGAAATTTCAACAATTTACTAGAATTTTTCTGAACAGTTACGTTTTAAGATAAAAGTCTTGCTCTTACAGATTTTCTTTTAAATACTTTTTCCATTCTTTCTTTTACCTCCATTTTATGGAGACTTTAAGAGAAAATTGACTGTCCGCAGAAACAGGGGAAGTTCAAACAGCAAAGAAAGCTTCATACTTATCTAGGTCGTGTGATAAGAGATGTTACAAGAAAAGGAGGTTCTAAGCTCTTGGAAGAGAATTCACCTTTAAAAAGATGTTTATCTTTATGTGTAAGAATTTATAACCAAAAAAGAGGAGATAAGAACAAGGTGTATAGTGTTCATGCTCCTGAGGTTTATTGCATAGGGAAGGGCAAAGCCCATAAAAAATATGAATTTGGCAATAAGGTGAGTGTGACAACTTCATCAAAAAACTGCTTGGTTTTAGGGGTAAAGTCATTTGAAAAAAATGTATCAGATGTTCACAGTTTAAAGCCAGCCTTATCTCAAGTTGAATCCTTAACAAAGGTTAAGGCAAAAAATTTGTATGTAGATAAAGGTTATCGTGGCAAAGAGCATCATCCTTCGGGAGTTAATGTTCATATTGGGGGAATGAGTAAAACATTAAGTCCCTACAAAAGAAAACTTCACAGAAGAAGAAGTTCAGTTGAGGCAATCATTGGTCATATGAAAATAGATTCTCGTAGGGGAAGGAACTTTCTATTAGGATCACAAGGGGATGCTATTAATTGTCTTTTATCAGGAGCTTCTCAAAATTTTAGAAAGTTAATGCTAGAAGTTGCGTCTTTTTTCGTTTTTTTCACTGAAATGGCTTAAAAGGCCTGTACGCCTTCTTGAAAACTACTGTTTTGTTTAAGTTATGAAAAAATATTTAACCCTCTATAGTAGAAAGTAACAGGGATAAAGATCATAATGGCATAAAAATCCTAGGCTTTTGTCAATTTTTCACGTTCGACTATATAGTGATCATACATTTTATTTTCCTCCTTTGTTGGTTTGTTTATAAATAAAGTCTTGAAATCCTATTTTACATCTTTTTTTTGCTTTTTCCTTTTTTTCGAGTAAGCCTTCACAAAAATACAGGCTTAATCGAAAAAAAGGGAAAACACCCTTTGAGGCCTTAAAAACCAGGTCAGCTAAAGGGTTTAGAATTTGTCTCGAAAATCACCTCCTTCTGCAAGTACTTTAGGGTCACTACCATGGCTTAAACCAGTGACCTGTCTTTTTGATTTACCGTCGAATTAATTTCTGTAATTGGTATAACTCTTTACTTTCTTGCTTTTTTGTCCTTTTTGGGGGATTTCTAACTACTTTTTACCCACAGATTCCCGGGAGGAGCTTAAATTAATGAATTAGGGAATATAATCTCCTGATAATAAGTACCCTTTGGGAACTGTCAATACAAGTGCTGTTGAAAATCTGTCATCTACATGGACGATCTGGACTTTTCCTATAACTCTTCTTTGATTTCTATAACGAGATTCTGTTTTTCTAAGTTCTTCATTTTCTTTAACCTTCAAGACATCTCCTTTTTTAAGTCCATCTAAATAACCTGCATTGATGTAAACAAAAGAGTTTACTTCATGAAAACGCTTGTTAAGAGTAGGAGCTCCTCCAATGATCTGTGATTTATATTTTTTGGTTACAGCAGGGGCTACTTGATCTAGGTTTTTAGGAATTTTTATTTTTTCTATACTGTCCGTGACAACAATGTCGGTAAACTCTATAGGTTGGAAACTTTGTACTACCTCAGCTTCATAAATATCATAAAAACTGCCTTTTTGTATTTTTTCTAGAATTTTTAGCGTTCCTGATAGAGTAATGCTATAGGGTCTTGAAGAGAAGATGAATTTATTAATTTTAGATAAAGGACCTTGATTTTTTAAAATTAAGAGAATTTTTCCTGATTCATATTCATTTTTATTTTTTAATCTCACAAGCACTTTGTTTTGTGGAGAACTAAGTTTCATACTGTTTTCATTTTCTATTAATCGGCCAATTCCTTTGGGAGGATAGTTGAGTACATAATAGGATAGAATTTTATAGTTATCACGTTTGAGAGATTCAGAGTAATAGCCCTTCAGCTCTAGATCTTCTTCTTGAGGTTCTTTGATGATTTGCAAATCAGCTAAACTAGGGGGAAGTTTTGTTAACAAAGGCTTATAAGGATAAAGAGGATCAGGTATGACGTCTTCAATTTTTTCACTAAAAGGAGGTAAGGCTCTTTTTTTAATCTCTGTAGGTTCTTCTATAACGCTACTAGTGCTATCTTTGTTTTGTGAGGGTGTATCTTTTGAAACTTTCACTTCAACTTTTGGTGTTGTGGTTAAGGATCCAAAAGAGAAAATTAATTTCTTTCCAGGAAAGATCTGGTGAGGATTCGTAATACGAGCATTGAAAGACCAAATTTTAGGCCAATAAAAGCCTGTCCCAAAAAGCACACGGCTAATATCCCACAAAGTATCGTTTTTTTGAATGATGTACTCTTCGCTAGCTTGTGCTTGATTAAGGAGAGTGTCCCATTCTTTTTCGGACAAGAGAGGATACTTATAAGTATAGATATAATTGAGTTTTTTCTCATAAGCTTTGTCTGCTAGAGAAGAGTTTGTATAGAAATAAAAAACTAAAGGCAAAAAGAAGAGTTTCATCTTCTTTTATTTTACCTCATTTATCTCCCTTTTAAAAATTTCTTTTTCAAGTTCAACCCTTTGGGCTTCTAGACTTCCAGGGTAAAGTTTTGGTATTTGGTCTAGGGTTTTTTTTGCTAAATCATAAATTCCCATTCTTTGATAGAGGATGGCTTTCGCAAAGAGAGCTGCCTTTAATTTGTTTCCTTTTGGGAAATCTTTCAGTATTTTTTGGAAAGTTTTTAAAGCTTCGTGGTATTGTTTTTGATTCAGATGAAGCCTCCCTAGAAGATAAAGAGCATTGTCAAGGTAAAGACTTTTAGGAAACTGTGCTTCAAAAGTGGCTAGGATTCTCTTTAAAGTCTCTATGTGATTTTTTTGGTAAGCTGTGATAATACGAGTGTAAAACAGATCTTCTGTAAAAATCTGAAGAGGTTTTTGAGGTTTAAGACTGGCTTGGCTAGTAGAGTTAAAAAGAAGAAAATAGGCTAAAATAAAAAACTTCATATCTCTTAATTTAAAGAATGGGATTTAAAATGACAAGAGGATGAAATAAGATTTTTATCCACGAAGTTTGTGAATAAAGAGGAAAACTGGACTTTGGTTTTAAGAACAGACCTTAATTTTAGCCCTTTGATCTGTTTTGGAAAGCTTTAATTATTTGATATCATTGGATTTTTTTATAATTCAAGGACTTTAAGTCTCAGAAAATTTCATTTTCTTAAAAGCTTTGTTTTTGAACAAGATTGAACTCAAATTAAATTTTATTTGAGCTGAGTTTGGGATATTTTATGCCATCTATTTTATGATGACTTTAGAATTTCTTCCTGTTTTTATTGTGTATTTTTTGTAACTTACACGTGTTTGTTCTATTTTTTAGCAAATACTTCTCCTATTGCTCATTCTTGGTGCCTTAATAGAGAGGTGTACAGAAATGTCACTGATTTTATCTTTTCAGTATTGTTTGTACTCAAACCCTAGCTCAAAAAAATCCAGACAAATTGTAGCTTCTTCAAAAATTAGGCTTAGTGTGTCTTTTTGTGATTTCAGGCTTTATGTATTTTTTTAGACAGTGTGTTAAAGAAGTTTCCTTATTTTATTGCAAAGCTTCTTTCTTCGTAACTGCTTACCCACATTGTTCAGTTATCCCTATGATCTTCCCCCAAAAAAGTGGACAGTTTTTTGGGGGAAGATCACAACCTCTCAAAACTCCATCGCATGTCTATCTTTTGAGAGCAGACAAAAATACGGTAGCCTTCCGATAAAAAAATCATAAACTCCTCACTAATTCTAAAACTTCTTCCCAATCTAGACCCTTTAAGACTAAGACCTTCTTATCCTCACATGACTTTTCCTTTTTCAAAGAAACGGTCTTAAAAAGGGACTGGGATACTGTTGAAACATAAGACTTCTTCCAGTTATTGATTGTAGAGGGGCTGACTTTTGCTTCTTTACAAAATTTAGAAATCTTCTCTTCTTTCAAAAAATCTAGAATCTCTCTGTGCTTCTGAGTAGCGGATAAGCTTCTTGTTGGAATTCTTCTCTTGACAAAGCTGTATCTTCTTTTTTAAATTAATCTCTTCTTCCATAAAATTCTCACTCTTAAGAAAAACTTATAAGAGAGATTTAAACTTGGATAGGGCGGTCAGACAACCGAGTACCTAAAACTGATAAAATTGATGCTGAAAAACTTGTTTTATTGTTACGCTCTGGCCTTTTGAAACCAGTTTTTCACTCAGGTGATGAATTCATTTACCTAAATTCGGTGTTAAAAATATACACTACAGTTGTCATTTTACAAGGTGTTTATCCACGGCTTTGAGTATTTTTTCTTGAGATTTACTCAATGTGACTATTTTAGAGAACATATGGCGTTTTTTCTTGTCCTCCATATAAACTTTGTACACACTTCCCAATTCTTTTAGTGCTTCTTCAGGAGATATCTTAAGATTGTTTAAACTTAACTTTAGAACGGACAGCAAAAGATAGGATAAATAACATATAAAAACATGAGCGATAACTCGGTTATACAACCAATGTCGAATCGGACGCAGATGAGTGATTCCTTTTAAAGTCTTAAATGCTTTTTCTATAATATCTTTGTCAAAATATAATTTTAACATGTCTCTGTCAGGGATATTTTTTGTAGAAAATAAACAAAAATAGCCGTCAAATTCTTCTGCCTTTTCTAATTCTTGTTTTCTAATTCTCCCTTGAGACGTCAAGTATTTTTCTAAGCCCGTCTTTATAGGCTTTCCTTGAAGAATTTGGTTTTGAGCATGTTCTATCTCATGGTGACGGGATTCTTTTATCTCTACTTTTCTGCGCTCATTGAAACAAATAGCCAACTTCCCTTTTATCTTACCTAGCTTATAAGGAAAGCTCTTGATATAAAAAGTGTTTTTACCAAGCCTTGCCATGTTAGAAACATGACTTATAGGTTTTGTCTTTAGGGCTTTTCTAAGCACTTTTTTTTCTCGATCTTTTAAAGGAAGACCACATAAGCTATTCCACCCCAAGCCTTTTATCCCCTCTATAGTGCTTCCGCTTAGGTTTTCAGTTTCCTAAGATAGAGAAGTTATCAGTTATCAAAGTTTCTAATTTAGATCTGTGTTTTCGTATTCCTCTAAAAAATTGACTTAAACTTCCCTTGAAATCGTCATAGTTTTCATAATATCGATTCGCCGTGACCTCTTTTTTCATAAACTTCCAAAGTCTTTCTATAGGATTTAAATTCGGTGAGTACGGAGGAAGATAAACAAGTTTTATATTCAACTCTTTCGCTAACTTCTTGACAGACTTCGATCTATTGTATCCGGCCCCATCTAAGATAAGATGAATCTCTTTTTCATCGGGATACTTCTTAATGAATATGATAGAGCATATCACATAGAAAAACTTCGTTAACTGTCTTATAACTCCTGACTACCGTCTTCAAACTATTGATCTCAATAGCTCCACAAACATTCACTCTTTTTCTCCAGCCTGAATTGGTCTTCACTTCAAACTTCTTACCCTCTCTTATCCAACCATATGAAATCGTAGGGCCCCACTCAGGATGTGTGGAATCAGCAAAGTAAACAGGACCGTCTTTCTTCTTAATTCTCTTGTATTTACGCACAAACTTTTTCTGCTCTTCTCTCTTTGCCTTACCCGGTATCGCTGTGGCTTTTTTATAAGAAAAACCAAGGCGATGGAGAAGATCAATTACACCACTTGTTAAAGTACGTAACACCAAAATTCTCCTCAATGAACTGGATAACAGATTGTGATGATGGAAAAATTCTTTTCTCTAATTCCTTTAAAAGCATTTTCTCCTCTTTCTTAGTTAAAAAGGACCTTTTAGGGTTGTAATTGTCGTTGATTAAGCACTCTATCCCGCCTTTGTTATAACGATCTCTACAGGCTCTTATCGTGCCCTCATCAATGAAAAGAAAACGGGAAATATCTTTACACAACTCACCTTTATCTAAATGGAGAATTGTCATAATCCTTTTTACGTATTTAAGATTTTTCTCTAGAGATAGTTCATAGAGTAAATCTTTTCGCTCTTTTTTTGATAGAAACCCTGACATATGAAACTATTTTTAAAAATAAATGACTTTTTATCAAGGCCTTAGAATAAAAACTAGACCTCAACTCAAAAAAAAACGGAAAACCTAAGCGGAAGCACTATATATTCTGTCGAGATGTTACCCCTCTGTCTGATACAAAAACACCTGAGCGAAGATTATAGCTAGAAAAACTTTTAATAAGAGAAAATAGAGCCTTACTGTCATGTATGTTTCCATTGAAGGTTTTATGAAAAACGGGGATGCCTTCCTTTTGAGTTGTTGCAAGGCCTATTTGAATAAGAGGCTTTGATTTCCCATCCTTGCTTTTTCCAAGCTTAGCAAGCTGGCATTTTGTCCCATACAAATAAGTATTGGTCACATCATAAACGATTCCCTTTGTGGACAGATCATATATATTTTTTACGATATTAAAAATATCTCTTTGATGTCGCTCTATTCTTTCTTCAGTTAAAGAGTCTAAAGCTGACAATAGACGTTCTTCTGTTAAACCTTCTAAATCCAAAATAGTATTTAAGTCCGTTCTGGAAAACCAGTCTGGCATATTATTAACACTTTTGTAATTTAAGCAATGTGCATAAACCATGCTTAATATCTCATTTGAATAATTTTCCAATATGTCCGGGAGTTTGATTTTTTTTGATATTTTGTCTAGGACGATAAGGGGGCCATGAATTTTAACTTCAGAGATTTGAATGTCCTCTGAGCTTAGTGAAATCACTTTTTTACCGCTCACTTCTTTTCCAATATAGCGAATATGCTTTTGCACAACCTTGCCCTTAATTCTTTTACTTTCTACCTCAGCCAGATAAGTTTTATTGCCTTTTTTTATTTTTCTTATGAAGCTCATATCCCCTCCTATAGTGTATAATATATACACTACTACAGATAGTAGTCAATGGCAAACCCCTTTCTTTTTCAAGAAATCTTGTCTTTTCTCAGAGGCAAAAAGACCGTTTTAAGATGTTTTAAATGTTAGGATGTTTGTAGTGGATATTTTTTGCCCCGAATTTAGGTCATTTACCTTCGTAAGATTGTCAGTGGGTATGAAGATGTGGTTAAAAGAGGAGTTCGTGTTAAAAACCAAAGATCAGCTCTGTTTCGAGCTTCCCATCTTGATGCTAAGAAGCAGACTCAATTAAAACGGGCAGAAGAGATATATTTGTTCTAGAAGGCTTAGATAAAGCTATCAGTTCTTATGGGGAGGAGAAAGCACGTTATGAAGCAGAGTTTAAGAGGCTAAGTAAAAAACACAAAGATATTAGAAATCTTAGTAGCATTCCAGGAATTGGTTCTATCAAGGCTATCAAGATTGTAGCCAGGGTTGTAGTGCCTCACCAATTTAAACGTAATTCCTGGTGGAGTGGACTGCGGACTTGTAAAGCTACATAAAATGAGCAGTGGAAGGTCTTATGGAACTAAGAAGTCTAGGTTTTGCCCACAAATGAAAAGTGTTTTTAAGATAGCTGCACTCTCAGTTATAGGAAATAACAATGAATTTAATGATTTTTATGAAGAATTGATCAAAAAAAATTTACCACCACACACTGCTAGAAATGCTACCAACTAGAAGAATTGCAGCTTTAACTTTAGGTGTTTTCAAGTCTGGGAAAAAATATAAACCTTATGGAGAACGTAAAAATGTAAATAATAATAAAACAACCTTATAAAATCATCTGTTTAAAGTTTCTTGCATAGTAAGTAACAATACAAATAATGACTTTATGAGGTGAGGATAGATAGCTTAATTACCTAAATTCGTGACCAAAAATGTACACTACAAAGCTATAATTTCCCATTTTCCATAAAAATCTCAGTTTTCATAGGGGAATTTTCAATTTTTAGATAAAATCACAAAAAATAACTTGCCTTGCATTTTCCTTTGTAGTGTAATATATTACACTATATGAGGGAGAAATATGAGCTTTATCAGAAGAATAAAAAGAGGAAAGGTAACATATCTTGCAGAAGTAGAGAACAAAAGGGTTGATGGAAAAGTTATCCAAAAGCATATTCGGTACATCGGGAAGGAAGAGAATGGTGAAACTGTAATTTCAATGAGCTCATCTGATCTTGAAATAGAAAAGGTCAAGGTTTATGGTCCTTTGCTTGTTTTAGATAAAATAGCTAGGGAAATAGATTTGCAAAAATCTCTTGGCCAATACTCCAATGAAATATTAAGCATGGTCTATGCTCACTGTTTAGATTACAAAAGCCTTAGAAAAATGCCAAAATGGTATGAGAGAACAGATTTAAACACTTTGCTAAATTTAGAGGATCTAACCGAAAGTCGTTTGCTTTCTGCTCTAGATTCTTTAGAGAGTGATCCAGAAAATTTACAGAAGAAAATATTTCAAGGTGTTCAGAAAAGGTACAATCTTGAGCTAAAAGGGTTGGTGTACGATGTTACCAATACATACCTTTATGGTAGCAAATGTCAGCTTGGAAAATTAGGAAAGAGTAAGGATGGGAAACGTGGAAATCCTTTGATTCAAATTGGTTTGGTGACAACTCAAAAAGAAGGAATACCAGTGTTTCATAAAACTTTTAGTGGAAACATACACGATAGCAGGACTCTACTAAGTTTATCCGATGGATTTGCAAACTATGGACTAAGTGGAGGAATGTTTGTTTACGACAGAGGCATTTTCTCAGAGAGAAACCTCAATGAAATCAATGAATTGGGCTGGAATACGCTTTGTGGGATTGCTCTCAGAAAAAAAGAGAAGGATGTGATTAGAAAAATGATAAGGCTAGACTCTATTGTTGATGTATCCCATCGCATCAGGTTATCAAGTGGTACCTTGTATGCTCAGAGCATTAATCACAATGTTGGAAAAATCAAAGGACGTTTAGTTGTTTGTTACAATCAAAGGAGAGCTTTAGATATAAGAGAATCTCGTTTGGACGAAATTGCAAACGCACAAATTCTTTTGTCTAAAAATATAAAACCAGGTTTGGAAAAATACCTTACTCCAACAGGAAGATTAAGGAGAGATCGGTTGAATTTAGAATCTGAGTTTGATGGTTACTCTTGTATATTTTCTACAAAAAAGATCTCTGCAAAAGATATTGTTAATTTGTACTATAAGAAAGAGGTAATCGAAAAATTTTTTAGGACCTTAAAGGGAATAACAAATTTGAGACCAATTCGTCATTGGCTTTACAACAGAGTTCAATCACATGTCTTTATATGCTATTTATCTTGTCTGATACTTTCAATTCTAAAAATGAAGCTTGAAAAGATGCAGATGTCTCCAGAGGAAGCTCTTGAAGAACTCGGTAGCATGTATAATGTCTATCTTTATGACCGAAAAAATAAAACTAGACTTATCAAAACAGTAGCTTTGAATAAAGTTCAAGAAAAAATACTAAGATCTATTGGAAAAAGTCTTGTCAAAAAAACGTCCGTCTGTAGTGTACATTTTTGAGCACGAACTTAGGTTAATTAGAGTGATATTTATAAAAAATTCATTTCGACGAATAGCACATCCTCTATTCCTGAAATTTACTATAATCTAAGGTTTTAAATCTTCGGAATAAATTCATGATTTAAAACTAAAAAAGGTTCAGATAGACGCATAATAGGAATATGTTTGTTTTACAATGTGTAAAGGAAGAGTCATTAAAAAATGGAAAGGAAATGCAGGAAGTTTTCTCTTAGATGATTAGAATATTCGTGACCGTATGCAAAAAAAATTTTTTATATTTTTTGTAAATGGAGAAGTGTTTTTTCTTGACATACTTTTTGATAGACACTCTAAAAATTTAACAGAGTTTGATTAAAAAGCAAGGAGGCTATGCGTTAAAAGAATGTCGAATTAATTTTTGGAAATGGTATTATAACTACAAACTGGAAATAAAGGGGAAGAGCTACTGGACTCAAATGCATACGAGATGGCTTCAAAAGATGGTTTCAGATGAAAAAAAAAATTCTTTTTTAGAAAAGTTTTAGAGAATTATTTGTTTCTTTTAGAAAGTTTTTCTACATCTATAGAGAATTTAGAAACAGAGATTCATAAATTCATTTAGACAGAAAAATATAAAAAAAAGGTATTTTCATTAACTTGTATGAGGGGTGTAGGAGAGATATCGGCTATGACTCTCATAATAGAGATTGGAGACATAAAAAGATTTCCTCGTCCTAAGTAATTTAAACAAAGGAGGGCTTTAAGAACATAAAAACTGTCCACTTTTTTTTTTGGGGGGGGGAAGATGATCTTCCCCCAAAAAAGTGGACAGTTTTTATGTTCTTAAAGCCCTCCTTTGTTTAAATTCTTTTGGGCTCATGTATTTCAAGGAAGAATGCATTCTTACCTTGTTATACCAATCCATGTAAATTGCAATTTTTTTCTCCAACTCTTCCTTTGTTGTACAGTCTTTGTATTCCAGTTCATCCTTCAACGTATGGAAAAAGCTCTCCACAAACGCATTATCATAACAATTTCCTTTCCTAGACATAGATTGCTTGAGGCCAAAGAATTTCAATTCTTTTCTAAACCCTTCACAACAATATTGAACCCCTTGATCCGAGTGGATTATCAAGCCCTCTAAGTTCCCAGAAACAGATTGGACTGCGGCTCTCAGAGCCTGTTTTGAATGAACCCCGTCCAAGCTCTCACAGAGCTTCCAAGACTTAATCTCTCGATTATAGACATCTAAAAATACAACCAAATACAGAAATTTATCTCTAAAAGGAATATAGGTTAAATCCGAACACCATACCTGGTTTTCTTTTCCTGCTTGGCTCTGTCCTGTCTTAAACAACCGAGGAGACTTAATCATGAGAGGGTTATTCTTTGTTGTTCTAGGAACATAGGGTTTTTTCTGACGGGCACTGAGATTCTTTAGTTTCATAATTCGAGCTACTTTGTTTTCTCCAGCACTCACTCCGCAACGCTTTAATTCCCTATACACCCTGGGGGAACCATAACAGCCTTTATTTTTTTTAAAAATAGATTCTATGTTTTTCTCCAGATTTTTATCCTTTTCAAGCTTTCCCCTGGTTTTTAAAAAACTATAAAAACCAGAACGAGATCCTCTTAATAATTCGCAAATGCGAAGCACTGGATGCCCTTTCTCTTTTACATAAAACATAGCCTTAAATCTCATTTCAGGATTTCCTTTGAAAAAAAAGCCGCTGCCTCTTTCAATATACCTACACTCCGCCTCTCATAGACCAGCTCCTTTTTTAACCTCTTTATTTCCTCCAATGCCGAAGCCAAGTCATGGGAAGCTTGTCTTTCTACTTCAGGCTTTAGAAAACGCTTCCAAGAGCTTATCACTTGGAAATTTCTCAGTCCTAGCTTCTCTGAGGCTTCCTTTGCACCTATTTCCTCTGCCAATTCAATGGCTTGCTTTTTAAACTCTTCCGAGTACTGTTTTACTTTTTCCATTCTTTCTTTTACCTCCATTTTATGGAGACTTTAAGAGAAAATTGACTGTCCGCAGAAACAGGGGAAGTTCAGGCTTTCCGCAGAGTCTTTTTATTTCCTCTTGGAAAAGGTCATGGACTAATTTAGTGCTGCTCCTTCAAGCTGCATAGCAATAAGCTGGCGAATCTTCTCATGTTTATTTTTTACCATTTGTAACTGAGATTGATATTGTGTATCTTTCATTTGGGGTTCCCCTCTGGTCTGTTTATAATACCCTGAGTTTAGCTCAGGGGGAGTCCTTTCTTCAAACCCTAACGGACTTTACGGACAATTTCAAGATTCATTACAGATCATTTAGGATAGATAACAAGTAGGCCTTGAAACAATAAATTAGATAGTGTAAATATTTTGCTAGGAATTAAACGTAAATACACTTCAAAGAATATGGTAAAAAAAAATAAAATAGAAGAGTTAGAAAAAAAACTTTGGGAAGCAGCTTATAGTTTAAGGAAAAATATTGATGCTACTGAGTACAAACATATTGTTTTAGGCTTAATTTTTCTAAAGTATATTTCTGATTCTTTTGAACAGCACTATAAACAATTAAAAGAAACTCCTCATGCAGACTCAGAGGATCGTGAGGAATATGAAGCAGAAAATGTTTTCTTCGTTCCACCATCAGCAAGGTGGTCTTATCTTCAATCTCGTACAAAACTTCCCGAAATTGGTAGAGACATTGATTCTGCAATGGATGCTATTGAAGAAGACAATAAATCTCTTAAGGGAGTTTTACCTAAAGTTTATGCTAAAGGGAATATCGATCCTATCAACTTAGGAAAACTTTTAGACGAGTTCAGTAACATTGACATGAATAAGGCTAAAAATAGAAGTACGGATATTCTAGGCTATGTGTTTGAGTATTTCTTAGGGCAATTTGGAATTGCTGAAGGAAAAAAAGGAGGACAGTTTTACACTCCTTGCTCTATAGTGAAACTTCTTGTTGAAATGCTTGAACCCTATAAAGGAAAGATTTTTGATCCTTGCTGTGGAACGGGTGGAATGTTTGTCCAATCAGGAGAATTTCTCAAAGGGCATCAAGGAAAAATAGATGATATTTCAATTTATGGACAAGAAAGCAATCAAACCACTTGGAGGCTAGCTAAAATGAACTTAGCTATTCGTGGAATAGAAAGCACTCAAATAAAGTGGAATAATGAAGGGTCTTTTTTAAACAATGAACATTTAGATTTAAAAGCCGACTATATTATTGCCAACCCTCCACTTAATGATTCTGAGTGGAGTGGGAATTTACTTCAAGAAGATAAGCGTTGGAAGTATGGAACTCCTCCAGAGGGAAACGCTAACTACGCTTGGATTCAGCATTTTATTTACCATTTAAAGCCCAGAGGTGGCCATGCTGGCTTTGTTATGGCTAAAGGATCTCTAACATCAAAGGTTTCAGGTGAAGGAGAAATTAGAAAAAATTTAATTGAAGCCGACTTAATAGATTGTATTGTTAACTTGCCCTCAAAGCTCTTTTTAAATACTCAAATATCTGCTTCTTTATGGTTTGTAAGAAGAGGAAAGGCTTATAGAAAAAAAGAAGTTCTTTTTATTGAAGCTAAAGATTTAGGAAAACTTATAAACCGAAGAAATCGTGAGCTTTTAGATTCTGATATTAAAAAAATTGTAGACACCTATCATGAATGGAAAAAAGAAAAGGGAAAGTATAGAGATATTAAAGGGTTTTGTGCTTCAACTTCTGTTGAAAAAATTAAAAAACTTGATTATATTTTAAGTCCCGGCCAATACGTAGAGACTAAAGAAACTCAAGATGACTTTGATTTCTCTCAAAGATTTAAAGAATTAAAAAATGAATTTGAAAAACAGGTAAAAGAAGAGGCTGTACTTAACAAAAGAATTTTTGATAACTTATCAAAAATAAAGTACGAGGAGTAATAAGACTATGAATAATGAAGTTAGGTGGAAACAGCGGTTTCAAAACTTTGAAAAATCTTTTAATCTTTTTCAAAGGAGAATAGACGAATTAGAGAAAAATCAAAAAAGCGAAGCTCATCAGATGGCACTCGTTCAATCTTTTGAGATATTGTTTGAGTTAGCTAAACTTACTATAAAAGATTATATGGATAATCAGGGGCTAGATGCTGGAACTTTTCCTAAAAATATAATAAGAGAAGCTTTTAAAGCAGAGATCATTGCTGATGCTGAAGTTTGGATGAGAGCAATAGATATTAAGACAACTCATGTATATCACGAAAATATTTTAGAGGAAGTTATAAGTTTTATTCAAGAAAGTTTTTATTCTAAAGTTCGAGATTTTTATCATAGCCTTAAAAAAGAATTATGAAATATGGTCTATCTGAAGAACAACTTAAAGTTATTGAAGAAGCGTTGAAATCTTTTTCAGAAATAGAACAAGTTATTTTGTTTGGTTCTCGTTCCATAGATACTTTTAGGGAGGCATCTGATGTAGATATTGCTATTAAAGGAAAAAAGGCTGATTTTAACTTAGCTTCAGAACTAAAAACTTATTTTGAGGAAAAGACGAACCTTCCCTTTTTCTTTGATATTATTTCTTACTCGACTATTGAGTCTAAGGAGTTAAAGAAGCATATAAGGCAGAAAGGAAAGGTTATTTATACTAAGGGTTGGAGAGAAGTTAAGTTGGGATATGTAGCTGATATTCAAAATGGATATGCATTTAAGTCAACAGATTTTTCCAAAGATGATGGGACTATTGTTATTAAAATAAAAAATATTTCTTCTGGAGGATTAAACTTAGACAGCAAAGCACTTTATTCAAAAAACATAGATCACCTTGAATCTTATAAAGTTCAAGAGGGTGATACTTTAATCGCAATGACTGGTTCTCACGTAACTCAACCATCTTCTATGCTAGGGAGATCTATTATATACCAGCTTAAAAATAGAGCATTGTTTAACCAAAGGATTGGTAAAATTTATGTGACAAAAGAAAATAAATTGTTAAAGTTTTTTTTAAGCTACTTTTTAAAGCAAGAAAATATTGTTTTTGAATTAGCTTCAAATGCAAGTGGTAGTGCTAACCAGGCAAATATTTCATCATCCTCAATAAAGTCATTAACTATTTCTCTCCCTCCACTCCCAGAACAAAAAGCCATCGCCGAAATCTTATCTAGCCTTGATGATAAAATCGAACTTCTCCACTGTCAGAATAAAACTTTAGAGAATATGGAACAAATTTTGTGTCAAAAGTGGTGGTTTATAGATGATCTTTCAGACTCATCAGTTTTAGTTCAAAAAAGAGATTTAGATTTAATGAGTATGAATAAAAAAATAGAACCAATATTTGAAAAGATAATTTTAAATTTCAAGAAAATCCTTGCTTTAGAGAACCTACGAGACATCCTTTTGCCAAAATTAATGAACGGTTCAATTAGGATAAGAGATTTATGAAGAAAGAAAAATTAATTAAAGTTAAAGTGTAATCAGTTATATTAACATCAACCTCAATATTAGAAAAAACATTCATGTATGTAATGAATTTGTAACTGTTCAGAAAAATTCTAGTAAATTGTTGAAATTTCACTAAAAGCTCCTAAGCCTATAATGTTATATGATGTTTTTCGTTTAGATTTTCAGATTTTTTGAGTTAGGGTCTAGTTTTTATTCAAAAGTATTGATAAATTGTAACAGCTCACCTACATTGTTCAGTTATCCCTAACTTTAGACCTGTTTTAAGATAAAAGTCTTGCTCTTACAGATTTTCTTTTAAATACTTTTTTCAAATGACAATAAATAAGACCTCCATCAGAAATGAGATTGAAAATATAAGAAGTGACTTTGATAAGCTTGCAAAGAAAGGTTCTGTGCCTACTGAGATTTCTGTGATTGTTGAATCTCTCTTTAAGGTTGTGAACATTCTGATTGTTGTGTTTTTAGAAAAACAGGTTCGAAAAAATTCCAGCAACAGCGGTCTTCCTCCTTCGCAAGATTTTAGTCGTCAAGGGAATCGTAATAAGAAAGCTAGTGGGAGTCAGAAAAAGGGTAACTCGGTTTCTTAATAGCCCTTGACCCTACGGAGGAGGATGTTTCTTAGATTTTCAAGGGGAAGTTTTTATTGATCTTATTATAAAACGTTTTCCTAAGGCTTTCTCTGAAGGATTAAATTTTAATGGTAGCATTTTTGGGCTCCTCCCGGGAACCCACAGATTCTTTTGAGGAGGCAAAAAAAATTAAATAAAGTGACCTGGATTAAAGGCTTGAAAATTGTGAAAAAAATTACTAGTCAGAACACTAGTATGTCTAAAATCTGGAAGCAATCCAGAAAAATCTAATATATTCAAATACTTATGAATTTTATCGTTTGTTAAAGGGTGAACTCAGGAAGACCACCTTTCTTCATGAGTTTATGAATATCTATATCTTTTCATAGAAGCTTACAGGCTCCGGCTTATAGGCTCTTTAGGTCTGCATGAATTTGCAAATCACCTTGTGTAGCTTTTTTTATATCTTCTATACTTAGGTCACTTGCTATTTCTTTAAGAACAAATTTGTTGTTAGAAATTTCAAAAACACCATAATCAGTAACAACTTTATCAATGCATCTTAAACCTGTTAAAGGAAGTGTGCATTTCTTTAAGAGTTTAGAACTTCCCTTACGATCAGTATGAGTCATAGCTACAATAACTTTTTTTGCTCCTGCCACTAAATCCATAGCCCCCCCCATGCCTTTGATCATTTTATTAGGAATCATCCAATTAGCAATACTACCTTCTTGATCCACTTCCATAGCTCCTAAAACGGTCAAATCAATATGGCTTCCTCGAATCATACCAAAACTTTCTGCTGAAGAAAAAAAGCTAGCTCCTTTTATAGCGGTTACAGTTTGTTTTCCTGCATTTATGAGATCTGGGTCTACTTCTTCTTCTGTAGGAAAGCCTCCCATGCCTAAAAGGCCGTTTTCGCTTTGTAACATAATGTGTAAGTTTTTAGGTATATAATTGGCAACCAATGTAGGAATACCAATTCCTAAATTCACAGTGAATCCATCTTCAATATCCTGAGCGATTCTTTTAGCAATGTCTTCTCTTGAAAGAGGCATACATAAACTCCTTTCTTTATGTTTTTACTATTCTTTGTTCAATTCTCTTTTCAGGTTTTGTGACAACAATTCTTTGAACAAAAACTCCTGGAGTATGAATTTGGTCAGGGTCAAGTTCTCCTAAAGGAACAATTTCTTCTACTTCTGCAATGGTGAGATGAGAAGCTTGGGCCATAATAGGATTAAAGTTTCTTGCTGTTTTCGAGTAAATTAAATTCCCATAGGGATCAGCTTTATAGGCTTTGATTAAAGAGGCGTCTGCTTTAATAGCTTTTTCTAGAACATAAGTTCTTTTGTCAAATTCTTTTATTTCCTTTCCCTCAGCCACTTTTGTTCCTACTCCTGTAGGTGTGTAGAAAGCAGGAATTCCTGCTCCTGCAGCACGAATTCTTTCAGCCAAAGTTCCTTGAGGACAAAATTCTACTTTTAACTCACCTTCCATGAATTGTTTTGCAAAAAGATCATTTTCTCCCACATAGCTTGAAATCATTTTTTTCACTTGTTTTGTTTGAAGCAAAAGCCCTAAGCCAAAATCAGTAACTCCTGCATTGTTAGAGACACAGGTTAAGTTTTTGACATTTTTTTCTTTTAAAGTCTCAATGAGTTTTTCAGGAATACCACAAAGACCAAAGCCTCCCACTAGTAAGGTCATATTATCATAAATATCATGGAGGGCTTCTAAAGGCGTTTCGTAGATTTTGTTCATTACTTTACTCCGTTCTTTCTACTAAGAGAGCTAGCCCTTCTCCACCTCCTAGACATATGGCTACAATGCCAAGAGGTTTTTGATATGTGTGAAGTACATGAACTAGCGTTGTAAGAATACGTGCTCCACTAGCTCCAATAGGATGACCTAAAGCCACAGCTCCCCCATGAATATTCACTTTGCTTCTATCAAGATTCAATTTCTTTATGGTAGCTAAAGCCACACAACTGAAAGCTTCGTTGATCTCCCAAAAATCAATATCAGAGATTTTTAAACTTTCCTGAGCTAAGAGCTTCTCAATAGCGAAAATAGGAGCTGTTGTAAACCAATGAGGATCTTGAGCGTAAGTGGCATGGGCTTTTATTTTTGCTAAAGCTTTGTTTGGATTTGTGGATAAAATAAGAGCAGAAGCTCCGTCATTGATTTTGCTTGCATTAGCTACTGTAATAGTTCCGTCCCTATTAAAAGCAGGTTTGAGTTTTGATATTTTTTCAAAATCCACTTGAAAGGGCAGTTCATCTTGTTCTACTAAAAAAGTTTTTTTTCTAGTTTTAACTTCAATAGGTGTAATTTCATCTTTAAAAAACCCTTTTTTATGGGCTTGTTGAGCATATTTATAGCTTTCTTTAGCAAAACGATCTTGATCATCACGTGTTAGTTGAAACTCTTTTGCACATTTTTCAGCAATTTCTCCCATATGGCTTTCTGTAGCAGGATCCAAAAGACCATCTTTTAAAATTCCATCCTCAACACTTTTATGTCCTAAACGAAAACCCAAACGTGCTTCTGTAAGAAAATAAGGACTTTGACTCATGGACTCCTGTCCTCCTACAGCAACAGTTTCGTTATAACCTAAAAGAAGGGAATCATAACCTAGCATCACAGCTTTTAATCCTGAACCACAAACTTTATTGATAGTAAGGCAAGGGGTTTTAGAAGGGATCTGAGCTTGTAGAGCCGCTTGTCTAGCAGGAGCTTGACCTGAACCAGCTGTTAAAACTTGCCCCATAATGCATTCATCGATTGTTTCAGGATCTATACAAGCCTTTTTTAAACTTGATTTTAAGACAAAAGCCCCTAACTCAGGAGCTTTAAAGCTACTTAAGAGCCCTTGGAAACTACCTATAGGAGTTCTTTGGGCTGATGAAATAAATACTTCTTTTCTTAACATATTTTCCTCCTTTTAAGTCAATTATGTCTTAAGGTTAAAAGTTTGTAAAGAATATAGTTGCACTCAATATCTTAGCAACTTTAAAAGCCTTTAGTTAAGATGTTCTGCACAAAGTTTTTTCGAGAAAGTACGAAAGTGAAGGCCTAAACTTAAGCTCTAAGGGGCTGAAACGTTCAAATCATAGATGTGTGAATTTTGAATTGTGGTTAGTATATGAACCAAATTTGATCTCCCATTTATGTCTCATAGAGTTATTTTTGTGACAAGTTGTTTTAAAAGCTCATCAAGTGTAGCCTTTTATAAAAAAGGGGAGGATATGAAAAAGCATTATTTGCAACAATTTCTTTTAGTAAACCTAATAGGTTTTAGCTCCAGTTCTTTAACTGCTCAAATTGAATTAGAAAAGCTCTATGATGTGTCTCAAAAAGATTCTCTTGTTGAATTTGGAAAGAGCCATAAATCTTATTTTTTACCCGATGACATTCAAATCTTAGTTTGGAATATTTACAAACAAAAAAAAACTTCCTTTTTTCACGATTATCGTAATTTACCCCACCCCTTTGATCTCGTTCTCATTCAAGAAGTTTATATGACTAATCATTTTTATGATTTTTTACTTTCTTTTCATGGTACGTCTTATGCACATGCCATTAGTTTTTTTACAAAAAAACATATTTCAACAGGAGTTATGACAGGAAGTCCAGTGAAATCTTTTAAAACTATTGTTCAGAGAACGAAAAAAAAGGAACCTATAGTAAGAACGCCTAAAACCCAAATTTTGACTTACTACGAATTAGCTCCTTTCTACGAACCTTTGCTTGTCATTAACATTCATGCTCTCAACTTTCGCACCTTTAGATCCACAAAAAAACAACTTAAAATGACAAGTAATTATTTAAAAGATCACAAAGGGCCTATAATTTTTGCAGGTGATTTCAATAACTGGACTCAATCTCGTCAAAAAGTAGTGACAAAGTTTTTTTCTAAAAGGAAATTTCAAAAAGTAAAGTTTTCAAAAAAATTGATAACAGATCATGTTTATATAAGAGGACTTAAAGTCAATAGTAGCAAGTTTTTTAATTTAAAAGGATCCGATCACCCTGCTCTTGTAGTAAATTTATCTGTAAAATAAAAAAAGTTGCAGGTTTATTTTGAAATGAGGTTATTTTTCCAGAGAAAATAAAACCTAAGAGGTTACTCGATTGAGAATTTTTCGAAACTAAAAATCTTTTCAAACAAAGAGAGATGTTAATAAAAAATCGAATTGTGTGATCCTGTAATTAAATTTTATGTACGCAGTAGGTCTTGAAAATAGCAACTTCAAAAACTAAGAAAAAAGCCTCCTCAAAAGAACCTCCGGTAACCCACAGATTCTTTTGAGGAGGCTTTCTTTTTGATAGACGCTTTCAGCGATTGAACTCAAAAATACAAGACAGGATGTCTTCCTCTTTACTTTCTTGCTTTCTTTGATATGACCTTTTTGGGGGATTTCTAGCTACTTTTTACCCACAGATTTTCGGGAGGAGCCAGAAATTTTACAAGATTTTCGGTAAATAGAAAGAGCAAGTCACTGGTTTAAGCCATGATGGTGACCTTAAAATACTTGTAAAAGGAGGTTGACTAAAGTTAAAAAGAAAGTGTCAGGTTGTTTCAGAACAGAAAAAGTGGCAAAATATTTTTGTCGTATTACCAGCTATGTTAAAACCATGAGAAATAAAGGATATTCTTCTTTAGAGGCAATCACTATAGCTCTTAACAGAAAAACTCACAGTAAAGAGTGAGTAGTTACACAAGTTTTTTTATTAATTTTTCTTTTTTCAAGTTCATCTGCAAAAGAGGAATCTTCTAAAAGAACAGTTCTCAAAACAGCTAAATAACAGACTGTTTCACCGTTTTTATCTTTAAGGCTAAGATCAACATCTTTATGATCAAGCAAAAGTTTAAACCATGACAAATTGTTTTTGTGGATAGCTTTCATAATGGGCGTTATCATGGTTTGAGATTGAGAATCATTCACATTTACTCTCACTGTTTCTATAAGCCATCTTACATGTTGATCTTTATTTTTTTCCATAGCTAGTAACAAGGCTGTGTCCCCTGAAGTATTTTTTACTTCTTTATCAGCTCCTTTTGCTAAAAGCTTCTTAGCATAGTATAGATCGTCTGTTAACATAGAGATTAAAAAAGCTGTATAGCCTTGTTTTTGTGGATCTTGTGTTGAAAGTTCTAAATCTAGATTTTTGGCCTTTGCCATTAAAAGATCAAAGGCATCTTTGTATTCAAAATGAATAGA
The DNA here is from genome assembly GCA_965219095.1 of Bdellovibrionales bacterium. Lineage (GTDB taxonomy): Bacteria > Bdellovibrionota > Bdellovibrionia > Bdellovibrionales > UBA1609 > CBDCMT01. Next base: position 184,091 of record OZ244719.1, read on the forward strand.
CGTCATAAGAGCGGACCAACCGTAATGGTTGGTATGATTGAAATTTATTGCATGATTTATCAAATGGTCTATAGGTTGTTTGTTCATAATAGCTGAGAGTAAGACGTTAAATCCTTCATGATCTGTTGCCTCTAAATTAGCACCTTTTGAAATTAAAAACACAGCCGACTTTACACTTCCTTGAAAACCTGCATAGGTGAGGGCTGTGTCTCCATTAATATCTTTTTTTTCTAATTCAATTTGTCCGGGATAAGAGTTCCATAAAAATTCCAGTACGTGTTGGTTGTCTTTATTTATGGCAGAGAAAGTGACATCTTTTAAAGATTGATTGACTTGAAAGGGTTTTTTTATAAAGGGAGCTAAAAATTCAAGCCCTTTTATGCTTCCATGGTAAGCCATGGCCATAAAAAGAGTATTGCCTGATTTTTTACTTTGAGTGCTGGAGAGTTCGGGGCAAAATTTAATAAGTTTTTTAAACTGTTTCCACATTTCAGGACTGCGGTAATGAGGGCTGAAAGTACTATGATAAGATCTTATATACTTAAATCCTTGAGATAAGGCATCTTGTGTATTGCAAGGTGAAGCATATGTGAGGGATGATAGACTTAAGCTAAAAAGAACCCATGTTATAACTCTTAAAATATACGAGAGAAAAGCTTTCATAACAACCATGAGTTATATAATAGAATTCAATCTACAAAACAACTAAAAAGGCTATAAAACTCAAAAAAGCTTTTTGAGTTTTATGATGCACAGCTTGAAATATCAGCAATGTCTTGATATTAAAGGATGTTTTATCCTGAATTTATCGGTTCGGAGCACAGTGCGTAGCTTCTAATTACCTAATATTACAAGGTTTTCAATTTTCAGGACACGCAACATTTTTCGTTATAGGTCAAGGGTTTAGGTGTTTTCTAGTCGATACGCAAGCTCCTGTCTTTGAATATCAAAAGCTTGGTAAATTTTCTTAGCCTCTTTTCGACAGTTCTTTTAGATATCATATATTTTTGTTTTGTTTTTGAATTCTTTAGAATCCACTTTTCCACCCCACATAATTGATCTTCCCAAAGAAAAGCATTTAGAGTTCAAAAGACGTTGGAAAAAACTTCATAGATTGGAAGATTATGAAAGTGCTAAAAAAGAACATAATAGTCTTCTGAAGTGGCTTAAAAAAATAAGTTCTGAAGCTTCAGAAAGTCTTAAAGAGGCCCATTTAGAAACATTGACAGTCCTTCGTTTTGATCTTTCCCCAAAAAAGTGGACAGTTTTTTGGGGAAAGTTCAACCTCTCTATCTTTTTTTGAAAGGCTTTAAAGTTTGGGCGGCTCTTTATACTTATGATCTCATCGTTTAAGCCCCCTCTTTGACTAAGCTAGCTGTGAAACTTTTATCATCGACATCTAGGCCGATATACATTATATTTTTCATTGGATGACCTCCTTTTTGTTGTTAATAGTAAGCTCCTTTTTATGAACTTACTTCTTAGATGAGTCTAACTCTTCTAATCAGGGTTTTTAAGTCCCAGCCTTTTTGAAAAGCTGGTCATCCATATTTTCTTTTTCTATTTACCGAAAGACTTCCATTTTAAACAATCATTTAGTATAGTCTTAAAAAACATCTCTTCCTTGCTTTGTTTTTTTCTATTTTAAGGCATTTTAAAGATTTTAATGTACACAGCAAATAAAATGAATATTTTTGAGTTCAATCGCCGGAGGCGATAAAGACCAATAAGGTCTCAAAGAACTCAAAAATACAAGACAGGATATCTTAACTCTTTTCTCTCTTCTTTTGCCTGATATGACCCTTTTGGGGGATTTCTAGCTACTTTTCACCCACAGATTCTTTTGAGGAGGCAGAAGATCTAAAAGCTAAGCATGTGAAAAGGTTTTACTGTAATAAAATTAAACTCTAAATCCTTTAGAGGCATGTTGTTTTCAATTCTAATCATTAGATCAAAAAAAGTTGTCTGAATTTTCTACAAATTGAAGACTCTTCAAAGAACTGAAATTAGAGTTAGAAAGGTTCATTTCTGACAGCCCTCACATAAAGATATAATCCTTTAAGATGAAGATTTTTTATTCTGTAGCATTTTTTTGATTTTTTTAGCAATACTTTCCAAATGAAAAAATTCATCTGTTTTTCTTATTTTAAAATCTTCTGTATTTTCATTTTCTTCTAGTTTATCGATAAACTTTTCAAAGGCATAGAGGGGACCTGCCATTCTGTGAGAAAGAATGCGAGATATAAACCAAAGAGTTAAGCAGAATTGAAAGGTAATAATAGTATAAGCTATAAAAAAAGGAGAAAAGATGGAAAACCCAAGATCATTTTGCAAATGCTTTTCCAACATAACTTGAAAGTACGTATAAAAGAAAACCCCTGATATCACCGCAAAACTTGTACTAAAAAAAAGAGATGTCATCATGTACCGTATTTGAAAAGAAGAATTCACCCACTGATAACTACGACTCTCCTTTGATGGCCAAAATATTTTATAGTATTTCGCAATCCCTATGATAATAAAAAAACAACCTATCCATTGCATCAAGTCTGCTAAGTTAAAAATTCCTGTTTTGAAAAGCCTAAAATCAATCCAAACAAAATCCACAATAGTTTCATAAAGAAGACGATCGGTTACATTGCCTATGATTCCTGAACCTAAAAAAGAAAGCCCCAGTCTTAAGTTAAAGGAGTGGATATGCAAAAAACTCTGAAGGGAGATGTAGATGAAGAGCAAAAAAAATCCTAAAGTGGTAAGGCAGACTTGTAAGAGGAAGTGAGGCATATTTTGAAATAGCCCTAGAATAACACCTTTGTTAAAAACAACTTTAAAATGAATAGGCCCGTAACTATGAAGTTGCTCAAAGTATACAAGAGCTAATTTCTTTAAAGAGTAATCAAGAATCCAAGGAATAAAAAAAGCTATGAGTATAACAAACCAGTCTGTGTTTTTTAATTTCATAAGCTTCAGTAATTATTTTTTCCTTCTTTATAAGCCTTAATAAACGGCTCAAAACCTCCATCTGGGTGAGGCTTATAGTTCTTTACCTTCTTACTTACAACAGCTATAAATTTCTTATGCCACAAAGGTAATATGGGGATGTCATGTCCATGAATTTTTTTCTGAATTTGACTATAGACTTTAAATCTCTCCTTGTAAGATATCTTTGAGTTTCCCTCTTCAATAAGACGGTCAACTTGAGAGTTGATATAAAAACCTCTGTTTCTGCCTTTAGGTGGAATTTGTTGGCTATGAAGTGAGATTCTATAAATATCTGGATCTAAAATACCTACGAAAGAAGAAAAGGCTAAGTCAAATCGACCTTTTTTTAAATCACTATAATAAGTACCCCACTCAAAACTTTGAAGCTTCACAGGAATCCCGGCCTTTCTCATCTGTTCTATGAGTACTTTTGCATTTCTCACAGTGGTAGAGTTATTTGAAGTTTTTAAAACAAGCGGCTTTAAGTTTAACTTTTCTAAGAGTTTTTTAGATTTTTCTAAGGAGTAAAAGATTTTTTTGATATCCTTTTCAAAAAAAGGATTTTTAGGGGGCAGAAGAGACGAAGCTTTTATAGCAAGCCCTTCTAAATTGTACTGAATGAGATCATCCAGCCTTAAGCTATGTGCAATAGCTTGTCTTACTCTCCTTTGTTTTAAATCTTTATTCTTTAAATTAAACAGTAAATAAGTTGTACTTTGGCTTGGAGTTTTATAGATATTAAAATTTAAAGAAGATTTTGATTTTTCCAAGTTTTTTAACTTTGAAAGAGGTACATCTTCTTGAATGATATCTAAGTCTCCTTTTATAAGCTTTTGGTAACGTGTAAGATCATCTTTTATGAATTTAAAAATAAGTTTTTTGATTTTAGGAGGTTTATGGGGATGATCCGCTCTCCCCTTCAAAACGAGCTGCTGTTCATTTTGAGAGCCAAAAACAAAGCTACCACTTCCTACGATTGATTTATAGAAGTCCTTTCCATGCCTTACAACCTCTTTTTTAGGCAAAATGCGGATTACAGGAAGGTCAGCTAAGAGAAACTTTGCAGAATACCGCTTTACATGAAGTCGTATAACAAAAAGTTTCTTTTCATTCCTTATAACTTCTACTTTTTTTATATCTTCAAAGGCTGAGTGAAAAATACTTTCAGGGTTTAAAAATTCGTTAAAGCTAAATAAGAGGTCCTCTTTTGTAAGCGGTTGTGAGTTAGAAAAGGAAATGTTAGGCTTTAAAACAAACTCCCATAGGTTTTCATTTTTCTTGTAAGCCCAAGACTGAGCTAAATCACCTTCTGGCTTTAAATCATCCCCTACTCTCACAAGTGAACTGAAAAGAAGGTTAGCTAAACGCCAACCTAAGGCATCTGTAGCAAACCGAGGATCTACTGTTTTAGGAGCTTTGCTCACCCCCACCACAAGACTGCTATCTCGGTTATAAGATGACAAATTGCATGAAAGAAAAGTTAACGTAAATAGAAAGTAAAGGAAGTAAAGTATTTTTTTGCTTTGCATAATATCTCCTATTTTAAACTTCTTTCCCTTAGAATGGCTCTAAAACTTGCATGATGTCAACAGTTCGTAACCTTTCTTTTATCTTTATGATTAGTTTTCTTCTTTATGTAGGAGAGGGCTTATCTTCGTCTTCTGATCCTTGTTGGATGTGTAGCCCTTCGATTAATAAACTTGCTTTAAGTCTTCAAAAGAAAGTTAAAGGAAGTAGTCTGAACTTAAAAAATCTGTCTTTTATGGTCACAGTGGTTGATGGATCGAGAAGCAAGACTTTCTTTTCTATCAATTCAGAGATCAAAAGAAATCCAGCCTCTTTATCTAAAATCCTAACAGCCACTGCGAGCCTTCGTTATTGGGGAGGTCGCAAAAAAGAAGCTCCTTTTGAAACCAGTCTTTGGACAACAGGGCCTATTGAAAATGGTAAATTAAAGGGAGATCTTTATTTAAAGGGAGGGGGGGACCCTTCTTTTACACAAGAATCACTATGGAAGCTTATCGGTCAGTTAAAGTACTATAATATCCACATCCTAGAAGGTCATATTGCTATTGACGACTTTCTTTTTGACAGGAAATACTTCGAAAGAAGTCGTTTTCCCAAACGTTCCTCTCGTGCTTATGATGCTCCTACAAATGCTGCATCATTGTCTTGGAATACTTTTACCGTTCTTGTCGAACCGGCAGAAAAAGTCAATCAGCCTTGCAAAGTGTTCAAAGAATTTGACACTCCTTTTTTAAGAATTGTGAACAAAACCAAAACTGAAGTTAAAAAAACAAAGAACTCTAAAAAACTTCTTGTCATAAGACGTCCTTTAAACCCCTATGGACATAAAGTTATCGTTGAAGGTTCATGTTATTTAGGAAAAAAAAGAACATCCTTTTACAGATCAGTTACAGATCCTGTGTCTTGGATGGGTTCTTTTGTAAAACAGTTTTTAACAGAAAAAAACATCAGATTTTTAAAGAATAAAATTTTACATAAAAAAACTCCTTCTCAAGCTCGTTTTCTTACTTCTGAAAAATCAAAACCCATCACCTTTCTTATTGATGACTTAATGAAGTACTCTAATAACAATATAGCAGAGAGCTTAGCTAAATCATTGTCCCTAGGTAACTCTTTAGAAGGAAATCTAAAAGAAGGAGTGAAAAAGATTCAAAAAATTCTCAAAGACACTATAGATCCAAAAACTTATGTTTTAAAGAACCCCTCAGGTTACACTTATAAAAATCGCATCAGCGTTCAAACAATACAGTCTCTTGTTTTGAAACTCTATAAACAATCTCCCTATTCTATTGAATATTTATTTTCACTCCCTGTAAGTGGCAGAAACGGAACTCTAAAGAAACGTCTAGAAAAGCTTCCGGGGCAAATTAGAGCAAAGACAGGTTTACTTAGGGGTGTTACAGGTTTGTCTGGAATTCTTTCTCCTAAAAATCAAAACATTCATTTTATTTTTACTTTCATTTACAATGGTGTAAATAAGAAAGTTATAGATGCTAATCAACTTTTTGATGAACTTCTTGTGCATCTCAGTCATGCCAAATTATAAATTCTTTGCTATTTTCCTTGTTTTTATTTCTTTATCTTTCTTAGCCAAAGCAAGTGATAAAACACCTGTCCTGTTCCAGCCAACAAGCTATAATGTTCCAAAACATGTAAAAACACGCCCATGGAAGGAACCTGATTATTCCAAACAAATATCCCGTTTAGGTTACAGTAAGGACATCTTTAAAGCTCAAACTCCTTTAATTCAAGCATCAGTCAACTTTTGGTTTGATGTTTATTCAAAATACAACACCGATCAGGGGATTCTACATGACAGCCTCCATGAATCTTTAATCTACGAAATTGTAAATTTTAAGGATATTATGGGAAATCCTAACTCAAGCTTACAAGAGAAAGAAGAATTAAGATTGAGAAGAGTCAATAAAATAAAAAAAGAAATTCGAGAAATACTCCTTAAACTTTCGAAAGTAAAAAACCCCTCAAAGCTTAAAAAGAAAGAGAAAAGGTATTGGAATCTTTTTAAAAACATTAAAGAGAAAAATAAGTTCCTTTTTGCGAGAACAAAAAATAGGTTAAGATTTCAGTTAGGTCAAAGAGATCTTGTTTTAAAAGGTATTTTCAACTCAGGAGCTTACATCCAAGCTATGGAAGATATTTTTAAAAGGTATAATCTACCTATTGAACTCACTCGCCTTGTTTTTGTAGAAAGTTCTTTTAATTTATCGGCATATTCAAAAGCAAATGCTAAAGGTATTTGGCAGTTTCTTTTGCAAACAGCAAAGCCTTTTCTAAGAATTAATGCCTCTGTGGATGAAAGACTTGATCCTTTGAGAGCCACAGAAGCAGCTGCACAGCTTTTGAAAAAAAACTACCAACATTTAAACTCATGGCCTTTAGCCATAACAGCTTACAATCGAGGACTTTCTGGAGTAAAGAGAATTCTTAAAAAAACAAAATCTAAAAATCCTGAAAGGCTTTTGAACATAAGAAAAGGATATTTCCGCTTTGCCTCAGCAAATTTTTATACAAGTTTTTTAGCTATGATAAAAGCAGAAAAACAGTTAGGTAAAAAAGCAGTTTGGAGACATCCTCTTGAATTTAAAAGAGTGAAACTAAGAAAAACTATTTCCTCAAAAGCCCTTATTTCATGGTTTCATGGAAATAAGAATAAAGCTCAAGAGTACAACCGTCATATTCGAAATTATGTTTGGAGGGATCTGGTAAGGATAGGAAAAGGTAATTTTATTTATATCCCTAAGTATAGAGTGACATTAGTGAGAAAAGAGTTAAAACAGCTTAAGTCATTAAGCCTCTATAGGGGACGACTTTACAAAATTAAAAAACATGACACTCTATCTTCTATTTCTAGAAAGTTCAAAGTATCTACAAAAAAAATAAAGAAAGCAAACCCTGAACTCAAAGAACGTTTTTTGAAAAGAAATTATATGATCCTTATTCCTAAAAAGTAGTGCTTGAGCCTGTAATTTAAATTATGTAGCTTATGGCCTATAAAAATTTCAAATCATTATAAAAATCGCCTTATATCATAACCTTGGAAAACTGCCAGAACCTCCGGGAACCCATAGATTCTTTTGAGGAGGCTATATTTCTTTTGTAGCAAAGAATGAACCCTTGTGCAAGTCCATAAATCTATTTCAAAACCAAACTTTGAAGCAGGCTTCTGTAGGTCTTTTTCAATTCTTTTAACAGTCTTATCTCTGATTTTTGGAGGACGTTCAGATCGTTTCTTTTCTTTCAAATCTTCAAATGAATTGTTTCGCTCATAAATTTCAATCCACTTGTATATGGTAACACGATGACGACCAATATTTTTTGCTATTGTGGGAGCTGTCTTGCCATTCAAATAATTTTGAACTACTCTTTTCTTTTCTTCGTAGCTTGCATATTCTCGTCTCATACCAACATTATAATCAATCTAGAAAATTATGCAATTGTAGCGAAACTTTTATGAATATCTATACTATAGTGGCTCGTAGATGGAATGAGAAAAAAACTGCTGTGAGTTCAAAATAAGAAATTCATGGAGGAAAGATTGCTCAATTTATAAAAAGCACATTGAATGTATTAAAGAAGAAGGGTCATTCTGGATTTCAGATAGAGAATTATACAATGAAACATATTCCTTGATTTTTTACAGATAGGTGTTTTAATAGAATTTAATAAAAGAATATGTACAGGATAAAAATTAAAACAAATTTTTTAAAAGGGATGCTTTGAAAGAAAGGATTTTGGTATTGTCACAAGCTGAAAAAACTATATCTAAAAATATGAATCATATATGGACTCTTTTCTTATAAATCAGCCTTGGACTCAAATGTCATTTGTCTGTTTAGATTTAGAAACTACAGGTGCTTTTCCTGTAGGTGATTCCATCTGTGAAATAGGAGCTGTTTTGTGGAAAAAAGGAGCTGTTCAAGACGAATTTCAAACTTTAGTAAAACCTCCTTATCCCTTGACTGAGGAGAATGTAAAAATTCATAAGATCACAAATAAGATGCTGGTTAAAGCTCCTATAATTTCTGATGTGATAGAAGATTTTCTTAAATTCATAAAAGGGCACATCCTTGTAGCCCACCATGCACCTTTTGACTTAGGTTTTTTAGCTTATGACTTTGAAAAACTAGGATATTTTCCTGAGACCTCTCAAGTTTTCCTTTGTTCCTCTTTATTAGCACGAAAACTCATCCCCGAAGCTCCTAGGCACAAACTTCAAACCCTTGTAAAATATTTAAAAATTGAAAGCTCAGTAAGTCACAGAGCTTTAGAGGATTCTCACAATTGTCTAAAAATTCTTCTTGAGTGTTTGAATCGCATAGGAAGAGAGAAAACAATAAAAGATATCCTAGAAGTACAAGATAAAAAAATGTCTTGGGAAGGTTTTTTCATAAAAAATATTTCTTTACCTCCCTCTTTCATAGAAGCTATTTTAGAAAACAAAAGAGTTTCTTTTGAGTACAATAAAAAATCTCGCTTAATTTATCCTTATGGTATTGTAAGAAACCCTGACGGAGATTATTTAGCCGGCAAAGAAGATTTCACAGCTAAGCATGTGAAAAGATTTTACTGTAATAAAATTAAACTTTGATCCTGTAAATTTTAAATCATTTATGACCATCTTTTCTTCAATTCAAATCATAAGTTTAAGAAGAGTTGTCTGAATCTTTTATAAGGTGAAAACATGCAAAGATCTACAAAAAATTAGTGTTAGAAAAATTCATTTATGTGTTGATGAAAAAAATGGCCAGATTGTAGCATCTACTCTAACGGACAATTCTCTGGTTGATTCGGAAATTTTTGGAGATTTATTGGGAGATCTTAAAAATCATATACCGATTGCACTTCAAAATCCGCACATTAATTTTTTAGGAAGAATCGTACACATGGAAGTTGTAGGTCAAAAGGTCGCTTAATTCTTTGTTATATTTTCTTGAGGATCGAAAAAAGAAGTGCAAGCAGTTTGAAATTCATCAAATGTTTCATAGTATCTGTTGTAAAGTGTAATAGACGTTATATGATCTGACAGTTACACTTTCTGGGTTAATAAAAAACTGTCTGTCAGTTTGTGTTCCGTTCAATCATCTTTTGCCTTACAAATGAACATAAGGAAATTAAAGTACATATTTATAATTAAATCAATGAAAAAAACTACTTATATTAAAATTTGGTTACTATACTTTATAGCGAAAATACTTGATTTTTGCCCCCTACTACCTCTCAGCTTCTTTTAAGCACTTTTGACGCATGTGCTACTGTCAAACCGGGAAGAAAAATTAGTGAAAAAGGAGTTAAAACAACTTAAATCATTAAGCCTTTATAAAGGAAGACTTTACAGAATTAAAAGACCTGACACTCTATCTTCTATTTCTAAAAAATTCGTAACTGCTCACCTACATTGTTCAGTTATCCCTAACTTTAGACCTGTTTTAAGATAAAAGTCTTGCTCTTACAGATTTTCTTTTAAATACTTTTTTCAAATGACAATAAATAAGACCTCCATCAGAAATGAGATTGAAAATATAAGAAGTGACTTTGATAAGCTTGCAAAGAAAGGTTCTGTGCCTACTGAGATTTCTGTGGTTTTTGAATCTCTCTTTAAGGTTGTGAACATTCTGATTGTTGTGTTTTTAGAAAAACAGGTTCGAAAAAATTCCAGCAACAGCGGTCTTCCTCCTTCGCAAGATTTTAGTCGTCAAGGGAATCGTAATAAGAAAGCTAGTGGGAGTCAGAAAAAGGGCTCTAGACTTGATAACAGTAAAGATACAAACAGTGAGGAGACTGTCTCTCCCTCAGAGTGTTCTCAGTGTGGGATGTTTTTAAAGACAGCAGAGGTAAAAAGCCTTGAGAAGCGTAAAAAGATTGATATTTTTTATGAAATTCAGACCCATACTGTAACTTCTGAAGTTAAGGATTGTCCCTCATGTGGAGCTAGAAATAAAGGTCAATTCCCTAAAGGTATGAGTGGTCCTCTTCAGTATGGTATAGGCATTAGAGCTTCCATCATCAATTTCATTATAGTTCAGATGCTGTCTTTTCAACGTGTTGGGGAACATTACATGGGGCTTATAGGTCGAATGATTTCTCCTGCAGTTATGTTGAGATACATTGCTGAATTAGGAGAGTTTCTTAAAAGTTGGGAAGAGCAGATGAAAGAAAAGATACTTGAATCAGAGGTCATTCATGTTGATGAGACCTCTATGAGGGTTAAGGGTAAAAACTACTGGATTCATACTTATAGTTCAGGAGAATTAGTCTTGCAGTTTCTACACCTTTCAGGTGGAAGGGAAGCCATAAAAGATATTGGTCTCTTGGATAGATATACAGGAGTGCTTGTGCATGATTGTTGGAGTCCTTACTTTTGTTATGATAAGATAACTCATGCTTTGTGTGTGGCTCACCTTTTGAGAGAGCTTAAATTTATAGAAGAAAGCAATGGATTCAAATGGGCTACAAATCTCAAAAAACTTCTTAAAGAGACTGTGGAGTTAGTTCATAAAAAAGAGTCAAGAGTTCTGACTCAAAAAGAGTACGAAACTCTTCAGAGAAGGTATAGGAGTATTCTTACAAAAGGCTTAAAAGAGCTTCCAGAATTTCCTAAGAAAAATGGCAAGAAAGGACGAATAAAGCATACACAAGCTCAAAACCTTTGGCTGCGATTTAAAAAGTATGAAGCAGAAATACTGTGCTTTGCTAAAAGAAAGAACGTAGATCCTACTAATAACAGAGCTGAAAGAGATCTAAGAATGACTAAAGTGAAAAAGAAAGTGTCAGGGTGTTTCAGAACAGAAGAAATGGCGAAATATTTTTGTCGTATTACCAGCTATGTTAAAACAATGAGAAATAGAGGGTATTCTTCTTTAGAAGCCATCTCTATGGCTTTAAATAAAAACTTACGAGAGTGAGCAGTTACAAAAATTCAAAGTATTCTATAGAAAAAATAAAGAAAGCTAACCCTGAGTTCAAAGAGCGTTTCTTGAAAACTTAAACGGAAGCACTATATGACCCTTATTCCTAAAAAGTAAATTGCTTGCAGTTTTAATTTAACTTAGGGATAATGCCTATGAAAGGAAGGTTTCGATAAGAGTTTTTATAGTCCATCCCATAACCTACAACAAATTCGTTTCCTATTTCAAAACCTTTATAATCGATTTGACACTTGCTCTTCGTCGCCTCAGGCTTATGAAGAAGGGTGACTGTTGTTACATCTTTAGCTCCTCGTGAGAGGAAAACTGACTGAAGAAAATGCATAGTAAGCCCTGAGTCTATGATATCCTCTACTAACACAACACGTTTGTCTTTGAGGTTAGTCTCAATATCTGAAAGTATTTTTACTTGGCCTGTTGAACTGAATCTTTTATAACTTGATACAGCTATAAAGTCGCATATAATATCCAGCTGAAGTGCTCTTATCAGATCACAGAAGAAAACACTAGCTCCACTTAAGATACAAATAAAGACAGGAACTTCGTTTTTAAACCTTAGGCTTATTTCCGAGGCAAGCTCTAAAACACACTCTTGTATTTGCTCTTCTGTAATCAATACTTTAGGTTCTACAAGATTTGTCATACATTAAGAACTTTAAGGGAAATGGCCACAAAAAGCAAGGCTTGATTCAAGAGATAGGATCCTAAATAGTGATGATCTGTATAAAGCGTGTGTTTGATTATGTGATCTTCCCCCAAAAAAGTGGACAGTTTTTATGTTCTTAAAGCCCTCCTTTGTTTAAATTCTTTTGGGCTCATGTATTTCAAGGAAGAATGCATTCTTACCTTGTTATACCAATCCATGTAAATTGCAATTTTTTTTTCCAACTCTTCCTTTGTTGTACAGTCTTTGTATTCCAGTTCATCTTTCAACGTATGGAAAAAGCTCTCCACAAACGCATTATCATAACAATTTCCTTTCCTAGACATAGATTGCTTGAGGCCAAAGAATTTCAATTCTTTTCTAAACCCTTCACAACAATATTGAACCCCTTGATCCGAGTGGATTATCAAGCCCTCTAAGTTCCCAGAAACAGATTGGACTGCGGCTCTCAGAGCCTGTTTTGAATGAACCCCGTCCAAGCTCTCACAGAGCTTCCAAGACTTAATCTCTCGATTATAGACATCTAAAAATACAACCAAATACAGAAATTTATCTCTAAAAGGAATATAGGTTAAATCCGAACACCATACCTGGTTTTCTTTTCCTGCTTGGCTCTGTCCTGTCTTAAACAACCGAGGAGACTTAATCATGAGAGGGTTATTCTTTGTTGTTCTAGGAACATAGGGTTTTTTCTGACGGGCACTGAGATTCTTTAGTTTCATAATTCGAGCTACTTTGTTTTCTCCAGCACTCACTCCGCAACGCTTTAATTCCCTATACACCCTGGGGGAACCATAACAGCCTTTATTTTTTTTAAAAATAGATTCTATGTTTTTCTCCAGATTTTTATCCTTTTCAAGCTTTCCCCTGGTTTTTAAAAAACTATAAAAACCAGAACGAGATCCTCTTAATAATTCGCAAATGCGAAGCACTGGATGCCCTTTCTCTTTTACATAAAACATAGCCTTAAATCTCATTTCAGGATTTCCTTTGAAAAAAAAGCCGCTGCCTCTTTCAATATACCTACACTCCGCCTCTCATAGACCAGCTCCTTTTTTAACCTCTTTATTTCCTCCAATGCCGAAGCCAAGTCATGGGAAGCTTGTCTTTCTACTTCAGGCTTTAGAAAACGCTTCCAAGAGCTTATCACTTGGAAATTTCTCAGTCCTAGCTTCTCTGAGGCTTCCTTTGCACCTATTTCCTCTGCCAATTCAATGGCTTGCTTTTTAAACTCTTCCGAGTACTGTTTTACTTTTTCCATTCTTTCTTTTACCTCCATTTTATGGAGACTTTAAGAGAAAATTGACTGTCCGCAGAAACAGGGGAAGTTCAATGTTTTCTTCAAACTTTTAAACTTAAAAGCACAACCGCCCATTTAGGCTGATTTTCGTCCTCACTGATGTTTACAAAAGGCATAAGAAGTGAGTTTCCTGGATTGATGGTAGTGCTTTCAAAGACCTCTCCTTCAGGCTCGTAAGAAAAAGAAAGGGTGATGTTTTTAGAAGTTATGGTTTTAACCTTAATGAATAAAGTGCCATTACTTAAATTGATTGTTTGTGAGAGTTTAAGTTCTTGTGTTTTCTCATAAAAACTTGAAACCCCTTCCTGAGGGGTGTTAAATAGACTTCGTGATGAAAATACAAAGAGTCGCCCTTCTAAAGATGTTTTTTCTTCTTCTACAGATAGATTTAAATGATGAGCTAAAACATCAACTAAAGCTTCATGGGATACTTCCAAAAGTTTGATATGAGCAAAAAACTTAGAAGACGAAGTCACAGGAGGAGATATATGTGAAGAGGCTTTTTCTTTTATGTTTTTTTTCTCTGTCACTTTGCTATTTAAAAGCTCTTGTTTTTCTGTTGAAGGGGGGGCTTCATAAACATCTTTTTGTTGAGGACTTTCTTTTATTTTTTTCATTTTGATGTTTCTTACAGGAGTACTGACAGTCTTCCAGTTGGTTTTAACTTGTTTTCTAAACTTAGATTGAGAAGATTGATGGTTAGGAGAGAGGAGAATATAGGATAAAGCTATGAAGCCTCCTAAGAGCAAACTCACTAAAATAAAGTGATGGGATTTAAGCTTTTCAAGAGGCTTTTTTTGAAGGTTTTGAACATGAACTCCACAACCTGCACAATACATATCCTTAGGTTGTTCTAGTTTGCATTTAGGGCATATCATAAGCTTATCCATTCAAAGCCTCCCTTAATACAGTGTGCCACACTTTTTAGTAGTTCACTAATCCTTAAAAGAGGATTTTTGTTTTTTTCTTTTATTTTGGTTCATTTTGTATAAAAAGGTGATAAAAAGTAGGAAAAAGTAGGAAAAAGTAAGAAAAGATCTTGATTAATAGTGAAAAGTATTTTATCGTGTAGAAAAGCTCAAGGATGAGCTTTTATTTAAGGAGTAGTCACAATAGGAAACTATTTTAGGGGGCGTTTTTTTCTCAAACTAGACCCTAAGGGGCGTCTTCTACTACCTAAAAGCTTTCGCTTAAACACTCCTTTAGTCTTGACAACTAACCGCTACAAAGATCTGATCTGTTTGGATGGAATGAGTCAGAAAGACTGGCAGATTTTTGAGGGAAACTTCCTCAAACAAAAACATGTAGATCTTAGAAAACAATTTTATTTTTCAGGAGCTTTTGTAACAGAACTTGATCGTCATCACCGTCTTTTGATAAGTAGCCATTTAAGAGAATCAGCAAATCTTAAAGAAAAACTTGTCCTTGTAGGATTGAGCGGAAAATTTGAAATTTGGGGTGATGGGGAATGGAAAAAATTTTCTCAAAGCCTATTTAAAGATTTTAAAGACAGTTTAAGCAATTTAGCTCTAAAGGATTCATAATGGAGAATCTATTGCATAAGCCTGTTATGGTAAAAGAAGTTTTAAACAATTGTTTAAGTCAAGAGAGAATGCTCACCTGTCTTGATGGGACTTTTGGAAGAGGAGGACATACGAAAATCTTATTAGAGTACTTTCCTAAAGTTGTGATTAGAGCTTGGGACTGCGATAGTGAGGCCATTGAATTTGGAAAAAAATACTTTGAAAGTTATACTAAAGAAAAGAGGCTGAATTTAGAACACACTCATTGGAGTGTTTCTTGTGAAACATTGAGAGCACAAGAGTTTGATTTTGTTCTGTTGGATCTAGGAGTGAGTTCTCCTCAGCTCGATGAAGCCAAAAGAGGTTTTAGCTTTTATAAAGATGGACCTTTGGATATGCGTATGGATAAAAGACAACAAATCAAAGCAAAAGATATTGTTAATTCTTACTCTCTTGACAGACTTATAGAAATTTTTCAAAAAAAAGGAGAGATCAAAGGCCCTAAGAAAATAGCTTATTTCTTGTTGGAAGAAAGAAAAAAGAAACCCTTTGAAACAACAAAGGAGCTATCTTGTTTTATTGAAAGCATAGAGGGTTGGAGAAAAAAGGGTTTTCATCCTGCCACCCAATTTTTCCAAGCTATCCGCTTAGAGGTCAATCAAGAATTAGAAGAACTTCAAAAAAATCTGCCCCTTTTCTTTCACTCTCTTAAAATAGGAGGTAGATTTGTTGTGATTTCGTTTCATTCCCTTGAGGACCGAATAGTAAAACATTTTTTTAGAGATAAAGAAAGGGAAAAGAAAGGATTCCGTGTTCACAAAAAAATTATAAGGCCTACAGAGGAGGAGAGAACACAAAACCCTCGTAGCCGTAGTGCTAAAATGAGAGTTTTTGAAAAGGGAGAAAAGTTATGACATTTTTCAAATATTCTCTCAGTATTTTTATCGCAATTTTTTATTTGTTCTGTCTTGTCTATGCAAAAATGGAAATGAGACGTTTGGGTTACGTTGCCTTTAAGAGCTCTATCCAATATAGACAAGCTCGTGATGAATATAACTCAAATTTATTGAAGTACATACATCTTACAAATTTAAGTCGTATAACTAAAAAGGCTGAAAAAAACCAACTTAAAAGGGGGAAAGAAGGGCAGGTAATTCATGTTATGGAATCACAGCTAGTCCTTCCTCAATAATCCATGTCACAAAGACTTTTTCTTGTTTTTTTTATCTTCTGTTTGTTTTCTTTAAGTCTTATTGTAAGAACTATTTACCTGCAATTTGGTTATGACAAAAGAATTGTCAACCTTAAAAACAAGCAGTTTAAAACAAAGATTCACATCAACTCACAAAGGGGTAAAATATGGGATCGTCATGGAAAGGAACTAGCTGTTAGTATAAGTTCATACTCTCTATATGCTCATCCATCAAAAATTAAAAAAAAATACGAAACATCTCGCAAACTATCCAAGATTTTAAAAATAAGCTTCAAAAAAATTAGAAAAAAGTTGAACAAAAAAAACTTTGTTTGGATTCAAAGAAAGCTCTCTAAAGAAATAAGAGATAAAATTCAATTTTTAAATATAGAGGGGTTAAATTTTATAGAAGAGCCTAAAAGAATCTACCCTCATGAAAGGCTTTTAAGTCAAACATTGGGCTTTGTAGGAATAGATAACAAAGGACTTGAAGGTATAGAGTTTAAATACAACAAAGAGCTAGAAGCTAAGAAAAAAACCATCAGCCTTTTGAGAGATGCAAGAGGACGCCCTCTTGTGTCTCAAGGTTATTTTTTAACTCAGCACCCTCAGGGAAATTCTTTAAAACTGACTATTGATCAAGAGCTTCAGTTTTTTTTAGAAAAAGAACTTACAAACAGCATCATAAAAAATCAAGCCAAGTCAGCTCTTGGAGTGATCTTAGAGGCTCACACATCTGAAATCCTAGCTTTAGCCAACATACCAGGATACGATGCAAACAAACCTCTAAAAAGTCCTAAAAACTCAAGAAAAAATCACATAGTTAACTCTACATTTGAACCAGGAAGCACTATGAAAAGTTTCATTATAGCAGGAGCTCTTGAAGAAAAACTGATCAAGCCTAATACGAAAATTGACTGCGAAGACGGTTCTTTTCAAATTGATGATCGTGTGATTACTGAAGCTGGGGGAAAAAAATATAGCACTTTAACTGTTAGCGATGTGCTAAAGCACTCTTCTAATATTTGTGTCGCAAAAATCTCCTTTCTCTTAGGTGATAAAAAGGTTTTCAAAATTTTAAAAAAATTTGGATTTGGTCAAAAAACAAACGTAGATCTTCCTGGCGAGCAAAAAGGAATTTTAAAAAAACCTCCTTTAAGAAAGCATCATTTAAGCAATATTTCTTTTGGACAAGGCATTAGTGTAACAGCTTTACAAGTAGCAAATGCTTACACAGCTATAGCAAATGGAGGATTTTTAAATCGCCCCTTTATTGTCAAAGAATTGATCAATGGATCTGATGGAGTCAAACGTAAAATTTCTAACAAAGTTACAAAAAAAAGAGTTTTAAGTCAAGAAGTGAGTGAGATGATGCAGTTGATACTCACTTACGCAGCCCCTAAAGCTTCTCATATTAATGGATTTCCTGTAGCAGGAAAAACAGGAACGGCTCAAAAAGTTGATTTTGTTAAAAGTGGGTATAAAAAAAATGCTTTTCTTTCAAGTTTTGCAGGTATTTTACCAGCCCATGATCCTAAGTTTGTTATTTATATTGCCATCGACGAACCTCAAAAAAAACACTACGGCTCCCAAGTGGCGGCACCCGTGTTTGCTCAATTGGCTCGTTATATTGCAAGAAAGGCTCAGTTGACTCCTATTTTTATAGATAACCCTCAAATTTTAAAAAAACAAAATGTTTCACTAGATTACAAACAAGAAAAAGCTCTCAAGAAGCTAAAGGTTTTATCAAGCCTCTACTTCCAAAAAATGCCCGATCTTATAGGGTTTTCTCTTAAAGAATCCTATCATATTTTAAAAAAAAGAAAAATTAAAGTAAAAATCAAAGGCTCAGGCTTTGTTAAAAGGACCTATCCTCACCGAGGAGCTATACTTAAAAAAAATCAGCTGGTGGAGTTAATTTTAGAATAATGCTTTGGTCTCTAGAAGATTTGATCAGAATAACTCGAGGAAATGTAATTTCTTTACAAAATCAAACTTCAAAAAGATTTTCTTCTATTAGTATTGATACAAGAAAAAACTTAAAAGGAAGTGCATTTATAGCTTTAAGAGGAGAGAAGTTCAATGGGCATGATTTTTTAGATGAAGCTTGTGAGAAAAAAGCTCAATGTGTTTTAATTGATGAGGATAAAAATATCCCTTCTTCTATTGTAGCTATAAGAGTTAAAGATACATTAAAAGCCTTACAAGATTTAGCATCTTTTTATAGAAGAGAAAAAAAATTTAGAGTCTTAGGTGTAACAGGATCTGTGGGTAAAACAACGGTGAAGAACTTTACTTATAGTCTTTTGCACAAAGAAAAAAAAACATTTACTATTGAGAAAAGCTTTAACAATAACATAGGTGTTCCTCTTACAATCCTAGAAGCTCCTCAAGACTCAAAAACTATTATTGTAGAGATAGGTTCTAATCAAAAAGGTGAAATTGAAAAACTGACAAAAATTGCACAACCCAATCAAGTTTTAGTTACCTATATAGGAACTTCTCATAGAGAATTTTTTTGCTCTAGAGATGAAATTGCTAAGGAAAAACAACAGATTTATTTAAAATCTCCAAAATCTTTGCAAATTTATAATCTGGATCAAGAAGAGTTAAGAGAAATGCATTTTCAAGCGAAAAAAAAAGGATGTTCTTGTTTGACCTATTCACAATATTTTTCAAAAGCTGATGTATTTTTACAAGCAAAATCTTTATCCCTTAACAGCCTTGTATTAGAGGGTCACATTCATGGTCAAAGAGATAAAACTTTAGTACCCCTCTTTGGCTTGCAAAATGTAAATAATCTTATGGCGGCTTGTTGCTTTGCCTTAGGAGAAAACCTCCCTCCTAAAGTCATATGGAAAAATTTAAGTTTTTGTAAAAATTTCTGGGGACGAAGTGAGGTTATCTTACTAGAAAATAAGGCAACACTTTTGTTTGATTCCTACAATTCAAGCTTAGAAAGCTCAAAAGCTTTATTGGATAATATTAAATCACTTCATTGGAAAACCGGAAAAAAATACCTTATTCTAGGTGAGATTGCCGAAATAGGAGAAAAAAGAGGCCTTTATCATGAAATGTTAGCATGTATGGTCAAAGAGCAAGCTTGGGAAAAGGTATGGTTTGTAGGAAAATCTTACCCATTTTTTAAAAAAACTCTTGGAAAATCATCTATCGATTTGAAAGTTTTCAAGAGTTATGATAATTATCATGATATTGCAGAAGAGCTTGTTAAAAAGCTTAAAGCAGGGGATTTAGTGGCTCTTAAAGCTTCTCGCTTTATGAAATTTGAAAAAATTTCTAACTTGTTAAGACAAAAAATTTTTTAAAAGCCCATTCAAACGTAAGTCGGTTATATGACCGCCCTTGACTTCTACTGAGGAGGATATTTCTTAGATTTTAAAGGAGAAGTTTTTATTGATCTTGTTGTAAAACGGTGTTGTAAGACGTTTTCCTAAGGCCTTCCTCGTTACAAAAGTATTAGAGAAGTTCTTAAAAGAATAATTCTTAGTTTTTTTTCGTAATTTTGATTTTTTTTGTGCTTTATTCTTTAAGAACGAAGCTCACTTGTATACTCAAAAGGCGTTTTAATAGGTATCTTATCAAGGGAGTTTCCCACAGCCATTAAAATATAGTCCTTAGGATCTAATTCCACCTTCTTACAACTTTCCACAATACTGTAAAGTACTGATGCTGTTTCAACTCCTCTCTGAGTCCTTGACCCATGAAAGTTCTTTCTTCCCATCACAGAATGCCGAATCGTTCTTTCTGCTTCATTGTTGGTCATAGGAATTTTCTCATTTTCTAAGAATAAATTTAAGCCATCCCAGTGATTAAAGCTATAATCAATAGCCTTTTTTAAGCCACTCTCAGGACGAGCTTCTCCATATAAAGTTTATAATACAGATCTTGCAGAGAAAGAACTAAATCCTTTGATTCTGTTTGTCTTAAACTTTTGAGCTCTTCATAAGTTTTTGCCTTTGATTCAACTTTAAAAATCTCCTCCATAAGCTTTAATACTTTTCCACACTCCTCAGGGTAATTCTGTTCTATGTCAATAAACTTTCTTATCACTGAGACCAACAAAAAGCAAGATCAATTCCCTTTTCACCCTCAAAGTGTGTTTTATAACTAACGTATCCATCTGTTAAAATAGGCCCCTTATAAGACCCCAAGAGTTCTTTAACAGAACAAGCTGAACGGCTCTCACTAAAGTAATAAAAACTTCCTCCCTGATGACTTATAACAAACATGTAGCTATCCTTTTGATGTGAATTATTAATAGGCCATGGAGTTTCATCAATATGAATCGTTCTGTCTAGTTTAAGAAGCTCCTCTTTGATTTCTTTTCTCACAGGCTCTAAATAACAACTCACAAAATAACAAAGATTATAAAGAGTCCTACAATTCACCTTCAAACCATCTGATTCCATCATTCTTCTTACTCTCTCTAAAGGAAGGTGATACAAGTACTTTTGACTCGCTACTTCTATTGCAAATTTTGGGGAGTACTTAGATCCTGGAACAATTTTCTTAGGAACAGGAGCTGATACTATGATCTCTTTTTCTCCCACTTTGCTTGCCTTCAGACGGTACTTGTAAAGATGTGATCTTCCCCCAAAAAAGTGGACAGTTTTTATGTTCTTAAAGCCCTCCTTTGTTTAAATTCTTTTGGGCTCATGTATTTCAAGGAAGAATGCATTCTTACCTTGTTATACCAATCCATGTAAATTGCAATTTTTTTCTCCAACTCTTCCTTTGTTGTACAGTCTTTGTATTCCAGTTCATCTTTCAACGTATGGAAAAAGCTCTCCACAAACGCATTATCATAACAATTTCCTTTCCTAGACATAGATTGCTTGAGGCCAAAGAATTTCAATTCTTTTCTAAACCCTTCACAACAATATTGAACCCCTTGATCCGAGTGGATTATCAAGCCCTCTAAGTTCCCAGAAACAGATTGGACTGCGGCTCTCAGAGCCTGTTTTGAATGAACCCCGTCCAAGCTCTCACAGAGCTTCCAAGACTTAATCTCTCGATTATAGACATCTAAAAATACAACCAAATACAGAAATTTATCTCTAAAAGGAATATAGGTTAAATCCGAACACCATACCTGGTTTTCTTTTCCTGCTTGGCTCTGTCCTGTCTTAAACAACCGAGGAGACTTAATCATGAGAGGGTTATTCTTTGTTGTTCTAGGAACATAGGGTTTTTTCTGACGGGCACTGAGATTCTTTAGTTTCATAATTCGAGCTACTTTGTTTTCTCCAGCACTCACTCCGCAACGCTTTAATTCCCTATACACCCTGGGGGAACCATAACAGCCTTTATTTTTTTTAAAAATAGATTCTATGTTTTTCTCCAGATTTTTATCCTTTTCAAGCTTTCCCCTGGTTTTTAAAAAACTATAAAAACCAGAACGAGATCCTCTTAATAATTCGCAAATGCGAAGCACTGGATGCCCTTTCTCTTTTACATAAAACATAGCCTTAAATCTCATTTCAGGATTTCCTTTGAAAAAAAAGCCGCTGCCTCTTTCAATATACCTACACTCCGCCTCTCATAGACCAGCTCCTTTTTTAACCTCTTTATTTCCTCCAATGCTGAAGCCAAGTCATGGGAAGCTTGTCTTTCTACTTCAGGCTTTAGAAAACGCTTCCAAGAGCTTATCACTTGGAAATTTCTCAGTCCTAGCTTCTCTGAGGCTTCCTTTGCACCTATTTCCTCTGCCAATTCAATGGCTTGCTTTTTAAACTCTTCCGAGTACTGTTTTACTTTTTCCATTCTTTCTTTTACCTCCATTTTATGGAGACTTTAAGAGAAAATTGACTGTCCGCAGAAACAGGGGAAGTTCAGATGATACTTCTTTCTAACATAGCTTCTTACATGAACATCAACCTCTCCTGACACGTCTTGAATCTTTAATTCCTCCCACTCACTGTCCTTAGGATAACCATACTGCTGTGCTATATCAGAAAGTTCTTCGTCTGTGAGCTTATGATCTACTCTTATCTCTTTTAAGGCCTTCACCTCCCCTTCTTTAGGAGCAGGAACTAAACTCTCAGATTCAAGAAGAATTGTCTTTTTAAGCTTCTTTCTACTACGAGAAGATAGTTTTCTTTTTTCACTGGATTTTCCAAATACTATTTTCTTGAACTTACTAAGTAGCTCATCATTAAAAAGCTTTAATTGATCTTCTTTAGCCTTTTTCTTCTTAAGCTCATTTAATTCTCCTTTTAAAAGTTTAATTTCTTTTTTATAAAGGTGAATGAGTTCATTAGAAATCAACTTTACATTTTCCAGATCTTTTTCCTCTCGAACAAACGAAGGAAGATGTTTGTATTCAGGGTTTTCGCTTTTTTTTTAAATAAGGAAAAAGAGTAACTGCTCACTCTCGTAAGTTTTTATTTAAAGCCATAGAGATGGCTTCTAAAGAAGAATACCCTCTATTTCTCATTGTTTTAACATAGCTGGTAATACGACAAAAATATTTCGCCATTTCTTCTGTTCTGAAACACCCTGACACTTTCTTTTTCACTTTAGTCATTCTTAGATCTCTTTCAGCTCTGTTATTAGTAGGATCTACGTTCTTTCTTTTAGCAAAGCACAGTATTTCTGCTTCATACTTTTTAAATCGCAGCCAAAGGTTTTGAGCTTGTGTATGCTTTATTCGTCCTTTCTTGCCATTTTTCTTAGGAAATTCTGGAAGCTCTTTTAAGCCTTTTGTAAGAATACTCCTATACCTTCTCTGAAGAGTTTCGTACTCTTTTTGAGTCAGAACTCTTGACTCTTTTTTATGAACTAACTCCACAGTCTCTTTAAGAAGTTTTTTGAGATTTGTAGCCCATTTGAATCCATTGCTTTCTTCTATAAATTTAAGCTCTCTCAAAAGGTGAGCCACACACAAAGCATGAGTTATCTTATCATAACAAAAGTAAGGACTCCAACAATCATGCACAAGCACTCCTGTATATCTATCCAAGAGACCAATATCTTTTATGGCTTCCCTTCCACCTGAAAGGTGTAGAAACTGCAAGACTAATTCTCCTGAACTATAAGTATGAATCCAGTAGTTTTTACCCTTAACCCTCATAGAGGTCTCATCAACATGAATGACCTCTGATTCAAGTATCTTTTCTTTCATCTGCTCTTCCCAACTTTTAAGAAACTCTCCTAATTCAGCAATGTATCTCAACATAACTGCAGGAGAAATCATTCGACCTATAAGCCCCATGTAATGTTCCCCAACACGTTGAAAAGACAGCATCTGAACTATAATGAAATTGATGATGGAAGCTCTAATGCCTATACCATACTGAAGAGGACCACTCATACCTTTAGGAAATTGACCTTTATTTCTAGCTCCACATGAGGGACAATCCTTAACTTCAGAAGTTACAGTATGGGTCTGAATTTCATAAAAAATATCAATCTTTTTACGCTTCTCAAGGCTTTTTACCTCTGCTGTCTTTAAACACATCCCACACTGAGAACACTCTGAGGGAGAGACAGTCTCCTCACTGTTTGTATCTTTACTGTTATCAAGTCTAGAGCCCTTTTTCTGACTCCCACTAGCTTTCTTATTACGATTCCCTTGACGACTAAAATCTTGCGAAGGAGGAAGACCGCTGTTGCTGGAATTTTTTCGAACCTGTTTTTCTAAAAGCACAACAATCAGAATGTTCACAACCTTAAAGAGAGATTCAAAAACCACAGAAATCTCAGTAGGCACAGAACCTTTCTTTGCAAACTTATCAAAGTCACTTCTTATATTTTCAATCTCATTTCTGATGGAGGTCTTATTTATTGTCATTTGAAAAGAGTATTTAAAAGAAAATCTGTAAGAGCAAGACTTTTATCTTAAAACAGGTCTAAAGTTAAGGATAACTGAACAATGTAGGTGAGCAGTTACGAAAAAGACTCATCTGCATACATTAATGTCAACATGTCTGTTTTTGTTTTGCAAGCTTTTTTTTAAAAAAATAAAAATAATCTAAAAAAATAATCTAAAAAAATTATCTTTTCTTAAGCTCGTACTTTCTTAAAATCGAACCATGAACTAAAAGATTCAATTCACTCCTTGTTAACTCGGGAGAACTTAAATCACTTAAACTCATAAACCTTTCTTTCTCCATCCTCTTTGTTAGTAAAACAAGACCACTCCCATCATAGAACAGCCCTTTTTATCTCCTTCTATTAAAACCTAGAAAGAGATAAAGATCTCCTAAGTTGATCTCTCCTTTCATCTCACTTCTTACCAGATAACTTAACCTCTCAAAACTCCATCGCATGTCTATCTTTTGAGAGCAGACAAAAATACGGTAGCCTTCAGATAAAAAGATCATAAACTCCTCACTAACTCTAAAACCTCTTCCCAATCTAGACCCTTTAAGACTAAGACCTTCTCTTTCATCACATGACTTTTCCTTTTTCAAAGAGACAGCCTTAAAAAGGGACTTCTTGTGAGAAACTGTTGAAACATAATACTTCTTCCAGTTATTGATCGTGGAGGAGCTGACCTTTGTCTCTTTACAAAATTTAGAAACCTTTTCCTCTTTCAAAAAATCTAGAATCTCTCTCTTAAGAGCTTCTGGGTAGCGTATAAGCTTCTTGTTAGAATTCTCCTCTCGACAAAGCTGTATCTTCTTTTTTAAATTAATCCCTTCTTCCATAAAATCCTCCCTCTTAAGAAAAACTTATGAGAGAAATTTAAGCTTGGATAGGGCGGTCATATAACCGACTTACATTCAAACAACCTTCAAGCCTCTTATCTCAATCCAAAAGGAGAAGAGAAAAATGAATCTTACTTTAAAGCTTCTCTAATAAAAGCTGAAGCTGTATCCATAAGCCACACAGCAACAGCAATAACAATAACAAGACAGCCTACCT
Organism: Bdellovibrionales bacterium; assembly: GCA_965219095.1. Lineage (GTDB taxonomy): Bacteria > Bdellovibrionota > Bdellovibrionia > Bdellovibrionales > UBA1609 > CBDCMT01. The sequence continues at coordinate 209,112 of OZ244719.1, forward strand.
CGTTCCATAAAGCTTGACCTTGATACATATTTAAAAGTGTACCTATACCACCACCTCCTACAAGACCTATCACAGTAGCCATTCTTGTATTGATGTCCCAACGATAAATGGTAAAAGCTGTGTAAGGTAAGATCACTTGAGGGACAATGGCAAACCATACAACTTGTAACATATTCGCCCCTGTAGCTTTAATGGCTTCTATGGGTCCATCGTCAACACTTTCAGCAAGTTCCGAATAATTTTTTGCTAACGAAACAAAGGAATGCAACCAAAGTGCCAACATTCCTGCAAAAGGACCAATTCCCACCCATATGGAAAAAATAATAGCCCAGATAAGAGGCTCAATGGAACGTGTGATGTTAATAAAAACTCTAATAGCACTGTAGACAAATAAAGAAATTCCATTATGACTCATGATGTTTTTAGCTGCCAAAAAGCTTAAGATAAAAGCAAGGGGTACTGCTAGAATCGTTGCCATAAAAGCCATAAAGATGGTTTCAACGATCTTTAAAACAGCTTCTGGAAGAATATTAAAGTTAGGGGTAAAAAGATTTACAAAAATTCTTTTTGCAGCGGCAAAACCATCCGGACTAAAAAGTTCAATAACATTAAGCTTTGTAGCATGTACCCCTGCTATAAAAGCCACACTAAAAACTAAGATTCTTTGTAGATTAATAAATCGTGAGAAAAAAAATTTTTGAGAGATTTCGGATCCAATCTTTTTTGTCTCAAAAAGAGATGACCCCATGGTTTCTATTTTTTTCTTATAGAGAACTGTAAAAACCAAAATTCCTAAAAAGAAAGAAGATAGAAAATAAATGAGATTCATTTGAAGGTCTAAAAGCTCTTCTTCTGTTGGCTTTAAAAGCCAAAAACCAAAGGTGAGAGCTAAAAAACAAAAGCTTGCAGCGTCTAAAGTAACAGCCTTTACATAATCACGTTTTTTCACCCTTTCCCCTTTTTTTTTTAATTAACTGTGACTTCTTTAGCTTTCTCACCATAAATACGTTGAAACCATTCATCTGTGATGTGATCAGGTAGCCCATCAAAAACTTTATAACCATCTTTTAAGGCAATCACTCGATCAGCATATTGACGTACAAGACTTAAAAAATGAAGATTGCATAATACAGTCAATCCTAGTTCCTTATTAATTTTCTTCAAATAATCCATGACAGTATGACAAGTAGCAGGATCAAGACTTGCCACAGGTTCATCGGCTAGTAAAATCTCTGGATTTTGAGTTAAGGCACGAGCGATAGCCACTCGTTGTTGTTGTCCTCCTGAGAGTTCGTCTGCTCTTAAAAACGCTTTTTCACAAATACCTACAAGCTCGAGGTATTTTAAAGCTTGGTTTTTATTTTTTTCTGAGAAAACTCCTAAAATACTTTTCAAACTCCCCACACGTCCTAAAGTTCCTGTAAGAGCATTTTTTAATACTGAATAGCGAGGCACAAGATTAAAGTGTTGGAAGATCATAGCCATTTGAGTGCGAATTTTACATACTTCATAAGCTTTTACATAAGTAATATCACGACCTTTAAAGAAAATTGCTCCTGTTGTAACAGAATGTAAGTGATTCAAACAGCGAAGCAGTGTTGACTTTCCTGATCCACTAAGACCAATAATCACAAGAAATTCTCCTTTTTTTACACTAAAACTAATACCTCTAAGAGCTTGAACTCCATTAGAGTAGGTTTTGGTAAGATTTTCTACTTTAAGTATCTCTTGTTGGTTCATTTCTTTCTTATAAGTTTCTCGGGTAAGAGCTTACCAACTTTTAAAACACTTCTTATAGATTCATAGTCTTTATTAGTAGCTTTTCTAAGACCTGTAATAAGACCTATTTTTTTGAATACATCTTTGCCCTTCTTTGTTTTTATGTATTTTAAAAGAGCATTAACTACAGTATATTCAATTTCAGGATCAATACCTTTTCTTCCCACAAAAGGTTCATTGGGAATCTTTTGTGTGAGATGAATGATATTCACTTCCTTTTCTATATTAGGGTATTGAGTAAGAACCAAACGTCTTGCATCTTGGATTTTTCCATTTGCAGGAGGTGAATAAAATGTAGCTCCTGCATCTACTTGTTTTTGGTAAAGCATAGTGATGACGTTATCATGTCTTTGTGCAAATACCGTCTCTGAAGGTTTGATGTTATTCTTCTTAAATTCATAGTTTGGCAGGATAAAGCCTGATGTAGAAGAAGGATCAACAAAAGCAACTTTTTTTCCTGCTAAACCTTTTAAATTTTTTATATTGCTATCAGCTCGTACCACAATTTGAGAGCGGTATGTGAAGTGACCATGACGTCCTATGATTAAAAGAGCTTTTACCCCATATTTATTGTTTGCTACAATGTAGGGAAAAGTGCCAAAAAAAGCAAAGTCAGCTCGCTTAGAGCCTAAGGCTTCTATAACAGCCACATAGCTTGTAGGAACTGAAAACTTATACTTATAGGGAGTTAATTTTTCTAAATCTTCAACAAGCTTTTTTCCTGAATCTTTCATAAGTCCTACATCAACTGAAGGAATAAAAAAAATTTTAATAGGATTTTTTTCAGAGCCTAAAGGATATTGATACGAAGCTGTACAAGAAAAGATCCCTAGAGAAAAAAGAACAAGTACATATTTTCTTAAAATGACTTTTTGTCTTTTTCTTATCCTGTCTATCATAAAAGCTCCTTATATTTATTGTGATAGAGAATTTTTCCTATTGTCTAAACAACTACAATAAAAACAAAAGGAATTCAAACTTTTTTGAAAGCATTAGAATTATGATAAGCCCTTTACCTTTAAGAAATTAAAAATTTACCAATAACCACCTTGAACCCTCCTCGTTAGTTTTCTTGATGAAAGAACTGGTAATAAAACTAAAGTTGACTGTCCGCATAAACAGGGGAAGTCCACTTTTTTCGACATTCTAAAAATTTAACAGAGTTTGATCAAAAAGGCTGGTCATCCATATGAGAATGTCGAATTAATTTTTGGAAATGGTATTACTGAGCCACTCTGGGTTCCATTTTTTGACTCAATACAATATTGAAATAGTTTTTCTTGACGTTTCTTATTTTTTTGTACTAAAGCCTTCAAAAGACAAGAGTGAAAACAACAGTAAAAAATGAGGTAAAATGAAAAAATTTAAAAGATATAATGTAATTCTAGCTACTATACTATCTATTTTAACTATCTTAGTCCATGCGGAAAGCATAGCAGAAAATATAATGGTTAAAATATCAGATGAAGACATTCAATATTTTAACGGATTTTTTACAGACTTCAAAAAAGATCCTAAAAAGATCATGGACAGACTACCTAAAAAAACTGCTTCAAGTCTAAAAAAAGTAACTTTACAATCTATAGAAGATAAAGATTATGTTTCTTATAAAGATCAGATAAGAAGTAGATTTTGCATGAAAGTTGATAAACAAGAATTTTGTCTTAACAATTTAAAAGGGCGTGTTCCTTTTCGACAAAATGATCTTGCAAAAAAATTAGTAGATAACCGTAAAAATTTTATTGATAATCTCAAAGAAATAGAAAGGGGTAATTACCTTGAAGCTAAGCTAACTGAAACTCCTTGGTCTGACGATTATTGGGCCCTTAAAAAAGGAACTTTAGGGTTTAGATATGCCGACGAACAGGTAAGATCCAAGCTTGAAAAAAAGACAAACTACACATGGGAGGATATTTATAATTGGCACAATCAATTTCGTTCTGAATCCTATATCCCAGACGACATTTCCTTTCTATCACCTTCTGAAAAATTTGATCTTGCTTTTGGTCTTCTAGGAAGCCCTCATTCCTTGACAAAAACTATGTGGAAAAACGGAGAGGTTTTTTTCGAAGATTCTGGAAAAGTTGAGCCTTGGATGGGAATTTGTCATGGCTGGGCGGCTGCTTCTTTCATGTATCCTAAGCCTTTAAAGGAGGTTGTCATTAAAAATGCAGATGGTATAAATATTATATTTTATCCTTCTGACATTAAAGCCTTAGGGTCTTTGCTGTGGGCTGAAGCAAAAGTTGATTCCCTCTTTGTGGGAAGTCGTTGCGATGTTAAAGACCCTGAAAAAGATGAAGTTTCAGGGAGAGTTCTTGATGAAGATTGCTTTGATACAAACCCTGGCACTTGGCACTTGGTGGTGGTCAATCAAATTGGGGTTTCAAAAAGAAGCTTTATTATGGATGCCACCTATGATTACGAAGTTTGGAATCAACCTGTAGTTTCTTATGATTACAAATATTTCAATGTAAAAAAAGCATTTAATGAAAAAGACTATAAAATTACTGTTACCACAGATTGGAAAAAAGCGAGAGTCCGTTATGATAAGTTTGAAAAGCTTGATCTTTTTAAGGATTTCCGAAAACGACATATGAAAAAAAATAGTTACATTGTTGGTGTTTATATGAAAGTTAAGTACTCAGTAGAACACTCTCCTAAAATTTCAGGAACAAAGGATCAGTTTCAAGTGGTCAACTACATGTATGATTTAGAGGTTGATAGAGACGGAACTATTTTAGGAGGAGAATGGTACTCTAATGCCCATCCTGATTTTCTCTGGGTTCCTAAGAAAGGTTCAAAACCTATATTAGGAGACATTTTTTCCATTAATCATAATACTTTCATTTCATCAGAAGGTCAGATTACAGCTTCAAAAGATATTAAGAAAATGGTAGAACGTCTGAATCGGTACGGAATGCCTTTTGAAAGTTTTGTAAACTATCTTTTTGAAACCTCAAAACACGTAGATTCTAACTCTTCTCATCCTTAAATTTCCATAATCTAGCTAGGGTTTCATATTTGTATTTTGGTTGTCTTATGAGCATGAAGTTTTATAAAAGAGCATTTTACCTGCTTTTTTTTGCAAGTATAAGTTTATCTACACTTAAAGCTCAGTGCCAAGAAAAAATACCTTCATGTCCATCTTCTTACGAAACCAATTATTTTCTCTTTTTAAACCAGAATAAGGAATTAAATAAACAAAAAGCCTATCAAGCTTATTATGAATCCAAAAAACGAAGACAATGTTTAAAAACCTGGACTGTTCTTATTTACATGCAGGCTGATAATGATCTAGAGTCCTACGCTCTTTGGGATCTTTATGAAATGGACAGGTACATTAAAGGCTTTAAAAACAAGGGAACTTCAACAGATAAGGTGGATGTTCTTGTAGAACTGGATCTTGCCAACACTCAAAAAATCCAAAGACTTCATATGTTCCAATCAAACCTTATTTACGGACAAGAATTTTTCCCAAAAACCACTCTTTCTCAAGAAGATTTCAAAGGTAAAAATATGTTGCGTCTTATTCAAAGTCCTATTGTAAAATTCATAGAAGAAAAACCCCTCAACACCTTTCAATCACAAAAAAAAAGATTTGAAGATTTTTTGTATTGGGGTACTCAAAATTACCCTTCAGAGTATTATATGGTGATTTTATGGGGGCATGGCAGGGGATATTTCAATGATATAAAGAAATCCCCTCAAACAAGAGGACAGGTTGAACCCTCTTCCTCCATAGAATCCTCATTTTTAGGGGGTGTGGCTTTTGATTATAGCAATTTATCTTTTTTAGACATCCCTTCCTTACAGGAAGTCTTACAGAATACCAATAGTCATTTATCTTCTAATCAAAAAATTAATGTTATAGCTATGGATGCCTGTTTAATGCAAACCCTAGAGGTAGATTTAAGTTTATCCAAGGAGGTTGATTACATTCTAGCTTCCTCTCAAGTACAAAATTACATGGGGCTTCCCTATAGAGCTTTATGGGATGAACTTAATGAAAAAGCTGTTAGCTTAACACCCTATGATTGGGTGAAGGCTGTTCCTAAACTCTTTGAAACATTTTTAAAGAAAAAACGTATTTACAAAAGCAAGCTCTGGAATCAGTCTTCTTCCTCTTTCACTTATAGTGGGATTTCCACAGCTGAGTTAAATATCAAAGGACCTTATATGAATTTCATAAAACTTTTTATGAAATTTTCTGAAACCCTTCACAATTATTTAAAAAAGGGATCCCCTATGAGAAAAAGCTTTTTTCTTTTAGAGCTTCAAAAAACTCCCTACTTTATAGGAAATTATAGAGATATTGGAAACTTAATAGGAACTGTTTTGTTATTTTTAGAAACTGAACAGTCTACTAAAAACTGTAATAAAGAGACAAGGATCATCAACAAAGATTATGCCATAGGCTGTAAGCTAAAGGAGCAATCCTATGAACTTTTAAATAAGCTCAATATGATTCTAACGACTTACTCTTATGGGGAAAATTATGTTCAAAATGACAGAACTAATAAGAAAGACATATATTTTCTAGGGTTTTTTAAAGGGTTTTCTGTCTGGTTTCCTGATTCACAACAAAAATTTAATTTAAGCTGGGATTACATGAAAGCCTCTCCTCTTCTAAAATATGAAAATCCGTGGAAAGATTTATTGATCTATCTTTTTAAGAAAAATTAATGTATATAGTGAATACGCTTAGATTTTCCGGTCGATTCTTTAGAGAAAAAACCTGAAAACTTAAACGGAAGCACTATATAGTGCTTCCGCTTAGGTTTTCCGTTTTTTTTTGAGTTGAGGTCTAGTTTTTATTCTAAGGCCTTGATAAAAAGTCATTTATTTTTAAAAATAGTTTCATATGTCAGGGTTTCTATCAAAAAAAGAGCGAAAAGATTTACTCTATGAACTATCTCTAGAGAAAAATCTTAAATACGCAAAAAGGATTATGACAATCCTCCATTTAGATAAAGGTAAGTTGTGTAAAGATATTGCCTGCTTTCTTTTCATTGATGAGGGCACGATAAGAGCCTGTAGAGATCGTTATAACAAAGGTGGGATAGAGTGCTTAATCAACGACAATTATAACCCTAAAAGGTCCTTTTTAACTAAGAAAGAGGAGAAAATGCTTTTAAAGGAATTAGAGAAAAGAATTTTTCCATCATCACAGACCGTTATTCAGTTCATTGAGGAGAATTTTGGTGTTACGTACTCAACAAGTGGTGTAATTGATCTTCTCCATCGCCTTGGTTTTTCTTATAAAAAAGCCACAGCGATACCGGGTAAGGTAAAGAAAGAAGAGCAGGAAAAGTTTGTGCGTAAATACAAGAGAATTAAGAAGAAAGACGGTCCTGTTTACTTTGCTGATTCCACACATCCTAAGTGGGGCCCTACGATTTCATATGGTTGGATAAGAGAGGGTAAGAAGTTTGAAGTGAAGACCAATTCAGGCTGGAGAAAAAGAGTGAATGTTTGTGGAGCTATTGAGATCAATAGTTTGAAGACGGTAGTCAGGAGTTATAAGACAGTTAACGAAGTTTTTCTATGTGATATGCTCTATCATATTCATTAAGAAGTATTCCGATGAAAAAGAGATTCATCTTATCTTAGATGGGGCCGGATACAATAGATCGAAGTCTGTCAAGAAGTTCGCGAAAGAGTTGAATATAAAACTTGTTTATCTTCTTCCGTACTCACCGAATTTAAATCCTATAGAAAGGCTTTGGAAGTTTATGAAAAAAGAGGTCACGGCGAATCGATATTATGAAAACTATGACGATTTCAAGGGAAGTTTAAGTCAATTTTTTAGAGGAATACGAAAACACAGGCCTAAATTAGAAACTTTTAAAAAACTTTGGAAGATAGAAGAATCGTTTCGAATCAACAAACACACTCTTAAAATGGGCTCCTCCCGGGAATCTGTGGGTGAAAAGTAGTAGAAATCCTCCAAAAAGGCTCATATTAATCAAAGTAAGAGTAAGACATCCTATCTTGTATTTTTGAGTTCTTTGAGGCCTTTACTGGCCTCTATCACCTCCGGTGATTGAACTCAAAAACATTCTTTTATTTGCTGTATTACATTAAAATTTTAAAAAAGAAGCACCTACTTCCCAGATGCCTTAAAATGTTATTCAAAAAAAAAAAAAAAAGGAGGGAAGAGATGCTTTTGAAGACTATACTAAATGATTGTTTAAAATGGAAGTCTTTTGTATACGGAGACATTTATTTTTCAAAAGATAGAAAGTCAATTAATGTTCCTATTAAGGCTCGTAAAAATGGCCAAGCTTTTTGTAGTGTTTGTAAGAAGCTCTGTTCAGTGTATGACAGCAGTAATACCATTTCCAAAAATTAATTCGACATTCTTTTAACGCATAGCGTCCTGGCTTTTTGATCAAACTCTGTTAAATTTTTAGAGTGTCGAAAAAAGATTTAGTTACACAGATTCAAGGGTATAATTTTCTAGCTACTTACAAAGTAGAAAGAAGTGCCAACATCAAGATAAAACTCCAAGCTTTGCAGCATATGCAAGAAGGAAAATCGATTCAAGAAACAGCAAGTATAGTTTTCTATCACAGTCACAGTATCAAATCCTGGTTACAGTCTTTTGTAGACTTTGATTACGAGGGGTTGATAGATCGAGAAGGCAGAGGGCGCAAGCCTCGTTTACCAGTGACAGAAGAAGAGAACTTCAAAATCAAGTTAGATGAAATTCAAGACACAAGAGAAGGAGGAAGCATAGGAGCAAAGGGAATACAGGAACTTTTAGCAAATGAATTTGACTGTTGCTATTCTCTTTCTGGGGTTTATGCTCTTTTAGACCGTCTTAATATTGTATGGATCAGTGGTCGTTCTCTTCATCCTAAAACTTCACAAGAAGCTATGGAACAGTTTAAGGAACATTTTCCAGAAGAGGTGGAGAAAATAAAGGAAAAGATTCAGACTCATAAAATAGAGATTTGGTGGCAGGATGAATGCAGAATAGGCCAGCAAGGTTCTTTAAGCAGGATTTGGGCAAGAAAAGGCACACGACCTAGAGTTGTGAGACAAAGACAATTTTTATCCACTTATATTTTTGGAGCAGTTTGTCCGGATAAAGATAAAGGCTGTGCTTGGGTTTTACCGGAATGTAATTCAGGGATGATGCAAATTCACTTAGATGAGATATCTAAAAATATTCAAGAAAACTATCATGGAATTGTTTTAATGGACAGAGCCAGTTGGCATACCACAGAGACTTTGATAGTTCCTAAGAATTTATCCCTGATGCCTTTACCTCCTTATAGTCCAGAATTAAATCCCATGGAACAAGTCTGGCAACAATTACGAAGGATCAAATTATCGAATGCATGTTTTAAAAACTATGACCATATACTGAATACTTGTTGTGAGGCCTGGAATACTTTTTGCGATCAGGAGGGCAGGATTAAAAAATTATGCACTCGATCTTGGGCAAAACAACAAGATGAATCAAGCTTGTAAATTAATTTGAACCTATAAATTAAATTGCGTAACTGATTTTTTTCATTTTACATCTTAACCTCACTTTTTTACACTTATTTTAACCCATCAATCGATTCACACAACAATAGATATACATAAAATAAACATATCTTATGAAAACTCAACCTCCCTTCAAAAAAAACTTTTTTAAAGCCTCCTAATTGAAACTTTTCCTTAAGTCAATTTTAAAATTTTAAATTTGAACATGAAAATGTCGAATTAATTTCTGTAATTGGTATAAATCATCACGGGACTTTGAATCCCTTCCTATTTTAAGTTACAGGGTGTTTTTTGTTTATTTTGTAAGAAGAGTTAATTGTCCTTGCTGTGGGGTAAAAGTTGAGTATTTACCTTGGGCCGATGGTAAGAAGAGTTTAACGATCTTTTACATGAAGTACTTAGCAGACTGGTGTCGTCACCTGTCTTGGAAAGAGGTTTCTTGTAAGTTTCATGTCAGTTGGAATCAGGTCTATGCTTCGGTAGAATGGGTCGTAGAATATGGTTTAAAACAAAGGGTTTTAAAGGGAATACAAGCTATAGGTGTAGATGAAATACAATGGAAAAAGAACCATCAGTATCTCACCTTAGTCTATGAAATAAGCAAAGAAAGTGTTCGTTTGCTATGGATAGGAGAAAAAAAACAGAAAAGAGTTTTAGAAAATTCTTTGATTTACTAGGAGAGAAGTCAAAAGAGATACGGTTTGTGTGCTCTGACATGTGGAAGCCTTATTTAAAAGTCATAAAGGAGAGGGCAAGTCAAGCTTTGAATATATTAGATCGGTTTCATATCGTAGCAAGACTCAATAAGGCTTTAGACGAAGTGAGAGCTTCAAAACACAAAAAAATGAAAGAAGATGGGTATGAACCCCTTTTAAGAAAAGCTAGATGGCCCTTGTTAAAAAATGCAGAAAATTTAAAATCTTATGAAAAAGTAAAATTAAGGCATTTAATACAGTACAATTTAAAAAGTATCCGCTGTTATCTTTTAAAAGAAGACTTCCGACAGTTATGGACCTATGTTTCACCAACTTGGGCTGGTAAATTTATAGACAGTTGGACGAGACGAGTCATGCTTTCAAAAATTGAACCTATGAAAAGAGAAGCAAAAACCATACGAAGACATAAGCTACTTATTCTTAATTACTTCAAGGCTAAAAAAACCTTCTCCTCAGGGATTGTAGAGGGTTTAAACAACAAAGTAAAACTCACTATGAGAAAATCTTACGGCTTTAGAACCTCTAAAGCTATAAAAATCGCCTTATATCATAACCTTGGAAAACTGCCAGAACCTCCGGGAACCCACAGATTCTTTTGAGGAGGCTTAAAATGAGACCTATCTTTCACCAGATTTCAAGAAGAATAAGAGCCCACATTTTGATCTGCTATCTTTCTTATATTGTCTTAAGGTATACAGAGCTTTCTTTGAAATCAAAAGGCTTAAATTATGGAGTAGAAACCTTAATTAGAATATTATGTGAGGTGGAAAAGTGGATTCTAAAGAATTCAAAAACAAAACAAAAATATATGATCTTTAAAGAACTATCGAAAGAGGCTAAGAAAATTTACCAAGCTTTTGATATTCAAAGACAGGAGCTTGCATATCGACTAGAAAACACCTAAGCTCTTGACTATAGCGAAAAGTGTTGCGTGTCCTGAAAATTAAAAATCTTGTAATATTAGGTGGTTAGAAGTTGCGCACTGCTCCGAACCGATAAAGTCAGGATAAAGTCAGGAAAAAATATAAAATGCATTGATTCACTTTTTGATAAACATTTTAAACTCATCAATAATCTTTTTTGTAATTGGTGTTACTCATCATAAAGGAATTTTAGTTTTACAGTCTTAGAATAAGGGACAGCTTGGCAAGTGAGAGCTTTTTTTTCGTTAATATCAGAATCTGTCAAGATAGCTTGTTCATCTTGCTTTACAAGACCTTCTTCAACTATAGCTGCACAAGATGTACAAGCCCCTGCCATACAAGAAAAAGGGGGACTATAACCTTCATTTAAAAAAGTCTCTAATATGTTCATATCTTTTTTTGCATTTACTTTCACTTCCTCACCATCTAAAAAAGCCACTAAAGTTTCTGGAGAAAGGGAGGGTTCTCCCGTACCTATAAATACACTTTCAGAATCTAACAAAGTTTTAGAATGATGATCTGAAAGTTCTTTCTTAGGCTCTGTAGGATGAGGAGCATGGTACCATTCTATATGAATTCTTTTCTCTTCAATTCCACAATCAAGAATAGTTTTTTGAGCTGTTTTCATCATGATTTCAGGACCGCAAATATAAAATGTCATAGGAAGTATTTTTGTTTTTAAGTCCTCAACCATTTCTTTTATATCTTCTTCTGATATTCTGCCTCTTCGACCTTCCCACTTGTTAGAGGCTTGGCTTAAAAAATGTGTTACAAAAAGACGATTTTTATACTTTTCTTCTAAAGAATCTAACTCCTTTTTAAAAATGATATCTTCCTCAAATCGATTTCCGTAAAAAAGTGTTGCTTTATTATCTTTGTTCTCAATAAGTACTGTTTTCAAAATACTAAAAAGAGGGGTGATGCCACTTCCGGCCCCTATTAAAACGTAATGAAGAGATTCTATGTTTTCACTTGTATCAAAGAAATGACCTTGAGGAGTTGTAACCTCTAAAAAATCTCCTTCTTTAAGACTATCGACTACATAAACAGAGGTTTTGCCACGAGGGATTTTTTTTACAGCAAATTCCATGTCTTGATCTGTATAAGGACATGAGGCAATAGAATAGCCTCTTCCAATTTTACGACCATCAATGTTTAAAATAGCTGTTAAATATTGGCCACAGACATAATGAAAAACTGACTTTAATTCCTTAGGTATTTCTAGAGTGAAAATAGTTGCGTTATCTGATATATTTTCTTTTTTCTTAATTTTTAACCTATGGGTTTTCATTTAAAAACGTCTCATCAAGCTTACTACAAAACCTTCAATACGAACCTGATCATAACTATAGTACAAAGATTCCATACCTTCACAAGAAGGTCTTAATTCAATACAATCTTTATGTTTGTACATTTTTTTAACTGTAGCACCTTCTTCAACACTAGCTACAACAAGGCTTCCGTTATCGTAGTGAATCTTTTTTCGGATCAAAAGAACATCTCCTTCTAAAATACCTTCATCGATCATAGATTGTCCTTCCACTTCAAGAGCAAAAATATCTTTATGATTTTGTGTCAAATGATCTGAAACCTCTATAAATTCACCTGAGTGAACTCTTTCTAAAGGACGTCCTGCAGCGACTTTTCCTAAAAAAGCAATGACGTTTGCGGAAAAAGCTTCATTCTTTGAGGGTTTAAAGTTGTGAGAACGTAAAACTTTTAAGGCACGTTTTTTATTTTGCCCCGGAGAATAAAGGTATCCTTTCTTTTGAAGTTGTTTAATGTATTTTTGCACTGAATTGATAGAAGCATATTGAAAGTGCTCTTGTATTTCTATAAAAGAAGGGGAATAACCTCGATCTTCATAAAACGTTTCTACAAATTGTAAAAAATCTTTCTCTTTAGGCGTAAGAGATGTCATACATACGTACCTCCTCCTTTTTTCTTTCTTCAGAATAGATGTAAGTTTTTTATAAGTCAAGATAAAAAGCAGTTAGGAGTAAAAAAACACCTTTATCACCAAAATAATGTAAAATGACCTTTTAAAACTTTATTGATCTCTTTCTTTTTAAGAACGAGGTTGTCTCTTGACGAAGGGGCTCTTACCATTTTTAATGAATAAAGTACCCACCTTTTAGGCCAAAAACCATAAAAATTCTTCATGGTCAAAGTGCTTTGTTCCCCTAACAAAACAGGAACCCTTAGGTCGGCTTTCTTCAACTCCTTTTTATTAGGTAGCAAAACCTCTTTGATCATCTCAGAGTTTCTATTGTACTGGCAAGGAATCACAATATGCATTTCCACAGGTGCTCCTGAAACGGAAAGTCCATCTCCATGAAACTTAAGTTTTATGAAGCGATAAAAATCGCAGGCAAACTCTTTTTTCCCTAAAGCGTTAATTCTTATAAAATGCCCTAAAGCAATGGATTGTTGATCTCCTTTTTGAATCGTTTTAGCTCCCAGCAACAATCTTCTGATACTTGCACTCTTAAAATGAACACCCTTAAATTGAGAGATATCTAATTTAGATTCAATGGCCGCAAGCTCACGATGATCTCCTCCCTCTTCCGAAAAAGGATAAAAAAAGACCTTTCCATCCCAAGAGTTTAAAGTAAAAAATCCCCCTAAAGCCATACCAAGAAGCAAAACACTAAGTGCTAAAAACCCTCTTTTCATTCCTTTCATCCCTCTTTTTATTCTATAGGATTTCCACCAAAAAAAAAGCCCTACTCGCTAAAAGACTTGTTTAGGGACAGCTTTGTTTCAAGAGAGAATCTGAACAAAACCCCTAGGAGTACAAAAAAGAAAATAAGGGATAATACCAATTACAGAAATTAATTCGACGGTAAATCAAAAAGACAGGTCACTGGTTTAAGCCATGATAGTGACCCTAAAGTACTTGCAGAAGGAGGTGAGCTTTTCGAGACAAATTCTAAACCCTTTAGCTGGCCTGGTTTTTAAGGCCTCAAAGGGTGTGTTTTCCCTTTTTTTTCGATTAAGCCTGTATTTTTGTGAAGGCTTACTCGAAAAAAAGGAAAAAGCAAAAAAAAGATGTAAAATAGGATTTCAAGACTTTATTTATAAATAAACCAACAAAGGAGGAAAATAAAATGTATGATCACTATATAGCCGTAGATTGGGCACAAAGTAACATGGCCATTTCAAGGATGACAGGCAAATCAAAAGATATTAAGACTATGGACACGATTTCAGATCTTGGGAATCTTCGTGCCTATTTAAAAACTCTGAAAGGTAAGAAGATATTGACTATATGAAGCAGAGTTTAAGAGGCTAAGTAAAAAACACAAAGATATTAGCAATCTTAGTAGCATTCCAGGAATTGGTTCTATCAAGGCTATCAAGATTGTAGCCAGGGTTGTAGTGCCTCACCGATTTAAACGTAATTCCTGGTGGAGTGGACTGCGGACTTGTAAAGCTACATAAAATGAGTAGTGGAAGGTCTTATGGAACTAAGAAGTCTAGGTTTTGCCCACAAATGAAAAGTGTTTTTAAGATAGCTGCACTCTCAGTTATAGGAAATAACAATGAATTTAATGATTTTTATGAAGAATTGATCAAAAAAAATTTACCACCACACACTGCTAGAAATGCTACCAACTAGAAGAATTGCAGCTTTAACTTTAGGTGTTTTCAAGTCTGGGAAAAAATATAAACCTTATGGAGAACGTAAAAATGTAAATAATAATAAAACAACCTTATAAAATCATCTGTTTAAAGTTTCTTGCATAGTAAGTAACAATACAAATAATGACTTTATGAGGTGAGGATAGATAGCTTAAGTAGAGTGATATTTATAAAAAATTCATTTCGACGAATAGCACATCCTCTATTCCTGAAATTTACTATAATCTAAGGTTTTAAATCTTTGGAATTCATGATTTAAAACTAAAAAAGGTTCAGATAGACGCATAATAGGAATATGTTTTTTTTACAATGTGTAAAGGAAGAGTCATTAAAAAATGGAAAGGAAATGCAGGAAGTTTTTTCTTAGGTGATTAGAATATTCGTGACTGTATGCAAAAAAAATTTTTTATATTTTTTGTAAATGGAGAAGTGTTTTTTCTTGACATACTTTTTAATAGACATTTTTATGTTCAAATTTAAAATTGACTTAAGGAAAAGCTTCAGTTAGGAGATTTTAAAAAAACTTCTTTTGAGGGGAGGTTAAGTTTTCATAAGATATGGTAACTGCTCACTCTCGTAAGTTTTTATTTAAAGCCATAGAGATGGCTTCTAAAGAAGAATACCCTCTATTTCTCATTGTTTTAACATAGCTGGTAATACGACAAAAATATTTCGCCATTTCTTCTGTTCTGAAACACCCTGACACTTTCTTTTTCACCTTAGTCATTCTTAGATTTCTTTCAGCTCTGTTATTAGTAGGATCTACGTTCTTTCTTTTAGCAAAACACAGTATTTCTGCTTCATACTTTTTAAATCGCAGCCAAAGGTTTTGAGCTTGTGTATGCTTTATTCGTCCTTTCTTGCCATTTTTTTTAGGAAATTCTGGAAGCTCTTTTAAGCCTTTTGTAAGAATACTCCTATACCTTCTCTGAAGAGTTTCGTACTCTTTTTGAGTCAGAACTCTTGACTCTTTTTTATGAACTAACTCCACAGTCTCTTTAAGAAGTTTTTTGAGATTTGTAGCCCATTTGAATCCATTGCTTTCTTCTATAAATTTAAGCTCTCTCAAAAGGTGAGCCACACACAAAGCATGAGTTATCTTATACCATTTCTAAAAATTAATTCGACATTCTTTTAACTACTTTTTTTCCTAAAGAATCTTGTAATAATAGTCTCCGTGCCTTCATTCTCTTTTTTTCTGATAGCGTATTTGACAAACTCTAATTCCTTTTTAGCTTGAACAAAATCAGGTTTTAACTCAATAGCTTTTTCTAGATATGTTTTAGTTTTTTTAAAGTCTTTCATTTGTTTGTAGTAAAGCCCTTTTATAAAATAGTATTTTTCTAAATTTATGTCTTTTTTCTTAAGAATTTTTAAGCGTCCATCAATTTGATCAAGAATCTTTTGAGAAAGGCGTTCTTTTAATACGTTTGCCTTTAAAAGATGAGAAAAAATCCACTGCATATTGAGTTCACTGTTTTTAGGAGTTAATTCCAAACCTTTTTCACAGAATTCAATAGATTTATTCCATTCTTTTTTCCTAATACAAAGAACGCTTTTTTCATAACACCCTTCTGCATACAGCCTCAATTTCCTTTGTTTGCTCTCATAAGCTTTTTCATAATCAGCTTTTCTACTAGGATCAGTTAAAGTTTCGTAGGCTTCTTTAACAAGTTGAAATATCCTTTTGTTCAACTCTAGAACTTCTTTCTTTGTATCTATTGGCAATTTATCTACATGGTTATAATCTACAAACTCTCTATAAAGCTTTTTTAAATCCTCCGGAGAACTCTTAGAAGAAGCTCCAAAGTACTGAAAAATTTCATAAGGACTTCTGCCTTGGAATTTTTTAAACATCAACTCTAATCTTGGTTTAAAAATGTCTTTTTGCACTCCTCCAACATTCTTTAGAGTACTCTCTGGGTTTTTTATTTTCTTATCTACAACAAATTCAAGCACTCCCCTTAAAATTAAATAACCTAAATAAAACATAGCCTCTTCTGTTCTATCAGGAAAAGAAGAAATAACCTTTGAAATTGACATATCTTTAGCTAAAACCTCTTTCATTTTTTTTGAAAATGGCCACCATAAATCCTCTTCTTCTAAAGAGATATCTTTTTTAAAAAAAACCTTTGCTGTAGAGAACTGTTTAAAAAACTCAAGCCAATAGTTACCTAGAAAGGACTGAGATACATTCTCTTTAAGAATCTGAGGCCAAAAGTTTTTTCTAAAAGGAAACTGAGAAGCCTCTGTTTCATGTTCGATCACTTTAAAATAAAACTGACTTTGATTCAAATATATTTTTTTTAAAGAATGATTAAATTGAAATTCTCTGATTTTTTCTAAATGCTCTTTTTTCACTTTTTTATGTTTTTCTAAATTAACAATGATTTGTCTTTTATCAAGCACATTCCACTCTTCCTCAGATAAAATCTTGTTTTTAATGATAAGTTTAGAAAAAACTTCTTCTTGAGATTCAGTGCCTTTCATGTCATAAAGAAGGCCATTTTTAAAATAAATAAAAGAAGTAATGCTACCATCTTTTTTTGTAACCTTCAAGCAACCTTTTTTCTTTTGATTCAAATACAAACTTAAAATATAAAAAACATGGAAGCCTTTAAGATCATCTTTGCCTTGAAAAAAACCCCCTTCTACTATTCCCTCCAAGAAGGTAGGATGAGAGAAAATTTGAGAAATACTTGTTTCTTGTTCTTCTTCTTTCTCAATATTTGAAAGAAAATTTTTTTTAAACTGTTTAAAAACATTTAATATCATTTCCGAAGTGATAGGTTTTTTAAAAAAAATATCATGAGGAAAAGATTTTACAAGACCTTCTTTCATAATTCCACTTAATAAGCAAATAAAGATAGCCTCGTTTTGTTTTTTAAGTTGTTTTGCTACCATCATACCGTTCATTTTAGGAAGAAGACAATCAATATAGCACAAGTGAAAAGGCCTCATGCGCATCCAATTTAAAGCTTTATAAGGATCACCTGAGACATAAACATTAACACCTTCTCTTTCCAAAGTTTTTTTAATGGCTTCAGCACTTTCTGAATGATCTTCTAAGACTAAAACATTGATTTTCTTTCCATTCATATAACAACTTATCGGACTGAATAGAAAAAAATTGACTGCCATTGTAAAAAAATCCCCTAACTTTAATCTAGATTTTAAAGTATTTTCTTTGTAAGTCGGTTATATGACCGCCCTTGACTTCTACTGAGGAGGATATTTCTTAGATTTTAAAGGAGAAGTTTTTATTGATCTTGTTGTAAAACAGCGTTGTAAGACGTTTTCCTAAGGCCTTCCCCGTTACAAAAGTATTAGAGAAGTTCTTAAAAGAATAATTCTTAGTTTTTTTTCGTAATTTTGATTTTCTTTGTGCTTTATTCTTTAAGAACGAAGCTCACTTGTATACTCAAAAGGCGTTTTAATAGGTATCTTATCGAGGGAGTTTCCCACAACCATTAAAATATAGTCCTTAGGATCTAATTCCACCTTCTTACAACTTTCCACAATACTGTAAAGTACTGATGCTGTTTCAACTCCTCTCTGAGTCCTTGACCCATGAAAGTTCTTTCTTCCCATCACAGAATGCCGAATCGTTCTTTCTGCTTCATTGTTGATCATAGGAATTTTGTAACTGCTCACCTACATTGTTCAGTTATCCCTAACTTTAGACCTGTTTTAAGATAAAAGTCTTGCTCTTACAGATTTTCTTTTAAATACTCTTTTCAAATGACAATAAATAAGACCTCCATCAGAAATGAGATTGAAAATATAAGAAGTGACTTTGATAAGCTTGCAAAGAAAGGTTCTGTGCCTACTGAGATTTCTGTGGTTTTTGAATCTCTCTTTAAGGTTGTGAACATTCTGATTGTTGTGCTTTTAGAAAAACAGGTTCGAAAAAATTCCAGCAACAGCGGTCTTCCTCCTTCGCAAGATTTTAGTCGTCAAGGGAATCGTAATAAGAAAGCTAGTGGGAGTCAAAAAAAGGGCTCTAGACTTGATAACAGTAAAGATACAAACAGTGAGGAGACTGTCTCTCCCTCAGAGTGTTCTCAGTGTGGGATGTGTTTAAAGACAGCAGAGGTAAAAAGCCTTGAGAAGCGTAAGTGATCTTCCCCCAAAAAAGTGGACAGTTTTTATGTTCTTAAAGCCCTCCTTTGTTTAAATTCTTTTGGGCTCATGTATTTCAAGGAAGAATGCATTCTTACCTTGTTATACCAATCCATGTAAATTGCAATTTTTTTTTCCAACTCTTCCTTTGTTGTACAGTCTTTGTATTCCAGTTCATCCTTCAACGTATGGAAAAAGCTCTCCACAAACGCATTATCATAACAATTTCCTTTCCTAGACATAGATTGCTTGAGGCCAAAGAATTTCAATTCTTTTCTAAACCCTTCACAACAATATTGAACCCCTTGATCCGAGTGGATTATCAAGCCCTCTAAGTTCCCAGAAACAGATTGGACTGCGGCTCTCAGAGCCTGTTTTGAATGAACCCCGTCCAAGCTCTCACAGAGCTTCCAAGACTTAATCTCTCGATTATAGACATCTAAAAATACAACCAAATACAGAAATTTATCTCTAAAAGGAATATAGGTTAAATCCGAACACCATACCTGGTTTTCTTTTCCTGCTTGGCTCTGTCCTGTCTTAAACAACCGAGGAGACTTAATCATGAGAGGGTTATTCTTTGTTGTTCTAGGAACATAGGGTTTTTTCTGACGGGCACTGAGATTCTTTAGTTTCATAATTCGAGCTACTTTGTTTTCTCCAGCACTCACTCCGCAACGCTTTAATTCCCTATACACCCTGGGGGAACCATAACAGCCTTTATTTTTTTTAAAAATAGATTCTATGTTTTTCTCCAGATTTTTATCCTTTTCAAGCTTTCCCCTGGTTTTTAAAAAACTATAAAAACCAGAACGAGATCCTCTTAATAATTCGCAAATGCGAAGCACTGGATGCCCTTTCTCTTTTACATAAAACATAGCCTTAAATCTCATTTCAGGATTTCCTTTGAAAAAAAAGCCGCTGCCTCTTTCAATATACCTACACTCCGCCTCTCATAGACCAGCTCCTTTTTTAACCTCTTTATTTCCTCCAATGCCGAAGCCAAGTCATGGGAAGCTTGTCTTTCTACTTCAGGCTTTAGAAAACGCTTCCAAGAGCTTATCACTTGGAAATTTCTCAGTCCTAGCTTCTCTGAGGCTTCCTTTGCACCTATTTCCTCTGCCAATTCAATGGCTTGCTTTTTAAACTCTTCCGAGTACTGTTTTACTTTTTCCATTCTTTCTTTTACCTCCATTTTATGGAGACTTTAAGAGAAAATTGACTGTCCGCAGAAACAGGGGAAGTTCAAGAAGTCTGCAGAGGAAGGCTTGGTTTTCACAGAGGAGCAGTTACAAGCCCTAGAGAAGAAGAAACAAGAGGATTTAGAGTGCGGAGAGGTAGAGACAGCTCATCCTGGTTATTTAGGCTCACAGGACACTTTTTATGTGGGAACTATGAAAGGTGTAGGACGTCTTTATCAACAAACCTTTGTGGACACTTACTCAAAAATTGCTTTCTGTAAGCTCTATAAAACGAAAACACCTATTACAGCAGCTGACCTTCTCAATGATAGAGTGTTTCCTTTTTTTGAAGACCATGATGTGCCCCTGCTTCGTATGTTAACAGATAGGGGTACAGAGTTCTGTGGAGTTCAAGATCGTCACGATTATGAGCTTTATTTGGCTATCAATGATATAGAGCACACAAAAACAAAGGCAAGACATCCTCAAACCAATGGCATCTGTGAAAGATTTCATAGAACAATTTTAGAGGAGTTTTATCAAGTGGAGTTTAGAAAAAAAGTGTACAAAAGCATAGAAGAGTTGCAGTCTGACCTTGACTTGTGGCTTGTGAAATATAATGAAAGGAGAACTCATCAGGGAAAAATGTGTTGTGGTCGAACACCTATGGAAACTTTCCTTGACGGAAAACAAAAAGTAAGGCAAAAGATGATTGAACAGAACGCAAACTGACAGACAGTTTTTTATCAACCCAGAAAGGGTAACTGTCAGATCATATAACGTCTATTACATCTGAGAACACCTTGTCTTTGTTTAACCATGAGGTGGATGTTTTGCTTTATGATGTGACGACCTTGTATTTTGAGAGCTTCACAGAGGATGAGGTTCGCAGGTTTGGTTTTAGTAAAGATTGTAAATTTAAAGAGACACAGGTTGTTTTGGCACTTATGACAAACTCACAAGGGCATCCTATAAGCTATGAACTTTTTCCGGGCAATACAAGTGAGGGGGCTACACTGGTAGAGTCTATAAATAAGCTAAAGACTCGTTTTAATGTAAGAAGAGCTGTTTTAGTAGCTGATAGAGCTATGTTTGTAAGAAAGAATTTAGAGACTATGGATAAGATGGGGATAGAGTCCTAAAATCCCGTTGAGTTATAACTAGGTTTGAGCTTTTTCAACAATTTAAACGCCGAAAAAATTTCTTTTTGACGTTTTGATACTTCGGCTAAAATGATCTTATCATTTGCAAGATGGTAAACTTTAAGTTGATCAAGTGTTCTAAATAACTCCTTTTTAGTAACTTTTTTGTACAACTTTTCCTGATTCATAATCTTATCAATATGAGAAATTAAAATCAAAGCTAAAAAGTTTATAAAAACACTTCCCTTCATTGAAGTGGATGATTTTACCCTACTCCTTTTTTCAAGAATATCGTGCTTAAAAGATCTAAATAATCTTTCTATCCCATCTCTACTACGATAAAGCGATAACACATCCTTCCGATCTAAACCCCTTTCATTTGTAATAAAAATAAACTTTCCCATTTGCATAACTGCCTCTTTGAGGAAAACTTCATCTCTTTCTATAGTAACCCTTTTGTTTCTCTTCTTTACTTTAAAGAATCTTCTCTTTGACTTCATTGTTTCTTTAATATATTCTTCGGCACTTATTTCATCTTTAAAACCCTTCTCTGAAAAAATTGATTCCAAATATGACATTTTTCTTATCAACAAACTCTCCTCCCTTGCTCTTCTTTCTTTATCTAAAAAAATATGTGCTACACACATAACTCCATTTATTTCTACCTTAGTCCTTACATGAGAGTAAACATTTTCATTGTATAAAAAAGAGCAAATAGGTTTGCTGATTTCTTCATCAAAATCATAAACTAATTGTTTTGCTTTTCGTGTTGTAAAGACCAGTGGTAGGAGGAATTTTAGCTCTTTGTTATTCATTTCTCGTATATTTTCCTTACTATAAAAACCTCTATCCATAACAAAATAATTAACATTAAGTTTATAGTACTTAATCAGTTTAATTATGTTTTTTAAAGTTACTACATCCGATATACTTCCAGGATATATTCTATAAGCTAAAGGTAGTTGAATAGAGTTTTTCCCACGTCTACTGATAATCCCTAAATTTGTTTGACCGAGATTCTCCTTGTCACGGTTATAGCCACGTTCAACTAGTTCGTTATTTTTAGAATAAGAAGAAATGGATGAAATATCAAACATAACTGAATATTTATTGTCCTGCTCATTAATCCAATTGCTAAAAAACACTTCAATTTGCTTTTCATTTTTTCCAATATCCAAGAGCATCTCACTTATTCTCTGGGAATCAAGCCCAATATTGGAAAAAGTATAGGTTTCCTCTTCCCATAGCGTGTATAAATAGTAAGGATCAGCTTGGATCACTTTGTAAAATACAACAGAAAGGTATTTTTTGTAATCGTATGGAAAAACTTTTTTTAGAACTTTTGTTAAATTAATTTGATCAGATAGATTTTTAAGTAGAAAAAAACTGCCAAATTTATAGGAACCTTTAGGAACAATAGAGTTTTTAGAAGTTAAAACAATTTTGCCTGTTTTTTCATCCTTGCGTCCAAGATAAGTTCTTTTTTGTCTTGCTTGTTGCTTGGATTTATCCCAAAAGCTCTTGACTTCATAAACGTAAATTTTTCCTTTAATTTTTTGCTCGACTCTGTAACTCATAGTTATAATTATAACCATGGAAAAAGAGATTGCAAGAAAAAAATTTAAAAAAATCACCGTATTTTTAAGCACTTATAAGATTTTGTCAAAATCCTAGTTATAACTTAACGGGATTTTAGGATAGAGTATGTTGTGGCTTCAAAGTTAAAATCCCTTTCTAGCAAGAAAAAAGAAGAGGTTTTAAGTTATAAAAACTATAAGCCCACCCAAGTGGCTTGTGATACATCTCATCTTTTTTGGGTGAAAGAGCTAGAGCATGAAGGAAAAAGATTGATAGTCAGTTATTCAAACAAAAGAGCCAAAAGAGATCAAAATCAAAGAGAGCGTTTGATCAATCGTTTGATGAAGAAAGTAAGAAACAAGGAGATTCCTGTGAGTCAGTTGATCTCCAATCATGGGACCAAACGTTTTATTAAAGTTGACAATGTGAAAGTGAGCATAGATGAGGAGAAAATAGAAAAAGAAGCTTTGTGGGACGGTCTTCACGGAATTATAACAAATGTTCAAAACAAGACAGCCAGTGAGCTTTTAAGTCGTTACAGAGATCTTTGGAGAATAGAAGAGGCTTTTAGAGTGAATAAGACGACGTTAAAGATGAGGCCTGTTTATCATTGGAAAAAAAGAAGAATAGAAACTCACATTGCCATTTGTTTTTTAGCCTATGCGATCTCTTACACAATGGTTTATAAACTCAAACAAGCAGGACTTAATTTAAGCTTTGAAAGAATGAGAAAGATCTTAAAAAGAGATCAGTACAGTATTTTAAAAGAAAAAAAGACGAAAAAACTTTATCGCCTTCCCTCAGGTTGTACAAAGGAAGTAGAAGAAATTTATAGTGCTTTTTCGCTTAAAAGAAACTCTTTTATGAGCCTCTTTTCCACAACATCTGCTGAATCTGCTGACCTTTAAAAAACCCTTTCCTGTGGCCCCAAAAATTGTAACTATTTGAAATTATTCACTTGTTGCAGTGTGTTGTGTCGAAGTCAGGACAAAACAGCTAAAATTTCAGGTTTTGAAAGTAGCTTTTTAAAGCTCTTTGAAGCCGATTTTTTGACCTGTAGCCTCATTTGTATTCTATAGTGAATACGCTTAGATTTTCCGGTCGATTCTTTAGAGAAAAAACATGAAAACCTAAACGGAAGCACTATATACCTAAAAGCTCCCCCCTTTTCTTTTATGGAGCGGTTTTTTTAACTTCAAGGGGTTTTGCATGGGTGTTTTTTTTCTTATTTCTTCGAACAAATAGAGCTTATCTTGACCGGACATGGAAAATTCCCCCCTCACTATAGGGAAGGTGCTAACCCCTATGGGGGTTAAATTCCTTCTAAGTGATTAAATTTCTTTGTTTTTTTGTTTTTTAGCTTCTGAACTGGAAATGTTTAATTTTTTAGAAATCTTTCGTTCTGTCAAGCCTTTATAGAGACCATTTGAATCACACTTTTTTTTACTTGAAAGTAACTGAGAGTAGATTTTTTTAAGAAGCTGACTTAAAAAACTCATCTTTTAAAGCTGCTTTTGGATTTTCTTTTTGGCACTTCTTAAACCTCACATCGATACAATCCTGATTAGAAAGTGTTTCATCTCTTAAGCTCAAATAGGTGATCTTCTGTTATAAGAGAAAGGGCTTTTTTGAAAATATCTTTGGCTTTGATTTTTCTACTATAAGGGATTTTACTAAGAACTCTTTTAATTTAAAAAAGCTCCATTTAACTTCTCAAATTAGAGCCCCCTCTTTACGATCGGTCAGAAAGCTTATGGAGGCTTTAGTACAAGGTAAGCTAGAGGGTGAGAGTCAATTGATTTAATGTGCCTAACTTTTAGCCTAAGAAAGAAAATAAAAGTAGCTAAGAAGGTAGGAAGTAACAACTTAAAACATGGAAGAAGATAGAGTTTTTACTTAGCGATCGGAAAAAGACAGTAGAAGTTAGAAGCAAAAAACTTTCCAACAATTTGTTAACTTAGTCGAACGTGAAAAATGCACAAACAGCTAAAAACACTTGTTTTTTTGTAATTTTTGCATAAAAATAATTGCAAGGAAGTGGAAAAACAGATAAAAAACCTTGCAAAACAGAAAGGAAAAAAGATGAGGCCAAAAGACATGTTCAGCACACAAAAGAGAAGCCCTCTTAATTTTAGAGTAAACGACATTGTTCATAAGAAGCATCCGCTTGTCATTTTAGCTAATAAAATAGACTGGGATCGTTTTGATAAAGATTTTGGTTCGAAGTATGATGAAAAAAAAGGTCGTCCAGGTCTTTCAACTCGTTTAATGGTGGGACTTCAGTGCTTGAAATACATTTATAATTTAAGTGACGAGAAGACAATAGAAATGTTCAAAGAGAGTCCTCAATGGCAGTATTTTTGTGGTCAGCCTTTTTATTCTTATGAAGATCCCTGTGATAGAAGTTCATTGACTAACTGGAGAAAGAGGATGGGGGCTGAGAAGATAGAAGTTCTCTTAGAGGAAACCATTGATTTAGCTTTGAGAGAGGGTTTTGTAAAAAAAAAAGAGTTTGAAAATGTAGTTGTTGATACAACTGTTCAAGAGAAAGCAATAGCTTTTCCTACAGACAGCCGTCTTTATTACAAAGCTTTAAAGACTTTAGTTCACAGGGCTAAAAAAGAGGGTTTAGTTTTACGTCAAAGCTATAAAAGAAAGGCCAAGGAGTGTTTGTTTAAGAATGCTCGTTATGCTCATACAAGAAAAATACGTTTAGCAAGAAAACAGCAAAGAAAGCTTCATACTTATCTAGGTCGTGTGATAAGAGATGTTACAAGAAAAGGAGGTCCTAAGTTCTTGGAAGAGAATACATCTTTAAAAAGATGTTTATCTTTATGTGTAAGAATTTATAACCAAAAAAGAGGGGATAAGAACAAGGTGTATAGTGTTCATGCTCCTGAGGTTTATTGCATAGGGAAGGGCAAAGCCCATAAAAAATATGAATTTGGCAATAAGGTGAGTGTGACAACTTCATCAAAAAATTGCTTGGTTTTAGGGGTAAAGTCATTTGAAAAAAATGTATCAGATGTTCACAGTTTAAAGCCAGCCTTATCTCAAGTTGAATCCTTAACAAAGGTTAAGGCAAAAAATTTGTATGTAGATAAAGGTTATCGTGGCAAAGAGCATCATCCTTCGGGAGTTAATGTTCATATTGGGGGAATGAGTAAAACATTAAGTCCCTACAAAAGAAAACTTCACAGAAGAAGAAGTTCAGTTGAGGCAATCATTGGTCATATGAAAATAGATTCTCGTATGGGAAGGAACTTTTTATTAGGATCACAAGGGGATGCTATTAATAGTCTTTTATCAGGAGTTTCTCAAAATTTTAGAAAGTTAATGCTAGAGGTGCGTCTTTTTTCGTTTTTTTCACTGAAATGGCTTAAAAGGCCTGTACGCCTTCTTGAAAACTACTGTTTTGTTTAAGTTATGAAAAAATATTTAACCCTCTATAGTAGAAAGTAACAGGAATAAAGATCATACAGCATAAAAATCCTAGGCTTTTGTCAATTTTTCACGTTCGACTAACTTAAGCCTTTTGGAGATATCTTCCGTAACCTTATGCTATAAAAGAATGTCGAATTATTTTTTGGAATTGGTATTACTAAAGTTTTTTGGTTTAAAGTGTTTGGCATTAATAATACTTGCACTACTTCCTAAAGCTTGAATCACAAAAAGACCTTCTTTCTCAGCCTTTCTAGCTGAACCTTGATTGGCCTTAAGATAAGCTACAGCACCATAAATTATTTTATCTTTATACAAAGGAAGCATTTGTTTAAAGTTTTTTAATTTGTTTATAAAATGAGTCAAATTTTTTAGCCATAAGGTGGTCTTGACTTCTGTCACAACCACTTCACTGCCATTAACTACAATAATGTCAAATTCAAAAGGCTCATCATTCCATACCCCGGAAGACTCTTGAGAAATACTCTGCACTTCAATGTTTCTTTCTTGAAGAAGTTTAACTAAATCACCTTTTACCAGAGCCTCCATAAGCTTTCCCCATTGACCTATAAAAAGTTCGTCTAACTTTGCCATACGTTTATCAGACTTTTTAAACTGACGATCGGTCTCAAGTTTTGACTCTTTTAACAAATGCTCTGTTTCTTTGTGGGCTTTGGTGATTTCTTTTTGGGATTCTCTGAGTTGGCGGCCAGTCTCTTTTTGAGCTTTAGAGGTTTCTTTGAGTTGGCGGTCAGTCTCTTTTTGAGCTTTAGAGGTTTCTTTGAGTTGACGGTCAGTCTCTTTTTGAGCTTTTGCCAGCTCTTTAATTCCCTTAAAAGCTCCTTTAATAGATTCCTGAAGAGCTTTGGGAATCTGGTTGTTTTTTGTTACTTTTATAGCCATATTATTTATAGTAGTATAAAAAAACTTTCTTTTCAAGTGGTTTTAAAAAAATTTCGCCTCCACAAAAGAACCTCCGGGAACCCACAGATTCTTTTAAGGAGGCAAATTTTTTATATTTTTTGTAAATGGAGAAGTGTTTTTTCTTGACATACTTTTTGATAGACACTCTAAAAATTTAACAGAGTTTGATTAAAAAGCCAGGATGCTATGCGTTAAAATAATGCCGAATTAATTTTTGGAAATGGTATGACTTACAGGCTCTTCCTATTTAAATGAGACTTTCTAAGGGTGTGTATTTCATTTGTAAGTCCACAGCTACAGGTCTGTAAGTAAGATAACCTTTGTAAGTATTGATTCCTGTAAAAAGTCTTTTATCTTTTTTTAAAGCTTCTTTAAGGCTCCCTGAATCAGCTATAAGAGAGATCCAGCTGATGGTGGCATTGGTTAAAGCGTAAGTTGAAGTACGTGCCACAACACCCGGCATATTAGGTACACAGTAATGTAAGACTCCAAATTTTTCATAGACAGGTTGTTTGTGATTTGTAGGTCTACAAGTTTCAATACATCCTCCTTGATCCACAGCCACATCTACAACTACGCTTCCCTGACCCATAGTCTTAATCATCTCCTCTGTAACAAGATGAGGGGCTTTGTGTCCTGGAATCAAAACGGCACCTATAACAAGGTCCGATTCTCTTATAGTACGAGCTATAACGGTTTGATTAGAATAAAGGGCTTTAATTCTTCCTTGAAATAAATTGTCTAAGTACTCAAGACGTTTATGAGAAATATCTAAAACCGTTACTTCAGCTCCTAAACCCACAGCCATTTTAGTAGCATTTAAACCCACAACTCCTCCACCGATAATAGTCACATATCCTTGTTCCACCCCTGTAACTCCTCCTAAAAGAACCCCTTTTCCTCCATGATCTTTTTGAAGATAAAAAGCTCCTACCTGCGTAGCCATTCTTCCCGCAACTTCACTCATAGGAATAAGAAGAGGTAAAGAACTATCGTAATTTTCAATCGTTTCATAAGCAATGGATGTAGCTTTTTTTGTGCTCAGAATTTCCGTAAGACGAGGTTCAGCGGCTAAATGTAAGTAAGTAAAGATCAACTGATCCTCTCTAATATATTGATACTCTTCTTCAAGGGGTTCTTTCACTTTTACAATCATTTCAGCTGAATTATAAACTTCTTTAGCAGAGTCTAAAATTTTAGCTCCTGCTTTTTCATAAGCTTTATTAGAAATAAAACTCCCTAAACCAGCATCTTTTTCAATATAAACAGTATGTCCTCTTGCTGTAAGCTCCAATACACTAGCTTCCGTAAGCCCTACCCTATTTTCACTGATCTTAATCTCTTTAGGAGTTCCTATAATCATAACTCTTAATATATATTAACTTGATTTCAAAATTTATACATCAATTTTTCAGTTCATAACTCTGTTTTAAGAAAATGAATGTATGAACTTTAAAATGGAGGATGTCCCATTTCTCGGTGGAATTCTGTTCAAAAATGGAGCAGATAAGAGGACTCCCTGGTGGATTTTTAAGTCCACCTAGGGTTTAATAAATATTTAGAATGAATTAAAAATTAAACAAAAGGAGCCCCAAATGAAGAATACAAAAGAAAAAATATCAATTCAAGAACTATCGGATCACAAGGAGATTCAAGATGCTGTTCATAACTATATGAAGCATAGAATTCTTGACGTAGTCTACCGGATGTTTAATGACGAAGTCACTAAGCTCTGTGGTCCACTATACGATCGAGAGGAAGAATGCATGCGAAATGGAAGCGATTCTGGGTCTGTTTATGCTCAAGGACAAAGAGTTTCGATTCAAAAGTCCAGAGTTAAAAAAGACGGAAAAGATGTCAAACTGCGAACATACTCTGCTTTGAGAAACTACGATGTTTTCACTGAAAAGATTCAGAACCACCTTCTCCATGGAGTTTCAACAAGGGTGAACTTCCCCTGTTTCTGCGGACAGTCAATTTTCTCTTAAAGTCTCCATAAAATGGAGGTAAAAGAAGAACGTAGATCCCACTAATAACAGAGCTGAAAGAGATCTAAGAATGACTAAGGTGAAAAAGAAAGTGTCAGGGTGTTTCAGAACAGAAGAAATGGAGAAATATTTTTGTCGCATTACCAGCTATGTTAAAACAATGAGAAATAAAGGGTATTCTTCTTTAGAAGCCATCTCTATGGCTTTAAATAAAAACTTACGAGAGTGAGCAGTTACAAAAAGAGTTAAAAAGAAAAGAGTCGAGATTCGATTAAAGAAGAAGGATGTAGAAGAGTTAAGTTGTGATAGATATTATATGATCTGACAGTTTTTTATCAAGACCTTAGAATAAAAACTAGACCTCAACTCAAAAAAAAACGGAAAACTTAAACGGAAGCACTGTATCTATTGTTGTGTGAATCGATTGATGGGTTAAAATAAGTGTAAAAAAGTGAAGGTAAAATTTAAAATGAAAAAAATCAGTAACACAATTTAATTTACAGGCTCTAAACAGAGACAGTCTCAATAAGAAACTTTATCTTGAAGGCTTTCTCATTTATCCAAAAAAAGGTTCCTTGATCGCTTGGCTCCAGAATTTATACAATAAGAATTATTTACATAAATTTCGTAAAAGGTAGCTTAAAGACTTTCTTTTTTCCTGTGCATTGCTCCATTAAACGTCAAAAATCTTCGTACTTGAAGCTCTTAAATAATTTCACTATTCCATAATTTTTGCAAAAAAACTTTCCAAGGTAAAATGTTAATTTTTTCTGAAGTGATCCTCTCTTCTTCATCCAAGGAAACAGCAAAATATTTTTTAATCAACCCTTCTTCTTTTAAAGCTCTCAAACCTTTAAGATGTTTATCTTGAATTAATTTTGTAGATTTAATTTCTATAGCAACTTTAGAGCCTACAACAAGATCCACTTCCATTTTCGAAGAAGAACGCCAGTAGAACATAGGAAAAAATTTTCTTGAATAGCTTAAAAAATCTCGAACTTCAAGAATGATAAAATGTTCGAAAGCTTTTCCAAAAGATTCACTCCCTTTTTTTATAACTCCTTGCTGAGATAAAGTGTTAGTAATTCCTAAATCAAATAAATAGTGCTTTTCTCTTGAGATGGCCTTTCTTTTTTTTGTCTTTGTAAAACCTGGAAGAGAAAAGCCAATTAAAGTATCCCTTAAAATTTCAACATAGGTTTTTAAAGTTCCCGGTGAAACCTGAAGGTCTTGAGAAAAACTTTCATAGTTAAGCTCTTGTCCATTTGAAAGTGCAATAAGGTCTAAGAACTCTGCAAAAGCCTGTATATTCCTTGTAAATGATTCATTCTGAACTTCTTCTCTCAGATAAAGATTGCAATAAGCCTCAAGTTCTTCTTGATATTGAAGGCTGTTATAAATTTGAGGAAGCCCTCCTCGGTTAAGGTATGTTATTAAATTAAATTGAGGTATTTCTTTTGAAGTAAGAGGAAAGAGAAACATCTGCCATGCACGCCCTGCTAGTAAGTTCACTCCTTTTTTTTTAAGTTTTCTAGCACTACTTCCTGTTAAAAGAAATTTCTGATTTTTCTTGTGTATGAGACGGTGAACTTCGTCAAGAAGACTGGGCAATTTCTGTATTTCATCGATAACAATGAGAAGCTTGGTTTTGTGCCTGTTTTCTTCTTCTAATACCAATTACAGAAATTAATTCGACATTTTCATGTTCAAATTTAAAATTTTAGAATTGATTTAAGGAAAAGCTTCAGTTAGGAGATTTTAAAAAAACTTCTTTTGAAGGGAGGTTTAAGTTTTCATAGACGTTTCTTGAATTGATTTTCTTTCTTGCATATGGTGCAAAGCCAATAGTTTTATCTTGATGTTGGCACTTCTTTCTACTTTGTAAGTAGCCAGAAAATCATACTCCTGAATCTTTGTAAATAAATCTTTTTTTTTTGACACTCTAAAAATTTAACAGAGTTTGATAAAAAGGCCAGGATGCTATGCGTTAAAAAATGTTGAATTAATTTTTGGAAATGGTATTAGCTGTAAAAATAAAAAATGGGTGAGTAGCCTTTTTTCCCCAACTTCCTCCTTTTTCATAGATGATTTACCTCCATTTCACGGAGACTTTAAGAGAAAATTGACTGTCCGCAGAAACAGGGGAAGTTCACTTTAAGGGTAAAAGCCTATCTTTTTTGGTTCTGCCTCACTGAATAAAGCTTGCTGTTTTCACTGCTCTATATAAGATCATTTTTTTGTAAATGTTTGAGGCTTATGGAAGTTAAAGCTCTTCCACGGGGAGTTTTTTCTAAAAACCCTTCTTTAATTAAAAAAGGTTCATACACTTCTTCTAAAGTATGAGGCTCTTCGTTGAGAGCTGAACTTAAAGTTCCAATTCCAACAGGGCCTCCTTTAAATTTGTCTCGAATGGTTCTGAGAATCTTTCGATCTATGTGATCTAGACCTAAGTTATCAATAGATAGTTTTTTCAAAGCATAACAAGTAATATCTTTATCAATAGTATTTTGGCCTTTAACTTGAGCATAATCTCTTACACGTCTTAAAAGACGGTTTGCAATACGGGGTGTTCCACGACTCCTTAAAGCAAGTTCATAAGCCCCTTCAGGATTTAAATTGATCTTCAATATCTGGGAAGAACGTTGAAGAATTGTAACTAACTCCTTAGTTTTATAAAAAGATAAGTGTTCTACAATGCCGAAACGATTTCTAAAAGGAGCTTTGAGAAGTCCTGTTCTTGTAGTAGCTCCAATTAAAGTGAAATAAGGAAGCTGAAATCTCATAGCACGAGCTGCTGGCCCCTCCCCTGTTATAAGGTCTAAAACAAAATCTTCCATAGCAATGTACAAATACTCTTCCAGCTGTAAGGGAAGTCTATGGATTTCATCAATAAAAAGTACAGACCTCTCTTCAAGGTTTGTTAAAATAGCAACTAAATCCCCCTTTCTTAAAAGTGCTGGACCTGAAGTAACCACCATTTTTGTATTTAAAGTTTCTGCTACAATATGGGAAAGAGTTGTTTTCCCTAAACCAGGAGGCCCGCAAAAAAGTATATGCTCTAAACTTTCCTTTCTTTGTTGAGAGGCTCGAATAAAAACCTCAAGCTTTTCTTTCACTTCTTTTTGTCCAAGAAAATCTTTAAAGGCTTTTGGCCTTACATTTAAGTCGAGAGATTTTTCATAAGCTATCACCTCGCCTGTAGTGAGTCTTTGTTTTTCCATAACAACTCCTTAGATGAATTTAAAATAAAAAGGGCCTCTTTAACTATACTTTGTAAGTTCTCTTGATTTTTGACTTTCTCTAGAGCCTCTTCAATTTCATGGCGATGAAAGCCAAGATGGTTCAAGGTGGAAAAAGCTTCCTCTAAAAGAGGGTTTTTTTCAGAAAGCTTAGAAGTTTTAAGACTATCTTTAAGACAAAGGACCATCTGTTCAGCTTTTTTGCGTCCTAGTTTAGGAAGTTTAGAAAGAGCTTGAATTTCATTTTTACAAATCATAGAGATAAGGGTTTCAATATTCACATTTGCAAGGATTCTTAAAGCTACTTTAGGCCCAATTCCCGAAACCTTCCTTACCATTTGAACAAAAATATCCCTTTGTTTTAAAGACATAAAACCAAAAAGCTGAAGTGTATCTTCACGAACATGGGTATAAATAAAAAGCTCAACTCTTTGCCCTACACTTATGGGGCAGGGGCAAAACACTTCATACCCTACTTCACCTGTCAAAAGAGTAAGACTTTCTTCTCTCTGAAATAAAACCTTCCCCTTTAAGTAAGAGATCATAGAATTTTCTCCTTTAATTTCATCTGTCCTGTAAGGTGGTAAAAATGAGAAAGACTTAAGGCCAGGGCATCTGAGGCGTCTTGTTTTTCCTTAAAATCTCTTAAACCTAGACGATGAGAAACAATTGTTTGAACTTGTTGTTTTGAGGCTCTTCCAAAACCAGTAATTGTTTTCTTAACCTTAGTGGGATTGTATTCGTAAATCTGAATTTTAAATTCAAAGGCTTTTTGCAGACAAACTCCTCTTACATGTCCTAATTGGAAAGCACTTTTTACATTTTTACCTAAAAAGATTTTTTCTAAAACAAAATGATGAGGTTTTACGTAGGAAAAAAGCTCATCTAAGAATTGGGATACTTTATGTAGCTTTTCCTCTAAATATTGAAGAGAAGACAGCTCAAAGGTTCCATAATGAGTGTTTATAGGTTCTTGATTTTGAAAAGAAATAGCCCCATAACCACAAATATAAGAGCCAGGGTCAAATCCTAGAACTTTTAAAGTACTTTGCATAGTTTTATTAAAACACTTTAAAACAAGCTTGCCTAGCTTTATTTCAGCTTGTTTCTTAGAAAAGAGGATTGAATTTTTTTATAACAAGTGAGAAAATAATCTCGTGAGTTTAGCTTTAAAAAATAAGAATTCAGTTGTTCTAAAGTGTCGGAATCTGGAAATTTTAGCTTTAAGGGCTGAAAAGTACAGGAAAAAAAAGCAATTATGCAGTGCAAAATACATCTGTGAACACATCCTCTCCCTTAGTCCCTATCACCTTAAAGCTCTCACCACCCTAGGTCGTGTGTTTTTAGAGGAAAAAAACACTTCACAAGCCCTTCAAACTTTTGAGATAATACTTTTAAAACCTCCTCAAAATCTCTTTTTACTAAAGGAAATGGCCTCTTGTTTTTTAAAAGAAAAAAAGTATAAAAAAACTCTGTTAATATTCAATAAAATTTTGGAACTCGATCCTCTTTGTACTAAAACTCGTAAAGAAAAACAAAAGATTGAAACCCGTCATATAAGAGAAAAAAAATTAAAAGATCTTGATGAATCCATTAAAGAACAAAATTTTTTAAAGGCAGAACAGTTAATTAAAGATCTTGAAACTGATGGTTTTTGTCCCGAACTTTCTCAGAGGAGACTTCTTTTCATAAAAAAATTTAAACAGTTCATGCAAGAGAAAAAAATAAAAACACTAAAACAGTTGATCCAACGTGTAGAACAAAGGAGTGAATTTGTACGGAACGGGTGACTTTAAAAAGGGACTTCATATTATTGTCGATCATGAACCTTATACCATTATAGAGTTTGAACACTTTAAACCAGGAAAAGGAAACCAATTCACTCGTACGAAATTGCGACATCTCATAACAGGAAGCCAAGTTGAAAAAACCTTCAAATCAGGGAAAAAAGTAGGGATAGCAAATGTTTATTATCAAGATATGAACTTTCTTTATAAGGATGAGATGTTTCACTTTATGGCTCCAGATACTTATGAACAGATGAGCATTTCTAAAGATGTTATAGGTGAGATCGCAAAATATCTTTCAGAAAACATGAAAGTCAAGACCTGCCTTTTTAATAATAAAATCATCTCTATTGAACTACCCTTACATGTTGTTTTGAAAGTTACTTCCTCTGATCTTAGTCAAAAAAGCATCACAGCCTCTTCTGCTACAAAACCTGTGACTCTGGAAACAGGTCTTGATATCTATGTTCCCCTTCACATTAAGGTAGGCGATTATATTAAAATAGACACAAAAGAAGGTCATTACGTAGAACGAGTGCAGTTTGGCTGATTATGTATAACATAGAATCAAAAATAAGAAAACTCCTTCTCATAACCAACGATTCTTCAAAAATTCATGAGGGAATTGGTTCCTTTCTTAAAATAGAGAACCTTAGTTATAGCGATAAAAGACGGCTTATAGTTTTTCTTTTTAATATGGGTTCTTATGAATCCATTTTTGATTTCTCTATAAAATCTTTAAAAAAAAAAGAACCTCTTTTCTGGGGTGTTTTGTGTGAAATTTTATTTTTGCAGAATATAAAAACTTCCTTACTAATACAAAAAAATATTTTAAAAGGAGCTTATAAAGAAAAAAAGCTTTCCTTTTTAGCCCTCAGCCCTAAAGCAACTTCATGGGGAAAATTGTTCGAGAAAAATAGAAAGAGAAAATTTGAAATACTACATAAACTTTATGAAAAAAGACAAAAAAAAATTCAAGATAGAATCAGATATTTTAAAGACAGTGGCATGCCAGAACAAACCATGAAGATCATTGAAGATGAATTAAGATCTGATCCTGAAAACAAATCTCTAAAAGAAGAGAGAATAAAAATTAAAGAGATGATTGCTGAAGATATTTTTGACCAATTTAAATATGAATATGTAGAAAAAAGTCAAATCAAAAGAAAAAAAATTTCAAAAAAAGAAAGAAAAATTTCTCAATTTCTTAGAGAGGAAGGAAGAAGAATTTTAGAAGCTTCTCCTGAAGTTCACAATGACTTAGCTTTTTTCTTTTATTTTATTGAAGACCATGATGCTGTTATATCTGTTTTAAAAAAAGTAAAAAATAGAAATTTAAGTTCAGATTGGCTTCACTTAGAAACTCTCATTTTATTTGAAAAGTATCTAGATGCTCTTGAAAAAATAAAAGAAATAGAAGAAAGGTATTCTTTAGAAAAAACAAGTATTTTTTTTGCCTCCTACTACACGAAGGCCCTATGCTACTGGGGCCTTAAAGAAAAAGAACGAGCTGTTGAGACCTTAAAAAAACTTATTGAAATTAAACCAAATTACCGATCTGCACATGCTCTTTTAAATAAATGGGAAACACTAGGATGAAAAGGCGGTATATTTTTTCCTTAGGCTTCTTGCTATGTCTATGTTTTTTTGCTTTCAGTCTCTTTTTATACAAAAAAAATCATGATACTTTAATTGCAAAAATTTCAGTATTTCTACAGGCCCAAAGTGACAAACTTCCCCTAAATATTAGCAAACCAGAAAGTCTACAATTTGATATCTTCAAAAGAACCATCAGTTTAAAAAAGATTTCAATTTCTTCTAAAAATAAAATGAAAAAAAATCTTTTATTTGAACCTTTTGAAATTTCCTCATTAGAATTCTATTTCAGCTTCCAAGACATAATTTCTTTTACCGTCAGAAGAAGATTTCATTTCAATGAAGTCACAGCCTATATTGATAACGTTAAAATTTCTTTTGATCATTTGAAAGCCTTGCCTAAAATTTTTCAACATGCATCGCAGGAGGGATCTCTCCATGGAAGCCGTTTCATACTTTTATCAAAAAAAGCAAATCAATTCATCAATTTCAATTTTCCGAAAGCTTCTATTACAAGTTCAAAAAAATCTCGTAAAATCTATTTTAAGAAGCTCATTCCAGTCACAATGAACTTTAATATAAAACATTTATCTTTTACATCAAAGTCTATGAATCTCAATGTAAAGGATATATTTCTTTCATCTAAACCTAATACAGAAGAGTTGTCGCAAGAAATTAGAATTAAAGAAATTCATATTAAAACAAAAAAACATAGGCTCCCCCCTTTATCCTTGGATACGAACCTTCTCATAAAAAACAACCTCTTAATTTCTTTTAAAAAATTTAAATTGAACTACCTAAAATCCAAACTTGATTTTTCAGGTAACCTGAGTTTAAGAGATAACAAAATCAATCTTTTTAGTTATAAGAAGTGGAATTCGCAAATTTTCTTAAACTCCTCTGATTTTTCAAAAATAGGCTTCAAGGGAAAGGGACTCATAAAATTCAATTTAGATTATGAACCATCTCTGCTTACTATCAAAGTAAAGAGTCAAAATTTTCAATTTAAGAAGAATTCTCTAGGTTATATTGAATCTCACATCCTTCTAGACTCTAATAAAATAGTAGTTAAAGAAGCCCTTATAAAAAATAACAGAGGGGAAAGTCTTTTCATTAAAAATTCTATACTTAAAAGACATGGCATTTCTCTTTTTGATATAAAATTGAACAAGTTTCGCTTAGGAAAAATTTTTCATCGTAATTTAAGTTTAAAATTAACAGGCCTTTTATTCTGTACACTTAATCCTTTTAAAAAAAGGCTTTCTTTTAACAAGAATTTACCCATAACTTGTAAAACAAAAGAAAATTTTCTTATAGAACATATGGAATTAAAGAATAAATTTTCAGCTAAAAATTTAAATTCCTATCTTTTTTTGAACTATGAAAATAAAATCCTTAAATATGAATCTCGCATTCGTTCTATAAAATTTATAGGAGAAAGCTCTTTAGGAGAGAACAGACATGCGGTTACTTATGAGGGAAGGAATGTGAATTTATCGCAATTTGATAAAATTTATAATTATTATTTAGAGGGATTTGTCACTTTTAAAGGAAAAGCCCTGCTTCAAAAGGGAAAGGCCCAGATGGAGGCACAAACAAATCTTTCAAAAGTGAAGTTCAACAACCTTTCAATAAAGAAGGCCCAAGCTCTTTTAAACTACAAAAATCAAAAAATTTTCTTTAAAAACTTACTGCTCCAATTTGATAAAACCTATTACAAAGGGATGTTATCCTTAGACTTTAAAAAGAAGATGAGTTACTTTGATATCTTTTCTCCTAATATGAAAATGTCTGAAATTTCTCAAATTGAATTTAAAAATAAATCCAAAATTTTCCATAAGGTTTTTAAAAACTTTCTAGGAGAAGGCTCTATGAAGGTTGTGGGGACTAGCGATTTTGATATGGAGGATTTAACCTTTGATTTAAAAACGGATATTTTTAGAGGAAGTCTTTTTAAAGACTACTTCGATCATATAAAATTAAATATTACATCGCAAAAAAATCAGATCAAAATTGAAGATTCTTTTATCCAAAGGGACAAAGATAAGATTTTTGTCAGTGGGAATTATTCTAATAAAAATTTAAATGTAAAAGTATATACAGATAATTTTTATTTAGAACCTTTTCTGTTAAAGGACTATCTCCCTATAGTCAAAGGGTCCACAAAATTTAATTTATTAATTTCTGGAAATTTAAAAAACCCAGTTTTTAAATTAAACGGTCGTTTGCGAAACGATCTCTATAGCTCTCAAAATAACAAAATCCTCTTTCAAATGAAAATAAATGAAAACTTTATTTCATGCAATGCAGATTTCTTTAAAAAAAGCTTATTAGTTTTTTTCAAAATTCCTCGAAAGAAATATCTTCCTTTCTCTATTAATGGTTCTACAAAAAAATTTGATATTTCTAAGCTTATTCCTAAATTAAAAAAGCATCAAGGAGACGATTTTAAAGTTGAGCTAGACTCTCGGTTTAAATTTACCTCAAAAAATAGCAATTTTTTTAATTCTTACGGCTATCTTAAAGATGGGCAACTAAAAATCACTTCAGGACAACACTCTTTTCACAACAAGGTTCCCCTTCACTTAACTTTATCTAAAGGAACTTTAACAAGTCAGTCGCAATTAGAAATTTATGGTAAAGCCCGTCAGTTTATAAAATTAAAAAATAATCTTATTGTATTTAAAAAACGTCTAAATATTCATATGGAAGGAAATATAAATGCAAAGGCATTCCAGTTTCTCTCTCCTGCAATAGCTATTGCCGATGGGGAAAGCCACTTTTTTTTAAAAATTGTAGGCGATGAGAAGAATCTCAATTCTAATGGGTATTTTAATCTTAGAAAAGGGTTTTTAAAATTAAAAGACTTCAAACATTCTTTAGAACAGATCCAAATGAACTTAAATATAGTTAATAACAAAGTTTCAATAGATTCATTTAAAGCTAATATCAACGATACACCTAGCAAAATTAGTGGACACATAAAAATTTTTCAAAAAAATGCTATGCCTTTAGATCTCTCTTTAAAAATGTCTAATTTTAATTTAGAATATCCTAAAGGACTGCAAACTAAAGGAAATTTGAATCTTTCTCTAAAAGGCCGGAAGCACCCCTATAAACTATCAGGATTTATAAAAATTAAGGAAGGCAAAACATCTTCAGACTTAGGAAAAAAATCATCATCTTACATTTATCCTAGTGTTTTTCTTAAAAATATAGGCACAAAAAAGACCCTTAGTAAGGTTATTTTCGATCAGCTTCTCGTTGAAGGACAGAATTTAAATTTCTTAAATAAAAATCTTAACTTTAAGGTTAGTGGCCATGCTTATCTTTTAGGAAGTTTTCGAAACCCTATTCTTGAGGGGAGGGCTAATATTCTTCCGGAAAGCAGTTTTGAGTTTCAAAATAACAAATTTTTTATTACAAGGGGCAGCTTATCTTATCAAAGAGATTTTGCAGACAACCCTAGAGTTTTTATACTTGCTTATACTCCTGTGGAGACAGGGAAAATTTCTTATAAGATCGACATTAAAGTAGAAGGTTTTGCTAAAAAAAATCAAATAACTCTATCAAGCACTCCCCCTCTTAACAGAAACGAAATTTTAAGGTTATTAAGGTCTCGAATCACACCAGAAGATCTTGATGACCTGTCACAAGCTCAAAATGAACTTGCTAGTGAGGGAATCTATCAAGTTAGTAGTTTTATTTTTTCTAATCTTTTGGGTGATACAATAAGAAATAATTTAGGTTTAAACGTAAGAATTTTACCCTCAGAAGACACAACTGAAAACAATACACTTATAGTACCTAAAATAAAAGTCGAAAAACAAATATCAGACAGCCTTAATTTATCTATTAGTAGAACCTTTGGTGTTCAAGAGAAAAATAATATTAATCTTATCTATAAACTATCCAATAAATGGTCCTTACAAGCTTCCTGGGAAGACAGCAATAAATCTAAAGATAATAAAGCAACAGATTCTTCTAACACTCAGAGTTTTGATATTAATTTAGAATATAAAAGAAGGTTCAAATAATGAATTGGCAATTCGCTGTTGGGCTTATTTTTCTACTCATTCACATAGAAGCTTTCTGTAAAATAAGTGTAATATTTCAGGGGGTTTCTTCTTTAAATATCGAAAGCTTACAGGAACAAATATCATATTTGAAAAAAAATCAAATAAAAAAATTTTTAATTTCAAAATATAAAAGCAAGGGGTTTTTTAATGCAAACATTTCACTACTTCATAAAGGTGAAGGTTCTTATATTGTTGAAGTTAAAGAGGGCGATCTATGTAAAATAAAAAGCATTAAAGTTCATAAAAAAAGAAAAGAGCTCAAAAACCTTTCTCATTTTTATAGGGCAACAGATGAGGTCTGCTCAAATGAAAATAAAAAATCCATTGAAAGAATTCTAAAGAAAAAATTACTGAAGGAAAACTATTTTAGATACAATTTGAAGTCATACAATTTCGTCTTATCGTCCGATAAAAAAACAGCTATCTTATATTTTGATTTTGATAATTTGGATCAACTTAATTTAAAATTCATAGGTAACAAAAAGATCTCAACACGGAGACTGTTAAGGGATCTTGATTTGGATGAGTATTTTAAAGTCGAACTTGATTTTGAAGATTACTTGTTTCAAAAAATAAAGATTTCTTATTACAATTTAGGTTATACCGGAACCAAAATAAAAATTGAAGAGAAGAAAGGGCTTATTATAGCTAGTATACAAGAAGGGTCAAAGGTTCTCATAGATGAAATTAGAATTAAAGGAAGATTCTCAAGGCCTGTTAAGTATTATATAAATTATATACTTAAAAATAGTTCAGAATTTATAAAACTAGGCTATTTTAATATTGAAGATTTTGAGTTAACACTTAGTAAACTTTCTAATCATATAAGAAATGAGGGTTATGTGGAGTTTGAATTAGTTTCAAAAAATTATAAATTTTCAAAGAATGAGAAGAAAGTTAGTATTACGTTAAATTTAAACGAAGGATCCATAGCTGTTATAGGAGAAATTAATTTTATTGGTGCTGAAAGGGTTTCCTATAAACAACTCTCTAAAGTCTTGGGCTTGAAGGTTGGATCACCTCTTAATTTTTATAAATTAGAAGGCAGTTTTGAAAAACTAAAATCATTTTACAACAGCTTTGGTTATCTTGAAATGAAGCTTAAAACAGATTCTGACATTATTAAGTACGATGAGGGAACAAAAGAAGCTCGTCTTAACTTAAAAATTGAAGAAGGACAACAAATCAAAATTAAAAATATCTTTGTTAAAGGTCTTAGATTGACAAAAAATAACTTTGTTGTAAAACTTTCAGGACTGAAACAAGGTGATGTTCTAACATCTGAAAAGATAACACAAGCCATTTCAAATTTGGATAATTCAGACCTTTTTAGTTTCGTCAATATTGATTTTGAAAAAACAAAAGAATCTCAAAGAAATTTAACAATCTTGGTTCAAGAAATAGATCCAGGAGAAATAAGAACAGGTATTGGTCTAAATAAAGAAAGCGGTATTAGTGGTAAAATTTATGGAGAGCTTTTTTATAAGAATATAAAAGGAAAAGGAAGGCAATTTCGACTTTTTTCTGAGCTAAAAAATAATTTTACTTATCCAAAATTAGGCCTTGATTATAATATTACAACAACATATGTAGAACCTTTTTTATTGGGAGGGAATCTTAAAGGTATTGCAAAAACCTCTCTCGGAAAACAAGTCACACAAATTGAAGTCATAAATAAAGAAAATAAAATTAGCTTTGAAAGGACGAGACAGTTAGGATTTTTTATTGAAAAAAAATTAAACTATAATATATTTTTCCAACTTAATTTATGGTCTCTAGAAGTTTTAAATCACTTTACTATTAAGGGTTCAGAAACTGTATTCGATGACGGTGAAAAAGTCTCATTAATAGGCCCTAGTCTTTATTTAGATTATAGAGATAATCAATTTTTACCTACAAAAGGATTTTATTTCAATTGGAATTTGTTTTACTCTGCTCCTTTTGCTGGGAGTTCTGAAGGAATCCACTTTTTGAAGACAGAAAACACTTTTAACTACTATAACAATTTCAATATATTTGTTTTAGCTCAAATGCTAAGAGTTGGGTTTTTAAAAAATTTAAGTTCATCAGAACTAAGCGGTGTACCTAAAAGCTATGCTTTTTTTCTAGGAGGAGACTCAACTTTAAGAGGTTATAGAGCCGTGCAACCCAATGAACGCCTCCCTTTTTCTGATGATTTTAGAAACTCCGGAGAAGATCCTGATAATACCAAATCTTTTATCAAAGATAAAAGTTATTTATTTTTGTACAAAGCAGAGACTCGTATTCCCCTTTTTGGCAGATTTAATAGCGTTTTGTTTTACGATTTAGGAGCAGTTTTTGTATCTCATATCAAGCAGAAAAAACCTTTTGCTCATTCAACAGGCTTTGGTATAAGGTATAAAACTCCCATCGGAACCATAAATATAGAGTGGGCCTTTAAGCTTGGTCAGTTAAGAAAAATTGGTGAACCTAAAAAAACAGAACCTCGCTACCGCATACATTTCTCTCTTGGCTCCTATTAACCCAAGTTTCAACTTTTTTCGGGGCTAAAGATAGCTGATATAGCCGAATACCTCAGCCCTTTGTAAGATTTTCTTAAAAAAGAGGCAATTTATAAGAAAGCCTCCTCAAAAGAATCTGTGGGTTCCCGGAGGTTCTGGCAGTTTTCCAAGGTTATGATATAAGGCGATTTTTATAGCTTTAGAGGTTCTAAAGCCGTAAGATTTTCTCATAGTGAGTTTTACTTTGTTGTTTAAACCCTCTACAATCCCTGAGGAGAAGGCTTTTTTAGCCTTGAAGTAATTAAGAATAAGTAGCTTATGTCTTCGTATGGTTTTTGCTTCTCTTTTCATAGGTTCAATTTTTGAAAGCATGACTCGTCTCGTCCAACTGTCTATAAATTTACCAGCCCAAGTTGGTGAAACATAGGTCCATAACTGTCGGAAGTCTTCTTTTAAAAGATAACAGCGGATACTTTTTAAATTGTACTGTATTAAATGCCTTAATTTGTAATAGTCGCGACTTAATCTGACACGTCTCGAAATGTCAAAGAGATGAAAAGAGGTTACCCTTTTAAATAAACAATACCACCCCAAAGGGTTGAACTTCCCCTGTTTCTGCGGACAGTCAATTTTCTCTTAAAGTCTCCATAAAATGGAGGTAAAAGAAAGAATTATAAAAT
Source organism: Bdellovibrionales bacterium (assembly GCA_965219095.1). Taxonomy (GTDB): domain Bacteria; phylum Bdellovibrionota; class Bdellovibrionia; order Bdellovibrionales; family UBA1609; genus CBDCMT01. The sequence continues at coordinate 251,918 of OZ244719.1, forward strand.
CAAAAGTAGGTCTTTTGCAATTAGCAGAAGAGTTAGGCAATGTATCTCAAGCTTGTAAGGTGATGGGCTTTTCAAGAGATACATTTTATCGTTACAAGACACTCAAAGAGGAAGGAGGTTTAGAATCATTAAGAGAGCAAAGTCGTAGAAAGCCTAATTTAAAAAACAGAGTTGATCAAACGACAGAAGAGGCTTGTTTAAGGATCGCTATAGAACTTCCTGCCTATGGACAGTTGAGAGCGTCCAATGAGTTAAGGAAAAAAGGAATTTTTATTTCTCCTGCAGGAGTTAGAGGGGTCTGGCTGAGAAATAATTTAGAGACTTTCAAAAAGTGATCTTCCCCCAAAAAAGTGGACAGTTTTTTGGGGGAAGTTCATAGTCTTTAAAAGCATCTCTTCCCTCCTTTGTTTTTTTTGGTTGAATAAACATTTTAAGGCATCTGGGAAGTAGGTGCTTCTTTTTTAAAATTTTAATGTAATACAGCAAATAAAAGAATGTTTTTGAGTTCAATCGCCAAAGGCGATAGAGGCCAGTAAGGCCTCAAAGAACTCAAAAATACAAGACAGGATATCTTACTCTTACTTTGATTAATATGACCTTGGTTGTTCTTACAATCCTTTTTGAAAAATTTATATGTCCATTTTTGTTCACTTTTGTTCACTTTTGTCCGTTTTAAAAATGATTTCATTCGTTTATAACCTTATCTTGCTTGATGCACACAAAATATAATGTAGTAATGAAAGGAGAATAAAAATGAAAAAAATAATTTTAATTATAATTACATCTGTATTGTTTTCGCAGATGGTGGTGGCCAAAATTTTCACTTTTAAAGGCTTGGGAAGTACCTATTATGGTAACTGTCCATGGACCCCTAATGGTAAGGATTGCGATCTCGATGAGCTTGAAGTTAAAGCCTTTGATGCTTGTTATAAAAGTTATGATTATTGCGTAACTATTGAGAAATACACCCACACTATAAGAAGAAATAATGCAGCTTGGTGGAACAACTGTAGCAAAGGTTCTAAAAGATATCAGTGCGTAGTAAGAGTGAGAGGGAGCAACAATTAAATAACCCAAATTCCACGCTAAAAATGATCACTACATTGCTCTAACATAAGATGTAATAGTCGCAACTTAATCTGACACTTTTTTTGGGGGATTCTTAACTACTTTTTACCCACAGATTTCCTGGAAGGAGCATAAATTTTTTCTCTTTGACCCATGGCAGAAAAAGAGGGAGGACAATAAATCTGATTTCACTAGTATGGGATTATTGGCTCTTTTAATTTTAAGAAAACTTTGTTTCTTTAGTTACGATGCTGTTGGCTTTTCCTATGGTTTGGTTGGATTTATTGACGGTATCTACTAGATGCATTGCCTTGCGAAAAAATGCTCTAAATTGGATAAGAAAGTTTAGGTCTCATATAAAATACTCTAATGAAATAACCCAAAAAACTTAGAAATTAAATTATAATTTCAATTTAAAAAAAGGGACTCTGTATCCTAGTCTTAAAATTTTGACATCACCTTGTCTCTTTGCCATTGTATAGTTATGCCTTATATCAAAAGTTTTTTAAGAGTGAGTTTTTTAGTTCTGCTGAGCTATGAAGCTTTAGCTCAATTAGGAGCTTATGAAGTCAAGGAGAAAACAAATCTTGTTGTAAAGGGTTTTTATGGTGATTTAGAGCTTATTCCTTCCCGTCAAGAGAAAAAAATTCTTGTAAACTCCAACTCTTTTTTTAAAATCATAGATACAGAAAAGAAGCTCACAGTAGAGTTTTCCATTCCTTTAAAGGATATCAATAAAGCTCAAAAAGTGATCCTCAAGTTGGTCTATCCTGAAAAGCTAAATTTAGATGTTTACTGGTATAAGGCTTATGTGAAACTGAAAGGCCCTAGAGGAAAAGTCTTTCTGCAACTTCAAGAAGGGGAATTGAACTTAGAAGAGAACAAAGCTGAAATGACAATTTATACGCAAAAAGCAAAAATAAAGATTTTACGAAATGAAGCCTCTGTGTTTGTAAAAACTTTTTCAAGTTCTACTGAGATAGAGAAAAATAAAAAAACAGTGAGCTTAGATTCTTTTTTAGGATCTGTAGAAATGAGAGATTCTTCTGGTTTTTTTAAAGTTCAAGGAGAGAAAACAAAAGTACGTTTGAACCACTTTTCAGGTGTTTTTAAATTTTCTCTAAGAGAGGCCGATTTGAAGGCTGAAAACTTAGATGCAAAAGTGACAGGGTGGGCTGGTTTAGGGCTTGTTAATCTAGATTTTAACAAGAAAATTGATTTGAATGTAAAAACGAATGAGAGTTCAGTTGAGGTGGCTTTTAAAGACCTCAAAGGGAAAGTCTTTCTTCTTTCTAAGAAGGGCTCTATTAAAGCACCTCAAGGGATTCTTGTTAAACAATCTCTTTACACACAGGCGAAGGGCTTCTTTCATGGAGAAAAAAAAGGTAAAATCCTTGTCAAAACAGAAAAAGGTGCTATTATCTTAAAAAGAAAGTAGGTAAGTGTGCCATGGCAAAGAAAAAGAAAAAAAAATCCTTAATCAAAAAAATTAAGAATATTGTGATACGTTCAAAATCAAAAAAGACGGAAACTAAAAAGAAGGCAAAGAAAAAAGTCAATAAAAAAAGACAAAAAAAGACTTCTCAAAAACCTATTAAAAAGGCCAAAAAAAAGACTAAAAAAATTATTTCAAAAACCTTTCAAAAGAAACAAACTAAAAAAACTAAAAAAATAGTTTTTAAAAGGAAAAAAAATAAGGATACAACTCAACAGACTCGGAAAAAACCTCAGAAGAAAGCGGAAAAAGCTGTTGTGCAATCTATGAAGAAAGAAAAAAGGCTTACTTATATAGATGAGATGAAAAAAGCCCTTCTTAATTATAAAGACCACCCACCTGAGCAAACGATCCTTGTCGATGCAGAAAGAAGAGCTTATTGTTTAGCAATTGACTGTGATCAAATTGCTCAAGTGGAAAGTTATTGTCGTTATCATTATCTTTCTTTATGGAAAAAAATCCAAAAACGTAGAAAAATATTAGCAGAAAACCAGATTTACACTTACCTACAGATCCTTTCTGATTCTTACTCTCTAAGAATGATTTATGTGATTTATAAGGATCTTTCTGACGAAAGAGACTTTTTAGATGTCATTCAAGAACTTTATTCTGATGACTTAGAATTTTCTCAAAGTGAGGAAGGGCCTTTAGGAAGCAATATAGAAAGTGAAATAGAAAATTTTAATAAAGGCTAGTGTTCTGACCAGTAATTTTTTTCACAATTTTCAAGCCTTTAATCCAGGTCATTTTATTTAATTTTTTTGCATCCTCGAAAGAATCTGTGGGTTCCCGGAGGTTCTGGCAGTTTTCCAAGGTTATGATATAAGGCGATTTTTATAGCTTTAGAGGTTCTAAAGCCGTAAGATTTTCTCATAGTGAGTTTTACTTTGTTGTTTAAACCCTCTACAATCCCTGAGGAGAAGGTTTTTTTAGCCTTGAAGTAATTAAGAATAAGTAGCTTATGTCTTTGTATGGTTTTTGCTTTTCTTTTCATAGGTTCAATTTTTGAAAGCATGACTCGTTTCGTCCAACTGTCTATAAATTTACCAGCCCAAGTTGGTGGAACATAGGTCCATAACTGTCGGAAGTCTTCTTTTAAAAAATAACAGCGGATACTTTTTAAATTGTACTGTATTAAATGCCTTAATTTTACTTTTTCATAAGATTTTAAATTTTCTGCATTTTTTAACAAGGGCCATCTAGCTTTTGTTAAAAGGGGTTCATACCCGTCTTCTTTCATTTTTTTGTGTTCTGAAGCTCTCACTTCATCTAAAGCCTTATTGAGTCTTGCTACGATATGAAACCGATCTAATATGTGTAAAGCTCCACTTGCCCTCTCCTTTATGACTTTTAAATAAGGCTTCCACATATCAGAACACACAAACCGTATATCTTTTGACTTCTCTCCTAGTAAATCAAAGAATTTTCTAAAACTCTTTTCTGTTCTTTTTTCTCCTATCCACAACAAGCGTACACGGGTTTTGCTTATTTCATAGACTAAGGTGAGATACTGATGGTTCTTTTTCCATTGTATTTCATCTACACCTATAGCTTGTATTCCCTTTAAAACCCTTTGTTTTAAACCATATTCTACGACCCATTCTACCGAAGCATAGACCTGATTCCAACTGACATGAAACTTACAAGAAACCTCTTTCCAAGACAGGTGACGACACCAGTCTGCTAAGTACTTCATGTAAAAGATCGTTAAACTCTTCTTACCATCGGCCCAAGGTAAATACTCAACTTTTACCCCACAGCAAGGACAATTAACTCTTCTTACAGCATAAACAAAGAACACCCTGTAACTTAAAATAGGAAGGGATTCAAAGTCCCGTGATGATTTACTGCTGTCATACACTGAACAGGGCTTCTTACAAACACTACAAAAAGCTTGGCCATTTTTACGAGCCTTAATAGGAACATTAATTGACTTTCTATCTTTTGAAAAATAAATGTCTTCGTACACAAAAGACTTCCATCTTAAACAATCATTTAGTATAGTCTTCAAAAGCATCTCTTCCCTCCTTTTTTTTTTTTTTGAATAACATTTTAAGGCATCTGGGAAGTAGGTGCTTCTTTTTTAAAATTTTAATGTAACACAGCAAATAAAAGCAAATAAAATGAATGTTTTTGAGTTCAATCGCCAAAGGCGATAGAGGCCAGTAAGGGCCTCAAAGAACTCAAAAATACAAGATAGGATGTCTTACTCTTACTTTGATTAATATGAGCCTTTTTGGGGGATTTCTACTACTTTTCACCCACAGATTCCCGGGAGGAGCCATTTTTTTTTTATGTTTTAATACTCATATGTTAAATTTATTGCCTCCTCAAAAGAATCTGTGGGTTCCCGGAGGTTCTTTTGAGGAGCCAAAAAGAAAAACCCAAAGATACGATTCAACAGATCCAAAAAAACTCTCAGAAAAAAGAAAGAAAAACCGCTTCACAACCTATGAAGAAAGCAAAAAGACTTACTTATATAGTGCTTCCGTTTAGGTTTTCAGGTTCCTAAGATGGAGAAGTTATCAGTTATCAAAGTTTCTAATTTAGCTCTGTGTTTTCGTATTCCTCTAAAAAATTGACTTAAACTTCCCTTGAAATCGTCATAATTTTCATAATAGCGATTTGCTGTGACCTCTTTTTTCATAAACTTCCAAAGCCTTTCTATAGGATTTAAATTCGGTGAATACGGAGGAAGATAAACAAGTTTTATATTCAACTCTTTCGCTAACTTCTTGACAGACTTCGATCTATTGTATCCGGCCCCATCTAAGATAAGATGAATCTCTTTTTCATCGGGATGCTTCTTAATGAATATGATAGAGCATATCACATAGAAAAACTTCGTTAACTGTCTTATAACTCCTGACTACCGTCTTCAAACTATTGATCTCAATAGCTCCACAAACATTCACTCTTTTTCTCCAGCCTGAATTGGTCTTCACTTCAAACTTCTTACCCTCTCTTATCCAACCATATGAAATCGTAGGGCCCCACTCAGGATGTGTGGAATCAGCAAAGTAAACAGGACCGTCTTTCTTCTTAATTCTCTTGTATTTACGCACAAACTTTTTCTGCTCTTCTCTCTTTGCCTTACCCGGTATCGCTGTGGCTTTTTTATAAGAAAAACCAAGGCGATGGAGAAGATCAATTACACCACTTGTTGAGTACGTAACACCAAAATTCTCCTCAATGAACTGAATAACGGTCTGTGATGATGGAAAAATTCTTTTCTCTAATTCCTTTAAAAGCATTTTCTCCTCTTTCTTAGTTAAAAAGGACCTTTTAGGGTTATAATTGTCGTTGATTAAGCACTCTATCCCACCTTTGTTATAACGATCTCTACAGGCTCTTATCGTGCCCTCATCAATGAAAAGAAAGCAGGCAATATCTTTTACACAACTTACCTTTATCTAATATGGAGAATTGTCATAATCCTTTTTGCGTATTTAATATTTTTCTCTAAAGATAGTTCATAGAGTAAATCTTCTCGCTCTTTTTTTGATAGAAACCCTGACATATGAAACTATTTTTAAAAATAAATGACTTTTTATCAAGGCCTTAGAATAAAAACTAGACCTCAACTCAAAAAAAACGGAAAACCTAAGCGAAAGCACTATATAGATGAGATAAAACAAGCTCTTCTTAACTATAAGGACCACCCACCTGAGGAAACAATTCTTGTCGATGCAGAAAGCAGAGCTTACTGTTCATCAACTGATTGTGATCAAATCGCTCAAGTGGAAAATTATTGTCGTTATCATTATCTTTCTTTATAGAAAAAGATACAAAAACGCAGAAAAATATTAGCAGAAAACCAGATTTACACTTATTTACAGAGCCTTTCTGATTCTCACTCTTTAAGAATGATTTATGTAATTTATAAGGATCTTTCTGACGAAAGAGACTTTTTAGATGTCATTCAAGAACTTTATTCCGATGATTTAGAGTTTTCTCAGGGCGAGGAAAGCCCTTTAGGGAGCAGTATAGAAAGTGAAATGGAGAACTTTAATAAAGACTAAAAGAACTAAAAATTAAACCTTTCTTTCTTTTTTTCGATTTAAAAAAAGATGGTCAATTTGGATTTGTGTTAAAATGTCTTCTTCGTCATCTTGTGTTTGAAAGAATGATTCCTCTTTAGAGAGGTTGAGAAGCTTATCAGCTTGCTCCTCTAGACTGTCATTTTCTGTTGAAAACAAGAAAAAAATAGTTTCATCTTGAAAAGTTTGAGTTGACCACTTCCTAGGTAGATTTTGAGAAGAGTTGTTAAAATAATGCTCCATAAGACTCATACTGTAATCAACTATAAGCTCTATAACATCTTCAGGCTTATCTGTTTTAGAAGAGAAGTCTTTAGAGATGTGAAAATTTTTTTGACTTATCTGATTGTCTTCTAAGTAACCTATTTTAAATAAAAACTCCTTAGGGCAAATAAAGCCTTTAACAAGAAATTCTCCTTTTTGAGCTGGATTTTCAAATTTCTTCTCAAAGTTCTTTTTGATTTGTTCTAACAGTTCACAAGGCCATCTAGCTCTTTTTTTAGAGGATTTGAGCCTGTAAAATACTTCCATAAAGTTGACCTTTCTTAAAGGATCGTTTACTTAATAAATATAAGGGTAGTTATCGTATATGGAACTAGATGTCAATAGCTCTAAGAGAGGCCTTTTTTCTCATAAAAAGGGGGTTTATATAAGCACTTATGGCTGTCAGATGAATGTGAATGACACAGAGAGAATGTACTCTCTTTTGGAGATGATCAATTATTTTTCTGTACCTTTTGCTGAAATGGCAGAGCTTATTATTATTAACTCCTGTAGTGTGAGGCAAAAGCCTGTGCATAAAGTACATTCAGAAGTAGGGCGTTATAAGGGTCTTAAGAAAAAAAATCCTCATATGTTAATTGGTGTCACTGGTTGTGTAGCTCAACAGGAAAAAGACAAAATTCTTAAAACAATACCTTTGTTGGATTTTGTTGTGGGAACAGACGCTATTGACAAGCTTCCTGATATAATCACTAACATAAGAGAGCTAAAACAAAAGATCGTGGAAGTTCGTTTTGAACATCAAAAACCTTATGAAATACAAACTCTGATCCGAAACCCTAAGGTTTCAACCTTTGTAAACATTACAAAAGGTTGTGATAATTTTTGTACTTTTTGTGTTGTTCCGTTTACTAGGGGCAGAGAAAGAAGCCGACCTATGAAAGAGCTTATCATTGATGTACAAAACTTAGTTCAAAGGGGTGTAAAAGAAGTGACTTTCTTAGGGCAGAATGTAAATTCCTATCGATCGCCTTGCGGCAGTGATTTTGCTGATTTACTTAAAAATATAAGTTTAGAGACAGATATAGAACGTATCCGTTATACCACAAGTCACCCTAAAGATTTTAATGAAAAACTTGTAAATGTTATGAATACATACAGAGAAAAAATATGTGAGTATGTTCATTTACCTGTACAGTCAGGAAACAGTGAAGTTTTAAAACGTATGAATCGTGGTTATTCAAGGAAAGAATATCTTTCAAAAGTCCATATGATATTAAATGAGTTAGAAGGAGTCAGTCTTTCAACAGATATCATTGTAGGGTTTCCGGGAGAAACAGAAAAACAATTTGAAGACACTTTAAGTTTGTTAGATGAGGTCAATTATGAAAGCCTTTTCGCTTTTAAATACAGTCCTCGCCCTTTTACAAAGGCAGCTAAGTTCAGGGATCAAATTGATGAAAAAGAAAAATCAAGACGACTCCAAACTCTTTTCGAAAAACATGAAAAAATAGCTTTTCAACTAGCTCAAAAATATGAATTGCAAACTCTAAAAGTTTTAATAGAAAACGTTAAAGAAGGAATGGCCTCAGGGCGTTCAAGACAAAATAAGTTAGTTCATTTTAAAGTCAACCAAAGTGACGGAGTGGGTAAAACAGTTGATGTTTTTATCAAGAAAGCTTTTCCTCAAACTTTGAGAGGAGAGTTATGTTCGTAGAGATCAAAGCTCACAATTCAATCAAAAACACAAAACCACAAATAGGAGAAGATGTGTTTGTAGCAGATAACGCAAGAGTCATAGGAGATGTGGTTTTAGAGAAAGACTCTTCTGTTTGGTATCATGCTACCATTAGAGGGGATGTTATGCCGGTGAAAATAGGAAAAGAAACTAACATTCAAGATGCAACTGTCATTCACTCTACTCATAAAAGAAATTCTGTTGTTTTAGGTCATAGAGTTACAATAGGCCATATGTGTGTGCTACATGGTTGTAAAGTCAATGATCTGTGCCTTATAGGCATGGGAAGTATTCTTACGGATGACGTAGATATCCCAGAAAAATGTATTGTAGCTGCCGGCTCTTTAGTCCTGTCTCAGCAGAAGTTTAGATCAAAAACTCTTATCTTAGGACGTCCTGCTAAAGAGTTAAGAAAACTTACAGGAGAAGAACTTGATTTTTTGGAACAGTCAGCTAAGAATTACTTAAAATATAAACAGTGGTATAAAGTATGAATATGAAACTTCCTATAGCTTTAACCTTTGAAGATGTTTTACTTGTTCCTCAGTACTCTGAGGTTTTACCTTCAGAGGTAAGTACTCGTAGTTTTTTTGCTAAAAACATGTTTTTAGCAACACCTATTCTATCAGCAGGAATGGATATGGTCACAGAAAGTAAAATTGCTCAAAGAATAGCTCAATTAGGAGGCTTAGGAATCATTCATAAAAATTTATCTCTTCAAGAACAGGTTTTAGAGGTCGAAAAAGTAAAAAAATATGAAAGTGGTATGATCTTAGATCCTATTACCTTATCTCCTGAAAAAAAACTTAAAGAAGCTTTAGAGTTGATGAAAAAATACTCTATCAGCGGAGTCCCCATCACAGATAAAAAGGGATTTCTTGTAGGAATTTTAACCAATAGAGATTTAAGGTTTGAAGAGAATTTAAATCGTTCCATATCTGAACTCATGACAAAAGATAATTTAATCACAACAAAAACTCATCGTTCTTTAGATGAAGCCAAACAGATTTTACAGAAAAATCGTATAGAAAAACTTCCTGTTGTAGATGATAAAGGTTATTTAAAAGGGCTTATTACCATTAAGGATATTCAAAAATCTATTAACTATCCCTTAGCAACAAAAGATAGCAAAGGTCGTCTTGTTGTGGGAGCTTCTGTGGGAACAGATCCTCTCAGTTATGAAAGAGCAGAAGCTTTAGTGTCTCAAGGAGTGGATGTTTTAGTTGTGGACACAGCTCATGGTCATTCAAAAAATGTTTTGAAAATGGTAGAGCATTTATATAAATCGTTTAAGGATGTGATTGTTGTAGGAGGCAATGTTGTTACAGCTGAGGGAACAGAGGCTTTGTACAAAAGAGGAGCTGATGTGGTCAAAGTGGGAGTAGGTTCAGGAAGTATTTGTACTACAAGAATGGTTTCAGGTGTAGGAATCCCTCAAATTCAAGCCGTCTATGAGTGTTCTAAAGTTACAGAAAAATATAAAAAAACTATCATTGCTGATGGGGGAATTTCTTATTCTGGAGAGATTACAAAGGCTTTAGCTATAGGAGCCCATTCTGTGATGTTGGGTTCGCTTTTAGCGGGGTGTAAAGAAAGTCCTGGTGAAATTGTCATCTACCAGGGGCGTCGTTATAAAACTTATAGAGGTATGGGAAGCTTAGCTGCTATGAAAAGAGGTTCAAAAGATCGGTATGGACAAGCAGATCATCATGATGAATTAGTACCAGAAGGTATTGAAGGTCAAGTGACTTATAAGGGTGCTTTAAAGGAGGTTGTTTATCAACTTATAGGGGGTGTGAGGGCTGGTATGGGGTATTTAGGAGCTAAAAATTTAGATGACTTACGAAAGAAAGCCCAGTTCATACAAATCACAGGTAATGGTTTGAGAGAATCTCATGTTCATGGTGTTCAAATCACTCGTGAAGCCCCTAACTATCAAGCTCCCATTTAAGAAACTTTTAGGTGAAGGTAAAGTGACTGAAAAAGAAAAGTTAATATTTAAAATGTTAGAAGCTATAGGTGAAGATCCTAAAAGAGAGGGGTTAAAAGAAACTCCAACAAGGGTGATTTCTTCTTGGTTAGAACTTTATTCAGGCTACTCACAAGATCCTAAAGAAATTTTATGTAAGACCTTTAAAAGGACTCATTATCAAGAGATGGTTATTTGTCGTGATATTTCTTTTTACTCTACTTGTGAACATCATATGCTCCCTTTTTTTGGAAAAGCTCATGTAGGTTACATTCCTAATAAAAAAATTGTAGGTCTTTCAAAATTACCTCGCTTGGTGTCTTGTTTTTCAAGACGACTTCAGATTCAAGAAAGCCTTACAGAACAAATTGCTCAGGCTATTGAAACTTACTTAGAACCAGAAGGAGTAGGGGTATGGATGAAAGCTCAGCATCTATGTGTTTTGTCAAGAGGAGTAAGGGATCATTCCTCTAAAATGATTACAACTTCCCTTAAGGGAAGCTTCTTAGAAGATCATAAAGTTCGTCAAGAGTTTCTAAGTTCTCTCAAATTATGAAACACTCAAAAGCATTAGTTGTTTTTTCAGGGGGTCAAGATTCTACAACTTGTCTTTTTTGGGCTCAAAATCGCTACTCTTACGTAGAAGCGGTTACTTTTTTTTATGAGCAAAATCATCAAGTAGAATTAAAGCAAGCTCAGCTTATATGTAAAAAATTAAATATTCCTCAAAAAGTGATAAACTTTTCTGTAAAGAATCTTACTACATCATCTCTTTTGGATTCAAAAATAAAGATGAGCTTTTCTGAAAAAAAAATTCCTAACACTTTAGTGGAAGGACGCAATATTTTGATGTTTACCTATGCAACTATTTACGCAAAAAACAAAAACATTGATCATCTTGTTACAGGTGTTTGTGAGACAGACAATTCAGGCTACCCTGATTGTAGAGAACAGTTTGTTGTTTCTTTAGAGAAAACCTTAAAGTTAGGCTTAGACTTTGACATTGAAATCAAAACACCTTTGATAAAAATGAATAAGGCCCAGATCTTTGAATTAGCTAAGAAGGAAGGGTGTTTGGAATTGATTTTAGAAGATTCTCATACTTGTTACAGGGGTGAGCGTACAAAAAAACATGAATGGGGTTATGGCTGCGGTGAATGTTTTGCTTGTGTGTTAAGGCTCCGGGGCTGGGAAAGATTTAAAAGTTATAAAAATCATAAGCCCAATTAAAATTGCAGGCCCTTCATTTTTTCTTCTAGCGAAGTATTTTAGGGTCACTATGAATAATAATGGCTTAAACCAGTGACTTGTCTTGTTTGATTTGACCGAGAAAGTATGTGACAATTTTTCTCACTATGTTTAAATTTTTGTCACTTTTGAATTTTTTTCAGAGTCTTAAGATCTTAACACTCTAAATTTTTAATGATTAAGTTTAGGATTGACATGTTTTTTCTTTTATGCTACCTTAAAACATTAGAAAAGAAAAAGTTTAAAAAATAAACATTTTCAAATTCAAAAAAGGAGAGTAAAATGAAAATAATAGCTTACTTTATATTGGTGAAAGTCTTGTTTATACTTTCATTTTGTCTCGCTGAGGCAGAAAATATCGTCTCTATTTCCGTAGGAACTACTTATGGTATTGGTACTTATGGTATTGCTGTGAAAAGCCATGCCTGTGCACTTTCTGAAATTGGACAGGTATGGTGTTGGGGATATGGACGTTATGGTCAGTTAGGATATGGAAAAAATAAGAATCGATCTTATCCTGTACTTGTGAGAACAAAGTCTGGAATGCCTTTAAAAAATGTCATCTTTATTTCTGCAGGAAGCAGACATACCTGTGCTGTTTTAAGAAATGGTGAGGCCTGGTGTTGGGGAAATGGATATTATGGTCAGTTAGGAAATGGAAAAAATAAGAATCGATCTTATCCTGTACTTGTGAAAACAAAGCCTGGAGTGCCTTTAGAAAAGGTCGTCTTTATTTCTGCAGGAGATGATCATACTTGTGCTGTTTTAAGAAATGGACAGGCACAGTGTTGGGGATATGGATATTATGGTCAGTTAGGATATGGATATTATGGTCAGTTAGGAGATGGAAAAAATAAGAATCGATCTTATCGATCTTATCCTGTGCTTGTGAAAACAAAGTCTGGAGTGCCTTTAGAAAATGTCATCTTTATTTCTGCAGGATACAATCATACTTGTGCTGTTTTAAGAAATGGTGAGGCCTGGTGTTGGGGATATGGATATTATGGTCAGTTAGGAGATGGAAAAAATAAGAATCGATCTTATCCTGTACTTGTGAAAACACAGTCTGAAGTGCCTTTAGAAAAGGTCGTCTTTATTTCTGCAGGAGATGATCATACTTGTGCTGTTTTAAGAAATGGACAGGCACAGTGTTGGGGATATAATTTATTTGGTCAGTTAGGAGATGGAAAAAATAAGAATCGATTTTATCCTGTGCTTGTGAAAACACAGTCTGGAGTGTCTTTAGAAAATGTCATCTTTATTTCTGCAGGATACAATCATACTTGTGTTTTAAGAAATGGACAGGCACAGTGTTGGGGAAAAAACCAGCTAGATCCTGAACCTTTACAAGTAGATCAAAGCAATTATTTACGAAGGTTCAAACACCTAGATCCTGAGCCTTTACAAGTAGATCAAAGCAATTATTTACGGAGGTTCAAACACCTAGATCCTGAACCTTTACAAGTAGATCAAAGCAATTATTTACGGAGGTTCAAACACCTAGATCCTGAACCTTTACAAGTAGATCAAAGCAATTATTTACGGAGGTTCAAACACCTAGATCCTGAGCCTTTACAAGTAGATCAAATATATCCTCCGTATCCTTTTATTATGATTTCTACAGGTACTAATTATACATGTGTGCTTTTAAATGGACAGGTACAGTGTTGGAAACATCAAAGTAAAGAAACTCCTATTCCTATGATTATGAAATTTAAGAAAAAGAATTAGGGTATGTCCTCATTTACCTAGACCTTTTTCAAGACCTTAGGCGTGTTGAATATCTATAAAGATTGTAAAAAGCTCATAACAAAGGGAGGTGTTATGTTAAGGAAAGTTTTAACAGATTCTATGTGGAAGGATCTGGAAGCTATTATAAGAGAGAAAGGCTGTTATCATTCAGCAAACAATAGAAATGTTATAATGTTATGGAAGCAATTTTATGGAAATTACGCACAGGCAGTCCGTAGCGTGATATTCCTGAACAGTTTGTCCTTGGAAGACAGCATATAATCGCTTTAATAGGTGGGCACAAAAAGGGTTATGGAATGATTTTTTTTTACTTTACAAGAAGAAGTTGATACAGAGTGGGTGTCCATCGACGGAAGTTACGTATCGGTTCATCAGCATACTAGTGTTCTGACCAGTAAATTTTTTCACAATTTTCAAGACATGGTCATAGTTTTTAAAACATGCATTCGATAATTTGATCCTTCGTAATTGTTGCCAGACTTGTTCCATGGGATTTAATTCTGGACTATAAGGAGGTAATACCATTTCCAAAAATTAATTCGACATTTTTTTAACGCATTGCGTCCTGGCTTTTTGATAAAACTCTGTTAAATTTTTAGAGTCATGTCGAAAAAAGATTTAGTTACACAGATTCAAGGGTATAATTTTCTAGCTACTTACAAAGTAGAAAGAAGTGCCAACATCAAGACAAAATTATTGGCTTTGCAGCATATGCAAGAAGGAAAATCGATTCAAGAAACAGCAGGTATGGTTTTGTATCACCGTCACAGTATCAAATCCTGGTTACAGTCTTTTTTTGTAGACTTTGATTACGAGGGATTGATAGATCGAGAAGGCAGAGGACGCAAGCCTCGTTTGCCAGTGACAGAAGAGGAGAGGTTCAAAATCAAGTTAGATGAAATTCAAGACAAAAGAGAGGGAGGAAGCATAGGAGCAAAGGAAATACAGAAACTTTTAGCAGATGAATTTGACTGTTGCTATTCTCTTTCTGGGGTTTATGTTTCTTTAGACCGCCTTAATATTGTATGGATCAGTGGTCGTTCTCTTCATCCTAAAAGTTCATTAAGAAGCTATGGAACAGTTTAAGGAACATTTTCCAGAAGAGGTGGAGAAAATAAAGGAAAAGATTCAGACTAATAAAATAGAGATTTGGTGGCAGGATGAATGCAGAATAAGCTCAGCAAGGTTCTTTGAGTAGGATTTGGGCAAGAAAAGGCACACGGCCTAGAGTTGTGAGGCAAAGACAATTTTTATCCACTTATATTTTTGGAGCAGTTTGTCCGGATAGAGATAAAGGCTGTGCTTGGATTTTACCGGAATGTAATTCAGGGATGATGCAAATTCACTTAGATGAGATATCTAAAAATATTCAAGAAAACTATCATGGAATTGTTTTAATGGACAGAGCCAGTTGGCATACCACAGAGACTTTGATAGTTCCTAAGAATTTATCCCTGATGCCTTTACCTCCTTATAGTCCAGAATTAAATCCCATGGAACAAGTCTGGCAACAATTACGAAGGATCAAATTATCGAATGCATGTTTTAAAAACTATGACCATATACTGAATACTTGTTGTGAGGCCTGGAATACTTTTTGCGATCAGGAGGGCAGGATTAAAAAATTATGCACTCGATCTTGGGCAAAACAACAAGATGAATCAAGCTTGTAAATTAATTTGAACCTATAAATTAAATTGTGTAACTGATTTTTTTCATTTTAAATTTTACCCTCACTTTTTCACTTATTTTAACCCATCAATCGATTTACACAACAAATAGATATACCTGAAATAAACTTATCTTATGAAAACTTAAACTCACCTTAAAAGAAGTTTTTTTAAAACCTCCTAACTGAAACTTTTCCTTAAGTCAATTTTAAAATTTTAAATTTGAACATGAAAATGTCGAATTAATTTCTGTAATTGGTATAAAGGCATCAGAGATAAATTCTTAGGAACTATTACAATTTAAACCCTGATCAAAGAAATATCTATAAAAAATTAGGCCTGAAATCCATTTTAACCCCTAAAATCCTATAACGCACCGTTTAAAATGTAGTGATCACGGTTTTACGTAACCACTTGAAATCATTAGATTCTTGAAAAGAAAACGTTGAAGTCGGGACAGCACAGCCTGAGTCTTCTAAAGGGGAACAATAATTGAAGAAAATAATTTTTTTAGGTATTTTAATAATATCACAACTTGCATATGCTTCAAGAGAGCCTTTGCCTAACTTCGAACTCAACTCTGCAGATGGGCTTTTTAGAATTCGTCCAACTAAAGATGGTTCGCATCTGGTGATTCATTTAAAAACCCCTTTTTATGAAGATAGTCTAGACAGACAACTAAGAAGACTTGGTTTTCCAATAGGGCAGTATGAAACGATTACGATTCGAATACCAACCACTAAGTTGAGGTATAGAGGTGATTATTTATTTTACTTTAATTCTGACCGCTTATTACCACATGAAAAAACACAGGTTGCACTTATGTTTCGTAGTGCTGAGAAAAGAGAAAATTATGTTTTAAGAGAAGAGATTGCTGATTTTTACTTGTGGACCTCTGAGGTCACTATAACAGACGCACGTTATGATGGTTTGGTAAAGAGTCAACTTAGAGTGTTCTTTCAAATTCGGTTTGAGGGTGAAGAAAATATTGGGGTTAATGTAGAAGAAAGATTTTAGTGGTTAGCAGAACCCACCCATAAGATCTTTTAGAGTCTAACAGGGAGCATCCGGTGGGATGTTTCCTGTGTTGTGAAGATAGCAGTCTAGCTAGGCTGGAAAGTAACTGTAACTATCACACATTAAGTGCAAGAAGTTAAAAGCATCTTTAGTTGTAATAGACGTTATATGATCTGACAGTTACCCTTTAGCCAGTAAATTTTTTTCATAACTTCACCTTAGAAGAACTGTAAAAGAATTAACTGGTCAGAACACTAGTGGAGCTCGGCGTGGAGAAAGTAGCCAGACGACTAAGAAGCATTGGTTTTCCAATAGGGCGTGCGAATACCAACCACTGTGGGAAAATCTAGAGGTGGATCCACAACAAAAATACACATGGCCTCTGATGCACATGGAAATCCGCTCTGTTTTAAAATCACTGAGAGTGAAGTGCACGACAGTCAAGTTGCAGGTGATTTAATTGATGAGTTTCATAGTGAGTATTTGATTGCTGACAAGGCCTATGACTCGGATGAGATACGAGATAAGGCTCGTAGTAAGAAGGTAAAGCCTGTGATACCGAGACGAAAAAATAGCAAAAAGAAAAATAAAGATTTTGATCGTCATATCTATAAATCTCGACATCAGATAGAAAACCTTTTTGCTCGTCTTAAGCATTTTAGAGGTATTGCCACTCGATTTGAAAAGCTTGCTAGAAATTTCAAAGCTATGCTATCTATAGCATGTATGTTTATTTGGCTTAAACTTCAAAGTAAAGGTCCAGTCAAATGAGGACACGCCTTAGTATGAGTTGTAAAATAAGGGACTAATTTACAGGCTTACCCCCTAAGCTTCAAGTTTTCTCAAAAAATCTTCAAAAGACTCAATAAGAACCCCTTTGAAAAATAAATTCCTGTTTAAAGAATAAACAATTTGTTTTGATGTGATTTTATGCTGTTGTGCCATATCGATAAGTATCTTTGAAATCTGTGTATCACTTGTTTTTACTTTAAGGCAAAGATTTAATGTTCCATTTTCTGAGAGACAGAAGTCAATTTCCTTTTTATCTTTGGTGCGAATATAATGAAGGCTTATAGGTCGTCCTGTTTTTTCCCTCACAAACTGACAGTGCTTTAAAAGGTGAATGGCTATGAGGTTTTCAAGACATGCCCTCTTAGATGACTCAACAAAGTGCGAGTTATAGAAATAAACTTTTGGTGCTTTAAGAAGACTTCTGGGTATGTTTTGAGAAAAAGGAGTGATTCGAAAAATAAGATAAAGTTCTTCAAGAATGAAAAGGTATTTTGCCACAGTACCGTGTGCAAGTTGAAGTTTTTTTGAAATGTTTTGTAAAGAGAGAGGGGAGCCTATGTTATTTTGAAGAATATCAATAAGAAGATTTATTTTGTTATGATTGTAGATGGTATGGATGTCTAAAAGATCTCCTCTTAATAGTGAATGAAGGTACTGGTTTTTCCATCTTTGAGATTCTTGTTTAGATTTTGCAAGCAGAGGTTCTGGAAAACCTCCCCGACTCAAAAGATCAGAAAGGCCTTTTTTGGATTTTGCTTTTCTAAGCTCTAAAACAGAAAATGGCAGGAGTGTATGTGAAAAATATCTTCCCACTAAGGAGTCTCCCCCTTTAAAGAGGGTGTTAAGTCTAGCACTTCCTGTGACAAGAATGTGAAGATTTTTTTTTCGTGTATCAAAAATACCTTTCAAGTGATCTTTCCATTCATTCATTTTATGAATTTCATCAAAAACGAGTAAATCAGTTTCAGGATGCCAAAGTTGTTCTTCTATCACATGCCTGTCTTTCTTTTGGTCATAATTAAGGTAGAGAGGCTGTTTGTAGGATTTCATGATTTGTTTTGAAAGAATAGTTTTTCCTACCTGCCTAGGTCCCATAAGAAAGACCATTTTTTTTTTGAGATCTTTTAAAATGAACTCTTTTTGAAATCTCTTGATCATACGTCCATTTTACTATAATATGGAAAATAGTCAGGATTTTTTTATATTTTGATGGAAAATAGTCGTATTTGTTGTTGAAATCAGTGAAATAAATGTTCAACAAAGCCCACTTTCAGTATATTCAAAACGTCTAAAAGTTTAAAAAGATACAATCAAATGAGGATATACTCTAGACTTTTTTCATATTTTACGCTAAACATCGGCTATGGAAAACTTTCAAATCTTCTCAGGAAATTCTAATCCTGCTTTCTCTCAAGCGGTGGCTAAGGCCTTAGAAATTCCTTTGGGAAAATGTCAACTCAGTCGTTTTGCTGATGGCGAAGTACAGGTGGAGATCGATGAGAGCGTAAGAGGACATCACGTATTTGTTATTCAAAGCTGTTGTCATCCTGTAAATGAAAGTTATATGGAGCTTTTTATTTTACTTGACGCTTTAAAAAGAGCTTCAGCTGAGACCATCACAGCCATCATTCCTTACTATGGTTACGCAAGACAAGATCGCAAAGTTGCTCCTAGGGCTCCTATTTCAGCCAAGCGCATTGCTAATCTTCTTGAAAGCTGTGGTGTGGATCGGATTGTGACTGTAGAGCTTCATTCAGGTCAAATACAAGGTTTTTTTGATTGCCCCGTGGATCATCTTTTTTCAATACCCTCTATAGCTCGCTACTGGGAGGAAAATCTCAAAGAAGATAAAGAGAATTTTGTGATTGTCAGCCCTGATCCAGGAGGAGTGCAAAGGGTCCAAATCTTAGCCAAAGCCATGAAAACGCCCCTTGCTATTATTGACAAAAGGCGCTCAGGTCCTAATCGAGCTAAAGCCTTTCATTTGATTGGAAATGTAAAAGGCAAAACAGCTGTAATTTTTGATGACATTATTGATACAGCTGGTACGACTATAGAGGCCTCCCAAGTTCTCCTCAAAAATGGAGCAAAAGATGTGATCGCTATTGCCACTCATGGGGTCTTTTCTCCTCCTGCATCTGAAAGGCTTAAACAAAGCTCTCTATCTCAAATTTGGGTCACAGATACCATTCCCTTAAGACAGGAGTTAAAAAACTATGATAAGTTAAAAGTGATATCTGTTGCTCCTGTAGTTGCAGAAGCGATCAAAAGAATTTACAATCATCAATCAGTGACTTCACTGTTTCATATATAGATTCATGTTAGGAAGAAAAATAAAGGAGTTATAAAATGGAAAAACAATTTATCAAACTAAATATAAAAAGTCGTTTGCAAGGAAAGTCAATAGCAAGGAAGTTAAGAAGACAAAAACTCATTCCTGCTATTGTCTATGGCCCTAAAACCAAAAACCATTTGTTTTTTCTAAATCACAATGATGCTGTTAAGTACACAAGTCATAAATACGATAATGTTATCTTTAAACTTGATTCTGATGATAAGCATTTAAAAAATATTCATGCTCTGATCAAAAGTGTGGATCGAGATGCTATTAAAAACACGGCAATTCATATTGATTTCTACGCTCTTAATATGTCAGAGAGAATTCGAGTGAATGTGGAAATTAAGTTTGAAGGGAAACCTATAGGACTTCAATCAAACGGTATTGTGAGTGTTGTAAAAAGAAATGTAGAACTAGAGTGTCTTCCTACAGATATACCTGAGTTCATTACAGCAGACATCTCAGAGTTGAACATCCATCAGTCCCTCAAAGTTTCCGATATCAAGATACCTGATAATATGAAACTTATCACTTCAGAAACAGAAACTCTTGTGACCATTAGTCTTATAGAGGAAGAACCTGAAACTCCTGTCGAAGCTACTGCAGAAAAAGAACCAGAAAGTTCTGAACCACAAGAGACGAAAGATGGGGAAAAACCTCCTTCTGATACCCTAACCAAAGAAGGGTCTAAAGATAAGGAAAAACCCTAAAATATGGTGTTTTTTGGCCTAGGAAATCCAGGCCCTAAGTACAAGAATACGAGACATAACATTGGCTTTATGATTATAGATTTTATAGCTTCTAAAGAAGGTGTGTGTTTTAAGAAAGAAAACTTATGTCTTGTAAGTTCTTTTTCCTACAAAGGACAAAGGATTATTCTTGCTAAACCTCAAACTTATATGAATCTCTCAGGTGATGGAGTCAGACAAGTTCTTAATTTCTATAAACTCTCTCTCTCTGATATACTTGTCATTCATGATGATTTAGATTTAGAGTTCTTAAATTTAAAGTTTCAAAAAAATAGAGGCTCAGGAGGACATAAGGGGATCTCTCACATCCATAAAGTTTTAAACACATCTAGTTACATGAGGTTAAAGTTAGGCATTGGAAAGGATAAAGAAAATTCTCAGAAAACTTCTGATTTTGTTTTAGATAAGTTCTCTCAAACACAAGATCTTGTCTTAAAAAAATTCATTGAAAAAAGCACAGAAGGCCTTTATTTTCTGTTAGATCATAACTTTCATAAAACAGCTTCCTTGTTTAATGGAGTTTTGAAAATTTGAGTAATGATATAAGGAGTTAAAAGAATGGGTTTAAAATGTGGAATTGTAGGCTTACCTAATGTAGGAAAGAGTACACTTTTTAACACCCTTACTTGCTCAAAAAAAGCTAGTGCCTCCAACTATCCTTTTTGCACTATTGAACCTAATATAGGGGTTGTTACAGTACCTGATTCAAGATTAGAAAAGATCTCAGAGATCATAAGACCTGAGAAAACAATTTCTGCTTTTATGGAGTTTGTAGATATTGCAGGTCTTGTAAAGGGAGCCAATCAGGGGGAAGGTTTAGGAAATCAATTTCTCTCCCATATCCGAGAGACCCAAGCTCTGCTTCATATAGTAAGATGTTTTGAAGATTCTCAAATTACTCACATTTATGATACAATCGATCCTTTAAGAGATATTGAAGTAATCACTACAGAGCTTTTACTGGCAGATTTAGAAAGTTTAGAAAGACAACTTGCTAAAAAAATAAAAATAGCTCAAGCCACAAAAGATAAGGACTTACAAAAAGAAGTTTCTATTCTAGAAACTCTTTTAAAACATTTAAACAAGGGGAAAAGTCCTAAGATTCTAGAGTTTCATTCAAAAGAGAAGGAATTTTTAAAAAAGCTCAATTTACTATCTTTAAAGCCTGTCGTATATGTATGCAATACTTCAGAGACCCATTCATCAAAGTTTGTAAAACAAGTTAAAGAATTTTCTCAAAAAGAGAAAAGTTCCTGCTTAACCGTTTCCACTCTTTTTGAGAGTGAGCTGAATCAAATACCGGAACAGGAAGCTCAAGAGTTTTTAGAGAGTATGGGCTTAAAGGAACCTAGTCTTCATCGCCTCATTCGTCACTCTTATAAACTTTTAGGTTTAAACACTTTTTTCACAGCCGGAAAAAAAGAAGTCAGAGCCTGGACCTTTAAAAAAGGTATGAAAGCTCCTCAAGTAGCTGGACTCATCCACTCTGATTTTGAAAGGGGTTTCATCAAAGCTGAAGTTTATCATTCAGATGATCTTTTTAAACTGAAGTCAGAGGCTAAAATTCGTGCTACAGGAAAATACTTTGTACAAGGAAAGGATTATGAAGTAAAAGATGGTGATGTGATTTTTTTTAAATTCAATGTTTGAAAGAAGTTAAATGGTAAGTCGGTTTCTTAACAGCCCTTGACTCCTACAAGGAGAAGTCAAGGGCTATTAAGAAACCGACTTACGTTAAATGTAATAAAGTGTGATAGACGTTATATGATCTGACAGTTACCCTTTCTGGGTTGATAAAAAACTGTCCACTTTTTTGGGGGAAGATCACATGTCTTTTAGCCTCATCTTTTTTCCTTTCTGTTTTGCAAGGTTTTTTATCTGTTTTTCCATTTCCTTGCAATTATTTTTATGCAAAAATTACAAAAAAACAAGTGTTTTTAGCTGTTTGTGCATTTTTCACATTCAACTATTTACCGTTATTACAGCTAAAAACCTAAATGGAAGCACCATATACATTTCTTTTAAGTTTTTTAGAAAAGTGGTAAAGAGCTAGGCCTTTTAACACAGGATGTAAGGAAGTACTAGGCTTTTAAAAATTTTTTGTTGAGTAAAAGTTGGAAATTTATTATGATTATAATTAAGTCAGATTTCCCTTTGGGAATATCCTTTGAGGGGTGGTAGTTAAGTTGGTTATAACGCCGGCCTGTCACGCCGGAGGCCGCGGGTTCGAGTCCCGTCTACCCCGCCATCTCTCACAAAAGAAACTCTCATGCGAAATTAAATCTGTATAGGGTGGTTCAAAAACTTAAGTTACGGATATCTCCAAATAAATTGTAAAGGACATGTCAAGAAGAATAGTTTTTACACCTTAAAGGAATTGAGATTTCTTTTGTGAAAGTAGCCGGGGAGTCTAATTCAAAGACTTGTATAGCA
Source organism: Bdellovibrionales bacterium (assembly GCA_965219095.1). Taxonomy (GTDB): domain Bacteria; phylum Bdellovibrionota; class Bdellovibrionia; order Bdellovibrionales; family UBA1609; genus CBDCMT01. Next base: position 274,449 of record OZ244719.1, read on the forward strand.
TTGGTTTTAGCTTTTTTTTCTACAGGAAACCCAAGAGTTAAAATCACTTTCTCTCCAGGTTTTAGAAGCCCATAATGAAGCAGTCGGCATTGAATTTCACTCCAAACTTGCTCTAAACTATTATAAGGACTAATAGCAAAGGTTTGTATCCCCCACACAAGTTCCAAAGAATTTAAAGTCTGTAAAATATCTGTGACAGCAATAATACGAGCTTTAGGACGATAGCTTGAAATCTGAGTAGCTGTTTTTCCAGAAGTTGTAAGACAGACAATGGCTGAAGCATTGAGTTTTAAAGCTGAAAGACAAGCACTTGCAGAAATCGTTTCTGTCACAGTCAAAGACTCTGTCTCTAAAGACAAATTGTAATAATAGCTTCCTTTTGTCTCTACAGCACAAATGATCTCATGCATGGTGCTTATACATTCTAAGGGGTATTTTCCGCTAGCAGTTTCATTAGAGAGCATAAGAGCATCAGAGCCATCTAAAACAGCATTAGCCACATCGGTAAGCTCAGCTTTTGTGGGTCTAGGATGATACACCATACTATCTAACATTTGAGTGGCTGTGATCACAGGCACTCCTTTTTTGTTGCACATTTTAATAATCTGTTTTTGCCAATAAGGCAGGGTCGCTGCATCTGTTTCAATGGCTAAATCCCCTCTTGCGACCATGATACCATCACTATACTCGATAATCTCATCTAGGTTTTGAAGAGCTTCATAACGTTCAATTTTAGCAATAATTCTAATCCTTGACCCTCTTTGTTTTAAAATCTTTTTTAAATCTAAAATATCTTGACCACACCTTACAAAACTTAAAGCAACAAACTCTAAAGAATTTTCTAAAGCAAACTCTAAATCCTTTTTATCTTTTTGTGTTAAACAGGCTACAGGTAAAATCCCATTAGGAAAATTCATACCTTTGCGGCTTTTTAATTCTCCCCCTACGAGAACACGGCAGTGAACCACATTATCAAATTGAGAGACCACTTCTAGCTCTAAGAGGCCATCGTCTAAAAGAATCTTTTGTCCCTTTTTAGAAGAAACTTGTAAAATTTCTTTAAAGTCTGTAGGAATTTCACCGATTCTTCCTATTTCAAAATCAGGAGAAATTCTCACCATCTCCCCTTCTTTCAAAAAAATGGAGCCTTCTTCAAACTTTCCTACACGGATTTTAGGCCCTTGAAGATCTTGTAAGATTCCCACGGGGGCCTTTAATTTTCTTGACAGCTTTCGAATCATCTTTAAGCTTTGTAAGTGCTCCTTTTTTGTTCCATGAGAAAAATTAAGTCGAGCCACATTAAGACCTTTTTTTAAAGCCTCCTCTAAAGAGGCTTCATTAGAAAGTGAAGGTCCTAAAGTCGCAACAATTTTAACTCTTCTATCAGCTAACATAAAAGTGACTTTTCTTTAAAGACTTTCTAGCATATGGTGGGCATCGTTTTCAATAGATAAATCTTCAGATTCTTTTAAAACCTTTCTAAGAAGAAGTTCCCCTCTTCTTTTTTTGTTTTCTTTTATATATTTTTGGCTCATTAAGAGGCAAGCTTTATGAAAAAAGAAAGAGTGGGCATATTTTTTTTCCATGTTCTGAAATAAAATTTCTATAGAAAGGCTTTTTTGATTTATAGCAATAAAAAATTCTAAGAAAACTACTTTTTCTATATGAGGAGAGTGGGCGAAATGGTTTTTAAAATAATGGATCTGTAAAAGAGCTTTTTTATAGTTTTTCCTCCCTATTGTTGTTCTGATTTCATCAAAAGCTCGTAGGTCATTTTGAACTGAACGATCAAATAAAGAGCTGGGACTGCGAACACCATCCCTATAAAGGGGAAAAGGAAAATCCCTTAGATTGAAAAAAGAACAAGCTAGGAAAGAAAAAAACACAAAATACTTCATTTCTTCTTTATCGGAAAAAAACCAATTCACTTGATAAAGACTATAGTCTTGCTTGAATTTCAGATGTTCTCTAAGGCTACGTGTTGGGAAAAATGATTAAAATCTTTAAATATCTTAGAAAAGATTTTAAGTGAAGGATTTTTTTTAAGCTTTAGAAGTTCTAAAAAATGAGTGATGTCTGTTAAAAAAACCTCCCTTTTAAGGTGAAAAAGAAGCCAGAATTTCAGATAATATGTATCGATATACTTAACTCCTTCAGTTCCATGATCCAAATCTTTTAACCAAGAAGTCTTATGTTCATAGGAGAGTTTAGAGTGAATTTCTTTCCACATCTTCTGCGATTGGAGTCCCCAATAACTACCACGAAAAGAGCCTACGTATTTTTTAAACTTCTTCATAACTCTTAAAATCTTCCTTTTTTCTTCTTGACGAAAAAAGGAGTTCATTTTTATATTTTTTCTGAGTCTATCTTGAAAAGAAGCTGTTTTTCGACCTTTAAAAAACGACATCCTATAAAACACAGATCCTTCTAGAGCTAGATTAACATGGTAATTTCCTTGTGGCATGTTTTTGTTTAAATTTCGTTCTCCAGGTGATTTTACAAAAAATCTTTCTCTATAAGTCTTAGAGGACAAGATATTTTGTGGGAAACCTAAGATCTCAACTCTAATTTTTTTGTAGGAAAAATTCCCTGAAAAGATCAAATTCCCCTTTTTATAACGTACCTTGATATCCTCCGTCTTACCTAAGTTCCTCTTTGAATCCAGGTTTTTAGACCGGGAGTTTAAAGTTGTCTTATAAAGCTTTTTTTCTTCTAAAGAGGGCTTTGAAACAAATTTTATAACTGAAATCATTAAAGACATAAGGATAAGGTAAATTAAAGCATCTAAAAAAGCTCTCATTCTCACATTATAACTAAAAAGCTTGATTTTAATACAGCAATTTTACATAATACAGCTATGAGAAATAAAAAAATTTGGGCTTTAGTACTATCTACCGTTTCTTTAGGAATCCATGCTTACTTAACCTTCCAGCATTACAGCTTAAAAAAGTCAGGGGGAAGTAGCTTCTGTTCCCTCAATAATACTTTTGATTGTGATGCTGTCTCTTTGAGTTCTTATGCGACTCTATTTAACATCCCTGTAGCCTTGCTAGGCTTCATAGCCCATTTGTTTTTTATCTTCCTCATCCTCTCTTACTTTGTAAGTTCTTTACCCGACCCTCATAAATACTTACGTCTAGGTTTTCTTACGTCCTCTCTTATAGCTTTTGCTTCTATAATTATGGGTTCCCTATCCTTTCTCTTTATGTCCATTTACTGCCTTTTATGCATAACTCTTTATCTCCTTTCATTTGCTCTTTTTGAATTGATGAGAAGAGAGATGATAGGTGTATTTCGAAATTTTTTTAAAGACTTACAAAATTCTTCTTCAGTGTTTATCACACTGCTTGTATTTTTAGCTTTAGGTTATATGTTTCACAAACAAAGCCTGCCTCTTTCTAAATACTCTCGTTTGCAACCTCACAAAATCGCCTTAAAATGGAAAGCAAGTCAAGCTTATAACTTTACTCAAATAAAAGCACTTTTTTCCATAGGAAGTCCTAAAGAAAAATCCTCCATGATCATTCAGGAGTTTATTGCCTTTTTATGTCCTAGTTGCAAACGAGCTAATCATCCTATCTCTTCTTTTGTCAAAGCCAATAAAAAAAATGTAAGATTAGAAGTCTACAGCTTTCCTTTAGGAGCAAAAAACTGTGATAAAAACCTCCCTCCGGGGTGTTTTTTAGTAAAACTGGTACATTGTGCTGAAAAAATCCATAAAAAAGGCTTTTCTATGTCAAAATCTCTTTTCAAATACCAAGAAGAAATTGCTAGTTACAGAACAAGTATAGAGAAATTAACCACATTTACAAAAAATTTAGCCTCTCAGTTAGATATATCTTGGCTCTATATAGAATCTTGTCTTCAATCACAAAATACAATAGATCTTATCAATCAACAAATCCAAAAGGGAATAGAATTTGAACTCCAAGGAGTACCTTCTATTTTTGTGAATCAAAAACTTATAAGTACTTTTACAGGCATCAGTGTTTTAGAAGCCATTTACAAAGACCTCAATAAATAAAACTTAGGTCGTGTTTTTTTACTAAAAGTCTAGACCATCATTTAAAAACTTGCTTAAGTTTAAGTATGGAGAAAGAAATTAAACATGAAGTTTTGAACTCTCATCAAAATATTCCTCAAACTGTGCTACATTTAAGAGAGACTAATAAACAACTGACTCAAGATCTTGCTCTTAAACAAGAACGAATCAAAAAATTAGAACAACAAGTAGAACTTGCTAAAAAAAACTTAGGACCACTTAGCTTAAGACAAAAGTTTGAAAAAAGTATTACACAACTGCAAAGAAGCTTAAAAGAAAATCGAGATCTGGAAAGGCAAAATTTAAAATACCATCTTATCATTCAAAAACAAAATGAAAAAATCACTCACCTTTCTCAAACAAGTCAATCTTATGAAGATATTGAACAGCTTTTTAAAGATCAAATTAATTCCTTAAAAGAACGTACAGGTTCTCTCACCAAAACTCTCGAAGAAAAAAAGAAGGAATTTGATCATTTACAATACATATCTCAAAAAAACTACAAACAGCTTAAGAAAGCAGAAGAGGATTTAGGTTCAAGCAGAGAATATTACTCTGAAAAATCCTATCATGCCCTAAAACAGCAAAATAAATTTCTTGAAGAAAAAATCAACCAAACCTCTGATAAGTTAAATTTCTTGCAAGCTGAAAATCAAAGGTTAGAAAAAGATAATTTTAAACTTCACATGAATGAACAAAAAATCCAACAAGATTATGAAAAAATAAAAAAACAAAGCAATTTTTACTCTAGTTCAGGCTCTGTTTTAAAAGATCAACTTGAAGCTTTTAAAGAACACAATAAAACCCTTGAACTTAAGGTAAATGAACTTACAGAAAGAAACTTCTCCTTAGAGGAGAGCCTTAAAGATTCAAAAAGAAAGGAAACTTTACAAGATCTTAATGAGAAAATTCCTAAGGAGGCTTATCAAAGACTTTCTGATCAAAATCTCACTTTAAAGAAGAAATTTGAACAAACCATTGATAAAATAGCACAACTTCAAACCGATAATAGTAATTTACAAAGAGAAAATCTAAACACTTTGTCTAAACTTGAAGAACAGGACAAAAAATACAACAAAATGAAAGCTAACTTCGATATTTTTTCCCAAAGAGATTCCATTATGAAGGACAAATTACTTTTGCTCAATCAAAAAAATCATGTAATGAAGCAGCTTGATAAAGATCATCAAATACACATGATAAAACTCAATGAAATGTACAAAAAAGCAGTAAAAGACAAAGAAGAGTCTGAAATCACACTTATTTCTAAGCAGAGGCATATTCAGAAGATCAATCAAAGAATTCGATCCTATGCAAAATACCATAAATTCATACGCCCCTATGTGAGAAGATTGAAAGATAAAGATAAACTTCAAGGAGAAGCTGTTGAAAGGTACGAAGAACTAAAAGCACGTTATCAAAGAGACACTTCTCTCATCCACGAAGCAAAAACTTTAAAACACAGCCTTTTAGTGGAGAAAAATAGAGCTATTTATTTCGAACGCAAACTTAAAGCCCTGAAAGACAAACAGGAAAAAGAACTTACAAAGTACGAAAATGAAAAGAAATCCTACCAACTTCGTTATCAAAAACAAAAACTTGAGTATGAAGAGCTTGAAAAAGAAATCTTTCGTACAAAAAAAGCCATTGAACAGAATCATTCTCTAAAAGAGCAAGTTCAAAATCTACAAATGTTATGGTCAGACAATCAAAAGAAATTAGAAAGACAGGAATTGCAAAATGTAAATCTACAAAAAATCAACCAAAATTTAAGCTACTGTTTAAATCAGTACCGTGAGAAAATGAAAAAATTTAAAGATCAGATGACTCTTTCACAGGTTAGACTTTCTCAGTCTAAAGATGATAATCAAGATCCTACCTTTCAAAATGTAGATATGCTTAAAAAGCTCCAAAAACTCATAGATGAAGTCTATTCTGGGCTTTAGTCGCATAGCGAGAAAAAAAAAAGAAAGTTGAAAAAGAAAAGAGCTCCTATAAAAATGGACTTAGAACTTGTTTTGCAAAGGTAGTGCATTGCGAAAAATCGTCTTATAGGATTGTTTTGGAACAAAAAATATTAAGAAAAAACTCTTTCTTTCAAATTGTCTTCTTTTTTATTATCGTTATTGGTTTATCACAGACTTTTTCAGAAACCCAATTTCAATTTAAAAACCTTGTCTTAAAAGCAGAAAAAATCTCACAAGACAGTCAAAACAAAAAAATCCAACTCAAGGGAAATGTAAAGATTTTTTATAAAGACATTAAGTTTTTAGCAGAAGATGCTATTATTGATCTTAAAAAGAAAACTATTGAAATCAAAAAGAAAGCTAAGTTTTCTTCAAAAGACCTCTCCGCTGAGGCTGAAAAACTTTTTTATAATTACGAAAAACACACAGGAATTTTCCACAAAGCCGTCATCAAGTCAGGAAAAACAACTTTTGAAGGAGAGATTATCACTCAAGAATCTCTGAAAAAATATATTATTAAAAATGGATTTTACACCTCTTGTTCAAACTGTCCTCCTTTATGGAGTTTTTCTAGTTCAGAAATCCATGCCGTCCTAGGGGAATACGCTTATATTAAACATCCTAAATTGAAAATTTTTAAAATGCCTTTACTCTACTCCCCTGTATTCATTATACCTCTTAAAACAAAAAGACAATCAGGACTCCTACCTCCCTCTTTATACATTAACGAACTAGGAACTTTAGCATTATCTCAAAGCTATTTTTGGGCTCTTTCAAGAAGCAATGACTTAACACTAACAGGTTCCTATTATTATTCAAGAGGATTCAAATGGATAACTGACTACCGCTATATTTTAAATGAGGATAGCAAAGGTCAACTTAAAGCAGGAACTATCAACGACAGTAATTTTAACGATAGAAAAGGGGAACAAAGACGATGGTTTGTTCAATACCAACACTATCAAAAACTTGGAAGACAAACCATTCAAAGAGCTCAGTTTTCTTGGATTGGAGATATACAGTATCCCCAAGAGTTTCCAAGAGACATTCCTTCTGTAGGAGAACCTGCTTTAGAAAATCGCATCTCTTTTACAAAAAATAGTAACACACATCATTTTCATTTAGAGGCAGACTATTATTTAAATCTTTTAAAAAACGATGTCCCCTTTAAAAATGATGATGCTGTTCATAGACTTCCTGCTATAAGCTACTCTTTAATAGAAATTCCTTTACTTGATTCTCCTTTAAAATTTGATTTTAATGCCCTCTATACAAACTTTTTTAGACATGGTTTAAATTTTGATGATGTTGAAGAATCCTCTGTAATTGAACAAAAACAAACAGCCTGCAAAGCTCTTGACACAAAAGAAAAAATTGAGACTTGTTTGTCGCAAATTCGTTACATAAAAACAGATCCTGATGGTATTTTTGATCCTGAAAGAGATATTCTTCGTACAGGACAAAGACTAGAATTTCAGCCTACTTTTTCACTACCTCTTCAAGTTAAAAAACTCATCAACATCACCCCTTCTTTTTCTTATAAAGGTTCTTATTATGTGTTTCCTGATTTAAATAACAACAAAAAAAGCACTTTTAGACAGTTTATTGAAACAAGTATAAGATGGGAAACACAAGCACAAGCTGTTTTCAAAAAAACAACTAAACGCTATCAACATAAATTCAAACAAATTTTTGAATACTCTCATATCCCCTGGACAAGTCATAATAATCATATTTTTTTTGGAAACTTTACAGATAAGCCTTATAGGCTATCTCAAGAAATTCTCACAGAAGATGATTTTTATTCTGAAAATCATATAGGTGAAGGAAAAGTTCAATTTGATTACAATGACCGTTTGTTTAGAAAAAAAATCATTAGCTATACTTTAATTAATGAAATCAGGGAAAAGTACAAAAACCAATACAAAAAACTCATGGCTGTTTCTCTAAGTCAGTATTATGATTTCAATCAAAAAACTATAGGAAAACTCACCCCTTGGTCACCTTTTCTAGGGAAAATCCAATGGAATGATAACTTTTTTACTTCCTATTTTCTTTTTAAATATTACACTTCCTTAGAACGGTTAAGTTTCTACACTCGTTTAGAATTTATTTTCAGCTACTACCTATCTATGGGAGTCTCTTATGATAAGGGGTTTTCTGTGGATTCTGAGGGAGAAGTCATAAAAACAAGCTTTAATGAAGACTGGTCTTTAGATTTTTCTTTCAAGAATTCCTTTCTAAAATTCAAAGGCAAAATCAATTATTCGACCTTATCAAAAATTATCAAATCCTGGGAATACTCCACATCTCTTTTGCTTCCAGGCGAATGCTGGCATATTAATTTTGGACAGATTCGTCCTATCAATAGTGAGCCTATTTTTCAGCTTAATTTCCTTTTTCGATTTAACGAATAATAAAGATAAAAATCCACATTTCTATCAGGGAATAAAAGTTTCAATTCATAATTTAAGCTTGAGGTGTCTATCAAAAAGCAGATTATTCCAATAGAAATTTATTCTGTTTTTTTCTCGTAAATAACTTATTTTTATAAACTTTTATTGATTTTTTTCTTTGTCTGCAGGATCTAAAATATAAATACTTTCATATAAAAAACCTAGGATAATTTTCCCATCATCCATTATGGCAGGAGAGGGATTAATCCAACTATCTGTTTTAAAATCATCATGTGGCTTACTCTTTTCTTCTTAAGCTTATCATCCTCTGGTTGCATTACAAGTTGATTCTGGGAAATAATGAAAAAAGTCTTAGAAAAATTATTTTTCTAAGACTTTTTATTTTAATAAAAAACTGTAAGTTCAGGATTAATTATGAAACATCATCATATTCATAGAAATGATTATCTAAAGGACCTTCTTTTTCATCTTGTACGTTTTCCTCATTTTCTTGATTTTCTCTTATGTCTATATCATCAAATACGTAAGGATAGTCAAGAAACTCCCCTTCTTCCATATCTGCTGTGGCTTCATATTCATTCTGTAGGTTCTCAGTGAGATAACCAAAATTATCTATTACAACACCTGAACCTCCACCAGCAAAAACATCAAAAAACATAAGAGTCCAAGCTGTTAGAATCAATAAAATAACATTTTTACTTATTTTCATTTCTATCTCCTTTCTCATTAACTTTATCTAGCGAAGAAGTTTTCATTATATTAGAGGCTATATTATAAATACCACCTTCCTTTATAGGCTTTGACTTTTTGTAAAGCCTATCAATAAGCTTCCTATACTCTCTATTAAACCATTCTATACATGCTTCATCAGTCGCTATGATATGTGTATGACCTTGCCTTATGTTTACCATATTTGTTTGAGTTAACATATCTTTTGTCTTCAAGAGATGATACTTCAAAATTTGTTCACTAGAAAGATCATCTCTTGTGAGAAGAAAATTCATCTTTTTTGCTTTGTAACGATTATTATCGACATACAAAAGACCTAAGTTCTTTAAACCTTCTACAGCTTCATAAGCTTCTTCAAGAGTTACATCAAATTTTTTTGCTACAATCTTAGCTGAAGCAGGTAAAGATTGTGATGTTAAATAGGCATGAAGTGATGGCCAAAGGTTTAAAGAAAGCCAATTTTCTATCAATTCAGGATTATGACTTGTTCTTTGTTCCTTTACTTTTTTTTCAACATTTTCTATTGCATTTGTATCTCTCATATAAATCTCCTTTCTTTCCTTTGAATTTTAAAAGGATTATTCCTTTATACTTTTTTTGTACTTCTTTCTTTATTGTCATAATCAAAACCTCCTGTGTGTCAATTAATTTTATTTCTTTTATATAGTAATGAAATTTAGATTTTCATGTTATATTTTACAAAACCACTAACTTGAAAATTCAAATACACGTACTATATACATGTTCTCAGATATTCTTTTAACCTAAAAAAAGAGCTATCATAATCTTCATAAGATTCAACATATCTTTTTGTGGTTGCAAGAATATCCTTTATCATAATTCTCCTTTCATTTTTATTAAATTTTTTTAATAAATGCTCCATATCATTTCCTATATGCATTGAAGAAACTTTGTTTTCTTGATTGAATTTCTCTTTATAAGCTCTTTCATTTAGGATACTCTTGAGATTGATGCCCAAGACTTTAAAAAGGCTAATCAAATGCTCTGATTTTAAACTCGATTTGCCGTTTAAAAATCGACTTAAAGTGGTTCTGCTAATTCCTATAGATTCAGCTGTCACTTTAATGCTCATTCCCTTTTTTTCTAAAAGAAGGGAAATGTTGTTTAATACTGCCCAATCATTTACACATTTCATTTTCATCATAGAATATATCTTAAACCAAAATCCAAAAAAAGTAAATAAAAATCCCCTTTTTTCAAATTTTTTTTATTTATTTGTATTTTTTACATAATAAAGAGCCTAACTGCAATTCACTAGTGCAACCTTTTCTTTCATCATAACCTCATAAGGTGTTAAATAAACTACTCGTTTGTTAAGAAAATAGTACATGAAGGAAATACTAATAACAAAAAGCTCTGTATCGTTAAATAAAATTTACATCCATAACTTTTTTAAAAAATGGCTTAATAATTCTACTTTTTCTTGTTAATATCTTTCTAAGAGAAATGAGGGTTTTTAGAAATTTTTAAATAAAAATGGAAAGGAGACAAGAATGAAAATAAGGAATAAGAAAAAAAATTCTTCATCATTATCCTCTCATAGCCAAAATTTAGGCTCTTATAATGTAGTTACAAGAGAGTTTTTTACTACCGGAAATAGACACAAAGCTACAAAAATTTTCTTTCAGGGCTGTCTTATAGAGAAAAAATATTATATTTTCGAACAATAACGAAAAATCTCCTTTTTTTTGTTTCGAGGCCTTTTCATTTGAAAAGGCCTTGTTTTTCTCCTAACTGACCAGATGTTCTTATTCCCCAACACCATACCCGTCCCCTTTCTGAAACAGTACAGGTATGGTTGCTTCCTGCAGAAATAGAACTGATAGTTTCTAAGAAAAAAGAGTTTTTGCTTTGTATGTTTATTTTCACAGGATGATGTTCTTGATAATCTGGACTAATTCTTTGACTTGTCAAGATACTTTTTCCATTTCCTAACTGACCATGGGTTCCATATCTCCAACACCATACCTGTCCCCTTTCTGAAACAGCACAAGCATGGCTTTTCAAATTAGTGATTCCTACGGAAATAAAGACGATATTTTCTGCCTCAGCGAGACAAAATGAAAGTATAAAAAAGACCTTTACCAATATAAAGTAAGCTATTATTTTCATTTTACTCTCCTTTTTTGAATTTGAAAGTGTTTTAAGGTAGCATAAAAAAAAACATGTCAACTCTAAACTTAATCATTAAAAATTTAGGCTCCTCAAAAGAGCCTGTAAATTAAATTGTGTAACTGAAGATAATACACTGCATAGGAATGATGTCATCTCAAGTGGAAACAACTTGATCTAAAATGCTTGTGTACAACAACGCCCAACAATTCTAAAAAATACCTCTTTTTGCTTTTTACAGAAAAATAAAGTTGAGGAGCAAATCTTCATTACTGAAGAAAGAATGTTTTTTAAAAAAGTAAAAGAATTTGTTTCTAGGTATTCTCAAGAAAAACCTACAACAAAAAATTAGCCTCCTCAAAAGAATCTGTGGGTTCCTGGAGGTTCTGGCAGTTTTCCAAGGTTATGATATAAGGCGATTTTTATAGCTTTAGAGGTTCTAAAGCCGTAAGATTTTCTCATAGTGAGTTTTACTTTGTTGTTTAAACCCTCTACAATCCCTGAGGAGAAGGTTTTTTTAGCCTTGAAGTAATTAAGGATAAGAGTTTTATGTCTTCGTATGGTTTTTGCTCTCTTTTCATAGGTTCAATTTTTGAAAGCATGACTCGTCTCGTCCAACTGTCTATAAATTTACCAGCCCAAGTTGGTGAAACATAGGTCCATAACTGTCGGAAGTCTTCTTTTAAAAGATAACAGAGGATACTTTTTAAATTGTACTGTATTAAATGCCTTAATTTTACTTTTTCATAAGATTTTAAATTTTCTGCATTTTTTAACAAGGGCCATCTAGCTTTTGTTAAAAGGGGTTCATACCCGTCTTCTTTCATTTTTTTGTGTTCTGAAGCTCTCACTTCGTCTAAAGCCTTATTGAGTCTTGCTACGATATGAAACCGATCTAATATGTGTAAAGCTCCACTTGCCCTCTCCTTTATGACTTTTAAATAAGGCTTCCACATATCAGAGCACACAAACCATATCTCTTTTGACTTCTCTCCTAGTAAATCAAAGAATTTTCTAAAACTCTTTTCTGTTCGTTTCTCTCCTATCCACAACAAGCGTACACGGGTTTTGCTTATTTCATAGACTAAGGTGAGATACTGATGGTTCTTTTTCCATTGTATTTCATCTACACCTATAGCTTGTATTCCCTTTAAAACCCTTTGTTTTAAACCATATTCTACGACCCATTCTACCGAAGCATAGACCTGATTCCAACTGACATGAAACTTACAAGAAACCTCTTTCCAAGACAGGTGACGACACCAGTCTGCTAAATACTTCATGTAAAAGATCGTTAAACTCTTCTTACCATCGGCCCAAGGTAAATACTCAACTTTTACCCCACAGCAAGGACAATTAACTCTTCTTACAAAATAAACAAAAAACACCCTGTAACTTAAAATAGGAAGGGATTCAAAGTCCCGTGATGATTTACTGCTGTCATACACTGAACAGGGCTTCTTACAAACACTACAAAAAGCTTGGCCATTTTTACGAGCCTTAATAGGAACATTAATTGACTTTCTATCTTTTGAAAAATAAATGTCTCCGTATACAAAAGACTTCCATCTTAAACAATCATTTAGTATAGTCTTCAAAAGCATCTCTTCCCTCCTTTTTTTTTTTTTTGAATAACATTTTAAGGCATCTGGGAAGTAGGTGCTTCTTTTTTAAAATTTTAATGTAACACAGCAAATAAAAGCAAATAAAATGAATGTTTTTGAGTTCAATCACCGGAGGTGATAGAGGCCAGTAAGGGCCTCAAAGAACTCAAAAATACAAGATAGGATGTCTTAACTCTTGCTTTGATTAATATGAGCCTTTTTGGGGGATTTCTAGCTACTTTTCACCCACAGATTTCCGGAAGGAGCCAAAATTTATAAATTGATACAAAACTCAGTACAAAAAATTCAATTAAAAAAAGTCTTTCAAAACTCTACAATAAAGTTTTTAGTTTGGCTATCTTTTTTTTTAAAAAGAGTGGAATTGCCATCAATTCAAACGAAAAATTTAAGTCAAATAATAATTTTCATTGGTTTAATGTTTTTTGAAGTTACAGACAAGAGATAATCTTTGTCAAAATCAACATGCTTTGAATTCCAGATTCCTTCACAATCAATAGTAAAAAAATTATTTCTTCTTTTAGGATCTATCTTGTCAAAAGAAATTGACATTCCTTTCCCTATAGCTTTACTAATAGATTCCTTTAAAGTCCATCTTTCAAAAAAATAATGACATTGACTTTCTTTGGAAACAAGTTTTTTGTAATGATTTTTTTCCTGTAAACTAAAGATTCTTTTTGCCATCAGATCAACAGAACGCTCAAAATTTTTATATTCAACATCTACACCTACAGGTGATAAGAAGCTATAGGCAATACTACAAATGTTACGAGAGTGAGATAAGTTAAAATAATACTTGTCAAAATTTTTCAAACTTGGTTTTCCATATTTGTTGTATTGAAGTTTTAAATTATAAGCTTTAATTTTTGTCTTTTCAGATAATAATTCCTTTAACCTTCCCCTACAACAAAGATAACTCATAGATATTTTTTTATTCTTCATTTTTGAAAACCTTTCTAACTCCTCTTTTGTGAGACAGCTCTTATAGAACTTTTCATTTTTTTGAAGATTGGAGATTTTATGAATGTAAACTTCAAGCATAATAATTTTGATTTTTTTTAAATAAGCTCATAAAAAGTTTTCTTGTTAATTTTATCGCCACTCTTCTTAAGAAAGTTAAACCTTATGGTTCTTTCATACATCATTTGATCTAAAAAATTCTAGTTTTTTAGAGAAGCTCTTTCAACTCCTTTTTATAAAAATAACCTATAATGAATCCGAATTCATTTTTTAAAAAAAGTAGGCTGGAATGCGTTAAGAAGGGATATAAAAACTCATTGAATTTTCATATATAGTGAATACGCTTAGATTTTCCGGTCGATTCTTTAGAGAAAAAACCTGAAAACTTAAACGGAAGCACTATATGAACTGGTTAGCCTTTTATGCCGTTTATGAATATAATCATAATTACGTTGAGCCTCTTTTATAAAAGAGGCTCGTAGGTTAAATCAGTAAGAAATTTTTCGTACTCTTTCAATAATAACTTTTGCTACTTTTGAAGCAAAAGCATCTCTTAGAGGCTTTAGGTCACCTATGTTCAGAAGCCCGGGGTGAGGGTGAATAAATCCTTCTCCTCCTTGTGTGCCAACTCCTGGCTTATTGCAGGGAGGAGCTGGAATATGACGACAAAGTTCTGTATTGAGTTCAGCTCCACTGTCATAAACAGAAGCTAGATAAATGACTTTATCTTTTCCAAAAGAGAGAGGGGCTTTGATAGCTAAAAAAGCATCATTTGTTCGAGCCAACATAGCTACGACAGATACCTTATTAAAGCGAGAACTGTCAGCTACAACTCGAATTTTAATTTCTGCTTTTTGTCCAGGTAAAATAATACCTTCTCCTTCTTGGATGCGAATGACTTTGAGTTTGCTCTAAGTTCATTACGAAGTTTGCTTGTGCCTCCATCTTGAGATAACTCCTTAAGACCGGAAGAAGCTTCTTGTCCTAAGTGAAATATTTGACTGTCTTGTGTATGAACAGCCACAAGGGGTGGAGTGATGGGCTGCCCCTTTGTAAGATTGACGATTGTGATTTTATATTCATTGTGCTTGTCGCAACACTTTTTTTCAGAATCCTTGCTATGCGAAGCCAAAAGCATAGGACTAGAGAAAAAAAGTATTATAATGATAAGTTGTTTCATAATATGTTCCTCTTAACTTAGTTTTTTATTGATTTTATTTTTATTTATCGTGATTTTATTTAAGTTCTTAAAACTCTCTTCAAGACAGATCGACATTAAAAACTCAAACATAACTTACGATATAACCTATCTTTGACAGTATGAAAGAGATGAAAAAAGCTAACAACTAAAACTTCAGTTAAGCTAAAATTAAGCTCATCTTAAGATCTAAAAGAAGGTTTTTTATCTAATCTTTTATTCAGATTAATGTACTGATGTTTGAATTTTGTCTAATCAAGGCTTTTTATTTTAGAATTCATAAATAAAGGGTGAAAAAATAACTTTTTTAGACGCACTGCAGTTTTATTTCATTTTTTATAACCTTTTATAGCTTTTGAACAGTCCTCCATTTCATTACTAAATAAAAATAAGTAGGTACAAGAAATAAAGCCATCACAAGAAGTGTATAAAATACAGGGGAGCTAAAAAAATCCACCCAAGGTTTCTTTACCCCAGAAATAAACTCTTCATAAGTTCCTGTGTAAGTAAACCTTTGGAAACCAGTTCCATCCCAACCGAAAAATAAAATAAAAAACATACAAAAGTGACTTCCTATCACTTGTAGCTTAGCTAAAAACATTCTTCCAGAACGAATGAGACGATAAGTCACATAATAACCCAAGACTCCAAGAGCAGAATTGGTTGAAGCAAATAAAAATACAAGCCAAGAAGGAATGCTTTTATGACCAGAAGCTACAAACATAGTTTCCCAACTGGGAAACTCCCATAACAAATACACTCCTGAAGGTGCAAACAAAAAACTAAGCCACATAAGAATTTTAGGAAAGTAAGGGTTAGACCAAACATTATTTGTATTTTTTAAGAATTCAGTCGCTGATAAAGTTAAACCTGAAGCTAAACCATAAGACCAAAAAATATCAACCTGCACCATAAAAACCTCCTTAAATTAAAATCTAAAATTTTTATAAATCCTTTTTAAAAACTTAACCTTTTCTTCTGTATAGGGAGGATAACGGGCCTCAAAATCATAATAGCTCAATTGCTTCATAACAGCCTTTTTATGGCTGAAAGTTTCAAAACTATGTCGCCCATGGTAGGCTCCCCATCCGCTATTTTTAACTCCTCCAAAAGGAAGATGAAAGTTATTTGCATGCAAAACAGCATCATTGATAACACAACTTCCACATTTTAGTTCTTTAATGAATTGATTTTGAATTTTCTTATCTCTTGAAAACAAATAAGATGTGAGAGGTTCACCTTGTAACTTAATCATATCAAAAGTTTTTTGAAAATCAGTGTATTCTAAAATAGGAAGTATAGGACCGAAAATTTCTTCATGAATACAGGGGCTTTCCCAAGAAGGGTTTAAAATCAAAGTAGGTTCTAAAAAAAGCTTTTCTTCATTTTGATTACCTCCATAATAAACCTCTTGATGTTTTAAATAGTTTTGAAGTCTTTGAAAATGTTTACGGTTAACAATTCGTGAAAGAGAACAACTTTCTTCTGGCTTTTGTCCAAACCATTGCTTCAAAGTAGATTTTAATTTTTTTAAAAACTCATCACGTACATCTTTATGAATACAGACAAAATTAGGAGCAAGGCAGGTCTGACCATTATTGAGGAACTTACTCCAAGCCAATCGTGAAACTGCAGATTTTAAATGAGCATCTCTGTGAACCATGGAAGGGTTTACGCCTCCTAACTCTAAAGTAACTGGGGAGAGGTTTTGGCTTGCAGCTTTTAGTACAAGTTTTCCAACTTGAGGATTTCCCGTAAAGAAAATATGATCAAAAGGGTGCTCTAAAAGCTTCTGAGATTCTTGAATTCCTCCTTTGACAACAGCTACATGATTTTTGGAAAAAGCTTCTGAAATCATCTCATACAACAATTGGGATGAGTGAGGGGAATGCTCAGAAGTTTTAAGAACAGCACAGTTTCCTGCTGACAAAGCCCCTATAAGAGGGCTTAGAGATAAGCGAAAGGGATAATTCCAAGGGCTTATGATAAGAATAACACCTAAAGGACAATGGACTTCATAGCTTTTAGTCCTCCATAAGAAAAGAGGGGTTCTTACTTTTTTTGAATTCATCCAAAGCTTAAGATTTTTTTGAGCAAAGCGAATCTCCTCTAAGAGAAAATAAACTTCACCAGAAAGAGATTCAACTTTTGGCTTTTGTAAGTCCTTATGAAGACAGTCAATAATAGCTTTTTCGTTCCTTTGAATGACTTTCTTCAACTTTTCAAGACTATTTTGGCGATAATGAAAATTTTGTATAACATTTTGATGGAACAGGTACCTTTGGTTTTCAAAAAGAGTAGTAAAGTTCATGTATTGAACTATGAAAGAATATCTTAAAAAAGTCCATAAAAATGTACAAAAATGCCTTTTCTTTGTATTTTTTACAAAAAGAAAAAATTTATTGATCATTTAATCTTTTTAATATATTATGCCTCAAATTAAGCAAGAAAATCTTAATAAAAAGACGGACTAAAGCTTAAGGAGATTTACATAATGAAGCCATTATTCAAAGCATCACTTACTAATTTTCTTGTTAAACCCTACCATTTTACTCATACTATCACAGCCCAAAAAACTCCCCACTATCATGAGCAGTTTATGGATATCTGGATTCAATGAAAGAAGAAACCCAAAACAAACATGGAAAAATATTTACAAACAAAGGAGGCAAAAAATGAAAAACTTTAAACTCATTATTTTATTGGTTTTAATCTTACCTTTGAAGAGCTACAGTTTTCCTTTCGATAATTTCTCTAAAGTAAAGAAAGGGGTACCCGTTCGCATCCATTCAGAAATCATACCTTCTAATTCAAGTCCCTTTGGTTCAAAAGCATTACAAAAGAAAGCAAAGCGAAATGAGATAACCTCTATTGAACAAGATGGAACTCTCATTATTAAAAGTTTCAAAAAAGACATTCTTTTCATTCCTAAATTTGATCTTCAAACTAAATCACTGGTCAATCACTATTTCTACGAAATCGGTTTTGATAGTTCCAGCAATAAAAACTTTAAAAGTATTGAGAAACCCTTAAGGCTAATATACTATTTTAAAGGGGGTCAAGAAGAAAATGACATTTCTTTCATTCCTATTAGTACTATAGTAGAAGAATCTATAGAGGAAGCCGCATGGCAAATAATAAATAATGTAAAATTAGGCTTAAACTTTTATATACATCCTCCTGTTCATACTCAAAAGGAAATCACAGATCTTTCAGAAAATTTATTAAAACATGAATTTGAAATGTTAGAAAAAACCCTACTTTATCATATATATGATAAAGTACAAAGACCTTTGACAGAAAAAGAGCTTGACACGTACTTAAAATATATAAGAAAAAAGCCTTTCTATCAAGATCAAAAATATAAACGTACAAATATGTTGAGAAAGTTTATCATGGGATCTGTCTCTCATAATAAACTTTACTCTTACAACAACGACGAACCTTTTTATAAAAATGTTGAAATTCAATTCTCCTCATCATCAAAAGAAATAGATAAAGATGGGAATGAAATTATCAAAATTCACCTTCATATGAAATTTAATTTATATAAAAAACAAGAAAAGAATCTAGCACCTTTAAAACAAAACCTTTCTGATTTAATTTTTGAGACTTCTATACTCTCTTTGGCCAGTTTTTTAAGCTTTCAGAATGGAGTTGTAACTCAAAAGTTAAAAGAAGTAAAATCTAAATCTTACGAATTAAAAGAACTTTCTCCTCTCCTTAATTGTCAGCTTACTAATGATTTTATAGATTCCATGTTATACCTCAATGAATTGCTGTATCAACCTGAAGCTACTACTTATTGGAGTTCTCGCATCCATAAAAAAAGTCAAGATGTTCATTTCCAAGGAGAAAAGCCTTTTATTATTTCTTCTTTTCTTGAAATTATTTCAAGAAAAGAAGAAATTGATTTTAAGAAAGGTGACTTTGAAAACTTTAATATATTTGCTCAAAAAATTCTATCTGAAAAAAATATTCTCAATGAATTAATGCAAATTTTAAATCGCTCTTTTATACCTCTTTCAAATATATCAACCCCTCCTCTTTCATCCCAAGAAGTAATGCTAAAGAATTCTTCTGTTGGAAAAAATCAAAAAACGAATATGCTCATTGAAATTTTATTTACTCATAAAGACATCATTTTAAAAGATATGGAGTCCATTAGAGAGTTCATAAAAAGAAAGCAAGAAAAAAGGAAGAAGGCCTTATCTTCTTTGAAAAACTTTTACTTGAAGGTTTTTAATTCCTATGATGTTATTTTTCTTGAATCAGATATTAAAGAGTTTCATACACAGCTTTCTTTTCTAGATAACTCCACACGTCTATTTACAAAATCTATGTGTAAAAAAATTGTATCTTTTTATGCAAAAAGCCTATTAATGTATAAAAAAAGATACAATGACTTGGAAAGTTTTATGAAACTTGATTTTGAAGAAACCAAAGACAGCTATAAACTTTCAGAAATTCAAATCAAAGAAATAAGCACACAACTTGAAGAAAATAATATGAAACAAAACCCTTCTACTATTTCAGAGCAAAGGGCCATAGCTGTAAATAAATTTAAACTCATGCTCAATACAGAAAATTTTAAGTATGAAACCCAAAGGCAAAGAGAAAATTTAATCTCTTATTTTCTAAGTGTACACGACCTTCAATTTATAGAAAAGCTTAACTTCTTGAGTGCATCTAATATAAAATTTTTAGAAAAGACCCACTTAACTTCTTTATCCGCATTAAATGTAGACGAACTAGGTAGTGAATTTAAGACCTTTGTTTATGAAATTTTCTTAGAAGCCTTTTATCCTTTTGTTAACAAATATAATGCTTTCTTTCTAGATAGTCATTTTAAAGATAGCCTGACTGGTTCTTTTGCTGGTATAGGTGTAAAATTAGATCGCTTTGTAACTGGTTATGATAGAGTAAAAATTGATTTTGTTTTTCCAGAAGGACCTGCAGAAGAGGTCGGACTCAATGTTGGAGATTCTATAACACATATTAAAAGTACTCCAAATAGTGCTTGGATTCCTGTACAAGGGTTAAGCATAGAAGAAATTATAGATAACATAAGGGGTTCCACAAACACTCCAGTTGAACTTAGAATTAAAAGAGGTGACAAAGATTTAGAAGAAGAGTTAAAAATCATTAGAAAACAAATTCAAAAAAACATATACACTCCTTTATCTATTTTTGAAATAGAGGAAACTAATTCACAAACAGGTAAGACAAATACTCTTAAAGTAGGAGTTATAAAGGTCTTTAGCTTTCCTATGAATGTTCATAAAAAAATAGAACAAACCATTGATTTAGCAAAATCTAAAGAAGTTCAATCTCTAATTATTGACTTGACTTCCAACCCAGGAGGTCTATTAAGTGAGGCTATGTCAACTGTAGCTCTCTTTATTGAGAATGGGTTAATTGTAATAAGAAAAGGCTTTGGAGGTACCAGTTACTCTGAAGCTGTAAATACTCATAAAAAGTGGACAGGACCTTTAACAGTTCTTATAAACAGTAAATCTGCTAGTTCTAGTGAGGTTGTAACAGGGGCTCTTAAGGATCATAGACGAGCCTTGATTGTGGGAAGCCCTTTTACTTTTGGAAAATTTACTGTGCAACAAATGAAACCTTTTGAAAGATTGTTGTCACATCAAGACTATTCCTCTGAACTCATGGAAAATTTAAACAGTAAATACACTGCTAAAATAACAACAGATTTTTATTTTAATCCTAACGGTGAATTTTTAAATGGCAAAGGAGTTGCTTCTCATATTGTTCTTCCTAGTTTGAAAGACGATATGAAGAATCTTCTTGATGATTATAGTCAATCTATTACTGAACCACCCTATAATAGTCTTTACAATTATCAAGAGTTCATCCCAAGCGATCCTCAGATTACAGACGAGAATATTCAAGTCATTCAAGGTCTTATAGAAAAAAAATCTGACTCTACTACTTATACAGTAAGACTCTTAGAATCAGGAACTTTATATAATGAGAATCTATTTGATGAAACCAATAAAATTC
Organism: Bdellovibrionales bacterium; assembly: GCA_965219095.1. GTDB lineage: Bacteria > Bdellovibrionota > Bdellovibrionia > Bdellovibrionales > UBA1609 > CBDCMT01. The sequence continues at coordinate 295,541 of OZ244719.1, forward strand.
CTTCTCATATTTCAGAGGCCGTCCATGCTTCTTTTTATTTGTATAAAATGCAACAACAATAATAGATCAGGGATTCATACAACCCTTATGAGTCCCTCATCACTACACTTGAAAAATTAATGTTCCAGTTTAGTAGAGCCTAACTGCAATTCACTGATAACCTATAACAAAAGAAATATATTGCAGTTACTAGAAAACTTAGAAGTTATTCAGAAAAAAGGTTCAAAGGTTACATTTAATAATGCTGGATCTTTATTTTTTTCGGCTCCTCCCGGGAACCCACAGATTCTTTTGAGGAGCCAAATCTATTAATCTGTAGCAAAGGAGTTTCAAGATTGGTTTGTAGAAGTAAAAAAATCAGATTCTACAACCCTGCAAACCTCATGATTACAAGAAGTGCAATTTCCACGGATAATTAAATTCATTTCTTTGATATTCATTTTTTCTGTAGCTATACTCACCATACCTTTACAATTCACACAATATACATTGTTGAGTATTTTTATTCTCATTTGATTAGGTAAAGCATCCCATATTTTTTTGGCTTTAAATGTCTGCTTCATTCCCTTTATGTACCACACCCCTGTCTTCAAGCTAGCCGTGACACCGCTCGCCTAACAGTATGGAGGGGAGGAAATGCGAAGTCACGGGTAGTTGATCGAAGAGACAGAGGGTGTGGGTACTGAAAACTCAATTATTTCAATGAATTGCACTTACTTGTGAAATAAAGTTCCTTTTTCCAAATGTTCCAAATGAAAGTACACTTTCATTTCATTTCATTTCACTTTCATGCGGTTTTTTTACCTCATCCCTTCCTCAAAATCTCTCAAGCAAAACTCCAACTCATTATCCATAAAAGGAGAGGAAAGTTCGGTTTCTAATATCTCAATGCAGTAAGCTAAAATAGATGTCATTTAAGTTTTTTCCCGGGTTTAAAAAAAAGTTCTTTCTCTTCATCTCTCCGATATATCCTGAAATCTGTTAATTTTGGTACTAGGTTTTTATTCGGCCCTCGTAATGCGTCGCATTAGTCAGAGGGGATTTTACAACTTAAAGCTGTGTGGGATTTCCCGAGTCACATTAAAAGCTTTATAAAGGCTCTTTTGCTTACCGGACAACTCTCCTAATCTTGTTTGTCCTGTGGCCAATTTATAGAACTTTAATTTGTCTAAAATTTTATAGACCTCTGTTTTTGAAAATTTCTTGTACAGATTCTTTTCTTTCATCACATTGTTTATGTGAGAGATTAAAATTAAAGCTATAAAGTTAATAAATAAACTTCCTCTCATGGTTTGTAGCGAATGAGTCCTCGCTCGCTTTTCATTTATATCATGCTTGAAAGACAAAAAAATCTTTTCAATGCTATCTTTGTTTCTATACAACTCTAAGATCTCATCTTTTGAAAGCTTTTGATCGCAATCGGTAAGTAAAATCAACACACCCATTTTTCGCATCTGCTTTTTAATATAATCCAAATCTCTCAAAATAAAAAAACCCCCCTTTTTCTTGACAACTGTAAAGCGCTTCTTGGCACTCTTTAAGGTTTCTGCTATGCACTCATCGCACTCTTTCTTTGTCCTAAACTTCTTCTTAGAAAATCTTCGCTCAAAATAATCCAACTTCAATAGCATTTCATTTTTTTTAGACACCCTTCTCTTTTCATCCAAATATATATGAGCCATACAACGAGTCTTTCCAATTTTAATTTCTCGTTTGCAGTAAGAATAAACTTGACCACGGAATACAAACGAAGAGGGAATTGAATCAACTCCTTACTCACAGATCCCAATAAAGCATGGGATAGACTCGTACTAAAGCTCATAGGGACGATATACGATGAAGCCTCCCTGTTTAAATCTTTTATGTTTTCTTGGCTGTAAAACCCTTTATCTAAAACAAAACACTTCAAATCTAAATTGTATTCCTTGGCTAACTGTAACACGCTCCTTAATGACACAACATCAGTAATACTGCCCGGATACAATCGATAACCCAAAGGAAGGCTTGAATTTCCTTTGCCTAAACTTTCCTTGCTCTGACTTAAAACTCCTAAATTGACTTGATCCAAAAACTCACCATCTCGATTATAACCCCTTTCTAAAAACTCATTCTTAACACCATAAGAAGATATAGATGTAATATCAAACATAAAAACTCTGGAGCTTTCTCTGTGTACACCAACCCACTCCATAAAAAATCTCTCCACTCTCTGCTCGTCTAAACCTATAGATAAAAGAAAATTACTTATGTCCGGTGAATTAAGACAATTCTTGGAAGAAACAAAGGATTCTTGACACCAATACGGATAAAGATAATAAGCTTCCCCCCTAATCACTTTAAAAAAAGACAAATAAAGAACCTTCTCATATTCTTTCGGAAAAACTTTCTTTAACACCTTCACTAAATTTAATTGCTTGCTGATCTCTCGCAAAAGATGCACCCCCCAACACCTACAGAACCTATAGGATGTTTGTTCAACTTGGCTTCAAGCTTCCCCGTAGATTGATTCTTCTTGCCCAAATAAACTCTTCTCTGACGAGATTGTTTTTTTTCTTTGTCCCAGTAGCTGCTTATCTCATATACATAGATGCTTCCATTTCTTTTCTCTTCATACCTATAAGACATAGTTCAAATTGAACTATGTTTTAGGGGCTTTGTCAACTCCCTGTTGATGGCTCAAAACTCTTAACGACAGGATCAAATTTCAATCCAAAAACAGAGCCTATGAAAAACATAGCTTTAAAAAGACCTATAAAAATAGTGTGTTATAAGTTCTCCAGAAAAACTCAATGAGACTAAATTAACTCGTTCTTATGATTTATCAGGAGTATTCTGTTGAAAAAAAACAGGCTCTTAGTCCTGAAACCTAGTACCAAAATTAACAGATTTCAGGAAGGTATAGGAGTATTCTTACAAAAGGCTTAAAAGAGCTTCCAGAATTTCCTAAGAAAAATGGCAAGAAAGGACAAATAAAGCATACACAAGCTCAGAACCTTTGGCTGCGATTTAAAAAGTATGAAGCAGAAATACTGTATTTTGCTAAAAGAAAGAACGTAGATCCTACTAATAACAGAGTTGAAAGAGATCTAAGAATGACTAAGGTGAAAAAGAAAGTGTCAGGGTGTTTCAGAACAGAAGAAATGGCGAAATATTTTTCTCGTATTACCAGCTATGTTAAAACAATGAGAAATAGAGGATATTCTTCTTTAGAAGCCATCTCTATGGCTTTAAATAAAAACTTACGAGAGTGAGCAGTTACAGAAAAACAAGCTATTAGAAAAGGATGGTTTTTGGAACAAAATATGCTTATCCTATAAAAGAGGAGTAAAAACAGAGATTTAACTATGAAAAGACATGGAACTAAAGCCATCTTTACTACAATGATTTCAGTATTTATAAGCTTGTTTTATTTTTGCTATGGAGGAGATAAGCTCAGAGACCATCATTATGATAGTGTGGAGACCCATCATGAAAATATAAAAACTCTTAATCATCGTAATAAAGCTCTTAAAGTGATTGATTCAAAAAATCCTTGTCATAAAAATTACAAAAAAAATGAATCTTATGATAAAAACTCTGACAACAAATGCTCTTTGAAATCAAAAGTAGATGGGAAAAAATAGATTCCTTTTGTAGTGTTTCCATCTGAATCTTCTGATGAATACTTTGTTTTTCTAGAAAGAGAAACTTAAGAAATCCAAAAACCAAAGTTCGACAACTATAATTTATTTACGAATCGAAATGTTTAATTTTTTACTTACAGACGAAATAAGATTTTCTTGAAGCAAGCTCAGCTGTTCTTCAGATAAAGTTCCCTTTTCATCTTGAAAAACCATTCGGAAAGATAAAGAAAGCAAACTATTCTCAAGAGGGTAAGAGTCAAAAATCTCTATAGATTTTAAAAGGCGACCTGCTTGTTTTTTAATCTCATTTTGAATCTCTAAAGCCGATACTTTCCTGCCTACCACAAAAGATAGATCTCTATTTACAGAAGGAAACTTAGAAACTGTTTGAAATTGCTTTCTTTTCAAAGAAGAAAGCTCTTCTTCCTCCATCACAAGCTCCACTTCAGCCAAAGCCACACTCTCTTTTATTTTATACTTCTGTTTAAGAGAAGGATGAAGGGTCCCTAAAAACCCTATGGGGTTTCCTTTAAAGAAAACCTCTAAAGCTTGATAAGGGTGTATCAAACAAGGAGGCAAACCCTTTTGAAACTCTTTTAATTTAAAAAATTTAGGGTTCCAGGTTAGGAACCAATTTTCAAAAACAGTTTTTAAATCATAAATCACTTGTCTCTCTGACTCTTTTGACCAAAGGTTATCTTTTTGTCCCCAAAAACTGCAACCTAAATGGGACTTTTCTTTTTCTAAACCTTGAAACACAGTTCCTACTTCAAAAAGTCTTCCCTTATGATTACCATAGCGAATGTTATAGAGCATGTTTTTAAAAAGATGAGGGAGAAGGCTTTTTCTCATCACATTAAAGTGTTCGTTAAGAGGATTTTCTATAAGTATTTCTTCTCCTTCATAACCTTCCTTTAAAAGATCATCTTGAAACGATTTATTTGTAAAGTGATAATTAACAGCCTCCAGACAACCTTGACGAGAGAAAATTTCTTTTAACTCTTTTTTCAAGACAAAGGAATTCTCTGTTTTCTGAGGAGGATGGGACATTGAGGGAAGAGTTTCAGGAATTCTATCATAACCTTTCAATCTAGCACATTCTTCTAAAACATCCTCTTCAAGCTGGAGATCTTGTCTATAAAGAGGAGGTGTGATTTCATAATGATCGTTCTTAAGCTTCTTACACTTACAATTTAAACTTTTCATAAGTTTTTCAAATTCAAAAGCGGATATATCATAAGACAGACGTTGAAGAATCCCGTTGAGTGATACTTTAAAGGATTGAGGTTTTGCAGGTTGAGGATAAACATCTAAAGCTTCTTTTGTTGTTTCACCACCTGCTATATCTAAAATCATTTGCGTAGCAAGATTTAAAGCTAAAAGAACTCCTTCACAATCAACTCCTCTTGTAAAGCGATAAGAAGAGTCTGTTTCAAGACCATACTTACGAGAGGTTTTCCTTACAGTCTCTAAATTAAAAAAAGCACTTTCTAAAAAAATGTTTTTTGTACTCTCTGTCACGCCAGAGTTTTCACCGCCTATAATTCCAGCTAAAGCTACAATTTTTTTACCATCACGAATGACAAGTTCACTTCCATCACAACAAAGCTCATCCCCAAAAAGTGTTCTAAATCTCTCCTTCCTTTCAGCTAATTCCACCTGAATCAAGTTCTTATCTATCAGATCAGAATCAAAAGCATGGAGGGGTTGCCCTCTATCAAACATAACATAGTTTGTAATATCAACTACATTATTAATAGATTTAAGTCCTACGGTTTTCAATTTTTTCTGTAGCCACTCAGGACTTCTTTTGATTTGCACCCCTGAAATAGAACGCCCTGTATAACGAGGACAAAGTTGAACTTGCTTGACCTTTACACTGATTCTTTCTTTAACTTTACCAGAAAGTTTTATGTCCTTTATAGGTTTAAGAGGTTTTCCTAAAAGGCTTGATAACTCTCTTGCTAAACCATAATGACTTAAACAATCAGATCGGTTAGGAGTCACATTCATATCGAAGCATCTATCTTGGGTTTTTTTTAAGACTTCAAATAACTTCGCTCCCACAGGAGTTTTAGAATCCAAAATCCATATACCTTCTTCTTTTTCTCCATCTAAGCCCAACTCTTTTTGAGAACAAAGCATACCATAACTTATCTCACCTCTAATTTTGGTCTTCTTAATTTTAAAATCCCCCGGTAGACAAGCTCCCTCCAAAGCCACTATCACTTTGTCTTGTTTTCTATGGTTTTTAGCCCCACACACAATAGATAAAAGATTTTTCTTCCCCACATCTACCTGACATAGAGTGAGTCTATCAGCCTGAGGATGTTTCTGAAGCTCTACAATCTGACCCACAAGCACATACTCTTCAAACTCTTGCTTTCCACCCTCCTCTACTTCAAGCCCTGCTTGAGTTAACTTTTGAGCTATAACTTGAGGTTCTAATTCAAAAGGAGAGGAAAAAAAACCTTCCAACCACTTCAAAGAAATCTTCATACAAACTGCCCTAAGAATCTCAAATCATTTTCATTAAAAAGACGAATGTCACTAATTCCATATTTAATCATTGCCATACGTTCCACTCCAAAACCAAAAGCAAAACCTTGCCATTTTTTGGGATCAATGCGAACGGATTCAAACACCTTTGGATGAACCAAACCGCTACCTGCAATTTCAATCCACCCTAAATAAGAGCAGATTCGACATCCCTTAAAATCACAAATAGGACAAGAGCAATCCACTTCAGCAGAAGGCTCTGTAAAAGGAAAAAAACTAGGACGAAATCGCACTTTTGTCTTGTCACTAAAAAAAGCTTTTGCAAAATAAGAGATCACACCTTTTAGATCCGACATAGATACTTTTTGATCCACCCATAAACCTTCAACTTGAAAAAAGTTAGGCGAGTGAGTTATATCAGAATCACAACGAAACACAGGCCCTGGAGATAAAATCCTCAAGGGTAAAGATTCTTTTTCCATAGTATGAATCTGAACAGGACTTGTTTGTGTTCTTAAAACAAAGTTTTCTTTCCTGTCACTTTTAACATAAAAAGTGTCCTGCATATCACGGGAGGGATGATGAGGCGGAAAATTCAAAGCTTCAAAATTGTACCAATCCCTTTCCACCAAAGGCCCTTCTCTTACAGAAAAACCTAGGCGAGATAAAATTTCAATCATTTCATAAGTAACTAAAGAAAGTGGATGTAAAGCCCCTAGTTCTTTTTTCGCTCCCGGTAAAAATAAATCAAGCTTTTCTTCTTCAAGTTGTTCTGAAAGTTTTCGTTCCTTTAACTCTGTTAATTTCCTCTCATAGGCCTCTTGTAAATCTTTCTTCTTTTGATTCACAAGCTGTCCAAAGATAGGTCGCTGGTCTGAGGACAACTGTTTTAACCCTCTCATAAGATAAGAAAACTTTCCCTTTTTACCTAAAAACTTCACTTTCACATGATGATAAAGAGAGTCGGGATCTTTTGTTTCTGAAATCTTCCTTAAAGCTTCCTCATAAATATGTTGGATCTGTTTTTTATCCATAGACCTTAAGTTTATCAAACTTAATTATGTTATGGCTTAATTGACGCATGCTGTAATCTATTCTCACAAGCTAGACTAAAAAATGATAAAATCACCTCATCTATGAATGTCTTAAGTGAAAAAAGCTCGCATTTTAAAACATGGAAGCGTCTGCTTTCTTCTAAAGGGCAAAAGGAAGAGAAAAAATTTCTTCTTTCAGGAAGAAAAGCTGTAGAAGATTTTTTTAAAACCCCTTTGATAAGAGAAATTCTTTATACCAAAGAACATAAAAAACTCGCACCTCAGTTTTTCAAAAATTCTCTCTTAAAACCTTACGAATTAAGAAAATATCTTTTTAGACAACTTGATCCCTTCAACACAGACTTTCCTCTTCTTATAGGAGAGCAACCTCAAATTCCTGTTTTTGATCTTAAAAAAGATCCTAAAGGGTTAGAAGTACTATGTGCTTTAGGGGATCCTTCTAATTTGGGAGCTTTTTTAAGAAACTGTTGTGCTTTTTATGTGTCAAAAGTAATTCTTTTAAAAGAATCAAGTTGGCCTTTTTTACCTAAAAGTCTCAAAACCTCCAGTGGCCTTGCTCTTAAAGCACCACTTTTTCAAGGGCCTTCTCTTCTAACTCTTAAAGACAACAAACACCTTACAACCTTAGACCCTAAAGGAAAAAATCTTTACCACAAGCCTTTAGAAAAAAACATAAGACTTCTTATAGGAGAAGAGGGACAAGGACTTCCCAAACTCTTAAGAAAAAAAGCTCTTAAAATTCCCATTCACCCTCAAGTGGAATCTTTAAACGCTATGGTGGCAGGAAGTCTTTTCCTCTTTTATTACCAAACTCTTCACAGTGAAAATAAAAAATAACTGTAACTGCTCACTCCTGTAAGTTTTTTCGCCTCCTCAAAAGAACTTCCGGGAACCCACAGATTCTTTTTGAGGAGGCGAAAAAATAAGCTCTGAAGCTTCAGAAAGTCTTAAAGAAGCTCATTTAGAAACATTGACAGTCCTTCATTTAAAAGCTCCTCCTTTTTTACGAAAGACTTTAAGCTCTACGAACCCAATAGAAAGTGCCTTCTCTATCGTTCGTCAACAAACAGGAAGGGTGAAGAATTGGAAGAAAAATCCTCGACAAATCTCCTTATGGGTCGCAGCTTCCTTGTTACATGTCGAGAAAAAGTTTTGCACTATCAGGGGACATAAACAAATACTTCTATTTATGGAAGAAATAAATAAAATAAACCTTGAAAAACAAATGGAGATAGCTTAATTATGAAAAAGTCCCTTCTGAAAGTCTAACGGAATTACGGACATCCTCTCAAAAGAAGTTTTTTTAAAATCTCCTAACCGAAGCTTTTCCTTAAGTTAATTCTAAAATTTTAAATTTGAACATAAAAATGTCAAATTAATTTCTGTAATTGGTATAAGTAGCAAAAAGCAAGAGATTCTTTGTCAAACCCTTAAGAAGAAGTTTTTATCCTAAAGACAAACCATTTTACTTTAACATTAAGAAAGCTTTTAGGACACAGTACTCTCAAAAGAGAAGTTAGAAAACTTAGAAAAAATGGTTGCAAAACAAAGAAAGGCCGCTTAAACATGAAATCGCCCTCTAAAATTCCACCGAGAAATGGGACATCCTCTCTATTCCCTCTAGGAGAAAAAACTGGAAACCTAAACGGAAGCATTATATACGTACTTACTACACTTCAAAAACCCCCTTTTTATCTTGCTAGAAAAAGGGACTTTTGAAACACGGTTAGGGCGTGTCCTCATTTGACTGGACCTTTACTTTGAAGTTTAAGCCAAATAAACATACATGCTATAGATAGCATAGCTTTGAAATTTCTAGCAAGCTTTTCAAATCGAGTGGCAATACCTCTAAAATGCTTAAGACGAGCAAAAAGGTTTTCTATCTGATGTCGAGATTTATAGATATGACGATCAAAATCTTTATTTTTCTTTTTGCTATTTTTTCGTCTCGGTATCACAGGCTTTATCTTCTTACTACGAGCCTTATCTCGTATCTCATCCGAGTCATAGGCCTTGTCAGCAATCAAATACTCACTATGAAACTCATCAATTAAATCACCTGCAACTTGACTGTCGTGCACTTCACTCTCAGTGATTTTAAAACAGAGCGGATTTCCATGTGCATCAGAGGCCATGTGTATTTTTGTTGTGGATCCACCTCTAGATTTTCCCACAGCACGACTTTCTCCACGCCGAGCTCCACTAGCATGCTGATGAACCGATACGTAACTTCCGTCGATGGACACCCACTCTGTATCAACTTCTTCTTGTAAAGTAAAAAAAAATCATTCCATAACCCTTTTTGTGCCCACCTATTAAAGCGATTATATGCTCTCTTCCAAGGACAGAACTGTTCAGGAATATCACGCCACGGACTGCCTGTACGTAATTTCCATAAAATTGCTTCCATAACATTTCTATTGTTTGCTGAATGATAACAGCCTTTCTCTCTTATAATAGCTTCCAGATCCTTCCACATAGAATCTGTTAAAACTTTTCTTAACATAATACCTCCCTTTGTTATGAGCTTTTTACAATCTTTATAAATATTCAACACGCCTAAGGTCTTGAAAAAGGTCTGGGCAAATGAGGACACGCCCTAGTATAATTTGCTTTGCCTTATAAAAAATCCACTATTGTATCAAAACAAAGCTGAGAATAGTCTGTGAGGTTGTCAAAATGAAAAAGAGTCTAAACCCTCATACTGGACCACAGAGGAAGGAATACAGACCTCTTTTGTGCTTTTTTTATACTTTGAGGAAGAGGATTAAAAAAAATTCAATTTTTTTGTAAATTTTCTAGAGTAAAAAACTTTTTTACAGGCTCTTTTATAGGCCTTTTAAGACATGGAATGTCATAAGATTTTTTGATAATGAATGTCAATTGTGCTATAAAGTTCTCATCATAAGTAAAGGAGTTGTTTATGTCTTTTAAAGTTGTTACAACTTTCAAAAAAGGGGATCATGTTGTTTATCCAGGACATGGAGTGGGTAAAATTGTTGGTATTGAAGAAAAAAAAGTCATGGATACTACTCTTGTGTTTTATATGATCAGTATTCTAGATACAGGAATGAAAATTATGGTCCCTCAAGATAAGGCTGATTCTGTGGGGTTAAGACATCTCATTTCCAAATCGGATGCAAACAAAGTGATGGACATTCTTCGTCAAAAGAATGTAATAGTAGATCAGCAAACTTGGAATCGTCGTTATAGGGAGTATATGGAAAAGGTGAAAACAGGCTCTATTTATGAAATTGCAGAAGTTTTAAGGGATCTGATGTTATTGAAAGTGGATAAAGAGTTGAGTTTTGGAGAACGTAAAATGCTCAGTATGGTAAGAAACCTTTTAATGGATGAATTAACCCTTGTCACAAGCAAAGAAGAACTGAAACAGCAGAAAGAAATTAAAAGCATGTTAGGGCTTTAAATTTCTTCTATTTTATAATATTATGCCAATTACAGAAATTAATTCGACATTTTTATGTTCAAATTTAAAATTTTAAAATTGACTTAAGGAAAAGCTTCAGTTAGGAGATTTTAAAAAAACTTTTTTTGAGGGGAGGTTGAGTTTTCATAAGATATGTTTATTTCAGGTATATCTATTTGTTGTGTGAATCGATTGATGGGTTAAAATAAGTGAAAAAGTGAGGGTAAAATTTAAAATGACAAAAATCAGTTACACAATTTAATTTATAGGTTCAAATTAATTTACAAGCTTGATTCATCTTGTTGTTTTCCCCAAGATTAATCCTGCCCTCCTGATCGCAAAAAGTATTCCAGGCCTCACAACAAGTATTCACTATATGGTCATAGTTTTTAAAACATGCATTCGATAATTTGATCCTTCGTAATTGTTGCCAGACTTGTTCCATGGGATTTAATTCTGGACTATAAGGAGGTAAAGGCATCAGGGATAAATTCTTAGGAACTATCAAAGTCTCTGTGGTATGCCAACTGGCTCTGTCCATTAAAACAATTCCATGATAGTTTTCTTGAATATTTTTAGATATCTCATCTAAGTGAATTTGCATCATCCCTGAATTACATTCCGGTAAAATCCAAGCACAGCCTTTATCTTTATCCGGACAAACTGCTCCAAAAATATAAGTGGATAAAAATTGTCTTTGCCTCACAACTCTAGGCCGTGTGCCTTTTCTTGCCCAAATCCTGCTCAAAGAACCTTGCTGAGCTTATTCTGCATTCATCCTGCCACCAAATCTCTATTTTATGAGTCTGAATCTTTTCTTTTATTTTCTCCACCTCTTCTGGAAAATGTTCCTTAAACTGTTCCATAGCTTCTTAATGAACTTTTAGGATGAAGAGAACGACCACTGATCCATACAATATTAAGGCGGTCTAAAGAAACATAAACCCTAGAAAGAGAATAGCAACTATCACAATTCATCTGCTAAAAGTTCCTGTATTCCCTTTGCTCCTATGCTTCCTCCTTCTCTTTTGTCTTGAATTTCATCTAACTTGATTTTAAAGTTCTCCTCTTCTGTTTCTGTCACTGGCAAACGAGGCTTGCGTCCTCTGCCTTCTCGATCTATCAATCCCTCGTAATCAAAGTCTACAAAAAAAGACTGTAACCAGGATTTGATACTGTGACGATGATACAAAACCATACCTAGCTGTTTCTTGAATCGATTTTCCTTCTTAAATATGGTGCAAAACCAATAGTTTTGCCTTGATGTTGGCACTTCTTTCCACTTTGTTAAATAGCTAGAAAATCATACCCTTAAATCTGTGTAACTAAATCTTTTTTCGACGGTAAATCAAAAAGACAGGTCACTGGTTTAAGCCATGATAGTGACCCTAAAGTACTTGCAGAAGGAGGTGATTTTTGAGACAAATTCTAAACCCTTTAGCTGGCCTGGTTTTTAAGGCCTCAAAGGGTGTTTTCCCTTTTTTTCGATTAAGCCTGTATTTTTGTGAAGGCTTACTCGAAAAAAAGGAAAAAGCAAAAAAAAGATGTAAAATAGGATTTCAAGACTTTATTTATAAATAAACCAACAAAGGAGGAAAATAAAATGTATGATCACTATATAGCCGTAGATTGGGCACAAAGTAACATGGCCATTAAGGATGACAGGCAAATCAAAAGATATTAAGACTATGGACACGATTTCAGATCTTGGGAATCTTCGTGCCTATTTAAAAACCCTGAAAGGTAAGAAGATATTGACTATCGAAGAGACTACAACTTCGACAGTGGTTGTATTCAGAATTAAAGGATAGTGTTGATGAGCTCATAGTCTGTGATCCTCTTCGGAACAGACTTTTAAGTGAAGGGGCTAAAACTGATAAAATTGATGCTGAAAAACTTGTTTTATTGTTACGCTCTGGCCTTTTGAAACCAGTCTTTCACTCAGGTGATGAATTCATTTACCTTCGTAAGATTGTCAGTGGGTATGAAGATGTAGTTAAAAGAGGAGTTCGTGTTAAAAACCAAAGATCAGCTCTGTTTCGAGCTTCCCATCTTGATGCTAAGAAGCAGACTCAATTAAAACGGGCAGAAGAGATATATTTGTTCTAGAAGGCTTAGATAAAGCTATCAGTGCTTATGGGGAGGAGAAAGCACGTTATGAAGCAGAGTTTAAGAGGCTAAGTAAAAAACACAAAGATATTAGAAATCTTAGTAGCATTCCAGGAATTGGTTCTATCAAGGCTATCAAGATTGTAGCCAGGGTTGTAGTGCCTCACCGATTTAAACGTAATTCCTGGTGGAGTGGACTGCGGACTTGTAAAGCTACATAAAATGAGTGGTGGAAGGTCTTATGGAACTAAGAAGTCTAGGTTTTGCCCACAAATGAAAAGTGTTTTTAAGATAGCTGCACTCTCAGTTATAGGAAATAACAATAAATTTAATGATTTTTATGAAGAATTGATCAAAAAAAATTTACCACCACACACTGCTAGAAACGTTACCAACTAGAAGAATTGCAGCTTTAACTTTAGGTGTTTTCAAGTCTGAAAAAAATATAAACCTTATGGAGAACGTAAAAATGTAAATAATAATAAAACAACCTTATAAAATCATCTGTTTAAAGTTTCTTGCATAGTAAGTAACAATACAAATAATGACTTTATGAGGTGAGGATAGATAGCTTAATTACCTGAGTTCGTGCTCAAAAATGTACACTACAGACGGACGTTTTTTTGACAAGACTTTTTCCAATAGATCTTAGTATTTTTTCTTGAACTTTATTCAAAGCTACTGTTTTGATAAGTCTAGTTTTATTTTTTCGGTCATAAAGATAGACATTATACATGCTACCGAGTTCTTCAAGAGCTTCCTCTGGAGACATCTGCATCTTTTCAAGCTTCATTTTTAGAATTGAAAGTATCAGACAAGATAAATAGCATATAAAGACATGTGATTGAACTCTGTTGTAAAGCCAATGACGAATTGGTCTCAAATTTGTTATTCCCTTTAAGGTCCTAAAAGATTTTTCAATTATCTCTTTCTTATAGTACAAATTAACAATATCTTTTGCAGAGATCTTTTTTGTAGAAAATATACAAGAGTAACCATCAAACTCAGATTCTAAATTCAACCGATCTCTTCTTAATCTTCCTGTTGGAGTAAGGTATTTTTCCAAACCTGGTTTTATATTTTTATTTTTAGACAAAAGAATTTGTGCGTTTGCAATTTCGTCCAAACGAGATTCTCTTATATCTAAAGCTCTCCTTTGATTGTAACAAACAACTAAACGTCCTTTGATTTTTCCAACATTGTGATTAATGCTCTGAGCATACAAGGTACCACTTGATAACCTGATGCGATGGGATACATCAACAATAGAGTCTAGCCTTATCATTTTTCTAATCAAATCCTTCTCTTTTTTTCTGAGAGCAATCCCACAAAGCGTATTCCAGCCCAAATCATTGATTTCATTGAGGTTTCTCTCTGAAAAAATGCCTCTGTCGTAAACAAACATTCCTCCACTTAGTCCATAGTTTGCAAATCCATCGGATAAACTTAGTAGAGTCCTGCTATCGTGTATGTTTCCACTAAAAGTTTTATGAAACACTGGTATTCCTTCTTTTTGAGTTGTCACCAAACCAATTTGAATCAAAGGATTTCCACGTTTCCCATCCTTACTCTTTCCTAATTTTCCAAGCTGACATTTGCTACCATAAAGGTATGTATTGGTAACATCGTACACCAACCCTTTTAGCTCAAGATTGTACCTTTTCTGAACACCTTGAAATATTTTCTTCTGTAAATTTTCTGGATCACTCTCTAAAGAATCTAGAGCAGAAAGCAAACGACTTTCGGTTAGATCCTCTAAATTTAGCAAAGTGTTTAAATCTGTTCTCTCATACCATTTTGGCATTTTTCTAAGGCTTTTGTAATCTAAACAGTGAGCATAGACCATGCTTAATATTTCATTGGAGTATTGGCCAAGAGATTTTTGCAAATCTATTTCCCTAGTATTTTATCTAAAACAAGCAAAGGACCATAAACCTTGACCTTTTCTATTTCAAGATCAGATGAACTCATTGAAATTACAGTTTCACCATTCTCTTCCTTCCCGATGTACCGAATATGCTTTTGGATAACTTTTCCATCAACCCTTTTGTTCTCTACTTCTGCAAGATATGTTACCTTTCCTCTTTTTATTCTTCTGATAAAGCTCATATTTCTCCCTCCTATAGTGTAATATATTACACTACAAAGGAAAATGCAAGGCAAGTTATTTTTTGTGATTTTATCTAAAAATCGAAAATTCCCCTATGAAAACTGAGATTTTTATGGAAAATGGGAAATTATAGCTTTGTAGTGTACATTTTTGGTCACGAATTTAGGTTAATTAGAGTGATATTTATAAAAAATTCATTTCGACGAATAGCACATCCTCTATTCCTGAAATTTACTATAATCTAAGGTTTTAAATCTTCGGAATAAATTCATGATTTAAAACTAAAAAAGGTTTAGATAGACGCATGATAGGAATATGTTTTTTTTACAATGTGTAAAGGAAGAGTCATTAAAAAATGGAAAGGAAATGCAGGAAGTTTTTTCTTAGGTGATTAGAATATTCGTGACCGTATGCAAAAAAAATTTTTTATATTTTTTGTAAATGGAGAAGTGTTTTTTCTTGACATACTTTTTGATAGACACTCTAAAAATTTATAACAGAGTTTGATCAAAAAGCCAGGACACAATGTGTTAAAAGAATGTCGAATTAATTTTTGGAAATGGTATTATAAAATCCTATGAAGTCCGTACGTCTCAGGTTTGCTCCTAGTCCTACAGGTTATTTGCATGTAGGAGGAGCGAGAACAGCTCTTTATAATTACCTTTTTTCTAAAAAGAAAAAAGGTAATTATATTCTTCGTATTGAGGATACAGATGAACAAAGAAGTTCAAAAGAGTTTTTAAAAGATCAAATGCGAGATTTGAAGTGGTTAGGGCTTTGTTGGAATGAAGGTTATGAAAAAGGCGGTAAATGGGGGCCTTATTTACAAAGTAAAAGGCGTCAACTCTATCAAAACTATGCTGATCAGTTAATTTCTGAGAAAAAAGCTTATTATTGTTTTATGACTGACGAAGATATATTAGATCAAAAAAGAAAACAAAAAGAAAGAAAAGATATATTTCAGGCAGTCAGTCCTTACAGAAATCAAAACATTACAAAAACTGAAGCTGAAAAAAGAGGCCTTTATACGGTTCGTTTCAAAATAAAAGAAAAAAAAGAGGTTTATACTTTTTTTGACGAGATTAGAAAAGAAGTAAAGTTTCCTTCTGATATGGTAGGAGATTTTGTGTTGATACGTTCAAATGGCATGCCTGTTTATAATTTTTGTTGTGTTATCGATGATCATAAGATGGCTATAACTCATGCATTCCGTTCAGAAGAACATCTTTCTAACACTTTGAAGCAACTTATGATCTATGAAGCTTTCGGCTGGACTCCTCCTCGGTGGGTCCATCTATCTATAATTCTAGGCGACAACCGACAGAAGTTAAGCAAAAGACATGGGGCTGTAAGCTGCCATGAAATGCGTTCTAAAGGTTATCTGCCAGAAGCTTTAAACAATACTCTTGCTCTTTTAGGCTGGAGCCATCCTGAGGGAAAAGAGGTATTAGACAAAAAAGAACTTATAGAAAGTTTTTCTTTAGAACGTCTACAAGCCTCCCCCGCTGTTTTTGATCTTAATAAACTCAATTTTCTTAACAGCCAACACCTTTGGCATTCAGGTGAAAGTCAGGACAAAATTTTTACAAAAAAAATTCTTCCCTTTTTCAAAGAAATAAAGAATATAGAATTTAAAAAAATAAATCCCTCCTATTATGAAACAACCGTTAATAATAAGCCATTTGTTTTGCGATCTGAAATGTTTGTCGACACCTGCAAAGCTGTAACTCAGACTTTACAACAAGTTTATGAGGTATTTGAAATCATAACAAAAGAGAATTTGGAACTTGATAAAAATGATGACTTAACAAAAGAAGTTTTAAGTTGGCCTGAAACTAAAAATGTCATTTACTTTTGGAAAGAAGAGCTATCAGGGTTTAACCAACAATTTTTTAGCAAAGAAAGTTTTCTAGAGGTACAAAAAAAGATTCAAAATACATTTAAAATCAAAGGAAAAAAGCTCTTTATGCCCTTAAGATTAAGCATTTTAGGAAGACCTCAAGGTTTTGAGATTAAAGAAATTGTCCCCCTTATTGAGATTTCAAAATTAAAAGCAAAGGCTCAGTATGTCGCTCAGTATTTATAATAGTTTAACAAGAAAAAAAGAGTTGTTTAGGCCGGTTAAAGAAAAAAAAGTGACCATGTATGTTTGCGGACCTACTGTTTATGATTATCTTCATGTAGGTAATTTCAGAGGAAGTGTGTTTTTTAACATGGTACGTAGCTGGCTTGAAGAACTAGGTTACAAAGTCATTTATGTGTTTAATTACACAGATGTAGATGACAAGGTCATTGAAGCATCAAAGAAAGAAAAAATAACAGCTTCAGAGGTAGCCGATAAGTACATTAAAGCTTTTGAAGAGGATTATAAGTGCTTAGGATTAAAGCCCCATGATCATAACCCTCGCATTACAGAGTTTATGGGAGAAATCATTTCTTTTATTGAGGATTTGCTCAAACAAGATAAGGCCTATGTTGTGAAAACTGAACATGGAAAAGATGTGTTTTATGACATAAAAGCGTTTAGAAATTACGGCAGATTAAGTAATAAGAAAATTGAAGAATTAGCTAGAGGTGTACGTATTGATATAAGCGAGGGGAAGAAAAATCCTAGTGATTTTGTGTTGTGGAAATCAGCAAAACAAAATGAACCTTTTTGGGATTCTCCTTGGGGGAGAGGACGTCCTGGATGGCATATTGAGTGCTCAACTATGAGCCAAGCTCTTTTAGGTGATGAAATTGATATTCATGGTGGAGGCTTAGATCTGATCTTCCCCCATCATGAAAATGAAATTGCTCAAAGCGAAGGACGCACTCAAAAAACTTTTGTTAGGTATTGGATGCATCATAACATGCTTGATTTAAAAGGTGAAAAAATGTCTAAATCTTTAGGAAACCTCATTAAAGGAAGGGTTTTTTTTAGAACCTATGATTCAGAAGTTTATAAATACATGATTTTATCCTCCCATTATAGAAGTGTAATTGATTTTTCAGAAAAGCAAATCCATATAGCTATTAATAGATTAGCTCGTATTTATTCAGCTTTAAAAGAATCTAAAGAAAGCTCACATGAAAATAAGTTTGATCCTGTTTTAGAAAAAGCAGACAAAGGTTTTAAAGATGCTCTTAATGATGATTTTAACACAGTCGAAGCTTTGGCTCGTGTTTTTGAAGTGATAAGAGAGTTTAACAAACTTCAGGACCATAAAAAAACTAAATCCTTTTACACTTGGCTTGTGAAAAAAGGGGAACTTATGTCTCTTTTTCAAAGAAAACCTCATGAGTACCTCCAATTTTTAGATAATTTTCTCTTAAAACAAAAAGAACTTTCAAGACAGAATATTGAAAAGTTAATACAAGAAAGACTTCAAGCTAGAAAAGAAAAAAACTACATTCTTTCTGACAAAATTAGAAATAAGCTTACAAATTTAGGTATTTTAGTTAAAGATCTGAAAGATACAACTGTTTGGGAGGTCAAAAAGTGAGGCCGTTTAAGATCCACTCCCCTTTTAAACCTTGTGGAGATCAACCTCAAGCCATTCAATCTTTGGTTGAAAATTTTAAGAAAAACAAGAAGAAACAAGTTTTGTTAGGGGTTACAGGTTCGGGAAAAACTTTCACTATGGCTGGAGTTATAGAGCAACTTAAAAGGCCTACTTTGATTTTAGTTCATAACAAAACTCTAGCAGGTCAGTTGTATGCTGAATTTAAATCCCTTTTTCCTGAAAATGCAGTCGAATACTTTGTGAGCTACTACGATTATTATCAACCTGAAGCTTATATTCCTTCCACTCATACTTTCATAGAAAAAGATTCTTCCATTAATGATCAGATTGATCGTATGAGACATGCGGCAACCCGTGCTTTAATAGAAAGGGAAGATGTGATTATTGTTGCAAGTGTTTCTTGTATTTATGGCTTAGGAAGCCCTGATATTTATAAAAAGCTTGTTTTAAATGTGAAAGCTGACACACAGATGAATAGGAACCATTTTTTAAGAGATTTAGTAAAACTTCAGTACTCAAGAAATGATATAGACTTTAAAAGAGGAACATTTAGAGTGAGGGGTGATAGTGTGGAGGTCTTCCCTCCTTCTGAAGAGGAACGTATTGTGAGAGTTGAGTTCTTTGGTGATTTTATAGAACAGATCTCATGGCTTGATTCTTTGAAAAAAATAACTTTGAAAAAAGTAGATGAGATAAGTTTTTTTCCTACCAATCATTACATAGGAACAGAGGAAATTAACAAAAGAGCTATAGAAAGCATTCGCAAAGAGCTAAGAGAGATGATTCAAAAATACAAAAGGTCTGTTGATATGCTCAAGGCTGAGAGAATTGAACAAAGGACATCCTATGATTTAGAACTTATGGGAGAGTTGGGCTTTTGTCCTGGTATTGAGAACTACTCACGACATTTTAGCGGAAGGCAAGAAGGAGCCCCTCCTCCTACTTTATTAGAGTACTTTCCTGAAGACTTTCTTTTAATCATTGATGAAAGTCATGTGAGTGTACCTCAAGTCGGAGGTATGTATAGAGGTGATAGAGCTCGAAAACTCACTCTTGTAGAACATGCTTTCCGTCTCCCTTCGGCTTTAGACAACAGACCTTTGAACTTTCAGGAGTTTGAAGATTTTTTGGATAAAACTCTTTATGTCTCTGCTACACCAGGAGAGTATGAACTAAGAAAAAGCTCTGGTCTTATTGCAGAACAGATCAATCGTCCTACAGGGCTTCTTGATCCTCAAGTAGAAGTAAGAAAGGCTAAATATCAGGTTGATGATCTCTTAGATGAAATTAAAAAATGCGTGTCAAAAAAACAAAGAACTTTAGTGACAACTTTAACAAAAAAAATGGCTGAAGATTTGACCCATTACTATTCCAGCATAGGAATTAAGGTTAAGTATTTACACAGTGATGTTAAAACCATTGAACGTATGGAAATTGTCAGAGATTTAAGATTAGGTGTGTTTGATGTTTTAATAGGCATCAACCTTTTAAGAGAGGGTCTTGATCTTCCTGAGGTGAGTTTGGTAGCAATTTTAGATGCAGATAAAGAAGGTTTTTTAAGATCTCAAACTTCTTTGATCCAAACCATAGGAAGGGCTGCTCGTCATATAGAAGGAAAAGCCCTGCTTTATGCTGACAGACAAACAAATTCTATAAAAAAAGCTATTGAAGAGACAAGAAGAAGACGGAAGATTCAAGAAGAACATAATAAAAAACATCATATCAAACCTCAAAGCATAAAATCTGAAATCAGACAAGGACTTATGGAAATTTTCACTAACACTGAAAAAGAAAAAGAGTTTTTAGAAAAAGAAGCTCAGAAGTACAAAAAAGATAGCAAAGCCCTAAAAGAAGACATCGCTAAGCTTCATGTCCAAATGAAAAAAGCTGCAGCTGAATTGAATTTCGAAGAAGCCTCTCGTTTAAGAGATGAGATCAAAAGATGTAAGTTTTTAGAGCTTGAACTTTTAGACCATTAAACTTCTTTTATGACAAAGCCTGAGAAAAAATCATTTTTGAAAGCTCTTAAGGAGAAATCCTTAAAATTGCCTTTAGTATCAGGGGTTTATTTTATGAAAAGCGATAATAAAATTCTTTACATTGGAAAGGCTAAAAACATCAAAAATAGAGTCCAGTCTTATTTTTCAAGTTCAAGTTTGAAAACTTCCTTTCTCCTAAAAAACACAAAGGATATTGATTATATTATAACCTCTAATGAGGCTGAGGCCTTGTTATTAGAAGCTCGTTTAATTAAAAAACATCAACCTCGTTACAATATAAGACTGAAAGATGACAAAGCTTACCCCTATATAAAAGCCTCTTTAAACCATAGTTTTCCTCGGTTTGAGTTGGCAAGGAAAGTACAGCGTAAAAAAGGTCATATGTATTATGGCCCTTACTCTAGCAGTGCTTTAGTAAGAGATCTTATAGCTTTAATAAGTCAGGTTTTCTACATCAGAGATTGTAAGGACGCTTTTATGAAAAATAGAGTCCGTCCCTGCTTAACTTATCAGATTGGTCGCTGTAAGGCTCCTTGTGTGGATTTAGTTTCAAAAGACAAGTACCATGAAGATTTCCAAAAAGCTCAAGCCCTTCTTAAGGGACAAAATAAGAAGATTCTTAAAGAGTTAGAACGAAAGATGAATGAAGCTTCTGAGGAAAAAAAGTATGAGGTGGCGGCACATTTTAGAGATCAAATTAGAGCTATTCATTCTTTATGGGAAAAACAATCTGTTGTAAGAATCAAGGATGAATCTAAAGACATAGATGTTTTTGGTTTTTATGAAGATCAAAGAGGGTTTTTGGTAGAGCTTTTGTATGTGAGGGGAGGAGGGGTTTCAGGCCATCGTTGTTATTTTTTCTCATCCACAAGGAATCGAATCGATGATAAGGAGGAGTTTTTTGTTTCCTTTTTAACACAGTATTATACAGACAATCTTATTCCTCAAGAAATATACCTTCCTTTAAGCCTTAATACATCCATTCAAAAAACTTTAGAAGAGGTTTTAAGTTCTTTAAAGCAGTCAAGAGTTTGTATTTCAGAACTTCCTCAACACAATGAACTTATGAAAACTTGTTTTGAAAATGCTAAAAACCATTTTGATAAAAAAGTAAGTCTTTATGAAACACAGCAAAAAGCTCTTTTAGAAATACAAAGGAAATTGCATCTAGACAAAATCCCTTTTCGTATGGAGTGTTATGACATCTCCCACCTTCAAGGAAACCAGACTGTGGCAAGTTGTATTGTCTTTGAAGATGGAGATCCCAAGAAACAAGATTATCGTAAGTACAAGCTTAAAACAAAGGGAGGTGATGATTATGCCTCTATGAGAGAGGTTTTTGAAAGACGGTTTTCAAAAGAAAGTGCAGGACCTGATTTGATTTTAGTGGACGGCGGAAAAGGACAATTGTCTGTTGCTATAGAAGTTTTAAGGGAATTAGAAAAGTCTCATTTGCCCATCGTAGCTGTTGCGAAACAGAGAACTGAAAAAGCTTTTCAAAAACAAGAGATCTCTCAGAGTGAAGAAAGATTTTTCCTACCTAATCGTAAAAACCCTGTTTTGTTTAAAACCTCCTCTTTGAGCTTTCGTATTTTAGTACAATTGAGAGATGAAGCCCACAGATTTGCTCTTAGCTTTCATAGAAATTTAAGGAAAAAAAACTACTCCATGAGTGTTTTAGATTCTGTTAAAGGTTTAGGTCCAAAAAAAAGGAGGGTTTTATTGGAAAAATTTGGATCCATAGAGCTTTTAAAGAAAGCTTCAAAAGAAGAACTCTTAAAAGTTCCCTCATTGAATCAAAAAATAGCTCATGACATTTATGAGCTATTAAAAAACATTTGAATTGTTTGGGGGGCGATTACTGTAAAGAGTGTGAGGTTTTTTTGTTTTTCACTCCGCAGTTAGGACATGAAGCTTCTTCTTCTACATAATTTCTCAAAAAATCACTGATATGAGTAAATATCAACTCCTTTCCGCAGAGAATGCACTTTTCTTCTTCATAAAGAGTTTTTTTCTCTAAACTTTCTTTTTCGTACATGTAAATCTCGTGTGTTTTGTCTCTCATATAACAACCTCCTTCTTAAAAACTTCTTCGGTTAGAACAGAAAAGAAGTTAAAGAAAAATAGGATTTTCTAGACCTTAGATATGGAAAACTATGAAAAAAGTTGCACTAGTGAATTTCCAGCTATGGAGATGCGTCCTATACCAACACGCACCAGTCCCATCAAGCCCAGCTCTAATGACCGTTTTTGATTCGACTATCCGAGACCTTAATCCACCTTTTTTAGAAGACAGATCATCTCATGGTTTTATTCCTTGTTTATCAAGTTCTATCCGACTAACGAGCTTTTTTTGTAATACCATTTCCAAAAATTAATTCGACATTTTTTTAACGCATTGCGTCCTGGCTTTTTGATAAAACTCTGTTAAATTTTTAGAGTCATGTCGAAAAAAGATTTAGTTACACAGATTCAAGGGTATAATTTTCTAGCTACTTACAAAGTAGAAAGAAGTGCCAACATCAAGACAAAATTATTGGCTTTGCAGCATATGCAAGAAGGAAAATCGATTCAAGAAACAGCAGGTATGGTTTTGTATCACCGTCACAGTATCAAATCCTGGTTACAGTCTTTTGTAGACTTTGATTACGAGGGATTGATAGATCGAGAAGGCAGAGGACGCAAGCCTCGTTTGCCAGTGACAGAAGAGGAGAACTTCAAAATCAAGTTAGATGAAATTCAAGACAAAAGAGAGGGAGGAAGCATAGGAGCAAAGGAAATACAGAAACTTTTAGCAGATGAATTTGACTGTTGCTATTCTCTTTCTGGGGTTTATGCTCTTTTAGACCGCCTTAATATTGTATGGATCAGTGGTCGTTCTCTTCATCCTAAAAGTTCACAAGAAGCTATGGAACAGTTTAAGGAACATTTTCCAGAAGAGGTGGAGAAAATAAAGGAAAAGATTCAGACTAATAAAATAGAGATTTGGTGGCAGGATGAATGCAGAATAGGCCAGCAAGGTTCTTTGAGTAGGATTTGGGCAAGAAAAGGCACACGGCCTAGAGTTGTGAGGCAAAGACAATTTTTATCCACTTATATTTTTGGAGCAGTTTGTCCGGATAGAGATAAAGGCTGTGCTTGGATCTTACCGGAATGTAATTCAGGGATGATGCAAATTCACTTAGATGAGATATCTAAAAATATTCAAGAAAACTATCATGGAATTGTTTTAATGGACAGAGCCAGTTGGCATACCACAGAGACTTTGATAGTTCCTAAGAATTTATCCCTGATGCCTTTACCTCCTTATAGTCCAGAATTAAATCCCATGGAACAAGTCTGGCAACAATTACGAAGGATCAAATTATCGAATGCATGTTTTAAAAACTATGACCATATACTGAATACTTGTTGTGAGGCCTGGAATACTTTTTGCGATCAGGAGGGCAGGATTAAAAAATTATGCACTCGATCTTGGACAAAACAACAAGATGAATCAAGCTTGTAAATTAATTTGAACCTATAAATTAAATTGTTTAACTGATTTTTTTCATTTTAAATTTGAACATGAAAATGTCGAATTAATTTCTGTAATTGGTATAAGGCTATGTTTTATGTAAAAGAGAAAGGGCATCCAGTGCTTCGCATTTGCGAATTATTAAGAGGATCTCGTTCTTGTTTTTATAGTTTTTTAAAAACCAGGGGAAAGCTTGAAAAGGATAAAAATCTGGAGAAAAACATAGAATCTATTTTTAAAAAAAATAAAGGCTGTTATGGTTCCCCCAGGGTGTATAGGGAATTAAAGCGTTGCGGAGTGAGTGCTGGAGAAAACAAAGTAGCTCGAATTATGAAACTAAAGAATCTCAGTGCCCGTCAGAAAAAACCCTATGTTCCTAGAACAACAAAGAATAACCCTCTCATGATTAAGTCTCCTCGGTTGTTTAAGACAGGACAGAGCCAAGCAGGAAAAGAAAACCAGGTATGGTGTTCGGATTTAACCTATATTCCTTTTAGAGATAAATTTCTGTATTTGGTTGTATTTTTAGATGTCTATAATCGAGAGATTAAGTCTTGGAAGCTCTGTGAGAGCTTGGACGGGGTTCATTCAAAACAGGCTCTGAGAGCCGCAGTCCAATCTGTTTCTGGGAACTTAGAGGGCTTGATAATCCACTCGGATCAAGGGGTTCAATATTGTTGTGAAGGGTTTAGAAAAGAATTGAAATTCTTTGGCCTCAAGCAATCTATGTCTAGGAAAGGAAATTGTTATGATAATGCGTTTGTGGAGAGCTTTTTCCATACGTTGAAAGATGAACTGGAATACAAAGACTGTACAACAAAGGAAGAGTTGGAGAAAAAAATTGCAATTTACATGGATTGGTATAACAAGGTAAGAATGCATTCTTCCTTGAAATACATGAGCCCAAAAGAATTTAAACAAAGGAGGGCTTTAAGAACATAAAAACTGTCCACTTTTTTGGGGGAAGATCAGTACCGTCTGAAGGCAAGCAAATATGATCTCTTTTTCTCCCACTTTGCTTGCCTTCAGACGGTACTTGTAAAGATGATGCGTCTTTCTAACATAGCTTCTTACATGAACATCAACCTCTCTTGACACGTCTTGAATCTTTAATTCCTCCCACTCACTGTCCTTAGGATAACCATACTGCTGTGCTATATCAGAAAGTTCTTCGTCTGTGAGCTTATGATCTACTCTTATCTCTTTTAGGGCCTTCACCTCCCCTTCTTTAGGAGCAGGAACTAAACTCTCAGATTCAAGAAGAATTGTCTTTTTAAGCTTCTTTCTACTACGAGAAGATAGTTTTCTTTTTTCACTGGATTTTCCAAATACTATTTTCTTGAACTTACTAAGTAGCTCATCATTAAAAAGCTTTAATTGATCTTCTTTGGCCTTTTTCTTCTTAAGCTCATTTAACTCTCTTTTTAAAAGATTATTTTCTTTTTTATAAAGGTGAATGAATTCATTGAAAATCAACTTTACATTTCCCAGATCTTTTTCCTCTCGAACAAACGAAGGAAGATGTTTGTATTCAGGGTTTTCGCTTTTTTTTAAATAAGGAAAAAGACTCATCTGCATACATTAATGTCAACATGTCTGTTTTTGTTTTGCAAGCTTTTTTTTAAAAAAAAATAAAAAAAAATTAAAAAAATAATCTAAAAAAATTATCTTTTCTTAAGCTCGTACTTTCTTAAAATTGAACCATGAACTAAAAGATTCAATTCACTCCTTGTTAACTCGGGAGAACTTAAATCACTTAAACTCATAAACCTTTCTTTCTCCATCCTCTTTGTTAGTAAAACAAGACCACTCCCATCATAGAACAGCCCTTTTTATCTCCTTCTATTAAAACCTAGAAAGAGATAAAGATCTCCCAAGTTGATCTCTCCTTTCATCTCACTTCTTACCAGATAACTTAACCTCTCAAAACTCCATCGCATGTCTATCTTTTGAGAGCAGACAAAAATACGGTAGCCTTCAGATAAAAAGATCATAAACTCCTCACTAACTCTAAAACCTCTTCCCAATCTAGACCCTTTAAGACTAAGACCTTCTCTTTCATCACATGACTTTTCCTTTTTCAAAGAGACAGCCTTAAAAAGGGACTTCTTGTGAGAAACTGTTGAAACATAAGACTTCTTCCAGTTATTGATCGTGGAAGAGGTGACCTTTGTCTCTTTACAAAATTTAGAAACCTTTCCTCTTTCAAAAAATCTAGAATCTCTCTCTTAAGAGCTTCTGGGTAGCGGATAAGCTTCTTGTTGGAATTCTCCTCTCGACAAAGCTGTATCTTCTTTTTTAAATTAATCCCTTCTTCCATAAAATCCCTCCTCTTAAGAAAAACTTATAAGAGAAATTTAATCTTGGATAGGGCGGTCATATAACCGAGTTACATTACAGCAGCTGACCTTCTCAATGATAGAGTGTTCCTTTTTTTTGAAGACCATGATGTGCCCCTGCTTCGTATGTTAACAGATAGGGGTACAGAGTTCTGTGGATCTGGAATTTTAATTTTTTCTATGTTTAAGATTCATTTTCTTTTAATTTTAGCTATCCTTTTTTCTGTATATTGTCAATACAAGAGGCATTATGTTTTGCCATGAGGATTTTTTTTGGTTATTTTTTTTATGAAAGAAAAAACTAACCAAGGAGGGGTTATGAAAAGAAGAGTTAAAAAGAAAAGAGTCGAGATTCGATTAAAGAAGAAAGATGTAGAAGAGTTAAGTCATTTTGTAAAAAGAGCAAAAGCCAAAGCGAGAGAAATCATGAGGGCCCATGTTTTACTTTTAAGCCACAAGGGTCGTTCTCCCACCGAGATATCAGAGTTTTTAGACACGACTTTAAGAACAGTTCAAAACATAAAGGAGCGTTATAATTCAGGAGGAATCAAGAGAGCTCTTTATGATGCTCCTCGTCCTGGTCAGCCCAGAATTTTTAATGGGAAAGCCAGGGCTCATATAACAGCTTTAGCCTGTAGTAAGCCTGATGAAGGGTCTGGGGTTTGGAGTTTAAGGTTGTTGGCAGATAGGGCCGTGGAATTAGGTTATGTTGATAGTATTTCTCATACACAAGTTAGAAAGATTTTAAAAAAAAAAATGAGCTCAGGCCCCATTTAAAACGTCAGTGGTGTCTGGGGAAACTTGATTCTAATTTTATTTGGCAGATGGAGAGGGTTTTAGATACTTATGAGAGAAAATACGATTTAAAAAATCCGGTTCTATGTTTTGATGAAAGGCCTTGTCAGTTGATTGATGATGTTTTGATTCCGGTTCCTGTAAGTCCTGGAAAAGAAAAAAGAGAGGATTATCATTATAAAAGAGAGGGGGTGTAGCTTTATTGGCCGTTGAGCCTTTGACAGGAAAGAGGATTGTGGAGGTGAGTCGTAGAAAGACGAAAGTAGATTATGCAAGGTTTATGAAAAAGGTGGCTGCAAAGTATAAAGGTTGTGAAAAGATCACATTGATACAAGATAATTTGAACACTCATAATCCCTCTTCATTTTATGAAAATATGAAAGCAGAGAGTGCTTTTGATTTAACAAATTGCTTTAAGATGATTTACACACCGAAGAAGGCGAGTTGGTTAAATATGGCAGAGATTGAGTTCTCAGCCCTTTCAAAGCAATGTTTAAATCGTCGTATAGGAAAATTCTCTAAGATGGAAAAAGAGATCACAGCTTGAGCAAAAAATAGAAATAAAAAAAGGATAAAAATAAACTGGCAATTTACGAACACTAAAGAATTTACGAACACTAAAGCAAGAGAAAAATTTTCATCCTCATATAAGAATATGAAAAATTAAAATTCCAGTGTACTATAGTGTAACCTTAAGTTCTACCTTATTCTTAAAAACTTTTTTTTATGCTTTAAATCAGTTTATTTCTATGCTATAAATATAAAATATGACTTTAAGAGCCGTCTTATTAACTTTCTTTATAGGATTTTTTTCTCATCAGTTAAAAGCAAGCAGTTGTACTGTTGAGGGTTCCATAGAAGGGCCCATTACAGTCAGCACTCATGAGTATGTAAAAAGAGTTTTCCAAGAACGTAAAAATAAAGATTGTTCTTCCATACTTTTCCTCATCAACACACCAGGGGGTGTCTTAAGTATTACTCATAAAATAGTGTCTTTAATTTTAAACTCTAAAAAACCAGTTTTATGTTTGATCTATCCAGCAGGTGCTCATGCTGCTAGTGCAGGAGCTGTGATTCATCAAGCTTGTCATTTAAACGGAGCTTTGAAAACCACTCGTCTAGGAGCTGCTACTCCTATCACAAGCTCTGGAAAAGATGTACCCAAGGATTTAAGGAAAAAAATTGTTAATGACATGATTAGCTGGCTTGAAGGTATAGCTAAGGTGAGAAAGAGAAATAAAAAGTTTGTAAAAGACATTATAAAAGAAGCTAAATCTATAACGGCTGAAGAAGCTTTTAAAATTAAGGCTATTGATCATCTTTCAAGATCAAAAAAAGATTTTCTAGACTTCGCTGAGGGAAAGAAAGTTTTTATGTCTTTAAAAAGCCAGTATGAAATTGTGAGAACAGGACCTCTCAAAATTCTTAATTTGAATTTTAAAGAAAAATTTTTAGAATTCACTAGCCATCCCGCTGTGGCGGCCCTTATCACTATGGGAAGTTTATTTTTACTTTATGTTGAGATCACAAGTCCTGGTCTAGGAGTACCTGGTATTTTAGGGGCAGTAGGGCTTATTTTTTCTTTTGTAAACTTAGAGGTCCTAGGTGTAAGATGGGCTAGCATTTTACTTATGGTTTTAGGTGTGATTTTATTTGTTGCGGAGGCTTTCACTCCTACTTTTGGGATTTTTAGTCTTTTCGGAGGTTTTTGTTTTATTTTAGGAGGCCTCTGGTTTTTTGATCCTGAAAAGTCTGTAGGTGTATCCTTTCCTACAGAGATTCTTTTTTCTATCAGTCTTTTATTTGTTTTAATTTCAATAGGTCTTGCTTTCTTAGTTTGGAGTTCTCGTAAAAATCGCCTGAAAAGAAACACAGTTTTTCAGATTTTAGAAAAAGAAGGAGAGGTGAAGTTGTTAAGCTCTCAGGATTCCTGTTCCGGCCAAGTAGAAATAGCAGGAGAGATTTGGAAGTTTCAATCTAAAAAACCTCTGGCTATGGGAGATAAGGTGAGAGTTATCAAAACATCCGAGAAAAACTCTCTTGTGTTAGAAGTTGAGAGAAAGAATTCTTGAGAATTTTAACGCACTTAGCCTTTAAAATAAAAGATTTTATAATACGATTAGAGGTGTTTTGATTATGAAGTACAATTTTATTTTAATCACTAACAACAAAAGGAGCTATTTATGACATTATTTTATATTCTTACAGCCATTTTAGTTATGATTTTACTTTCGGCCATAAAGATTTTACCAGAATGGGACCGTGGTGTAATCTTACAATTTGGACGTTATGTGGGCATGAGAGGCCCTGGTATTATCTTTTTAATTCCCTTTGTTGAAAGAATCATTCGTGTTGACACTCGTACAGTAACTATGGACATTCAACCTCAAGATATTATCTCTAAAGATAATGTAAGCTTAAAAGTGAATGCTGTAATTTACTTTAGAGTTTTGGATCCATCTCAAGCCATCACAAAAGTAGAAGATTATTATTTTGCTACAAGCCAATTAGCTCAAACAACTTTGCGATCTGTTTTAGGTCAGTATGAAATGGATGATCTTTTAAGCAATAGAGATAAGATCAATCATACCCTTCAGGAAATCTTGGATCGATCTACTGAGCCTTGGGGAATTAAAATCACTACGGTAGAAATGAAGCAAATTGATTTACCTTCCACTATGCAGAGGGCTATGGCTCGTCAAGCAGAAGCTGAAAGAGAAAGAAGAGCGAAGGTGATTAGTGCTGAAGGAGAGCTAGAAAGAGCTTCTAAACTAGCAGAGGCTGCAAACAATATGTCATCCTCTTCAGCTTTGTTTTTAGCTTATTTACAGACACTTACAGAGATTAGTGGAGAATCCTCTAAGCTTCTTGTTATCCCCCTCCCTATGGACATGTTAGAGCCTTTTGTGAGATCAAAGTCAAATCTCAAGTAAATGAACTTCCCCTGTTTTTGCGGACAGTCAATTTTCTCTTAAAGTCTCCATAAAATGGAGGTAAAAGAAAGAATGGAAAAAGTAAAACAGTACTCGGAAGAGTTTAAAAAGCAAGCCATTGAATTGGCAGAGGAAATAGGTGCAAAGGAAGCCTCAGAGAAGCTAGGACTGAGAAATTTCCAAGTGATAAGCTCTTGGAAGCGTTTTCTAAAGCCTGAAGTAGAAAGACAAGCTTCCCATGACTTGGCTTCGGCATTGGAGGAAATAAAGAGGTTAAAAAAGGAGCTGGTCTATGAGAGGCGGAGTGTAGGTATATTGAAAGAGGCAGCGGCTTTTTTTTCAAAGGAAATCCTGAAATGAGATTTAAGGCTATGTTTTATGTAAAAGAGAAAGGGCATCCAGTGCTTCGCATCTGCGAATTATTAAGAGGATCTCGTTCTGGTTTTTATAGTTTTTTAAAAACCAGGGGAAAGCTTGAAAAGGATAAAAATCTGGAGAAAAACATAGAATCTATTTTTAAAAAAAATAAAGGCTGTTATGGTTCCCCCAGGGTGTATAGGGAATTAAAGCGTTGCGGAGTGAGTGCTGGAGAAAACAAAGTAGCTCGAATTATGAAACTAAAGAATCTCAGTGCCCGTCAGAAAAAACCCTATGTTCCTAGAACAACAAAGAATAACCCTCTCATGATTAAGTCTCCTCGGTTGTTTAAGACAGGACAGAGCCAAGCAGGAAAAGAAAACCAGGTATGGTGTTCGGATTTAACCTATATTCCTTTTAGAGATAAATTTCTGTATTTGGTTGTATTTTTAGATGTCTATAATCGAGAGATTAAGTCTTGGAAGCTCTGTGAGAGCTTGGACGGGGTTCATTCAAAACAGGCT
Source organism: Bdellovibrionales bacterium (assembly GCA_965219095.1). Lineage (GTDB taxonomy): Bacteria > Bdellovibrionota > Bdellovibrionia > Bdellovibrionales > UBA1609 > CBDCMT01. The sequence continues at coordinate 326,335 of OZ244719.1, forward strand.
CTGAGAGCCGCAGTCCAATCTGTTTCTGGGAACTTAGAGGGCTTGATAATCCACTCGGATCAAGGGGTTCAATATTGTTGTGAAGGGTTTAGAAAAGAATTGAAATTCTTTGGCCTCAAGCAATCTATGTCTAGGAAAGGAAATTGTTATGATAATGCGTTTGTGGAGAGCTTTTTCCATACGTTGAAGGATGAACTGGAATACAAAGACTGTACAACGAAGGAAGAGTTGGAGAAAAAAATTGCAATTTACATGGATTGGTATAACAAGGTAAGAATGCATTCTTCCTTGAAATACATGAGCCCAAAAGAATTTAAACAAAGGAGGGCTTTAAGAACATAAAAACTGTCCACTTTTTTGGGGGAAGATCAAAACGCTTAAAAGAGTAAGTTTCCCTTAAACGATGTGATATGATATGGAAAATTACTGTTATGGTGACTGTAGTTCAGTTTGGTAGAGCCCCGGATTGTGATTCCGGTTGTCGCGGGTTCAAGTCCCGTCAGTCACCCCAATAGGCGCTGTTGCACAATGCTCTCTGAAAGCAGTTCTATTTTCATGATTTTTTACGTTTTTTTATAAGGGAGTACTAAGATATTAGGGCTAAAGACTTGTTATTGATCTGTCATATTTATACCATTTCCAAAAATTAATTCGACATTCTTTTAACGCATAGCGTCCTGGCTTTTTAATCAAACTCTGTTAAATTTTTAGAGTGTCTATCAAAAAGAAAATATGGATGACCAGCCTTTTTTTGAAAATCTGGGACTTAAAAACCCTGATTAGAAGAGTTAGACTCATCTAAGAAGTAAGCTCATAAAAAGGAGCTTACTATTAACAACAAAAAAGGAGGTCATCCAATGAAAAATATAATGTATATCGGCCTAGACGTCGATGATAAAAGTTTCACAGCTAGCTTAGTCAAAGAGGGCTTAAGTGTAATAGTCGCAACTTAATCTGACAGTTACCCTTTCTGGGTTGATAAAAAACTGTCTGTCAGTTTTTTATCAACCCAGAAAGGGTAACTGTCAGATCATATAACGTCTATTACAGCTTAAGCGACGAGGTCATAAGTATAAAGAGCCGTCCCAACTCCTGACTTCGACACAACACACTGCAATAAATGAATAATTTCAAATAGTTACAATTTTTGGGGCCACAGGAAAGGGTTTTTTAAAGGTCAGCAGATTCAGCAGATGTTGTGGAAAAGAGGCTCATAGAGGAGTCTCTTTTAAGCGAAAAAGCACTGTAAATTTCTTCTACTTCCTTTGTACAACCTGAGGGAAGGCGATAAAGTTTTTTCGTCTTTTTTTCTTTTAAAATACTGTACTGATCTCTTTTTAAGATCTTTCTCATTCTTTCAAAGCTTAAATTAAGTCCTGCTTGTTTGAGTTTATAAACCATTGTGTAAGAGATCGCATAGGCTAAAAAACAAATGGCAATGTGAGTTTCTATTCTTCTTTTTTTTCAATGATAAACAGGTCTCATCTTTAATGTCGTCTTATTCACTCTAAAAGCCTCTTCTATTCTCCACAGACTTCTGTAACGACTTAAAAGCTCACTGGCTGTCTTGTTTTGAACACTTGTTATAATTCCGTGAAGACCGTCCCACAAAGCTTCCTTTTCCATTTTCTCTTCATCTATGCTCACTTTCACATTGTCAACTTTAATAAAACGTTTGGCCCCATGATTGGAGATCAACTGACTCACAGGAATCTCCTTGTTTCTTACTTTCTTCATCAAACGATTGATCAAACGCTCTCTTTGATTTTGATCTCTTTTGGCTCTTTTTTTCGAATAACTGACTATCAATCTTTTTCCTTCATGCTCTAGCTCTTTCACCCAAAAAAGATGAGACGTATCACAAGCCACTTGGGTGGGCTTATAGTTTTTATAACTTAAAACCTCTTCTTTTTTCTTGCTAGAAAGGGATTTTAACTTTGCAGCCACAACATACTCTATCCCCATCTTATCCATAGTCTCTAAATTCGCCTCCTCAAAAGAATCTATGAGTAAAAACTAGACTCAACTCTCTGTGTGTGGATTTTGAAGTGCAATCAGTATAGTTTCTTTACAGCCTGACTGACTTTCTTTGTGGATTCTTCTAGGGGTCTAATTTCGATCACTTTATAATGGTCAGTTTTATTCAGTCTTTCCACTCCATTCCAGAGCATGTAGGGAGCTTTCCAAAACCCAGTCCATGAATCAAAGTGTATGTTATGTCGAGTTTGAAAAGCTAGATTTTTATAAAGTTCACTAAAAATCTTACCTCCAAAATTGTTCCAGATCACAAGATAGTAAGAACTCTCAGGAACAAATTGTTTGGCCCAAAGACCACTAAGATCATAAAGAGTGCTTAAATCACCTAAAAGAGCCCATGTTTTTTGTTCTTTTGAACAAAGCCCAAGGCTTGTAGATATGAGCCCATCAATACCGTTGACACCTCTTTGTGAAACAACACAGGAAACTTTGTAATGGTTTTGAGAAAATTCATCCCAGTAGCGCAGAGGAAGGCTGTTTCCTAAGAACACCTGGTCTTCTTTTCCTATGTTTTCTGACAAAGTTCTCATGAGGGCTTGTTCTGAGAAAGGATGAGATTCTAGAATTTTTAGTTTTTCCTCATAAAGGAAGTCATCTTTTTTACGAAGTTGTTCAGAAAAACAAGTTTCTTTCAAAAACAAGTTCTTTTTTTTAAAAAACTCTTCAAAAGAAACAGGCTGTTTTTCCATAAAATCAAGACCCGAAAAAGGCTTATGACTGATGTTGAGAACGTTTTTATTTTTTAAAGTCCTCCAAAACTTTAAAAAAGGAATAGAACCTATTCTTAAAACACTTTTAAAAGGAATTTGATTTATAAACTGTTCTCCTGAGGTAATGAGGTAGGGTTTGAGTTTATGAGATTCTCTTAAACCAGAGTGAGCCTCAGCATAAATGAATGTCTTTAGCTGAAAAAGAAAATTTTCTATATCTTTTTGGAACTTCAAGGGAATTTCCCCTAAAAGAACAAGGGGGTTTTTAAGAGCTTTTACTTTTTGATGGGATTTTCTAAAGTAAGAAGGAGCTTGAGAGGTCTTGAAAAAAGAACGTGAAAGATTCTTTGAAACTTCTAAGTTTTTAGTAAGAGATTTTAAATCATCTAAAAGGGGTTCTTCAAAACTTACGTTGATATGAAGAGGATAAGAGAAACAAGAGGGAATTTTCAGTTTCTTGAAAGGCTCTAAATCGTAATTTTTTAATGTATAAGGAGAGAACATATTTTTTTGTTCTATAGTTTGAGGGCAAGCTTTTTTTCTGAACCTATGAGGACGATCAGCTGAAAGTACAATAAGGGGGAGTTGAGAGTAACAAGCTTCAGTTACAGAAGATAAAAGATTGCTCACAGCTGTACCAGAGGTCGTCACAACACACACAGGACGTTTTGTTTTTTTGATTCGACCGATCGCAAAAAATCCAGACGAACGTTCTTCAAAAAAAAAGTAAACTTTAAGCTTCTTTTGGCGAGATAAAATTTCCACAAAAGGAGCATTCCTCGAACCAGACCCTACACAAAACTCTAAGACTCCCTTTTCCACAAGTTCTTTTATAAGGGAAAAAGCCCATTCTACTTGACTCACTTTGTGATCCTAAAGAAAGATTTGACGGACTCTTTTTTCAGTTGAACCTCTTCCCACTCTTTTTTCTCTATACTTTCACTGATGATACCACAGCCAGCACCAATTTGTGTTATATTTGAATCCCACCTTATGTTGCGAATGGCAATGATGGAAAAAAACTGATCTTTTCTAGGTAAGTAAACTCCAAACGGAGCACCCCATCTCTTTCTTTCTTGATTTTGTTGTTTTAAATAAGTCCACACCTTTATCAAAGGCACTCCTCCTAACGCAGCCGTGGGATGAAGATGTTTTACAAGTCCCTCTATAGAAACATCATTTTTCAACTCCACTTCCATATCTGTTTTTAAATGAGCTAAAGAAGAAAGCTTCTTTAAAGTTCTTTTTGAAATATGCACTTTCCCTAGGGGGGTGAGCTTTCTCTTAAGGTCTGAGACTACAAACTCATGCTCTCTTATCTCTTTTTTATCTTTTAAAAGTTTATCTATGTCAGTTATCTTTGAAGTTCCTGCTAAAGCCATGGTTTTAAGGTAGGACTTTTGTTTAGAAAATAACATCTCAGGGCTTCTTCCTATGAAGCCTTCTGTTTCATCCCATAGGCCATAAGAAAAAAGCTCTTCATCTGATTCGCAAAAAACCCTCTCAATCCAAGAAAGCCTTTCTTTGTAGGAGGGTTTTGTTTCAGAGTTAGAAAAAAAAACAGGGACAGCCTTTTGGAAATGGGCTTTTATAAACTGAAGCTCCTTGTTAAACTCTCTGCGACAAGAATCTTGAAAAACTCTTAAAAACTTCTCTTTTCTCTCAGTGTTAAAAAAAGAAGGGGAAGAGGTAAGTTGTGAGAAAGAGGGAACCCACCAAGGGGTATGAGTTTCTAAGAAAAAATCAGGTGCATAGAAGCTCATACTCTCAAGAGAGGGTTTTTTCTGCCAAACTCCTTTCCCCCAAGCCAAAACCCATAAAGAGGGTGTGATTTGTAAGAAGGCTCCGTTCTGAAAAAACTCACGACATAACACAAGGCTGTTTTTAATAAAAAAAAGTGGAAAAATCTAGGCTTTTCATATAACTTTATCAAGTCTATGAAAATTTCCCAGATGAATGTAGATTTTTCCAAAGACTTTCTTTTGATGGCAGGGCCTTGTTCTATTGAGTCATTTGAACAACTCTCTCATGTGGCAAAGTGGGTGAAAGAAAAGGGAGCTTGTATTTTAAGGGGTGGGATTTTTAAATTAAGAACCTCTCATAAAAGCTTTCAGGGAAAGGGCCATGAAGCCTTTGATTGGGTTAAAACCATCAAAAAACAAACAGGTCTTCCTTTTATTAGCGAAATTACAGATCCAAGACAAATTGAAAGCTTCTTAGAGTTTGTAGATATTTTTCAAGTAGGTACACGTAACATGTACAACTATGAAATGCTAAAAGAACTGGGAAGCATTGATAAGCCTGTTTTGTTGAAACGCAGTTTTTGTAGTCGTGTTGAAGAATGGATCGATGCAGCTGAATATGTAGTTCAACATGGAAATGAAAATGTTATTTTATGCGAAAGAGGGATTCGCACTTTTGAGACTACAACAAGAAACACTCTTGATCTTAACTCAGTAGCTTTTATAAAACAAAACTTCTCCTTTCCTGTTATTGTGGATCCTTCTCATGGAACAGGAAAAAGATGTCTTGTAAAACCTATGAGCCTTGCTGCTCTAGCTTGTGGATCTGATGGCTTGATCCTTGAAGTTCACCCAGAACCTAAAAAAGCTCTCAGTGATGGAGAACAAAGTTTAGATTTCAAGGAATTTCAAGATATTGTAACCGATCTGAAGCACCTTCTTCCTTCATTTCAAAAACAATTAAAAAGCCCTTCTTTAAGGCAAGACTCCTTAAGCCTATAATGGAAGATAACAGAAGTCAAAAAGATAAGAAAAAAGGCCCTTCAAAAAAAACCATCCAAGCTCTTTTTAGTCGTGTCGTTGAGGGTTATGATTTAGCCAACGATCTGATAACTCTAGGACGTATAAGAGCTTGGAGAAGAAGACTTGTTGAAAAAAGCGGAGTTAAAAACCAAGATCTTGTTTTAGATATAGCTACAGGAACAGGAGATCTAGCCTATGAATTTTATAAGAAAAGGGCCTCTGTAAGGGGAGCTGATTTTTGTGAAAAAATGCTTGAAAAAGCAAAAAAAAAGTATCCCAAGCTTTCTTTTGAATACGCTGATCTTATGAATTTAAAATACGAAGATAATTTTTTTCATATTTCAAGTGTTGCGTATGGACTTAGAAATGTAGAGGATTTAGAAAGAGCTCTTAAAGAGTTAGCCCGTGTAACACGTTCTTCAGGAAAAGTTCTTATTTTAGAAACAGGGAATAAGCCCTCCTTTTACATAAAGCCTTTTTTTCATTTCCATATGTGCTATCTTGTTCCTCTCATAGGCTCTTTTGTATCAAAAGATAAACTAGCCTATGAGTATTTACAAACATCATCCTTTCAGTTTCCTGCAAGAGAAGAGTTTGTGAAACTTATAAAAGAAACGGGCTGTTTTGCCTCTGTAAATTATGAAGTTTTTATGGGGGGAGCAAGTTTTCTTTATTGTGCTGAGGTTATATAGTGCTTCCGTTTAGGTTTTCATGTTTTTTCTCTAAAGAATCGACCGGAAAATCTAAGCGTATTCACTATATACCTAAATTCCCGACAAAAAATATACACTAGGATTTAAGTTCTGCTCAGAATCTGGAAAATTTCTTATTCCCCCTCGTAAAAAGTAGGATTTCATAGAATTTTTAGAGATAAATACTCTTGCCTATGCTCAATCCTGATGTATAATATATACAGCAGGATTGCTAGGAGGATATACGATGAGTTTCATTAGAAGAATAAAAAAGAAAGATGGACAAGTTTATTTGGCTGAAGTTGAAAGCAAATGGATCAATGGGAAATCGGTCCAAAAGCATATTCGTTATATTGGAAAAGAGATTAATGGAGAAGTTGTGCTTTCTCTCTCATCAAAAGATCTCCAAGTGGATGGAGTTAAGGTATATGGCCCCCTTTTACTGTTCCATAGTATCTCAAAAAAAATTAAACTTCCAGAAATTTTAGGTAAATATTCTGATGAGATTCTCAGTATGATTTATGCCCACTGTATGGATTATAGAAGTGTACGTAATATGCCAAAATGGTACGAGAGGACAGACTTAAATCTTCTTTTAGATTTAGGAAATCTAACGGAAGCTCGATTAGTTAAAGCAATGGATAGTATAAATGATGATCAAATAGAGATTTATCAAAGGTCTATTTTTAGCAACGTAAAAAAGATGTATAGGTTGGACTCTAAAGGAATAGTATATGATCTAACAAATACTTATTTTCATGGGAAGCATTGTGTTATGGGGAAAGTGGAAAGAAGTAAAGATGGGCGTCGACAAAATGATCTTATCCAAATAGCACTTGCAACGACTCAAAAGGACGGAATTCCAGTATTCCACAAAACCTTTGATGGAAATATCCATGACAGTAAAACTCTAGCGGACGTTTCCAATAATTTTTCTCAACACAGTCTTCAGTCTGGACTACTCATCTATGATCGAGGCATAGTATCCGAGAAAAACATTGATTTCATAGGGGATTTAGGCTGGCACACGTTGTGTGGCTTGCCTATGCGAGAAAAAGAAAAAGCTATCATAAGACGAACTATAAAGAATGATTCTATAAATAATATTTCAAATATGGTGACAATTGGAGAAAGTATTTTTTACGTTAAAGGTATACCTCATTCATTCGGATCGATTAAAGGAAAGCTTGTCATCTGCTATAATGAATCTAAAAAAACAGAAATCACAGAGTCAAGGAGGAAAAGGATTCTAAATGCTCAGGAGTTAATAAATAAAAATAAAAAAATTGAAGAAGGACTTAGAAAGCACTTGACTCCCAGGGGAAGAATAAGAACTGATGTGTTAAAGAAAGATGAGGAGCTTGATGGATACTCGTGTATATTTTCTACGAAGAAGATCTCCGACAAAGAAATGGTGAGATTGTATTTTGACAAAGAGATCATTGAAAGAGCTTTCAAAACTTTAAAAGGTATTTCAAATGTACGCCCTATTAGATTTTGGTTAAATAAGAGAGTCAAGTCACATGTTTTTATCTGCTATTTATCTTATCTCATATTATCTATCCTTAAACTAAGTCTAAAATCTAAGGGCATAAATATGTCGCCAGAAAAAGCAATTGAAAACTTAGAAACTATGTACAACGTTTATCTATCAGATAACCGTAAAAAACATAAATTTACTAGAACCGTAACTCTTAACAAAACTCAAGAACAGATATTGAAATCGGTGGACCCAAAAATTTTAAAGAATCACATAATGCTTTCTTGAAAACCTAGTATATACTTTTGGCCAAAAATTTAGGTATATAGTGATCATACATTTTATTTTCCTCCTTTGTTGGTTTATTTATAAATAAAGTCTTGAAATCCTATTTTACATCTTTTTTTTTGCTTTTTCCTTTTTTTCGAGTAAGTCTTCACAAAAATACAGGCTTAATCGAAAAAAAGGGAAAACACCCTTTGAGGCCTTAAAAACCAGGCCAGCTAAAGGGTTTAGAATTTGTCTCGAAAAGCTCACCTCCTTCTGCAAGTACTTTAGGGTCACTATCATGGCTTAAACCAGTGACCTGTCTTTTTGATTTACCGTCGAATTAATTTCTGTAATTGGTATCAGTATAGTTTCTTAAAATTTCATCTAAAAGATGAAGAGTTGATTCTATTTCAACTTTTTGAGTTTCTAAAAAGTCTTGTGTGACAGGAACTGTATTATTTAAAATAAAATCTAAAGCTATTCTTTTTTTATAAGAAGAGTCAGGGTTTAATACATGGAGGTGCTCTAAAAGACTTTCTCCCAAAAAAAACGTTAATAAAGCTACAAGTGCGTACATCACATAACCTATCGAAGGTAAAATCAGAACAACTCCTAGGGTCACTGTTAACCAAGAAAGAAGAAGTCCAGAAGCTTTTACCCATCTTTTGACTTCTTGCCAAATCCTTTCAGACTCTAAATCATCTATAAAATAAAAGCCTCTACCTCCTATAAGTTCACACGTCACATAATTTTCATAAGGAGAACATCTTTCAAGTTTAAGTCTTTTTTCATCTAGTTGCTCAATTCGTAAAAATATAGAGGCTTCTTCTCTTGGAATATCTCTTAGATCTTTTTTTTGATTAGGAAAGTAAGAAAGGACTAAAGATGAATGAAAAGTAAAATAAAGCAGAAAAAGAAATTTCATGCATTTTTTTAAAGCTACTTTTCACCTCCTTATAATACTTTATTATACCCTGAAATATTCTTTTTAAAAAGGGATTTTAAATTAAAATTATTTATTCAGTCTTTATGGGAATTCTTTGGAGTTTTTCTTACTTTTGTGGAGGTGTGCGGTTTTGAGCTTGTAAGTTTTTCAAAATCTGACGTAAGCATAAGCTCTGAGGTATTTGAAGAATAGATTTTTATTGACATCTCTTAAATTTTTTAATATCAATTTTTCTTATGAGAGAGTTTTTAAGCAGTAAAATTCATAAAGCCTATGTTACAAAAGCAAATCTGAATTACATGGGAAGTATTTCCATTGATGAAAATCTTATTGAAAAAGCTGGCCTTCAACCCTATCAAAAAGTTCTTATTGTGAGCAATACCTCAGGAGCTCGTCTTGAAACTTACGTTATTGCTAGCAAAGAGAGGGGAGAAATTCAAATGAATGGTGCTTGCTCCCATCTCATTAAAATAGGAGAAGAGATCATTATTTTAGGATTTTGTTTTTCAGAAAAAAGCATTACTCCTAGAGTGATTCTAGTTGATAAAAACAATCGATTTTTAAAATACCTTTAATGGCATTTCAAAAAGAAAACTACCTTAACATTTTACTTTCTACTACCTGTATATGGGTGAGATTCCACACTATATTGAAAAATTTTCACTTTTTAACCCGAGTTTTGACTTTTTTCAGGGCTAAAGGCTAGCTAATATAAACAAACACCTTAGATCTTTGTAAGATAAAAACAATAATTCATTACAAAGGAGGCACCTAAGATGTTTAATTCTAAGTATCCTCAAATTTTTACCAAAAAGTATACACTAGGATTTTTAACGTTGTATAAGATGTGGTTTTAAAATTTTAGGATTGATAGATTTTAGAATTTTTTCTTGATTTTTGATCTTGTAAATTAAATTATGTAACTGATTTTTTCATTTTAAATTTCACCCTCATTTTTTCACACTTATTTTAACCCATCAATCGATTCACACAACAAATAGATATAGTGCTTCCGTTTAGGTTTCAGTTTTTTTCTCTAGAGAATCGATCGGAAAATCTAAGCGTATTCACTATATATAGTGCTTCCGCTTAGGTTTTCCGTTTTTTTTGAGTTGAGGTCTAGTTTTTATTCTAAGGCTTTGATAAAAAGTCATTTATTTTTAAAAATAGTTTCATATGTCAGGGTTTCTATCAAAAAAAGAGCGAAAAGATTTACTCTATGAACTATCTCTAGAGAAAAATCTTAGGTACGGAAAAAGGATTATGACAATTCTCCATTTAGATAAAGGTAAGTTGTGTAAAGATATTTCCTACTTTCTTTTCCTTGATGAGGGCACGATAAGAGCCTATAGAGAGCGTTATAACAAAGGAGGGATAGAGTATTTAATCAACGACAATTACAATCCTAAAAGGTCCTTTTTAACTAAGAAAGAGGAGAAAATGCTTTTAAAGGAATTAGAGAAAAGAATTTTTCCATCATCACAGGCCCTTATTCAGTTCATTGAGGAGAATTTTGGTGTTACGTACTTTAACAAGTGGTGTAATTGATCTTCTCCATCGCCTTGGTTTTTCTTATAAAAAAGCCACAGCGATACCGGGCAAAGCGAAGAGAGAAGAGCAGAAAAAGTTTGTGCGTAAATACAAGAGAATTAAGAAGAAGGGTGGTCTTGTTTACTTTGCTGATTCCACACATCCTGAGTGGGGCCCTACGATTTCATATGGTTGGATAAGAGAGGGTAAGAAGTTTGAAGTGAAGACCAATTCAGGCTGGAGAAAAAGAGTGAATGTTTGTGGAGCTATTGAGATCAATAGCTTGAAGACAGTAGTCAGGAGTTATAAGACAGTTAACGAAGTTTTTCTATGTGATATGCTCTATCATATTCATTAAGAAGCATCCCGATGAAAAAGAGATTCATCTTATCTTAGATGGGGCCGGATACAATAGATCGAAGTCTGTCAAGAAGTTAGCGAAAGAGTTGAATATAAAACTTGTTTATCTTCCTCCGTACTCACCGAATTTAAATCCTATAGAAAGGCTTTGGAAGTTTATGAAAAAAGAGGTCACGGCGAATCGATATTATGAAAACTATGACGATTTCAAGGGAAGTTTAAGTCAATTTTTTAGAGGAATACGAAAACACAGGCCTAAATTAGAAACTTTGATAACTGATAACTTCTCCATCTTAGGAACCTGAAAACCTAAACGGAAGCACTATATACCTGAAATGAACATATCTTATGAAAACTTAAACCACCACTCAAAAGAAGTTTTTTTAAAATCTCCTAACTGAAGCTTTTCCTTAAGTCAATTCTAAAATTTTAAATTTGAACATGAAAATGTCGAATTAATTTTTGTAATTGGTATTACTCTCTTTCTTTTCTTGATGTGACCCTTTTGGGGGATTTCTAACTATTTTTTACCCGCAGATTCCCAGGAGGAGGCATAATTTTTTTAAGGTCCGTCTGGTAAAAATATATTTTTAAAAGTCAGTTATACAATTTGGTTTATAGGATCAGAGATTTATAGAAAATACACTTTGAATGGTTTATTGTTTGAGGGTGGAGATGTCTTTATAATTTCGGCAAAGCTCATTGTTATCCATCCCATATCCTACCACATAACGATCATGGATCACCTTTCCAACATAATCAGGTCTAAGGGAGGCTTTACGCCTCATGGGTTTATCTAAAAGAGTTACAATTTTCAATGAGGCAGGTTTGTTGGCAAAAAGTCTTTCCTTTAAAAACGCAAGGGTTCTTCCTTCTTGAATGATCTCTTTAACAATAAGGATGTGGCGATTGGTAACGCTTAAAGAAATATCCTTTAAAATTTTAACCTCTTCATTTTTATGAGATGATAGTTGTACAAAATCAATCTCAACAGGAATAGAAATTTTTCTCATAAGATCAATTCCAAAAAGAACCGATCCTTTCAGAGGCATGATTAAAACTAACTCTTCGCCCTCATAATCTTGTTCAATTTGCTCAGCTAAAACACTGACCATTTTATTGATAATCTCTTCTGAAATAAAAGGTGAAGTGGAGCCTCTCATGAAATTCATAACATCTCCTGACTGAGTTGTTTTTTTCTTATTTTGTTTCTATGCTTTCTTAAACACTCTAAAGCTTTAGAATCAAGAGGTTTTTGACTTAAAACCTTACTCCATTCTCTCACAGCATGCACTTCGCTTCCTGTAAGATAGTAAAGGTCTGCTAATGTTATACGGCTTTCATAATCTTCAGGAGTTTTTCTTAAAAGTTCTTTTAAACTTTCTATACGAGCTCTATAATTTATAAAACCTTCACCTTCATTTTTCTCTGGATTCTTTTTTTGGAGAAAAGAATCACTTTCTATGTTGTTGTTAGTATTTGTTTTTTGTTTGTCTTTAAGTTTTTGAAAGAAAAGCTCAGATTCCTTATAAAAGCCTAAGTCATTAAAAAGGACACTTAAGGAAAGGCAGGCTTCTGAATGAAAGGGATCTTTTGAAAGGGTTTTCTGAAATAAAAAAATAGCTTTTTTAAAATTCTTTTCAAAAAGAAAAATAGAACCTAAAAGATAATAGATTTCAGGGTGTTCATGGTTTTTTTCTAAGAGGATTTGCAAAAGCTGTTTTGCCTGATCATATGATTTTTCTTCGATTAAAAAACGTGTTCTCTCCAGAATCTTTTCAACTGGATATAACATGCTCTAACTCTTTGTTTGCTTTCTTTAAAAGCTTTTTATTTTGACTTTTCTTTAAAAGTTTTAAGTAATATTTTTTAGACGTTTTTTTGTATCCTAATTTGAGAGCAGAGACGCTTGCAAAATAAAGGACTTCATCAATTCTTCTGTAATGAGGGTGTCTTTTGAGAAAAGATTGACAACGTCTCAAAGAGACTTTATATTTTTTTCTTTTAAAGTAAAACCTCATGACCTTAAAGTCTTTCTCTGCCATACGAGATAGCAATTCTTCTATGTATTTTTTAGAAGAAGTGCTGTACTCACTGTTAGGGTGCTTTTGAATCAACTGTCGAAAGACTAAAATAGAATCAACGGCTAAAGATAAGTCTCTTTCCACAACTTTAGGGACTTGATGAAAATAACTCATAGCTTCTCTGTAAGAGACATAATCTATTTTTTTATTTTGAGGATAAAGGCTCTTAAAAAAAGAATAGGCATATTGTGCTTCTGTGTAGTTTTTTTGAGCATAGTAAATATCTGCTACAGCCAAATCAACTTGAACCATTAAGGGATGAAGAGGATAAGTGTTTCGAAAGTCTTTGAGAGCCGCAAGAGCTGGCTCATAAAGTTTTCTTTCTATTAAATTTTGAGCCTCCTTGAAAAGTTCATAAGCGGGAGATGAAGTCTTAGCTTGATTTTTTGACAAAGGAGGTTTTGTGCTTGTACTAGAACAGGCTGTAAGAAGGCAGGAAAGGACAAGAAGAATCAAAAACTTCATAATAAGGATTTTATAGGTAAGTGCTTTTTAAGTCAAATTCATATCACCTTTAAAAGCGAGGGGTGATGATGTGTCTATAAAAGGTGAATAAAATAAGCTTGCATGTGAAGACAAGAGGTATGGCCACAAGCATTCCTAAAACACCTAAAATCTGAGCTCCTGCGAGAAGAGAGATGAGAATGGTGACAGGATGCAAGTTCACTAAACGAGCTACTATAAAGGGCATAATGATCAAGCCATCGATGAGCTGAGCTATAACATAGGGTAAAAGAAGAAAGAAAAAATCAAAAACACTATAAGATTTGACAAAACCTAAGAACAGAGCAGGGGTAGCACTTAAAAAGGGGCCTATATAGGGTATAAGATTGGCCAAACCTGCAAAAACTCCCAAAGAAAAACTCAAAGGAGTGTTTGTTACAAGAAGGCCTAAGCTCACCACTACTCCCACAAAAAAAGAGGCTATCAATCTCGAACGTATGAACTGGCCTAGTTGAAAGTTAATTTGTGATTGAAGGCTTATAGTGATTTCAAAAATATTATTAGGTATGAGTTCATAGAGCTTTTTCATAATCCTTCTTCCATCAACAAGCATAAAAAAGGAAAGAAAAGGGGCTAGAATCAAAATGGTTAGAGATTGAGAAAAGAAAGTGGGAACAGTTCCAAAAAGTTTTGGAGTTTTGTCTAGAAGGGAAGCTTTTATTACGTCAAGGATATTTGTATTTTCAAAAAAACCTATTTGAATTATTTTTTCTTGAAGAAAATCAAGCTGTTCTATGAGCCTTTCCCAATAAATGGGTCCTTCTGTTTTGAGAAGATGAAACTGTGAAACCAGAACAGGATAAAATTGAACACTTCCTATTATAAGCATAAAAATCAAGACGATAAAAGTTGCTAAAATAGAGTGAAGACGTTCAATTCCTCTTCTTTCTAAAGTATCAATGACCGGTGTTAACATAAAGTTCATCACTAAAGCCACAATAAAAGAGGCCATAAGATTGTTTACGCTAATTATAGTAAAAACGAGGAAAGCTAAAACTGAGAAAAACAGAATCCCTTTGCCATATTTGTCCTTGAACCAAAAATTTTGTTGGTTGTTAGCTTTCATGTTTTTTCTCGTCCTGGAATTTTTCAAGATGAGTTTGAAATTCTTCTACTTTAGAAACAAGAACTCTCAGTCTTTTAGCTAGGACTTGAGAAAGTTTTAAAATGAATTTTGAAGCTATAAAAGGATGTCTTGTACGTAAATCTTCTAGATCATGTCTAAAAAGTCCTATAAGCTTTGTGTTAGATTGAGCTCTTGCCATCGCTGTTCTTAGGCTGTCTGGCTCTAAAAGAGCAATTTCTCCAAAAAAATCTTTTTTTTCTAAAATAAGAGATTCTTTTTTATTAAGGGAAGAAAAAAGTTGGTTTGTGAGAATTTCTACATGGCCTTCTAAAATAATATACATTCCAATGCCTAGATCTTTTTGTTTAAAAATAACTTCGCCTTCTTTATAAATTCTTTTATGAAAACATTCAGAAATTCTGCTTAGCTCTTTTTCAGAGAAATCTTTAAAAAAAGGCATAGACTTTAAAAACACAAGAAGTCTTTTATGGGGTTTCTTTTTTAAAACATTTTCCCAGAGAGCTTTCATGCAAGAATCCTATATTTGATGTTTGAAAGCATGTTGCCTTTCAATCCACCCTACTTCATCTTTATTTGTTTTGATTTGAAACCAGCCTTCTGTCTGTTTTAAAATAGAAACATTCTCTCCCCCATAAACTGAGAATAGGCTTCCAAAGTTTTTTGAAGGAACAGAGCGAGCTTCTGTACTCTTTACGATCACTGTAGCACGAGAATGGAACTGCTCGTTAACATTCTCTACGACAAAAAGACTTGAGATAAGAAATAAAAAACTTGTAAAATAAAAAAAGCCACCTCTTTTTTGAGAAAAAAAGAGGAAGAAAGAAGAAAAAAGAAACAAAAGGTTAAGGGGTACAAGGTAAGAGTAGGGGATGAACTGAAAAACGAAAAACTTTGCGGATTCTACAAAGGAAAGAGAGGGTTTTTGTTCTAAGGCCTTATAGGCTTCTTTAAATCCCGGATCTAAATAGAGAACCCTTCTTAGCATTCCTGTTGCAGAAAAGAAATCTTCTTTTTGTAGTTTCAAAAGAGCTAAGTTGAACAAAGCGTTCACATCTCTAGGTTTATCTTGAACCCATTTTTTTAGAAAAACCTCCCTTTTTTCCATACTTTTAAGGTTTATAAGAGTACTTCTCAAACTCTCTTCGGCCTGAAGATGGATTGACAAGCTTAGAAGAAGAGGTAAAATAAAAAAACCATACATATATATGATATTAGTTTTTTTCATTTTGTTTGGCAACTTGAGTGTTTTTTCATATGAACCCTTTTTTTTACAAAGATGAAACCCTTCAAGAGCTTTTGAGTTCAGTTGTTCATTACGTGGAAAAAAGCCAAAGATCCCTTAATAAAGTTATTTTCACTCAAAACCCTGAAGTTCTTCTCAAAAGCTCTGAAGAGATCGGTCATTTAAGAGGAAGGCCCTTATTTTACCCCTACTTAGGTCGAGGTTTAGGAAAGGGCTGTTTTGTTCAACTAGAAGACGGAAGTGTAAAGCTTGATTTCATTAGTGGTATTGGGGTCCATATTCTAGGTCACAGCCATCCTATTGTGATTAAAGCAGCCCTAGAAGGAGCTGTAAGTGATATCGTTCATCAAGGGCATCTTCAAAGTAACCATGAACTTCTAGCCTTTCAAAAGAAAATATTTGATATAGGAAACAGAAAAGCTTGCTTTCAAGGATGTTGGATCACCACTTCAGGCTCTATGGCAAATGAAAATGCTCTCAAAATCTGTCAACAAAAAACAAAATTCTCTACCATTCTAACTATGAAAAACGCTTTTGCCGGTCGCACCATAGCCATGCTCGGTGTCACAGAAAACCCTGCTTTAAAACAAGGTCTTTTACAAACAAATAAAACACTAAAAATCCCCTTTTTTGATCCCAAAAACCCTCAAAGTACAGAAGAATCACTTTCAAAACTCAAAACTTTTATAAGCCAAAATAAAATTTGCTGTTTTCTTTTTGAACCCCTCCAAGGAGAGGGGGGGATTCTCACAGCACCAAAGGAATTTTTCCTTCCTCTTTTAGAATTTTGTCGAACAAAAAAAGTTCCCATTTGGTGTGATGAAATTCAAACCTTTGCAAGAACAGGAGAGTTTTTTTCTTTTGAGAAATTAGGAATAGAAAATTACATCGATGTTTGTACTATTTCTAAAGCTGCACAAAATGGTGTGACTTTTTGGTCTTCTGAAATGGCCCCTAAAGGGGGTATCTTAGGGGGGACTTTTGCAGGAAGTTCTGTGAGTTTAAGTGTAGGAAGAGCTATTTTGGAGTATCTTGATAAAGGTGGTTTTATGGGAAAGGGTGGTAAGATTGAAGCTCTTCATAAAGAATTTCGAACAGCTTTAGAAGACTTAAGAGATCATTCTTGTAAAGGTTTGATATCTGACATTTCGGGGCAAGGAGTTATAATGGCTTTTACCCCTTTCGACGGTTCAACAGAAAAAAGAAATCTCCTTGTAAAGACTCTCCATAAAAAGGGTCTTCTTTGTTTAGGTTGCGGGCTTCAGACAGCACGAGTAAGATTCTTAATCCCTGTGACTACCACTTCTTATGAGTTACAAATGGCAAAATCCATTATAGAATCTGCTCTAAAGGAGATCCATTGAAATTTTTAGGTGATTTTATAGATGGTCAATTTTCTTTACAAGATCATGAAGAAAAAACCCCAAAGCTCTCTCCTTCAGACACTTCCGATCATATCCTTTCTTTTTCTTCTTCGTTTTCTTCTGTTAAAAGAGCTTATGAAGCGGCAAGAAGAGCCTTTCCTTTGTGGAGAGATTTAAATATAAGCCAAAGAAAAAAGTATCTTTTGAAACTGAAGAAAGCTTACGAGAAAAGATCTTCTGATATAGCGGAGATCATTTCTCGAGAAACAGGAAAACCTCTTTGGGAAGCTCAAGGGGAGGCTAAGGCTTTAGCTTCTAAAATTGACATTACATTAAATGAATCTCTTAAGCTTGTGCAAAAACAAGTGATCCCTAAAGCCTTAAAAACTATAACAGGTGTTATACGATACCAAGCAAGGGGGGTTTTAGGGGTTATAGGTCCTTTTAATTTCCCAGCTCATTTACCTAATGGGCATTTTATCCCTGCCCTACTTCTAGGAAACACTGTTGTCTTTAAACCTTCTGATAAAACTCCTGCTACAGGACAACTTATTGCGGAGGTTTTCAAATCCTGCGAGTTTCCTAAAGGAGTTTTTAACCTCATTCAAGGGCAAGCTGACATAGGCCAGAAATTAGCCGAACACCCCGGAATCGATGGCCTCTTGTTCACAGGCTCCTATGAGGTAGGTTTAAAAATTAAAAGAATGACATTGTATCAAGCTCATAAAATTTTAGCTCTCGAAATGGGGGGCAAAAACACAAGCCTTATTTGGAAAGATGCTAATTTAAAAAGAGCTGTCTATGAAAATCTGATAGGAAGTTTTGCCACAGCAGGACAGCGCTGTTCTTGCACAAGTAAAATTTTTATTCACAGAAACGTGTATGATGAGTTTGCGTCTTATTTTATAAAAGGAGCTCAGAGAATAAAGGTTGGGCATTGGAAAGATAAGCCTTTTTACGGAGCTCTCATTGATGAAGCTTCTGAAAGAAGGTACTTGCAGTTCCAAGACATTGCTGTAAGAGAAGGAGCTAAAACCCTTTTGCGAGGAGAAAAGATAGAAAGCCCCTATGAAGGTTATTATGTAAGTCCTAGTGTTCATTTTATTTCAAAACCTTCTCAGAAATCAGTGTATCAAACAACAGAAATCTTTGGTCCTTGTACAAGTTTTTTCCTTATAGATAGCTTTGAAGAAGCTATTGAGCTTAACAATTCTTCCGGATTCGGTTTAGCTATGTCTGTTTTTTCTAAAGATTCACAAATCTATAAAGAAAGTACAAGGAAGGCTAAAGTGGGAGTTTTAAATTGGAATCGTAGTACTGTGGGTGCTAGTTCAAAGCTTCCCTTTGGAGGAAGAGGTTTTTCTGGAAACGATAGGCCTTCTGGAAGTTTTGCTGTCTACTATTGCTCGAGTTCTGTGGCGTCCTTAGAAGGAGAGAACTTCTTTAAAGCTAAGGAAGAGACACAGCCTCCAGGACTTAACTATGAAGATTAGAATTTTTATAGGACTTTGTTTCATCTTTACAGGAATCCTCTTTTTTCTTATTTTTTTTCCTGTACCTGCTCATAAAAAAGTTGTTATAGATATAAAACCAGGTCAGTATTTCGATCAAACACTTAAAAAATTAAAAGAAAAAAATCTGATACGTTCTGTCTTGCTTACTAAAATTGTTTCAAAGTTACTAGGTTTTGATAAAAAGATCCAAACAGGAGAGTATCTTATAGATAAAGAACTTAACTTAATAGCTCTTCTTAAACTTCTGTCTTCCGGAAAACACATAATTTACACAATAACCTTTCCAGAAGGAATCAATCTCTACGAAATAGCAAAGAAATTAGATGAAACAGGACTTATTTTAAAAAAGGAATTTCTAGACTTAGCTTTCAACCAAGATTATACTAAAGCTCTTCTGGGAGAAAAGCTCTATAGTTTTGAAGGTTATCTTTTTCCTGAAACTTATAAGATTACAAAATACACAGGGGCAAAAAATCTTATTAAGCTTATGGTGGATCAATTCTTACAGGTTTATAAAGAAATAAGACCTAGAGAAACCGCTCTAGCACGACAATTCAAAAAAGGAGAGCCTATGACAAGAAAAGAAATTGTCATTTTAGCAAGTATTATAGAAAAAGAAACAGGAATTCCTTCTGAAAGGCGTCTTATTTCGTCTGTCTTCCATAACCGCTTATCAAAAAACATGAGGCTTGAAACCGACCCTACAATCATTTACGGAATCTTAGATCGTACAAAAAAAACTCCTAAAAATATAAGAAAAAAAGACATTAGAACAAAAGATGACTATAACACTTATATTCTTAAAGGTTTTCCTAAAGGACCCATTGGAAATCCAGGGCAGGAATCTTTATTAGCCAGTATCAACCCTCAAAAATCAAACTACTTTTTCTTTGTAAGTCGCAATGATGGGAGCCATTTTTTTAGCTCAACATATGAAGAGCACTTAAAAGCTGTGAGACAGTATCAACTCAGCAGACCTGCTGTGAGAAGAAAAACATGGGCTAAACCTAAGAATTCAAATTAAAAAAGATCAAGGTTTGCACGGACAAACTTTTTTTTCTGAAAATCATAATGAAATATATTCAAATAAGAAACAAGTTTTTTGTCAAAACTGGGGGCTATAACTTCGATTCGACCATCTTTATCAATATCTAAGAGAAAAAGGTTTGTAGGCTGGTTTTTAAAATTCAAATACCCATCATAGGAATGAAGCAGAGGGATTTTATCTAGAACAGGTTGCACTGTTTTTTTGCTAATATCATAGAACTCTAGAAAAAGTCCTTTATGAGTTTTAATCTTTACCACTTGAACTTTGCTCCCTATACCCATAAGAGGACCTTGAACAACGCTTAAAATATCTCTATGAGGCTTATGAAAAAAGGAATAGATAATCTTCCTTACAGGCCTTAAAAAAAGAAGGGTAAAAGTAAGAAAGATAAGGATGAAGAAAGTCAATTTAAAAAGATGGTTTTTCATACGTTTATAATAACTGAAAAGAGCCTTTTTCTATAGATAGACAAAAGTTGAGACACTGAGTTTCTGAAAACCCTTTTCATAGACATTCAAGATAAGGACTTGGCATAATAGAAGAACTATGAACTTTTATGTTCTTGCTTCTAAGAGAAAATCTATCCGTAAGTACAAAAAAAAGCCTGTTGATAGAGAGATCTTAGACCGTATTTTAGAGTCTTGCTTTCATGCACCTTCTGGCAAAAACAAACAAAATTGGAGGTTTTTTATACTCGAAGGCAAGAAAAGGGATGAATACCTTAAATATTCTCAAAAATCATGGCTTGGAATTAAAGACATTCTCAAAAAAACTCTTAAGCCTTCTCTTTATGATTTTACAGAAAGGTTCTTTTATACATTAGGAGACGCTCCTGTTATTATTTTTTGTTATTGTCTTCACTCAAAAGACGAAAGGTATTTAACAAGTATTGGAAGTGTGTACATGGCAGTTCAGAACTTGAATTTAGCTTGTTTCTACGAAGGATTAGGTTGCTGTACTATGGGTGCTCCCCTAGAAATTGAAAAAGAAGTCAATGAGTTTTTAGGAGTTCATAAGAAAGAAGGTTTTCCAGAGGATAAACTTCAGCTTTTATGTGCTGTGGTTTTAGGCTGGCCTGATCATGATCCTCCTAAAGCACCAAGACTACGTGAGGGAAGGGTGAAGTCTATAAAGTAAAATTCTCTAATAATTTAATAGAATCTGGATGGAAATGTCTGATGTTATGTTTTAAAAATGTTGTTTGTAAAAAAAAAATAGGGATGACCTCCTTTTTGTTGTTAATATTTAGTAAGCTCCTTTTTATGAGCTTACTTCTTAGATGAGTTTAACTCTTCTAATCAGGGTTTTTAAGTCCCAGCCTTTCAAAAAGGCTGGTCATACGTAACTCGGTTTGATGAAACTCCCTGGCCTATCAATAATTCGCAGCAAAAAGATGGCTATATGTTTGTTATAAGTCATCAGGGAGGGAGTTTTTATTATTTTCATGAGAGTCGTTCAGCATGTTCTGTTAAAGAACTCTTGAGGTCTTATAAGGGGCCTATTTTAACAGATGGATACGCTAGTTATAAAACACACTTTAAGGATGAAAAGGGAATTGATCTTGCTTTTTGTTGGTCTCATGCGAGAAGAAAGTTTATTGACATAGAACAGAATTACCCTAAGGAATGTGGAAAAGTATTAAAGCTTATGGGGGAGATTTTTAAAGTTGAATCAAAGGCAAAAACTTATGAAGAGCTCAAAAATTTAAGACAAACAGAATCAAAGGATTTAGTTCTTAAACTTCAGGATCTGTATTATAAGCTTTATGGAAAAGCTCGTCCTGAGAGTGGGTTACAAAAAGCTATTGATTATAGCTTTAAAACCATTAGGATGGCTTAAATTTATTTTTAAATAATACCATTTCCAAAAATTAATTCGACATTCTTTTAACGCATAGCACCCTGGCTTTTTAATCAAACTCTGTTAAATTTTTAGAGTGTTTAAAGATTTAGTTACAAAGCTTCAAGGGTATGATTTTCTCTACTTAGTCGAACGTGAAAAATTGACAAAAGCCTAGGATTTTTATGCTGTATGATCTTTATTCCTGTTACTTTCTACTATAGAGGGTTAAATATTTTTTCATAACTTAAACAAAACAGTAGTTTTCAAGAAGGCGTACAGGCCTTTTAAGCCATTTCAGTGAAAAAAACGAAAAAAGACGCAACCTCTAGCATTAACTTTCTAAAATTTTGAGAAACTCCTGATAAAAGACTATTACATCTTAAAGCCCTCCTTTGTTTAAATTCTTTTGGGCTCATGTATTTCAAGGAAGAATGCATTCTTACCTTGTTATACCAATCCATGTAAATTGCAATTTTTTTCTCCAACTCTTCCTTCGTTGTACAGTCTTTGTATTCCAGTTCATCCTTCAACGTATGGAAAAAGCTCTCCACAAACGCATTATCATAACAATTTCCTTTCCTAGACATAGATTGCTTGAGGCCAAAGAATTTCAATTCTTTTCTAAACCCTTCACAACAATATTGAACCCCTTGATCCGAGTGGATTATCAAGCCCTCTAAGTTCCCAGAAACAGATTGGACTGCGGCTCTCAGAGCCTGTTTTGAATGAACCCCGTCCAAGCTCTCACAGAGCTTCCAAGACTTAATCTCTCGATTATAGACATCTAAAAATACAACCAAATACAGAAATTTATCTCTAAAAGGAATATAGGTTAAATCCGAACACCATACCTGGTTTTCTTTTCCTGCTTGGCTCTGTCCTGTCTTAAACAACCGAGGAGACTTAATCATGAGAGGGTTATTCTTTGTTGTTCTAGGAACATAGGGTTTTTTCTGACGGGCACTGAGATTCTTTAGTTTCATAATTCGAGCTACTTTGTTTTCTCCAGCACTCACTCCGCAACGCTTTAATTCCCTATACACCCTGGGGGAACCATAACAGCCTTTATTTTTTTTAAAAATAGATTCTATGTTTTTCTCCAGATTTTTATCCTTTTCAAGCTTTCCCCTGGTTTTTAAAAAACTATAAAAACCAGAACGAGATCCTCTTAATAATTCGCAAATGCGAAGCACTGGATGCCCTTTCTCTTTTACATAAAACATAGCCTTAAATCTCATTTCAGGATTTCCTTTGAAAAAAAAGCCGCTGCCTCTTTCAATATACCTACACTCCGCCTCTCATAGACCAGCTCCTTTTTTAACCTCTTTATTTCCTCCAATGCCGAAGCCAAGTCATGGGAAGCTTGTCTTTCTACTTCAGGCTTTAGAAAACGCTTCCAAGAGCTTATCACTTGGAAATTTCTCAGTCCTAGCTTCTCTGAGGCTTCCTTTGCACCTATTTCCTCTGCCAATTCAATGGCTTGCTTTTTAAACTCTTCCGAGTACTGTTTTACTTTTTCCATTCTTTCTTTTACCTCCATTTTATGGAGACTTTAAGAGAAAATTGACTGTCCGCAGAAACAGGGGAAGTTCACTACATTCTCAAACTCTTTTTTTTTTACAAAACCCTCTCTCAAAGCTAAATCAATGGTTTCCTCTAAGAGAACTTCTATCTTCTCAGCCCCCATCCTCTTTCTCCAGTTAGTCAATGAACTTCTATCACAGGGATCTTCATAAGAATAAAAAGGCTGACCACAAAAATACTGCCATTGAGGACTCTCTTTGAACATTTCTATTGTCTTCTCGTCACTTAAATTATAAATGTATTTCAAGCACTGAAGTCCCACCATTAAACGAGTTGAAAGACCTGGACGACCTTTTTTTTCATCATACTTCGAACCAAAATCTTTATCAAAACGATCCCAGTCTATTTTATTAGCTAAAATGACAAGCGGATGCTTCTTATGAACAATGTCGTTTACTCTAAAATTAAGAGGGCTTCTCTTTTGTGTGCTGAACATGTCTTTTGGCCTCATCTTTTTTCCTTTCTGTTTTGCAAGGTTTTTTATCTGTTTTTCCACTTCCTTGCAATTATTTTTATGCGAAAATTACAAAAAAACAAGTGTTTTTAGCTGTTTGTGCATTTTTCACGTTCGACTACTTACAAAGTAGAAAGAAGTGCCAACATCAAGATAAAACTATTGGTTTTGCAGTATATGCAAGAAGGAAAATCGATTCAAGAAACGTCTATGAAAACTTAAACCTCCCCTCAAAAGAAGTTTTTTTAAAATCTCCTAACTGAAGCTTTTCCTTAAGTCAATTTTAAAATTTTAAATTTGAACATAAAAATGTCGTCGAATTAATTTCTGTAATTGGTATCAGTAGAAGTCATGGGCTGTTAAGAAACCGACTTACCCCTTTCCTCTACTGAAATGCTACTTTTTTGAAAGGATAACCTCTTTTAGCTCTTTGACATTATGTCAAGTTATAATCAATACAACTAAAACGTAGAGACTGAGGATTTATTCTCCCGGACATCGAGCCATAGCACAAGAAATAGCTTCATTATGGTTAGGCTTCTCTGTTGTTCTTCCTTCTTGTCTCTCTGTTGTTCTTCCTTCTTGTCCTTGACATCGAGCCATAGCACAAGAAATAGCTTCATTATGGTTAGGCTTCTCTGTTGTTCTTCCTTCTTGTCTCTCTGTTGTTCTTCCTTCTTGTCCTTGACATCGAGCCATAGCACAAGAAATAGCTTCATTATGGTTAGGCTTCTCTGTTGTTCTTCCTTCTTGTTCTTTTGATTGTTTTTCTGACGACCTGATCTCTGCATGCGACCACCCAGAAACTGCCATAATTAAAGCAAATACTGTGATTGTTTTTTTCATTTTCATGTTTTCTCTCCTTATTGGATTGTTGTTTTTTTACTATTTACACAAAGTCTTTTCATACACCTCATTAGCTAAGTCAAGACCAACTTGCAAATAAATACAATGCATCATTTTTCTAGCCTGAATTTCCACGTATCAGCTATAACATTTTCTTTTAAAATCACTAAAATTCTTCTAACACTTTTAACGCATGTGCTGCTGTCAAACTCGGGATGAAAAAATCAGTTACACAATTTGTAAGTCGGTTATATAGTGCTTCCGTTTAGTTTTTCAGTTTCCTAAGATAGAGAAGTTATCAGTTATCAAAGTTTCTAATTTAGATCTGTGTTTTCGTATTCCTCTAAAAAATTGACTTAAACTTCCCTTGAAATCGTCATAGTTTTCATAATATCGATTCGCCGTGACCTCTTTTTTCATAAACTTCCAAAGCCTTTCTATAGGATTTAAATTCGGTGAGTACGGAGGAAGATAAACAAGTTTTATATTCAACTCTTTCGCGAACTTCTTGACAGACTTCGATATAATGACAAAAGAAAAAATAAGCCAAAGCCATTTTATATTGTAAATGGATATGACAGAGATTATAAGGAAACTCAATCCAATAAGATGAAGTACATTCCAAGTTATAAAAGAATCAACAAAAGAAAATTTTAAAAAAAGATTCTGAATCACTTCTAAAAAAATAAGAAAAAAAGATATAACGAGCACACTTTTTAAGGCTGATTTTTTAAGCTTTTCTCCTTTAATTTGAGAATCAAATCTTAGCCTTAAACTAGCTCCTGCTAATAAAGGAATCATAAGGTTAAAAAGTGCTAAAACTTGCCCTATAGAGATCAAGCTGTCCCTAGGATGGCTTCCTACATAGGAAAAATGAACATTTCCCTGAAGCCATCCAATACAATGATTAGAAATCATAATAGAAACAGCTATGCATTTAAGATAATCGATTCCAAACCTAGATTCCATGTTTTTACAGTTACATAATTTTTTTACGGTGTCTAATTAGGTTCTCAAGCTCCTTACAGACTTTAGTATTGTTAACGCTTTTCTATACTAGGGGGGGTGTCGTCAATTGATTTAATGTGCCTAACCTTGTTTTGTGAGAAAGGGAGAAAGATGTTTCTTTAAAAGCACAGAGCCCCTTTTTTTTTAATATGAGCCTGTGATTTAAATCACAGGCTCATATTAAACCTCTAAAATCGAAGCTCTCATAACATATCGCATAAAATATAGTGATCAGGATTTCGTATAATTACTTGAAATCATTAGATTTTTAAAAAGGAAAAGCTGTAGTCGGGAAAATATATATTATAGTTGCCTTATCCCTAAAAGAGATGTAGTAGACTCAGAGTACACGATACTGTATTAACCTTAAGTTAAGAGCAGTAAAAAGTAAAACAAAAACAAAGGAGGCTTTATGAAAAAAATTCTAATAACTATGGGCTTATTTTTAGGCACTATAATCAGTAATCCAGACAAAACACTTGCAAACTTTATATTCTCACCAACTTTACATTCTCACCCTCACCATGGAGCAGTTAGATCAGTGGTGACTCACTATAAAGTCACTATATCTTACTCTCTTGTTGAGCACAATCTTTGGCTTCAAAACTTATATAGAACATCTTCTGGAAAGGGAAAATATCAAACATTAAAAAATGGAGAGATTCTAGAAGGACATGAAACTCACCTAGAAGGAGAAAATTTAAAAGGGGAACCTTATCATCTTCAACTTCAGCCCGAAAAGAATCAGATCACTTATGTAGTAAAAGAACATAACATGAGTCTGACTATACCAGCTACTTTTTCTGAAGGTACTTTTACTGTTAAAGGCAAAGATGTTTCATCTGTTTTTTCGAAATTCATGGAATCAACAGATGATGTAAAAAACTTAAGAAATATGGATAACTATGACGATGGTTTTTTTCTTAAGTGGGGTACAACAAAAGATCAAATTGAGAGTCTATCTGCAAATATGAAAGCAAATCTTTCTGATATGGTTTGTTCTTTACAAACAAGAATGTGCCAAATAGCTCACATGAGTATAAATACCTCAATTGATTTTTATTGGCCTAAATAAGATTGAGAAAAAAGCTTAGTTCTTTACTTAAATTGTAATTGGTATTACTTTTAAAAGCAGGGCAAACTCAGGAGATTATAAGGAAGCTCAATCCAATAAGATGTGCATTCCAAGTTATAAAAGAATCAACAAAAGAAAGTTTCAAAAAAAGATTCTGAATCACTTCTAAAAAAATAAGAAAAAAAGATATCACGAGCACACTTTTTAAGGCTGATTTTTTAAGCTTTCCTCCTTTAATTTGAGAATCAAATCTTAGCCTTAAACTAGCTCCTGCTAATAAAGGAATCATAAGGTTAAAAACCTAAATTCCACGCTAAAAATGATCACTACATTGCTCTAACATAAGATAAGTTCCATAAGATGGAAGTTTTCCAGTAAAAATGGGCTTATTGCCCTTTTTTTCTGTGAAAAGCTCTTGCCCTTCTATTTTTAAGTAGTTACCATAATGGTAACTACTATGAGTTTTATAAAGAAGATTAAAAGAGGAGGCAGCACTTATTTAGCAGAGGTGAAAAATGTCCGGGTCAAGGGCAAGGTCGTACAGAAGTACTTGAGATATCTTGGAAAGGAGGTGAATCATAAGCGTGTTATCTCTATATCTTCCGAGAACATTCAATTCGATAAAGTTAAGATCAGTGGTCCCTTGATTGTTCTTCATGCCCTTGCGAAGAAAGTTGGTCTTCCCGAAGTTCTTGGCAATTATTCAGATGAAATACTAAGTATGGTCTATGCTCATTGCTTGGATTACAGAAGCGTCAATAATATGCCATCATGGTATGAACGAACAGATTTAAACAGCATTTTAAACTTAGATGGGCTGACTGAAAGAAGGCTTTTTTCAGCTCTCGATCAGCTTAACGAATCTAAAGCTCCATCTTTGCAGAAACGTATTTTTGAAAATGTTAAAAAAGAATACAAGTTATCATCTAATAAAATTGTCTATGATGTTACTAACACTTATTTTTATGGGAGTAAATGTCAACTAGGTAACCCAGGGTACAGCAAAGATGGGAAAAGGAAGAGTCCTCTGATTCAGATAGGTCTTGCTGTAACTCAAGAAGAAGGGATTCCTGTTTTTCACAAGACCTTTAAGGGTAACATTCACGATAGCAGGACATTGACGGCACTTGTTAATAGTTTTTCAGAATACAATCTTCGTTCTGGCCTATTGGTGTATGATCGAGGTATAGCATCGTCTAAAAACCTTTCTCACATAGGGGAATTGGGTTGGAATACATTGTGCGGAATTCCTATGAGAGAGGTTGAGAAGAAGACAGTACGAAATTTTTTAAAGTCCGGTTCTATAGTAAACGTTTCAAATAGGGTAATTTTGAACAAGAATACTTTTTACGTTAAAAGCATGAATTATACATTTGGCCAAGTTAAAGGAAAACTGGCAATCTGCTACAACCATAAAAGAAAGGATGCAATTCGAGAGGCGAGATATGATGAGATAGTTGCTGCTCAAAACTGTCTATCTCAAAACAAGTCCATTAAGGAGGGGCTGAAAAAATATCTAACTCCCACAGGAAAGATCAGGGATCGGGAGCTGAAAAAAGCAGAAGAATTTGATGGGTACTCCTGTATATTTTCTACAAAGAATATTTCTGGTAAAGATATGGTCAAACTTTATTTTGATAAAGATGTCGTAGAAAGAGCTTTCAGAATTTTAAAAGGAGTTACAAATTTAAATCCTGTGCGACACTGGCTTTGCAACAGAGTAGTGGCTCATGTTTTTATTTGTTATTTATCTTATCTTCTGCTTTCCGTATTAAAGTTACATCTCTACAATTTGGATATTTCGCCAATTCAAGCATTAAAAGAGCTAGAGAACCTGTACAAAGTTTATTTTTCTGATAAAAAGAAAAAAATTCAAATGTCTCGAACAGTTGCTCTAAGCAAAATTCAAGAAAATATCATAAAGGCTATTGATAAAAAACTTCTCAGAGAAATGAAAACCAGTAGTGATCATTTTTAGCGTGGAATTTGGGTTAAAAAGTGTTAAAACTTGCCCTATAGAGATCAAGCTGTTCCTAGGATGGCTTCCTACATAGGAAAAATGAACATTTCCCTGAAGCCATCCAATATAATGATTAGAAATCATAATAGAAACAGCATGCATTTAAGATAATCGATTCCAAACCTAGATTCCATGTTTTTACAGTTACATAATTTTTTTACGGTGTCTAATTAGGTTCTCAAGCTCTTTGCAGACTTTAGTATTGTCAACGCTTTTCTATACTAGGGGGGGTGTCGTCAATTGATTTAATGTGCCTAACCTTGTTTTGTGAGAAAGGGAGAAAGATGTTTCTTTAAAAGCACAGAGCCCCTTTTTTTTTTAATATGAGCCTATGATTTAAATCACAGGCTCATATTTAACCTCTAAAATTGAAGCTCTCATAATATATCGCATAAAATATAGTGATCAGGATTTCGTGTAATTACTTGAAATCATTAGGTTTTTAAAAAGAAAAGCTGTGGTCGGGAAAATATATATTATAGTTGCCTTATCCCTAAAAGAGATGTAATAGACTCAGAGTACACGATGTAAGAGCAGTGAAAAGTAAAACAAAAATAAAGGAGGCTTTATGAAAAAAATTCTAATAACTATGGGCTTATTTTTAGGCACTATAATCAGTAATCCAGACAAAACACTTGCAAACTTTATATTCTCACCAACTTCACATTCTCACCCACATTCTCACCATGGAGCGGTTAGATCAGTGGTGACTTACTATAAAGTCACTATATCTCACTCTCTTGTTGAGCACAATCTTTGGCTTCAAAACTTATATAGAACATCTTCTGGAAAGGAAAAATATCAAATATTAAAAAATGGAGAGATTCTAGAAGGACATGAAAGTCGCCTAGAAGGAGAAAATTTAAAAGAGGAACCTTATCATCTTCAACTTCAGCCCGAAAAGAATCAGATCACTTATATAGTAAAAGAACATAACATGAGTCTGACTATACCAGCTACTTTTTCTGAAGATACTTTTACTGTTAAAGGCAAAGATGTTTCATCTGTTTTTTCGAAATTCATGGAATCAACATATGTAAAAAACTTAAGAAATATGGATAGCTATGACGATTATTTTTTTCTTAAGTGGGGTACAACAAAAGATCAAATTGAGAGTCTATCTGCAAATATGAAAGGAAATCTTTCTGATATGGTTTGTTCTTTACAAACAAGAATGTGCCAAATAGCTCGCATGAGTATAAATATCTCAATTGATTTTTATTGGCCTAAGTAAGATTAAGAAAAAAGCTTAGTTCTTTACTTAAATTGTAATTGTTCACGCCAATTAGTATAAAATGGCTCGTGAACTTTTGTAATTGTTCAGAATCATTAAAAAATTAAAAAGGAAATAATAAAATGAACGCCTCCTCAAAAGAATCTATGGGTTCCCGGAGGTTCCTTCATTTTTTCCTCTGAACTCACTCTAAACAAACTAAGTGTGTGATAAGTTACTTGTAGTTTTATAAGAGGTTAGCTTTTGTACTTACTTTTGAAAGCCATGATTTAATTGATTGTATTATTTCATGGCGACATCCTTTCTGGTGTTTTCTCATTTCCCTACTATATTACAAAGGCAGTAGTGCGAGCATTATTAATCCCATAGGCTTTAAACCAAGAGTCTTTGAAACTCATGATAAATAATTACGATGAAATTTTTGCCTTAAGAAATTCATAAATCTTAGTGTGTGAGAATGTGATTTTTAGATTGCAAGAATGTGGATTGTTGTATTGAGTCCGCCTCTTGAAATGTCGGCTATGACTTCTATCATTTGTCATAGATTTTTGAACAAGGCCTTTCAAAGCTATATGAGGCTTTCTTTAGTTGCTTTCCATAGCTTTCCTTTTTTCCCATTAAATTTAAGCCATTTGCACAAGTATCAGGACTTTTGACCTATATTTTTAGAATTTTAAACCTAAAAGCCTCAATAAGAAGGGCTTTTAGGTTTAAAGTTAAAAAGAGATGTTTGATCCTTTGAGCCAAATTTTCTTTGAGACACAAAAAAGGAGTGAACTGCAGCCTAAAAAAAAATGCCTCCTCAAAAGAATCTGTGGGTTCCCGGAGGTTCTGGCAGTTTTCCAAGGTTATGATATAAGGCGATTTTTATAGCTTTAGAGGTTCTAAAGCCGTAAGATTTTCTCATAGTGAGTTTTACTTTGTTGTTTAAACCCTCTACAATCCCTGAGGAGAAGGTTTTTTTAGCCTTGAAGTAATTAAGAATAAGTAGCTTATGTCTTCGTATGGTTTTTGCTTTTCTTTTCATAGGTTCAATTTTTGAAAGCATGACTCGTCTCGTCCAACTGTCTATAAATTTACCAGCCCAAGTTGGTGAAACATAGGTCCATAACTGTCGGAAGTCTTCTTTTAAAAGATAACAGCGGATACTTTTTAAATTGTACTGTATTAAATGCCTTAATTTTACTTTTTCATAAGATTTTAAATTTTCTGCATTTTTTAACAAGGGCCATCTAGCTTTTGTTAAAAGGGGTTCATACCCATCTTCTTTATCTCTTTTGACTTCTCTCTTAGTAAATCAAAGAATTTTCTAAAACTCTTTTCTGTTCTTTTTTCTCCTATCCACAACAAGCGTACACGGGTTTTGCTTATTTCATAGACTAAGGTGAGATACTGATGGTTCTTTTTCCATTGTATTTCATCTACACCTATAGCTTGTATTCCCTTTAAAACCCTTTGTTTTAAACCATATTCTACGACCCATTCTACCGAAGCATAGACCTGATTCCAACTGACATGAAACTTACAAGAAACCTCTTTCCAAGACAGGTGACGACACCAGTCTGCTAAATACTTCATGTAAAAGATCGTTAAACTCTTCTTACCATCGGCCCAAGGTAAATGTTCAACTTTTACCCCACAGCAAGGACAATTAACTCTTCTTACAAAATAAACAAAAAACACCCTGTAACTTAAAATAGGAAGGGATTCAAAGTCCCGTGATGATTTACTGCTGTCATACACTGAACAGGGCTTCTTACAAACACTACAAAAAGCTTGGCCATTTTTACGAGCCTTAATAGGAACATTAATTGACTTTCTATCTTTTGAAAAATAAATGTCTCCGTATACAAAAGACTTCCATCTTAAACAATCATTTAGTATAGTCTTCAAAAGCATCTCTTCCCTCCTTTTTTTTTTTTTTGAATAACATTTTAAGGCATCTGGGAAGTAGGTGCTTCTTTTTTAAAATTTTAATGTAATACAGCAAATAAAAGAATGTTTTTGAGTTCAATCACCGGAGGTGATAGAGGCCAGTAAGGCCTCAAAGAACTCAAAAATACAAGATAGAATGTCTTACTCTTGCTTTGATTAATACCAATTACAGAAATTAATTCGACATTTTTATGTTCAAATTTAAAATTTTAAAATTGACTTAAGGAAAAGTTTCAATTAGGAGGCTTTAAAAAAGTTTTTTTTGAAGGGAGGTTGAGTTTTCATAAGATATGTTTATTTTATGTATATCTATTGTTGTGTGAATCGATTGATGGGTTAAAATAAGTGTAAAAAAGTGAGGTTAAGATGTAAAATGAAAAAAATCAGTTACGCAATTTAATTTATAGGTTCAAATTAATTTACAAGCTTGATTCATCTTGTTGTTTTGCCCAAGATCGAGTGCATAATTTTTTAATCCTGCCCTCCTGATCGCAAAAAGTATTCCAGGCCTCACAACAAGTATTCAGTATATGGTCATAGTTTTTAAAACATGCATTCGATAATTTGATCCTTCGTAATTGTTGCCAGACTTGTTCCATGGGATTTAATTCTGGACTATAAGGAGGTAAAGGCATCAGGGATAAATTCTTAGGAACTATCAAAGTCTCTGTGGTATGCCAACTGGCTCTGTCCATTAAAACAATTCCATGATAGTTTTCTTGAATATTTTTAGATATCTCATCTAAGTGAATTTGCATCATCCCTGAATTACATTCCGGTAAAATCCAAGCACAGCCTTTATCTTTATCCGGACAAACTGCTCCAAAAATATAAGTGGATAAAAATTGTCTTTGTCTCACAACTCTAGGTCGTGTGCCTTTTCTTGCCCAAATCCTGCTTAAAGAACCTTGCTGGCCTATTCTGCATTCATCCTGCCACCAAATCTCTATTTTATGAGTCTGAATCTTTTCCTTTATTTTCTCCACCTCTTCTGGAAAATGTTCCTTAAACTGTTCCATAGCTTCTTGTGAAGTTTTAGGATGAAGAGAACGACCACTGATCCATACAATATTAAGACGGTCTAAAAGAGCATAAACCCCAGAAAGAGAATAGCAACAGTCAAATTCATCTGCTAAAAGTTCCTGTATTCCCTTTGCTCCTATGCTTCCTCCTTCTCTTGTGTCTTGAATTTCATCTAACTTGATTTTGAAGTTCTCTTCTTCTGTCACTGGCAAACGGGGTTTACGTCCTCTGCCTTTTCGATCTATCAATCCCTCGTAATCAAAGTCTACAAAAGACTGTAACCAGGATTTGATACTGTGACGGTGATACAAAACCATACCTGCTGTTTCTTGAATCGATTTTCCTTTTTGCATATGGTGCAAAGCTTGAAGTTTTATCTTGATGTTGGCACTTCTTTCCACTTTGTAAGTAGCTAGAAAATCATACCCTTGAATCTGTGTAACTAAATCTTTTTTCGACATGACTCTAAAAATGTAGCAGAGTTTGATTAAAAAGCCAGGACGCTATGCGTTAAAAGAATGTCGAATTAATTTTTGGAAATGGTATAATATGAGCCTTTTTGGGGGATTTCTACTACTTTTCACCCACAGATTCCCGGGAGGAGCCACTTTTTGTATTGTTTGCAAAAATGCTATGTGTGGAAAGTCAGCTCATGGGAAAAGAAAAAAGTATGGATACTACGAACACTCTTGGGCTACTAAAAAGGGTTCAACTTTTGTGGCCAAGAGCTTTAAGTGTGAACCTCATAGAGTGCCTGCTACTAAGATAGAGGAAGCAGTGATTGATGATGCAAAAAGACTATTAGAGAACCCAGAGTTAGCTCAAACTATTGTTGATAAAGCAAAACAAATCCACTCTCAAAATGGAAAGCATCAAAAAATCAGAAATCTTCAGTCTAAAATGGCAGGCTACAATAGCAATCTAGAAGCTCTCACTCAGAGGCTAGGAGAGCTTCCTAAAAATGTTCCAGCAACCCTGATCTATAAACAAATGGAAAAGCTTGAGGTGGCAAAAAAGAAAGCAAAGGAAGCTCTTATAGAATTAAAGGACACTAGAGGGTTTTCAGGAGATTTGCCTGTGGATTTTACTCATTATCAAAAATTCTTAAAACTTGTAAAAGATGCTTTCAAAGAATCAGCAAAATCTGAAGAAAAAGCTAAGATTATCAAGAGGTTGGTTTACAAGGTCGAGGTGGGGTTAGATAGCATCAAGATTCACTACTACGCTGGCCAAGGGTTTTTAGGGGCTCTTGAAGAGTCCTTTAAAAATCTTGAAAAAAAGTGTTCGCATAGCTTGACTTCTGGTGCCCAAGGCCAGACTTGAACTGGCACGATTCGTAAGAATCCCAGGATTTTAAGTCCTGTGCGTCTACCAAATTCCGCCACTCGGGCCACATACAGATCTTAAGTTTAGCCCAGAATAAATACAATGAAAAGTCTCAAATTATCGGAAAGCTGGAAAGCCTGTTATATCCTGGCCTACAACCAAACGATGTATGTCTTCTGTTCCTTCATAAGTGTTTACTGTTTCAAGATTGAGCATATGACGAATAACAGGGTACTCATCAATAATACCATTAGCTCCTAACATATCCCGAGCATTCCGAGCTATACCCAAAGCCATACGACAGTTATTCATTTTAACTAAAGAGACTTGCGAAGGTTTCATGTCTTTTTTTTCCTTAAGTCTCCCTAATTGAAGAACTAAAAATTGAGCTTTTGTGAGTTCTTGAACCATTTCCACAAGCTTCGCTTGGGCTAACTGATAACTTGCTAAGGGTTTTTGATCAAAAATAGTTCTTTTAAGTGCATAGTTAAGGGCTTCATGGTAACAAGCATTCGCCGCCCCTATGACCCCCCAAGTGATTCCATATCGTGCTTGAGTTAAACAGGATAGAGGTGCTTTTAAACCTTGAGCTTTAGGTAAAAGGCTATTTTCCGGAACAATACAATCTTCCATATGAAGTTCTGATGTCACGCTCACTCGTAAGGAAAATTTTCCTTTCATTAAAGATGTGGAAAAACCTTGAGTGTCCGTAGTAACAATAAAACCTCTTATTTCGCCATCAAGTTTTGCCCACACAATAGCAATATCGGACAAACAGCCGTTTGTAATCCACATTTTATTGCCATTGAGTTTATAACCTTGAGAAACTTTCTCAGCACAAGTAAGTAAAGCTCCTGGATTTGAACCTGCATCAGGTTCTGTTAACCCAAAGCAACCGATCACTTCACCTTTAGTTAAAAGAGGAAGATATTTCTCCTTCTGCTGTTCTGAACCAAAAGTATAAATACAATACATCACTAAAGCTCCTTGTACAGAGCAAAATGAACGTACACCCGAATCCCCTCTTTCCAACTCTTGCATCACAAGCCCATAAGCCACATCACCTAGACCAGGACAATCATAACCTTTCAAATTAGATCCTAATAAACCCAACCTAGCAAAACGAGGAATCAAACTTTCAGGAAATTTTTCTTCCCTATGACAGCTTTTAAGAAGAGGTAAAAGCTCAGAACTTACAAAATCTCTTACAGTTTGTCGAATCATCTTCTCTTCTTCTGTAAGAAGTGTATCAAAAGCTAAATAATCAAGAGACTCATAAGGCACAAGTCTATTGTACAAGATAAAAAAGTTCCTTGTCCACCCCCCCCTAGGGTCTCAATAAAAATACCTTATTGAACAAAGCGACCGGCTTTATGCCATATGATTTCAGCCTGTCTTTCTTCTTCAGAAGTGGCTTCTTGTTGCATGGAGTGTAAATTCGCAAGGATATTTTTTTGAGCTTTGTTCACAGCCTTATATAAATCTTTTGATATTCCCTCTGAAGAAAGGCTTGCTCCAGAACCTGTCAGATGAAAGTTCACAACATAGGATCTACCTACTTTTTTAATATCGACTAAAGCATTGGAATCTGAAAGAAAGAAATAAGAGAATTCATTGAGCATTTGATAAATATAAGCTCGCTCTTCTGGACCAAGTTGTCTTTTAAGCTGGCTTCTAATCGGACTCATTTTACTTCTCCTTACTTTAATTTTAATATGGATCGGAAAAAAAGTCTGTCAATATCTCAAAATGAGACATATTTTTATCAAACCTACTAAAGTAAAGAGACATTTTTTGGCACTGTCTAATTTTTAGACATTATAAAATTTTTATAAAAAAAAGGGAATTCCCTATAAACTTCTTAAATTTCAGTAAGTTACAAAATCTTTGATTTTTGGCATGCTTTTAGCATAAAGAAAAGTAAGGAAGGGATTTATGAAAAAGATAGAACAAAAAATTTTATGGGCTTTTCTAGCTATATGTTTTTCTTTACTTTCTACAGGATGTTCAGATAAGAAAAGTCAAAACACCTCAACAGATGATACAGTAATAAAGACTGACACACCTTCTGATCCTCATTGGGATGATTACAATGAAGGAAGTGTGGTCAACTTTAAAATCTATAGTATAAAGAGATTCAATTCCTATGCCAATGAAAGCTATAATTCCCCTAAAAATGTACAAATTAATGTAAACTTAGAAAAAGTCAGTGAAGATGGGAAAACTTATAAAGGAAGCTTGAGGTTTGGTTTTGAAGACCATGGACTTCAAAGAAATGGTTATTTAGGAGGTATTGAGTTCTTTGAACATGAATTTGAAACAGGTGGCATAGGCATGTGGAATGGAAGATCTGAATCAACTTCTGCTCGCTATAACTACTGGTACACCGACAAAAAACTAGAAAAAAAGGTGTTTAAAGCTTTCTTTCAGGACGAAGAAGGGCCTATCATCCTTATAATAGATAAAATTAAATCTGTTGGCGATGGACAAGAACCTAAAGTAGGTTCAGGATCTCTCTGGTTCAAAAGATTTCCTGCTGCACAGGCAAGCCAATCTCCTACAGTTTGTTGGCTGATCTCTAAAGGGCCTTTTGATTGTCGTCCTTGGAAGAGCGGAAAAAAGCTTGACGTAGAACGCTCCATCACACCTGATAATGGCTATAAAAAATTAGGAACTTTTGAAAATCTAGATCTTCATAAGGCTTTTGATGGAGAAGATGATTATGAAGATTATGAAGATGAAGATTATGATGCCTAAAACAAAAAAACCTATGACAAAAGAAGGAAAAAGATATGAAAAAAAATATAAAATATAACAAAATGATTTTAAGTTTGGCAACTCTTGGGTTTTTACTCATAAGCTGTAACAAAGACAACAACTATCTCGATCCCTACTACAATGATTCTTATTACGATGATCCCTACTACAATGATTCTTATTACGATAACCCTTATCGTAACCGTAATAACATTAACAACAGATCATATTCTCATAACAGAAGAAATTCTTTACTCAACAGAAATCAAAATGGTCTTTTTGTAGAGGGAGAAGCCTTGAATCAGAATATGGCACTTCGTCTTCAAGCTTATGTGAGAGGAGAGCACGTGGAGGCTCAAGGAAAATTAAGATTGGAGCATTCCAGTTGTGGATTAGAAAGAGGAATTTACACTTTGAGTACTATCGCTCCCGGATACATAAACTCAATAGGTTCTGGAAAAAATATTGTATTAGGAACAAATCAATCTCATAATGGACATCACAATAGAATAACAATTGTACTTAAAACTCTCCAAGGCAATCTAGTGACAGGTTATGGATTTTACACACACATGACTATTAATGGTTGTTCTTACTTACTTACATCAGATGTAACTGTTCAGAAAAATTCTAGTAAATTGTTGAAATTTCACTAAAAGCTCCTATGCCTATAGTGTTATATGATGTTTTTCGTTTAGATTTTCAGATTTTTTGAGTTAGGGTCTAGTTTTTATTCAAAAGTATTGATAAATCGTCATTTGTTTTAAAAAATAGTTTTATATGATAATTCTTCCTTTAGATTCTAAAAACTTAAACGGAAAGGACTATATAGTGCTTCCGTTTAAGTTTTCAGTTTTTTTCTCTAGAGAATCGACCGGAAAATCTAAGCGTATTCACTATATAGTGAATATGAACAAGAATGAAAAGCCTAAAAACGACAATCACAAGGCTCTTTCAAGAGCGAAGATCAGATAAAGCTTCTTAGAAACACAATTTGTCGTCAATCCATAGAGCTTAAGAAAGCACAAAAAGAAATAAAATGTTTAGAAAAAGATTACAAGCATTTAGAAGAAGAGCGTGAGCGTTTAGAAGAAGGGTGTGAGCGTTTAGAAGAAGAGAGCAAGCGTTTAAAAAAAGATAATGAACATTTTAAAAAAAGAAAATAAGAAACTAAAAGAGGAGCTTCAATCAATACGCAAGCCTCCTAAGTGGGCTAAAAAGAACAAGAATAAAAATCCAAATGGAAGCCTTAAAAAAGGAAAAAAGAAGGGTCCTAAAAAGGGTCATAAAGTGTAATAGTCGCAACTTAATCTGACACGTCTCGAAATGTCAAAGAGATGAAAAGAGGTTACCCTTTTAAATAAACAATACCACCCCAAAGGGTGGAGAAAGGATAACAAAAATGACATATCAAGAAAGAATTATAAAATCAAAAGTAGGTCTTTTGCAATTAGCAGAAGAGTTAGGCAATGTATCTCAAGCTTGTAAGGTGATGGGCTTTTCAAGAGATACATTTTATCGTTACAAGACACTCAAAGAGGAAGGAGGTTTAGAATCATTAAGAGAGCAAAGTCGTAGAAAGCCTAATTTAAAAAACAGAGTTGATCAAACGACAGAAGAGGCTTGTTTAAGGATCGCTATAGAACTTCCTGCCTATGGACAGTTGAGAGCGTCCAATGAGTTAAGGAAAAAAGGAATTTTTATTTCTCCTGCAGGAGTTAGAGGGGTCTGGCTGAGAAATAATTTAGAGACTGAACTTCCCCTGTTTCTGCGGACAGTCAATTTTCTCTTAAAGTCTCCATAAAATGGAGGTAAAAGAAAGAATGGAAAAAGTAAAACAGTACTCGGAAGAGTTTAAAAAGCAAGCCATTGAATTGGCAGAGGAAATAGGTGCAAAGGAAGCCTCAGAGAAGCTAGGACTGAGAAATTTCCAAGTGATAAGCTCTTGGAAGCGTTTTCTAAAGCCTGAAGTAGAAAGACAAGCTTCCCATGACTTGGCTTCGGCATTGGAGGAAATAAAGAGGTTAAAAAAGGAGCTGGTCTATGAGAGGCGGAGTGTAGGTATATTGAAAGAGGCAGCGGCTTTTTTTTCAAAGGAAATCCTGAAATGAGATTTAAGGCTATGTTTTATGTAAAAGAGAAAGGGCATCCAGTGCTTCGCATTTGCGAATTATACCATTTCCAAAAATTAATTCGACATTCTTTTAACGCATAGCGCCCTGGCTTTTTGATCAAACTCCTGACTTCGACACAACACACTGCAACAAGTGAATAATTTCAAATAGTTACAATTTTTGGGGCCACAGGAAAGGGTTTTTTAAAGGTCAGCAGATTCAGCAGATATTGTGGGAATGAGGCTCATAAAAGAGTCTCTTTTAAGCGAAAAAGCACTATAAATTTCTTCTACTTCCTTTGTACAACCTGAGGGAAGGCGATAAAGTTTTTTCGTCTTTTTTTCTTTTAAAATACTGTACTGATCTCTTTTTAAGATCTTTCTCATTCTTTCAAAGCTTAAATTGTAATAGTCGCAACTTAATCTGACACGTCTCGAAATGTCAAAGAGATGAAAAGAGGTTACCCTTTTAAATAAACAATACCACCCCAAAGGGTGGAGAAAGGATAACAAAAATGACATATCAAGAAAGAATTATAAAATCAAAAGTAGGTCTTTTGCAATTAGCAGAAGAGTTAGGCAATGTATCTCAAGCTTGTAAGGTGATGGGCTTTTCAAGAGATACATTTTATCGTTACAAGACACTCAAAGAGGAAGGAGGTTTAGAATCATTAAGAGAGCAAAGTCGTAGAAAGCCTAATTTAAAAAACAGAGTTGATCAAACGACAGAAGAGGCTTGTTTAAGGATCGCTATAGAACTTCCTGCCTATGGACAGTTGAGAGCGTCCAATGAGTTAAGGAAAAAAGGAATTTTTATTTCTCCTGCAGGAGTTAGAGGGGTCTGGCTGAGAAATAATTTAGAGACTGAACTTCCCCTGTTTCTGCGGACAGTCAATTTTCTCTTAAAGTCTCCATAAAATGGAGGTAAAAGAAAGAATGGAAAAAGTAAAACAGTACTCGGAAGAGTTTAAAAAGCAAGCCATTGAATTGGCAGAGGAAATAGGTGCAAAGGAAGCCTCAGAGAAGCTAGGACTGAGAAATTTCCAAGTGATAAGCTCTTGGAAGCGTTTTCTAAAGCCTGAAGTAGAAAGACAAGCTTCCCATGACTTGGCTTCGGCATTGGAGGAAATAAAGAGGTTAAAAAAGGAGCTGGTCTATGAGAGGCGGAGTGTAGGTATATTGAAAGAGGCAGCGGCTTTTTTTTCAAAGGAAATCCTGAAATGAGATTTAAGGCTATGTTTTATGTAAAAGAGAAAGGGCATCCAGTGCTTCGCATTTGCGAATTATTAAGAGGATCTCGTTCTGGTTTTTATAGTTTTTTAAAAACCAGGGGAAAGCTTGAAAAGGATAAAAATCTGGAGAAAAACATAGAATCTATTTTTAAAAAAAATAAAGGCTGTTATGGTTCCCCCAGGGTGTATAGGGAATTAAAGCGTTGCGGAGTGAGTGCTGGAGAAAACAAAGTAGCTCGAATTATGAAACTAAAGAATCTCAGTGCCCGTCAGAAAAAACCCTATGTTCCTAGAACAACAAAGAATAACCCTCTCATGATTAAGTCTCCTCGGTTGTTTAAGACAGGACAGAGCCAAGCAGGAAAAGAAAACCAGGTATGGTGTTCGGATTTAACCTATATTCCTTTTAGAGATAAATTTCTGTATTTGGTTGTATTTTTAGATGTCTATAATCGAGAGATTAAGTCTTGGAAGCTCTGTGAGAGCTTGGACGGGGTTCATTCAAAACAGGCTCTGAGAGCCGCAGTCCAATCTGTTTCTGGGAACTTAGAGGGCTTGATAATCCACTCGGATCAAGGGGTTCAATATTGTTGTGAAGGGTTTAGAA
This sequence comes from Bdellovibrionales bacterium, assembly GCA_965219095.1. GTDB lineage: Bacteria > Bdellovibrionota > Bdellovibrionia > Bdellovibrionales > UBA1609 > CBDCMT01. Next base: position 367,025 of record OZ244719.1, read on the forward strand.
AAGAATTGAAATTCTTTGGCCTCAAGCAATCTATGTCTAGGAAAGGAAATTGTTATGATAATGCGTTTGTGGAGAGCTTTTTCCATACGTTGAAGGATGAACTGGAATACAAAGACTGTACAACAAAGGAAGAGTTGGAGAAAAAAATTGCAATTTACATGGATTGGTATAACAAGGTAAGAATGCATTCTTCCTTGAAATACATGAGCCCAAAAGAATTTAAACAAAGGAGGGCTTTAAGAACATAAAAACTGTCCACTTTTTTGGGGGAAGATCAAGATTCTACCAGTGTAGCCCCCTCACTTGTATTGCCCGGAAAAAGTTCATAGCTTATAGGATGGCCTTGTGAGTTTGTCATAAGTGCCAAAACAACCTGTGTCTCTTTAAATTTACAATCTTTACTAAAACCAAACCTGCGAATCTCATCCTCTGAAAAGCTCTCAAAATACAAGCTCCTCACATCATAAAGCAAAACATCCACCTCATGGTTAAACAAAGACAAGGTGTTCTCAGATACCTTTTTCTTCGAGGTCTCAATAAAAGGATAAAAACGATCCATAGCCCTATAAACTTTCTCTAAAGGAATCTGTCGGTTAAAATCTTCAAAAAGTGTTTCTACACTACCTCTTTTTGATTCTGGATTAAAAACTCTTGATAAAACACAGTGCTTTAAAATATCATTCCACTCTAAATCTTTCTTTGTACCCTCAATCAAATTTACAAAACCTAACTCAGCATAAAGCTCATTAAAAACTTTCTCAATACCACAAACAACACGCTTTTTCTCCTCTAAAATACTGCCTGAAAACTGGAAATCTTTCTCACTCTTTCTTTTCTTCTCTTTCTTCTTCTCCTTAGGCCTTCTACCATAAACTAGCTTCTCACAACCTGGAAGCACAGGATTTCTTTGATTCTTAATGTCTATGATCAACTCTTCTGCTAACTTCTTAGCTTTTTTAACTTCCTTATCGCTTGCAAAAATACCCATAGAACGAATGGTCTTTTGTACGCACTTCCCTTTAAGCCAAACAGACTCTACAATCCGTACACTTTTTTTACCTTTAGACTTTGATGTTACTTTTACAAACATTCTTTAAAAAGGCTAAACAACTTTTGCAAACTTGTAAAATGGGTCAGGGCCACAGAACCAACCTAAAATCTGTGTATAACTCCTTTAACTAAAAGCTAGAGGTAAAAGAACGAAAATATTTTTTTTTAACTCACTGTGTTGTGTCGAAGTCAGGAAAAAAGGAGCTGGTCTATGAGAGGCGGAGTGTAGGTATATTGAAAGAGGCAGCGGCTTTTTTTTCAAAGGAAATCCTGAAATGAGATTTAAGGCTATGTTTTATGTAAAAGAGAAAGGGCATCCAGTGCTTCGCATTTGCGAATTATACCATTTCCAAAAATTAATTCGACATTCTTTTAACGCATAGCGCCCTGGCTTTTTGATCAAACTCTGTTAAATTTTTAGAGTCATGTCGAAAAAAGATTTAGTTACACAGATTCAAGGGTATGATTTTCTGGCTACTTACAAAGTGGAAAGAAATCCCAATATCAAGATAAAACTCCAAGCTTTGCAGCATATGCAAGAAGGAAAATCGATTCAAGAAACAGCAAGTATAGTTTTCTATCACCGTCACAGTATCAAATCCTGGTTACAGTCTTTTGTAGACTTTGATTACGAGGGGTTGATAGATCGAGAAGGCAGAGGGCGCAAGCCTCGTTTACCAGTGACAGAAGAAGAGAACTTCAAAATCAAGTTAGATGAAATTCAAGACAAGAGAGAAGGAGGAAGCATAGGAGCAAAGGGAATACAGGAACTTTTAGCAAATGAATTTGACTGTTGCTATTCTCTTTCTGGGGTTTATGCTCTTTTAGACCGTCTTAATATTGTATGGATCAGTGGTCGTTCTCTTCATCCTAAAACTTCACAAGAAGCTATGGAACAGTTTAAGGAACATTTTCCAGAAGAGGTGAAGAAAATAAAGGAAAAGATTCAGACTCATAAAATAGAGATTTGGTGGCAGGATGAATGCAGAATAGGCCAGCAAGGTTCTTTAAGCAGGATTTGGGCAAGAAAAGGCACACGACCTAGAGTTGTGAGACAAAGACAATTTTTATCCACTTATATTTTTGGAGCAGTTTGTCCGGATAAAGATAAAGGCTGTGCTTGGATCTTACCGGAATGTAATTCAGGGATGATGCAAATTCACTTAGATGAGATATCTAAAAATATTCAAGAAAACTATCATGGAATTGTTTTAATGGACAGAGCCAGTTGGCATACCACAGAGACTTTGATAGTTCCTAAGAATTTATCCCTGATGCCTTTACCTCCTTATAGTCCAGAATTAAATCCCATGGAACAAGTCTGGCAACAATTACGAAGGATCAAATTATCGAATGCATGTTTTAAAAACTATGACCATATACTGAATACTTGTTGTGAGGCCTGGAATACTTTTTGCGATCAGGAGGGCAGGATTAAAAAATTATGCACTCGATCTTGGGCAAAACAACAAGATGAATCAAGCTTGTAAATTAATTTGAACCTATAAATTAAATTGCGTAACTGATTTTTTTCATTTTACATCTTAACCTCACTTTTTTACACTTATTTTAACCCATCAATCGATTCACACAACAATAGATATACATAAAATAAACATATCTTATGAAAACTCAACCTCCCTTCAAAAAAAACTTTTTTAAAGCCTCCTAATTGAAACTTTTCCTTAAGTCAATTTTAAAATTTTAAATTTGAACATAAAAATGTCGAATTAATTTCTGTAATTGGTATTATTAAGAGGATCTCGTTCTGGTTTTTATAGTTTTTTAAAAACCAGGGGAAAGCTTGAAAAGGATAAAAATCTGGAGAAAAACATAGAATCTATTTTTAAAAAAAAAGGCTCCTCCCGGGAATCTGTGGGTGAAAAAGTAAAATTAAGGCATTTAATACAGTACAATTTAAAAAGTATCCGCTGTTATTTTTTAAAAGAAGACTTCCGACAGTTATGGACCTATGTTCCACCAACTTGGGCTGGTAAATTTATAGACAGTTGGACGAGACGAGTCATGCTTTCAAAAATTGAACCTATGAAAAGAAAAGCAAAAACCATACAAAGACATAAGCTACTTATTCTTAATTACTTCAAGGCTAAAAAAACCTTCTCCTCAGGGATTGTAGAGGGTTTAAACAACAAAGTAAAACTCACTATGAGAAAATCTTACGGCTTTAGAACCTCTAAAGCTATAAAAATCGCCTTATATCATAACCTTGGAAAACTGCCAGAACCTCCGGGAACCCACAGATTCTTTCGAGGATGCAAAAAAATAAAGGCTGTTATGGTTCCCCCAGGGTGTATAGGGAATTAAAGCGTTGCGGAGTGAGTGCTGGAGAAAACAAAGTAGCTCGAATTATGAAACTAAAGAATCTCAGTGCCCGTCAGAAAAAACCCTATGTTCCTAGAACAACAAAGAATAACCCTCTCATGATTAAGTCTCCTCGGTTGTTTAAGACAGGACAGAGCCAAGCAGGAAAAGAAAACCAGGTATGGTGTTCGGATTTAACCTATATTCCTTTTAGAGATAAATTTCTGTATTTGGTTGTATTTTTAGATGTCTATAATCGAGAGATTAAGTCTTGGAAGCTCTGTGAGAGCTTGGACGGGGTTCATTCAAAACAGGCTCTGAGAGCCGCAGTCCAATCTGTTTCTGGGAACTTAGAGGGCTTGATAATCCACTCGGATCAAGGGGTTCAATATTGTTGTGAAGGGTTTAGAAAAGAATTGAAATTCTTTGGCCTCAAGCAATCTATGTCTAGGAAAGGAAATTGTTATGATAATGCGTTTGTGGAGAGCTTTTTCCATACGTTGAAGGATGAACTGGAATACAAAGACTGTACAACAAAGGAAGAGTTGGAGAAAAAAATTGCAATTTACATGGATTGGTATAACAAGGTAAGAATGCATTCTTCCTTGAAATACATGAGCCCAAAAGAATTTAAACAAAGGAGGGCTTTAAGAACATAAAAACTGTCCACTTTTTTGGGGGAAGATCAAAGTTTGAGGGGGCTTACGAAGATATCAAGTCCGTGTTATCGGAGCAGGGGCATTTGCATGCTGATGAGACAGGATGGAGAGTGAATGGGAACAGTCATTGGCTCTGGAGTTTTTCAAATTATGATGTGTCATTTTATAAGATTGATCAAACTCGTTCGCAAGATGTGGTTAAAAATGTTCTTGGAGAAGTTTTTCGTGGAGTTTTAGTTTCAGATTTTTATGCTGCCTATAACAAGATTGACTGTCAAAAGCAAAAATGTTGGCCCCATCTTTTAAGGGAGCTTCATGGGCTAAAAGAAAAACATCCTAAAAGCAAAGAAATTGCTCAGTTTTCTAAGAGAGCCAAACTTTTTTTCAATAGGGGAAAAAGGTTGCAAAATGAATATGAAAGTAAAGAGAATATCGATCGAAAATACAAACTGCTTATGCATGATACAGGAAAATGGGTATCAAAAAAATACAGAAGCCATGACTTACAAAGGCTTTGTAAACGTTTGGTCAAATATCGAGATGAAATTTATACTTTCATTAAGACTGGAGTAGACCCCACTAACAATTATGGAGAGAGGGAAATTAGGCCTGCTGTACTTATGAGAAAAATCTCTTATTGCAATCGCTCAGAACAGGGAGCCCATAACCAAGAGGTTATGATGAGTGTCGCTCGAACGGCCAAAAAACAGAATCTATCCTTCGTTGACATGGCTACTGAATACCTCTCTAAACATTAAAATTACTAGAATTTAAGTGAACAGTTACCATCAGATTAGGGAATTTCTTAAAAATTTTTACATCAAAATGAAAAGTCATTCCTTCTTTCATAAAAAACTAATCTAAAGACTAAATAAAATCCACACTTTTTCTGCTAAACTATAAGAGAATGAAATTTTATTTTGAAGAGTTCTTAAATGAACTCGCTTGGCTAAAATCTTACTCTCAGAATACACTCAATGCTTATAAAAGAGATCTTGATCTTTTTAGAAAATTTAAGATTTCTAGCAAACAAGATTTTTATGATTTTTTAAAAAGTAAAAACCTTAGTTCTCGTTCTCAAGCCCGTGTCATAAGTTGTGTGAGAAGCTATTTTAAATTTTGTCATAGAAAATCTTTAAAATTAGAAAAACATGAAAAACTAAAAATACCTCTTTTTTCTCAGAACTTGCCTTATGCTTTAAGTGTGTTAGACTTCTCAAAGCTCATACAAGTAAGCTCTCATCCCTGTCCTCATAAAAAGAAAAGAAACCACCTGTTATTGAAAATTTTGTTTGGTTGTGCTCTCAGGGCCTCAGAGCTTGTTAATTTAAATATACAAGATTATAGCCTTACAGAATCATGCTTGTTCGTTTTAGGAAAAGGCCAAAAAGAAAGACTTGTTCCTCTCACAGAACTTATAGATAAAGCTCTCAGAAGTTATATGCAAGATTCTTTAAAAATTTTAAGCCAAGATTCTAAAGCCTTGTTTGTCAACAATAAAGGAAAAAGGCTTCATAGAGTGGATTTGTGGAGATGGATCCGATGTTGGAGTCAAAAAGCAGACCTTAATTCAAAAATAAGTCCACATAAATTTCGCCATGGATGTGCGACCATCCTCTTAGAAAACGGAGCTGATTTACGCAGTATACAAAGCCTGCTAGGACACTCCAGTGTTTCAACAACTCAAATTTACACTCATGTAACTCAAAATCAACTTAATAAAGATATACAAAAGCATCACCCTCTTTCAGAAATCAAAATCAAAAAATTGTCATAACCTCTCCTGCTGTGACTCTTTTAATTGGGTTACTAGGATTCTGAGTTTTTTATTAATTTTATTTTCCACCACCTTAGGATGCAATCTCTAACTCTCTACCCACTGTTAATGACAAAAAATTTATAATTTTCAATAGCAAATTTTCTTTTCAATAATTTTAAGCTCTTCTATTTTAGTCGAACGTGAAAAATTGCCAAAAGTCTAGGTTAGTCGAACGTAAAAAAGTGTTTTTATGATTTTTTTAGATGTCATTCAAGGGGAAAATTTTTTTAATCCCTAAGAAAATTATAAACTTTTCAAAATCAACGAGCGAGAGCTTGTAAATTAAGTATAAAACACGAAAAAAGACGCACTTCTAGCATCAATTTTCTTAAGTTTTGAGATACTCCCGATAAAAGACTATTGATTGCATCACCGTTTGGACCTGAGCCTGTAAATTAAATTGTGTAACTGATTTTTTTCATTTTAAATTTTACCCTCAATTTTTCACATCAAACCTCCCCTTATATTCAATAGCAAATCTGTTCATAGCCAGTTTTCAGTCCCTTAAAGGCTTTGAGGTAAAAGTATTTTCTGTCGGCTTCATTTTGTCTCCTTTTTTTGCAAGACTTTTTAATATTATTGTTCTTTTCTTGCAATTATTTTCTTTAGAAAAATCTAAAAAAGCAAGGTGTTTTAAAGACTTTGGGGTTTTTCACGGACGACTATTTTAAAGTCTCTCAATTCGTTTCTTTACCAAAAGAGACACTTCGTCGTTCAAAAGAACAAGGAATATAAAGTGAAACAACAAAAACAAAATTTTTAAAGAAATAAATCTAACTGTTGATAATTTTTTGAAAGATCTTTTGTTATATTTTTTTGATGAGCTTCTAAAGTTCCACCACCAATTTCAAGAAGTTTAGAATCTCTCCACAAGCGACTCACTGTGTACTCCCCTACATAACCATAACCTCCTAAAACCTGTATAGCTGAATCAGCAACCTTTTTGCCCATAGTAGAGGCAAAAAGCTTTACAGCATCTGAATCCACCCTTGTATTAACCGAAGAATATCTCATCTGAGAAGCTAAATTATAAATATAAGATTTAGCTGCTTGGTAAGATGCATAACTATCAGCAATGTGCTTTTGAATCTGTCCAAAGTGAGAAAGGTTTTTTCCAAAAGCTTCTCTTTGATTAGAGTATTTCACCATTTCTTTAATACACCGTTTAGCAATTCCTAAGGACATAGAGGCTAATGTAAGCCTTTCAATTTCCAGATTCCTCATCATATGATCTAAAGAACTTCCCTCCTCTCCTACAAGAGATGAAAGCGGAGCCTTACAATTTTTAAATACAAGCTCTGATGTATTAGAAGCACGCATCCCCAGCTTATCTCTAATTTTTTGCCCTAAATGCAAACCTTCAAAACCCTTTTCAATAATAAAACTAGAGATACTTTCCCCTGTTTTCACATAAAGCCAGACAACATCACAAAGAGTTCCTCTTTCATTTAATTGCCCGTTTGTAATCCACATCTTCTCACCGTTAATAAGGTAATGATCTCTTTGTAAACTTGCAGTTGTTTTCATATTGAGTACGTCTGTTCCTACATGAGGTTCTGACATAGCCATAGCTCCTATGAATTCACCGGAGCACAACTGGGGTAAATACTTTTGTTTCTGATCTTCAGAAGCATTTTGACAAATGTTGTTGACGCATAAAACACTATGAGCTAAATAAGCAAGGCAAAATCCTGGATCAGAAAAACTTAACTCTTCATGTACAATCACAGAAGCAAGAGGGTCAGCCCCTCCTCCCTCGTACTCTAAAGGCACCATAAGGCCTAAGAGGCCTAACTCAGCTAACTTCTTAAAAAGAACAAGATTAAACTCCTCTTTTCTGTCAAATTCACTAGCTTGCGGTTCAATCTCTTTAAGAACAAAGTCCTCTACCATAGCTTTTAAAATACAGTGCTCTTCAGAAAGTTTGATTTTCATAAGAGCAAATTAGCAAAAATTACTGTTTTTTTCTAAAACTATCACTTTGTGTCATTCTTTTAAAAATCCCCCTACCCTTAAGGCCTTGTTTTCTAGAGCTCTAAAAATCACCTTCATATATAACCTAAGTTGTGATAGTTGCGACTTGTCTCTACCAATCTTTCCAGCAAGACTGTTTTCAAGGCGAAAAAAGTCTTTTTTTTCAGTAACTTAACTCTTCCTGATAGATTTCTTTAGAGACTTTTTTACGATGTGTTCGTGATTTTTTGAGAGACAAAATCAGTAAAAGTTTTCTTTTTTTCTCAGAACAAAATAAACAAAGGTTGTTCGTGATTTATTCGTGATTGCACAGCCTTTATTTGATTTTGAGAAAATCTGCTACCTTTTCACCAGTATTACTCTCTAGCAAAGCCACAGTTTTTGCATATTTTTGAGTTACTTGTTGATCTGTATGGCCAAGACTGGCTTGTACAGCTGATAAGTCTCTTGTCACAATGAGGGCTTGAGTTGCCTATGTCTTAAAATATGCGTTGAACGCCTCCTTTTTTGTTAAATAATATCGAAAATCCATAGTTGCAAAGCTATGTCTTAAAATATGCGTTGAACGCCAAGGGAGCTTTAACGACTTAAAAGCCTTATTGTAACTTTCTTGAACAGCATTATATTTGAGAAGGCCACCCTTTTTATTACAAAAAACAATACTGGAAGAATGGCTTTTAAATTTCCATTCAGTGAGTTTGTTTATAAGTATTTTAGGGAGCATGATCATTCTTGTAGATTCCTGTGTTTTTGTTGTTTCTGACATATAAGGGTCTTTAGTTTTATAGTCCCAGACTACATTTCTTACAATTTTAGCTGTTTTTTTCTCAAAATCTATTTCACTCCACATAAGCCCATAAGCTTCGCCGATTCTAGCACCAGTTAAAATCATAAAATGAGCTAAGTACCAGTACACTGGATTACTGCCTTTTTTTAACTCTTCAAGCCAGTTTAAAATTTCCTCTTGTTTCATGTAATAGTCAGGACGTCTTGCTTTTAAAGGCTTATAAATGCATTTTTCTCTATGTCTTTTTACAATAGGGACATTATACCATTTCCAAAAATTAATTCGACATTCTTTTAACGCATAGCGTCCTGGCTTTTTGATCAAACTCTGTTAAATTTTTAGAGTGTCGAAAAAAGATTTAGTTACACAAATTCAAGGGTATGATTTTCTAGCTACTTACAAAGTAGAAAGAAGTGCCAACATCAAGATAAAACTCCAAGCTTTGCAGCATATGCAAGAAGGAAAATCGATTCAAGAAACAGCAAGTATAGTTTTCTATCACAGTCACAGTATCAAATCCTGGTTACAGTCTTTTGTAGACTTTGATTACGAGGGGTTGATAGATCGAGAAGGCAGAGGGCGCAAGCCTCGTTTACCAGTGACAGAAGAAGAGAACTTCAAAATCAAGTTAGATGAAATTCAAGACAAGAGAGAAGGAGGAAGCATAGGAGCAAAGGGAATACAGGAACTTTTAGCAAATGAATTTGACTGTTGCTATTCTCTTTCTGGGGTTTATGCTCTTTTAGACCGTCTTAATATTGTATGGATCAGTGGTCGTTCTCTTCATCCTAAAACTTCACAAGAAGCTATGGAACAGTTTAAGGAACATTTTCCAGAAGAGGTGGAGAAAATAAAAGAAAAGATTCAGACTCATAAAATAGAGATTTGGTGGCAGGATGAATGCAGAATAGGCCAGCAAGGTTCTTTAAGCAGGATTTGGGCAAGAAAAGGCACACGACCTAGAGTTGTGAGACAAAGACAATTTTTATCCACTTATATTTTTGGAGCAGTTTGTCCGGATAAAGATAAAGGCTGTGCTTGGGTTTTACCGGAATGTAATTCAGGGATGATGCAAATTCACTTAGATGAGATATCTAAAAATATTCAAGAAAACTATCATGGAATTGTTTTAATGGACAGAGCCAGTTGGCATACCACAGAGACTTTGATAGTTCCTAAGAATTTATCCATGATGCCTTTACCTCCTTATAGTCCAGAATTAAATCCCATGGAACAAGTCTGGCAACAATTACGAAGGATCAAATTATCGAATGCATGTTTTAAAAACTATGACCATATACTGAATACTTGTTGTGAGGCCTGGAATACTTTTTGCGATCAGGAGGGCAGGATTAAAAAATTATGCACTCGATCTTGGGCAAAACAACAAGATGAATCAAGCTTGTAAATTAATTTGAACCTATAAATTAAATTGCGTAACTGATTTTTTTCATTTTACATCTTAACCTCACTTTTTTACACTTATTTTAACCCATCAATCGATTCACACAACAATAGATATACATAAAATAAACATATCTTATGAAAACTCAACCTCCCTTCAAAAAAAACTTTTTTAAAGCCTCCTAATTGAAACTTTTCCTTAAGTCAATTTTAAAATTTTAAATTTGAACATAAAAATGTCGAATTAATTTTTGGAAATGGTATTAAAATCAGCATCAATGTAATCACGCCACCATTGTAAGATAGAGCGAAGAAGCTTTATTTCTTTAAGCAGAGACTTTCTTCTTGGATTTTTTAATGTAGGATGTTTTAAAAACCAATCAAGCCATACATCAACAGCATGAGAAGAAAAGTCATTCATTTTAAATTTTGCAAGAGGGCTTTTTATGAAGTAATTAAACTGAAATTCATATCCTTGCCTTGTTGATTTTTTGAATTTTGGCAGACGTTCTTTCTTATATTTTTCAAGAGCCTCTAAAAAAGTAAAATCTACATAAGGATTTTTAGTTTTGTTTAGTCCTCTTTCAATTTCTGCTTTTTCTTTTTCATGCCAGAAAAAGGCATCTGATTTATTTTCAAAGCTCTTGCTTTTAAATCTCTTTCCGTTGAGATAAATTTCAGCAACATAGAAAGCTTTATTGTTTCTTTTACGTTTAGTTATCGACATGGTTTCTCCTTTCGGTTAATCCAAGCTTCAATGCTCTTTCGTCTAAAATAAGTTTTGCCTCTAATACGGCAAAAGGGCACTTCTCTTAAAGAAACCCAGTTTCTTATTGTACGAGGAGCAACACCAAACGCACACGCTAAGTCTTCCACAGTTATTAAATTGTCAAAGAACAGACTCTCATTTTTTTGAGAGCTAATAGTACTTTTTAGAGTACTCTTTTGAGAATTTTTTTTCAATGTTTTTTTCATTTTTTTAACTCCTTTCAAAAAAAGCTAGGGAACTTTTTAAAGCCCCCTAGCAGTCGATTTTTTAGCCTTTTAAAAAGGCCCTTTTTCTGTCTCGCTTTTCTGCTCTTTTTTTGACACTCTTCCTACAACTAAAAGCTCTCCTGAAACAGGCAAGCTTGAGAGCTTGAAAGAGAAGCCGTCTTTTGTTTTTAGAGGGAAAGCCCCCCTTTAAGAACTCTGAGGTTTCCTTACCGAATATGGTGAATTTACACACTCAAAAAAGCATTGTAAATTTTACTTTTTTCGTTTTGCATTATGCTACTCCTTTCATAATTGATTTGTTGTTTATTTTTTGACCCTTTTTTACTCCTTTCTTGGCCATTAAAAAAACTAAAGCTAAACTCAAAAAAAACAAGAATCCTTTAATCTGATAGAGAGAAGGAAGGGGGGGCATGCAAGACATGTTTTCAGCACTATAATGAAATTCCAGAATTTTCTTAAAGCTACTCATAAAGCTCACTCCTTTAAGTTAAAAATTTGAAACAAATCTTGTGAAGTTTTAAGATTATCAATGAGTACGGCTTGAACAACCTAACTGTCTTTCTTTTACTTGCAGGATTTTGTATCCAAAATAAAACAATATCTTTAAAAAGCTCGTTACATTCTTTTTACCTCCGATCTGTTTTTACAGAGTAGTTAAAAACGCTGAAGTTGGACCCATTCTTAAAAAGAAGTTCTCTGCTCTCCTTTTTGAAAGGTAAAAATTACATCACTATAAAAAATTTATACAGTTTTTATAGTTTTAAAAAAAATAGTTTGTGTTTTAACTTCTTTATGATAGACTCACTTTAATGATTATGAAAACAAGGCCAGACTGGAAGTCTAAAGTTAAGGGAGTAGGTGACAATTTTTGTCACCTTTTGAATTTTTTTTACAGTCTTAGAGGCTCAGCTTTAAATAATAAGGAGTTAAGCTTGGAATAGTTTTTGCTATATATAATTTTAGAAAGGTTAAAGCTCCTTACCTAGATATAAGAAAATAGGACTTAAAAACAAAAAAATGAAAGATAGCTATTTGAAATAAATATCTTTCACAAATAGAAGGAGGATGTTATGAAACCAAATAACAATAATATAAGGAAGGCTTTAATAGCTTTATTTGCTATGGGAGCTTTAATAAACTTAAGCTTTCCTGCTTTTTCTGAAGATCTGGATCCTGAATATGTGGATTGCTCTAAATACTTTAAAAAAGAGTTAAGAGAAGTTATTTCCGAAGGAAGAATTAATCTTTTTAGAAAAATATTAGAACAGTGTCAAGCTGAAATACCTGTGAATTATAGGATTGGTTATACAAATCAAACTATGTTGGAATATGCCCTTGAATTTGAGCAAGAAAAAATGGCAGTACTTCTTTTGTCATACAAAGCCAATGCGAATAATAAATCACTACAAAATGCACTTACGAAAGCAATAGAAAGTGGGGATTTAAGTTTTGCAAGATTTCTTAATAAGAATGGTGCTGATTTAGAAAGTGTACTTATAGATGCAGTAAAGAAAGGAGATTTAAATCTTGTAAAGTCTCTTCTCGAATTTCCAGTAAGAAATGTAAATGCTAAAGATAATATCGGAATGACAGCATTTATGTATGCAGCACGTTACGGAGAACTCGATATTCTAGAGCTTCTTTCTAAAGTTAAGGGTTTAGATGTAAATGCTAAAGATAATAGCGGAAAGACAGCATTTATGTATGCAACACTTTACGGAGAACTCGATATTGTAGAGCTTCTTTCTAAAGTTAAAGGTTTAGATGTAAATGCTAGAAATAAATACGGAATGACAGCATTTATGTATGCAGCACGTTACGAAGAACTCGATATTCTAGAGCTTCTTTCTAAAGTTAAAGGTTTAGATGTAAATGCTAAAGATGATGACGGAATGACAGCATTTATGTATGCAGCACGTTACGGAGAACTCGATAGTGTAGAGCTTCTTTCTAAAGTTAAAGGTTTAGATGTAAATGCTAAAGATAATGACGGAATGACAGCATTTATGTATGCAGCACGTTACGGAAATCTCGATAGTGTAAGATTTCTTTCTAAAGTTAAAGGTTTAGATGTAAATGCTAAAGATGATGACGGAATGACAGCATTTATGTATGCAGAAGAGGGAGGACATTTAGATGTGGTAGACTTTCTCAAAGGACTGTTATTGAAAAAGTAAAGTCAGAAAACTGTATTATGAGCCTGTAAATTAAATTGTATAACTGATTTTCTCATTTTAAATATCACTTCCTTGACAAACAGCCATGTATCCTTTTGAAGGTTGTTTTTTTATAAACCTAGTACAGCATAACATAGTTATGTGGGTCGGTTGTTATTCATCCCTACCAATCTTTCCAGCAAGACTTTTTCAAGACGAAAAAAGTCTTTTTTTTCAGTAAATTAGTCGAATGTGAAACAAATAGGAAACCTTTAGAATTATACCGGTCACTTTGGAAAATTGAAGAACTGTTTCGTATTAACAAGCATACCTTGAAGATGCGTCCTATCTATCACAGACTCTCTGAAAGAATTAAATCTCATCTTTTTATTTGTTTTTTGTAACTCGGTTATCTGACCGCCCTATCCAAGATTAAATTTTTCTTAAGAGGGAGGATTTTATGGAAGAAGGGATTAATTTAAAAAAGAAGATACAGCTTTGTCGAGAGGAGAGTTCCAACAAGAAGCTTATCCGCTACCCAGAAGCTCTTAAGAGAGAGATTCTAGATTTTTTGAAAGAGGAAAAGGTTTCTAAATTTTGTAAAGAGACAAAGGTCACCTCTTCCACGATCAATAACTGGAAGAAGTCTTATGTTTCAACAGTATCCCCTAAGAAGTCTCTTTTTAAGGCCGTCTCTTTGAAAAAGGAAAAGTCATGTGATGAAAGAGAAGGTCTTAGTCTTAAAGGGTCTAGGTTGGGAAGAGGTTTTAGAGTTAGTGAGGAGTTTATGATCTTTTTATCTGAAGGCTACCGTATTTTTGTCTGCTCTCAAAAGATAGACATGCGATGGAGTTTTGAGAGGTTGAGTTATCTGGTGAGAAGTGAGATGGAAGGAGAGATCAACTTGGGAGATCTTTATCTTTTTCTAGGTTTTAACAGAAAGAGATTAAAAGGGCTGTTCTATGATGGGAGTGGTCTTGTTTTACTAACAAAGAGGATGGAGAAAGAAAGGTTTATGAGTTTAAGTGATTTAAGTTCTCCCGAGTTAACAAGGAGTGAATTGAATCTTTTAGTTCATGGTTCAATTTTAAGAAAGTACGAGCTTAAGAAAAGATAATTTTTTTAGATTATTTTTTTAAATTTTTTTTATTTTTTTTAAAAAAAAGCTTTCAAAACAAAAACAGACATGTTGACATTAATGTATGCAGATGAGTCTTTTTCCTTATTTAAAAAAAAGCGAAAACCCTAAATATAAATATCTTCCTTCGTTTATTCGAGAGGAAAAAGATCTGGAAAACATAAAGTTGATTTCTAATGAACTCATTCACCTTTATAAAAAAGAATTTAAACTTTTAAAAAGAGAGTTAAATGAGCTTAAGAAGAAAAAGGCCAAAGAAGATCAATTAAAGCTTTTTAATGATGAGCTACTTAGTAAGTTCAAGAAAATAGTATTTGGAAAATCCAGTGAAAAAAGAAAACTATCTTCTCGTAGTAGAAAGAAGCTTAAAAAGACAATTCTTCTTGAATCTGAGAGTTTAGTTCCTGCTCCTAAAGAAGGGGAGGTGAAGGCCTTAAAAGAGATAAGAGTAGATCATAAGCTCACAGACGAAGAACTTTCTGATATAGCACAGCAGTATGGTTATCCTAAGGACAGTGAGTGGGAGGAATTAAAGATTCAAGACGTGTCAGGAGAGGTTGATGTTTATGTAAGAAGCTATGTTAGAAAGAAGTATCATCTTTACAAGTACCGTCTGAAGGCAAGCAAAGTGGGAGAAAAAGAGATCATAGTATCAGCTCCTGTTCCTAAGAAAATTGTTCCAGGATCTAAGTATTCCCCAAAATTTGCGGTAGAAGTAGCGAGTCAAAAGTACTTGTATCACCTTCCTTTAGAGAGAGTAAGAAGAATGATGGAATCAGATGGTTTGAAGGTGAATTGTAGAACTCTTTATAATCTTTGTTATTTTATGAGTTGTTATTTAGAGCCTGTGAGAGAAAAGATCAAAGAGGAACTTCTTAAACTAGACAGAACGATTCATATTGATGAAACTCCATGGCCTATTAATAATTCACATCAAAAGGACGGCTACATGTTTGTTATAAGTCATCAGGGAGGAAGTTTTTATTACTTTAGTGAGAGCCGTTCAGCCTGTTCTATTAAAAAACTCTTAGGCTCTTATAAGGGGCCTATTTTAACAGATGGATACGTTAGTTATAAAACACATTTTAAGGGTGAAAAGGGTGATCTTCCCCCAAAAAAGTGGACAGTTTTTATGTTCTTAAAGCCCTCCTTTGTTTAAATTCTTTTGGGCTCATGTATTTCAAGGAAGAATGCATTCTTACCTTGTTATACCAATCCATGTAAATTGCAATTTTTTTCTCCAACTCTTCTTTCGTTGTACAGTCTTTGTATTCCAGTTCATCTTTCAACGTATGGAAAAAGCTCTCCACAAACGCATTATCATAACAATTTCCTTTCCTAGACATAGATTGCTTGAGGCCAAAGAATTTCAATTCTTTTCTAAACCCTTCACAACAATATTGAACCCCTTGATCCGAGTGGATTATCAAGCCCTCTAAGTTCCCAGAAACAGATTGGACTGCGGCTCTCAGAGCCTGTTTTGAATGAACCCCGTCCAAGCTCTCACAGAGCTTCCAAGACTTAATCTCTCGATTATAGACATCTAAAAATACAACCAAATACAGAAATTTATCTCTAAAAGGAATATAGGTTAAATCCGAACACCATACCTGGTTTTCTTTTCCTGCTTGGCTCTGTCCTGTCTTAAACAACCGAGGAGACTTAATCATGAGAGGGTTATTCTTTGTTGTTCTAGGAACATAGGGTTTTTTCTGACGGGCACTGAGATTCTTTAGTTTCATAATTCGAGCTACTTTGTTTTCTCCAGCACTCACTCCGCAACGCTTTAATTCCCTATACACCCTGGGGGAACCATAACAGCCTTTATTTTTTTTAAAAATAGATTCTATGTTTTTCTCCAGATTTTTATCCTTTTCAAGCTTTCCCCTGGTTTTTAAAAAACTATAAAAACCAGAACGAGATCCTCTTAATAATTCGCAAATGCGAAGCACTGGATGCCCTTTCTCTTTTACATAAAACATAGCCTTAAATCTCATTTCAGGATTTCCTTTGAAAAAAAAGCCGCTGCCTCTTTCAATATACCTACACTCCGCCTCTCATAGACCAGCTCCTTTTTTAACCTCTTTATTTCCTCCAATGCCGAAGCCAAGTCATGGGAAGCTTGTCTTTCTACTTCAGGCTTTAGAAAACGCTTCCAAGAGCTTATCACTTGGAAATTTCTCAGTCCTAGCTTCTCTGAGGCTTCCTTTGCACCTATTTCCTCTGCCAATTCAATGGCTTGCTTTTTAAACTCTTCCGAGTACTGTTTTACTTTTTCCATTCTTTCTTTTACCTCCATTTTATGGAGACTTTAAGAGAAAATTGACTGTCCGCAGAAACAGGGGAAGTTCAGGGAATTGATCTTGCTTTTTGCTGGTCTCAGTGATAAGAAAGTTTATTGACATAGAACAGAATTACCCTGAGGAGTGTGGAAAAGTATTAAAGCTTATGGGGAAGATTTTTAAAGTTGAATCAAAGGCAAAAACTTATGAAGAGCTCAAAAATTTAAGACAAACAGAATCAAAGGATTTAGTTCTTTCTCTGCAAGATCTGTATTATAAACTTTATGGAGAAGCTCGTCCTGAGAGTGGCTTAAAAAAGGCTATTGATTATAGCTTTAATCACTGGGATGGCTTAAATTTATTTTTAGAAAATGAGAAAATTCCTATGACAAACAATGAAGCAGAAAGAACGATTCGACATTCTGTGATGGGAAGAAAGAACTTTCATGGGTCAAGGACTCAGAGAGGAACTGAAACAGCATCAGTACTTTACAGTATTGTGGAAAGTTGTAAGAAGGTGGAATTAGATCCTAAGGACTATATTTTAATGGTTGTGGGAAACTCCCTCGATAAGATGCCTATTAAAACGCCTTTTGAGTATACAAGTGAGCTTCGTTCTTAAAGAATAAAGCACAAAAAAAATCAAAATTACGAAAAAAAACTAAGAATTATTCTTTTAAGAACTTCTCTAATACTTTTGTAACGGGGAAGGCCTTAGGAAAACGTCTTATACCATTTCCAAAAATTAATTCGACATTCTTTTAACGCATTGCGTCCTGGCTTTTTGATAAAACTCTGTTAAATTTTTAGAGTCATGTCGAAAAAAGATTTAGTTACACAGATTCAAGGGTATAATTTTCTAGCTACTTACAAAGTAGAAAGAAGTGCCAACATCAAGACAAAATTATTGGCTTTGCAGCATATGCAAGAAGGAAAATCGATTCAAGAAACAGCAGGTATGGTTTTGTATCACCGTCACAGTATCAAATCTTGGTTACAGTCTTTTGTAGACTTTGATTACGAGGGATTGATAGATCGAGAAGGCAGAGGACGCAAGCCTCGTTTGCCAGTGACAGAAGAGGAGAACTTCAAAATCAAGTTAGATGAAATTCAAGACAAAAGAGAGGGAGGAAGCATAGGAGCAAAGGAAATACAGAAACTTTTAGCAGATGAATTTGACTGTTGCTATTCTCTTTCTGGGGTTTATGTTTCTTTAGACCGCCTTAATATTGTATGGATCAGTGGTCGTTCTCTTCATCCTAAAAGTTCATTAAGAAGCTATGGAACAGTTTAAGGAACATTTTCCAGAAGAGGTGGAGAAAATAAAGGAAAAGATTCAGACTAATAAAATAGAGATTTGGTGGCAGGATGAATGCAGAATAAGCTCAGCAAGGTTCTTTGAGTAGGATTTGGGCAAGAAAAGGCACACGGCCTAGAGTTGTGAGGCAAAGACAATTTTTATCCACTTATATTTTTGGAGCAGTTTGTCCGGATAGAGATAAAGGCTGTGCTTGGATTTTACCGGAATGTAATTCAGGGATGATGCAAATTCACTTAGATGAGATATCTAAAAATATTCAAGAAAACTATCATGGAATTGTTTTAATGGACAGAGCCAGTTGGCATACCACAGAGACTTTGATAGTTCCTAAGAATTTATCCCTGATGCCTTTACCTCCTTATAGTCCAGAATTAAATCCCATGGAACAAGTCTGGCAACAATTACGAAGGATCAAATTATCGAATGCATGTTTTAAAAACTATGACCATATACTGAATACTTGTTGTGAGGCCTGGAATACTTTTTGCGATCAGGAGGGCAGGATTAAAAAATTATGCACTCGATCTTGGACAAAACAACAAGATGAATCAAGCTTGTAAATTAATTTGAACCTATAAATTAAATTGTGTAACTGATTTTTGTCATTTTAAATTTTAACCTCACTTTTTTACACTTATTTTAACCCATCAATCGATTTACACAACAAATAGATATACCTGAAATAAACTTATCTTATGAAAACTTAAACTCACCTTAAAAGAAGTTTTTTTAAAACCTCCTAACTGAAACTTTTCCTTAAGTCAATTTTAAAATTTTAAATTTGAACATGAAAATGTCGAATTAATTTCTGTAATTGGTATTACAACACCGTTTTACAACAAGATCAATAAAAACTTCTTCTTTAAAATCTAAGAAATATCCTCCTCAGTAGAAGTCAAGGGCTGTTAAAAAACCGACTTACTGTTTTTTGGCTTACACTGTCTTGAAGTATTATTTAAAAAAGATTACATAAAAAAACCTTTTCGCATAGAAAACTCTTCCTAAACTTAAAATAACCCATCTAAAACCTAGTATGTCTAAAATCTGGAGGCAATCCAGAAAAATCTAATATATTCAAATACTTATGATTTTTTTCATTTGCTAAAGGGCGAACTCAGGAGAAAACCAAGCTCATAATGACATGGTCATAGGTTCGTATAATGTTCGTATTGGTTAGGATAAGCGGACTTGAACCGCTGACCTCTACCATGTCAAAGTAGCACTCTACCAACTGAGCTATATCCTAACAAAGCTTTCTTTTTATAAACTTTATGCCCTAGTATAGGGAAAGGTCAAGAATTACCTTGTTTTAAACACTCTTTCCAACATTCATACCACTTAAAGGCTAATTTTTTAAGATAGAAACTCTTTTTTTCTTCAGAAAAAAAGTCCTCCCCCTTAAGGTGATGGGAGAGTGTGTCCATAGAAAGATTCTCTATTCCACAAATCTTAATAGATGAAAAATCATCCAAGTTATTGAATACATTAAGTGAAAGACCATGGGAACTTATCCCTTGTTCAAAATGACAGCCTATGAAAGCAATTTTTCCTTCATGGGTATACACACCAGGTTTTTTTAGAGAAAAATAAGAATTTATTTCATAGGTCTCCAACAAACACATAATACTTCTTAGAAGCATACCTATAAACTCTTTAGGCTTAAGACCCATTTTTTCAAAAGCTAAAACAGGATAGATTACAAGCTGACCTTTAGAATGGACCGTGGCTTTTCCACCTCTTTTCACAGAGACAACAGGAAAAGTATTTCTTTTTAAAACATCTGATGCATTGGCTCTGACTCCTAACGTTACCACTGAAGGATGCTCTAAAGCTAGAATTTCGCCCATATAGTTACTACCTGTTTCAAAAGATTCTAAAATTTTTTTTCTATATTCTTCTTGATACTTTAAAGATTGTTTATAATTTACTCTTCCCAACCAAATCATATAAACCTCACTTATTAAAGCTTAAAGATACTTCAACTCCTTGAGAGTTATAGTAAAGAAATGTAATGTGAAACGATTTAAATATTTTTTCTTTTATAAGGTGAGACAGTTTCTTAGGAGTTAACGGAGAATCCACTTTAAAAATAATTTTTTTAGGAGTGAATTTCCTTTCTTTTAAAGACTTAATCTGCCCTAAAATTTCTAATTCTTTTTTGAACTGGTAAATTTGTTTAAATGTATAACTTCCCTTTAAACTAAGAAACAGTTCGTTAAACTTAAACGATCCTCTCTTATATCCCTGTCTCATTTGTTGAATGATTTTCTGGAAGAGATGCGTTGAAGAATTTTGGAACCATTGTGATAAAACGTCTTTCATTTGACCATAATTTATTTTTTGTAAGTCCCTTATCTGAGCTAATTTAAGACCATGAACTTGTTGTGCCACAACAGACGTATCTATTGAGAACTGATTGTGGAGGGCTTGATCAATAGTTAGAGATCCGTAAATTACAATGTCTGCATAAAAGTATTTTCCTATCTGTAAAGCTCTAGTTTCTGATATCTCTCCTTTAAAATCTTCATTCAACAAATAATACATACGAGATTGAATGGGGGAAAAAAGATAGTATTGCTCCTTTTTAAAGGTTTCTGTTGCCTTATGATGAAAAACAAGCATCTTTTTTTCAAGAAAAGATTTATGAGAACTCGGTTCATCTCTCCACCAAGAAAAAGACTCTGAACTCTTTTTTTCTTTAAGACTTATAAGAAGTAAAACTTTCTGATACATTTTGTCATTATAAAAAAGACCTCTCTCAACAAGAATTTTTGTTAAATGATCCAATGAAAGAGAAAGGAATACTTTAAATTTATAGCCTGTTTTTATCTTAAAAGGCTTCGAGGTCTTCACAGAATAAATATAAAGATGAGAGTCTTTTATAATTTTTCTAATAACTTGTTTGTTTTTATTAGCCTTTTCAACTCCAATGATCTCATGAATGTATTTTAAAGACATTTTTTCTACAGCTTTTTCTAAAACTTCTTTTCTAGCCAGAGAAAGCTGTGAAAGAGTTGTTTCCTGTTCTTGTATCACCTGTAAAATCTGACTAGCCGAACTCAAAAAGTTAAGGAAAAAGACAGTAAAAAAAAGAACTTTCATAAAACAACTCATTAGTTTTTATTCAGAAGCCTAAATTGCATCTTTACCTTTTTCTTTTAAAAATTTTTTCATAAAATCTCCACATGAGATGACTTTCCCATAATGTTATAAAAAGATTCAAAAAGTTCTATAGAAGGTTTTACTTTTAAAGACCCTTCAAAATTAAAATCTACCTTTTGAGAAAGTTTTTTCAAATGAACTCTAAGTCCTAAGGGAGTCTGTCCTTTATACTGAATAAAAAGTTTTTGTAACTCTTTCATTTTTTGAGCTTTATTGATTTTATCGTCTTCTTTAATATTAAAAACCACTTTTCTAGTTTGGTTCATTTTATCTAAAACACTTTCAATCTTATCTACAATTACTTTATTTTTCTCTTTTCCTATTTTTCCATAAACCACTAAAGGAATTTGACTTTTTAACAAAAACTCATACTCATTATAACAATCACTGAAAACGACGAGTTCAATAAAACCATCTAAATTTTCTAAACGAACAAAAGCCATTCTCTTTCCCTTTTTGGTAAAAAACTCTTTTTTATGACCTACAAGACCCACTAAAATGACATTATCTTCATTTTTTAAACTTTTCAAATCTGAAGTGAATAAAGCTCCCCATTTCTGTTGAGTTACAAAACGTTTCCAAACTTGGAGAGGATGACCTGTGAGATAAAGTCCTAAAACTTCTTTTTCATAAGCTAATTGGATTTGAGTGGTCCACTTTTCACAGTCCTTTATTTTCACAGTTTGTTCTTCTTTAAAACTCTCATGAAGAGAAAAAAGACTGGTTTGACCTATTTCTTTTTCTTCCTTCTGCTTCTCAGCACGTTTTACAAAAATATCAAAGTGTTTCAATAATTGATGACGATGATAAGAAAAACCGTCCAAAGCTCCTGCTTTAATCAAACTTTCAATCGTCTTTTTGTTAACCCTTCTTAAGTCTACGTTTTCAAAAAATTGCTCTAAACTCTCAAAAAAACCTCTAAGAATATTCTTCCGTGCCTCTAAGATAGCCTCCACAGCACTTTGCCCCACGCCTTTAATAGCCCCTAATGAAAAGAAAATCATCTCTTGTTTGACTGTAAATTTATAATCTGAATGGTTGATATGAGGGGGTTTAATTTCAAGACCTCTTTTATGAGCATCTTTAATATAAAAAGATAACTTTTCAGTATCATTCATTTCTGTGCTAAATAAAGCTGCATAAAATTCCTCAGGATAATTCTTTTTTAAATAAGCTGTTTGAGCTGAAAGCACACAATAAGCAGCTGCATGGCTTTTGTTAAATCCGTATTTAGCAAACTCAGCCATAGTATCAAACAACTGGCTTGATTTTTTCTCATCATATTTATTTTTCCTTGCCCCTTTCAAAAACCTTTCTTTTTGTTTAGCCATTTTTTGAGTTTCTTTTTTTCCCATAGCTTTTCTTAAAATATCAGCTTCTCCTAAACTATAGTTAGCTATTTTAGCAGCAATGAATTGTACTTGTTCTTGGTACACAATAACTCCAAGTGTTTCTTTCAAAATATCTTCTAACTCCTCAAAGATATAAGAAATTTTTTCAGGATGTTTTTTTCTTTCAATATAATCGGGAATTTTCTCCATAGGACCAGGTCTATAAAGAGCATTAATAGCCATAATGTCTTTAAAACTTTCAGGCTTAACTTTTTTTATCACTTCTGTTACCCCTTGACCTTCAAATTGAAAAACCCCTGCTGTATCTCCTTTTGAAAGAAGTTCATAAATTCCTTTATCAAATATGTCTATATTATCAATACTTAAGGGTTTTTTATTGTTATTATGGATTAAATTCAAACTCTCATGAATATGAGTTAGAGTTTTTAAACCTAAAAAATCAAACTTCACAAGACCTATTTTTTCAGCACTTTTCATATCATACTGAATCACATTGTCTCCCTCTGCTCCCTTATAAAGAGGAGCATGGGAGACAATGTTTCCATCAGCAATAATCACACCTGCAGCATGAATGCTCGCATGCCTTACCACTCCTTCTATTTTTTTAGCTAACTCAAAGAGTCTTTCAATAGAGGAATCTTCATCAATCATAGTTTTCAAACGTGGTTCTTTTTTAATAGATTCAGAAAGTGTAATTTTTAATACATCAGGAATCAGCTTAGCCACGTTATCAACCCTATCGTAAGTCATACCCAGAACACGACCTACATCTCTTAACGCAGCTCTTGCTTGAAGCCTCCCATAGGTTATAATGTGACTCACATTTTCTTTTGAATACTTTTGTTCTACATAAGATAAAACTTTATGACGGTTTTCTTGACAGAAATCAATATCAAAATCAGGAAGAGAAATTCTTTCTGGATTTAAAAATCTTTCAAAAATAAGACCTAAAGGAAGAGGATCTAAAGCTGTAATGCCCAAACAATAAGCCACTAAAGACCCTGCTCCTGAACCTCGTCCTGGTCCAACAGGAACACCATTATTTTTGGACCAATTTACAAAATCTTGAACGATAAGAAAATAGCCTGCAAAACCCATCTCCCCTATAATTTGAATCTCTTTCTCAATCCTTTGATAATATACATTTTGTTTTAACTTAGGGATGTTTTTTGCTTTTAATCCTTTTATAGTAAGTTCTCTTAATTCTTTAATAGAATCTTTTTTCTTACTATAAGAAGGGAGGTGATAGATGGGATGTCCTTTTTTATCCTTTAATACAAACTCAATATTACACCTATCAGCTATTTCCAAGGTGTTAGATAGTGCTTCCGGGTACTGTCTAAAAAGTTCTTTCATCTCCTCAGAACTTTTAAAATAAAATTGATCAGAGCCTAAACGATATCGCGTTTCATCTTGTAAGGTTTTATTACTACCTATACAAACTAAAACTTCCTGAGCAATTTGTTCATCTTGATTCAGATAATGAACGTTATTAGTTGCAACCAGAGGAATGTCTAGCTTTTTAGAATTATCATAAAGAAACTCATTAAACTGATGGCATTCAGGTAAATTCAAAGTCATCTCCAAATAAAAACGATCTTCATAAACTTTCTTGTACCATTTGATTCTTTGCTCACAAGCCTCTTTTCCTTTCTCAAAAAAAGTATCCGCCACATCACCCTTTAAGCTTCCGGAAAGAGCTATGATATTTTTATTATATTTTTTTAAAATTTCATCATCAATTCGTGGAACATAATAAAATCCCTCCTGATAGCCAAGAGAGCTTATCTGACATAAATTCTGATAACCCTTATAGTTTTGAGCTAAAAGAACTAGATGGTTTGTTTTACGATATTCATTTTGTTTTTTATAACGTCCATGAACAGCTCTGTACACTTCCATACCTAAAATAGGCTTGATTTCATACTCTTTAGCTAAAAGATAAAACTCTATAGCTCCAAACATATTACCATAATCCGTAAGAGCCACACTAGGCATTCCATACTCTTTACATCTTGAAACTAAGTCTTTGATAAAAAGAGGTGATTGAAGTAAAGAGTACTCTGAATGTGTGTGCAAATGTACAAATGACATGTCTATTACTCCCATTCAATAGTTCCTGGTGGTTTGCTTGTTATATCATAAACCACTCTGTTAATGCCTTCGACTTCATTAGTAAGGCGGTTAGATAATTTTCTTAAAAAAGAGGAGGGAATGTCAAACCAATCGCATGTCATGCCATCTAAAGATGTGACAGCCCTTAGAGCTAAAACATGTTCATAGGTACGAAAATCTCCCTGAACTCCCACGGTTTTTGTAGGTAAAAGCACACAAAAAGCTTGCCATATATAGTCGTAAAGGCCTTCTTTCTTAAGTTCCTTTAAGAAAATAGAGTCTGCTTTCTTTAAAATCATAAGCTTTGCTTCAGTGACCTCCCCTAAAATGCGTATAGCAAGACCTGGGCCTGGGAAAGGGTGGCGGTATAAAAATTCTCTTTCAATACCCAGTTCTTCTCCTATTTTACGCACTTCGTCTTTAAATAATTCCCTCAAAGGTTCCACAATTTTTAAATCAAGCTTTTCAGGAAGCCCTCCCACATTATGGTGAGTTTTGATCACAGCACTTTGTCCGTAAACAGCTACACTCTCTACTCGATCAGGATACAAAGTCCCCTGGGCTAACCATTCTATCTGAGAATAAAAGTGTTTTTTTATGTACTTTTCAAACTCTTCAATAAATGTATGACCTATAATCTTTCTTTTTTTCTCAGGATCTATTACACTTTTTAACTTCTTTAAGAAAAGAGATCTTGCTTCTATAAGATCTAAAGAGAAATTTAGTTTCTTATAATTTTCCAAAATTGAAAAAACCTCTTCTTGTCTTAAAAGACCTGTGTCCACTAAAACACCTTGAACACGATCTTTACCTAAAGCTTCACACAGTAAAGCCATCGATACAGTGGAATCCACTCCTCCGCTTAAAGCACACAGGATTTTACCCTTTCCATGTACCTGAGTTTTTAAATGATCTATGATTAGTTTTTTTTGCATTTTCACTTGCCATAAACGGGGGGCCTTACACATATCAAAAACAAAATGTTTTAATAGATCTATCCCATTTTCTGTGTGGCTGACTTCAGGATGAAACTGAACTGCTAAAAGAGGATTCTTTGACTGAGAACTTCTAACACTGGCTATATGGTGGGATTGAGAATGGGCTAGAATTTCAAAATTTGAAGGGGCTTTTTTGACAATATCACCATGACTCATCCAAACATTTTTAATCTTTTTAAAAAGATGGTTTGAACTTGAGATACAATTCAAACCATACTCTCTTTTATTTGTTTTTTGAACCTCTCCTCCTAGTTGATGACATATAAGTTGCATTCCGTAACAAATTCCTAAAAGAGGAGCCTTATCCCAATACTCTTGAACATTAATATAAGGAGCCTTTTTATCATAAACTGAAAAAGGGCCTCCGCTGAGAATAAAACCACAAGCCCCTTCAAGATCCTTTATTTTTGTAGAAAAAGAAACCACCTCTACAAAGATTTTAAGCTCTCTAAGACGACGTACAATGAGTTGGGTGTATTGGGAGCCAAAATCTAAAACAAAAATGCTAGGACTCATAAGTCATTGTAGCTTATGTAAATCTAGGTTTCTTTAGTTAGGGCAGAGTGTTATCTTTTGATAAAATTGGTAGGAGTTGGAGCCTGAAATGAGCCTGTAAATTAAATTGTGTAACTGATTTTTTCATTTGTATACGAATATCTCTTTGTAAGATCCACAATTTACAGCACTTTTGAGTTAACTTTTAATTTTTCAGCTTGAAAGTAAGTGTTGAGAGGTTCGGTAAGATAATTGAGTTCACCTTCCATTACC
Organism: Bdellovibrionales bacterium; assembly: GCA_965219095.1. GTDB lineage: Bacteria > Bdellovibrionota > Bdellovibrionia > Bdellovibrionales > UBA1609 > CBDCMT01. The sequence continues at coordinate 393,328 of OZ244719.1, forward strand.
TCCTTCAACCTATGACTTGTAAAATTGATTCTGTGATCAGTGATTCGAGTTTGAGGGAAATTATACGTTCGAATCCTCTCAGAACGATCTCCTGTACCTATTTGAGCTAAGCGTGCTTTAGAGGCTTCTTTTTGATTTTTTTCTTCCTCCAAAACTTTCAGGCGAGCGTAAAGAACTTTAAAGGCCTGCTGTTTGTTAGAGTGTTGGGACTTGCCATCTTGACAGGTAACAATAAGCCCTGTAGGAAGATGAGTCAGCCTCACAGCAGAATCAGTGGTATTAACAGATTGTCCTCCATGGCCACTTGATCGATACACATCAACACGTACATCCGAAGGATTCACTTCAATCTCTGCTTCCTCTACTTCTGGCAAAACAGCTACTGTAATCGTTGAAGTATGAACCCTTCCTTGAGACTCTGTCTTAGGAACTCTTTGAACTCTATGTACTCCACTTTCATACTTCATAAAACTATAGACTAAATCTCCTGAAATGTTGGAAATGATCTCTTTCATCCCCCCTGCATTACCTTCAGAAGAATTAAGAATTTTTACAATCCACCTCCTTTTTCCTGCAAACAAAGAATAAGCTTTGAAAAGCTCCTGAACAAACAAACTCGCCTCATCACCCCCCGCCCCTGCTCTCATCTCTAAAATAATATTCTTTTCATTATGAGGATCTTTAGGAAGAAGTAAAAGCTTTAACTCTTCTGAAATTTTATTTAAAACTTTCTGTCCTTCTTGAATCTCTTCTTTGGCCAAATTCCTTAAGCTTTCATCTTGTTCCAATTCTAAAATCTCTTTTGCCGATTTTATATCCTTTTGTATTTTTTCATAAAATTCATAAACAGAGACGATTTTCTCGATACGTTTTATCTCTTTCATAAGATCACGAATCTTGTTGGAATCACTTGCATATTCTGGATTCTCTAATTGTTGCTTTAAAGAATAAAACTTTCTTTTAATTTCATTTAATGTTTCAAACATAGTAGAAAAACTTAGTTGTTGCCAGACATAGAATTTAAAAATTCCTCATTAGACTTAGTTTTCCCTAATTTATCTAAAAGAAATTCCATACTATCTACAGGACTCATAGGAGCAAGAACTTTTCTCAAAATCCATAGTCTGTTAAGCGTGTTAGGTTTCACAAGTAAGTCTTCCTTTCTTGTACCTGATTTGTTAATATCCATACAGGGAAAGATTCTTTTTTCCATAAGTTTACGATCAAGAAGAATCTCTGCATTTCCTGTTCCTTTAAACTCCTCAAAGATCACCTCATCCATACGAGAACCTGTATCAATAAGGGCTGTAGCAACGATTGTTAGACTTCCTGCATTTTCTATATTTCTTGCAGCTCCAAAGAATCGTTTCGGTTTATGAAGAGCATTGGAATCCACTCCTCCTGAAAGAATTTTTCCAGAAGGGGGGACTACAGTGTTGTAAGCTCTTGCTAATCTTGTAATGGAATCTAACAAAATTACCACGTCATGCTTATGCTCTACAAGCCTTTTTGCCTTTTCTATGACCATTTCAGCAACCTGTACGTGTCTTTGTGGAGGTTCATCAAACGTTGAACTCACAACCTCTCCTTTAACAGCACGACTCATATCTGTCACCTCTTCAGGACGTTCATCAATTAATAAAATAATTAAAGTCACCTCAGGATGATTCCCTGAAATAGCATGAGCGATGTTTTGAAGTAAAACTGTTTTTCCTGTTCGAGGAGGAGCTACAATCAAAGCTCTCTGTCCCTTCCCTAAAGGGGCCATAAGATCCACAACTCTAGTTGTAAAAATGTTAGGATCTGTTTCTAGAATCAAACGTTTTTCCGGATAAAGGGGTATGAGATTATCAAATAAAATTTTATTTTTACTTTTTTCTAAAGGTTCATTATTAAGAGTATCAATCTTCAATAAAGCAAAATACTTCTCTCCTTCTTTAGGAGTGGGAGGACGAACAGTTCCAGAAATCGAATCTCCTTTTTTCAATCCAAAACGACGAATTTGAGCGGGACTTACATAAATGTCATCCGGCCCAGGGAAGTAGTTATAATCTCCTGACCTTAAAAATCCATAACCTTCATTAAGAATCTCTAAAACACCACTTCCAAAGATATCTCCCAGTTGAGCTGCACGTCTAAGTATGTTAAAGACCATATCTTGTCTTCGCATACCTGTGATATTTTCAATCTTAAGTTTATTGCCAAGCACTGATAACTCTCCAATATCCTTAACCCGTAAAACCTTAGCATAAAGATCTTTTTTTTCTGCTTCTGTCAAGTTGATATCACTTAAATCAACTTGTTCTTCTTCTGAAACATTAAAAACAGGAGCAGAAGCCTCTTTTCTTTCTGACAAAGAGCCATTGCTATAGCTTCTTTGATGATTTTTCTTATAATGACCCCCTTGACGTGATGTACCCCCTACTCTTCTGCGATTCTTTGATGTGCCTTGGTTTTCCGAAGGATTTCTACTTTGCTTAGTGCCTTGATTTGACATGCCTTTACTCCTTATCGTTTTTTATAACTGATTTTCTAAAGTATATAAAGTTTTTAAAAAAAGAACTCAAATATCTCTACTTCACCTTTTATAATAACACAAGCTCCAAGTTATTGCAAGATTAAAGATTGCCCTCTAGAGCTTGTGCTAGCTTTTTTGTAGGCTCTAAGTGCTCCATAATGATTTTGAAGCTTACCGTCAAAGGTATAGCCAAAAAAACTCCTACAATCCCTAAAACAACTCCCCAGAAAAGAAGACTTAAAAGAGCCACAATAGGGTGTATCCCCATACTCTTCCCCAACATCTTAGGCTCTAAAAAACTGCCTAGAACCATTTGAATGAGAAAGGAAAATAAGAAAACACCATAAAACACATAAGAAAAACCACTATGGAGCCATATGAAGGGAAGAGGGAGCATTACAGCAAATAAAGAGCCTATAGTAGGGATAAAATTCAAAAGGAAAGTTAAAAACCCAAACATTAAAGCCATTTTAACCCCAAAAAGAAATAAAACAAGTCCTATTAAAAAACCTGTAAGAAGAGAAATAAAAATTTTAATAGAGATGTAAAGGGAAATATTCTTCTGTATTTTTAAAATAATAGGGTTTCGTGTTTTACGAGAGTTTGCTCCACTTACAAGAAAGATAAGAAAAATGAAAATAAGAGATAGATTTCCTAAAATACCTAAAAAACCTCCACTAAGTTTTCTCACAAAGGTCAAAACATAATCTTGAGATACCATTGATTGAATTTCACTAAATGCTAAATTGACATTCCATTGTTTAAGTCTCAACTCTACATCTGATAAAATCACTGAAATCCTCTGTTTGTAAAAATCTTGCTCTTGTAAAAAAACCTCAATTGATTGAGAAATTAGAAAAAAAAATAAAACTCCTAAGAGAAAGAAAAAAAGAGACATCACCACAACAGCAAGCCATCTTGGTAAACAAAATTTAAATTCCAACCATTGAAGCGGGGGGAGAGAAACCATATAACAAAAAATAGAAAGTACAAATGGAATAAGGACAGATTTCATGGCCATAAGAGAGATTGTAGCCGCCATAAGCGTAAGAAAAAGCAAACATCCTGTTTGAAATTGATTCATTCCTTATTAATTATCCAATTTATTTTCTAGAATTACAATCTAAAAGCTCTTTTTTCTTGCAGAGTGTTTGTAATATTCTTGTATTAGTTATGATTAGGTCTTCCTCAGAAGGAAGAAGATCATCCAAAAAGGGTAAAGATGAAGGTTTACGAAGAGAAGGATCTAATTTCATAGGGCCTCTTATTTTCCTATTAACCTTCTTAACCTTTTGGTTAAATTTTCTTTTAAGGTAAGGATGAGAGCCTCGTTTCCTTACTCCCGACATAAACCCTGCTGACTTGAAACGAGAGTGAGGAGATTCACCATCATTGTAAGTTTCTTGACCTCCCGATCCGCTCTGAGAGCCTTTAAGATCCGATCCCCCTGAAAAACTACTTCCTAAACCTTCACCACTATCCGAACCACCTCTAAAGTTTGACAAAGGTTTTTTTGAAGACTTTCTTAACTCATAATCTGATGAAGCTATTGAACTGAGAGGAGATAATATATTAGAAAAACTTTCATCATCAGAACTTGTAGATGATTTTACACTGTTGATCTTTGGTTGTGATACTGATATTAAATTTGGTTCTAGGTTCGGATCAGGTTTTGTTTTTTCAGAATTTTTGACTTTTTGAGAAAAGGCATAAGCACAAAGTAAAGCTGATCCAAGATTCTGAAAGGATTGAACGTTTTGTCTTTTTAAATTTTCCAGTTGCTTCATAGAAAGTTTTTCTTTTTCTTCACTTCCTTTTTCATCACAACAATGCCTCATTGTATTTTTACTATCTTCTTCTTCTGAACAATCATACTTCAACCAAAGATCAATCGCCTCTTCACAACGATTCGCATGAGAGTATAACTTAGCAGAGGTCATCAAAGAAAGACCAGAGCTAGCAAGACAGGCTTTAAAGGCTGTTTTCTGCGAAGAAATGGAATCAGAGATAGTACCAAAAACTGCTATAGCTCCAGTCAGAAACATGCCGTTTTCTGTTAAGAAATCAAATTTAGGGAGCTTGAGCAAAGTATTTTTCAAACCATTTCCAAGACTTTCTAATTGACCTTCAGAACTTTGAACATGGCATTGATCAACATCTGAACAACATGATAAAGGTATAACTTCTCCACAAGTACTTCCTTGACTTGCTTCAGACTCCCTCTGCATAAAAACCATAAAATTTATCAAAAAGACAGTTAAAAAAGAAACTAACTTCATAATTCTTTTTCGGACTTTTTTTATAAAAACTTAAAAATCTACCTCTTTAGAGAGGGCTTTTTCTTAAGTTCCTTGTATTAGAGTTTTAAAACCACAGCTTAAATCACAAAAAGGTTTAAAAGTGTCTCATTTTCAGACATTAAGTATAATTTTTTAAAGACTCTAGTGTTCTGACCAGTAATTTTTTTCACAATTTTCAAGCCTTTAATCCAGGTCATTTTATTTAATTTTTTTGCCTCCTCAAAAGAATCTGTGGGTTTCCGGAGGTTCTGGCAGTTTTCCAAGGTTATGATATAAGGCGATTTTTATAGCTTTAGAGGTTCTAAAGCCGTAAGATTTTCTCATAGTGAGTTTTACTTTGTTGTTTAAACCCTCTACAATCCCTGAGGAGAAGGTTTTTTTAGCCTTGAAGTAATTAAGGATAAGTAGCTTATGTCTTCGTATGGTTTTTGCTTCTCTTTTCATAGGTTCAATTTTTGAAAGCATGACTCGTCTCGTCCAACTGTCTATAAATTTACCAGCCCAAGTTGGTGGAACATAGGTCCATAACTGTCGGAAGTCTTCTTTTAAAAAATAACAGCGGATACTTTTTAAATTGTACTGTATTAAATGCCTTAATTTTACTTTTTCATAAGATTTTAAATTTTCTGCATTTTTTAACAAGGGCCATCTAGCTTTTGTTAAAAGGGGTTCATACCCGTCTTCTTTCATTTTTTTGTGTTCTGAAGCTCTCACTTCGTCTAAAGCCTTATTGAGTCTTGCTACGATATGAAACCGATCTAATATGTGTAAAGCTCCACTTGCCCTCTCCTTTATGACTTTTAAATAAGGCTTCCACATATCAGAACACACAAACCGTATATCTTTTGACTTCTCTCCTAGTAAATCAAAGAATTTTCTAAAACTCTTTTCTGTTCTTTTTTCTCCTATCCATAGCAAACGAACACTTTCTTTGCTTATTTCATAGACTAAGGTGAGATACTGATGGTTCTTTTTCCATTGTATTTCATCTACACCTATAGCTTGTATTCCCTTTAAAACCCTTTGTTTTAAACCATATTCTACGACCCATTCTACCGAAGCATAGACCTGATTCCAACTGACATGAAACTTACAAGAAACCTCTTTCCAAGACAGGTGACGACACCAGTCTGCTAAATACTTCATGTAAAAGATCGTTAAACTCTTCTTACCATCGGCCCAAGGTAAATACTCAACTTTTACCCCACAGCAAGGACAATTAACTCTTCTTACAAAATAAACAAAAAACACCCTGTAACTTAAAATAGGAAGGGATTCAAAGTCCCGTGATGATTTACTGCTGTCATACACTGAACAGGGCTTCTTACAAACACTACAAAAAGCTTGGCCATTTTTACGAGCCTTAATAGGAACATTAATTGACTTTCTATCTTTTGAAAAATAAATGTCTCCGTATACAAAAGACTTCCATCTTAAACAATCATTTAGTATAGTCTTCAAAAGCATCTCTTCCCTCCTTTTTTTTTTTTTTTGAATAACATTTTAAGGCATCTGGGAAGTAGGTGCTTCTTTTTTAAAATTTTAATGTAACACAGCAAATAAAAGCAAATAAAATGAATGTTTTTGAGTTCAATCACCGGAGGTGATAGAGGCCAGTAAGAGCCTCAAAGAACTCAAAAATACAAGATAGGATGTCTTAACTCTTGCTTTGATTAATATGAGCCTTTTTGGGGGATTTCTACTACTTTTCACCCACAGATTCCCGGGAGGAGCCATTTTTTTTTATTATGTTTTAATACTCATATGTTAAATTTATTAAAGCCAAAAGATAAGAGAGAAATTCTTAAAATTATAAAGAAGTCTAAAAATCCAAGAGCCATATATCGAGCCAATGTTCTAAACTTAAGGAACAAAAATTTAACTGCCATAGAGACAGCAGATTACTTAGAGATAACTCCTAGAACTGTTTTCAACATCCAAAAAAACTATGAGAATTCTGGGCTGAAAAAAGCTCTTGAAGATGATCCTCGTCCTGGAAAACCTCCAAAGTTTGATGATCGCATAAAGTCAAAGATTATAGCTATGGTCTGCTCAGATCCTCCGGAGGGCTTTGATCGATGGACTTTAGAGCTCATTAAAGAGAGGGCAGAAAAAAACAAGATTGTAGACTCTATTAGCAAAGAAAAAGTTAGGATTATTCTTTTAGAACATGATCTAAAACCTTGGCAACAGAAGAGTTGGTGTGTACCAGAGCTTAATGATGAATTTATAGAGAGGATGGAGGATGTTTTGAAAGTGTATGAGAAGCCTCCGATTAAAGGAAAGCCTGTTGTGTGTATTGATGAAAAGCCTCTTCAGTTACTTGATGATGTTCGTCCTCCATCGGGTTGTCGTCCCTCGGAAGTAAAAAAAGTAGATTATGAGTATAAAAGAGAGGGTACAGCAAATGTTTTCTGTGCTGTGGAGCCTAAGAGAGGTTTTTATATGAATAAGGTAACAGAGAGAAGGACAGGTCCGGATTTTGCTAAGTTTTTATCTTCTGTTGAGAGACATTATTCTGATTCCAAGAAGATTGTTCTAGTTATGGATAATTTGAACACTCATAGAAAAAAAAGTCTTACTGATTTTTATGGAAAAGATCGAGGTTTGCATCTATGGTCTCGCTTTGAGGTTCATTATACTCCGAGTCATGGAAGTTGGTTAAATCAAGCAGAAATTGCAATCAATATGTACTCTCGTCAATGTTTAGGAAAATCAAGAATACCTGACATAGAAACTTTAAGAAAAAGAACCAAGGCTTGGGTGAATATTATGAACAGACGGAAGATTATAATAAAATGGAATTTTTCAAGAAAATCAGCCAGAGAAAAGTTCCATTATAAAAAATGAGACGAGCCTGTAAGAGCCTGTAAACTAAATTGTATATAAACATTAGAAAATCATATCTTTCCAATGAATTTGATACACTCTTTACCCATACTTAAAAGTTATAAAAGTCGAAACTCGGGTTAATAACAGAGTTGAAAGAGATCTAAGAATGACTAAGGTGAAAAAGAAAGTGTCAGGGTGTTTCAGAACAGAAGAAATGGCGAAATATTTTTGTCGCATTACCAGCTATGTTAAAACAATGAGAAATAGAGGGTATTCTTCTTTAGAAGCCATCTCTATGGCTTTAAATAAAAAGGGCTCCTCCCGGGAACCCACAGATTCTTTTGAGGAGGCATAAAAACTTACGAGAGTGAGCAGTTACGTTTTAGAATGAATTAAAAATTAAACAAAAGGAGTCCAAAATGAAGAATACAAAAGAAAAAATATCAATTCAAGAACTATCGGATCACAAGGAGATTCAAGATGCAACTATCACATATTATTATCGCACAAGATCAGGTGCAGAGATTGATCTGGTTTTAGAGAGGGCTTTTGGCATTCTGCTTATTGAGATTAAGCTAGGAACTACAACAACAGCAAGACAACTCACGTCTTTACAGAAATTTATTAAAGATTATGATCTTGCTTATGGAGTTGTTATAAATAATTCAAAGAAAGTTATGTGTAATAGTCGCAACTTAATCTGACACGTCTCGAAATGTCAAAGAGATGAAAAGAGGTTACCCTTTTAAATAAACAATACCACCCCAAAGGGTGGAGAAAGGATAACAAAAATGACATATCAAGAAAGAATTATAAAATCAAAAGTAGGTCTTTTGCAATTAGCAGAAGAGTTAGGCAATGTATCTCAAGCTTGTAAGGTGATGGGCTTTTCAAGAGATACATTTTATCGTTACAAGACACTCAAAGAGGAAGGAGGTTTAGAATCATTAAGAGAGCAAAGTCGTAGAAAGCCTAATTTAAAAAACAGAGTTGATCAAACGACAGAAGAGGCTTGTTTAAGGATCGCTATAGAACTTCCTGCCTATGGACAGTTGAGAGCGTCCAATGAGTTAAGGAAAAAAGGAATTTTTATTTCTCCTGCAGGAGTTAGAGGGGTCTGGCTGAGAAATAATTTAGAGACTTTCAAAAAGCTGATTGAACAGAACGAAAACTGACAGACAGTTTTTTATCAACCCAGAAAGGGTAACTGTCAGATCATATAACGTCTATTACAAGTTATGCTATTAACAGAAAAAATCATTCAAATCCCTGTGTCTTGTATTTGAAGAAGTGATCTTTCCTCGAGCCTGTAAATTAAATTGTGTAACTGATTTTTTCATTTTAAATTTTACCCTTCAATTTTTCACACTTATTTTAACCCATCAATCGATTCACACAACAAATAGATATACCTGAAATGAACATATCTTGTGAAAACTCAAACATCTTTTTCAAGGAAGGTTTTAAAAACCTTCCTTGAAAAACATTTCCTTAGGTCATTCCACAAAGTTTCAATGATTTAGAACAAAATATCGAATTATTTTTTGTAATGGTATTACTGGGCGCCGTCTCTCCTCTGAGGATTACTATTAACCCGACTTACGCTCGAAACAGAGCTGATCTTTGGTTTTTAACACGAACTCCTCTTTTAACCACATCTTCATACCCACTGACAATCTTACGAAGGTAAATGAATTCATCACCTGAGTGAAAAACTGGTTTCAAAAGGCCAGAGCGTAACAATAAAACAAGTTTTTCAGCATCAATTTTATCAGTTTTAGCCCCTTCACTTAAAAGTCTATTCCGAAGAGGATCACAGACTATGAGCTCATCAACACTATCCTTTAATTCTGAATACAACCACTATCGAAGTTGTAGTCTCTTCGATAGTCAATATCTTCTTACCTTTCAGAGTTTTTAAATAGGCACGAAGATTTCCAAGATCTGAAATCGTGTCCATAGTCTTAATATCTTTTGATTTGCCTGTCATCCTTGAAATGGCCATGTTACTTTGTGCCCAATCTACGGCTATATAGTGATCATACATTTTATTTTCCTCCTTTGTTGGTTTATTTATAAATAAAGTCTTGAAATCCTATTTTACATCTTTTTTTTGCTTTTTCCTTTTTTTCGAGTAAGTCTTCACAAAAATACAGGCTTAATCGAAAAAAAGGGAAAACACCCTTTGAGGCCTTAAAAACCAGGCCAGCTAAAGGGTTTAGAATTTGTCTCAAAAATCACCTCCTTCTGCAAGTACTTTAGGGTCACTATCATGGCTTAAACCAGTGACCTGTCTTTTTGATTTACCGTCGAATTAATTTCTGTAATTGGTATTAAAACCAGCTTTTGAAGCACCGGAAACTAGACTAAAGTCTTTAAAAAAATCAGACAAGAAGATCTTAAAATTTAATCAATAGATTGTAAAACACTACTAATACATATGAAGTTTCGTTTATAGCGTTTTTACTGCCTATAGAGTACAATGAGTTATGAACTTTATGAAGAATCAAAAAATGAAGTTTTTATATTTTATAGGGGGACTTCTCCTCTTTCCTCTTTTCTCAAAAGCTCAATCAGAAAAGCTTTTAAAGACCTTTGTTGTTTACAAACATAGCGGAGGAAAACAATGTCAAAAACAGACAAAAAATTACGAAGCTTTTTTTACCAAGCAATTAAAAGCTCAAAGTATTACAATCTTATCTCAATGCAAGGGAAGTTTTAAGGGGCAAATGGTGATTACTTTATGCGGAGCAGATAATCTAGAGTATATTTTTTATAAAATCTCTACTTCTGAAATAAAGAAAGATGAGATAAAGGACTTAGGATTTAAGGTTGCAGACGATATACAAAAAATAACTTGTTTTCTAAAAAAGGGTTTTTAAAATAATGCCTCTTGAAAGAAGACTTAATCTTTTTTCAGTCATTGCTATTAGTATCATGTCCATGGTAGGAAGCGGTTTGTTTGCACTTCCTGGAATTATAGTTCACCATACAGGCCCTTCTTCTTGGTTAGCTTATTTATTTGCAGGTTTATGTGTTTTACCTGCTGCTATGTCAAAGGCTGAACTGGCTACAGCTATGCCTTCAACAGGAGGTACTTATATTTATATGGAAAGAAGTTTAGGGCCTTTGTCGGGGACTATTATGGGCTTAGGACTTTGGCTTTCTATTGTTTTAAAAAGCTCTTTTGCACTTGTTGGTTTAGGAGCTTATATGAGTATCCTTACATCTTTTGACATAAAAAATACAGCTCTTATAATTTTAGCTATTATTTTTATTGCTAATCTCTTAGGAATTAGTTTTTTAAGTAAAATGTTCACTTTCATTGTAGCTGTGACTTTATTTTCTTTATTTTTTTTACTTATGGGATCTCAATTGCAACTGCCTTCTGTAGTTTATAAAGACTATTTCGCTCAAGGAATTTCTGGATTTGTCATGGCTACAGCACTTGTGTTTATTTCTTACGCTGGTGTTACAAAAATTGTTACTTTAGCTGAGGAGATCAAAGAACCAGAAAAAAATTTACCTCGTGGAATTTTAATTTCTCTATTGTTAGTAACAGGACTTTATTGTTTTACATCCTATGTTCTAGTTGACAAAATCCCTTTAAAATCTTTAGATCAAAATCTACGCCCTGTTTACGATCTTTCCATGAGTTTTGGATATGAAATTGTAGGTATTTTTACCGCTGTTATTGCGTGCTTGACTATGGCCTCTATGGCTAATGCTGGTGTGCTTGTATCTTCTCGATTTCCCTTTGCTATGTCAAGAGACAAGCTACTTCCTACTTTTTTAGGACGTCTTACGAAAAAATTCCTTACTCCTTTATGGAGTATTATGATGTCCTGTTTTCTTATTGCCTTGTTTATCGTTTTCCTTAATCCATCACAAATTGTGAAATTTGCAAGCTCCTTTATTATTTTCATTTACGTTATGGAGAATTTTATTGTGATCTTATTTAGAGAAATGAGAGTCCAGTGGTACAATCCTTCTTATAAAACTCCTTTTTATCCTTTCTTGCAAATTTTTGGACTCACAAGCGGTATTGTGTTTTTAATAGCTATTGGATTGAAATACCTCGTTTTTAGTATAGGAACCATATCTGTTCTAGGTACACTGGTTTATATTTTTTATAGTTATAAAAAAGTCAAAAGAAGAGGGCTTCTTGCCTTAAGGGAGGGGAAAATATCTGTAAATCGAGAAGAAAGTGAAAAAGAATTACAAAATTTATATGAAGAAAAAGAGCTTTATCCTCAAAAAACTTCTTCTATGGTAGCTTTATTTGGAGAAGAAACCTCTCCAGAAAACTTAGTGGAGCTAGCACTAGCTCTTGGTGATGAAAAGTCTGGGACTGCAGTTTCTTATATGGTGGAAGTTCCTGAACAAACCAACATCAATGATGTCACATGGCAGACACATGCTATGCGTTCTATACGAAGACGAATGAATGCTATGAGTGAATACAAAAATCAACCTATTCATTTTGATATTGTCTTCTCTCATGATGTTTATCAAAGAATTACAAACATTAGTGAACAAATACAATGCCGTTGGCTTATTACCCAATGGGTTAGTCCTTCTGTAGGAAAAACTCTTACACCCTATGATCCTATAAAACGTTTGAGAGACGAGCTTTCTTGTCATATGATAACTTTCAAAGATGATGGTATACGTTTTTATAAAAGAATCCTCGTTATCTTAAGTCAAACAAAAAGTGATCTTCTCAATATTTATACAGCTGATCATTTAGCTCAGCTTTATAGCGGAACTATTGATCTTGTGCTTTACCAACTAGAAAAGCAAAATAAAGACGATCTAACAGAGTATGGACTTATGCTATCAGCTAAATGTCAATCTAAAGTAAGTCTTATTCTTCTTTCGGGAGATGATCAAGATGAACAAATTATAGATCTCACAAGCTCCTATGATCTTCTTATTTTAACAGACTTTTCTAAAAACTCTATTCTGGAGAGAATCTTTGGCTCAAAAAATAACCGTCTTATCGAAAAAGCAACCTGTTCTGTTGTGGCGATTCAAAAAAAGAGTTTATGATCATTATTAAATCATTGAAAACCACCCCACAACTTTACTTCTAATAAAGAGGGCTTTTCTTTGGGGGATTTTAGATCAAATTTAAATTCTTGATTTGGAAAAACTGTTATAAAATTTTGAAAATTTTGTTCATAGAGAATCTCTGAGACTGAATTGGAATAATGAGACAAAATGGAGATCTTTTCTATATGAAAAGGAAGGCTATAATCTACACTTTCATCCCAAGATACTACGGCTGTCATCCATTCGCTATTAGGAGTGGGAGTTTTAAGTAAAAAGAAAACCTCTAAGTCAAGAAACTCACCATCTTGTAAAAGAGATAAAAATTCTTTTTTATAAAAGCCTTTCTGACAACTTTCCTTATCATAGATCCACTCTGTACTGAGAGCTGTCCTATAATGATAAGAAGATCCATAAACCGGTAAGAAAAAAACAAAACAAAAACTTATAAGGAAAACTCTTACAATAGAAATCTTCATACAAACCTCTATCGGGAAAAAAACTCTTTGTTCAATCTTTTGAAAGGAAATCTAGTCTTTCTTTAGCCTTTAAGCTTGAAAAACAGATCTATGTCTTAAGACCTAAAGCCTTTGAAGTCCTTCAGCCTAAAGACCTAAAAAAACTTTTAAAAAAGATTGTGTTTCGCTACTTCTTAATTCTCCCATTAAAAAAAGAACCAAAATAAGACAAAAAAAGAGAAAAAATATTTGAATAAAGATATTTTTTTTCACGCTGATAAATTTTTTCCTAAAGTTTTTTCGTTTTTATAGAAACTTTAGATTTTCGAAAAGAAGGCTTAGTTTTTTGTTTAACAGAGTGTCTAGAGGTCAAAAGAGGTGAGGATTCGTAAACCATCACATTGATCCCTTCTTGTTCGATAAACAAAACCTCATTGTAGAAACTCTCTCTACCCTCATGGGAGGGAAAAAATAGAGATAGGTTATGAAAACCTAAGCTGAGATCTGTCAATAAAAACCCTTTTGCATTAGGAGAATCTTTCGAAACCACCTCTCCCTGAGAGTTAAACAAGATCATCTCACCCTTATGAGGTGTTCCATCTAAAAAGAGTTCAAAAAACTGCTCCCGTTCAAACAAACCCATAAACAAACCCTCATGACTTTTGAGGGATATGTTTTTCTGTAATAAAATGTTTTTTAGCCAATGTTTTGAAATAAGCGGTATTTTTATAGAAAACCTTTTTTTAAGAACATTCATATGAGTGATCTCATAGCCCTGTTTTTGAGTCGTTATAAGTCTATCTCCCGATCCTATAGGAAGGGAAACAAAAATATCCTTCTTCTCTGATGTTTTAAGCTCAAGTTCTTCACCTAAAAAATCCACCTTAGCTTTTTTTAAGCTCTTATCAAAAGGATCGTAAGCTGCTATTCCTATAGGTATTTTTTGTCTTTGTTCTAAATTAACTAAAGAAACAGTGTCCACCTGACAAAATACCGTTTTAACAGAAAAAACCTTACTCCCTCTAAAACCTCTTATAGGGCAAAGTCCTTGTCTGTCTGTTATAAAAACAAAAAACCCGTTCTGAGACGTAGTATTTCTTTCAAAGTCAGGAGAAAAACCCGTAAAATAAATAGGCTTATCGTAAGAACCTCCCATCTCTACAGTTACTCCTTCTTGAGGTACTCCCTCCGCCACAACACGCCCCCAAACAATAGAGACTTGCGATGTTTTAGGATTTTGCAGAACTTGATTCAACAAGGCCTCTACAAATTGATCAGAAAGCATTTCAGCATAATGAAACTCACCAGATCTTCCAAAGCTCAAGTGTCCCCACTTTTGAGATCTTCCTCTTAGTGACAAAAAGTAAGATGATCCTAACTGAAGGCTATCAAAGAGGAAAGGAGCTGAAGTTTTAAGGTAAATGAAGTTATCAGAAAAAGGCCAAACAGAGGCTTTTGTTATTTTTTGCTCCTTATCCTTAATTTTCACAAATCCCTTTACCCCTAAAGACGGCTTTATTTCTAAAGGTTTAGTGTTTTGCAAGTCTTTCTGGCCACGAGCTAAAACATAACCCTTAGAATTAAAAATCTCTACAACTAAATCACCAAAAGGTTGTTTTAATTTTATGTCATAGTGAGGGTAATGAGACGACACGATGGCTTCTTCATAAATCCGTCCCTCAAACTCTCTTCTTATGGAGATCAAACTGTCTTTTTTTGAAAGCCAAGAGGGCCATAGCACAGTTCCTGAAGCTATAAATTGTCTGGTTTTCTTTTTTAATTGATTTTTATGGAAAAATCTGAAGCCTTGAGGAAGTTTCTTTTTTTGGTTTTTTTCATAAGATAACATGCTAGTTTTTATCTTAGGAAGGGAAACTGGCAAGGAAACTAGTTTTTTTCCTTTTCTTGAAAGAAAAGGGGTTTTATTAGAAGACCATATTTTTGATGCCTTCTTGTTAAGATAAGGATGAGACTTTTTCAAGGAAACAACTACCACAGGCTCATAAGCAGAACTTAAAATCTCTTTTTGAAAAGTTTTAACGTCTTCTATCCATTGAGGCTTTATCAATAAAGATTGAGATTCCTTGTGAGCTAACCCCACTAAGGAGTTTTCAAGATTATAAACTCTCATAAGAGAAGCTAAACCTCTTGTTTCAGTAAAAAAAGTTTTGAATTGTAGAGAAGGTGCTACCAACACTGAAATTAAAACGATAAAAAAGATCATACTACCCCCCTTTCCATAAAACTTAAAGCCTTATCATCTACACACCAGCATCTTTTAAAAATTGCTCCAAACCTTTTTGTGTTAAAGGATGTTGAATCAGTTGTGTTAAAACTTTTAAAGGCAGAGTAACCATATCAGCTCCTATTAAGGCGACTTTTAAGATATGAAGAGGATGGCGGACACTGGCTGCTAAAACTTTTGTGGAGAAGTCATAGTTTTTTATAAGAGTGGCAATATCTTGCACAAGCTGAACTCCCTCATAAGTGATGTCATCTAAACGACCCACAAAGGGGGAGACAAAACAAGCCCCTGCCTTAGCTGCAAGTAAAGCTTGAAGGGGGGAGAAGATCAAAGTCATGTTAGTTCGAATGTTATCCCTAGAAAGACGAGCTACCGCTTTGAGTCCTTCCTCGCCCATAGGAATTTTTACTACTACCTTCTGAGGGTCACACTTATAAAGCTCTACACCTTCTTTGAACATACCTTCAGCCTTTGTGGAGATCACCTCTGCTGAAATGTTATCCTTCACAATTTTACAGATTTCTTTAATATGTGCATGCTGATCTTTTATAGATTGAATTCCTATTTTCTTCATAAGAGAAGGATTAGTGGTCACTCCATCGATTAAACCCATACTTTGGGCCTGTTTTATTTCTGAAATATCAGCTGAATCCAAAAAAATTTGCATTATGACTAAAATCTAGCATAACTTTTTTAGGAATGCAAACTTTCTTTAAGAGTTCCTACTGTAATTTTTTAGTACTCTTTTTTATCATAATTTTGCTATAAGGAATTCTTTAGTCAAGACATTTCATAGGTCTGTTTTTTAACTTCAAACTCAGTTTTCTTTGAATTTTTACGGGTCAACATCCTTAAATCAGATTCTTTGGAAAATGCACTTTAACTCTGCCAAATTAAACCCTCGTAACCTTGGAAAACTGCCAGAACCTCCGGGAACCCACAGATTCTTTTGAGGAGGCAAAAATATTGTAGGTATGCTCAAAAAAAGCAAATTGACTTCATTTTATTGTCTTCCTTTATAAAATGTAGTCAATTTGCTTTCAGTTTGAGAAATCCTCCCCCTTTTCCAATCTCCCATTTAAGACCTCATAATCCATTTTTTAGAAAAAAACAGGGGTTTTAAATATTTAGGAAGAAACAGTTGCTATAAAACATTGGAAGATTCTTTGTCATCATGCTTTTCCTATCTTTGAACAAAAAAATCTTCTACCTTAATCGACATTTTATCATTTGATTTCTTCCTATGGTTTTCATATGATAAAACAGATCCTGTTTTATTATCTACATACAGGCCTGTTTCTGCTATAACATTGATTCTCTTGGGAAGTCTCTTGAGTTCAGGCCTTATATCAGAAGCCAGTACGTTGTCTCCTTCTTTGTAATGTCTGCCAAGAAACCAAAACTCTGGATCTACCCCAGAATGACCCTTGTATGTATGTTTTCGTTTTTTTCTTTCTCTTGTTGCTGAAATATTCATGTCAACCTCCTTTAGTTTTTATATTACTTTTCTTTGGTACCCTTCTGTAAACCTCCTTTCGAAGCACCTGTATAACTAAATTTAGTTTATTATTTATAAAAAAGCAATGAAAAACTTTACATTTAAGACTAAATCTTTTACAAAATCGTTCAAACTCCTTTTGTTTTTGATTTTTTATATTTTCTGTAAGAACTTTAAGAAAGATTCTTAGCTAATAATTTAAAAAAATGAAATTTTTTTAAGATTTTTCCATCCTCTTTCTTCGGCCATAAGTTGCCAATAGCCCAAAAAAGAGGAGGAAAAATAGAGTTTATAGAGAAACGACAATTCTTAGAAAAGGTCCTTTCTTTAGCTCAGAAAATCATTGATTTTAAACTTTATATCATCTTTGAGATGAGCTGAGTACCTATTGTAGTACAAGCTTGATTCTTCCTCGTCTAAATAAAGACCAGCATCTGAGAGTTCTCGGATTCTACCATTGTCTTCTGTGTCATGATTTTTGTTGCTTAAAGCATTTATATCCCATGACTCAGGATCCATTCTCGAAAAACTCTTAAAAGTATTTTTTCTTTTTATTTTTCTTTCTTTGGTTTTATTTGATTTTTTCATGTGACCTCCTTTTTGTTTTTGATTATTTGCACTCTTTTTGCCTTCTTCCTTCATTTTTTTGTCTCCTTTCTTGTTTTGTTCGAAAAGCTTCTTTGCTATCAAACTTAAATAAAGATAGTTTATTAAATGAAAAATGTCAAGGAAAAATTTATTTTTAAGGGTTTTGTATAATTTTTATACACGGAAAGTGATTTCTTTTGAGGCAGAGCATTTTGATTTTATAAAAAAGAAAGTCAGTCCTTTGTCTAGGTTTTCAAGGTCTTTATCTCAATATGATAAGCTTTTGTCTATTCTTAAAACATAGTCTTGTGTTTTTTTTTGACTCATTTCATAATAAAAACAGGTATAAAGGATAATCCACCGAGCTTTAGACAATAAATAATGAAGGCTATTAAAGCCTAAAAGTCCTTTGGCCGATAGGAATAAAGTAATAAAAAAATAAAAGGAGGAATAATAGTATGAAAAAAATACAAAAAATAAAAAAACAAAAGGGGTTCTCGCTCATCGAGTTGATGGTTGTTGTAGCCATTATAGGAATTCTTGCAGCAGTTGCCATTCCTGCATTCGATGGGTTTAGAAAAAAAGCACGAAGCGGTGAAGCTAAAACTAACTTAGGGGCTCTTTATACAGCAGAAAAAGCTTTTCAGTATGAAAGCACAGGGTATTGCCATAATCTTAACATCATAGGTTTTGATAAACCTGATGGAGCAACCCATTACACAATTGGCTTTAATACTGCACTTACAACACTACCGTCAGGGTGTGTGACAGGTGGAGCAAGTGATCTGGCACATGAAAATACTGTAGGCACGAAAACTTCAGCTATTGCAAGAGCAGCATGTAAAATAGATAATAGTGTGAATCCCCAGAAATTTACAGCTTGTGCAGAGGGGAACTCAGGCCAAACCAGTGTTCAGAAATGGGAAATCAAGCAAGACAAAATATTAACAGCATATTAACTTTCTAAGTTTAAAAAACTTTTCTTAAAACCCTCTTTTTTTAGAGAGGGTTTTAATTTTTACTTTCAAAAAATCCCTTAAACTTTCCACTGCTAGAACTTCTTTCACGCTCTACTTTATGAGTGATATCTTAGCTATTTTAGTGAGAAGTCGTGATTTCCGTCGTGAGTTTTTCATTCCAAGTGTTCCTGCTAGAATTCTTTTTTTAAATTTTAAAAAATTTTAAAATTCAACTACCAGTATCCTTTTGATCCTAAAGTTCATTTTGTCTGTAAAGACGTCGTGATCTGTCGTGATGGAGATGAACCTAAAGAGTTCATTTCATACATCTGAGCTGTTTTTTCTGCCATATCCGAGTTAATGAGAGCCACCACTTTTGCATACCTTTGAGTCATAGCTTGATCCTTATGCCCAAGACTTGCTTGGACAGCTGAGAGGCTTTTTGTCGCCATTAAAGCCATTGTGGCATAAGTATGACGGCAAATATGAGTTCCTCTCCAAGGAAGATTGCAGGTCTTAAAAGACTTATCAAAGGCCCAACGAATGGTAGTGTAAGGAACGACCTTTCCTTCTGAAGAGTAAAACACAAGAGGATTATTAGATTCCTCTTTCATTTCATACAAAAGCTCTATGAGCTTTTCAGGAAGAGTTAAAACTCTTACAGAAGTCTTAGTCTTTGTGGTTTCTAGAATTTGAGGTTTTTCAGAAGACCAGTCAGCTGTTCTAACAACTCTTGCAAAACGATTCTTAAAATCAATTTCACTCCACATAAGTCCACAAGCTTCACTTACTCTCGCTCCTGTTAAAATCATAAACTGAGCTAAACGGTAATAAACAGGGTTTTGAATCTTCTTAAGTTCGTTAAGCCAAGCCCTCACCTCTTCAGGTTTAGCAAAGTAATCTGGCCTTTTCACCTTAGATTCTCGCTTCTTCACATAACACCGATTTCTATGACCACGAACAATAGGAAAGCTAAAGCTTGGATCAAGGTAGTTTCTCCACCAGTGAAGAACAGAGCCAAGACGCCTTAACTCTATTCTAAAAGAATGGCGGTTGACAGTGTTTTTAAAGCTTCTAAAAAGCCAGTCAATCCAAGTGTCAATACTGACATGGTCTATATCTGACATTTTTGTTTTTGCTAAAGGACTTTGTAGAAAAAACCTCTCGCAAAGAAGTTGAATCTTCTTTTGACTGGAATCTCTTAAAGTAGGAACATACTCTTTAAGATACCTTCTCACACAGTCTTCAAAGAAAAGTTCTCTTAACTCTTCTTGAAGAGAAACTCTTCCTTCTTGAAGACGTTTTTTTTCCTTATCGTGCCATATACAGGCTTCTGTTTTTGTTTGAAAGCTTTTTGCTTTCAGACGAATTCCTCTTACATAAATTTCTGCTTGATATGTTATTTTATTTTTCCTTTTACGTTTGGTTATTGACATGATTTCTCCTTTTGTTGAAGCCATCTATGGATACTGTCTTTAAGAAAGTAAGTCCTTCTTCTGAACTGAATAAAGGGGATTTGTCTTAAACTCACCCAATTTTTAATCGTTCTAGGAGACAGCCCAAACGCTAAGGCTAATTCCTCTACGGTTATTAAATTGTCAAAGAACAGGCCCTTTTTTTGAGGGCGAATAGTGTTCTCTAAACTACTACCTTTTTTAATTGGTTTCAATTCTTTTTTATCCATTTTTTTCTCCTTTCAAAATATGGCGAAGAAGCTTAAAAAACTTCCTCATTTGGTTTCTTCTAAGAACTCTGACTTTTCCTCACTGAATATGATGAATTTACGCACTCAAAAAAGTGTCGTAAATTTTACTTTTCTTGCTTTGCATTATGCTACTCCTTTCATGATTGATTTGTTATTTGTTTTTTGACCTTTTTTTTTACTCCTTTCTCGGCCATTAAAAAAACTCAAGTTAAACTTAAAAAAACAAAAATTTTTTAACCTGATAGAGAAAATTTTTAATTTAAAAGTTCTAAAAATTTTCTCTATTTTTTCCTCCTCTCACACCCCCCTTTCCTCTTCCCACATCTATACACCCAACTCTGTGGTACCGTGACCACCCTCTCCCATACTAAAAAAAGTATGAGCGGGAGAGGGTGGTCACGGTGAAAACCGAAGGTTTTAGCAGAGTTGGGTGTATAAAGACAAAGGGAAAAGGAAAGGGGGTGCATGCAAGACATGTTTTTAGCACTATAAGAAAATTCCAGAATTTTTTTAAAACTACTCATAAAGCTCACTCCTTTAAGCTAAAAATTTGAAACAAATCTTGTGAGGTTTTGATCTTATCAATGAGTACAGCCTGACCTACTTTTAAGCTCTTAAAAACATCATGTTCGATCTTCATTTTTTTGGTCTCCAAAAGATTCCCTAAGCCTGTTTTTTTAAGTTCCCCAGAATGCGTTCACTGACCTGAAAACTCCTACCTACAGTGCCCCTAGTGACAGCTGTAAAAGCCCATTTTTCGAGAGTCCTCTTCACATCTTGTCGAAGTATGATTTTAGTGGCCGCACTTCCCAACACTTGATTGCTAAAACTCTGACTTACAACATTTAAATCAGCTAAGCCTTGGCAAAATAAGTGAACTCCTGTACCAGCAGATCTTACTTGCTTTAAAAAATCTGAAAAATCAGGTGTAGCAAAAGATCCAAATTCATCAATCAAGACCCCTAAAAGTAAAGGCTTAAAATCCACTTGTCCTGATTGAATCTGAGAGCTTATAACCTTTAGATCTTGAACTAGAATTTTACCGATTTTCTTACCTAAAAAACCATAGCTGTTTAAATTCAACTGGAAATAGGCTATTTGATTTTTTTTCATAACATCCAGGAGATCGATTTCTTTTTCTTCATGTATAGAGGAGTTTCTAAATTCTGGAGAAGTAAGGGTCTGGATTTGAGCTTTTAAGCTTACAAGGTTTTGAGGTGCTTCTATCTTCATAAGAACTCTTTTTTTGTTTTTTGCTTCATACATACTCCTTTCTTTTTGGTTTTATAAAAAGGACTCTTTTATAAAACCTTTTGCTACAATAAAGTTTTAAATGAAAAAAAAGGTTTTTCTTGTTTTTTTTTGAAAAGTTGCATATTTGTTACAAATTTGCTGAATCCGATACATTTGTAACAGATCTGTTACAAATGTAACAAATATGCAATTTTGTAACAGATATGTTACATTTGTAACAAATATGCAAATTTATAACAAATATGCAACATTCAAACAACATTCAAGTCTGTATTTCTTTCAAACAGATTCTTAAAAACGTGCATATATGAAAACAATAGCTTGGTTTTTAGAGAAATTTAAAGAAAACAGATCAATATCTTTACTTTATATTACCTAACTGCTCTTTTAATTTAAAAAAGGTCTTTCTAGGAACCCTCAGGATTCTTGTTTTTTCATTCCGCACCTTTTCTTCTCTTTCTTTAAGATTTTGTAACTGCTCACCTACATTGTTCAGTTATCCCTAACTTTAGACCTGTTTTAAGATAAAAGTCTTGCTCTTACAGATTTTCTTTTAAATACTCTTTTCAAATGACAATAAATAAGACCTCCATCAGAAATGAGATTGAAAATATAAGAAGTGACTTTGATAAGCTTGCAAAGAAAGGTTCTGTGCCTACTGAGATTTCTGTGATTGTTGAATCTCTCTTTAAGGTTGTGAACATTCTGATTGTTGTGTTTTTAGAAAAACAGGTTCGAAAAAATTCCAGCAACAGCGGTCTTCCTCCTTCGCAAGATTTTAGTCGTCAAGGGAATCGTAATAAGAAAGCTAGTGGGAGTCAGAAAAAGGGCTCTAGACTTGATAACAGTAAAGATACAAACAGTGAGGAGACTGTCTCTCCCTCAGAGTGTTCTCAGTGTGGGATGTGTTTAAAGACAGCAGAGGTAAAAAGCCTTGAGAAGCGTAAAAAGATTGATATTTTTTATGAAATTCAGACCCATACTGTAACTTCTGAAGTTAAGGATTGTCCCTCATGTGGAGCTAGAAATAAAGGTCAATTCCCTAAAGGTATGAGTGGTCCTCTTCAGTATGGTATAGGCATTAGAGCTTCCATCATCAATTTCATTATAGTTCAGATGCTGTCTTTTCAACGTGTTGGGGAACATTACATGGGGCTTATAGGTCGAATGATTTCTCCTGCAGTTATGTTGAGATACATTGCTGAATTAGGAGAGTTTCTTAAAAGTTGGGAAGAGCAGATGAAAGAAAAGATACTTGAATCAGAGGTCATTCATGTTGATGAGACCTCTATGAGGGTTAAGGGTAAAAACTACTGGATTCATACTTATAGTTCAGGAGAATTAGTCTTGCAGTTTCTCCACCTTTCACGTGGAAAGGAAGCCATAAAAGATATTGGTCTCTTGGATAGATATGGAGGAGTGCTTGTGCATGATTGTTGGAGTCCTTACTTTTGTTATGATAAGATAACTCATGCTTTGTGTGTGGCTCACCTTTTGAGAGAGCTTAAATTTATAGAAGAAAGCAATGGATTCAAATGGGCTACAAATCTCAAAAAACTTCTTAAAGAGACTGTGGAGTTAGTTCATAAAAAAGAGTCAAGAGTTCTGACTCAAAAAGAGTACGAAACTCTTCAGAGAAGGTATAGGAGTATTCTTACAAAAGGCTTAAAAGAGCTTCCAGAATTTCCTAAGAAAAATGGCAAGAAAGGACGAATAAAGCATACACAAGCTCAAAACCTTTGGCTGCGATTTAAAAAGTATGAAGCAGAAATACTGTACTTTGCTAAAAGAAAGAACGTAGATCCTACTAATAACAGAGCTGAAAGAGATCTAAGAATGACTAAAGTGAAAAAGAAAGTGTCAGGGTGTTTCAGAACAGAAGAAATGGCGAAATATTTTTGTCGTATTACCAGCTATGTTAAAACAATGAGAAATAAAGGGTATTCTTCTTTAGAAGCCATCTCTATGGCTTTAAATAAAAACTTACGAGAGTGAGCAGTTACAAGATTTTAATGTAATACAGCAAATAAAATGAATGTTTTTGAGTTCAATCACCGGAGGTGATAGAGGTCAGTAAGGCCTCAAAGAACTCAAAAATACAAGACAGGATGTCTTACTCTTGCTTTGATTAATATGAGCTCTTTTGGGGGATTTCTACTACTTTTTACCCACAGATTCCCTGGAGGAGCCTATTAGCCTCCTCAAAAGAATCTGTGGGTTTCCGGAGGTTCTGGCAGTTTTCCAAGGTTATGATATAAGGCGATTTTTATAGCTTTAGAGGTTCTAAAGCCGTAAGATTTTCTCATAGTGAGTTTTACTTTGTTGTTTAAACCCTCTACAATCCCTGAGGAGAAGGTTTTTTTAGCCTTGAAGTAATTAAGAATAAGTAGCTTATGTCTTCGTATGGTTTTTGCTTCTCTTTTCATAGGTTCAATTTTTGAAAGCATGACTCGTTTCGTCCAACTGTCTATAAATTTACCAGCCCAAGTTGGTGAAACATAGGTCCATAACTGTCGGAAGTCTTCTTTTAAAAAATAACAGCGGATACTTTTTAAATTGTACTGTATTAAATGCCTTAATTTTACTTTCTCATAAGATTTTAAATTTTCTGCATTTTTTAACAAGGGCCATCTAGCTTTTGTTAAAAGGGGTTCATACCCGTCTTCTTTCATTTTTTTGTGTTCTGAAGCTCTCACTTCGTCTAAAGCCTTATTGAGTCTTGCTACGATATGAAACCGATCTAATATATTCAAAGCTTGACTTGCCCTTTCCTTTATTACTTTTAAATAGGGCTTCCACATATCAGAACACACAAACTGTATATCTTTTGACTTCTCTCCTAGTAAATCAAAGAATTTTCTAAAACTCTTTTCTGTTCTTTTTTCTCCTATCCATAGCAAACGAACACTTTCTTTGCTTATTTCATAGACTAAGGTGAGATACTGATGGTTCTTTTTCCATTGTATTTCATCTACACCTATAGCTTGTATTCCCTTTAAAACCCTTTGTTTTAAACCATATTCTACGACCCATTCTACCGAAGCATAGACCTGATTCCAACTGACCTGAAACTTACAAGAAACCTCTTTCCAAGACAGGTGACGACACCAGTCAGCTAAGTACTTCATGTAAAAAATTGTTAGGTTTTTCTTCCCATCTGCCCAAGGTAAATACTCAACTTTTACTCCACAGCAAGAACAATTAACTCTTCTTACAAAATAAACAAAAAACACCCTGTAACTTAAAATAGGAAGGGATTCAAAGTCCCGTGATGATTTACTGCTGTCATACACTGAACAGGGCTTCTTACAAACACTACAAAAAGCTTGGCCATTTTTACGAGCCTTAATAGGAACATTAATTGACTTTCTATCTTTTGAAAAATAAATGTCTTCGTACACAAAAGACTTCCATCTTAAACAATCATTTAGTATAGTCTTCAAAAGCATCTCTTCCCTCCTTTTTTTTTTTTTGAATAACATTTTAAGGCATCTGGGAAGTAGGTGCTTCTTTTTTAAAATTTTAATGTAACACAGCAAATAAAAGCAAATAAAATGAATGTTTTTGAGTTCAATCACCGGAGGTGATAGAGGCCAGTAAGGGCCTCAAAGAACTCAAAAATACAAGATAGGATGTCTTACTCTTACTTTGATTAATATGAGCCTTTTTGGGGGATTTCTACTACTTTTCACCCACAGATTCTTTTGAGGAGGCAAAAAAAGAAGTAAGCCCTAAGAACTACTTCTTTTGAATCTAGATAAATTAATGCTCATCTGCTCTCATAATTGCAAGAAGTCTTGAAACCTCATTTTCATTGGATGGAAGATGCATGTAGAAAAAGTAATTTTATTTCTTTTCCGTTCCTCTGAACTTTTCATAAAAACACTCAACATTATAGATATCAAGAGAAGTGAAAAAAAATTTATCATTCATTGTTGCATTTAAAAACTCACATAACTTGAATATTTGATTATTTTTTATCTCGTAAAGGTGATTTTTGTCTTCTGCTTGCCTTATTTTAGAAACAGGCAAGTTTAAAAAGTCTGCTAATTGCTTTCTCGTTTTATTTTCTCTCAGCCTCATTTCTTTTATTTTATAAGATATGCAAAATCTAAACATTTTATCTAATTTTTTATTCTTATAGCTTCTGGTCTTGTTTTTTTTGACTGTAACCACCTTGATGTCATTCAATTTCTCTTGCATTACGAGAAACTTCGTAGCTTTTTTTATATCAATTTTATATAATTTTATTAGACTCATAAGAGTTTTTTGCGAAAAAGAAGAAAGCCCTCTTTCTAACTTTGAAAGCATATTTACGTTAATATTACTCAAAGCCCTAACTACATCTTCTTGGCTTAAACCATTTTTTATCCTTTTGTGTCTAAAATATCTTCCTATGTTTTTATTTTTCGGATTTATTTTCATATTTTTTTCTATTCATTAATTTTACTTTACTTTGCTTATTTGATCTCTGCCTTTTTTCGATAGGCTCAAATAAATTTCAGTTATACCTCTTACAATCATTTCTTCAAAAGAACAAACAATGAACTTATGATAATACATAGTACGATCTCTTTTCTCATCTTCTGTTTCTTTAGAAATTTTCGGAGCAAGAATAATAATTTGATTGTTTAGAGGATCAAGAAAAACCTCTTCTCTTTCTATCTTAGTAGAGAACTCAATTACTATATGTTTATGAAGATCAGATAAAAGATAAATACTTTTATTTTTTTTTGTAAAGCCTTTTTTAAGAGCATTTATAATATTTGTTCTTACAGTTTTATAATGTTGAATATCATTAAATACTTCGTGAGGTAAATAAAACGGATAAAAGCTATAGGCTGCTTTTTTCTTCTTTCCCATAATCCCTCCAAAATTTTAAAATTTAAAACTAAATATATATTAAAGTATATAGTTTGAAAATTTCAAACTAATATGCGTCGCATCATATGTTTGTCGAAAATGAAGAGTGTACTCTAATTAAAATATAAAAGGAAATTTTATGAGAAAAAACTCCTTATCAGATAAAGAATGGAATAAGCTTGTCTCTAATTTTTTGAAAGAGATTTTAACTTTTCACGCTAACAATCATGGGGAATTAGTAAAATTAGCTAAAACTGTAAGTAAGAGCAAAAGTACGCTGACCTACATGAAGAAAAACGGTAAAGGGCAAATAGTTACATGGGTGAGAATTTTATTCTACACTATAGGTATTAACGATCTTAAAGCACAAAAGATTTTAGAAAGCCCAAAAGCTCTATTTAAAGGAATAAAAGAACCACCAGTTATTGATATACTTGTTGAAAAGCTAAAAGAAATTTATGATGAAAAACATTTAGCCACTTTATTTCGTATGATGATAAAAAAAGGTGTTGTAGAGGAATATCATAGTTTAAACAAAAAGAAGAGAAAAAAAGGAAAAAATAAAAAAAGAAATAAGCTGAAAGCCTAGTTCTTTTGATGTTATCTAAGATACACTGTGTCGCTTTTTGAGCTTGTGCAAAAGTTTTAAAGATAACTTTTTTTGATGGAGAGATATTTTTCTTGCTTGACTGACTGGTCATCCATATGAGTATGTCAAGAAAAAATCAGTTACACAATTTAATTTACAGTGCCTAAGATATTTAATTCTAATTTTAGATCATACTCAATTTATGTTCTTGTCAATGAATTAAGCATTTGAAGCAGCATATAATTTTAGGCTACTGCTGAACTCAGGCTACAAATTACAAAAACTTTATTGTTCACGGACGACTATTTTATAGCCTTTAAAGTCTTTTGATCTTTGATACTCAAGCCTCTCAAAAATCTTAATCCATACTTTTTCTCTTAAATGGTCTTCTTTTTTGGCAATTTTATTGAGCCAATTCGGAGGGTTTTTTGTTAAATTTGTGATCAACTCATTATTTTCAGAAAATGATTGTATATCCATGTGAAAAATATCTTCTACAGAGTCTTTGTCTGTGTTTTTTGGTGAAAATTGAATAAGTTTCCCCACTTTTGATTTATTTAAGATTAAAGCTTCAGAACGTAGGTTTTTAAGAAAGATTCTAAAAACTGGAATCTTGATATCACTAAAACCGTACCATCCAGCAAAGCTCCTTACCTTTTCGATTTTAGAAACAGTTTTTATATTTTTTGGTTTAAATCTTTCTGACCTGTCTAAATAGGTATAGAAAAATTCATTTGATGTAAGAATAAATATCTCATCCTCTTTAAAGGATTCTTTAGCTTTAAATAATGCAGGATCTAAATCTTTCCCAGGAATTTTTTCACAACCCTCTGAAATAGCATCAAACAGGCATTGATTTTCTGCAACACAGAGTCCTCTTCCATAGCTCTCTCCCTCTAGTATGTGATGCTGATAATCATCTTGAAGAAAGACATCCTTATCAACAACTTGGCTAATACCCATACGTTCTATATCATTTTTAATTACACTTAGTTTACCTATGTATTCCTTTAAATAACTTTTAAATACGTTACGAACACTTGTATGTTTATGAAAGGGCTTCACTAATTCTTTCTTGAACTCCAAGACCTTGTCTTGGGAAATTATAGCCTTCCTTTTTTATCTTACTTTATTTTCCATGTACCTTTGAAAGATGCCGTCAAGCAATTTCTCGAATTTCTTGGCATTATTACTAATGTCCTCTGTGGTTAAAATAGAGTCCCAATTAGCAGGATTTTTCTGTATATCATCTAAGATTTCTTTTAAAGAGTGATGAATATCTACCAAGAGGGACAAGTCCTTTTTTGATAAGTCTAATTGAGCGTTATTTTGATTCGAATCCGATAGTAGTTGAAGCATTGTAGAAATATAAAACTTTTTCAAATTTGTAGGTGTTTCTGACAACTTGATCTGTTCTCTTTTTGTTGGATCAAATTCCCACCGACCCCATTGCCAAAAATCTGTGAAGTCGTAGCTTTTTATAGCCGCTAAAAATATAAGTGTAAAATCTTTGATGTTTCTTGGGGGAAAAATTGATTGTAGAGAATTATAACACTCCAACATTATTGTATTTGGCCTTCTTTTTAAAATTTCACTCATTATCCAGCTAGATAAACCAAAAAACATCTCTTTTTGCCTCAAGAAAATCTCATTTTCCATACGAATTTTATCTCTCTGTCCTTCTAGTTTAGATCTTTCTTCTTTATTTAAAGAACTTTTTTTCAATGTTAATTCTATGCCTTCTTCCTGAAAAGAAAGGGAATCAAAAATATCTAGAGATGTTTCTTTGAATTTTCTAAAGCTTTCGAAATCATTATTATCGAAAGATTTTTTAAGTAAGCTTTGAAAAATAAAAAAGAAGAAAACAACAAAGTCTTTCAAACTTTTAAAGTCTGGCTCTTTGTGCGTATCATTCCTCCACTTAAATTCAATGTAAATTTCACAAGATTTTCTAAGAGAATCTGCTAATTTATTAACACAGGATTTTCTTAGATTTTCATCGTCTTCTTTCTTTACCGATTCATAGATAAGAGGTGTGAGAGAGATAAACTCTTGAAACAGTAGATGATCATTTTTTTTAATGGAGTTCCGCAAAATGGCTATGGGTAAATACATAACTTTATCTATAATCTTCTGATTGTGACTTTCCGCTGCTGTTTCAATTAAAATTCTTACATCACTAGATAGCCATTGCAACTCATCCCAAGGCCCATAAAATGAGAGTCTCTCACTTCGAGAATCTTGAGAGGAGTAATTACCACAGCTTTTTTCAATAGTTTCTAAAAAACTTTCAGCAAGCTCAATATAAAGGCTTCGAAGCTCTTGTATTTCTCTTAAGTTCTTATTGTAAATCGCATGAGTGAACTGATCTCTAACGCTAGAAATTTCATCGTACACTTCCTTAGTAAAGGTTTTAAATTCATTCTCTGGAGTAATAGTAAAAGTCTTTGTAACAAGTGATTTGATTTTATTACAGATTGTCTGCTCTTTCACAAGGTTTTTGTCAACACAGATTAAACTTTTATCGTCTTCACTAACAATGTCATTAATTTTTTTCATTAGATAGCACTTCTCTTCTCTGAATACTACGTTTCTATGATCACTATCATTATCAATGTCTGGCTGGGCTTCTTTTTTAAAGGGAAGCTCTTTTCTTTTTCCTTCTTTTTTTATGACGTCTGAAATTTTTATAAGAGAACTTGTATCAATTCTGGAGACTATCCCAAGTTTTTCAGAGGAGAAACAATAATAACCTTCTTTATTAATAGGGGAGAATGTTAAGCAAGTTTTTTTAAGTTCTGAAAAGAGATTTAAGGTATCTTCTCTTTCTTTGATTTCTAAATATATGTTTTTTCTTAAAAGATTTTTAAATAGTTGAGTTCTTTTCTGGAGAAACTTATGTCTAAACAAAAGCACTGAAATTGTTCTTGTTAAAGAATATATAGTTAAAAGGCCGATTATAAATATAGAAAGTATGCTAAAAACATTCACACTGCCAAAAATAAAAATGAAGAAAACAAGTATTTCAGCTGTTACAAGAGGGTACAAAAAGCTTTCTTTCAAAAGAACTCGTGCCATATCTTTAGTTCTATTGTCGCGTAAGCTTTCTGCTATAAAAATTATTAGTGCAAAAATAATCACTCCAATTCCAGAATGAATTGCAATTAAATTTTGATAATGATTGCTTTCCTGAGATATACATAAAAAATTAAAGGAACATGCTAAATGATGTGCATAGTGAGAAAGAACAAAAAAGATGAGAACCATTATAAACACAAAGAAAAATGATTCCCAGGTTGGCATATAAGACTCAGAAAAAACCCTTTTAAGATATCTTATTATCTTTAAATATATGATTTTGATACGTTGTACTAATTTATGTTCAGTCATATGATGTGTCACTTTTCGATAGCCATGCTTAGTAAGGATAAGCTCACAAGAACTGATCTTTCAAGAGTAACGCTCTTTTTAACGCAAAGGTTAGGCTAATAGCATACTTTTTTAAGGGATGTCGTCAATTGATTTGATGTGACAACCTTGCCCCTAAGAAAAGGGTGCGCAAGGGTATCAAGAAAATATGAATTAACAACCAAAACTTCCCTACAAAAGAAATTAGAGTTTATTTTTAATCAGAACTATCGTGATTTTCATATGCGTTCGTGTACGGAGTTTTGTCGTGATCAACTAGGTTCAATGTAGGGGAAAAGTCTTAACATTCGGGAATAGATGGGTAGGTTAATTTATTATTTTCTTTTTGTTTTTTAGTGATTCTGCAAACTTACAAAAGTTTACAAATCAAGTTATAGGAATTCTTGCAGCAGTTGCCATTCCTGCATTCGATGGGTTTAGAAAAAAAGCACGAAGCGGTGAAGCTAAAACTAACTTAGGGGCTCTTTATACAGCAGAAAGAGCCTACTTTTATGAAGATGATAAATATTCAGACGTCCTAGCTACTATAGGATTTGAGAAACCTTCTGGAACACGCCACTACGCTATTGGTTTCACGGGTAAAGTGGGAGATAATTATTTCGGTGCTGGAACTACTGCCAAGGGTACAGTCACAGCCACACCTGCAACTTCAACAGTAGGAACAACTATGGCTGCTGCTAATTGCAAAGCAGGTACTTCTACTTTTAAAGCTTGTGCAACTGGAACTACAAATACTTCTGGCGATTGGAGTATAGAGCAGAACAAGGTCCTTGCTGAATGTTCTAGTAGAGGCTGTTAATAAATAATCATCCAATAGAACTGTTTAGTTTTGTCTTGAAAGAACTCCTCTTTAAAAGAGGGGTTCTTTTTTTTGTTTTTCATCCTCAAAAACCCTTACAAATTTTAAGCCTATCGTGATTTCTTTCATAAGTTTTTCATCCCAAGTTTTCCTGCTAGAACCTTTTTGTCAAAATCTTTACAATTCAACTGCTAGGATCACTTTCCCTTATCCTTAATGAGGACTCATTTAGGGTCTTTTGAGGGTGCGTAAGTGATTTTGTAAGTGATTTCGATTCGTACATGCTAGCCGTTCTTTCTGCCATATCAGAATTTATTAAAGCTACCGCTTTAGCATACCTTTGAGTCATAGCTTGATCTGTATGCCCAAGACTTGCTTGCACAGCGGAAAGACTTTTTGTCGCCATAAGTGCCATTGTGGCATAAGTATGACGGCAAATATGAGTCCCTCTCCAAGGAAGATTGCAGGCCTTAAAGGACTTATCAAAAGCCCAGCGAATGCTTGTATAAGACACCATTTCACCTTCTCTTGAATGAAAGACTAAGGGATTTTCGGGAGACTCACTTTTCATAACCCTTAACAACTCCACAAGTCTCTCTGGAAGAACCAAAAGCCTGTTAGATGCTTTCGTTTTAGTGTCTTCACAGAGAGTTATTTTGTTACCTCCCCAATCAGCTGTCCTTACCACACGTACAAATTTTTCTTCAAAGACAACTTCTTTCCACAAAAGCCCACAAGCTTCACTCACTCTAGCTCCTGTTAAAATCATAAACTTTGCCAGTCTATAATAAACAGGGTTAGATATTTTCTGAAGCTTTTGAAGCCAAAGCTGTATTTCTTCTGGTCTAGCAAAGTAGTCAGGTCGTCTTAGTTTTTGAGTTGTCTCGTAGCAAATGTCTCTATGCATTTTCACTACAGGAACAACAAAGCTTGGATCAACGTAATTTCTCCACCAGTTTAGAACAGCTACAAGTCGCCTAAACTCTGTTTTAAAACTCTGTCTTTGTCTACACTTCTTAGTTTTCTTTTGAAACCAAGAAATCCAAAGGCTTATCTCCTTTGCCTTTAAGTCTAACATCTTGACTTTATTTAAGGGGCTGTTAACTGAAAGATTTTTCAGATTCAATAAGATTTTTCTCTGGCTGGAAGCTCTCAGTTTAGGCAGATACTCTTTGATGTACTTTTCTACACAATCGCAAAAAAGCAATTCTTTAAGTTCTTTTTCTTCTATAGTTTCACCTTTTTCAAGGCGATCTTTTTCTCTATCATGCCAAATGTAAGCTTGAGTTTTGTTTTCAAAAACTTTACTCGAAAGCCTCACTCCTCTGACATACACTTGAGCTTGATAGACGTTCTTTTTTTTTCTTTTAATTTTAGTTACAGACATGATTTGAACTCCTTTCGTTCAATCCATTGCTGTAAGCGAGAAGACCTAAAATAAACCTTTCGGCCTATTTTTACATAAGGGATTTTCCTTAAAGAAACCCAATTTTGTAAAGTCTTCTTAGATAAACCTAAATTTTCTGAAAGCTCCTCAATAGTTATTAAATTGTCAAAGAACAAGCCCTTTTTTTGAGGGCGAATAGTGTTCTCTAAACTACTACTTTTCTTGATTGGTTTCAATTCTTTTTTATTCATTTTTATTTCTCCTTTCAAAATATAACGAGGGAGCTTAAAGCTCCCTCATTTGGTATTCTAAGCCTTTAAAAGGGCATTTCTTCTGTATCATTTTTCTGCTCTTTTTTTGGTATTCTTTCTATAACCACAAGCTCCCCTGAGACAGGCAAGCTTGTGAGCTTCAAAGAAAAACCGTTTTTGTTCTTTAAACCAAAGGCTACACCTATTCTTTGGTAGTCCACTTTTTCGTTTCCCTGAGAGTCTTTATAAGCTCTGACTGAGAGTGCGTCATAAATTGTAGTTTTTAGTTTCATTTCTACTCCTTTCCTTATTGATTTACATCCTTTCTTGAGCTTCAAGAGAGGACAGTGCGGAGAGCTTATAAAAGTTCGTCCGCAGATTTAACAAACAGAAAATTTTTTTAAGACTAGCTTTAAAAAAATTTTCTTTCCTTTCCTTTTCCACCAACCTACTACCCAACCCAACCACTCACACCACACATCACACACCACATCTACCAGAGAGATTAGAAAGTGAGTTAGGGTGGTCAAATCTTAAATCCAATGAAAACAAGACCTTATCAAAGGGCCTTATTACGCCCATTCTTACGACTTGTTGAAAGGATTTAAGATTTGACCACCCTAACTCACTTTCGTCACCACAGGCACACAGTAGTGATGGGTTATAAAAGAGTGGTTGGGTTGGGTGTCTTCTCATTTCTCCAAGCCTTTCTTCTTTTTTTCTTTAGCATTGTAAACTTGAAGCAAAATTTGCTTGTTTTGAAGTTTATCAATAAGAAGAGCTTGACCTCTTTTTAAAGACTTAAAAACATCAAAATCCACTTTCATCTTTTTGGTGTTAAAAAGTGAACCTAAGCCTGTTTTTTCAAACTCGCTTAACATCTCTTGTGATGACACTTGAAAGGTCATAGCTTTATCTTCTATAGTTCCACAAACAGAAGACCATGTTTCACAGTCTTGAGGGACATCTTGACGGAAGATCAGCTTATAAGCAGTGTTACCTAAAATCTGATCCGAAAACTCAGAAGATACAGCTTTTAAATCAGCCAAGCCTTGACAAAAAAGATGAACCCCTATGTTAGAGCTTCTGATCATTTTAAGAAGGTCGCTAAAATCTTTTGTTGCAAAAGAACCAAATTCGTCAATAAATATCCCTGCAAAGTTAAACTTAGGAGCTATTTGTCCTGCATGAATTTGACTGCTTATAACTTTCAAGTCTTGCACAATCATTTTGCCTAAACGTCTTGCAAAATCACCATATCCGTTTGTGTTCAGTTGAAAATAAGCCACCTGACCTTTTTCCAAAATCTCAACTAAATCAATTTGACACTTTGAAGAAGAAAGAAGATGAGAAAACTCTCTAGAGTTTAAAATCTCAACCTGAGCTTTTAATCCTGCAAGGTCTTCTTTTTTAATTTGAGATAAAGAAGCTACATCATCTTCCATCCCTTCCAGCTCTTTTTTCTCCATAAATTCTTTGTGAGAGTTGTTGAGGGCTTGTTTTAATTCTTTAAGATTCATTTTCTTTTTTAGAGCTTCAAAACAAGAAAGCAAGATAGAAAGATACTGACTGGCTTGTGAAGCATAATAATCATGAGTAAAACTAAGGCCAAGCATCAGTTTCGACCTCACTTGTTCACTTGTTCCATACTTCAAAGGATCGTAGGACAAGCTCTTTTCAGGCTGTGCAAGAGAAAAAAGCTTAAAGTCTTCCTCTTTTCTTCCTAACTCACAAAAAAGGAATTTTATCATCTCTATGTCCTTTATTTCCCCCTTAGGATCAAGGATCACAAGAGGGTGTTTATGCAAAAAACTGTGCCTCAGTAAATTCATCATCAAGGTTGTTTTTCCTGTGCCTGTTGCTCCTGTAACAAGTAAATGCTCTGTTCTAGAACTGACAGGTAAACTTACAAGCTCTTTTTTGACAAAATTGGCTCCTATAGGAGCTGAGTCTTTAGACTCAAGAGCCTTCTCAAAAGTTTTGAAATCAACTTCTTCTCCCTCCAAATGATCCACTGTAATGCGTTTTTTGGATTTTATGTTCTCATCCTTAAGCCAAAAATTACAAGTTATAAAAAGTAAAAAAGCCTGAAAGATCCAAAATACAAAAAGCTGTGCTAACCAGAAAAACAAAAGGTCTAAAACAAATAAATGAAAAAGAGTCTCTAAAATGACAAGGCCAATAAAAATACAAATTATAAATTTATAGTTTTTCGCAAGCCTTTTAGAAGCATAAGGAGCTTTTTTAATCTCTTTATGTGCAATCACTCCCCCTAAAAAGAAAATCATAAAAAGTATATTGAAACTTTTTTCTTATGAAGATCAACAGAGATTTTGCTTTTTTAAATAACTTAGATTCATTATTGACTTATAATAGCATTGGAGTTCTTGAAGCCGCTCGTCTTTTAGAACTCAATAAGAATACTATAAGCACTTTCCTAAACGGTAAAAGTCATATAAACTCTCATGATTTTATGAGAGTCCTTAAACTAGCAGGCATTAACTTAAGGGCTATTGTGAGAGATGAGTTAGAAAGAAGAGAGCAAAGTGATACCCCTATAGGAGAAGACATGGAGCTTATTTTAAAGGGGCTTTCAAAACATGACAAAAGATCGATTCTTAAAGATGTTATAGCTTCTAGTGAACGTTGTGCTGATAAAAATAAAACCATAGAAAACTCACGCACAAGATTAAAAGAACACCTGCAAGAGATGAGGTATAAAAGAAAGCAGGCTAAATTATGTTAAAAGTAAAACAAAGCATTCAAGAAAGAGATAACATGCTTTTAGAAAATTGGCTTTGTGATCCCTTTTGGCCAGAACTTCATGCTCACCTCACAATAGAAAGCCTTCCCGCTTCACCACAAGTCGTAGCAGAAACCTTCTCTGTAACCTTAGAAGAAGCTACAGATGCTATTGACGGATTAGAGGAGTTAGGCTTTCTTGTCAAAGAAGGGAGTTTTTATAAAGCTGGGAAGAGAAACTTTGTCATCACAAAAAAAGAAATCACAAAAAATCAGGCCATACATCAACATATTTTAAAAACAAGATACCTCTTAGCTCAAATAAAACCTGAAACTATAGAAAAAATCTCAAATTATACAGTGGCCTGTAGTAAAGAAGCTATGAATAAATTTAAACAGGATTTTGATAGGATTATCTTTGAACTTCTTGAAAGTTCAGAAAACTCTTTAAAAAATGAAGAAAAATCTGAAAAATCTATTTATAACATAAATTTAGGCATAATAAAAACGTCTAACATAAAACCAAAAGGAGAAAATCATGGCTAAAAACCTATTCATAATAACAGTTTTATTCTTTACTTTTTCTTTTAAAAGTTTTATATGGGCAGGAGGCTCAGGTGTGGATTTTAGCTTTGCTGATAAAAAAGAAATTGATTCAAAGATTATTGAACTGCAACTTTTAGAGTTTTTTGAGTCTTATTCTATAGTGTTTCAAGAAAATGAAACGCCAAATGTTTTAGAAAATGAATTTTATGAACTTAAAAAGCTTTTTGATGAAGGTTATTATAAAAGTGAGCTCGAAAAACAAGAATCTCATAGACATATTTATTATCAAGTAAGAGATAGAGTGCCTGAGTTTTTT
Source organism: Bdellovibrionales bacterium (assembly GCA_965219095.1). Lineage (GTDB taxonomy): Bacteria > Bdellovibrionota > Bdellovibrionia > Bdellovibrionales > UBA1609 > CBDCMT01. Next base: position 429,659 of record OZ244719.1, read on the forward strand.
CCTGATCCTGAAAAAAAAGGAAATGATATAGAAATAGCTGATCAGTTTTTTCTTTTTAACTTGTCGTAAAGAGTTTCTCGTGTAGGTTCTGGTTTAAGCATGGTTTTTGCCAATAAGAACTCTTTGGAGTTTCGGGAATTATACGCTTGACTTTTTATATTTAAAGCCTTGAAATAGAGTTTGATGTTCATGAAAAAAATAAAAATGAGTAAGATGCTATTTAGCCTAAAACAAGTCTATAAAAGAAGATGGGAAAATGTCTAAAAAAATATTTACAAAGAATTTTTTTATAAGTCTTGGAATCATAGCCTTTGTAATAATGTTATTATTATATTTTTATTATCCTGATTTTCTTGCAGGTTTTGTTTTTCCATTTTTTGGTCTTTGTTCCTCAATAGCTTTAATAGTTATTGCTTGGTATGTATATGATGATCGGGAAAGAGAAAAAGTTGTGTTAACAATAGTGCAACATGGAGCAAAGGATTGCTTGCTTGGCATACGTAATATAGGAAAAGTCAGCGTGAGTATATCTTTTTGCTGTTGGGAAGATCAAAGTGGTAAGATTTTAGAACATATACCTATCACTGGACTTCGTCTTGCAGGAGATAAGAGCGGACCCTTTAAAGAAGTATTTATTACAATACACCCTCCAATGAATCAGGTAAGCTTTATCTTACCTTTTGACAAAGAACGTCTAAGGAGTGCACGTAAGTTTTATGTTAAAGCTCCAGACGGAAAAAAATTTTTTATGAAAGATGAGGAATTTAACCATTTTAGAGGACATCATCTTTCATGATGACAAACTCCTGTAGAGGCTTTGACATATATGAAGAAGTCTCTAAAAGAAATAAAAAAATCACCGCATTTTTAAGCACTTATTTCCTCTGCCAATTCAATGGATTGCCTTTTAAATTCTTCCGAATACTGTTTTACTTTTTCATAGACATTCTTTCTTTTACTCCCCCATTTCACGGAGACTTTAAGAGAAAATTGACTGTCCGCAGAAACAGGGGAAGTTCAGGGTTTTTAAGTCCCAGCCTTTCAAAAAAAGGCTGGTCATCCATATTTTCGGTAAATAATAAGCCTCCTCAAAAGAATCTGTGGGTTCCCGGAAGTTCTTTTGAAGAGGCAAAATAATAAAGTTTTGAATCCTGATAAATTGTCTTGTTTTGAGTATTTTCGCGAAAACTTGCTGAACCCTCAAATAATTACGTATGATCAGCCATATTGTCGTGCAGAAAATATTATAGAGGACAGCCAATGAAAAGGAAGCCCAACACTAATCGTCACGGAAAAGATTTTCAGAAGCAGAAATATCCTTCTCATAGGAGTCAAAGGCTGTTAAGAAGCCGACTTACGTTATAACAACCCCTTAATTTCTTCGATGACCTTCGGAAGATTGTTTTTAATTGACAGTTCATTAACTTTATGTAGTTTTATATTACCTTCTCTGACCTTAGATAAATTGTCATCCGGAACATAACTAGGTGCTAATGGATGAGTTATAGTAATAATAATATTTTTTCCATTCTTTTGTGTAACTAAAATTGAACCAGCTATATCTTTAATTCCTAAAGATTCTAGTGAAAAATTTTTCTTTACTTCAATTTCATCTATACTATTTTTTAAATACTCATATAAACGATTAGTCGCTTGTTCTAATCTTTCTGAGGAAATCATTGGTAATTCATTTTCCATTAAATAGAGCAATAGAGCTGTTCCTAATTCTCTGTCTAAATAACTGTGATCAAACTTATTTTTATAGCTTCTTATACATCTATAACACGAACTAACACATTCATCACTTGGACATTCTTTTAATATTTTTAAAGCCTGTTCAAAGAGTTTCTTTGGATCGTCTCCTGCTTTAGATGAGAATCCGGCTCCTCCAGGCAAAGTGTCATATAAATAAATCTCTACTCTTTTTCCAGAAGGCTCACATTCTTTTAAAGATGACCTATATTCACCTTGAACTTCTCTTGTTTCTAAATCTAATATTTGAGTCGTAGCAAAACTTAAAGCTTCACATACAGTTCTTAAAGCGATTTTGGTATATACTGACTTTGGCTTTAAAATAACTGGATCATCTACATTTAAGGAAATTAATAGGATATCAGAAGGAAAATCTGTTCCTAAAACAATTCCTTTAGAAATCATTGCTTTCTCGCAAATTTTTCCGCTAGGAGCATCTGGAAATGGTTTATGATGTTCTTTTTTCGGCATTAATTTACCTTTAGGAGTTTCAACAGGCTCAATGGAGCCACACTTTGCACAATAGCTATATCCTTTATTTTTAGGACCTCTATTAGTGACAAATAAATGTTGACGAGTAGAAAAAATTTTAATCCTTTTATTAAATTCATTCCAACTTTCTTGTTCTACAGGGGTTTGCAGTTTAGCTCTAGTAGCATAGCTTAGTTCGGGCTGATCTTCTGGCGAAGTTTTTGGTTCAATAGAAAAGGGGTGTGCAAATCCAGGAGGACGTAACCAAGGTTTTCCTGGCCCAAAAGAGTTCTCAGTTCTACAAGCAGGGCAATCTCTAAGACGACCTTTATTACTAGGTTCTGATTCAACTTTAGCATATTCGCAAATAGCATATTCACAAACTGAACACTCAAAGTAAACTTTTCTATTTTTCCATGCTTTAAAGAGCTCATTTGGTATAGGTGAGTATATTGCAGACGATTGCCACAATTTACCATCAATCCAAATATCTTTTCCTGGTGCATATTGCGAAAGAGCTGTAGATAAATTTTGAGATGGGGAGTATTGAAACTTTTTATTATAATAAGAATATTGCTTATCAAAAACATAAAAACAGACGACATCTGTGGGAAATGCATAACGAGGCAATACCCCTTTATACAATAGGCGTTCAAGTAGATTTTCTGCTTCTGCTCGGCCGGCATTATTATTCGCACCCCCTTCTAAAGGTATTTCTAATATATTTTTGTCTTCTATGTTTTCTTTTGACATATGCTTTGATTTCCTATTCTCATCAACCCTGATAGCGTCTTTAATGGGAGCTATTATTTTCTCTAAGTCCAATTTTATATCTTTTTGAATCTCTTTTGGAATCCAATTTGAGATTTCTTTTTTTAAAATAATACGGTTATCTTTAATCCATCTTTCAAAGTCTTTAAAATTTAACAAGGTTTCATCAGCCCTAAAATCATCAACAGTTCCTAAAACAGAAAATAAATCTTGATTAAGTTTATTAGGAGAAATATTTTGGCATTTTTTTCTATGATACATCTGCAAAAGATAAGCTCTTATGTGTCGTTCTGTTATACTGATATTATTAAGATTTAAAAATGGGTCCTTTACCTCACCTTTAATCATTTGTTCAGGGGTCTTAAAATAATGTTCATCATGACTGTCAGTACTAGCATATCCAATTACAGTGGCAACAGCATTTGCTCTGCGACCGGCTCGACCAGATCGTTGTTGATAGCTTGCTCTGCTGGGGGACATATTCCTAAGAGCTACGCCAGACAAGCTACCGATATCAATTCCAACCTCCATTGTGGTCGTACAAGAAAGCACGTCAATTGCAGGTCTGCCTAAACTCTCTTTACTTTCATCCAAATTTATATCTTGAAAAAGAAGTTCATATTCTTCAGCCTTTGAAAAGTTTTGCTCTAATTGAGTGGAATTAAGTTGGGCTGTATGTTCTGCAGTTATCAACGAAATAGGAGGTTTGTTATTTTCCAATAAATCTGTGGTTGGTTTTCGATAATATTTTTTTCTTGCTGAGAACACACTATCTTCATCAGGGTTAATTTTTTCAGACGTATTTTTCCCACAATTAAAGCATACCTTCTTATCTGGAAAGGGTCTTTGAGTTGTTTTACATATATTGCAATAAGCCCATTCTCCTGTACAACTCAGAGTTACTTCACTTCCTCTTAATCTATATTTTCCATCGTCATATTTCTCACAAAAATGCTCGAGTAACTTTGGAAGCCAATATTTATTAAAAAAGTTCTTTGATTCTCTAAGAACAACTTTTTCAAAACCTCTAAATTTTCCTTTGTGTGACTTAATATATTTATTATATTTTTCATTTGAATCTTGCTTCCAGTCATCTGGGCATATATCCATCCAAATCATGTTTTTTGTCCACTCTTTAATCCAAGTCCGGACTAATGCAATTTTTTGTTCCTCAGTTTCAGCAACACCAGATATGTCTGGAAGTTTTTTTAAGTCTTCTTTAGGATCAGGAAGTTCCACAATAGATGCTAAGGCTAAATCTTCAATTCCATAATAGTTTGCAAATAATACATCATAAATCCCGTGCAAGAGAGAGACGGGGGGTTTATAATTAATTGGGAAGTTTCTTATTATCCTTTTATTTTTGTATCCATCATCAATCCATTCTTTTATCCTTTCTTCGTTCTTAAAATAGTTGGATTCATTTCCACCTGTTTCAGGATATAATCTTACCTTTTCCTTAACAGAAGCAAGTAAAACCGCTAGGTAGCAATGATTTAGACTTACCTCTTCACCAACCTCTTCACCAATTTTACTTAACTCATTGAAACCTTTAATCAATAATGGCCTTAAAGCGTCTTTTGTAGAAAGAGATTTTAAATTTGGAGCTAATCTTGCTGCTACTTGTCTAGAATCAGAAAATATAAGAGTTTTTCGTCCTCTTAGGGGTGCAAAGCGAGTTGACTTCTGTGGGCCTGGAGGTTGGACAGATATTTGTTTTGTAACAAGAGCTTGGAAAGGTTGATCTCCACTTGTTTGATGATCTTGAATGGTAGATCGACCAAAGATTCCTCTCTTGTCACAAACAGCACAAGGGTAAAATTGACCTCGACTTCTATTTTTTAAAGGTTCATCTTGGATACTCTGTGATTGAATGTAGATTGATCTTACTCTATTTCCTCTACTATTATTAGGATTACACTGTCCAGATAATATGTCTAACTTAATTTCTAATGGTTTATCATCAGATGGCTTTTCTAGTAAAAGGTCAATAGGTTCTAGTCTTGAATTTTCTTTTTGTTCTTCTATTAAACTCTCTTTTTGATTCCATAAAAAGCGAAGACTTTCTAATTCCTCCTCATTTTCTATCCATCCTCGCGCATATGCAGCACCACAATTCCTACATGTGTACAGTTCAAAAATTTTTGCCCCACACTTACAGGTATCTTTTGGTTGGCTATAAAGTTTGCCAGTTGGTCTTTTATCTTTATAGTCAGTAATCTGAGAACAGGCTTTATCTAAGCAAACCCAAAGGCCAGAAAGTCCTCTAAAAAAAGCATGAACCCTACATGGAAGCAAGCTAGATGATGAAGGGCTTTCTTTTGCCATGCTCGCTAAGGCAATTAAATTACTAGTCGCTCTATCTCCTAAATCTTTTGAGATATCTGGAAATACTTTTTCTGATAAAGACTTAATAGATATGGCTTCTTGCATAGATATATTTATTAGTTTTTGAAGAGGTTCATATTCTTTTAGGGCATTATATAAAGACAAATAAATTGGTTTTTTAGATTCTATTTTTCGATATTCTAAAAATCTTTTAATTAACCTTAGTTTTTCTTCTTCGTTAGAGTCATAAAATTGTTTTAAATTAATTTCTCTAAGTAGCCTAGCATCTTTTTCAACTCCATATCTTGCACTTTCTTTTAAATCTAACTCTCCAGTTATTACATTAAAATTTAAAGGGTCTTTTCCGGTAAGGTCAGCTACAAAATTCTTTGCAAGCTCGCTATCACTAAAGCTCGCACTAGTGCATATAATTTGCAGTCTTTCTGTTTCTATTCCTAACCGGGCTCTCAGTCGTCTCAGTAACAGAGCAACCTCTGCTCCAGCGGCTCCTCTATAAAGGTGGGCTTCATCTACTACTAATAGCAATTTCTCATTTGGATTTTTCCTAAGCCAAGAACAGGTCTTATCGAAAATACATTGTTCAATGGGTCTCATCAGCATATATTCAAGCATAGAATAGTTTGTTACAAGTATGTCAGGAGGATTTTCAAAAACCTCATGTCTTGTAAGAAGTTCTGAATCTTTTAGCATGGTGTTACATCGATTAAATTGATCATTTTTTTTCCAGTGTTGATTTTTTTCTCCATACCAAGCTCTTAAGTTTTCCTTAGCAGGCCATTTCCCTTTTTTCTTTAATTCACTTATAAGTCTCTTTGCAGGTTCAGATTGGTTTTTATCCTTAGAGTTAGAGGCTTCAATATTCTTAATAAAGTAATCCTCTATAGGTTTTAATTTTTTTTTATCTTTATTTGAGTCACGAACACCAGGATATAAAGTTCTACTAGTATATCTTGAAAATCTAACTGGCCTTCCACTCCATCCAATAAATAAATCTTTTAGTCGAGAATCTCCAAATAATAACCTTAATCTGGCAAGCTGATCATTAACCAAAGCATTCATAGGGTAAAGGATTAAAGCTCTTACAGCAGATTCTTCTCCAAACCCTTTTTTCTTCAAAAAAGATTCTCGTGCTAACTTCCCTAAAATTGGAAGCAAAAAACACTCTGTCTTACCTGAACCTGTTCCAGTTGTTATTACAACATCTCTCCCTTCGATAAGGGTTTTCTCAATTGCATCTGCTTGATGAGAATATGGTGGATTATAAATGAGTTTTTTATGGTCAGAGGTTTCTTTCAACACAGTATTAAATGCTTGCAATATAGAATCATCTAGCTTTAAGTCTTCAAATTTATGTCCTAACTTATATCTTGGAGTGCTTTCTAAGTAAGGGGTTTGAAATATCACACCAGGTTTCTGAAGGAGTTTTTTCCTTTCCTTGATTAAAAATGGGTGGCTTATATGGTATGTAGCTTCAATGTAATTACAAAGTTCTTCTTGAAGCTCTGATATTGTCTGCCCTATGGTTTTACTTTCCATATTTTTATCTGCTCCTTTCTGTCATCCATAACATTTTTTTGCAATATTCAACTTCTTGTATAGCATTATTTCCAGCAAAACAATACGAAAAAAGGGCTTTTCTTCCGGGGACTGGATTTCCTAATACATCCCATTTTCGACTTGCCCATCTTGGAATAGGCGAAAAAAAGTCTATTATTATCTTATCTTGAGAAATATTCTCGATACTAAATACTTGTGGATGCTCATTTAAATAGTCTAAAGCCATTTGGATTCTCCATGCTTCATCACATCCCCTCTGATATTGAAATGAAAAGGGCAGATCTTTTCTTTTCATTCCCCCATCTTTAACCTTTATATAACTCCATATGAAGTTTCCATACTTTCTTTTTCTTCGAGCAATAAATTTTCCACTAATAGAGGGTTTTAACTTTTTCCAACGACTTTTATAAAAATCAACTTTTGATTCTATATCGATAATTTCAACATCTTCTGTAATAGGGTCTTTAGGCATTTTTTCTATTTCTCTATCTATCTTTTTTAAGAAATCTTTTGGATGTTCTTTTTGGGGAGATTTTAGCCAATATGTACAGGGGAACTCTTGTAAACCACTTTCTTTTATCGAGCCTATTTCCTTTTCTGATAAGTTTGTCAGTTTGCGAACATGATTTATAAATTCGATTTTAGAAATCAATGAATGTGGCAAGGGAGGAAATCCTTCAGGAACAATTCCTAATAGAAGAACAACAGTGTTATTAATCCTTACAAAAGCTGGTGAACTTCCGTATAGAACTTTTCGTGAAGCATCTTCTCTACTACTTTGCTCTAATAGATCTCCATAAGAAATCATAGAATCTACAATATCAGAAATTTTGTTCAACTCACTCTCTGGTATAAGTTCTTTCAATAAGGATTCGGAAAAATCATTTAACTCCTTAGTAGAGCAAGGACACTTAAAACCTGAGACTTTTCTTATCACTCCCGCAATTCCTTCTACAGAGGAAAGGTTTAAAGATTCAGAATCTAGTCGTAGATTTTCAATAGTAATCTTATTTGCTTTTTCAATAGTTATCTCTCTAAACATCCTAATCTCTCCTAAAATGTTCCATAAAATCTGATTCATGTTCCTTTAGTTTTCTCACAGAAAGAAACAAGTATCTAGCGAGCAATGGTATTGCTGGCCGTTGAATAAAAATATCCAAAAATTCCTTTATCCTCTTATTATTACATGCCTCTTTCGAAGAGGATGCTAGTTGCAAGCATATCTTTGAAAGTGAAAGTAAATCTTCAAAGGTCATTTTTGGGATAAGTTTGAAAGACTTAAACTTACCAGCAAGCCAAAAATCTATACAGGAAGGGTGTTTGTTTAAGAGATCTTCTTTAAAGGTTTTTTTAATAGACACAGCTATTCCTCTGCATCTCCATTCTGGCTTTATTAATTCTTCAAACATTTTCTTAAGATTTATTTTTTTCTTTACTTCAATTGAACGCCAAGTATCTCCGCCAATTGTTGAAAAAAAAGCCTTTGTAAGTTCAGATATCACATGCAACTTACCTTGTTCATCTAATATTCCTCCCTGAGTAGAAGAATGCCATAATTTCAGCAAATCTATAATTTCATTCAACTGACCTATATCATAGATTTTTAATTTTATAGGTTGCTTGGACGAGAGCTGTTTAAAGGAATTGAGTAGTTTTCTTTGAGATTTTTTGATAAATTCAACGCACCTACTAGACTCTATTTCAGCCAAAAACAAACCAGATTCCTTTATTTCAAAACCATCTATAACTTGCTTATAATCTAGCTCTCTTAAAGAATCAGGTGTCTTCAAGGGATAATATAGCACATTAGGTTCTTCCATTGAATCTGTATCGTCTATCAATTTTAAATAAGTTTTTTTCTTGCTTTTCTCAAAACTCCATCTCAACGCTGATTCTTCTCGTTCAAAAACTATTGACTTATCTCCAGATTCTTCACAATCAAAAATAAGCTTACAAGAATAGGACTCTGTGAGTTTTTTATAATTTGCTTCTTTGATAATATGATTTTTAAACAAACAGTTCCACTTATATGAATCTATTGGGAGTTCAAAAGAAAATTCTTCACTAAAAAATGATTTTGCTTTGCGATTCTTCTCATAAAAGATAGCCTTTGTGGTAACTTTTAGTCCATAAGGGCCACTTATAAATAATTTAATTTTTGAATCCATTAAATCCTCATAACTTGGATGAATAGGAGAAAAATCTATGATTAAAGGATTGCATAAACTAACTCTGCTATCTGAAATCTGAGGTTCTCTAATCAACATATTAATTTTAGATTCAACATTGTTCAAATTTGAAATTTTTGACTGAGAAGAAAAGATCATAGAGTAAACTCCAGACGGCAGACTAGGAAGTTGAACAAACTTTATTTTATTTTCTTTAAGTGATATGAACAATTTTTTTCTTTGTAGTTTAACATCGACACCTTCTACTTTGTCACTTGCTCTTATAGCTAAAATAGGAATGTCTGTTGTTAGCCACTCAATTGAGTCGTCTTCATCCCATTGAGAAGGTGAAATACCGGATGGCCATACATCAAAGAAACTAACATTACATAACCCTAAACTAGCTAACTCTGAATCATTAAATGGAATTCTTCCTTGAGAATCAACTTCAAACTTTATGCCTTGTATTCCTGCAAAATCAAGGAGCACCTCTGTTCCTTTGTCTTTCATGCTCTCAATGCTCTTGGAAATTAATATGTACTGAGAATTTGCCCTTAAATGGCCATGTATGATGTGCTGTCCGATTCCATTTTTTTGTAATTTAAATAAGTGAAAATCTTTATTAACGTTAACTGCTATTTTCTTATACAAATCCTCTACTTTTGTATTATCACAATCAATAGGATTAAAAAGAAGAATATCTTTATTTGGCCACTCATTTAATTTAAAGCCTCTGGGACTCAGAAGGTTTTTAGAGCGTTGAGGATAGTCAGGCTTACCTCGAATATAAAAATCATATTTCAAAAATTCACTTTTTAGTTCTTGAAAGCAAGAGAAGTATCGACTAAGATTTAGAGTTCGAACATATAGTTTATACATTAACTTGTTTTCTATTGATGGCTTTAAATATAGTTGTAATTTTAAGTTAGGCGTACAAATCACATTTTTTGTCTTTTCCGTTGTTTCTGTTTGACGTTTTCTGGAAAACCGGTGAATTTTATCGCTAATGTCTTTAAGCTGAATTCTTGAAGATTCTCTTTTTTCTAAGTCTTTAACGATTCTTTCAAAGGCTGTTTCAGATAGTTTTGTTTCACCGCTATTTTGAGCTTTAGCTTTAAGTGCAGACACAAATTGCCATACAAGAGAACTGTTGCTCAAGAAATTCTTAAATCTAGAGGTTAAATTAATAGATTGGGATTTTATTTCAGAAGCCAGAAGTTCTTTATTTTCAAAATGTTCATCTTTTAAAGAAAATCTTAGTTTATATAAAGACTCTATGAAGTGTCTTTGTATATCTAGAGGAAGAACTGAATTTGTAACTGGCCATGATATGACAGTAAAATTTTTTGCCCATTTTCCAGATGGAGTAATTCCGTGATATTGGTCTCTAAATTTTTCAAAACACTTGCGAAGTTCAACTCTTTGTTTCTTTCCAGATTTTTCCCAGTTTGGTATTTTCTTTTCAAACGTTTGCCAATATTCGTCTCCTTTGAAAGAATACCCTATTTCTGTAGCTACTACTACCAATAAAAGCCAATATCTTTCTATATCTATTTTTCCTAAACATTGATTTACAAGGTGAAAAAGACTTTTTATCTCATCCTCTGTAAGTTCATGCTCAATTGCAAAAACTCTATCGCCATTACTAATTTTTCTATTTTCTTTGAGGATAGAAAACTTATGTTCTAGCTTCTCTTGAAATGCTTTTACACTTTGTTCCAAATTTAAATTCCTTTCTGTTGCTACTTTGTAAAGGTTTGATTTTTTTTAACAGTGGTTTTTTCAGGGAATCCTGCCTTCATGTAATTTAACGAGATATTTATTTTGTGCGAATAAGGATTTAAGATCTTAGAAATATCTTCCTTTTTCCAATCAACAAAGCCTGGATTTCTTTTAGAGCGAGGAAGCATCCAGCGCTCTAATGCTAATTCTCCAATTTCTTTTACAGATCTCAGTTTTATGTTGTTGGGAGTTTTCGATTTTCCTGATAGCAGATTAGTATAGTTCTTTACAAACTTACAAATATAAACTTCTCTAAAAACACCGTGTTTGAGCAAGTCTGAATCTAAGTTCATATTTTGAAAAGCCACTTTGGTTGCCCTCATCCTCCAGTTTGGACCACTTCCAAATTGATGTCCATTAGCATAAGGATGTTTTACAACAGAAAGATATTCTCGAATATCTGCAAACAATGAATTTGGAATATGAAAGTGACCCCATCCTTTTGTATATCCAATAGGTTCAAAATAAGTATGCCCCATAAGTTTTAATCTATTATATACTGATGATTTGCCCAGAGCTGATGAAGTTGTAACGAGAGCTAGCATTGGATTCTTCTTTTTCCTTGAAATAACTCCCTTTGTGTTTTCATATTTTTTTCCAAATGCTTTTTTAATCTCTTTTGATTTGATTAAGCAAGCTATTGTTTTTCCACCAAGTAAAAAATTATAAGGAGGAACAGCTCCCAAAATATAAGCATCCATGCAATTTACTAGTCTTTGTTCTCTATCTTTCACATTCCAGCCAATATATTCATCCCTTATGTTAGAGTTAAATACAGGATCTCCAAGAGCTATAATGCCCATTATTTTGTTATTAAAATCATCCCATACAATAAATCGCATTCTCCTTCCATAGCCTCTAGATACGGGGACACTCCAAGTAAGTCCTGCGATGCGAAACAAATCCGATTGCCATGAGTTTCCTTTGATTAATTCTAATCGAGGCAATATCTTTTCAGGATTTATATCTTTTCCGGATGCAAAAAAACCAGATAAAGCATCATACTTTTTTTCTAAAAAAACCCTTTCGTTATTTAGTAAGTCTATTCTTTGAACTCTATGAAGGTTTCTTATTATTATTTTCTCATTGTTTATGGAACGTGAAGTTCTGTTAAGATTTTTTCTAAATCCTATTTTTTTTAGATGTCTAGTTAATCTGCACTTTATACTCCTCTCTAGGGAGAGGATTTTTTTCTTCCTCATTTTTTTCTTCCTTTTAGTGAGTATTTCCCTTTCTTTTTAAATTTTTTTCTATTTTCAAGAATCTTTCTTGTTTTCTCAACTTCTTGAGTGAAAAGCTTTACACTTGGAAGCTCTTTCGTGTACTTAGCTGTTAAAATTTTACCTGACATTCCTTCAAGAGCATATTGAACAAGAACATCATTTTTTCCCGCACATAATATCAATCCTACCGGAGGATTTTCGCCTTTTCTCATCCAGTGTCTTTTAGCATAATTTAAATACACGTTCATTTGTCCCGCATCTGCATGAGTAAAATTTCCTACTTTTAAGTCAATGATTACAAGACATTTTAAAAATCGATGGTAAAACACTAAATCTACACGAAACCAATGTCCGCCAATTCTTTCATGAACATGAAGGGATACACTTGGAACCTCAAAGGAAGTCCACTCAGCTTTACCAGCCCACTGTAGTTGCGGATCTAAATAAGGGTCATACTGATATTTTTTAGCTTTAACTTTTGGACTTTCTCTTTTAGAAGTCACTCCTCCAACATGGGGATTGTTTTTTCTTTTATTTTTATGTTTATAAATTTCAATAGGCTTTGAAACAGCAAGTTTCTTTTTTTTCTTCTTTTTCGCCATTTTTTAAAGTTCAGCAGACCTTGATGTACTGTGTTCTCCTAAGTAGCTTTCAATAAGATCAATAACATCTCTTTTTTGTTTTGCGGTGGCAGATGCTTTTGCTTGCAAAGCTTGTGCCTCAGAGGATTTAAGTCGTTTTAAAATGCCATTGACGGTTGGATTTTCAGATTTCCTTGGTTGCATCATAGGCCCTGAAGCATCTATTCTTCTCTTTAAACTCCAAGGCAAGTCTCTATACTTTAATTGAGGCACAGTTTTATTCTAGGTTGATCTATGTAAAAATTTCAATGCTTATTTCAAAAGTAAAAATTTTGGTTCATAAAAGTCTATTCTCATGTGCATTATTTTAGATGACATCCAAGCTATGAAAATTAAGAAGGCGATACTAAAATTAAGCATTTATTTACCAGAAAGTTGTTTTGCGTTGCATACAAGCTATCTTATTACTTACCTCAAGTACAACAAGATTAGAATGACCCTAAGTATCATAAGACTTCTTCCAGTTACTGATTGTAGAGGAACTGACTTTTGTTTCTTTACAAAATTTAGAACCTCTCTTAAGAGCTTCTGGGTAGCGGATAAGCTTTTTGTTGGAATTCTTCTCTCGATAAAGCTGTATCTTCTTTTTTAAATTAATCCCCTCTTCCATAAAACCCTCCTTCTAAGAAAAATTTATAAGAGAAATTTAAGCTTAGATAGGGCGGTCAGATAACCGAGTTACGTTTTTTGTATTTTTCGGTAACTTTGTACTTTCCTGTTTTAGAAGCACCTTCAAAAGCAATTAACCCTTTTTCCCTAAGAATTTTCAAATCTCTAAGAACAGTTCTTCGTGTAATAGTCTGGTTTTTAGCGAATACATCTATCAAAAATTTATCATTTGCTATTAAATAGAGTATTTTCAATAGGTTATCCAATTTTTTACCTTTAACTCCAAGCTCTGCGATGACATTTGCGGTGACATTTGCGGTGACATTTGCGGTGACACTATAGTTGCTCTCAGAATACAGAGGCTTTCGGTAGAAGACTATGGTAAAAAACTCATCAAATTTAAACTTAGGTTCTTTCAGCACAGCCCTTCTTACAAGATTCTTCATATTTCTAATTCCTGTGCCAAACTTTTCGATATATCCAAGTCTTTGCATAAGATCAGCAGTCAGCTTGTTTCTCAAGACACTTTTTGTTCCAAAATCTTTTTTACTTAAACCTTTAGGAAGCCCTCCAAAATTATAAATCTCTACCCTATCGCTAAAGATTTCAACACTCACATTCACTCCTGTATGAAAATAGTCCCTATGAGTTACAGCATTAATAAGAGCTTCTCTTAGTGCTTCCTCTGGAATTTCTAGAATTTCTTCTCTGTCAGGCTTTCCTCGAACAATTTTATATTCCAAACGAAGATTCTTTTCTAAAAATCTTAGAGCTTCATCTATGTTAGTTCTTAAATCTTTATTGAATCTCCCGCTATCAATGATTTTTCCTCTTTCTTTCCCTCTGAATAAAACACAAGCAATTTCAGCATGAGAATGAATTCGTTGTAAGTCCTTAGAGAAAAACAAAGCTCCAGCATTATTAAAAATAATTTTTGATCTTTTTTTCTGAATAACTTCTAAATTTTCTAGTAACTGCAATACATTTCTTTTACTGTAGGTTACCTCTGCTTTATCTAAAAAAGAAAAGAGCTTTTCCTTACTAAAGTGTTTTTTGTAATTAAATTTTTGACAGGGAAGCTTGTCAAAGGCTTCTGCTCCTTCTTTAAGCATATGACTTCTAATTTCAGAGGTGGTTAGTTTTTGGGAGCTTGAGTCTTTTCGAGTATAGAATCCAGAAGAACACCTGTGCAACCCTCGATTTCCTTTTTTAACTTTCACCACTAAAACTTTTTCTCTCTCCAGTTCTTTAATGAAAATAGAAACCTTAGGATCACAGTTTTTTGCAATACTCTCTATTTGGCTCTTTAATCGATTGGTGATATTAACTCCCTTAACTTTTCCCTTATCTGTTATTCCGATATAAATTTCACCACCCTCTGAGTTGGCGAAAGATACCATTGCTTTGTCTAGACTTGAACTCACATTTTCTTTGAACTCGACTTTCTGGTTTTCACCATTTTTTAAAATGGCCTTGAGTTTTTTTGATAGAGAATTTTTCATTTCACTTCCTTTTAGTTCTAATTTATTTATAATTTTATAATTTTATAAGTTTGTTTGGATCTTTTAGCTCAATTTCAATTAAGCCTTCTTTCTCACCGGATCTTCTAAGTATGCCAATTGTGAAGTTCTGCAAGAAACCCCGAAAGCTTCGCCTGCTGGACACAAACTCATAGCAACACTCCTCAAAAAAGTGGTTTTTCCCTGGCCATTGTTTCCAATAAAGAGCGTCCAATTTTTCGAGTTCTTTTTGTCATCTTCAAAAGACAATTCAGCCTCTTTAAAGTGCTAATATTCTGAAGTTTTACTTTGCATATTTTTACCGACATTTTTCTACTCTATATAATAGTGCTTCCGTTTAGTTTTCAGTCTCTTCTCCTAAGGGGGAATAGATGGAACATCTATCATCTATCTAAGCGTTGTCACTATTCATAAATCCTATAAATTTTAAGTCATTTTAAATCTTTAAGTCAACTTAAGTTATCTTGAACCTTTTTTAAATTCATGACGCCCTAAGTTAGCTCCTCTAAAAATCAATTCAAATTATCTTGAATCGTAACTGCTCACTCTCGTAAGTTTTTATTTAAAGCCATAGAGATGGCTTCTAAAGAAGAATACCCTCTATTTCTCATTGTTTTAACATAGCTGGTAATACGACAAAAATATTTCGCCATTTCTTCTGTTCTGAAACACCCTGACACTTTCTTTTTCACTTTAGTCATTCTTAGATCTCTTTCAGCTCTGTTATTAGTAGGATCTACGTTCTTTCTTTTAGCAAAACACAGTATTTCTGCTTCATACTTTTTAAATCGCAGCCAAAGGTTTTGAGCTTGTGTATGCTTTATTCGTCCTTTCTTGCCATTTTTCTTAGGAAATTCTGGAAGCTCTTTTAAGCCTTTTGTAAGAATACTCCTATACCTTCTCTGAAGAGTTTCGCACTCTTTTTGAGTCAGAACTCTTGACTCTTTTTTATGAACTAACTCCACAGTCTCTTTAAGAAGTTTTTTGAGATTTGTAGCCCATTTGAATCCATTGCTTTCTTCTATAAATTTAAGCTCTCTCAAAAGGTGAGCCACACACAAAGCATGAGTTATCTTATCATAACAAAAGTAAGGACTCCAACAATCATGCACAAGCACTCCTCCATATCTATCCAAGAGACCAATATCTTTTATGGCTTCCCTTCCACCTGAAAGGTGGAGAAACTGCAAGACTAATTCTCCTGAACTATAAGTATGAATCCAGTAGTTTTTACCCTTAACCCTCATAGAGGTCTCATCAACATGAATGACCTCTGATTCAAGTATCTTTTCTTTCATCTGCTCTTCCCAACTTTTAAGAAACTCTCCTAATTCAGCAATGTATCTCAACATAACTGCAGGAGAAATCATTCGACCTATAAGCCCCATGTAATGTTCCCCAACACGTTGAAAAGACAGCATCTGAACTATAATGAAATTGATGATGGAAGCTCTAATGCCTATACCATACTGAAGAGGACCACTCATACCTTTAGGGAATTGACCTTTATTTCTAGCTCCACATGAGGGACAATCCTTAACTTCAGAAGTTACAGTATGGGTCTGAATTTCATAAAAAATATCAATCTTTTTACGCTTCTCAAGGCTTTTTACCTCTGCTGTCTTTAAACACATCCCACACTGAGAACACTCTGAGGGAGAGACAGTCTCCTCACTGTTTGTATCTTTACTGTTATCAAGTCTAGAGCCCTTTTTCTGACTCCCACTAGCTTTCTTATTACGATTCCCTTGACGACTAAAATCTTGCGAAGGAGGAAGACCGCTGTTGCTGGAATTTTTTCGAACCTGTTTTTCTAAAAACACAACAATCAGAATGTTCACAACCTTAAAGAGAGATTCAAAAACCACAGAAATCTCAGTAGGCACAGAACCTTTCTTTGCAAGCTTATCAAAGTCACTTCTTATATTTTCAATCTCATTTCTGATGGAGGTCTTATTTATTGTCATTTGAAAAGAGTATTTAAAAGAAAATCTGTAAGAACAAGACTTTTATCTTAAAACAGATCTAAAGTTAGGGATAACTGAACAATGTAGGTGAGCAGTTACGGTTTTTTAGAGAAATTAAAGAAAACAGATCAATGTCTTTACTTTATATTATGAATTTGAAAACTGTCTTCTTATTAAAGAATTAAAGTTTTGAAAAAAGTTGTTCAGGCTTTACTTTCAAAACTTTTGCGATTCTAAGAATGGTTGTCACATTGACGTTTCTTTTCCCAGCCTCAATAGCTTGCCAGTGCTTCCATGAACGATAGCCACGATCTTCTACTGATTCTAAAGTCCAGTTTCTTTTTTCTCTAAGCTTTTTTATATTAGAGCCAATTTTTTGAATGCTCTGCCATTCAGATCGCTTGACAGTGTTTTGAATGCCTTTAGGGTTATAAGCCAAAGTTTACATCTCCCTGCATTAAATCGTTATATACATATGTAATTACTCTAGACTTTCTATTTTCTTTTAGTTACCATACGGTCGTATGTATTTGAAAGAAAACCCTAAAAGACTCAAAGACAGTACATCTTATGAAAAAAGAACTTTTAAAGACAATGATAACCTACTGCTTAGGGCGTAAAATTCGAGAGATGCGTATTAGGTCAGGGAGATCACAGGAAGAAATTGCTGTTATTCTGAACGTTCCTCTTTCTGATTTAAAAAAATGTGAAAAAGGAATCCTAGGCCTTAAGCTAGGAGGAAAAGACGTAGTTCAGCTATTAAAGCATCTCAAGCCTAGCTTTGAAGATAGGCTGTTTTTCCAGTCGCTTAGTAGTTTAACTGCAAAAGACTATTATAAAAAGTTCAAAAAAAAAGAGAAAACAGAGGACTACAAAGATGAATGATAAGACTGTAATAAAAGTTGTTATTTCAAAAAGAGCTAATCAATCCTTTATATCTATACTTGAATCTCTTAGTTCAAACAAATGATCCTCTGTTATAAGACAAAGGGCTTTTTCAAAAATATCTTTGGCTTTGATTTTTCTACCATAAGGGATTTTATGAGGTTATGATGAAAGAAAAGGTTGCACTAGTGAATTGCAGTTGGGATAAAAAAAAGGTCTTTCTAGGAACCCTCAAATGGAATTCTTGTTTTTTCATTTTGCACCTTTTCTTCTCGTCTTTTTGAGACAAATTTTCTTTTGTCATCAAACTTCCTTTGATGTTTCATCTGCTTTCTTAGAATGAAAGAAACTATAGACTTTGTTTTTTATAAGTAATGAAAAGCAGAAAATACTCCCCAATAAGAAAATCTTAAGATAGAGTGAAAAATAAGCTTTTAAGGGGTCAGACACTTTCTTAACATTTTTTCTGAATAAAAAAAATGAAATGATCTTAAGTGATTTTAAGCTTTGGCATCTCTTTTGTTTTGTCCAATTCTAGACACACTTTTTCCTTTATTGTGGACAGAGCTCACATCTTTTAAAAAAGCTCCATTTAACTTCTCAAATTGGAGCCCCCCTCTTTACGATCGGTCAAAGTGATATGAGAGCTTGGTTTTAAATCTTCAAACAAACCATAAAAACCCTTTGGAAGTTTATCAGAGTGACGTTGATTTTCTTCCTCCATTTTGATTCTAAACTTGGGTTATAACTGGAGAAAGGAGCATAAAAATTTTCTTTTGCCCCTATACATGGGGGCAGTGTCCCCATGTTGACCCCTAAATTGTAACTCAGTTAAGAAACCGACTTACTGTTAACTTAAGTCCTATGTATTTTGAGAACTTAAGCCTTTTGGAGATCTCTTCTGGAACCTTATGCTACAAAAGAATGTCGAATTATTTTTTGGAATTGGTATTACTAAAAACTTTTGGTTTAAAGTGTTTGGCATTAATAATGCTTGCACTACTTCCTAAAGCTCGAATCACAAAAAGACCTTCTTTCTCAGCCTTTCTAGCTGAACCTTGATTGAACTTAAGATAAGCTACAGCACCATAAATTATTTTATCTTTATACAAAGGAAGCATTTGTTTAAAGTTTTTTAATTTGTTTATAAAATGAGTTAAATCTTTTAGCCATAAGGTAGTCTTGACTTCTGTCACAACCACTTCACTGCCATTAACTACAATAATGTCGAATTCAAAAGGCTCATCATTCCATATCCCGGAAGACTCTCGAGAAATACTCTGCACTTCAATGTTTCTTTCTTGAAGAAGTTTAACTAAATCACCTTTTACCAGAGCCTCCATAAGCTTTCCCCATTGACCTGTGAAAAGTTCGTCTAACTTTGCTATACGTTTATCAGACTTTATAAACTGACGATCGGTCTCAAGTTTTGAGTCTTTTAACAAACGCTCTGTTTCTTTGTGGGCTTTTGCGGTTTCTTTTTGAGATTCTTTGAGTTGGCGATCAGTCTCTTTTTGAGCTTTAGAGGTTTCTTTGAGTTGGCGATCAGTCTCTTTTTGAGCTTTGGCATTCTCTTTTTGAGCTTTAGCGATTTCTTTTTGAGATTCTTTGAGTTGGCGGTCAGTCTCTTTTTGAGCTTTGGCATTCTCTTTTTGAGACTTTGCCAGTTCTTGAGTTTCTTTAGCAACAGCTTGAATCGAAGCCCATACAGCTTTAGGAATTGAATGATTGGTTTTTTTTAAAGACATGCGGTTATAATAATATAAAAAAACTTTCTTTTCAAGTGATTTTAAGAGAATTTCTTTCAAATAGCCTCACTGCAACATCTCTCTCTAACCTACTGTAATATAACAGGAAAATAAGAAAGTACCAGAAAGATGTCGCTAGAGATAATACAACAATTAAATCCTGGCTTTCAAAAGTAAGTACAAAAGAAATTAAAGTTTGTTTTTAATCAAAACTATCGTGATTCTCATATGCGTTCTTGTACGGAGTTTTGTCGTGATCAACTAGGTTCAATGTAGGGGAAAAGTCTTAACATTCGGGAATAGATGGGTAGGTTAATTTATTATTTTCTTTTTGTTTTTTAGTGATTCTGCAAACTTACAAAAGTTTACAAATCAATTTATAGGAATTCTTGCAGCAGTTGCCATTCCTGCATTCGATGGGTTTAGAAAAAAAGCACGAAGCAGTGAAGCTAAAACTAACTTAGGGGCTCTTTATACAGCAGAAAAAGCCTACTTTTATGAAGGTGATAAATATTCAGAAGTCCTAGCTACTATAGGATTTGAGGAACCTACTGGAACACGCCACTATGCTGTTGGATTTAAAGCTACTTGTGCTACGGGTAGTTCTGCTGAATGTTACCCATCAACTGCCGGCAGCACCACCACCAAAATTACTGCGATTGCAGGGAAAACCGGGACAACCTGTGAGCTAAACTCTGCAGGTGATGAATTCATAGCTTGTGCTGAAGGAGAAACAGCTTCGACAAATTCCAACTGGCAAATTAATCATGATAAAAGTTTGAGTCCACTATAAAATGCTTAAACTTCATTTTAAAACCCCTCCCTTTTTTGGAGGGGTTTTTCTTTTCTTAACTCACAAAATCCAAGCTAAAAAAACCCATTCATTTTGCTTTTTGAAGTGGTTTTAAATCTTTACAATTCAACTGCTAGGATCACTTTCCCTTATCCTTAATGAGGACTCATTTACAGTCTTTTGAGGGTGTGTAAGTGATTTTGTAAGTGATTTCGATTCGTACATGCTAGCTGTTCTTTCTGCCATATCAGAATTTATTAAAGCTACCGCTTTAGCATACCTTTGAGTCATAGCTTGATCTGTATGCCCAAGACTTGCTTGCACAGCGGAAAGACTTTTTGTCGCCATAAGTGCCATTGTGGCATAAGTATGACGGCAAATATGAGTCCCTCTCCAAGGAAGATTGCAGGCCTTAAAGGACTTATCAAAAGCCCAGCGAATGCTTGTATAAGACACAATTTCACCTTCTCTTGAATGAAAGACTAAGGGATTTTCGGGAGACTCACTTTTCATAACCCTTAACAACTCCACAAGTCTCTCTGGAAGAACCAAAAGCCTGTTAGATGCTTTCGTTTTAGTACTCTCACAGAGAGTTATTTTGTTACCTCCCCAATCAGCTGTCCTTACCACACGTACAAACTTTTCTTCAAAGACAACTTCTTTCCACAAAAGCCCACAAGCTTCACTCACTCTAGCTCCTGTTAAAATCATAAACTTTGCCAGTCTATAATAAACAGGGTTAGATATTTTCTGAAGCTTTTGAAGCCAAAGCTGTATTTCTTCTGGTCTAGCAAAGTAGTCAGGTCGTCTTAGTTTTTGAGTTGTCTCGTAGCAAATGTCTCTATGCATTTTCACTACAGGAACAACAAAGCTTGGATCAACGTAATTTCTCCACCAGTTTAGAACAGCTACAAGTCGCCTAAACTCTGTTTTAAAACTCTGTCTTTGTCTACACTTCTTAGTTTTCTTTTGAAACCAAGAAATCCAAAGGCTTATCTCCTTTGCCTTTAAGTCTAACATCTTGACTTTATTTAAGGGGCTGTTAACTGAAAGATTTTTCAGATTCAATAAGATTTTTCTCTGGCTGGAAGCTCTCAGTTTAGGCAGATACTCTTTGATGTACTTTTCTACACAATCGCAAAAAAGCAATTCTTTAAGTTCTTTTTCTTCTATAGTTTCACCTTTTTCAAGGCGATCTTTTTCTCTATCATGCCAAATGTAAGCTTGAGTTTTGTTTTCAAAAACTTTACTCGAAAGCCTCACTCCTCTGACATACACTTGAGCTTGATAGACGTTCTTTTTTTTTCTTTTAATTTTAGTTACAGACATGATTTGAACTCCTTTCGTTCAATCCATTGCTGTAAGCGAGAAGACCTAAAATAAACCTTTCGGCCTATTTTTACATAAGGGATTTTCCTTAAAGAAACCCAATTTTGTAAAGTCTTCTTAGATAAACCTAAATTTTCTGAAAGCTCCTCAATAGTTATTAAATTGTCAAAGAACAAGCCCTTTTTTTGAGGGCGAATAGTGTTCTCTAAACTACTACTTTTCTTGATTGGTTTCAATTCTTTTTTATTCATTTTTATTTCTCCTTTCAAAATATAACGAGGGAGCTTAAAGCTCCCTCATTTGGTATTCTAAGCCTTTAAAAGGGCATTTCTTCTGTATCATTTTTCTGCTCTTTTTTTGGTATTCTTTCTATAACCACAAGCTCCCCTGAGACAGGCAAGCTTGTGAGCTTCAAAGAAAAACCGTTTTTGTTCTTTAAACCAAAGGCTACACCTATTCTTTGGTAGTCCACTTTTTCGTTTCCCTGAGAGTCTTTATAAGCTCTGACTGAGAGTGCGTCATAAATTGTAGTTTTTAGTTTCATTTCTACTCCTTTCCTTATTGATTTACATCCTTTCTTGAGCTTCAAGAGAGGACAGTGCGGAGAGCTTATAAAAGTTCGTCCGCAGATTTAACAAACAGAAAATTTTTTTAAGACTAGCTTTAAAAAAATTTTCTTTCCTTTCCTTTTCCACCAACCTACTACCCAACCCAACCACTCACACCACACATCACACACCACATCTACCAGAGAGATTAGAAAGTGAGTTAGGGTGGTCAAATCTTAAATCCAATGAAAACAAGACCTTATCAAAGGGCCTTATTACGCCCATTCTTACGACTTGTTGAAAGGATTTAAGATTTGACCACCCTAACTCACTTTCGTCACCACAGGTACACAGTAGTGATGGGTTATAAAAGAGTGGTTGGGTTGGGTGTCTTCTCATTTCTCCAAGCCTTTCTTCTTTTTTTCTTTAGCATTGTAAACTTGAAGTAAAATTTGCTTGTTTTGAAGTTTATCAATAAGAAGAGCTTGACCTCTTTTTAAAGACTTAAAAACATCAAAATCCACTTTCATCTTTTTGGTGTTAAAAAGTGAACCTAAGCCTGTTTTTTCAAACTCGCTTAACATCTCTTGTGATGACACTTGAAAGGTCATAGCTTTATCTTCTATAGTTCCACAAACAGAAGACCATGTTTCACAGTCTTGAGGGACATCTTGACGGAAGATCAGCTTATAAGCAGTGTTACCTAAAATCTGATCCGAAAACTCAGAAGATACAGCTTTTAAATCAGCCAAGCCTTGACAAAAAAGATGAACCCCTATTTAGAGCTTCTGATCATTTTAAGAAGGTCGCTAAAATCTCTTGTTGCAAAAGAGCCAAATTCGTCAATAAATATCCCTGCAAAGTTAAACTTAGGCGCTATTTGTCCTGCATGAATTTGACTGCTTATAACTTTCAAGTCTTGCACAATCATTTTGCCTAAACGTCTTGCAAAATCACCATATCCGTTTGTGTTCAGTTGAAAATAAGCCACCTGACCTTTTTCCAAAATCTCAACTAAATCAATTTGACACTTTGAAGAAGAAAGAAGATGAGAAAACTCTCTAGAGTTTAAAATCTCAACCTGAGCTTTTAATCCTGCAAGGTCTTCTTTTTTAATTTGAGATAAAGAAGCTACATCATCTTCCATCCCTTCCAGCTCTTTTTTCTCCATAAATTCTTTGTGAGAGTTGTTGAGGGCTTGTTTTAATTCTTTAAGATTCATTTTCTTTTTTAGAGCTTCAAAACAAGAAAGCAAGATAGAAAGATACTGACTGGCTTGTGAAGCATAATAATCATGAGTAAAACTAAGGCCAAGCATCAGTTTCGACCTCACTTGTTCACTTGTTCCATACTTCAAAGGATCGTAGGACAAGCTCTTTTCAGGCTGTGCAAGAGAAAAAAGCTTAAAGTCTTCCTCTTTTCTTCCTAACTCACAAAAAAGGAATTTTATCATCTCTATGTCCTTTATTTCCCCCTTAGGATCAAGGATCACAAGAGGGTGTTTATGCAAAAAACTGTGCCTCAGTAAATTCATCATCAAGGTTGTTTTTCCTGTGCCTGTCGCTCCTGTAACAAGTAATACCAATTACAGAAATTAATTCGACATTTTTATGTTCAAATTTAAAATTTTAAAATTGACTTAAGGAAAAGTTTCAATTAGGAGGCTTTAAAAAAGTTTTTTTTGAAGGGAGGTTGAGTTTTCATAAGATATGTTTATTTTATGTATATCTATTGTTGTGTGAATCGATTGATGGGTTAAAATAAGTGTAAAAAAGTGAGGTTAAGATGTAAAATGAAAAAAATCAGTTACGCAATTTAATTTATAGGTTCAAATTAATTTACAAGCTTGATTCATCTTGTTGTTTTGCCCAAGATCGAGTGCATAATTTTTTAATCCTGCCCTCCTGATCGCAAAAAGTATTCCAGGCCTCACAACAAGTATTCAGTATATGGTCATAGTTTTTAAAACATGCATTCGATAATTTGATCCTTCGTAATTGTTGCCAGACTTGTTCCATGGGATTTAATTCTGGACTATAAGGAGGTAAAGGCATCAGGGATAAATTCTTAGGAACTATCAAAGTCTCTGTGGTATGCCAACTGGCTCTGTCCATTAAAACAATTCCATGATAGTTTTCTTGAATATTTTTAGATATCTCATCTAAGTGAATTTGCATCATCCCTGAATTACATTCCGGTAAAACCCAAGCACAGCCTTTATCTTTATCCGGACAAACTGCTCCAAAAATATAAGTGGATAAAAATTGTCTTTGTCTCACAACTCTAGGTCGTGTGCCTTTTCTTGCCCAAATCCTGCTTAAAGAACCTTGCTGGCCTATTCTGCATTCATCCTGCCACCAAATCTCTATTTTATGAGTCTGAATCTTTTCCTTTATTTTCTCCACCTCTTCTGGAAAATGTTCCTTAAACTGTTCCATAGCTTCTTGTGAACTTTTAGGATGAAGAGAACGACCACTGATCCATACAATATTAAGACGGTCTAAAAGAGCATAAACCCCAGAAAGAGAATAGCAACAG
Source organism: Bdellovibrionales bacterium (assembly GCA_965219095.1). Taxonomy (GTDB): domain Bacteria; phylum Bdellovibrionota; class Bdellovibrionia; order Bdellovibrionales; family UBA1609; genus CBDCMT01. The sequence goes on from OZ244719.1 coordinate 454,310, forward strand.
TCAAATTCATTTGCTAAAAGTTCCTGTATTCCCTTTGCTCCTATGCTTCCTCCTTCTCTCTTGTCTTGAATTTCATCTAACTTGATTTTGAAGTTCTCTTCTTCTGTCACTGGTAAACGAGGCTTGCGCCCTCTGCCTTCTCGATCTATCAACCCCTCGTAATCAAAGTCTACAAAAGACTGTAACCAGGATTTGATACTGTGACGGTGATAGAAAACTATACTTGCTGTTTCTTGAATCGATTTTCCTTCTTGCATATGCTGCAAAGCTTGGAGTTTTATCTTGATGTTGGCACTTCTTTCTACTTTGTAAGTAGCTAGAAAATTATACCCTTGAATCTGTGTAACTAAATCTTTTTTCGACATGACTCTAAAAATTTAACAGAGTTTGATCAAAAAGCCAGGACGCAATGCGTTAAAAGAATGTCGAATTAATTTTTGGAAATGGTATAAATGTTCTGTTCTAGAACTGACAGGTAAACTTACAAGCTCTTTTTTGACAAAATTGGCTCCTATAGGAGCTGAGTCTTTAGACTCAAGAGCCTTCTCAAAAGTTTTGAAATCAACTTCTTCTCCCTCCAAATGATCCACTGTAATGCGTTTTTTGGATTTTATGTTCTCATCCTTAAGCCAAAAATTACAAGTTATAAAAAGTAAAAAAGCCTGAAAGATCCAAAATACAAAAAGCTGTGCTAACCAGAAAAACAAGAGGTCTAAAACAAGTAGATAAAAAAGAGTCTCTAAAATGACAAGGCCAATAAAAATACAAATTATAAATTTATAGTTTTTCGCAAGCCTTTTAGAAGCATAAGGAGCTTTTTTAATCTCTTTATGTGCAACCACTTCCCCTAAAAAGAAAATCATAAAAAGTATATTGAAACTTTTTTCTTATGAAGATCAACAGAGATTTTGCTTTTTTAAATAACTTAGATTCATTATTGACTTATAATAGCATTGGAGTTCTTGAAGCTGCTCGTCTTTTAGAACTCAATAAGAATACTATAAGCACTTTCCTAAACGGTAAAAGTCATATAAACTCTCATGATTTTATGAGAGTCCTTAAACTAGCAGGCATTAACTTAAGGGCTATTGTGAGAGATGAGTTAGAAAGAAGAGAACAAAGCGATACCCCTATAGGAGAAGACATGGAACTTATTTTAAAGGAGCTTTCAAAACATGACAAAAGGTCGATTCTTAAAGATGTTATCGCTTCTAGCGAACGTTGTGCTGATAAAAATAAAACCATAGAAAACTCACGCACAAGATTAAAAGAACACCTGCAAGAGATGAGGTATAAAAGAAAGCAGGCTAAATTATGTTAAAAGTAAAACAAAGCATTCAAGAAAGAGATAACATGCTTTTAGAAAATTGGCTTTGTGATCCTTTTTGGCCAGAACTTCATGCTCACCTCACAATAGAAAACCTTCCCGCTTCACCACAAGTCGTAGCAGAAACCTTCTCTATAACTTTAGAAGAGGCTACAGATGCTATTGACGGATTAGAGGAGTTAGGCTTTCTTGTCAAAGAAGGGAGTTTTTATAAAGCTGGGAAGAGAAACTTTGTCATCACAAAAAAAGAAATCACAAAAAATCAGGCTATACATCAACATATTTTAAAAACAAGATACCTCTTAGCTCAAATAAAATCTGAAACTATAGAAAAAATCTCAAATTATACAGTGGCCTGTAGCAAAGAAGCTATGAATAAATTTAAACAGGATTTTGATAGGATTATCTTTGAACTTCTTGAAAGTTCAGAAAACTCTTTAAAAAATGAAGAAAAATCTGAAAAATCTATTTATAACATAAATTTAGGCATAATAAAAACGTCTAACATAAAACCAAAAGGAGAAAATCATGGCTAAAAACCTATTCATAATAACAGTTTTATTCTTTACTTTTTCTTTTAAAAGTTTTATGTGGGCAGAAGGCTCAGGTGTGGATTTTAGCTTTGCTGATAAAAAAGAAATTGATTCAAAAATTATTGAACTTCAACTTTTAGAGTTTTTTGAGTCTTACTCTATAGTGTTTCAAGAAAATGAAACGCCAAATGTTTTAGAAAATGAATTTTATGAACTTAAAGAACTTTTTGATGAAGGTTATTATAAAAGTGAGCTTAAAAAACAAGAATCTCATAGACATATTTATTATCAAGTAAGAGATAGAGTGCCTGAATTTTTTCCTGATCCCGAAAGAAAAGGAGACAGTATAGAAATGGCTGATCGGTTTTTTCTTTTTAACTTCTCGTAAAGAGTTTCTCGTGTAGGTTCTAGTTTAAGCATGGCTTTTATAGAGACGTGAAGACATATGGATTTTTTGTTTCTGGATAAGTCACTCTTTATTTGTGTAATTTTTTAAGATGTTAGTTATAGTTAATGCTTGAAATTCTGCCTTCTCAAAAGAATCTGTGGGTTCCCTGGAGGAGCCGAAAAATTTAATCTTGGATAGGGCGGTCAGATAACCGAGTTACAAATGTTTAGATTTTTTGCCCTTTGATGGTGAAGTCTGAGGGCAAAAATTTTTATCGTTTGAGCTGTTTTTTTAGCTTCTTGTATTTGTCGGTGACTTTGTATTTTCCTGTTTTTGGGCTTCCTTCAAAAACAATAAGTTTATGCCCTTTTAGAAAGTCTATGTCATTTTCTATCGCTCTTGGAGTCAGCTCATAGATTTCAGCAAATGATTTTACAGAAAATCTATTTTTTTCTATAAAGTCTAATGTTTTCAACAACCTGTGAAACCTCTGGCTTTTTACTCCGAACATATCTCCGAACTTTACTCCGAACACATCTCCGAACTTTTCTTCTATACTACCAGGATCACCTGCAGCGTCATTGCCATTTTCAAAATATAGAGGTTTTCTTGGGAAGATTATAGTGAAAAACTCGTTCAACTTAAACTTGGGCTCTTCCAGTCCAGCTTCCTTTACTAGCTTTTTTATACTTTTAATTCCCGTACCAAATTTTTCAATATATCCTAATCTTTGCATAAGATCAGCAATAAGCTTATTTCTCAAGACACTTTTTGTCCCAAAATCTTTTTTATTCAAACCCTTAGGAAGTCCTCCAAAATTATAAATCTCTACTCTGTCACTAAAAATTTCAACACTCACACTTATTCCTATATGAAAATAATCTCTGTGAGTGACAGCGTTAATAATGGCTTCTCTTAATGCATCTTCCGGAATTTCTAAAATCTCCTCTCTTTCTAGCTTTCCACGAACAATTTTAAATTCCACACGAAGATTTTTTTCTAAGAATTTAATAGCTTCATCTATACTCCTTCCGTTTAAGTTTTCCGTTTTTTTTGAGTTGAGGTCTAGTTTTTATTCTAAGGTCTTGATAAAAAGTCATTTATTTTTAAAAATAGTTTCATATGTCAGGGTTTCTATCAAAAAAAGAGCGAAAAGATTTACTCTATGAACTATCTTTAGAGAAAAATCTTAAATACGCAAAAAAGGATTATGACAATTCTCCATTTAGATAAAGGTGAGTTGTGTAAAGATATTTCCCGTTTTCTTTTCATTGATGAGGTCACGATAAGAGCCTGTAGAGATCGTTATAACAAAGGTGGAATAGAGTGTTTAATCAGCGACAATTACAGTTCTAAAAGATCCTTTTTAACTAAAGAAAGAGGAGAAAATGCTTTGTAAGGAATTAGAGAAAAGAATTTTTCCATCATCACAGTCTGTCATCCAGTTCATTGAGGAGAATTTTGGTGTTACGTACTTTAACAAGTGGTGTGATTGATCTTCTCCATCGCCTTAAGTTTTCTTATAAAAAAGCTACAGCAATACCAGGTAAGGCAAAGAAAGAAGAGCAGGAAAAGTTTGTGCGTAAGTACAAGAGAATTAAGAAGAAAGAGGGTCCTGTTTACTTTGCTGATTCCACACATCCTGAGTGGGGACCTACGATTTCATATGGTTGGATAAGAGAGGGTAAGAAGTTTGAAGTGAAGACCAATTCAGGCTGGAGAAAAAGAGTGAATGTTTGTGGAGCTATTGAGATCAATAGTTTGAAGACGATAGTCAGGAGTTATAAGACAATCAACGAAGTTTTCCTATGTGATAGGCTCCATCATCTTCATTAAGAAGTATTCCGATGAAAAAGAGATTCATCTTATCTTAGATGGAGCCGGATACAATAGATCGAAGTCTGTCAAGAAGTTAGCGAAAGAGTTGAATATAAAACTTGTTTATCTTCCTCCTTACTCACCGAATTTAAATCCTATAGAAAGGCTTTGGAAGTTTATGAAAAAAGAGGTCACGGCGAATCGATATTATGAAAACTATGACGATTTCAAGGGAAGTTTAAGTCAATTTTTTAGAGGAATACGAAAACACAGACCTAAATTAGAAACTTTGATAACTGATAACTTCTCTATCTTAGGAAACTGAAAACCTAAGCGGAAGCACTATATATTAGCTCTTAAATCTTTATTAAATCTTCCACTATCAATAATTTTACCCCTTTCTTTTCCTCTGAATAAAACACAAGCAATTTCAGCATGGGAATGAATCTTTTGTAAGTCTTTAGAAAAAAATAAAGCACCAGCATTGTTAATGGTAACTTTAGAGCCTTGTCTTTGAGCAACCCCTAAGTTTTCAAGTAATTGTACGATATTTCTTCTATTATAAGTCACCTTTGATCTGTTTAGAAAAGAAAATAGTTTTTCCTTATCAAAGTGTTTCTTGTAATCAAATTTTTTGCATACTTGCGTATCAAATCGAGCTTTCCCTTCACGGATTCCAAAATCAATAATCTCTTCTGTACTTAATTTTTGAGAAGTTGAACCTGAACGAATATAAAAACCTGCAGAACATCTATGGGGCTTATTTTTACTTTCTTTTACAACTATAAGTAATACCTTTTCTTTTGCCATTTCTTTAATAGAGATAGAAACTTTAGGATCGCAGTTTCTTGCAATAGTCTCTATTTGACCTTTTAGACGATTGGTGATGTTGATTCCCTTAACCTTTCCTTTGTCAGTTATGCCAATATAAATCTCACCTCCAGAAGAGTTAGCAAAGGCTACTATTGTCCTATCTAAACCAGATCTGACACTTTCTTTGAGCTCGACTTTAGAGTTTTCACCTTTTTCTAGAATGGATTTGAGTTTAGGAGAGATTGAGTTTTTCATTTTTTCACTAACCCCATTGAGCAGACTATTCTTGGTTTCTCATCCATTCGCTTTTCTTCTTTTTTATTTAAGAGAGTTTCATTTTTATCTTTTTCAACTATGTAAGAAATAATCTCACTTTCAGAAACCTTTCTCCTAAACATCCTTTTAAGGGTGTTTTCGGAATCATTAGATAAAGAATATTTAAAAATATCATCCTGAAGTTGAAGTAGGATATCATCTTTATTTTCTTTTTTTTCTAAAAGCTCAGACACTTTTCTTCTTGGATTTCTAGTCCCTCCAAGTCTTCCAATCATATCTATAGATTTTATAGATTCTTCTATACTCTTTAAACCATTTCTAACAACTTCGTAATGGTTTTCTCGTTTTTCAAGTGGCTTTGTCTCTGGCTGGCACTTTGCTGTTTCTAAAATTTTAAATTGGTTTTCTGTAAGAACTTCTCCTTTTTCATTAATCTGCATTAAGTAGTTTGTAATATGAGATTTAGCAAACAGTAAGACATCGCTAAGGCTTGAGTGCTCTTTTGTAGAATGAATAACATCTGGCATATTCTTAATCTTCTCTTCTAAGGCAGGGTCTTTTTTTATTGCCTCTTCCCATACGCTAAGGGCTTGAGAAGGAAGATCAATGTCACTAAAGACCTCTTTTTCTAAAACTTCCGACTTTTCATTATACAAATCTATTATAATCTTCCTGTCTCCTCCAAAAAAGCTCTCATCTGTACCTATAACCTCTGCATTTTCTTTCAATCTTCTTTGTACACGAGCTTGTAAGTTAATAATCTTTTCTAGCTCTTGGTCTGGCATAAAAGAATAGCATAAAATCTTATCGGATTTTTGCCCTATTCTATCCACTCTCCCAACTCTTTGAATAAGTTTAATAATTGCCCATGGAAGATCATAGTTAACCACTACATGGCAGTCTTGGAGATTCTGTCCCTCGCTTAGAATGTCTGTTGCTATTAAAATATCAATTTCTTCTTCGTTTTCATTTTTGATCCCATAGTCATTACTCTTAGGGCTAAATCTATGAATTGAGTCTTGTATATTGCTCATACCTCCGGTAACAAGATTTAATTTTTCTATTCCTCGGTTTTTAAGTTCATTTTCAAGATATTTTGCTGTGTCTTTATATTGAGTGAAGATAAGTGCTTTTTTTTCTTTACATTCATTTCTTAAAAGACTTTCAAGCTTTTTAAGCTTGAAATCTTTTTTAGGATTCCATTTCTGAGATTTCTTTAACAAATCAATAAGCTTTTCTGTATCTTGTCTGAGATTTTTTCTTAACTCTTCAGTAAAATAAGAAGATGAGATCCACCTGATGCTTTTACTTCCTTTCCTTTTATATTCATCGTAAGCTTTTTTCCCTTTTTTGTAAAAATTGTCAAATTCAGTAAAAAAGTATGTCCTTTCATTGTCTTCTTGAGAAAAGCCTGTAATATCACCTTCATTCTCATCAAAAGCATTTGTGATGATATCACTTCCTGAGTCTTTCACTATAAGATTATCTTTACTGTCAATGGCATAAATAAAGATACAATTTCTTAAAATATGCCTTTGTATGGCTTGAAGAAAAGAATAGCCACTGCTTTCTAAGGTTTTAAATAGGTTTATACGACAAAACCCTCTTGGTTGGGATCGAGCTTGTTCTAAATCTTTAAATAATTTCTTTTCTTTATCTGTTAAATTCTTAAGATCAGGCCTTTTGTATTTTGAAAGAGCGTATCTTGGAAGTTCTAGATCATTGATCATATCTACAACTTCATCAGAAAAAAATCTCCTATACTGCTTATCAATGGAATATTTAACTGTCTTAGCTATCCTATTGGGGAAATAATTTTTTTTGCCCTTTATTTCAAGGTAATATCCAGTATCATCTTTATTTCCATAGTATTCTTTTATAAATGTCCTTGTCCTTCTAATAAGAAATAAAGACATAAGTTGTTGCCAATCTTCAGAGTGAGAAGACTGCTCAAAAGCTTTCAATGAACTAGGGTTACCTTGAAATGAATCCTCTTTTTCTTTTAGAAACTTTTCTGGCCTTATTCCTATATTTTGATCAGAATCAAGAAAAAGTCCAAGCTGGCTTGATAGATCAGAATAGGTTTTATTATAAGGAGTTGCTGACAGTAAAACACATTTACTATCATTATTTGCAATATAATCCTTTATTATCTTATATCTCTTACCTTGAGGATTTCTTAAATTATGACTCTCATCTATAATAACTAGATGATGTCTTCTTAGCTCCTGTAGATCATACATAACTTTACTTATAGACATAATACGCCCTCTTAAACCATATTTATCTCTATAATCTTCCCACATTCTTTCAAGATTCTTTGGGCATAGAATAAGGGTTTGCCAACCATTTTCTTCTTCTAAAATTTTAGCAATAGCTACCGCTTGAAGAGTTTTTCCAAGTCCCACGACATCTCCAATAAGAACACCGCCTTTATTCATTACATGGTGAGTGGCTATACGAATAGCCGCTGACTGAAAAGGAAATAAAATATCTTTTAACTCTTTTGGAATAAAAAAATCACTCAAGCCTTTCCTTGCATCTTCTGAAAGATGATACGCCATTTTAATATAGATATGATAGGGCATATAAAGAGTTTCTCCGGCCCAACTCTCTTCAATAATTTTTTCTATTTCTTCTGATATATCTAAAGAAAACTGATCTTGCCATTTATCTTCAAACCACTTGCAAAGATAGTCACAAGAACTCTGATCAAGAACATCTATATTGAGTTCTCCTTGTTTTTCTAATCCTGAAAGAGTTAAATTACTGCTTCCAAGAAAACCTATTTTCTCTGCAAATTCTTTGTGATTAAAAGTGAGGTATAATTTTGCATGAAGTGGATGGCGAGTGAAGCACTTTACAATAACTTTCTTCTCTCTAATTTGCTTAGCCAAAAGTCTTAAACCATTTTCATCTTCATTAGAAGGCACTCCCAACATTAACTGCTTTTTAAAATTTTCTACTGCTTGATTCTTTAGTTTTCGAGCTAATTTATTATCTGGCTCTCTTAATTTAGATTCATCTTCTAAAAGCTCTTTTTTTAGCTGATAATTCGCACTATACATTCCAAGCAAAAGACGGCATTGGTTTTCTTCACCCCCCTTATACTCATTAATTGCTCTAGCAATTTTTTTCCAGCCTCTAAGGTTAAAGTAGCCTACAGAAATATCTGATCGGTAAGAGCGATTAAGAGCATTCTCTAGGCCAGATAAAAAAGAAACTTCTTTGTTGTCATAAATTTTTGACATTTTTAAGAGGCCTTTTTAATGAACTTATCTTTTTGATAAGCATTAAGGGCAGATTCCTTTAATTTTTCTAATCTTTCTCTATTTTTTCCTGTCTTAAAGGTACTTAAAATGTATTCAAATTCTTTAAGGCTAAATCCATAAGTGTAGGTGACCATAGCATCAATTTCTCCCTGGAGTTTTAAACGCTCGTTTTTATCTTTTACCCCGCCTCTTTTTACTCTTATCTCATCTGCTAGATCATCAAACTTTTTTCCTATGCAGGTTAAAAGAGCTGATCGTTTTACAATTTCTTTAAAGTAAGGGTCCTTTTCAGTAAGTCTGGGAATTCTTAAAGGGGTAATGTACTTCTTGTTTATATTAGAAGAGACTTTTTGCCTAATAAAGTAGTCCACAATAAAGCTATTGAAAAAAGCTTGTAGAAAAAGCATATAGTGATTGTTTTTCTTGGGATTTTCTGAATTTATATACACTCCATAAAGACTATTTGAGATAAAGTGATTTTTTGGAATCACCGCTGAAATAAGACTTCTTTCATTGGTATTGCTTGCTATCGTTCGAATGACAAGACGATGGTTTTCATAGCATTTGTTTTTGAAAGCAAAGCCTGTTCTATTTTGCACTTTATGATCGTTTCTATCAATATAGCGATTGGCTTTTGAAAGATCAAAATTATATTGAAATTGATGAATAACACTTCCTTTGTAAAGAGGAAGGTAACTTGAGAATAATTTTTTATCTTTGAATAAATCAGCATCATTTTTTTCATCAAATTCTCTGTAAAGCTCTACATTCCAAGAGTTTTTTAAATTTTCTCCTAGCATTGGAAAGCTAAGTATTTTTTTTAAAAGGTTTCTATCCCTTAAGTTTTTGAATTCAATGATTTGACAATCACGAGGAGAAAGTTCTTTTATTTCCTTTATAGACTGCTTCATTGAATTCTCATTGGGGAATGAATTTAAAATTCTAAGACTTCTTGTATGAAAATGGCAAGGAAACTTATCTTGAGGCTTTTCATTTTTTAAATTCAAAATAAGAAATTTAAACCTTGAATCAACTCCCTCAAATATTTTTCCCTTTCTGCCTTCCATTTTATTTTGAAAATCAATGAGACTTTCTATTTTAAGATTATCAAAAATAAAACATCTTAAAGCTATGGCTCCGTCATCTTTTGAAAGACCGCTAGGAAGCACGGCTCCGATAACCCCATTTTTATTTAAAAGATTAAAGCACCTTTCTGTAAATAAAAGATAGGTGTTCATATCTGAACTTGCATTCTTTTCTGTACCGTCTGATTCGATAATTTTTCCCGTCTGCTTTTCATAAAATGAAGAAAAATAATTTCTTTGAAATTGGTAGAATTCTTCTGTTTTTAAGTAATCAGTTGCTATTTTGCCTTTGTTTAACAGTTCCTCTCTTTTTTCCTCAAACTCTTTCTTATCATTTTTTTTCTTTTTTATAGATTTATCATACCTAGAAAAAAACTCTCTATCTTCAGTTTTAACCTTATCCCAAGGAGGGTTTGTTACAATAACATCAAAACCTCCTCTATCTATAATATCATTAAAAGCAATGTCCCAATGAAAGGGATTTAAATTTTTAGAATCATCTTCACTTTCAAAATCTTTTGGAAATACACTTCGTTTCTTTATTGTTTTCTTTTTGCCTTTAATTTCTGTGATTTCAGGATATCTCAAGCCCTTTTCATTGCATTTATTAGCAAGAGTACGGCTTAGGTTAGAATTATTTTCTTCTAAAAATTTATGTATTTTTTCTTTTAGTTCTTTCAATTTATCAAAAGACAAGGGTTTCTTTTTATAGTTATTAACTAGCTTATTGTATTCATCTTTAATTTGAGGGTAAGATTTGTCTAAAAGAGATAGTTGCCCTTTATTAGGTTCTTTTAAAAAGCCTATGAGAGAGTTTCCATGCATAATATTAAAGTCCATATTAGGAAGAGGTTCTAACTCTTCCATGGTTAAAGCTGAGCTTACAAGGGATAAGAAAAGCCTCAGTTTACAAACTTCTGTGGCTTCTTTCATAATGTCAACACCGTATAGGTTTTTAAGTATAATGTTCTTTTTTATACCGTAAGGTATGCTTTTATGGTCATTTCTAAAATTTTCATACCAATTTTTTAAATCTCTGTTATTTGATGTTTCTATTTTTCCAATAACAGGTGAGTATATGTTAAGTAGCTCTTTCATAGCAGAAACTAGAAAGGCTCCAGAACCTACAGCTGGATCTAAAATTGTTAGCGTATTTAAAATGCTATCTTCGTTTGTAAGTAAAACCTTACAAAGATTTGTGTCGAGATTTAGATTCATATCACTGATAGTCTTAAATGAGTGACCTTTTTTGCTTAGCTTATCTAGAATGCATTTTTCAATGGTATTTCTACTAAGATATGAAGTAATCTCATCTTTAGTGTAGTAGGCACCCATACTTTTTTGCTGAATTTCAGTAATGTATTTTTCAAAAATATAGCCTAAAACATCTGGACTGATTTCTTTTCCCTCACCCTTACTATCTTCAATATGCCACTCGTATTTAGAAAATATATCAAATGTTTTTTCAAAAGCTTTGTCTTTTATTTTTATATCAGGATACTTATTTTCTATAAGATGTGGGGTAAAAAGTCCACCGTTTAGGTACTTGATTTCACCGAGCATTTTTTTTGCTTCTTTACTTCTTTCTTTTAGTTTTTTTGCAAACCCCTCAAAAAATAAAAGCTTTAGAAAATTGGAATAGTAGATATCTTTTTTTGTTTTTTTTAGTTCCTCTAGCTTATCGTTCAAGTAGTTATAGTTATTATCTACAAACCCTTTTTTTTGTAAAAACCAAATAAACATTAGCCTATTAAGGACAACGGAAGAGTACCAGTTTTTATCTTCTTTCTTATCAATTCCAGAGATATATTTTTGGAAATCGAAATGGTTGTTCTTGAAGTCTTCATAAAACTTCTTAGTAACTTTTTCTGTATCAAAAGCTTTTTCTAGCTTTTCTCCTATTTCAGATATTTTTGGCTCATCTTCAATGTTAAAATGTATATTTGCAATTTTACTTATAAAGAAATCCCCGTTTTGATTTTTATAGAAGTCATGAACTCTAACTTTATTATTTTTTGAAAGATAAGACCATGAGCAATAGGTTTTATTATCAGAAAAGATGAGAATATGTTTGTTATGAATTTTCTTTATTTCTTTATGAACTTTTTCCCTATTTAAATCAAAATTTTTAAGATTTTCTTCTCTAAATTGTAATACTTTTGCTCCGCCAATCTCTGCTAGGGGAGAGTATTCTATTTTTTTAGAACTATCTATACGGATTGACCGATTCTTTTTATCTTCTGAGCAATTCCAACCCAGACCCTCCGTGAACAATTCTCGTAGCTTAAAATCTCCAAGACATTCTCGTAGCTTCTTAGCATTGATAGGCGATGACATAAAATTTCTCCTTTTTAATCTAAGTTTCTTAAAAAACTCGTGTTTTATGCAGTTGTATCGGTTGATTTATTTGACTAGCTTTAGGGAATTAAAGGGTTTCTGGACAAAAGTTTCTAATTTTGACTGAAAATGTCAACTTTGCTAAGACTTAAAATTAATGCTTTTGTCTTGATTCTGGTGGGTTTTGTTGAAATTGCTCTAACTGTAACTCGGTTTTTAAACCACCCCTAACTTATACTGACTACATTTCTTTCAAAAAACCCTTTAAAATCTAAGAAAAATCCCACTCGTAGGAGTCAAGGGCGGTCAGATAACCGACTTATTACAGAATTTGGAAGAGATAGATGAGGTCTCCATCTCAGAGGGAAGAAGCTTGTTTCGCAGAGAGTAAAAAAAGCAAAATGGAAAAAAAGTTTTTTTCATATTTACTTCCAATTTCTATAAAAAGCCTTGAAAGGCTGGCTAGTAAATGGTAAAGGTGTAGTTGGTTTAACTTAAGGCGGGCACAGAGTGGCAAGAAGTCATCGAATTAATCTGATTAAAAAAATTCAGAAAAAAAGGAACTCAAAAGTGTTTTGTTACCTTACTTCTGATCGTCCAAATGCAAGTTCTGTTTTTGCCAAAGACACTTTCCCTATTTTTAGTGAACACTTAAAGGAAAATGAATATGATAGCATTGATGTGTTTCTCTTTACACTTGGTGGTGACACTTTGGCAGCTTTTGGCTTAAACAAATTATTGAGAGAATATACTACAAATTTAAACGTCCTTGTTCCTGATAAGTGCCACAGTGCTGGAACTTTATTTGCTTTAGGCTGTAATCAAGTATTGATGACAAAAACCTCTTCTCTTGGCCCAATTGATCCAAGCATTCATAGACCTCTAAATCCAGCGGTAAGAATCAATAATCAAGTTCAACAGCTTCCTTTAAGTGTTGAAAGCGTTGCTGGCTTTAAAGGATTGGTAAAAGATGAATGGGGCATAAAAAAACAGACGGAATTATCCGCACTTTTAAAACTTCTTTCAGAAAAAGTCCATCCCCTTGCTTTAGGTGATGTTTATAGAGCTAGACAACAAATAGAGCTTCTTGCAATAAATTTATTAAAACTGCACAGACAAGACTCTAATAAAATTCACGATATTGTTCAAAAATTAACCAAAGAACTGGGTTCACATGATTACCTTATTTTTCGCAAAGAAGCAACAGAGCTTTTAGGACATCAAGTCGTAGATGATCTGGATTTGGAACGTCTAATAAGAGAACTCCACAAGGATTTTGCTAAAGATCTAGAACTGGGAAAACCATTTAGGCCAAATCTTATACTTTCTTCTTCCGGAGACTCTGGCAATAAAAGTACTCGAACAGCCACAGTTGAATTAAAACGAGTCGCTATAGAAAGTGAAGAACGAGGAGATCACTTTATTGAAAGAAAAACTCTTACTGAAGTCAAACTTCAACCACGACCTAACACTGTCCCTATAATGGGTGTACAGCAGGAAGATCAATTTAGCGGATGGGAAACTTATGATTGACACAGCATTGTATTCATGCTACTCTTAAATAGGTTATAGTGGAGTAATGGAGGTATAAGAGTTATGAATGATGTAAAAATAAGTTACCGCTTCAATGAGTCCCATAGCGGGGAAAATTTTTGGATACCTTCGGATAGTTCAAAAAAAATAAGTATATTTAATGAATTAGAGATTATCAGTTATTTAGAAAATGTTGAAATAGATACTCAAATTTCCCTTGAAGAAAACACAGAAAGCTTTCCAGAATTATCTAAAGGGTAGAGCCGAATTCACTCTTTGGTAAGTTATCCATAGCTCTTTTCATAAAGAGATGGAGTCCAAAGACTTTGGTGTTGACACTATAGGATAAACATGTCCTTAGGAGTTCGTTAGTTAATAAATGCTTGCGAACTAACGTATTCTTTTGAACTCTTTTCATCAAATTATTTTTATTTCCTCAATTTCATGTGTGATCTATAGGTGATCAATAATTAAAATGTGGGTACTATCGAGAAGTTTCAGGAAAATCAAGGTGCTTACAGTAATGGATAAGTTATTTATATTTATTTATTTTTTACTGATTCCAACAACATAGCAGATCTCTTTTAGCCGATTATAGGAATTCTTGCAGCAGTTGCCATTCCTGCATTCGATGGGTTTAGAAAAAAAGCACGAAGCGGTGAAGCTAAAACTAACTTAGGCGCTCTTTATACAGCAGAAAAAGCTTTTAGTTATGAGCACTCAGGCTACTGTGCTAGTCTTGGAACAATAGGTTTTGAAGAACCCCAAGGAACACGCCACTACGCTATTGGCTTTCATTCTACAGGTAACAAAGCTAACTCAGCAGTTACAAATTGTACTGTTACAGGAGAAAATTATGACTCTAATGGTGGAGGTACCCCTATTACTGCTATAACGGGTACATCATGTAAAGTAGACCCTGTAGACAAATTTATAGCTTGTGCTGAAGGAGAAATGGCTTCAACAAATTCCAACTGGAAAATTGATGATGAGAAAGTAATAGGTCAGCTATAAAATACTTAAACTCCACTTTAAAACCCCTCTCTTAAAGAGGGGTTTTTCTTTTTTCCTCACAAAATCCAAGCTAAAAAAACCCACTCATTTTGCTTTTTGAAGTGATTTTAGGAGTGATTTTTAACTCCTATTTTTCCAGCTTGCTAGTATTCATTTCACTTCCAAAATTTCTTTGCCTTTAAGTTTAAGAGGTGAAGCTTTGAAGCTTGTTTCTGAAAGTTGGTTTAAACTTTCTAATTCATACATCTGAGCTGTTTTTTCCGCCATATCCGAGTTAATGAGAGCTACCACTTTCGCATACCTTTGAGTCATAGCTTGATCCTTATGTCCAAGACTTGCTTGGACAGCTGAGAGGCTCTTTGTGGCCATCAAAGCCATTGTGGCATAAGTATGACGGCAAATGTGAGTTCCTCTCCAAGGAAGTCCGCAAGCTCTAAAAGACTTATCAAAAGCCCAGCGAATGGTCGTATAAGGCACAATTCCACCTTCCATTGAATGAAAGACTAAGGGGTTTTTGGAATGTTTCTTTATGGCTTTTAACATCTCTATAAGTTTATCAGGAAGAGTAAGCACTCTAACCGAGGTCTTTGTCTTTGTTGATTCCCTAATCTGAGGAACATCTAAAGCCCAATCAGCTGTTCGAACCACTCTTGCAAACTTGTTTCTAAAATCAACTTCTTTCCACATAAGTCCACACGCTTCACTTACTCTCGCTCCTGTTAAAATCATAAACTGGGCTAAGTGGTAGTAAACAGGATTAGAGATCTTTTCAAGCTCAGAAAGCCACTTTCTAATCTCTTCAGGTTTAGCAAAGTAATCAGGCCTTTTGATTTTTGAAGGCCTCTGATGTTGATAGCACCTGTTTCTATGTCCTTGGACAATGGGAAAGGTAAAGCTAGGATCAATGTTGTTCCTCCACCAATGAAGAACTGAGCCTAAACGTCTTAACTCCATTTTAAAAGAGTGACGTTGATTTTTGCACTTTTGCTTCTTAAAAAGCCATTCAATCCAATGATCTATACTGATGTGATGTAAGTTTGACATTCTAACTTTTGCTAAAGGACTGTTAAGTAAGAATTTTTGGCATATGTTTTGAATTTTCTTTTGACTGCTAGCTCTTAAAGAAACAACATACTCTTTAAGATATCTTTTTACACAATCTTCAAAGAAAATCTCCTCTCTTTCTTGTGGAAGAAAGTTAGTTCCATGAAAAAATCGTTGCTTTTGTTTTTCTTCCCATAGAATAGCTTCCGTCTTTGTTGGAAAAGACTTGGATTTGACACGAACTCCTCTAACATACACTTGAGCATAATAGACAGTTTTATTTTTTCCTTTTCTTTTTGTTATCGACATGATTTCTCCTTTTGTTGAAGCCATTTCTCTAACTTATCATTCGGGAAATAGACGTTTCGGCCTATTTTCAAGAAAGGGATTTTTCTCATAGACATCCAATTACGGATGGTCTTAGGAGAAATTTCCAAAAACTCCGAAAGCTCTCTAAGGTTTATTAAATTGTCAAAGAACAGGCCCTTTTTTTGAGGGCGAATAGTGTTCTCTAAGCTACTATTTTTTTTGATTGGTTTCAATTCTTTTTTATCCATTTTTATTTCTCCTTTTAAAATATGGCGAAGAAGCTTAAAAAGCTCCCTCATTTGGTTTCTTCTAAGAACTCTGACTTTTCCTCACTGAATATGGTGAATTTACGCACTCAAAAAAGTGTTGTAAATTTTACTTTTCTTGCTTTGCATTATGTAACTCCTTTCCTTTTCGATTTGTTATTTGTTTTTTGACCTTTTTTTTACTCCTTTCTGAGCCATTAAAAAAACTAAAGCTAAACTCAAAAAAACAAAAATTTTTTAACCTGATAGAGAAAATTTTTAATTTAAAAGTTCTAAAAATTTTCTCTATTTTTTCCTCCTCCCACACCCCCCTTTCCTCTTCCCACATCTATACACCCAACTCTGTGGTACCGTGACCACCCTCTCCCATACTAAAAAAAGTATGAGCGGGAGAGGGTGGTCACGGTGAAAACCGAAGGTTTTAGCAGAGTTGGGTGTATAAAGACAAAGGGAAAAGGAAAGGGGGGGCATGCAAGACATGTTTTCAGCACTATAAGAAAATTCCAGAATTTTTTTAAAACTACTCATAAAGCTCACTCCTTTAAGTTAAAAATTTGAAACAAATCTTGTGAAGTTTTGATCTTATCAATGAGTACAGCCTGACCTACTTTTAAGTTCTTAAAAACATCAGGTTCGCTCTTCATTTTTTTGGTCTCCAAAAGATTCCCTAAGCCTGTTTTTATAGCACTCCCTTGAAGAATTTGGCTTTGAGCTTTTAGGCTTACAAGGTCTTGAGATTCTTCTTCTATATTCATAAGAAGCCTTAAATTCTTTTTTTGTTTTTTGTACTGTTTAAATTTCATGTCTATATGATCTTGATTTGAAGGTGTTTTGCGTTTTTGAGTTCAAAAAATGTTCATCAGTGATAAGAGAAATGGATTTTTGAACAAAGTCTTTTGGGTTTATTTTCTTAGCATAAGAGCTTTGATGAGCTTTTTTTAAAAGATCTTTTAGTTTTAAAAAAGTACGTTTTTCAAGAATAAGACGTGCTACTTTCTTCTTAACTTTTATGCCTTTTCTTTTTGTGTCTTTATTTAATTTATTTCTTTTCACAAATAAACCTTTCTTTTTTATTCTTTTAATTTCTAACTTAAGTGATAGTTTTTTATTTTTTTTTTAACCCTTTAGCTTAAGAGTTTTTAAAAACCCTGAAATAGGGGTCAGGCAGGTTTTTTAAATTTGCAAAAGATAGCTAAAAAATAAATAATTTCAATAAGTTATAACGCTTAAAAATATTTTTTCACTGTGGAGTTCTCATCATCAATTCATCACTTGTTTTTACTCCCTTTTTTGTTTTTTAAAAGAGTCTTTTTCCTTTTTTTAAAAACTACAATCTCTCTTCTCTAAAATGGGCTAAGCTCATTAAATTTTTATCCATGAAATCCTCAAACAGGCTATAAAAATCTTAGAAGGGCTATTAAAAAAAAAGACTTTTTTCTTCATCCATTAAGCTATTTCTTCTTCTTTTTTTAAAAAAAATGTATAAAACAGCTAAATTTCAGGTTTTGAAAGTAGCTTTTTAAAGCTCTTTGAAGACGATTTTTTGACCTGTAGCTACATAGGATTTGAACCCTGTAAAAACTCTTTTTTATCTTTTAGAGATATAACATTTTCTGTCTATGGCCTCCTTTTCTTTTATGAAGCGGTTTTTTTAACTTCAAGGGTTTTGGCATGGATATTCTTTTTTTATTTCTTCGAACAAATAGAGCTGATCTTGACCGGACATGGAAAATTTCCCCCTCACTATAGGGGAGGTGCTAACCCCCATGGGGGTTAAATTCCTTCTAAGTGATTGAATTTCTTGGTTTTTTTGTTTTTTAGCTTCTGAACTGGAAATGTTTAATTTTTTAGAAATCTTTCGTTCTGTCAAGCCTTCATAGAGACCATTTGAATCACACTTTTTTTTTACTTGAAAGTAACTGAGAGTAGATTTTTTTAAGAAGCTGACTTAAAAAACTCATCTTTTAAAGCTGCTTTTGGATTTTCTTTTTGGCACTTCTTAAACCTCACATCGATACAATCCTGATTAGAAAGTGTTTCATCTCTTAAGCTCAAATAGGTGATCCTTTGGTATAGGAGAAAGGGCTTTTTTGAAAATATCTTTGGCTTTGATTTTTCTACTATAAGGGATTTTATGGGATTTTACTAAAAGCTCTTTTAATTTAAAAAAGCTCCATTTAACTTCTCAAATTAGAGCCCCCTCTTTACGATCGGTCAGAAAGCTTATGGAGGCTTTAGTACAAGGTAAGCTAGAGGGTGAGAGTCAATTGATTTAATGTGCCTAACTTTTAGCCTAAGAAAGAAAATAAAAGTAGCTAAGAAGATAGGAAGTAACAACTTAAAATATGGAAGAAGATAGAGTTTTTACTTAGCGATCGGAAAAAGACAGTAGAAGTTAGAAGCAAAAAACTTTCCAACAATTTGTTAACTTAAGCCTTTTGGAGATATCTTCCGTAACCTTATGCTATAAAAGAATGTCGAATTATTTTTTGGAATTGGTATTACTAAAGTTTTTTGGTTTAAAGTGTTTGGCATTAATAATACTTGCACTACTTCCTAAAGCTTGAATCACAAAAAGACCTTCTTTCTCAGCCTTTCTAGCTGAACCTTGATTGGCCTTAAGATAAGCTACAGCACCATAAATTATTTTATCTTTATACAAAGGAAGCATTTGTTTAAAGTTTTTTAATTTGTTTATAAAATGAGTCAAATCTTTTAGCCATAAGGTGGTCTTGACTTCTGTCACAACCACTTCACTGCCATTAACTACAATAATGTCAAATTCAAAAGGCTCATCATTCCATACCCCGGAAGACTCTTGAGAAATACTCTGCACTTCAATGTTTCTTTCTTGAAGAAGTTTAACTAAATCACCTTTTACCAGAGCCTCCATAAGCTTTCCCCATTGACCTATGAAAAGTTCGTCTAACTTTGCCATACGTTTATCAGACTTTTTAAACTGACGATCGGTCTCAAGTTTTGACTCTTTTAACAAACGCTCTGTTTCTTTGTGGGCTTTTGCGGTCTCTTGTTGAGCTTTAGAGGTTTCTTTGAGTTGGCGGTCAGTCTCTTTTTGAGCTTTTGCCAGCTCTTTAATTCCCTTAAAAGCTCCTTTAATAGATTCCTGAAGAGCTTTGGGAATCTGGTTGTTTTTTGTTACTTTTATAGCCATATTATTTATAGTAGTATAAAAAAACTTTCTTTTCAAGTGGTTTTAAAAAAAAAATTCTTTTAAATAGCCTCACTGCGACATCTCTCTCTAACCTACTGTAAAAACAAGAAAATAAGAAAGTGCCAGATAAAAAAGTGCCAGAAAGATGCCGCTAGAGATAATACAACAATTAAATCCGCTTTCAAAAGTAATACAAAAGCTAAGCTCTTATAAAACTACAAGTAACTTATCACACACTTAGTTTTTTTAGAGTGAGTTCAGAGTAAAAAATTAAGGAACCTTAGAGAACTTTCAGGAAATTTTAAGATAGATAGTGACGGCTAAGTTGTTAATTTTATTATTTCCTTTTAAATTTTTTAATGATTCTAAGAACTTACAAAAGTTCACAGACCATTTTTATAGGAATTCTTGCAGCATTTGCCATTCCTGCATTCGATGGGTTTAGAAAAAAAGCACGAAGCAGTGAAGCTAAAACCAATTTAGGGGCTCTTTTTACTGCACAGAAAGCTTTTTTCTATGAACACTCAACTTATTGTGCTCATCTAGCTGATGTAGGTTTTTCTGTAACCGGAGCAGACACATATTACACCATTGGTTTTGGTGCGAACTCTGGTGGTAGTAATAGTGGTTGTACCGCAGGTACTGCACCTGACTGGAAATCAGATGGCAGTAAAGCAACTGCACAAGCTCCTGAAGCAGCTTGTGATGCTGACACAACAGATTTTACTGCTGGTGCAGTCGGTCCAAAGGATGGTACTGACCTTATAGACGTAGATAGTAACTATCGTATGGACCAAACAAAGAAGCTTAACTCCAATAGTATTTTCGACAAAGCTGGTTGTTAATAACAAAGCCTAATTCTTAGAAACACTTCTTAAGTTTTTCAAACCCCTCTCTTAAAGAGGGGTTTGAAATGAAGTTTAGATATTTTTTTATTGACTCGCAATTTTTTTGTTTTGATCAATTTGCCAGTTGGAATTTGTTGAAGCCGTTTCTCCTTCAGCACAAGCTATGAACTTCTCAGGAGTTGTTGGAGTTGCTTCTTCTGTTAAGCAAGCAGCATCCAGATCCGATGCTGATTTTTTATTAGCAGTAGTAGCAGTAGAATCATAAGCTAGTGTTCCTGAGGAGGGACAAGCAGCAGAAGCAGCACTAGTTGTACCTGCAGCCTTAAATCCAACAGCGTAGTGGCGTGTTCCATCAGGTTCATCAAAACCTACTGCTTTAAGATTAGAACAGAAGCCGTTTTGTTCATAGAAAAAAGCTTTCTGTGCAGTAAAAAGAGCCCCTAAGTTAGTTTTAGCTTCACCGCTTCGTGCTTTTTTTCTAAACCCATCGAATGCAGGAATGGCAACTGCTGCAAGAATTCCTATAAATTGATTTGTAAACTTTTGTAAGTTTGCAGAATCACTAAAAAACAAAAAGAAAATAATAAATTAACCTACCCATCTATTCCCGAATGTTAAGACTTTTCCCCTACATTGAACCTAGTTGATCACGACAAAACTCCGTACAAGAACGCATATGAGAATCACGATAGTTTTGATTAAAAACAAACTTTAATTTCTTTTGTACTTACTTTTGAAAGCCAGGATTTAATTGTTGTATTATCTCTAGCGACATCTTTCTGGTACTTTCTTATTTTCCTGTTATATTACAGTAGGTTAGAGAGAGATGTTGCAGTGAGGCTATTTGAAAGAAATTCTCTTAAAATCACTTGAAAAGAAAGTTTTTTTATATTATTATAACCGCATGTCTTTAAAAAAAACCAATCATTCAATTCCTAAAGCTGTATGGGCTTCGATTCAAGCTGTTGCTAAAGAAACTCAAGAACTGGCAAAGTCTCAAAAAGAGAATGCCAAAGCTCAAAAAGAGACTGACCGCCAACTCAAAGAATCTCAAAAAGAAATCGCTAAAGCTCAAAAAGAGAATGCCAAAGCTCAAAAAGAGACTGATCGCCAACTCAAAGAAACCTCTAAAGCTCAAAAAGAGACTGATCGCCAACTCAAAGAATCTCAAAAAGAAACCGCAAAAGCCCACAAAGAAACAGAGCGTTTGTTAAAAGACTCAAAACTTGAGACCGATCGTCAGTTTATAAAGTCTGATAAACGTATAGCAAAGTTAGACGAACTTTTCACAGGTCAATGGGGAAAGCTTATGGAGGCTCTGGTAAAAGGTGATTTAGTTAAACTTCTTCAAGAAAGAAACATTGAAGTGCAGAGTATTTCTCGAGAGTCTTCCGGGATATGGAATGATGAGCCTTTTGAATTCGACATTATTGTAGTTAATGGCAGTGAAGTGGTTGTGACAGAAGTCAAGACTACCTTATGGCTAAAAGATTTAACTCATTTTATAAACAAATTAAAAAACTTTAAACAAATGCTTCCTTTGTATAAAGATAAAATAATTTATGGTGCTGTAGCTTATCTTAAGTTCAATCAAGGTTCAGCTAGAAAGGCTGAGAAAGAAGGTCTTTTTGTGATTCGAGCTTTAGGAAGTAGTGCAAGCATTATTAATGCCAAACACTTTAAACCAAAAGTTTTTAGTAATACCAATTCCAAAAAATAATTCGACATTCTTTTGTAGCATAAGGTTCCAGAAGAGATCTCCAAAAGGCTTAAGTTCTCAAAATACATAGGACTTAAGTTAACAGTAAGTCGGTTTCTTAACTGAGTTACAATTTAGGGGTCAACATGGGGACACTGCCCCCATGTATAGGGGCAAAAGAAAATTTTTATGCTCCTTTCTCCAGTTATAACCCAAGTTTAGAATCAAAATGGAGGAAGAAAATCAACGTCACTCTGATAAACTTCCAAAGGGTTTTTATGGTTTGTTTGAAGATTTAAAACCAAGCTCTCATATCACTTTGACCGATCGTAAAGAGGGGGGCTCCAATTTGAGAAGTTAAATGGAGCTTTTTTAAAAGATGTGAGCTCTGTCCACAATAAAGGAAAAAGTGTGTCTAGAATTGGACAAAACAAAAGAGATGCCAAAGCTTAAAATCACTTAAGATCATTTCATTTTTTTTATTCAGAAAAAATGTTAAGAAAGTGTCTGACCCCTTAAAAGCTTATTTTTCACTCTATCTTAAGATTTTCTTATTGGGGAGTATTTTCTGCTTTTCATTACTTATAAAAAACAAAGTCTATAGTTTCTTTCATTCTAAGAAAGCAGATGAAACATCAAAGGAAGTTTGATGACAAAAGAAAATTTGTCTCAAAAAGACGAGAAGAAAAGGTGCAAAATGAAAAAACAAGAATTCCATTTGAGGGTTCCTAGAAAGACCTTTTTTTTATCCCAACTGCAATTCACTAGTGCAACCTTTTCTTTCATCATAACCTCATAAAATCCCTTATGGTAGAAAAATCAAAGCCAAAGATATTTTTGAAAAAGCCCTTTGTCTTATAACAGAGGATCATTTGTTTGAACTAAGAGATTCAAGTATAGATATAAAGGATTGATTAGCTCTTTTTGAAATAACAACTTTTATTACAGTCTTATCATTCATCTTTGTAGTCCTCTGTTTTCTCTTTTTTTTTGAACTTTTTATAATAGTCTTTTGCAGTTAAACTACTAAGCGACTGGAAAAACAGCCTATCTTCAAAGCTAGGCTTGAGATGCTTTAATAGCTGAACTACGTCTTTTCCTCCTAGCTTAAGGCCTAGGATTCCTTTTTCACATTTTTTTAAATCAGAAAGAGGAACGTTCAGAATAACAGCAATTTCTTCCTGTGATCTCCCTGACCTAATACGCATCTCTCGAATTTTACGCCCTAAGCAGTAGGTTATCATTGTCTTTAAAAGTTCTTTTTTCATAAGATGTACTGTCTTTGAGTCTTTTAGGGTTTTCTTTCAAATACATACGACCGTATGGTAACTAAAAGAAAATAGAAAGTCTAGAGTAATTACATATGTATATAACGATTTAATGCAGGGAGATGTAAACTTTGGCTTATAACCCTAAAGGCATTCAAAACACTGTCAAGCGATCTGAATGGCAGAGCATTCAAAAAATTGGCTCTAATATAAAAAAGCTTAGAGAAAAAAGAAACTGGACTTTAGAATCAGTAGAAGATCGTGGCTATCGTTCATGGAAGCACTGGC
Organism: Bdellovibrionales bacterium; assembly: GCA_965219095.1. GTDB lineage: Bacteria > Bdellovibrionota > Bdellovibrionia > Bdellovibrionales > UBA1609 > CBDCMT01. The sequence continues at coordinate 477,600 of OZ244719.1, forward strand.
AAGCTATTGAGGCTGGGAAAAGAAACGTCAATGTGACAACCATTCTTAGAATCGCAAAAGTTTTGAAAGTAAAGCCTGAACAACTTTTTTCAAAACTTTAATTCTTTAATAAGAAGACAGTTTTCAAATTCATAATATAAAGTAAAGACATTGATCTGTTTTCTTTAATTTCTCTAAAAAACCGTAACTGCTCACCTACATTGTTCAGTTATCCCTAACTTTAGACCTGTTTTAAGATAAAAGTCTTGCTCTTACAGATTTTCTTTTAAATACTTTTTTCAAATGACAATAAATAAGACCTCCATCAGAAATGAGATTAAAAATATAAGAAGTGACTTTGATAAGTTTGCAAAGAAAGGTTCTGTGCCTACTGAGATTTCTGTGATTGTTGAATCTCTCTTTAAGGTTGTGAACATTCTGATTGTTGTGTTTTTAGAAAAACAGGTTCGAAAAAATTCCAGCAACAGCGGTCTTCCTCCTTCGCAAGATTTTAGTCGTCAAGGGAATCGTAATAAGAAAGCTAGTGGGAGTCAGAAAAAGGGCTCTAGACTTGATAACAGTAAAGATACAAACAGTGAGGAGACTGTCTCTCCCTCAGAGTGTTCTCAGTGTGGGATGTGTTTAAAGACAGCAGAGGTAAAAAGCCTTGAGAAGCGTAAAAAGATTGATATTTTTTATGAAATTCAGACCCATACTGTAACTTCTGAAGTTAAGGATTGTCCCTCATGTGGAGCTAGAAATAAAGGTCAATTCCCTAAAGGTATGAGTGGTCCTCTTCAGTATGGTGTAGGCATTAGAGCTTCCATCATCAATTTCATTATAGTTCAGATGCTGTCTTTTAGAGCGTGTTGGGGAACATTACATGGGGCTTATAGGTCGAATGATTTCTCCTGCAGTTATGTTGAGATACATTGCTGAATTAGGAGAGTTTCTTAAAAGTTGGGAAGAGCAGATGAAAGAAAAGATACTTGAATCAGAGGTCATTCATGTTGATGAGACCTCTATGAGGGTTAAGGGTAAAAACTACTGGATTCATACTTATAGTTCAGGAGAATTAGTCTTGCAGTTTCTCCACCTTTCAGGTGGAAGGGAAGCCATAAAAGATATTGGTCTCTTGGATAGATATGCAGGAGTGCTTGTGCATGATTGTTGGAGTCCTTACTTTTGTTATGATAAGATAACTCATGCTTTGTGTGTGGCTCACCTTTTGAGAGAGCTTAAATTTATAGAAGAAAGCAATGGATTCAAATGGGCTACAAATCTCAAAAAACTTCTTAAAGAGACTGTGGAGTTAGTTCATAAAAAAGAGTCAAGAGTTCTGACTCAAAAAGAGTACGAAACTCTTCAGAGAAGGTATAGGAGTATTCTTACAAAAGGCTTAAAAGAGCTTCCAGAATTTCCTAAGAAAAATGGCAAGAAAGGACGAATAAAGCATACACAAGCTCAAAACCTTTGGCTGCGATTTAAAAAGTATGAAGCAGAAATACTGTGTTTTGCTAAAAGAAAGAACGTAGATCCTACTAATAACAGAGCTGAAAGAGATCTAAGAATGACTAAAGTGAAAAAGAAAGTGTCAGGGTGTTTCAGAACAGAAGAAATGGCGAAATATTTTTGTCGTATTACCAGCTATGTTAAAACAATGAGAAATAGAGGGTATTCTTCTTTAGAAGCCATCTCTATGGCTTTAAATAAAAACTTACGAGAGTGAGCAGTTACAAAAAACCAAGCTATTGTTTTCATATATGCACATTTTTAAGAATCTGTTTGAAAGAAATACACACTTGAATGCTGTTTGAATGTTGCAGATCTGTTACAAATTTGCATATTTGTTACAAATGTAACAGATCTGTTACAAAATTGCATATTTGTTACAAATGTAACAGATCTGTTACAAATGTATCGGATTCAGCAAATTTGTAACAAATATGCAACTTTTCAAAAAAAAACAAGAAAAACCTTTTTTTTCATTTAAAACTTTATTGTAGCAAAAGGTTTTATAAAAGAGTCCTTTTTATAAAACCAAAAAGAAAGGAGTATGTATGAAGCAAAAAACAAAAAAAGAGTTCTTATGAAGATAGAAGCACCTCAAAACCTTGTAAGCTTAAAAGCTCAAATCCAGACCCTTACTTCTCCAGAATTTAGAAACTCCTCTATACATGAAGAAAAAGAAATCGATCTCCTGGATGTTATGAAAAAAAATCAAATAGCCTATTTCCAGTTGAATTTAAACAGCTATGGTTTTTTAGGTAAGAAAATCGGTAAAATTCTAGTTCAAGATCTAAAGGTTATAAGCTCTCAGATTCAATCAGGACAAGTGGATTTTAAGCCTTTACTTTTAGGGGTCTTGATTGATGAATTTGGATCTTTTGCTACACCTGATTTTTCAGATTTTTTAAAGCAAGTAAGATCTGCTGGTACAGGAGTTCACTTATTTTGCCAAGGCTTAGCTGATTTAAATGTTGTAAGTCAGAGTTTTAGCAATCAAGTGTTGGGAAGTGCGGCCACTAAAATCATACTTCGACAAGATGTGAAGAGGACTCTCGAAAAATGGGCTTTTACAGTTGTCACTAGGGGCACTGTAGGTAGGAGTTTTCAGGTCAGTGAACGCATTCTGGGGAACTTAAAAAAACAGGCTTAGGGAATCTTTTGGAGACCAAAAAAATGAAGATCGAACATGATGTTTTTAAGAGCTTAAAAGTAGGTCAGGCTGTACTCATTGATAAGATCAAAACCTCACAAGATTTGTTTCAAATTTTTAGCTTAAAGGAGTGAGCTTTATGAGTAGTTTTAAAAAAATTCTGGAATTTTCTTATAGTGCTAAAAACATGTCTTGCATGCACCCCCTTTCCTTTTCCCTTTGTCTTTATACACCCAACTCTGCTAAAACCTTCGGTTTTCACCGTGACCACCCTCTCCCGCTCATACTTTTTTTAGTATGGGAGAGGGTGGTCACGGTACCACAGAGTTGGGTGTATAGATGTGGGAAGAGGAAAGGGGGGTGTGAGAGGAGGAAAAAATAGAGAAAATTTTTAGAACTTTTAAATTAAAAATTTTCTCTATCAGGTTAAAAAATTTTTGTTTTTTTAAGTTTAACTTGAGTTTTTTTAATGGCCGAGAAAGGAGTAAAAAAAAAGGTCAAAAAACAAATAACAAATCAATCATGAAAGGAGTAGCATAATGCAAAGCAAGAAAAGTAAAATTTACGACACTTTTTTGAGTGCGTAAATTCATCATATTCAGTGAGGAAAAGTCAGAGTTCTTAGAAGAAACCAAATGAGGAAGTTTTTTAAGCTTCTTCGCCATATTTTGAAAGGAGAAAAAAATGGATAAAAAAGAATTGAAACCAATTAAAAAAGGTAGTAGTTTAGAGAACACTATTCGCCCTCAAAAAAAGGGCCTGTTCTTTGACAATTTAATAACCGTAGAGGAATTAGCCTTAGCGTTTGGGCTGTCTCCTAGAACGATTAAAAATTGGGTGAGTTTAAGACAAATCCCCTTTATTCAGTTCAGAAGAAGGACTTACTTTCTTAAAGACAGTATCCATAGATGGCTTCAACAAAAGGAGAAATCATGTCAATAACCAAACGTAAAAGGAAAAATAAAATAACATATCAAGCAGAAATTTATGTAAGAGGAATTCGTCTGAAAGCAAAAAGCTTTCAAACAAAAACAGAAGCCTGTATATGGCACGATAAGGAAAAAAAACGTCTTCAAGAAGGAAGAGTTTCTCTTCAAGAAGAGTTAAGAGAACTTTTCTTTGAAGACTGTGTGAGAAGGTATCTTAAAGAGTATGTTCCTACTTTAAGAGATTCCAGTCAAAAGAAGATTCAACTTCTTTGCGAGAGGTTTTTTCTACAAAGTCCTTTAGCAAAAACAAAAATGTCAGATATAGACCATGTCAGTATTGACACTTGGATTGACTGGCTTTTTAGAAGCTTTAAAAACACTGTCAACCGCCATTCTTTTAGAATAGAGTTAAGGCGTCTTGGCTCTGTTCTTCACTGGTGGAGAAACTACCTTGATCCAAGCTTTAGCTTTCCTATTGTTCGTGGTCATAGAAATCGGTGTTATGTGAAGAAGCGAGAATCTAAGGTGAAAAGGCCAGATTACTTTGCTAAACCTGAAGAGGTGAGGGCTTGGCTTAACGAACTTAAGAAGATTCAAAACCCTGTTTATTACCGTTTAGCTCAGTTTATGATTTTAACAGGAGCGAGAGTAAGTGAAGCTTGTGGACTTATGTGGAGTGAAATTGATTTTAAGAATCGTTTTGCAAGAGTTGTTAGAACAGCTGACTGGTCTTCTGAAAAACCTCAAATTCTAGAAACCACAAAGACTAAGACTTCTGTAAGAGTTTTAACTCTTCCTGAAAAGCTCATAGAGCTTTTGTATGAAATGAAAGAGGAATCTAATAATCCTCTTGTGTTTTACTCTTCAGAAGGAAAGGTCGTTCCTTACACTACCATTCGTTGGGCCTTTGATAAGTCTTTTAAGACCTGCAATCTTCCTTGGAGAGGAACTCATATTTGCCGTCATACTTATGCCACAATGGCTTTAATGGCGACAAAAAGCCTCTCAGCTGTCCAAGCAAGTCTTGGGCATAAGGATCAAGCTATGACTCAAAGGTATGCAAAAGTGGTGGCTCTCATTAACTCGGATATGGCAGAAAAAACAGCTCAGATGTATGAAATGAACTCTTTAGGTTCATCTCCATCACGACAGATCACGACGTCTTTACAGACAAAATGAACTTTAGGATCAAAAGGATACTGGTAGTTGAATTTTAAAATTTTTTAAAATTTAAAAAAAGAATTCTAGCAGGAACACTTGGAATGAAAAACTCACGACGGAAATCACGACTTCTCACTAAAATAGCTAAGATATCACTCATAAAGTAGAGCGTGAAAGAAGTTCTAGCAGTGGAAAGTTTAAGGGATTTTTTGAAAGTAAAAATTAAAACCCTCTCTAAAAAAAGAGGGTTTTAAGAAAAGTTTTTTAAACTTAGAAAGTTAATATGCTGTTAATATTTTGTCTTGCTTGATTTCCCATTTCTGAACACTGGTTTGGCCTGAGTTCCCCTCTGCACAAGCTGTAAATTTCTGGGGATTCACACTATTATCTATTTTACATGCTGCTCTTGCAATAGCTGAAGTTTTCGTGCCTACAGTATTTTCATGTGCCAGATCACTTGCTCCACCTGTCACACACCCTGACGGTAGTGTTGTAAGTGCAGTATTAAAGCCAATTGTGTAATGGGTTGCTCCATCAGGTTTATCAAAACCTATGATGTTAAGATTATGGCAATACCCTGTGCTTTCATACTGAAAAGCTTTTTCTGCTGTATAAAGAGCCCCTAAGTTAGTTTTAGCTTCACCGCTTCGTGCTTTTTTTCTAAACCCATCGAATGCAGGAATGGCAACTGCTGCAAGAATTCCTATAATCGGCTAAAAGAGATCTGCTATGTTGTTGGAATCAGTAAAAAATAAATGAATATAAATAACTTATCCATTACTGTAAGCACCTTGATTTTCCTGAAACTTCTCGATAGTACCCACATTTTAATTATTGATCACCTACAGATCACACATAAAATTAAGGAAATAATTTATACATACTCATATGAATTACCGCTCTATCCAAGCTTAAATTTCTCTTATAAGTTTTTCTTAGAGGGAAGATTTTATGGAAGAAAGAATTAATTTAAAAGAGAAAATACAGCTTTGTCGAGAGGAGAGTTTGAACAAAAAGCTTCATCTTTGCTTCCTCCAAACTTGAAGTCCTTCTTCTTTTGTAAATTCTTTGCTATACCTGTTGGCGTTAGGTTTTCTGATCATTTTTTACCTTGCCATTAAGACCGACTTGTTGAAGAAATTTTTTCCAAATCAAAATAGATCGATCTATAAACTCCTTATGCTCATAAGAGTATTGTTTTTTTTCTGAATAGAAAGTGACTTTAATTACGTGGCAATCACGAGTATAATCGTATGCACGATAAAACCCTATTTTTTCGCTAAGAGATGGTTTGTTTAATTTTAGATGCTTTAATCCATTTGCAATATCTCGACAAATTAAAAACTCTGGGAAGCAAAAAAGCATACAAGAATCTTTATTCAAGTCTTCACTTATAGATAAGTCAACATAATCCTTTAAATGGAAGCAAACTAAGACAAAGGCATGAAGATAGTCTATTATGTCTTCAATATTTTTATCATTAGCTATACCTAAATATTCAATTCGCCATTTCCATCTTAATAAAGCCTTCCACTGAATTTTCCAATTATCTTTATCCTTACCGAAAGCCAAACCAACGTTGTGAAAGCCTGCCTCACCAGGTATCCAAACATCATCTCTTGTATCAATTGATGTGATTGTATATGGTGGTTTATGACCTCCTTTTTCTAATTCTCTTACGATACTCTCAATATCTTTTTTGTTTTTTTCCATTTAAAAAATTCTCATTTAAATATCTCAGAATTAACTTATTACTGCACTGGAATTTTAATTTTTTCTATTTTTTATTTAATTTTAGCTATTCTTTTTTCTGTATATTGTCAATACAAGGGGCATTATGTTTTGTCATGAGGATTTTTTTGGTTATCTTTTTTATGAAAGAACGTTAAGTTAGTTTCTTAACAGCCCTTGACTTCTACGAGGAGGATGTTTCTTAGATGCTTTTGCCCACAGATTCTCGGGAGGAGCCAAATAAATAAATATAAATAACTTATGCATTTCTGAAAGCGCCTTGATTTTCCTGAAACTTCTTGATAGTACCTAAACTTTAATTATTGATTACCTACAGATCACACATAAAATTAAAGATATAATTTAATCCATATTTTCTTTCTTTTTACAACTTTGAGATAATAGTCCTGTTTTGTAGCCACTCTGTGTCACTATGTTTAGAATCTCTTATGATAATTAGGGTCATTTTAATCTTGTTGTACTTGGGGGGCAAGCAATCAATAAGGTAGCTTGTATGCAACGCAAAACAACCTTTTGGTAAATAAATGCTTAATTTTAGTATCACCTTAATTTTCATAGCTTGGATGTCATTGAAAATAACGCACATGAGAATAGATTTTTATGAGCCAAAATTTTTACTTTTGAAATAAGCATTGAAACTTTTACATAGATCAACCTAAAATAAAAATAATTATGCCTCAATTAAAATATAGAGATTTACCTTGGAATTTAAAGAGAAGAATAGATGCTTCAGGGCCTATGATGCAACCAAGGAAATCTGAAAATCCCACGGTAAATGGTATTTTAAAAAGACTAAAAACCTCTGAAGAACGAGCCTTACAAGCAAAAGCATCTGCCACCGCAAAACAAAAAAGAGATGTTATTGATCTTATTGAAAGCTACTTAGGAGAACACAGTACATCAAGGTCTGCTGAACTTTAAAAAATGGCGAAAAAGAAGAGAAAAAAGAAACCGGCTGTTTCAAAGCCAATTGAAATTTATAAACATAAGAGTAAAAGAAAAAACAATCCTCATGTTGGAGGAGTCACCTCTAAAAGAGAAAGTCCAAAAGTTAAAGCTAAAAAATATCAGTATGACTCTCATTTAGATCCGCTACTACAGTGGGCTGGTAAAGCTGAGCGGACTTCCTTTGAAGTGCCAAGTGTATCCCTTCATGTTCATGAAAAAATTGATCCAAGAAGCATTATTGAAACTGTAAGAAATAGAAATTCTATAGATTACGAGCAACTTTCTCTTTTTCAGAGGATGTTCCATTTCTCGGTGGAATTATTAGAGGGCGATTTCATGTTTAAGCGACCTTTCTTTGTTTTGCAATCATTTTTTCTAAGTTTTCTTTAAAGTTTTGGCTCCTCCAGGGAATCTGTGGGTAAAAAGTAGCTAGAAATCCCCAAAAAAGCTCATATTAGCCAAAGCAAGAGTAAGATATCCTGTCTTGTATTTTTGAGTTCTTTAAGGCCTTACTGGCCTCTATCGCCGCTGGCGATTGAACTCAAAAACATTCATTTTATTTGCTGTATTACATTAAAATCTTAAAAAAGAAGCACCTACTTCCCAGATGCCTTAAAATGTTATTCAAAAAAAAAAAAACAAAGGAGGGAAGAGATGCTTTTGAAGACTATACTAAATGATTGTTTAAAATGGAAGTCTTTTGTGTATGGAGACATTTATTTTTCAAAAGATAGAAAGTCAATTAATGTTCCTATTAAGGCTCGTAAAAATGGCCAAGTTCTTTGTAATGTTTGTAAGAAGCCCTAGTGTATGACACCAGTAAATCATCACGGGACTTTGAATCCCTTCCTATTTTAAGTTACAGGGTGTTCTTTGTTTATACTGTAAGAAGAGTCAATTGTCCTTGCTGTGGGGTAAAAGTTGAACATTTACCTTGGGCTGATGGTAAGAAGAGTTTAACGATCTTTTACATGAAGTACTTAGCTGACTGGTGTCGTCACCTATCTTGGAAAGAGGTTTCTTGTAAGTTTCAGGTCAGTTGGAATCAGGTCTATGCTTCAGTGGAGTGGGTTGTAGAGTATGGTTTAAAACAGAGGGTTTTAGAGGGGATATATGCTATAGGAGTCGACGAGATACAATGGAAAAAGAACCATAAGTATCTCACCTTAGTCTATGAAATAAGCAAAGAAAGTGTTCGTTTGCTATGGATAGGAGAAAAAAGAACAGAGGAGAGTTTCAACAAGTTTTTTGATTTGCTAGGAGAGAAGTCAAAAGATATACAGTTTGTGTGTTCTGATATGTGGAAGCCCTATTTAAAAGTTATAAAGGAAAGGGCAAGTCAAGCTTTGAATATATTAGATCGCTTTCATATTGTAGCAAAACTCAATAAAGCTTTAGATGAAGTGAGAGCCTCAGAACATAGAAAAATGAAAGAAGATGGCTGTCAACCACTTTTAACAAAAGCTAGATGGCCTTTGTTAAAAAATGCAGAAAATTTAAAATCTTATGAGAAAGTAAAATTAAGGCATTTAATACAGTACAACTTAAAAAGTATCCGCTGTTATCTTTTAAAAGAAGACTTCCGACAGTTATGGACCTATGTTTCACCAACTTGGGCTGGGAAATTTATAGACAGTTGGACGAAACGAGTCATGCTTTCAAAAATTGAACCCTTAAAGAAAGAAGCAAAAACCATACGAAGACATAAAACTCTTATCCTTAATTACTTCAAAGCTAAAAAAACCTTCTCCTCAGGGATTGTAGAGGGTTTAAATGTAATAGTCGCAACTTGATCTGACAGTTACCCTTTCTGGGTTGATAAAAAACTGTCTGTCAGTTTGCGTTCTGTTCAATCATCTTTTTTATGAAAGAAAGAACGTAAGTTGGTTTCTTAACAGCCCTTGACTCCTACGAGGAGGATGTTTCTTAGATGCTTTTAACCACAGATTCTCGGGAGGAGCCGATATTTTTATGAAGTTGAAGTTTCAGCCAAAGCATCAATCCAATTATTAATATATCTAGCTTTGCTTTGAATTACATGAGATTCAGCCAAACCTTTGATTTCTTTAAGTTGATTCACAAGTTTGTCAATGTCTTTTTTACGAACTTCCTCTCTTTCCTTTAGCATACATAACAAAAAGTGAAAGCGTGCCTTTTTTGCTGCAGCAGGAGTTTGTACCTCTCTATTTGATTTCTTACTTTTACTAGAACGAGTCTCTCCAAAGTTTTTAAAGTTATTAAGATCATCTTTGATTACACCCTTACATATTGCACAATCACAAATTTTTTGAAAAAAATCATGGTGAGTATTGATATGAAGATTTTCAAATAATAGCTCTATCTCAGGAATTCCAAATTTTCCATGCAATGGTGGAAAGTAATAATTTATAACTGGAGTCCCTCCCCCTAAAACAGGCATAATATTTTTTTTAGAACCATAGCCTACACCGTGAGAAACACTTGTCATGCCAAATTTAGATAGAAGGTAAGAGAAATACCCTCCATGCCTATTAAATACTTCAAGCCCGTTTTCCTTATATTTTTCAACTAGTCTGCGAAATGAAGAAAGATAGTTAGCACTTCTTTCGCTTTCATCAAAGTCATTTATCCATAGATAAACCCCTTTGAAACCATTTCCCAGCTTTAAAATGGCATTAATAAAATTAGAGTCTAATAAAAGATCATAATCGAAACAGAGACTTAGATATAAATCATTAGAGTATGAAAGAGAATCTTGACGGATTTTTTGATATATATTAATCCAGAGATCTTTTCGCTTTTTATCTATAAAAAAATAAGGCGTGAAAATTATTTTTGGCATTGAGAGGTCATTTGCAAAAGAAGCTGTTTCTTCGTCTTCTCGTAAGATATTTTTAATTCGATTATTTTGATACTCAATTACAGATTTACAAATATCTTTTCGTTTTATATCGCCATCTAAGTCCTTCAAAGTAATGGCCTTACTATTTTCAACAGCATCACTAAAGCTATTACCTAATTTTAAAGCTAATTTTTTATATGAAGCTTTAATTTCAAATCCTTTTTTAGTTTTAGATTTTAACCATTGAAGATCAGAAATGAGTTGCCCATCATGCGAATAGTATTCGCCAAAAGAGTAGGTCATAGGATCAATAAGATAATCTCTATTATTTTCTTTGCAATGCTTTATTATTAAACTTGCAACGGCATTAGGAGTCATCTCTATTAAGTTTCCGCTAAAGGTAACCCCATCGAAAAATCGAAGAATCTTATCAAAATAATCTTTTTCTGAGTGACTACCATATCTTAAAAAAATATTCATTTTTTTCTTATTCCTTGAGCTTTCTTAATAGATTCAGTTTTATATCTCATATTTATCACTTTAGATTTTGAAGGTTTCAATGTTATTCTGCAGTGTCCAGATGAATCAACAGCAATGACACCCACTCCAAATGGTTGAAGTTCTTGCAAAATTTTCTTGTTAATTTTCGTTTTAGGCATCGCTATGTAAACATAGTCAGAACAAAGCTGGTATATAAGTGCTTGTTGTAGAGCTTTTTTCCATTTTATTAATTTTAATTCAACAGACACTGCTTCCATATCCTTAGAGTAAGTAAATAAATCTATATTATACCTATAGAAACTCAACTCTTTACAAGGAGGATTAACATATTTGTTTTTTAAAAAACGAAAAACAGGTGTTAAAAGCTGAGCTTCCTTACTAAAATCCAACATTTTTTTCCTCCATATCTCTTAATTTATTCTCTAAATAGAGTATGTAAACCATTGAACATATTCCGATCATAAAAAATACAGCACTAAAAATAAGAGGATAACATAATATATATCTATCCAGATTATTTACATTTTTCTCGTAGAGTGCCATTAAACACAGAATAATGAATTCTAGACCAGCAAGAATTAAGGATAGATATTTTAGAAGGCGTGAATAAATCTTCCACTTCCAGTATGCAGTTTTTATTTCACTATACTGTTTAAAGAAAGTATTTTTTTTCTCTAAATAATCATCTAGCCAATTCTTAAAGGCTTCACTCTCAGCAGGATTTTCCATGCCTTCTATGTACTTAAGACCCTCATCCTTTTCAACATATACATTAGGAATAGGTTTTAATAGCTTGGTAAGTTCTTCTGCTATTTCACCTGTTATTGAGTTTTTTATATTTAATATCGAACTATAAATGTATTCAAAAAAATCTTTTTTTCTTTCACTAAATTTAAAAAAATAGATAAGATAGGCTGTTAAAAGAAAACCATGAATCCATGTAATAGTTCCATAACTCAAAATCAAAACCCTCTTTTTAAAACTTGCTTTTTAACCTCAGATTCAGTTGTCATACCAGGGTATTTCTTATAAACATAGTAAAGCAAATCACGAAGAGAATATTTACTAAAATTAGATTTAATTTTTCTAATCTTATTAAGAGTCGGTTGATGCTCTTCAGAGTTAAGCATGCTTTGAATTTTACTTCTGCCTTTTTCCGTAAGTTTAAATCTTTTTTCAACATAACTATCAGAGTAAGAACTATCATCTTCCTTTCCAATTAAATCTTCAAATTTTATTTCAACTGATTCAAACGAAGTACTTTCACCCACAACTTCACTCTTGATATAACCAAGGTTTTCTAAAAACTCTAAGGAATCATAAATCTTTGATGAAAAAGGCCCTGCTTTATAGGGTTCAAACTTAAAGCCATCATCTAGGGCTTGAACTTCTTCTTCAGTTTCTAATAAATAGAGAAATTTTTGAAGACGAGTTGCCCCACCTAGTTTACCTTGAAGACTTGAACCCTCAGCATCTAATCCAATCATGCACAAAATTAAAGATTTTGTGTTCATACTCATAAGTTCAGACCCCTCATAACTAAACTGTATCCCATAATGCAGAATAGGCAACAAATTAAACCGGTGACTGATGATAGAAGCTATGCAAGTAGCCCAGCCAAATCTAACAACAGTTAGTACACTGTAAAGCTATAAAATCAATATACTTTGAACTCCAAATCTAATGGCCGAACCTACAAATGTATAAATTATGTGTTGTTTTGCGTTAGGACTTCCTATGATAAAGCTAAAGGTTGCTATCACAAGACCAATCACCGAAATAAGGGGGCAAAATCACATTGTGAGCCTTGATTTGATATCGATAAGGGAAGATTCAAGGCTTGCAAGCCGGCTTTTCAAAGAAGCCATAAAATAACTCCTGCTAGAAACACCGTAAAAAAAAGTCGGTTGTCTGCCCTATCCAAGCTTAAATTTCTCTTATAATTTTTCTTAGAGGGGGATTTTAGAAGAAATCCTAAAGGAGGCTCTGGGGACTTTAAGAGAAAATTGACTATCCGCAGAAACAGGAGAAGTCCACTTTTGCTACTGAGCAACGATTTGCGACGCTTATTGTTGATCTTGAGGTATGGATGGAATCAAAAGTTCTTTGGATTAGTGAGTTAAAGGCTTTATTAGAAAAATTCGGAAATCCTAGGCTGTAGCTAATTTTATTGGTGCTAGTGAAGCGTTTGTCCGGAAAAACGTCCGAATTTCGGACATTAAAAAGCAAAAAAAATAATTTCAAAAAAATATTAAAAAAATCCCTAATTATTGCTATGCTTTCCTAAAAAGAAGGAGACAAATTGCCAACACTTGATTTTAGAGGAAAGTCTATGCAAAAAATTATGAAGAAAAAAATTGTGGGAAAGCCATTGTTTTCGCATCAACTTGTTTTGAGAAGGCAAAAGAACTTTCTCAAGAAAGCATTACTTTATTGTCAACTTCCATTCGCTATCCATAGAATAGTAGGATCTTAATGCATTTAAAAGAATTTCAAGAATCTATTTTAGAAAAGCTAGATAATTACTTAGATGCTCTTAAATATGAATATAGGGAAGAGTTAGACATAAAAGAGGTAAAAAAAGGCAAAAGCTACCAACTAGAGGAATACTTACAAAAAATATGGAGCAAGTTTTGAAAAGAGGGTTTTGATTTTGGAACGTATGATAAAGCAATATTTTTTCTTATTCCTTATCCTAGTTTTTATTGTTTTAATTATTTTGCTTCCGTTTTGGTATGAGGATGTAATAAAAAGCTATTTTAAAATAGATGGCAACAATATCTCTAAGTGGGAAGTCATCAAGAGCTTAGGTTATGCTATTGGCGTAGTGGCTCTTCTTGCACAAATATCAATTTCTAGTCGCAGAACAGATGCCTCAGAAGAGTCAAATTTAAATCAACGTTACCATAACGCTATCGATCACTTATCGAGAGAAAATACAACAGCTAGGATTGGTGCTATTTATAACTTATATAATATATCAAAATCTTCAAGAGCTTATTGCAGAGTAATTTTTGATATATTTTGCACACACCTAAAAGGAAAAGGCAATAACTTTGAAATCAGAAAGGAAGAAAAGCAATTGATTGTTGATAAGTTATTTCGAGCCAGAAAAGAAGATAGAGTTTTGAGTAATCCTCAAAAAGTAGAACTTCAAAATATAGACTTTACAGATATAAATTTTGAAAAAGCATTTTTGAGAGAAGCAAAATTTATAGGAACTAATTTAGAAAGTTGTTCTTTTAAAGAAGCAGACCTAACTGAGTCATGCTTGCCAGCAGAATTAAAAGGGGTTAAAAGCATGGAGAAAGCAATATTGAATAAAACGGAGTTCAAATCTGGTAGTATTCTTAGAGGCCTTATCATGAATAACGGAAAGTGGAAAGATGCAAAGATTTTATATAGCGACTTGTCAAATGCAAAGTTAGAAAATGTGGATTTAACGAGAACAAAATTAACAGGAACAAAGTTAGAAAATGCAAATTTAAAAGGGGCAAATTTAAAAGGGGCAAATTTAAAAAAGGCTACCTTGGAAAATGTTGATTTAACAAAAGCAGATCTTTCGTATGCCAAGAACTTAACTTTTAATCAATTGGTTGAGGTGAGTAGCTTGCACGGTATTATCGGATTAGATGAGAAAATTGAAAGGAAGTTAAAGACAGAAAAACCAGAGCTTTTTCAAAAAAAGCAAGAAAATATAAAGGAGGACGCAAAATGAGTAAAAATAAAATAAAAATCAATGGGAGAGAACAAGACATTCAGTGTGGTTTAATTAACGGGGAGAGTTTATATTCGCAACTTAATATGTCATGTGATGGAGAACGGTTATTTTTAGATGTTCAAAGTGAAGTTGATATTCCAATTAACAAAGATGATTATATTGTTATATTAGGCAAAGAAAGCTTTGTAACTGGAAAATCTAAAATAGACGATAATCCTGCTTTAAAAAAGCAGATATCTATTAAAGTAGATGACAATCCTATCGAATTATCTAAACCCAAGATAACAGGAAAAGAAATTAAAGATAGTTGTAAAGATTCGCTACCCAATAGCAATCTTTACATAGACTTATTAAATATTCCTGATCAGCTAATCAAAGATGATTTTATGTTAATTATTAACCCTGATCCTAAAAGCCCTGAGCATTGCTTTATAATAGTGCCTGTGTCAGATGATAATATTATTGATACTGAAGAATGTGCCAAACATAACAAAAAGCCTCCTAAAAAACAAGATAAGTATAAAATAAAAATAGATGGTCAAAAATATATTGCTCCTGCTTGGCAATTATCAGGTAAAGAAATATTAAAATTAGCAAATAAAGAATGGCAACAGTTTAGCTTGCAGCAAAAATTTAAAGGAGGAGAAAGAAAAGTTATAGGACCTGAGTCTAAAGTAGATTTTTCTACACCAGGTGTTGAACGCTTTGAAACTGTTCCAAAAGAAGCACAACAAGGATAAATATGGATTTTGAATTGCCAGAAGATGACGTAGGTTTTCTCAACAATTCGTTTGAAGGTAGATGGAGTACTATAATTAACTCTACAGAGCAGGGTATAATTATTAGGAACTATTCTTTACCAGAGGGTTATGATCCATCTGAGGTAAAAGTAATGATTTTAATTCCACAAAATTATCCTATGGCTGCCCTTGATATGTTTTATTTATGCCCTGGGACATTTAAAAAAAATGGTCATAACATAGAACAATTAAGTGATGAATCTCATTTTGATAAGCAGTGGCAACGTTGGTCAAGACACTACGAATGGCAGGCTGGGACCAATAATATTGCAATACATTTGAAATTTGTTGAAAATGCTTTAATAGACGAGTTAAAAAAATGAAATACTCTCTCTCTTTAAACAACGAACAGCATCAGAAGCTAAAAAATCATCTGCTTATAGATCATTTGGAATCTGTTGCATTGATCCTTTGCCATCAATCTAAGAGTACAAGTCAGATAAAGCTAATTGCCTCTGAAATTATTTTAATTTCACATAGCTTATGCAAAAGAACAAAGGCCAATATTACTTGGCCAGTTGAAAAATATTTTACTCCATTGCAAATTGAGAGAATGGACAAAGAAAAATTATCTTTAATGACGATACATAGTCACCCCAACGGATATAACAATTTTTCAAATTTAGATAACAATAACGATAATATCTTATTTAGATCAGTAAATAATTGGTTTAATGACGAGAGACCAAATGGTTCGCTTGTAATGTTGCCAAATGATCATCTCTTTGGAAGAGTTGTTAATAAGGCTGGGGATTTTACTCCATTATCACACATTAGTATTGCAGGAAGTAATATAAAGATTTTAAAGCATAAAAAGGAAAATAGCAATGTACCGAAGTTTAGTAAACGAGTCGCTCAAACTTTTGGAAAACACACACTTTCTACTCTAAAGCAATTGAATGTTGGTGTCGTTGGATGCTCTGGAACAGGAAGTATTATTATTGAGTTGTTAGCTCGTAACTGCATTGGAGAATTAGTTATTGTCGATCCTGATATAGTTGAAGAAAAAAACTTAAATAGGATATTAAATACTGCATCGAGTGATGCCAATAGGACAAACCCTAAAGTTAAAGTTCTAAAAAGAGCAATTCAAAAGTTAGATATGGGAACGGAGGTATCTGCTTACCAATCTACTACATCTGATAGAAAAGTCATATCGGCATTAAAAAACTGTGATATTTTATTTGGTTGTGTTGATTCAGCTATTGGTAGATACCATCTTGATTGTGTGTCATCTGCTTATATAATTCCTTACTTTGATATTGGAGTTCGAATTGATGCAGATAAAAAGGGAAATATCTCTCAGGCAATTACAGTTGCCCATTATATTGAACCAGGACAATCGAATCTTTTGTCAAGGGGGGCCTATACTAGTGAACAAGTGAGGGTGGAGAGTTTAAAGATACACAACCCAACTCATTATGAACAACAAAAAAAAGAAGGCTATATTTCTGGAATAGATGAAGATCAACCTGCAGTAATATCAGTTAATATGCAAGCTGCGTGTATGTCATTTAATGACTTTATAGCACGTATTCATAATTATCGGCTAGATAGTAATTGTGATTTTGCTATTCAACAAATGAGTTTAACCCATGGATACTATAGACATCAAAAAAACAAGCAAGGACTTCATCCACTCTTTGCTAAAAATTTTAGCAAAGCCGATCAATCTGATCTATTGAAATTGATATGATAAGATTATTTTTTGAAAAAATAAAAATATTTCTATATAACCTTTGGAAACCAAGCTATAGAACTGTCTGGACAGAAAATTTTCCAGAAAAACTCAAGAAAAGAATAGTTTATATTATTGGAAATAAAAAACATCCGTTTCAAGTTGTATTTTTGTGTCCTAAAAATTGTAATAAAAAAATTTTTCTTAATATATCAAAACAACACAATAAATTTGAACGTTGGAAGCTTATTGAACATAAAGATGGAACAGTCTCACTTGTTCCATCTATTTACATGAAAACTCTTGATTGTGACTGTCATTATTGGTTCAAAAGAGGACGCATCAATTGGATTCGATGAAGTAAATTAACCAGCTCATATTTTTAATCAGTGTAGTAGTTGTAACTTATCCCTATCAATCTTTCCAGAAAGACTTTTTTCAGTAACTTAACTTTGTCTAACAGACCTCTTTAGTGACTTTTTTACGATGTGTTCGTGATTGGTTCATGATTTTTTAAAAACCAAGAGCAGCAAAAGTTTGCTTTTTTCCTCAGAACAAAGTAAGTAGTCGCACGAGAAACTCTTTACGACAAGTTAAAAAGAAAAAACTGATCAGCTATTTCTATATCATTTCCTTTTCTTTCGGGATCAGGAAAAAACTCAGGCACTCTATCTCTTACTTGATAATAAATATGTCTATGAGATTCTTGTTTTTTAAGCTCACTTTTATAATAACCTTCATCAAAAAGTTCTTTAAGTTCATAAAATTCATTTTCTAAAACATTTGGCGTTTCATTTTCTTGAAACACTATAGAGTAAGACTCAAAAAACTCTAAAAGTTGAAGTTCAATAATCTTTGAATCAATTTCTTTTTTATCAGCAAAGCTAAAATCCACACCTGAGCCTCCTGCCCATATAAAACTTTTAAAAGAAAAAGTAAAGAATAAAACTGTTATTATGAATAGGTTTTTAGCCATGATTTTCTCCTTTTGGTTTTATGTTAGACGTTTTTATTATGCCTAAATTTATGTTATAAATAGATTTTTCAGATTTTTCTTCATTTTTTAAAGAGTTCTCTGAGCTTTCAAGAAGTTCAGAGATAATTCTGTCAAAATCCTGTTTAAATTTATTCATAGCTTCTTTGCTACAGGCCACTGTATAATTTGAGATTTTTTCTATAGTTTCGGGTTTTATTTGAGCTAAGAGGTATCTTGTTTTTAAAATATGTTGATGTATGGCCTGATTTTTTGTGATTTCTTTTTTTGTGATGACAAAGTTTCTCTTCCCAGCTTTATAAAAACTCCCTTCTTTGACAAGAAAGCCTAACTCCTCTAATCCGTCAATAGCATCTGTAGCTTCTTCTAAGGTTACAGAGAAGGTTTCTGCTACGACTTGTGGTGAAGCGGGAAGGTTTTCTATTGTGAGGTGAGCATGAAGTTCTGGCCAAAAAGGATCACAAAGCCAATTTTCTAAAAGCATGTTATCTCTTTCTTGAATGCTTTGTTTTACTTTTAACATAATTTAGCCTGCTTTCTTTTATACCTCATCTCTTGCAGGTGTTCTTTTAATCTTGTGCGTGAGTTTTCTATGGTTTTATTTTTATCAGCACAACGTTCACTAGAAGCTATAACATCTTTAAGAATCGATCTTTTATCATGTTTTGAAAGCCCCTTTAAAATAAGCTCCATGTCTTCTCCTATAGGGGTATCGCTTTGCTCTCTTCTTTCTAACTCATCTCTCACAATAGCTCTTAAGTTAATGCCTGCTAGTTTAAGGACTCTCATAAAATCATAAGAGTTTATATGACTTTTACCGTTTAGGAAAGTGCTTATAGTATTCTTATTGAGTTCTAAAAGACGAGCAGCTTCAAGAACTCCAATGCTATTATAAGTCAATAATGAATCTAAGTTATTTAAAAAAGCAAAATCTCTGTTGATCTTCATAAGAAAAAAGTTTCAATATACTTTTTATGATTTTCTTTTTAGGGGGAGTGATTGCACATAAAGAGATTAAAAAAGCTCCTTATGCTTCTAAAAGGCTTGCGAAAAACTATAAATTTATAATTTGTATTTTTATTGGCCTTGTCATTTTAGAGACTCTTTTTTATCTACTTGTTTTAGACCTCTTGTTTTTCTGGTTAGCACAGCTTTTTGTATTTTGGATCTTTCAGGCTTTTTTACTTTTTATAACTTGTAATTTTTGGCTTAAGGATGAGAACATAAAATCCAAAAAACGCATTACAGTGGATCATTTGGAGGGAGAAGAAGTTGATTTCAAAACTTTTGAGAAGGCTCTTGAGTCTAAAGACTCAGCTCCTATAGGAGCCAATTTTGTCAAAAAAGAGCTTGTAAGTTTACCTGTCAGTTCTAGAACAGAGCATTTACTTGTTACAGGAGCGACAGGCACAGGAAAAACAACCTTGATGATGAATTTACTGAGGCACAGTTTTTTGCATAAACACCCTCTTGTGATCCTTGATCCTAAGGGGGAAATAAAGGACATAGAGATGATAAAATTCCTTTTTTGTGAGTTAGGAAGAAAAGAGGAAGACTTTAAGCTTTTTTCTCTTGCACAGCCTGAAAAGAGCTTGTCCTACGATCCTTTGAAGTATGGAACAAGTGAACAAGTGAGGTCGAAACTGATGCTTGGCCTTAGTTTTACTCATGATTATTATGCTTCACAAGCCAGTCAGTATCTTTCTATCTTGCTTTCTTGTTTTGAAGCTCTAAAAAAGAAAATGAATCTTAAAGAATTAAAACAAGCCCTCAACAACTCTCACAAAGAATTTATGGAGAAAAAAGAGCTGGAAGGGATGGAAGATGATGTAGCTTCTTTATCTCAAATTAAAAAAGAAGACCTTGCAGGATTAAAAGCTCAGGTTGAGATTTTAAACTCTAGAGAGTTTTCTCATCTTCTTTCTTCTTCAAAGTGTCAAATTGATTTAGTTGAGATTTTGGAAAAAGGTCAGGTGGCTTATTTTCAACTGAACACAAACGGATATGGTGATTTTGCAAGACGTTTAGGCAAAATGATTGTGCAAGACTTGAAAGTTATAAGCAGTCAAATTCATGCAGGACAAATAGCACCTAAGTTTAACTTTGCAGGGATATTTATTGACGAATTTGGCTCTTTTGCAACAAGAGATTTTAGCGACCTTCTTAAAATGATCAGAAGCTCTAACATAGGGGTTCATCTTTTTTGTCAAGGCTTGGCTGATTTAAAAGCTGTATCTTCTGAGTTTTCGGATCAGATTTTAGGTAACACTGCTTATAAGCTGATCTTCCGTCAAGATGTCCCTCAAGACTGTGAAACATGGTCTTCTGTTTGTGGAACTATAGAAGATAAAGCTATGACCTTTCAAGTGTCATCACAAGAGATGTTAAGCGAGTTTGAAAAAACAGGCTTAGGTTCACTTTTTAACACCAAAAAGATGAAAGTGGATTTTGATGTTTTTAAGTCTTTAAAAAGAGGTCAAGCTCTTCTTATTGATAAACTTCAAAACAAGCAAATTTTACTTCAAGTTTACAATGCTAAAGAAAAAAAGAAGAAAGGCTTGGAGAAATGAGAAGACACCCAACCCAACCACTCTTTTATAACCTATCACTACTGTGTACCTGTGGTGACGAAAGTGAGTTAGGGTGGTCAAATCTTAAACCCTTTCAACAAGTCGTAAGAATGGGCGTAATAAGGCCCTTTGATAAGGTCTTGTTTTCATTGGGTTTAGGATTTGACCACCCTAACTCACTTTCTAATCTCTCTGGTAGATGTGGTGT
Organism: Bdellovibrionales bacterium; assembly: GCA_965219095.1. Classification (GTDB taxonomy): domain Bacteria; phylum Bdellovibrionota; class Bdellovibrionia; order Bdellovibrionales; family UBA1609; genus CBDCMT01. The sequence continues at coordinate 498,321 of OZ244719.1, forward strand.
GTGATGTGTGGTGTGAGTGGTTGGGTTGGGTAGTAGGTTGGTGGAAAAGGAAAGGAAAGAAAATTTTTTTAAAGCTAGTCTTAAAAAAATTTTCTGTTTGTTAAATCTGCGGACGAACTTTTATAAGCTCTCCGCACTATCCTCTCTTGAAGCTCAAGAAAGGATGTAAATCAATAAGGAAAGGAGTAGAAATGAAACTAAAAACTACAATTTATGACGCACTCTCAGTCAGAGCTTATAAAGACTCTCAGGGAAACGAAAAAGTGGACTACCAAAGAATAGGTGTAGCCTTTGGTTTAAAGAACAAAAACGGTTTTTCTTTGAAGCTCACAAGCTTGCCTGTCTCAGGGGAGCTTGTGGTTATAGAAAGAATACCAAAAAAAGAGCAGAAAAATGATACAGAAGAAATGCCCTTTTAAAGGCTTAGAATACCAAATGAGGGAGCTTTAAGCTCCCTCGTTATATTTTGAAAGGAGAAATAAAAATGAATAAAAAAGAATTGAAACCAATCAAGAAAAGTAGTAGTTTAGAGAACACTATTCGCCCTCAAAAAAAGGGCCTGTTCTTTGACAATTTAATAACTATTGAGGAGCTTTCAGAAAATTTAGGTTTATCTAAGAAGACTTTACAAAATTGGGTTTCTTTAAGGAAAATCCCTTATGTAAAAATAGGCCGAAAGGTTTATTTTAGGTCTTCTCGCTTACAGCAGTGGATTGAACGAAAGGAGTTCAAATCATGTCTGTAACTAAAATTAAAAGAAAAAAAAAGAACGTCTATCAAGCTCAAGTGTATGTCAGAGGAGTGAGGCTTTCGAGTAAAGTTTTTGAAAACAAAACTCAAGCTTACATTTGGCATGATAGAGAAAAAGATCGCCTTGAAAAAGGTGAAACTATAGAAGAAAAAGAACTTAAAGAATTGCTTTTTTGCGATTGTGTAGAAAAGTACATCAAAGAGTATCTGCCTAAACTGAGAGCTTCCAGCCAGAGAAAAATCTTATTGAATCTGAAAAATCTTTCAGTTAACAGCCCCTTAAATAAAGTCAAGATGTTAGACTTAAAGGCAAAGGAGATAAGCCTTTGGATTTCTTGGTTTCAAAAGAAAACTAAGAAGTGTAGGCAAAGACAGAGTTTTAAAACAGAGTTTAGGCGACTTGTAGCTGTTCTAAACTGGTGGAGAAATTATGTTGACCCAAATTTTGTTGTTCCTGTAGTGAAAATGCATAGAGATATTTGCTATGAGACAACTCAAAAACTAAGACGACCTGACTACTTTGCTAGACCAGAAGAAATACAGCTTTGGCTTCAAAAGCTTCAGAAAATATCTAACCCTGTTTATTATAGACTGGCAAAGTTTATGATTTTAACAGGAGCTAGAGTGAGTGAAGCTTGTGGGCTTTTATGGAAAGAAGTTGTCTTTGAAGAAAAATTTGTACGTGTGGTAAGGACAGCTGATTGGGGAGGTAACAAAATAACTCTCTGTGAAGACACTAAAACGAAAGCATCTAACAGGCTTTTGGTTCTTCCAGAGAGACTTGTGGAGTTGTTAAGGGTTATGAAAAGTGAGTCTCCCGAAAATCCCTTAGTCTTTCATTCAAGAGAAGGTGAAATGGTGTCTTATACAAGCATTCGCTGGGCTTTTGATAAGTCCTTTAAGGCCTGCAATCTTCCTTGGAGAGGGACTCATATTTGCCGTCATACTTATGCCACAATGGCACTTATGGCGACAAAAAGTCTTTCCGCTGTGCAAGCAAGTCTTGGGCATACAGATCAAGCTATGACTCAAAGGTATGCTAAAGCGGTAGCTTTAATAAATTCTGATATGGCAGAAAGAACGGCTAGCATGTACGAATCGAAATCACTTACAAAATCACTTACGCACCCTCAAAAGACCCTAAATGAGTCCTCATTAAGGATAAGGGAAAGTGATTCTAGCAGTTGAATTGTAAAGATTTAAAACCACTTCAAAAAGCAAAATGAATGGGTTTTTTTAGCTTGGATTTTGTGAGTTAAGAAAAGAAAAACCCCTCCAAAAAAGGGAGGGGTTTTAAAGTAGAGTTTAAGTATTTTATGGTAGTACACTCAAACTTTTCTCATGATTAATTTGCCAGTTGGAATTTGTCGAATCCCCGTTTCCTTCAGCACAAGCTATGAATTCATCACCTGCAGAGTTTAGCACACAGGTTGCCCCTATAATCTTAGCAACTACCGTAGCGGCAGTTGATGGGTGACATTTATCCGTACAAGCAGTTTCTTTAAATCCAACAGCGTAGTGGCGTGTTCCAGAAGGTTCCTCAAATCCTATATTAGCTAGGACGTCTGAATATTTATCACCTTCATAAAGGTAGGCTTTTTCTGCTGTATAAAGAGCCCCTAAGTTAGTTTTAGCTTCACTACTTCGTGCTTTTTTTCTAAACCCATCGAATGCAGGAATGGCAACTGCTGCAAGAATTCCTATAAATTGATTTGTAAACTTTTGTAAGTTTGCAGAATCACTAAAAAACAAAAAGAAAATAATAAATTAACCTACCCATCTATTCCCGAATGTTAAGACTTTTCCCCTACATTGAACCTAGTTGATCACGACAAAATTCCGTACACGGACGCATATAAAAATCACGATAGTTCTAAAACAAACTTTAATTTCTTTTGTACTTACTTTTGAAAGCCAGGATTTAATTGTTGTATTATCTCTAGCGACATCCTTTCTGGTGCTTTTTTATCTGGTACTTTCTTATTTTCCTGTTACGTTACAGTAGGTTAGTGAGGGATATCGCAGTGAGGCCATTTGAAAGAAATTCTCTTAAAATCACTTGAAAAGAAAGTTTTTTTATATTATTATAATTGTATGTCTTTAAAAAAACTCAATCATTCAATTCCTAAAGCTGTATGGGCTTCGATTCAAGCTGTTGCTAAAGAAACTCAAGAACTAGTAAAGTCTCAAAAAGAGAATGCCAAAGCTCAAAAAGAGACTGATCGCCAACTCAAAGAATCTCAAAAAGAAATCGCTAAAGCTCAAAAAGAGACTGATCGCCAACTCAAAGAATCTCAAAAAGAAATCGCTAAAGCTCAAAAAGAAATCGCTAAAGCTCAAAAAGAGACTGATCGCCAACTCAAAGAATCTCAAAAAGATACTAATCAACGTATAGCACAACTCAACGAACTTTTCACAGGTCAATGGGGGAAGCTTATGGAAGCCTTTGTAAAAGGTGATTTAGTTAAACTTCTTCAAGAAAGGAACATCGATGTTAATGATATATGCTCTAATAGAGAGAAGACCTTTGAAGGTCAAAAATATGAGTTTGATATCATAGCCATTAATGGAAAAGAAACAGTAGCTGTGGAAGTAAAGACTACTTTACGGCTGAAAGACTTAACTTATTTTTTAAAAAAGTTAAAAACCTTTAAAAAGATGTTTCCTGAATATGAAGATAAGAAAATATACGGAGCTATGGCTTTTATAAAAGTGAATGAAGGAGCTGATAGGAGAGCTGAAAAAGATGGTTTATTTGTGATTCAAGCTGTAGGAGATAGTGGAAGCATTATTAATGCCAAACACTTTAAACCAAAGATCTTTTGTAATAACAATTCCAAAAAATAATTCGATATTCTTTTGTAGCATAAGGTTCTGGAAGAGATCTCCAAAAGGCTTAAGTTAACAGTAAATCAGTTTCTTAACTGAGTTACAGCTTTCTAAGCTAACGTAAGGTGGCAGAAGGGGGTTAAGCTTATTACAAACGTCAAATTAAAAAAACAAATTCTTTTCTATGGAAAAAGCCTCAAAAGGTACAAACTCAGTTTCTTTTTGCTCCACTTAAATAAAACTCTTAAAAGGCTTATTTCAAAGCAAAGAAAAGTCCTCAAAATGTTCTTTTAGGATGGTTTCACTGAAGAACAAATAGGACGAAAGCTCAGCCACTCTTGAAGCACAATTAAAAACATAAAAGCTCAAGCATTCAAGTCACTTAGGAAGAATTTAGAGGTCAACATGGGGACACTGTCCCCATGTATAGGGGCAAAAGAAAATTTTTATGCTCCTTTTTCCAGTTATAAACCCAAGTTTAGAATCAAGATGGAAGAAGAAAATCAACGTCACTCTGATAAACCTCCAAAGGGTTTTTATAGTTTGTTTGAAGATTTAAAACAAGCTTTCACATCACTTTGACCGATCGTAAAGAGGGGAAGCTCCAATTTGAAAAGTTAAATGGAGCTTTTTTAAAAGATGTGAGTTGTGTCTAATCAAAGGGGTAAAAGTGTGTCTAGAATTGGACAAAACCAAAGAGATGCCAAAGCTTAAAAGCACTTAAGATCATTTCATTTTTTCTTATTCAGAAAAAATGTTAAGAAAGTGTCTGACCTCCCTAAAAGCTTTTTTTCATTCTATCTTAAGATTTTCTTATTGGGGACTATTTTCTGCTTTTAACTACTTATAAAAAATGGCTCCTCCAGGGAATCTGTGGGTAAAAAGTAGTAGAAATCCCCCAAAAGAGCTCATATTAATCAAAGCAAGAGTAAGACATCCTGTCTTGTATTTTTGAGTTCTTTGAGGCCTTACTGACCTCTATCACCTCCGGTGATTGAACTCAAAAACATTCATTTTATTTGCTGTATTACATTAAAATCTTAAAGAAAGAGAAGAAAAGGTGCGGAATGAAAAAATAAGAATCCTGAGGGTTCCTAGAAAGACCTTTTTTAAATTAAAAGAGCAGTTAGGTAATATAAAGTAAAGATATTGATCTGTTTTCTTTAAATTTCTCTAAAAACCAAGCTATTGTTTTCATATATGCACATTTTTAAGAATCTGTTTGAAAGAAATACACACTTGAATGCTGTTTGAATGTTGCAGATCTGTTACAAATTTGCATATTTGTTACAAATGTAACAGATCTGTTACAAATGTATCGGATTCAGCAAATTTGTAACAAATATGCAACTTTTCAAAAAAAAACAAGAAAAACCTTTTTTTTCATTTAAAACTTTATTGTAGCAAAAGGTTTTATAAAAGAGTCCTTTTTATAAAACCAAAAAGAAAGGAGTATGTATGAAGCAAAAAACAAAAAAAGAGTTCTTATGAAGATAGAAGCACCTCAAAACCTTGTAAGCTTAAAAGCTCAAATCCAGACCCTTACTTCTCCAGAATTTAGAAACTCCTCTATACATGAAGAAAAAGAAATCGATCTCCTGGATGTTATGAAAAAAAATCAAATAGCCTATTTCCAGTTGAATTTAAACAGCTATGGTTTTTTAGGTAAGAAAATCGGTAAAATTCTAGTTCAAGATCTAAAGGTTATAAGCTCTCAGATTCAATCAGGACAAGTGGATTTTAAGCCTTTACTTTTAGGGGTCTTGATTGATGAATTTGGATCTTTTGCTACACCTGATTTTTCAGATTTTTTAAAGCAAGTAAGATCTGCTGGTACAGGAGTTCACTTATTTTGCCAAGGCTTAGCTGATTTAAATGTTGTAAGTCAGAGTTTTAGCAATCAAGTGTTGGGAAGTGCGGCCACTAAAATCATACTTCGACAAGATGTGAAGAGGACTCTCGAAAAATGGGCTTTTACAGCTGTCACTAGGGGCACTGTAGGTAGGAGTTTTCAGGTCAGTGAACGCATTCTGGGGAACTTAAAAAAACAGGCTTAGGGAATCTTTTGGAGACCAAAAAAATGAAGATCGAACATGATGTTTTTAAGAGCTTAAAAGTAGGTCAGGCTGTACTCATTGATAAGATCAAAACCTCACAAGATTTGTTTCAAATTTTTAGCTTAAAGGAGTGAGCTTTATGAGTAGTTTTAAAAAAATTCTGGAATTTTCTTATAGTGCTAAAAACATGTCTTGCATGCACCCCCTTTCCTTTTCCCTTTGTCTTTATACACCCAACTCTGCTAAAACCTTCGGTTTTCACCGTGACCACCCTCTCCCGCTCATACTTTTTTTAGTATGGGAGAGGGTGGTCACGGTACCACAGAGTTGGGTGTATAGATGTGGGAAGAGGAAAGGGGGGTGTGAGAGGAGGAAAAAATAGAGAAAATTTTTAGAACTTTTAAATTAAAAATTTTCTCTATCAGGTTAAAAAATTTTTGTTTTTTTAAGTTTAACTTGAGTTTTTTTAATGGCCGAGAAAGGAGTAAAAAAAAAGGTCAAAAAACAAATAACAAATCAATCATGAAAGGAGTAGCATAATGCAAAGCAAGAAAAGTAAAATTTACGACACTTTTTTGAGTGCGTAAATTCATCATATTCAGTGAGGAAAAGTCAGAGTTCTTAGAAGAAACCAAATGAGGAAGTTTTTTAAGCTTCTTCGCCATATTTTGAAAGGAGAAAAAAATGGATAAAAAAGAATTGAAACCAATTAAAAAAGGTAGTAGTTTAGAGAACACTATTCGCCCTCAAAAAAAGGGCCTGTTCTTTGACAATTTAATAACCGTAGAGGAATTAGCCTTAGCGTTTGGGCTGTCTCCTAGAACGATTAAAAATTGGGTGAGTTTAAGACAAATCCCCTTTATTCAGTTCAGAAGAAGGACTTACTTTCTTAAAGACAGTATCCATAGATGGCTTCAACAAAAGGAGAAATCATGTCAATAACCAAACGTAAAAGGAAAAATAAAATAACATATCAAGCAGAAATTTATGTAAGAGGAATTCGTCTGAAAGCAAAAAGCTTTCAAACAAAAACAGAAGCCTGTATATGGCACGATAAGGAAAAAAAACGTCTTCAAGAAGGAAGAGTTTCTCTTCAAGAAGAGTTAAGAGAACTTTTCTTTGAAGACTGTGTGAGAAGGTATCTTAAAGAGTATGTTCCTACTTTAAGAGATTCCAGTCAAAAGAAGATTCAACTTCTTTGCGAGAGGTTTTTTCTACAAAGTCCTTTAGCAAAAACAAAAATGTCAGATATAGACCATGTCAGTATTGACACTTGGATTGACTGGCTTTTTAGAAGCTTTAAAAACACTGTCAACCGCCATTCTTTTAGAATAGAGTTAAGGCGTCTTGGCTCTGTTCTTCACTGGTGGAGAAACTACCTTGATCCAAGCTTTAGCTTTCCTATTGTTCGTGGTCATAGAAATCGGTGTTATGTGAAGAAGCGAGAATCTAAGGTGAAAAGGCCAGATTACTTTGCTAAACCTGAAGAGGTGAGGGCTTGGCTTAACGAACTTAAGAAGATTCAAAACCCTGTTTATTACCGTTTAGCTCAGTTTATGATTTTAACAGGAGCGAGAGTAAGTGAAGCTTGTGGACTTATGTGGAGTGAAATTGATTTTAAGAATCGTTTTGCAAGAGTTGTTAGAACAGCTGACTGGTCTTCTGAAAAACCTCAAATTCTAGAAACCACAAAGACTAAGACTTCTGTAAGAGTTTTAACTCTTCCTGAAAAGCTCATAGAGCTTTTGTATGAAATGAAAGAGGAATCTAATAATCCTCTTGTGTTTTACTCTTCAGAAGGAAAAGTCGTTCCTTACACTACCATTCGTTGGGCCTTTGATAAGTCTTTTAAGACCTGCAATCTTCCTTGGAGAGGAACTCATATTTGTCGTCATACTTATGCCACAATGGCTTTAATGGCGACAAAAAGCCTCTCAGCTGTCCAAGCAAGTCTTGGGCATAAGGATCAAGCTATGACTCAAAGGTATGCAAAAGTGGTGGCTCTCATTAACTCGGATATGGCAGAAAAAACAGCTCAGATGTATGAAATGAACTCTTTAGGTTCATCTCCATCACGACAGATCACGACGTCTTTACAGACAAAATGAACTTTAGGATCAAAAGGATACTGGTAGTTGAATTTTAAAATTTTTTAAAATTTAAAAAAAAGAATTCTAGCAGGAACACTTGGAATGAAAAACTCACGACGGAAATCACGACTTCTCACTAAAATAGCTAAGATATCACTCATAAAGTAGAGCGTGAAAGAAGTTCTAGCAGTGGAAAGTTTAAGAGTTTTGAAGTAAAAAAAGACCTACTATAAATAAACCCCCCTTTTTCTAAAAAGGGGGTTCTAGAAAGGTTTTCAGATTAAGTACAGTCAGCTCCTGCGCCATTTGATTTTAAAATTTTAAGATTATCCATCTGCCAATTTGTTCCAACACTATCAAGCTTATTGCTTGTGTGATTTCCAAAAGCTCCAGCTTTGAAGGTTGTAGTTGTGTGTTCACATGCAGGTCCAGGAGCCCTTTTAGTGCCGGTAGCATGAGTAGAGTCGTGTTTTGCAGCAGCAGCCGCTGTTGCTGGGCATGTTCCCACTACAGCACTCGCCTTAAATCCGATAGAAAAATATTGCGTTCCCTCGGGTTTTCCAAAACCTATCAAATCCAAGTTATTACAATAATCGCCTTGTTCATAAAAGTACGCTTTTTCTGCTGTATAAAGAGCCCCTAAGTTAGTTTTAGCTTCACCGTCTCGTGCTTTTTTTCTAAACCCATCGAATGCAGGAATGGCAACTGCTGCAAGAATTCCTATAAAAAGAAAGAGATGAAGTTTTCCTCAAAGAGGCAGTTATGAAAATGGGAAAGTTTATTTTTATTACAAATGAAAGGGGCTTAGATCGGAAGGATGTGTTATCGCTTTATCGCAGTAGAGATGGGATAGAAAGATTATTTAGATCTTTTAAGCACAATATTCTTGAAAAAAGGAGTAGGGTAAAATCAGAGGATGTCCCATTTCTCGGTGGAATTAGTTAGAGGGCGATTTCATGTTTAAGCGACCTTTCTTTGTTTTGCAACCATTTTTTCTAAGTTGTAATAGTCGCAACTTAATCTCTCACATAAACAATGTGATGAAAGAAAAGAATCTGTACAAGAAATTTTCAAAAACAGAGGTCTATAAAATTTTAGATAAATTAAAGTTCTATAAATTGGCCACAGGACAAACAAGATTAGGAGAGTTGTCCGGTAAGCAAAAGAGCCTTTATAAAGCTTTTAATGTGACTCGGGAAATCCCACACAGCTTTAAGTTGTAAAATCCCCTCTGACTAATGCGACGCATTACGAGGGCCGAATAAAAACCTAGTACCAAAATCCACAGAATTCAGGAAGTTACAGTATGGGTCTGAATTTCATAAAAAATATCAATCTTTTTACGCTTCTCAAGGCTTTTTACCTCTGCTGTCTTTAAAAACATCCCACACTGAGAACACTCTGAGGGAGAGACAGTCTCCTCACTGTTTGTGTCTTTACTGTTATCAAGTCTAGAGCCCTTTTTTTGACTCCCACTAGCTTTCTTATTACGATTCCCTTGACGACTAAAATCTTGCGAAGGAGGAAGACCGCTGTTGCTGGAATTTTTTCAAACCTGTTTTTCTAAAAACACAACAATCAGAATGTTCACAACCTTAAAGAGAGATTCAACAATCACAGAAATTTCAGTAGGCACAGAACCTTTCTTTGCAAACTTATCAAAGTCACTTCTTATATTTTCAATCTCATTTCTGATGGAGGTCTTATTTATTGTCATTTGAAAAAAGTATTTAAAAGAAAATCTGTAAGAACAAGACTTTTATCTTAAAACAGGTCTAAAGTTAGGGATAACTGAACAATGTAGGTGAGCAGTTACGAATCGGTATGCTGTTTTAATACATCTCCTCCCAATAAAGGTGCCTTTGGACCTCTTGATTCTCTTAAAGGCCTCACCTCCCAAGCACTTTTATTGCTGTTTCCTTGAAAGTAGGGAAACTTTCCTGAAACCTAGTACCAAAATTAACAGATTTCAGGATACAATGGAAAAAGAACCATAAGTATCTCACCTTAGTCTATGAAATAAGCAAAGAAAGTGTTCGTTTGCTATGGATAGGAGAAAAAAGAACAGAAAAGAGTTTTAGGAAATTCTTTGATTTACTAGGAGAGAAGTCAAAAGAGATACGGTTTGTGTGCTCTGACATGTGGAAGCCTTATTTAAAAGTCATAAAGGAAAGGGCAAGTCAAGCTTTGAATATATTAGATCGGTTTCATATCGTAGCAAGACTCAATAAGGCTTTAGACGAAGTGAGAGCTTCAGAACACAAAAAAATGAAAGAAGATGGGTATGAACCCCTTTTAACAAAATCTAGATGGCCCTTGTTAAAAAATGCAGAAAATTTAAAATCTTATGAAAAAGTAAAATTAAGGCATTTAATACAGTACAATTTAAAAAGTATCCGCTGTTATTTTTTAAAAGAAGACTTCCGACAGTTATGGACCTATGTTTCACCAACTTGGACTGGTAAATTTATAGACAGTTGGACGAGACGAGTCATGCTTTCAAAAATTGAACCTATGAAAAGAGAAGCAAAAACCATACGAAGACATAAGCTACTTATTCTTAATTACTTCAAGGCTAAAAAAGCCTTCTCCTCAGGGATTGTAGAGGGTTTAAACAACAAAGTAAAACTCACTATGAGAAAATCTTACGGCTTTAGAACCTCTAAAGCTATAAAAATCGCCTTATATCATAACCTTGGAAAACTGCCAGAACCTCCGGAACCCACAGATTCTTTTGAGGAGGCAATTATTTTAACTTTAGTGAAATTATGACAGCTCAAGATAGGGATACCTCTTTAGCTGTCATGTCGGCTGTGATGAGTGAGTTCTCTCACCAGCTCTTAGAAAAAGAAGATCATGACAAGCTCATTTTTATTGTGGATGAAACACCTTTTTTCATTCAACACTCTTTTGAGACTTTTAAACTTTTGAGTAAAAACGTAAGAAAGCTTGAAAAGGATAAAAATCTGGAGGAAAACATGGAATCTATTTTTAAAAACAAATGACTTTTTATCAAGACCTTAGAATAAAAACTAGACCTCAACTCAAAAAAACGGAAAACTTAAACGGAAGCACTATATGTGAAAATAATTGCAAAGAAATAAAAAGTGTTTAAAAACCTTATTTTTCACAAATCATAGCTAAAATTTAAGGTTAAAGACGTTACCTCTTTTAGAAAGAAAGAAGATTTTTTTTGAATCCAAAATCACTGGAGGAGAGACAAGCCCCTCTCCTGGATTCATAAAAGCTTTTAGTTTTCCGTCTTTTAAACTGAGAGCTTTGAGAGCACCTTGAAACTCCCCCACCCAAAGGTGCTTTTTTCCTATAACAGGAGCTAAAGCAATACCTTTTGTTTTGTAAGACCAGATAAGATCTCCTGATAGATTTAAAGCCACAACTTCTCCTCTAGAAGTCGAATGATAAATGAGTCCTTTTTGAGAGTCTAAGGTGACAGAAAAAGCACTCCCGTAAGGTTTTTTCCATAAAACTCTACCTGTTGAAATATTTAAACAGTATAAATAGCTGTCAAAATTAGATACAAAGACCTTAGAGCGAAATACTACAGGTGTTGCATCTACATCTAAAAGGGGAAGGGATTGATTTTCAGACTTTAAACTTTGAGACCATAACAAAATTCCATCAACAGCTCGATAAGCATTAATGATACCATTTTGAAAGCCCACAAGAAGTTTTCCCTTATAAAAAAAAGGTCTTCCTATACCTTTAACAGAAAGGTTATTTTCAATCCTCTCTGATCTTTCCCATACTTTTTTTCCTGTTTTTTTATCAAGAGAGTATACTTCTCCTAAAGAAGTTTGAAAATAAACCCGTTTTTTAGTCACCCAAGGAGAACTTACAGAAGTACTTTTTGTTTTATAAGACCAGATCTTTTCTCCTGTATCTAAAGAAATTACATAAAAAACACCATCTCTTCCTCCTAAAAATACTCTTTTTTCACTAATAACAGGCTCTCCTTCAACCCCCCCTGAAATAGCAAATTCCCATACTTTTCTCCCTGTCTTTACTTCAAAGGCTAATAGCTTATTTGAACCATTACTTACAACGAAGGTTTCTTTTTGAGGAGAAAAGCTAAGATAGGAAGAACCCACAATAATATGATACTTATCTATAGAGTTTATGTTTTGAACCCAGAGGGTTTGGAATTCAATTTCTTGAAATTCGAGAGCTTCGTATCCAGAAACTTTAAAGAAGTTTTTAAAAGAAGAACAACTTGTTAACAAGAAAGAACTCAAAAAGAAAAAAAAGATGAATTTCATAAGGGTTTTTTAGATTTTAATAAAAACATTTTTAAATAAGCTTCTGCGTAAGATGACCAAGGGGCGTATTGTTTGTCTGTTTTAGAGAGCTTCAAAAGCTTTCTTAAAATTTGTTCTGATTTTTTTGTATCCCCTAGCTTCCAGTACAGGAACCCTTTCCTTAATAAAGCTTCGGGGTGAGAAAAAAAGAGTTGTTTTCTATTTAAAATGTGTTCGTATTGTAAAAGGGCTTTTTTGGTTTCCTTTCTATCTTCAAAAAGGCTTGCTTTAAAGAGATAGAAAAGACTGTAAAGAAAGTTTTCTTCTGGAATATGTTTTATGGTTTTATCAATAAGCTCTAAGGCTTTTTGTTCTTGTTTGTAACGTCTTAGCATGGAAGCTAGATGCAAAACTCCTTGAAAGGTAGCATTTTGATCGGGGTAAGTTTCAAAAAGACGTTCCAGATTAGAGATATAGCTTTGGGATTCCTTTAACCACTCTTTATCTGTAGGAGTTTTTTGAAAGGTTTTCTTTATATGATCTTTATGAGCTTTTTGGAGAAAATAAACTTTTTCGAAAACGTTTTTCTGAGCCTCTGTCTCTTTATACTGAAGACCATAAAAAAGAACACAAGACAATAAGATAAGAACAAAGATAATCACAATGTGAGTTCTATTTTGTTGTAAAAAATGAACTAGTTTATCTTCTAAAAGAACGTGTTTTTTTTCCGACATTACTTTAACCTCTGCTTCATTTCCTTTAAGTTAGCAAAGGAGCGTGAAATACGTCCTTGATGATGAGTTCTCAGGTTTGCTATGTATTTCACTCTTTGCTCTGCTACATCAAAGGCTGCTTGGTGAGAGGTGATGTTTTTCTTTTTCGCTAAATCATAGACTTTCATTAAGTTATCATAAACTCTCAAAGTCTTTTCATTAGCTCTCACAGTAGAATAACCTTCAAGTTCAGCAAAAACATTCATAAGACCTCCAGCATTGATTACAAAATCAGGAGCATAAAGGATTCCTAACTCTTCAAGAGCTTTAGAGTGGTTTTTTTCATCAGCTAATTGGTTGTTTGCTCCTCCTGCCACAATTGAGGCCTTTAATTGTGTTATGGTTCTGTCGTTAATGACGGAACCTAAAGCACAGGGAGCAAAAACATCACATTCTGCGGAAATAATATGCTCAGGTTTTGTAGCCTCTAATCCATACTTTTCTGCTATATCTTGTGTTCTGTTCTCGTTGATGTCACTGATAATTACCTTAGCCTTTTTTTCCACTAAATATTGAACTAAAAAACTTCCCACCTGCCCTAAGCCCTGAACTGCTACACGTACTCCTTCTAGAGAATCGGTCTTAAGTTTTCTTTTCACAGAGGCTTTGATGCCCATAAGAACCCCATGAGCTGTATGGGGACTGGGATTTCCAGAACCTCCAAAAACTTCAGGGATTCCCGTAACATAAGGGGTTTCCATAAAGATATATTCCATATCCTTGACCGTAGTTCCCACATCTTCTGCTGTAATGTAAAGGCCATTTAAAGAATTTACAAAAGTTCCAAAACTTCGAAGTAAAGCCTCTGACTTAGCTTTAGGGTCTCCTATGATCACAGCTTTTCCTCCTCCTAAGTTAAGACCTGCTACAGCTGCTTTATAAGTCATGCTTTTAGAAAGACGTAATACATCAATAAGAGCTTCTTTTTCGTTCTCATAGTTCCATATACGAAGGCCACCTAAAGCAGGTCCTAAGGTGGTGTTATGGATCGCAATAATACCCTTAAGTCCAATCTTCTTATCATTGATAAAAAGAACCTCCTCATGGCCACCACCTAACTCATCCATCGTATCAAATACCATATGCTCTCCCTTACTTTACAAAATCATAAAAAAAATTAGTCTTTAGAGCAAGTCTTTATAACAGGAAAAAGGAAGATAAAGGAGTTTATTTATTAAAAAAACTTCCAAAAGGCCTTTTTGATAACAGATGAGTCAAAAGATTTGGGGGGTATTATTTAAAAACCTAAGGATTCTTAAATCTTAGCGAAGAATCTTAAAAGTTTTTATGATTAAAAACCTTTTTAATAGCTTCACATCTCGTATGAGAAGTTTTTCCTAGTCTGTATAGTCTTTGAATTTTAGCGAAATTTTAGCTCAAACTCCCCTTTTTTTTGACTTTTTCCTACAAAGAGCTTAAAAAATAAGGATGTCATCAAAACTGCCTTTTATCTTTCTCAATAGAATGTCTCAAAAGGAAGAAAGCTTTTGTTTTTCTTCAAAAAAAGTCTCCTTTCTCATTGACCCCTATATCAGAAAAGTTATTCCTTACCCTAAGGATTACGAAATCACCTTTACTATTAGTCCATTATCAAGGGTTTATGAGGTTTCAGGTGAGATAAAAACCTCTTTTCCTTTAGAATGTGTAGTCTGTTTGAGGGCTTATGAAGAGCCTTTAGAGAAAGTTTTTTGCGAAATTTGGTCCCCTCCTTCTCAGAACTCCCATTTTTCAGAGCGTCATTTACTTGGTGATTGCAGGAAAAAAAAAGATCTGTCTTATTTTCAGCCTCTAAAAAGTTTTAAAGTGAATTTAGGGAAGTGGTTGGAGGAGCTTCTTTTAAGCCTTAAACCCTCTTACCCTAAACCTCTTGATTGTGATGACAATTGTATTTATAGAAGAGAGTTCATGTCTTATACCAATTACAGAAATTAATCCAAGGTACAAGAAAAGATAAGCATTGGAATGCCCTTCTCAAGTGCTGTGTTCTTGCAAGGTTTTTAGAGCCTTCAAGTAAGTTAAGAGCTGTTGATTTAATTTTAAACCGCTTTCAGGAAAAGTTTACTCATGATCAAGTTTTAAAGATGATGGATCATCTTTCAAATTCGGAGGAGAGACTTAAGTCAAAGCTTTCTGGTGTGATGTTAAAACGAAGTCAAGGCATGGAGGTCTTACTTTTTGACGTAACCACCTTATTTTGAGAGCATCATAGAGAGTGATATAAAAACCTTTGGTTACAGTAAAGATGCTAAGTTTAAGGGGGTCCAGGTTGTTTTAGCCCTTATGACAGATACGGATGGTCTTCCCATAAATTATGAGATTTACCCTGGAAATATGTCAGAAACAAAGACCTTCATACCTTGTCTTGAGAAGACCCAGAAAAAATACAATTTAAAAAAGATAAGAGTGACAGCAGATAAGGCAATGTTTTCAAAAAAAAATCTCTCTTATTTTGATAGCAGTTCCTTTTCCATGGAGTATATTATACCAATTACAGAAATTAATTCGACATTTTTATGTTCAAATTTAAAATTTTAAAATTGACTTAAGGAAAAGTTTCAATTAGGAGGCTTTAAAAAAGTTTTTTTTGAAGGGAGGTTGAGTTTTCATAAGATATGTTTATTTTATGTATATCTATTGTTGTGTGAATCGATTGATGGGTTAAAATAAGTGTAAAAAAGTGAGGTTAAGATGTAAAATGAAAAAAATCAGTTACGCAATTTAATTTATAGGTTCAAATTAATTTACAAGCTTGATTCATCTTGTTGTTTTGCCCAAGATCGAGTGCATAATTTTTTAATCCTGCCCTCCTGATCGCAAAAAGTATTCCAGGCCTCACAACAAGTATTCAGTATATGGTCATAGTTTTTAAAACATGCATTCGATAATTTGATCCTTCGTAATTGTTGCCAGACTTGTTCCATGGGATTTAATTCTGGACTATAAGGAGGTAAAGGCATCAGGGATAAATTCTTAGGAACTATCAAAGTCTCTGTGGTATGCCAACTGGCTCTGTCCATTAAAACAATTCCATGATAGTTTTCTTGAATATTTTTAGATATCTTATCTAAGTGAATTTGCATCATCCCTGAATTACATTCCGGTAAAACCCAAGCACAGCCTTTATCTTTATCCGGACAAACTGCTCCAAAAATATAAGTGGATAAAAATTGTCTTTGTCTCACAACTCTAGGTCGTGTGCCTTTTCTTGCCCAAATCCTGCTTAAAGAACCTTGCTGGCCTATTCTGCATTCATCCTGCCACCAAATCTCTATTTTATGAGTCTGAATCTTTTCCTTTATTTTCTCCACCTCTTCTGGAAAATGTTCCTTAAACTGTTCCATAGCTTCTTGTGAACTTTTAGGATGAAGAGAACGACCACTGATCCATACAATATTAAGACGGTCTAAAAGAGCATAAACCCCAGAAAGAGAATAGCAACAGTCAAATTCATTTGCTAAAAGTTCCTGTATTCCCTTTGCTCCTATGCTTCCTCCTTCTCTCTTGTCTTGAATTTCATCTAACTTGATTTTGAAGTTCTCTTCTTCTGTCACTGGTAAACGAGGCTTGCGCCCTCTGCCTTCTCGATCTATCAATCCCTCGTAATCAAAGTCTACAAAAAAAGACTGTAACCAAGATTTGATACTGTGACGGTGATACAAAACCATACCTGCTGTTTCTTGAATCGATTTTCCTTCTTGCATATGCTGCAAAGCTTGGAGTTTTATCTTGATGTTGGCACTTCTTTCTACTTTGTAAGTAGCTAGAAAATCATACCCTTGAATTTGTGTAACTAAATCTTTTTTCGACACTCTAAAAATTTAACAGAGTTTGATCAAAAAGCCAGGACGCTATGCGTTAAAAGAATGTCGAATTAATTTTTGGAAATGGTATTATATCCTGTCCCTTGAGGAAGATGTCTGAAAAGATAAAGAAAGAAATTTTAGACAAAAAAAATTATAGTACAATCAATGAAGATAAGAGGGTTTTTAAATTTTCTTATGAACAAAAAGATGTCTTTGTGATTCACTCTGAGAAAAGGTCAGCTCATGATAGAAAAAAAAGAGAAAAGATACTTGAAATGATCACAAAAGCGCAGAACTCAAAGGGAGACATTCAAACAGAGAAACTGATTAAAAACAGAGGAATGAGTAAATATTTAGAGAAAGTTAAAAGCTCTACTCGACTGAATAAGGATAAAGTATTAGAGGATTGTCAGTGGTATGGAATTGTAGGAATTTGCACCAATATAAAAAACTTGCCTCCTCAAAAGAATCTGTGGGTTCCCGGAGGTTCTGGCAGTTTTCCAAGGTTATGATATAAGGCGATTTTTATAGCTTTAGAGGTTCTAAAGCCGTAAGATTTTCTCATAGTGAGTTTTACTTTGTTGTTTAAACCCTCTACAATCCCTGAGGAGAAGGTTTTTTTAGCCTTGAAGTAATTAAGAATAAGTAGCTTATGTCTTCGTATGGTTTTTGCTTCTCTTTTCATAGGTTCAATTTTTGAAAGCATGACTCGTCTCGTCCAACTGTCTATAAATTTACCAGCCCAAGTTGGTGAAACATAGGTCCATAACTGTCGGAAGTCTTCTTTTAAAAAATAACAGCGGATACTTTTTAAATTGTACTGTATTAAATGCCTTAATTTTACTTTTTCATAAGATTTTAAATTTTCTGCATTTTTTAACAAGGGCCATCTAGCTTTTGTTAAAAGGGGTTCATACCCGTCTTCTTTCATTTTTTTGTGTTCTGAAGCTCTCACTTCGTCTAAAGCCTTATTGAGTCTTGCTACGATATGAAACCGATCTAATATGTGTAAAGCTCCACTTGCCCTCTCCTTTATGACTTTTAAATAAGGCTTCCACATATCAGAACACACAAACCGTATATCTTTTGACTTCTCTCCTAGTAAATCAAAGAATTTTCTAAAACTCTTTTCTGTTCTTTTTTCTCCTATCCATAGCAAACGAACACTTTCTTTGCTTATTTCATAGACTAAGGTGAGATACTGATGGTTCTTTTTCCATTGTATTTCATCTACACCTATAGCTTGTATTCCCTTTAAAACCCTTTGTTTTAAACCATATTCTACGACCCATTCTACCGAAGCATAGACCTGATTCCAACTGACATGAAACTTACAAGAAACCTCTTTCCAAGACAGGTGACGACACCAGTCAGCTAAGTACTTCATGTAAAAAATTGTTAGGTTTTTCTTCCCATCTGCCCAAGGTAAATACTCAACTTTTACTCCACAGCAAGAACAATTAACTCTTCTTACAAAATAAACAAAAAACACCCTGTAACTTAAAATAGGAAGGGATTCAAAGTCCCGTGATGATTTACTGCTGTCATACACTGAACAGGGCTTCTTACAAACACTACAAAAAGCTTGGCCATTTTTACGAGCCTTAATAGGAACATTAATTGACTTTCTATCTTTTGAAAAATAAATGTCTTCGTACACAAAAGACTTCCATCTTAAACAATCATTTAGTATAGTCTTCAAAAGCATCTCTTCCCTCCTTTTTTTTTTTTTGAATAACATTTTAAGGCATCTGGGAAGTAGGTGCTTCTTTTTTAAAATTTTAATGTAATACAGCAAATAAAAGCAAATAAAATGAATGTTTTTGAGTTCAATCACCGGAGGTGATAGAGGCCAGTAAGGGCCTCAAAGAACTCAAAAATACAAGATAGGATGTCTTACTCTTACTTTGATTAATATGAGCCTTTTTGGGGGATTTCTACTACTTTTCACCCACAGATTCCCGGGAGGAGCCAAAAATATATATGATCTGTCCACAAAGGGAATCGTTTATGATGTGACCAATACTTATTTGTATGGGACAAAATGCCAGCTTGCTAAGCTTGGAAAAAGCAAGGATGGGAAATCAAAGCCTCTTATTCAAATAGGCCTTGCAACAACTCAAAAGGAAGGCATCCCCGTTTTTCATAAAACCTTCAATGGAAACATACATGACAGTAAGGCTCTATTTTCTCTTATTAAAAGTTTTTCTAGCTATAATCTTCGCTCAGGTGTTTTTGTATCAGACAGAGGGGTAACATCTCGACAGAATATAGAGGGGATAAAAGGCTTGGGGTGGAATAGCTTATGTGGTCTTCCTTTAAAAGATCGAGAAAAAAAAGTGCTTAGAAAAGCCCTAAAGACAAAACCTATAAGTCATGTTTCTAACATGGCAAGGCTTGGTAAAAACACTTTTTATATCAAGAGCTTTCCTTATAAGCTAGGTAAGATAAAAGGGAAGTTGGCTATTTGTTTCAATGAGCGCAGAAAAGTAGAGATAAAAGAATCCCGTCACCATGAGATAGAACATGCTCAAAACCAAATTCTTCAAGGAAAGCCTATAAAGACGGGCTTAGAAAAATACTTGACGTCTCAAGGAAGAATTAGAAAACAAGAATTAGAAAAGGCAGAAGAATTTGACGGCTATTTTTGTTTATTTTCTACAAAAAATATCCCTGACAGAGACATGTTAAAATTATATTTTGACAAAGATATTATAGAAAAAGCATTTAAGACTTTAAAAGGAATCACTCATCTGCGTCCGATTCGACATTGGTTGTATAACCGAGTTATCGCTCATGTTTTTATATGTTATTTATCCTATCTTTTGCTGTCCGTTCTAAAGTTAAGTTTAAACAATCTTAAGATATCTCCTGAAGAAGCACTAAAAGAATTGGGAAGTGTGTACAAAGTTTATATGGAGGACAAGAAAAAACGCCATATGTTCTCTAAAATAGTCACATTGAGTAAATCTCAAGAAAAAATACTCAAAGCCGTGGATAAACACCTTGTAAAATGACAACTGTAGTGTATATTTTTAACACCGAATTTAGGTAAATGAGCTTAAGAAGAAAAAGGCCAAAGAAGATCAATTAAAGCTTTTTAATGATGAGCTACTTAGTAAGTTCAAGAAAATAGTATTTGGAAAATCCAGTGAAAAAAGAAAACTATCTTTTCGTAGTAGAAAGAAGCTTAAAAAGACAATTCTTCTTGAATCTGAGAGTTTAGTTCCTGCTCCTAAAGAAGGGGAGGTGAAGGCCTTAAAAGAGATAAGAGTAGATCATAAGCTCACAGACGAAGAACTTTCTGATATAGCACAGCAGTATGGTTATCCTAAGGACAGTGAGTGGGAGGAATTAAAGATTCAAGACGTGTCAGGAGAGGTTGATGTTCATGTAAGAAGCTATGTTAGAAAGAAGTATCATCTTTAGAAGTACCGTCTGAAGGCAAGCAAAGTGGGAGAAAAAGAGATCATAGTATCAGCTCCTGTTCCTAAGAAAATTGTTCCAGGATCTAAGTACTCCCCAAAATTTGCGGTAGAAGTAGCGAGTCAAAAGTACTTGTATCACCTTCCTTTAGAGAGAGTAAGAAGAATGATGGAATCAGATGGTTTGAAGGTGAATTGTAGAACTCTTTATAATCTTTGTTATTTTGTGAGTTGTTATTTAGAGCCTGTGAGAGAAAAGATCAAAGAGGAACTTCTTAAACTAGACAGAACGATTCATATTGATGAAACTCCATGGCCTATTAATAATTCACATCAAAAGGACGGCTACATGTTTGTTATAAGTCATCAGGGAGGAAGTTTTTATTACTTTAGTAGAGCCCTGTTAAAGAACTCTTAGGCTCTTATAAGGGGCCTATTTTAACAGATGGCTACGCTAGTTATAAAACACATTTTAAGGGTGAAAAGGGAATTGATCTTGCTTTTTGCTGGTCTCAGTGATAAGAAAGTTTATTGACATAGAACAGAATTACCCTGAGGAGTGTGGAAAAGTATTAAAGCTTATGGGGAAGATTTTTAAAGTTGAATCAAAGGCAAAAACTTATGAAGAGCTCAAAAATTTAAGACAAACAGAATCAAAGGATTTAGTTCTTTCTCTGCAAGATCTGTATTATAAACTTTATGGAGAAGCTCGTCCTGAGAGTGGGTTAAAAAAGGCTATTGATTATAGCTTTAATCACTGGGATGGCTTAAATTTATTTTTAGAAAATGAGAAAATTCCTATGACAAACAATGAAGCAGAAAGAACGATTCGACATTCTGTGATGGGAAGAAAGAACTTTCATGGGTCAAGGACTCAGAGAGGAGCTGAAACAGCATCAGTACTTTACAGTATTGTGGAAAGTTGTAAGAAGGTGGAGTTAGATCCTAAGGACTATATTTTAATGGTTGTGGGAAACTCCCTCGATAAGATACCTATTAAAACGCCTTTTGAGTATACAAGTGAGCTTCGTTCTTAAAGAATAAAGCACAAAAAAAATCAAAATTACGAAAAAAAACTAAGAATTATTCTTTTAAGAACTTCTCTAATACTTTTGTAACGGGGAAGGCCTTAGGAAAACGTCTTACAACGCCGTTTTACAACAAGATCAATAAAAACTTCTCCTTTAAAATCTAAGAAATATCCTCCTCAGTAGAAGTCAAGGGCTGTTAAAAAACCGACTTACGATAAAGCTCGGCACAAACAGGAACATGAAACTTTTTTGTTGCGAACTGCCAAGACACAAGAGTTTGGCAATTATCAACTTTTCCACTCGCTCCACAGTATTGTCTTCCAACACCAACAGAATGTTTGCCTTTTTTAGGAAAAGTAGTGTCATCAAAAATAAGAACGCCCTTTTTTAACTTTAGGTCTTTAAGAGATTTTGCAAAAAGCTTTTTCATTACAGAACGATGATCCCAAGGACTGTCTTTAACAAAATTTTGAAGAGAATCATAACTCACATTCTTTAAACGTTGAGATATGGGCTGAATGGACTTTCGTTCCCCATCAAGTATCAAACCTGAAAGATAGTCATGGCAACAACGATGCCGATCAGAACGCCCCAGTTCCGAAGAAAACACGGAAACAAAAGATGAAAGACTCTTCTTTATTTTTTTAACTCTGAATATCTCATACTCAACCCCTCCTTAGGTATCTTTGAGCCTATTATAGCACAACTTAATTCACTTACCAAAGTAGCACTAAATAATCCATTGGGTTTATAACTTTTTTATCAATCATCAATTCAAAGTGAAGGTGCACTCCTTTTACTCGACCTGTACTCCCCATAAGACCGATAACTTCTGCTCTTTTCACTTTTTGTCCTGTTTTCACATAAATTTTATCCAAGTGAGCATATAAAGTCGCCCAAGGTTTTTTTTCTAAAATGATCATTTTTCCATAACCTCTATAACGTTTACCTGCAAAGATCACAACCCCCTTATGGGCCGCCAAAATAGGAGTTCCTCTTTGAGCAGCTAAATCAATACCTTCATGACGTTGTGAACGGTAAATGCTTTTCTTGAATCCACGAATGAATTTTGCTCTTTTCACAGGCCATTGAAGTTTTAAATCATAAGGTAAATAACGATAGGGAGGTTGAGAAGAACTGCAACCAAGAAAAATCAAGAATAAAAAGGAAAATTTCCACATAATTCTTTGACTTCATTTCTTATTTTTTCTAGAAGCTTTTCATTTTTAAAATCTTTTAAAATTAAAGCAAGCCATTTTGCAATTTGCTTCATCTCATTTTCTTTCATTCCCCTTGTGGTCAAAGCAGGGGTACCAACACGAATGCCACTTGTGATAAAGGGGCTTCTTTTTTCATAAGGGACTGTATTTTTGTTTACAGTAATGCCGGCTTTATCCAAAGCCTCTTCAGCATTTTTTCCTGTTATCTTTTTAAGATTCGTTAAATCAATAAGTATTAAATGGTTATCTGTCCCTTTTGTGACAAGATCGAAACCTTCTGAAAGAAGGTTTTTTGCTAAAACTTTTGCATTTTTTAAAACTTGTTTCATATAAACTGTAAATTCTGAGTTTAAAGCTTCTTTAAAACTTACTGCTTTAGCTGCAATCACATGTTCTAAAGGTCCTCCTTGAAGGCAGGGAAAGATTTTAGAGTTAATTTTTTTTGATTCACTTTCTTGACATAAAATAAGCCCTCCCCTAGGACCTCTTAACGTTTTATGAGTTGTGGATGTTACCACATGAGCATAAGGAATTGGTGAAGGGTGAAGTTTTGTAGCTACAAGCCCTGCAAAATGAGCCATATCCACAAGTAAAAAAGCTCCTACTTCATCGCAAATCTCTCTAAAGATTTTAAAGTTTAAAACTCTAGGATAAGCACTATAACCTGCTATAATCATTTTAGGCTTATGTTTTAAAGCTAAAGTGCGAATACGATCATAATCTAAAAGCAAAGTTTCTGGATGAAGTTCGTAAGAAACAGCTTCATACAAACGACCACTAAAATTCACAGGACTTCCATGTGTTAAATGCCCTCCATGAGAAAGAGACATCCCTAAAATCTTATCCCTGGGCTCTAAGTAAGCCATATAAGCTGCCATATTGGCTTGAGATCCTGAATGAGCCTGCACATTTGCATGTTCGCACAAAAAAAGCTTTCTTGCTCTATCAATAGCAAGCTGCTCAATTTCATCAATAAATTCACAGCCTCCATAATACCTTTTACGAGGATAACCTTCAGCATACTTGTTAGTAAGCTCCGATCCCTGAGCCTCCATGACAGCTAAAGAAGTGTAATTTTCAGAAGCGATCATTTCTAGGCCTAAACTCTGCCTTTGTTTTTCTTTTTCAATGAAGTCAAAAACTTCTTTGTCTGTATTTTCTAAAAAACTCAAACCAAAAAATCCTCCCCCTTAATATTGATTTTTTTCATTTTCTTTACTCTTCTTTCATGACGACCTCCTTCAAAAGGAGTTTTCAAGAACTCTGTCAAAATAGTTTGAGCTTCTTTTAAGGACACAAATTGTGAACCTAAACACAAAACATTGGCATTGTTATGCTGTCTTGCAAGGTGGGCTAAAGTTTTGTTAAAACAAAGGGCTGCTCTTATATGAGGGTAACGGTTAGCTGTCATAGCTATACCCTGACCTGATTTACAGATAAGAACTCCTTGAGGGCTTTGTTGATCTGCTTTAATTCCTTCACAAAGCTTTTGAGCATAATCAGGATAATCTACAGAAGCTTCATCATAACAGCCTAAATCCTTCCATTGAATTTCATTTACAACTTCCATAAGCTTCTTTTTTAAAAGAAATCCTCCATGATCTGAGGCTATCAATAATTTCATACTTCTCCCAACTTTTTAAAAATAAGACTTACATTGGTCCCTCCAAAACCAAAACTGTTTTTAAGAACATAATTAATTTTAACATCTCGAGCCTCTTTACCTATAAAATTTAAAACACAGTCGTCTAAAGGACTATCTAAGTTAACATTAGGATGAAGTTTTTGTTTTTTTAAAGACATAACACTCACAATACTTTCTATAGCCCCTGCAGCTCCTAAAGTATGCCCTATCATACCTTTCGTACTGTTAACTAAAACTTTATGATCTTTAAACACCTTTTTTATAGCATAAGCTTCTGACAGATCACCTGAAGGGGTGCTGGTGCTGTGAGCATTAATAGAATCGATCTTGTCATAACAGATATGAGCATCTCTTAAAGCTCTTGTCATAGCTAAAACAGCACCTTCTTGTGAGGGATTTGTTATATGATAGCCATCAGAAGAGGATCCATAACCTACAATTTCAGCATAAATAGGAGCCTTTCTTTTTTTTGCTCTTTCGTATTCTTCTAAAATAAAAATCCCACTTCCTTCACTCATCACAAAACCATCTCTATTCTTATCCCAAGGTCTTGAAGCACTCTTAGGATCAGAATTGGTCGACAAAGCCCTCATAGAAGTGAAACCTGAAAAAGCCAGAGGAGATAGACAAGCTTCTGTTCCCCCTGAAATCATCATATCACATCTATTATTTTTAATCATAAGATAACTTTCTCCTAAGGAGTGGCTTCCTGAAGCACAAGCTGAGGTGATGGAGTAATTAGGTCCTTTAAGCTTGTAACGAATTGTGATCTGACCAGATGCTAAGTTAGCAATCATAGCAGGGATCAAAAAACTAGTGACTTGTCTAAAATTACCCTCTTGAACAAACTTTGTTTGAGCTTCCATCAAAGGAAGTCCTCCTATTCCTACACCCACTATAGAACCTGTCACTTGAGCTTGAGCTTCATCAATTTCCTCTAAACCACTGGATTTTAAAGCTTCTTTTGTAGCATAAAGGGCAAGAACAATAAAACGATCCATTTTTTTAACATCTTTTTTACTCACCACATTGAGAGGATCAATTTCAACTGCACCTCCTATACGGACTTTCATTTCAGAAGGAAGATGGTCTAAGGTTTGAATTCCTGACTGGCCTTTTAAAAGATGACGCCAGCTTGTTTCTACATTTTGGCCTAGAGGGGTTACAGCACCTATTCCTGTAACAACAACCCTTCTTTCCTGCATAATAAAGTTTAACAACCTTTATTTTTAAGATAATCTATAAGATCTTGAACTGTTTTAATATTCTCTGTTTCTGATTCATCAATAGAAACTCCAAATTCAGTTTCCATGGCCATAATGAGTTCCACAAAATCCAAACTATCAGCTTCTAAATCATTAATAAAAGAAGAGTTCATTTTAATAGTATTTTCTTCTATTCCCAATTGCTCAGCAATAATTTTTTTAGCTTTTTCTTCCATACTTAACTCCTTTTTTTAATTCATGTACATTCCACCATTAACATGGAGGGTTTGTCCAGTAATATAACAAGACATTTCACTGAGTAAAAAGCTCACACTATGAGCTATGTCTTGGCTTGTCCCTAATTTTTTCATAGGGATGAGAGAAGAAAGTTCTTTTTTGACCTTCTCAGTGAGTTGAGTGGTCATATCTGTTTGAATGAAGCCAGGTGCTACACAATTGATCCGAATGTTTCGCGAAGCAACTTCCTTAGCTACCGATCGACTAAAGCCCTCAAGTCCTGCTTTACTGGCAACATAATTAGCTTGGCCTGGATTTCCTGTACGAGCAACCACACTGGAGAGGTTCACAATAGACCCAGAACGTGCTTTTAACATAGGAGTTAAAGCCCTTTTGGTACACTCAAAGCTACCATAAAGATTAGTTTTTAAAATGTTATCAAAATCCTCTTCTTTCATTCTTAAAACAAGGCCATCTTTTGTAGCCCCTGCATTATTAACTAAACCATCAAGCCTTCCTTCAAATTTTTCTAAAACCATTTGAAAAGTTTTATCAATGGATGGTATGGAGGAGTTGTTAAGCTGTGTGTAAAAATGCCCTTCTCCCTCTAATGCTATTAATACGTCTTTAATTTTGTCTTCATTTCGATTGTAAGTCAGGGCTAGTTTGGCTCCTTGTTGAGATAGAGTTTTAGCAATTTCAGCTCCAATCCCACGACTAGCCCCTGTAATCAGAAATCTCTTACCTTTATGGTTCATAACAACTCCTTTTCAAAAGCTTTAAACTCTTCTAAAGAATTAAAACTATAAACAAACATCTTAGGCCTTATCTTTCTTACAAGACCTTTTAAAACATTCCCCTGTCCTACTTCTATGGCAGAGGTTATCTTTAAATTATAAAGGGTCTCTATACAACTTGTCCATAAAACAGGAGAAGAAATTTGCTCTATTAAATTTTTTTTTAAAATTTCAGGATCTGTTTCAGCTTTTGCTGTAAAATTTTGAACCACATAGCAGGAAGCTTTTTTAAATGTTAAACTTTCTAAAACAGGCTTCATAGCCTCTTTAGCAGGCTTCATAAAAGAAGAATGAAAGGGGGCTGACACTTTTAAAACTTTAAAATAAATTTTTTCTTTTTGGTTTAAAGAGTTCATCATGTTGTGAACATGGCTTGTTTTACCACTCAAAACCACCTGTTCAGGAGAGTTAAAATTAGCTATTTCAAGTTGGAATTTCTGAGAAAGTTTTTTAACCTCCTCTAAAGATCGTTTTAAAACAGCTACCATAGACCCTTGTTCTTTTGAAGACTTTTGCATAGCTTCTGCTCTCTTCCTAACAACTCTCAAAGCGTCTTCAAAATCCATTACATCACTTGCTACTAAAGCTCCGTACTCTCCTACAGAATGACCACTTGTGGCTTCTGGTTTCAACCCTCTTTGTTTTAAAATTTGGGTATAAGCATAAGAGGTTAAAAGAATTGCAGGTTGGGTGTTCTGAGTTAAGGACAACTCACTTTCTGAACTTTCAAAAAGTAGTTTTTCAAAAAAAAGACCAAGAGTATCGTTAGCTTGTTCAAAAAGCTTTCTTACAGAAGAAAACTCTTGATAAAGCCATTTTCCCATATCTGGTGTCTGACTTCCCTGCCCAGGAAAAAGCCAAGCTTTCATGATTTACTTCCTCCTAATACTTTAAGTAAATACTGCCACTAGTTAAACCCCCTCCAAAAGCCGTGATAAGAATGTTATGACCTCTTTTGATACGTCCATCTCTTACAGCTTTATCAAAAGCTAAAGGAACTGTGGCTGCAGAACTGTTTCCCATTGTTTTAATCTCTATAATTACTTTCTTTTCTGGAAACCTGAGTTCTTTTGCCAGACCTCTTAAAATTCTTATATTGGCTTGATGAGGGACCAGCCAATCCACATCATTACCAGGGGCTTGTTTCAAAACGTTTTCACAACAAATGGACATGATGCGAATGGCTTTTTTAAATACATCATTACCTTTCATGACAATTTTATCCAAATTTTTTCCCACGTTCTTTTCTGTAAGGGGCTCTAAAGATCCTCCTGCAGGAATTTTAATCAGATCTCCTAGAGATCCATCAGAATAAGAATAATGGCTATAGATTTCAGAAGATTCCTCTTTTTCCCCTCTTCCCACCACCATAGCTCCTGCTCCATCACCAAATAAGACACAAGTACCCCTGTCCTTGTAATTGGTCACTGATGTTAAAACTTCTGAACCTACGACAAGCAAGTTTTCAACAGCTCCTGTTTTTATGAATTGATCCGCTACAGACAGAGCATAAACGAAACCTGTACAAGCAGCCGACAAATCCCAAGCCATTCCTTCAAAAGGAAGTGCCAATTTTCTTTTCACTAAGCATGAAAGGTTAGGCATACGGTAATCAGCTGTCATTGTGGCTGCTAACACCATGCCGATGTCCTTAGCTTTCAAACCACTTTCTTTAAGGGCTTTCTGAGAGGCTTTATAAGCCATATCACTACAGCTTTCCTCACCTGCTTTATGTCTTTGAGCAATACCTGTTCTTTCTAAAATCCATTGATTGCTGGTATCTACAATTTTTTCTAAATCACTGTTAGTAATGACTTCTTGAGGAAGATAAGAGCCTGTACCTTTGATTTTTGTTTTATACATCTACAATCTACAATTTAAGTGTTTTAAGCTTCCGTTTCTTCTACAGTTTTTGGAGAAAGGACTTGTCGTCCTCTATAAAAACCACAAGAAAAGCACACAGTATGGCTCAGAGTCTCAGAAGAACAGTTAGGACACTTTCTGACTTGAGGCTTATAAACTTTTTGGTGGGTTCTTCGTTTCCCTCTCCTTGAACGTGAAATTTTACTTTTTGTGTTCATAAATTACTTTTAAAATTACAGGAATTTATTTTCTATGTCCAATCTTTTTTAAACTTCTTTATAATACCATTTCCAAAAATTAATTCGATATTTTTTTAACGCATAGCCTCCTGGCTTTTTAATCAAACTCTGTTAAATTTTTAGAGTGTCTATCAAAAAGTATGTCAAGAAAAAACACTTCTCCATTTACAAAAAATATAAAAATTTTTTTTTGCATACGGTCACGAATATTCTAATCACCTAAGAGAAAACTTCCTGCATTTCCTTTCCATTTTTAATGATTCTTCCTTTACACATTGTAAAACAAACACATTCCTATTATGCGTCTATTTGAACCTTTTTTAGTTTTAAATCATGAATTCCAAAGATTTAAAACCTTAGATTATAGTAAATTTCAGGAATAGAGGATGTGCTATTCGTCGAAATGAATTTTTTATAAATATCACTCTAATTACCTAAATTCGAGATAAATTTTACTCACTAGGATTTTCCATTTTAGGTCACCTCAAAGAAACTCCATTTCTATAGGGGAAATACAGGAATTTTCAATCCAAAGAAAAATAAGCCTTGACTTTTCTTAGGTTTATAGTGAGTATTATACTCACTAGGAGGTGTTCATGAGCTTTATTAGAAGATACAAAAAGGGTGGTGTCGTTTATCTTGCAGAAGTAGAAAATCGATGGGTTAAAGGTAAAGTTGTTCAGAAATACATCCGTCATATTGGAAAAGAAGTTAATAAAGAGGCTGTCATTTCTCTTTCATCAAAAGATATTCAAATGGATGGTTAAAAATCTATGGTCCCTTGCTTGCCTTTCACAGCATTGCAAAAAAAATAAATCTTCCAGAAATTTTAGGGGGAATACTCCAACGAAATACTAAGCATGACTTACGCTCACTGTATAAATTATAAAAGCTTACGGAATATGCCAAAATGGTATGAAAGAACTGATTTAAATTTGCTTCTAAACTTAGATTCTTTGACAGAAAGTCGATATTAACGATGAGCAAATAGAAGCTTATCAGAAAACCATCTTTAATAAGGTCAAGAGAACATATAAATTAGATACCAAAGGTCTAGTTTATGACACTACAAACACTTATTTTCATGGAAAGGCCTGCTCAATGGGAAAACAAGGAAGAAGTAAGGATGGTCAAAGACAAAATGATCTTATTCAAATAGCTTTGGTGACAACACAAAATGAAGGAGTTCCTGTATTTCACAAAACATTTGATGGAAATATTCATGACGCAAGAACTCTTTCATGCGTTCTAGAGTATTTACGAAAAAGTCAAATTCGTCCTCAACTGTTTGTTTATGATCGGGGTGTAGTTTCTAAAAAAAATCTGATGTCCTCTAGAGAAATAGGCTTAAATACCTTATGTGGCTTGCCCATTCGAGAGAAAGAAAAGGCTATTATAAGAAAGTTTTCAAATAAAAAATTCCTGGACAACATATCAAGCATAGTCCGAGTCAATAAGAGTAGTTTTTATGTGGGAGGAGTTGCTTATAAATTAGCTTCAATTAGTGGAAAATTGGTAATTTGTTATAATGCATCGAAAAAATTAGAGGAAACAGAATCAAGAAGATTGGGCCTTCTTGAGGCTCAAGAATTAAGAAAAAAAGGGAAAAAGATAAATGAACGTTTTGAAAGATATTTAACAGCCACTGGCAGAATCAGGACAGAGCTTTTAAAAAGAGAGGAAGAGTTGGATGGATTTTTTTGTCTTTTCTGCACAAAGAAATCCATTTCAGAAAAGGAAATGGTAAGGATTTATTTTGACAAGGATGTTATAGAACAAGCTTTTAAAGTATTGAAAGGTATCTCGAATATACAACCTATCAGATTTTGGCTAAACAAAAAAGTTAAAGCCCATGTGTTCATATGTTATTTATCCTATCTTTTATTATCAATTTTAAAAATGAGATTAAATCATAAAAATGTTGGAATATCTCCACAAAAAGCCATTGAGGAGCTGGAAACAATGTATAATGTTTATTTTTCTGATAAAAAGAAAAAAGGCCTCCTCAAAAGAATCTGTGGGTTCCCGGAGGTTCTGGCAGTTTTCCAAGGTTATGATATAAGGCGATTTTTATAGCTTTAGAGGTTCTAAAGCCGTAAGATTTTCTCATAGTGAGTTTTACTTTGTTGTTTAAACCCTCTACAATCCCTGAGGAGAAGGCTTTTTTAGCCTTGAAGTAATTAAGAATAAGTAGCTTATGTCTTCGTATGGTTTTTGCTTCTCTTTTCATAGGTTCAATTTTTGAAAGCATGACTCGTTTCGTCCAACTGTCTATAAATTTACCAGACCAAGTTGGTGAAACATAGGTCCATAACTGTCGGAAGTCTTCTTTTAAAAAATAACAGCGGATACTTTTTAAATTGTACTGTATTAAATGCCTTAATTTTACTTTTTCATAAGATTTTAAATTTTCTGCATTTTTTAACAAGGGCCATCTAGCTTTTGTTAAAAGGGGTTCATACCCGTCTTCTTTCATTTTTTTGTGTTCTGAAGCTCTCACTTCGTCTAAAGCCTTATTGAGTCTTGCTACGATATGAAACCGATCTAATATGTGTAAAGCTCCACTTGCCCTCTCCTTTATGACTTTTAAATAAGGCTTCCACATATCAGAACACACAAACCGTATATCTTTTGACTTCTCTCCTAGTAAATCAAAGAATTTTCTAAAACTCTTTTCTGTTCTTTTTTCTCCTATCCATAGCAAACGAACACTTTCTTTGCTTATTTCATAGACTAAGGTGAGATACTGATGGTTCTTTTTCCATTGTATTTCATCTACACCTATAGCTTGTATTCCCTTTAAAACCCTTTGTTTTAAACCATATTCTACGACCCATTCTACCGAAGCATAGACCTGATTCCAACTGACATGAAACTTACAAGAAACCTCTTTCCAAGACAGGTGACGACACCAGTCTGCTAAATACTTCATGTAAAAAATTGTTAGGTTTTTCTTCCCATCTGCCCAAGGTAAATACTCAACTTTTACTCCACAGCAAGAACAATTAACTCTTCTTACAAAATAAACAAAAAACACCCTGTAACTTAAAATAGGAAGGGATTCAAAGTCCCGTGATGATTTACTGCTGTCATACACTGAACAGGGCTTCTTACAAACACTACAAAAAGCTTGGCCATTTTTACGAGCCTTAATAGGAACATTAATTGACTTTCTATCTTTTGAAAAATAAATGTCTTCGTACACAAAAGACTTCCATCTTAAACAATCATTTAGTATAGTCTTCAAAAGCATCTCTTCCCTCCTTTTTTTTTTTTTTTGAATAACATTTTAAGGCATCTGGGAAGTAGGTGCTTCTTTTTTAAAATTTTAATGTAACACAGCAAATAAAAGCAAATAAAATGAATGTTTTTGAGTTCAATCACCGGAGGTGATAGAGGCCAGTAAGAGCCTCAAAGAACTCAAAAATACAAGATAGGATGTCTTAACTCTTGCTTTGATTAATATGAGCCTTTTTGGGGGATTTCTACTACTTTTCACCCACAGATTCCCGGGAGGAGCCTAAAAATATAAAACCAGGTTTGGAAAAATACCTTACTCCAACAGGAAGATTAAGAAGAGATCGGTTGAATTTAGAATCTGAGTTTGATGGTTACTCTTGTATATTTTCTACAAAAAAGATCTCTGCAAAAGATATTGTTAATTTGTACTATAAGAAAGAGATAATTGAAAAATCTTTTAGGACCTTAAAGGGAATAACAAATTTGAGACCAATTCGTCATTGGCTTTACAACAGAGTTCAATCACATGTCTTTATATGCTATTTATCTTGTCTGATACTTTCAATTCTAAAAATGAAGCTTGAAAAGATGCAGATGTCTCCAGAGGAAGCTCTTGAAGAACTCGGTAGCATGTATAATGTCTATCTTTATGACCGAAAAAATAAAACTAGACTTATCAAAACAGTAGCTTTGAATAAAGTTCAAGAAAAAATACTAAGATCTATTGGAAAAAGTCTTGTCAAAAAAACGTCCGTCTGTAGTGTACATTTTTGAGCACGAACTCAGGTGTATTAAACGAGAGGAAGCAATAGAATTTCTTACTTTCCAGGAAAAAATCAATTTTTCTAAGCTATTCCAAACGAGAAAAAAAACCAAAAGGACTAAAAAACAAAAGAAAAAATATACAGATCAAGAAATAAAAGAAATGGCGGCCTTTTGCATAGGCTATAAAATTAAGGAAATGCGTTTTAAAGCAAAAAAGACGCAAAAAGAAATGTCTGATTTTTTAAATGTCACAATTTCAAAGGTGAGGCAAATGGAAAGAGGGTATATAAAATCTTCACAAATACCAGAACTGTGTAGATTTTTAAATGCATCGTTTGAGGACAAGTATTTTTTTTTTGCGCCTTATATCATAACCTTGGAAAACTGCCAGAACCTCCGGGAACCCACAGATTCTTTTGAGGAGGCATATTTTTTACGATATTAAAAATATCTCTTTGATGTCGCTCTATTCTTTCTTCAGTTAAAGAGTCTAAAGCTGACAATAGACGTTCTTCTGTTAAACCTTCTAAATCCAAAATAGTATTTAAGTCCGTTCTGGAAAACCAGTCTGGCATATTATTAACACTTTTGTAATTTAAGCAATGTGCATAAACCATGCTTAATATCTCATTTGAATAATTTTCCAATATGTCCGGGAGTTTGATTTTTTTTGATATTTTGTCTAGGACGATAAGGGGGCCATGAATTTTAACTTCAGAGATTTGAATGTCCTCTGAACTTAGTGAAATCACTTTTTTACCGTTCACTTCTTTTCCGATATAGCGAATATGCTTTTGCACAACCTTGCCCTTAATTCTTTTACTTTCTACCTCAGCCAGATAAGTTTTATTGCCTTTTTTTATTTTTCTTATGAAGCTCATATCCCCTCCTATAGTGTATAATATATACACTACTACAGATAGTAGTCAATGGCAAACCCCTTTCTTTTTCAAGAAATCTTGTCTTTTCTCAGAGGCAGAAAGACCGTTTTAAGATGTTTTAAATGTTAGGATGTTTGTAGTGGATATTTTTTGCCCCGAATTTAGGTCATTTAACTCTCTTTTTAAAAGATTATTTTCTTTTTTATAAAGGTGAATGAATTCATTGAAAATCAACTTTACATTTCCCAGATCTTTTTCCTCTCGAACAAACGAAGGAAGATGTTTGTATTCAGGGTTTTCGCTTTTTTTTAAATAAGGAAAAAGACTCATCTGCATACATTAATGTCAACATGTCTGTTTTTGTTTTGCAAGCTTTTTTTTAAAAAAAAATTAAAAAAATAATCTAAAAAAATTATCTTTTCTTAAGCTCGTACTTTCTTAAAATTGAACCATGAACTAAAAGATTCAATTCACTCCTTGTTAACTCGGGAGAACTTAAATCACTTAAACTCATAAACCTTTCTTTCTCCATCCTCTTTGTTAGTAAAACAAGACCACTCCCATCATAGAACAGCCCTTTTTATCTCCTTCTATTAAAACCTAGAAAGAGATAAAGATCTCCCAAGTTGATCTCTCCTTTCATCTCACTTCTTACCAGATAACTTAACCTCTCAAAACTCCATCGCATGTCTATCTTTTGAGAGCAGACAAAAATACGGTAGCCTTCAGATAAAAAGATCATAAACTCCTCACTAACTCTAAAACCTCTTCCCAATCTAGACCCTTTAAGACTAAGACCTTCTCTTTCATCACATGACTTTTCCTTTTTCAAAGAGACAGCCTTAAAAAGGGACTTCTTGTGAGAAACTGTTGAAACATAAGACTTCTTCCAGTTATTGATCGTGGAAGAGGTGACCTTTGTCTCTTTACAAAATTTAGAAACCTTTCCTCTTTCAAAAAATCTAGAATCTCTCTCTTAAGAGCTTCTGGGTAGCGGATAAGCTTCTTGTTGGAATTCTCCTCTCGACAAAGCTGTATCTTCTTTTTTAAATTAATCCCTTCTTCCATAAAATCCCTCCTCTTAAGAAAAACTTATAAGAGAAATTTAATCTTGGATAGGGCGGTCATATAACCGAGTTACACAAGATCAATAAAAACTTCTCCTTTAAAATCTAAGAAATATCCCCCTCGTAGTAGTCAAGGGTTGTTAAGAAACCGACTTAACGTTAATTTTGACTGCACTTTTTTA
Organism: Bdellovibrionales bacterium; assembly: GCA_965219095.1. GTDB lineage: Bacteria > Bdellovibrionota > Bdellovibrionia > Bdellovibrionales > UBA1609 > CBDCMT01. The sequence goes on from OZ244719.1 coordinate 532,676, forward strand.
ACGCAATCCAGTCATATAAAACTTTTATAACACACCACTTAAAATGCAGTGATCACGTCTTTTTGTAACTACTTGAATTCATTGGATTTTTGTAAAGAAGTCGCTAAAGTCGGGTGAAAGGGGGATTTTTAGTGGACAAGAAATAACTTTTAAAATAAGATTACTGAGTGAATAAAAGGAAACAAAATGAACAAAATAACAAATAGAATAACAAATAGGAGGATAAAATGAAAAAATATATAATGACACTTGTCTTATTAGGGTTAATGGCACCAAGTGTTTCTTGGTCTAATCGTGGTTCTCATAGTGAACATATGGACTGTGAAGCAACTCCATTCCCTTTTTGCTTAGTAACGACAGTAGTAGAAGGTGTGGGAACGGTAACCACAGGATTACTTGATATAGTTACTCATATATACTATCCGACGGATACCATCCGTCTAGGAATTGGACAAGGGATGTCTGTTGCTGATGATCACTTTGGCAGTGGTGATGAAATTGAAGTTCCCAACTATGATGCCAATCGTGAGCTTACTCTTGGTAGTGGATATGGCAGAGGTGTTCCTGTTAATAAATGCAATAGAGATCGAGGCATGGGTACCAATCGTACTAATGCTCTTTGCGTTGACATGAGCGGAAACACTGATGATGGTGCTTTACAACAACAACAGGCTAATTAATCCGGGGCCATTGAAAAAGTAGATTTATTTTTGAGACTGCAATTTAAATTGCAGTCTCTTATAGTGTTTTTATTTTTAAAAAAATCTGGCACTGTAAATTTAATTTACTCAAGCTTCTCAGTAGGTTTAGAAAATACACATTTTTAAAATAGTTTTCTTAGCTTTGAATTGATTTGCTAGCTTTTGTGCTTTTGCTGTTTCTAATTTACCGGTCTGGCATACTACAATTTTTCTTTCCTATTTTGTAGCGAGAGCTATTTTTTATTGTACTGTATTAAATGCCTTAATTTTACTTTCTCATAAGATTTTAAATTTTCTGCATTTTTTAACAAGGGCCATCTAGCTTTTGTTAAAAGGGGTTCATACCCATCTTCTTTCATTTTTTTGTGTTCTGAAGCTCTCACTTCATCTAAAGCCTTATTGAGTCTTGCTACGATATGAAACCGATCTAATATATTCAAAGCTTGACTTGCCCTTTCCTTTATTACTTTTAAATAGGGCTTCCACATATCAGAACACACAAACTGTATATCTTTTGACTTCTCTCCTAGTAAATCAAAGAATTTTCTAAAACTCTTTTCTGTTCTTTTTTCTCCTATCCATAGCAAACGAACACTTTCTTTGCTTATTTCATAGACTAAGGTGAGATACTGATGGTTCTTTTTCCATTGTATTTCATCTACACCTATAGCTTGTATTCCCTTTAAAACCCTTTGTTTTAAACCATATTCTACGACCCATTCTACCGAAGCATAGACCTGATTCCAACTGACATGAAACTTACAAGAAACCTCTTTCCAAGACAGGTGACGACACCAGTCAGCTAAGTACTTCATGTAAAAAATTGTTAGGTTTTTCTTCCCATCTGCCCAAGGTAAATACTCAACTTTTACTCCACAGCAAGAACAATTAACTCTTCTTACAAAATAAACAAAAAACACCCTGTAACTTAAAATAGGAAGGGATTCAAAGTCCCGTGATGATTTACTGCTGTCATACACTGAACAGGGCTTCTTACAAACACTACAAAAAGCTTGGCCATTTTTACGAGCCTTAATAGGAACATTAATTGACTTTCTATCTTTTGAAAAATAAATGTCTCCGTATACAAAAGACTTCCATCTTAAACAATCATTTAGTATAGTCTTCAAAAGCATCTCTTCCCTCCTTTTTTTTTTTTTTTTTGAATAACATTTTAAGGCATCTGGGAAGTAGGTGCTTCTTTTTTAAAATTTTAATGTAATACAGCAAATAAAAGAATGTTTTTGAGTTCAATCACCGGAGGTGATAGAGGCCAGTAAAGGCCTCAAAGAACTCAAAAATACAAGATAGGATGTCTTACTCTTACTTTGATTAATATGAGCTCTTTTGGGGGATTTCTACTACTTTTCACCCACAGATTCCCGGGAGGAGCCAAAAAACTAAAGCTAAACTCAAAAAAACAAGAATCCTTTAACCTGATAGAGAAAATTTTTAACTTAAAAGTCCTAAAAATTTTCTCTATTTTTTCTCCTCCCACACCCCCTTTCCTTTTCCCACATCTATAGTGCTTCCGTTTAGGTTTTCAGTTTCCTAAGATAGAGAAGTTATCAGTTATCAAAGTTTCTAATTTAGATCTATGTTTTCGTATTCCTCTAAAAAATTGACTTAAACTTCCCTTGAAATCGTCATAGTTTTCATAATATCGATTCGCCGTGACCTCTTTTTTCATAAACTTCCAAAGCCTTTCTATAGGATTTAAATTCGGTGAGTACGGAGGAAGATAAACAAGTTTTATATTCAACTCTTTCGCTAACTTCTTGACAGACTTCGATCTATTGTATCCGGCCCCATCTAAGATAAGATGAATCTCTTTTTCATCGGGATGCTTCTTAATGAATATGATGGAGCATATCACATAGAAAAACTTCGTTAACTGTCTTATAACTCCTGAGCTCCACAAACATTCACTCTTTTTCTCCAGCCTGAATTGGTCTTCACTTCAAACTTCTTACCCTCTCTTATCCAACCATATGAAATCGTAGGGCCCCACTCAGGATGTGTGGAATCAGCAAAGTAAACAGGACCGTCTTTCTTCTTAATTCTCTTGTATTTACGCACAAACTTTTTCTGCTCTTCTTTCTTTACCTTACCTGGTATCGCTGTGGCTTTTTTATAAGAAAAACCGAGGCGATGGAGAAGATCAATTACACCACTTGTTGAGTACGTAACACCAAAATTCTCCTCAATGAACTGAATAACGGTCTGTGATGATGGAAAAATTCTTTTCTCTAATTCCTTTAAAAGCATTTTCTCCTCTTTCTTAGTTAAAAAGGACCTTTTAGGGTTGTAATTGTCGTTGATTAAGCACTCTATCCCACCTTTGTTATAACGATCTCTACAGGCTCTTATCGTGCCCTCATCAATGAAAAGAAAACGGGAAATATCTTTACACAACTCACCTTTATCTAAATGGAGAATTGTCATAATCCTTTTTACGTATTTAATATTTTTCTCTAGAGATAGTTCATAGAGTAAATCTTTTCGCTCTTTTTTTGATAGAAACCCTGACATATGAAACTATTTTTAAAAATAAATGACTTTTTATCAAGGCCTTAGAATAAAAACTAGACCTCAACTCAAAAAAAACTGAAAACCTAAGCGGAAGCACTATATACACCCAACTCTGCTAAAACCTTCGGTTTTAGCAGAGTTGGGTGTGGGAAAAGAAAGGGAAAAGGAAAGGGAGTGCATGAAAGAGGAGCTCAGGTTTGTGGATATGCTCTAGTTTCTAGCTATGCTAAGATTTATGGAAATGCTAGGGTTTTTGAAAATGCTAAGGTTTATGGAAATGCTAGGGTTGCTGGAAATGCTTGGGTTTTTGGAGAAGCTTGGGTTTCTGAAAATGCTAGGGTTTATGGAAATGCTGAGGTTTCTGGATATGATGAGGTTTCTGGAAATGATAAGGTTTACTAAAATACTTATGGATTATGATAAAAGCTTTGAGCCTGTAAATTAAATTGTGTAACTGATTCTCACTTTAAATATCACTTCCTTGACAAACAGCCATGTATCCTTTTGAAGTTGTTTTTTTATAAATCTAGTACAGCATAACATTAAATTTTAATATTTTCATAATGCCTCTTAAACTTATTTCTAGCCTTATACCAATTACAGAAATTAATTCGACATTTTCATGTTCAAATTTAAAATTTTAAAATTGACTTAAGGAAAAGTTTCAGTTAGGAGGTTTTAAAAAAACTTCTTTTAAGGTGAGTTTAAGTTTTCATAAGATAAGTTTATTTCAGGTATATCTATTTGTTGTGTAAATCGATTGATGGGTTAAAATAAGTGTAAAAAAGTGAGGGTAAAATTTAAAATGACAAAAATCAGTTACACAATTTAATTTATAGGTTCAAATTAATTTACAAGCTTGATTCATCTTGTTGTTTTGCCCAAGATCGAGTGCATAATTTTTTAATCCTGCCCTCCTGATCGCAAAAAGTATTCCAGGCCTCACAACAAGTATTCAGTATATGGTCATAGTTTTTAAAACATGCATTCGATAATTTGATCCTTCGTAATTGTTGCCAGACTTGTTCCATGGGATTTAATTCTGGACTATAAGGAGGTAAAGGCATCAGGGATAAATTCTTAGGAACTATCAAAGTCTCTGTGGTATGCCAACTGGCTCTGTCCATTAAAACAATTCCATGATAGTTTTCTTGAATATTTTTAGATATCTCATCTAAGTGAATTTGCATCATCCCTGAATTACATTCCGGTAAAATCCAAGCACAGCCTTTATCTCTATCCGGACAAACTGCTCCAAAAATATAAGTGGATAAAAATTGTCTTTGCCTCACAACTCTAGGCCGTGTGCCTTTTCTTGCCCAAATCCTACTCAAAGAACCTTGCTGAGCTTATTCTGCATTCATCCTGCCACCAAATCTCTATTTTATTAGTCTGAATCTTTTCCTTTATTTTCTCCACCTCTTCTGGAAAATGTTCCTTAAACTGTTCCATAGCTTCTTAATGAACTTTTAGGATGAAGAGAACGACCACTGATCCATACAATATTAAGGCGGTCTAAAGAAACATAAACCCCAGAAAGAGAATAGCAACAGTCAAATTCATCTGCTAAAAGTTTCTGTATTTCCTTTGCTCCTATGCTTCCTCCCTCTCTTTTGTCTTGAATTTCATCTAACTTGATTTTGAAGTTCTCCTCTTCTGTCACTGGCAAACGAGGCTTGCGTCCTCTGCCTTCTCGATCTATCAATCCCTCGTAATCAAAGTCTACAAAAGACTGTAACCAAGATTTGATACTGTGACGGTGATACAAAACCATACCTGCTGTTTCTTGAATCGATTTTCCTTCTTGCATATGCTGCAAAGCCAATAATTTTGTCTTGATGTTGGCACTTCTTTCTACTTTGTAAGTAGCTAGAAAATTATACCCTTGAATCTGTGTAACTAAATCTTTTTTCGACATGACTCTAAAAATTTAACAGAGTTTTATCAAAAAGCCAGGATGCAATGCGTTAAAAGAATGTCGAATTAATTTTTGGAAATGGTATAAACAAAGGGAGTTCATGTTAAAAATTATTTTAAATAGAGGCATTTTATTTGTTTTATTCTTTTCTACCTTTTCTATCTCTTGTACACATAGAAGTTTTGTGTGCTGGAATGAAAAGAATACAAAAGCCATAGCTTTTGAATTTAGTGATGATTTGAGGTACGTGAAAGTTTCAGATATTCACAGCTATAACATTTTGAACTCAAAAAAGATTCCCTTAAATTCTAATATGCCAGGAGGAACTCATAAACTTGAAATAAATCAAAATTCTATTACTTTAAAAGTGATACAAGATACGGTCTTTACAAAAACACAGCTGCCTTCGGGAAAGTTTATAAAATATCATAGTGAGATTAAATCTCAACATGATTATTTAAATCAAAGACGCTATCATGCTGTTTATCCTGTTGTATGGAAGTATGTTTTTAATAGAGATTCTTTAAAACTTTCTTTTTCTTTAATTCCACTCCCTAAACCTCGGAAGTCTATCGAACAAAAGTTTATTTACGACGAAAATAAGAAGAATCTTTACCCTGAGAAAGTAAGAAATTTAACAGAAAAGGAGAGTGCTTTGATTTTCCCATCACATGAAAAAACGAAAACCTTTATTTATCCTAAATGTAAAGAAGAAGACGCTCATTCACTTAAAAAATTCCTACGAACCATTAGTAAATATCTGAAATTTGTATAAATTCTCTTAACATAGCTTTGTTGAATAATTATATCTTAAATGGCTTTAATTTGATTTAAGGATTTTTTTCTTTTTAAATCAAATTAAATTGACTTTGAGGTATTTATTCAACAAAATACTCCTATCTGGCTTAAAAGTCGATAAGAAAAATAAAAGTATGAGCTTCTGTCTCCAAGATGACAGATCCTTTCTCTAATTCAAAAATTCTTAAAGAGAGATTTTGATGTTTTTTATGCATGTGAGCACCTCATCCTTCCTGAAATGAACTTTTTTTAAACTTCAAAGAAACTGAACATCCTCGAAAAGCAAATCCATATAAGTCTATAGATTTGTATCAACTTCAAACTGAATGAAAAAGTTCTAAAAGTTCTATTCCTAACTTCAAATGGCCATCCTGTATTTCTCATAAAGTATAAAAAAGTTAATGACTATAGAAAAATTACAATTTAAAAATTTTTAAATTGAATCATGTCATTTAACATTGTATGCTGATTATATATTTCTTTCGCCTCCTCAAAAGAATCTGTGAGTTCCCGGGAGGAGCCTTTCTTTCTAATAAAGGAAAAGCAATTATGCGAAATTGATAAATAGAAGTAAAAATATTAAAAACCAAAACTAAGGAGAACAGTAATGAAAAAACAAAAAATTGAAAAAGCTTTTTGCCAAACAGTTCTTTTATTGACCATGGGCTGGTTTCTAGTATCTATAACCGGCTGTAGTAGCTCAGAGGAAACAAAATTTTCAAGCTTAAACTATGTAAAGATAAAAGAAAGAGTACAATTTAGAGGTGCTGTATTCTACCACCAGGTTGACGAAAATATTTGGCTTGAATCTCATTATAAAAAATCTTCCATAAAACACAAGGGTCAAATCTTAAAAAACGGAGAGATTCTGGAAGATTACGAAAAATCACCAGAAGACATATCAATATACGAAAAAGATTTTAGAATTCTAAATATTAAAAAATTTTACCTTCACCTTCATCCTGAAAAAAATCAAGTGACTTATGTGGAAAAAGAAAATGAGGAAAATTCTTTCATCGTACCAGCTTCTTTTTCTAAAGAAGCTTTCATTATTAAAAATGAAGATCTGCAATCTATTTTCAGGATGAACAAAGATGATATGCAAGAGTATATAATAAGAGCAAATTACCACACCCTCCTTGAAGTTATCAAAATATTTAATGTATATCCAGATCAAATTGAAGATCAAAGTATGGACATGAAAATGGACATTTCTGATATGATTTGCTCTTTAAAGGAAAGAGTGTGTCGAATAGATCAACTAAATAAAAATATCTTATTTAATTTTTCTTGGCACAAACACAGAAATTAAGAAGAAAAGCAGGTTTACAAGTTTATAAACTTGTAAACCTGCTTTAAACTGAACGAAAAAATCTGCAAACTTGTTTAGCTGATCCTCCTTTAGACCCAGACTTAGAACAACGAAATCAAATTATGAAAAAAATTGGAATTATGGAGGAAAAGAAGCTTGGAAAAAAGCTTCAGAATATCATAAGAGAAGTTTAGTAGAGACTCAAATGTATAGGTGGAAAAAAATACTTTCACCCACTCTTGTTAAGTCGGAAATTTAAAAATCAAAAGACTGAAATAGAGATTAAAACCATGATCCTTAACACTCTTACCTCTTTAGGAATTCCGAAAACACAAGCTGTTGTAAGATGAAAAATCAACAAAAAGGCTAACTTCCCTGAGCCTGTAAATTAAATTGTGTAACTGATTTTTTTCATTTTAAATTTTACCCTCAATTTTTCACATCAAACCTCCCCTTATATTCGATAGCAAATCTGTTCATAGCCGGTTTTCAGTCCCTTAAAGGCTTTGAGGTAAAAGTATTTTTTGTTAGCTTCATTTTGTCTCCTTTTTTTGCAAGATTTTTTAATATTATTGTTCTTTTCTTGCAATTATTTTCCTTAGAAAAATCTAAAAAAGCGAGGTATTTTAAAGACTTTGGGGTTTTTCACGGACGACTAACTTTACAAAAAATTATGAATTGTGCAACAAAGCCAAGTGAAAACCGTAAACCCTTATTTTCAAAGAGTTTTTATGGGATCGGAGAAATCTCTTAACCTATGAGGAGGAAGGAAGTGTCTATTTTAACTCTCTGGGCTTTAATAAAAATATAATTTTTCAAACCCCTGGGCTTATTATAAACTTATGAAATTATTATATTTTCAAAACAAGGCTTATGAGCGTAGAGTTAAGTAAAAGTTGATTTTTTTTCTTTTTTTGATACAAAACTTTTATGTCACGAGGAGTACAAAGACAGATTGCGGTTACCAGTGAAGTCTCTCACAATAACCTTTATGCAAAAGAAATCTTAAAAAACCCTCTTGTTTTTTGTGAAAAACAAGCTCCTCTTCTCAAAGGCTTTTGGAGAAAAAAAGCTTTTAAGAAAAAGAAAGAAAGAATAGCTTTAGATTTAGAGATTGGCATAGGAAAGGGAAGTCATTTGGTGCATTATGGAAAGAGCCATAAAGATCGTCTTGTTTTAGGTGTGGAGCTAAGGTTTAAGATTTTAATTCAAAGTTTAAAGAAGGTTACAAAAGAGGACCATAAGAACATAAGACTTTTTCGTTATAATGCAAGTTTCTTAGATGATGTTTTTGACAAAGAAGAGTTAGATTGTGTGATGATTTATTTTCCTGATCCTTGGCCTAAGAGAAAGCATTTAAAGCATAGACTTATCCATGATGATTTTTTAACAAAACTTTCTCTTTTACAGAAAAAAGGAGCAAAAGTTTTCTTTAAAACTGATTCCTTAGATTATTTTGAATGGGTTTTAGAGAGAGTTCAAAGAAGTTCTTACAAAATAGAGAATTTAACTTATGATCTCAAAATTTCTAAATATGATTCTAAAAACTTTATTACAGAATTTGAAAGAATTTTTAGGAGTCAAAATATACCTATTAAATATTTCTGTGCTATACGTACTTAATGTACTGATCGTGATTCAAAAATCCCTTCTTCTAGCAACCTGTATAAGCCCTCTGGTCTCTTTAAATCATTTAAAGTGTCCTTCAAAAAAGCCTTAATTACAAGATAAGATTTTCTAAATAGGCTTTTACAAGCCTATTTGGCAAATTGAAGGTATAAAGGTTCATAAATATTAAAATTTATGTTTTTACACCTTCCATGTTTTTCTATATAAAAGTAATAATGAGCTTAGGTGATAAAAACCTGCCTTAGTTGTAATATTTAGGATTTATTAATAACTGCTAATGAGGCTTGTGATGGTGAATTAGAAGTTATTTTAGGCATGAAAGGAGTCTTGACATAGGGGAGATCTTTCGTATAAAAGAATCAGAAGAGAAAAAGGAAAAAACAAAATAAGAAAGGTAGGGAGATTATGTCTGATAGAATAGAACAAACCATCATTATAGGATCAGGGCCTGCAGGCTATACAGCAGCTATTTATGCATCCAGAGCCAATTTAGCTCCTCTTATGTTTGAAGGTGAGGAGTCTGGAGGACAACTTATGACGACGACAGATGTGGAAAATTACCCTGGCTTTCCTAAAGGGATTATGGGGCCTGAAGTAATGGAGCTTTTTAAACAACAGGCAGAAAGGTTCGGAACCAAGTTAATTATGGCCAATGTTGATAAAGTGGATTTTTCTCAAAGGCCTTTCGTCTTGGAGTCTCAGAGTAAAATCTATAAATCTCATACAGTTATTATAGCTACAGGGGCAACAGCTAAGTACTTAGGTTTAGAAAGTGAAAAAACTTTTTTAGGTAAAGGAGTTTCTGCTTGTGCTACTTGTGATGGAGCTTTTTTCAAAAACCAAAAAGTGTGTATTGTAGGTGGAGGAGATACAGCTATGGAGGAAGCTTTGTTCTTAATTCGCTTTGCTACTAAAGTCTTGGTCTTACATAGAAGAGATGTTTTTAGAGCTTCCAAAATTATGGCAGACAAAGTTCTCCAACATGAAAAAATTGAAGTTCTTTGGAACACTGAACTTAAGGAGGTATTAGGAGATGATGTTGTGACCTCTATTGATGTTTATAATAATCAGACTAAAAAAACTTATAACCTTGCTATAGATGGTGTTTTTATAGCTATAGGACATAAGCCTAATACTGAACTTTTTAAAAGCCAGTTGAAGTTAAATAATGTAGGATATATACTAACAGAGGGTAAGAGTACAAAAACTTCGATAGAAGGAGTTTTTGCCTCAGGTGATGTGCAAGATCCCCAGTACCGACAAGCTGTAACAGCAGCGGGAACAGGTTGTATGGCAGCACTTGATGCTCAAAAGTGGCTTGAGTCGCAAGAATAAGGACCCTTTATAGTTATGAGTCATAAAAAGAAGATTGATACAAAAAGGTTGGTTGATAAGATCGAAAAAATCACGAAAAAACGTATTGCTAAAGAAAAAGTTGTTTCTTTGAGTGATTATCGTAATTTGAAAAAGAAAAAAAATCAGTTTAACATTCTTGTTGTTGAAGACGATGATGTAATGAGAAAAAGCCTTAAACAAATCTTTGAGCAACAAGGTTACAATGTCTTATGTGCTGCTGATGGCACAGAGATTTCAAGCGTTTTAGATGATATAGTTTTGGATTTGATTGTTTTAGATATTGGCCTTCCTTGGATCAATGGTTTGGAGTTAGCACAACTTATGAAACAAAGTCCTGATTTAAAAGATATCCCTTTGATTTTTATCAGTGGTTATGGAAGTGATGAAGATGTGAAATTAGGTTTTGATGCAGGAGCTGATGACTATATTAGAAAACCTTTTGATGTAGATTACATTTGTAAAACAGTACGTACTTTATTAAAATTAAGCAGTTAAAATCTTATAAACTAAAGAACCCGAGTTTCGACTTTTTTCAGGGCTAAAGGCTAGCTAATATAAACTGTAATAGTCGCAACTTAATCTGACACGTCTCGAAATGTCAAAGAGATGAAAAGAGGTTACCCTTTTAAATAAACAATACCACCCCAAAGGGTGGAGAAAGGATAACAAAAATGACATATCAAGAAAGAATTATAAAATCAAAAGTAGGTCTTTTGCAATTAGCAGAAGAGTTAGGCAATGTATCTCAAGCTTGTAAGGTGATGGGCTTTTCAAGAGATACATTTTATCGTTACAAGACACTCAAAGAGGAAGGAGGTTTAGAATCATTAAGAGAGCAAAGTCGTAGAAAGCCTAATTTAAAAAACAGAGTTGATCAAACGACAGAAGAGGCTTGTTTAAGGATCGCTATAGAACTTCCTGCCTATGGACAGTTGAGAGCGTCCAATGAGTTAAGGAAAAAAGGAATTTTTATTTCTCCTGCAGGAGTTAGAGGGGTCTGGCTGAGAAATAATTTAGAGACTTTCAAAAAGCGTTTGAAAGCTTTAGAAAAGAAGTCTGCAGAGGAAGGCTTGGTTTTCACAGAGGAGCAGTTACAAGCCCTAGAGAAGAAGAAACAAGAGGATTTAGAGTGCGGAGAGGTAGAGACAGCTCATCCTGGTTATTTAGGCTCACAGGACACTTTTTATGTGGGAACTATGAAAGGTGTAGGACGTCTTTATCAACAAACCTTTGTGGACACTTACTCAAAAGTTGCTTTCTGTAAGCTCTATAAAACGAAAACACCTATTACAGCAGCTGACCTTCTCAATGATAGAGTGTTTCCTTTTTTTGAAGACCATGATGTGCCCCTGCTTCGTATGTTAACAGATAGGGGTACAGAGTTCTGTGGAGTTCAAGATCGTCACGATTATGAGCTTTATTTGGCTATCAATGATATAGAGCACACAAAAACAAAGGCAAGACATCCTCAAACCAATGGCATCTGTGAAAGATTTCATAGAACAATTTTAGAGGAGTTTTATCAAGTGGAGTTTAGAAAAAAAGTGTACAAAAGCATAGAAGAGTTGCAGTCTGACCTTGACTTGTGGCTTGTGAAATATAATGAAAGGAGAACTCATCAGGGAAAAATGTGTTGTGGTCGAACACCTATGGAAACTTTCCTTGACGGAAAACAAAAAGTAAGGCAAAAGATGATTGAACAGAACGAAAACTGACAGACAGTTTTTTATCAACCCAGAAAGGGTAACTGTCAGATCATATAACGTCTATTACATATAAACAAATACCTCAGACTTTTGTAAGATTTTCTTGAAAAAGCAACTTACAAGAAAAAACACCTTGAGAGTTGCAAAAAACATACAAGGAGGTCTAAGATGTTTAATTCTAATTCTAATTATATCATATCAATTTATGTTCTTGTCGATGATTTTTTAACCCCTCTCATACAGCAGCATCCAGAACTGGTTCCCAAAAATAAAGGAGGTTTTTCTTGTGCTATGTCTCCCAGCGAAATTGTGTAAGTCGGTTTTTTAACAGCCCTTGACTTCTACTGAGGAGGATATTTCTTAGATTTTAAAGGAGAAGTTTTTATTGATCTTGTTGTAAAACGGCGTTGTAAGACGTTTTCCTAAGGCCTTCCCCCGTTACAAAAGTATTAGAGAAGTTCTTAAAAGAATAATTCTTAGTTTTTTTTCGTAATTTTGATTTTTTTTGTGCTTTATTCTTTAAGAACGAAGCTCACTTGTATACTCAAAAGGCGTTTTAATAAGCATCTTATCGAGGGAGTTTCCCACAACCATTAAAATATAGTCCTTAGAATCTAATTCCACCTTCTTACAACTTTCCACAATACTGTAAAGTACTGATGCTGTTTCAGCTCCTCTCTGAGTCCTTGACCCATGAAAGTTCTTTCTTCCCATCACAGAATGTCGAATCGTTCTTTCTGCTTCATTGTTTGTCATAGGAATTTTCTCATTTTCTAAGAATAAATTTAAGCCATCCCAGTGATTAAAGCTATAGTCAATAGCCTTTTTTAACCCACTCTCAGGACGAGCTTCTCCATAAAGTTTATAATACAGATCTTGCAGAGAAAGAACTAAATCCTTTGATTCTGTTTGTCTTAAACTTTTGAGCTCTTCATAAGTTTTTGCCTTTGATTCAACTTTAAAAATCTTCCCCATAAGCTTTAATACTTTTCCACACTCCTCAGGGTAATTCTGTTCTATGTCAATAAACTTTCTTATCACTGAGACCAACAAAAAGCAAGATCAATTCCCTTTTCACCCTTAAAGTGTGTTTTATAACTAACGTATCCATCTGTTAAAATAGGCCCCTTATAAGAGCCTAAGAGTTTTTTAATAGAACAGGCTGAACGGCTCTCACTAAAGTAATAAAAACTTCCTCCCTGATGACTTATAACAAACATGTAGCCGTCCTTTTGATGTGAATTATTAATAGGCCATGGAGTTTCATCAATATGAATCGTTCTGTCTAGTTTAAGAAGTTCCTCTTTGATCTTTTCTCTCACAGGCTCTAAATAACAACTCACAAAATAACAAAGATTATAAAGAGTTCTACAATTCACCTTCAAACCATCTGATTCCATCATTCTTCTTACTCTCTCTAAAGGAAGGTGATACAAGTACTTTTGACTCGCTACTTCTATTGCAAATTTTGGGGAGTACTTAGATCCTGGAACAATTTTCTTAGGAACAGGAGCTGATACTATGATCTCTTTTTCTCCCACTTTGCTTGCCTTCAGACGGTACTTCTAAAGACGATGCGTCTTTCTAACATAGCTTCTTACATGAACATCAACCTCTTTTGACACGTCTTGAATCTTTAATTCCTCCCACTCACTGTCCTTAGGATAACCATACTGCTGTGCTATATCAGAAAGTTCTTCGTCTGTGAGCTTATGATCTACTCTTATCTCTTTTAAGGCCTTCACCTCCCCTTCTTTAGGAGCAGGAACTAAACTCTCAGATTCAAGAAGAATTGTCTTTTTAAGCTTCTTTCTACTACGAGAAGATAGTTTTCTTTTTTCACTGGATTTTCCAAATACTATTTTCTTGAACTTACTAAGTAGCTCATCATTAAAAAGCTTTAATTGATCTTCTTTGGCCTTTTTCTTCTTAAGCTCATTTAACTCTCTTTTTAAAAGTTTAAATTCTTTTTTATAAAGGTGAATGAGTTCATTAGAAATCAACTTTATGTTTTCCAGATCTTTTTCCTCTCGAATAAACGAAGGAAGATATTTATATTTAGGGTTTTCGCTTTTTTTTAAATAAGGAAAAAGACTCATCTGCATACATTAATGTCAACATGTCTGTTTTTGTTTTGAAAGCTTTTTTTTTAAAAAAAATAAAAAAAATTTAAAAAAATAATCTAAAAAAATTATCTTTTCTTAAGCTCGTACTTTCTTAAAATTGAACCATGAACTAAAAGATTCAATTCACTCCTTGTTAACTCGGGAGAACTTAAATCACTTAAACTCATAAACCTTTCTTTCTCCATCCTCTTTGTTAGTAAAACAAGACCACTCCCATCATAGAACAGCCCTTTTAATCTCTTTCTGTTAAAACCTAGAAAAAGATAAAGATCTCCCAAGTTGATCTCTCCTTCCATCTCACTTCTCACCAGATAACTCAACCTCTCAAAACTCCATCGCATGTCTATCTTTTGAGAGCAGACAAAAATACGGTAGCCTTCAGATAAAAAGATCATAAACTCCTCACTAACTCTAAAACCTCTTCCCAACCTAGACCCTTTAAGACTAAGACCTTCTCTTTCATCACATGACTTTTCCTTTTTCAAAGAAACAGCCTTAAAAAGAGACTTCTTGTGAGAAACTGTTGAAACATAAGACTTCTTCCAGTTATTGATCGTGGAAGAGGTGACCTTTGTCTCTTTACAAAATTTAGAAACCTTTTCCTCTTTCAAAAAATCTAGAATCTCTCTCTTAAGAGCTTCTGGGTAGCGTATAAGCTTCTTGTTGGAATTCTCCTCTCGACAAAGCTGTATCTTCTTTTTTAAATTAATCCCTTCTTCCATAAAATCCCTCCTCTTAAAAAAAACTTATAAGAAAAATTTAATCTTGGATAGGGCGGTCATATAACCGAGTTACGAAATTGTCACTCTTTATCTTACTTTTCCAAAGTTCTGGCTTTAGGAATTTTAAAGCCTTTTACTAGTTTGCAAAAGTCTATCTTAAATCTTATTTTCCTAAAATGTTGTCTTACTCTTGCTTTGATTAATATGAGCCTTTTTGGGGGATTTTACTACTTTTCACCCACAGATTCCCGGGAGGAGGCCAATATTAAGACGGTCTAAAAGAGCATAAACCCCAGAAAGAGAATAGCAACAGTCAAATTCATTTGCTAAAAGTTCCTGTATTCCCTTTGCTCCTATGCTTCCTCCTTCTCTCTTGTCTTGAATTTCATCTAACTTGATTTTGAAGTTCTCTTCTTCTGTCACTGGTAAACGAGGCTTGCGCCCTCTGCCTTCTCGATCTATCAACCCCTCGTAATCAAAGTCTACAAAAGACTGTAACCAGGATTTGATACTGTGACGGTGATAGAAAACTATACTTGCTGTTTCTTGAATCGATTTTCCTTCTTGCATATGCTGCAAAGCTTGGAGTTTTATCTTGATGTTGGCACTTCTTTCTACTTTGTAAGTAGCTAGAAAATCATACCCTTGAATTTGTGTAACTAAATCTTTTTTCGACACTCTAAAAATTTAACAGAGTTTGATCAAAAAGCCAGGACGCTATGCGTTAAAAGAATATCGAATTAATTTTTGGAAATGGTATAAATAGAAAAAATTTCAACTCTCCTAAAAAGAGCAATGTGTCGTAACTGATTTTTTAAAGAAAAACCTATTGACTAAAGGCGTCTATTAAGTGTATATTTTACGAAATCAATAAAAGTAACAAAAGGAGCGAACTATGCCAGAAGCACAAACCAATCCAGAAGTACAAACCAAAACTTCATTTACCATACGAGATTTTCATGAAAAATTATCTGAAAGAGTGAGCGGGTTTGATGCTGACTTGATTCTCAATAGAGCTTTATTAGATGCGGAACTTCCTCTTGCAAAAGACACAAAAATTGATAGAGAAAAAGTAAGAACTATTTGTTTACAGTTGATAAAACAAGGTGGTCCTGCATTTCAAGTGGGTCAAATTTTTTATAACCAAGTCTGATGAAAAAAGCACTCATCCTTTGTGAAAAAAGGGATTATAGTGAATCTTTAGTTTCCTTTCTGGAAGCTAAAGATTTTTATCCTTATTTCTTTACACAAAAAAAAGAGTATTTTGATGTCAGTGAATATGATTTTATTTTTTTAACTTCCTTTTTTGAAGACTGTGTCTCTGAAGAGAGTGTTAAGATTTTATTTGCTTTAAGCCCTTTAGAGGAGTTTACTCGACCAATTCATTTTTGGGCTGAAGTGGATTTGCCTATAAAAGAAAAAAATCTAAACTGTTTGTTAAAAAAAGCAGGCCTATTTCTTGATTTAAAAAAGAGAGAAAAAAAAATTTTAGAAGAAGAAAGACAAACTCATTCTGTGATTGGTCAGAGTATTTTTTTTAAGTTTCTTAGAGATAGAATTTACTCTCTTAGTCAAGGCTTTAAAGCCTGCCTTTTTGTAGGAGAAAAAGGTGTAGGTTGTGAGTATATAGCAAAAGCTGTTCACTATCATAGCCCTCAGGCTTTAAAGGAAAAATTTTTTTCTTTGCGTTCAAAGAATGTAGATGAAGAGCTTTTAACTTATCACCTTCAAGATCTTTCATCTGTTTTGTTCTTAAAACGTATTGAAAACTTAAACGTTCAAACTCAAGAGCTACTATTAAAAGGTTTCGAAAACTTCAAAAATAAAAAAGTATGGGCTTCTTCTTTGGGACATTTAGAAACTAAGATACAGTCAGGAGAGTTTTCAAGAAAGCTTTATGAACAATTTGTGGTTTCTTTAAAAATTCCATCTTTAAAAGATAGAAGAGAGGACATCCCTCTTTTAGCTCGTTATTTCTTGGAAGAAACTTGTCGTTCTTTTGGCTGTTATGAAAGACAATTTTCTTATGAGGTTTTGAATTTTTTTGCACAAAAACATTGGCCTGATAATGTTAGAGGGTTGAAAAGAGCTGTAATGAAGGCATTTTTTCAAAATGAAGGTAAAGAGAGTGAGATTCGTTTGAAGGACTTTATTCCTCATTCATCAGATTGGTCTTATCATATAGATTTTCGTCAAGCACGAGATTTATTTGAAAGAGACTTTATTTTAAAGGCTTTAAGGTTAAACAAAGGACATGTGACAAGAACAGCACAACATATTGGTCTTGAAAGAACTTATCTTCATAAAAGATTGAAGCTATATGGCCTTGACTCTCAAGGCTGATCATCTTATTTTTAGCGTGCTCCTATGAAATGGTCTAAAACTTACCTTTTCACCCTTAAAGAATCTCCAAGTGATGCAGAGATTATAAGTCACAAACTTCTTGTGAGAGGAGGTTTTATTCGTAAACTCTCCAGAGGGGTTTTTACTTATGGCTTTCTTTTTTTAAAATCTCTTAGGAAATTAGAACAGATTATTCGAGAGGAATTAAATAAAACATGTTGTACGGAAGTCCTTATGCCTGTTCTTTGCCCTAAAGAATTGTGGGAACAGTCAGGACGTTGGAATCAAATGGGAAAATCTCTTCAGAAATTTAAAAACAGAAATGATCAAGAGTTTTGTTTAGGCCCTACCCATGAAGAAGTTGTAACTGATTATATTCGTAAAGATATTAAAAGTTTTCGTGATTTACCGAAAACTTTGTATCAGATTCAAAACAAAGTACGAGATGAAATTCGCCCTCGTTTTGGACTTTTAAGGGGACGAGAGTTTGTTATGAAAGATGCTTATAGCTTTGACGTAAATAAAAAACAGGCTTTAAAAAGCTATGAGAGAATGAGATCTTCTTATAAGAGAATTTTCGATCGCATAGGATTTCGTTATTGTATTGTAAGAGCTGACTCAGGGGCTATTGGAGGTGACTTGAGTGAAGAGTTTCATGTTTTAGCTGAAACAGGAGAGGATGAAATCTTTGTTTCAGAGGATGGTTCTTTAGCTGCTAATCGTGAAATTTGCCCCATTTTTTGTCACAAAGAAGAATCTTCCGGAGAGGTTTTAAAAGAGATGGAGATGTTCTCTACACCTGGTTTAAAAACAATTGATGATTTAGCACAGTCCTTGAATATACCCTCTTCACAGCTTGTAAAAACTTTATTTTATAAAATTAAGAACGTCCCTGTATGTTTTTTATTGAGGGGTTCTGATGAACTCAATGAATTCAAAATTAAAAACTTCTTCCAGCTTTCTGAACTTCCCTCTTTACTTGAACCTGATGAAATAAAAACTGTGACAAAAGGAGCTTTAGAAGGAAGTTGTGGTCCTGTGGGTTTAGATATTCCTATTTATTGTGATCAAAAATTAAAGAACTCTAAAAATTTTATAGTAGGTGCTAATCAAAATGATTTCCATTATAGAAATGCCAATTTTAAAAGAGATTTTCAAGTT
Source organism: Bdellovibrionales bacterium (assembly GCA_965219095.1). GTDB lineage: Bacteria > Bdellovibrionota > Bdellovibrionia > Bdellovibrionales > UBA1609 > CBDCMT01. Next base: position 550,980 of record OZ244719.1, read on the forward strand.
GAAAATTGGTTTGATTTTTGTTATGTTAAAGAAAATGATTTGTCTGAAACAAAGTCTCCTTTAAAAAAACATAAAGGCATTGAGGTAGGTCATATCTTTTATTTGGGAGATAAATATTCAAAATCCATGGGAGCTCAATTTTTAAGTGATAAAAGAGAAACTCATAATATTGAGATGGGGTGTTATGGTATAGGAGTGAGTCGTTTGATTCAAGCAACCATTGAGCAAAGTCATGATAAAGATGGTATGATTTGGCCTCTTTCTCTAGCTCCCTTTGATGTTCATGTATGTCATCTTGATCCTAAAGATAAGCAAAGCTCTCATGTTGTAGAAAATTTGTATAGCATTTTATCTCAAAAAGGTTATGAATGCTTTATTGACGATAGAGACGAAAGACCTGGTGTGAAATTTAAAGATGCAGATCTTTTAGGTTTTCCTCTTCGTGTCAATATTGGTAAACGTGGTCTACAAAAAAAAGAAATAGAATGTGTGATTCGTGCTACAGGAAAAAAACAAATTGTAAAGTTAAATAAGATCAGTGAAGCTTTAGAAAACTTATTGAAACATTTAAAATGAAGCAACCTAGACTCTTTTTAGCCCTTGATGTATCTTCTGAAGTTGAAGCTCTACGTTTAGTAGAAGAAACGTATGATTTTATAGGAGCTTTAAAAGTCGGTCCTGAGCTTTTTCTAAAAGAAGGTCCCTATTTTATTAAAAAACTTTCTTTCATTAAGCCTGTTTTTTTAGATTTAAAACACTTTGATATTCCTAACACTGTGGAAAGAACTGTACATGCAGCTTTTGATATGGGTGTGAGATGGTTAAGTGTGCATGCTATGAATGGAAGAGCTTGTATGAAAAAACTAAAACCTCTTATAGACAAATTCCAAAGCTCAAGAGATTTTGAGCTTTTATGGATTACTATTTTAACAAGTTTTTGTCCTCATCAAAATCCTTTTCCTTTAGAGACCAGAGGGAATCTTTCTAGTCAAGTTCTAAACTTAGCTTCTCAGTTAGTAGATGAAGGTTTCTCTCAATTTGTTTGTTCAGCTCAAGAGGCGTCTCTTTTACGTTCAAAATTTCCAGAAAGTTTTCTTTTAATCCCTGGAACTCGTTTTCAAGATGAGGCTTTAGATGATCAATTAAGGTCTTTAACACCTGAGGAGGCTTTAAAAAATGGAGCTTCTAGTCTTGTCATAGGGAGGGCGATTTATAGAGCTAAAGATCCTAAGAAAGCAGCTTATAGGTATTATAAGGTTTTTCAAAAAAAATGAGAAAAGTCGTAGGAACTCATTCCGCAAAAGAGGTTTTAAAAGTAAGACCTGATAGTGTAAAAAAAATTTACTTAAAAAGAAAGGCAGTTGATTTTTCTTTTTTTTCCCAATGGTCTGAAACTCATAAGATTCCTTTAGAAATTCAAAGTGAAAGAGCTTTGCTAAAAGCCTCCTCTTGTCATCATCATCAAGGAGTTTTAATAGAAGTATGTGATGCTCCTAAGTGGAGGGGGCCTGAGTCTTTAGAGGAGGAGTCTCAAGTTTTAGTTTTAGACCGATTGGAATCCCCTCATAATTTAGGTGCTATTTTAAGGAGTGCTTGGCTTATGGGAGTAAAAGTTATTTTTATTCCTTTTCAAAAAAGTGTGAGGCTTAATTCTACAGTGATGAAGGTTGCTGAAGGGGGAGCAGAGCATGTTCCTGTGGTGTCTACCTCTCTAATAAAGATTGTTTCTGATCTAAAAGATGTGGGTTTTTGGAGTTACGGTCTTTGTGAAAAGAGTAAAAGTAGTTTATGGGATCCGTCTTTGAATCTTACAGGAAAAGTTTTATGGATAGGTGGAAGTGAAAAAAAAGGTATAAGAAAGCCTCTTTTAAAACAATGTGATCATTTAATTTCTATTCCTCAGATTCATAAAGAGGCTAGTTTTAATGTTTCAGTAGCTGTAAGTTTAGCTTTAGCTGAAGTTTACAAGAAGAAATTTTATTTATAAATTTAATTAAGAGAGCATTAGAATTTACGATAGGATATCAGAGGAAGAGAATTCAGGCCAACTCCAAGTGGAGTTGTAAGAGAGCCTGTAAGAAACGGATCCTGTGAACCAACACCACTCATTAAAGGAGAGAGCCTGTCAAGTACTGACATACTAAATAGTCGAACGTGAAAAATGCACAAACAGCTAAAAACACTTGTTTTTTTGTAATTTTTGCATAAAAATAATTGCAAGGAAGTGGAAAAACAGATAAAAAACCTTGCAAAACAGAAAGGAAAAAAGATGAGGCCAAAAGACATGTTCAGCACACAAAAGAGAAGCCCTCTTAATTTTAGAGTAAACGACATTGTTCATAAGAAGCATCCGCTTGTCATTTTAGCTAATAAAATAGACTGGGATCGTTTTGATAAAGATTTTGGTTCGAAGTATGATGAAAAAAAAGGTCGTCCAGGTCTTTCAACTCGTTTAATGGTGGGACTTCAGTGCTTGAAATACATTTATAATTTAAGTGACGAGAAGACAATAGAAATGTTCAAAGAGAGTCCTCAATGGCAGTATTTTTGTGGTCAGCCTTTTTATTCTTATGAAGATCCCTGTGATAGAAGTTCATTGACTAACTGGAGAAAGAGGATGGGGGCTGAGAAGATAGAAGTTCTCTTAGAGGAAACCATTGATTTAGCTTTGAGAGAGGATTTTGTAAAAAAAAAAGAGTTTGAGAATGTAGTTGTTGATACAACTGTTCAAGAGAAAGCAATAGCTTTTCCTACAGACAGCCGTCTTTATTACAAAGCTTTAAAGACTTTAGTTCACAGGGCTAAAAAAGAGGGTTTAGTTTTACGTCAAAGCTATAAAAGAAAGGCCAAGGAGTGTTTGTTTAAGAATGCTCGTTATGCTCATACAAGAAAAATACGTTTAGCAAGAAAACAGCAAAGAAAGCTTCATACTTATCTAGGTCGTGTGATAAGAGATGTTACAAGAAAAGGAGGTCCTAAGTTCTTGGAAGAGAATACATCTTTAAAAAGATGTTTATCTTTATGTGTAAGAATTTATAACCAAAAAAGAGGGGATAAGAACAAGGTGTATAGTGTTCATGCTCCTGAGGTTTATTGCATAGGGAAGGGCAAAGCCCATAAAAAATATGAATTTGGCAATAAGGTGAGTGTGGCAACTTCATCAAAAAATTGCTGGGTTTTAGGGGTAAAGTCATTTGAAAAAAATGTATCAGATGTTCACAGTTTAAAGCCAGCCTTATCTCAAGTTGAATCCTTAACAAAGGTTAAGGCAAAAAATTTGTATGTAGATAAAGGTTATCGTGGCAAAGAGCATCATCCTTCGGGAGTTAATGTTCATATTGGGGGAATGAGTAAAACATTAAGTCCCTACAAAAGAAAACTTCACAGAAGAAGAAGTTCAGTTGAGGCAATCATTGGTCATATGAAAATAGATTCTCGTATGGGAAGGAACTTTTTATTAGGATCACAAGGGGATGCTATTACATATTACAAATGATCTCAAAAAAATACCTTTCACTTTCCTTTTATCACGAGATATGGAGAAAGTTTTTTCTTCGATAGTTTTTTCAACCCATCTAAACTTGTTTCTTGATGACCTTTCAACTCGTGGTATTTCAGATGATTCCAAACTTTTTCATCTGGATTTAGCTCTGGAGATCTTGGCGGTAGATAGAAAACATGAAGCCGTTTTTGGGAACTGATAAATTCTTTAACTTTTTTTGATCTATGGATCGGTGCTCGGTCCATAACTACAACTAAATGACGCAGTCCATGTTCTTTCAACATCTGTTCCAAAAAATCTATAATGTCTTCCAGATTTTTTTAAGATGGTCCAGACATGACCACGGGAAATCTTTACTTTATATTTCTTTTGTAGTTAAAGAATGAACCCTTGTGCAAGTCCATAAATCTGTTTCAAAACCAAACTTTGAAGCAGGGCTTCTGTAGGTCTTTTTCAATTCTTTTAACAGTCTTATCTCTGATTTTTGGAGAACATCCAGATCGTTTCTTTTCTTTCAAATTTTCAAATGAATTATTTTGCTCATAAATTTCAATCCACTTGTATATGGTAACATGATGACGACCAATATTTTTTGCTATTGTGGGAGCTGTCTCGCCATCCAAATAATTTTGAACTACTCTTTTCTTCTCTTTGTAGCTTGCATGTTCTCTTCTCATACTACATCATAATCAATCTAGAAAATTATGCAACTGTAGCAAAACTTTTATGAATATCTATAACTCTCTAATATGACTACTTTTTATTCATCTTCCTTTTGGCTTGATGAGGTTTTAGGTGACTCAGCTCTTACTTTAATCACTTTATAGTCTAAGAAAGAATAATTTGTTTCTATTTCATAAATCTTATTAGAATCAGAATCTCTATCTTTAATCTTAGACACAAGAAGACTTTCCAGCTTCAGTGTATATTTAAGCTGGGAGGTTCTAATAGATAAATTCAAATCTTCAAAATAAATAGCATAAACAACAGAAGACTCTTTTTCCTTCATAGGAGCTTTTCCTCTGGGGATGATTTTATTAGGACTTTCAAAAGTATCAAGAGGTATGACCTCTAATTTAAGCTCAAAATCCTCCGCTACTAGGTCGGGTGTAAAATCATCAACTTTCGTGTTTGAATCTGGCCTAAAATTATTTCTCACGGTTGGTTTTTTACCTCTACTAAAACCCTTCAAACTTTTCTTAGGTTCAAAGATTTTGTTCATTGATTTTCCTTTAGCATAAGTTTCAACATCAGAAAAATCAATAGCTGACACTTCACCTGTCTCACAATTAAATGTATATTTCAGTTTTGCATCAGCTATCTTCTCTAAACGAACTGTTACCTGCTTTTCTTTCTCTTCTAAATCAGCTTCACACAGAACAGATGTAAGCTCTACTTTAGAGGTCTTTAATTCTGGCAACTTAGGGGCTTTTGTACAATTAGTTAACAGAAAAAAACCAGAAAAAATCAGCATTACATTGGTTATATTTGATAGTTTCATATTTCCTCCTTTGTTTATTTATAAATTCCTTTAATTTCTTTTATTATATATTGTTTATCTTTTCCCAGCCTCGGCTTGTATTTTAATCACTCTATATTTCGAAAAAGAATATTTTATATTTATATTGTAAGAACGATCACCACTAGATGTGACAGATAAATCATTTATTTTTATAACATATTCAATGTCTTTACCTATAACGCTAATATTGCTTCCAAAACTAACCTGTTCTGATACAGAGGGCATGTCTGCTTCCAACTTTTCTAATGAGTAGGGGAAAATTGTAAAACTCTTTCTATAAACTAACTTTCTTCTCTCGTCAGAAGATGAAAGTTCTTCAGGAGATTCTTCAGATTCAGGAGATTCTCCAATAGAGAAGAAAGCCTCCTTTTCTTCTGAAGAAAAAACCAAGCCCACAAGCTCTCCTTTTTCGCAATCAAATTTATAACCAAACTCCGAAATGTTCATTTTTGTTAAAGACACAGTTCCTACTTTTTCCTTTTCGCCTTCCTTGCAGTTCAAAGACACCGTATGTACGTTTTCTTCTCCAAGCTTAGGAAGCTCAGGAGGTCTAGAACAGTTCACTAAGGCTAAACTGAAAAGAACCGCTATCATTAAACTTATTTTGCAAATACTTGCTTTACTCCTTTTTTTCATATTTACTCCTTTCCTTTTTATAATATTGTTAAATATGTTATTTTATTTTCTCATATCAACTTAAGTAGCAAGTCCTATGCCAAGATGAAAGGAGGATAAAAGTTATAAGATCTGTAATTTTTTTAATGAATGACAAAAAACGTCACTTTAGAGTGTCTTTTTTTGTCTCTAACTCAAGAAATCTGGAAAAAGAGCCTAAGAACAAAATGAGTTAAAGCCCAAGTCATAAGCTTCTTTTCTTATAGAAAGTAAACTCTTTCTCACAAAAAAAATCACTTCTAAGAACCTAGGGCGTGTCCTCATTTTCCTAGACCTTTTTCAAGCCCTTAGGCGTGTTGAATATCTATGAAGATTGTAAAAGCTCATAACAAAGGGAGGTGTTATGTTAAGAAAAGTTTTAACAGATTCTATGTGGAAGGATCTGGAAGCTATTATAAGAGAGAAAGGCTGTTATCATTCAGCAAACAATAGAAATGTTATGGAAGCAATTTTATGGAAATTACGTACAGGCAGTCCGTGGCGTAATATTCCTGAACAGTTCTGTCCTTGGAAGAGAGCATATAATCGCTTTAATAGGTGGGCACAAAAAGGGTTATGGTCCGATGTGCATGGAAATCCATTCTGTTTTAAAATCACTGGGGGTGAAGTACACGACAGTCAAGTTGCAGGTGATTTAATGATGAGTTTCATAGTGAGTATTTGATTGCTGACAAGGCCTATGACTCGGATGAGATACGAGATAAGGCTCGTAGTAAGAAGGTAAAGCCTGTGATACTGAGACGAAAAAATAGCAAAAAGAAAAATAAAGATTTTGATCGTCATATCTATAAATCTCGACATCAGATAGAAAACCTTTTTGCTCGTCTTAAGCATTTTAGAGGTATTGCTACTCGATTTGAAAAGCTTGCTAGAAATTTCAAAGCTATGCTATCTATAGCATGTATGTTTATTTGGCTTAAACTTCAAAGTAAAGGTCCAGTCAAATGAGGACACGCCCTAGCCTAAAACCCTAAATAAAGGCACAAAGAAATCTACGACAACTTATTAATTTTATAGAAGTTTTCCCTCAAAAAGATACGCTTGGGGTTTTATGCCCTAAAACAAGTCTCAATAAAATCGTATGGGTTCGAATAGCTTGACTCCTGGAGCAGAGGATCTTGAAGGTAAGCAAATCAGATTTCTCTATGAGATCGCCTTTCATAACGCTTGTTATTGAGTTTGAAATATGGCTTGAGCCTAAGACTTCTTTCTAGGGCGTGTCGTCAATTAATCTAACAAAACCATAGAGGAAGCTACATCACTTAGGCTAAGAAGTTTTTTGCCTTTTTTTCATATCTTGTTGCGACTCCTCTCAAAGTTCTTTAACCTACTAACCCGAGTTTCGACTTTTATATATTGTTCAGAAGCTCCTGTTTTGAGTTTTAAGTTGAATGGAGGGTTTTTTAGGTTTTAAACAATAGGAGATGAGAGTACCTAAAAGATTGATGACAAAGTTTTGTGGGCTACGATGGCGAGAATGCTCAAGATGAAACTCTCCTTTTAACACTCCAATCACTGACCTCCACAACAGAACGTTTTTTCAACATCAACTTGTCAAATAAGGGAATCAATTTGTTCTCCATATTTAATTTGATGTTTGTAATAAGCTTAACTCCCTTCTTTAAAAGTTTTTTGAAAAGGTCTGATGAAATATAACCTTTGTCCCCAAAGAGTTTTCCCATCAGCCCTTTACTATAAAACCATAACTTAGCTTTCGATCATCTACATTTCCCGGAGTTAAGGTAAAACTTAAAAGTTCTCCTAGGTGATTGATAACAATATGGAGTTTAAATCCAAAGAACCAGCCCATACTATTTTTGCCTCTTTTTAGCTAACTTTTAGAACACCTTATTTCGTCCTATTCTTTTATTTTTGAAAAAAAATCGATGTGGAATCAATAAATGATATGCCGGTGGTTTTACTCATAAGGCTTGTCGAGAAAAGAAACATCAAAAAAGCCATGTCTTTTTTGATGTTCACAAATCGGGAGTAAGACAACATTTTAGGAAAATAAGATTTAAGATAGACTTTTGCAAACTGGTAAAAGGCTTTAAAATTCCTAAAGCCAGAACTTTGGAAAAGTAGGCAAAGAGTGACAATTTCGCTGGGAGACATAGCACAAGAAAAACCTCCTTTATTTTTGGGAACCAGTTCTGGATGCTGCTGTATGAGAGGGGTTAAAAAATCATCGACAAGAACATAAATTGATATGATATAATTAGAATTAGACGAGGATGTCCCATTTCTCGGTGGAATTAGTTAGAGGGCGATTTCATGTTTAAGCGACCTTTCTTTGTTTTGCAACCATTTTTTCTAAGTTTTCTTTAAAGTTTTTTAAATACATAAAGCCTCTGATTCGTTTAAATCTTTTCTCAGCATCAAAGAGAGTAACAGCAGCCCAACGACTCACTTGGTCTGCTCCTCTTTTCCAGTTCTTAACTCTCCCTGTTCTATACCTTGTGTAGGAAAACATGGACTCTATAGGATTTGTAGACAGTAAAGTCTTTTTTAAGGAGGGGGTAGCTTTAAGACGAATCACAGTCAAAGTCTCCTTACAAGCTTCTTCAAGAGATTCTAAAGCTGAATGGTTGATCTGTTTCAACCAACAAACTAACTCCTCATGCTCTTTCAAAGCCGATTCATAATCTACTGAACCATGAAGTCTTTTCCAACGAATGCGAAACTCTTGATGTCTTTCTTTTGGCAAATAATTGAGGATATTTCTTTCTTTGTGACGAATGCAACGTTGAACAACAGACTTTTTTCCCCAAACTGCCTTGATAGCCTTCCTTAGAGCTTTAGAACCATCAATAATAAAAAGATAGCCCTTATCTGAACCTCTAGAAACAAGGTTCTCTAAAAGATCTTTTGTCAGCTCGCAATTTTCTGTAGTTCCTTCTCGTAACCCTATAATGTGCTTTTTGCCCGTCACGTCGATACCTAAAGCAAGCACCACTGTACGATCTCCAAAGCCTACCCATCTATCATGACTGAAACAAACTCATGCTTAGACAAGTCCTTAGAGCTTATCTCATCTAAAGCCTTCTTAGAGGAATTTACAAAAGCTCTAGAAACAGAACTCTTCTTAACTCCTGTGCCACCAGAAATCTCCTCTAAAAGAGGATCGTAGTCCCTTGTTGAAACTCCATGGAAAAGGTGGTTTTGAATCTTTTCAGTGAAAACATCGTAATTTCTCAAGGCAGAGTATGTTTGTAGTTTGATATCTTTTCCGTCTTTTTTAACTCTGGGCTTTCGAATTGAAACTCTTTGTCCTTGAGCATAAACAGACCCAGGATCGCTTCCACTTCGCATGCATTCTTTCTCTCGATTGTATAGTGGACCACACAGCTTAGTGACTTCGTCATTAAACATCCGGTAGATTACGTCAAGAATTCTATGCTTCATATAGTTATGAACAGCATCTTGAATCTCCTTGTGATCCGATAGTTCTTGAATTGATATTTTTTCTTTTGTATTCTTCATTTGGGGCTCCTTTCGTTTAGTTTTTAATTCATTCTAATATTTATTAAACCCTAGGTGGACTTAAAAATCCACCAGGGAGCCCTCTTACTCTGCTCCATTTTTGAGCAGAATTCCACCGAGAAATGGGACATCCTCCTTAGACCTCCTTGTATGTTTTTTTATAACTCTCAAGGTGTTTTTTCCTTGTAAGTTGCTTCTTCAAGACATCTTACAAAGAACTGAGATGTTTGTTTATATCAGCTAGCCTTTAGACCTGAAAAAAGTCGAAACTCGGGTTACTAATAACAGAGCTGAAAGAGATCTAAGAATGACTAAGGTGAAAAAGAAAGTGTCAGGGTGTTTCAGGACAGAAGAAATGGCGAAATATTTTTGTCGTATTACCAGCTATGTTAAAACAATGAGAAATAGAGGATATTCTTCTTTATACCAATTACAGAAATTAATTCGACATTTTTATGTTCAAATTTAAAATTTTAAAATTGACTTAAGGAAAAGCTTCAGTTAGGAGATTTTAAAAAAACTTCTTTTAAGGTGAGTTTAAGTTTTCATAAGATATGTTTATTTCATGGTAACTGCTCACCCCTTTAAGTTTTTATTTAAAGCCATAGAGATGGCTTCTAATACCATTTCCAAAAATTAATTCGACATTCTTTTAACGTATTGCGTCCTGGCTTTTTGATAAAACTCTGTTAAATTTTTAGAGTCATGTCGAAAAAAGATTTAGTTACACAGATTCAAGGGTATAATTTTCTAGCTACTTACAAAGTAGAAAGAAGTGCCAACATCAAGACAAAATTATTGGCTTTGCAGCATATGCAAGAAGGAAAATCGATTCAAGAAACAGCAGGTATGGTTTTGTATCACCGTCACAGTATCAAATCTTGGTTACAGTATTTTGTAGACTTTGATTACGAGGGATTGATAGATCGAGAAGGCAGAGGACGCAAGCCTCGTTTGCCAGTGACAGAAGAAGAGAACTTCAAAATCAAGTGTAACTGCTCACCTACATTGTTCAGTTATCCCTAACTTTAGACCTGTTTTAAGATAAAAGTCTTGCTCATATAGATTTTCTTTTAAATACTTTTTTCAAATGACAATAAATAAGACCTCCATCAGAAATGAGATTGAAAATATAAGAAGTGACTTTGATAAGTTTGCAAAGAAAGGTTCTATGCCTACTGAGATTTCTGTGATTGTTGAATCTCTCTTTAAGGTTGTGAACATTCTGATTGTTGTGCTTTTAGAAAAACAGGTTCGAAAAAATTCCAGCAACAGCGGTCTTCCTCCTTCGCAAGATTTTAGTCGTCAAGGGAATCGTAATAAGAAAGCTAGTGGGAGTCAGAAAAAGGGTTCTAGACTTGATAACAGTAAAGATACAAAACAGCGAGGAGACTGTCTTTCCCTCAGAGTGTTCTCAGTGTGGGATGTTTTTAAAGACAGCAGAGGTAAAAAGCCTTGAGAAGCGTAAAAAGATTGATATTTTTTATGAAATTCAGACCCATACTGTAACTTCTGAAGTTAAGGATTGTCCCTCATGTGGAGCTAGAAATAAAGGTCAATTCCCTAAAGGTATGAGTGGTCCTCTTCAGTATGGTATAGGCATTAGAGCTTCCATCATCAATTTCATTATAGTTCAGATGCTGTCTTTTAGAGCGTGTTGGGGAACATTACATGGGGCTTATAGGTCGAATGATTTCTCCTGCAGTTATGTTGAGATACATTGCTGAATTAGGAGAGTTTCTTAAAAGTTGGGAAGAGCAGATGAAAGAAAAGATACTTGAATCAGAGGTCATTCATGTTGATGAGACCTCTATGAGGGTTAAGGGTAAAAACTACTGGATTCATACTTATAGTTCAGGAGAATTAGTCTTGCAGTTTCTCCACCTTTCAGGTGGAAGGGAAGCCATAAAAGATATTGGTCTCTTGGATAGATATGCAGGAGTGCTTGTGCATGATTGTTGGAGTCCTTACTTTTGTTATGATAAGATAACTCATGCTTTGTGTGTGGCTCACCTTTTGAGAGAGCTTAAATTTATAGAAGAAAGCAATGGATTCAAATGGGCTACAAATCTCAAAAAACTTCTTAAAGAGACTGTGGAGTTAGTTCATAAAAAAGAGTCAAGAGTTCTGACTCAAAAAGAGTACGAAACTCTTCAGAGAAGGTATAGGAGTATTCTTACAAAAGGCTTAAAAGAGCTTCCAGAATTTCCTAAGAAAAATGGCAAGAAAGGACGAATAAAGCATACACAAGCTCAAAACCTTTGGCTGCGATTTAAAAAGTATGAAGCAGAAATACTGTGCTTTGCTAAAAGAAAGAACGTAGATCCTACTAATAACAGAGCTGAAAGAGATCTAAGAATGACTAAAGTGAAAAAGAAAGTGTCAGGGTGTTTCAGAACAGAAGAAATGGCGAAATATTTTTGTCGTATTACCAGCTATGTTAAAACAATGAGAAATAGAGGGTATTCTTCTTTAGAAGCCATCTCTATGGCTTTAAATAAAAACTTACGAGAGTGAGCAGTTACGATATATTATAATATAAATATATCTTTATTTTTATAATATCTATTAGATAAACTTATTAAATTAAAGATCTTCTCAAATTTAAGGCAGAAAAAATAAAAACCGTAAGTAAAAGCCTTAAAACATTTTCATCAACCCCATGGCATAGATAAATATGCAAACGTGCATTTGCCTTTTTTGTATTTTTATAATACTAATTGCATCATATAATTTTTACTATAAATAAAGAAAGGAAGAGGTAGAATGAATTTTTTGAAGTTTGATCGGCTTACTTTTATAGACCAATTTGTTGTAGGCTTTTTAGTTCTTTTAAACTGTTTTTTCTTTGATAAACAGAATACTAAGGCTATAGCAAGAATTTTAAGAAATGATATGATTCAAGTCCCTTATAATGAAGCACTTACTCTTATACCCTTTTCTTCCTACTCTTTAGATATTTCTGAGGATCAAACAAAGGCTTTTTATCAAGGAGAAATTGGTGATGATTTTGGAAGTCTTATGAAAGGCTTGCCAGAAACCATTGAAGTGCTTCGTATAGAGTCCAAAGGAGGTTCTCTCGCAGGAAGCCTCATAGGAGCTAAAGAAATAAAACAGCGATCTGAGAAAAGAAAAGAGAAAAATCTATCACCTTTTCGTACTGTAAGTATACATTATTGCTACAGTGCCTGCACTTTGGTTTTTCAGGCAGGGGATCAAAGGGAGGCTTCATCTGAAGCAGTTTTTATATATCATAGACCTTTTGTCATCTCCAAATCTGTCAACAAATCTTTACCTGAAAAAGAAAGAGAAAAAATAAAAAAACAAATACAAAATTTTATAAATATGTATAGAGAGTATGGTTTAAGTAAGGAATTTGTAAAAAAAGTTACTGGGGCTAGGGCTTGCGAAACTATGGAAATGAGTGAAAAAAATGAAACTCACTGCTCTAAGGATCACTACTTTCGTGCTCAAGATTTAAAAAAGAAAAATGTAAATGTTGTCACAAAACAGCATGGCTCTTATCTTGAGATTTACAATTATGAACAAAGTTTAGCAGAAATAAAAAAAATTTGTTCTGTAGATAATACAGCTAAAAAGACAGAAGAAATTTGTGAAAATTATAAAGATTATATGGAGTATTTAAACATTATTTTAAAATTTGAAATGGAGTGGACATGCTCCCAAAAAGAATACAAAAGAAAAGAAAATTGTGAAAACTATAAGATTTATATAGATCAAATGTGCTCTCAAAAAGAATATGAAAACACTTACGATTGTCATTCAATGTAATCTTATTTATTGGCTCACAGAAGATAAACCTCTTTAGAGAGCTAAAAATAATCCTATCCTAAAACTCAAAACAATTATTACTTAAACAAATAAAAAAAGAAAAGAAGAAGAACTTTTAAAGAGAAGAGTTCCTACCTGTCTTAACCTACAAAATCTTTTACCTCAATTTAATGCAATGCATTGTATGAAGAATTAAAATAAATCAAAGATTTTCTCTCTAATCTCTCTATCAAATAAAATAAGGTTAAATTCCCTTCTCATATGCTTTACACCTATCTCTCTCTAAAGAACCCTAATATGAAAATATTACAATAGATAATTTATAGATTGACCTTTTTTTCTTTTTATTTTTTAAAGGGACTGCAGAGGATAAACTATTAGAAAAAAAGCCTTCTCGAAAGAATCTGTGGGTTCCCAGAGGTTCTTTTGAAAAGCCGAAAAAAAGAGTTAAAAAAAAGGCCTCAAGTAAAAGTAAATAAAAAAGAATTGAGAGGGATCATGAAAGAAAATTTAAAGCATATTAACCTAACCCAAATAAAAAACAACATACTTTCCTTTTTATTAATTTTCTGTTTGTTTCCACAATCTAGTTTTGCTGTTGTGGATGTGGACTACAATAAAGAAGAAGCTTTTACGATTTTGGAAAGAACAGGAGATGCTTGCGTAGCTGAGTATGCAAAAAAAGCTCTAGGTCCTCTAAGAAATGAATTTATTAGAGATGTCACTAAAAAAACTGTTCTTAGTACTATACGAGGAAATGAGTTCGATGAAGCTGTTTATAAATCTCTTAAAAGAAAGATTGAAAATGAAACTTTAGATTATGTTGTCAAAAATACTTATTTGAAAGACATAAAAAATGAGTTTTATATTCTGTACTACCTTTGGTATGTATCAAAGAGGCCTTATATTTTTGCAAAGGATTTTCTTGAAAAAGCTTTCGGAAAAAAAAGTTCTATAGTAAATTTTCTCTATAGTCCGCAAATGTCAATAGTCTTTCAAACTACTTTAGCATCAGTAAATTTTCCTCTTATAGTTGCAGGAAAATTTGCTAGAATGAGTTTTAAAAATTATGAAAACACTATCCTTAAAAGCTACGAAGTTTTATTATCTCATGATTATTATAAAATGTTCAACGAACATAATGAGGCCATTCAAAAACTTCTTTCTTCTTTAAAAAAGACCTATAGAAAAAATAAGAATATAGATATAGAGAAACTTTCCATCCAAACTTTATATGAAATTATAGAGAAGATGAAAGAAAAAGGTGTCTTCTGCTCTGGGAGAAGCGTGTACCATCTTAAGATAAACCCTTACACAGGACATGAGTTTTATAAACTTTTCAAATCAGAAGGTGTGTATCTAAGTTTTACATCTGATGTATGGAAATTCTCACAATATGATAGAAAAGCTTTCCCTCCTAGCAAAGAATTAAAAAGAAAAGGAGTTCACAAGGTTCTTAAAACAAAGCATCTTTACAACTATGATCAAATTTTAGAGGAGATTGGCTCTTATTTACTTGAAAATCCTCATATAATTGATTGAAGGTTGTCGAGCTTTTAAGCTGTTGGTTAGCACTTTAACGACTTTTTCGGTAAGTCGGTTTCTTATGTTATGCTGTTGGTTATTTTAAAAAAATCTTTTTTCTCTTAAAGATTTATCTGTTCAATTCCATCTTAGCAATAGTTTGAAGTTGCATGTTAGTTGTGCCTTCGTAAATTTGTCCTATTTTTGCATCTCTAAAGAACTTTTCTACAGGATACTCTTTGCTAAATCCATTGCCACCAAAAAGCTCTACGGCTAGAGAGCTAACTTTTTCAGCACAGCGGGAGGAAAACAGTTTTGCCATAGCCGCTTCTTGAATAAAATTTTTGTTGTTATCTTTGAGGCGAGCAGCATTGTAAACCATAAGATGAGTGGCTTCTAAAAGAGTTCTCATTTCAGCTAGCTGAAACTGAACTCCTTGGTTAGAGGCAATACTTCTTCCGAATTGCTCTCTTGTCTGAGTGTATTCCAAAGTGGCTTTATAAGCTCCTTTGGCAATCCCTAACATTTGAGCTCCAATGCCAATACGACCTTCATTTAAAGTTTCAATAGCAATTTTATAGCCCTTTCCTATTTCTCCTAACACATTCTCTTTAGGAACAACACAGTGATCAAAAATCAATTCACAAGTAGAACTAGCACGTATACCTAATTTATCTTCTTTTTTCCCCACACTAAAGCCTTCAAAATCTTTTTCCACAATAAATGCTGTAATGCCTTTGTAACCTAACTTGTGATCAACGTTAGCAAAAACTAAAAACAAAGAGGCCTCTTTTGCATTAGTGATCCAAAGTTTATGTCCATTTAAAATAAAGTGATCACCTTTATCTTCAGCTTTTAACTGAAGAGCAAAAGCATCAGATCCGCTTGAACTCTCACTAAGTGCGTAAGCTCCTACCCACTTTTCAGCTAATTTTGGCAAATACTTTTTCTTTTGTTCTAGATGAGCGTGTTTTAAGAGAGCATTTGTGACTAATGTGTTTTGCACATCCACTAACACACTCACAGAGCCATCAACTTTTGCTAAACATTCCACAGCAAGACAAGCCATAACAAAAGAACCAGATACACCACTAAATTCCTCAGGAGTTTCCACACCCATTAAACCCATTTCAAAAAGTTTTTTTATAAGCTCTGAATCCATCTGGGAGTTTTCATCCATAGAAGCCACAAAAGGTTTAATTTCTGAAAGGGCAAATTCGTTGACAGCCTCTTGAAAAGAACGTTCCTCTTCGGTCCATTGCGTGAGGGCTGATTGGCTCATAAGACTACTTATAAGAGTGTTTTATAGAGCATTCAAGAGAAGGTTGCTTTGTGTCAAGATTTTTGTTATAAAGTACAAGACATGTCATTAGATATTTTAGAGATTTTAGCTAAAGTTTTGTACGGTCTCATCCCTCTGTGGTTAGCTCTTTGCTTCCATGAGTACGCTCACGCATGGGTGGCTAAAAAAAAGGGAGATCCTACAGCAGAACAAATGGGGCGTTTGACAATGAACCCTATGGCCCATTTAGACCTTATAGGGACTGTGCTTTTACCTGTTGTAGCCATTTTAAGTGGTTTTCCTTTGATCGGTTGGGCAAAGCCTGTACCTGTAAATCCTTCCTATCTAAAAAACCCTATAAAAGATATGTTTTGGGTGGCCTTTGCAGGGCCTTTATCAAATATCTTGCTTGCTGTTTTAGGTTTTATCCTCTTTGCTTTTTTTAAACATGTAGATTTAGGCCTAAGTATTCAGAACTTAAGTCTTGTTTTCAATATTTTAAATTACTTCATTTTCATTAATTTTGTTCTTTTTGTTCTTAACATGATTCCTGTTCATCCTCTAGATGGAGCTAAAGTTTTAGAAAGGTTTTTACCCTACAACATCAATAAAGCTCTTCTAGAACATCAGGGAACTTTATTCATTGTATTTTTAATTTTCGTTTTTACAGGGATGTTTTCTCAGCTTCTTATTCCCTTTATCTGGCTTCAACAAACAGTTATTTCATTTTTATGAAATAACTGCTTTAATAAATTTAATAGAATATATGGTGAATATTAAAATACAAACTTTTGAAGGGCCTTTAGCACTTCTTCTTTATCTTATCAGAAAAGAAGAAATGGATATTTTCGATATTAACATCCACCAAATAACACGTCAGTATCTTGATTATATAAAAAGTATGAAAAGCTTTGACTTAGAAGTAGCAGGAGAATTTATCTCTATGGCGGCTACTCTTATCCATATCAAGTCAAAGATGTTAATTCCTTCACCAGAAGAAAAAGAGGAGAAAGAAGAGATAGAAGACCCTAGGCATAAACTTGTTGAAAGGCTCTTACAGTATGAACGGTTTAAAAAACTTGCCACTTTTTTAAACCAAAAAGAGCTTTTGAATAGAGATGTGTGGCCTAGAGGAAAAAAAGATATTTCTTATATAAAAAAAGATGGAGGAGTGGTTTTAGGAGAGAACAGTTTTATGGGATTTCTTAAAGCATATGTTTGTGTGCTTCACAAAGCAAAGAAAAAGACTCACAAAGTTTTTGTAAACTTACAAACCATTGGGGAACGTATTTTAGATTTAAGATCTTACTTAAAGCTAGGGGTTCGCCAGAATTTTAATGATTTTATTTTTGAAAAAGAAAAGGAGAAAAAACGTTATCAAGTTCTAGTCACACTTTTGTCTTTTCTAGAGTTGAGTAAATTAGGCCATGTAGGATTATTTCAGGGAGGTCATAAATCAGACATCTACGTAGAGACAAAGAAAGCTATTGATAAAACTATAACAAGTCGTATTGAAGACTACACATCATCTAACAATCAGGAGATTTAAGTTATGAATGAACAAACCCAAAACCAAAGACAAAAAGAAAAAAGTCAATTGATCTCTATCTTAGAAAGCCTTCTCTTTTCAACAGATAAACCTATGACAGCTAAAGGTTTGAAAAACTTCTTAGAAGAGGCTTGTGAAAAAAATGATCTAAATTTGAGCTTTACGATAAATGAGATCAAAAAAGCACTTCAATCTTTAAAAGAAGACTACCAGTCCACAAGAAGAGGTGTTGTGTTAGAGGAACTTGGAGGAGGCTTTCAAATTCGCACAAAAGCGGAAAATAAAGTTTTCCTACAAAAAACCATTAAAGCACGCCCTTTTAGATTATCAGAACCTGCTTTAGAAGTTTTATCTCTTATAGCCTACAATCAACCCTGCATTAAAGCTAAAGTGGATGAGATAAGAGGGATCGACTGTAGTCATTTGATAAGAACTCTTATGGAAAAAAACCTTCTTTGTTTTGATGGAAAAAGTGATCTCCCAGGAAAACCTATGCTCTATAAAACAACATCCAAATTTTTAGAAGTTTTTGGTCTGAAATCTCTAAGAGACCTGCCCTCTCTTTCCGAAATTGAAGAGTTATTTCCTGAAGATGTGGAAAATGAGACAAAGCAAACAACCTTATCTGATGTTTCTGAAGCTAAAAGAGAGGAATTTTTAAAAACTTACTCTTCTCAAGAAAAAGATCTAGAAGATATGACAGAAACTCTCAAAGAAATTAAAACAACAACAGAGTTTTTTGAAAAGGAAAAGAAAGAGAAAAAAGCAAGTCATTTGTTAAGTGCTTTAGAAGAAGGGCAAAAATTGGCTGTAAGAGATTTAAAATGGCTTGATTCTTATCAAAAACAACTTGCAAGTGAAACAACAATTGAAAGTTGTGAAGATAGATCCAAAGAGAATGTTAAAAAAGAAGATGTTAATACCAATTACAGAAATTAATTCGACATTTTTATGTTCAAATTTAAAATTTTAAAATTGACTTAAGGAAAAGATTCAGTTAGGAGATTTTAAAAAAACTTTTTTTGAGGTGAGGTTAAGTTTTCATAAGATATGTTTATTTCAGGTATATCTATTTGTTGTGTGAATCGATTGATGGGTTAAAATAAGTGAAAAAAAATGAGGTTAAAATTTAAAATGAAAAAAATCAGTTACGCAATTTAATTTATAGGTTCAAATTAATTTACAAGCTTGATTCATCTTGTTGTTTTGCCCAAGATCGAGTGCATAATTTTTTAATCCTGCCCTCCTGATCGCAAAAAGTATTCCAGGCCTCACAACAAGTATTCACTATATGGTCATAGTTTTTAAAACATGCATTCGATAATTTGATCCTTCGTAATTGTTGCCAGACTTGTTCCATGGGATTTAATTCTGGACTATAAGGAGCTAAAGGCATCAGGGATAAATTCTTAGGAACTATCAAAGTATTTAAAAGAAAATCTGTAAGAGCAAGACTTTTATCTTAAAACAGGTCTAAAGTTAGGGATAACTGAACAATGTAGGTGAGCAGTTACGAGAATAACAACAGTCAAATTCATCTGCTAAAAGTTCCTGTATTCCCTTTGCTCCTATGCTTCCTCCCTCTCTTTTGTCTTGAATTTCATCTAACTTGATTTTAAACCTCTCTTCTTCTGTCACTGGCAAACGAGGCTTGCGTCCTCTGCCTTCTCGATCTATCAATCCCTCGTAATCAAAGTCTACAAAAAAAGACTGTAACCAGGATTTGACACTGTGACGGTGATAGAAAACTATACCTAGCTGTTTCTTGAATCGATTTTCCTTCTTAAATATGGTGCAAAGCTTGGAGTTTTATCTTGATGTTGGCACTTCTTTCTACTTTGTAAGTAGCCAGAAAATCATACCCTTGAATCTGTGTAAATAAATCTTTTTTCGACATGACTCTAAAAATTTAACAGAGTTTTATCAAAAAGCCAGAACGCAATGCGTTAAAAGAATGTCGAATTAACTTTTGGAAATGGTATAAACAAGAAATAAAAAACTTAAAATCTCCTTTATCTTAAGAGGTAGAGAAGTTGAAATATATAGTCTTTCATCTAGTGACTTTTTTTTCATAGAATGTTTGAGAAGTATTAGCCATTTCAAGAAGGCTGTTTGCAGGCTTAAACCTCTTTCCTAAAAATGAAGAAAACTCTTCTAAATCCGAAACTATCGAAGAAACCCCTAAGCTGTCTGCGTATTTTAAAAGCCCCCCTCTAAAAGGAGGAAAGCCTGCCCCCATAATCATAGCCCAATCCACATCTTCACAAGATGAAACAATGTGCTCTTCTAAAAAAGCCTTAGACGCTTCATTGATCATAAGATAAACACCTCTTGAAACACAGCCTTTCTTCACTTGGTGAGATGGCTTGACTCCTAATTTTTTAAGAAAATCTTTATTAACTTCTTTCGGCTGACCTTTTTTATCATAAATGTAAAACCCTTTCCCTGTTTTACGGCCTAAACATTCAGAGTTTATAGCTTTTTCATCACAAAGCTCACTGATTTGTAAATTTCCCAAACCTTTTTGGAAAGTTTTGAGAACTTTCATACAAACATCAAGTCCTATCTCATCCATAAGACGATAAACTCCCATAGGCAAACCAAATTCATACTTGAAAATATGATCAATTTTTTCAACACTCATACCCTCTTCTAAAAAGAAAAACGCTTCACCTAAAAGAGGAAGAAGCAGACGATTGACTAAAAACCCTGGACTATCTTTTACAACAATAGGAAATTTCCCTAACTTCTTAGATAGTTCAAAAGCTGTAACAATAGCTTTATCAGATGTCTTCTCCCCTTGAATCACTTCTACTAAAGGCATTTGTGGTACGGGATTAAAAAAATGAAGCCCCACAACATTTTCAGGTTTTTTATAAAAAGAAGCTATATCTGTAACACTTAGAGATGATGTGTTTGTTGCAACAATACAATCATAAGAGACGTTTTGATTCAAATCCTCAAAAACTTTTTTCTTGATATTTATATCCTCTACAACGGCTTCAATAACAAAATCCAAATTGTTAAACCCGGAATAATTTAAAGTTCCTGAAAAATAGGCTCTTCTTTCATCTCTTTCAAAAGGCGTCAAACGTCTTTTTTTTATCTTCCTTTCCCAAAGACGATAGGCCTCTGCAAAACCTTTTGCTAAAAGTTTTTTTTGAATGTCTTTCATTCTCACTGAGATCTTTTTATCAGCAACTAAAAAAGAAATTCCTCTTCCCATCACCCCAGCACCTAAAACTCCTACTCTTTCAACAACCTTGGACTTTTCTGTACAACTAGGAAATGCTTTTATTTTTTTTCTCTTTTCACCTAAAAAGAATAGATTGATAAGATGATTGCTAACTTCTGTAGAAGCCACTTTAGAAAAGCCCTTTCTTTCTCTCAAATAGCCTTTATGAGATGACTTTTTATAAACTTCACTTATAACGGCTAAAGCTTCAAGGGGGGCTGGATAAAAACCTTTTGTTTGTTTGTAAATGGTTTTATAAGCTATTTTTTTTAATACTTTTATTCCTGCCCAAGAATGAAAAAATTTTTCTGTTATACCTTTAGTAGGCCACTTCTTTCTTTTAGGTTTGCCTTTTTTTATTAAATTTTTCGCAACCTCTAAAGCACGAGATTCTAAGATAGCAGAGGGAACACACTCATCCACAACTCCTAATCTCAAAGCCTTTTTAGGCTTCAAAGCTCGGCCTGAAGTGATAACCTCTACTGACTTAGAAAAACCAATTAAGCACGGCAAACGATAACAACCTCCGAAACCAGGAATCAAACCAAGCTTTACTTCAGGAAGACCTATTTGTGTTTTAGGCTGATCACTTGCAATACGATAGTGGCCACTTAAAGCAAACTCTAATCCACCTCCTAAACAAGCTCCATCTATGGCCATTACAACAGGAAAAGGTAGTTTCTCTAAATCATTGAAAATATCTTGTCCTTTTTTACTTGCTCTTTCAAACTCCACTTTACTTTGAATGTTTTTCAATTCGTTAATATCAGCCCCTGCTATGAAAATTCCTTTTTTACGAGAGAGAAAAATACTAGCTTTAAAAGAAGATTTTTTTAATTTATTGATGACATCTGCAAGCTCTTCTAATACTGATAAAGAAAATTTATTTATTTTTTCAGACTCTAAGTCAATTTCTACTAAAGCCACATCATCTTTCTTAATTATGTTAAAACATTTCATGAAGCCTCTCCCTCTAAAATCATAGCTCCTCCCTGCCCTCCTCCGATACAAAGAGTTGTTAAACCTAAAGGAACTTGCCTTCTTCTCATAGATTTCATTAAGGTTAAAACAAGACGACCTCCTGTAGCTCCTACAGGATGTCCTAAGGCAATAGCTCCTCCATTGACGTTTAAAACATCATCTTTAAGTTCTCCTAAAGCTTTATCGCTAAGACCTTGAAGATGATTTGAACTAAATGCATCGCAAGAAAAAGCTTTTTGACAAGCTATCACTTGAGCTGCAAAAGCTTCATTCAATTCCACAAGGCCCATATCTTTCAAGGACAAACCTGTTTTTTTCAAAACACTGGCTGTAGCATAGACAGGGCCTAAACCCATTTTTTTAGGGTCAAGACCGTAGTAAGAGTAAGCTCTCACTTTTGCTAAAGGTTTAAGTTGAAGCTCTTCTGCTTTATGTCGGCTCATTAAAAGGAGCATGCAAGCACCGTCTGTAATGGGACAAGAGTTTCCTACCGTGACCGTACCATACTTTCTATCAAAATAAGGTTTGAGTTTTGCCAGCTTCTCTAAAGATTGATCCTTTCTAGGTCCTACATCCTCAGTCAAAATTTTCTTGTATTTTGGTCCTGTGGGGACAGGAACAATTTCACTATTAAAAGCACCTTTTTTTTGAGCCTCACAGGCTTTTTTATGACTGTTTTGAGAAAACATATCTTGTTCTTGTCTTGAAATATCAAACTCCTTTGCTAAAACCTCAGCCGTTTGTCCCATATTCAAACCCACAAAAGGATCTGTGAGTCCTTCCATCACAGAAAATCTTGGCTTTAAAAAAGAGATTTTAAATTTCAAAAGTGCTGATACCTTATCCGCTGTCTTTTTTCCCATCATAACTTTTGTTAAAATATCTTTGAAATGATCATTAAATAATAGAGGGTACTGAGACATATTCTCTGTTCCTCCAGCCACCACTATATCAGCTTGACCTGCCCATATTTTATCACAAGCAGAAGTGACACTTTGTAAGGCAGAAGCACAATTGCGATGAACTGTATAAGCTGAGATTTTTTGATCAAAGCCTGCCCTCAAAGCTATCACTCTAGAAATATTTACAGAATCTGTAGGATTACCCACATTCCCTACAATCACCTCGTCAACTTCCTCATAATCTATACCTACACGATCCATAAGCTCTTTGAGAGCTATTTGTCCTAATTCAGCAGGATGTCTATCCTTCAAATCTGTACCCGCTTTACTAAAGGGAGTTCTTACTCCCTCTACAATCACAACATCTTTATCACCCATAAAAACTTCCTTTCTTTTAAAAAAGCTGATGTTATAATATCTATTATAATACAAATTAGCAATATATATGTTTAAACTATTTAATAGAGGGCTGAGAGCATGAAGAAGAAAAATCTAGAAAAAGAATCTCTTTTGTACCATTCAGAGGGGAAACCAGGAAAAATCACTGTGTCATCCCACAAAAAATGTAACACAGAATATAATCTTTCCCTTGCCTACTCTCCTGGAGTCGCTGGTCCTTGTCGTGAAATCAATAAAAATTCTCAAAAAGTCTATGATTATACCTCTAAAGGCAACTTAATTGCCGTAATCTCTAATGGCTCAGCTGTTTTAGGATTAGGAAATTTAGGTCCTTTGGCTAGTAAACCTGTTATGGAGGGAAAAGGCATCTTATTTAAACAGTTTGCTGATATAGATGTTTTTGACTTAGAACTTGACAGCCAAAATGTCGATGAATTTGTACAAGTAGTCAAAGCCTTAGCTCCTACATTTGGGGGAATTAATTTAGAAGATATCAAAAGCCCTGAATGTTTTGAAATTGAAAGCCGTTTGAAAAAAGAACTAAAGATTCCCGTTTTCCATGACGATCAACATGGGACGGCCATTATCACAGTAGCCGCCTTTATTAATGCTTGTTTTTTAACAAAAAGAAAAATGAAAACTACAAAGGTTGTTTTCAGTGGTGCAGGAGCTGCGTCTTTAGCTTGTGCAAAACTTCTTATTCGTATGGGAGTTCAAAAAAATAACATTCTAATTTGTGATTCCTTAGGTGTTATTTATAAAGGAAGAACTCGTGGCATGAATTCTTATAAAAAACAAATGGTTATCAATACAAAAAAAAGAACTTTGAGTGAGGCTGTGAAAGGATCTGATGCTTTTATTGGCTTGAGCGTAGAGGACATCTTAACCCCTAAAATGTTAAAATCCATGAAAAAATTCCCTCTTGTTTTTGCTATGGCTAATCCTAACCCTGAAATCAATCCTGAATTAGCTCACAAAACAAGAAAGGATGTAATCATGGCAACAGGAAGAACCGATTATCCTAACCAAGCCAACAATGTTCTAGGTTTTCCCGGTGTTTTTCGAGGAGCTTTAGACGTACAAGCCACTTGTATCAATGAAGACATGAAAATCGCTGCAGCCAGAGCTCTGGCTCAACTAGCTCGTGATGATGTACCTGAAAGTGTTTCAGAGGCTTATGATGATAAGCAATTTAGCTTTGGACCTCATTACATCTTACCAAAACCTTTTGATCCTAGAGTTGTACAAAAAGTCGCCTCTGCTGTAGCAAAAGCTGCTATAAAAACTAAAGTGGCAAAGAAAACTATTAAAGACTTTAAAATCTATGAAGAAAGGTTAGAATCTTTAGAAGGAGTTAAAAAAAGCTTTATTAGAAAACTTATCAATCGTATTCTCATTGAGTCAAAAAAACAAAACAAGAAGCCTCAAATTGTTTTTCCTGAGGGGGATTCTCATCAAATTTTAAAAGCTGTAAACCAAGCTCTTATCGAAAGCATGATTGAGCCTATCTTAATAGGAGACAAGGATAAAATTAATAATGAACTCAAAAAATTAGGTTTTAAAAAGCACTTCAAAAACGTTGCCGTCATCCAACCTAAAGAGTACAAACATTATGAAAAACTTTCTCAAAAGTTTTTTCACAAAAGACAGCGAAAAGGAGTTACATTCAAAGAAGCAGAAAGATTAATGGCAAACCCTTACTATCTGTCAGCTATGATGTTAGAAGAAGGGCATGTAGAGGGTCTAGTTTCAGGAGCAAGACAAAACTATGCTGATTGCATAAGACCTGTTTTACAAATCGTAACATTAGGAAAAAGCAAAGTTGCTTCAGGCCTCAATATTGTTCTTTTTAAAGAAAAAATTCTTTTCTTTGCTGATACAACCATCAATATCAACCCCACAGAAAATCAACTCGCCTTTATTGCATACCATGCCGCTAAATCTGCTCAATTTTTTGGAATTCAACCTCGTATCGCTATGTTAAGTTATTCTAATTTTACAGGCTATCAAACAAATCCTCAAAAAATGGTAAAAGCTTGTAAGATTTTAAATGAACTTTTTCCACACCTCACTGTTGATGGTGAGGTACAGGCTGACACAGCCATTAACACAAAAATTATAAAAAGAATCTTTCCTTTTTCTAATTTAAAAGAAGGGGCCAATGTACTTATTTTTCCCAATTTAGATTCTAGCAATATAGCTTACAAACTCTTACAGCAATTAAGCGGGGGAGAGGTTTTAGGCCCTTTTATCATGGGTGTTAAAAAACCTGCTCACATAGTACAAAGAACAGGAACAATATCTGATATCTTCAACACTATTGTTATTACAGCCCTACACTCTCTTTTACTTGAAGATATTAATAAATCATGAATTATAAAAAACAAGGAACTATACCTAAAGTTATTCTCGTAGGGGTGGGTTTAAGAAAAGATTCTTTTTTAGAACTCAAAGAAAGCCTTAATGAACTTGAAGATATCGTTTGGGCTTCTCAAAGAGAGGTTGTAGGTTCAGTCCTTCAACAGCTCAATCAATTTAACCCTTCCGTACTTTTAGGAAAAGGGAAAGTTATGGAAATTAAAGAGTACATTCAAGAAACAAAGGCTGAGCAAATTATTTTAGATAGAGAGCTTTCGGGAACACAGTTGAAAAATCTCTATAAAGAATTAGGAGTGAGAGTCTTAGATCGTACAGAATTAATTTTAGAAATCTTTGCAAAAAGAGCAAAAACCTATGAAGGACAACTTCAAGTACAAATGGCACAGCTTCTTAACCAATTACCACGACTTGTAGGAGGGTGGCATGGTTCTTTATCCCGACAAGCAGGAGGAAGCTACAGCCGAGGTCCTGGGGAAAAAGCTTTAGAAAAAGACAAAAGACGAATCGAAGAACGTCTTAAAGTGATTCGAAAAAAATTAAAAGAAATGAAAAAAAATCGCAAACAACAAAGAACACAAAGAAAAAAAAGCAACCTCCCTTCTTTTGCTCTTATTGGCTATACCAATTCAGGAAAAAGCACTCTTTTACAATCTCTTTCAGGAAGCCAAATGCTCATCAAAGATCATGTTTTCGCCACTCTTGATCCTATGACAAGACGAGTGAGCCTAGATCTTAGGCTAGATGTTCTTATCACAGATACTGTAGGTTTCATTAGGAAACTGCCACAAGCCCTCTTGGATGCTTTTGAAGCCACTCTAGAGGAAGCAAGCGAAGTCGATGTTCTTTTATTTGTCATCGATCTATCAAAAAAAGATATGAATACACAGATAGAAGTTGTAGAAAATATTATTGAAAAAATGAAATGGGATGACAAGCCTATTTTATACATCTATAACAAAAGCGACCTTGTCTCATTAGAAAAAAAAATCCAAGCCCACAAACATCCTCGTGTATTTATAAGTGCTTTAAAAACCCAAGGTTTTGATAAACTTTATGAAAAAATGATAAATATGATTTCTCAGATCAGTCAAGAGATTACTTTATTTTTTCCTAAAAGTGAGCAACATAAAGTTTTTCACCTTACACGCATAGCCCAGAGCATGAAAAAAGAAGCTCACTCTCAAGGTACTGTATGTACAGTTAAACTTCCTTTACAATACATTTCTGAGTGGAAAGAGTACCTTGTAAAAAAAATAAAGCTCTGAGAGGTCTTTTAGAAGTTCTTTTATGCTTGCTAAAAAAGGGTTTATAAAGCCTTTGATACAAATGCAATAGAAAGAAAAACTGTAACTGCTTACCCAGATTGTTCAGTTATCCCTAACTTTAGACCTGCTTTAGACCTGTTTTAAGATAAAAGTCTTGCTCTTACAGATTTTCTTTTAAATACTCTTTTCCCGACTTCAGCGTTTTCTTTTCAAGAATCTAATGATTTCAAGTAGTTACGCAAAACCGTGATCACTACATTTTAAACGGTGCCTTATAGGATTTTTATATGATTTTAGGGGTTAAAACTGTATATTGCCCCAAATGTTGAATGGTTTTTTGGATGACTTTATTCTGCACTCTCTTGTTCTCTACAATCTGAACTGAAATAGAACTATTCTTTCTTGGAATCTTTTTTACAAACATATTTAGTAACTGCTCACCTACATTGTTCAGTTATCCTTAACTTTAGACCTGTTTTAAGATAAAAGTCTTGCTCTTACAGATTTTCTTTTAAATACTCTTTTCAAATGACAATAAATAAGACCTCCATCAGAAATGAGATTGAAAATAAGAAGTGACTTTGATAAGCTTGCAAAGAAAGGTTCTGTGCCTACTGAGATTTCTGTGATTGTTGAATCTCTCTTTAAGGTTGTGAACATTCTGATTGTTGTGCTTTTAGAAAAACAGGTTCGAAAAAATTCCAGCAACAGCGGTCTTCCTCCTTCGCAAGATTTTAGTCGTCAAGGGAATCGTAATAAGAAAGCTAGTGGGAGTCAGAAAAAGGGCTCTAGACTTGATAACAGTAAAGATACAAACAGTGAGGAGTGATCTTCCCCCAAAAAAGTGGACAGTTTTTATGTTCTTAAAGCCCTCCTTTGTTTAAATTCTTTTGGGCTCATGTATTTCAAGGAAGAATGCATTCTTACCTTGTTATACCAATCCATGTAAATTGCAATTTTTTTTTCCAACTCTTCCTTTGTTGTACAGTCTTTGTATTCCAGTTCATCCTTCAACGTATGGAAAAAGCTCTCCACAAACGCATTATCATAACAATTTCCTTTCCTAGACATAGATTGCTTGAGGCCAAAGAATTTCAATTCTTTTCTAAACCCTTCACAACAATATTGAACCCCTTGATCCGAGTGGATTATCAAGCCCTCTAAGTTCCCAGAAACAGATTGGACTGCGGCTCTCAGAGCCTGTTTTGAATGAACCCCGTCCAAGCTCTCACAGAGCTTCCAAGACTTAATCTCTCGATTATAGACATCTAAAAATACAACCAAATACAGAAATTTATCTCTAAAAGGAATATAGGTTAAATCCGAACACCATACCTGGTTTTCTTTTCCTGCTTGGCTCTGTCCTGTCTTAAACAACCGAGGAGACTTAATCATGAGAGGGTTATTCTTTGTTGTTCTAGGAACATAGGGTTTTTTCTGACGGGCACTGAGATTCTTTAGTTTCATAATTCGAGCTACTTTGTTTTCTCCAGCACTCACTCCGCAACGCTTTAATTCCCTATACACCCTGGGGGAACCATAACAGCCTTTATTTTTTTTAAAAATAGATTCTATGTTTTTCTCCAGATTTTTATCCTTTTCAAGCTTTCCCCTGGTTTTTAAAAAACTATAAAAACCAGAACGAGATCCTCTTAATAATTCGCAAATGCGAAGCACTGGATGCCCTTTCTCTTTTACATAAAACATAGCCTTAAATCTCATTTCAGGATTTCCTTTGAAAAAAAAGCCGCTGCCTCTTTCAATATACCTACACTCCGCCTCTCATAGACCAGCTCCTTTTTTAACCTCTTTATTTCCTCCAATGCCGAAGCCAAGTCATGGGAAGCTTGTCTTTCTACTTCAGGCTTTAGAAAACGCTTCCAAGAGCTTATCACTTGGAAATTTCTCAGTCCTAGCTTCTCTGAGGCTTCCTTTGCACCTATTTCCTCTGCCAATTCAATGGCTTGCTTTTTAAACTCTTCCGAGTACTGTTTTACTTTTTCCATTCTTTCTTTTACCTCCATTTTATGGAGACTTTAAGAGAAAATTGACTGTCCGCAGAAACAGGGGAAGTTCAGTGTTCTGATATGTGGAAGCCTTATTTAAAAGTCATAAAGGAGAGGGCAAGTGGAGCTTTACACATATTAGATCGGTTTCATATCGTAGCAAGACTCAATAAGGCTTTAGACGAAGTGAGAGCTTCAGAACACAAAAAAATGAAAGAAGATGGGTATGAACCCCTTTTAACAAAAGCTAGATGGCCCTTGTTAAAAAATGCAGAAAATTTAAAATCTTATGAAAAAGTAAAATTAAGGCATTTAATACAGTACAATTTAAAAAGTATCCGCTGTTATTTTTTAAAAGAAGACTTCCGACAGTTATGGACCTATGTTTCACCAACTTGGGCTGGTAAATTTATAGACAGTTGGACGAGACGAGTCATGCTTTCAAAAATTGAACCTATGAAAAGAGAAGCAAAAACCATACGAAGACATAAGCTACTTATTCTTAATTACTTCAAGGCTAAAAAAGCCTTCTCCTCAGGGATTGTAGAGGGTTTAAACAACAAAGTAAAACTCACTATGAGAAAATCTTACGGCTTTAGAACCTCTAAAGCTATAAAAATCGCCTTATATCATAACCTTGGAAAACTGCCAGAACCTCCGGGAACCCACAGATTCTTTTGAGGAGGCAAAGATTTTAAGTTCCTAAAAAGGGGAGTTAAAAGCTCTTTGAGTGTCTAACTTTTAAACAACTATCTAACAATTTTTTCTCATCAAATTACTGTAAGTCGGTTTCTTAACAGCCCTTGACTCCTACGAGGGGAATTTCTAGCTATTTTTCACCCACAGATTCCCGGGAGGAGCCTAAAAATTTAACAGAGTTTGATCAAAAAGCCAGAGCACTATACATTAAAAGAATGTCGAATTAATTTTTGGAAATGGTATTACTTTAATCTTATTTTCTCCTTAAGAAAAAGCTTAAGAAAGTATTTTTAAGTTTTTCTTAAGGAGAAAATAAGATTAAAGTAAGAGCCTATAACTTAATTTACAGTGCCTAATTTACAGGCTCTTGCAGTTAGGCTATTTTAAGTTCCCGATTCTTTCTTCTTGGGTATAACAGCAAAATTGATCTCACGAACCCCTGCTTGTGTAATAGTATACATAATTTTCTTTAAAACTGAAAACTCCACCTCTTGGTCAGACTGGACGGTAATGCGGAGTTCTTTAGGATTTTCCTCATCTTTCTGCACTACTTCTTTTTTATAAATTTCCTCTTTTAATTTCTTTGGCAAAGACTCCCTTTTTTGCCTTTCTTCGACAATAAGTGCTTCTATTTTTTCCTTTAGAGGTTCTATCATCCATACTTGAGGATCATTTCTAATACTCTCAAACTCTTCAATGACGTCCGAGTTTAACATCAAATAAGTTTTTGAAACAACAATAACATTAGCTGGCTTTAATTCTTTAATCTCTCGTGCTTCAGGAAGCTTCACATCAGTATAAAGATCTAGTGCCTCCCCTGTAGCAAATAGATTTTGAAGCAAAAAGATCACAAGAACTGTAAACATATCAGCCATAGCTGTTAAAGACAAAATAACCATAGCATCTCTACTCTTTGAGTCTTGATACCTTAAACCTGGTTTATAAATAGCCATTACTTTACCTCTATTGTAGAAATCACTACTTCAGGAAACCCTGCCTGTAAAATCGCATCCATAGCTTTTATAAGATCATTGTAAATAACCTCATCCCAAAGAGTTATAACAGAATCAACTTTTTCAGGGTACTGAACTTTGATTTTCTGAAGTCTTTTTAATAAACTATCTAAATCATATTCACCATTAACTTTAGGTATGCTATAACTTTGTGAATCAATAATGACCTTATAACCTGCACCAATAAGATCAACACGAAAGGGTACATCCATATGGGGTGTTATAGGTGCTGTGTTTTCATCATTTTTTTGTCCATAAATAGAACTTCCAATCTGAATCATAGATACTTGGCTCCATACAGCTGTGATCAAAAGGAAAATGATAAGAACACTCATGAGATCAATAAAAGGAACGATGTTAGGCTCAATAGCAACTTTCCTTCTACGGCCCCCTGGACCTACACCCATTCCCTGCATACTCTCTTTTCCCTTATTTCTTTAACTTATCCCTATTAGAAGCTACTAAGTTCAATAAATTCATACTGGTTTCCTGAAGATCCGCAATTAAATGTGAAATACGAATTTGAAAGATACCATAAAAAATAATAGAAATAATGGCTACTAAAAGCCCAAAAGCTGTGCAATTCAGAGCTTCAGAAATACCTCTTGCTAAAGCTGCTGTTTTTGTAGCTGCATCAGCCTCTGCCACACCACCAAAAGAGACTAACATTCCTACAATTGTTCCTAAAAGACCTGTCAAAACGGACACATTGCCAAAAACAGCTAAAAACTGTGTATAACCTTCAATTTTTTGATTTTCTTTTATCACTGTAGCATCCATAGCTACTTGCACTTCTTCATCAGGTCTTTGATTTAACACTTGAATTAAGCCTGACTTAAGAGTATTTGTTAGAGGAGCTGATTTGTTATCACAAAAAGCTATAGCCTGCCTCACATCACCTTGCAAAATCATACTGAACAAATTTTTTGTTAATTTATTTTTATCAACGCTAAATCTCTGAAAAGCTATAAGTCTTTCAAAAATTAAAAAAATAGCCAACACACCTACAGCTCCAATTAAATACATAACAAATCCTCCCTCACAGAAAGCAGTTGTCATGAAATTAGTATGATGAGCACAACGCTCTAAGGCTTGATTGATTTGACTGATTTCATTTTCCATATTTTCTCTCCTTTTATGTTAGTAATCTAAACTAAAATTATAAAAAATAACTCCTTTTTGTCCATCAGGAACAGCACCTGGAAATCTTAAGTTACGTATACGACTAACAAAACAAGAATGAACCTCACGACTTCCTATATTACTTTTTACAACTCTTACTCTTTTTGTAAGTCCTTGAGACTCTAAAATCTCCCAGCGAACCGTTAACTGCCCTCTCAAGTGGGAATTTCTTTTTAAAGCTCTTTCATAGCAATAGGTTAAAACCTTCCTATTTTTACGAATCACCTCACGCACAACCTCTCCATTAATTGTACCTTGAAACTCAACAGCTTCGCTATCAATTTCTACCTTAATGCTAGACCTTTCACCTAAAGTGCCTGATGTTTCTAGACTATCGCCACCCTCTTCTCCTAAACGTCCTACATCGCTAACTTTTTTATTACTCCTACTTCTCCGAGATAAGCCTGAGGTTTTTAATGCTCCTCCTAAACTATCACCTCTCCTATTTTGTGTTTGACCACTTGAACCTCTTGATTGGCTTGCTGTTCCCTGCACTTGCCCTACTCCCGATATAGCATCTTGTAATTTAGACTGTGTTCCCTTCTTAGAGAAAACACTGAGCAAACCCTGTGCACGAACATCTTTTCTTCTAGGAGGTGCACTTCCTTTAGTATTAGCTGTTTTTATAGCACCACCTTTTTTTAAAGCACTAGGACGCTTTTTTCCTCTTCTTCTCTTATACTTTTTTATGATCTTAGGCGTTTTTTTCAGTTTAGATATTTTGTCTTTTTTAAGAGGCTTTTTTCTTATCACCTTAGGCTTTTTTTTAGAAATTTTTTTGATCACTTTCAAAGGCTTCTTCTTAGGAGGAGGAATGACTTTAGGTTTTTTAAAAGGAACAGGTGGTTTTAATTTGACAACAACCTTCCTTTCTTTTTTGTCCTCAGGAGGTTTGAGATGAGGCACCATAGAGAGATAAAAAGCTAAAAATAACATACTCAGTACAGATAACAAAAGTCCAAATATTTGAGGTGATTTAAATTCTAAAAAAGGTAGCATAAAAGGCGTTGTCGCTTGAGGCACAAAACGAATGTAAAGAGATAAGTTTTCTGACTTCATATCAATTCTCAGCATTTGATTCTGTCCCATAGAAACAAAATTAAGAGAAGCTTCTGAATCCATAAACAATACTTTTGAAAGAGGTTCTGAACTCTTATCTGAAATAAATTCTCCGTCAAACATGTAGGAACTCAAATAGACTTTAGCTTGTTCTTTTTCAAGATCAAAGAAAATTCTTTTCTTAACATAATTCTTGATAGGAAGGTAAATATCACAAGAAGAATCACTTCCTATAGTAACACGTTTTTTCCCTTTAAAGTGATACGTGGAAATGATCCTGTCTTTCCAAGCTATAAGAACTTCAACAACTTCGCCCTTTCCTGGGTGAATGAAAGGGGAAAGATCAGAGATAGCACTGGAGGAGCAAAAGTCTTTCCTTTCTTTTTCCTTCTGATCATATATACTTTTACTCCCTCGGCAAAGTTTGTAAAGTAGAGTTCATTTCAGGAATAAAATTCTCTCTCAACTTTATGATCTTTCGAAAGTTAAACTTTTTATTCTTAAATAAAGTTGAAATCTGAGGCTTCGACTGCTCTCCCTTTAAACTCTCATCAAAACGTAAAATATGACCCTGAGATTCATCTTCTTTTTTCTCCTCCAATTTATCCTCAGCTAAAGCCAAAACACCCCAAAAGATTATAAAAACCACAAAAAACTTCCTCATCATCCCTCCCGTATTTTATTCCTCATTTGTCGCACCCACTTGAGAATACGACTATCAGAAGAAATTAATTTTATCTCAGATAAAACTTTGTCTGCCTTCTCAAATTGACGCTTTTGAATCATAAGCATAACATAGTTGATCATAATGTTTACGTTCGATTCAGGATCTTTTAGAAGAGCTTCATAAATTGCTACTGCACTCACAAACTCTCCTGCCCCTGCCATAGAAACAGCTAAGTTATTCCTTAAAAATACCATGGATTGAGGACTTATCTCTTCTCTTTTTTGAAAGTTTATATAAGCCCATTGCATACCCTTTTCTAAATATAAACTAGCTTTTTTATAATCCTTGTTATCTAGATAAACCTGCCCTAAATTAAGGGCAATAAGCCCTACCTCACTCTTACTCTTGCTCAACCCTTTTTTAAAAAACCGCAAAGCCTCAGACAAGTTGTGTTCTTTCAAAAAAACTATAGCCATATTATTATATAAACCACCTCTTTCAGGCTTAAGTTCAATGGCTTTATTAAAAAGATGTCTAGCTAAAACATATCTATTCTTCTTTATATGTAAAAGAGCTAAGCCGTTTAAAATATCCACATCATCAGGATTTTTAGAAAGCTTTTTAACTCCTAAAGAAAGAGCTCTCCTGTAATCATTTCTAGAAACACTTTTGAAAAAATTTTCTTTATCCAAACCCCCTCCTGATTCTTGCACACTCAAAAGAGGTTTTAAAGAAAAAACTTTTTCTTTTCTAACAGTAAATTGACTCATCATAAGATTTTGAGAGCCTTTCAAAACTTTTTCAAACCACTTTCCATAAACTTCAAACTCAAAAGCTTTTTTTCTTGCTTCCTCATAAAAATCAAAAGCCTTATCTGAAAAGGGTTGAGTTTGCAAAGAAAGCTGTTTCTTATACTCTGCCTTCTCCTTCTTATTTAAACCTTTAGGGAGGGGAGAGTTTTGTATAAACTCATACACGTTCTGAGAGGCCTTTCCTAAAGTGTAAAGAGAAGCAACAATCATATCGGGATTATCATACTTGATAACCTTTCCATAATCTTTAACTACACGATTAAAAGCATTAAGCTTTTTATTAAGGATTTTCTCTGATGTAACTTTTGAAAACTTTATCTTTTTAAATTTCTTATATTCATCATTTGATAGAATCTTAAAATGAGCTTCTGCTGCAAAAGAAGATCCTTTTTTGTACTTTCTATAAAGAGATAGGACTCTTTTTTGCCATATTTTAACCTGTAAGAACTGCTTTTTTTTCTCATAAATCTCTGAAAGCTTAAAAGCAGCTTGCACAGCTAACAATCCATCAAATTGAGCACTGTTTAAATACCTCTGGTAATAAAATGTCGCTTTAGAAAAATTATTTATCTTTTCATAGTTTCTTGCTATTTTATACAAAATTTCAGATTTTTTTTGTGTTTTTGATAGTCCATCATAATACTTTCTATAGAAATCTGAAGCTAAAGCATAACGCTCTAAAAGCTCTGAAATGACAGCTATATTATAGTAATTTTCTAAGACAAGTTGAGGTTTTGTCTCAATTTGACTTAGTCTTTCAAAAACTGAAAACTGTTTTGTAAACTGAGCTGTTTTCCCATAAAATTGAGCTAAAAACCTATAACTGCTAAGAACAAATTCTTTCTCTTCTTTAGTTTTTGCCTCTATCTTAGATAGTTTTTTATAAGCTTTATAAGCTTTTAAAAGCTCTCCTTTTTTTTCATAACTTAGGGCTGCGTTGAATAGAGCTTGATAGGACAAAGCAGAACCTTTATGAGTTTCATAAAATTTTTCAAACTGGCTTACATCTTTTTTTGAAAGAGATTTAAATTCAGATCTTTGCCTTATCTTTTGAATGTCACTAGCCAAAGGTATAGACTTTAAGCCTTTTTTCCTCTCTAAAAGAAAATCTAAAAACTGTACAAGACTTTCATAATCTTTTTTTTCATTATAAAAAGCTACTATTAAGTTAAAAGATGTTTTAAAAGTCTGAGTGTCCGGTTCTGAAGCCAGAAGAATATGGTTCAAATACTTCAAAGACTTTTCTTTCTGGCCATAATAATAGTAAATGGTAGCTAACCGTTTTTTAATTTCTATATTGTTAGGCTTTCTGATGACGTACAATTCACCTATCTCTACAAAAGCTTCTATCCAAGCGTTCATTTTAAGAGTTTTTCTTTTTTGAATCTCTGCAATAGAGGGTATGATTTTTTCAAGAGCCAAAAGAGCATTGAACAAAGAATCTTCATAAAATTTATCTTTCGGAGCTTTATGGATGATCCAGCGATATTGTGCAAGTGCCTCCTTATATTCTTTAGCTTCAAACAAAAGCTCTCCATAGTAAAACTTTAATTTAGGAAAATTATCTCCTGAATTATAAAAGTGAAAGTAATTTTTATAGGCTAGCATAGCTAATTTCTTAAACCGAGCCGAATGAGAGTTTTCATAATTTTTATGCATTTTTAAGGCGTTTATCTCTAACTTTTTCTTAAGACTCAAAATAATTTTTCTAAGCTCCTTATGGCGAGTCTGCTTTGAAGCCCATACACTACTAGGTCCATATTGCTTTGCCATACTATAAAGTTGCTTTTGATATCCAGCACTATTGCCCTTAGATGAGTAAATTTTTAAAATTTCATTTTGATATTTATAAGCCTTCAAGGACCAATGGTTTCTCTTTATCAAATCTCTAAGATGATAACTTGCTTGGCTTTTTTTTCCAGAAATGCTGTACTGATAGGCAAGAATCTCCATAACAGAATCTATAAGTTTTATAGGAAAAAACTGTGAAAAAAAACGTCTTGCTTTCTTATAAGAAGACGGCAACTCTACATAGAACTCAATTAAATCCTTCCTCGATTCTGAAGCATAGTAATTTTTAGGATCTTTTTTTGCCAGTTCATAAACCGAAGTCATTCCCTTGACAGCTTGACCTACATTTCCTACCTTAAATTCACACCAACTTAATTTATAAAGTGAAGCTATATAGAATTTAGATTTTGGCTTTTTGGAAATTTTCTTATAGTATCTTTTAGCCAAAGCCCATCTATCTCTATGAAAGTAAAAATCCCCTGAACTTTGCAGAGCTTGATCCACATAAGGGCTTTTAGGGTGTTCAGAAATTAGCTTCTGATAAAAGCTAAAGCCCTCCTCCTCTTTATTCCAAGACACATAAGTAAAACCCAGTAAAAATAAAGCGTAATCAATTTTATCTCCCTTTGGAAAATTATCAACATAGAGCTTATAAAGCTTTACTGCTTTAATATAATAAGTATAGACAGGTTTCAAATTAAGATGAGGCCTTTTTTTTATTTTCCTCTTTTGATACTTTAAAAGAAGTTTATCGTATCTTTTATTCAACCTCTCCTCAATAAAAGCTGATTTATGTAAATAAGCTTCACCTAAACGTAACCAAAACTCACCTCTATATTTTTTATTCTTAAATTTTTTAATAATTTTATAAAGCTGATCAATTTCTTGATCGACAAGATTCTCATTCTTTTCCACACTCATTCTTAAAGTACGACGAGCAGAAGTTTTAGGAGGGATTATGTCAGATAAATTTACAGGTTGTGCGTCTTGACTTTTACCACTACTAACTGTAGGAACAAAAGATTTCTTTTTTTTCAATTGTCTCCACTTCTGTTTATCTTGAATTTTTTTTAAGTACTCACCGATAGTGCTGTCAGAAGCATGACTTACAAAGCTAAAACCTAAAAGAAAACATAATAAGAAAGCACGCCATTTCATATTAATAATCTCTACAAGTATGTGTTCCTAAATAGTAATACGAACCTAGCTCATCAAGCCAGTATTCACTTTCAAAGGGCCAATAATCATATCCTTTTTGCACATAAAAATCCCGACCTTTGTCAAAGTCAATCGCTTCTTTAAATTTCTTCTTCTTATCTTCTTGCTTCTTTGCATATTTTTCCCTTTGACTTTTTATCAAATCAAATTGAATCAACTCTTTTTGCTCAAAAAACTCTTCAAGCTGTAACTTGGTTGTCATAACATGCCTCTTAATGATTCTTCCCGCTTTGATTTGAGCATTTCTTAAACGACGTTTTAATGTAGCTTCAGTATAGCGTCCTAAAGAAGTTTTTTTCCAACGAGGTGAGAAAACCTTTGTTCTTTCTATTTCCTGAATTAAATTCCCTACATAATTATGAGCACTTAAAAAATCACCCTCTTTACTAATTTTAAAGGCTACTTTTGAAGGGAGTTTTAATTCTAAAGAGCTTATATTTTGGCCTCTCATAAACCTTTCTATAAATTTATAGTAATTAATAAGTTTTTTCTCTGAATTCAAATACATTTTAATGTGATTGTACATTTTCATATAATCTTTTTCAAAAATAGTTAAAACCTTCTTAGCCTCCTCATATTGACAAATGTAAAGATAGACAATGCTTCTTAAAAGCAAAGATTCAGGAATGTAAAAATCTTCATAGAAAGGAGAATGGATGGTTTGAAAGTTGCTTAGTGCTGAACGAAAACTGCCACTTCTCAAAAAAGACCAACTACTTTCTAAAAATGTGTCATGCCATAAGGCCGTATCTTTAGGAATGTTCTTGTACTTTCTTAAAGCTCCCTCCCATTTTTTAGCCTGGTACAAAACACGAGCTTGACCCATATGAGCAGCAACTTTTAAACTGTCATTAATGGGTGTGTCCTTTCTATAATCAACAAGCTGTTGGAAAGCTCTCAAAGCTTGTTGATTGCGGTTAAGTTCAGCATAAGATAAACCCTCACTGTATTTAGCACGTCCGTAGTACTTACTTCCAAGAGAAACCCTTCGTAAGCTTCTAATAGCATCCTCATACTGCCTATTTCTCATTTGAAATTGTCCAATACGAAAAAATAAGAGATTGTGAAGACTTTTAGGAAATCGACTTACTGTAACTTTTGACATAGAGTAGTTTAAAATAGTGTCATCTTCTAGTGTATCAGCAATCACAGCCATTTTTTCTAAACTTTTCTGCAGTAATCTACTGCCTGATTTACTTTTAATAATAGGGATAAATTGATAAGCTGCTAATTGATTTAAATCCATTTGATAAAGCATAAGACCTAGTAAATATTTAATTTCTAATTTTTTCTTTGCATACCGAGGTGCATGAGAGAGTTCATAAAAGAGGACTGAAGCTTTTTCGTAGTCTTTAGCCTGAGCTGCTATAATAGCAGCTTTTAAACTTCTTTTCTCAACACTAGCTTCAAGACTCTGACATAAACACAAAAGAAACATTAAGAAAATTTTTTTCATCTCCTCTTCACTCCTGGCAGGAAAAAACTAATTCCTGCTCCTGCATACACATCAGTCTGCTTCACCTTAGCTCCACCGTCGTCTTTTTTAAAATTGTAATGCATAAGACCTAAGTCCCAACGGAAGGCTAAAGACTGAGAAAGAGCAAACACTTGATTCATGCTGGCTGTAAAACCGAGAGCGTTTTTTGTCAACTCCTCAAAATCCTTATCAACATTCTTAATTGTGTACTTAGCTTTCACAAGACCTGCGCCTATGTTAAAACCTAGGTCAAAGGGAATGATACTTTTATTCAACCAAGCCATTTTTCCATAAATAGGAGTCCACTTTATAGATCCTCCTACAAACTGATCTGAATGAGTTGATTGAGCATTCCTATTCTCTCTCTCTACATTTTTTAGAATGCCTCTTTTTTTACGAAAGTACTTTTGATAAGTGAATTCAACTCCTAACTTCTCTTTAAAATAATAAGACACATTAGCCCCTACTCCATAGCTTATAAAAAAAGAGTTATTCATAATGACAAAACCCGCAGGAGAAACTTCAAGCCTTTTAGTCTTAGGTAAATACCTTTTTTGAATCACAGCAATGTTCTTAAACTTAAAGAGTTCAGTTAAACCAGAAAAATCCCCTTTTTTTTCTTGAGATTTAAAATTTTTTTTAAAATCACCTTCCGCCCACAAGAAGCTATAAGAAACCATTAAAAAAACAAAAAACTTCATACTACTATTTCATCACAATTTAGGAAAACTTGAAATCAAATGACAAAAAACAATCCTAAAGACTTAAAACAAAAAAGAAAATCCACCCTTTAATACAGGACGAACAAACCACTTTGTTTCAAAAGAATCAAAAGGAGCTTCCCCTTCAGAAGGAAGCGATGTGCTATGTTTAGGTTCAAAAGGGTTAGGCGCTTGATAAAAGAGGACAGAAACTTCTAAATTCAAAGCCATATAAGGACTAAAGTAAAGCTGCTGACCCAAAGTAAGCCTACCCCCTACTTTTGTTTTATCTCCTATTTTAAGGCCTCCTACACCAACTCCTCCGTTAAAGAGAAGGTTAATGACCCTCACCTTAGAAAGGCTTATCTTTCCATAAAAAGCATTGTAAATATAATCCGCAAAATACAAATGCTTTATAGTGGGTGTAGCCTCTAATCTTATTTTATCAGGATTTTCAGGATTTTCAGGATTTATTGTTTTCTTTAACTCTTTACCGTCTTTAGATAAAGTTCTCTTCCAGTAAGCATAACTTACAGCTAAAGCTCCTCTTTCAGAAAAATAATACTTAGCCTGAACTCCCACATGGTACTCTCTGAAAATAGGCTGCACAAGACCTATCCCTCCTGTGAAGTCAAAACCAAATTTATTTTTTAACTTAACTCTTGGTTTTTTAACCATGACACGATTTCTAAAAACAGGAAGTGCGGAATCCTTAGATAACTCTTCTTCAGAAAACTTAATAACCTTAGCTTGCAAATTTTGAGACCACACAAAAACAAAAAAAACAAAGAAAAACCGAAACATACTTACCTAACCATTTTATTAAGATTTTTTTCTAGAATCCACTTAGTAAAAAAATCTTAGCCTTTTGTCCATTATCTAGAGTTCATGTATTTTAAGCCGGCCTTTACTAAACTTACAAACAAAGGATGAGGTTTAAGGGGACGAGACTGAAGCTCAGGATGAAACTGAACTCCAATAAACCAGGGATGATCTTTAAGCTCTATAGTCTCCATTACAGAAATGTTATGACTTTTACCTTTTCCTGAAAACAACATACCTTTTCTAGAAAGTAAATCCTTGTATTGATTGTTAAACTCCAACCTATGCCTATGTCTTTCAAAAATACATCTTTTTTTATAAATTCCAGAAATTTTTGAATCTCTCTCTAATGTACATAGCTGAGCTCCTAACCTCATAGTTCCTCCTGTTTGTACTTTATCTGATTGGTTTTCCAAAAAATCAATCACAGCATGTTGTGTTCTAGGTTTAAGTTCTCTGCTTGTAGCTTGTTTCAAACCGCAAACATGACGTGCAAACTCAATGGCCATAAGTTGCATGCCGAAACAAATTCCTAAAAGAGGACAGCCTGACTCTCTGGCCCATTCGATAGCTTTGAGTTTACCTTCGCTTCCTCTTTCTCCAAAACCTCCTGGAATGATAAGAGCTGACATCTTCTGTAATTTCTCTTTTGCCTTCATAAAGCTTTCATCAGACTGAATGTAATGAATGTTCACTTTGGCTTGATTGGCTAAACCTCCATGACTTAAAGCTTCAATGATGGACTTATAGCTTTCAACAAGCTTTATATACTTTCCTACAATTCCCACATCCAATTGTTTTTTAGGATGTTTCATTCTATAAACCATATGCCTCCATCGGTTGAGAGAAGAGAAAGAAGCAACCTTTTTTATATTTAAACCCTTCATAATTAACTTATCTAAGTTTTCTTTGTGGAGTTTTAAAGGTACTTCATACACATAATCCACATCCCTTCCCTCTATGACAAACTCTTGATGAAGGTTACAAAAAAGACCAATTTTTTTCTTAAAGGATGAGGTCAAAGTCTTCTGTGTTCTACAAATTAAAACATCAGGCTGTATTCCTAATTCCCTTAAAGTTTTCACAGAATGTTGTGTGGGT
Source organism: Bdellovibrionales bacterium (assembly GCA_965219095.1). Lineage (GTDB taxonomy): Bacteria > Bdellovibrionota > Bdellovibrionia > Bdellovibrionales > UBA1609 > CBDCMT01. The sequence goes on from OZ244719.1 coordinate 592,018, forward strand.
TTACTTTTTAACTCCCCTACTGATTCTAAAAAAGGTACATAAGTCACATGAATGAAAAAAGACTTACTTTTGACTTCAACACCTAACTGACGAATGGCCTCTATAAAATGCTGTCCTTCAAGGTCACCTATGGTACCCCCAATCTCTACGATAAGTACATCTACTCTCTTAGCTAAATGTTTCAGACGGACTTTAATTTCATCAACAACATGGGGTATGACTTGAACGGTACTACCCTTATAAACACCTTTTCTTTCTTTTTCCAAAACCGTCTTATAAATCTGCCCTGTAGTGATACTGTTTTTTCTTTTTAAAGTAACACTTGTGAACCTCTCATAATGGCCTAAATCTAAATCTGTTTCAAAACCATCTTCAGTAACAAATACCTCGCCATGTTGCAAAGGAGATAAAGTGCCAGGATCAACGTTTAAATAAGGATCACATTTAACTAAACTTATTTTAACCTTACCAGCCTCTAAAAGAGTCCCTATAGACGCCGCTACAATTCCTTTCCCTATGGAGGATAGAACTCCTCCTGTTACAAACACAAACTTCATATTTCAACTTTCTTTTTTCACTCACAGAATAACTTTAATTAATAAACTGTCAACTCTTTTGTCTTTATTTTGAGATATTTTCTAGGAAATAAGACTAAAAAAATCCTCCCAAACCTTTCTGTTATTCTTCAAGATGGCCTTTTTTTTGTAAGAAATATTTTCGTAAAAAGTACAATTAAGACCCATCAAAAAGAAAGGAGTACTTATGTTTTTAAAGCAAAAAGACAAATTCATACCCTTAAAAGCTTTCTTCTCTATAGGCTCAGATCTACAAAATCACATCGTCATCAAGTCAGACCATATCGCCCCTCAACATGCACGTATCAGAAAATATTCTAATGGCTATCAAATACAAAGAATCAACTCCCAACACAAAGTTTTTCTCAATAAACAGGAAATCTCATCAGAGTTCTTAAAAGATGGTGATGAAATCACATTAGCAGAAACTTCCTTTCATTTTACTGATATGAAAAGACCCCCCCTTACAAGTAAAAATCCCTTATGGCAAAAAGAACTTTTAAAGTTATATGACATCTCCCTTTCTAATCTGCCTGTTCTTATGACAGGCCCTAGTGGCTCAGGAAAAGATCGTCTAGCTCGTTTTATGCACGATGTTTCCTCTAGATCTCACAAACCTATGGTGATTCTTAACTGCGGAGCTTTTCACTCTAACCTAGCGGCTTCAGAACTTTTTGGACATATAAAGGGAAGCTTTACAGACGCACTCAGAGACAGAGAAGGAGCTTTTGAAACAGCTCATGGAAGCACTCTTTTTTTAGATGAAATAGGAGACCTTCCTTTAAGTATACAACCGCAACTTTTAAGAGTTTTAGAAAACCAGCAAATAAAACCTCTTGGCTCAGACAAAACAATTTGTGTTGATGTTCGTATCATCACAGCCACCCATCATGATTTAAAAAAGAAAGTTTTAACCGGAGAGTTTCGAGAGGATCTCTATTACAGACTCTCTGTTTTAAAAGTTAAAATCCCACCTCTTAAAGAAAGAATCGAGGATTTTGAAACTCTTATTTTTCAATTTGCTAGAGAAATGAAAGTACGTTTCAGCTACCTAGCTATTGAGTTTCTTAAAAAACAAAACTGGAATGGCAACGTTCGAGAACTCAAAAACCTCGTAGCAAGAGCCTCTGTTCTTTACAAAGGTCAAACTATTTGTAAAAAAGAGGCCTTCATACTTTTAGACCCCATCTATAAAGATACACAAATTAAAGACTACAACGATCTCAAACATGCTGAAAAAGAAATGATTGTATATTCTTTAACACAGCATAAAGGCAACCGAGCTAAAGCTGCTTACGATTTAAAAATTCCCAGAACAACTTTATACGAAAAAACAAAGCAATACAAAATCGATATACAAAAATTAAAATTATAAGGAGAATCTTTGTGCTTCATCTTGACAAATTAAAGAAAACACTTGGGCTTTTTCAAATTCATCTCTGTTAGGATACTCACTCATATAATAAAGCATCTTATGGGTCACATAGGTTATAGATTCCATCTGAGGAAGATCTTCTAGATCAATATAATGAAAGCGAATGTCTTTCTCCTGCAAGACATCATTCCACAAAAGCTCTGAAGCTCCCCTGTAAGATAAAAGAATCAAGTTCTTTCCATCAGGAGAAAAACTCATATCTGTAGCCACATCAAAAAACAAGTGAAAGAAGGATTGAAAAAACCCCTTTTCTTCAAGAAAAACCTTGTTTTTTTTGAAAGACAAGAGTTCTCTTCCATAACCTAAAGCTTTCTTAAAAAAATCATGAAAACCTAGTTCTTTCATGTCTATTTTTCTTATAAAATGAGCTTTTAAAAAAGTTCCATCCCCTCTTGATTCAAAAGCCTTCCTTTCAATCCTATAAAGTCTTTGGGAAGAAAAAAGAGATTTTGTTAAAATATAAATGTCTTGAGTTATAGGATGAACAGCTAAACTTTCCGCATCTTGAAATTTAAAGTCTTCGTACTCAAACTCATAACTTCGAACATGAGAGAAAAAAAGATTCTCTCGATCTTCTACAGCATAAAGAACAAGATGTTGTCTCTTATTTGCGTTATCACCTATATCACCAATAAAAATGCACTTTTTGTCACTCCAAGGACACTTTCCATAAGCTAAAGCCTCCCCATCTTGAAACTTAAAACTCTTATGAGAAAACTTTGACCATTTTATCTTTTTTCCTCCTCCTTTTTGTTCTTCTTTCTTTCCAGAAAATAAAATGTAAAAAAGCTCTGCCCGACTGTCATGGAGCAAATAAAGCCTTTGGGTTTGAAAAGAGTAAGTCAAACCACTTATTTCATTGAAGAGAGGAAGGGGTAATTCAAAAGCCACCTCAGAGATAGGATTCTGGCAACCCTCAAAACCATAGGAGGCTTCAAACCTCCAAAATGGAAAAATAAGTGTAAAAATTAAGAACCCTAAAACCCTTTTTGATGCCAAATTCCAAACCTCTCTCTTATTTCTTTCTTATTTATCGTTCATACCATAAAAATTTAGAACAAAGCATAAAAAATCAAGCTTTTTTAAAAAACATGCTTTAAACCTCTTAAGTTTGTATCTCAATAAAACCAAGTAAGAAATCTCTCAAATAAAAATTAAGCCCACTTTAAGCTTATTTTTTTAAAACCCTTAGGCTATCTTGATGCAGGGCTACAAAAAAGCTTTTTTCTTCAAAGGAATTTTCAATTTTTCTTGTGAGTTTACCTAACTAAAGTTAAAAAAGAGTATGCTTCAAGTCAGCTCAAAAGTAACCTCTTCTATTGTTTCTTTTTGCAAGAAAAAGGGCTTTACTTTTCCTTTAGAAGACATCACCAGCCAAATCTTCCCCTACCCTTTTGAATCCTTAAAGGAACCTGACTTATGGCTTAGAGCATCTAGAACAGAAAAGTTTTTAGCAAAATTTCAAAAGTTTTATCCTGACCAAAAACCTCATATCATAACTCAAGTCGCTCACCACTGTGCTGAATTAAAATCTTGGGGAACTTTAGATGCTGTGATGATTCTTATGGAGAAGCCCTCTTCTTTTTATCAAAAACCTGAAAAGTTTCTTACCTATTTTTTAAACCCCACCATATCCCTAGAGGGTTTTAAAAAGAACGAAAATTTTGTAGAGTTTATTTTTCCCATAAGTTCTAAAAAATTTCCCTGCCTCACAACTTACTTCAAATCTGTCCTCGAAGCTCTTCCCTCCTTTATAGGGAAAAACTTTAACAAAGTTTTATGGGATGAAAATGATAAAGTCCTTGTCTCTTGGGGTGATACTCAACAGGCTTTCTGGAATCAAAAAACCACTTCAAACAAAGAACTTCAGGAAAGTTTAGAGAAAGCTTCTAAAATACTTGAAGAAAGAAATAAAGAAATAGAGCTTTTAAAAGACAGTTTGAACTCTTGTAATTTATCAAAAAAGAACCATTCTTTAGATTTCATACGAGATCAGATTATAAGCAACATGAGTGATTCTCTTCTCACTTTAAATGACTATCTTTTAAGAACAGAACAGTTCATTGGTTTTATAAAAAATGATAAAGCTCTTAACCCTGAAAAAATTCAATCCTTTCTAAAAAAACTTGATCTTGAAAACATTTCTAAAAAACGCTCAGAAATTTATCAGCAAGTCAATCACTACTACAAATCCTATGAAAGTTTTTTAAACGAAAAACCTCACAATGTTTCAAGTTAAACATTTAAAAGCAAGAGAGATTCTCGACAGTCGAGGACTGCCAACTGTTGAAGTAGAAGCTCAACTTCTCTCCAACACAATGGCTTGGAAAGCCTCCGTTCCTTCCGGAGCCTCTACAGGATCTTTTGAAGCTTGTGAGTTAAGGGACAAAGACTCAAACCGTTTTCATGGAAAAGGGGTTTTAAAAGCTATTTCCCATGTGAATGAAATCATAGCTCCTCATATTAAAACCTTTAAAAACCAAAAGGATTTAGATGAAAAACTTAAAAATTTAGACCATACAGATGACAAATCTAAACTAGGAGCTAACGCTCTTTTAGCCGTGTCCTTAGCTTTAGCTAAAGCTCAGGCAGAGAGTGAAAAAAAAGAACTCTTTGAATTCTTTCACTCCTCTTCCTCCTATATCCTCCCTGTTCCTCTTATGAATTTACTCAACGGAGGAGCACACTCTAACAACAAACTTGAGGTCCAAGAATTTATGATTGTACCTGTTTGTGGTGGAAGTTTTAAGGAAGCTTTAAGAGCAGGAAGCGAAGTGTTTCAGACCCTCAAAAACCTACTTCATAAAAAAGGTTTTTCCACATCTGTGGGAGATGAAGGTGGATTTGCTCCTTCTTTAAAATCAAATAGAGAGGGTTTAGAAATTTTAATGAAGGCTATTGAAAAGTCTCATTACAAACCAGGAGAGGATATCTTTTTAGCCTTAGATGTAGCTTCCACAGAGTTCTTTACAGAAGGCTTTTATCTATGGGAGGGGAAAAAACTAAGATCCTATGAACTTTCTGAAGTTTATAAAAAATGGAAAAAAGAGTTCCCTCTTATTAGCATTGAAGATGGTTTTAGCGAAGAAGACTGGGAGGCTTGGAGTGAGTTTTCAAAAGCTCAAGGAGATCACATACAACTTGTAGGAGATGATCTTTTTGTCACAAACCCCAAAAGATTAGAAAAAGGCTTTAAACTCAAGGCCGCCAATGCTCTTTTAGTCAAGCTCAATCAAATCGGACTTGTATCAGAAGCTCTAGAGGCTGTAAAAAAAGCAAAAAACCACTCTTATAAATGTGTAATGAGCCATAGAAGCGGAGAAACAGAGGATCACTACATTGCTGATCTTGCTGTAGCTTGGTCTTGTGAACAAATCAAAACAGGAGGCCTATCCCGATCAGAACGCATGTCTAAATACAACCAACTTCTACGTATTGAAGAAAGATTAGGTGAAAAAGCTCAATTCTTAGGACTTAAAGCCTTTAGCTCGTCATAAGTCCTTTTTACTATGGCTCTTTTAGAAGGTTTTCTATAAAATCATAAATGATGGAAACAATTTTAAATCTTATAAGCTCTTTTTTAAACCAACCTCTAAAAATCCTCATTTATGGTTTCATCATCCTTCTGACCACCTTACTTTTAAACAACACCCTTTTTCACATCTGGCATCTCAAAAGAGACAATCAACTCCTAAAAGCACAAACAGAGGATTTTCAAGCCAAAACAGCCCGCCTTAAAGAAAAACTTAAGCTTACTTCCACTTCATCCTTTATCAGAAGCAAAGTCACTCAAAATTTAGATTTTGTGAAAAATGATGAAATTATTTTTATCTTTACAGACTCATCTTCTAAAGCTAAAAATAAAGAATGAAGAAAATTCTCCTTGTCGATGTAAGCTCTCTATTCTTTAGAGCCTTTTACGCTCTACCCCCTATGTATAACTCTAAAGGATTTCCTACGAACTCACTTTACGGACTCTGCAACACAAGTTTAAGCCTCTTAAAAGATAAAAATTTAAAGTACATGGTGTACTGCTTTGATCGAAAGGAAGCTTCTTTTAGAAATGAGCTTTATGAAGACTATAAAAAAAACAGAGAAGATATGCCTGATGAATTAAGTTTGCAAATGCCTTACATTAAAAAACTTGTGGATGCTTTAGGAATCCCCCGCTTAGATAAAAAAGGTTATGAGGCAGATGATGTCATTGGCACTTTAGCCCAACAGTATGCCAAGAAAGGTTATGATGTTTCCATCATTAGCGGAGATAAAGATTTCGCACAACTCATAAATAGCAAAATCACTATGTACGATCCTATGAAAAAAGTACTTTTTGACCCTCAAACAGTAAAACAAAAATGGGGGATCTTACCTTCACAAATGATTGATTACTTAGCTCTTGTAGGAGACCCTTCTGACAATGTCCCTGGAGTAAGTGGCATAGGTGCTAAAACAGCTGAGAAACTTCTTACTGAGCATAAAAGCTTAAACCAAATTTACAAAACCTTAAAACATATCAAACCCAGCTTAAAAGAAAAACTTAAAGTGGGAAAAAAACTGGCCTACCTCTCTAAAGAGCTTGTCACTATAGAAACAGGTCTCAAACTCAAAGCCTCTCTTAAAGATCTGGAGGTTAAAAACTTTAGTCCTCATTTAAAAGATCTATTTGAAGAACTTGATTTTAAAAAATTCAAAGAAAAACTCTACTCTCAGGAAACACCTGATAAAGCAGTAGAACAAAAACCAAAAAGAACAAAAGCTTACAAGAATCCAAAAGTATTAGATTGGAAATATGAAGATTTTAAAGATAACCTTAAACCTTACACTTCAATTTTATCTTTTTTCTTTAAAGACCAAGTCTTCTTCAGTATAGAAAAAAATCAAATCATAAATTTCAAAGGTTCTTTTAAAAATCTCAACTGCCTTTTTAAAGAAAAAAAAATAACTTGGTCTGGTTTTGATCTTAAGGAAATCTGGAAAGCTCTTCAAGCTGAGGAGCCTATAGCTTCTCAAGATTTTATGCTTACAGCCTATGTTATAACCTCTCAATCAGTTAAAGATTTTTCTTCCCTTTGCGAAATGCTTCTCAAAACCCCTCTCCCCTCTGAACCTTCTGTTGAAGAGATCTACAAAGCCCATATAGAACTAGAAAGCACTTTAAATAAAAAAATAAAGGATTCTTCGCAAAAAAAAGTTCTAGAAGAATTAGAACTGCCCCTTATTTCCACTCTTTATAGAATGGAACAAAAAGGCATTACCATTGATATAAATAATTTCAAAAAATTAGAAAAGAAAACAGCTCAAGAAATCACAGTTTTAGAAAAGAAAATTTATAAAGAATCAAACCAAACTTTTAACATAGCTAGTCCTAAGCAGCTTTCTGAAGTTCTATTTCAATCCATGGGTTTGCCCATTTTAAAGAAAACAAAAACAGGACTCTCTACAGGAGTTGATGTTTTAACAAAGCTAGCCCCTCGGTACCCTATTTGTAAATATCTCATTGAATACAGAGAACTTACAAAACTCCAATCCACTTATATCAAAGCCTTGCCACAGCTAGCCCATCCTCAAACTCATAAAATACATACCTCTTTCAAACAAGCCGTTACCACAACAGGAAGGCTTTCCAGTGTGAATCCTAATTTGCAAAACATTCCTATCCGCACATTCCGAGGAAAAGAGATTCGAGAATCTTTCATAGCCTCTCCTAAAAAAGTTCTCTTATCCATAGATTACAGCCAAATTGAATTAAGGATTTTAGCTCATATTAGTGAAGATAAAAATTTATGTGAAGCTTTTCATAAAAACTTAGACATTCATGCTATGACAGCTAGCGAAGTGTTTGGAGTGCCTTTATCAAAAGTCAGTGAGGAACAAAGACGGCAAGCTAAGGCTGTAAACTTTGGTATTGCTTACGGACAAGGTGTTTACGGCCTTTCAGAAGCTCTTAACATTCCGAGAGGTTATGCCAAAACAATTATTGACACTTACTTTAAGAAGTTCCCTAGTATAAAATCTTACATCCATGAAACCCTTCAAAAAGCTCACAAATTAGGTTACGTAGAAACCCTTTTTGGACGAAGGCGGTACATAAAGGAACTTAAATCCCACAATCCAGCTTTACAAAAATTTGGACAAAGAGCAGCCATCAACGCTCCTATGCAGGGAACAGCAAGTGACTTGATCAAAAAAGCCATGATCATTATCGATGGAGAAGTGCAAGCTCCTATGCTTCTACAAGTTCATGATGAACTCTTGCTTGAATGCCCTTCGTCACAAGCCAAAAAAATAGCCCTTCAAAGTAAAGAAATTATGGAGAGTGTTGCAAAGTTTTCGGTTCCTTTAAAAGTGAACATCTCTATTGGAAAAAACTGGAAAGAAGCTCATTAAAAAATAACACAAGATACTTCATTTAACACAAACCAAAAATGAACAGGATACTTCTTAAAAAAGTATTTGATACTTTACTACATACCACGAGATTACAAGATAAAATAGCACCAAAGTATGTCCTATTTTCAATCTAAACAAAATGTTTTGTCTCAAAATGAAACACTTTCACTCAAGTTTTTATAGACTTTTGTCGAAAAAGTTTATATGAACTTCACTTTATTTTATAACCTGATCCTCGCAAAAGATAAGAAAGTAGAGAGCAGGCAACTCTTTTTCTCTCGTCAATTTGTTTTAAGTCTTCTTGTTTGTTTTCTTGGTGTTTTTTTAGTTCAAGAGAGTTTTGGACAAAGTGGATGCTACTTCTGTCCTAAGGAAAAAAGATTTGATGAGGAAAAATTAAGGTGCATCGACGATCCCAGTAGCCCAGGTTATCGTCCTGACAGTGGAGGTGGTGAACTGACGACATGGTCACCTACAGTGGTTTGTAAAAAAGGATACAAAAGAAGAGGTGATTGTTGTTATAAAGCTTGTTCTGCCGGCATTGATAATGGTACTGTTGGTTGTAAACCCTCTCTTCTTTGTCCTTCTGGAGAGCAGCCTGATGAAAAATACGGTTGCAGTTGTCCTGAAAACTCTTCACACAAAGAAGGGGTTTGCGTTTGTGATAATGAAGAACAAATGCTTGCTGATGGTGTTTGTAAAAAAGACAAAAATCAAATATCAATACAAGAAACTCAACAACTCTGCTTAAAAAAGATCCAAGAAACTCAAAGCTGCTGTTCTTCCGATGCTCAATGCGGAGAAGAGTTCACTCAAGCTCTCAACCAAGCCACAAAAGTTAAAATCATGCCCACTCTAGGAAGCTTAGGTGCTATGTTGCTTACCTTCTCCAAAGACCCTGCTCTTTCTGCTGCAGGCACCATGGGAACTTTAGCTTCCTGTTCTCAAGGGGCTGTGAACTCTGCTGTTCTAAGATACGATACAAACTCACATCATACAGCTTGCACAAAAGCTATCGATGAGTGTCAACAGGTTTGTGGTAATATTAATCAGAATTTGTCACTTAACTGTGCCAATAACGAAGTTTCCCGAAACAAACTGGTGAAGCAAGAAGAATCAAGCCATCAGAGTTCTGCAAAAAACATAGCTTGTGCTGTTACTTTATCTAAAGGTTTGTTAAAGCAAGCTCGACACAAAGGTAAAAAATACCCAAAGCCCTCTATTAACCTTCTTCCTCCAGATACAGCTAGAAGAGTAAAAAACATTCAGCATAAGTCTTCCTATGATTATGATTCCCCTCTTCTTTCTTTACCTGATGATAAAAATCTACAACCTAAAGCCTCTCAAAACTCACTCACAGGCCTTAACAAAGGAAAAGCCCACAGTAGCGGATCTCTTCTTAACTCCCAGCCCTTCTCAAAACCTACCTCACCTGAAACAAACCAAAACCCCTATCTTTCAGAAGAAGAGAGCAGAGTTTTAGGAAAAGGCTTTAGCAACCAGGCAGAATTTCGTAAAAATTACATAGGCTTTAACATTCCTCCTTCTCAAATCAAAAAAACCACCTCCTTTAAAAGAGATAAGAAAAAAAACTTAGCTGAGGAACTTAGATCCTTATTGAATAAAGACAGAGGCCTTTCAGGAAGTGCAACTCAAACAAAGAGCAAGATCGATTACCTTCCCTACTACATAGACTTAATTGAAAAAAACAATGAAGTTTTAAGAACTATCTGTCTGAAAGGCCAGCTTTTTGATTGTAAGTATGAGCATTAAAAAATCTTTATTTTTAGCTCCCTTTACATGTTAAAATAGAGCTTAAGTATGAGGTTTTTGATTCTTTTTTTTCTTATCTTTCTTCCTATCCTCTTAGAGGCTTGTGATGAAGAAAATCCCTTTTCAAAACTTAATCCCATAGCAACCCTTTTCTGTCCTCACCCGCCCTGTCATTTTTTCAACACCCCTGTTGATGAAAACATTAGAAAGGCGGCTGTAAATATATTGGGAGCAGGCATTTGTTCAGGACTTGTGATAAGGCTTAAAAGAGGAGAAAAAAAGTGTAAAGACCCTCTTCTTCTTACAGCGGGTCACTGTGTGGCACCTAGTAAGGATTTTAAACTCATTATGCTTAGTAATTATAAAGGCGTTTTTCATATTCCAAGAAAGAATATCTCCTCTCTTCAAGAAAAATGTCTTAAGCCTCACAACTGTCTTGTGAGTCCTGATTATGTTCTGGAGGATGAATTTCATCATTCAGGAGTGGATCAAGCCCTGATTCCTATGCCGATACGATACCGCAAAAAAGGCAATATCCCTGCTTTTGAGATCGATATAGAAAGGGTAGCAAACAAAGAAGACTTAGATTCCTGCTTTAAAGACCCTTTTCTTCAAGCAAGAGTTACTTCAGTTTTAACAAAACCTCATTTAAAAAAGATGAAAAAAAATGAACCTAAAGCTATAAAAGATTACATACAAAGCCATATTTGCCACAATCTTAGTTGGATGAAAATACGAAGAAATGAAGGAGTGATCAAAAGAATGCTAGGCCATAGATGTCCTGCTTTACCTGGTATGTCAGGGTCTTTTATAAATCTTGAATGTCATAACAAAAAAGCTCTTTTTGTTCATGAGGGACAGCGAGTTGTAGGTACTAGTAATGAAGTTGAAGACAGAGCAGAAGCAGGTGAGATCATTTATCCTTATGAATATGAAAGAAAGGAATCTTTTAAAAACATAGCCACTCATATTGAGCCTGAGCTTCTTGAGTTTTATTTTAACAACTACTGCGATTCTAATGTGGCTTATCAAAAAAAGAAAAAAGTTTTAAAACCTTTGCTATTAATCCAAGTTTCGGTAAATAGAAAAAGCTGGTCACCTTGAGAAATGTTTTCCCGACTTCAGCGTTTTCCACTACTAAAACTTCATAAAAGTGTGCGAGCTATAGACATTCATATAAGAGAGATAAGAAAAAAAACTTAGCTGAAGAACTTAGATCTTTATTGAATAAAGACAGAGGCCTTTCAGGAAATCCAACTCAAACAAAGAGCAAGATCGATTACCTTCCCTACTACATAGTCGAACGTGAAAAATGCACAAACAGCTAAAAACAAGTGTTTTTAGCTGTAATAGACGTTATATGATCTGACAGTTACCCTTTCTGGGTTGATAAAAAACTGTCTGTCAGTTTTCGTTCTGTTCAATCATCTTTTGCCTTACTTTTTGTTTTCCGTCAAGGAAAGTTTCCATAGGTGTTCGACCACAACACATTTTTCCCTGATGAGTTCTCCTTTCATTATATTTCACAAGCCACAAGTCAAGGTCAGACTGCAACTCTTCTATGCTTTTGTACACTTTTTTTCTAAACTCCACTTGATAAAACTCCTCTAAAATTGTTCTATGAAATCTTTCACAGATGCCATTGGTTTGAGGATGTCTTGCCTTTGTTTTTGTGTGCTCTATATCATTGATAGCCAAATAAAGCTCATAATCGTGACGATCTTGAACTCCACAGAACTCTGTACCCCTATCTGTTAACATACGAAGCAGGGGCACATCATGGTCTTCAAAAAAAGGAAACACTCTATCATTGAGAAGGTCAGCTGCTGTAATAGGTGTTTTCGTTTTATAGAGCTTACAGAAAGCAATTTTTGAGTAAGTGTCCACAAAGGTTTGTTGATAAAGACGTCCTACACCTTTCATAGTTCCCACATAAAAAGTGTCCTGTGAGCCTAAATAACCAGGATGAGCTGTCTCTACCTCTCCGCACTCTAAATCCTCTTGTTTCTTCTTCTCTAGGGCTTGTAACTGCTCCTCTGTGAAAACCAAGCCTTCCTCTGCAGACTTCTTTTCTAAAGCTTTCAAACGCTTTTTGAAAGTCTCTAAATTATTTCTCAGCCAGACCCCTCTAACTCCTGCAGGAGAAATAAAAATTCCTTTTTTCCTTAACTCATTGGACGCTCTCAACTGTCCATAGGCAGGAAGTTCTATAGCGATCCTTAAACAAGCCTCTTCTGTCGTTTGATCAACTCTGTTTTTTAAATTAGGCTTTCTACGACTTTGCTCTCTTAATGATTCTAAACCTCCTTCCTCTTTGAGTGTCTTGTAACGATAAAATGTATCTCTTGAAAAGCCCATCACCTTACAAGCTTGAGATACATTGCCTAACTCTTCTGCTAATTGCAAAAGACCTACTTTTGATTTTATAATTCTTTCTTGATATGTCATTTTTGTTATCCTTTCTCCACCCTTTGGGGTGGTATTGTTTATTTAAAAGGGTAACCTCTTTTCATCTCTTTGACATTTCGAGACGTGTCAGATTAAGTCGCGACTATTACATTTTAGCTGTTTGTGCATTTTTCACGTTCGACTAATTAAGGATAAGAGTTTTATGTCTTCGTATGGTTTTTGCTTCTCTTTTCATAGGTTCAATTTTTGAAAGCATGACTCGTCTCGTCCAACTGTCTATAAATTTACCAGCCCAAGTTGGTGAAACATAGGTCCATAACTGTCGGAAGTCTTCTTTTAAAAAATAACAGCGGATACTTTTTAAATTGTACTGTATTAAATGCCTTAATTTTACTTTCTCATAAGATTTTAAATTTTCTGCATTTTTTAACAAGGGCCATCTAGCTTTTGTTAAAAGGGGTTCATACCCATCTTCTTTCATTTTTTTGTGTTCTGAAGCTCTCACTTCGTCTAAAGCCTTATTGAGTCTTGCTACGATATGAAACCGATCTAATATGTGTAAAGTTCCACTTGCCCTCTCCTTTATGACTTTTAAATAAGGCTTCCACATGTCAGAGCACACAAACCGTATCTCTTTTGACTTCTCTCCTAGTAAATCAAAGAATTTTCTAAAACTCTTTTCTGTTCGTTTCTCTCCTATCCACAACAAGCGTACACGGGTTTTGCTTATTTCATAGACTAAGGTGAGATACTGATGGTTCTTTTTCCGTAACTGCTCACTCTCGTAAATTTTTATTTAAAGCCATAGAGATGGCTTCTAAAGAAGAATACCCTCTATTTCTCATTGTTTTAACATAGCTGGTAATGCGACAAAAATATTTCGCCATTTCTTCTGTTCTGAAACACCCTGACACTTTCTTTTTCACTTTAGTCATTCTTAGATCTCTTTCAGCTCTGTTATTAGTAGGATCTACGTTCTTTCTTTTAGCAAAGCACAGTATTTCTGCTTCATACTTTTTAAATCGCAGCCAAAGGTTTTGAGCTTGTGTATGCTTTATTCGTCCTTTCTTGCCATTTTTTTTAGGAAATTCTGGAAGCTCTTTTAAGCCTTTTGTAAGAATACTCCTATACCTTCTCTGAAGAGTTTCGTACTCTTTTTGAGTCAGAACTCTTGACTCTTTTTTATGAACTAACTCCACAGTCTCTTTAAGAAGTTTTTTGAGATTTGTAGCCCATTTGAATCCATTGCTTTCTTCTATAAATTTAAGCTCTCTCAAAAGGTGAGCCACACACAAAGCATGAGTTATCTTATCATAACAAAAGTAAGGACTCCAACAATCATGCACAAGCACTCCTCCATATCTATCCAAGAGACCAATATCTTTTATGGCTTCCCTTCCACCTGAAAGGTGGAGAAACTGCAAGACTAATTCTCCTGAACTATAAGTATGAATCCAGTAGTTTTTACCCTTAACCCTCATAGAGGTCTCATCAACATGAATGACCTCTGATTCAAGTATCTTTTCTTTCATCTGCTCTTCCCAACTTTTAAGAAACTCTCCTAATTCAGCAATGTATCTCAACATAACTGCAGGAGAAATCATTCGACCTATAAGCCCCATGTAATGTTCCCCAACACGTTGAAAAGACAGCATCTGAACTATAATGAAATTGATGATGGAAGCTCTAATGCCTACACCATACTGAAGAGGACCACTCATACCTTTAGGGAATTGACCTTTATTTCTAGCTCCACATGAGGGACAATCCTTAACCTCAGAAGTTACAGTATGGGTCTGAATTTCATAAAAAATATCAATCTTTTTACGCTTCTCAAGGCTTTTTACCTCTGCTGTCTTTAAACACATCCCACACTGAGAACACTCTGAGGGAGAGACAGTCTCCTCACTGTTTGTATCTTTACTGTTATCAAGTCTAGAACCCTTTTTCTGACTCCCACTAGCTTTCTTATTACGATTCCCTTGACGACTAAAATCTTGCGAAGGAGGAAGACCGCTGTTGCTGGAATTTTTTCGAACCTGTTTTTCTAAAAACACAACAATCAGAATGTTCACAACCTTAAAGAGAGATTCAACAATCACAGAAATCTCAGTAGGCACAGAACCTTTCTTTGCAAGCTTATCAAAGTCACTTCTTATATTTTCAATCTCATTTCTGATGGAGGTCTTATTTATTGTCATTTGAAAAGAGTATTTAAAAGAAAATCTGTAAGAGCAAGACTTTTATCTTAAAACAGGTCTAAAGTTAGGGATAACTGAACAATGTAGGTGAGCAGTTACGAAAATTTTACTTTTCAAGATTGTTTGGATAAGTACTTAAAAGAGTATGTACCGACCTTAAGACAATCTACCCAACAAGCTTTAGAAATAAAAATGGTTTACATACGCTCTAAAACTTTAATCAATGTAAGAATGAAAGACATGTCGTCTTTTGTTATTGATCATTGGATTGATTGGCTTTTAAAACATAGATCTGCAAAAAACAGAGGAAGAAAAAGCTTCCGTCATGAATTAAAGGCTTTAAGGGCTATTCTTAATTGGTGGAAAAATTATATTGACGCTGATTTTAACGTTCCTATAGTGAAACGCCATAGAGAACGTTGTCGCTATAAACAGGTTCAAGCAAGAAGACCTGATTATTTTATGAAGCCCAGAGAAGTTCAAGCTTGGATTCAATGGCTAAAAGAACATAGGTCGAACCCTGTTTATTGGCGGTTAGCAACTTTTTTGATTTTGACAGGTACTAGAGTTAGTGAGGCTTGTGGGCTTTTATGGAGTGAAATTAATTTTGAAGATGGCTTCACTCGAATTGTGCGAACAGTACGTTGGGATCGTTATACAAAACACCCTGTTTTGGAAGAAACGACAAAAACTTCTTGTTCAGCTAGAGTTTTACCACTTCCTGATGTTTTAATAGAAGTTTTAAAACAAATGAAGGCTGAATCTTATGGAAAAGGCTATGAAGTCGTATTTCATAATGGCAGAGGAGAACTTTTGAAATACAATGCCATTCCCTCAGCTTTTGATGCAGGTTTTAGAGCTTTAAAATTATCTTGGAGAGGAACTCATATTTGCAGACATACTTTTGCAACTTTGGCCTTGCAAGCTACAAAAAACCTATCAGCGGTTCAAGTTATTCTTGGACATACGGATCAAGCCATAACACAAAGGTATGCAAAAGCTATTGCGCTTTTAAACTCAAATACAACTCAAAAAACTGCTCAATTTATAAACCTCAAATTAAACTAAAAACATTTATACGCTAAAAATCACGCCAAAAATCACGCCAAAAACAGGAAAAAATGAAAATAATACAATAATTTCAATAACTTATGAAAAGTCTGGTGGAGGTGCCGGGAGAGTCTTGAGGATTAGGGAGAATATCGCCCAGACTATCTTCCATGAAGCAGTTTCTGTCACACTTCTAAAGAGGTTTAAAGACCAAATCTTACTCTTTCATCTGTCCGATAAACAAACAATACGAGGTCTGTTTGCCACAATGTCGTAAAAGATCATTGACAGTATGTATATTAGGGAGTAAACTAACAATATAAATAAGTAAAAGGGTTTCAATGTCAAAGTCAAAAACAAATAAACATAAGCAACAAACTAAAGCAGTGTCTAAAACAGTATATGGTAAATCAATAAAAAGAGTTTGTGATCCATGGGTTTCACCTGAAGAAATAGCTAACGATCAAGAAATTCAAAATAAAGCAAAAGACATCAAATCTATCCTTTTTAATAAAGAAAAAAGGTAACTGCTCACTCTCGTAAGTTTTTATTTAAAGCCATAGAGATGGCTTCTAAAGAAGAATACCCTTTATTTCTCATTGTTTTAACATAGCTGGTAATGCGACAAAAATATTTCGCCATTTCTTCTGTTCTGAAACACCCTGACACTTTCTTTTTCACTTTAGTCATTCTTAGATCTCTTTCAGCTCTGTTGTTAGTAGGATCTACGTTCTTTCTTTTAGCAAAACACAGTATTTCTGCTTCATACTTTTTAAATCGCAGCCAAAGGTTTTGAGCTTGTGTATGCTTTATTCGTCCTTTCTTGCCATTTTTTTTAGGAAATTCTGGAAGCTCTTTTAAGCCTTTTGTAAGAATACTCCTATACCTTCTCTGAAGAGTTTCGCACTCTTTTTGAGTCAGAACTCTTGACTCTTTTTTATGAACTAGCTCCACAGTCTCTTTAAGAAGTTTTTTGAGATTTGTAGCCCATTTGAATCCATTGCTTTCTTCTATAAATTTAAGCTCTCTCAAAAGGTGAGCCACACACAAAGCATGAGTTATCTTATCATAACAAAAGTAAGGACTCCAACAATCATGCACAAGCACTCCTGCATATCTATCCAAGAGACCAATATCTTTTATGGCTTCCCTTCCACCTGAAAGGTGGAGAAACTGCAAGACTAATTCTCCTGAACTATAAGTATGAATCCAGTAGTTTTTACCCTTAACCCTCATAGAGGTCTCATCAACATGAATGACCTCTGATTCAAGTATCTTTTCTTTCATCTGCTCTTCCCAACTTTTAAGAAACTCTCCTAATTCAGCAATGTATCTCAACATAACTGCAGGAGAAATCATTCGACCTATAAGCCCCATGTAATGTTCCCCAACACGCTCTAAAAGACAGCATCTGAACTATAATGAAATTGATGATGGAAGCTCTAATGCCTATACCATACTGAAGAGGACCACTCATACCTTTAGGGAATTGACCTTTATTTCTAGCTCCACATGAGGGACAATCCTTAACTTCAGAAGTTACAGTATGGGTTTGAATTTCATAAAAAATATCAATCTTTTTACGCTTTTCAAGGCTTTTTACCTCTGCTGTCTTTAAACACATCCCACACTGAGAACACTCTGAGGGAAAGACAGTCTCCTCACTGTTTGTATCTTTACTGTTATCAAGTCTAGAGCCCTTTTTTTGACTCCCACTAGCTTTCTTATTACGATTCCCTTGACGACTAAAATCTTGCGAAGGAGGAAGACCGCTGTTGCTGGAATTTTTTCGAACCTGTTTTTCTAAAAACACAACAATCAGAATGTTCACAACCTTAAAGAGAGATTCAACAATCACAGAAATCTCAGTAGGCACAGAACCTTTCTTTGCAAACTTATCAAAGTCACTTCTTATATTTTTAATCTCATTTCTGATGGAGGTCTTATTTATTGTCATTTGAAAAAAGTATTTAAAAGAAAATCTGTAAGAGCAAGACTTTTATCTTAAAACAGGTCTAAAGTTAGGGATAACTGAACAATGTAGGTGAGCAGTTACAAATTTTCATATTCTCCTTGAACTTGAAAACCTTTTTCAAGTTTTTGTTTTTGATTTTCGTGCCAAACATAAGCCTCAGCCTTGTTTGCGAAATATCGACTTTCAAGTCTTATACCTCTCACATAAACTTCTGCACGATAAAAAATTTTTTTGTTGTTTTTTTTCTTACGATAAATCTTAGTTACTGACATGATTTGAACTCCTTTTGTTTAACCCATGCCTGAATGCTCTTGGGACAAAATCGAGTTTTTCTGCCCAAACGAATAAAAGGAATTTTTCTTTGAGCTACCCAATTCTTAATTGTCTGTGGAGCAAAACCAAGAAAGACCGCAACTTCTTCCACACTCAGTATTCTATTGTCAAAGAACGAGTCCTCATTGTAAGGACGAATAGTACTTTTTAGAGTACTCTTTTGAGAATTATTTTTCAATATTTTTTTCATTTCTTTTTCTCCTTTCAAATTGAAAGCTAGGGAGCTTTAAAAAGCCCCCTAGCAGTTGATTTTTTAGCCTTTTAAAAAGGCCCTTCTTCTGTCTCGCTTTTTTTCTCTTTTTTTGGCACTCTTCCTACAACTAAAAGCTCTCCTGAAACAGGCAAGCTTGAGAGCTTAAGAGAGAAGCCGTCTTTTGTTTTTAGAGGGAAGGCTACGCCCACCTTTAAAAACTCTGATTTTTCCTTACCGGATATGGTGAATTTACGCACTGAAAAAGCCTCGTAAATTTTACTTTTTTCGTTTTGCATTATGCTACTCCTTTCATAATTGATTTGTTATTTGTTTTTTGACCTTTTTTTACTCCTTTCTGAGCCATTAAAAATGGCTCAAGTTAAACTCAAAAAAAACAAGAATCCTTTAACCTGATAGAGAAAATTTTTAGGACTTTTAAGCTAAAAATTTTCTCTATTTTTTCTCCTCCCACACCCCCTTTCCTTTCCCTTGAAAATCTAAGAAACACCCTCCTCCGTAGAGTTAAGGGCTGTTAAGAAACCGAGTTACGTTAAACTTGTAAAAAAGATCATATCACTGAATCATTGTTAAATCTTAATCTGGCAACCCAATTAAAAGAGTCAATAAGAACATGTCTTTAAGTCAGATCCAAAGAGCTTTTGACTCTTAGGACGTATCCCCATACATTTTAGAGATTTTAATTTTCCAATTGAGAGAGCCATTGGTCTAATGGTTGCACAGAAATTGGTCCCCAGCTAAGAGGTCTTTTTAAGAAGTACACTAGTTGCAAGGGCTTTACAGTGGGTATTTTATGAAAATAATATTTTAGGGAAGGATCCAGAGTTTCCTTTTTTGTTTTTACTTCTATAAGAAATTCTGGTTGTCCATCCCGTGTGGTTAAAAAATCCACTTCTCTTTTTTCTCTGTCCCGAATGTAAAAAAGCTGATTTTTTTCTCCATGAACATCCTCTAAATAATGTTGTCGTTTTAAAAGGCATAAAGCCACTAAGTTTTCCACTTTTGCGGAAAGATTTTCTGAAGGAATAGCCCCTATGTCAAAAAAATAAATTTTTGGCTCTTTGATAATAGTTCGAGAAAGTTTTTTTGAATACGGATAGATAGTAAAAATGACATAGAGGGCTTCTAAAATAGAAATCCAGTTTTTAACAGTATGAGGGGAAACGGACAGGTCTCGTCCAAGGGAAGCATAAGAACTTTGGGAGCCAACTCTTTGAGAAAGCAGTGTCACCAGGAGTTCTATTTGATTGATATTTCTTACATTTTCCAAAGTGATTAAATCCTCCCGGATAATTCTATCTATATGAGTCCTTCTCCATCGTTTTGCAAATGCTTCCGATTTTTTTAAATATGGTTCTGGAAAACCTCCTGTTTTTAAGAGCTGTTGGCTTGCTTCTTTGGCACTTTCCCCATTTTTCACCAGTTCTGATATGGAAAAAGGATATAGTCTATGCAGGAAGTACCTTCCAGCTAAAGAGTCTCCTTGTTTTCTAAAAATTTCTAGGCTAGCAGATCCAGTTACTAAGACAGGGGGATTGTTTTTTTCTTTGTCATACAGACCTTTCACCCAGGACTTCCATTGAGGCTTTTTATGGATTTCATCTAAAATGACAAGCTTAGTGTTGCGCTTCCAAGAGCGGTCTAGGAGAATACGCCGATCTTCTTCGTCATCCCAGTTTAAGTAAAAAAAATCTGAAGGGGATAGAAGGTTTTGGCTAAGTATGGTTTTTCCCACCTGTCTGGGGCCAGTGAGAAAAACCATCTTTTCCTTTAAATCTTTGAGAATATTAGCTTTTTGGTGACGTTTGAAAAGTTGCATGCTGACAGAATAGCACTAAAGTGCATTTTTATCAAGACAAAAATGTATTTTAGTGCATTTTTATCAAGACAAAAATGTATTTTAGTGCATTTTTGACTCCATCTTTTCAACGCAGTCCAGAGTGTTCCCTTTCTTTGAAGACCATGATGTGCCTTTGCTTCGTGTTTTAACAGATAGGGGTACAGAGTTCTGTGGAGTTCAAGATCGTCACGATTATGAGCTTTATTTGGTATCAATGAAATATAGAGCACACAAAAATAAAGGCAAGACATCCTCACAATGGCATCTATGAAAGATTTCTTAGAACCTAAGTGATTCGGATAGTTTCTTGTAATAATTAGCCTCCCAGTAGCAACATCTCTTTTCGAGAAAGAAAAGGCGCAAACATAAGTACTTGTATCAAATTTATAAGTCTTTAAATCAGGAATTTTTTTGTTTTTAAGATCCTTCTTCATCCACTTATTAATACGTTGATAAGATATTTTTCCAAAAGAAAAGTTGTCTATTTTCAAGATTGTTTCCTAAAATTGATTTTTCAGATCTTTTTAGCACATAGGTGTAAACCTGAATAATGCCCCTTCAAAAGAATTCGTGAATACATGCAATGTTCTACGTTGAGTGAAGAATAGCCAGAAAGGCAGTCTGTATAGCGATTGTTTTTTACATCTCATACATAAACTCCTTGTCCCTTATCTATTACGACAGGGATGGGATCATAAATATGAGCTCCATATTGATTCTCTAGCTCTATGTAATAGGATGAGTTTTTCATATGCTTTTCTTCTGTACTTAATTTGTTTTTATTTTTCTTCATTGTATTCTCCCTTTTTGATTCAGTATAAGAATTTTTTTAAATTCTGTAAAATGATTTGATTTCAAGGAAGTTATTTGATAAATTAGAATGATGAAGTTAGATCAATTGAGCTATTTTTTGGAAACAGCACGACATGAGCATATTGGAAAGGCCTCAAAGATATTAGCTATCAGTCCCAGTGCTATAAGCCATAGCCTTTCTTGTTTGCAAGAGGAGTTAGGACAAGCTCTTTTTAAGAAAAGAGGGAAGAGAATCTTTCTAACCAGTCATGGTGAACTTTTAAAAAAAAGAGCTTTTGAGATTCTTACTCATGTAGAGAAAGTAAAAGAGGAGGTTTCGTCAGATCATGTTCATTTATCGGGACATTATCGATTGGCAGCTAGTCATATGCTCTGCTCTCATATTTTAACTCCAGCTTGGAGTCAGATTCAAAATCAGAACTCTAAAATAACAGCAGAAATTTATACAAGAAGATCTTCCGAAGTTCTTAAAGGTATACTGGATGGCGAGTATAACTTGGGTTTATGTTTTAGTCCTCAGGAACATCCAGATGTTGAAATGATTCGTATTTTAAAGGGTGATCTTTTAATTTTTGCAAGGAAAAATCATCCAGTTTTCAAGGATTCTAAAGTACAACTGAAGAGAATTACAGAATATCCAGCTGTTTTACCAAAATCTTTTAGTGGCATTGAAATTTGTGAAACTCATCCTGCATTTAAAAGGTTCGATTTAATTCCTCATGTGGATTGCATGTTTGATAGTTATGAGATTGCTTTGAGAAAAATACTCTCATCAAATTCTTGGAGCCTTATGCCGGACTTTATGATTCAATATGCACACAAGAAAATTAAACCCATTAAAGTTCCTAGAGGTTGGGATGCTATGTACAATATTTCAATTGTTTATCCTAAAAACAGACTTTTGACAAAAGCACTTATGCAAGTAGTAGAGTTAATTAAGGTACAACTTTTAGCAGTGAAGTAGAGGATGTCCGTAGTTCCGTTGAAGTTTGCAAAAGAAGCTCTCTTCAAGATAAGTTTTGAAGTAAAAAATTCAGGCCAATAGAAATGACACACATAAACTTTGATTCCTTCTCCCTATACCTTCAGTTCAAAAAGAAATTGCCAATCTTATGGAGAAGTGTTTTTTTTGATAGACAAATTTTACAGGAGTTTTATATTGCAGTGCTGAATGAAGGTGTTCTACGTTGTAAAAACCGTCAGTCCACTCAAAAATTTTCATTTCAGCTTTCTTCAAGGAGGAAAATGTTTTAAGGCCGAGTTTTCGTTTAAGCAAGGTAAAAAAGCCTTCACTGTGTATGTTATCATAAAGGTTTCCGTTTCTAGAACAGCTGAATAAGTCCTAAACTTTTTAGTATTTTTCTAAATTTTGTGCAAATATACTGAACATCAGAGTAAGCAGTTACGATTTTTCAAGTTCTTTCATAAGAGACTTGTTGGAGGGAGTAGAAAAACATTTGTTTTTACTGTATTTTAATGAAATCAGCAATTCAATGATAAAGCAGGTCTTGTAATTTAAATTGTGTAGTGTGTAAGCAAAGATAATACAATGCACTAGGAATACTAAAAACATCTTATTGCGTTTATAAATGTAGATATGTTACCTATTTTTTTTCTTGTTTACTTTGCAACTCAAATATTAAAATCTATTGATGAGAGGTATTTTTGATGAATGAAGGAAATGAATTCGTAAGTCCAATTGCCATTGATCTTGGTGCTCAGAATACAGGCGTTTATTTTGCTCACTATCCAAAAGGTAGTGAATTAAGTATTTTAAAAAATGAAGACACTAAGGAGGGTAAAGTGTATGTTTTGGAGAAAAATTCATATACTTTGCTTATGGCTAATAGAACAGCAAAACGTCATCAGAGGCGATGTTATGATCGCCGGAAAATGGCAAAACGTCTATTTAGGTTAATATGGGAAAAGCATTTCGGATTCCCATGGGATAAAGATGTCCAACAAACAATTAGTTTCTTGCTCAATCGCAGAGGCTTTAGCTTTTTAACAGAAGAATATGATCCTGAAATCTTAAGCCAATTTCCTAAAGAAGCATTTGAAAAGTTGCCAGAAGAACTAAAGCAAGAAGTTATACAGAATGACAACAGCACATATGATTTTACAAGTGCGATTCGGCATTGGATAGCGAAAGAACAAGTTAAAGAAAAGTATGAAGCTATAAATAAAAAACCAAAAGAAATTAAAGAAAAGTATGAAGCTATAAATAAAAAACCAAAAGAAATTAAAGAAAAGTATGAAACTATAAATAAAAAACCAAAAGAAATTAAAGAAATTAACAGAGAGCTATATCTAATTACATGTACTGAAAAGTTGAAAAATTATTGCCTATTACGCAAGGAAGGAAAAGAGATAACAGATGGAAAAACAAAAAAGAAAGATACTACTTTCAAAGCATCTAGATGGTTGCTGGGTGAGTGGCAACAACGATTAAAAATACAAGGATTACCTGACGACAACAACAATGAGATCAATATAGTAAAGTTTCTGAATGAAACAACACCAGAACAAGTTAAAAAAATTTATGATACTATCCACCTTTACTCTCCTTCCCCTCATATCAAGAAAAAAGAACTAAAAAATTCAGAGTGGTACTTTAATGCTGAAAAATTCAACCAAGAGGAAAACTTTGTAACTGTTGATGGTGAGCCAGACGAAAAAACTCATATTCACCACCTTGCATTCGCCTTATACAAAACCAATGAAGAACTCACCTCTGGTAATCGTCATCGTACTAAATACTTTAAAGAAGTTCGTGAGATATTAATAAAAACAGATCACTCTCACAACTATTTGAAAAAAATCTGTACAAAGTTGCAATCTGGCGACTTTAGAGAGCTAACAGTAGACAGCCTGACCAAGCTTATTGGGCATATAAGCAATTTAGAGCTTAAACCTCTCCGAAAATATTTTAATAACGAGAAACATAAAACAAAAGATATTTGGGATGAAAAAATCCTAAATGAGATATTTGAAAATTGGATATTGAATGAGTGGAGGGTTGGAGAAAAAGACAAAGATAAATCTGATAATAGTAGCTTTTCTTACAAAGAGCTCAGAGAACTTTGGTCTAAAAAAGCTAATTCAGTAGTTAATTTTTGGCTGAATACTGAGCCTGAGTATACCACCCCCCCCTATCAAGATAACAATAATCGTCGGCCCCCTAGATGTCAAAGTTTGATTCTTAATGTTGAGTTTCTTGATAGCAAATATCCAAACTGGAAAAAATGGCTTGATAAATTAAAAGGATTAAAATCCGTCCAAAAGTATCTCGATGATTATGCAGATAACTTAAGGGAGTTAAAAAGCGGTAAGGGAAACTCTTATTTTTATAAATCTAAGGCAGGAAATTTACTTGTCAATTCTGGTCGCAGAAACATGGAAGAACTCGAGTCACGCATTATGCAATTTATCTTTGACAGAGTCAAAGATAAAGATCCCCTTAGTCTCAACGAAATTTACAGTTATGCCAAAAAAATTAGACAAAACATTCATAAAACAAATGATAAAGGCATTAATAATTCAATAGTTGAAACAAAAAATAACTTAGAAAAGTCAATAGAAAACAGTGCTTTGCCGGATGATATGAAAATTAACCCAAACTATGATAGAGATGATTTGTTTCCAAAAGACAGTTTTCTGCATTTAATCTGTAAATACTATAAGAATCGTCAGCGTGCTAGAGAAGGGCGTATTTTCATTCATCCTGAATACCGTTCTGTCAAAGATCGTGGCTATGAAAACACTAAACGCTTCGACAATAAAAACAACCTATTAACTTATTGTAACCATAAGCCTCGTCAAAAGCGTTATCAGATTTTCGAGGATTTAGCCAGTGTATTACGAATTTCCCCTCTAGATCTGAAGCGGGTTGTTAATAAAAAACAAGGGAAAGACGAAAGTGATAAATTATTTAAATGGTTAAACAGTATCGATTCTTTGGAAAAAAATTGCGATCGAGCGTCTGAAGAACAGAAAGAACGCAAAGGACGTTTAAAGTCAGATATCCAGGGCATCTTTGGGTTGATATATCACAGAAAGAAAAATGAAAATCCATCTAAAAAAGAAATCGGAAATATTCTTAAAAATTCTAAAGTTAAAGATCCGCAAAAATTATATAATTTTTGTAAAAGGGCTAAGGAGCGTTGTCTAAATTTAACAACCTTTGGTTTATATGATGAATCAAGACAACAACAATGGGAAGATGATTTAAATAAAAATCCGGCTACTGCTGTTTATTTTCTCTCACAAATCAATAATATTGTCAAGGAGCGTAGTGGTAATGCCAAGACTTGTGCGGTATGCAGTATGGATAATGCACAACGTATGCAGATCGCTGATACTATGGTTCATATTGCTAAAGCTCAACGGTTGCCAGCCATACCAACTCGCATTATTGATGGCGCTGTTATGCGTATGGCTCGTATTGTTGGTGGTGCTATTGCTGATGATAAGTGGGAGAGGATTGGGAGAGAACTTAAATCAGATAAAAGGGTTTGCGTTCCTATTATCATTGAATCTAATCAGTTTGAGTTTGAACCTTCCAGAGAGGAACTAGTAAAATCACAAAGAATTCAAAAAAGAAGGGGAAAAGTCCCGGACCCTAATCAAAGAGATCAAAGAGATCAGATTTTCAAATCTAAGGAAGAACGTATCAAGGAATCCAGTAAAGAGATATGCCCTTACACCGGGGAAAAGATCAGTAGTCATCATGGTGAAATTGATCATATAATACCTAGAACCTCTGAATGGGGCATTCTAAATGATGAATCAAATTTAATTTATGCGAGTAAAGAAGGTAATAGACAAAAAAGTAACAAAATGTATTCACTAAAAGACTTAAAATCACAATATAAAGAAAAAATTTTTAGAACTAAAAATGATGATATAGAACAATGGATTATTAATCAGATCTGGGACAAAGAAAGCAATAAATTTATATTTGGCAAATATCGAAATTTTTCTAACCTTACCATTGATCAACAAATTGCTTTTCGGCACGCTTTATTCCTTAATGAAGAGCATCCCTTAAGAGGTAAGGTCATTAACGCTATAAATAATATAAACCGGACCCTTGTCAATGGAACACAGCGCTATTTTTCAGAAGTATTAGCAAATAATCTTTATAAAAAAGCCAAAAGAATTAGAAAAGAACATTTGTTATCATTTGATTACTATGAGGTAGATGCTTATTCTAATAGTGGAAATAATATTTATGATTTGCGCAGGAACTATGTTGAGGGCGAACATGAGGTAATTTCTAAATACAAAAAGGGGAAAGAGGTCCAAAAGCCTTATTCACATTTGATAGACGCTCAACTTTCCTTTGCCTTAGCTGCTAGTGATCATCGTAATAGAGGAGGGCTTGGTATAGAAATAAGTGATGAAATTAATATGTGGTTTTTTGACAAGGATACAGGAGAAGTTCTCAAAAATTTATTTGACACTATACATGTGTCTGATGAGGGTTTTAAGCCAGAAGAATTAAATCGTAAGAAACCAAATGAAAGTTTTTGTTCTCATCGTGCGTTTACAAGAGATATGTTTTATGCTGACCGTTATCTCCCTGTTCTCTTAAAACTTGAGAGTGGAAAAGTTCAGGTAAAAATTGGCTTTGATTGGAGTAATAGTGTTAAATTAGGAATAGACACACCTAAAGGGGCAGAAAAATATTTACTAGATATCATTGATTTGCTTCCTGTATGCAATAGAACTGAACTTTTGGAGGATAAGGAATATTCTAGCTTGGAAAAATTATTTTCAGAAATAGAACAGATTTCATATTTTAATAAACAACGGCAAGAAAAAGGCTACTGTTGTATAACAGTGAACAGATCAAAACTACATGATCATTGGAGAGAAAAATACAATAGCAAAACTGGGGATTCATTTGAAGAAAAGAAATTCGTTTATAAGTATTTACATTATAAAACAGAAAAGGTGAAGCTTGATAAGCCTGAAGATTTATCAAAAAAACTGTGCGATATAAAAAAGTTTGAAGTTGAAGTTGAGAGGAAACCAATAACATTGCCAGTAAAAAAACAATGGCAAGATTGTTGGGATGCCTGGGAAAGAGAAAAAGATTTATTTAAAGATAAAGATTTTAAAGAGTTTTTGAAAAATTATTTTAAACCACCACATACACTGTCTCACCAAAAGGTAAGAAAAGTTTTTTCCCTACCAACACTTTCTAAAGAAGGCAAGATATTAATGCGGAGAAAATCTTGGACAGGAAATTACACTTATCAGATTGTTAACGATTCTGACTCTAGGAAGGATGACAATAAACCTAATGTACCGATAAGGAAACAAAATGGAGAACGGGGTAAAAAGCTTGCAGAGTGGGCTAAGTCAGAAAATATTATCAAGTTTAAGGACGGCTACGAGGACGGAAAACCAATCAATCCTACTCAATGGTATAAGGTTGATAAAAAATCTTCTAAATTGCCAGACGAAATTGAGGATCTTTGGTATCGGATAAAGGATTCAACCGCTCCACTTATAGCTATAAAGTTAGCACAAGATGGTGAAAATATTTCTAATGCCGAATTTATGGAAAATCCAATGTGTAAGCACGGTTTTAGAAAAAACGATAAACTTAAAAAATCTAAAAAGGATGTTCGTAATGAGTTTTTTGAAAAAGAGATAAAAACAAAAAAACGTGGCGCCATCATTCCTTACGAGGGGTCGAAGTATAACAAAGAGATGCAGAAGGCATTCAAAGAAGCAAGCTTAGTTGGCAAACTACCACTACCATGAGACATCTTGTTATTGCAGACTATGGAACATTTTTAGGATTAGATAATCAACGCCTTGCTATTCGGCAAAAGGAAGAAGTTCAATATTATCCTCTGAACCGTCTTTGCACTATATCCGTTGCTAAAAATGGGATCAGTTTTTCTAGTGATTTAGTGGAATCGTTAAGTGCACGAGGAATTAAATTGTTTTTTCTTGATTTTCGTGGTGTTCCTCACTCAGCAATTTTAGGACAATCTCAACATGGCGTTGTTGCAGTAAGGATGGCACAAGTGGCTTTTTGCCAGAGCGATACAATGACGCTTTCTAGAAAAATTATTTCTGCAAAAATTAAAAATCAACGTGCAGTACTAAACTACTTAGATAAGTACCACAGAAATACATTATTGAAGTCTGCATCTGAGGAACTATTACGAAACTCAACTGAAGCCCAACGTGCTAAAAATATTGAAACTTTATTAGGCTTAGAGGGAGCTAGTGCTAATGCTTATTTTCAAAGCTTACGACAAGCTCAGTTGTTCTCATCTTCTTTTAAAAAACGTGAGGGAAGGGGGAGTCAGGAAATCAATAATTCAATGCTTAACTTAGGTTATGCGATATTAAGTAGCTATGTTCTTAATGCGATCGTTAATGCCGGGTTAGAACCTTATCTTGGTATTATACACACCATTAGACCTGGCAAAATGGCATTGGTATTGGATATAATGGAGGAATACCGAGCATGGGTTGTTGATCGTATTGTAATCAAATTGCGTTCACAGAGTAAAGGAATGACAGTTCTGAGTACAGATCTAAAAAAAGTACTAATTAAGGAAATACAAAATACATGTGCTAAAAGATACCTTTACAAACAAAAGAAGCATAAATTAGAGCATATTATTCAAAGACAAGTGTATCGATTATGTGGTCACTTTTATGGTGAAAAAAGTTATAAACCTTATCTATTTAAGTGGTGATATATATAAATGAAAAGCTATCTGTTACGACAAGAATATCTGGTCAGTTACGATATACAAGACAACAAGATACGCCATCGTATCTTTAAAGAATTAAATAGATATGGTCTCACATCAGTTCAAAAGTCTGTTTTTTGGGGTTATTTAACTTTTGCAGAACTAGAAGCAGTAAGACGTCATTTAGAGTATAACCTTAGGAGGACAGATAAGGCTTTTATAACACATACTAACTTCAATGGTCGAGGGCGTAGTTATTTTGTAGGTCATGAGAAAAATGATTTTGAAGATTGGGAAGAAACCTATGTCATCTAAAATGGAAGTTCCGGTAAACTTAATACGTCAATGGTGTTATTGCCCTAGAAAAGTTTATTACTTTGAATTGACAGATTTTAAAGTAGAACATCCATCTTGGATAAAACAGGGGAGAAAATTTCACAAGCTAGAAGAGAAGTTGTGGCGACGCCGGAATGTTTCTAGGTTTAATTTAAAAAATGGCCATACTTATCACAATTTAATGATGAGAGATAGCGACAAGGGACTCCATGGTATTGTTGATATGGCAATTGAAACTGAGGCAGCAGTTTACGCTGTCGAGTTTAAAATTTCAGCAAGGATTAGAAAAAGAGGTGACATCTTACAATTGACAGCTTATTCTATGCTATTAGAAAAACACTTTAATAAACCAAGTTCAGTTGGATTTCTTTTAGGCAAGGGGAGGGTTTTACACACAATTGATATTGACGAAGATAAACGTAAAGAAGTGATGGAAGTAGTAGATAAAATAAGACAGATACTGCAGAGAGGATTAAAACCAGAATCCAGCGCTAGCGTAGCTCAATGTTGTTCCTGTGAGTACTTCAATTTTTGTAATGACCGCCTGTAATAAGAAACATCCTCCTCAGTAGGAGTCAAGAGGCTGTTAAGAGACCAACTTACTAAAGGTCAAGATTAGGGAGAGATTTTAGACACAAAAAAACCGCTTTCAAGCGGTTTTTTTGTTTAAAATGAAAGCAGACGTGATAAAGATATCAGAGGTCCGTTCAAAATGCTTTTAGATGATTACAGTGCATTAGTAATCTGCTATACTTATGGTGATGTTATCACAAAAAACTTCTTTCGCAAAATATTATATTTCGGTGCAAAGACTTCGTTTGCGAAAGAAGAGACGCCTTTTTTTCTCTAATTACCAGAAATATAAGAGAAATTTAGGGTGTTTCATTAGTATAACAAATTACTTAGCAACTGAAACCAATCTTCTAAGTACAGGGTACACAGACACAAAACACTGAGTCAGGTTTCATTAGTATAACAAATTACTTAGCAACTGAAACTATCTTCTAAGCTTTATACAGTATATTTACATAGACTCAGTTTCATTAGTATAACAAATTACTTAGCAACTGAAACGTCCTAATTAGCCCTTTTTGTAGTCTTGGTTTCTTTTACAGAGTTTCATTAGTATAACAAATTACTTAGCAACTGAAACTCTTCGTCAGGAAAACCAAGACAGGCATCACCTAGTTTCATTAGTATAACAAATTACTTAGCAACTGAAACTAATCACGCTCACGTGTTTGAGGGAGATTTTAAGTTTCATTAGTATAACAAATTACTTAGCAACTGAAACTCCCAGCCTTTAGACGTGTTAGGGAAGTCAGCTTCGTTTCATTAGTATAACAAATTACTTAGCAACTGAAACATCGTAGCTTCCCCTTTGCCAGGCTTTAAAATTTGGTTTCATTAGTATAACAAATTACTTAGCAACTGAAACAGATAACTTGGTCAGAACTGGAAGACATGGTAGAGTTTCATTAGTATAACAAATTACTTAGCAACTGAAACCTTAATTGTTCTCATATTTACTCTTCTCTTTCTTTGTTTCATTAGTATAACAAATTACTTAGCAACTGAAACTCTTCAGCGGGAAAACCAAGACAGGCATCACCTAGTTTCATTAGTATAACAAATTACTTAGCAACTGAAACCTAATTGTGTAAAATAAATCGTTCCTATTACAGGAGTTTCATTAGTATAACAAATTACTTAGCAACTGAAACAGTAAAGTTCGAAGACGATAAGAAAGGAGTAATAAGTTTCATTAGTATAACAAATTACTTAGCAACTGAAACGTGTAACAGTCTTTGCAATTTTCAGTCGAGTTACGTTTCATTAGTATAACAAATTACTTAGCAACTGAAACCAGCACTTACTAGTAACCAGCACTGACTACATATAAGTTTCATTAGTATAACAAATTACTTAGCAACTGAAACCACATCGTTATGTTCAAATTTTTTGTTTGTTATTGGTTTCATTAGTATAACAAATTACTTAGCAACTGAAACATGTCCAAAGGACGGGGCATTTTACTAACTTTGCAGTTTCATTAGTATAACAAATTACTTAGCAACTGAAACGCCAAGTTCTAAAATTGTTGGCTTAACAAATTTAGAGTTTCATTAGTATAACAAATTACTTAGCAACTGAAACATGTCCAAAGGACGGGGCATTTTACTAACTTTGCAGTTTCATTAGTATAACAAATTACTTAGCAACTGAAACGCCAAGTTCTAAAATTGTTGGCTTAACAAATTTAGAGTTTCATTAGTATAACAAATTACTTAGCAACTGAAACATGTCCAAAGGACGGGGCATTTTACTAACTTTGCAGTTTCATTAGTATAACAAATTACTTAGCAACTGAAACGCCAAGTTCTAAAATTGTTGGCTTAACAAATTTAGAGTTTCATTAGTATAACAAATTACTTAGCAACTGAAACCTATAAACTTCATCTTGAATTTTTTTATTCATATTGTTTCATCAGTACAACAAATTACTTAGCAAGTAAAGTGTACTAACGGTTAAATTGTCAAAGAACACACCCTTCATTTGAAGAGTCTATAGTATTTTGTACTTTAGCATTGATTTTTTCTTGTTTCAAATAGTTTTTAGTATTTTTTATCATATTTTCTGAGGCAAATTTTTCATTTATTCTGTATTCTTTCTCTTCAAAAATTGAGCTTATGAAAATTTCAGAAAATTGGTGTTAGGAATCCGTCTTTTTTCGCATTTCGTGCTAAATCTAATGAAGTGTGCATTTATCCCTCAAAATAACTGCAACTCGATCATTACCGCTCTATACAAAATCGTCCTTTGTATAGAGCGGTAATGGTCGAGTTACCAATAACCTCTAAATTTTCTAAGTGAGAAAAACATATTTATGATGAACAAACTCTACTTTTAGTTGCTTTTGGAGCAATATGTTAATTTTTTAGATGGGCAGAAGATAAGTTTGACAAAATTGGTAAAAAGTAATAACTTTACTTGAGAAAAATATAGAGTAAAAGATCATAAATAATAAGGGGGATATTATGATAAGAACTGTTTTTATAATGGTTGTGGTTTTAGCCTTATCTTTTCAGAAAGATGTTTTTGCTTCTGCCATTCTAAGTCAAGATAGTGTAAATCAAGACAGCATAAAAAAAATTACGGAGTACTTGGCAAATTACAAGTCTGAGTACTGGGAATTCTCTTCGCAAGCCGAATCTCTTATCCCTATTCGACCACCACAGGTTGTTATAGGTTCTCC
Source organism: Bdellovibrionales bacterium (assembly GCA_965219095.1). Lineage (GTDB taxonomy): Bacteria > Bdellovibrionota > Bdellovibrionia > Bdellovibrionales > UBA1609 > CBDCMT01. Next base: position 624,343 of record OZ244719.1, read on the forward strand.
TATTGATCCAAACCATTACTTTGCTAAAAATTCTGTTTTGATCATTTCGGTTAGGGAGGAAGGGACGGGTATTTGTTCTGGGTCTATTCTTACAAAACATTTCATACTTACGGCAGCCCATTGTCTTGAATCTGTTAACGAAGCTTATATTTTTACAAACAATCTTATTTCTAGGAAAGATATTATCAAGGAGATCAAAAAAGGAATAGATGGAAAGTTTTTTAAGGTTACAAAAAACTCCTTTGAAATTAGTCCATGTTATCATCCCAGTAATAATCTTGCATGTGATATTGCAATGATTTTTGTTCCTGCAGCTTTAAATAAACATGATGCACAAGTCACTTCTGTAAAGCTTGCTAGTTCTGGGTCTGGGCCTTATATTTTGACTGGTTATGGGACGCCACCGACAACAAACAGGCCGTCTAGCGATGAGAATGAGGCATGGGTATTAATATTAAGAGGAGTAGAAGTTTCCCTCTTTTATAAGGACCATGCTATTATTTATACCCATAGAAGAAGATTTGTTAGGTACGTTGGTGTTGTAAAAGGTGACTCAGGGGGCCCCATGTACGAAACAAGGGATGGCAGTTATGTGCAAGTAGGAGTCAATGTTGCTATGTCTACTCAGCATAGTATTTCAGTAAGAGTCGATAGACATCTATCTTGGATGCAAAGCACTATAGAGAGTCGCATGGTACCCCTAGCGTTGGATTAAGTTTCAGTTGCTAGCTAGAGGGGTATTTGTTATGTTAATAAATCTGGTGGTTCCTTTTTGGTTCTTTCGTTAGGGCAGTCAGTATGGTTTTTCATTCCTTATATATAAAGGCAAATAAAAAAGAAAGAGTTTTTTCATACCTTCCTCTAAATTGTGAAAGTCTCATTTTGGCTAAGTCCCAAAAACTTTTAACTCCATTGATATGGTTTTTAACTGTTTTTTCAGCCTTCGAGAATTCATTTTTTCCGTGTGAACTTGATAATGCTTTTTAAAACTCATATTAAGCCCGTCATAGGCTTTAAAGACATCTGTAAAGAAATTTTCTTAAAGTCAGTTGAAAAAAAAGTTTTTTATATCACAATAAAGGGTGATATGTTTTTAAAAAATATAGAAAAAGACAGACGATTCCCAAAGCTATTCAGACATCTATTCAAGCGACTTTCAAAGGAATTCAAGAACTGACAAAAGCTCAAAAAGAGACAGTGGTTGTAGAAGTGAAGATCGCATTAAGCTCTAATATAATGGAAATCTAAGGCTTCAGGTAAGGGGACCATTTAGGAGTTTCATAATGGTGACGATCAAAAGTGATTCTTCTTACATACCCACCATCTGATGACATAAGATAAAGTTGTTTGTTTGTTGTATGCCGATCGCTGGCAAACACAATGAAACGACCATCAGGAGAAAAAGAAGGTGATGCATGATGAGCTGCTCTTCCGTTTTTCTTTACATAGCTTGTTAGTTTCTTAATTTGCTTTGTAGCCAGAGCTAAAGAATAAATGTCATAATGAGCTTTTTGGTAGCTAGCAAACACAATGGTTTTGCCGTCAGGAGACCATACAGGATTAGAATTGTAACGACCAGCAAAAGTTAGTCTTTCGACTCTTCTTCTAGCTAAAATATCGGCCATATAAATCATAGGTTTTCCTCCTCTATTGGAAGAAAAAACCAAATGTCTTCCATCAGAGGAAATGTCTGGCTCTAAATTCAAAGTATGAGAAGGTCTTGTGATGATGGGGTTGAGGGTTCGAGTTCTTAAGTTCATTCTGTAAATATGAGCTCCTCCTCTTTTCGAGAGTGTGTAGTAAATGTACTTTCCTGTGGGATCAAAAACGGCTCCTGAATTCATACCTTTATGATGGGAGATTAATTTTGTTTGTTTTGTTTTTAAATCTAATAAAAAAAGATCAGGATTAAAAACTCCAGCTCTTTTATGTTTCACGTAAGCTGTAAAAGCAATTTTATCTCCCTTTGGAGACCAAGCAGGAGACAAGGAAAGAGATCTAAATTTTGTACTTGTAGCTTTTTCAAGGTTCTCTCCGTTCCAGTCCAAGGTATAAATTCCTTTTTTTCCTCTTACTTTCACTGTAGCAACTATTTTTGTAGAAAAAATACTTTTCTTTCCTGTGAGAGCTTTAATAAGATCATCACAAAAACGATCTGCTATTTTTTTAAAATGAGTTTGTTTGACTTTGTAGATTCTTCCTAAGGCTAATTTTCCAGAGCTTACATAATAAGCATAAATTTCTAATTGTAATTGATCGCCCCTTGTTCTATAAGTTCCTCTGATAAGTAGATGTGCTTTAAGCACACGCCAGCTCTCAAAATCAAAACCACGTCTATCTTCCGATAAAGGTCTAGGACTGACTTTTCTTACATCTTCTATAAAACTTTTAGGATCAATCAAACGAAAGAACCCTGAAATATAAAGATGGCTCCTGATTATTTTGTAAACCTTTTCTCCGTAATGACTTCTTCTTCCTTGATTGTTGAACTTAGGTAAGGCCAAAGAGGCCTGGCCTTTTTTAGCATGGCCTACATTAATAGATATTTTTTCACAAACAGCCTGAAACGAAAAACAAAAGAAGAATAAAAACGCAATATATTTTATGACTTACTCCGGAAACTTTAAAATAAAATTAATCTTATAAAACAATTTTTTAAGTCTATCGGGAGGGCTAGGTAAGGGTTCAGCCTTGATCACGGCCTCTAGAGCTTGTTGATCAAATAACTCATTTCCCGACCCTTTTATAAATGATTTTGTAATGATTTTCCCCTCATCGTCAAGGGTTACTTCAATCGCAGCACTAAGATTCGTTAAATCAAGCCATTGGGGTGTAATAAAGTGCTTTCTTACAGACTCTCCCACCTTTTCATAGTATCTTTCCATAGAAAGACGATTAAGTCCTTCTAAGCCTTGTCCTTTGGCAAGGAAATTCCCCTTAAACATCGTTCTTGTCTCTTTTGGGGGGGTTTCGCTTCCTTGATCTTTCTTTTTGACCTTCTTTGGGTTCTGCTTTTGTTTCAAAACAAGAGCTTTGTTATCTTTTTTCTTTTGAGGAGGTCTTTTCTTTTTTACTTTTTTTGAGGTTCTTTCTATTTTTTTTATCTTATCAGGGAGATCAATAACATCTACTCTTAAAGAGGGAGGGATGTTTTTACGAAAAGAGAAGTCCCAACTCAATAACACAAGAACAGCTAAGTGAACTCCTAAGGAGACTTTCAACCAATATGGGAAATTTTTATCTTTCACTTTACAGTTGTTATAAGACCTATATTATAAAGTCCAGCTGATTTGACTTGTGCCATAACTTGTGTCACAAGGCCATAAGACACTCTTCTGTCAGCTTGAATGTAAATGCTTTTATCTTTTCTTGCTTTTGTAAGAGCTTTTATCTTAACAGGTAGTTGCTTCATAGAAAAACGTAAACCAGATAAATACAAAGCTCCATTCCTCTTGATGGTTAAGATAAGAGGTTTTTCAGGAATGGCAAGACCCGAGGCTTTAGTTTTGGGGAGTTGGACTTTAAGACCTTGATGACTTAGAGGTGCGGTTAACATAAAGATGACTAAAAGCACTAAAACGACATCGACAAAAGGTGTAACATTAATTTCATTTAAGGGTTTTCTGCCCTTAACAAATTTCATGAGGACCACATCCTATTATCATGGAAGAAATTCCTTTTCACTAAACTGAGGAAGTCTTTAGAAAAACTGTGAAGAGTTATCTCCTGAGTTCTTATTTCAGAGAGAAAATAGTTATAGGCAATGGAAGCCGGAATGGCTGCGAAAAGGCCTATAGCTGTTGCATAGAGTGCTTCAGATAAACCGGGTGCCACGACAGTAAGGCTTGCTGATTGGTAAAGAGCAATTTTTTGAAAAGAGCCTGTAATACCTAAAACCGTACCAAAAAGCCCAATAAAAGGCGCTGAAGTTCCTATACTTGCTAGAAGCCCTACCTTTTTTTCAACGTCAACCATTTCACTTTCAATGGCCTTATCCAGAGAACGTTGTAAATTATCTAAACCATCATGAAACTGTGCTTTTTGTTGGTTCCCGCCCATACCTATAGAATCCATCTTTTCTAATTCTTTGTAGCCCATGGAAAAAACCCTCGAGAGGTTACTTTCCTTAAAAGCACTTTTTCTCTTCTCCATTTCCTCCAGAGATTCTAATTTTTCAAAAGACAACAAAAAGCTTTTATTCACTTCCTTTAATTTCTTAAATTTCTTGAATTTAAAAATAATAACTGCCCAGCTAAAAATACTCATACCTGCTAAAATAAGGAATGTTATTTGTACGAAAAAATTAGCTTCCCAGAGAGCAGACCAAAAACTGGTGATATTTTGTGCTTCAGCAAGTTCTAGTCCTTTCTCTGTAGCCCACACCTTGTTCATTATGAGATCATTTTAAGGCTTTTTATTTTTATTGTTGAGTGTTTTTAGAAAACCTAGAAATTTGTCGGAGTAAGGGGTGATTACACCTTGTGCGAAAATAGGCCAGCTAATAGGGAAAGACTTATCTAGCTGAACAAAAATTTTCTTCTTCTGTCGTTTCAACTCCTTGATTAAAGGTGGAGAAAAGACTTCTCTGTTTCCTAGCTTAAGGGGAGACAAAAAGACAGGTTCTTTTACCTCTATAAGAGGTTCTAAATACAAAGATTCCATCATAAGAATGAACGGAATTTTAGCTAAAGAACTTACAAACCTCCATTGAGGACGTTGGGTTTTTAAATATTTGTAACTTGCTATGGAGCTTGCGGATATGATAAGTTGATCTTGAACTTTGTATGTTTCTATTATTTTGATAAGATCATTGAGACCATATGTATCTCTCAACCTGATCTTTAATAAAAAGGCCTTTTTATTGTTTTTTAGAAAATCTTCAAATTTTATAAAATTTAGTTTCCTCTTTTTATTTCTAAAAGGAAATTCTCCTTTCTTGTTTTTGAAATGAAATCCTAGATTTAAATGCTTCATCTCAGTCCATTTCTTCCAGGAAACAAACCCTTTGCCTTCTGTTTGTGCTTCAAGCCTGTCATGACCATAAAGAATCCATTGGCCGTCGAGAGTACGTTTCAGCTCTATTTCTAAAATAATTTCAGGAGACAATTTCTTAACTTTCCTAAGAGCTTCTTTGCTATGACCGGGGCCTAAACCCTCACCTCCTCCCTGAGCTATGAGCCAATATTTTTTTTCTTTTTCAAACCAACTATTTTTGTCTTGAATTTTTTTCTGAAACCCCAATTGTCTCAAGGAGACGATAGCTATCATAGTCAAACAAAGGACTAAAAAAGAAATTTTTAGAATATATTTCATACAAAGTTTTTATAAAAGACTTTTTCGAGAGCTCTTTTTCATTTGATTTCCTTACAATAGTGAGTTCTTACAAAAGAATTAAAATGTTTAAAAGAATCAAAGGACAGATAGCTACTATAATCGGAAAATGTTTGTAATATAGTATGGGAGATTCTATCGCGCACTAGTCTTACGAGATTTTCATCTTCCTTTTCTAAGTTTTGACTTACTCTGCAGTTTGTCTCATTTTCCTCCTTAGGAAGAGAGGATGGAAAATACTCTTGAAAAAACTTACCTATATTATTCAAAGTAATCCACAGGATGTAGTCTTGACTCTCAAAATGGCTTGGTAGGTGTTCTTGTTTTTCTACAAAGCCACAAATGTAATTTTTAAAGAAAGCACCATCTTTCAGAGGATCTGATGAAAAATGAGAGTAGTCTTCTTGTTGTGAGTAGCCTTTTTCTACATAGGCCACAAAATCTCTTATAGAGGAGTTAATGTTTCTTTCAAATTCCATGAAGCACTGATCTCCATCCTCTCTTTTATTTATTTTTTTGTAAAGAGGTTTTAGTACATAGTCCATGTAGGCATCTATTTCCACCATGTAAGACAGAGCTGCTGTTGTTTTCTTATAACGAGAAAGAGTATGATCCTCAAAAGGAATTTGTCTTTCGTCTTTGTTTTCATATTCAAAAAGACTTAGATTATCCTTGCTTTCTCCAAAAAGATGAGGAATGACCATTTTATTTAAAAAATTTTGGTAGTCATCAAAATGAGTTTCAAAAAAAGGCCTAAAAGCTACTTCTGAAATATGCTTTTGCCACCAACAATTAAATCGCCTTTCAATATAATCATTGGTATTACCAAAATTACTTGGATCTGGGTTAACAAAATCACAGCCTTCTATGAAACCTGACTCTAGTTTTGCAACAAAAGGCTTTAGCTTATCAAGACCGTTATGGAGAAGTTTTTGAGAAAGATTGTTGAAATCATATTTTTTGTGGTTTAATTTCATAGACATAATCGATCTTTTCAGTCCTTTGCAGAAAAGCTTTCCTCCCTCAACAATCTTAGGGGGCAGAAACTCCTTTCTTATAGAAGTTGTGTCCACGAGAGTGTCTTCAGGCTTGACTCCGCAGAGCATGCTAAAGAAAGCTTTTTCTGAGAAAAAATCTGTTTCAAATTGAGCCATATTAAAACCTTTTATAGAATCCTTCATGGATTTAATTCCTGTAAGCTGAAACAAAAGAGAATCATCTAAATTTTCTGATAATTCTGATAAATTGGGTAAAAGTTCAGAAGAGGCCTTATCCTTGTCTATAGGATGCCAATCTTTCATTTTTTTATAATAATCATCATGCATGTACTGTAAAGTTTGCTCTGCAGGATGAGAGGTAAAGTGGGTGGAAAAAGACTGTCCAAAACCATTTGATGCTACAAGAAATTTTCGAAAGATACTTTCATCAATTTTTTGAAATGAAAATTTCATTCTTGACTGAACAATAGGATAATCTAATATTTCATAGAGTTCATAAAATAGACAATGCTCTGAGAAAAAATCCTCTTTTTGACAAGCTTGAAACAGAGCTTCTCGATTTTGAATTCTTTCTAAGATTTCAAAAGCTAAAAGCCAATCTTCTTTGCTTTCAGAAGAAAGGTATTTTTCTAAGCTTTCAATTTCTTTTATTTTTACAAGTTGTTTTTGAGGAAGTTTTCGAGATTCAGGAAAATTTCGTATAAAAAGATTCTTTTTATGAGTCTTAAAAGGGGTTTGTTTATTTCTCCAACGACATTCATTAGCCTTTAAATACTCTCTTGCTATTTTAATACGGCACTCAGTTTCGTAAATATGAGGATAAGAGATATTTATTTGTATTTCAGAAAAAGACTCTTTATTTACACATGAAGTCCTTACTTTCTTTTCAAAAAACTGCTCTTTCATTCTAGTGGCTATAGGGAAAAGTTTTTTTGCTTCTTCTATGGTCATTTTAAAAGACAAGTCTTTAGAGTCCTCGCTTGTTTTTCTTACAGAGCAAGGGTTGCCCTCTCCTCCGTCGTTTTCCCTCAGAAGTTGTAGTGGAAAATAAGACATTTTTTCAGGTACCATATCCATATCTTGATACCTTGCTTCAGATTCTCTTAATCGATCCTCTCGTATTTTAATGACAATTTCTGTATAGGCTTTTTTAGTAAACTCAGCTCTATCCATAGACCAAACAAGATCTTTTTCCCATTCTGCTCTTCTTATGTACAACATAGCTGTCATATAATCGATCCAAGCTTTTGAGGCCTCTGAAAATTCTTTTATAGCTTGAGCTTTTTCTGCAAAGGACTGAAAAGATCGATTATGTCTATGAAATTAAACCACAAAAAATATGATTTCAACAATCTTTCTCAAAAACTTCTCCATAACGGTCTTGATAAGCTAAAGCCTTTTGTTGCAAAACTAGAGTCAGGTTTCATAGAAGGCTGTGATTTTGTTAACCCAGATCCAAGTAATTTTGGTAATACCAATGATTATATTGAAAGGCGATTTAATTGTTGGTGGCAAAAGCATATTTCAGAAGTAGCTTTTAGGCCTTTTTTTGAAACTCATTTTGATGACTACCAAAATTTTTTAAATAAAATGGTCATTCCTCATCTTTTTGGAGAAAGCAAGGATAATCTAAGTCTTTTTGAATATGAAAACAAAGACGAAAGACAAATTCCTTTTGAGGATCATACTCTTTCTCGTTATAAGAAAACAACAGCAGCTCTGTCTTACATGGTGGAAATAGATGCCTACATGGACTATGTACTAAAACCTCTTTACAAAAAAATAAATAAAAGAGAGGATGGAGATCAGTGCTTCATGGAATTTGAAAGAAACATTAACTCCTCTATAAGAGATTTTGTGGCCTATGTAGAAAAAGGCTACTCACAACAAGAAGACTACTCTCATTTTTCATCAGATCCTCTGAAAGATGGTGCTTTCTTTAAAAATAGATTCTATGTTTTTCTCCAGATTTTTATCCTTTTCAAGCTTTCCCCTGGTTTTTAAAAAACTATAAAAACCAGAACGAGATCCTCTTAATAATTCGCAAATGCGAAGCACTGGATGCCCTTTCTCTTTTACATAAAACATAGCCTTAAATCTCATTTCAGGATTTCCTTTGAAAAAAAAGCCGCTGCCTCTTTCAATATACCTACACTCCGCCTCTCATAGACCAGCTCCTTTTTTAACCTCTTTATTTCCTCCAATGCCGAAGCCAAGTCATGGGAAGCTTGTCTTTCTACTTCAGGCTTTAGAAAACGCTTCCAAGAGCTTATCACTTGGAAATTTCTCAGTCCTAGCTTCTCTGAGGCTTCCTTTGCACCTATTTCCTCTGCCAATTCAATGGCTTGCTTTTTAAACTCTTCCGAGTACTGTTTTACTTTTTCCATTCTTTCTTTTACCTCCATTTTATGGAGACTTTAAGAGAAAATTGACTGTCCGCAGAAACAGGGGAAGTTCAAAGACCTTAGGCGTGTTGAATATTTATAAAGATTGTAAAAAGCTCATAACAAAGGGAGGTGTTATGTTAAGAAAAGTTTTAACAGATTCTATGTGGAAGGATCTGGAAGCTATTATAAGAGAGAAAGGCTGTTATCATTCAGCAAACAATAGAAATGTTATGGAAGCAATTTTATGGAAATTACGCACAGGCAGTCCGTGGCGTGATATTCCTGAACAGTTCTGTCCTTGGAAGAGAGCATATAATCGCTTTAATAGGTGGGCACAAAAAGGGTTATGGAATGATTTTTTTTTACTTTACAAGAAGAAGTTGATACAGAGTGGGTGTCCATCGACGGAAGTTACGTATCGGTTCATCAGCATGCTAGTGGAGCTCGGCGTGGAGAAAGTCGTGCTGTGGGAAAATCTAGAGGTGGATCCACAACAAAAATACACATGGCCTCTGATGCGCATGGAAATCCGCTCTGTTTTAAAATCACTGGGAGTGAAGTGCACGACAGTCAAGTTGCAGGTGATTTAATGATGAGTTTCATAGTGAGTATTTGATTGCTGACAAGGCCTATGACTCGGATGAGATACGAGATAAGGCTCGTAGTAAGAAGGTAAAGCCTGTGATACCGAGACGAAAAAATAGCAAAAAGAAAAATAAAGATTTTGATCGTCATATCTATAAATCTCGACATCAGATAGAAAACCTTTTTGCTCGTCTTAAGCATTTTAGAGGTATTGCTACTCGATTTGAAAAGCTTGCTAGAAATTTCAAAGCTATCTATCTATAGCATATATGTTTATTTGGCTTAAACTTCAAAGTAAAGGTCCAGTCAAATGAGGACAGGCTCTAGTCGAATGTGAAAAATTGACAAAAGCCTGGGATTTTGTCAATTTTTCACGTTCGACTAAATTAAGTGATTTTTCAAAAAACATGTAAAAATATGAATCTAAATTATACTGTAAGGATCACGATCTAAGATTACCTTGACGCCACTCTTAATCCACTTTTTTGTTTCTAAAATATGTTTCCCAAAAGGTTTCAAAGGAGCTACGTCTTTACTTTTAATAAGCATATTATAACGGTATCTATTCTTTATTTTCATTAAACTAGAAGCTGTAGGCCCTAGAATATGAACTTCTTTATAGCCTTTAAACTGAGATTTCAGGCTGTTAGCTCTTAATAAAAGTTGGTGACAAGTTTCTTTTACATGGCTTAATGACAAACCTTGGATACGAAATAAAAGAAGATTCCCATAAGGAGGGTAGCTTCTTTCTTCTCTATTTTTTAATTCCCAAGTCATAAATTCCTCTAACTCGTGGAATTTAAAAAAACTAAGACTTAAATTATCAGGGCTATAGGTTTGCACCACTACCTCTCCTGGCTCATGACGACCTGAGCGACCTGCCACTTGTGTAAAGCTCTGAAAAGCTCTTTCACTGGTTCTAAAGTCAGGCCAATTCATTTCAATATCAGCTAAAACAAAACCTATAAGAGTCAAGCGAGGAAAATCCAAGCCCTTAGAAATCATTTGCGTTCCTACAAGAATATCAATACTTCCTTCCTCCATTTCATGAATGAAATCCTCCATATCCTTATGCGTTCTAATCCGATCCCTATCCACTCGTTTTAAAGAAGCTTTTTTAAAAAGCTTCTTTAAATCTTGAGTTACTTTTTCAGTCCCCAAACCTAAAAATTTAATTTCAGGTTCTTTACACTCAGGACAGTTCTCTTTAAGAGTGTCACTGTAATCACAATAATGACAGTTGAGATACTTTTTACCGTGAAGGGTTAAACTAATATCACAGTTAGGGCATTTAAAAATAAAACCACAGGCTGTACATAAAGCTTGAGCAGCTACACCTCTTCGGTTTAGAAAAAGAGCTGATTGTTTTTGATTTTCCAAGTTATTCTTAATTTTTTGGTAAAGCTGTTGGCTTAACCAATCAGGAAGACCGCTTTCTCTTCGATTCTCTTTGATTTCATCGTCTTTCATATTAATAACCTGTATGAAAGCTTGACTGAGATTAGAAGCTCGTTTTTTTAAAGTGTGTTTATGGTATTTTTTCTTCATGACATTATACCATGATTCTAAACTCGGAGTAGCTGAACCTAAAAGGATAGGACAATTATGAAGAGAAGCTAACATAACGCTTGCATCTCTTGCTTGATATCTTAGCTTTTCTTCTTGTTTAAAGCTTGCTTCATGCTCTTCATCCACAACAATCAAACCTAGATCAGAAAGAGGACAGAATAAACTAGAACGTGCACCTATTAAAATAGACTTTTTTTTATCGATCATACTCCACCATTCATTGGTTCTCTTTCTAGGCGTTAAACTTGAATGTATAACAGCTACATCTTCAGGAAACCTTTGAGAAAAGCGAGAAAGCATTTGAGATGTAAGACCAATTTCTGGAACAAGTATAAGAGCCGTTTTATTAAGCTTCCTTACTTTTTCTAAAATCTGTAAGTAAATTTCTGTCTTTCCACTTCCTGTAACTCCATGAATGAGATGAACAGAAAAACTCTCTAAATCTTTAATGTTGTCTAAGCATTTTTTTTGCTCTTCAGTTAAAACAAAAGGACTCTGCTTTTTTCTTTTAAGAGATTTTTTTAAGTCTTTTGACGTTCTTGAGCTTTTTTTAAGCTGTGGAAAGCTTGAAGACAAAATAGAGCCTAAAGGATAAAAGTAGTACTGACTCAGCCATTCACACCATAAAAGATAAGCTTCAGGCAAACGAGGTCTTTCTAAAATAACTTTCTTTATATTTCTTATCTTAAAATCTACTTGAGGCTGAGAAACTCTATCTATCACAACACCATTTACAACTCTTTTTCCTAAAGGAATTTTTAAAGATTGACCTCTTAAAAGTTCTTCTTTAGAGGAGCGATAAATTAAGGGCTCAAGAGGAGCTTCTACAGCCACCTTGTAATAAAAATCATCTTTCATAGAGATAAAAATACTTTAAATCATTAAGTCCAGCCCAAGTGTTGGGTTTTTTCAAAGAGGAAATAAGAAGCTTCTTTTTGACTTGAGAACTTTTAAGAGGTTTAATCTTTTTAAGTTGTATATGAATTTGTTTATCCTTCCATAAAACTTCTCGGATTTTAGGAAAATGAAAATTCCTAGCATAACGTACATAATTTTTAGCTAAAATGGTTTTATCATGAGAGGTTTTGTTGTAAATTGCGACTTTTTGGACAAGAAACTGATCCTGTTCTATCCAAAGCCCTGTTTTTTTTTTATTTGTGCTTACAAAGTAGGATACTTTACCGTCAAAACGTTTGAGTTTTACAAAAGATTCTCTTGTATAAGTAATCTTGTCTATATCTTTAGCTAAAGGAGGTTTTAAAAGAGCATAGCTGGGAATGAGATTTAAACGAATAAGGGAGAGGTAAAACTTTGATTTTTTCCTAAAATGAAAAAAGGGCTCAATTCTAGCATCCTGCCTAGGAAGTCTTTGTCTTTTATTTTTATCATTAAGAAAAAACCTTCCTTCAGGGGTGTAAAGAATCTGTGCTTCAAGAGGTGAGTTTTTAAACGAGGCTTTGAGATGAACAAGCATGTGATTTTCATCTAAAACAAGCCACTTTTCAGAAACAGACAATCTTACTCCCTGTGTTGTGGGAAAAGTAGTGTATTGTAAGAGTTCATAAGCACTCTTTCCGTGCTTTTGAGCTATTTTTTTGTAAATCATATAAAAAGGAGAAGTATAGGCTAAGGTCTGAGTGCCTAAAGTCAGTATCAAAAGGGCTAAAAGAGAGGATGAAAAGCTCATATCTTTAACCTGCCACTTTTTTATAAAATTTGTTAGTTTTTTTGCATCAAAATGAGACATATTGAGCCAGAGATTTGCTATTTTTTTTCAGAATGGAGATAATAAGGCTATAAGCTCTTAACTTAAGAGCTCAAAAAGAGGGCTTTCTTTACTTGAAAAAATTTTTTTTATTTTTTGTTTTCTTATTTCTAGGAGCGTTTTTTTTCTCTGAAAGCTCTTTATCAGAAACTGCTTGCGAAAAATTAGAAAATTTTGAGGACAAGAAGTGCGGAGGAGAAGGAATCTGCAATTCAAACATTAAAAAATGTAAAAAAAAGAAAAAATATGAAGAATGCTTTACACATGAAAATGATCCTGGAAGCTTAGGAGTTTCTAGAGAAGATTTTGATGAGATCAAAGAAGATTTTGAAAAATGTCAAGAACAAGAAAAAAAAGACAAACAAGAGGAGAAAGAAAAAGAATCTGATAAAGATGAACTTAAAAAACTCAAAAAAGAATATGACGATGCTCAAAAGTCTTTTGAAGCCGCTCCCAGTAAATTTCAAAAAGAAATATCAGAAAGAATTATAAATCTTCAGAAAAAAATTAAAAACCTCGATTATAACCGTGTTTTAGGAGAAAACGTTAGGCTTTTTGAAAATGAAATAGAACAAGTTCAAAACAAATATGATGAAAACTCAAAAATTTGTCAAGAAAAATCTTTAATAACCTACAATAAGTGGCGTGAAAATATAGGAAAATCCCGAACAGAATCTCTTTCTAAAAACAAAAAAGAGTTTCTCCATAAGCATTATAACAATTGTATTAGAATCCATAAAGAGCAATACAAAGAAAAAATAGAAAAACTAAAAGCAAGAAAAAATACTCTTCTTATCATGAATACTGATGAAAAAGCACAAGCTCTTAAGGAAATTGAATCCCACCTATCTTCATTTGACCAGGAGTATCAAAATAAGATGAAAACCGAAGAAAAAATATTAAATAGTGCTTTTGAAAAGTATCAAAAAGAAAACTTTAAAGTTCTAGGAAAAAAATTACTGGATTATAAAAAAGATTTTAAAGAGCGTGAAGAGGAAAAGCTTTCTAAACTAAACTGTAAAAGCTTAAAAGAAGAAGAAGAAAAGAATTACAAAACCCGCCTTACTAATCACTGGAAAAATCTAGAAACATCCTATATAAAAAAAACTAAAAAATGCTTTAATGAATTAAATACAATAGCAGGACGCAAAGATGATGACTGCGAAAAATCGGGGACAAAAACGGAAAAAAAAGAAAATAATGATGTTCCAACAACTTTCACAAATCAAAATAAAATAGAGAAATGCAAAGAAGAAACAAAGACAGCTAAAGAAGAGTTAAAAGATCTTTGTTGTGGTGGGCAATCATTAAAACATCTGAAGACAAAATGCGAAAATATTTCTAATATTACTAATTGTGCCTCCACCACTTCTCAAACCAGAAATGGGGAAGGCCGTCAATAGCAAATCTGTAACTACAAGACTTCTTTGATAAGCCTTTCAAAGACTTGTCTTTGTTCATATTTTCTTTTTTCTAAGTACTCTATGTAGATCTCAATAGTACGTCGATCTTTTTGAAGGGGAAGGAAGAATTTTAACTCGTATTTCTTATCATAAACTTTTGTTACATGGGAGAATATAGACCTTTTAAAATCTCCCCATTGGAATAAAAGTTCTAGCTTATCCCCTGTTTTTATGGGAGGGTAAAAAGTTTCTCTTGTCAAAACACAAGAGAGGTGATCTACATAAGTTAAAAGGCCTGTTTGAAAGGATCGAGAGTAGCTTTTTTTGAATCGTATGGACTCTCTTATGGAAAAACCTTTATTACAATTTTGTTTCATGCTCTCTTTTTCGGACAAAGAGCAGAAAAGTTTTAAAAAACTGGTCCTAACCTCTACTTTAGAAGGAAGAAAATGAAACTAAAGACTAGCTCTTATGAGCCTGCCTTTTTTTTAAAGAGATTTTTTTATCATTTAAGAACTTCTCAATTCTTATGTTGACAAAATCAGGAAAGTCCAGTTGACAGCAGTGTGAACCGTACGGAATTAGGGTAAGCTCACTTTCAGGAATGTAACGTTTCATTTCAGTTTGATGGTGTGTGGGAGTTACTAGGTCCTTCTGCCCTCCTATTATGAGAGTAGGGACTTGAATCTCTCCTAACCAATGGGAGCCATCATAGTTCATTAAAGATTTGAGAAGACGAATTAAAGTTTCTAGTTCTATGGTGCTTAATGTTTTAGTGTAAATCTCTATATCTTTAAAATGGGTTAAATTCAGATTAAAGCCACCTGCTAAACCAAAAATAATACATAAAAGAGGGTTTTCATCAGTCATTTTACGCCATATATAAGAGCTTGTACGAGGCAAAAGTTGATAAAGATGTTCTGCAGATGAGAACAGTTTATGAGCCAAACCATTAAACATATCTTGTATTGGATTTTTTACAAAACTGTTAAGAAAGACAATAGAGGAGAACTTTTCAGAAAAGTGCCTATAGGCTTCAATAATGATTTGTCCTCCAAAGCTATGGGATAAAAAACAAGCTGTCTCAATCTCAAGAGTCTGAAGTAAGCACTCAAGATCTTTGGTCAAAGATTCTATATTAAGGTTGTCTTTGTTATAAGGGGTTCCAGAAAGGCAATGGCCTCTATAGTAAAAAGAAACAGCTTGATAACTTTTAGAAAAATGTTCAATTTGATGATGCCAGTGATTTATGGGGCAAGCCACTCCTGGTAAAAAGATAAGGGGACTTCCTTCTCCAAGAACTTCGTAGTGAATTTTTGTTTTATCAAAACTTTCAAAAGATCCTACTTTTTTTTTAACTTTCATTTTCAAATTTAACCGTAATTGTTGTTCTTCCAATTCTGATGGCATCTTGAGAGCTAAGAATTTTTTCTCTCAAAGCCTTTTTATTAATAGACACCACTTCAGGCACTTGTGTCTTGTATATCACATTTTTCTTGGATGTGATAAGCCTAAAACATTCATCAGGAGCTTGTGGATCGAGGATGGTTAGATCAAAGCTAGCTTTTCCTATGGAGCGAGGAACGTAGCCTACAAACCACCTCTCCCCTTTCTGCAAGCCTTCTGAGAAATACAAATACAAAGGAGGAGTAAGAGGGTGAAGCACTTGAGGCTTATTTTTAATTTGAGAGGACTTGAGAGCTTTCCTAAGAAAGTTATAGACAACAGTCCTCCAATTAATCCCTCTTCGTTTTACATCAAAACCAACATCTCCTATTTGAAATTTTTTCCCAGGACTTAGAGTTAATGTTTTGACTTTTTTACCTTTGTGCAGAATACCATTAGAAGAACCTAGATCAATGAGCTTGAAACGACCTTTTTGTTTTTCTACTTTGGCATGAAGCCCTGAAATTTTAGGGTCTTGTATAAGAAAGTTAGCTTTTGTACTTCGTCCAATGACAAGACCCTCGAAGAGGACTTGGATTCTTGCGTTTTCTCCTGGCTTTTTAACTCTTAAGTACAATTTCATAGCTTTTTAAAGTATAGACGAGCTTGTAAAACTTGTCTTGCTTGATTTTCTATGTTAGATGATTTAAGTAAACCTTAGCCCTTTTTATAGAGCTTTTTAACCGAAAGGAGTTTGTATGCTAACACAAAAAGTCACACCAGTCCGCTTGTACGAGGGGGTTTATCTTCTCAAACCCGCCGCCTCTGAAGAAAAACAAAAAGATGTCTTTAAGAAGCTCAAGTCAGCTTTAAAGGACTTTAGGGGTACTTTTTATAAAATAGATACTTGGGGAACACGCTCCCTAGCCCAACCTGTAGATCAGTTCCAACAAGCTGTTTATTTTCATGCTTGGTTTCAAAGCGAACCACAAGGAATTTATGAGTTAGAAAGATTAGCCCGCCTTAATCCCTTTGTTTTAAGGTTTTACCATACAAGACTTAACGACTCAAAAAGTCTTTCAGAACATGAAGAGTTTTTTAAAGACGTAATTTTAAAACAAGCACAACTTTTTTTAGAAAAAAAACAACAAGTCCAGCAAGAACAAACTTCATCCACAACAAAAGCTACAAGAAAAGATAAAGATAAAGATAAAGATAAAGTCTAATTTTTTTTTCTGATTTGCAACCAATGAAACTCCCACAAAACCAAAAAACAGATAAAACCATTCTCATCTGCACATCCTTAGCTTTTATCTTAAGTTTTTTAGCTCTAGAAGCTTTTCCTCTTACCATTTTATGGGTTTATGCTTCAGCTTTTGCTTACTTTCTAAGTGTCACTATGATCTCCATAGCCTTATTTTTTCTCAAATCCTATCTTAATTTGGTTTTGTTTTTAGGCCTATCCTGCGGGATAGTTGGTTTTTCATATTTTTTAAACCAAAAATATAACCTTATCATAAGCCTTTGGCTTTCAGTAGGTTTAGCTTTTTTTGCCATGGGAGGTTGTTTTTATGTTTTTTCTTTACTCAATGCTTCAGACCTTATCTTAGAACAACTTGAAACCTTAAAAAATAAGGCCTTCTCTATAAAAGCTTTAAGCTCTTTAACTGATCAAAACAAAGAACTTCTTTCACAACAAATCCCCTCTTCTTTATTGATTTTTTTAGGCTCTTTTTTATTTTTATCAAGAGTGTTTTTAACAAATTTGAAGGGTCTCATAAAAAAATCAACGCAGAGTGGCGATATGTCTTTGGGAGACTCTTGGCAGGATTCTTTAAAAATTCCTTTTTTCTTTATTTGGCTTTTCGCTCTCTCCCTTATAGGAACCTTTTTTATGGAGACTTTCGAAAGCTTTCACAAAATTTGTATAAATACCCTTAATCTTATTCTTTTTACCTACTTCCTTCAAGGCTTTGCTATTTTAAAAAAGTATTTCCAAACGTTTCAAATTGGTGTAAATTGGAGGCTCCTTAGTTATGTGGCTGTTTTCACTTTTGGTTTGTTTTTACCTTTAAGCTTTATAGGCCTTGTAGAAGAGTGGGTGCCTTTTCGACAAAAATTAAATAATAGGAAGAAAAACCACAAAAAAAGAAAAAACAAGGAGTTATTATGAAAGTGTTTTTAAAAGAAAATGTAAAAGACTTAGGAAAAGCAGGAGACTTAGTCTATGTAAAAGAAGGCTTTGCTCGCAATTTTCTTTTTCCTAAAAATTTAGCCTGTATGGCTACAGAAAAAAAGCTAAAAAAGTGGAAGCATCTAGAAAAAATGGCTGAAATCAAAAGAAAAAAGAATGAATCTTTGCTTAAGAAAACTCTTGAGGATCTATCCAAAATAAAACTTAACTTTCATAAAGCTACAACAGCTTCAGGGGATAAACTCTTTGGATCTGTAACGGCTGTGGATATTGCAAAAGAACTTCAAAAACAAAACTTTGAAGTCAACCGCCGAGATGTAAAAACAGAGCCCTTAAAAACTTTAGGCGAACACAAAATTCCTATTAGTTTTTCAAAGGACATGAGCGTAGACATCACACTTATCATTGAAAAGAAGGTTGAAAAAAAAGAAGAATCATCAAAAAACTCTTCAGATTCTAAGCCTTCTTCAGATTCTAAGCCTTCTTCAGATTCTAAGCCTTCTTCAGATTCTAAGCCTTCTTCAGATTCTAAGCTGTGATAGTTGCAACTTAAATCACTTAAACTCATAAACCTTTTTTTCTCCATCCTCTTTGTTAGTAAAACAAGACCACTACCATCATAGAACAGACCTTTTAATCTCCTTCTATTAAAACCTAGAAATAGATAAAGATCTCCCAAGTTGATCTCACCTTTCATCTCACTTCTCACCAAATAACTCAACCTCTCAAAACTCCATCGCATATCTATCTTTTGAGAGCAGACAAAAATACGAAAGATGAATCAAGCTTGTAAATTAATTTGAACCTATAAATTAAATTGTGTAACTGATTTTTTCATTTTAAATTTTACCCTCACTTTTTCACACTTATTTTAACCCATCAATCGATTCACACAACAAATAGATATACATGAAATAAACATATCTTATGAAAACTCAACCTTCCCTCAAAAGAACCTCCGGGAACCCACAGATTCTTTTGAGGAGGCAAAATTTTAAATTGGAACATAAAAATGTTGAATTAATTTCTGTAATTGGTATTACATTTAATGAGCTTCATGAACTCACCTCATGTCTTTATTTTTTTTTTAGCTTTAACGAGTTCATCTTGGATGTAATCAACTAAAATCATACGAAGTTCTTCTAACTCAAGATTTTCAGGATTTTTATGGGTGGATTTTTTAACGAACTTTGAAACATCCTCAAACCAATTGTCTTCTTTGGATTCGCACAATTTTTTAAGTTGAGCGAAAGGCCGATTTTTATAACTCACAGGGTTATTATAGTTAGAAGAAAAAAACAAACTCAACGGATTAATGAGAAACTGGTCTTAAGACTTTAAAAAACTGCAAGATCAGTCAGCAAAGTTTTTTGTTTGAGACAAGTCAGGCATTCTCTCAAGACCATGGTCTGAAGAAGGAGGACTATCTATATATGGTCTTGAATCAGGGCCTCCTATAGGAGGAGGAGACTCTTGTCCTACGTAATTACTGAACAGGCCATACTCAGGATTCCACTTGAGCTTAACCATCCCTGTAGGCCCATTTCTTTGTTTGTTCACAATCAACTCTGCAATACCTTTGTGTTCAGAGTGACGGTTATAGTATTCATCTCGGTAAAGCATCATAATCAAGTCAGCATCTTGTTCAATAGATCCTGATTCTCTTAAGTCTGATAACTGGGGTCTTTGATCACTTCTGTTTTCTACAGCACGATTTAACTGTGCAAGAGCAATTACAGGAACCTTCAACTCTTTCGACAAAGCCTTAAGTTGTCGTGAAATCTCTGAAACCTCCCTCTCCCTACTTTCTACTTTTTTATTAAGGATCATCAGCTGCAGATAATCAATCACTATCATATCTAAGCCGTTCTTAGATTTAAGCTTACGACACTTTGAGCGAATTTCTGCAGGGCTTATAGGAGTTGTATCGTCAATAAAAAGTTTTGCCTCACTTAAAACAGAGGCTTTTTTCATAAGAATATCCCAGGACTTATCCGCTAAGTTTCCCACCCTTAAGTGACTTAAGGGAATACGAGTCATTTGGGAGAGCATTCTAATAGCCATTTGCTCTTTACTCATCTCTACAGAGAAAAAAGCTACACTTTGTTTGTTCTCTAAAAGAGCATGTAAGGTGAAATTGACTAAAAAAGCTGTTTTCCCCATAGAAGGTCTTGCCGCCACTATAATCATCTCACTTTCTTTGAATCCTGCTGTCATGTAATCAAGCTCATTAAAACCCGAAGCAATACCAATGACATCTCCCTTTTGTCCACTTAAACGATGAAGAGAGTCCATACTTAACTCCATCAGCTGACTAGCAGAGGTCATGTCCTGCAATTTTTTTTCTCCACTAATAGAGAAAATTTCCGCTTCAGTATCATTAAGAAAATCAAAAACATCTTCAAAATCTTGTTTATAAGCACGTTCTATGATTTTTTCACTTATGTGAATAACATTTCTTATCACCTTTTTTTCGCTGACAATTTTAGCATGATAAACAATGTTGGCTGCTGAGGGAGTTTTATCTAAGAGCTCGGTTAAATAAGTCTGTCCTCCTATTTGTTCTAAAAAACCTTTCTCTTGAAGAAGGTTAATGGTTGTCACCAAGTCTGTGGCTTCATTTTTATCTTTTAAGAAGCATAGAATTTCATAAATTTTTTGATGACTTGGTTTATAAAAGCTACTAGGCGTAAGAAGAGAGTTCACCTCATCCCAAGCTTCTGTCTCTAGAAGAAGACCTCCTAAAACAGCTTGCTCAGCCTCTAAGCTATGAGGGGGAAGTTTACCTATCAAGTTTACAAACCTCCTTTTTTACTTTTTTTACTGCTAATCTTGAACTGATCCATTTTCCTTTTTAAAGTGTTGCGACTAATGCCTAAAGCTTTTGAAGCTTTTGTTTGATTGCTTCCGTGAGCTTTTAAAACTCTCATCAAAAGAGTCTTTTCAACAGGCCCTAAGATGTTTTCATAAAGTCCAGATATGGGAACTTGGTTTTTTTTGCTTTCAGATAAAAAAACATCTAACTTGCTTTCTACAAGCTTCTCAAGGCTTACATTTTTAAGATTCGCTACAAAAAGATGTTCTGAATTGTGAATGTCTAGACCCATTTTTCCTCCTTAGTTTTGTGTCTCATATGTATTTGTAAAATTCCTCACACAAAAAGCTATATAAAAAAACTCAAAAAGACAAATCTTTTTTTTATAACGTCACATAACAACAGAAAGAAAGTCCCTTTGAAAGTAAAAGGCTTTTGAGATCAGAAAAGATGCTCTTACAGACTAAAGTCAACCCCTCTTACTTTAAAAAGAAATTTTTATTAAAATAAAAATAAGAGATGCCTAAAAGTATAAAAAAGGACTTGCTTTTTATTTTTTGGACCAGTGCTTGTGCATTTCTGTTTCTATCTCTATTGAGCTTTAGCCCTTATGACCCCTCTTTTAATTCTATAGGACAAGAATTTACAAAAATCAAAAACTTTTGTGGCTTGTTAGGATCTTTTCTCTCCGACACACTTTATCAATTCTTCGGCATAGGAGCTTGGTTGGTGCTTATTCTTTTTTTGCGTTGCGCATGGAGGAGTTTTAACCAAGAAAAAGTCATTAAAAATAACCTCCTGCCCTCTTTTTTCATTATAAATACCTGTAGCTTGTTAAACCTTTACGGACCGCAAATCTATTTGTTTGAAAAACAAATTCCTTTAGGAGGAGTTTTGGGAGCTTTTGTTGTAAAACATTTGATACCTCTTGTAAGTTTTTACGGACTTTCTATTATGCTGTGGGCTATTTTTATAGCTCTTATAACTTTCTATACAAAAATTTCTATTTTCCAATGGATTTTTGCAACGAAAGCCTTAACCTCTCTCAAAGAGGCTTTTAAAACTTGCTTTAAAATCCTTATCTTTTTTTGGTTTTTACTTTTTGAAAAAACTCTTAGTTTTTTCAAAACTAGTTTTCACAAATTAAAATCTATGAAACCTAGAAGAAAGAAAGTAGGAGAGATTTTAGAAGTTAATTTTTCACAAAATCAAGAAGCCCTACATCTAAAAGAAAAAAATAAACAAGAAGTGAATACAACAGAAATGAACACAGAGTTTTTGAAAGAAGAAAACCCTCAGTCAGAAAAAAATCTTCGTTTTTCTCTTTCTAAAAAAGAAACCTATCATCTTAAATCCTCTTTTCAAAAAGAACAAAAAGCCCACCTCTCATCATGGCTTCTACCTCCTCTTTCTCTTCTAGAAGCCCCATCTTCTCTGAAAAAGCCCATCCATCAAAAAAATATAGAAAAAAAAGCTCAACTCTTAAAACACAAACTCTCTCAATTCAAAGTGGAAGGGAAAATCACGGCTGTTAAGTCAGGCCCTGCTATCACACTGTTTGAGTTCAAGCCTAATTCTGATGTGAAAATCAGCCGTATTACCGAGTTAGCTGATGATCTTTGTTTGGCTTTAAGTTGTGAATCAGTAAGGATTTTAGCTCCCATTCCAGGAAGAGACGTAGTGGGTATCGAAACTTCTAACGATTGCAGACAAACTGTGGGACTAAGAGAGTGTATTGAACAAGATCTTTTTTGGTCAAACGAAGTAAAGCTTCCTCTTTGTTTAGGAAAACGGGCCGAAGGAACTCCTACGATTGTAGATTTATCTAAAATCCCCCACACTCTTATAGCAGGAACAACAGGATCTGGAAAGTCTGTCTTTGTAGTTAGCTGTTTGATAAGCCTCATCTACAAACACTCACCAAAAACTTTAAAACTTATTTTAATTGATCCTAAGCAAGTGGATCTAAGTGTGTTCCAAAAGCTCCCCCATCTTTTGATGCCCGTTCTTAAAACTCCTAAAAAAGCCATTACAGCTTTAAAGTGGGCCGTTGATGAAATGAATCGACGCTATCGATCCATGGCAACGTTCGAAATGCGTGATTTAGAGAGTTTTAATAAAAAAGTAAAATCTTTATCTCCTTCTGAAAGACAAAAACATAACAAGATCAATGAAGAGCTAAGCTCTAAAGAAAAGTATTACTTTGAACCACAGCCTTTGATTGTCATTTTAGTAGAGGAGTTCGGAGATTTAATGGCTGTAGATAAGGGTCAAGTAGAACCTTTAGTGGTAAGACTAGCTCAAATGGCTAGAGCCTGTAGCATCCACCTTATTTTAGCTATGCAAAGTCCCAGAAAAGATGTTGTAACAGGGCTTATTAAGACAAACATTCCAGGACGTATTAGTTTTAAAGTGGCAAGTAGCCTAGACTCGAGAGTGATCTTAGATGAAGGGGGAGCGGAAAGACTTCTTGCAAGAGGAGATATGCTTTATATGGCACCTAGTGTGAATCGCCCTCAAAGACATCACGGAGCTTGGGTTTCAGAAGAAGAGTTATCAGGAGTTTTAAAACATTGGTTCACTCAAGGAGAGCCTGAGTTTGTGGAAAGCTTTCCTAGTTTTCAAAAAAAATCCTCAGAAGCTTCTTATAGCTCTCAAGGGCTTTGTCTTGAAGATGATGACAAGTGTGAAGAGCTGATGGCCTTACTTGCCACAGAAAAATACATCAGTGCGTCTTTAATACAAAGACGTCTTTCTTTAGGCTACCCTAGAGCTGCAAGACTTGTTGAACTCTTAGAAGAAAAAGGACTCATAGGACCCTCTCATGGAAGTAAGCCTCGCAAAGTGTTGAATCATTAAAAAAGTGTTAGAGATATGAAACATACTTTATGTCAAAAAGATTTAAAAAAGATTGTTTGTTTTTTTATAGTAAGCTCTTTTATGGTTTCTTTGTTTTTTCTCTTAGGTTGTGGTGTGAAAGGAGATCCTAAACCACCCCTTTTATACCCTAACAAAAAAGAATCTGGAGAATAGTACAGTGTAACGGTTTTGTTGCACGCTGAGCCTCTGAACTTAACTAAGGTTTAGTGATTCATTGATAAACACAAGATGCTTTCCTGTAACCTAGTGTTCTGAGCAGTAATTTTTTTCACAATTTTCAAGCCTTTAATCCAGGTCATTTTATTAAATTATTTTTATGTTAAAAAGAATAAAAGTGAAATGCTTAGAGCTATACCAATTCCAAAAGTTAATTCTACATTTTCATGTATAAGTTTGGATTTTTACTTCTAGAAATTTATAACTTTTAAGTACAGGTAAAGAGTGTATCAAATTCATTGGAAAGATATGATTCTCTAATGTTTATATACAATTTAGTTTACAGGCTCTTACAGGCTCGTCTCACTTTTTATAATGGAACTTTTCTCTGGCCGATTTTCTTGAAAAATTCCATTATATTGTCATCTTCCGTCTGTTCATAATATTCACCCAAACCTTGGTTCTTTTTCTTAAAGTTTCTATGTCAGGTATTCTTAATTTTCCTAAACATTGACGAGAGTACATATTGATTGCAATTTCTGCTTGATTTAACCAACTTCCATGATTCGGAGTGTAATGAACCTCAAAGCGAGACCATAGATGCAAACCTCGCTCTTTTCCATAAAAATCAGTAAGACTTTTTTTTCTATGAGTGTTCAAATTATCCATAACTAGAACAATCTTCTTGGAATCAGAATAATGTCTCTCAACAGAAGATAAAAACTTAGCAAAATCCGGACCTGTCCTTCTCTCTGTTACCTTATTCATATAAAAACCTCTCTTAGGCTCCACAGCACAGAAAACATTTGCTGTACCCTCTCTTTTATACTCATAATCTACTTTTTTTACTTCCGAGGGACGACACAACCCGATGGAGGACGAACATCATCAAGTAACTGAAGAGGCATCAATACACACAACAGGCTTTCCTTTAATCGGAGGCTTCTCATACACTTTCAAAACATCCTCCATCCTCTCTATAAATTCATCATTAAGCTCCGGTACACATCAGCTCTTCTATTGCCAAGGTTTTAGAGCATGTTCTAAAAGAATAGTCCTAACTTTTTCTTTGCTAATAGAGTCTACAATCTTGTTTTTTTCTGCCCTCTCTTTAATGAGCTCTAAAGTCCATCGATCAAAGCCCTCCGGAGGATCTGAGCAGACCATAGCTATAATCTTTGACTTTATACGATCATCAAACTTTGGAGGTTTTCCAGGACGAGGATCATCTTCAAGGGCTTTTTTCAAACCAAAATCCTCATAGTTTTTTTGGATGTTGAAAACAGTTCTAGGAGTTATCTCTAAGTAATCTGCTGTCTCTACGGCAGTTAATCTTTTGTTCCTTAAGTTTAGAACATTGGCTCGATATATGGCTCTTGGATTTTTAGACTTCTTTATAATTTTAAGAATTTCTCTCTTATCTTTTGGCTTTAATAAATTTAACATATGAGTATTAAAACATAAAAAAATAAATAAATAAAATGACCTGGATTAAAGGCTTGAAAATCGTGAAAAAAATTACTGGTCAGAACACTAGAGCCCTTAGAAATACAAAACAAGGATAGTTTGGGGGTTTTATAGGAAAATGTTCTAAAAAGATGGAAAAAATATAATAAAGAACTCGTTAAGTATGGTTCTATTACTTTTTTGTTTTCTGATTACAGCACTGTATGTCGTTGTTTAAAGGACTGCTCTATAGAACTAGGGAAAATTAAATCAAAAGAAAAATGTATTGTGATTGATTCTACAGGCGTAAAAATTTATGGAGATGGAGAGTGGAGAGCAAAAAGTATGGTCCTTTAAAAAGAAGAAACTGGAAAAAGCTTCATCTATGTGTTGATGAAAAAAAGTGGCCAGATTGTAGCATCTACTCTAACGGACAATTTTCTGGGTGATTCGGAAATTTTTGGAGATTTATTAAGAGGTCTTGAAGATCATATTTTCAAAATCAGAGCAGTCCAGAGCTTATGATACTAAGGGTTGTTAGGATCATTAGTGAAAGAAAAAAAAATTCAAGCTGTAATTCCTCTAAGAAAGAGGGCCGGGATAAACCAACATGGAAATAATAAATCTCCACTAAAACAAAGAGATAAAGCGATCCGAGCCATATGTAAAAAAGGTAAAGAAGTTAGCAAAAAAGAAAATAACTACGCCTTGTCGTTTTATTGCTGAAACGACTATGTATCAATTCAAACAACTTCTTAGGAGCAAAACTTAATTCAAGAAATTTTATAAATCAAGCTAATGAAGCCTTCATAAAATACAAGATTCTCAATCAAATGAAAACCCCTTCAGCTATCAGACTCCAAACTCAATAGGAATGATGTCACCTCAAGTGGAAACAACTTGATCTAAAATACTTATGTACAATAAAGCCTGCTTTATTTACACTCTAAGTATATGTTCATACTGCAACTTGAAGAGGCCCAGGCCCCACCTGTTTTTACTTGATCTATAATTTCCCCAGGCCTTCCTTGTAATCTATAACATTCATCTTGAGCGGCTGCTATTGCTTGGAATGACGCACAAGAACAAGTAGCTATAGTCCCTGCGCAGAAACCAGAGCCTGTTACAATTTTATTCTTACTATACCTATTGTTGTCGCCACTCATCGGTCCATTAGGGCCGACTGCATAGGAATAGGAGGGTGAAAACATAGATAAGCTTAAAATCATAAATATAATTTTTTTCATTTTTTCTCCTTTCTTTTTGTATTTTGTTTCTGTCAATCAGAATAATTGAATGGAATCATTTTTAAAACAGACAGAAGTGTACAAAAGTGGACATATAAATTTTTTAAAAAGGATTGTAAAAATAACAAAGATTATAGAAATAACAATAAATTGACATCCTCATATGGATGACCAATCAATCAAGCAAGAAAAGTAAGTCGGTGATCTTCCCCCAAAAAACTGTCCACTTTTTTGGGGGAAGATCGGGTAAACTGTAGAACTCTTTATAATCTCTGTTATTTTGTGAGTTGTTATTTAGAGCCTGTGAGAAAAAAGATCAAAGAGGAACTTTTTAAACTAGTACAGCATAACATTAAATTTTAATATTTTCATAATGCCTCTTAAACTTATTTCTAGCCTTATTATTTGTAAACTGCCAATTAATTTTGATTCTGTCTTTGTTTCTCTTACGGGTCCAAGTTTCTACTTCTTTTTTTAGTTGTTCAAAACTTCCTATACGTCGGTTTAAACATTGCTTTGAAAGAGCCGAAAACTCGATTTCTGCCATATTTAACCAACTGGCCTTTTTAGGAGTATAAATCATCTCAAGTCTATTTTTTAACTCCAAGGCCTTTTGAGCTGGCATGTTCTCATAAAAAGAAGAGCCATTGTGAGTGTTTAAATTATCTTGTATCAATGTGATCTTGTCTACGTCCTTATAATATAAGGACATTTTTCTCATGAAAAGAGCATAATCTTTCTTTGTTTTTCTCTTTCTTACCTCTACAATTCTTCTTCCACTCAATGGCTCTATGGCTAAGAACACAACACAGGTTCCATTTCTTTTGTAATGATAATCCTCTCTTTTTTCTTTTCCAGGGCTTACAGGAACTGGCATCAAAACATCTTCTATCAATTGACAAGGACGCTCATCAAAACAAAGAACAGGACGATTAGAATCTAGCTTTCTTTCATAAACTTCTAAAACAGACTCCATTTGGCAAATAAAATGAGAATCGATCTTGCTTAAACACCACTGTCTTTTTAAATGAGGTTTGACTTCGTTTTTTTTAATATACGACCCACATGGGTGTGAGAAATAGAGTCTACAACATTTAACTCAACCAACTTATCAGATAGCATCTGTAAACTCCATCGACCATAACCTTCAGGAGCTTTCGTACAAGCTAAACTCGTAATCTTCGTCCTTTGCTTCCCTGTAAACTTAGGAGGCTTTCCAGGACGAGGAGCATCATAAAGTGCTCTCCCTAATCCTCCCTTCAAGTACCCTTCTTTGATATTTTGAATAGTCCCTAAAGTTCTCACTCCAAGAATCTCACAAACCTCTGTGGAACCCTTCCCTTGATGGCTTAAAAGTAAAACCCTGGCTCGTGTTAAAACTCGAGACTGATTCACTCCCTTCTTCAACATCTTCTCTAATTTTGTCTTCTCTGAACTCTTTAACTTTATCCTTACTTTTGGCTTTCTTTTTGCTTTTGGATTTGCTCTTGCCTTTGTTTTTAATTTCATCTTTGATCTCATATCCCCTCCTTGGACTTTTTATTAAACTACAACAAATATTATAGGAACAACAAAAATACAAGTCAAATATATTGAAATTTAAGGTTATGCTGTACTAGACAAAACGATTCATAGTGAATACTTGTTGTGAGGCCTGGAATGCTTTTTGCGATCAAGAGGGCAGGATTAAAAAATTATGCACTTGATCTTGGGGAAACCAACAAGATGAACCAAGCTTGTAAATTAATTTTAACAGTGCTTTACCTTTTTAGGAATGTCGAAAACACACGCTGTTGTAAGATGAAAAATCAACAAAAAGGCTAACTTTACAAAAAATTATGAATTGTACAACAAAGCCGATTGAAGTGGCGTTCCCTACGGGACTCGAACCCGTGTCTTCACCGTGAAAGGGTGGTATCCTAACCGCTAGACGAAGGGAACTCCAGAAAAACTCTCTCATGAACTAAGCTTATGGTCAAGATTCATTGGCTGCTTCGCCCTAAGATAGTAGACCTTAACCCTTTAATAATTGGAAGAGAGGTCAAGTTGCAGTAGTGGAGATCAAAAGCTTGAACTTGAAGAACTGGTAATTTTGCAAATAAGTCAGAATTCTTTTTGGTGATTTGCTAAACTCTTTATTGAGCTTAGCTATCAAATAGAAACAAGAGGCAAGGCTATGTTTTAATACCAAAGATAGTGGGATCTATTATGAGTTTCTTTTAATCTATACTTTCGTAGAGAGGCTTGATTTCCTATGAAAATGATTATTATGAAGATTTATAATAATACGATCAGGAATTATAGAAGTTCAATTATTAAAGTCAATTAGAAAGCTTTTTTCTCATAGGGATGACCAGTCTTTTTGAAAGGCTTGTCATTCATATTTTCTTTTTTTCATAGATAATTTCTGGTGACCCGCCTAGGATTCGAACCTAGGACCCTCTCCTTAAAAGGGAGATGCTCTACCAACTGAGCTAGCGGATCTCACCCAATTTACAAACTACAAGAGTTTTCGTCAATAAAAACCAGTCTAAACAAGTGAATTTTTTAATAAAATCCCTTTTCTACAAAAACCTTTTCTTATAAAATAAAACATATGAAAGAGATAAAGAGTGTTTTTTCCTATTTGCTTATCATTGCACTGTGTATGAGCAGTCTTTTTTTGTTGAAAAAAAATGAAAAACCTTTTGAGAGAAAAGAAGCCGAAACTTATATTTATCCTCCTGAGTCTATTGAACATATGGTTTTAGGTTACAATGAGGTCTTAGCTGACAGTCTTTGGCTAAGGTGGATTCAAAGTATCGATCTTTGTGGTAAAAACACCATAACAAGACAAGATTATGAAAAAAAATTAATCGAAATGAGTCCCTCTGCCGAGGAATTCAAAAAAGCTAAAGACCTTGTCGTTTTAAAAGGTCATTTTGAAAACAAAAAACCTGTATGTAACAAAGGCTGGTCTTTTAAAATTTTAAAAGCTATCACTTATTTAGCACCCAAGTTCATTTTACCTTATACAGCAGGAGCTAGTGCTTTAAGTGTTATCACTGAAGACCATTTAGGGGCTAAGAGCCTTTTCGATAGAGGAAATCAACTTCATCCTGACAACTGGAGGATTTCCTTTTATGGTGCTTACCATTATTTGTATGAACTCTATAATGTGAAGAAGGCTGCTGACCTTATGTTACAATCAGCTAGAACAGGGGGACAATCTTGGTTTTATCATTTAGCTTCCAGTCTTTACACACAATCCGGTCAAGCTCAATTAGGCCTTTCTATCTTGAAAACACAACTCAAAAATACTAGGGACAAAAAAGATCGAAAAAAAATTTTAGAAAAGATAGAAAAGCTGAAGAAATCACTTTAGAAAGCTTAAAAAATTTCACAGAGTGTTTTTTTAACTTGACTCTTTTGGTTCTCAATACATATTAAGTCTATGGTTTCACGAAATTATTACGAAGTTTTAGGAGTGAATCGAGGTGATGATGAAAAAACTATTAAAGCTGCTTATCGTAAAATGGCTTTGAAGTATCACCCTGATCGAAATCTAGGCGATAAACAGGCTGAAGAGAAATTCAAAGAAGCGGCCAACGCCTATAGCGTTTTAAGTGATCCTGAAAAAAAAACTCGTTATGATCAATTCGGCCATTCAGGTGTGGAAGGACCTGGGGAAGCTAGTGGATTTCACAATGTAAGTGACATTTTTGATAGTTTTGGGGATATCTTTTCTAGCTTTTTTGATGGCACAGCAGGAGGAGGATTTGGAAGAGGTTTCAGACAAAGACAAAGGGGTCAGGACTTTCGTTATCATTTAGAGGTGGGCTTAGAAACTATTTTAGAAGATTCCGAACAAGTGATTCAATTTGGCTTTGAAGATGTCTGTAAGAAATGTAAGGGTACAGGAGCTTATGAAGGTAGAGCTCTAAAAACCTGCTCCTATTGTGGTGGACAGGGTCAAGTTCACCAAAAACAAGGGTTCTTTTTTATGTCTACAACTTGCAAGGTGTGTCATGGCTTAGGGCAACAGATTGAAAAGAAATGTAAAAACTGTCGTGGAACAGGCCAATCAGAAGCTCATAGAAAAATTAAAGTCAAAATTCCTAAAGGAATCTCTTCTGGAACACAATTGCGTTTAGCAGGAGAAGGGGGAAGTGGGCAAAAAGGAGCCCCCTCAGGGGATCTTTATGTAGAAATTTTTGTGAAACATCATAAAAAATTTGAAAGAAGGGGAGAGCATCTTATAGCAAGATTAAAGATCTCTTACCTTCAAGCTCTTTTAGGGGCTAAAATTAAGGTAAAAAATTTACGTGGCCAAACAAAAGAACTGACCCTTCCTAAAGGGACAAAGCACAATGACACCTTGAGACTTCGAGGCGAAGGGCTTTATTCAAGAGGCTTTTCTAAAGGAGACTTATTGTTTCATGTAGCTGTTGAGTGGCCTGAGAAGTTAAATAAAAAAGAAGAAAAATTGTTGCGTGAAATCGCTGATATAAAAAGAGAAAATGTTTCAAAATGAGTCTATATCTTGACATCTTTTAGAAAAGACTCATTTTGAAATAAAAGAAAATGAAAGGAGATTAAAATTATGAGTGAAAGAATTATAGGGATTGATTTAGGAACAACAAACTCATGTGTTGCTATTGTTGAGGCTCAGGGCAAGGGAGCAAAGGTTCTTTTCAATGAAGAGGGAGAAAGGACAACGCCTTCCGTTGTATCATGGACAAAAGAAGGAGAAAAAACAGTAGGTCACTTAGCCAAAAGACAAGCCATAACTAACCCTGAGAATACTATTTTTTCCTCAAAAAGATTTATTGGGAATAAATTTGAAGAAGTAGAAGGAGAGATCAAAAGGGTTCCTTATAAAATTGTTAAAAAAGAAAATGGAGATTGTGCTGTTGAACTATCCTCTGGAAAAAAAATGTCTCCAGAAGAAATAGGGGCTTCTGTTTTAGCAAAACTTAAAAAAGTTGCAGAAGATTATCTAGGGGAACCAATCACAAAGGCTGTGATAACAGTTCCTGCTTACTTTAACGATGCTCAAAGACAAGCCACCAAAGATGCAGGAAAAATTGCAGGCCTTCAGGTAGAACGTATTATTAATGAGCCTACAGCAGCAGCTCTTGCTTACGGATTGGATAAAAAAACAAATGAAAAAGTTGCTGTTTTTGATTTTGGTGGAGGAACTTTTGATATTTCCATACTAGATATAGGAGATAATCTTGTTGAAGTGAAATCTACAAATGGTGATAGCCACCTTGGAGGAGATAACTTTGATAATATGATTTTAGATTGGCTTGTAGAAAATTTTAAAAAAGATACAGGAATTGATCTTTTAAAAGATACTATGGCTTTACAAAGACTTAAAGACGCTGCTGAAAAAGCAAAAATTGAATTGAGTACGATTCAAGAAACAGAGATCAATTTACCCTTCATTACAGCGATTTCTTCTGAACCCAAACATTTAACAGCTAAGCTTTCTCGGGCTAAATTTGAACAGATGACAGAGAGTTTAATTCAAAGATCTATTAAGCTTTGTAAATTGGCTCTTCAAGATGCTAAAATGTCTCCTAAAGACATCAACGAAGTCATTCTTGTGGGAGGAACAACAAGAATTCCAAGTGTACAAACTGCCATAAAACAACTTTTCGAAAAAGAACCTAACAAATCAGTTAATCCTGATGAAGTAGTAGCCATGGGAGCTGCAATTCAAGGAGGTGTTTTAAGCGGTGATATTAAAGAGGTTTTGCTTTTAGATGTAACTCCCCTTTCTTTAGGTATTGAAACCTTAGGAGGAGTGATGACAAAGCTTATTGATAGAAACACCACTTTACCAACTCGCAAGTCACAAGTTTTTTCAACAGCAGCAGATAATCAACAAACAGTTGATGTAGTTGTTCTGCAAGGTGAACGTGAAATGGCACAAGATAATAAACTTTTAGGAAGATTTGAATTAGGAGGCATCCCCTTAGCTCCTAGAGGAGTTCCTCAGATTGAAGTAGCCTTTGACATTGATACAAATGGAATTATTAACGTATCAGCAAAAGATCTAAAAACAGGTAAAGCTCAAAAAATCGAAATTAAAACTAAAACAGGTCTAAGCGAAAAAGAAGTTGAAGAAATGGTCAAAGAAGCAGAACTTTATGCAGAAGAGGATAAAAGAAAAAAAGACCTTGTTTTTGCACGAAACGATTTAGACAACTTGATCTATCAATCAGAAAAAATGCTCACAGAACAAGGTAAAGATGCTGACAGTAACCTTAAAAAAGATATGACAGAGGTCATTAAGAAAGCTAAAGGTGTCATCGGAGACTCTAGTGACATTAGTGCTCTTCGTGCACAATATGATGATTTATCAAAAGTTAGTCAGTCTTTCTCTCAAGCTCTCTACGATAAAAAAACCACAACAGAGGAAAAAGATGGAAATTCAACAAGCGGAAATTCAACTGAGGCTGAGAGTCAGGATCATTCTAACGAAAAGATTATTGATGCCGAATACAAAGATGTTAATGATAACACATCATCAAAGTAAATTAAAAAAGCTCATCTTACTAAAAAAGCACCTTTTAAGGTGCTTTTTTAGTAAGATGAGCTTTTTTAAAGCAAGGTTTTTGTAATAAAAAATGCCTTATTTTGAGTAATACGTCTCGTCTGCACCTTGCCTCACTAACAGGTGTATTTGGTTTAATTGGTTTAAAAGGTAAAATTTTCTAAAATGATAAGGAAAAAAACAGCCTTAAAGGTTAATCTCCTTAGAACTTCTTTTATAAAGATTTATTATCTTTCTGTAAGTATTTTTGATAGGAGAAACACTTATACGAAAGAGTCGTTTGATAAATTGAAGACAATTGAAATATCGTGATTTAAATGATGAAATTTTTTGTAAAGAATCGAGGTCAATGTGATTTTCCCTCAAAACAATATCTACAATTGCATCCTTGAACATCTTTTCTCTTATGTCATCCTTGATTTGTATAATTTTACTCTCTTCGAAGGATTCATCAGGAAATATCCTTAAAAACTCTTCTTCAACATCGATAAATATATTTTCTTGTCTTGCCAAATCAGCTAACAATTTCTGAGAGTGAAGAACTTCTTTAGCTTCTTGTTCGAAATGATCCTCGCGTTGCTCTATATATTCCTCAATATATGCTTTATTTGCTCCTCTTTTTTTCAGAAAATGAGTAACGTCATCATATATCATTTGAATTTTGGTTTTTAAAAAATTAGGGGGGAAGCTTTCAATTTTATTTTTGTCCCTTAAAGCCTTTAAAATATTTTCCATGAGATTCTCTTTTGCTTGCTTTTCTTTTTCTTGAAGAATAGCTTCTTTAATATCTTGTTTTAATTCTTCTGGAGTGTTCAAAGAAGAATTAATTTTTTGAATAAATTCCTTATTTACCTCTGGTAAAACTTTTTTAAAAATCCTCCTTACTTTAACTGTAAAAATAGCTGTTCGGCCAGCAAGAAATAATTCTTGGTAGTGTTTAGGAAATCTCACAAGAAACGTTTTTTCTTCTCCCATCTTCATCCCTGTAATCCCTTCTTCAAAGTCTTTTAACAACTTTATTATTGGACTTCCGATTTCTAGACGGATGTTTTGAACTTTGCTTCCTTTAAAGGGTTTCCCATCAACAGTTGCTGAATAATCAATTGAAAGAGCATCTTTATCTTGGGAGGGGCGATCCTCTAAAATAAGAATATAAGAGGCTTCTTGTTCACGAAGTTCTTCAAGGCGCTTTTCGCATTCTTCTTCACTGACTTTGAAATCTCCAATATTTATATCAAGAGATTTTATTTGAACCTTGTTTTGAGGCCAGACCTCAATTTTTGCTTGAAATTCAAAATCTTTTCCCATTTCAATTTCACTAAAATCAATTTTTGGAAGACCAATAGGAATTACATTGTGGCTCATTACAGCTTCTTCAAAAGAACGGTTAATGATTTCTTGCAACACATCGTTATAAACATGGTGCTTATAATTTTTACAGATCAGATGAAAAGGGGCTTTCCCTTTACGAAAACCATGTATTTTTGCCTTTTTCTGTATAGAATGATATTTTTTTTCAAAAACCGAGTCCACCTTTTTTTGAGAAACAAAAACGTTAAATTGTTTTCTTGATTTATCTAAATTTTTTATTGTACTGTTTATCATAAAAGACCTCCTTCTTGTACCACTTAAAGAAATTTTGATAGCACTGCCTTAATCTTGCCTTGCAAAAAACCTTGGACTAAAAGCAACTACTTTAAAGATTAGATTCAAATAGCCTTAAAAACAAGAATGACGCAAGGCAATTTTTTTTATCTTTTAGCACTTAAAATGGTTAAACTTAAAGAACTATAAAGAATCAAAGAATTAAAGTTTTTTTTGTAACAGGTAAAGGAGGGGTGGGAAAGACTTTTATCTCCTTAGCCCTTACAAAGGCTTTTATAAAATGCGGTTTAAAAACTAAATGTGTTGCTTTCAATGCTCCGGATGATTCTTTAGAGGGTTTTTCTGTGGAACATTATTCTGTGACAGAGTGTCTTACAGAGTACTTAAGCCACTTTATTCCAGCAAAAAAAATCATTCATAAAGCCTTGTCTAATAAACTTTCTTCAGTTGTATTAAATGTAACTCCAGGCCTCACAGACATGGCACGTTTAGGTAAAATTACAAGTGGTCCAAGAGGTTTTGGAGTTCCCATTAAAGAAGATATTATTGTTGTTGATTCTTATTCAACAGGGTATTTTCAAACCCTTTTGAAAGCACCACAGTCATTTTATGATATTGTGCCTTTAGGTTATATAAAAAAAATATGTCAAGAAATCAAAGAAGTCCTCAAAGAATCTCATTTTATAGTGACATCTTTACCTGAAGCTTGGTCTTTGATGGAAACTGAAGATACGTTTAACTTTCTTAACAGATGGGGGGCAAAACATGTGTATCACTTCACAAATCGTATTTTCAAAGAGGATTTAACTGATGAACTGCAACAATGGCTTAAGAAACCTAAGCTTATGTCTTTTTATGAGAAAAAATACTTAGATCAAACAAAAATTCTTAAAAATATCAAAAGAGATGTAGATTTATCTCAGATCGATAAAACATCTCATTTAGAGGTGATAGAGAGTTTGTCTAAGGAGTTGGAGGTCTTTTGCAAAACCTTTTAAAGAGAAAGAAAATTATCATTTGTGCAGGTTCTGGAGGTGTAGGAAAAACCACTATAGCGGCTTCTATAGCTTGCTTTTCGGCCTCGAAAGGCTATAGAACCTTTGTTTTGACTATAGACCCTTCTTACCGGTTAAAAACAGCCCTAGGTTTTGATGAAAATTCTCATAAAAAACAAATTCATCATATAAAAACAAAAGCCCCTCTTTTTGTGTCGGTTTTACAACCTCAAGCTGTTTTCGATCATTTTATAAAACGTCATTGCAAAACAGAAGAGTCATTTAGGAAACTTAAAAATAACATTATCTATAAAGAACTTAGCACTCGTTTAGGTTTTTATCAGGAATTTACTGCACTTTTAGAAGTTTATGAAGCCTTTCATTCTGAAGAGTTTGATAAAATCATTTTAGACACCCCTCCTGGGCCACAGTTTATGAATTTTTTAAAAGGCAGTGAAATTATGAGTCCTTTGTTTGAAAAAAGACTTATCAAATGGCTTACTCAAGCCTCTTATCAGCAAAGTTTTTTTTCAAAACTTTTTTTCCAAGGGCCAATTCTTTTTATGAATCTTGTAAAAAGATTTGCAGGCCATCCTTTTGTAGAAAGCTTGTATGAATTTATGACAGAGTTGAGTGAGATTAAAGAGCCTATTTTATCCTGCCTGTCTCATATAGAGACACTTCTTTTATCTTCTCATACAGCCTACGTAGGTGTTGTGGGAGAAGAAGGCCGGCTCTTTGATATCAAAAGAGCTTACGATGTTTTGATTTTGAACCGCCTAGCTCCTTTTGAGCTCGATCTTTCGTTAGATCGGGTGTGTGAACAGATTGAGGCCTTAAAGCCTCCTCTTTCTCAAAAGCTTAAAAGCTTTTTTCTTCAAAAAGCAAGATGTCTTTACCAAAAAAGAGATAAGTATGCTAAGATTTTCAAAGGAAAGGTATATTGGGTCTTTGATGAAGAGCAGGAAAAAAGACCAGAAGATTTTTTAAAAAAAATAATGCTTCAATGGGAGGAGCTATGAAGTTTATATTTATTATGATTTTCTCTGTTTTTTTCCTATCTTGTTCTCATCAACCGAAAGTTTCAAAAGAAACCGTTCAAGAAGCCCATAAGTCCTTTCAGATCCAATTGGATCAAGCACTAAACTTGATGAATGTAGATCAAGATAACGCTGCTTTACGCATTTTAAAAAATTTATTTAAAAAAACAAAGATCTCTCAATTAAAATCCGTAGTTTTATACAACATAGGTCTTCTTTTGGAAAAGAAAAAAAAATGTTCTAGTGCAAAGATAGTTTATAACAAAGCTATTTCTATGAATGAGCTTCAAGATAGTGTTATAGAAGCACAAGCTCTATGGAGGTTAAGTTTTGTAAAAGAGTGCTTAAAAGATTACCACGGTATGTTAGCTGTTTTAAAGGATGTGCAGTCACGAACTCACCTTCTTCCTCCTGAAACAGCTTTTGTTGAATTAAATTCAAAGATGGCTTTAGCTTATAAAAAACTTGAAAAACCCAAACTCTACGAAGATTACTGGCTTAAAGCTAGGAAAGGACTTAGAGTTTTAAATGAAAGAATATCTAGTATAAATCATAAAAAGGCATCTTTTTCCAGACTGTTTTATAACTTAGGTAATTTTGGTTCTGGAGTATTAGATGATAAAGCAAGCCTTTCATATCTAAAAAGACAAAGAGATTTACAAAAATACTTTCTTCGTTCTGTAGAGCTAACTCAGAAGCCTTGGTCTTACAGATCTGCCAAAAAAATTATAGAGGATTATAAGAACTTTGTTCATCTCATGAAGAAAACAAACTCTAAGATCATAGCCAAAGAAATTTTAAAAAATATAAAATCCTTGAAATCTCAAAGATTTCCTGACCCCAAGGAAAGCCCTCTTGTAAAAAAACTGTTCAAAATAATAGATGTTCAATACAAAAAAGTGAAAAACTATATTCATGATTCTGAAAAGAATTCATAATCGCTTAATAGAAAAAAGAGATAGGATTGAATCTTGGTTTTTTGATAAAACACAAGACTTTCAGTTTCCTATTTATTCAAGTTTTGATATGAGAAATTCATCTTTTAAAATTGCACCTGTGGATGCTAATTTGTTTCCAGCGGGGTTTAACAATATTTGTGAAAAAGATAAGGAGTTTTCTCAGAAAGCAATCCAAGAGTATTTAAAAGAAAGATACCCCGAAGTAGATAGAATCACCTTGATTTCAGAAAACCATACAAAAAACATTTATTATTGGGATAATGTTCAAACACTTGAAGCTATTTTCTCTTCGGCAATTAAAAAAGTATCTTTAGCCTTTTTAAAACGAGGTTCTATGCCGGAAGTTTTAGAAGTGGAAAACTCTAGAGGAGAAGTGTTTAAAGTGGAATCTTTTTCAAGAGATAGGTTAGGAAAAAATCATCATCTTATAATAAGCAACAATGATTTTTCAACACCTTATCCTGATTTAAAAAACATTAACATGGAGCCGTCCTACCAGATGGGCTGGCATAGAAGAAAAAAAAATGTGTTTTTTTCTTTTTATAATAAATTTATAAGAGAATTTTCAAGTCTTTTAGATCTTCCAAAAGATCTCTTAACCATATCTTGCGAGGTATTTGAGCCCTTTAATGTCAGTGATCGGAATCATTTAAAAGAACTTGCCTCAAAAGTGGATGAATTCATTAATGCAAGAAAGAAAGAATACAAAGATTTGAACTTCAAGGATTCGCCCTTTGTTTTTATAAAAAATATATCTGGAACTTATGGTTTAGGTGTGACTCCTGTGAGTTCTGGACATGAAGTTCTAACATGGAACAATCGTGTAAGGACAAAACTCAAAGCAAGTAAAGAAAAGGCAAAAGTCACTGGAATTTTGATTCAAGAAGCCATCCCTAGTATAGACTCCATAGGAGGCTCTACAGCAGAGCCGGTTATCTATAGTGTAGGCTCAGAACCTGTAGGAGGATTCTTAAGGGCTCATTCTCTTAAAAGCGATAAAGAAAATCTCAACAGTCCTGGAGCTGTTTACAAGCGTTTATGCTTGAGTGATTTAAAGATCAACCCTGAAGGAGCGATTGTTGAGAACGTTTATGGATGGTTGGCTAAAGTAGGTCTTATGAGTTTATCAGAAGAAATAAAGTGCCTTTCTTAAATTTAGAAGAACTTCAAAGAGGTTTTTCTCAGCTTGTCATTACCTCTCGGTTATACTAGCAAGTTGATTCTGGGCTTCACTAAAAATTTAATTGTGAGATTGTGTGTGTTGGTTTTTTTCTCAAGATGGGTTTAGATATAAAATTTGTAGCCATTAAGGTTTAGCTCTATCTTGCATTTTTCTTTAAGAGGTGATACTGTTATTTTCATGATAAAGGTTTCAACGGAAAGTTATTTTACAAGCTTTGATAAAACTAAGTTGTTCTATGAAATTTTCGATAAAGTTAAAAACCCTAAGGGGGTTTTTTTAACACTCCATGGTTTAGGAGGTTATTCTGGTGTTTTTAGGGAGTTCTCTGAGAGCCTCAATGAAAATGGTTTTCAGACTATTCTTTTGAACTTAAGAGGACATGGGCTTTCTGATGGCCAAAGGGGCTTTGTAGGACAGTTCTCCCACTTCGAAAAAGATCTCTACCTTTTTATAAGGCACGTAAGAGAATCCTTGAAAATCAAAAAACCTTTGTTTCTTTTAGGACAGTCTATAGGAGGGCTTATTTGTTTTGATACTGTTATTGGCTACGGAGTACAAAATTTATCCGGCATGGTACTTACCTGTCCTGCTATAGGTGATTTTAAAAAAGAAATTCCTAAATTTAAAGAACGTATTGCTGAATGGACAGCCAAGTACTTTCCTCGCATTACAATGTTCAACGAAATTCGCTACGAAGACTTGACTCGTAATAAAAAAGCTATTGAGGCCTTTAAAAAAGACGTGTTCTTTCATAGAAGAATTAGTTCTCGTTTGTTTTTACAGATGCGGGATAAGATGCATCAATCTTATGAACTAGCCTCAGAGATTAAAATTCCTGTTCTGTTTGTGTCTTCCCAACAAGACCCTATTTTCAAGCACAGAGAGCATAAGAAAATTTTTGAAAAACTAGGGTCTTCTCAAAAAGATAAAAAATTTCTTGTTTATAAAAACTTAAAGCATGATTTATTTTTTGAAAAAGAAGGTGGTGGTCTTTATAATGAAGTTATCAAATGGGCACAAGAAAGGTTGAAAATATGAAGTTTATTGTTATTTTAGGAGTTATTTTAGGAGGAATAAGCTGTTCTCATCATAAGTTTCATTTAATAGAAAATAGAAAAATCAATAATAAAGAATATAGTAAGATTATAGCCTCTTATACTCGAAAAGATCGAAAGTACGAATTGCCTGATGAAATTTACACTTTTAGGGCTGTTTTTTTGAGTACTGTTGTAAGAAAGGCACAATTGGAGAAACAAAGGTTTTATTTTCAATGGGCTAATGATAAGTACAATGAAGAGCTTAAAAAACAAACTAGGAGGGTTAAAAAAAGGTCTGAATTTTTAGTGAGTCTCTACACTCCTAACAGAAATGATTCAAACCTTCAAAATCAAGTTTCACTTTGGAATTTTTTTCTCCTTTATAAGTCAAAAAGATATAAATTTAAGATTAAAAGATACACTCGAAATTATAACGAAGCACGTTTCTTGTATCCTAATATGGATCGGTGGAGCAGAAAGTACATAGTGCGTGTAGATATTTCTACTGAAGAGCTAGAAAAGGAGGGGTTTTCTCTTATTTTGTCAGGAAGAGAGGGACAAAGTATACTTGAATTTAGAGGGAGGGGTAAATAAATCTTTTGAGGTCATAAGGGTTTTAATTTGACAGAATTAGAGTTTTTAGGATGAAAGTCTAGAATGAGCCTGTAAATTAAATTGTGTAACTGAAGGTAATACACTGCAATAGGAATGGTGTCACCTCAAGTGGAAACGACTTAATCACAGTCCTTATCAACCCATCATGAAAGAATGAAGTTGCAGTCTGACTTGCTGCATCTAAATGTTGTAATAACTAGACAAAGTCAAGTTTTTTCGCAAAAAAGAGAAGGACAAATAAAGAATTAAGGATAAAAATAAACCTAAACTTTTCTATAGAGCGAGGAAGAAATAGGTTGATAAAAAAGTATAACGAAAACTTAAGTTTTAAGTTATAGAACTTAAAGAAAAGAAAGGACAGATCTGAAACTATTTCATCATTTTATTTTTTTTAGTTTCTTGTGTTGTATCACAACATCTTGCCAAAGCGTAAACCTCAATTCTCATGGATACATTCGTGACCCTATACGTCGATCCTCTTTAGATCACCTTGAAAGTGAAAGATACAATTATGTTTCTATTGTACAGGGTTATACTAACGAAGAAAAAACCCATATCTCTATAGTCACAGGCCAAAAAAATCGTTATTTTGTTTATGAAAAAGGAAATTCTCGTACAAGAAGAGAAGTCAAGCCTTTTAAGACAGTGACCTTTCGTAATTGGAGGATTCTAAAACTTAAAATCTCAGGATTGTCGTTAAAAAAAAGTTACATTTTAGAGGTTATTGATGAAAATCTTCAGGTTATAGACGAAAGGGTTTTTAAAGCCCTTGATCTTTCTAAGGCTAACCCTACTATTGTTGTAGGCTCTTGTATTCATGATGGAAAGCAAGTCTTTCAACAAAAAACTCTTTGGTCGAATATTATTTATCATAAACCTGATGTTATTTTTCTTATAGGAGACAATGTATATGTAGATTCCAGTTATCGACTCAAACGTATTGCTAAAGAGGCTGTAAATCCTCAACGGATGTTTAAACGTTATATAGAAACAAGACTGCATGTTCCTTTTTACTATAGTCGTACGTTATTTCCTACTTTAGCAGTTTGGGATGATCATGATTTTGGAATTAACGATGGTGATAGTTCTTTTCGGTACGCAAAAGAAAGCAAGAGGGTTTTTGAACTTTTTTGGGCACAAAAGCCTTTAGAAAAAGGGCCTGGGGTTTCCTCTTTGTTTTCAGCTTTTGGACAAAATTTTCTCTTTTTAGATAACCGCTCTTTCAGGAGTTCTCCTGAAAATCAAATTCAATCCCATTTTGGTGAACTCCAAGAAAAATGGCTTACGAGACAATTACAAAAGCATAAAAAACCATCATGGCTTATTTCTGGAGGACAATTTTTTGGAGGCGTTTATCCGTGGGAAAGCTATGAGAGAAACCATCCTCAAGCGTTTGTAAAGTTCAAAAACAGGTTAAAGAGATTCTCTCAACCTCTTTTGTTTCTTTCCGGAGATAGACATTTTAGTGAAATCATGAGAGTTTTTAAAACAGACATAGCTCAAGAGACTTTTGAAATTACAACAAGCCCCCTACACAGCTTCCTTTATCCTAACCATTGGAAGACCTACCCTAACCCAAGACAAATAGTAGGAAAAGCCTCTATGATTAA
Organism: Bdellovibrionales bacterium; assembly: GCA_965219095.1. GTDB lineage: Bacteria > Bdellovibrionota > Bdellovibrionia > Bdellovibrionales > UBA1609 > CBDCMT01. The sequence goes on from OZ244719.1 coordinate 666,093, forward strand.
TTATACTGTTTTAAAACCTCGTGTGGAATTTATTAGAAAAGAAGATTTAGGAGGTAATATAAAAGTACAAGTTACAGTTTATGGTGTTGGTAAAAAGATTTTATTTCAAGAAAACTTGACAATTTTAGGTAAAATTTAAAATGAGTGGCATTTTTCAAAAAATTATTGATGGCAAACTTCCTTCTTATAAGATCTTTGAAGATGAGTGGACTTATTCTTTTTTAAGCAATCGTCCTATAAAAAAAGGGCATACTCTTGTGATTCCCAAAATAGAGATGGATTATTTTCCTGATGTTCCTGAGCCTTATTACTCTAAAGTTTTTGAAAATGCTAAAATCATAGCGAAAGCTTTAAAAAAAGCCACACAGTGTAAAAGAGTATCGACAGCCATTTTAGGTTATGAGATTCCACACTTTCATTATCATCTCGTTCCTACATGGAGTCTTTTTGACTTAGATTTTACAAAAGCTAAAGGGGATACAGAAGCCTCTTTTCTAGAGGTTCAAAAGAAAATAAAATCTTTTTTATAGTGTCTTTGGTTATAAATTTTAAGGTATCTATTTTTTTGTTATTCTACGGCTTTGTTGCAGGCTAAGCCTCTAAGCTTAACTAAGGTCTAGCAATTCATTGATAAACACAAGATGCTTTCCTGTAACCTAAGACCCTTAGAAATAAAAAACAAGTATGGTTTGGAGGTTTTATGGGAAAATGTCTCAAAAAGATCGATTGGAGAAAATATAAAAAGAGATCATTAAGCAACTTGGAGTGGTTTAAATTTATTTTTAGATAATGAGAAAATTCCTATGACAAACAATGAGGCAGAAAGAACGATTCGACATTCTGTGATGGGAAGAAAGAACTTTCATGGGTCAAGGACTCAGAGAGGGTCTGAAACAGCAATAACGCTTTACATTATTGTGGAAAGTTGTAAGAAGGTGGAATTGGATCCTAAGGACTATGTTTTAATGACTGTGGAAAACTCCCTCGATAAAATACCTGTTAAAACGCCTCTTGAGTATACAAGAGAGTTTCGTTCTTAAAAGAATAAAACACAAAGAAAATCAAAATACAAAAAAAAACGTAACTGCTCACCCCTTTAAGTTTTTATTTAAAGCCATAGAGATGGCTTCTAAAGAAGAATACCCTCTATTTCTCATTGTTTTAACATAGCTGGTAATGCGACAAAAATATTTCGCCATTTCTTCTGTTCTGAAACACCCTGACACTTTCTTTTTCACCTTAGTCATTCTTAGATTTCTTTCAGCTCTGTTATTAGTAGGATCTACGTTCTTTCTTTTAGCAAAACACAGTATTTCTGCTTCATACTTTTTAAATCGCAGCCAAAGGTTTTGAGCTTGTGTATGCTTTATTCGTCCTTTCTTGCCATTTTTCTTAGGAAATTCTGGAAGCTCTTTTAAGCCTTTTGTAAGAATACTCCTATACCTTCCTGAAATCTGTTAATTTTGGTACTAGGTTTCAGGACTAAGAGCCTGTTTTTTTCAACAGAATACTCATGATAAATCATAAGAACGAGTTAATTTAGTCTCATTGAGTTTTTCTGGAGAACTTATAACACACTGTTTTTATAGGTTTTTTTAAAGCTATGTTTTTCATAGGCTCTATTTTTGGATTGAAATTTGATTCTGTCGTTAAGAGTTTTGAGCCATCAATAGGGAGTTGACAAAGCCCCTAAAACATAGTTCAAATTGAACTATGTCTTATAGGTATGAAGAGAAAAGAAATGGAAGCATCTATGTATATGAGATAAGCAGCTACTGGGACAAAGAAAAAAAACAATCTCGTCAGAGAAGAGTTTATTTGGGCAAGAAGAATCAATCTACGGGGAGGCTTGAAGCCAAGTTGAACAAACATCCTATAGGTTCTGTAGGTGTTGGGGGGGGGTGCATCTTTTGCGAGAGATCAGCAAGCAATTAAATTTAGTGAAGGTGTTAAAGAAAGTTTTTCCGAAAGAATATGAGAAGGTTCTTTATTTGTCTTTTTTTAAAGTAATTAGGGGGGAAGCTTATTATCTTTATCCGTATTGGTGTCAAGAATCTTTTGTTTCTTCCAAGAATTGTCTTAATTCACCGGACATAAGTAATTTTCTTTTATCTATAGGTTTAGACGAGCAGAGAGTGGAGAGATTTTTTATGGAGTGGATTGGTGTACACAGAGAAAGCTCCAGAGTTTTTATGTTTGATATTACATCTATATCTTCTTATGGTGTTGAGAATGAGTTTTTAGAAAGGGGTTATAATCGAGATGGTGAGTCTTTGGATCATGATCTTCCCCCAAAAAAGTGGACAGTTTTTATGTTCTTAAAGCCCTCCTTTGTTTAAATTCTTTTGGGCTCATGTATTTCAAGGAAGAATGCATTCTTACCTTGTTATACCAATCCATGTAAATTGCAATTTTTTTCTCCAACTCTTCCTTCGTTGTACAGTCTTTGTATTCCAGTTCATCCTTCAACGTATGGAAAAAGCTCTCCACAAACGCATTATCATAACAATTTCCTTTCCTAGACATAGATTGCTTGAGGCCAAAGAATTTCAATTCTTTTCTAAACCCTTCACAACAATATTGAACCCCTTGATCCGAGTGGATTATCAAGCCCTCTAAGTTCCCAGAAACAGATTGGACTGCGGCTCTCAGAGCCTGTTTTGAATGAACCCCGTCCAAGCTCTCACAGAGCTTCCAAGACTTAATCTCTCGATTATAGACATCTAAAAATACAACCAAATACAGAAATTTATCTCTAAAAGGAATATAGGTTAAATCCGAACACCATACCTGGTTTTCTTTTCCTGCTTGGCTCTGTCCTGTCTTAAACAACCGAGGAGACTTAATCATGAGAGGGTTATTCTTTGTTGTTCTAGGAACATAGGGTTTTTTCTGACGGGCACTGAGATTCTTTAGTTTCATAATTCGAGCTACTTTGTTTTCTCCAGCACTCACTCCGCAACGCTTTAATTCCCTATACACCCTGGGGGAACCATAACAGCCTTTATTTTTTTTAAAAATAGATTCTATGTTTTTCTCCAGATTTTTATCCTTTTCAAGCTTTCCCCTGGTTTTTAAAAAACTATAAAAACCAGAACGAGATCCTCTTAATAATTCGCAGATGCGAAGCACTGGATGCCCTTTCTCTTTTACATAAAACATAGCCTTAAATCTCATTTCAGGATTTCCTTTGAAAAAAAAGCCGCTGCCTCTTTCAATATACCTACACTCCGCCTCTCATAGACCAGCTCCTTTTTTAACCTCTTTATTTCCTCCAATGCCGAAGCCAAGTCATGGGAAGCTTGTCTTTCTACTTCAGGCTTTAGAAAACGCTTCCAAGAGCTTATCACTTGGAAATTTCTCAGTCCTAGCTTCTCTGAGGCTTCCTTTGCACCTATTTCCTCTGCCAATTCAATGGCTTGCTTTTTAAACTCTTCCGAGTACTGTTTTACTTTTTCCATTCTTTCTTTTACCTCCATTTTATGGAGACTTTAAGAGAAAATTGACTGTCCGCAAAAACAGGGGAAGTTCATCAAGTCAATTTAGGAGTTTTAAGTCAGAGCAAGGAAGGTTTAGGCAAAGGAAGTTCAAGCCTTCCTTTGGGTTATCGATTGTATCCGGGCAGTATTACTGATGTTGTGTCATTAAGGAGCGTGTTACAGTTAGCCAAGGAATACGATTTAGATTTGAAGTGTTTTGTTTTAGATAAAGGGTTTTACAGCCAAGAAAACATAAAAGATTTAAACAGGGAGGCTTCATCGTACATCGTCCCTATGAGCTTTAGTACGAGTCTATCCCATGCTTTATTGGGATCTGTGAGTAAGGAGCTTGATTCAATTCCCTCTTCGTTTGTATTCCGTGGTCAAGTTTATTCTTACTGCAGACGAGAAATTAAAATTGGAAAGACTCGTTGTATGGCTCATATATATTTGGATGAAAAGAGAAGGGTGTCTAAAAAAAATGAAATGCTATTGAAGTTGGATTATTTTGAGCGAAGATTTTCTAAGAAGAAGTTTAGGACAAAGAAAGAGTGCGATGAGTGCATAGCAGAAACCTTAAAGAGTGCCAAGAAGCGCTTTACAGTTGTCAAGAAAAAGGGAGGTTTTTTTATTTTGAGAGATTTGGATTATATTAAAAAGCAGATGCGAAAAATGGGTGTGTTGATTTTACTTACCGATTGCGATCAAAAGCTTTCAAAAGATGAGATCTTAGAGTTGTATAGAAACAAAGATAGCATTGAAAAGATTTTTTTGTCTTTCAAGCATGATATAAATGAAAAGCGAACGAGGACTCATTCGCTACAAACCATGAGAGGAAGTTTATTTATTAACTTTATAGCTTTAATTTTAATCTCTCACATAAATAATGTGATGAAAGAAAAGAATCTGTACAAGAAATTTTCAAAAACAGAGGTCTATAAAATTTTAGATAAATTAAAGTTCTATAAATTGGCCACAGGACAAACAAGATTAGGAGAGTTGTCCGGTAAGCAAAAGAGCCTTTATAAAGCTTTTAATGTGACTCGGGAAATCCCACACAGCTTTAAGTTGTAAAATCCCCTCCGACTAATGCGACGCATTACGAGGGCCGAATAAAAACCTAGTACCAAAATTAACAGAATTCAGGATACCTTCTCTGAAGAGTTTCGTACTCTTTTTGAGTCAGAACTCTTGACTCTTTTTTATGAACTAACTCCACAGTCTCTTTAAGAAGTTTTTTGAGATTTGTAGCCCATTTGAATCCATTGCTTTCTTCTATAAATTTAAGCTCTCTCAAAAGGTGAGCCACACACAAAGCATGAGTTATCTTATCATAACAAAAGTAAGGACTCCAACAATCATGCACAAGCACTCCTCCATATCTATCCAAGAGACCAATATCTTTTATGGCTTCCCTTCCACCTGAAAGGTGGAGAAACTGCAAGACTAATTCTCCTGAACTATAAGTATGAATCCAGTAGTTTTTACCCTTAACCCTCATAGAGGTCTCATCAACATGAATGACCTCTGATTCAAGTATCTTTTCTTTCATCTGCTCTTCCCAACTTTTAAGAAACTCTCCTAATTCAGCAATGTATCTCAACATAACTGCAGGAGAAATCATTCGACCTATAAGCCCCATGTAATGTTCCCCAACACGTTGAAAAGACAGCATCTGAACTATAATGAAATTGATGATGGAAGCTCTAATGCCTATACCATACTGAAGAGGACCACTCATACCTTTAGGGAATTGACCTTTATTTCTAGCTCCACATGAGGGACAATCCTTAACTTCAGAAGTTACAGTATGGGTCTGAATTTCATAAAAAATATCAATCTTTTTACGCTTCTCAAGGCTTTTTACCTCTGCTGTCTTTAAAAACATCCCACACTGAGAACACTCTGAGGGAGAGACAGTCTCCTCACTGTTTGTATCTTTACTGTTATCAAGTCTAGAGCCCTTTTTCTGACTCCCACTAGCTTTCTTATTACGATTCCCTTGACGACTAAAATCTTGCGAAGGAGGAAGACCGCTGTTGCTGGAATTTTTTCGAACCTGTTTTTCTAAAAGCACAGCAATCAGAATGTTCACAACCTTAAAGAGAGATTCAAAAACCACAGAAATCTCAGTAGGCACAGAACCTTTCTTTGCAAACTTATCAAAGTCACTTCTTATATTTTCAATCTCATTTCTGATGGAGGTCTTATTTATTGTCATTTGAAAAAAGTATTTAAAAGAAAATCTGTAAGAGCAAGACTTTTATCTTAAAACAGGTCTAAAGTTAGGGATAACTGAACAATGTAGGTGAGCAGTTACAAAAAAACTAGAAATCATTCACAAGAACTTCTCTATATTTTTGTAATAGGGAAGACCTTAGGAAAATGTACAATAAGATCAATAAAAACTTCTCCTTTAAAATCTAAGAAACATCCTCCTCGTAGGAATCAAGGGCTGTTAAAAAACCGACTTACTCTTAAAATACTTATTTAAAAAAGATAAAGGAGGGAAGAGATGTTTTTAAAGACTATCCTAAATAACTGATTGCATTTCAAAACCCACACATAGAGAGGAGGGTCAGAGTTTTTGTCAAAATGTTTTGATAACATAGAGTCCTATGTAAACAATATTTTTTATGGAAGCCTTGTTATCAAAAAAAGAGCTTTGTTGCACGCTGAGCCTTCAGTAACAAGAAGAATGGGGTTAAAAACAACTCCATTAAAAGAGAATTGTTTGTTTTGATTTTCTTAAATTATAAGATAAAGTTTGAAGAGCTAGGATGATTAGGAATAAAAGGAAGGCTGGAAAAAGTATTACATAGAAAGAGCCTGTATAGAAATGACCCCAACCATCACTCATAAGAACTCCTAAACTGGCTTCAGGAGGTTCAAATCCTAAACCTATAAAGCTTAAAAAACTTTCAAATAAAATGTGTGCTGGCAATTGAAAAATAAACAAAGCCCATAAAAGGGATTTCAAATTAGGGGCAAGATGAAAAAAGATGATTCTAAAGTTGTTAGCCCCTAAGGCTTTAGCCGATTCTATAAAGCTCATCTCTTTCATTTGAAGCACTTGTCCTCTCATCACTCTAGCCGTAGTCCTCCATCCTATTAAACTTAAAGTGATACAAAGAATAAAATAACTGTTTACTTGTCCTTCATACATATTTTCTAAAATCACCTTAAATAAAAGTAAAAGCACAAGAGTCGGTAGAGAAGAAAAAAACTCTACTCCTCTCATTAAAATCTCATCCCATCTGCCCCCCATCCATCCTGAAAAAATACCATAGAAAAAACCTATCAAAACTGCTAAAAGGCTACTTATAAAGCCTAGTGAAAAAGAAAGGCGACTAGCATAAAATGTTCTGGACAAAACATCTCTTCCTAAATCATCAGTACCCATAAGATGAAGCCAACTTGGTGCTTCTAAGACTTTATCTATATTTTGCTCATTAGAAGAATAAGGAGCCCATAGATCGACTGTTAAGCATAGAAGAAAAAAAATAACTAAAAACCAAAAACTTTTTTTATACCTCATACTTTATCCTAGGGTCTAAGAGCAAATAGGAAAGATCAATTAAGTAGTTTACAAAACAAAGTATAAAAGAAAAAATAAATACACAAGCTAAGATTAAAGGATAATCACGAGTGAAAATACTCAAGGTCATTTGAGAGCCTAGACCAGGTATAGCAAAAATTTTTTCTACAACAAATGAGCCTGTTAAAATGCCTGAAAAAAGAGAGCCTGAGTAGCTTAAGACCGGCAAGATGGCGTTTCTAAGAATATGTTTAAAAAGAACTTGAGTCACAGAAAGACCTTTTGAAAAGGCTGTTTGAACATAAGGTTCTTTTATCTGATCCACAAAATTAAAATAAGTCAATTGAGCTATAAAAGCCATAGGTCTTAAGGACAAGCACATCACAGGTAAAATAAAATGAGAAGGTGTACCCCAAAGAGCTACAGGAAGCCATTTGAGTTGAAGGCTGAACAATAAGATAGCAAAAGCAGCCACTAAAAAGTTGGGTAAAGAAGCTCCTAGAACACAAAAAAAGACCACAAACTTTTCAGGCCATTTGTTATGATATAAAAAACCTATAAACCCTAAAAAAATACCTAAAGAGTAACAAACCAAAAGAGTAACAAATCCTAGCTTTAAACTCTCAGTAAAAGATTCTTTTAAAATTGCACCCACGTCATAACCTTGATGGAAATAAGATTTTCCAAAATGTCCCTTCAATAAAGATAGGAAATAGTGCTGATATTGTACCCATAAAGTTTCATCCAATTGATATTGAATCTCTAATTGTTTTTTAACAACTTGATCCAAAGGCCTTTCTTCTTCAAAAGCAGATCCTGGAAGATATCTTAAAAGAAAAAAGTTGGCTGTTAAAATAAGCCAAAGAATGAAAATAAAGCTGAGGGTTCTTTTAAAAAGATAATTTAACATTCATCATCAGATAGGCTCCCAACTTTCTCTTGTAGAAGGCTTACGAATAGAAAGCTCAAGAGTTTGAGTAAGCCAATTCATTTTAAAAGAAGAACGACCATAAAGTAAACTATAAATACCATAATTACGAATGACTTTCTTCACATACCTTCTTGTTTCAAGAAAAGGTATATGCTCTATGAAGCTATCCACAGATAAGTCTCCAAAACGATAAATCCAATTTTCTAAATTATGAGGCCCTGCGTTGTAGGATGCTACGATAAGAGGGATTTTTCTTTTAAATTTCTTCCTGAGCCTATACAAATAATGGGAGCCTAAGTGAATATTAAAACGGGGGGAAAAAAGTTTTTCTTTAGAGAAGCTTACATGGGATAGACTTGCAATTTTTTGTCCTGTATAAGGCATAAGTTGCATTAAGCCTCTTGCTCCCACAGGAGAAACAGCATCAAAACGATAAAAAGTCTCAGCTCTCATGATACTCCATACAAGCTCTTTAGGAATAAAAAAGTATTGAGTGTATTTAACAACATACTTCTTATAAGCCTCAGGATAAGCGTGAGACCAGAGGAGGTGGCTTCCTTCGATCCCGTACTGACTACGTGTTTTTGAAAAATAAATAGCAGCAATATAAGCTGAGCGATGATAAGCTCCTAGGGCGTGGTAATTTCCCATTAAAATTCTTAATAAAGAAAGATCAGAAGTGTTGACTTCTACTTCGTAAAAATCTTTAATTGCTAATGACTTAAACCCTAAAGTTTTTAAATTACTGGCTCTATTGAAAAAAACTTTATTTCTCTTTTTTATTTTTTTCTTCGATGGAGATGAAAAGAAAAAAAACCCATTTTTTAACTTATCTAAATCGTCCTCTTCAGAGTTTCTGGAAGGTTTGGTCTCTAGCTCTGAAAGACTTTTTTCATAATCACCACCCTCTCCTTCATTGTCTAAAGAAGAAAGAGAACGTGCTATAATCTTCACCTTATCCTGATAATCAAGGAAATCAGAAACAGAAGCTCCTCTCATAAAAGACATTTTCACAGAGCTTTTTTTAGCAATTTCTCTTAATCGGTAATAAGAAAGAAAAGAGTAGTAAGTTAGAAGAGAGTTTTGACTTAATTTCATGAAAATCTTTTGTGCTTTGTCATACTGTTTTAAATGATTCATAGCCATAGCTTTCCAGTAACTAACTTTTTCTATAGATGATTCATAAGCTAAAGGGGTTTTTTTGAAGATCTTAAGGAGTTTTTCAAAGTACATTAAAGAGCTTTCAAAGTTGTGATTTAGGTATTGAGTCCAGCCAAGATACCACAGAACTTTCTTACGTAAGGATTCTTTAGAGGAATGTTTTTCATAAAAAGACAGAAACTGTTTGTATGATTCCTCGTACATTTTAAACTGATAAGCTACAAAAGCTCTATCAAAAAGGGCCTCTTTCTTTTCTTTCAAAGACTTAGCTACTTGAGAGGCTCTATAAAAGGATTTGAGTGCAAGGGGAGAATCTCCTGATTTAACAGCCACTTTTCCTACAAAAATAAGATAATCCCAGTTGCTCCATTTCTCTTTTTCGTATTTTTTTAGAATCTTAGAGGATTGATCAAGATGCCCTTCATAAGTTAAATGATAGGCTTGCAAAAAATCTAACTCATAGTCTGTGAAACGAGTAGGTTTTTTTCTTAAAAGTTCAATTTCTTTCCAAGAGGTTTCAAAAAGACCTGCCCACTGCAATCTTCTAATCCGTTTCATTTGATCTTTTAAAGTTGTTACACATTTAGCTTTAAAGCCCTTTAAAGTTAAGTAACCATCTTTGAAGTCAATATTTTCAAAATCAATGTATTTAGTATAAAGCTTTTGAATCCAATGGCATGTGCTGTAATGTTTTTTTCTATGATATTGAGTAATAGCTAAGCTTTCAACTACATCAGGATAAAGAGAGCTTTTTCTCCAACGTTTTTCAAGTTTTTTTAATCTTCTATAGGCACTTAGGTACTTATTTTCACTCATATCTATTTTAGCTAAGTACAAATTGATTTGTCTTTTTAAAAACCTATTGGGATTTTCTGCTAAAGACTTAAGAAAAAACCTCTTGGCTTTTTTTATTTTTTTTTCTTGAAAATTAATTTGCCCCAAATAAAAGTAAGTATAAACCGATAAGGCTTGCTCATAAAAAAAATACTGTCTAAAATGCCAAGAAGCTTTTTCTTTTTCCTTTCTTTCTAAAAAAATCTTTCCTAAAGCAAAGTGTTTGTTCCCTAAAAGAGAGTCTTCTGTTTTTATTTTCTTAAGCTGTTTGATGGCTTTATTGTAGTTTTTACTCTCAATACTTTTTTGGATGTCTTTCCAGTCAACTTGAAAAAAAGCCCAAGAGCCTTTGGAAAAAAACAAAATGAGGACAGGCAAAAAAGCCTTCCTTAGCTTTAGCATAAAAACGTCTTCTCCTTATGATCTTAAATTCTAAGATATTTCCATTTTATCAAAAAACCCTCATCAAGACCTGATAAGACAAAATTTTCTAGTCTTTTGGTAAGACGAGGATGTCCGTAATCCCGTTAGACCTTTAAAAAAGGGGCCTCCTCAAAAGAATCTGTGGGTTCCCGGAGGTTCTTTTGAGGAGGCTTTTTTTTAAAATGTATAAAGGAAGAATCATTAAAAATGGAAAGGAAATACAGGAAGCTTTCTCTTAGGTGATTAGAATATTCGTGACCGTATGCAAAAAAAATTTGGCTCCTCCCGGGAATCTGTGGGTGAAAAGTAGCTAGAAATCCCCCAAAAAGGCTCATATTAATCAAAGTAAGAGTAAGAATCCTATCTTGTATTTTTGAGTTCTTTGAGGCCCTTACTGGCCTCTATCACCTCCGGTGATTGAACTCAAAAACATTCATTTTATTTGCTTTTATTTGCTGTGTTACATTAAAATTTTAAAAAAGAAGCACCTACTTCCCAGATGCCTTAAAATGTTATTCAAAAAAAAAAAAAAGGAGGGAAGAGATGCTTTTGAAGACTATACTAAATGATTGTTTAAGATGGAAGTCTTTTGTATACGGAGACATTTATTTTTCAAAAGATAGAAAGTCAATTAATGTTCCTATTAAGGCTCGTAAAAATGGCCAAGCTTTTTGTAGTGTTTGTAAGAAGCCCTGTTCAGTGTATGACAGCAGTAAATCATCACGGGACTTTGAATCCCTTCCTATTTTAAGTTACAGGGTGTTTTTTGTTTATTTTGTAAGAAGAGTTAATTGTCCTTGCTGTGGGGTAAAAGTTGAGTATTTACCTTGGGCCGATGGTAAGAAGAGTTTAACGATCTTTTACATGAAGTATTTAGCAGACTGGTGTCGTCACCTGTCTTGGAAAGAGGTTTCTTGTAAGTTTCATGTCAGTTGGAATCAGGTCTATGCTTCGGTAGAATGGGTCGTAGAATATGGTTTAAAACAAAGGGTTTTAAAGGGAATACAAGCTATAGGTGTAGATGAAATACAATGGAAAAAGAACCATCAGTATCTCACCTTAGTCTATGAAATAAGCAAAACCCGTGTACGCTTGTTGTGGATAGGAGAAAAAAGAACAGAAAAGAGTTTTAGAAAATTCTTTGATTTACTAGGAGAGAAGTCAAAAGATATACGGTTTGTGTGTTCTGATATGTGGAAGCCTTATTTAAAAGTCATAAAGGAGAGGGCAAGTGGAGCTTTACACATATTAGATCGGTTTCATATCGTAGCAAGACTCAATAAGGCTTTAGACGAAGTGAGAGCTTCAGAACACAAAAAAATGAAAGAAGACGGGTATGAACCCCTTTTAACAAAAGCTAGATGGCCCTTGTTAAAAAATGCAGAAAATTTAAAATCTTATGAAAAAGTAAAATTAAGGCATTTAATACAGTACAATTTAAAAAGTATCCGCTGTTATTTTTTAAAAGAAGACTTCCGACAGTTATGGACCTATGTTTCACCAACTTGGGCTGGTAAATTTATAGACAGTTGGACGAGACGAGTCATGCTTTCAAAAATTGAACCTATGAAAAGAAAAGCAAAAACCATACAAAGACATAAGCTACTTATTCTTAATTACTTCAAGGCTAAAAAAGCCTTCTCCTCAGGGATTGTAGAGGGTTTAAACAACAAAGTAAAACTCACTATGAGAAAATCTTACGGCTTTAGAACCTCTAAAGCTATAAAAATCGCCTTATATCATAACCTTGGAAAACTGCCAGAACCTCCGGGAACCCACAGATTCTTTTGAGGAGGCAAAAATTTTTATATTTTTTGTAAATGGAGAAGTGTTTTTTCTTGACATACTTTTTCATAGACGCATTAAGATGACACGAAAGAGCTTTGCCCCTTAATCTTTTTTCAACGACTTTGCCATGTATGTCGTAATACCATTTCCAAAAATTAATTCGACATTCTTTTAACGCATTGCGTCCTGGCTTTTTGATAAAACTCTGTTAAATTTTTAGAGTCATGTCGAAAAAAGATTTAGTTACACAGATTCAAGGGTATGATTTTCTGTAATTGGTATAACTCGGTTATCTGACCGCCCTATCCAAGTTTAAATTTCTCTTATAAGTTTTTCTTAAGAAGGAGGATTTCATGGCGAGTGGAATTATAAAATACTACCCCACTAAAGTGTCTAAGTTATTTTTTTAACAGTTCCTAACTGTCTTTTTCTTACTTGCAGGATTTTGTATCCGAAATAAAACAATATCTTTAAAAAGCTCGTTACATTCTTTTTGCCTTCGATCTGTTTTTACAGAGTAGTGGAAAACGTTGAAGTCGGACTCATTCTTAAGAAGAAGTTCTCTACTTTCCTTTTTGAAGAGGTAAAAATTACATCACTATAAAAAGTTTACATAGTTTTATTTGAGGTGTTTGTTTATATCGGCTAGCCTTTAGCCCTGAAAAAAGTCGAAACTCGTGTTAATAATACCCTGAGTTTAGATCAGGGGAACCTCTTCTTCAAAACCTAACGATTTTACGGACAATCTCTCTTTTTGATAGACGCTATTTGTAAAACTTTCTTTTTATTTCACAAAAACAATCTCATAAGGCTAAAGTAGGAAAATGGAGAAAAGCTTACAGAAAACTATCTTTAGGTGTCAAAACTGCGGAACTCAGTATTTAAAATGGCAGGGTCGTTGTCAAGAGTGCGATGAGTGGAACCAACTGGTAGAAGAGGTTCAAAGCCAAAATAAAACTGTTAAAAACTTAAAAAAACCTAGAGTTTTTAATGAATTTTCAAAAAATATCAAACGATACTCTACAGGTATAAAAGAACTAGATCGTGTTTTAGGAAGAGGTCTTATGCCTCAAAGTTATGTCCTTTTAGGAGGAGAACCTGGTATTGGAAAAAGCACTCTTCTCTTACAAATGGCTTGTTATCTTAATTTACCTACACTTTATATTTCAGGAGAAGAAAGTGAAGAACAGATTAGTTCACGAGCTCAAAGGATAGGTCTTAAAGGCGATAACGTGGAAGTTCTTTCCGAAAATCAAATAGAAGCCATCTCAGAAATAACACGAAAAAAAAGACCTAAGCTACTTATCGTTGATTCCATTCAAACAGTTTATCTATCTCTTTTAAGCTCAGCTCCTGGTTCTGTTTCTCAAGTCAGAGAATGTTCTAACCAATTGATGAACTTAGCTAAACAAGAAGGTTTTACAGTTTTTGTGATCGGTCATATCACAAAGGAAGGACACCTTGCTGGACCTAAAGTCCTAGAACACATGGTGGATACTGTTTTATTGTTTGAAGGAGATTCCTATTATCGCACTTTAAGAGCTTTAAAAAACCGTTTTGGTCCTACACATGAATTAGGTGTTTTTCAAATGAACTCTTCAGGTCTTAAAGAAGTAAAAAACCCATCTGAATTTTTCTTAGCAGAAAGAAACCAAGAAGAAGCTAACATAGGTTCAAGTATTTTTGCTTCCTTAGAAGGAACAAGGCCTATTTTATGTGAAGTCCAAGCTCTGACAGTCACCTCTCCCTCTCAATTTCCAAGAAGAACCTCTTTAGGCTACGATTTACAAAGAATTCATCTCTTAGCGGCTGTTTTAGAAAAATACCTCTCCCTGCCCTTATCTCAAAAGGAAATCTTTATTAATGTTGTAGGAGGGCTTAAAATTTCAGAACCTAGTGCTGATCTAGCTATCCTTTCAGCTCTTATTTCTTCAGAAAAATCTCTTAAAATTAAAACCTGTGCTTGCTTTTTAGGAGAAATAGGACTGACCGGAGAAGTTAGACAAGTTCATATGTTGGAAAAAAGACTCAATGAAGCCAAAAAACTAGGATTTACAGACTTTATTTTACCTTCTTCGCAAATCAGCCGAGTCTCAAAGAATGATGCATTTCAATACCACTTTATAAAAAACCTACAAGAACTCCCTACAACCTTAACCCTTCTAGAACCATAAACATAAAATTTTGATTCAAAATTATTATTAATGCTTAACACTATATGTTAGGTAATTGTAAGTTACGCATGGCTCCAACCTTCTGAAGTTAGAATAGATTTAGCAAAAAACATTAGAAATTAAAACAAAACCTATATAAAATGTAAAAAATCAAGCAATATTATAAGGGGGTATTGATGAAACTCATTCATGGCAATTGCTATAAAAAATTAAAAAGAATAGAAGATGAAAGTGTTGATCTCATACTCACAGATCCACCCTACAACCTTGCTAATTATTCCACAGGGAATATCAAAGCTGATTGGAGAAAAGTCCTCAATAACGACATAGCTGTCTGGGATCAAAGTGTTCTTGATATTGCTGTTCTAAAAAAAGAGTTTTTGAGAATTATAAAACCCACAGGAAATATTTTTATATTTACAGCTTATAATTTATTAGGAGATTGGCATAAGGCTCTTGATCCAGCATTTGATACATTTCAGGTTATGGTATGGCATAAAACGAATCCGCCACCAAAATTAAGAAGAGCTGGTTTTTTAAACTCATGTGAATTGATTTGCTGTGTATGGAATAAAGGTCATACTTGGAACTTTACTACACAAAAAGAAATGCATAATTTTTTAGAAACTCCAATTTGTATGGGAAAAGAAAGATTAAAACACCCTACGCAAAAGCCAGTAAAAGTATTAAAACATATATTAAAAATAGCTTCTAATGAAGGTAGTATGGTTCTCGATCCTTTTATGGGAGTAGGTTCTACAGGAGCCGCCTGCAAAGAAATGAATCGAAACTTTATAGGAATTGAACTAGAAAAAAATTATGTAAATTTAGCAAGAAAAAGAATGGAAGAAACTGTATCTCAACTAGAAATTAATTTAAACTAATAATTTATTGATATCTGTACATAAAATGAAGAACTTCAATTTAAAATGAAAAAATCAGTTACACAATTTAATTTACAGTACCCAGGAAAAGGCTTTAGAGTTTATTTACTCATTTAGTAGCTGTCTAAGAAAACGAATTAGCTAACATTGAATTTTTGATTTGCATAAAATATATGGCTCCTCAAAAGAACCTCCGGGAACCCACAGATTCTTTTGAGGAGGCAAATATATTTATCTTTAGATAACTGGATGCCGTTTTTTTCAACAACTAAGGGTTTGTTATTCTTTATTTTTTTACCACTATCTCAAGAACGACACTTTTACTGCTAGGTATTCGATTAGATTCTTTACTTTCATATCTTTTAACAAAAAAAGCTTGAGAAATATCAAGTTTTAAAGGCTTTGCAAAGCTAATCACAGCTTTATTTTTCTTAACTTTAATGAAAGTAAGAAATAATCTTTCCTTCTCCTCTTTGTTATTATTCAAAAGTTTGTTTGTTAGGTTATCATTTACAATTTTATTAGATTCAGGACTCTTACTCATAGCAACTCTTCTTCTCAATTCTATGTTAGTCGAACGTGAAAAATGCACAAACAGCTAAAAACACTTATTTTTTTGTAATTTTTGCATAAAAATAATTGCAAGGAAATGGAAAAACAGATAAAAAACCTTGCAAAACAGAAAGGAAAAAAGATGACGCCAAAAGATATGTTCAGCACACAAAAGAGAAGCCCTCTTAATTTTAGAGTAAACGACATTGCTCATAAGAAGCATCCGCTTGTCATTTTAGCTAATAAAATAGACTGGGGTCGTTTTGATAAAGTTTTTGGTTCGAAGTATGATGAAAAAAAAGGTCGTTCAGGACTTTCAACTCGTTTAATGGTGGGACTTCAATACTTGAAATACACTTATAATTTAAGTAACGAGAAGACAATAGAAATGTTCAAAGAGAATCCTCAATGGCAGTATTTTTGTGGTCAGCCTTTTTATTCTTATGAAGATCCCTGTAATAGAAGTTCATTGACTAACTGGAGAAAGAGGATGGGGGCTGAGAAGATAGAAGTTCTCTTAGAGGAAACCATTGATTTAGCTTTGAGAGAGGGTTTTGTAAAAAAAAAAAGAGTTTGAGAATGTAGTTGTTGATACAACTGTTCAAGAGAAAGCAATAGCTTTTCCTACAGACAGCCGTCTTTATTACAAAGCTTTGAAGACTTTAGTTCACAGGGCTAAAAAAGAGGGTTTAGTTTTACGTCAGAGCTATAAAAGAAAGTCCAAGGAGTGTTTATTTAAGAATGCTCGTTATGCTCATACAAGAAAAATACGTTTAGCACGAAGACAGCAAAGAAAGCTTCATACTTATCTAGGTCGTGTGATAAGAGATGTTACAAGAAAAGGAGGTCCTAAGTTCAATGTCGAATTATTTTTTGGAATTGGTATTACTAAAGTTTTTTTGTTTAAAGCCTTTGGGATTTATAATACTAGCACTGTTCCCTACAACTCGAATCACAAAAAGACCTTCTTTCTCAGCCTTTCTAGCTGAACTTTGATTGGATTTAAGATAAGCTACAGCACCGTAGATTTTTTTGTCTTTATATTCAGGAAACATTTTTTTAAAATCTGCTAGCTTTTTAAAAAAATGAGTTAAGTCTCTTATACGTAAGGTGGTTTTGACTTCTGTCACAACCACTTCACTGCCATTAAATGCAATAATGTCGAATTCAAAAGGTTTCCCATTCCATGTCCCAAAAGACTCTGGAAGAATTCTCTGTACTTCAATGTTTCTTTCTTGAAGAAGTTTAACTAAATCACCTTTTGCCAGAGCCTCCATAAGCTTTCCCCATTGACCTGTGAAAAGTTCGTCTAACTTTGCTATACGTTTATCAGACTTTATAAACTGACGATCGGTCTCAAGTTTTGACTCTTTTAACAAACGCTCTGTTTCTTTGTGGGCTTTTGCAGTTTCTTTTTGAGATTCTTTGAATTGGCGGTCAGTCTCTTTTTGGGCTTTAGCGATTTCTTGTTGAGATTCTTTGAGTTGGCGGTCAGTCTCTTTTTGAACTTTAGAGGTTTCTTTGAGTTGGCGGTCAGTCTCTTTTTGAGCTTTGGCATTCTCTTTTTGAGACTTTGCCAGTTCTTGAGTTTCTTTAGCAACAGCTTGAATCGAAGCCCATACAGCTTTAGGAATTGAATGATTGGGTTTTTTTAAAGACATGCAGTTATAATAATATAAAAAAACTTTCTTTTCAAGTGATTTTAAGAGAATTTCTTTCAAATGGCCTCACTGCGACATCCTTCGCTAACCTACTGTAATATAACAGAGAAATAAGAAAGTACCAGATAAAAAAGTACCAGAAAGGATGTCGCTAGAGATAATACAACAATTAAATCCTGGCTTTAAAAAGTAAGTACAAAAGCTAAGCTCTTATAAAACTACAAGTAACTTATCACATACTTAGTTTTTTTTCGTAATTTTGATTTTCTTTGTGCTTTATTCTTTAAGAACGAAGCTCACTTGTATACTCAAAAGGCGTTTTAATGAGCCTGTAAATTAAATTGTGTAACTGATTTTTTCATTTTAAATTTTACCCTCATTTTTTCACACTTATTTTAACCCATCAATCGATTCACACAACAAACAGATATACATGAAATAAACATATCTTATGAAAACTCACCCCTCCCCTCAAAAGAATCTGTGAATTCCCACAGATTCTTTTGAGGAGGCAGATTTTTTAATAGAAGGTCAATCCATAAACCAACTTAAAAATCCTTGATGAATGTTTTCATAAACCTTTGAAAAAGTAATGGGAGAGCCATGCCAATCATCAATCAGCATATTTTAAAACAAGCTCCTACATGTATTGTTACGCTCTCTTTGTGATAGCGTCTTTGTTTGTTCCGATGTGTTTTGCAAGGAAGTAAATGTGTTTTTTAATTCAACAATTCTCTTCTGAAGATTACCGAGTTGAGTGCCAATTATTCCTTGCTTTTTATTTCTTTGCTTTTTATTTCTTTTTATATCTTCTTCTATTTTCTTTTCTAGAGTTTCAACTATAATTAGCCACCCAGAATATTTCATGATCGACTTTTTTGATAAAACTTCCCCTATCAAATCATTACGAAAAGCATAAGAATCTCTTTTTTCAATCAATTCCAAAATCCAACTAGCCCATGTTAAATAGTGTATTTTGTAAAAGCTTGACAAAATTTTTATCATAGGTCTTTCAAAAACACTATAAAACCCTTCAAGCCTCAATCTATCCATTAAAACTTTCTCTATCCAAAATGCCAAAGCGGAAATACTATCTTTCTGTTTTAATTGTTCTGATAACGATGGTTTCGGGTTTTTTACAAATTCTTCTGCAAGAATTTCTGCAAGAGTAAAATGAGTATGATAGCCCTTTTTAGCATTAGTCAAAGCTTGCATTAGTCTTAACTCTTCTGATTCTTCAGGCTGTTGTTTCTGAGGAAATTTTGTCACCTCTATGTCACCTTGTGCGTTCTGCTCCTTTAATTTCCTCTTCAATGTTTGAACATCGAAAGCTCCTATTTCTATCAAATTTTTCATGGGTATATTTTTGTCCAAGTCTATTTGAAAAAGACCCTTTCTTAAGGTTTTTGATATCCTGTTTATATGCCATATACGCCTTAGGCCAACATCTACAACTGCTAATTTTCCCATCAAAATGATTTTCGCCAACTCTTCACGTTGATAAGGTGTTATACTTTCTATCAACTCTTGTGGGAAAACCTCCCTTAAAATAACTTTAGGGTCTAGTAATAGTCTGCGCATTAATACTTGGTTGACTAGATTTGCCATAACTCTCCTATGATTCTCTTCTTCAGTAGCTTCTTCAGTAGATGTTTGCGATAGAACTGTTTCTGAGGTGAAAGACAGGAAGCTTAGAATTAGAAATAAAGAATAAAGCGAGGACTTTAAATTTAATGTAATGTAAGGAAAGTTCTTACGAACCTCTAATGTGGATTTTAAAATTTTTTTTGTTTTCACTTTTTAAACCTCCTTGTTTTTCTTTTTGATAGACTTCCTTGTCTCCTTTGCTTAATACTCAATAGGGCTTTCTTTAGACTTTAGACTAGTTTATAAAAAAAGTCAAGAAAAAGATTTTGGTTTTTCATCGTTGATAAACGTTAAAATGCATGGAAGTTCTAACAAGTGGTGTGATAATTTTTGTCAGTGTATAAAGTTTATACACCTTTTTATGATGCCTTATTTTTTATGATGCCTTATAAAGAGTGATTTTAAAAGCTTTCAAAAGGACTTTGACTGGCATAAGAGCTACCGTCTATATTTATGAAAGACGGAGGAGGTCGAATCTGATCTGAAGAGCCTTAAAGAGCCTGTAAATTAGAAGAGCCGTCCTCTTCAAAAGCTCTCTTACAGACTGCCAGAACCTCCGGGAACCCACAGATGTTCTTTCTCTCAGTCCAATAAAACTTTGGAGAGAGTAGAAATTTCTCAAATCGAAATAAAAGCTATTTGAGATGTTGATTCAACAAAAGATAACGAAAAATACTATTTGAATGTGTTTTTATTTGAATTTTTTAATGCGACATGTTATTATGTTCTTTTAGCAGTTAGTTGACACAATTGATTGCACTTAGGCTGTATAGACGAGAAAATATAATAAAACTTGAAAGCCTGGGCTTTCAAAACAAAGAAGGGAGAAGTAAAATGAAAAAAACAATTTTAACAACAATGGTGGTTTTCACCATGGTTTTTCAAGGAACGTTCGCTTTTTCTGCTGCTGAAACCATTTCTGAAAAAAACTTAACTGAAGAACAAAAAAATGACTTAGCTTTTGCCACTCTAAAGTTTTTAAGTGAATATCGAGATGAGATAGGAAAGAGCTCAATTTTAATAGCCTTTGTAAGTGCTGGTTATACAATACTTAAATTAGGTGAAGCTAATAGGCTTGGCCTTACCCTATCCCGTCTGGGGCTTGCGTATGTGCAAAACCCATTCCAATATACGGTGGGGGGAGGTATGTTTGCGAAAGTAAAGGCTGAGAAGAGACTAAAAGTCTTAAAAAAACGAATCCCCATATCATTCGGTATTGGATTTGGATCAATGGCTGTGAGTATACTTTTTCTCTTCACTCCTACTGAAGTTGCTGTTGGTACTATGGATGCGTATTATTTAGAAACTGAAGAAGGTCGTAAAAAGCTTGTGAACATGACAGAAGAGGAACAAAAAAGAGCCATTAGAGATTATCCCGGGTTAGGAGAAGGACTTACCAACATAGGTCTTGAAATTCTCAATGCTGTACATGCCGCAGCATATGCTGCAGAAGAACATCCCACTGAAAGAATGGAGTTGAAAGCTTTTTAAGAGGTAAAAAACTTTCCAAGATTATCACTTGACAAACAATGAGGCAGAAAGAACGATTCGACATTCTGTGATGGGAAGAAAGAACTTTCATGGATGGGTCAAGGACTTAGAGAGGGGCTGAAACAGCAGCAGTGCTTTACACTATTGTGGAAAGTTGTAAAAAGGTGGAATTAGATCCTAAGGACTATATTTTAATGGCTGTGGGAAACTCCCTCGATAAGATACCTATTAAAACGCCTTTAGAGTATACAAATGAGCTTCGTTCTTAAGAGAATAAAACACAAAGCAAATCAAAATACGGAAAAAAACTAGGAATTATTCTAGAAGAACTTCTCTACATTTTTGTAACAGGGAAAGCCTTAGGTAAATGTTTTACAGGCTTATTTTACAACAAGATCAATAAAAACTTCTCCTTTAAAATCTAAGAAACATCCTCCGCCAGTAGGAGTCAAGGGCTGTTAAAAAACCGACTTACGATTCTTTTGAGGAGGCATATTTTAGATCATTATACAAACAATGATTTAGAAAAAAGTGTCGAATTAATTTTTGTAATTGGTATAAAATGAAGATTTTTGAGTTGAACCGCCAAGGGCGGAGAGGGACAGGATGTCCCGAAAACTAAAAAATGCAAAGACAGAATGTCTTATCCCTTTATACACTAAATCATCAATTTTATGTGCTGTTTCTTAACTGCTTTCACTCACAGATTTCCGTGAGGAGCCTAAAAATTTAACAGAGTTTGATCAAAAAGCCAGGATGCTATGCGATAGAAGAATGTTGAATTAATTTTTGTAATTGGTATTAGTTGGAAGTTGCGTATGGCTCTGAAACCGCTGAAGTCAGGATAAATGATCCTGATTCTGTGACCCTAGAATCTCTTAACCTATTGTAATTATTGATTTATCGCTATGTGTTGTGTCGAAGTCAGGAAAAAGAAGAATTACAGGAGAAAGTATATTTAAATAAAGACCAGCTAAAGTGATTTAGAAATTTTGAGTTTTATATAAATAAAAAGAAATTGCATAAGGTATTGTGATTGCTTTGAACCGAATGATATGATGGTTATATGTGTGGACAAGTTCTGAATCGCACCTCCCTAGCTAATTTTTTTGGATTCTTAAATGGGTGACAAAGTTGTAAGATGTAAAAAATCTAATTTGAGAGAGACATGGGCAACTCTTGAGGGGCTTCCAAATCCTGAGAAAGTTCATGTAATAGAAGAGCAAATTTCTGCTCTAACCCATCATATAAGAACAACTATTTTATCAAAAAAAGAATATGAAGATTCGCAAAGAATAATAACCTCCATTACGAGTCTGCCCAATCAAGGGGTAATGCCTTATTGGGCCAATGAATTTCGTTGGCAAAATAAGGGAGAAAAAATTTTACGAATTGGAAATAACTTCTTAGGGTTTCATACTTTACACAAAGAAGAACACAAGTATAGAACATATGCTGAAGATCTTGAACCATTAATCAAAGAAGTTACAGAAAGAATAAATGCTGACAACGCTTTCTTAGTTAAAAGGACTATATTTCGTTATATCAATATCTTTTTTCTGGACAGAGAGGGGTTTAATTTAAATGAGTATTTTGATGTGAACTGCTCAATAAAGTTAGATAATGAACCTGTTCCTTTGTCTGGTTTTCTTGCTAACTTTAGCTTTAATGGTTTAAAAAATAATACGACACTAACTTTAGACTTTAAAGCTCAGCCGTCAAATGATAAAATATTTTTAATAATAGAAACTACTGGACATCAATCACTTGAAAAAAGTGTTACTATATCAGATCAAAAAATCTTAGAGGTTCTTCGATTATTGAAAGAGGAAACTAAATGTGCTTTTTTTAGATGTGCAAAAGAAAAAATAAAAAATATACTGGAGGTAGAATATGAGTAACAATTTTTTTAATCACTATAGCAGGAATAAAGAAGCAGTTCATAATGACTTAACTTCCGGAGATGTTTCAACTCCGCCAATTATTATTTCTGCAAATGGCCTTCTTTGTAAATACGACAATGGAGAAAACTTTGAAGAAAATCTGCCTCTGTTATCTCACATAAGAGAATTAAGCTCGGTTATTTTAGATAATTTCAAAGATGAGGCCATTATGGAAGATTTATATTGCGATTTAAACTATAAAAAACTATCTGGTAAAAAATTAACACAGGAAGAGAAAGTTTTAATGTCAGAAATTGATAGACAATTAAGTCAAGCTAGATCTATTTTTTCAGATGATCCAAAATATCTCAAGGCAAAAAAAGAAATGAAACAACATTCAAACGAATCTTAATTTCTTTGTCAAATGGCTAAGATACCATACGTACGCCCCTATGAGAATTCTGGAACAAATTATAAAAGGTATAAAAAGTGGCTCGGTGAAGTTTTTTACTCAAATACCTGTGCTTTTTGTTTTCTTTCTATGACGCCTAATTCTCCAACGATTGAGCATTATTATCCAAAAGGAAAATTTCCTTATAAAGAATCTGATCCTAAGAATTTATTACTTTCCTGTTCTGGGTGTAATAGTATAAAAAGTGATTTTTTTGACGAACAAAACCCTGGTATAATTTTTAACTGCCGTAAAGAGAATTTATCTAAAATTCTTGATATTAACAAAACCACAGGAGAACTTAAGCCCAAAAAATCTCTGAATGATAAAAAAAAGGAAAGAGCTCTTTTTAATATAAAAAAATTTAAATTAAATCTTCCACGCCAAAAAAAGATCGAAAAGATCTTATAAAGATGCTGAGCTTTTCTCAAAAATACAAGAAAACAGATGCAATTGATGAATTTCTTTCTGATAGATACTTATTTTTTCTTATCTTAGGAATTAAAATAAAGCCATGTTCTAAAAAAAGAATTTTAAAAATTCGAAAAGAAAATATAGAGAAATATAAAAAGGGTTTATTGTAATATCAATTCCAAAAGTTCATTCTACATTTTCATGTATAAGTTTGGATTTTTACTTCTAGAAAATTTAGCCTCCTCAAAAGAATCTGTGGAAACTCACAGATTCTTTTGAGGAAGCAAATTATTTTTTCACAAGTCCTAACCCAATTAAAGGCTTCAATATGAAGGGCTTTTACTTTCTATCTTTTCGAATGAATTGTGTAAGTCTTGAAAACAAATTCACACGAAAGCATGAGTTTGCTAAAAAAAGAAGGCCTATGTAAGCCCAGTAAGGGCCTCCTGCCAAAGTCCATGCTAGGAGAAGAAATCCCACAAGCCAGCTTAAAAACCTTTCCAATTTCATGGCCTGTTTAAAATTTTTTGTAACTCTCCTGACTGGAACATGTCCATGACAATATCACAGCCACCTATGAGATTTTTGGAAACATACAATTGGGGTATCGTAGGCCAATTACCATAAACTTTCACACCCTCTCGTATTTTATCATCATCTAAAACATTGATTGAACTAAATTCCACGTCACAGGCATTGAGAATCTCTACCACTTTAGCTGAAAAGCCGCACTGAGGTGCTTCTGGGGTTCCTTTCATAAACAAGACAATTTTTTTTTGATTCAGAACGTTTTCTATTTTAGTTTTTGTTTCTTGATTTAAGTTCATGGGGTTTTCTCCTTTGTGAGTGTTGTTAGAGGGGCTTGTTTTTAAACTCAGAGCGTGAATCTCTCCTGTTTTTAGCTCTTTTTTGAAAAGTGACTTGATTTGTCTGTGTTGTTCTATCACTTGTAAGTCTTTGAACTCAGGGGTTGAAATATGAATCTGCCAATAATTTTCAGTACCTGTAAGGTCTTTAACCAGAACTTGACACATGGGGTAATTTTCTTTGATACGTTTTTGAATGTCTTCTTTCTTAAGCATTTCTTTCTTCCTTTATATAGGATAGGTCTGGACAGTCAATAACTCTTTGTGTTAGAAATTAGAAGATGAAATGTTTTGAAAAAGCACCTCACTCTCATATTCGTATAGAAAAACAAAAAGCTCAGAAGCTAAAGAAATCGTCATGGTGGAAACAGAAGCTTTCAGAGGGGATTTGTTATTACTGTGAAAAAAAACTTCCTCAAACACAACTTACAATGGATCACAAAGTTCCTCTTTCTCGAGGAGGGCTTTCTTCACGTTCTAATGTGGTGTTAAGTTGTGTGTCTTGTAATTCAAAAAAAATGTACTGGACACCTGCGGAAATAATTTTACAATCAGAACTGAACAAAGGAGATCTTTTTGCAAGTCAACAAAACAAAGAAGATTGTAACAAGTAGTACGGCTGAGTATTTTGCTAAAAATTTACAGCAAGTGGGGTTTTCTTCTCCCCTAAAAGCGGTTTTGACAACATTAAAAGAGGCTGTGGATAATTCTTTGGATGCCTGCGAAGAAGCTGGTCTTTTGCCAGAGATCAAAGTCGAGGTAAAAAAAATAGGAGCCAGTTCTGTAAAAAATACTGATCTTATACAAATTGTTGTTGAAGACAACGGTCCTGGGCTTGATTTAGAGTTCTTGCCTAAAGTTTTTGGAGAGTATTTAACTTCATCGAAGTTTGGCCAAGGGCAGTGTTCTCGTGGACAACAGGGCATTGGTATTTCAGCAGCTACCACTTGGGCACAACTGACGAATGCTAGCGGTGTTTTGGTTGTGAGTAAAACTTCTCGTATGAAAAAAGCTGTGAAGGCTTTTGTCACAGTGGACATTAAAAATAACAAAGGTGTTATCAAATCCAAAGAGACCATTGGTTGGGATAGACCCCATGGCTTAAGTGTTCATTTTAGAATTGATGGTAAAGCACAGATCAAAGGAGAGGGGGGGCTTTTAACGTACTTAGAAGGAACTACATTGGTCAATCCTCATCTTGATTTACGTTACAAACTTTTAGATTCTCAATGGATTCATATCAAGAGGGTGGCTCAAGCCATACCTCAGGTACCACCTCCTACTTTGCCTCATCCTCATACGATGAAACTAGGGGAATTTATGACCCATGCCCACCTTTTTGACAACCTGTCTTTGAATCAATTTTTGAAAAAAGCTTTCTTTCGCATTTCTAATAAAACGATTGAAGAGTTTGTCAAAAAAGGTCTTCCTCGACAGCTTTTAAAAGCTCCTGTTTACAAAAACAAAGAAGAGGATTTTAAAAAGATCTTCTCTGCTATACAAAAAACAGATCTTCCTCGTCCTTCCACTCAATCTGTGATGACGATAGGAGAAGAGTCCTTGTCTTCTAGTATTTTAAGGTTAGGAGAGGTGGACTTTTTTAGTGTCAACACAAGGAAGCCTAAAATTTGTGATTTTAAGCCTGTGGTTGTGGAAGTGGCTATGGCAAGGTTTTTAGATCGAGGTGCTGAGGCTGAAGAAAAGCAAGTCCAGCTTTTGAGGTTTGCTAACCGTGTTCCCTTACAATTTGATAAATCCTCTTGTGCCATTACAAAGGCTGTGGAATCCATCAATTGGAAGGCTTATGGTCTTAGTCAAGCAAGAAACTCTCTTCCCTCAGGCCCTTATGTCATCGCAGTCAGCGTAACCTCTCCGTTTATTAAATTTAAAAACGCTTCAAAAGAAACAATTGATGCAAGCCAAGAGTTAGTTGAGGAAATTCGTTTAGCTCTTATGCAGGGAGGGCAGAAATTAAGTCGCCATCTTAAAAGAGAGCATAGAGCTTTAGAACTTGAAAGAAAGATTGCCCACATTGAAAGGTTTGCTCCTATTTTTGTGGAGACTTTGTGTCGTATTGCTAAAGCGAACAACAAAAGAAAACAAAAAGCTGTTTTAGGTTTAAAAAAGATTTTAGGAAGGGACTCTAATGAGGCTGAGAAAAAGTTAGAAATGGCAGAAGAGAAGCTTGCAGGACTTAAAGGTTCAGGAAAGATCAGAAAGGAAAGTTTTGTTGAAAAAAAAGGAGAAGAAGAACAGGAAAAAGAAAAAAACTTGGGAGAAAAGAAGATAGAAAAAAAAGATGTTAAAAAAGGGAAGACTTCAAAAAATAAAATCAATAAGAGGGTAAAGATTAAAAAAAAAGAACATTATGCAAAACAAAAGAGATAAAACAAAAAACAAAAAAAGAAAAAAATAAAGGGAGCTTAAGTTTATGGCTTTAATGAAAATTCGTGATTTAAAAATTGATATTCCTAAAGAGGCTAAAGAGTTGTGTGATGCTATGCTGGTTGACTTAGAAAAAGGGAAAAGACCGAGTGTTAATGCAATCAAATGCCGTTTAGACAATGCCATTTATAACCCTAAACTAGGCTATTTAACTCCAGGCTCAAAAAAAGTGACAACAGAGTTGAATGTGTCGTCGATTCAAAAAATGTCTCGCACTGTGTTTATGTTAGAAATTTTGCTTAACAATTTAAAAAGTGCCCGTGTGAACACAAAAAGGGAGCTTTATTATATTTCAAAGGGTTTTGTAAGGTCAGAAACAAACTTAAAGCCTTTAGATTTTTCTGATCAGATTGAAAGTGATGCTATTATTGATTTTATCTGTGAACTTTTAGAAGTCTATAGAGAAGAGATCAATTGTTATGCTAATGATAGAGGAGGACAGACGTACTCACAGTGTTTGGTCATTACGGAAAGTTTGTCTGATGGAACTAAAGCGACTGTTGATTTAAGTTCTTTAGGAACAAGTCCTTTCCAGCCTAAGAACAGGCCTCAAAATTTAAAATTAAAAGCTAAGAAGAAAATTAAATTTTGTTTAGTTGTGGAGTCTGAAGGTACAGCGAATACACTTGTGGCTAATGGTATGACCAAAAGACAGAATTGTATTGTGATGGGAGCTCAAGGTGTTCCCAGTAATGCTGTGAGGGCTTGGTGTCAGAGCATTCAAAATCAATTGAAAGTCCCTATTTATTTTTTCGGAGATTTAGATGCCTATACTTTACAGAATATTTATAGAACTCTGAAAGCAGGCTCTGCTTCCAGTTTGATTCGTAACAAATACTTTTCTGCTCCTGATGTTAGGTTTTTAGGCGTTTTGCCAGATGATGTTAAAAAGTATGACCTGCATTGTTACAAAGTCAATGAAAAAAACTCCTCTGATGCAAGAGCTTTGAAAAAAGCAAGAGACGTTTTAAATAATGATCCTTTCTTCAAGGATTCTAAGAATAAAAAAATAGCTTCTATTTTAAAGTGGTTGATAAAGAATAAAGTGCGTTGTGAACAGCAAGCTTTCTTTGCTGTAAACCCTAAAGACCCTACAGGTTTTGAAAAGATCATTTTAGACAAGATCAAAAGCAAATCATACATTTGATGCCTCAACTGACCCAAAAGATAGTTCTTGTAATCACTTATGACGGCACAGATTTTTGGGGATGGCAAAAACAAGCTTTGACCGAGAGGACCGTTCAAGGGGTCTTAGAGAAGGCTCTGGGTCAGTTTTTAGCAGAGCCTATTGTTACAGTAGCTGCAGGTCGAACGGATAGAGGTGGCCATGCTTTGAATCAGGTTTTACACTTTTCAACCACTCAAGAGTTTAAAAAATATAAATATTTCACAAAGGCTCTTAATTCCTATTTGCCTCAAAGCATAGTTGTGAAAAAAGCTTTTCTGATGTCAGAGAAAAAAGATTTTCATGCTTTAAAGAGTGCAGAGTCTAAGATCTACAAGTACCGTATCAGCCAAACACCGGTTTTATGTCCTTTTGCAAGGCACTTTGTGTACTGGCTGGACCCTCAAAAATTCCAGCTTGATGTAGAAAAACTCCATAATGAGATACAGTGTCTTGTGGGTTGTTATGACTTTAAAAGCTTTCAAAACCAAGGCACTGAGGTGTTATCAACAGTAAGGCACTTAAGCCAAGCTTCCTGGGAACTTAAAGGGGAGGTTTTTTTAGAGTTAAGCCTTTGCAGTGATGGTTTCTTGAAACAGATGGTGCGTAACATTGTTGGGGCTCAATTGGAACTTCAAAAGTCTTATAAGAGGGACTCTCTTGGTAGCCTGAAGGAGATTTTAGAGAAAAAAACAAGGACACAAGCTTTTAAAACAGTTCCTTCAAGGGGACTATTTCTTTCTGAGGTGAAATATCCGTATCCTCTTGACAAGTGGGGAGTAGAAATCTAAAACTAAAGTTCGTAATGAAAACGTGGATGGCTAAAGAGACAACAAAAAAACCCTCTTGGTGGCTTGTGGATGCTTCAGGAAGGAATTTAGGGCGTTTATCTTCGCAGATTGCTATAGTTTTGCGGGGAAAACACATCCCTGAGTTTACCCCCCATGTTGACCTAGGAGATTTTGTTGTAGTGATCAACTGTGAAAAAATACTTTTGACAGGAAAGAAAGAGGACAAAAAAATCTACCAACATCATACCTCTTACATAGGGGGACTTAAGCAGAAGTCATGGAAAGAAATGAAGAAAAAGAACGCATGCTTTCTTATAGAGCATGCTGTAAAAGGAATGCTACCTAAGAATCGTTTAGGTCGCAAAATCTTTAATAAGTTAAAAGTTTATGAAGGCCCTGAGCACCCCCATCATGCACAAAAACCCCAGGCCTATCCATTATTCAATTAAAGGGAAGTAGGAGTGTGTCAGTATGCTAGAATCTAAAGAAGTTTATTATGCCACAGGAAGAAGAAAGACCAGTTCGGCGAAAGTTTATCTAAGGCGGGGAAAAGGCTCTATTACGATCAATAAAAAAGACTATAAAAACTATTTTCCATCCTTTTATAGGCAAGCCTTTATTGAAGAACCTTTGAAAAAAACCCAAAGTAGAAAGCTTTACGATATAACAGTTTCTGTCTCAGGAGGTGGTGAAACGGGACAAATGGGTGCTATTCGACATGGCTTAAGTCGTGTTTTAACCCTTGTGGAGCTTAAAAACAGAGCTTCTTTAAAGAGTGCTGGTTTTTTGACACGTGATTCTCGCAAAGTAGAAAGGAAGAAGTATGGTAGGCACAAGGCAAGAAAAAGCACACAATTTTCAAAAAGGTAGTAAGAATGAATGATATTTTTTTCATTTTATTATAAGTTTATCTTGACATAAGAATAATATTACATTATGTTTAAGCGTGAAATATAGAGGAAAAGAAATAGAAATAGGTGAAACTGTGTAAAAAATATAAAGAGGTAAATAAAAAAAGAAATAAACAAATAAGAACAAATAAAAGGAGGATAAAATATGCAATCAATCAAAAAAATAAGTCTCATAGTAGGAGTTTTAGCTTTTGCAAATCTAGCTTCTGCAGCTATGTCTGACTACAATATATACGTGGGAGCAGGCGTTAACATGTTCAAACCAAAAAATAAGTTCGATGATGGAAAGGAAGATGTGAAAGCTTCACAAGAGAGGATAACTTATAACAACAAAGTAGGTTTTAATGCTGGTGCTTTAGGCTATATCAAAATGGCTGACATGATTTCACTTAGAACTGGGGTTTTCTACTCTATGAAAAATTTTCAAATGAATGATGGTGGGACTCCTGCTGGTGACAACAACGACCCTCCTGCTGGTAATTCTAAGGCGAATGAAGTCACTTTGTCTTATGTGGATGTTCCTGTGACCTTAGCTTACTCTATGAACAAAATGGCTCATATTTATGGGGGAGCAAATGTTAGC
The DNA here is from genome assembly GCA_965219095.1 of Bdellovibrionales bacterium. Classification (GTDB taxonomy): domain Bacteria; phylum Bdellovibrionota; class Bdellovibrionia; order Bdellovibrionales; family UBA1609; genus CBDCMT01. The sequence goes on from OZ244719.1 coordinate 696,165, forward strand.
TTTAAAGTGAACTACTCTGAGGAAACGGAATTTACTAGTGACATTGTTAAAGATGATAACCTAAAGAGCTTTCTTATTACAGGAACTATTGGTGGTCAGTTCAATGTTATGGATCGTGTAGGTGTTGATGTTTACGCTGAAATGGGCTTTGGTTCTCTTTTGGACGTTCCTGAGGCTACTGATAGTACTACAGAGGATCCTGATAACAACGATGTCGCAAAAAGCCCTCTTGGTTTCGGAGCTCGTCTTCTTTATAGATTCTAATCTAAGTTAGAAGTAAGGCGTTCTACAAACCCTAAAAGCTTTTCCCGACTTTCTTACACATTTGAAAGTCGGGGAAATTAAGTTCAAAATATAGTTTTTTATAGGACCTAACAAGGCTTTTTCTTTTTTTTATTAGTTGAAAATCAAGGGTTATGTTTAGGGTGTGTCCTCATTTACCCAGACCTTTTTCAAGACCTTAGGTGTGTTGAATATCTATAAACCCGAGTTTCGACTTTTATATATTGCTCAGAAGCCCCTGTTCTTGAGTTTTAAGTTGAATGGAAGGTTTTAGGTTTTAAGTAAGTACGAGATGAGAGTACCTAAAAGATTGATGACAAAGTTTTGTGGGCTACGATGGCAAGAATGCTCAAGATGAAACTCTCCTTTTAACACTCCAATCACTGACCTCCATAACAGAACGTTTTTTCAACATCAACTTGTCAAATAAGGGAATCAATTTATTCTTCATATTTAATTTGACGTTTGTAATAAGCTTAACTCCCTTTTTTAAAAGCTTTTTGAAAAGGTCTGATGAAATATAACCTTTGTCTCCAAAAAGTTTCCCCACCAGCCCTTTACTATAAATCTATAACTTAGCTTTCGATCATCTACATTTCTCGGAGTTAAGGTAAAACTTAAAAGTTCTCCGAGGTGATTGATAACAATATGGAGTTTAAATCCGAAGAACCAGCCTATGACTTCTTTTACCTTTTTTTAGCTAACTTTTGAAACACTTTATTTCGTCCCATTCTTTTATTTTTGAAGAAAAATCGATGTGGAATCAATAAATGTATGCCTGTGGTTTTACTCATAAGGCTTGTCGAGAAAAGAAACATCAAAGGAGCCTCTTCTTTTTTTATGTTCACAAATCGGGAGTAAGACAACATTTTAGGAAAATAAGGTTTAAGATAGACTTTTGCAAACTGGTAAAAGGCTTTAAAATTCCTAAAGCCAGAACTTTGGAAAAGTAAGATAAAGAGTGATAATTTCGCTGGGAGACATAGCACAAGAAAAACCTCTTTTATTTTTAGCAAACTAGTTCTAGATGCTGCTGTATGAGAGGGGTTAAAAAATCATCGACAAGAACATAAATTGATATGATATAATTAGAATTAAACATCTTAGACCTCCTTGTATGTTTTTTTATAACTCTCAAGTTGTTTTTCCTTGTAAGTTGCTTCTTCAAGAAAACCTTACAAAGGTCTGAGGTGTTTGTTGATATCAGCTAGCCTTTAGCCTTGAAAAAAGTCAAAACTCGGGTTAATAAAATTGATGCTCTAAAAGAGATTTTATTTCAAAAATGCTCCAAAGTTGATCGATTCTCCTAGCCTTTTATCTGGATTTTTAAAAAACTCTGACTTTTTCACGGACGACTAGGGCGTGTCCTCATTTGACTGGACCTTTGCTTTGAAGTTTAAGCCAAATAAACATACACGCTATAGATAGTATAGCTTTGAAATTTCTAGCAAGCTTTTCAAATCGAGTAGCAATGCCTCTAAAATGTTTAAGACGAGCAAAAAGGTTTTCTATCTGATGTCGAGATTTATAAATATGACGATCAAAATCTTTATTTTTCTTTTTGCTATTTTTTCGTCTCGGTATTACAGGCTTTATCTTCTTACTATGAGCTTTATCTCGTATCTCATCTGAATCATAGGCCTTATCAGCAATCAAATACTCACTATGAAACTCATCAATTAAATCACCTGCAACTTGACTGTCGTGGACTTCACCCCCAGTGATTTTAAAACAGAGCGGATTTCCATGCGCATCGGAGGCCATGTGTATTTTTGTTGTGGTTCCGCCTCTAGATTTTCCCACAGCACGACTTTCTCCACGCCGAGCTCCACTAGCATGCTGATGAACCGATACGTAACTTCCGTCGATGGACACCCACTCTGTATCAACGTCTTCTTGTAAAGTAAAAAAAAATTATTCCATAGCCCTTTTTGTGCCCATCTATTAAAGCGGTTATATGCTGTCTTCCAAGGACAGAACTGTTCAGGAATGTCACGCCACGGACTGCCTGTACGTAATTTTCATAAAATGGCTTCCATAATATTTCTATTGTTTGCTGAATGATAACAGCCCTTCCCTCTTATAATAGCTTCCAGCTCTTTCCACATAGAATCTGTTAAAACTTTTCTTAACATAAATACCCCCTTTGTTATGAGCTTTTTACAATCTTTATAAATATTCAACAGGCCTAAGGTCTTGAAAAAGGTCTAGGCAAATGAGGACACGCCCTAGGTAAGAATTCTTATTTGTTTTGTCTTGTTAGAGAAGGGTCTAGGGTTGCAAGTTGTTGCTTATTAGTTATGTGTACCTTTATATTTTATCATATCATAAGCTTCTATTGACTATTGACATCAGAATAATATTACATTACCTTTAATATAGAGTTAGGTAGAGTTAGGTGAAACTGTGTAAAAGAGTAATATAAAAGGTAAATAAAAATAAAAAAAAGAAATAAAAATAAAAAAATAATAAGGAGGATAAAATGCAATCAATCAAAAAACTAAGTCTTATAGTAGGAGTTTTAGCTTTCGCAAGCCTAGCTTCTGCAGCTATGTCTGACTACAACATTTACGTAGGAGTAGGTGTTAACATGTTCAAACCAAAAAATAAGTTCGATAACCCAAATACTGATGACGATGCAGGAAACGAGAAAGTGACTTATAACAACAAAATAGGTTTTAATGCTGGTGCCTTAGGTTATATTAAAATGGCTGACATGATTTCACTTAGAACTGGGGTTTTCTACTCTATGAAAAATTTCAAAGTGAAAGATGGCGAAACTACACCTAAAATGAACGAAGTCAACTTGTCTTATGTGGACATTCCTGTGACCTTAGCTTACTCTATGAACAAAATGGCTCATATTTATGGGGGAGCAAATGTTAGCTTTAAAGTGAACTACTCTGAGGATATGGAAAACAGCTTTGCTGATGGTGCAAAAATCGTCAATGATGAGAACCTAAAAAGTTTTCTTATTACAGGAACTGTTGGTGGTCAGTTTAATGTTATGGATCGTGTAGGTGTTGATGTTTACGCTGAAATGGGCTTTGGCTCTCTTTTAGACACTGGAGATGACGACGAAGCTGATGGTGATAACAACGATCTTGCAAAGAGCCCTCTTGGTTTCGGAGCTCGCCTTTTTTACAAGTTCTAATGTTTTACAACTTTCGCAATAAAAAACTCCCCTTAATGTAGGGGGAGTTTTTTAAAAAAATAGGTAGGGAGGAGGTTCTATGAAAAAGATTAAAAGAATTTTTATTGTATTTTTTTTCATTTGTTTTTCTCAGGTTCAAGCTGGAATGCCTGATTATGATCTTTATGTAGGTTTGGGAGTTAACTTTTTTAAACCTAAAGACAATAGTACTTCTCAAGGGAGGTTTAGCAGTAACTTTTCTTACTCTAATAAATTGGGTTTTAACGGTGGAGCTTTAGCTTATATTAAGATGGGAAATAAACTTTCCTTACGCACAGGTTTGTTAGCTTCTTTAAGAAAATTTGCATTACAACTACCTAATCAAAATATTCCAGAGCAAAATGACTATAGCTTGTCCTATGTTGATCTTCCTTTAACTCTTTCCTATTCTATGGCAGATCAGGTCTATGTTTATGGAGGGGGTATTTTAGGCTATAGGTTTAGTTTTTCTTCCAATCAGTTAACGAGAAATTCTAATTTTGATTTTGATCAAGCCAATTTTAAAACCTATCTTTTAGGCCTCACCTTAGGGGTTCATTTCAATTTTATGGAGGCCATAGGTGTTGATGCTTATGCAGAGATGGGTTTAGGGTCTTTACTCAAGCAAAATGGTGATCAAGCTACAAACCCTATTGGTTTTGGATTACGAGCTTTGTACAAATTCTAAGCTTCTCTCTTTTCATTGGCATTTGTCTTACGGATTTTTGAGAAAAAACAAGAGGTTTTTTAATTTTAAAGGCCTTTTGTTTTCTCTAGGGCTTTTGCAAAGCATTAAATCAGATGAAAAAAACATTAAATTCAAGTAGAATATATATGTATGGGAACAAAAACCGAGACCATTGTAAGGCCAAAAAGTCGAGAGAGGTTGAAAAAACCTAGTCAGTATAAAGTTGTTATGCTAAATGATGATTTTACGCCTGTAGATTTTGTGGTCCTTGTTTTAGAGAAAATCTTTAACAGAAGTTCTAATGAAGCTCATAGGATTATGAAAGAGGTTCATAATAAGGGCTCAGGGGTGGCAGGTATTTTCCATTACGAATTAGCTGAAACAAAAGCTCATCAAGCTAACTCTTATTCACATTCTCATAAATACCCTCTGCAATGTGTTTTAGAAAAAAAGAAATAACTTTTTTCAAACTTCAACGGAATTTACGGACATCCTTCTAATTTTTACTTTTAATTTTTCAGTGTACTACAGATATCCTCATTAATTTTGTAATTGGTATAACAAGCTTTTAAAGATATTGTTGATTCCTGATATAAAATCTTGTGAGCAAAAGAAAGACGGTGAGGAACATAAAAAAGAGTGGACTGCACTGAAAAATAAAGCAAACTGAGGTCATTCAAAAGAAACCCTCTTAAAATCTGATTAGAAGAGTTAGACTCATCTAAGAAGTAAGCTCATAAAAAGGAGCTTACTATTAACCCGAGTTTCGACTTTTATATATTGCTCAGAGGCCCCTGTTCTTGAGTTTTAAGTTGAATGGAGGGTTTTTTAGGTTTTAAACAAAGGAGATGAGAGTACCTAAAAGATTGATGACAAAGTTTTGTGGGCTACGATGGCGAGAATGCTCAAGATGAAACTCTCCTTTTAACACTCCAATCACTGTTTCCACAACAGAACGTTTTTTCAACATCAACTTGTCAAATAAGGGAATCAATTTATTCTTCATATTTAATTTGTAATAGTCGCAACTTAATCTGACACGTCTTGAATCTTTAATTCCTCCCACTCACTGTCCTTAGGATAACCATACTGCTGTGCTATATCAGAAAGTTCTTCGTCTGTGAGCTTATGATCTACTCTTATCTCTTTTAAGGCCTTCACCTCCCCTTCTTTAGAAGCAGGAACTAAACTCTCAGATTCAAGAAGAATTGTCTTTTTAAGCTTCTTTCTACTACGAGAAGATAGTTTTCTTTTTTCACTGGATTTTCCAAATACTATTTTCTTGAACTTACTAAGTAGCTCATCATTAAAAAGCTTTAATTGATCTTCTTTGGCCTTTTTCTTCTTAAGTTCATTTAATTCTCCTTTTAAAAGATTATTTTCTTTTAAAAGGAGAATGAGTTCATTAGAAATCAACTTTACATTTGAGGATGTCCCATTTCTCGGTGGAATTCTGCTCAAAAATGGAGCAGAGTAAGAGGGCTCCCTGGTGGATTTTTAAGTCCACCTAGGGTTTAATAAATATTAGAATGAATTAAAAACTAAACGAAAGGAGCCCCAAATGAAGAATACAAAAGAAAAAATATCAATTCAAGAACTATCGGATCACAAGGAGATTCAAGATGCTGTTCATAACTATATGAAGCATAGAATTCTTGACGTAATCTACCGGATGTTTAATGACGAAGTCACTAAGCTGTGTGGTCCACTATACAATCGAGAGAAAGAATGCATGCGAAGTGGAAGCGATCCTGGGTCTGTTTATGCTCAAGGACAAAGAGTTTCAATTCGAAAGCCCAGAGTTAAAAAAGACGGAAAAGATATCAAACTACAAACATACTCTGCCTTGAGAAATTACGATGTTTTCACTGAAAAGATTCAAAACCACCTTTTCCATGGAGTTTCAACAAGGGACTACGATCCTCTTTTAGAGGAGATTTCTGGTGGCACAGGAGTTAAGAAGAGTTCTGTTTCTAGAGCTTTTGTAAATTCCTCTAAGAAGGCTTTAGATGAGATAAGCTCTAAGGACTTGTCTAAGCATGAGTTTGTTTCAGTCATGATAGATGGAGTAGGCTTTGGAGATCGTACAGTGGTGGTTGCTTTAGGTATCGACGTGACGGGCAAAAAGCACATTATAGGGTTACGAGAAGGAACTACAGAAAATTGCGAGCTGACAAAAGATCTTTTAGAGAACCTTGTTTCTAGAGGTATGGATTCAGATAAGGGCTATCTTTTTATTATTGATGGTTCTAAAGCTCTAAGGAAGGCTATCAAGGCAGTTTGGGGAAAAAAGTCTGTTGTTCAACGTTGCATTCGTCACAAAGAAAGAAATATCCTCAATTATTTGCCAAAAGAAAGACATCAAGAGTTTCGCATTCGTTGGAAAAGACTTCATGGTTCAGTAGATTATGAATCGGCTTTGAAAGAGCATGAGGAGTTAGTTTGTTGGTTGAAACAGATCAACCATTCAGCTTTAGAATCTCTTGAAGAAGCTTGTAAGGAGACTTTGACTGTGATTCGTCTTAAAGCTACCCCCTCCTTAAAAAAGACTTTACTGTCTACAAATCCTATAGAGTCCATGTTTTCCTACACAAGGTATAGAACAGGGAGAGTTAAGAACTGGAAAAGAGGAGCAGACCAAGTGAGTCGTTGGGCTGCTGTTACTCTCTTTGATGCTGAGAAAAGATTTAAACGAATCAGAGGCTTTATGTATTTAAAAAACTTTAAAGAAAACTTAGAAAAAATGGTTGCAAAACAAAGAAAGGTCGCTTAAACATGAAATCGCCCTCTAACTAATTCCACCGAGAAATGGGACATCCTCTTACATTTTCCAGATCTTTTTCCTCTTGAAGAAATGAAGGAAGATGCTTGTATTCAGGGTTTTCGCTTTTTTTTAAATAAGGAAAAAGACTCATCTGCATACATTAATGTCAACATGTCTGTTTTTGTTTTGCAAGCTTTTTTTTAAAAAAAATAAAAAAAATTTAAAAAAATAATCTAAAAAAATTATCTTTTCTTAAGCTCGTACTTTCTTAAAATTGAACCATGAACTAAAAGATTCAATTCACTCCTTGTTAACTCGGGAGAACTTAAATCACTTAAACTCATAAACCTTTCTTTCTCCATCCTCTTTGTTAGTAAAACAAGACCACTCCCATCATAGAACAGCCCTTTTAATCTCCTTCTATTAAAACCTAGAAAGAGATAAAGATCTCCTAAGTTGATCTCTCCTTCCATCTCACTTCTCACCAGATAACTCAACCTCTCAAAACTCCATCGCATGTCTATCTTTTGAGAGTAGACAAAAATACGATAGCCTTCAGATAAAAAGATCATAAACTCCTGAACTTCCCCTGTTTTTGCGGACAGTCAATTTTCTCTTAAAGTCTCCATAAAATGGAGGTAAAAGAAAGAATGGAAAAAGTAAAACAGTACTCGGAAGAGTTTAAAAAGCAAGCCATTGAATTGGCAGAGGAAATAGGTGCAAAGGAAGCCTCAGAGAAGCTAGGACTGAGAAATTTCCAAGTGATAAGCTCTTGGAAGCGTTTTCTAAAGCCTGAAGTAGAAAGACAAGCTTCCCATGACTTGGCTTCGGCATTGGAGGAAATAAAGAGGTTAAAAAAGGAGCTGGTCTATGAGAGGCGGAGTGTAGGTATATTGAAAGAGGCAGCGGCTTTTTTTTCAAAGGAAATCCTGAAATGAGATTTAAGGCTATGTTTTATGTAAAAGAGAAAGGGCATCCAGTGCTTCGCATCTGCGAATTATTAAGAGGATCTCGTTCTGGTTTTTATAGTTTTTTAAAAACCAGGGGAAAGCTTGAAAAGGATAAAAATCTGGAGAAAAACATAGAATCTATTTTTAAAAAAAATAAAGGCTGTTATGGTTCCCCCAGGGTGTATAGGGAATTAAAGCGTTGCGGAGTGAGTGCTGGAGAAAACAAAGTAGCTCGAATTATGAAACTAAAGAATCTCAGTGCCCGTCAGAAAAAACCCTATGTTCCTAGAACAACAAAGAATAACCCTCTCATGATTAAGTCTCCTCGGTTGTTTAAGACAGGACAGAGCCAAGCAGGAAAAGAAAACCAGGTATGGTGTTCGGATTTAACCTATATTCCTTTTAGAGATAAATTTCTGTATTTGGTTGTATTTTTAGATGTCTATAATCGAGAGATTAAGTCTTGGAAGCTCTGTGAGAGCTTGGACGGGGTTCATTCAAAACAGGCTCTGAGAGCCGCAGTCCAATCTGTTTCTGGGAACTTAGAGGGCTTGATAATCCACTCGGATCAAGGGGTTCAATATTGTTGTGAAGGGTTTAGAAAAGAATTGAAATTCTTTGGCCTCAAGCAATCTATGTCTAGGAAAGGAAATTGTTATGATAATGCGTTTGTGGAGAGCTTTTTCCATACGTTGAAGGATGAACTGGAATACAAAGACTGTACAACAAAGGAAGAGTTGGAGAAAAAAATTGCAATTTACATGGATTGGTATAACAAGGTAAGAATGCATTCTTCCTTGAAATACATGAGCCCAAAAGAATTTAAACAAAGGAGGGCTTTAAGTGTAATAGTCGCAACTTAATCTGACACGTCTCGAAATGTCAAAGAGATGAAAAGAGGTTACCCTTTTAAATAAACAATACCACCCCAAAGGGTGGAGAAAGGATAACAAAAATGACATATCAAGAAAGAATTATAAAATCAAAAGTAGGTCTTTTGCAATTAGCAGAAGAGTTAGGCAATGTATCTCAAGCTTGTAAGGTGATGGGCTTTTCAAGAGATACATTTTATCGTTACAAGACACTCAAAGAGGAAGGAGGTTTAGAATCATTAAGAGAGCAAAGTCGTAGAAAGCCTAATTTAAAAAACAGAGTTGATCAAACGACAGAAGAGGCTTGTTTAAGGATCGCTATAGAACTTCCTGCCTATGGACAGTTGAGAGCGTCCAATGAGTTAAGGAAAAAAGGAATTTTTATTTCTCCTGCAGGAGTTAGAGGGGTCTGGCTGAGAAATAATTTAGAGACTTTCAAAAAGCGTTTGAAAGCTTTAGAAAAGAAGTCTGCAGAGGAAGGCTTGGTTTTCACAGAGGAGCAGTTACAAGCCCTAGAGAAGAAGAAACAAGAGGATTTAGAGTGCGGAGAGGTAGAGACAGCTCATCCTGGTTATTTAGGCTCACAGGACACTTTTTATGTGGGAACTATGAAAGGTGTAGGACGTCTTTATCAACAAACCTTTGTGGACACTTACTCAAAAGTTGCTTTCTGTAAGCTCTATAAAACGAAAACACCTATTACAGCAGCTGACCTTCTCAATGATAGAGTGTTTCCTTTTTTTGAAGACCATGATGTGCCCCTGCTTCGTATGTTAACAGATAGGGGTACAGAGTTCTGTGGAGTTCAAGATCGTCACGATTATGAGCTTTATTTGGCTATCAATGATATAGAGCACACAAAAACAAAGGCAAGACATCCTCAAACCAATGGCATCTGTGAAAGATTTCATAGAACAATTTTAGAGGAGTTTTATCAAGTGGAGTTTAGAAAAAAAGTGTACAAAAGCATAGAAGAGTTGCAGTCTGACCTTGACTTGTGGCTTGTGAAATATAATGAAAGGAGAACTCATCAGGGAAAAATGTGTTGTGGTCGAACACCTATGGAAACTTTCCTTGACGGAAAACAAAAAGTAAGGCAAAAGATGATTGAACAGAACGAAAACTGACAGACAGTTTTTTATCAACCCAGAAAGGGTAACTGTCAGATCATATAACGTCTATTACACTTTAAGAACATAAAAACTGTCCACTTTTTTGGGGGAAGATCACTCCTCACTAATTCTAAAATCTCTTCCCAATCTAGACCCTTTAAGACTAAGACCCTCTTATCCTCATATGACTTTTCCTTTTTCAAAGAGACAGCCTTAAAAAGAGACTTCTTAGGGGATACTGTTGAAACATAAGACTTCTTCCAGTTATTGATCGTGGAAGAGGTGACCTTTGTCTCTTTACAAAATTTAGAAACCTTTTCCTCTTTCAAAAAATCTAGAATCTCTCTCTTAAGAGCTTCTGGGTAGCGGATAAGCTTCTTGTTGGAATTCTCCTCTCGACAAAGCTGTATCTTCTTTTTGCCTCCTCAAAAGAATCTGTGGGTTCCCGGAGGTTCTGGCAGTTTTCCAAGGTTATGATATAAGGCGATTTTTATAGCTTTAGAGGTTCTAAAGCCGTAAGATTTTCTCATAGTGAGTTTTACTTTGTTGTTTAAACCCTCTACAATCCCTGAGGAGAAGGCTTTTTTAGCCTTGAAGTAATTAAGAATAAGTAGCTTATGTCTTTGTATGGTTTTTGCTTCTCTTTTCATAGGTTCAATTTTTGAAAGCATGACTCGTCTCGTCCAACTGTCTATAAATTTACCAGCCCAAGTTGGTGAAACATAGGTCCATAACTGTCGGAAGTCTTCTTTTAAAAAATAACAGCGGATACTTTTTAAATTGTACTGTATTAAATGCCTTAATTTTACTTTCTCATAAGATTTTAAATTTTCTGCATTTTTTAACAAGGGCCATCTAGCTTTTGTTAAAAGGGGTTCATACCCGTCTTCTTTCATTTTTTTGTGTTCTGAAGCTCTCACTTCGTCTAAAGCCTTATTGAGTCTTGCTACGATATGAAACCGATCTAATATGTGTAAAGCTCCACTTGCCCTCTCCTTTATGACTTTTAAATAAGGCTTCCACATATCAGAACACACAAACCGTATATCTTTTGACTTCTCTCCTAGTAAATCAAAGAATTTTCTAAAACTCTTTTCTGTTCTTTTTTCTCCTATCCACAACAAGCGTACACGGGTTTTGCTTATTTCATAGACTAAGGTGAGATACTGATGGTTCTTTTTCCATTGTATCTCGTCGACTCCTATAGCATATATCCCCTTTAAAACCCTTTGTTTTAAACCATATTCTACGACCCATTCTACCGAAGCATAGACCTGATTCCAACTGACCTGAAACTTACAAGAAACCTCTTTCCAAGACAGGTGACGACACCAGTCTGCTAAGTACTTCATGTAAAAGATCGTTAAACTCTTCTTACCATCGGCCCAAGGTAAATACTCAACTTTTACCCCACAGCAAGGACAATTAACTCTTCTTACAAAATAAACAAAAAACACCCTGTAACTTAAAATAGGAAGGGATTCAAAGTCCCGTGATGATTTACTGCTGTCATACACTGAACAGGGCTTCTTACAAACACTACAAAAAGCTTGGCCATTTTTACGAGCCTTAATAGGAACATTAATTGACTTTCTATCTTTTGAAAAATAAATGTCTCCGTATACAAAAGACTTCCATCTTAAACAATCATTTAGTATAGTCTTCAAAAGCATCTCTTCCCTCCTTTTTTTTTTTTTTGAATAACATTTTAAGGCATCTGGGAAGTAGGTGCTTCTTTTTTAAAATTTTAATGTAATACAGCAAATAAAAGAATGTTTTTGAGTTCAATCACCGGAGGTGATAGAGGCCAGTAAGGGCCTCAAAGAACTCAAAAATACAAGATAGAATGTCTTACTCTTACTTTGATTAATATGAGCTCTTTTGGGGGATTTCTACTACTTTTCACCCACAGATTTCCGGGAGGAGCCTTCTTTTTTAAATTAATCCCTTCTTCCATAAAATCCCTCCTCTTAAGAAAAATTTATAAGAGAAATTTAATCTTGGATAGGGCGGTCATATAACCGACTTACATTTATTATAAGAAAGGTCTTTTAACCATAGTCCATGTTCCGAATACAGAAGAAGAAACACACCGTCGTCTTGTACGTTCAAGATACTCTTTAATAGAGAGAAGCAGTTCTTTAAAAAAAGAGATTTTATCCCACTGTAGACTCTATGGTTATAACTACAAACTGGAAACAAAGGGGAAGAGCTACTGGACTCAAATGCATACGAAATGGCTTCAACAGATGGTTTCAGATGAAAAAAAAGATTTCTTTTTTAGAAAAGTTTTAGAGAACTATTTGTTTCTTTTAGAAAGTTTTTCTACATCTATAGAAAATTTAGAAACAGAGATTCATAAGCTCATTCAGAGCATTGTAAGTAGAAGTTTAAAGAAAAGAAGACAGGGTCAGGATTTAAAATTTATAGAAATTGGGGATCCTTGCATGAAACGCTTATATAAAAAGTCACATAAAATGATTTATAGTGGTAAACCTATTAACCCGAGTTTCGACTTTTTTCAGGGCTAAAGGCTAGCTAATATAAACAAATACCTCAGACTTTTGTAAGATTTTCTTGAAAAAGCAACTTACAAGAAAAAACACCTTGAGAGTTATAAAAAAACATACAAGGAGGTCTAAGATGTTTAATTCTAATTATATCATATCAATTTATGTTCTTGTCGATGATTTTTTAACCCCTCTCATACAGCAGCATCCAGAACTGGTTCCCAAAAATAAAGGAGGTTTTTCTTGTGCTATGTCTCCCAGCGAAATTGTCACTCTTTATCTTACTTTTCCAAAGTTCTGGCTTTAGGAATTTTAAAGCCTTTTACCAGTTTGCAAAAGTCTATCTTAAATCTTATTTTCCTAAAATGTTGTCTTACTCCCGATTTGTGAACATCAAAAAAGACATGGCTTTTTTGATGTTTCTTTTCTCGACAAGCCTTATGAGTAAAACCACCGGCATATCATTTATTGATTCCACATCGATTTTTTTTCAAAAATAAAAGAATAGGACGAAATAAGGTGTTCTAAAAGTTAGCTAAAAAGAGGCAAAAGTAGTATGGACTGGTTCTTCGGATTTAAACTCCATATTGTTATCAATCACCTAGGAGAACTTTTAAGTTTTACCTTAACTCCGGGAAATGTAGATGATCGAAAGCTAAGTTATGGATTTATAGTAAAGGGCTGATGGGAAAACTCTTTGGGGACAAAGGTTATATTTCATCAGACCTTTTCAAAAAGCTTTTAAAGAAGGGAGTTAAGCTTATTACAAACGTCAAATTAAATATGGAGAATAAATTGATTCCCTTATTTGACAAGTTGATGTTGAAAAAACGTTCTGTTGTGGAGGTCAGTGATTGGAGTGTTAAAAGGAGAGTTTCATCTTGAGCATTCTCGCCATCGTAGCCCACAAAACTTTGTCATCAATCTTTTAGGTACTCTCATCTCTTACTTGCTTAAAACCTAAAAAACCCTCCATTCAACTTAAAACTCAAAACAGGAGCTTCTGAACAATATATAAAAGTCGAAACTCGGGTTATTAACAAAGTCAAAGTAGCTTGTGCTAGAGAAATGTTGGGTTTTGTATGGGAGTGTTTCAATGAAGTGACTTGTTCGACTCATTGAAACACATATAGTGAATACACTTAGATTTTCTAGTCGATTCTCTAGGGAAAAACCTGAAAACCTAAATAGAATTATTATATAAAGATTGTGTTTTTTATTTTTAGGGTAAGGAGGTAAGTCAAAACATAAAAAAGTGCATTTAAGTCTTTTTGGAGCTTTTACGCCGTCCTAGATGACATAACATAGCAAAGTCGTTGAAAAAAGATTAAGGGGCAAAGCTCTTTCGTGTCATCTTAATGCGTTAACCAGCACGCGGATATGAGGTTGATAGTACAGAAGACTCATTTTTGAAAAACTTTTTTGTCAATGACTTACTTTTCTTGCTTGACTGGCTGGTCATCCATATGAGTATGTCAAGAAAAAACACTTCTCCATTTACAAAAAATATAAAAAATTTTTTTTGCATACGGTCACTAATATTCTAATCACCTAAGAAAAAACTTCCTGCATTTCCTTTCCATTTTTTAATGACTCTTCCTTTACACATTGTAAAACAAACATATTCCTATCATGCGTCTATCTGAACCTTTTTTAATTTTAAATCATGAATTTATTCCGAAGATTTAAAACTTTAGATTATAGTAAATTTCAAGAATAGAGGATGTGCTATTCGTCGAAATGAATTTAAATCCTATAGAAAGACTTTGGAAGTTTATGAAAAAAGAGGTCACGGCGAATCGATATTATGAAAACTATGACGATTTCAAGGGAAGTTTAAGTCAATTTTTTAGAGGAATACGAAAACACAGGCCTAAATTAGAAACTTTGATAACTGATAACTTCTCCATCTTAGGAAACTGAAAACCTAAACGAAAGCACTATATATGATCTGATTTGAAGGTGTTTTGCGTTTTTGAGTTCAAAAAATGTTCATCAGTGATAAGAGAAATGGATTTTTGAACAAAGTCTTTTGGGTTTATTTTCTTAGCATAAGAGCTTTGATGAGCTTTTTTTAAAAGATCTTTTAGTTTTAAAAAAGTACGTTTTTCAAGAATAAGACGTGCTACTTTCTTCTTAACTTTTATGCCTTTTCTTTTTGTGTCTTTATTTAATTTATTTCTTTTCACAAATAAACCTTTCTTTTTTATTCTTTTAATTTCTAACTTAAGTGATAGTTTTTTATTTTTTTTTAACCCTTTAGCTTAAGAGTTTTTAAAAACCCTGAAATAGGGGTCAGGCAGGTTTTTTAAATTTGCAAAAGATAGCTAAAAAATAAATAATTTCAATAAGTTATAACGCTTAAAAATATTTTTTCACTGTGGAGTTCTCATCATCAATTCATCACTTGTTTTTACTCCCTTTTTTGTTTTTTAAAAGAGTCTTTTTCCTTTTTTTAAAAACTACAATCTCTCTTCTCTAAAATGGGCTAAGCTCATTAAATTTTTATCCATGAAATCCTCAAACAGGCTATAAAAATCTTAGAAGGGCTATTAAAAAAAAAGACTTTTTTCTTCATCCATTAAGCTATTTCTTCTTCTTTTTTTAAAAAAAATGTATAAAACAGCTAAATTTCAGGTTTTGAAAGTAGCTTTTTAAAGCTCTTTGAAGACGATTTTTTGACCTGTAGCTACATAGGATTTGAACCCTGTAAAAACTCTTTTTTATCTTTTAGAGATATAACATTTTCTGTCTATGGCCTCCTTTTCTTTTATGAAGCGGTTTTTTTAACTTCAAGGGTTTTGGCATGGATATTCTTTTTTTATTTCTTCGAACAAATAGAGCTGATCTTGACCGGACATGGAAAATTTCCCCCTCACTATAGGGGAGGTGCTAACCCCCATGGGGGTTAAATTCCTTCTAAGTGATTGAATTTCTTGGTTTTTTTGTTTTTTAGCTTCTGAACTGGAAATGTTTAATTTTTTAGAAATCTTTCGTTCTGTCAAGCCTTCATAGAGACCATTTGAATCACACTTTTTTTTTACTTGAAAGTAACTGAGAGTAGATTTTTTTAAGAAGCTGACTTAAAAAACTCATCTTTTAAAGCTGCTTTTGGATTTTCTTTTTGGCACTTCTTAAACCTCACATCGATACAATCCTGATTAGAAAGTGTTTCATCTCTTAAGCTCAAATAGGTGATCCTTTGGTATAGGAGAAAGGGCTTTTTTGAAAATATCTTTGGCTTTGATTTTTCTACTATAAGGGATTTTATGGGATTTTACTAAAAGCTCTTTTAATTTAAAAAAGCTCCATTTAACTTCTCAAATTAGAGCCCCCTCTTTACGATCGGTCAGAAAGCTTATGGAGGCTTTAGTACAAGGTAAGCTAGAGGGTGAGAGTCAATTGATTTAATGTGCCTAACTTTTAGCCTAAGAAAGAAAATAAAAGTAGCTAAGAAGATAGGAAGTAACAACTTAAAATATGGAAGAAGATAGAGTTTTTACTTAGCGATCGGAAAAAGACAGTAGAAGTTAGAAGCAAAAAACTTTCCAACAATTTGTTAACTTAAGCCTTTTGGAGATATCTTCCGTAACCTTATGCTATAAAAGAATGTCGAATTATTTTTTGGAATTGGTATTACTAAAGTTTTTTGGTTTAAAGTGTTTGGCATTAATAATACTTGCACTACTTCCTAAAGCTTGAATCACAAAAAGACCTTCTTTCTCAGCCTTTCTAGCTGAACCTTGATTGGCCTTAAGATAAGCTACAGCACCATAAATTATTTTATCTTTATACAAAGGAAGCATTTGTTTAAAGTTTTTTAATTTGTTTATAAAATGAGTCAAATCTTTTAGCCATAAGGTGGTCTTGACTTCTGTCACAACCACTTCACTGCCATTAACTACAATAATGTCAAATTCAAAAGGCTCATCATTCCATACCCCGGAAGACTCTTGAGAAATACTCTGCACTTCAATGTTTCTTTCTTGAAGAAGTTTAACTAAATCACCTTTTACCAGAGCCTCCATAAGCTTTCCCCATTGACCTATGAAAAGTTCGTCTAACTTTGCCATACGTTTATCAGACTTTTTAAACTGACGATCGGTCTCAAGTTTTGACTCTTTTAACAAACGCTCTGTTTCTTTGTGGGCTTTGGTGATTTCTTTTTGGGATTCTCTGAGTTGGCGGCCAGTCTCTTTTTGGGATTCTTTGAGTTGGCGGTCAGTCTCTTTTTGAGCTTTAGAGGTTTCTTTGAGTTGGCGGTCAGTCTCTTTTTGAGCTTTTGCCAACTCTTTAATTCCCTTAAAAGCTCCTTTAATAGATTCCTGAAGAGCTTTGGGAATCTGGTTGTTTTTTGTTACTTTTATAGCCATATTATTTATAATAATATAAAAAAACTTTCTTTTCAAGTGGTTTTAAAAAAAATTCTTTTAAATAGCCTCACTGCGACATCTCTCTCTAACCTACTGTAAAAACAAGAAAATAAGAAAGTGCCAGATAAAAAAGTGCCAGAAAGATGCCGCTAGAGATAATACAACAATTAAATCCGCTTTCAAAAGTAATACAAAAGCTAAGCTCTTATAAAACTACAAGTAACTTATCACACACTTAATTTGTTTAGAGTGAGTTCAGAGTAAAAAATGAAGGAACCTTAGAGAACTTTCAGGAAATTTTAAGATAGACAGTGACGGCTAAGTTGTTAATTTTATTATTTCCTTTTAAATTTTTTAATGATTCTAAGAACTTACAAAAGTTCACAGACCATTTTATTAGAGATACTAGGAGCTTTTAATTGAAGTATAGGTTTATTTTCTGACATTTCTATTGCAAGCTTTTATGCCCCAGTATTGTAACTTATCTGAGGTGATTTTTTTAATGGGCTTTGTATTTCTAAGAAGTATTGACTGTCTTAAAACGTCTAAGCAAAAATCTTCAATTTCTGAAAAATTGAAGCCATTTAATTTTTCAGAAAGAGATTTAGCTGTATAGCCAAATTTTGTATCTGTTTTTTCCATAAACTGGTTTAAAAATAGTTCAACTTCTTGTTTTTTAGGTTTTGGAAGATCTAGTTTTACCTGAAATCTCCTCCAAACAGCTTTGTCTAAAAGTTCTGAGTGATTGCTTGCCGTAATAACGACAACATAGCTTGGAAGCTTGTCTATTTGAAGAAGCAAAGAGCTTACCACTCGTTTAATTTCCCCTGTCTCTCTCACATCACCTCTTTCTTTGGCTAGAGTTTCAAACTCATCAAAAAATAAAACGCATTTTTTAGTAGCTATGTACTCAAAAATCTTTTGAAGCCTTGTTGCAGTTTCTCCTAAGTAGCTACCAACTAAGTTTTCGTACTTAATAGTAAACAGTGGGTACATAAGTTCTGTAGCAATCGATTCTGCTAAACTTGTTTTTCCATTTCCAGGGGGGCCTTTTAGAAGAATTCTATTCCTAGGCTCTAACCCATAAGATTGGAGTAATTCAGCTCTATGTTGCTCTTCAATAAATTCGTTACAAATATCAAGAAGACGACTATCTAGAAACAAACTATCTAGTCGTCTTTCAGGTAAAGATTCAAAAATTAAATCATCACATTTAGTTGTGTTATAGAACGATTTATTTTTTGAGACTCCATTTCTCAGGACACTTCTTAATTGTTCTGCTAATATATGATGGTTTTTAGATTCTTCTTCTGCAATAAAATTTTCAACATGCTTTTTAAATAAAGAAGTGTCCCCTGAATAACCAGCCTTGATAAGACTAACAATAATATCAGCTCGTGCCATTCTATAACCTCTAGCTAGAAAAGTTTTTAATTTCCACCTTCTCCACCAATCATAGTAACCCCCTTTTTCTTAAACATTTCAAATTTTAATTCCATCCACCTTCTCCGCCTATCATAGCATACTCCTTTCTTTTAAAAATTCTTGAAGTTCTTTTTGAGTTTCACTACAAATTCTATTTCTAGCCAAACAATTTTCCAAATCTTTTTGAAGTTCAAAAACTCTCTCACAAATCTTGCCAGTTAGACAATAAAACGGCTCCCTCTAAGGTATCCACAACACAGCCTGTGAAAGTGATTATATCAAATTCTAAAAATTAATTCGACATTCTTTTGTTGCACAGCGTCTGATTTTTTGATCAAACTCTGTTAAATTTTCAGAGTGTCGAAAAAAGATTTAAGGGATGTCGTCAATTTATTTAATATGGTATGGCATCCTTGCCCCCTTTCTTGTAACTCGGTTATCTGATCGCCCTATCCAAGCTTAAATTTCTCTTATAAGTTTTTCTTAAGAAGGAGGATTTTATGTGTGATCTGTAGGTGATCAATAATTAAAGTTTAGGTACTATCGAGAAGTTTCAGGAAAATCAAGGTGCTTACAGTAATGGATAAGTTATTTATATTTATTTATTTTTTACTGATTCCAACAACATAGCAGATCTCTTTTTGCCGATTATAGGAATACTTGTTGTGAGGCCTGGAATACTTTTTGCGATCAGGAGGGCAGGATTAAAAAATTATGCACTCGATCTTGGGCAAAACAACAAGATGAATCAAGCTTGTAAATTAATTTACAGGCTCTCATCTGAGTATTCTCGCATCTTAGTCCACAAAACTTTGTCGTCAATCTTTTAGGTGCTCTCATTGCTTACTTGTTTAAAATCTAAGAAACATCCCTCTCGTAGGAGTCAAGGGCAGTCAGATAACCGACTTACTCTTAACTTAATTATTAAAATTTGATTTAACATTGATCTGATCCACTTAGGATCTCCTAATGAGGATATTAACCCGAAAATTCAAATAAAATCACTAACATGTAGCCAAAAAACCTTCGAAAATACTTATGGATGAAGATAAGCCTGTATAGGGAGGCAGTAAAAGCTACGAAAGACCTAAGCCTTATAGGAAGCATTGTTATTTTATGTCGTAACAAGTCAAGCTTTCTATAAAGTAAGGCTTGAACTATGAGACAAACTCAATAAACTAAGAGTGCTTATGCCTAGTTTTAAAAAACAGAATGCATTTCTTATAGCTCCTAGTTTGTTAGCTGCAGATTTTTCTCGCTTAGGAAGTGAGGTAGAATCTTTGGAACAAGCAGGGGCTGATGCTCTTCATTGGGATGTGATGGACGGACATTTTGTGAATAACATCACTTTAGGACCTTTTCAAATTCAATGTTTGAGAAAAAAAACCTCTTTGCTTTTTGATGTGCATCTTATGATTGAAAATCCTGAAAATTATATTGATAGTTTTATCGAAGGAGGGGCTGATCATTTAACTTTGCATGTTGAAACGTTGGAGAACGTTCCTGCAACTTTAAGCCTTATTCGGCAAAAAAACGTGTCTGTAGGCCTTTCGTTAAAGCCTAAAACCCCTGTTTCAGAGATCATCCCTTTTTTGGATATAGTCGATCTTGTTTTAGTGATGACTGTGGAGCCAGGCTTCGGAGGACAAGCTTTTTTGCAAGATCAAAAAGAAAAAATCAAAATTTTGAAAGATAAGATAAGAAAAAGTCCAAGAAATAAAAATATTTTTATTGAGGTGGATGGTGGAATCAATGAGACCACAGCTCTGGATTGTCAAGAGTGTGACATTTTAGTAGCAGGAAGTTATATTTTTAACAAAAAAAGTAACTATAAGGAATCTATAAAAAATTTAAAAAACATAAGGAGAGATGTTTGAAGTTTTTAGGTGACAAAAACTTAACGTTAAAAGATATTTTGGATATAAGTTTAAACTTTGAAAAAGTAAGTTTAACAGAATCTTCTAAGAAAAGAATGTATTCGTCTCATAACTTTTTGAAAGAAAAACTCAAACAGGGAGAAAAGCTCTATGGTGTAAACACAGGTTTTGGAGCTTTAAGTTCTATTAAGATATCTGATAAAGACATTTTGGATTTACAAAAAAACCTCATCCGCTCCCACTCTGTGGGTGTAGGTTCTTGTTTTTCTAAGTCACAGTGTAGGGCCATTATGCTTTTAAGAGTACATGCTTTAGCTTATGGACATAGCGGGATTCGTTATGAAGTGGTAGAAAAATTAATCGAGTTTTTAAACAAGGATATTCATCCGGTAATTTACACACAAGGAAGTGTGGGAGCAAGTGGAGATTTAGCACCCTTGGCCCATTTAGCTTTGAATCTTATAGGAGAGGGAGAGCTTTGGGGAGAAAAAGGAGAAAAAACAGAGGCTTTAAAAATACTAAAGAATAAAAATATTGAACCTCTGAAATTAGAAGTCAAAGAAGGTCTTTCTTTGATCAATGGTTGCCAAGTTATGACTGCTGTAGGTCTTTTGAGTTTAGGAGAACTGCAGATCTTAAGCAAATGGATGGACACTATAGGAGCTATGAGTTTAGAGGCTTTAAAAGGATCTAGAACAGCTTTCGATCCCCTTATCTCTAATGTACGTAATCATTTAGGTGATCTTGTGACAGCTAAGAACTTAAGATACCTGTTAGGTGAGAAATCTCCTATTGGTGAGAGTCATAAAGATTGTGAGCGTGTACAAGATGCTTACTCTCTTAGATGCATACCGGCTGTGCATGGAGGTTTTAAAGTTGCTTTGAGACGAAGTATTGAAACCTTAGAAATTGAAGTCAACTCTAGTACGGATAACCCTTTGGTTTTTAGTGAAGAAAAAAAAATTCTTTCTTGTGGAAACTTCCATGGACAGCCTGTAGCTTTTGTTTTAGATTACATGGCCTTAGCTTTAGCAGGCACCAGTAGTATGTCAGAAAGACGAGTAGAAAAATTAACCAACTCATCTGAAAGTCTATTACCTTCTTTTTTAGCTTGTCAAAGCGGTCTTCATAGTGGCTATATGATGAGTCATGTTACAGCAGCAGCTTTAGTAAGTGAAAATAAAATTCTCTCGCACCCAGCTTCTGTGGACAGTATTCCCACCTCTGCAGGAAAAGAAGATCATGTATCCATGGGGACCATCTCAGCTAGAAAACTCTCAAAGATGCTCGAGAACGTAAAAAACATTTTAGCTATCGAGTACCTTTGTGCCAGTCAAGCTTTAGATTTTTTAAAACCTTTAGAGCCTTCAGAAAAGGTGAAAAAAGCTTATCAGTATTTAAGAAAAAAAGTAAGTTTTTCTAA
>CBDCMT010000001.1:0-2397094 GCA_965219095.1 Bdellovibrionales bacterium
TCCCGGAAATCTGTGGGTGAAAAGTAGTAGAAATCCCCCAAAGAGCTCATATTAATCAAAGTAAGAGTAAGACATTCTATCTTGTATTTTTGAGTTCTTTGAGGCCTTTACTGGCCTCTATCACCTCCGGTGATTGAACTCAAAAACATTCTTTTATTTGCTGTATTACATTAAAATTTTAAAAAAGAAGCACCTACTTCCCAGATGCCTTAAATGTTATTCAAAAAAAAAAAAAGGAGGGAAGAGATGCTTTTGAAGACTATACTAAATGATTGTTTAAGATGGAAGTCTTTTGTATACGGAGACATTTATTTTTCAAAAGATAGAAAGTCAATTAATGTTCCTATTAAGGCTCGTAAAAATGGCCAAGCTTTTTGTAGTGTTTGTAAGAAGCCCTGTTCAGTGTATGACAGCAGTAAATCATCACGGGACTTTGAATCCCTTCCTATTTTAAGTTACAGGGTGTTTTTTGTTTATTTTGTAAGAAGAGTTAATTGTCCTTGCTGTGGGGTAAAAGTTGAGTATTTACCTTGAGCCGATGGTAAGAAGAGTTTAACGATCTTTTACATGAAGTATTTAGCAGACTGGTGTCGTCACCTGTCTTGGAAAGAGGTTTCTTGTAAGTTTCAGGTCAGTTGGAATCAGGTCTATGCTTCAGTGGAGTGGGTTGTAGAGTATGGTTTAAAACAGAGGGTTTTAAAGGGATATATGCTATAGGAGTCGACGAGATACAATGGAAAAAGAACCATCAGTATCTCACCTTAGTCTATGAAATAAGCAAAGAAAGTGTTTGTTTGTTATGGATAGGAGAAAAAAGAACAGAAAAGAGTTTTAGAAAATTCTTTGATTTACTAGGAGAGAAGTCAAAAGAGATAAAGAAGATGGGTATGAACCCCTTTTAACAAAAGCTAGATGGCCCTTGTTAAAAAATGCAGAAAATTTAAAATCTTATGAGAAAGTAAAATTAAGGCATTTAATACAGTACAATTTAAAAAGTATCCGCTGTTATCTTTTAAAAGAAGACTTCCGACAGTTATGGACCTATGTTTCACCAACTTTGGCTGGTAAATTTATAGACAGTTGGACGAGACGAGTCATGCTTTCAAAAATTGAACCTATGAAAAGAAAAGCAAAAACCATACAAAGACATAAGCTACTTATTCTTAATTACTTCAAGGCTAAAAAAACCTTCTCCTCAGGGATTGTAGAGGGTTTAAACAACAAAGTAAAACTCACTATGAGAAAATCTTACGGCTTTAGAACCTCTAAAGCTATAAAAATCGCCTTATATCATAACCTTGGAAAACTGCCAGAACCTCCGGGAACCCACAGATTCTTTTGAGGAGGCTAAATTCTTAAACTAAAGGGTCAAAAAGAAATAAAAAGCTATCACTTAAGTTAGAAATTAAAAGAATAAAAAAAGAAAGGTTCATTTATTACAAATAAAGGTAACTGTTCACTTCTGTAAGTTGTAATAGTCGCGACTTAATCTGACACGTCTCGAAATGTCAAAGAGATGAAAAGAGGTTACCCTTTTAAATAAACAATACCACCCCAAAGGGTGGAGAAAGGATAACAAAAATGACATATCAAGAAAGAATTATAAAATCAAAAGTAGGTCTTTTGCAATTAGCAGAAGAGTTAGGCAATGTATCTCAAGCTTGTAAGGTGATGGGCTTTTCAAGAGATACATTTTATCGTTACAAGACACTCAAAGAGGAAGGAGGTTTAGAATCATTAAGAGAGCAAAGTGAACTTCCCCTGTTTCTGCGGACAGTCAATTTTCTCTTAAAGTCTCCATAAAATGGAGGTAAAAGAAAGAATGGAAAAAAGTAAAACAGTACTCGGAAGAGTTTAAAAAGCAAGCCATTGAATTGGCAGAGGAAATAGGTGCAAAGGAAGCCTCAGAGAAGCTAGGACTGAGAAATTTCCAAGTGATAAGCTCTTGGAAGCGTTTTCTAAAGCCTGAAGTAGAAAGACAAGCTTCCCATGACTTGGCTTCGGCATTGGAGGAAATAAAGAGGTTAAAAAAGGAGCTGGTCTATGAGAGGCGGAGTGTAGGTATATTGAAAGAGGCAGCGGCTTTTTTTTCAAAGGAAATCCTGAAATGAGATTTAAGGCTATGTTTTATGTAAAAGAGAAAGGGCATCCAGTGCTTCGCATCTGCGAATTATTAAGAGGATCTCGTTCTGGTTTTTATAGTTTTTTAAAAACCAGGGGAAAGCTTGAAAAGGATAAAAATCTGGAGAAAAACATAGAATCTATTTTTAAAAAAAATAAAGGCTGTTATGGTTCCCCCAGGGTGTATAGGGAATTAAAGCGTTGCGGAGTGAGTGCTGGAGAAAACAAAGTAGCTCGAATTATGAAACTAAAGAATCTCAGTGCCCGTCAGAAAAAACCCTATGTTCCTAGAACAACAAAGAATAACCCTCTCATGATAAAGAATAACCCTCTCATGATTAAGTCTCCTCGGTTGTTTAAGACAGGACAGAGCCAAGCAGGAAAAGAAAACCAGGTATGGTGTTCGGATTTAACCTATATTCCTTTTAGAGATAAATTTCTGTATTTGGTTGTATTTTTAGATGTCTATAATCGAGAGATTAAGTCTTGGAAGCTCTGTGAGAGCTTGGACGGGGTTCATTCAAAACAGGCTCTGAGAGCCGCAGTCCAATCTGTTTCTGGGAACTTAGAGGGCTTGATAATCCACTCGGATCAAGGGGTTCAATATTGTTGTGAAGGGTTTAGAAAAGAATTGAAATTCTTTGGCCTCAAGCAATCTATGTCTAGGAAAGGAAATTGTTATGATAATGCGTTTGTGGAGAGCTTTTTCCATACGTTGAAGGATGAACTGGAATACAAAGACTGTACAACAAAGGAAGAGTTGGAGAAAAAAATTGCAATTTACATGGATTGGTATAACAAGGTAAGAATGCATTCTTCCTTGAAATACATGAGCCCAAAAGAATTTAAACAAAGGAGGGCTTTAAGAACATAAAAACTGTCCACTTTTTTGGGGGAAGATCAATAGAACTTCCTGCCTATGGACAGTTGAGAGCGTCCAATGAGTTAAGGAAAAAAGGAATTTTTATTTCTCCTGCAGGAGTTAGAGGGGTCTGGCTGAGAAATAATTTAGAGACTTTCAAAAAGCGTTTGAAAGCTTTAGAAAAGAAGTCTGCAGAGGAAGGCTTGGTTTTCACAGAGGAGCAGTTACAAGCCCTAGAGAAGAAGAAACAAGAGGATTTAGAGTGCGGAGAGGTAGAGACAGCTCATCCTGGTTATTTAGGCTCACAGGACACTTTTTATGTGGGAACTATGAAAGGTGTAGGACGTCTTTATCAACAAACCTTTGTGGACACTTACTCAAAAATTGCTTTCTGTAAGCTCTATAAAACGAAAACACCTATTACAGCAGCTGACCTTCTCAATGATAGAGTGTTTCCTTTTTTTGAAGACCATGATGTGCCCCTGCTTCGTATGTTAACAGATAGGGGTACAGAGTTCTGTGGAGTTCAAGATCGTCACGATTATGAGCTTTATTTGGCTATCAATGATATAGAGCACACAAAAACAAAGGCAAGACATCCTCAAACCAATGGCATCTGTGAAAGATTTCATAGAACAATTTTAGAGGAGTTTTATCAAGTGGAGTTTAGAAAAAAAGTGTACAAAAGCATAGAAGAGTTGCAGTCTGACCTTGACTTGTGGCTTGTGAAATATAATGAAAGGAGAACTCATCAGGGAAAAATGTGTTGTGGTCGAACACCTATGGAAACTTTCCTTGACGGAAAACAAAAAGTAAGGCAAAAGATGATTGAACAGAACGAAAACTGACAGACAGTTTTTTATCAACCCAGAAAGGGTAACTGTCAGATCATATAACGTCTATTACATGTAAGTTTTTATTTAAAACCATAGAGATCGCTTCTAAAGAAGAATCCCCTCTATTTCTCATTGTTTTAACATAGCTGGTAATACGACAAAAATATTTCGCCATTTCTTCTGTCCTGAAACACCATAACACTTTCTTATTCACCTTACCTGTGATAGTTGCAACTATCACAGGTAAAATTTAAAATGAAAAAAATCAGTTACACAATTTAATTTATAGGCTCTTTTCCCAAAGCTATCGTGACTAACTTAATCCCATAAGCATGAGCTGTGGCTCAAAAAAAATAGATTTGACCTGTTGTTTTTCACCTTTTTCTATTAAAATTCTTCCTTTTCATTTAAGTAACGCCAGCATCCTAACTTCAAAGAACCTAATTTTATCTTGCCAATTCTCACTCTTTTTAAATCCATAACTTTAAGTTCTACGAGACGACACATTCTCCTAATTTGTCTTTTTCTACCTTCCTTTAAAATAAGATGAAGGATCTCCTTTTTTATTTGTGTCACTTTAGTTTTTTTCAATTTCTTACCATCAAGACTAAGACCATATCTTAATTTCTTTATTTTTTCTTCAGTAATTTTACCTTTTACTGTGAGTTCATATTCTTTTTCCATATCAGATCGAGGCCCTATAATTTTTTTTACTAAACTTCCTTTTTGAGTCATGACTAGTAAGCCTTGAGAATCATAATCCAGTCGGCCGGCACAAGCTAAACCTTTTAAATATTTTTTCTCAAATTTTTTTTCAGAAAATAAAGGATCTTGATTGTTCTTCCGGATTAAAGAAATAGCAGGTAAAAATCCTTTTTCAGCTTGAGAAGAAACATAACCTTTAGGTTTATAGAGGAGAAAGGTTTTCTGCTCTATAAGAAAGTTTTGAGCTTTTCGATGAAGTGTAATGGAACATTGACTTGAAAATTTCACTCCTTGTTTTAAGATGGTTTCTCCATTAACAACAAGCCATCCTTTATTGATAAAAAATTCAGCCTCTCTTCTAGAACAAATTCCTCTCTCAGACATAATTTGACTTAGTCGTTTCATTTACTTTACAGGTTGATTGCTATTAAGCCGAATTCCTCCATCTAAAGGCAAAACACTACCTGTCATCCATGACATTACAGCTAGAAAATAAATGGCTTTAGCTACTTCAGAGGGCTTTCCCATACGTCCTAGAGGATGGAGCCTGTGAAGGGTTTTTTTTTGTTCTTCTGAGTGGTTATGAAAACTATGAATCGGTGTATCTACAATACCAGGACAAATACAATTGACCCTTACTCCAGATCGCCCCCACTCCAAAGCCAAATGCTCTGTTAAAGCCACAAGGGCTTGTTTCATAGCTGAGTAAGCTGATGTATGATACACTGTAGAAAGAGCACAAGTAGAGCCCACATTCACTACAGACTCTTTTACCTTTAAATATTTTAGGAACAAAACAGGTGCTAGAACGTGGATTTGAAACTGTTTTTTCCAGACAAGAGCATCTGTTGTTTCAAAAGAACTAACATGAAAGGTTCCTGCATTGTTGATTAAGATATCGATAGGTTTTTTTTGAGATGAAGTAAATTCTAAAATAGCTTTTTCATCTAAAAGATCCAGAGAAAAAACAGAGCTAGGGGAGGGGAGAGAGGAACTTAACTTTTTAAGACGGTTTTCATTTCTTGCTAAAAGCAAAGTTTCATATCCTTTTTGTGAGAAAAGACGAACTGTTGCCTCTCCTATTCCAGAACTAGCACCTGTAATCAAAACTCTTTTCATGAAGTTCTTTATAACCTAAAAAAAAGGAAGATATCAAGCTAGTCATTTAACAACTTGAATAATAATCATAGGACTATTCCTAAGATGATCTAAAATGACATGTTAAGTCTTTTTTCACAGAATTGTAGAAAAGGCAAAAAGGATAACTTTTTGCCTTTTCTTCCTCAGTGACTTGTTCTGAAAAGATTTCTTATATAGGAAAAGTTCTCCGGTTAATAACCTTTATATATAAAGTCTTTTGTATTAGTACAGAGCCAAAGTAGGAAATATGTAGATTTATAGGAATCTCTCTTTCTGAAGCCCTCAAAGTACTAATCTTAAAAGATGATTTCACAGTTTTATCTTGTGGAAAATCAGAAGGTGACAATACAATCTGTCTTCTATTAAGTCTTATGTATTTCTTATATTCAGGAGGAATAGATAAACTGAGAGTCACATTCCCTTGAGGGTTGTTTACACTTGTGTTTTTCAAATAAACAGAAAGTGTTAATCTTGTGCTTTCAACGGCCTTTTTAGGATAAACGATTTTTCGTATTTCCATCTGTAAAAGACTTGAAATAGATAAAGAGATGACCTGGGATTTCTTTTTACCATTAGGCAGATAAGCTGTTGCTTTCAACCGTGCTCTTTGAGCCACTAAAGCATTTTTACTTATTTCAAATGTTGAGACATTTTTCACATAACAGAGAGCTTCTTCAGGAAGCCTTCTAATACTAACAACTCTTTTATCAGAAGGGATCAAAATGTTGTTAGTCAAAGCCTCTAATTCTACTTTTACATCCGAATCTCTTGTTCCTACAAAACCAAAGTTAGCAAAACTCATATGAAGTGCAAACTTATCTCCTGCAACAATAGATCCTGGAATTTTAGCTGTCAGTTGATCAGATACGAGTTGGTTAAAGGCCAAGACAGGATGGTTCATAAAGAAATTTTCTTCGTCCTTAAGCCCTAAAGTGTACTGTTGTTTTTTATAATCCTCAATGTTTTCGTCATAACCTTTTTGGAATCCTCTATTGTAGCCTTTCTCCCATATATCATGACTTCCTCTTTTTTTCCCTTTAGCAAATGCTTTTTGGTAAGTTTCGTTGTATCCCTCTTTATACCTTGTATCTTTATAGTCTTGAAAAGCACTCTCATAAGAAGGCACACAATTTTCAAATTTACTTGATTGATATCGTTTTTTATAAGTTCTCTTAAACTCTTTAGTTAAAGAAAGCTTAAATTTTTCTTTACAAAAATTGTTAATCTCTTCGTACCTAAAATTACAGTTATCTTCTACTTGAGGGACGACTTTATGGATCCCTTCTCTTTGGGAGATTCTTCGACAAATCCTTTCTACATTAGGTGCTTCCGAAGACACATTTAAATCATCATGAAGAGTGGAGTTAAATCCCTCGTAAGTAGAATTATGAGTTTCCTCAAAGCTTATGGTTTCATGGTTGATAAAGGCTGCTAAATTTCTAGAAGCTAGGGTAGAGGAGTTGTTTTCAAATTCAATACTTTTAAGTTCTCTACTCATAAGCTCTTCTCTTTTATCCTTTCTAGCTTGTTTGTAAGATGTTTTTTTTGCTTGTCTTAAAGCTTCCTTATCTCCGGCTATTAAGCCTTCCTTATAACCTTCTTCTTCTTTTCCTGGAGTGTTCCAGCCTGATTCATAGCCTTCTTTTCGGCCCTGAGCCTTTCCTTCTGTGCGACCTTTATCGTAGCCATAGATAAGACCATGCTCTTTTCCACTCAGTCCTCCTTCTTGTCTTCCCGAATGGCTTCCATCTAAAGCACCTTCTTTTTTTCCTAAAGAAGTTCCCTTTTTAGAGCCTTCTAGAGATCCAAAATCTTGAGCCTCGCTTACAGCTTGATTGTAAGCTGTTTTTACTTCCTTATACTTTTCATAAGCCTGGTGAGTTTGTCTTTCAGCCTCTCGGGCGTATAGGTCTTTTCTAGAATAAGATGCATTAATTCTTTCTTTTTCTTCTTCCTTGTAGAATATCTCTGAATTTAAAGAGGAGATCCTTAACTCCACTCTAGGAATCTCTCTTTCATAGAAAGAAATTCTCTTTCTGTTTTCTTCAATTTTATTTTTAAATCGTGAAATACTTCTTCTGCTCTTTTCAATTGATTGTTCCAATCTTCTCACTTTATTCTCAGCTTCATTTTGATTTTGAGAAAGTGTTCGCATTTTAGAAATTTGGGAGTTTACTTTTTGTTCCCTTTGTGCAAGTTTTGTTTCTAAGCCACTAACTTTTTGTTGAGCTGGTTTGAGCTTTTCTCTTATTGTTTTTATCTTTTTTTGAAGGGCAACGATTTTATTATTTTTATTTTCCCTAGCTTCTTTTAATGAAGAAATACTTTGATTTAAAAGTTTTCTTTTGGCCCTAAGATCTTCTAATTTCTTTTTTACAAGTTTAATTTTTTCTGTAATCTTCTTCTTTCTTCCCTTGTCTAATTCGTTTTTTCTTCGTTTCTTCAACCTCTCTAAAGTTTTTTCTTGAGTTGTAATCTCTTTTTTAACAGTATTTAAAAGTTGTTTATCTTTTTTCAGATCTTGATTGTGTTTTCGAACTTTCTGTTTTAAATTTTTAATTTTCTTATTAATAGGGGAAGCTTCATTCCTTACTTGTGCTTTAAGCTTATCGAGTTCATTGACTGCTTTTTTATGTTTCTTAAAAGTTCTTTGTTTTTCTCTCTTAAGCTTTTCTAATCTTATTTTTGCAAGTTTAATTTTCTCACTTATATTAGAGATTTTATTGTGCTGTTCTTGAATGTTTTCTCTCTTGATTTGGTTATCACTCCTAAGAACTTGTATGTGGTTCCTAAGCCTTCTATTATTTCTTCTTAAATTGGCAATACTTTGACGGTAATTACTTAATTCATCTTCTAAATCTTGTTTTGTTCTATTGAGTCTTACAAGCTCATTGATCACATACTGAAGATTTTCATACTCTCTATTAGCTATTCCTCTTAGTTCAGTAGATTTTTCTTTGGAAGCTTCGTACTTTTCTAAATACTTTCTAAAATCTAAGTGATCAGGCAATGAAGCCGATGAAAAAATCCCAGTCAAAAGAATACTACTTATCACCATGAAAAACTTTTTTTGGATTTGAAGTTTCTTTATCATTTTATCCTCCTTCTTTTTATTTTTTTCTTGTTTTTTCTTATCTTATTCGAAGCCCAAATGTTCTGTCAAATTTTAATCGGCACATAGGGTTAATATTATAATCCTACTAACCTTTGATTATCTTTAAGGGTTTAAACAACAAAGTAAAACTCACTATGAGAAAATCTTACGGCTTTAGAACCTCTAAAGCTATAAAAATCGCCTTATATCATAACCTTGGAAAACTGCCAGAACCTCCGGGAACCCACAGATTCTTTTGAGGAGGCCAACAGGCTCCTCCCGGGAATCTGTGGGTGAAAAGTAGCTAGAATATGTCAAGATGGAATGCAAGATCCCTTCTTCTCTCTGTCTTCTACACCCAAGCTCTGCATAGAAGAATTTTTAGAATGTTATGATAAAAAACCCACAAATCATCGTCTTAGAGCAAAAAAGGAATATAAAAAAAGCTTTTTTGCTCTTCGCCATCTAAAAACATATTTAGTCCTATCTCATATCTCATCAATATTCTTAATAGTGATTGAATTTTCATATATGAACTGGTTAGTCTTTTATTTTTATACATCTTAAATTTTTAAAGATTTCTTCCTGGAAAATTACAAAAAAAAACTCAGACAAAGCCACGCATACTCTTAGAGAGCCTTTTATGCAGTTTATGAATATAATCATAACTTGCGTGAGCCTCTTTTATAAAAGAGGCTCGTAGATTAAATCAGTAAGAAATTTTTCGTACTCTTTCAATAATAACTTTTGCTGCTTTTGAAGCAAAAGCATCTCTTATAGGTTTTAAGTCACCTATGTTCTGAAGTCCAGGGTGAGGGTGGACAAATCCTTCTCCTCCTTGTGTACCAACCCCTGCCTGATTGCAGGGAGGAGCTGGAATATGACGACAAAGTTCTGTATTGAATTCAGCCCCACTATCATAAACAGATGCTAGATAAACGACTTTAGCTTTTTTAACAGGAAGAGAGGCTTTATCAATAGCTATAAAAGCATCATTTGTTCGAGCCAACATAGCTACGACAGATACCTTAAATCGAAAAATGTTATCTTTGTTAGCTACAATTTTAATTTCTGTTTTTTGTCCGGGCAAAATAATACCTTCTCCAACTTGGGAACGAATGAACTTTGAGTTTGCATTGAGTTCAGAAAGAAGTGTATCTGTATTTCCATCTTGAGATAGCTCCTTAAGCCCAGAAGAAGTTTCCTGTCCTAAGTGAAATAGTTGACTATCTGGTGAATGAATGGTCACAAGTGGTGGGGTGATGGGTTGCCCCTTTGTAAGATTGACGATTGTAATTTTGTATTCATTGCGCTGACCGCAGCACTTTTTTTCAGAGTCCTTTTCATGTGAAGCTAAGAGCATAGAACTAGAGAAAAAAAGTATTATGATGATAAGCTGTTTCATAATATGTTCCTCCTATTGATTTTTATTGACTTTACTTTTGTTTATCGTGATCCTATTTAAGTTCTTATACCATTTCCAAAAATTAATTCAACATTTTTTAACGCATAGCATCCTGGCCTTTTTATCAAACTCTGTTAAATTTTTAGAGTGTCAAAAAAAAAAGATTTATTTACAAAGATTCAGGAGTATGATTTTCTGGCTACTTACAAAGTAGAAAGAAGTGCCAACATCAAGATAAAACTATTGGCTTTGCACCATATGCAAGAAAGAAAATCAATTCAAGAAACGTCTATGAAAACTTAAACCTCCCTTCAAAAGAAGTTTTTTTAAAATCTCCTAACTGAAGCTTTTCCTTAAATCAATTCTAAAATTTTAAATTTGAACATGAAAATGTCGAATTAATTTCTGTAATTGGTATTAAAACCCTTTTGTAAGAAAGGTCGATTTTAAAACTCAGACACAACAACGATATAACCTAATCTCTGACAGCATGAAAGAAACAGAAAAAGGTCACAACTAAAACTTCAGTTAATCTAGAATTAAGCCCATCTTAAGATCTAAAAGGAGATTTTTTTACCTAAAATTTCCTCAAGATTAACGTACTGATGCTTGAATTTCGTTTAAAAGGCTTCTTATTTTAAGATTCACAAACAAAAAGTTAAACAATAACTTTTCTCTAGTCACACCGCAGCTTTATTTCATTTTCTAATAGCCTCTTATAGTCTTTCTCATACTTTTTGAATAGCCCTCCACTTCACCACCAAATAAAGATAAGTAGGCACAAGAAATAAAGCCATCACAAGAAGTGTATAAAACACAGGTGAGCTAAAAAAATCCATCCAAGGCTTTTTTACACCTGAAATAAACTCTTCGTAAGTTCCAGTGTAAGTAAATCGCTGAAAACCAGTTCCATCCCAACCAAAAAATAAAATAAAAAACATACAAAAGTGACTCCCTATCACTTGCAACTTAGCTAACAACATTCTCTCAGAACGAATAAGATGATAAGTCACATAATAACCCAAAACTCCAAGAGCAGAATTAGTTGAAGCAAATAAAAACACAAGCCAAGGAGGAAGGCTTGTGTGATCAGATGCTACAAACATGGTTTCCCAACTGGGAAACTCCCATAACAAATAAACTCCTGAAGGCGCAAATAAAAAACTAAGCCACATAAGAATTTTAGGAAAGTAAACCCCTTTTAACATAAGCTAGATGGCCCTTGTTAAAAAATGCAGAAAATTTAAAATCTTATGAAAAAGTAAAATTAAGGCATTTAATACAGTACAATTTAAAAAGTATCCGCTGTTATTTTTTAAAAGAAGACTTCCGACAGTTATGGACCTATGTTTCACCAACTTGGGCTGGTAAATTTATAGACAGTTGGACGAAACGAGTCATGCTTTCAAAAATTGAACCTATGAAAAGAGAAGCAAAAACCATACGAAGACATAAGCTACTTATTCTTAATTACTTCAAGGCTAAAAAAACCTTCTCCTCAGGGATTGTAGAGGGTTTAAACAACAAAGTAAAACTCACTATGAGAAAATCTTACGGCTTTAGAACCTCTAAAGCTATAAAAATCGCCTTATATCATAACCTTGGAAAACTGCCAGAACCTCCGGGAACCCACAGATTCTTTTGAGGAGGCAAGCTTTTTAATGATACCATTTCCAAAAATTAATTCGACATTCTTTTAACGCATTGCGTCCTGGCTTTTTGATAAAACTCTGTTAAATTTTTAGAGTCATGTCGAAAAAAGATTTAGTTACACAGATTCAAGGGTATGATTTTCTGGCTACTTATACCAATTACAGAAATTAATTCGACATTTTTTTAACTCATTGCGTCCTGGCTTTTTGATAAAACTCTGTTAAATTTTTAGAGTCATGTCGAAAAAAGATTTAGTTACACAGATTCAAGGGTATGATTTTCTGGCTACTTACAAAGTAGAAAGAAGTGCCAACATCAAGACAAAATTATTGGCTTTGCAGCATATGCAAGAAGGAAAATCGATTCAAGAAACAGCAGGTATGGTTTTGTATCACCGTCACAGTATCAAATCCTGGTTACAGTCTTTTTTTGTAGACTTTGATTACGAGGGATTGATAGATCGAGAAGGCAGAGGACGCAAGCCTCGTTTGCCAGTGACAGAAGAAGAGAACTTCAAAATCAAGTTAGATGAAATTCAAGACAAAAGAGAGGGAGGAAGCATAGGAGCAAAGGAAATACAGAAACTTTTAGCAGATGAATTTGACTGTTGCTATTCTCTTTCTGGGGTTTATGTTTCTTTAGACCGCCTTAATATTGTATGGATCAGTGGTCGTTCTCTTCATCCTAAAAGTTCATTAAGAAGCTATGGAACAGTTTAAGGAACATTTTCCAGAAGAGGTGGAGAAAATAAAAGAAAAGATTCAGACTCATAAAATAGAGATTTGGTGGCAGGATGAATGCAGAATAAGCTCAGCAAGGTTCTTTGAGCAGGATTTGGGCAAGAAAAGGCACACGGCCTAGAGTTGTGAGACAAAGACAATTTTTATCCACTTATATTTTTGGAGCAGTTTGTCCGGATAAAGATAAAGGCTGTGCTTGGGTTTTACCGGAATGTAATTCAGGGATGATGCAAATTCACTTAGATGAGATATCTAAAAATATTCAAGAAAACTATCATGGAATTGTTTTAATGGACAGAGCCAGTTGGCATACCACAGAGACTTTGATAGTTCCTAAGAATTTATCCCTGATGCCTTTACCTCCTTATAGTCCAGAATTAAATCCCATGGAACAAGTCTGGCAACAATTACGAAGGATCAAATTATCGAATGCATGTTTTAAAAACTATGACCATATACTGAATACTTGTTGTGAGGCCTGGAATACTTTTTGCGATCAGGAGGGCAGGATTAAAAAATTATGCACTCGATCTTGGGCAAAACAACAAGATGAATCAAGCTTGTAAATTAATTTGAACCTATAAATTAAATTGCGTAACTGATTTTTTTCATTTTACATCTTAACCTCACTTTTTTACACTTATTTTAACCCATCAATCGATTCACACAACAATAGATATACATAAAATAAACATATCTTATGAAAACTCAACCTCCCTTCAAAAAAAACTTTTCCTGACTTCGACACAACACACTGCAACAAGTGAATAATTTCAAATAGTTACAATTTTTGGGGCCACAGGAAAGGGTTTTTTAAAGGTCAGCAGATTCAGCAGATGTTGTGGAAAAGAGGCTCATAAAAGAGTTTCTTTTAAGCGAAAAAGCACTATAAATTTCTTCTACTTCCTTTGTACAACCTGAGGGAAGGCGATAAAGTTTTTTCGTCTTTTTTTCTTTTAAAATACTGTACTGATCTCTTTTTAAGATCTTTCTCATTCTTTCAAAGCTTAAATTAAGTCCTGCTTGTTTGAGTTTATAAACCATTGTGTAAGAGATCGCATAGGCTAAAAAACAAATGGCAATGTGAGTTTCTATTCTTCTTTTTTTCCAATGATAAACAGGCCTCATCTTTAACGTCGTCTTATTCACTCTAAAAGCCTCTTCTATTCTCCAAAGATCTCTGTAACGACTTAAAAGCTCACTGGCTGTCTTGTTTTGAACATTTGTTATAATTCCGTGAAGACCGTCCCACAAAGCTTCTTTTTCTATTTTCTCCTCATCTATGCTCACTTTCACATTGTCAACTTTAATAAAACGTTTGGTCCCATGATTGGAGATCAACTGACTCACAGGAATCTCCTTGTTTCTTACTTTCTTCATCAAACGATTGATCAAACGCTCTCTTTGATTTTGATCTCTTTTGGCTCTTTTGTTTGAATAACTGACTATCAATCTTTTTCCTTCATGCTCTAGCTCTTTCACCCAAAAAAGATGAGATGTATCACAAGCCACTTGGGTGGGCTTATAGTTTTTATAACTTAAAACCTCTTCTTTTTTCTTGCTAGAAAGGGATTTTAACTTTGAAGCCACAACATACTCTATCCCCATCTTATCCATAGTCTCTAAATTCTTTCTTACAAACATAGCTCTATCAGCTACTAAAACAGCTCTTCTTACATTAAAACGAGTCTTTAGCTTATTTATAGACTCTACCAGTGTAGCCCCCCTCACTTGTATTGCCCGGAAAAAGTTCATAGCTTATAGGATGCCCTTGTGAGTTTGTCATAAGTGCCAAAACAACCTGTGTCTCTTTAAATTTACAATCTTTACTAAAACCAAACCTGCGAACCTCATCCTCTGTGAAGCTCTCAAAATACAAGGTCGTCACATCATAAAGCAAAACATCCACCTCATGGTTAAACAAAGACAAGGTGTTCTCAGATACCTTTTTCTTCGATGTCTCAATGAAAGGATAAAAACGATCCATCACCCTATAAACTTTCTCTAAAGGAATCTGTCGGTTAAAATCTTCAAAAAGTGTTTCTACACTACCTCTTTTTGATTCTGGATTAAAAACTCTTGATAAAACACAGTGCTTTAAAATATCATTCCACTCTAAATCTTTCTTTGTACCCTCAATCAAATTTCCAAAACCTAACTCAGCATAAAGCTCATTAAAAACTTTCTCAATACCACAAACAACACGCTTTTTCTCCTCTAAAATACTGCCTGAAAACTGGAAATCTTTCTCACTCTTTTTTTTCTTCTCTTTCTTCTTCTCCTTAGGCCTTCTACCATAAACTAGCTTCTCACAACCTGGAAGCACAGGATTTCTTTGATTCTTAATGTCTATGATCAACTCTTCTGCTAACTTCTTAGCTTTTTTAACTTCCTTATCGTTTGCAAAAATACCCATAGAACGAATGGTCTTTTGTACGCACTTCCCCTTAAGCCAAACAGACTCTACAATCCGTACACTTTTTTTACCCTTAGACTTTGATGTTACTTTTATAAACATTCTTTAAAAAGGCTAAACAACTTTTGCAAACTTGTAAAATGGGTCAGGGCCACAGAACCAACCTAAAATCTGTGTATAACTCCTTTAACTAAAAGCTAGAGGTAAAAGAACGAAAATATTTTTTTTTAACTCACTGTGTTGTGTCGAAGTCAGGAGAAAGGTAAGTCGGTTTCTTAACAGCCCTTGACTTCTACTGAGGAGGATATTTCTTAGATGAGTCGTAACTCGGTTTTTAAACCGCTCCTAACTTATACTGACTACACTTCTTTCAAAAAAACCCCGTTAAAATCTAAGAAACATCCTCTCCACAGAAGTCAAGGGCTGTTAAGAAACCGACTTACGGAGAAAGTAACAGGGATAAAGATCATACAGCATAAAAATCCTAGGCTTTTGTCAATTTTTCACGTTCGACTATTACAACTAATTACAAAAAAATAATTTGTAATAATACCAATTACAGAAATTAATTCGACATTCTTTTTGATAGAAACTTTTGCAAGCTTGTAAAATGGGACCAGGGCCACAGAATCTACCT
The DNA here is from genome assembly GCA_965219095.1 of Bdellovibrionales bacterium. GTDB lineage: Bacteria > Bdellovibrionota > Bdellovibrionia > Bdellovibrionales > UBA1609 > CBDCMT01. Next base: position 15,610 of record CBDCMT010000001.1, read on the forward strand.
AAAATCTGTGTATAACTCCTTCAACTAAAAGTTAGAGGCAAAAAAACGAAAATATTTTTTTAATTCACTGTGTTGTGTTGAAGTCAGGAAAAAGACATCAATCATAAGGAAAGAGGAAGATAGCAACGCAAGAAGTCTAATAGAAATCTAAAAAAATCTTGTTCTTTTTTTGAAAATTTAGTAAAAAACCCTAGCCTTTTACCGAAAAGTTCCTACGGACAAAAAGGCCTTAAGAGAAAAGGAGGGCAAATTATTAAAAAAGTGAACTTACAAAAGAAACTAATGACAAAATACAAAGATAAATATAAAGGAGGTTTTTAAAATGAAACAAAAATTATTATGTATATTATTTATGAGTTTATCCTGTTTTGCATCAGCTGATCATTGCCCGGATGGTCTTGACCATGATCTTACACCAAATAATAAGGCATTTGAAGGAATCAATTTGGAATCAAAGGTGCAAGAAGATCCTGTAGGAGGTTGGAATGTAAGACTTGTTGTCACCATTAATGTTGGTTCTGGTAAAGGAATCGACTTAAACCATGATGAGTTTTTTTCTCCTCAGACCATTAACTGTTATACTACTGTCAAAGAAGCAAGAACAGATGGCATGTTCACCGGACATGCCCATCTTTATATTGACGACAAAAAAATAACACGAATTTATGCTCCCTGGTTTTATATTCCTACTAAATGGTTAAAAAAGGGTACAAACCAAGTCCGAGTTACTTTAAACACCAATGACCATGGACAGTACCATGAGAAACTTAGTAACACTACAAGCAGGAAAATAGAAACTGTTTTTTATGTTACATATGATGGAACCGATGGAGAACATCCCCATCATCACTAGTATTTGTTGGTTGTGAATTAAAATTTTACAAGGTAAAAGGCCCCTTGAAAGAGAGGGCCTTTTTTATAATATGGTCTCGCTATACTTTGATTTAATTTTTGCAGGTTAAAAAAACTTTATAAGATTTTTGCTTTATCCAGCTATGGAGATGCGTCCTATCCTAGAGACACACCAGTCCAATCAAGTCCAGCTCCTAATGACCGTTTTTGATTCGACTATTCGAGACCTTAATCTACCTTTTTTGAAGATAGATCATTTCATGGTTTTATTCCTTGTTTATCAGGTTCTATCCGACTAACGAGCTCCTGACTTCGACACAACACAGTGAGTTAAAAAAAAATATTTCCGTTCTTTTGCCTCTAGTTTTTAGTTGAAGGAGTTATACACAGGTTTTAGGTTGTTTCTGTGGCCCCGGCCCATTTTACAAGTTTGCAAAAGTTGTTTAGCCTTTTTAAAGAATGTTTGTAAAAGTAACATCAAAGTCTAAGGGTAAAAAAAGTGTACGGATTGTAGAGTCTGTTTGGCTTAAGGGGAAGTGTGTACAAAAGACCATTCGTTCTATGGGTATTTTTGCAAACGATAAGGAAGTTAAAAAAGCTAAGAAGTTAGCAGAAGAGTTGATCATAGACATTAAGAATCAAAGAAATCCTGTGCTTCCAGGTTGTGAGAAGCTAGTTTATGGTAGAAGGCCTAAGGAGAAGAAGAAAGAGAAGAAAAAAAAGAGTGAGAAAGATTTCCAGTTTTCAGGCAGTATTTTAGAGGAGAAAAAGCGTGTTGTTTGTGGTATTGAGAAAGTTTTTAATGAGCTTTATGCTGAGTTAGGTTTTGTAAATTTGATTGAGGGTACAAAGAAAGATTTAGAGTGGAATGATATTTTAAAGCACTGTGTTTTATCAAGAGTTTTTAATCCAGAATCAAAAAGAGGTAGTGTAGAAACACTTTTTGAAGATTTTAACCGACAGATTCCTTTAGAGAAAGTTTATAGGGCTATGGATCGTTTTTATCCTTTTATTGAGACCTCGAAGAAAAAGGTATCTGAGAACACCTTGTCTTTGTTAACCATGAGGTGGATGTTTTGCTTTATGATGTGAGGAGCTTGTATTTTGAGAGCTTTTCAGAGGATGAGATTCGCAGGTTTGGTTTTAGTAAAGATTGTAAATTTAAAGAGACACAGGTTGTTTTGGCACTTATGACAAACTCACAAGGCCATCCTATAAGCTATGAACTTTTTCCGGGCAATACAAGTGAGGGGGCTACACTGGTAGAGTCTATAAATAAGCTAAAGACTCGTTTTAATGTAAGAAGAGCTGTTTTAGTAGCTGATAGAGCTATGTTTGTAAGAAAGAATTTAGAGACTATGGATAAGATGGGGATAGAGTATGTTGTGGCTGCAAAGTTAAAATCCCTTTCTAGCAAAAAAAAAGAAGAGGTTTTAAGTTATAAAAACTATAAGCCCACCCAAGTGGCTTGTGATACATCTCATCTTTTTTGGGTGAAAGAGCTAGAGCATGAAGGAAAAAGATTGATAGTCAGTTATTCGAACAAAAGAGCCAAAAGAGATCAAAATCAAAGAGAGCGTTTGATCAATCGTTTGATGAAGAAAGTAAGAAACAAGGAGATTCCTGTGAGTCAGTTGATCTCCAATCATGGGACCAAACGTTTTATTAAAGTTGACAATGTGAAAGTGAGCATAGATGAGGAGAAAATAGAAAAAGAAGCTTTGTGGGACAGTCTTCACGGAATTATAACAAATGTTCAAAACAAGACAGCCAGTGAGCTTTTAAGTCGTTACAGAAGTCTTTGGAGAATAGAAGAGGCTTTTAGAGTGAATAAGACGACGTTAAAGATGAGGCCTGTTTATCATTGGAAAAAAAGAAGAATAGAAACTCACATTGCCATTTGTTTTTTAGCCTATGCGATCTCTTACACAAATAGAATCACCTACAGGAAAAGCCCCTGTAGTCTCCAAGTCCAAACAGACAAATGACATTTGAGCCCAAGGTTGATTCATAAAAAAAGAGTCCATACATGATCCATATTTTTAGACATAGTTTTTTCAATTTGTTACAACGCCAAAGTTCTTTCCTTCAAAACTTCCCTCTAAAAAAATTGTTTCAATTTTATAATTGTACATATTTTTTGATTAAAGTTTATTAAAGTATTCGTCATAAAAAGCCAGTAAAATTATTGAATTGTACAATTCTCTATCTGAAATCCAAAACGACCCTTCTTCTTTAATACATTCAATTCTCTTTTTATATATTGAACAGTCTTTCCCCTGTGAATCTCTTATTTTAAACTCGCAATGGTTTTTCTTCTGATTCCATCTACGAGCCACTATAGTATTTGCATGAAGGCTTGTGGCGTTTTTATTTTTATAAAAAACTTGAGGAGCATATATGTAGTCAACAGGATATCCCCTCTCTAAACTTTCTTCTATCTTTTTTATTGCAGACGGCGAAGATAAATCATTTGCGCTAAGGCCTAAGGCCGTATCAATAAGATGATTAATACTATTCTGTTGCTCAGGATTAAAATAAGAGTAGTTTAAATTTACATAAATATCGTATGTCAAATCACTATTAACCTCCAAAGGATTCTGACAAAGCTCATCTAGTAAATAAGGGAAGAACTGATCTATACTTTTTGTTATAATACGACTAACTAACTTATCATACAGCTTGCTTGTTCCGAAAAAGTTCTGTAAGGCTAAGTTGATCTGTTTATGTGCATAATGATAATCAAGACGATGGTTTCCATCTGCAAAAGATGTTTTTGCTCTTTTTATGGTTTCAAAGAGTTTTTTATAATTTTCATTATCATTTGTAAAATAAAAAGAGCTATAATAATCATAAGGAAGCTCTAATTCTTTACATATTTTCTTTCTCTTCAATACAACACTTATAGCTAAAAAAGGTATTCCGCTAGTTTGAAAAACATCTGACCTGTTTTTTTGAATCCTCTGATGACTTACAGCAGCATTGAATATAGTAGCCACATGAAAAACAGATACAGGCTCTCCTAAATAAACAGATAAAATATCCACAGCAGAAAAAGCATAACACCAGCCATGAAGTTGCTTTTGAGGAGTTGAGAAGAACTTTCTTAATTTGGGATTCATTTTATCTCTGATATCTAAAGGGCTACAGTCTTTCTTTTCTATACAGTTTCCTTCCCCTTCAGGACAAAAACTCAAAGCTTCAAAAGTTATCGTACTTATCATTATTAAAAGAAAAAAATTGAGCTTTTTCACTGTAAACCTCCTCTTTTTTAGGCTGTAAATTTTAGGTTTTTAAGGTTACCACTATAGGGGATGGCGGGCTGAACCTAAAATATGAGCCTTTAATTTATTGTACCATATTATTTCGCATTGCGCAATCAAGTTTTTGCGGCCTGTAAAACAAATTGTCAGAACAATTTGCCTCGATTTGCCTCACTAAGAGGGTTTGACGGATTTTTTAAATTTGTTTTAACCTTGTTGTATCACTTTTTAAAACCTCGTTTATTGAGAGATGAGGTATGAAAAAAATTTAAATCTAAAATTAAAGCGACTCACCTGTAAAAATTTAGAAGATATACTGAATTGTACAATTCTCTATCTGAAACCCAAAAGGATCCCTCTCTTTTAACACATTCAATGTTCTTTTTATAAAATGAACAGTCGTCCCCCCATGAATTTCTTATTTTAAACTCGCAACGGCTTTTCTTCTGATTCCATCTACGAGATACTATAGTACTTGCATGCATCTTCCCTTCTCCATACTTTTTCAAAAACTGAGTATGATAAACATAGCTAACAGGCCATCCTTAGCTCTAAACTTTCTTCTATCTTTCTATTGAAGACGGCGACAAGTCATTTAATTTCTCAGCAAAGCCTCTCGATGATTGACGGTCACTTTTATCTAGTGCTTTGACCTCCAATAATCCCTTAACCTCCAAAGAATTTTCCTCACAAACCTCATCTAGTAAATAAGGCAAGATCTGATTTGGCTTTTTTGTCATACTAATATGATTAGCTAGCTCACCATAAAATTTGCTTGTTCCAAAAAAATTCTGTAAGGCTAAGTTGATTATCCTGACTTCGACACAACACAGTGAGTTAAAAAAAAATATTTCCGTTCTTTTACCTCTAGTTTTTAGTTGAAGGAGTTATACACAGATTTTAGGTTGGTTCTGTGGCCCTGACCCATTTTACAAGTTTGCAAAAGTTGTTTAGCCTTTTTAAAGAATGTTTGTAAAAGTAACATCAAAGTCTAAGGGTAAAAAAAGTGTACGGATTGTAGAGTCTGTTTGGCTTAAGGGGAAGTGCGTACAAAAGACCATTCGTTCTATGGGTATTTTTGCAAACGATAAGGAAGTTAAAAAAGCTAAGAAGTTAGCAGAAGAGTTGATCATAGACATTAAGAATCAAAGAAATCCTGTGCTTCCAGGTTGTGAGAAGCTAGTTTATGGTAGAAGGCCTAAGGAGAAGAAGAAAGAGAAGAAAAAAAAGAGTGAGAAAGATTTCCAGTTTTCAGGCAGTATTTTAGAGGAGAAAAAGCGTGTTGTTTGTGGTATTGAGAAAGTTTTTAATGAGCTTTATGCTGAGTTAGGTTTTGGAAATTTGATTGAGGGTACAAAGAAAGATTTAGAGTGGAATGATATTTTAAAGCACTGTGTTTTATCAAGAGTTTTTAATCCAGAATCAAAAAGAGGTAGTGTAGAAACACTTTTTGAAGATTTTAACCGACAGATTCCTTTAGAGAAAGTTTATAGGGTGATGGATCGTTTTTATCCTTTCATTGAGACATCGAAGAAAAAGGTATCTGAGAACACCTTGTCTTTGTTTAACCATGAGGTGGATGTTTTGCTTTATGATGTGACGACCTTGTATTTTGAGAGCTTCACAGAGGATGAGGTTCGCAGGTTTGGTTTTAGTAAAGATTGTAAATTTAAAGAGACACAGGTTGTTTTGGCACTTATGACAAACTCACAAGGGCATCCTATAAGCTATGAACTTTTTCCGGGCAATACAAGTGAGGGGGCTACACTGGTAGAGTCTATAAATAAGCTAAAGACTCGTTTTAATGTAAGAAGAGCTGTTTTAGTAGCTGATAGAGCTATGTTTGTAAGAAAGAATTTAGAGACTATGGATAAGATGGGGATAGAGTATGTTGTGGCTTCAAAGTTAAAATCCCTTTCTAGCAAGAAAAAAGAAGAGGTTTTAAGTTATAAAAACTATAAGCCCACCCAAGTGGCTTGTGATACATCTCATCTTTTTTGGGTGAAAGAGCTAGAGCATGAAGGAAAAAGATTGATAGTCAGTTATTCAAACAAAAGAGCCAAAAGAGATCAAAATCAAAGAGAGCGTTTGATCAATCGTTTGATGAAGAAAGTAAGAAACAAGGAGATTCCTGTGAGTCAGTTGATCTCCAATCATGGGACCAAACGTTTTATTAAAGTTGACAATGTGAAAGTGAGCATAGATGAGGAGAAAATAGAAAAAGAAGCTTTGTGGGACGGTCTTCACGGAATTATAACAAATGTTCAAAACAAGACAGCCAGTGAGCTTTTAAGTCGTTACAGAGATCTTTGGAGAATAGAAGAGGCTTTTAGAGTGAATAAGACGACGTTAAAGATGAGGCCTGTTTATCATTGGAAAAAAAGAAGAATAGAAACTCACATTGCCATTTGTTTTTTAGCCTATGCGATCTCTTACACAATGGTTTATAAACTCAAACAAGCAGGACTTAATTTAAGCTTTGAAAGAATGAGAAAGATCTTAAAAAGAGATCAGTACAGTATTTTAAAAGAAAAAAAGACGAAAAAACTTTATCGCCTTCCCTCAGGTTGTACAAAGGAAGTAGAAGAAATTTATAGTGCTTTTTCGCTTAAAAGAAACTCTTTTATGAGCCTCTTTTCCACAACATCTGCTGAATCTGCTGACCTTTAAAAAACCCTTTCCTGTGGCCCCAAAAATTGTAACTATTTGAAATTATTCACTTGTTGCAGTGTGTTGTGTCGAAGTCAGGACAAGATGAATCAAGCTTGTAAATTAATTTGAACCTATAAATTAAATTGCGTAACTGATTTTTTTCATTTTACATCTTAACCTCACTTTTTTACACTTATTTTAACCCATCAATCGATTCACACAACAATAGATATACATAAAATAAACATATCTTATGAAAACTCAACCTCCCTTCAAAAAAAACTTTTTTAAAGCCTCCTAATTGAAACTTTTCCTTAAGTCAATTTTAAAATTTTAAATTTGAACATAAAAATGTCGAATTAATTTCTGTAATTGGTATAAGGACTATATTTTAATGGTTGTGGGAAACTCCCTCGATAAGATACCTATTAAAACGCCTTTTGAGTATACAAGTGAGCTTCGTTCTTAAAGAATAAAGCACAAAAAAAATCAAAATTACGAAAAAAAACTAAGAATTATTCTTTTAAGAACTTCTCTAATACTTTTGTAACGGGGAAGGCCTTAGGAAAACATCTTACAACGCCGTTTTACAAAAGATCAATAAAAACTTCTCCTTTAAAATCTAAGAAATATCCTCCTCAGTAGAAGTCAAGGGCGGTCATATAACCGACTTACTCTAGAACTTCCTGTTATTACTTTAGTTTTGTTAGAATATAAATATTAATTTATTTAAAATATAAATTTTTTTTATACTTTAGTTGATAAGCTTAATTTATCCCCATAGACACATGGAGCATTGTATAATGCTAAATGAATATTGCTATTTGAGTACCTCTAAAGTAAACATGCTTTAACAACCTGATTTTTTCCAAAAAAATTTTTGGATTAGTGAACGAGGAGAAATAATTATGATAACAATAAAAAGGGGGTTTATGAGAGCGGAAGCTTTTAGGGGTCAGTCCACTTTATATTTTCAACCTTTAAATTTTCTTTCTCTTTTATTCATGTTTTTAACGTATATAAATGTGCATGCTCAAGATCATCAGATGACACCACAAAACTACATACAGCCACAAGCGTTTAAGTGGGTTAAAGACACAAGGACCAACAAGGACATAGGAACTTGTTCTCTCTCTAAAATTTATACAAACAAGATACCTGAACATTTCAACTATCACCCCTATCAAGAATACCCCATTTTTGTAGGAGAACCTGTTGAACTTTACGCTAAATCTTTTCCTGAATATAAAAGAAAAATTCCAGATATCATTTTAGAAGAACAAGTCAGAGACTTGGAGTATATTTGGCGTATAGAAAAAGTGGAAAAAGTAAAGTCTCCTGAAAATTTTAAACCTCTCTTGTGGGAGTTTTATGGCAAACATGTTACTTTTCATCCATCAGAACCAGGTATTTACAATATTAACTTAAACATTCTCTACAATGAAACTCCTAAAGGAGAAAAAACAAAAGGTGTTTGTCATAATACCGCCTTTTTTATTCATGTAACCATGAACCCACCTTTACGTAACATTAGCGCAGTCAGTAATCAAGAAGAGGAACCCTTTAAAGTTAAGTTTTCACACCTAGAAGCCTTAGGAGTTTTTAAGGCATGGAAATTAGCTCCTCAAAAAGGAGAAGGCATTTTAGTAGCAGTGATTGATACTGGTTTTAACTACAATGCACCAGATTTTGCGGGAAAAATCGCAAATTTCAGTTGCAAAACCAAAGAAGATCATAAAGATCCCATAAAAGCTCAATGTGAAATCCCTGGGAACAGTATAGATGATGACAATAATGGTTTTACAGACGATGTTCATGGTTGGGATTTCCATTACAATGACCCCTATCCTTTTAGTGAAGAAGATCATGGCTCTTCTGTTGCAGGCCTTATCTCTTCTCAGAGGGCTGGAGTGGCACCTCAAGCAAAGATTTTACCTATTACACCTACAACTGAGCAAATGAGTAATGCTGTACGTTACGCCGTTGATCGTAAAGCTCATATCATTAATTTATCTTTCAGTATGCCAACATTTTCTGCATTTTCTGCGAATCTTGAAGAATATCAAAATTTTATTGATTCTCTTGAGTATGCAAGAAAAAAGGGAGTTCTTATTGTTACTACAACTGGCAACTCCAGAAAAAGCAACTGCATATTAGAAGAAGCTTTCAAACAAGAAGAATCTTGTGTTTTTACAGTTCCTGCAAAATTTTCTTCTAAAATGGATAACGTCTTTGCGGTTGCTGCTACAACTAACGAAGGTCAATTAACCGAATATTCTATGTACAACGGAACTCCTTATAAAACTCTTGCCGCCCCTGGAGGGACTAAAGATCATCCCATCATATCAGTGGCAGAATACAACACCCGCAACAGAAAGTATGCTTTGGTCTCGGGAACCTCTTTTGCCTCGCCTTTAGTTGTTGGTACTATAGCACTGATACTCAGTGCTCAACCTCAATTCTTTAATGAAAAAGGCCATATTAAATTCATACCTCTTTTTGAAGTTTTAAAACAAAGTGGAATTACACATCCTACATTAAAAGGGAAAATAGCTTCTGAAAGAATGTTAAGAGCCGATGATGCTGTAAAGCGAGCTTTGGAAATGTTTGAGGATATCCAGCTTTCTTGTGCGAGAACTACTTGTAAAAACCCAGACTTATAAAATCCTGATCAGAGTTAAGATTTACATTTTTTGATTCTGTCTTCACCGAACAACACTTGCTGTTTTTTTGATTTATACAAGATCTTCTCCTGACTTCGACACAACACAGTAAGTTAAAAAAATATTTTCATTCTTTTACCTCTAGCTTTTAGTTGAAGGAGTTATACACAGGTTTTAGGTTGGTTCTGTGGCCCTGGCCCATTTTACAAGTTTGGAAAAGTTGTTTAGCCTTTTTGAAGAATGTTTATAAAAGTAACATCAAAGTCTAAGGGTAAAAAAAGTGTACGGATTGTAGAGTCTGTTTGGCTTAAGGTGTAATAGTCGCAACTTAATCTGACACGTCTCGAAATGTCAAAGAGATGAAAAGAGGTTACCCTGATCTTCCCCCAAAAAACTGTCCACTTTTTTGGGGGAAGTTCAGGACTTAATTTAAGCTTTGAAAGAATGAGAAAGATCTTAAAAAGAGATCAGTACAGTATTTTAAAAGAAAAAAAGACGAAAAAACTTTATCGCCTTCCCTCAGGTTGTACAAAGGAAGTAGAAGAAATTTACAGTGCTTTTTCGCTTAAAAGAGACTCCTCTATGAGCCTCTTTTCCACAACATCTGCTGAATCTGCTGACCTTTAAAAAAACCCTTTCCTGTGGCCCCAAAAATTGTAACTATTTGAAATTATTCATTTATTGCAGTGTGTTGTGTCGAAGTCAGGACAAAGTAAAACTCACTATGAGAAAATCTTACGACTTTAGAACCTCTAAAGCTATAAAAATCGCCTTATATCATAACCTTGGAAAACTTCCAGAACCTCCGGGAACCCACAGATTCTTTTGAGGAGGCGAAAATTGAAAGCATAAAAAACCCCCTTAGGTTTCCCTTAGGAGGCTTTAATCATCGTAAAGTCAAAGGCCTAAAACACGTTCCACAGTTCTTAAAAGTGCTTGCTTGTATCCTTCAAAGTTATTTTGGTAGTCATAGGCTGTCATAGCATAATTAACGTCAGGAATGACTCCCAAATTTTCAATAGGTTGAGTAGGGTTACGTCGTCTCGCTATAGAGCCTGTATAATGCATATTTTGAATTCCCAAGCGGTTGGCTCCAAAAGTGGTTGATAAGGTATATCCTCCCGCACCAGCTGTAGTTTGCCCGAAAATAACAGCACGACCGTTATCCTGCATAATAGCAGGAAAGAAGTCTCCTCCTGAAAAAGCAAATTCATCAATTAGAATGATGATAGGTTTTGTATAAACTCCTTTTTGACTAGGTGAAAGGGATTCTAAAAGTAAAGGCAGAGGATCGGTCAACCTTTCTCCTTCCTGCCAAGCTTTGATTGTTATTTGGAATTGCTTGAGTATACCTTTTGCCAAAGCCAAGTTAACAGGTAAACCTTGAAAGTTATCAGTTTTAAAAAGCTTTTGAGCTTCTATGTCTGTTTTGATATTTTGTAAAATTTCGATACTATCCTGCATGATGGCTATTTCCATAGGTGTGGTAGTGACTCTGTGAAGAGGAAGGGCTAAAGGTTTATTGGAAAGCATAGAGGCTAGGGCATAAAGGTAGTCGACTGAGCCACCAGGATTGTGAATTTGATCAATAATCAAAAGATCACTTTCTTTTTCGTAGTGGTTGATTAGATTTTGAAAATTTTCGGCAGAAAGTGTTCCCTTCAAACTCGAATAAGAATTAATTCTCAAGTAAGCAATTTTTTTATTTTTGTGTTTAAAAAGGTAGTTATGGAAAAAAGGACTCTGTTTTTTTGAAATGATCTGTCCCATTTCAGGTAAAAAACTTTTCTTTGCACCAATAGTAGAATGAGGATTAGCTTCTCTATCTTCGTCTACTTCATTTATATTAATAGGAGCTAAAAAGTCATTCTGGAACAACATAATTTTAGAGATCAACTTAAGTAAATCACTTTGTTTAGGACCTTCTAAATAGGATAAAGAATCCAAATTTGATGAATTGGCAAGTAATGTATCATGATTACTTATAGGAGAGAAATCAACTAAATCAGGAGAGTAAGTCCAAGATGTATTGATTTCGATTATTTCTTGCCCATCCTTCTTTTTTATAGACAAAGTAACAGGACCTTTAGGCACGATGTGTCCTAGTTGAGCAGCCCTTATAGTTAGAAACCGAGAGTAAAGCATTTTTTCTGTAAGAGATCTAGAGTTTCCAGAGTACATGCTAAGTAGCTCTTTTACCACTTCCTCAACAGGCTGGTCATTCATGGCCACAACTTCATCTCCTACATTTAAGGGAAAATTTTGATCTTTTACAAACACCACAAAATATCGATTTTCAGCAGGCTTAACTATAAAAGGAAGTGTGGCTTTTTCTTGAGTAAATAGCCCAAGGGTTAAGTGATAGTCATGAGCTCTATTAATAGACCGTAATAAAATCCCATGAAATTGTTTTACAGTTATGTCAGGGTTTTCCAATATAGTTTGTATAATAGAGTCTCTCTGATCTTCAACACTCCAACCAAGAAACTGTTCTTTCCAATCCTTAGGAGCGTACATATGATCTAAGACAAAAAACAAAGAGTGCATCGCATCAATCATCTCTCTTTGTAGTTTCGTTTCCGCAAAAGAGGGAAAATAAAACCCTAAAGTTAAACAAAATGTTAATATGATTTTTTGAAAATTCCTTGTATTCTGTACCATAATCTCCCCTTACTAAAGTATTTGTACTTATTACAAAGTATTTTATTAAAAAATATTTTAAGCAAATAAAGATGTTCACAGTGCGTTACTCTTATTTACTTTATTAAGTATTTTTTTAATGAACTCAGAGTTAACTAAGTTGATCCTGAAAAAAGCCATCTATAGTGTTTATGGTGGTTATTTACTATTGTGAAAGCCAAGTATTTTGTCCGTTTAAGAATTCTAAGAGCTAAGTTCCCTAAAATAGAAGAAATAAATAAAAAAAACTTAACCTTCACAAAGCTACAACAGCTTCAGGAGATAGGCTTTTTAGATCCGTAACAGCTATGGATATTACAAAAGAACTCCAAAGATAGCTGCACTCTCAGTTATAGGAAATAACAATGAATTTAATGATTTTTATGGAAAGTTGATCAAAAAAATTTACCACCACATACTGCTAGAAACGCTGTTAGCTAGAAGAATTGCAAGCCTAGCTTTAAGTGTTTTCAAGTCTGGAAAAATATAAACCTTATGGAGAATGTAAAAATGTAAATAATAACCCGAGTTTTGATTTTTATATACTTCTCAGAAGCCTCTGTTCCTGAGTTTTAAGTTGAATGGAGGGTTTTTTAGAGTTTTAAGTAAGAGATGAGGGTACCTAAAAGATTGACGACAAAATTTTGTGGGCTGCGATGGCGAGAATACTCAAGATGAAACTCTCCTTTTAAAACTCCAATCACTGACCTCCACAACAGAACGTTTTTTCAACATCAACTTGTCAAACTAAGGGAATCGATTTACAGGCTCTCAATTTATTCTCCATATTTAATTTGATGTTTGTAATAAGCTTAACTCCCTTCTTTAAAAGAAGTTTATAACCTCTGTCTCCAAAGAGTTTCCCCCATCAGCCTTTTACTATAAACCTATAACTTAGCTTTCGATCATCCACATTTCCCGGAGTTAAGGTAAAACTTAAAAGTTCTCCGAGGTGATTGATAAAATATGGAGTTTAAAACCGAAGAACCAGCCTGTGACTTCTTTTACCTCTTTTTAGCTAACTTTTAGAACACCTTATTTCGTCCTATTCTTTTATTTTTACAGACAGAAATCGATGTGGAATCAATAATGAATGGAGAAGTGTTTTTTCTTGACATACTCATAAAAAACCTCAAGGTGACCTGCTTTTTCTATTTACCGAAAATAGAACTGCTCTCAGAGAGAATTGTGCAACAACGCTATTTTTTCACGGGTAACTAAGTTACTTGCAAATTGATTAGATTACTATTTCAAATAAGTAAACTATAACGCATCATTTCTTCATACAATACTTTAACAAATTTTTTTATTATTCATCTAATATTTTATGTATATTTTTCCATGTTAGATTTTAACATATTGAAATTACTAGGTTTTATCATTAATAGGATAGCTATGTATTTTTTTCACGAAACAAGTTTTTTGAAAATTATTTAAATTTAAAAATTTTTTGTTGCTTTTTTCTTTTTTTTGACTTAAAATCGTCCTCAAAAGAAAGGAAAGAAAACAAATGGAATATGAAAAAGAAAAAGCCTTACCAAAAAAACAGGAGTTTTATCCTGATTTACCTGATATTTTTCAATACCAAGATTATAGAGAGTTTTTAAGAGATTGGTTTAAAGTAAAAAAGAAGCAAGAAAGTAGTTACTCTGGAGCTATTTTTGCCAAACATGGGGGTTTTAATTCCCACACTCTTTTAAAAATGGTGATTGATAAAAAAAGAAACCTCACCTATAATTCTCTTTTGTTTTTTTCAAAAGCCCTAGGTTTAAAAGTCAAACAAAGGCAGTATTTTGAAAAGCTGGTTTTATTCAATCAAGCCAAGAGTTCAGAAGTAAAGGCTGATTTTTTACATGAGCTTTGTCTTCTTTCCAAACAATCCAAATACACAGTTTTAGATAAAATTAAAAACTACCAAAGGTATTGCTCCCACTGGTATATGATAGCAATACATGAAATGACAGCTTTGGAGGATTTTAAAGATAATCCTGAGTGGATGGCAAAAAAATTAAAAAATAAGATTACCAAGAAGGAAGCTCAAAAAGCTTGGCAGACTTTGTTAGATTTAGGTTTTGTTGTGAAGAAGGAGGGATGTTTTGAGTCTGTTGATCCTGTAATTGATTTCAGTACAGGAGGGGCTGATTTTGTAATTCAAAATTTTCACAAACAATATTTGAAACGTACTTTTTCTTCTATTGATAAAGAAGGCCCTGAGGAAAGGGAACTTTCCTCTCTGACTTTGGCTGTGACGACTGAAGATAGGGAGAGAATTCAAAAAATGGTAAAAGAATTCAGAAAATATATTAATTTAATTTACACAAAGTCAAGAGAAAAACAAAAACCTCGTCATTTACTGGCTATAAACATGCAGATTTTAAATCTTACTACACAGGAGGAAAACAAATGAAAGGATATTTATTAAGGAGTTTTTTAGGAGTTAAGGAGATAAAAAGTCTTTTATATAAGAAAAAACCCAAAATTATAAGAAAACAAAATAAGGAGGATAAAATGAAAAAACAAAATAATAAGGAGGATAAAATGAAAAAACAAAAAACAATTTTAGCTATACTTTTTCTGGTTTCTGTTTCAGCCTTAGGGACTCAGGGAGTAACTAATGGAGTAGGTATAGGAAATGGTTCTAATGGACAAGATCAAGTACATCAAATGACCAGTCATGTGAACCCTTTGTTTCCCGATGACTTAGATAGCTATATGGTATATAGTGCTTCCGCTTAGGTTTTCCGTTTTTTTTGAGTTGAGGTCTAGTTTTTATTCTAAGGCCTTGATAAAAAGTCATTTATTTTTAAAAATAGTTTCATATGTCAGGGTTTCTATCAAAAAAAGAGCGAAAAGATTTACTCTATGAACTATCTTTAGAAAGAAATCTTAGGTACGGAAAAAGGATTATGACAATTCTCCATTTAGATAAAGGTGAGTTGTGTAAAGATATTTCCCGTTTTCTTTTCATTGATGAGGGCACGATAAGAGCCTGTAGAGATCGTTATAACAAAGGCGGGATAGAGTGCTTAATCAACGACAATTACAACCCTAAAAGGTCCTTTTTAACTAAGAAAGAGGAGAAAATGCTTTTAAAGGAATTAGAGAAAAGAATTTTTCCGTCATCACAGGCCCTTATTCAGTTCATTGAGGAGAATTTTGGTGTTACGTACTCAACAAGTGGTGTAATTGATCTTCTCCATCGCCTTGGTTTTTCTTATAAAAAAGCCACAGCGATACCGGGTAAGGCAAAGAGAGAAGAGCAGAAAAAGTTTGTGCGTAAATACAAGAGAATTAAGAAGAAAGACGGTCCTGTTTACTTTGCTGATTCCACACATCCTGAGTGGGGCCCTACGATTTCATATGGTTGGATAAGAGAGGGTAAGAAGTTTGAAGTGAAGACCAATTCAGGCTGGAGAAAAAGAGTGAATGTTTGTGGAGCTATTGAGATCAATAGTTTGAAGACGGTAGTCAGGAGTTATAAGACAGTTAACCATGTTTCCATATGTGATATGCTCCATCATATTCATTAAGAAGTATTCCGATGAAAAAGAGATTCATCTTATCTTAGATGGGGCCGGATACAATAGATCGAAGTCTGTCAAGAAGTTAGCGAAAGAGTTGAATATAAAACTTGTTTATCTTCCTCCGTACTCACCGAATTTAAATCCTATAGAAAGGCTTTGGAAGTTTATGAAAAAAGAGGTCACGGCGAATCGATATTATGAAAACTATGACGATTTCAAGGGAAGTTTAAGTCAATTTTTTAGAGGAATACGAAAACACAGATCTAAATTAGAAACTTTGATAACTGATAACTTCTCTATCTTAGGAAACTGAAAACCTAAGCGGAAGCACTATATAGTGAAGCGGATATCAATTCCGTTCTACACTGGGGTTCAGGCTCTGTTTCAACGATAGAACAAGCCCTTTATGAAGCAAGCGATTACGCCAGTGTGGGAAATCTAGAGAAAGCCAAAAAGGTTTTAAGAACAGCTCTTACTGTAGCGGCTAGGGATTTTCCTAAAAAGCCTGCAGACTTAGGAAGTCCTATAACACAGAAATTAATACATCGCTCCCTTCAATACTTAGGAGTTTTAGAAAAAGTTTTTTTAACCGACGGGAAATATACAAAAAGAGAAAAAGAAACAGAGTTTTATTTCCTTCAAGAATATACTTTTATGATTGTGTCTGCGTGGAGGGATTTGGATCAAGATTATTACATTCCTTACTATCATAAATACCACAGATGCCATCCCTCTTATTACGATTGCATGCCTGAGATCTTCAGAATTAGCGATTTTACTGAGAAGTACATGGATTATGCAAAAAAAGAGTTGAATTTTGTGCTTGATAAATTTTTAGTTGAATCTAACAGTGCCGGTTATCATTACTATAAAGTACCTGTAGGGGACGAAGGAGCTGTGTTGGCATTAGCTGAGATGTCATCTCGTAATATAGCAGGTGATATAGCAAGCACTTTATGGGCTTATAGAAATTCTTTTGCAGTTCAACAATTGATGGCTTTAAATCAAAGATTATCTAAATTTAGAAAAGGCAATGGAGGATATAAAAATGTCAAAAGAGCTATTAACGGCTGGGGAGGAATTAATTCTATCTTTCAAAACGTTATTTCCTATCTAAACGAGAAGGACTATTATTATGATCCTTATAAACGAAATCATCACTACAAAAGAGATTATGAAAGAAATCATCACTACAAAAGACATTGCTCCTATGTGATCACTGTAGAAGAGGATATAAGGGGGTTAGGTGATTATATAGAAGTGTCGATATCTCGTGTTCCTGATTATGTAGAAGAGTTAGTTGTTTCTTCTACAGCTTATGGGGCTGATGCTCAAGTAAGTGTGTGGACTAATGGAAGGTCAAAAGGCATGATGGACATTCCCCAACATGATCCTAAATATTCTATTCCTGTTAAAGAAAGAATTCGAGATGTGAAATTTCATCTTACAAGAGGAGAGAGAGTAAGAATTCATAATATAAAGATCAATTACTGTGAATAAATTCTATGATGAAAATAAAACGAATAACAATGAAAACGAAAGAAGAAAGGAGTTTTAAAATGAAAAAGATTATTTTAACAATAGGACTGTTTTTAAGCCCTCTTTTATCTGAAGGTATGTTTACTGATGATGGTTTTCCACAAAGGCCTCACAACCAACAAGTTAAAAGAAAAGCTATAAGTAGTGAAGGTTCTTATCAAACTTATCATACAAAAATAAGGGAAGGTAAAGCTAATATCGATATTTATGTTCACCTAAGAGCCCTTAAAGTTCATTCTATGTCTGAGGAACAAATTTTTGCTGTGATAAAAATTACCAGAAAATACAAAAGAGAAACATCTACTAAGGTAGGGCTTTTTAGGCTTCTGCCTGCAGAAGGTGGTCAATATCACTGGAGCCTTCTTTTCACCCAAAACGGCACTTTAGAGTCTTCTAAAGATATTTTTTATACCAGTGTTTCTGCAAGTACAAATAGAGGAAAAAGGCAACTTCAGCTTCTAGAAACCAATCTATCATGTGATCTCAAAGTTCCTAATAAAATTGTGCTTCAACAGGTAGTCTCTTCTAGAAAGGAAGTTTGGAAGCCTTTTCCTTTCAATGCCTTTATTCAAAAGAACTCAAAAAAAGAGCAAATAGGCTATATACAAGAAGGGCAGTTTTATTCTGGAAGGGCTTTATCTCAAGAAGGAGATTTTATTCTACAGAAAATGACTCCTTATATAGCAATTTTGAGACCTAAGGTGCCATCTCTTTTTACAGCATCAGGATGGGATGTTAGCTTGGAATCTGAATCTATAGCCTTAGTTTTCCAAAACAAATCCTCTTGGCAAGATAATAAAACTATTCTATTTATTGATAATGAGGATGGCAATGATAACTTATGTTTTAAAGATGCCGTTCCTTATGATTTTTACGAACAAAGAAATTAATTTATGATGGAGTAGAAAGATTAAAATAAAGGAATTTAAAAAAGAAGAAAAGTTTACAAATAAAATAAAGGAGAAAAAATGAAAAATGCAATCAAAAGAATGAAAAGTTTAATTTTAACAATTTTTGTTTCAACTTTAAGCTTTTCTTTGTCTGCTGGTGTTTTAGAAGGACTTAAACCTGTTGTCTTAACTCCTGAAGAAAGACAACAGTTAAAGGAGTATGCTGAAACCTCTAGAATTTTTCTAAAAGAAGCTCTTCGTAATGCCGAAGGAAAACCCAGAGATGCTCAGATTAGAATCTACAAACAAACCATTAGAAAGGTCGTATCTTCTTCTTATGAGAAAGGTCGTTATAGAGAACTTTTGATGAGGTTTATTTTAAACCAAGCTTTAAGGCTTACGGATGGAGATCCACTTCAAGGAGTGAAAGGAGTTTTGACTATGACTTACAACCCTGATGTTGTGATGTTAATTTATAGAGATTCCATAAATCTAGCTATTGATTATTCAGAAAAAGATTTAAAGTTTTTAAATGATAAGGAATTTCTTTTGCCTTACAATGATATGGCCTATGAGAGGCTACAATTTATTTATCAATGGTCTCACAAAGTTATGGATTCAGGGCTTAAAGCAAAGTTTTTAAAAACGGGCTTAAGAGATTGGCATACCACTGTGGCTCAACCTACAAATCATAAAAGAGAACAATTGTCTTATTTAATTTTAAAAATAGAAAAGATTTTAAAAGAAGTGAACTCCTATACTAGTGCAGCAAAAAGAGAAAGATTTTTATTGGGAGAAGTTCGCTGGCTCTTAAAAGAAGAAAAATACAGATTAGAAACAGAAAAAAAAGAAAGAAAATTACAGGAAGCATAAGTAAAAAGATTACGAGAAAAACGGGAAGCAGAAAAAAGAAGATTACAGGAAGCAGAAGAAAGAAGATTACGAGAAAAACGGGAAGCAGAAAAAAGAAGATTACAACCTAAAACTAGACAGTCACGCAATGACTGCATTAAATGTAATAGACGTTATATGATCTGACAGTTACCCTTTCTGGGTTAATAAAAAACTGTCTGTCAGTTTTCGTTCTGTTCAATCATCTTTTGCCTTACTTTTTGTTTTCCGTCAAGGAAAGTTTCCATAGGTGTTCGACCACAACACATTTTTCCCTGATGAGTTCTCCTTTCATTATATTTTACAAGCCACAAGTCAAGGTCAGACTGCAACTCTTCTATGCTTTTGTACACTTTTTTTCTAAACTCCACTTGATAAAACTCCTCTAAAATTGTTCTATGAAATCTTTCACAGATGCCATTGGTTTGAGGATGTCTTGCCTTTGTTTTTGTGTGTTCTATATTGTTGATAGCCAAATAAAGCTCATAATCGTGACGATCTTGAACTCCACAGAACTCTGTACCCCTATTTGTTAACATACGAAGCAGGGACACATCATGGTCTTCAAAGAAAGGGAACACTCTATCATTGAGAAGGTCAGCTGCTGTGATAGGTGTTTTCGTTTTATAGAGCTTACAGAAAGCAACTTTTGAGTAAGTGTCCACAAAGGTTTGTTGATAAAGACGTCCTACACCTTTCATAGTTCCCACATAAAAAGTGTCCTGTGAGCCTAAATAACCAGGATGAGCTGTCTCTACCTCTCCGCACTCTAAATCCTCTTGTTTCTTCTTCTCTAGGGCTTGTAACTGCTCCTCTGTGAAAACCAAGCCTTCCTCTGCAGACTTCTTTTCTAAAGCTTTCAAACGCTTTTTGAAAGTCTCTAAATTATTTCTTAGCCAGACCCCTCTAACTCCTGCAGGAGAAATAAAAATTCCTTTTTTCCTTAACTCATTGGACGCTCTCAACTGTCCATAGGCAGGAAGTTCTATAGCGATCCTTAAACAAGCCTCTTCTGTCGTTTGATCAACTCTGTTTTTTAAATTAGGCTTTCTACGACTTTGCTCTCTTAATGATTCTAAACCTCCTTCCTCTTTGAGTGTCTTGTAACGATAAAATGTATCTCTTGAAAAGCCCATCACCTTACAAGCTTGAGATACATTGCCTAACTCTTCTGCTAATTGCAAAAGACCTACTTTTGATTTTATAATTCTTTCTTGATATGTCATTTTTGTTATCCTTTCTCCACCCTTTGGGGTGGTATTGTTTATTTAAAAGGGTAACCTCTTTTCATCTCTTTGACATTTCGAGACGTGTCAGATTAAGTTGCGACTATTACAAGATGATTGAACAGAACGAAAACTGACAGACAGTTTTTTATCAACCCAGAAAGGGTAACTGTCAGATCATATAACGTCTATTACAATTAAAGATATTCTTCTAGTAGGAAAAAATAATCAAAATGGCTTAATTGACTCTATTGATCTTCTTGATGAAGACTCTATACAGAAACAACCAAAAGGAAGTTATTATGCCTCCTCAAAAGAATCTGTGGGTTCCCGGAGGTTCTTTTGAGGAGGCATATAAAAGTATGGATTTAAAGAAACACTACTAAAAAATTAATTTCTTGCACAACTGTAATTTATATCATAGGATTCAGGATTAAGATGTATTTCGAAAGTGATTTTATTTTTATCTTGATTTAAAGTAAATTCGACTTGAGGATCAGGTAAAATTTCAATATCATCTTTAAAGTCACCATTATCGTTGACATCTACAGATGAACATTCTAGCAAAACCTCTTTTGTGAGATCTTTTACAGAATCTGCAATCTCATCTAAAACTGTTGTATAATCAGAACTACAAATATTTAGAATTTCCCCTGGAAGAATACCTTTTTTAGGATCATCTGTATTTGATAACATTTCATAAACTGTTCCTTTTACATTTGTTGTTGCACAAGATCCTTTAGAGGGGTTAACAATAGAATGAAACTGAAAAACTTTACTGTTTCCAAGAGTAGCGACTTTTTTATTGATAAATTTTTGAACCTGAGAGGGGTCATAAATATGATAAGAATGAGTTGAACTTTCATCTTCATCTGATATAAGAATAGAAATAAAATAAGCGTCTGGTCTTAAAAGATCATTTTGTGGATACGTATCTTTATTCTCAAGAAAATAAATCAATGACTTTATACCTCGTTCATTCCAACTTCCCTCTATTCCAAAAGATAAAATGGTCTGCCCTAGTATATCTTGTTTTTCTATCAAATTTCCATCAGAATCGAAATAAGAATCTTGTTTCTTTAAAATATATTTTCTTTCTACTGATGATTCTTCTCGAAAGTTTAATCGATTCCAAATTAAAGACTTCATATTGTTTTTCCCATTATCTACATCTGTAGATTGAAGAGCAATGTTCCAATCTATGTCGTCTGCATTGAGTTTTTGAATGAATGTATTGATTTTATCAGATAAATGAATTTGTTCCTCTTTCATAGAGCTTGAATTATCAATGATAAATAAAAAATCAACAGGAGCGTTTTCTTTGATCGTAAAGCTTTTTGTTTTTTCTACAAAATCATGAGTAACTTGAAAATCAAGTTCGACCCTTGTTGTGTTTCCTGCTTTATCTTCTGCTCTGATCCTAAGTTTATAAGAACCAATTTCTTTAGGAGTAAAAGAAAGGTTTCCGTTATAGAGATCACCAATATTGCTAAAGTCCTTGACACTATCGTCATGAGGCTTAGTGACAAAACTAGGCGTATTGCTTTTAACTCCTGAGGTGTCTTGAACAGTCCAATGAACAATAACTCTATGATTCTCATAAACAATTTTTTCTGGTTTCTGTGAAAAAGAAATCCTAGGGGGAGTGATATCTACAGTCCAAGTGTATTGACTCACGCTCCAATTTTCAAGTTTATCAACAGAAAGGACATAAAAAGTATGCTCTCCCTCTGTGATTTCGTTGAAACGATGAGACGCAAGAGTGTTACATTGGAATTTTTTTGTGTTAGAAAGAACAGAGGAAAAAGTCAAATGAAGGTTAAGTGAACAATAAGTTTTTACTCCTCCTGATTCTGATAAACTCCAAGAAAAATGAGCTGTTTGCAATTTACCTAAAGGCTCAGGCTTGTTTCTAAAGGTGATTTGAGGAGCTGTTGTATCAACAGTCCAAGTATAAAAAATTTCTGCTTTTAGACCTACAGCATCTATTGCTCGAATCTTAAACTCATGTTCTCCGTCTCTTAAGGAATCGAAAGAAGCTTCACTTAGAGAACAATCCTCAAAAGACCTTTGATCTAGTCTACATTCTATTTTTTGAAAAGGAGTACTGTCATCTGTAACACTAAAACGAAAAGTAGCTGTGGTTTCTTTTGTAAATTTTTTAGGTTTTTGTGAAAAGGTCATACTAGGTGATTTTATATCCACAAACCAGCTATAAGAAGAGTTAGAAGAATTTCCTGAGGAGTCTGTACATTTTAATTCAAAGGTATGATTCCCATGCCCTAAATTAGAATAACTTTGACTTTTACTACAAGACTGAAAAGAAGAGGCTCTCTTTTTATAGCCATGACGACATTCGTAGTTTACATCTTTTGAAGAGGGCAAAGTGAAGAGAATTTGAGTTTCTTTTGTAGGAGATGAAGGAATTTGGGCTAATTGACAATCAGGGGCTGTTGTATCAATGGTCCAAGTGTAGGATGCTTCAGAGCTTAGTCCTACTTGATTTAAAGCTTTTATTTCAAAAATATGAGAACCCTCACTTAAAATGTGAGTTTGGTATGTTTTAGAACTGCAATCCTCCCACTCTTGACCTTTCAGGCGACATTTGATCTCTTTCACTCCAGATTCCCCATCCACTACATCAAATATAAACTTCCCTCTCTGAATATTTGTGAGACTAGGTGGGCTTTTTCTCAGTACAATAAGACTTGGAGTTTTATCTTGTTGAACTGTAAAAGAGGAAGTTTTTTTATTTCCTGCTTTATCGAAAGCTTTAACATACAAAGTTTTTGTTCTTTCTGAAGCATTAAAGACTAAAATATAAGAATCCCTACAATCAGAAAACTTTATAAAGCTTTCTGATAAAGAACAACTTGTTTCTTTTAACTCCCTATCATCTGAAATAAAAAAATTTACTTTAAATTTCTCACCTGCTATCCAGAGATGAGAGATCTCCTTAAAGGTGATTTGAGGAGGGGTTTTATCATGAATGATAGAATCTGAATAACAATCACTTTCCTGCTCTTCTGTCTGAAATTTTATATAAACAGATACCTCTTGATTCTCCTGTGATAGAGTCCAAGATTTTTTAATACTTTCACCTTTAGAGTAATTTTCCCATTTCCCTCCCTTAGAACATTGCGGGTCATTAGTGATGTACATTCTCGTAGAAAAATCTCCTTCAATAGTCAAAATCACCCTTTTATCCTTAGTATAAGTATCTCCATCGTTGATCAGAAGACTCCTTGTGCTTTTAAGGATGGAATCCAAATCTCTTTGCCCAAAACTGGTTTCAGCACATGAGTTAAATAAAAAAGGTAAAGGAATGGATAAAATGATGAGAAAACTTATAAAAAGCCTTCTTATATGAATCTTTTTCATGTCTTCTTTTTCGACAAAAATGTCTCAAGACTTTAGCCTAAACCTTGTACTTGTGTCTTTATTTTTAAAATTCTGTTTCAATTTGAGACATAAACTTGAAATAACAGAAGAAAATAAGATTGATAAAATGATAAAAATACGATCGTTACACTTTATTTCATGTGGTTCTTTAGCTGCCGGACGTTTTTGTTATGAGTAAAAATATAAAAAAACTAAAAGTTAAACTAAAAAAAGACGCTACAAAATAAACTTTTTTAGAAAATTTGTCTACTCTTATCTCTTTTAAGGCCTTCACCTCCCCTTCTTTAGGAGCAGGAACTAAACTCTTAGATTCAAGCAGAATTGTCTTTTTAAGCTTCTTTCTACTACGAGAAGATAGTTTTCTTGCCTCCTCAAAAGAATCTGTGGGTTCCCGGAGGTTCTGGCAGTTTTCCAAGGTTATGATATAAGGCGATTTTTATAGCTTTAGAGGTTCTAAAGCCGTAAGATTTTCTCATAGTGAGTTTTACTTTGTTGTTTAAACCCTCTACAATCCCTGAGGAGAAGGCTTTTTTAGCCTTGAAGTAATTAAGAATAAGTAGCTTATGTCTTCGTATGGTTTTTGCTTCTCTTTTCATAGGTTCAATTTTTGAAAGCATGACTCGTCTCGTCCAACGAGGATGTCCCATTCATGGGACTTTAAAGTTCATAATTTTTCAGTAATTTTCTTTCCTATAAGAGGAGCAAGAGTGAATCCTGTGCAACTCCATCCAGCCGAAATAAGAAGATTTTTATATTTAGAATCATATTCTAAAATCCCTTGAGAATCTTTACTATAACTTTCAATAGCTCGTATTCCTCCTTCAAGGGTGGAGTTTTTCACCCAATTCAACCGATGACTGATTCGTTGTTTTGCTACATTGGCATCCCGAATGCTTAAATGTTCTAATGCTTTTTGTCGGCTATTGATTTGAGTTGCTTCAAAAAGATATCCACCCACGAATGATCCGTTCGGAAAAAAATGACCAAAAGTCCTTGAATTTTTATCAACAAATAAAGGGACTTTGGTTTGTCGATTCCTCCTAAAAAACCTGTTAACTTGAATAACTTGGGGAAAAATGTCCACCTTAGTTCCAAGAGTTTTTAATAAATCATATGTCCATATGCCAGCAGTCAACACCAATTTTTCGCAGTTCAAAACCTCTCCTTGGCTAGTTTTAATTCCGGTAACTTTATTTTTTTTGGCCAAAATTTCTAATACAGAAGTGTTAAGTTTTACATTGGCACCTCTTCTTTTAGAGTACCATACAAAAGCTTGTGT
This sequence comes from Bdellovibrionales bacterium, assembly GCA_965219095.1. Lineage (GTDB taxonomy): Bacteria > Bdellovibrionota > Bdellovibrionia > Bdellovibrionales > UBA1609 > CBDCMT01. Next base: position 40,470 of record CBDCMT010000001.1, read on the forward strand.
TGTGCTATAGGGACAAGCGTTTCCAGCACAGGGTTCATAAATGGCTACATCATCCTCATACCAGTAAAAATCAGGAAATTCTTTTTTACCTATAATTGGATCAATAATATGAAAATCCACTCCTGATGTTTTTAAAATAGAAAGATGTTCTGAAAAAGACCTAAGCTTATGACGTTTTAAAAAATACAAAGACCCTGTTCTATTAAAATGACATGGAAAGCCTACTTTTTCATCAAAATTTACATAGAAAGGGACACTCTTGGCTGCATTTTTTGTTGTTTCTGGATTTTTATGCATAACTCTTATAAGAGATCCCCATGATCCTGTTGCACCGCAACCAAAGCTAGATTTCTTCTCAATAAGCAAACAGTTGTAAATTCCTTTTTCAGTTAAATGATAAAGCACTGATGTTCCTACAGCTCCAGCTCCGATGATAATGATATCGAAGTGTTTCATTTTTTTAAAAACTTTCGAAATTGTTCTAAGCTTATGGAAAAATCAGATATTTTAAGATCGCAAAGGTGTCGAGTGACCTTATTGGTTTCAACCACTCCTGCCGAGGTTTCTTCACACATCAGATGGGTGGAAAGTTTTTTTCCAAAATTTATCATAATAGGTGTGATGAGTTTTGCCCATTCTTGCAGTGCTGATAAACATAAACTAAGATTTTCCTTTGTATGTCTATGGCGATTTCTGAACCAGAATTTTCTTAAAAAATTCAGATAATAAGACAATTGATCCGAAGCACCATTAAGAGAAAAATTTCTAAGTTCATAGAATTCTTGAATTTTCCAAGACTGTTGGGTGGATTCAAAGAGAAATTTTTCTTGGTAGCCCTTGAGTTTTGGCATAACAGCCCATTCATACCTGTACCTTTTTAGTGTATGATCTAATGAGTTAAAAAAACTCTCCCAGCGATCAACTAACTCGGTTTTAAGAAAATTTTCAAAATCAGAGAGTTGAAAGTTTGTTTCCTCATCTTCAGATCGAGTCAGGCACAAATAAAAACGCAGTGAATCTGAAGGAACAAATTCTAAAATATCATGAGCCCAAATAGCATGGTTCCGACTCGTTGAAAACTTCTTTTCATTCAGTTGATAGAAATAATTGGAAAGAAAGCCTTTAGGTGGTCTTATGTTAGTGTCAATTTTATGCATTAAAGCTGGGAGTAGTAACCCGTAAAAAAAACTATTATCAAAACCAAAAGACTGAACTACTTCATTTTGATGAGATTTCCAAAATTGAACTCCTTTTTGTCCCTTTCTTTTTGACAGGTAAAGTAAACTTGCAGCCATTTCTATCCATTCATAAATAATTTGATTTTTTTGACCTGGTACTGGAATACCCCAATTGGAAAATTGGCTAGCAGAGACATCGGGAAGTCCTAGTTTGAAATAGTTCAGATAAAACTCTCTTAGTTTTGGATGCATTTCAATGTGTTTCAGAGTTTCTTCTAAAAATGAGGAAGATTGAGAGAGGGGAAAATAATACCGATTCACTTCCTTTATGGAGATTTTACCATCGCCAAAGTTTGATTTTGGATCAATAAGATCAATACAGTCATTATAACAGCCACAGTTTTCACATCCATTTCCTCCAGTAGGGGTTTTGCAATGAGGACAAGTGCCTGAGATTTGGGAGCCGTAAATAAACTTTTGTGTGCTTTCGCAAAAAACTGTAGGAGCTTTTCTTAAGATTAAAAAACCTCCGTCTATCAACTTTTTAAAAATGTCTTGAACAAATTTTGTATAATCATTATTTTGGAAAGGGCTTAACCATTCATCATATGAACAGCCAAAAGCTTTCAGAGACTGTATAATAAGAGGTCTATATCTCTTGACGACCTCTTCATTTGTTAAATTGAGTTGAAGGGCTTGAGAGGGAACATAAGACTGATTGTCATCAGTTCCAATGGACACAGATACGTTTGCATTTTGTATAGAAAGGTAGCGAGCAAAAACGTCCGCAGATAAATAGGGCCCAGACAAATGGCCTAGATGCAAGGGGCCGTTGGGGGTTGGAGGGGCTGGAATGATCAAAGTAAAAGTAGGTTTTTTGACTCGGTAAGGAAGCACCCAGGCTATAGAGTGAAATTCCAATGGCTCAGAATGAGAAAGGTTTCTTAGAGTATGCTCAGAATGAGGGGGAATGAAAATTGCATCTCCTGTGCTTACTTCTTGTATTTCTTCTTCAATTTGCATTACTCCACTTCCTTTTATGATAAGAAAAATTTCCTGATCTTCATGGCAATGAGATGCTGTCGAATGGTATGGAGGAATTTGACAAAGAGTTAGTGCAAAAGGTGTTCGAAGCTCTTTGTCTCCTAAAGGTAAAGCTGTTTTACAAAAAATATTATAGGCTTTTTCCCAAGTGTGAGATCCTATCTTTTTAATCTGCACAAGTTGACTCTCCAAAACTTTTACAATAATAAAAAATAACGTTATAAACTAGTACAGACGGGAGTACATTTTGCTGTGAGTCAAAGAGCCTTTACTAATAAAATTCCATCACTTGAAACTCCACGTCTTTTCTTAAGGGAACTTCAAATAAAAGACAGCAGATCTTATTTTCAACTGTGTTCAAATCCAAGTGTCATGAAAGCTTACGGAGTCGCTCATCACAAAAATGAAAACGAAACGAAAAAAATCATCCAATTCCATAAAAAACAATTTCAAAACAAAGTGGCTATTCGTTGGGGAATTTTTTATAAAGAAAATAACAGCCTTATTGGCGATGTAGGATATTGGCGTTTTGATTGGAATCGCAATCGTGGTGAAATGGGTGCAAAACTAATACCTTGTTTCTTCCAAAAAGGTCTTATGACTGAAGCTTTGAGAAAGCTTATTACCTTTGGATTTGAAAAACTTAGACTGCATAGTATAGAAGGAGCAGCATTTCCACAGAATCCAGCCTCTAAAAAGCTTCTAGAAAAGCTAGGATTTCGACAAGAAGGTTATAGAAAAGAATTCTCTTATTCTCCTTACGAAAAAAAATATCTCGATAGTTACCTTTACTCGCTTCTTGAAAGTGACTGGAAGGATATGTAAAATGCATAAGGTCTGTTGCATTGTGGATGCCTATTCTTCTGGAAATTTCCTTGCACCTGAATTTAAAAAACTAGGCTATCCATCAATTCATGTTCAAACTACGAAAGAAATTTTTTCAGTACTGCAACCAAGCTTTCGCAAAAATGATTTTTCAGAAAATATTATTTTTGATGGAAATTTCGAAAACCTAAGGGAACGTCTTAGAAAATATCCCATAGCTTGTCTTCTGCCAGGAACAGAAACAGGCGTAGAACTGGCTGATCGACTCAGTGAAACCCTTAATCTTCCCACAAATGGGACCAGAAAAAGTCAAGCCCGTCGCAATAAATTTGAAATGTCTGAAGCTGTTAAAACTTTCGGCTTAGAGGTTGCAAAACAAAAAATGTCTTGTGATGTCGAAAATTTGATTCATTGGTATAAAACAAGTAGCTTAAAAAAAGTTGTAATAAAGCCTATTGCAAGTGCTGGATCAGAGGATGTTAAAATCTGTCATTCGGAAAGTGATATAAGTAAAGCATTCAGTCGAATGATGGGAAAAGTTAATAAGCTTGGTCATAAAAATGAAGCCCTTGTAGTACAAGAGTTTCTAGAAGGGGAGGAATATTTTATCAATTCTGTATCATGCCAGGGAAAACATCATATTACGGATATTTGGAAGCACCAAAAACGATCTTTAAATGGATGCGATTTTGTTTATGACTGTGCTGAACTGTGTTCCAGACAAGGAGAGGTTGAAGATAAAATCAGTGACTATCTTTTGAAAGTTTTAGAAGCTCTTGAAGTTCGGTTTGGACCAGCCCATTCTGAGATTATGATGACCTCAACAGGGCCGAAGCTCATTGAAATGGGAGCACGGATTCAGGGAATGTCTGTTCCAAGTTTAAACCAAGAATGTATTGGATACGGACCCATTGACTTAACTGCAGAAGCTTATTTAAATTCAAGGAAATTTCAAGAAACAGCAAAAAACTCTTATCAACTCAAAAAGTATGCTTTAAGAGTGAATCTTATTTCTTATAAAAAAGGGATTCTTAAAAGTTTACCTGGTGAACATTTATTAAGAAAACTTGAAACTTTTTTCTTTTTAAGATGGATTAAAACTCCAGGTATGAAGATACCCAGAACTATTAATTATTTTACCGTCCCGGGCTTTGTTATACTCGTTCATGAAAACAAAGAAAAACTCTATGAAGACTACACTAGGATACAGGAAATGGAAAGCCATAATGATATTTTAATGTATGAATGAGAGAAATGCACTGGATACTTGCAGTTAATACTTGCAGTTAGGTGACATATAGTGCTTCCGTTTAGGTTTTCAGTTTCCTAAGATAGAGAAGTTATCAGTTATCAAAGTTTCTAATTTAGATCTGTGTTTTCGTATTCCTCTAAAAAATTGACTTAAACTGTAATAGTCGCGACTTAATCTGACACGTCTCGAAATGTCAAAGAGATGAAAAGAGGTTACCCTTTTAAATAAACAATACCACCCCAAAGGGTGGAGAAAGGATAACAAAAATGACATATCAAGAAAGAATTATAAAATCAAAAGTAGGTCTTTTGCAATTAGCAGAAGAGTTAGGCAATGTATCTCAAGCTTGTAAGGTGATGGGCTTTTCAAGAGATACATTTTATCGTTACAAGACACTCAAAGAGGAAGGAGGTTTAGAATCATTAAGAGAGCAAAGTCGTAGAAAGCCTAATTTAAAAAACAGAGTTGATCAAACGACAGAAGAGGCTTGTTTAAGGATCGCTATAGAACTTCCTGCCTATGGACAGTTGAGAGCGTCCAATGAGTTAAGGAAAAAAGGAATTTTTATTTCTCCTGCAGGAGTTAGAGGGGTCTGGCTGAGAAATAATTTAGAGACTTTCAAAAAGCGTTTGAAAGCTTTAGAAAAGAAGTCTGCAGAGGAAGGCTTGGTTTTCACAGAGGAGCAGTTACAAGCCCTAGAGAAGAAGAAACAAGAGGATTTAGAGTGCGGAGAGGTAGAGACAGCTCATCCTGGTTATTTAGGCTCACAGGACACTTTTTATGTGGGAACTATGAAAGGTGTAGGACGTCTTTATCAACAAACCTTTGTGGACACTTACTCAAAAATTGCTTTCTGTAAGCTCTATAAAACGAAAACACCTATTACAGCAGCTGACCTTCTCAATGATAGAGTGTTTCCTTTTTTTGAAGACCATGATGTGCCCCTGCTTCGTATGTTAACAGATAGGGGTACAGAGTTCTGTGGAGTTCAAGATCGTCACGATTATGAGCTTTATTTGGCTATCAATGATATAGAGCACACAAAAACAAAGGCAAGACATCCTCAAACCAATGGCATCTGTGAAAGATTTCATAGAACAATTTTAGAGGAGTTTTATCAAGTGGAGTTTAGAAAAAAAGTGTACAAAAGCATAGAAGAGTTGCAGTCTAACCTTGACTTGTGGCTTGTGAAATATAATGAAAGGAGAACTCATCAGGGAAAAATGTGTTGTGGTCGAACACCTATGGAAACTTTCCTTGACGGAAAACAAAAAGTAAGGCAAAAGATGATTGAACAGAACGCAAACTGACAGACAGTTTTTTATCAACCCAGAAAGGGTAACTGTCAGATCATATAACGTCTATTACAGTTAAAAGGAGAGTTTCATCTTGAGCATTCTCGCCATCGTAGCCCACAAAACTTTGTCATCAATCTTTTAGGTACTCTCATCTCCTATTGTTTAAAACCTAAAAAACCCTCCATTCAACTTAAAACTCAAGAACAGGGGCCTCTGAGCAATATATAAAAGTCGAAACTCGGGTTAATAGGTATAATCCCAGTCAACATCTGGTTTGTTGTGGTGGTTCATACCCAATTCTAATTGGTCCCAATCATTATCAGAAAATCTTAAAACTTTAGCATATTCATCAAGATTTTTTGATGTGAAATATTCACACTCAGTTTTTACATTATGATGATGTCCATATGAACCACAAAACGTATCAAACCATTTATTGTAAGGTTTAGTATATAGTGCTTCCGTTTAGGTTTTCAGTTTTTTTCTCTAGAGAATCGACCGGAAAATCTAAGCGTATTCACTATATACTTGTCTTACCTTCAAATCCTGCATTTCCTTATTAGTGAGATCCCATGCAAGATGGTAACTTTGCCCTTCAGGATTAATTTTAATTTTGTCGAGATTGATACTGACTAGAGTTTTTTCTTCCACCTCAATAAATTGTCTTGTTTCACTATAAACTAAGCCTCCTCAAAAGAATCTGTGGGTTCCCGGAGGTTCTGGCAGTTTTCCAAGGTTATGATATAAGGCGATTTTTATAGCTTTAGAGGTTCTAAAGCCGTAAGATTTTCTCATAGTGAGTTTTACTTTGTTGTTTAAACCCTCTACAATCCCTGAGGAGAAGGCTTTTTTAGCCTTGAAGTAATTAAGAATAAGTAGCTTATGTCTTCGTATGGTTTTTGCTTCTCTTTTCATAGGTTCAATTTTTGAAAGCATGACTCGTCTCGTCCAACTGTCTATAAATTTACCAGCCCAAGTTGGTGAAACATAGGTCCATAACTGTCGGAAGTCTTCTTTTAAAAAATAACAGCGGATACTTTTTAAATTGTACTGTATTAAATGCCTTAATTTTACTTTTTCATAAGATTTTAAATTTTCTGCATTTTTTAACAAGGGCCATCTAGCTTTTGTTAAAAGGGGTTCATACCCGTCTTCTTTCATTTTTTTGTGTTCTGAAGCTCTCACTTCGTCTAAAGCCTTATTGAGTCTTGCTACGATATGAAACCGATCTAATATGTGTAAAGCTCCACTTGCCCTCTCCTTTATGACTTTTAAATAAGGCTTCCACATATCAGACACACAAACCGTATATCTTTTGACTTCTCTCCTAGTAAATCAAAGAATTTTCTAAAACTCTTTTCTGTTCGTTTCTCTCCTATCCACAACAAGCGTACACGGGTTTTGCTTATTTCATAGACTAAGGTGAGATACTGATGGTTCTTTTTCCATTGTATTTCATCTACACCTATAGCTTGTATTCCCTTTAAAACCCTTTGTTTTAAACCATATTCTACGACCCATTCTACCGAAGCATAGACCTGATTCCAACTGACATGAAACTTACAAGAAACCTCTTTCCAAGACAGGTGACGACACCAGTCTGCTAAATACTTCATGTAAAAGATCGTTAAACTCTTCTTACCATCGGCCCAAGGTAAATACTCAACTTTTACCCCACAGCAAGGACAATTAACTCTTCTTACAAAATAAACAAAAAACACCCTGTAACTTAAAATAGGAAGGGATTCAAAGTCCCGTGATGATTTACTGCTGTCATACACTGAACAGGGCTTCTTACAAACACTACAAAAAGCTTGGCCATTTTTACGAGCCTTAATAGGAACATTAATTGACTTTCTATCTTTTGAAAAATAAATGTCTCCGTATACAAAAGACTTCCATCTTAAACAATCATTTAGTATAGTCTTCAAAAGCATCTCTTCCCTCCTTTTTTTTTTTGAATAACATTTTAAGGCATCTGGGAAGTAGGTGCTTCTTTTTTAAAATTTTAATGTAACACAGCAAATAAAAGCAAATAAAATGAATGTTTTTGAGTTCAATCGCCAAAGGCGATAGAGGCCAGTAAGGGCCTCAAAGAACTCAAAAATACAAGATAGGATGTCTTACTCTTACTTTGATTAATATGAGCCTTTTTGGGGGATTTCTAGCTACTTTTCACCCACAGATTCCCGGGAGGAGCCTAAACTAATAGATAAACTCCTGCTTCAAGAGAAATTCCTTCGTTTAATTTTTGTTTTGTTAAGTTATGGCAACTATATTTTTCAGGAAGTTCAAGATTTCCTCCACAGGCGAAGATATCATAGTCAGAAGATTGACCGTCTCCTGGAGTTCCATTGACCTTTAATGTCCCTTTACTTTTAGGGGGAGATATACTGCTAATAATGAAGTTTTCATCATACATGATGGGTTTTCCCATGGAGTTTGTAAAAGTAAGCTCTGGCTTTCTTCTTCTACGATGTCTCCATAAGAAAGCCCTCCTAAAGACATCAAAAATAAAAATGTTAGTATTAATTTTTTCATAACGTAAAATCCCTCCTTTTCTAAGTTTTTTGTTATGTTGGTTTCTTAAGTCTTATTTTTTAAACTCAAATTATAAAATTAGAATCTGTTCGCTAAATTAAAAAACCTAGTAAAAACAAAAAGCTTTTTGTTTTTTAAAAGTATTTTTCTCTGAAAAGAGCCTTTTAAGTGGACCTTATTTTATGAATTAAGCTCTACTTAACTTTCATTTTAAGAATGATGTGATTTCAAGTAGTTGAGCAAAACCGTGATCACTACACTTTAACCGGTGAGTTATAGGATTTTAGGGGTTAAAATTGAATGGTTTTTTGGGTGACTTTATTTGTATTTTCTTGTTCTCTACAATCTGAACTAAGATAGAACCATTTTTTCTTGGATCTTTTTTACAAATATATTTATAAAAATTTTAAAATCATATGTAAAAATTACAATTCAAAATTTTTTAGTTGAATTTTTAACTCAGTCTGTTAACATTCATATAGTATTTAACAATTATTAAAAAAACGGGTAAAAAACAGGGTTTTTGATCCTAAACAAAAAAAAGAGGAATAAAAATGAAAAGTAAAATGATCATCATAATAAGTCTCAGTCTTTTCATATCATCTTTTGTTAAGGCTCAAAATTTATCCGATGAAATTCTCAATGCTATGGTAACCGATTATAGAGAGATAGAAGATAGAAGAAAAGTGACTGAAGATATTATTAATGACAACAATGTGGCTTCTATTATTGTAAGGAGCGAATCAGGGGAGTTTTGTGAGATTTCTTCCCATAAAGAAGATTATACCCCTGATTTTTTGGATGTAGTTTCTTCAAAACAACCTTTATTTCATTTGAAAAAATGCGGAGTTGAAGAGTTAGAGATAGCAGAAATCACAGCTCAAACAGCTGGCTTACAAAATGGCCCCAGTGGAGTTCAAGTCGCTGTTGCCCCAGTACTCGCAGGAGCTGTTGTAGCAACAGGTTGTGGTCTTGGTATTTGGTCTGGGATTGAACTTTCAAAGGGGAGTACTTTCCGACGTTTCCGATCGACCCGGATATTTGGCGATTTTATGACAGTACTTGGAGGGACATTAATAACAGTTATGGGAATGGGATTTGCAGCCACTGAAATTAGATTTAATAACCTCTTTTTTCCAACAAAAAAGTTCAAATTATTTAAACTTTCAAATTTTTTAAAGAATTCCCCCATTTCAGGTTTCTCAACCGCAGTCACCGGAGTAGGTACTGCTATACTTTGTGGAAATGTGGCATATATCCTTGGGACTGAAAAGAGGGTTAAAAGCAAAAGAAAGTAGGATGAAGATGAACTCGATCTGTTCTCAAGACCATAAGATAAAGATAAGCTTTAAGCTTTCTCTTTAACATCCTTTTCGGCTATATCTTCAATGCTTTCACTTGTTGTTTCTACAAGTCGTTTTTGATAAGACTCAAGCCATTGTAAATCTTTTAGAGTCAATTTTTGTCCTTCTTCTAAAGCACTTAACAAACGGCTTGCTTTTTTCTCTTTCTTCTCCTTTTCAAAAAACTCTGTTGTTGTTTTAATCTCTTTGAGCGTTTCTGTCATATCTTCTAAATCTTTTTCTTGAGCAGAATAAGTTTTTAAAAACCCCTCTCTTTGAGCTTCAGACACATCAGATAAGGTTGTTTGCTTTGTCTCATCAGCTACATCTTCGGGGAACAATTCCTCAATTTCAGAAAGAGAGGGAAGGTCTTTTAGAGACTTCAGGCCAAAAACTTCTAAAAATTTAGATGTTGTTTTATAGAGCATGGGTTTTCCTGGGAGATCACTTTTTCCATCAAAACAGAGAAGGTTTTTTTCCATAAGAGTTCTTATTAAATGACTGCAGTCAATCCCTCTCATCTCATCCACTTTAGCTTTAATGCAGGGTTGATAGTAAGCTATAAGAGATAAAACCTCTAAGGCAGGGCCTGATAATCTGAAAGGACGTGTTTTAATGGTTTTTTGCAAGAAAACTTTATTTTCCACTTTTGTGCGAATTTGAAAACCTCCTCCAAGTTCTTCTAATACAATACCTCTCCTCCTGAGTTTGCCCTTTCATTAAAAAAACACCTTCAGATCGAAAACAATGCAGTTTCATGTCTTTTTTCTTTAAGTTTATAATATGTCAGGTAATGTGCAATTATATAACTTGGAGAAAAAAGAGGGAGGGATTTTTTATGTTCATGGCTTGTCCTAAAAGAAAAGATGGAAATATTGTAGTTAGGCTGATTGTATCCTATAGAAAGGAGGGTAAACCTAAATCCAAAATAGTTAAAACTATCGGTCAATCTAAAGATCCTAAAGCTGTAGAGCGGTATAAAAAGATAGCTAAAGAATTAATTGAAAAAGAAAAAAAGGGACTTGTTTCAATAGAGGGTGCTATTCGTAATAAGATTACAGTAAATCTTTCAGATGTAGACAATGAAGAGCGTCGTAATAATGGCTTTAATGACATTCTAGGTTTTACTTACCAACAGTTGGGTTTTAATGATCTCATCCAAGCAGGAAGAGATCCTAAAAAGCTCAATGCTATTTTAAAGAATCTAGTTTTGATGAGAGTTTTTGATCCATCAAGTAAATTAAAAAGTTCCTATTTACTTGAGGAGCATTTTGGTAAAAATATAACTCTCAAACAAATTTTAAATTTGATGGATCACATATCAGATCAGGAAGAAAACATTAGGGATAGAATTTCCCAAGTTATTCTTAATGGGGAAAAGAGCTTAGACATTGTCCTTTTTGATGTAACGACCTTGGCCTTTGAAAGTGTTGTCCCAACGGACTTATTAGATTTTGGTTACAGCAAAGATGGTAAACCTGGAGAGGTTCAAGTTGTTTTAGCTGTTTTATCGAATCAGAAGGGTTTGCCTATAAGTTATGAATTATTTGCTGGCAACACTTCAGAGTTTGAGACCTTTGAATCAATGATTAAGGGGGTTTCTAGGAAGTATAACCTTAGAAAGATAAGGGTTATAGCAGACCGAGGTTTGTTTTCCAATAATAATCTTGAAGCTTTAGAGGGGTTAAATTCAGAGGGAATCAAAGCTGAGTACATTGTTTCTTGTCCCTTAAAAAAACTTCCTAAATCTCTTAAGGACAGTATTTTGAATAAGAGTAATTACAAAGATGATGGTACAGAAGGCTCTAAAATCTTATACCATGAGGTTGAGTATAATAACCGACGAATTATTATAAGTTACAGTGAGAAACGTGGGCGACATGATATAAAAAAAAGGGAACGTGCTGTAGAAAAGCTAAAGGAGTTAGAAAAAGATGGAAAGATTAAAAGTTCTAAGCTGATAAAAGGTGGAGGGAAAAATAAATATATACAAAAAGTTCGTGGGGACACAAAGATTGATTGGAAAAAAGTGGAGCAAGACGCCTTGTGGGATGGTCTATATGGAGTTTGTACAAATTTAAAATCAGAGTCTGTTCATGCCATTTGTGAGGCCCGCTACAATCTTTGGCGAATTGAAGAGCTGTTTCGGATTAACAAACATAATTTAAAAATGCGACCCATATATCATAGAAAAACTCAAAGAATAAGATCACACATAGCTATTTGTTTTTTAGCTTATGTGGTTCTGAGAAGTACAGAAATAACTTTAAAAGAAGCAGGGGTGAATATTAGCTCCCAAGAGCTTATTGAGACTCTTAAGGATGTAGAGACTAATATTATTCGAAATAGAGTAAAAGTTCCCTCTAAAGCTTATGGCCTTCCTCGTAAGTTATCTGCAAAGGCTAAGAAAATTTATAAGCTCTTTGGAAAGGAGTTTCCTGAAAGAGCCTATGAAATAACATAATTGTGAATGTTTATTGGAGAGCTTTTGGTATGTAGAAAAATGTAGTATGTCTTTTTCATTGGAACAGTGCATAAACCTAGTTATTTCAGGTACTTAAAGTAATAGCTAAATTTGAAAGGGCAAACTCAGGAGAGGGGTCTGGCTGAGAAATAATTTAGAGACTTTCAAAAAGCGTTTGAAAGCTTTAGAAAAGAAGTCTGCAGAGGAAGGCTTGGTTTTCACAGAGGAGCAGTTACAAGCCCTAGAGAAGAAGAAACAAGAGGATTTAGAGTGCGGAGAGGTAGAGACAGCTCATCCTGGTTATTTAGGCTCACAGGACACTTTTTATGTGGGAACTATGAAAGGTGTAGGACGTCTTTATCAACAAACCTTTGTGGACACTTACTCAAAAATTGCTTTCTGTAAGCTCTATAAAACGAAAACTGAACTTCCCCTGTTTCTGCGGACAGTCAATTTTCTCTTAAAGTCTCCATAAAATGGAGGTAAAAGAAAGAATGGAAAAAGTAAAACAGTACTCGGAAGAGTTTAAAAAGCAAGCCATTGAATTGGCAGAGGAAATAGATGCAAAGGAAGCCTCAGAGAAGCTAGGACTGAGAAATTTCCAAGTGATAAGCTCTTGGAAGCGTTTTCTAAAGCCTGAAGTAGAAAGACAAGCTTCCCATGACTTGGCTTCGGCATTGGAGGAAATAAAGAGGTTAAAAAAGGAGCTGGTCTATGAGAGGCGGAGTGTAGGTATATTGAAAGAGGCAGCGGCTTTTTTTTCAAAGGAAATCCTGAAATGAGATTTAAGGCTATGTTTTATGTAAAAGAGAAAGGGCATCCAGTGCTTCGCATCTGCGAATTATTAAGAGGATCTCGTTCTGGTTTTTATAGTTTTTTAAAAACCAGGGGAAAGCTTGAAAAGGATAAAAATCTGGAGAAAAACATAGAATCTATTTTTAAAAAAAATAAAGGCTGTTATGGTTCCCCCAGGGTGTATAGGGAATTAAAGCGTTGCGGAGTGAGTGCTGGAGAAAACAAAGTAGCTCGAATTATGAAACTAAAGAATCTCAGTGCCCGTCAGAAAAAACCCTATGTTCCTAGAACAACAAAGAATAACCCTCTCATGATTAAGTCTCCTCGGTTGTTTAAGACAGGACAGAGCCAAGCAGGAAAAGAAAACCAGGTATGGTGTTCGGATTTAACCTATATTCCTTTTAGAGATAAATTTCTGTATTTGGTTGTATTTTTAGATGTCTATAATCGAGAGATTAAGTCTTGGAAGCTCTGTGAGAGCTTGGACGGGGTTCATTCAAAACAGGCTCTGAGAGCCGCAGTCCAATCTGTTTCTGGGAACTTAGAGGGCTTGATAATCCACTCGGATCAAGGGGTTCAATATTGTTGTGAAGGGTTTAGAAAAGAATTGAAATTCTTTGGCCTCAAGCAATCTATGTCTAGGAAAGGAAATTGTTATGATAATGCGTTTGTGGAGAGCTTTTTCCATACGTTGAAGGATGAACTGGAATACAAAGACTGTACAACAAAGGAAGAGTTGGAAAAAAAAATTGCAATTTACATGGATTGGTATAACAAGGTAAGAATGCATTCTTCCTTGAAATACATGAGCCCAAAAGAATTTAAACAAAGGAGGGCTTTAAGAACATAAAAACTGTCCACTTTTTTGGGGGAAGATCAAACACCTATTACAGCAGCTGACCTTCTCAATGATAGAGTGTTTCCTTTTTTTGAAGACCATGATGTGCCCCTGCTTCGTATGTTAACAGATAGGGGTACAGAGTTCTGTGGAGTTCAAGATCATCACGATTATGAGCTTTATTTGGCTATCAATGATATAGAGCACACAAAAACAAAGGCAAGACATCCTCAAACCAATGGCATCTGTGAAAGATTTCATAGAACAATTTTAGAGGAGTTTTATCAAGTGGAGTTTAGAAAAAAAGTGTACAAAAGCATAGAAGAGTTGCAGTCTGACCTTGACTTGTGGCTTGTGAAATATAATGAAAGGAGAACTCATCAGGGAAAAATGTGTTGTGGTCGAACACCTATGGAAACTTTCCTTGACGGAAAACAAAAAGTAAGGCAAAAGATGATTGAACAGAACGAAAACTGACAGACAGTTTTTTATCAACCCAGAAAGGGTAACTGTCAGATCATATAACGTCTATTACACTTAAACTTCCCTTGAAATCGTCATAGTTTTCATAATAGCGATTTGCTGTGACCTCTTTTTTCATAAACTTCCAAAGCCTTTCTATAGGATTTAAATTCGGTGAATACGGAGGAAGATAAACAAGTTTTATATTCAACTCTTTCGCTAACTTCTTGACAGACTTCGATCTATTGTATCCGGCCCCATCTAAGATAAGATGAATCTCTTTTTCATCGGGATGCTTCTTGCGAAGATGATGGAGCATATCACATAGAAAAACTTCGTTAACTGTCTTATAACTCCTGACTACCGTCTTCAAACTATTGATCTCAATAGCTCCACAAACATTCACTCTTTTTCTCCAGCCTGAATTGGTCTTCACTTCAAACTTCTTACCCTCTCTTATCCAACCATATGAAATCGTAGGGCCCCACTCAGGATGTGTGGAATCAGCAAAGTAAACAGGACTGTCTTTCTTCTTAATTCTCTTGTATTTACGCACAAACTTTTTCTGCTCTTCTCTCTTTGCCTTACCTGGTATCGCTGTGGCTTTTTTATAAGAAAAACCAAGGCGATGGAGAAGATCAATTACACCACTTGTTAAAGTACGTAACACCAAAATTCTCCTCAATGAATTGGATGACAGACTGTGATGATGGAAAAATTCTTTTCTCTAATTCCTTTAAAAGCATTTTCTCCTCTTTCTTAGTTAAAAAGGACCTTTTAGGGTTGTAATTGTCGTTGATTAAACACTCTATCCCACCTTTGTTATAAGGATCTCTATAGGCTCTTATCGTGCCCTCATCAATGAAAAGAAAACGGGAAATATCTTTACACAACTCACCTTTATCTAAATGGAGAATTGTCATAATCCTTTTTGCGTATTTAAGATTTTTCTCTAGAGATAGTTCATAGAGTAAATCTTTTCGCTCTTTTTTTGATAGAAACCCTGATATATGAAACTATTTTTAAAAATAAATGACTTTTTATCAAGGCCTTAGAACAAAAACTAGACCTCAACTCAAAAAAAAACGGAAAACCTAAGCGGAAGCACTATATACTAATTGTATTTCAAAATCCACACACAGAGAGTGGGGTCTAGTTTTTGTTAAAATGTCTTGATAGCACAGAGTTCTATGTAAACAATATCTTTTATGGGAACCTTGTTATCAAAAAAAGTGTAAGAGCTTTTATCAGCATGCTTCTTCCTAAAAAATTAATGTGTGGATTTTGAAGTGTAATCAGTATAATTTATCTAAGTTTCAGAAAATCAATTTCATATTCAATTTTCTCTGAATGAATCATTTTTTTAACTAAATCTCCAATCAATGGAATAAATTTAAAAGCGTGACCTGAACCTCCGGTAGCAAGAACTACATTTTTAAATTCTGGATGAAAATCTATTAAAAAATTTTCATCTTTTGTTAGGGTATAAAAACACATTTTCCAGTTTAATGGTTTTTTATGCACATGAGGCAGAAACCTATCAATGACTTGAGTGATGGGTTTTAGCTCTTTTTCTTTGTACTCATATTTTTTTTCTAAAGCTCCTTCAATCTGATCAGAGGGAGCATAGTTGGAAATCTTAAGGCCTGATTGATCGACATCAGGGAATCCATAAATAAACTCTCTGTTTTCTATAACAGCAAAGCAGGGCATTTTTTCCTTATAAGAATGTTTACTTGCAAACCAAAACTGAGGAGCACGTGTGATTTTAAATATCATAGGAAGAGGGGATAATAAATCTGAACTCCAAGGCCCTGGTGATAGAACAAGATAATTCGCCCAATATTCACTCTTATCAGTTACAACATGGACCTCTGAGCCGTGGTTTTCCCACGAAGATACTCTCTCATTTGTTTTAAATATTGCACCTTTTTTACGAGCTAAAGATAAAAATGTTTCAATAGTTAGATCTGATCTTATAATACCTGCTTTTTTTTCAAATTGACCCATAAAGCCCATGGGCATTAGAAATTGGGGAAAACTGTTTTTAAGTTGCTTTCGGCTTAAGGTTTCATTTTCAATGTTATAAGAGTCTGCATAAGAAAAAATTGTCTCTGAAATTTGTTCTTTTTCGGGACTTAAAACTAAAAACCCTGTCTCCGTTAATAGATCTTGGTTGAAGTTTCTTTGGGTATTAAGTTTTTTCCAAAGCTCATAGGAGTGTTTTGCAAGAGGGATGTATCTTGGGTCTTCAAAGTAAGTTTGACGGAAAAGCCTTGTCTTTCCGCTTGAGCTTCCTTTCTGGTGTGGAGGAGAAAAGCGATCAATTCCAATGACATTTAATCCACTGAGAGTCAAATAATAACAAATAGCAGACCCCATTCCTCCATAACCTACAACTATGACATCACTTTTTAAAATTTTTTTTGTCATCTACAACTCCTAATCTTTCTAAAACAAGGGGAGTACGATCATAAAATCTTTCATGAATGATCAAAAATCAATCCGCCTTTCATTAAAATAACATCAATACCCCTAAAGTCTTTAAAAACTTTTCCTCTATAACAGATGTCTGTACTGTAAATATACTAACTGCACTTCAAAATCCACACATTAATTTTTTAGGAAGAATCATACACATGGAAGTTGTAGGTCAAGAGACTGCTCAATTCTTTCTTGATATGTCATTTTTGTTATCCTTTCTCCACCCTTTGGGGTGGTATTGTTTATTTAAAAGGGTAACCTCTTTTCATCTCTTTGACATTTCGAGACGTGTCAGATCAAGTCACAACTATCACAGCTTATTACTAAAAGTGACTCCTCTCGGAAATCTGTGAGAGCCTGTAAATTTACAGGCTCTTTTTTTTTCCCTCTAATCCATCTTTGTCCACTTTGTACAAAGTTGTCTTGCTTCTTCATATGTCATAAAACCTCCTAAACAATTGCTTTATTTTTAATCATCTTTAACTGGTGAGTAATTTTCATCCAAGAACATAAAATCATAACAGCAATGCTTATAACCCCCACACACAAACCAATCCAAAGACCTGTCAATCTCAGATGAAAACTAAAGCAAAGTATCAATGCCAATAACAGTCCTATGGGATAATACCCTATAGCACAAGCTACAGAAGCCGTCTTTGTATGCCCTAACCCTCTTAAAGCCCCGGTAGCGCATGCTTGTACAGCATCAAAAACTTGAAACACAGCCCCCCAAAATATAATTTTAGATCCCATACGAATCACATTAAGATCATAAGTGAACCAACTTAAAATCATTTCTGGAAAATTAAACAAAACAACTGCGATGATTGACATTATAAAAATTCCAATGATGATGGAGATCCAGCCGGCTTGTTTAGCATGCTCTCTATCGCCGGTTCCAACAAAGTACCCCACTCTATAGGCTGCAGCACTTGAAAGTCCCACTGGAAACATGTAAGTAAAAGAAACAATCATGATGACAACATGGTGGGCTGCTGTTTCATAAGGGTTAAGCCAGGCGGCAAACACAGTGGTAAGAGAAAAAATACCCACTTCAAAAACTTGCTGCCATCCTGCTGGAATTCCTAATCTTAATACATTATGTGCAAATGTTCGATCTATAGAAAAAGGGTTTAAAAGTTTTTTTAAATTAAAATTTCTATTTGTTTTAAAATAATTGAATGTCAGCATAAACATGGCTAAACAAAGACTTCCTCTAGAAAAGTTTGTAGCTACGGCTGCACCATAAACACCCCAGGATGGAAAGCCAAATTCACCAAAAATCAAGGCTCTATTGGCAAAATAATTTATAACATTAGCAACCAACACCATCACTAATATTGGTTTTGTCACTTTTCGACTTTGCCAATACCTTTGCATACCTGTAAAAAAGAGTAAAAAAGGTAATCCTGTACCTATAATGGCAAGGTATATTTCAGCATTTTCTAAAAGAGATGGGTCTGATTTAAACACCCAAAGATTTTTAGAAATGAAAAGAATCAAAGGTGAGAAAATGATAGACAGATAAAAACAGAACTTTAAACTTTGATACAATATACTTTCAAGAGTTTTTGAATTTCCTGCTCCATAGGCTTGAGATGTAATGGTATCCAGGGCTGACAAAATCCCCATCGCAAAAACCGCTATCACCCAAAAAATAGATCGAGCCAATCCAGCACTAGCTAGAGAATTTGTATCAATACGACCTAACATCACTGTATCTACAAGGCCCATTAACATAAAACTTACTTGAGCCAAAACTATAGGAAAAGCAAACCGAATGGTGTTTTTTAATTCGTCTCTAAAAGAATGTGATTTCAAAAACATACTCTTCATCGTACTTTTCATTAAGTCAACAAATCTCGATTAAGTTCTGGAAGATTTTTATTTCCAGAATGAAGGGGAATATATTTAGAAAGAATATGGTCGGAAAGTCTTCCAAGACAACTTAAACTCGCAAATCCCGGCCCCTGATTGAGTCCCGCCATCATGGGTAAATGAAGCGATGGCTGCAATCCTGAAATTGCAAGATTTTCATCAATTCTTTTTTCAACATTCTGAGCACTAAGCTCTTTTAATTTTGTTTGACGGAGTATTGATTCTTTTGCATTTTCACTTAAAAGTTTTTCTACAAAATCCATGTGATTAAAACCAGTTGTAATAACAACTAAGTCATAAATTCGTTTTTCCCGATCTTTATCATATTCAATGTCAAGTACAATTTGGTTAAGAGAGTCAATGCCAATGGATCGACAAGTTCCTGGAATGATTTCCACATTTGATAAACGATCCAAATCTCTTTTAGTAAGAAAAGAGAAAACTCCCTTATCAGTGCGGTTGATAAAATTCCTCCTATCTTTTTCGGTTAATTGGAGCCAGTTTCCTTGGAAAGGATCAGTGTAGATATGGTTTTCTGCGTAGCTTTCGCCTCGTGTATAAGTCATTGCATTAGGAGAGATGATATCGACATGAAAGCTTGGATCGAGCTGTCCTAATGTTACAGCAATAGCTGCTGAACTTTCACCAGAACCCACTAAAGCGGCTTGAATGTTTTTTTCTTTTGTGTAATCTTCGTGGGTTTTCCAAAAGTTTTCTGTTTTTAATATTCTAGGATGGTGCGGAATACAAAAGGGGAGATGAGTTGATCCTGGACCTGTGATCACTAAACTGTCAGAAAAGTGATCAAAAAAACGTCCTTCAGAACTTTCGGCTTGAACCCTCCACCTTCCATTATCAATATCTATGGATTTAACTGCTGCATTTATATACTGAACTTCACTTTGAACTTTATGAAACACCCATTCCATATACTCAGCCCACATGTGATGGGAGGGAGCAGGTCGTCCTCGGTCGATCCAATCTGCATATTGATGTTTCCCAATAAAAAAACTCTGCCAAGAAAATTGCTGCATTAATGCATCCACCATGCGATTTTCAGAATCACCCCAACAAAAAGAATAATAAGGAAATCCTAAATCTTTTTCAGGAGATGTTCCCAAGGGAAGTTGACCATTTGTGTACCCAGAACCATTTCGCCAATGATGGCCTACCTCTTCTTTCTCAAAAAGGATAAGAGAAGGGACAGGAAAACCAACTTTTTTGAGAACAAATGCTTTTGTAATGACGGCAAGTGCCTTAGGCCCCGCTCCAATAAGAGCTAAAGTTTTTTGTTCTTTCTTAGCCATAAAAACCTCCTTTTTAATTCTAAAACTTCAAGAAAGCTCAAAAAGCAACTTTACTACTACTCCATTCGTTCTATCAGTTCAAGAGATTTCTAATGAATTTATCTGCAGAAAACAAGACACATAGTTTCTTTTTGTTTTTTGCTTACTCTCAAGAGAGGCTAATTAAAATACTCTAAAGTAGGAATTCATACAGAAGGTGAAGCTTTATCAGGAGGTGTCGTCAATTGATTTAATGTGGAAAACTTACCAGCAAAGATCAATAGAAAAGCGCAGAAGCCTTATGATAAAGACATTTATAAATTGTCTATCAAAAAGAAGGAGCCTGTAATTAGGCTCTGTAGAGCCTGTAATAAATTACAAGCTTCAGCTTCCCATTCTTCTTATTTTGACTCACAAGTTCTATAAACTTTCGTTAATATTTTCTCTATACCTAAAACATAAACCTTTCTATTAGAGCGTATGACAATTTTTCCATCATCCATTATAACAGGAGAGGAATAAGGCCAATCGGGACAACCAAATGTTTCAAAAGAAGCTAATTTAACCAACTCACCACTTCCCCAAGAAGTAGACTTAAGCTTTAAAACATAAACCTTTCCACCAGAACTTATGACAATTCTTCCACCATCCATTATAGCAGGAGAAGATCCTATCATCTGTTTCAAAAGAAGCTAATACAGCTAACATAGTAACTCCGAAAGCATACCTCTTAAGCTTTAAAACATAAACCTTTCTATTAGAGCGTATGATAATTTTTCCATCATCCATTATAACAGGAGAGGAATAAATCGCTTTATCTATTTGAAAAGAGACCATTTTAACTAACTTCTTACCCTTAAGTTTTAAAACATAAACCTTTCTAGTAAAGTTTATGACAATTGTTTCATCATCCATTATAGCAGGAGAAGAATAAATCACTTCATCTGTTTTAAAGGAGGCCATTTTAACTAACTTCTTACCCTTAAGTTCTAAAACATAAACCTCTCTATTAGAATTTATGACAATTCTTCCATAATCCATTACAACAAAATAGAAAGGTAAACTTATAGCACCTGTTTTAAAAGAGGCCATTTTAACTAACTTCTTACCCTTAAGTTCTAAAACATAAAACTCTCTACCAAAACTTGTAACAATTCTTTCATTATCCATTACAACAGGAGAGGTATGAATCACAGCAGTTCTTTCAAAAAAAGCCACTTCAGCTAACTTCTTACCCAAAAGCTCTAAAACATGAATCCCTCTACTAGAACGTATGACAATTTTTCCATCATTCATTATAGCAGGAGAGGAATAAATTAGACCACCTATTTCAAAAGAAGCCACTTCAACTAACTTATTATCCCAAAAACTATCCCAAAAACCCTTAGGCTCTAAAACATAAACAACACCTCTACTAGAACGTATGACAATTTTTCCATCATTCATTATAGCAGGAGAGGAATAACTCACATCATCTAATTCTTTACTTGCATATCTGAATTTAAACTTATAAACTTCCTCTTCTTTGAAACATATTTTATCATGAGAGTCTCCTAAAGCGTAGTATTGTGCTGACTTTTTCTGAAAGACAAAAAAGCTGGAAAAAGCAAAGATTAGACTTAAGCTCGCTAAATGGAAAAAAATTTTTGTTTTCATAATTTACCTCCTATTGGTTTGAAAGTGTTTAATTTTTTGTTTTTAAGTCCTGTTCTCTATGTTAAGTCAAGTGAAGGACTCTTAACGTAACTGTTCAGAAAAATTCTAGTAAATTGTTGAAATTTCACTAAAAGCTCCTATGCCTATAATGTTATATGATGTTTTTCGTTTAGATTTTCAGATTTTTTGAGTTAGGGTCTAGTTTTTATTCAAAAGTATTGATAAATCGTCATTTGTTTTAAAAAATAGGTAACTGCTCACTCTCGTAAGTTTTTATTTAAAGCCATAGAGATGGCTTCTAAAGAAGAATACCCTCTATTTCTCATTGTTTTAACATAGCTGGTAATACGACAAAAATATTTCGCCATTTCTTCTGTTCTGAAACACCCTGACACTTTCTTTTTCACTTTAGTCATTCTTAGATCTCTTTCAGATCTGTTATTAGTAGGATCTACGTTCTTTCTTTTAGAAAAACACAGTATTTCTGCTTCATACTTTTTAAATCGCAGCCAAAGGTTTTGAGCTTGTGTATGCTTTATTTGTAATAGACGTTATATGATCTGACAGTTACCCTTTCTGGGTTGATAAAAAACTGTCTGTCAGTTTTCGTTCTGTTCAATCATCTTTTGCCTTACTTTTTGTTTTCCGTCAAGGAAAGTTTCCATAGGTGTTCGACCACAACACATTTTTCCCTGATGAGTTCTCCTTTCATTATATTTCACAAGCCACAAGTCAAGGTCAGACTGCAACTCTTCTATGCTTTTGTACACTTTTTTTCTAAACTCCACTTGATAAAACTCCTCTAAAATTGTTCTATGAAATCTTTCACAGATGCCATTGGTTTGAGGATGTCTTGCCTTTGTTTTTGTGTGCTCTATATCATTGATAGCCAAATAAAGCTCATAATCGTGACGATCTTGAACTCCACAGAACTCTGTACCCCTATCTGTTAACATACGAAGCAGGGGCACATCATGGTCTTCAAAAAAAGGAAACACTCTATCATTGAGAAGGTCAGCTGCTGTAATAGGTGTTTTCGTTTTATAGAGCTTACAGAAAGCAACTTTTGAGTAAGTGTCCACAAAGGTTTGTTGATAAAGACGTCCTACACCTTTCATAGTTCCCACATAAAAAGTGTCCTGTGAGCCTAAATAACCAGGATGAGCTGTCTCTACCTCTCCGCACTCTAAATCCTCTTGTTTCTTCTTCTCTAGGGCTTGTAACTGCTCCTCTGTGAAAACCAAGCCTTCCTCTGCAGACTTCTTTTCTAAAGCTTTCAAACGCTTTTTGAAAGTCTCTAAATTATTTCTCAGCCAGACCCCTCTAACTCCTGCAGGAGAAATAAAAATTCCTTTTTTCCTTAACTCATTGGACGCTCTCAACTGTCCATAGGCAGGAAGTTCTATAGCGATCCTTAAACAAGCCTCTTCTGTCGTTTGATCAACTCTGTTTTTTAAATTAGGCTTTCTACGACTTTGCTCTCTTAATGATTCTAAACCTCCTTCCTCTTTGAGTGTCTTGTAACGATAAAATGTATCTCTTGAAAAGCCCATCACCTTACAAGCTTGAGATACATTGCCTAACTCTTCTGCTAATTGCAAAAGACCTACTTTTGATTTTATAATTCTTTCTTGATATGTCATTTTTGTTATCCTTTCTCCACCCTTTGGGGTGGTATTGTTTATTTAAAAGGGTAACCTCTTTTCATCTCTTTGACATTTCGAGACGTGTCAGATTAAGTTGCGACTATTACACTTTATTCGTCCTTTCTTGCCATTTTTCTTAGGAAATTCTGGAAGCTCTTTTAAGCCTTTTGTAAGAATACTCCTATACCTTCTCTGAAGAGTTTCGTACTCTTTTTGAGTCAGAACTCTTGACTCTTTTTTATGAACTAACTCCACAGTCTCTTTAAGAAGTTTTTTGAGATTTGTAGCCCATTTGAATCCATTGCTTTCTTCTATAAATTTAAGCTCTCTCAAAAGGTGAGCCACACACAAAGCATGAGTTATCTTATCATAACAAAAGTAAGGACTCCAACAATCATGCACAAGCACTCCTCCATATCTATCCAAGAGACCAATATCTTTTATGGCTTCCCTTCCACCTGAAAGGTGGAGAAACTGCAAGACTAATTCTCCTGAACTATAAGTATGAATCCAGTAGTTTTTACCCTTAACCCTCATAGAGGTCTCATCAACATGAATGACCTCTGATTCAAGTATCTTTTCTTTCATCTGCTCTTCCCAACTTTTAAGAAACTCTCCTAATTCAGCAATGTATCTCAACATAACTGCAGGAGAAATCATTCGACCTATAAGCCCCATGTAATGTTCCCCAACACGTTGAAAAGACAGCATCTGAACTATAATGAAATTGATGATGGAAGCTCTAATGCCTATACCATACTGAAGAGGACCACTCATACCTTTAGGGAATTGACCTTTATTTCTAGCTCCACATGAGGGACAATCCTTAACTTCAGAAGTTACAGTATGGGTCTGAATTTCATAAAAAATATCAATCTTTTTACGCTTCTCAAGGCTTTTTACCTCTGCTGTCTTTAAACACATCCCACACTGAGAACACTCTGAGGGAGAGACAGTCTCCTCACTGTTTGTATCTTTACTGTTATCAAGTCTAGAGCCCTTTTTCTGACTCCCACTAGCTTTCTTATTACGATTCCCTTGACGACTAAAATCTTGCGAAGGAGGAAGACCGCTGTTGCTGGAATTTTTTCGAACCTGTTTTTCTAAAAACACAACAATCAGAATGTTCACAACCTTAAAGAGAGATTCAACAATCACAGAAATCTCAGCTATGAATCTCCTTTCAACTCATCATCTTTCAAAAAAAGGAAAGAAAAAGCCCAAGAAAAGAAAGATAGATAAAAATCCAAATTTAAAAAAATATGTTAAAGAAGGTTTAAAGATGTCTTGGTCTCCAGAACAAATAGTAGGAAGGATGAAGTTAGAGGGCAAAAATTTTTCCATTTCTACTGAATCCATTTACGCTTATCTTTTCCTGACTTCGACACAACACACTGCAACAAGTGAATAATTTCAAATAGTTACAATTTTTGGGGCCACAGGAAAGGGTTTTTTAAAGGTCGACAGATGTTGTGGGAATGAGGCTCATAGAAGAGTTTCTTTTAAGCGAAAAAGCACTATAAATTTCTTCTACTTCCTTTGTACAACCTGAGGGAAGGCGATAAAGTTTTTTCGTCTTTTTTTCTTCTAAAATACTGTACTGATCTCTTTTTAAGATCTTTCTCATTCTTTCAAAGCTTAAATTAAGTCCTGCTTGTTTGAGTTTATAAACCATTGTGTAAGAGATCGCATAGGCTAAAAAACAAATGGCAATGTGAGTTTCTATTCTTCTTTTTTTCCAATGATAAACAGGCCTCATCTTTAACGTCGTCTTAATTCACTCTAAAAGCCTCTTCTAATACAGAAAAATGGGTATAAAAAAAATACAGAAGCCATGACTTACAAAGACTTTGTAAACGTTTGGTCAAATATCGAGATGAAATTTATACTTTCATTAAGTCTGGAGTAGACCCCACTAACAATTATGGAGAGAGGGAAATTAGGCCTGCTGTACTTATGAGAAAAATCTCTTATTGCAATCGCTCAGAACAGGGAGCACATAACCAAGAGGTTATGATGAGTGTCGCTCGAACGGCCAAAAAACAGAATCTATCCTTCGTTGACATAGCTACTGAATACCTCTCTAAACATTAAAATCACTAGAATTTAAGTGAACAGTTACCTCTTAACCTTATCTAATAATACGTAATAGCAAAAACTATTCCAAGCCTAACTCCTTATTATTTAAACTTGAGCCTCTTTAAATTCAAAGGTGACAAAAATTGTTAAACACTTGTGACAAAAATTGTCACACACTTTCTTCAATTTTTTTTGCTAAATTAAAAATTAAGTCACCAGTTTGAGGGAGGATCTCCGTTACTAAAGGGCAAATTGAGGATTATAACACTTGACTTCAAAAGAACTATTATGATAAAATACAATCCTTATGGTGAAAATGGATAAGATGCAAAAAAAAAAAATTCAAATATTTTTTTTCTAATATTCTAATATATTTAACTTTACTTTCGTGGTCTTTTGAATCTTTGGCCAGTTTCTCTTGTGCAAACCTCTTTCAATCAAATGAAAAATCCCTTTTCTATAACGATATGATTTCAAAAAATAACGATATGATTTCAAAAAAAATAGATGATATTGAAAGAGATTTTTCAGAGCCAGACAAGACTTTCAAAATTATTGAATCTATAGATCGTTTGGATTTAAAGAAGCTAGAAAGTGTTCATAAAAAAAGACTTATAAACATTCTCCTTCCTAAGAAAGCAAATACTCTTGAGGAAAAAAAAAGTATAAACAATTTTTGGACATATCTATCATTAGAGATTTTTCAGAGCCAGATGGGACTTTCAAACGAAAACTACAAGCACTTAGAGGGACATATTAAAGTAATGAAGGCTCTAGTTGAGGAGCTTAAATTATTTAAAAAAACTATTCAAGAAGACATTCTTTATAGAATATTTGAACATAAAATTTATGATAATTATTGGCTGTTCCTTGAAATTTTTAATAGAGAAGATTTAAAAGATGTATTTTTAAAATATATAGAGCAAGAAGATGCCTTTTCCAAACATCTAGAAAACATGAATACCTTTGATTTCTTTTTGATAAATGCTTTTTTGGTACCTGAACTTACAAGTGGGAGAAATCTTGATTATTTAGAAAAAAATAAAAAAGCATGGAAAGCCTTAGAGTTTCTTTTTCTCATCCCTGAACTCCATGAGAGTTATCTTAATACTTATATAAGTAAAGAAAAATGGCTAACTAAAAAAAACATTTCTTTTGCCGTAAAGACTTGGCTTTATCTACAGTATAAATCAAATAAACAATTTAAAAATATAAGCAGTCTATTTTCTACACTTTTTGATGTGCTTAAACAATTTAATTATAATAGTGATTCTTATATCATTAATTATGGAGATATAATGTTTTCAATAATTTTTATGCCATCTCAGCATCAGAAGGAGATTAGGAAGTACATTACAGCTGTATTAAAAACTCCAACTGAACTCATACAAGAATTCACTATTCCCAATCTCCAACTTGATAGGCTACCTTTAAAAACCAGCAATGGTGAAAAAAGCCTATCTCAAATACTAGAAACTTTCTCGGGAACACATCCAGATCTCCTTCCCAATAAAATATTGCCTACTCTATGGGATCGAGTACAAAGCATGCCTTCTGTTTTAGGACTCTTAAACGGTTGGTTAAAACATTTACCAAAATTTTATTTGAATGGACTTCCCCAAATTCCTAAAAATTCAACAGAGCTTTTGTGTAAAATTACAGGCCTTCATGTTTCTCATACTCCTTACATACAAAATTTAAAAAATCCAAATCAGTTGTTTGAGATGCTTCTAGATATGCAAAGTAGATATAAAGCACCAATTTTTCATAATTTAGAAATAAACTCTAATCTGTTTGAATCTTCTCAAACGAAACATTTTTTTCTAAATTTTTTAGAAGCATTAAGACGAATCGAGTTATTTGAAAATACTAAAAGGAATAACGCTTATGTAGGACCTCACTCATCTTTTCAGAAAATTACTTCAAAATACAAACTTGATCAAACAGAAATCAATCTTCAAAATATTGAGAATATAACCTCTTTTTTAAAGAAAGAGTTTATCAAAAAACTTCCAGATTTTTTTGATAACAATGAGATTAACTTCTCCCATGATGAATGGAAAAAATTAGAAGAAAAATTAGGTGATTTAGATGCTGTTTTTACTCTTTTATCAAGATTATCAGGGGCAAAAGATGAACAATATTCTATTGTTCAATCTTTAGAGGCTATTTTAAAAGATGAATTTGAAAAGTACAAATTTGATGATAATAGAGATTATCAGCTTAAAAGCTTAAATGATCAACAATTTAATGCTTGGAAAAAGAAAAGAGTTCTTTTAAGTTTAATCGATACTGAAAAGAAGGTCATTAAAAATGAATTTAATAATAGAAGGGATCAGGTTAAAAAATACATTCAAAATAAACTGCTACCACCAATTCAAAAAATCACTCAAAAACTTGGAGAGAAGAATAAATCAGAAAAAACTCTTTCCAAAGAACTTCTTGAGCCTCTAATTTTAGAACACATTCATCAACCTAAAGCCCCAAAAGAAATTTTACAACAATACTTTGCTGAAAAAGGTTTTTCCGAAACAAAATCCAAATCTTTTACAACTCAACTTTTTAAAGGTTTAGTCCAGTTATTACAGACAGAAGGAATTAACAATTCTCTTTTTTTAAAGGGGCTTCAAAAAGTTATAAAACTTTACTTATTTGAAATGAGGAAAGGTGATCTTTTTGATGAAATTAAACCATTTATAAAACCATTTATAGAGAGTTTAAAAGAAATAGACAATATATTTCAAGCAGTAAACTTAGAGCATGTAAATAATGGTTTTATAGTTTCAGTTGTAGATCATTCTCCAAAACTTTTAATGACTACAGGAAATTTAGTAAAAAATTGTGCAAGTTGCATGAATCATAAAACAGGTTCTCAAATTGGTTACTTACCATCTTATGTTATTGATGGCAACATTCAAATCATGCTCAGTTTTCATTTAAAAGAAAAAGATTTTTATATTAGAAGAGATTATTTAACTGTTCTTAAATCTTATATTAATGACAACTTATCAGTTTCTTTTAACGGCAACTTAAAAGTATTTACTTTTAAAACAAAAGAGGGGGAATTTGCAACTCGTCCCATTGAGTATGCAGTTTTACGTCAGATGTTAAAAATAGGGTTTGAAGAAAAAGCTGTCCTCTCACGTGTCTCACGTGTACGTCAGATGTTAAAAATAGGGTTTGAAGAAAAAACTTCTCGTCCAGGGGTTTTCTTGGAGTTATCGTATAATAAATACGATAACTCTCATATAATTGATCAAATTTCTCAAGACAACCATAAGAAACTTCTTTTAGAGATCATTCATGACATGAAGGCTTTAAATGAATCTTCTAGAATTATTATGGCTCCATCACGAAATTCTTTAGGGGCTTATGGTTACGTACATGAAGGAAAAGTAGATATTGCTCCAATCAAACTATACGAAGAGCCTGTAAATTAAATTGTGTAACTGATTTTTTTAAAAAATTTTTCTGAAATGAACCCTAACCGCAATTCACTAGTGCAACCTTTTCTTTCATCATAATCTCATAAGGTGTTAACCAGTCAAGACATTTCATGAGCCTATTGTTAATTTCAAATTCAATTTTCTTTAAACGTCGTCGAGTAGGTCAACGAGTTGAGATCAGAACCCTTGGGAAGGTATTGTCTCAACACACCAATGCGATTCTCATTAGTTCCTCTTTGATAACTGGAGTAAGGATCACATAAGAAAACTTTCACTCCTACTTTATCTTCGTAACCTCTATGATCTGAAAACTCTTGACCTCTATCATTAACCATGGATTTCTTAGGAAGCTTTCTTACCTAAAATCCCGTTAAGTTATAACTAGGATTTTAACAAAATCTTATAAGTGCTTAAAAATACGGTGATTTTTTTAATTTTTTTTCTTGCAATCTCTTTTTCCATGGTTATAATTATAACTATGAGCTACAGAGTCGAGCAAAAAATTAAAGGAAAAATTTACATTTATGAAGTTAAGAGCTTTTGGGATAAATCCAAGCAACAAGCAAGACAAAAAAGAACTTATCTTGGACGCAAGGATGAAAAAACAGGCAAAATTGTTTTAACTTCTAAAAACTCTATTGTTCCTAAAGGTTCCTATAAATTTGGCAGTTTTTTTCTACTTAAAAATCTATCTGATCAAATTAATTTAACAAAAGTTCTAAAAAAAGTTTTTCCATACGATTACAAAAAATACCTTTCTGTTGTATTTTACAAAGTGATCCAAGCTGATCCTTACTATTTATACAAGCTATGGGAAGAGGAAACCTATACTTTTTCCAATATTGGGCTTGATTCCCAGAGAATAAGTGAGATGCTCTTGGATATTGGAAAAAATGAAAAGCACATTGAAGTGTTTTTTAGCAATTGGATTAATGAGTAGGACAATAAATATTCAGTTATGTTTGATATTTCATCCATTTCTTCTTATTCTAAAAATAACGAACTAGTTGATCGTAGCTATAACTGTGACAAGAAGAATCTCGGTCAAACAAATTTAGGGATTATTAGTAGACGTGAGAAAAACTCTATTCAACTACCTTTAGCTTATAGAATATATCCTGGAAGTATATCGGATGTAGTAACTTTAAAAAACATAATTAAACTGATTAAGTACTATAAACTTAATGTTAATTATTTTGTTATGGATAGAGGTTTTTATAGCAAGGAAAATATACGAGAGATGAATAACAAAGGGCTAAAATTCCTCCTACCACTGGTCTTTACAACACGAAAAGCAAAACAATTAGTTTATGATTTTGATGAAGAAATCAGCAAACCTATTTGCTCTTTTTTATACAATGAAAATGTTTATTCTCATGTAAGGACTAAGGTAGAAATAAATGGAGTTATGTGTGTAGCACATATTTTTTTAGATAAAGAAAGAAGAGCAAGGGAGGAGAGTTTGTTGATAAGAAAAATGTCATATTTGGAATCAATTTTCTCAGAGAAGGGTTTTAAAGATGAAATAAGTGCTGAAGAATATATTAAAGAAACAATGAAGTCAAAGAGAAGATTCTTTAAAGTAAAGAAGAGAAATAAAAGGGTTACTATAGAAAGAGATGAAGTTTTCCTCAAAGAGGCAGTTATGCAAATGGGAAAGTTTATTTTTATTACAAATGAAAGGGGCTTAGATCGGAAGGATGTGTTATTGCTTTATCGCAGTAGAGATGGGATAGAAAGATTATTTAGATCTTTTAAGCACGATATTCTTGAAAAAAGGAGTAGGGTAAAATCATCCACTTCAATGAAGGGAAGTGTTTTTATAAACTTTTTGGCTTTGATTTTAATTTCTCATATTGATAAAATTATGAATCAAGAAAAGTTATACAAAAAAGTTACTAAAAAGGAGTTATTTAGAACACTTGATCAGCTTAAAGTTTACCATCTTGCAAATGATAAGATCATTTTAGCCGAAGTATCAAAACGTCAAAAAGAAATTTTTTCGGCGTTTAAATTGTTGAAAAAGCTCAAACCTAGTTATAACTCAGCGGGATTTTAGGTTTAAAAGCTCTAAACGACTGAGGAATCCAGTTCAACAATTTTTTCATATTTGAGTGTGTATTTTTACAATTTTTTCACAAAAAATTCTTATTTGTTTTGATGGAGAAGAGAAGAACTAATTTCGAGATCAAATTCTAGGGCAAGGACTTTCAAAAAACCCTTTTCGTTGGAAAAAGAGAATTTGTAAAAAATTATCAAAAATACTTAGTACTACTTTGGCAAGTGAATTAAGTTGTGTTATAATAGGCTCAAAGATACTTAAGGAGGGGTTGAGTATGAGATATTCAGAGTTAAAAAAAATGCCTCCTCAAAAGAACCTCCGAGAACCTACAGATTCTTTTGAGGGGGGCGAAAATACTTTCTCTATCGTTCGTCAACAAACAAGAAAGGTGAAGAATTGGAAGAGAAATCCTCGACAAATCTCCTTATGGATCGCAGCTTCCTTGTTACATGTTGAAAAAAAGTTTTGCACTGTCAGGGGATATAAACAAATCCCTCTATTTATAGAAGAAATAAATAAAATAAACCTTGAAAAATAAATGGAGATAGCTTAATTATGAAAAAGCCCTTTCTGAAAGTCTAACGGGATTACGGACATCCTCCATTCTAGCATAGTCCGCAAGTATGCTTCGGAGGGTTCATTCACCCACGGCTAAAGCCGTGGTGCTCTGTCTTCGACTGCATAGAGAAGATATTATAAAAAAAGACATAAATTGTAAAATTTAAGCAAAAAAAGAGTTTAAACAAAATACTGTTAAATTAACTCAGGCTTAGAGTGTGGTAGCAAACCTGAACTGCTTATTGCTTTAGCTCTTATGAAAAACCCTGAAGCCGCCATCATATGTAACGGCTTTAAAGATCGAGATTATATTGAAATGACCTTACTGGCTCAGAAAATCAACAAACATACCATCATTGTTGTAGAGAGAATAGAAGAGTTAGAAACCATTATAGAGATCAGTAAAAGCATAGACCTTAAGCCTTCTATTGGTTTTAGAGTGAAGCTCCACACCTCCTCTAAAAGCCATTGGAGGGATAGTACAGGAATGAATTCTAAGTTTGGTTTGACCTCTAGAGAGGTTGTTCATTGCATGGAAACACTAAAAAATAACAATTTCACAAATTCCTTAGAACTACTTCACTTCCATATTGGTTCTCAAGTCCCCTCCATACAACATATTAAAAACGGTGTTAAAGAAGGTGTTCGTTTTTATGTAGAAATTAAAAAACAAGCCCCGTCTTTAAAATATCTAGATGTGGGAGGAGGTTTAGGGGTCAATTATGAGGCTCCTCAAAATTTAGATTCTAAAAACTCTCTGAATTACACTCCTCAAGAATACGCTAATGACATCATTTTTATCACCCAATCCATTTGCGATGAACAAGATATCGAACATCCATGTATTATTACTGAATCAGGACGTTTTCTTGTAGCTCATAGTTCTGTTCTCATCACAGACGTTCTAGGAGAACAAGCTAAGTCTTTACAAGAAGAGATTGTTTTTACCATCAACTCTAAAGATTCTCAAATCGTAAAAGAGCTCTTAGAACTCTATACCGATGTAAATGAGAAAAACTTTTACGAGTTTTATAACGATCTAGTAGAAAAAAAGAGAGATATTTTACAAATGTTCACTTATGGGGTTTTAAGTTTAGAACAAAGAGGGCGAGCTGAAGAGTTATACCAAGCTATTGCACAAAAAATGATCCGGTTAGCAAAAAAAACAAAAGGATCTGAGGAAATTTGCTATAACCTAGAAAGCCAATTGTCCTCTATTTATTTCTGCAACTTCTCTGTGTTCCAATCACTACCTGATTCTTGGGCCTTAAGCCAAGTCTTTCCTATCATGCCCATTCAAAGACTTCATGAAAAACCAACACAACGTGCGATTTTAGCTGACTTGACCTGTGACTCTGATGGAAAAATTGAACGTTTCATCGATCCAGAAACAAAAGAAGTACAAAAGTATTTAGAGGTTCATGAGTTGAATTTAAAAGATCCTTACTACATTGGATTTTTTCTAACAGGAGCTTATCAAGAAGTTTTAGGAGACTTACATAACCTTTTTGGAGATACCAATACAGTCCAAGTATCCATTCATGAAGATGGCGGTTATACACTTAATGAAGTGTCCAGAGAGGATTCTGTCTCTGAAGTTCTAAGTTATTTAAGATACCAAGGGCATGATCTCTTTGAAAAAGTAAGAAAAGAGTGTGAAAAAAGCATTCAAGAAAAAAGATTCTCTATGAAAGAAGCCCACCTTTTCCTTAGAAAGTATGGGAAGAGTTTAAAAGGCTCCCCTTATCTTATCTCTTCAAAAAATAAAGACTTACTCAATTCCGACACCCTATTTTCAGAAGGAATTTCAAGTTCATGTCATATCTAATTTTAGCTTTTGCCCTTTTATTTTTCTTAGGTCATTTTTTAAACTGGGTTTTTATAAAGACAAAAGTCCCTGATCTATTAATTCTCATTGTTATTGGGTATGTTATAGGGCCTGTTTTAGGACTTATGAAGCCTTCAGACTTTGGCACCTTAGGTCCTTTTTTTTCTACAACAGCCCTCATTGTGATTTTGTATGAAGGTGGCTTAAACCTTAAATTTCAAAAAC
Source organism: Bdellovibrionales bacterium (assembly GCA_965219095.1). GTDB lineage: Bacteria > Bdellovibrionota > Bdellovibrionia > Bdellovibrionales > UBA1609 > CBDCMT01. The sequence continues at coordinate 73,658 of CBDCMT010000001.1, forward strand.
TTACAGCCTCAGCAAGTCTTGCGTTAAAGATCTCTTGCCTTTCCTTCCTGACTATAAGCATCACTTCTTTTTTCCTTATAGTGACTCTTTTTCTGAAAGATTTCACAACAGCTCTTTTAACTTCTCTTGCCCTAGGATCTACTTCTTCTGCTATCGTCATACCTCTTCTTAAAAACCTCAATATATCTGGAAAAATGAAAGATGTCTTAGCTTTAGAATCAGCCTTTACTGATGTTTTAGCCATCGTTTTGTTCCTAGTTGTTTTAGATTCAACCATCAGTGAAAAATTTGAAGCCTCTCAGATTTTCATTGCTGTAGGACCTAACACTTTAATAGCTATTCTATGGGGTTTTTTCAGTGGTATTGTTATTTTTTAGTGTTTCCATGCAATGAACAACCTCTCTAGAGGTCAAACCAAACTTAGAATTCATTCCTGTACTATCCCTCCAATGGCTTTTAGAGGAGGTGTGGAGCTTCACTCTAAAACCAATAGAAGGCTTAAGGTCTATGCTTTTACTGATCTCTATAATGGTTTCTAACTCTTCTATTCTCTCTACAACAATGATGGTATGTTTGTTGATTTTCTGAGCCAGTAAGGTCATTTCAATATAATCTCGATCTTTAAAGCCGTTACATATGATGGCGGCTTCAGGGTTTTTCATAAGAGCTAAAGCAATAAGCAGTTCAGGTTTGCTACCACACTCTAAGCCTGAGTTAATTTAACAGTATTTTGTTTAAACTCTTTTTTTGCTTAAATTTTACAATTTATGTCTTTTTTTATAATATCTTCTCTATGCAGTCGAAGACAGAGCACCACGGCTTTAGCCGTGGGTGAATGAACCCTCCGAAGCATACTTGCGGACTATGCTAGAATGGAGGATGTCCGTAATCCCGTTAGACTTTCAGAAAGGGCTTTTTCATAATTAAGCTATCTCCATTTATTTTTCAAGGTTTATTTTATTTATTTCTTCTATAAATAGAGGGATTTGTTTATATCCCCTGACAGTGCAAAACTTTTTTTCAACATGTAACAAGGAAGCTGCGATCCATAAGGAGATTTGTCGAGGATTTCTCTTCCAATTCTTCACCTTTCTTGTTTGTTGACGAACGATAGAGAAAGTATTTTCGCCCCCCTCAAAAGAATCTGTAGGTTCTCGGAGGTTCTTTTGAGGAGGCATTTTTTTTAACTCTGAATATCTCATACTCAACCCCTCCTTAAGTATCTTTGAGCCTATTATAACACAACTTAATTCACTTGCCAAAGTAGTACTAAGTATTTTTGATAATTTTTTACAAATTCTCTTTTTCCAACGAAAAGGGTTTTTTGAAAGTCCTTGCCCTAGAATTTGATCTCGAAATTAGTTCTTCTCTTCTCCATCAAAACAAATAAGAATTTTTTGTGAAAAAATTGTAAAAATACACACTCAAATATGAAAAAATTGTTGAACTGGATTCCTCAGTCGTTTAGAGCTTTTAAACCTAAAATCCCGCTGAGTTATAACTAGGTTTGAGCTTTTTCAACAATTTAAACGCCGAAAAAATTTCTTTTTGACGTTTTGATACTTCGGCTAAAATGATCTTATCATTTGCAAGATGGTAAACTTTAAGCTGATCAAGTGTTCTAAATAACTCCTTTTTAGTAACTTTTTTGTATAACTTTTCTTGATTCATAATTTTATCAATATGAGAAATTAAAATCAAAGCCAAAAAGTTTATAAAAACACTTCCCTTCATTGAAGTGGATGATTTTACCCTACTCCTTTTTTCAAGAATATCGTGCTTAAAAGATCTAAATAATCTTTCTATCCCATCTCTACTGCGATAAAGCAATAACACATCCTTCCGATCTAAGCCCCTTTCATGAGTGTAACCTTGAGGCTACGAGAAATAACTTGAGAAGGAGAGGGCATCATTTTGCAATAATAACATATAATATTATTATTGCAAGATCATGATTTTCTTGCCTAATTCCAAATACTTTTCCACCAAGGAGTCTTCTCATCATCTCTGTTGGAGGAACTAGCTCCTTTTTTTTACGTTTGACTAAATAGAAAAAGCAGGTCATTGGTTTAACTACGATTTAAACCAATCCCCCTCTCAGAAACCCAAAAATCAATGTGCCTATTTCTAAAAACCCAAGCATTTCCAGAAACTCTAGCATTGTCAGAAACTTTAGTATCTCCATAAATCCCTCTTTCTTTTAGAGCTTTAAGAATATTGAGCGATTTTGTTATTTATACGGGGCACTTTCTAACTCATTCAAAAATGCTACCATTAAAATTTAATCCTTCAGAGAAAGCCTTAGGAAAATGTTTTACAATAAGATCAATAAAAACTTCCCCTTGAAAATTTAAGAAACATCTTCCTCCGTAGGGTCAAGGGCTGTTAAGAAATCGACTTATAATATTTTTATTAAATGAACTTGTAATTTAGGCTTAGTTTTAGAAATACATCTTTCTTTTCAAGACTTTGATCTTCTCTGTGAACAGGTTAAAAAACTGTCTTTTCGGTGTAAGTATCCGTCTACGATTTTCTTTTCAGTCAATTAAAGAATGAACTGAGTCTAAAAAGTCCTCTGTGAGTAAAGCTTTTAAAATAGGTTGTAAATAAGATTGGGAATGCATCAACAACCGTGATCTTGACACACAAGAAAAAACCTTTGCTATAAAATTAGCTTTGTATAGTATAGGTGACTCAACGACTGAGTTATGCTAAAACAATGATTTGCATGAGTTGCTGTCGTTTTCTGAAGATGGAGTTGTGTTAGGTTTTTCTTCTTGTTTTGTTGGTGCTGCTACTTGGGCAGCTTTGTATTTTAAAAGAAGCTTTTGGATGGATTCGTCTTTTAAAAGAGATTCGTCTAAAGCTCTAACTAACTTTTCCCACTGAGGATGTTTCATTGCCATTTCTCTTGACAAAACTTTCTTCCATAGAGTACGTTGAAAATCATAGTCCCTTATTCTTATCAATTCTTTAATCCAACTTTCCCATAAGAGAGCGTGTTTTAGAATTACGAAATCTTTTGCCAAGAGGTCTAGCATGGGATTTTCGAAAAAAGTATAGAACCCTTTAAATCTTAATCTTCTCATCAAGACTTTCGTAACCCAAACATCAAAATGCGAGGAGAACTTCTCCATTATTGATTTGTCTATTAAAATTTCTTTTGCGAGAAAAAAATGAACATAATGGCAAAGGCTTTTGCTGCTAACTAAAGAGTTTATAAATTTCAAAGAATTTTCTTTTTGGCTAAGATGTTCTGCTAAACTTATGTCATCTCTTTGTATGTTCTGCTCAGTTAATTTCTCAACATCAAAACTTCCTCTTTCTATCAATTCTTCCATTTGAACCCTAAAATTAGTATCCTTTCTTTGATCGAGGAGGGACCTAAGATCATCCACTATACGTGATATCGGTATCGGTTCAGGCCCGGGCCATTGAGAATTATTTACATTTATAAGGCCAAGGCCTAGCCTTCCTCTTAAAATTTGTGTTGATGTAGAACGGAGTTCCCAAGATCCAGCCAACTCTTTTGGAAAAATTTTCCTAAGAATATCCCTAGTAATTATATCATTATGAGGTTTAAGCCAAGATCCAGCCAACTTCTCCAATTTTTTAGGTGTTCTCCGTCTTATTAATTCTTCCATCAACTCATGTCTTTTTAAAAGATTTTCTGTAATTGCTTCACGAACTGTATCAGCGCCTCGTTTCATTAAATGTTCCACCCATGAGATCCATTGAGATTCTATTGTATAGGAATCATCAATAGATTGGAATATGTTATGAATTTCAACCGTTATATCATTACCAGTTAAAACCCTCCTTTCTAAATAATAATCCTTATAATAAGTATCTTGAGTGGAGAGGGAGTCATTTGCATGTTGCGAAGATGTTTGTGAATTTGAGTGAATGCTCCATGAGATGAAAGTTAGAAAGCTTATAAGAAAAGCAAGTGCTTTGAATTTCTTTAGGATTGTTCTGCTTTTTGATGTGAACATTTCCCTTTTTCCTTTCTTATGGAGGTTAATTTTAAATCTTCAGTAAGTTTAGACTTTGCAACGTTTTTTTAAATCCTCTAGTGTAATTTTTTGGATTCATCTTTAGTTTTGTTGTATTCCTTGAGTGCTGTCTCCAAGACTCTTTTTTCTAGTTTGTCCTTTATTAGTAGTCATAAAAACATGATCGCTATTTTTATCTGTGTTCTTGATAGCTGTTGCTATTTCGGTTACTAACTGTTCCATATTTTTAACCTCTATTGTCTTTTTGTTTTTGCTTTTGTTCAGAAGTTTTAAATCAAATACTTCAAAAAGACTGAAAATTGACACTTACTTTACTATTTACGTTCTTGCTGATAATGTTTTTTGCATCAATTCCTTTTTTCTCATGTCAGCTTTGGGTTTTTCTTCTTGTAGCAGAACTTACGGAAAGAAAAACAACTGTTTAGAACTCCTAGCAGAAAAATAGTTTTAAAAATGTCTTTATGTTTTCATGTTCTTTATCTCCTTTCCTTATCTTTACTTCTTTTTTAGAATAAGCTAAGTTTGCAAAAAAATCAAGAAAAATTTTTTATTTATAACAGCAACTTGAAGAGGATGTCCGTAATCCCGTTAGGGTTTCAGAAGGGACTTTTTCATAATTAAGCTATCTCCATTTGTTTTTCAAGGGTTATTTTATTTATTTCTTCTATAAATAGAGGGATTTGTTTATGTCCCCTGATAGTGCGAAATTTTTTCTCGACATGTAACAAGGAAGCTGCGACCCATAAGGAGATTTGTCGAGGATTTTTTTTCCAATTCTTCACTCTTCCTGTTTGTTGACGAACGATAGAGAAGGCACTTTCTATTGGGTTCGTAGAGCTTAAAGTCTTTCGTAAAAGAGGAGGAGTTTTTAAACGAAGGACTGTCAATGTTTCTAAATGGGCTTCTTTAAGACTTTCTGAAGCTTCAGAGCTTATTTTTTTAAGCCACTTCAGAAGACTATCATGTTCTTTTTTAGCACTTTCATAATCTTCCAATCCATGAAGTTTTTTCCAACGTCTTTTAAACTCTAAGTGCTTTTCTTTGGGAAGATAGGAGAGGATATTCCTCTCCTTATGATGAATGCATCTTTGAACCAAAGAGTTCTGTCCAAAAACATCATTGATGGATTTGCGAAGAGCTTTGCTTCCGTCAGTCACAAACAGTTTTTTGCTATCTTGTGGAAGACCACGTTCTATAAGATTTTGCAAGAGGTCTGTCACGATGACAGCGTTCTCTGTAGAGCCTTCTCTGAGACCTAAAATCATCTTTTTTCCTTCACTTGTAATTCCAAGAACGCAAATCACTGTTCTTTTTGAAAATTCAATGCCGTCAATCATTAAAAGCCACGAAACTTTCTTGTGAAAGATTCCGAGACTGAATGGCTTCCAAAGACTTTTGACAACTCATCTTGAAAGCTTTACTGACAGAGGATTTTTTTAAACCTAAGCCGTCTTCCAACTTCCTTTGTAAAGGCTCATAGTTTCTGGTGCTGACTCCTAAAAGCATAGCCCTCATTACATCTTCACAGAGAAGATCAAAGCTCTGGAGAACTGTATAACTCTCCAGAGGAACTTCCTCTTTGTTTTTTCTAAGACGAGGACGTTGAACTCTTATCCTCTGTCCTTGAAGAATAACAGATCCTTTCCCACTTCCTCCTCTGTGACAGAGACCCTCTGACTTTTTGTGGGAAAAGGGCTTTCCGCAGAGTCTTTTTACTTCCTCTTGGAAAAGATCATGGACTAATTTCAGCGTTGCTCCTTCAAGCTGCATAGCAATAAGCTGGCGAATCTTCTCATGTTTATTTTTTACCATTTGTAACTGGGATTGATATTGTGTATCTTTCATTTGGGGCTCCTTTTTGGTTTGTTTATAATACCCTGAGTTTAGCTCAGGGGAGCCCCTTCTTCAAACCCTAACGACTTTACGGACAATCTCAACTTGAAGCAGAAAGACTTTGAGAAGGTGTGATAATTTTTGTCAGTCGTATAAAATTTATACACTTTTTTGCACATTTTTTTTGCGATACTTTTTCAGAAAAGCCTTTAAACCTAAAATCCCGTTAAGTTATAACTAGGATTTTAACAAAATCTTATAAGTGCTTAAAAATACGGTGATTTTTTTAATTTTTTTTCTTGCAATCTCTTTTTCCATGGTTATAATTATAACTATGAGCTACAGAGTCGAGCAAAAAATTAAAGGAAAAATTTACATTTATGAAGTTAAGAGCTTTTGGGATAAATCCAAGCAACAAGCAAGACAAAAAAGAACTTATCTTGGACGCAAGGATGAAAAAACAGGCAAAATTGTTTTAACTTCTAAAAACTCTATTGTTCCTAAAGGTTCCTATAAATTTGGCAGTTTTTTTCTACTTAAAAATCTATCTGATCAAATTAATTTAACAAAAGTTCTAAAAAAAGTTTTTCCATACGATTACAAAAAATACCTTTCTGTTGTATTTTACAAAGTGATCCAAGCTGATCCTTACTATTTATACAAGCTATGGGAAGAGGAAACCTATACTTTTTCCAATATTGGGCTTGATTCCCAGAGAATAAGTGAGATGCTCTTGGATATTGGAAAAAATGAAAAGCACATTGAAGTGTTTTTTAGCAATTGGATTAATGAGTAGGACAATAAATATTCAGTTATGTTTGATATTTCATCCATTTCTTCTTATTCTAAAAATAACGAACTAGTTGATCGTAGCTATAACTGTGACAAGAAGAATCTCGGTCAAACAAATTTAGGGATTATTAGTAGACGTGAGAAAAACTCTATTCAACTACCTTTAGCTTATAGAATATATCCTGGAAGTATATCGGATGTAGTAACTTTAAAAAACATAATTAAACTGATTAAGTACTATAAACTTAATGTTAATTATTTTGTTATGGATAGAGGTTTTTATAGCAAGGAAAATATACGAGAGATGAATAACAAAGGGCTAAAATTCCTCCTACCACTGGTCTTTACAACACGAAAAGCAAAACAATTAGTTTATGATTTTGATGAAGAAATCAGCAAACCTATTTGCTCTTTTTTATACAATGAAAATGTTTATTCTCATGTAAGGACTAAGGTAGAAATAAATGGAGTTATGTGTGTAGCACATATTTTTTTAGATAAAGAAAGAAGAGCAAGGGAGGAGAGTTTGTTGATAAGAAAAATGTCATATTTGGAATCAATTTTCTCAGAGAAGGGTTTTAAAGATGAAATAAGTGCTGAAGAATATATTAAAGAAACAATGAAGTCAAAGAGAAGATTCTTTAAAGTAAAGAAGAGAAATAAAAGGGTTACTATAGAAAGAGATGAAGTTTTCCTCAAAGAGGCAGTTATGCAAATGGGAAAGTTTATTTTTATTACAAATGAAAGGGGCTTAGATCGGAAGGATGTGTTATTGCTTTATCGCAGTAGAGATGGGATAGAAAGATTATTTAGATCTTTTAAGCACGATATTCTTGAAAAAAGGAGTAGGGTAAAATCATCCACTTCAATGAAGGGAAGTGTTTTTATAAACTTTTTGGCTTTGATTTTAAAAGCTGTAGCAGAAACAATTAGCCCTTTTACATAAGTTGAAGTATTAGATACCGACACCTCTACATAATCACTTAACCCGCTTAGCTCCTCTTCTACAGTAATCACATAAGAGCAATGTCTTCTATTGCGATGGTCTCGTCCATAAGAATCATAATGGTAGTCCTCCTCATCTAGATAGGAGATAACTTGTTGGAAAACAGAATTAATTCCTCCCCAGCCGTTGATGGCTTTATGAATCGAGCTCATGCTTATAAGGCTTTAGTACATGAGACCAAAAGTGATGATAAGGTCAGTATGGGGCTTTATTTTTACCCTGTTCTTATGGCTAGTGATATTTTGCTTTTTTCTTCAGATCAGGTTCCTGTAGGAGAGGATCAACTTCAGCACATTGAGTTTGCTCGTGATATTGCAAAAAAATTTAACAACAAATACGGTGAGATTTTGAAAGTCCCTCAAGCTGTGAAACAATCAAAAAAATCAATTTTAGGCACTGATGGAAGAAAGATGTCAAAAAGCTATGACAATACTATCTGTATGTTTGATGATCCTCAAAAACTAAGAAAATCCATTATGAAAATTAAAACTGATTCTTTAGGTATTGATGAGCCTAAAAGTGTTGAATCATGTCTTTTATTCCATCTTTATCAAGAGTTCGCTAATGAACAAGAAATTGAAGTTTTAAAACATAAATATCAAGAAGGGGTAGGTTGGGGTGAGGTCAAAGAAATTTTATTTTTGAAAATAGAGTCTTTTTTTGAATCTTCCTATGAAAAGTACCTTTATTACAAAAACAAACCTCAAGAAGTAGAAGAGATTTTACAAGCAGGAGCTAGGAGAGTCCGTAAAGAGGCTTTAAGCCTTTTAAAAGATATCCGAAAAGCCATAGGTCTTAGTCATACTTTTTAAATCATGAATTTTTTGTCTATCATCCTATTTTTATACCCATAGAACAAAGTAATTTTATTGACAATAAATCATCTTAGATAGCTTTAACTTTGGTTTGAATCATTTTCTTATCTTTCATCTTGAAATTGACAATACATCCATGAAATCTCTTACTAGAGAACACCTTATGAGGTTATGATGAAAAAAATTCTTGCACTGGGTAGTTGCAGTTAGGAACTATTTGAATCGAATCTCCAAACAGTAAATACCATAAGATTGAACATAATAGTTAGTGTTTGAAGATGTTTTGCAGTTTTTATTTTTATTTAAATAAACTTGTGCTGAATAGGGTGGGAGGTTCTGCAGAGGTTTTTTGCGAGGATGAGCTTTAGGGCTTTCTATAACAACATAACCCCATGGATCTAAAACGTTGGGAAAAAATCTAGCTAACTGGAAAGCTTTAAAACTTTCTTTAAAGGAAGAGCAAGTCTTTATGCGAAGTACATTCTTTTTATTTTTTTGCTCTTTTAAGGTCTCCTCAATAAAATCTAGACCTTGTTTTTGAGATGATGATGTTAGAAGGTTGTGGAAGAGTTCATCTTCTCCACAGATTCTATAAACATAGTAAAAGTACTGGAAAAGCTGTCCATATTGAGATAGAGATTCTCTTGCTTTCAAATCTTCAGTCCATTGATGAGGTGAATGTATTTTAGTTAATGAAACTTCAGGTTTTTGAATCCCCTGATCGATAACAGCATTTAGTTTTTGCGTGATTAAATATTCAGAAAGAAGAGCTATACCTTCTTGCACCCATAATTTTTCATGAGGGCGATAGTAATTATGAATTAAATGGGTTATTTCATGGGAGAGGAGTTTTCTTCGGCTGTTTTGGTTTGATGTGAAAAAGTCATAATTCCCTATAAAAATAGTATTTGATGCAGGATGATAAAGTCCTCCAAAAGCCACCTTTTTTTCATTTGTAAACTCTATTGTCCATGATAGAGAGGAAGGTAGATGCTGTTTAATGATCGCACTTTTTAAAATAAAGGAAAGGTCTTGTTCTATCAAAAATCTTTTATCCTTTTTTAAATAAGAGGGCTGAATCTTATAGTCTCCCCATACGAAACATATTCCTACTAAGGAACAAAATAAAAAAATGAATTCGGATTTTATTGATTTATAACTCATACCTCTTTCCTTGCATTTATGAAAATCTTAGCGACAGAACTTAATGCATCGTAGCATTTTTAAGCTGATTTGTCCATCATTTTAAATCATCACCTGCAAGTTATTGAAATTATATTTTAAATAAGTAAACTATAACGCACCATTTCTTCGTATTAGAATTTAACAAATGTATCACTATTTACATTAATATTTTATGTATATTTTTCATATTAAATTTTAATATATTGAAATTACTTATTTTTATTCTTAAATATAATAACTATGTATTTTTTACACGAAATAAATTTAACAAAAATTTTTTAAATTAAAAAATTTTTGTTGCTATTTTCTCCCTTGTTAGTTTATACTTGCTCAAAAGAGAAAGGAAATAGAACAAAATGGAATATGAAAAAGAAAAGGGCTTACCAAAAAAGGGTGCAAGACAGGATTTTTATTCTGATTTACCTGATGTTTTTCAATACCAAGATTATAGAGAGTTTTTAAAACATTGGTTTGAAGCGAAAAAAAAGCAAAGAAATAATTACTCTGGAGCTATTTTTGCTAAAAAAGGAGGTTTTAACTCCCATACTCTCCTGAAAATGGTTATTGATAAAAAAAGAAACCTCACCTATAACACTCTCTTAGCTTTTTCCAAAGCCTTAGGTTTAAAAACTAAACAAAGGCAATATTTTGAAAAGCTAGTTTTGTTCAATCAAGCCAAGAGTTCAGAGGTGAAGGCTGATTTTTTCCATGAACTTTGTCTGCTTTCCAAACAATCTAAGTACACAGTTTTAGATAAAATTAAGAACTACCAAAGATATTGCTCTTACTGGTATGTGATAGCAATTCATGAAATGACGGCCTTGGAGGACTTTAGAGATGATCCTGAGTGGATAGCAAAAAAATTAAAAAATAAGATCACAAAAAAGGAGGCGCAAAAAGCATGGCAGACTTTATTAGACTTAGGCTTTGTTGTGAAGAAGAAGGGACGCTTTGAGGCTGTTGATCCAGTAATTGATTTCAGTACAGGAAAGGCTGATTTTGTGATTCAAAATTTTCATAAACAATATTTGAAACATACGTTTTCTTTTATTGATAAGGAAGGTCTTGCAGAAAGAGAGCTTTCCTCTCTAACTTTGGCTGTATCCAGTGAAGATAAGGAGAAAATTCGAGAAATGGTCAATGAATTCAGAAGATATATTAATTTAATTTATACAAAATCAAGACAAAAACAAAAACCTCGTCATTTACTAGCCATAAATATGCAGATTTTAAATCTTACTACAGAAGTTAAAGAGGATGATATAAAAAAATAAAAAAACCAAAATTATAAGGAGAAAAAAATGAAAAAAATAAAAAGACAAAAAATAATTTCAGTTATACTTTTTCTATTTTCTGTTTCAGCATTAGGTGTTCAGGGAATAGGTAAGGGAATAGGTATAGGAAGCGGATCTAAAGGAGAAGATCAAGTACGTCAAATAAGTGCTGGAGTGAATCCCTTATTTCCCTCTGACTTAGACAGCTATATGGTGTATAGCGAAGAGGATATCAATTCTGTGCTACACTGGGGATCAGGCTCTGTTTCAACGATAGAACAAGCTCTTTATGAGGCAAGTGATTATGCCAACGAAGGAAAATTAGAAAAAGCCAAAAAGATTTTAAAGACGGCTCTTATTATAGCAGCTAAGAACTTTCCTAAAAACCCTGCAGATTCAGGAAGTCCTATAACACAGAAACTAATACATCGCTCTCTTCAGTACTTAGGAGCTTTAGAAAAAGTTTTTTTAAACGATGGGAAATATACACAAAGAGAAAAAGGAACTGAGTTTTATTTCCTTCAAGAATATGCTTTTATGATTGTGTCTGCGTGGAGGGATCTGGATCAAGATTATTACATTCCCTACTATCATAGATATCACAGATGCCATCCTTATCATTATCAATGCAGACCTGAGATCTTCAGTTATAGCGATTTTAGTGAGAAGTACATAGATTATGCAAAAAAAGAGTTGAAGTTTATACTTGATAAATTTTTAGTTGAAGCTAACAGTGCTGGTTATCACTATTACAAAGTGCCTGTGGGTGATGAGGGGGCTGTGTTGGTGTTAGCTGAGATGTCATCTCGTAATGTGGCAGGTGATATAGCCAGTACTCTATGGGCTTATAAAAATTCTTTTGCGGTTCAACAATTGATGGCTTTAAATCGAAGATTATCTCAATTTAGAAAAGGCAATGGAGGGTATAAAAATGTTCACAAAGCCATCAACGGCTGGGGAGGAATTAATTCTGTTTTCCAACAAGTTATCTCCTATCTAGATGAGGAGGACTACCATTATGATTCTTATGGACGAGACCATCGCAATAGAAGACATTGCTCTTATGTGATTACTGTAGAAGAGGAGCTAAGCGGGTTAAGTGATTATGTAGAGGTGTCGGTATCTAATACTTCAACTTATGTAAAAGGGCTAATTGTTTCTGCTACAGCTTATGGAGCTGATGCTCAGGTGAGTGTGTGGTCTAATAGAAAGTCAAAAGGCATGATGGACATTCCTCAATATGATCCTAAATATTCTATTCCTGTTAAGGAAAGAATCCGAGATGTAAGATTTCATCTTACAAGAGGACAGAGAGTAAGAATTCATAGTATAAAAGTTAATTACTGTGAGTAAATGTTATGATGAAAATAAAAAAAATGAAATGAAAGGAAGAAAGGGTTTTAAAATGAAAAAAGTTATTTTAACAGTAGGATTATTTCTAAGTCCTATTTTATCTGAAAGTATGTTTCCTGAAGATGCTTTTATACAAAAGCCTAAGGAACAAAATAAAAATAAAAGCACTTACCAAATCTATCACGCCAAGATAAGGAAAGACAAAACTAATACAGATGTTTATGTACATTTAAGGACTTTTAAGGTTCGTTCTACTTCTGAGGAACAAACTTTTGCTGTGATAAAAATTACTAGAAAGTACAAATACAAAAAAGAAATATCTATCAAGGTAGGACTTTTTAGACTCCTACCTGCAGATGGCGGCCGATACCATTGGAGTCTCCTATTCACCCGAGATGGCATCTTGGAATCTTCTAAAGATATTGTTTATACCAGCACTTCTACAAAAATAAATAAAGGGAGAAAGAAGATGCAGCTTCTAAAAGCTAATCTATCATGTAATATTAAGGATCTTCTTCCTAACAAAATTGTGCTTCAACAGGTAGTCTCTTCTCATCATGAGGTTTGGATGCCCTTTCCTTTCAATGCTTTTGTTCAAAAGAGATCAAAAAGAGATCAAATAGGTTACATACAAGAAGGGGAATTTTATTCTGGCAGGGGTTTTTCTCAAGAAGGTGATTTTATTCTACAGAAAATGACTCCATATGTGACGACTCTAAGACCTAAAGTAGCCTCTCTTTTTACATCATCAGGGTGGGACATTAGTTTAGAAGCTGAATCTATAGCCCTAGCCTTTCAAAATAAATCCTCATGGAAAAATCATAAAACTATTCTATTTGTTGATAATGAGGGTGGTGATGATATATGTTTTAAAAATGCTGTTTTTTATAATCTTCACGAGCCAAGAGATTAATCTATGATTAGAAGGAGTAAAACAAAGGAGAAAAAATGAAAAACAAGATAGAAAGAATAAAGAGTTTAATTTTAACAATTTTTGTTTTGAATTTGAGCTTTTCTTTGTCTGCTGATGTTTTAGAAGGACTTAAGCCTGTTGTTTTAAGTCCTGAAGAAAGACAACAGTTAAAGGAGTATGCTGAGACCTCTAGAGTTTTTCTTAAAGAAGCTCTTCGTAATGCCGAAGGAAAGTCTCGAGACACTCAGCTTAGAATCTACAAACAATCCATTAGAGAGGTTGTTTCTTCTTCTTATGGGAAAAGCCGCCATAGTGAACTTTTGATGAGGTTTATTTTAAACCAAGCTTTAAGGCTTACGGATGGAGATCCATCTCAAGGAGTTCGAGGAGTTTTAACTAAGACTTATAACCCTGATGTTGTGATGCTGATCTATAGAGATTCCATAAAGCTAGCTGTCGAGTATGCAGAAAAAGATTTAAAGTTTTTAGAAGATAGAGAGTTTCTCCTGCCTTACAATGATATGGCCTATGAGAGGTTGAAGTTAGTTTATCAATGGTCTCATAAGATCATGGATTCGAGTCTTAAAGCAAAGTTTTTGAAGACAGGTTTAAGAGATTGGCATACCACTGTAGCACAGCCGACCAATCAGAAAAGAGAACAATTTTCTTATTTCATTTTAAAAGTTGAGGGAGTTTTAAAGGAAGCGGACACCTATACTGATGCGGCAAAAAGGGAAAGATTTTTACTTGGCGAAGCTCGCTGGCTCTTAAAAGAGGGAGAAAGAAGATTACAAGAAATACAGGAAGCAGAAGAAAGAGGATTACAAGAAGTACAGGAAGCAGAAGACAGAAGATTACGAAAAATACAGGAAGTAAAGGAAGCGGAAGAAAGAAGATTACAAGAAATACGGGAAGCAGAAGACAGAAGATTACGAAAAATACAGGAAGCAGAAGAAAGAAGATTACAAGAAATACGGGAAGCAGAAGACAGAAGATTACGAAAAATACAGGAAGCAGAAGAAAGAAGATTACAAGAAATACGGGAAGCAGAAGACAGAAGATTACGAAAAATACAGGAAGCAAAGGAAGCGGAAGAAAGAAGATTAATAGAGCAAAAATTTAAACAACAAATGACAATTGCAAAAGAAAAATATCAATGTAAAAAAAACAGTGACACAGGTGACTATCATATTACTTTAAAAAACAATGAGGAATCGAATATAAAATCTAACGTCAATGGTTTTTTCAATAAAAAATATTGTGAAGAAAAGATGATATCTGTTTATAACCACCTTACATGTTTTCATAATGGTGTAAATTATCAACCCTACAACATTGAGACAAATAATTTTATAGGTAGATATAAATACTCAGGTAGTAAAAGTAATTGTATGAAGGCAGTACAAGAAAGCTCGACACACTTGGTTTGTCATTGGGATGGTGGCGGATACAAAGCTTATTTAACAAACCACTTTTATAAAAAAGATAAAAGTTCAGCTAGAAAGGGAAGTTTAGGTGGAAAAGGGCATGGTGAAAGCAAATTAAAGAATTGTTTAAAAGTTACAAGAAAAGCTACTAAAACTCATGCCTGTAATTGGGAAAATAGTAGTGATGATGGTTATTATATCTATAATTTAATAACAAATGAGAAAGTAGGTAACGGAAGATATAAGTATAACAGCCTAAATGATTGCATTGAAGATTTGTGGAAATAGTATGAGGGATAAGAGTTCTTTCCCAGTAAATAGAATTCAAAACGAATTAAATAACAGAAAGATGTTACTTTTTTAAGTTTGATATCTTTCATAGGAGGAAAAAATGAAAAACAAGATAGAAAGAATAAAGAGTTTAATTTTAACAATTTTTGTTTTGAATTTGAGCTTTTCTTTGTCTGCTGATGTTTTAGAAGGACTTAAGCCTGTTGTTTTAAGTCCTGAAGAAAGACAACAGTTAAAGGAGTATGCTGAGACCTCTAGAGTTTTTCTTAAAGAAGCTCTTCGTAATGCCGAAGGAAAGTCTCGAGACACTCAGCTTAGAATCTACAAACAATCCATTAGAGAGGTTGTTTCTTCTTCTTATGGGAAAAGCCGCCATAGTGAACTTTTGATGAGGTTTATTTTAAACCAAGCTTTAAGGCTTACGGATGGAGATCCATCTCAAGGAGTTCGAGGAGTTTTAACTAAGACTTATAACCCTGATGTTGTGATGCTGATCTATAGAGATTCCATAAAGCTAGCTGTCGAGTATGCAGAAAAAGATTTAAAGTTTTTAGAAGATAGAGAGTTTCTCCTGCCTTACAATGATATGGCCTATGAGAGGTTGAAGTTAGTTTATCAATGGTCTCATAAGATCATGGATTCGAGTCTTAAAGCAAAGTTTTTGAAGACAGGTTTAAGAGATTGGCATACCACTGTAGCACAGCCGACCAATCAGAAAAGAGAACAATTTTCTTATTTCATTTTAAAAGTTGAGGGAGTTTTAAAGGAAGCGGACACCTATACTGATGCGGCAAAAAGGGAAAGATTTTTACTTGGCGAAGCTCGCTGGCTCTTAAAAGAGGGAGAAAGAAGATTACAAGAAATACAGGAAGCAGAAGAAAGAAGATTACAAGAAATACGGGAAGCAGAAGACAGAAGATTACGAAAAATACAGGAAGCAGAAGAAAGAAGATTACGAAAAATACAGGAAGCAGAAGACAGAAGATTACGAAAAATACAGGAAGCAAGGGAAGCGGAAGAAAGAAAATTAATAGAGGAGAAAACTAAACAACGAATGACAATTGCAAGAGAAAAATATCAATGTAAAAAAAATAGTGATACAGGTAATTATCATATTACTTTAAAAAACAATAGGAAGTCAAATATAAAATCTACAATCAATGTTTTTCCTAATAAAAAATCTTGTGAAGAAAAGATGATATCTGTTTATAACCACCTTACATGTTTTCATAATGGTGATGAGGCTGGTTATATAATGAATACGCTTGGAGTTTCAGTTTTTTTCTCTAGAGAATCGATTTATAAACTCTATCAACCTTACAACATTGAGACAAATACTTTTATAGGTAGAAAGGGATATGGATATAATAAGAGCGATTGTATGAAGGCAGTACAAGAAAGCTCGACATACTTGGTTTGTAATTGGGATGGTGGCGGATACAACCCTTATTTTATAAACCACTTTTATAAAAAAGATGAAAGTTCAGCTAGAAAAGGAAGTTTAGGTGGAAAAGAGCATGGTTTTGAAAAATTAAAGGGCTGTTCAAAAGCTACAAGAAAAGCTACTGAAACTCATGCCTGTAATTGGGATGCTAATGAAGATAGATTTTTTATCTATAATTTGATGAAAAATCAGAAAATAGGCAGAAAATATAGGTATGAAACCATAAATGATTGTATTCGAGATTTGTAGAGGGTTTGGAGGGATATAGTTTTAAACCTAAAATCCCTCTGAGTTATAATGTGATAGTTGCGACTTTAAAAAGTTTGTGCTTTTTTAGAAAGACTGGTAAGCTGTCATTATCTTTTCAGGCTTTTCAGGTGTAGCTCAGTGGTAGAGCAGGTGACTGTTAATCACCGGGTCGGGGGTTCGAATCCCTCCACCTGAGCCAAATTTTCGGTGATCATTTCATGGCCAATCCAACAAACAGGGCTTTTGATTTTGTCAGCATATCTATAAATGATATAACCAGCCACTCTAAATACAAGCTGGCTTAAAAGAGCCGCCACAAGCTCTTTTTTGCTTTTATGCATGCTGAGGATGTTTTGGGAGTGAAATCGCATCAAATCCAGTTGTTCTTTACAAGAATGAGCAGGCCATGAATTAAAGTCATTCCAGTTTTCAAAATTTGGGTGTGTAAAATATTTTTGAGCTTCTTGGAATATGTTTTCAAGTTTGAATTCATCCTTTAAAAAGTCTTTAGATAAGTCTTGAAAGGCTTTGGTCCAAGGATGCAGAGGGGCTTTTTCTTTTAAAGAGCCAATGAGATTAAAAAGAGCAAGTTCTACTCCCGAAAAAACGGTTGTGGAGTTAGTTAAGATCTCAGGGACATTAAAAACGCAAACCCGAAGTCCTTCCCTATGAGCCTTTAAACTTATCTCCTCTAAGCGAAGTTTAGCAAAGCCTTGAAGGTAAGGGGTATAAGATTGCCATTTATAGGAATCTCCTATTAAAACTTCATTGCCGTGATAACCGTAAGCGATGTAGCTAACTTCATGGTTGCTTCTTAAATCTTCTGTATGCTCCATAAGATGGAAAAAACTTTCTGCTGTCACATCTTGAAAGTTTTTCAAACATAGATGACCCAGGTCGCTTTTATTCCAAAAATCTTTCGAAGAGATAAAGCGATCTCCTGAGGCTTTAAAAACACGGTTCATAAGAGCGAAAATGATCTTTGCACGAGGAATGCCTCCTGCCATAGTATGGATGAATAAGATTTTTCTTTTGTTTTTTAAATGAGGTTTTAATTGTTCAAAATATATTTTGAGTCTTGACTTAAATTCAAAGGTGACAAAAATTGTTAAACACTTGTGACAAAAATTGTCACACACTTTCTTCAATTTTTTTTGGTAAATTAAAAAGTAAGTCACCAGTTTGAAGGAGGATCTCCGTTACTAAAGGGCGAATTCAGGATTATAGTACTTGATTTCAAAAGAACTATTATGATAAAATACAATCCTTATGGTGAAAATGGATAAGATGCAAAAAAAAATTCAAATATTTTTTTCTAATATTCTAATATATTTAACTTTACTTTTGTGGTCTTTTGAATCTTTGGCCAGTTTCTCTTGTGCAAACATTTTTCAATCAAATGAAAGATCCCTTTTCTATAACGATATGATTTCAAAAAAAATAGATGATATCGAAAGAGATTTTTCAAAACCAGGAAAGTTTTTCAAAATTATTGAATCTATAGATCGTTTGGATTTAAAGAAGCTAGAAAGTGTTCATAAAAAAAGACTTATAAACATTCTCCTTCCTAAGAAAACAAATACTCTTGAGGAAAAAAAAGTATAGAAATATTTTGGAAATATGTAGCAAACAGAGACGACAAGTATTGGCTGTTCCTTAAAAATTTTAATAGAGAAGATTTAAAAGATATATTTTTAAAATATATAGAGCAAGAAGATGCCTTTTCCAATCATCTAGAAAACATGAATGCTTCCGATCATCTAAAATACATGAATGCTTTTGACTTACTTTTGATAAATGATTTTTTGATACCTGAACTTGAAAGCGGGAGAAATCTTGATTATTTAGAAAAAAATGAAAAAGCCTGGAAAGCCTTAGGGTTTCTTTTTCGCATCCCTGAACTCTATGAGCGTTATCCTAATGTTTATCATCACATAGATAGAAGAAAATGGCTAACTAAAAAAAACATTTCTTTTGCCATAAAGACTTGGCTTTATCTACAGTATAAATCAAATAAACAATTTAAAAATATAAGCAGTCTATTTTCTACACTTTTTGATGTGCTTAAACAACTTGATTATGTTAGTAATTCTTATTTCATTAATTATGGAGATATAATGCTTTCAATAATTTTTATGCCATCTCAGCATCAGAAGGAGATTAGGAAGTACATTACAGCTGTATTAAAAACTCCAACTGAACTCATACAAGAACTCACTATTCCCAATCTCCAACTTGATACGCTACCTTTAAAAACCAGCAATGGTGAAAAAAGCCTATCTCAAATACTAGAAACTTTCTCGGGAACACATCCAGATCTCCTTCCCAATAAAATATTGCCTACTCTATGGGATCGAGTACAAAGCATGCCTTCTGTTTTAGGACTCTTAAACGGTTGGTTAAAACATTTACCAAAATTTTATTTGAATGGACTTCCTCAAATTCCTAAAAATTCAACAGAGCTTTTGTGTGAAATTACAGGCCTTCATGTTTCTCATACTCCTTACATACAAAATTTAAAAAATCCAAATCAGTTGTTTGAGATGCTTCTAGATATGCAAAGTAGATATAAAGCACCAATTTTTCATAATTTAGAAATAAACTCTAATCTGTTTGAATCTTCTCAAACGAAACATTTTTTTCTAAATTTTTTAGAAGCATTAAGACGAATCGAGTTATTTGAAAATACTAAAAGGAGGAGAACTTATAGGACACCTCACTCCTCTTTTCAGGAAATTACTTCAAAATATAAACTTGATCAAACAGAAATCAATCTTCAAAATATTGAGAATATAACCTCTTTTTTAAAGAAAGAATTTATCAAAAAACTTCCAGATTTATTTGATAACAATGAGATTAACTTCTCCCATGATAAATGGAAAAAATTAGAAGAAAAATTAGGTAATTTAGATGCTGTTTTTACTCTTTTATCAAGATTATCAGGAGAAAAAGGTGAACAATTTTTTATTGTTAAATCTTTAGAGGCTATTTTAAAAGATGAATTTGAAAAGTACAAATTTGATGATTATAGAGATTATCAGCTTGGAAGCTTAAATGATCAACAATTTAATGCCTGGAAAAAGAAAAGAGTTTTTTTAAGTTTAATCGATGTTGAAAAGAAGGTTATTAAAAATGAATTTAATGATAGAAAGGATCAGGTTAAAAAATACATTCAAAATAAACTGCTACCACAAACTCAAAAAATCACTCAAAAACTTGAAGAGAAGAATAAATCAGAAAAAACTCTTTCCAAAGAACTTCTTGAGCCTCTAATTTTAGAACACATTCATCAACCTAAAGCTCCAAAAGAAATTTTACAACAATACTTTGCTGAAAAAGGTTTTTCCGAAACAAAATCCAAATCTTTTACAACTCAACTTTTTAAAGGTTTAGTTCAGTTATTACAAACAGAGGGAATTAACAATTCTCTTTTTTTAAAGGGGCTTCAAAAAGTTATAAAACTTTACTTATTTGAAATGAGGAAAGGTGATCTTTTTGATGAAATTAAACCATTTATAGAACTATTTATAGAGAGTTTAAAAGAAATAGACAATATATTTCAAGCAGTAAACTCAGAGCATGTAAGTGATGGTTTTATAGTTTCAGTTGTAGATCATTCTCCAAAACTTTTAATGACTACAGGAAATTTAGTAAAAAATTGTGCAAGTTGCCTGAATTATAAAACAGGTGTTCTGATTGAGTACTTACCATCTTATGTTATTGATGGCAATATTCAAATCATGCTCAGCTTTCATTTAAAAGAAAAAGATTTTTATATTAGAAGAGATTATTTAACTGTTCTTAAATCTTATATTAATGACAACTTATCAGTTTCTTTTAACGGCAATTCAAGGGTATTTACTTTTAAAACAAAAGAGGGGGAATTTGCAACTCGTCCCATTGAGTATGCAGTTTTACGTCAGATGTTAAAAATAGGATTCGAAGAAAAAACTTCTCGTCCAGGGGTTTTCTTGGAGAGTGCGTATAATCAATACCATAGCTCTCATATAATTGATCAAATTTCTCGAAACAACCATAAGGAACTTCTTTTAGAGATCATTCATGACATGAAGGCTTTAAATGAATCTTCTAGAATTATTATGGCTCCATCACGAAATCCTTTAGGGGCTTATAGTGAAATCGTATGGGAAGGAAAAGTAGATATTGCTCCAATCAAACTATACGAAGAGCCTGTAAATTAAATTGTGTAACTGATTTTTTTAAAAAATTTTGCTGAAATGAACCCTAACCGCAATTCATTAGTGCAACCTTTTCTTTCATCATAATCTCATAAGGTGTTAACCAGTCAAGACATTTCATGAACCTATTGTTAATTTCAAATTCAATTTTCTTTAAACGTCGTCGATAGGTCAACCAGTTGAGATCAGAACTCTTGGGAAGGTATTGTCTCAACACACCAATGCGATTCTCATTAGTTCCCCTTTGATAACTGGAGTAAGGATCACAAAAGAAAACTTTCACTCCTACTTTATCTTCGTAACCTCTATGATCTGAAAACGCTTGACCTCTATCATTAACGTAAGTCGGTTTCTTAACAGCCCTTGACTCCTACAAGGAGATATTTCTTAGATTTTAAAGGGGTTTTTTTGAAAGAAATGTAGTCAGTATAAGTTAAGAGCAGTTTAAAAACCGAGTTACCATTAACCATGGATTTCTTAGGAAGCTTTCTTAAGGCAAGAAGAGTTTCTTTTGTAACACCCTTAGCTGATTTGTTTTTAAGCTTTCGAAATTTATTGAAACGAGATTTACGATCAGTCAAGACTAAAACACAAGATTGGTGAGCTTTGCCTATCATAAGGCCTCTTTCCCAGTGACCTACTGTATTTCGTTTCTTACAGGCACGAGGTCTTTATCTAATGTCTCAAAATAAAAGAATAAAAGAGTGGTATGAGTCGAAATAGGGGAGTAATTCTTAACGTAACTCATACCCATTTGATCTTTTAATCTTCTCTACATAATAATACAGGGAATATACGGATTTTAAAAATATCAAAGGTGTGGGGACAAAAGGTTATCCTCTGTTTGATACACAAGGCCTTGAATTTCAAAACCCCTATCAGAAGAATCATGATGATCAGAACCAGAAACAAACTCCACAATCATTTTGTTCCCATCTCCTCCTTCTGTCACAAACTGACCTAAATCTCCTCCGCCTCTTAAAGTTTCGAGTTTCTTGCCCTTTTCTCCTTCATCTGAAACTAGAAAAATATGAACTGCATCTAATAAGTGCAGTTTAAACTTTGAAAAACTCACCGCCACTTTTACAGCTTTTTTAGGAGCTTTCAGAGTCCAAGTGTATACCTCACCTCTCTTATAGTTATGAGGAGATACGAGGGTGTGTTCTTGAAAAGCAGTCCAGAAACGGGAATCATTGGGGTCAATGAGATTGCGTTCATTATTGAGAGCACGTCGGGCATTGATAAAGCCACCGGACAGAGAACGTTCTTTCAAGCTTGTTTGAAGATCAGAAGTCCAAATCAAACGAGATTTGATTTCTTTATAACTTATTTCAGGATCAACTGCCTTCATAAGAGCTGCTACACCTGTCACATGAGGAGCTGCCATAGAAGTCCCACTGATGGACTTATACTTTCCATTTCTAACGGTGCTTAAAATGTTTTCACCAGGAGCAAAAACATGAACCAAACGTTTTCCATAATTAGACATACCGCTCTTCTCTCCATTAGCCCGCATTGCTCCCACAGAAATAATATTATCTACACCATGATAGGAAGCAGGATAATTAGGCATTCTATCATTATCAGCAAAAGAGTTTCCCGCAGATGCTACAAATAAAATTCCATGTTCTTCAGCTTTTTTGATCACTGTTTGAAGTGCAACACTAAAACCTCTTCCTCCCCAAGAGTTAGAAAGAATGTCTGCCTTCATTTTAATACCATAGTCAATAGCTTTAATTGCAGAGGAGATTTGACCATAACCTGTTTTTCCTAAAAATTTAATGCTCATTAAAGAAACATTCCAATTCACACCTACAACACCTATTCCATTATTGCCCTGAGCTCCAATGGTTCCTGCACAATGAGTTCCATGATCATGATCATCTCTTCCATTTGCTTTTGAAGAATAAAAATCCCAGCCGTAAACGTCATCAACAAAACCATTTTGATCATCATCAATTTTGTTATCAGGAATCTCACCTTCATTCACCCACATGTTATCTTTCAAGTCGGGATGAGTGAAATCAATGCCTGTGTCGATCACTCCTACAACTACTTTTTGACTTCCCGTTGTGATCGCCCAAGCTTCTTTAGCATTGATATCAAAAGCAGGATTGTTAAGATTATCTAAGCCCCAAAGCCCCTCCAACTTAGGATCATTGGGCAACTGAAAAGGAAAAGGTTCATTAAGAAGACCAACCACTTGATCCGGCTCTACATGTTCTATGAAATCATAGGAAAGCAAAACAGATTGAAGTGTTGTTAAATCTTTATCGCTGTAAATAAGAAAACTATGATCAGAAAGGGGCTCCATAGGAGATTTTAAACTTTGAAACAAAGAAGAAGACTTCCATAATTTCCAATTTATATTTTCTTTTAAAGTTACAATATACTGATTTGGAACGTATTCTATCTTTAAAGCATGAGAACTCACAGAAAAAAAGAATAAAAATAAATAAATTAAACTTTTCATAAAAACCTCCTTGTTTTTTATTTTCACCATCCTGGCTATTTCAATTTATAATAAATCTAAAGTAAAAAAAACTGCATACTATGAATTTTTAACTTTTTCATAAATATCTAGTTTTTAGTCCTAACATATTAATTGCAAAATACATCATATGTTTATAAATCTATGATTAGCTATATCAAAATATTTTAATCATTATAGATTTTTTTTATACAAGTCTTATCCCCCTAGGAGAAGAGACTGAAAACCTAAATGGAAGCACTATACAAGACGAGAAGACCTCCAATTCTAGGATGAAGAGCCTTTTTTCTAAAGGGACCTCGCCTTACAGTGCCACCTAATGTAACATAATATAACTTATCAGAAGAACCAAGAAACCTTTTTAAAATCATCTAAACTTCTTTACTTCATCGAAGTTCATCTGTTAACTGTATGATCTTCCCCCCCCCAAAAAAAAAAAAGTGAAACTTAAGAAAATACCAGGCTCTTTGTTAGAACTTGCCTTAGAGAACTCTTTATAATTTATGCCTCCTCAAGAACCTCAGGGAACTCACAGATTCTGTTTGAGGAGCCATTAAAATCAATTTAAAAAAAAAGGTTGACAATAATAAAGACAGTTTGATATAATCATGAAAATGAAAGAAAATTTAAAAGAGTCCTGTTACTTACTATTTTTATTTTTTTGCCTTTCCCTATTTCAAGCAAAAACTGTTTTTTCAAATGATGATGATCTGAAAAAAGCTCATGAAATGATGCTTAAAGCTCAAGATAAAGCTCGAGAATACTTAAAAATAAAAGATCAAAAAAACCTTCAAAACCATTCTCAAGAGAGAGAGAGAGAGAGAGAGAGAGAGAGAGAGAGAGAGAGAGAGAGTAAGCTTTTCTGTGAAGACATTAAAGCTATTGATTTTCATGCTGAACCAAATCACATTCTTTCGAAAACAAATTTTATCAATTCAGAAACAATAAGAATTATTGAAGCCCATCCCGAGCTTTTTTCAAAGAAATTACGAACCATTACTCAGAAAAAATCTTTTTTACAAAGACTTTATACTCAACTCTATGTTGAATTTAATAAGGAGATGAGATCCATTGCAAAAGAAAAAAATCTTTCAATATATGAAATGGTTCTTGGCAGCGAAGACATGTATGATGAAGCCTTTTCTAAGGCTTCAGAGAAAATCCTTAATGGAGAGATTGGTACGAACGGAATGGACAATCTCTCTCAAATTTTTTCTGCACTAGATAATGATATCTATTATAGCTTATACCGAAAGATTAAAGCTGATTCTAGAAAGCAATTAATGGCTCAGTTACATCTTGAAAATGAAGCAAATGAAATTAAAAATATTGTAAGAGAAAATATACTTCCATTAATCAAAATTAAAATTCACCAAACATTAAACTATTATGATCGTTCACATTATGCAATTTTTTTCTCAGATAGTTTAGATGGTAGCAAATCTTTTTTTACACAAAAATTAATTCACGATTTAGAAGAAGATTTTAGTTGGGCCATCGAAGATATCTATGCTAAGAGCAACTGTGATCTTCTTGAAACAATATACTCTCAACTTTTAGAGAGGAAGAAAGTAGCTCTTCAAAAAGCTTTAAATTATGTTCGTACTAGACCTGTTGCAGAGACATCCTATAAATACTCAAGTTTTGCAGAAACTGAACAGGAAATAGAGCAAAGAATAAAAAACTACATACAGTTTCAACTGTATGTAGTTTCAGATATGTTAACAGAAGAAAAAAAATATACTCGCTCTACTGGTGAAGATTCTTACAGGATCGTTGAAACTAGAATCAATAATCTTATAAACATCAACCAAGAGAGAAGAGATCCTGAATTTGCCTATGAACTTTACTTAAAAGCATTATTCAAGAAAAAAGATATAAACTCTGACTTTAAAATTGATGGCTACGCTAATCAAATGAGGAGAACTAATGAACATTTTTTTGGAATTGGTGTCAGGTTAAAACCAACTAATGAGGGGAATTTAGAAGTTCTTGAAGTTCTCAAAAATCCAAATAAAAAAGGAAAAAAATATCCCTCTGAACGTGCTGGAATAAAAGAGGGAGATGTATTGATTGCTGTAAAAGAATCTGAAAACTCTGATTGGTATAATTTAAGCCAAATAAGTTTTTCAAAGGCAATAGAGAAAATTCGAGGGCCAGAAAATACTTTTATTTATCTTAAAGTAAAAAGACCTGACAAAGAAAACCTACTTCTGCTTAAAGCAAAAAGGGGTAAAATCAAAAAATCTAGTTCTATTCAACATTTTATTGTAGATGTTATGAGGGGAAACAAAAAACACAAAGTCGCTCTTATTACATTTAGAGATTTTACAGCAAATTCCTTATACAAAAATTTTAAAAATATTTTATCAACTTTGAGAGATGAAAAAGTAGAGTCTCTTGTTATCGATCTTACAAGAAATCCAGGAGGACTCATAGACACAGCAGCCGATTTAACAGGTCTTTTTATGGAAAACAGTATACTTGTGAAAAGTAATCTGAGAAAAGGAGAGAAAGGAAGGAAATTAAAAGATCCTGATCCATCTATTCAATGGAAAAAACCCCTTGTCGTTCTCACAGGCACAGATACTGCCAGCGCTTCAGAAATTATGGCAGGTTCCTTAAAAGTCTACAGAAGAGCTATAGTTGTAGGTGACAGAACTTATGGCAAAGGCACGGTCCAAGTTCAGGTTCCTTATTTTCAACGCGCTACCGTAACATTAACAGTGGCATTTTATATTCTCCCTGACGGAAGCAGTCCTCAACAAATAGGGATAAAACCAGATATTTCCTTTCCAACCCTTAGCTTTTATTTTCAAACAAATGAGTCTAAGTTAACTTACTGGGGTAATGAAGAAAGTTTTATGTCAGTTCCAGAAGAAACTGGAGCAGGAACTTCTTGGACTCCTGTCACTCAAGAAATGTTATCAAAACTGAAGATAGCATCTAAAGAAAGAGTAACAAAAAATGAAAAAGAGTTTTCTTATTTAGTTGATAAACTTTCTCTGTCAGAGGAGAAAAAACCAAAAGAGTATCAAGTAAATTATGAAAAAACAAAACCAAAAAAAGAATTAATAAATTATTTGGAGAGACCAGATATTAAAGAGGCTTTAGAAATTGCAACAGATGCAATTTCTATCGTAAAATAAGGGAAGAAATAAAATGAAAAAATCAGTTACACAATTTCGCCTACAGGCTCTAATCGAAGTTCGTCTGTTAACTGTAGAAAAAGTGGAACTTAAGAAAATACCAGGCTCTTTGATTAGAACTTGCCTTAGAGAACTCTTTTAATTTATGCCTCCTCCAAGAACCTCAGGGAACTCACAGATTCTGTTTGAGGAGCCATTAAAATCAATTTGAGCCTCTTTTTGAGCTTTGACATTCTCTTTTCGGGTTTTTGTCAATTCTTGAGTTTCTTTAGCAACAGCTTGAATCGAAGTCCATACAGCTTTAAGAATTAAATGATTGATTTTTTTGAAAGACATGTCTCGATTATAATAATATAAAAAAAATTTTCTTTTCAAGTGATTTTAAGAGAATTTCTTTCAACTGACCTCACTACCGCTTTCCTTCGCTAACCTACTTTAAAATAATAAAGAAGAAAGCACCAGAAAGGATTTCACTATGAGACAACACAATAATTAAATCCTGGCTTTCAAAAGTAAGTATAAAAGCTAAACTCTTATAAAACTACAAGTAACTTATCACACACTTAGTTTGTTTAGAGTGAATTGCAGTTAGGATTTATTAAAATCAATATAGAAAATAAATTCAAGATCAATTCAAGATATAAGAAAATACTCCCCAAAGTGCGGATCAAAACGCATAAGGTCGAGGCGTTGAGGCCTAAAAATTCCAACCAGACTCAGTGTATCTATAAAAATTTTTATAGAATAAATAAAGCTTTCTTATGATCAACTAAATTTAAAACCTTTGTAAGCTCACTTTAAGAAAAAAAACAACTTTTTCCTATGAAAACTTCTGAAAAAAGCTAGAATTTTAAAAAATATGCCGTTGGAAAAAAGAGAAAAATTGACAATAAAAAGATAGCTTGATACAATGCCGTAGAAAGTCATGTCAGTATTTCGATTTGACTATTGTTTGCTTGTTTTGCTATTAGGCACTTTAACAAGGAGTAGATTGTAAGGAAAGAAGCACTACAGCAGACTAAAACTAAAAAGGAGTTCTGTAAGAAAATGAAAGAAAATTTAAAAAAGTCTTGTTACTTACTATTTTTATTTTTTTGCCTTTCTCTATTTCAAGCAAAAACTGTTTTTTCAAATGATCTTGATTCAAATCCATTTCTAAACGAAGTTAACCCGAAAGAAGTTCTTGAAAAAACTCTCAAAACACCTGAAAGACAACAAGAAACTAAGGATCTTCTCTGTGAAGACATTAAAAAAATTGACTTCAAGACTGAACCAAACCACGTTCTTTCAAAATCAAAATTCATAAGCTCAGAAACAATAAAAATTATTGAATCCTATCCTGAACTTTTTTCAGAGAAATTACAAACCATTACTCAGAAAAATTCTTTTTTAACCAGCCTTTATAACCAACTCTATGTTGAATTTAATAAGGAGATGAGCCTCATTGCAAAAGAAAAAAATCTTTCAATATATGAAATGCTTCTCAGTAATATGTACGATGAAGCCTTTTCTAAAGCCTCAGAGGAAATCTTTAATAGAGTTGGTACGAACGGAAGGGATAATCTCTTTCAAATTTTTTCTGTACTAGATAATGATATCTATTATAGTTTAAACCGAAGGATTAAAGCTGACCCTAGGAAAGCAATCAATGGCCTATTACATCTTGAAAAAGAAGCAAATGAAATTAAAAATGTCGTAAAGAAAAATATATTTCCATTAATCAAAATTAAGACTCACCAAATATATAATAATTATGATCATTCATACTATATAAGTTTTTTCTCAGATACTTTAGATGGTAGCAAATCTTTTTTTACACAAAAATTAATTCACGATTTAGAAGAAGATTTTAGTTGGGCCATCGAAGATATCTATGCTAAGAGCAACTGTGATCTTCTCGAAGAAATATACTCTCGACTTTTAGAGAAGATGAAAGTAGCTCTTCAAAAAGCTTTAAATTATGTTCGTACTAGACCTGTTACAGAGACATCCTATCATAGATACTCAAGTTTTGCAGAAACTGAAGAGGAAATAGAGCAAAGAATAAAAAACTACATACAGTTTCAACTCTATGTAGTTTCAGATATGTTAACAGAAGAAAAAAAATATGCTCGCTCTACTGGTGAAGATTCTTACAGGATCGTTGAAACTAAAATTAATAATCTTATAAACGTCAACCAAGAGAGAAGAGACCCTAAATTTGCCTATGAACTTTACTTAAAGGCATTATTCCAGAAAAAAGATGACAAATCTAATTTTGAAATTAATGGCTATACTAATCTAAAGAGGTTAACTAGTGAAAAATTTTTTGGAATTGGTGTCAGGTTAAAACCAACTAATGAGGGGAATTTAGAAGTTCTTGAAGTTCTCAAAAATCCAGATAAAGAGGGAAAAAAATATCCCTCTGAACGTGCTGGAATAAAAGAGAAAGACGTATTAATTGCTGTAAAAGAATCTGAAAACTCTGATTGGTATAATGTCAGCCAAATAAGTTTTTTAAAAGTAATGGAGAAAATTCGAGGGCCAGAAAACACTTTTGTTTATCTTAAAGTAAAAAGATATGACAAAGAAGGCTCACTTCTATTTAAAATAGAAAGGAATGAAATCAAAACTACTTCTATTCGACATTTTATCGTAGATGTTATGAGGGGAAACAAAAAACACAAAGTCGCTCTTATTAAATTTAAAAGTTTTATGGCAAATTCCTTGCATGAGGATTTTAAAAATATTTTATCAACTTTGAGAGATGAAAAGGTAGAGTCTCTTGTTATCGATCTTACAGAAAATGGAGGAGGAGAGATAAACACAACAGTTGCTGTAACAGGTCTTTTTATGGAAAACAGTATACCTATGAAAATTAGTCTGGGTAAAGGAAACAAGGTAGGGGAGCTTATTAAAGACCCTGATTCATCTATTCATTGGAAAAAACCCCTTATCATTCTCACAAGTACACTTAGTGCCAGTGGTTCAGAAATTATGGCAGGTTCCTTAAAAGCCTACAGAAGAGCTATTATTGTAGGTGACAGAACTTATGGCAAAGGCACAGCCCAAACTATGATTTCTTATTTTCAACACTTTGTCCGATTAACAACAGCACTCTATATTATCCCTGATGGAAGCAGTCCTCAACAAATAGGAGTAAAACCAGATATTTCCTTTCCAACCCTTAGCTTTTCTTTTCAAACAAGTGAGTCTAAGTTAACTTACTGGGGTAATGAAGAAAGTTTTCTATTACCTCCAGAAGAAACTGGAGCAGGAACTTCTTGGACTCCTGTCACTCAAGAAATGTTATCAAAACTGAAGACAGAATCTAAAAAAAGAGTAGCAAAAAATGAAAAAGATTTTTCTCGATATTTAGTTAATAAACCTTCTTGGTCAGAAGAGAAAAACCCAGGAGAGTATCAAATAAATTATGAAGAAACAAAAGCAAAAGAATACCCAATAAATTATTTGGATAGCCCAGATATTAAAGAGGCTTTAGAAATTGCAACAGATGCAATTTCTATCGTAAAGTAAAAAGAGAGGTAATAACATGAAGATGAACATCAGAAATAAATGGAAAAATTTAATAATATTCATTTTTTCTTTAAACTACCCTCTTTCTCTTCTTGCCTTAGATCATCAAGAAATTAACTGCAATGATATTCCTTTGATTGAAAAGCAATATGCACACAGTCACATCTTAATAGATTTACAACCAGAGGCTTATCGGTTAATGAACCTATTTTTTCCAGAAGCTTCTCATAACCACTTTGAAAAAGGTGTAAAAAACATCATGTATAGCTTTTTAACTAACTTTAACGTTTGGCTTATGAAACAAATTCATGACCAAAGTGAAAACCTAACCTATGAATTAAGTCTTATTGATAACTTTGAAAGAAACCCTTCAAAGTTTGAGCATTTTTTTGATCAGTCAGTAAAAGATTTTTTTGAAAACAAAAAATTTGTAGCAAACATTTTTACTCATACTTCTAAAAGACTGCTGCATCGCCTTACTGAAAAGGAATATGAACATATAAGATCTAAAAAAGAGGAAACTTTGCTTGTCTTTAAGTCCTCTTCTTACAAACACTTAAAAGGGTATAATTTTAGAAGGCTAAGCAGAGGTTTCCTATCTCAGATGGATCCTCATAAAGTACACTTTACTCAACAAAGGATCAAAGATATATCAGAAGATTTTTTAATTAAGAAGCCTTCTGATCATAGTGAAAAGCTTGCCCCGGGCATTATAAAAAGTGCTCTTTTCTCAAATTGTACTGATCTTTATGAACTTTACTCCAAACTTTTGAAAGAAGTGAGGGCTTCTCTAGAAAAAGACCAAATTTATGTCAATCAACGTCCTTCTGTAAAAAAAGGGTTATCCATTCCACAGACTTATGACGATTTTGCCCAAAATGACAAGGAGTTGAAGCAAAGAAAACAAAATTATTTACATGTTCAACTTGCACTCCAATCAAAAGCTATAAACCCTTATTTATATAGTAATCAACGTAGATTTCCATCAAAAATTACAAATCCTCTCTCAATAGAATACACATCTTATAAAAAATTATCTGACTCTTTAGAGGAAGAAATTAAAGAAGTCGATAGAAAAATAAATAATCTAGAAACTAGTGCCATATTTAACCTTATTCAAACTCTAACTTCAAAAGATAACCAAAGTTCTTTTTCAAAAAAAGGACAACCTTATCTCATAAATGATTATCTCGGTGTAGAATTGAAAGTATTAAATAATAGGGTCTCTGTTTATAAAATTTTAGATGAACATCTAGCTAAAAAAGCCCATCTTAAGGTCGGAGATATTATATCAGAAATTAAACCTACCTTAAATTCATCATGGCATAAGGTCTCTAGTATTTTTTTCTTAGAGAGGTTTATTGTTTCAGGTCTAGAAAACACTCAGTTTTCTCTTCGAGTGAAGGGAAAAGATGCTACTATAAGTTCTTTTGAAGTGATCCGCAACAGAAGTAACCATCAAAAAATTGCTTATTCTATTCAAAAAATTAAACGAAACGGACAAGAGCACAAAGTTGGTCTCATTCGTATTCAATTCTTTTATCATGATATTTTTGAAAAAATGCTTTCTGCTCTGATCGAACTTAAAGAAATGGGAGCTGAGTCTTTGCTTATCGACTTAACAGAAAGTCCAGGAGGAGCACTTGTTGGCACTTTACCAGGTTTATTTATAGAAAGGGGAAACCTTTCTAAAGTTGATAAAAGTATTTACGAAAATCCCATGTTTTCACATATTTTTCAAATCTCCAACAGTTTCCTCACTTGGGAAAAACCTCTCGTTATCTTAGTTAATAATAAAACTGCTAGTGTTGCAGAACTTTTTGCAGGAGTTCTACAGTACTATAAGAGAGCACTTATTGTCGGTTCTCAAAAAACTTTCGGAAAGGCCAGTATTCAAACATTTATTTCCCATAGAAATAATAAAGATTATGTTATAACTGAATTTCTTAATTTCTTGCCTAATGGAGAAACTTTTGAAAGCAAAGGAATTCATTCTGATATAATCTTTCCAACAGTTGGGTTTTTTAGTGAGGAAAACAATCCTTATATTATGACATGGACTGAAAAAAGCTTTGCTTCTTCAGACAAAGAAACAGGAGCTGGAATCTTTTGGACGGCTCTTAATTCCGATATGATTTCTAAACTGAAAAAGAAGTCTAATTCACGTACAAACTCCTCAAAAGAGTTTGAGCAGCTAAAAAATGCTTTTAAGCAGCAGTTGTCCGTTGAAGCAATTCTTAGAGAGAAAAAAAGAGGAGAAAAAACAAAAAGCCTCCAAGAATATTATTTAAATACTGAGAACTACTTACAAAGACCAGATCTTAGGGAAGCTTTAGAAATTGCAACAGATGTAATTGACATAGTAAAATAAGGAAAAGGAGTAAGCTATGAAAAAATATTTATTGATCGTTTCTACTTTTTTTATAAGTATATCAGGTTTTACTGAAAATCTTCATTTTTGTGAGGATCCTGAGTTACTGAATTTATTTAAAATTAATTTTAAAGGTCAAAATAAACAAGGCGTTAATCAACACCTTTCTGGTTTTCCAGAAATTCGTGATCATTTTCAACCAGGTTTTAGAAGCTGTTTAGATGGATTGAGAGTAAAAGAAAATCCAGAGGTTTCTACTTCAGAGTATTTTTTAAGTGTTAAAGTCTATGATGAATCAAACTATGAACTGACATCAATTATCCCTCTCTATTACAGAAGAGTGAGTGTTCAGGCTGATCATAACTCAATGAAAAAACAATGGATTTTTGCTAATATTCCAAACCATAAGAGCTCTATTATTAATGAAATGGTTACTAAATCTATGGAAAAAACTGATCCTATAGCTTCCTTTACAGAAAAAAAACTTCAAAAGCTTAATCATCAAAAAGACTTACTTAACATATTTGAGAAAAAACATATGAAAGAACAAGAAGCACAAAGGCTTTTTCTAGATACCTTTCAAATGTCTGAAGTAACCCATTTTATGAAAGATTTTCCTAAAGAAAGATATTTCATAGCTTCATATGATAAACTCTTTTATTTTATCATGGGAGGGGTCCTTGTTTCAAAACAGCTTGTAGCAATAAAGCACTCTCGTGAATATAAAACCTGGACTTTTTATAAAATGCCTTTATTTAAATTTCAGAATGCCCTAGATAAAATAAGAATGGAAACACAAATAAGTTTTGAAAAATATTGGCATAATTATCTGTGTAATTACATCCAGACAAGTGACGAGTTAAAATATAATTTTGAAAGGATCAAAACCAACTCCAATACAAAAGAAATAATACAAGATGATTTTTTCAGTTATTTTATAAATGAAAGAGATGCTTTTTGTGATAATGGTCAGGTTCCAGAAAGATTATTACTAAAACATCCTAAGGCACACCATTTCCATAGGTTTGTTAGGAACAAATGGATTCAAGAACTGACAAAAATCAAAAAGAAAGAAGAACCTACAATTTATAGTAATCTAGATTTTTAAATTCCTACTAATGGAAAAATTGTTGCTTATTAACCTGAAATCTGTTAATTTTGGTACTAGTGTTCTGACCAGTAATTTTTTTCACATTATTAAATTATTTGGCTCCTCCTGGGAATCTGTGGGTGAAAAGTAGCTAGAAATCCCCCAAAAAGGCTCATATTAATCAAAGCAAGAGTAAGACATTCTATCTTGTATTTTTGAGTTCTTTGAGGCCTTTACTGGCCTCTATCACCTCCGGTGATTGAACTCAAAAACATTCTTTTATTTGCTGTGTTACATTAAAATTTTAAAAAAGAAGCACCTACTTCCCAGATGCCTTAAAAAAACCCAAAGGAGGGAAGTAGGTGCTTTTGAAGACTATACTAAATGATTGTTTAAAATGGAAGTCTTTTGTGTACGGAGACATTTATTTTTCAAAAGATAGAAAGTCAATTAATGTTCCTATTAAGGCTCGTAAAAATGGCCAAGCTTTTTGTAGTGTTTGTAAGAAGCCCTGTTCAGTGTATGACAGCAGTAAATCATCACGAGACTTTGAATCCCTTCCTATTTTAAGTTACAGGGTGTTTTTTGTTTATTTTGTAAGAAGAGTTAATTGTCCTTGCTGTGGAGTAAAAGTTGAGTATTTACCTTGGGCAGATGGGAAGAAAAACCTAACAATTTTTTACATGAAGTACTTAGCAGACTGGTGTCGTCACCTGTCTTGGAAAGAGGTTTCTTGTAAGTTTCAGGTCAGTTGGAATCAGGTCTATGCTTCAGTGGAGTGGGTTGTAGAGTATGGTTTAAAACAAAGGGTTTTAAAGGGAATACAAGCTATAGGTGTAGATGAAATACAATGGAAAAAGAACCATAAGTATCTCACCTTAGTCTATGAAATAAGCAAAGAAAGTGTTCGTTTGCTATGGATAGGAGAAAAAAGAACAGAAAAGAGTTTTAGAAAATTCTTTGATTTACTAGGAGAGAAGTCAAAAGATATACAGTTTGTGTGTTCTGATATGTGGAAGCCCTATTTAAAAGTAATAAAGGAAAGGGCAAGTCAAGCTTTGAATATATTAGATCGGTTTCATATCGTAGCAGGACTCAATAAGGCTTTAGACGAAGTGAGAGCTTCAGAACACAAAAAAATGAAAGAAGACGGGTATGAACCCCTTTTAACAAAAGCTAGATGACCCTTGTTAAAAAATGCAGAAAATTTAAAATCTTATGAAAAAGTAAAATTAAGGCATTTAATACAGTACAATTTAAAAAGTATCCGCTGTTATTTTTTAAAAGAAGACTTCCGACAGTTATGGACCTATGTTTCACCAACTTGGGCTGGTAAATTTATAGACAGTTGGACGAGACGAGTCATGCTTTCAAAAATTGAACCTATGAAAAGAGAAGCAAAAACCATACGAAGACATAAGCTACTTATTCTTAATTACTTCAAGGCTAAAAAAGCCTTCTCCTCAGGGATTGTAGAGGGTTTAAACAACAAAGTAAAACTCACTATGAGAAAATCTTACGTGTAATAGTCGCGACTTAATCTGACACGTCTCGAAATGTCAAAGAGATGAAAAGAGGTTACCCTTTTAAATAAACAATACCACCCCAAAGGGTGGAGAAAGGATAACAAAAATGACATATCAAGAAAGAATTATAAAATCAAAAGTAGGTCTTTTGCAATTAGCAGAAGAGTTAGGCAATGTATCTCAAGCTTGTAAGGTGATGGGCTTTTCAAGAGATACATTTTATCGTTACAAGACACTCAAAGAGGAAGGAGGTTTAGAATCATTAAGAGAGCAAAGTCGTAGAAAGCCTAATTTAAAAAACAGAGTTGATCAAACGACAGAAGAGGCTTGTTTAAGGATTGATCTGTAATAGTCGCAACTTAATCTGACACGTCTCGAAATGTCAAAGAGATGAAAAGAGGTTACCCTTTTAAATAAACAATACCACCCCAAAGGGTGGAGAAAGGATAACAAAAATGACATATCAAGAAAGAATTATAAAATCAAAAGTAGGTCTTTTGCAATTAGCAGAAGAGTTAGGCAATGTATCTCAAGCTTGTAAGGTGATGGGCTTTTCAAGAGATACATTTTATCGTTACAAGACACTCAAAGAGGAAGGAGGTTTAGAATCATTAAGAGAGCAAAGTCGTAGAAAGCCTAATTTAAAAAACAGAGTTGATCAAACGACAGAAGAGGCTTGTTTAAGGATCGCTATAGAACTTCCTGCCTATGGACAGTTGAGAGCGTCCAATGAGTTAAGGAAAAAAGGAATTTTTATTTCTCCTGCAGGAGTTAGAGGGGTCTGGCTGAGAAATAATTTAGAGACTTTCAAAAAGCGTTTGAAAGCTTTAGAAAAGAAGTCTGCAGAGGAAGGCTTGGTTTTCACAGAGGAGCAGTTACAAGCCCTAGAGAAGAAGAAACAAGAGGATTTAGAGTGCGGAGAGGTAGAGACAGCTCATCCTGGTTATTTAGGCTCACAGGACACTTTTTATGTGGGAACTATGAAAGGTGTAGGACGTCTTTATCAACAAACCTTTGTGGACACTTACTCAAAAATTGCTTTCTGTAAGCTCTATAAAACGAAAACACCTATTACAGCAGCTGACCTTCTCAATGATAGAGTGTTTCCTTTTTTTGAAGACCATGATGTGCCCCTGCTTCGTATGTTAACAGATAGGGGTACAGAGTTCTGTGGAGTTCAAGATCGTCACGATTATGAGCTTTATTTGGCTATCAATGATATAGAACACACAAAAACAAAGGCAAGACATCCTCAAACCAATGGCATCTGTGAAAGATTTCATAGAACAATTTTAGAGGAGTTTTATCAAGTGGAGTTTAGAAAAAAAGTGTACAAAAGCATAGAAGAGTTGCAGTCTGACCTTGACTTGTGGCTTGTGAAATATAATGAAAGGAGAACTCATCAGGGAAAAATGTGTTGTGGTCGAACACCTATGGAAACTTTCCTTGACGGAAAACAAAAAGTAAGGCAAAAGATGATTGAACAGAACGAAAACTGACAGACAGTTTTTTATCAACCCAGAAAGGGTAACTGTCAGATCATATAACGTCTATTACATCTTACGGCTTTAGAACCTCTAAAGCTATAAAAATCGCCTTATATCATATAACGTCTATTACACTTTAAACATGAAACCGCCCTCTAACTAATTCCACCGAGAAATGGGACATCCTCTTAAATTGTGTAACTGATTTTTTCATTTTAAATATCACTTCCTTGACAAACAGCCATGTATCCTTTTGAAGGTTGTTTTTTTATAAACCTAGTACAGCATAACATAGTTATGTGGGTCGGTTGTTGCTTCACCTACCATTTTCTTGAGGAGTTTGTTCGTGATTTGTTCGTGATTAACTATCCAAAACTGTGAAAAAGTGTGTACATTTGGCCTGAAACAAGGAAATGGTATTAGTTATTGTTTTTATTCTCTTTTTAGTGTTTTCAAGAGGTTATACAAAATAACCCCTCGATTTGAGATGGTCGAAACTCGGGTTACTACACTTCAAAAACCCCCTTTTTACCTTGCTAGAAAAAGGGATTTTTGAAACACGGTTAGTATATTTAGACTATAGTCTGGTTATTTTTTTTTCCTTTAACAAAATTCCTTATAGAGACTAGCATAATTATATGATTTTAGTTCTTTTATTTTCAGCACTTTCTATCTCCAAGCCCCTCTGCTCTTATGATAATTATGAACACTATGTTTATAGCTATGATAGAGCCAATGATCTTTTAGAAAAGCACGGAGAAGGCTGTCAGTTAAAAGGAATTTCTTTCGAAGGGAAAAATCTTCAAGACACATTTTTTTTCAAAGCTGATCTTTCTAAATCTTCTTTTTTAGGTATTGAGGCTAGCTTTTCTAATTTTAGTGAATCAAACTTTACAAAAGCTAATCTACTTGAATCTTATTTCAATAGCAGTCTTTTTTCTCGGGTGAATTTCACAAAGTCACTCTTAAATAAAACATCTTTTAATAGGGGGTATTTCTATAAATCTCTTTTTAGAGAAGCCTCAGTTAAAGAAGCTAATTTTAGAGGCTCCTTT
Organism: Bdellovibrionales bacterium; assembly: GCA_965219095.1. GTDB lineage: Bacteria > Bdellovibrionota > Bdellovibrionia > Bdellovibrionales > UBA1609 > CBDCMT01. The sequence goes on from CBDCMT010000001.1 coordinate 111,140, forward strand.
CTTTATAAAGTAGATTTGAGTTTTTCGAATTTTAAAGGGAGTGATCTATCTTATACAAACTTAAAGTTCTCTCGTATGGAAGGGGCTAATTTTGAAAGAGTTAATTTTGATTCTTCTCTTTTCACAGGAGCTCAAATTAAAAATACCAATTTCAGAGGAGCAGATTTGAGAACTGCTTATTTGTCTGAAGTTTTTGTTGACTCTCAAAGTGACTTTAAATGTGCTGTTTATGATTTTATAACTTCTTTTCGTTTTGATTTTCCTGAAAAGCATAAGAAGAATATGATAGAGGTTCCACCTAACATATCTACTCAGAAAAAAAACCAACTCATTGACAAGTGCTTGGATTTAAGGAAAAATCTTTAAATCAAAATAATGAAGATGAATTGATTGTAACAGAAAAATTCCAATCTAAATAAGCTTCTAACTCGTCCTTATCCATTTCTCAGCTCCACAGATTATTTTGAGGAGGGATTTTTTATATCGATCTATGCTATAGAGATTCAAGAAGTTTCTGAAGTCTTTTTTTCTTATTCTTATTTTGAGTCCTATGGGCTCTAATAATTGCTTCAATCTTTTTTTTAGAAAAAACATTCTTTTTTTTCTTTGTGTATTGAAGATAAGACAGGCAGTCATCCAAATCCGTTTCAGAAAGTCGATTCAACTTCAAACGAAGAAAAAGCTCTAAATTAGGGCCATAGACAACCCCTTTTTTTCCTTTATAAAGAACTTGAAGGTTATCCTTATAACTTTTTATTTTAAAAAGAAAAAAGGCGGCAGAGATATTAATAACTTCAACAGGAAGCTGTAAGTTCTCTGCTAATTTCATCAAATTCAAAGTTTGTTCATTAGCTCTGCTTTGAGATAGAGGAACAATATCAATATCCATTGTTGTTCTTTCATGAATTTCCAAAAACTGTATAAGAGCTCCCCCTATAAGAACCCAATCTCCTTCTAAAGTTTCACTTGTTTTTTTTAACAAGGTCTTCACAAGTCGAGGAGTAATAAGCTTCATAAGTACTCTCCAATATGAGCAAGAACTATACGGCATAATTTTATATGGCGAGGTGTTATTCTCTTAGGAAGAGCTTGATTATAAACATTTTCATGATTTTTATAGAATTTTGGATAGTGGTTTTTTATAGACAAAAGGAGGGCTTGAAAAACTTCTAAAATACGTTCCGAGACTTGATTTCGTTTTAATTCAAAAACTCCCCTTCTTAAGAAAAGGCTTAAATTTTTTCTTGTTAATTCATGTTTTTTAAAGTGTTTTTTTGAACAGAGCAACCCTGAAAAATAAGAAAGATCATCCCAGTGAAAAGAAGTTTCCTTTATATCTAAACTTAATCCTAGAACCTCATTCAACTGTGTTAAAACCTTTAAGCTAGGATTAGCTTTACAAGCTTCAATATTTTGTATTGTAGCTAAAGAAAGCCCGCTAAGCTCTGAAAGCTCTCGTTGAGAAAGATTTAAAGCCTTTCTTCTTTCTAAGAAAATCTTAACTAGCATAAGATTATTATAATAGGCTTATTATAATAAGTCAAATATAACTTAGACTAATTATAACTATTTGTTTTTACTTATAAAATTGCTTTTAAAAATGACCTTATTTGATCGTTCTATGTGTTATGTCGAAGTCAGAAAAAGGGGAAACTATACTTTTGAGGCCTTAAAAAACTGTCCACTTTTTGGGGGAAGATCAAAGCTTTAAAGTTAGGACGGCTCTTTATACTAAGGCTTACTTAAAATTTGAGGAAACATTTAGTTTCCAGTCGTAGAAAATAAACTTTATTTTAGATGATAGAATTTTATGTTTTCCAACATAGGTCTTAAGCCATGCTTTTAGAGATGGAGCTTCATCTAGAAAATCACTTTCATACCACCTGAAAAGATAAGAGATATAAAGTGTATCATTTTTGATATGAAAATGCCTTTTTGTATTCAGAGATTTTTGAGTGTTGTCATGTAATTGCTGATCCATGATCTTAGCTTGATAAATATCTTTTCTGAGAGGAGGACAACCTACAGATGCACAATTTAAAGCAAAATGAATACGTGCATCTTTCCATTTCTTCTTTTTATAATCCTTTCCAAGAAGAATGGATTTTTCAATATAATCTAACGAATAAAATTCTCCTCCTACTTTGAAATTTTTATGCTTAAAAGCTCTGTTAAAAAGAGCCAAATCTTTGACAGAAGAAATGTATAGCTTATTTTTTGAAAACCCGTCTTTTAGAATTTTAGAAATCATAAAGAAATTATAAGTATTGATCCAAAAAGAAAGAGCTTCCTCTTTTGTTTTCAAAAAAGATATTTTAAATTCATCCAAAATTTCAAGCTGTTTTTTAACAAGAGGCTTTGATACGTTGAAGGCTCCTTGATAATCAAAAGCTGTTTCATACTTTTCCTTAGATGACATGTCATGGAGATGGAAAGCCAGTAGTTGAGAATAAGGTTTAAAATTTGCTGTCTTTCCATGAACGATTCCATATAGATTTAGAATAAATATTAAAAAAATCTTTTTCATAACTTAAGGGTATCATTGGATTTATAAAAAAGCTAAAAACTTCAGATGAAGCCTCGCATAAATTAACATTTTGATATGGACTTTCAAAAAAAAGAATTTTTTTAAACAAACTAACCTATTTTAAGAGTCTAGGCTTAAGCATAGGCACCTTGACGTTTCCCTTTTTTTACCTATACTTTAGTTGTGAAGTATTTAATAATTTTATCTTTTATATTTCCCATACACTCTTACGCAAAAAGAGAAGGAAATCTTAATGATAAGAAAAGGCCTATTAGTGCTGTTATTGGTTTGGAATTTATCTCACAGAAAATAAGACGAGGACGCATCTTAGAAGACAGCAACTCCTCTCCTTTTATTTTTCCCTATGCTGTAAAGTTTAACTTTATTTCACCCCATTTAGAAATGATAGGAAAGAGCTTAAATTATAAAAAAAACCTTACTGACAAACTTCTGTTTCGTACACATTTTCAATCTTTAAAATATAATAACAAGCATACTTATGAGTGGAATCATTATCTTGAGTATAAGCTTTCAGGAGGAGGAGAGGTTACGTTTCAACACTCACAAGATTTTAAATCTCACCAAGGCCAATATCTAGATTTTAAGATTAGAAAGGAGGTTTTCTCGTTTTATGTAAGACAACACAACTTAAAGTTGTCTTTTTTTACTTCTATAGGAGGAGGAGATACCTCTCATAATAAATTTCTTTATGGAGAAAAAAAAGGAGGTTTTTTCACAAACTACTCTTATGGACTATCTCTAATTACTCCTAAAATTGATCATTTTTATCCTGTATTTGAACTTAAAAGATATGGAACTTATGGAGACAAACAAACCCAGCTAAAACACAAAACCTCAGGCTGGAGATTCATTGCTCTTATGGCTTTTCAGGTGTTTTAGCTGTAACTCGGTTATCTGACCGCCCTATCTGAGCTTAAATTTCTCTTATAAGTTTTTCTTAAGAGGAGGGATTTTATGGAAGAAGGGATTAATTTAAAAAAGAAGATACAGCTTTGTCAAGAGAAGAATTCCAACAAGAAGCTTATCCGCTACCTAGAAGCTCTTAAAGAGAGAGGTTCTAGATTTTTTGGGGGAAGATCATTGTTGTTCTAGGAACATAGGATTTTTTCTGACGGGCACTGAGATTCTTTAGTTTCATAATTCGAGCTACTTTGTTTTCTCCAGCACTCACTCCGTAACGCTTTAATTCCCTATACACCCTGGGGGAACCATAACAGCCTTTATTTTTTTTAAAATGTGTAAAGGAAGAGTCATTAAAAATGGAAAGGAAATGCAGGAAGTTTTCTCTTAGATGATTAGAATATTCGTGACCGTATGCAAAAAAAATTTTTTATATTTTTTGTAAATGGAGAAGTGTTTTTTCTTGACATACTTTTTGATAGACGTCTATTACACATAAGCTCACAGACGAAAGAACTTTCTGATTTGGGGGATTTCTAGCTACTTTTCACCCACAGATTCCCGGGAGGAGCCTTAAAAATTAGTCTTGTCACCAACTAGCTTTTGTTACACCTGAGATATGGCCTTTTAAAGCAAGTTCTCTTAAGGCAATACGGCTTAAGCTAAATTTTCTTAAATAGCCACGAGGGCGACCTGTGAGATAACAACGGTTAACCACACGACAAGGAGAGGTATTGCGAGGAAGTTTTTGAAGTTGTAGCCCTGCTTCAAACCTTTCATCTTCTGGAAGATTTAAATTTATTATTTTATCTTTCAAACTCTTCCTGTGAGCATAATAACGTTTTGAAAGAGCCTTTCTTTGTTGATTTTTAACAATAGAACTTTTCTTTGCCATTGAACTTAAAATAAACCTCTTTTGAGAAAAATGCAAGAATATTTTGACGCTTAGTGAAAAAATGGCGATGTCCCATCATCATTGACAATTTCTGACACATCCTATGTCAGACATCGCCCCCCACTTAAATACACTTTTTATGTTAAAATCCTCACTATAAAAAGTCTAGAGCAAATATCGAAAACTAACAGAAAGACTAGGGCATATCGTCAATTAACCGTAAGTTGGTTGTCTGACCGCCCTATCTGAGCTTAAATTTCTCTTATAAGTTTTTCTTAAAGGGAGGATTTTATGGAAGAAGGGATTAATTTAAAAGAAAAGATACAGCTTTGTCGAGAGGAGAGCTGTATAACTTTTCAGACGAAACTTCCTCTTTGTTTTTTTTAAGACGAGGACGTTAAACTCTTATCCTCTGTCCTTAAAGAATAACAGATCCTTTTTTACTTCTTCCTCTTATGACAGAGACCTTTTGACTTTTTGTAGGAAAAGGACTTTCCGCAGAGTCTTTTTATTTGTAATAGACGTTATATGATCTGACAGTTACCCTTTCTGGGTTGATAAAAAACTGTCCACTTTTTTGGGGGAAGATCATCTTTTTTCCTTCACTTGTAATTCCAAGAACGCAAATCACTGTTCTTTTTGAAAATTCAATGCCGTCAATCATTAAAGCCACGAAACTTTCTTGTGAAAGATTCCGAGACTGAATGGCTTCCAAAGACTTTTGACAACTCATCTTGAAAGCTTTACTGACAGAGGATTTTTTTAAACCTAAGCCGTCTTCCAACTTCCTTTGTAAAGGCTCATAGTTTCTGGTGCTGACTCCTAAAAGCATAGCCCTCATTACATCTTCACAGAGAAGATCAAAGCTCTGGAGAACTGTATAACTCTCCAGAGGAACTTCCTCTTTGTTTTTTCTAAGACGAGGACGTTGAACTCTTATCCTCTGTCCTTGAAGAATAACAGATCCTTTCCCACTTCCTCCTCTGTGACAGAGACCCTCTGACTTTTTGTGGGAAAAGGGCTTTCCGCAGAGTCTTTTTACTTCCTCTTGGAAAAGATCATGGACTAATTTCAGTGCTGCTCCTTCAAGCTGCATAGCAATAAGCTGGTGAATCTTCTCATGTTTATTTTTTACCATTTGTAACTGGAATTGATATTGTGTATCTTTCATTTGGGGCTCCTTTTTGGTTTGTTTATAATACCCTGAGTTTAGCTCAGGGGAGCCCCTTCTTCAAACCCTAACGACTTTACAGACAATCTCTTAATTCATATCTTCTTAGCTATCCTTCACTCCCCTTTCTTAGGCTAAGGTTACTATATTAAATCAATTGACGACATCCCCTAGATTTAAAGACAGGCATCTAATCACAGTCAAATGAAACAATTCTTTTTACACCCTGTGAACTATTTTTGTAAATTTCTGAAAAAGTTGCAGTTGTTCTTTTAAAGCTAATTCTGTGGTAGAATCTTTAATTTTATCATATGAGAAGCGTTTCTTAATGTGATTTAAATAAATTTTCATAGGATGAACATAAGCTCCTAAGTAACTTAAGATCTGAGTAATTTGCTCTAAAGGAATAAGACCTCCTCGCAGACCTTCCGAAAGGCCTATTAAACATACTGGTTTTTCCTGAAAAAGACCTTTTACAGGCAAATGATCAATAAAATACTTTAAAGCTCCAGGAACACCTCCATTGTATTCAGGGATGATAAAAATCAGACCTTCAGAAGTTTTAATTTTTTGAGCTAAATTTAAAATGCTTTCAGGAGGAGTTTGATACTGCTCACCTAAAAGTTCAGCCCAGTTAACTTGTTTGTAAAGATCAATAAGACTTACGTCTTCAGAGTCTGGAGAGTTTTTATACAAGTCTTTGATTACATAGCAAAGCTTTAAAGTATTTGAATCTTTTCTATTAGTACCGCTAACAATACATTTCATTAACCAAATTTACCTTCTATATAAGCTTTTGTTTTCTCCTGTGTAGGATTTTGAAATATTTTTTTTGTATCATCAAATTCAACAACCTTTCCTTTATGTAAAAAAACTGTTTTATCAGAAACTCTTAAAGCTTGTTGCATGTTATGAGTGACAATAAGAATGGTGTAGGACAATTTCAACTGCCTCATGAGATCCTCAATACGTTGAGTGGACTTAGGGTCTAAAGATGAACAAGGTTCATCCATTAAAATAACATCTGGTTTCATAGCTACAGCTCTTGCAATACAAAGTCTTTGCTGCTGTCCTCCCGAGAGTTCAAGAGCTGAATTGTAAAGTCTATCCTGAACTTCTTCAAAAAGACCAGCTTGTTTAAGACAGGAGTGTAAAAGTTCTTTTTCATCAAACTGGTAGTGGTTAATTTTAGGGCCCCATAAAATGTTCTTAGCAATGGATTGAGGAAAGGGGTTAGGTTTTTGAAATACCATTCCTATGTGTTTACGAATTTCAACAGGATCAATTTTTTTATCATAAATATCTCGGTTACGATAAAATACACTCCCTTGTATTCTAAAGCTCGGAATAAAATCATTCATTCTATTGAGAGTTCTTAACAAAGTGCTTTTCCCGCAACCAGAAGGCCCGATAATAGCAATCACTTTATTTTTCTCAACTTTAATATTGATGTTTTTTAAAACCTGTGTCTCGCCATAAAAAGCATTTAAATCACAAATTTCTAAAATAGTCTTTTTCATCTCTTATACCTTTGATACCGTTCTCTTATAAACAGAGCCATAAAATTCATTAAAAACACTACACACAGCAAAACCAGAATACCTGAAGAAGCTAGTTTGTGAAAGTCAGCTTGCGGTCTTCCTGCCCAATTGTAAATTTGAAGGGGAAGGGCACTAAAAGGATCTCTCAGACTTTCTGGCAAAAAGGCAGAATAGGTCAAACCTCCTATTACAACAAGAGGGGCTGTTTCTCCTACTGCTCTTGAAAGAGCTAAAATAAGACCTGTTGCAATTTGTGGTAAAGCAGCTGGAACAATTTGTCCAAAAATCACCTGATAGGATCGTGCACCTAGAGAGTAGGCTGCAAAACGTAAGTCTTTAGGAATGGATTTCAAAGCCTCTTGAGTTGTGATCACAATTACAGGTAAAATAAGAAGCCCTAAGGTCAAGCCTCCTGCTAAAAGACTGTTATTTAACCTAAGGAAGTCAGAAAAGATAGCCAAACCCACAAGGCCATAAATCACAGAAGGCATACCTGCTAAAGAGGAAATGTTAACACCAAACCAAAAACCTTTCTTTGTCTTCTTTGTAAGGTACTCTTGGATAAAAATCCCTGTGATAAGACCTAAAGGAACACTAAAACAAATCACAATCAATATGAGGTAACAAGTTCCTACAAGAGACGACAAAACCCCCGATTGCTCAGGAAAACGAGAAGGAAAACTTGTTATAAATTTAAAACTTAAAAAATCTAAACCATGATATAAAATATAAAGACATAAAAACAAAATAAAAGCTAAACAACTCCAGGTTAAAAATTTACAAACTATTAGAAAAAGAAAATCTTTTAACTTCCTCAAAAACTATAATCCTTTTTTCGCATGTATCTTTGTCCCCAAATGTTCATAAAAAATGTTATTAGAAAAAGAACAAATCCTACAGCAAAACAAGAAAGGTATTCAACACCTCCTGCTGGAGCATCTCCCATAATCACTTGAACAATATAAGCTGTCATTGTTTGAATAGGCTCTAAGAAATCAAAAGTTAGTTGAGGGTGAACTCCTGCCGCAAGAGTCACAGCCATGGTCTCTCCTATAGCTCTTGAGACGGCCAAAATAAGACTAGCAATCAAACGAGAAAGACAAGCCGGTAGCATGACATCAAAAGCCACCTCCACAGGCCTTGCTCCTAAAGCATAAGCTCCTTCTTTTAAATGAGAGGGAAGGTGAGAGAAAGCATCATCACAAAGAGAAGCCACCATAGGCAAAATAAGAATACCCACTACGATAGCCCCGCTTAAAGCACTAAAAATACCTACTTCAGGAAACAGTTGTTTTAAAGCTGGTGTAATAAAAGTAAGAGCAAAAAACCCGTACACAATAGTGGGAATGCCTGCTAAAACCTCCAAAATAGGTTTTATATAGCGCTTTTTTTTTTTAGAAACGAGTTCACTTAAATAAAATGCAATCAAAATACCACAGGGAAAAGCAATTAACAGACTTCCTAAAACAATCATAGCTGTTCCATTAATAAGGGGCCACACACCAAAATGGCGGGGTGTTAGTAAGGGAGTCCATTGGGTTGTAAGAAAAAACTCAGAAAAAGAAATGGTTTGAAAAAATAAAAAAGCCTCTTTTCCTAGAAGAATAACTACAAGGACTGTAAACAATACAGTCAGTAAAGTGATGGCGAAAAATAAGCTCTTAAGTGCTTTATCAAAAAATTTGGAAAAAAAAATTTTTTTCTTGCATCCACTAATAATGAGAAGAAATCTTTCTTATGTTTTCATTATATTGTTTATCATTAAGAGGCACATAACCTACTTGTGGAATCACTTGAACTGCCTTTGACATATAGAAAACAAGGAACTCTTTAAAATGCTTTTGTTTAAGAGCATCTTTTCTTACATAAATGTAAAGCGGTCTAGATAAGGGAGTGTAAGTTCCTTTCTTTATGGTTTCAAACCCGGGCTTTACACTAGAATTTTTATGCCAAATGGGTACAGCTTTGATTTTTGTTTTATTATAATAATAATAAGAAAAGCCTAGAAAAGCTAAGGCCTGTTTTTTGCCAGAAACACCTAGGACTAAGATATTATCGTCTTCGCTTTGTGTGTAATCAGAACGTATGCTTCCTGATTTTTTATTGATCACCTCTGTAAAATAATCAAAAGTTCCTGAATCTGATCCCGGACCATAAAGATCAATTTTTTCCTTAGGCCAAGAGGATCTTATATCTGACCATTTTTTCACTTGACTATCTTTTTTCCAAATTTTATGAAGTTCATCTACAGAAAGAAAATCCACCCAAGTATTATCTTTATTCACTATAATAGATAAACCGTCATAGGCTACAGGAAATTCTAAAAATTCTACGTTTTTTTCCATTAGAAGTTTAACTTCTTTTTCTTTGATCTTACGAGATGCATTGTTAATTAAAGTCTTTCCTGAGATAAATTTTCTAAAACCACCTCCCGTACCTGAAACCCCTATTCCAATCCTTAATTGAGGAAAAGCTTTCTGTGCTTCTTCCACAATAGATTCCGTAATGGGAAAAACTGTACTTGAACCATCTATGGCAATGAAAGAAGACTGTTTATTAGAGGAAGTACAAGAAGTTATAGAAAGGATTACAAAAAGATAAAGCAAAGAGTAAAAGAGCTTTTTTAAACCTAAAACAGCTTTTTTTATCACTTGAGTTTTCACGGCCTCAAACTAAAAAAAGTAGTTTTGAAAAGCAAGAAAAAACTCACAATTTCAACTATGCGTCATCCTCTTGTTCTCCCCTTTTTCTTCTTCACACTTCTTTCAACATGTATGTTTTTTTTGAGTTTGCGACTTGTCACATGAAGGAGAAAGCCGAGGATGTCCCATTTCTCGGTGGAATTCTGCTCAAAAATGGAGCAGATAAGAGGACTCCCTGGTGGATTTTTAAGTCCACCTAAGGTTTAACAAAGGTTTAGAATGAATTAAAAATTGTAATACCATTTCCAAAAATTAATTCGACATTCTTTTAACGCATAGCGTCCTGGCTTTTTGATCAAACTCTGTTAAATTTTTAGAGTGTCGAAAAAAGATTTAGTTACACAAATTCAAGGGTATGATTTTCTAGCTACTTACAAAGTAGAAAGAAGTGCCAACATCAAGATAAAACTCCAAGCTTTGCAGCATATGCAAGAAGGAAAATCGATTCAAGAAACAGCAAGTATAGTTTTCTATCACCGTCACAGTATCAAATCCTGGTTACAGTCTTTTGTAGACTTTGATTACGAGGGGTTGATAGATCGAGAAGGCAGAGGGCGCAAGCCTCGTTTACCAGTGACAGAAGAAGAGAACTTCAAAATCAAGTTAGATGAAATTCAAGACAAGAGAGAAGGAGGAAGCATAGGAGCAAAGGGAATACAGGAACTTTTAGCAAATGAATTTGACTGTTGCTATTCTCTTTCTGGGGTTTATGTTTCTTTAGACCGCCTTAATATTGTATGGATCAGTGGTCGTTCTCTTCATCCTAAAAGTTCATTAAGAAGCTATGGAACAGTTTAAGGAACATTTTCCAGAAGAGGTGAAGAAAATAAAGGAAAAGATTCAGACTCATAAAATAGAGATTTGGTGGCAGGATGAATGCAGAATAAGCTCAGCAAGGTTCTTTAAGCAGGATTTGGGCAAGAAAAGGCACACGACCTAGAGTTGTGAGACAAAGACAATTTTTATCCACTTATATTTTTGGAGCAGTTTGTCCGGATAAAGATAAAGGCTGTGCTTGGGTTTTACCGGAATGTAATTCAGGGATGATGCAAATTCACTTAGATGAGATATCTAAAAATATTCAAGAAAACTATCATGGAATTGTTTTAATGGACAGAGCCAGTTGGCATACCACAGAGACTTTGATAGTTCCTAAGAATTTATCCCTGATGCCTTTACCTCCTTATAGTCCAGAATTAAATCCCATGGAACAAGTCTGGCAACAATTACGAAGGATCAAATTATCGAATGCATGTTTTAAAAACTATGACCATATACTGAATACTTGTTGTGAGGCCTGGAATACTTTTTGCGATCAGGAGGGCAGGATTAAAAAATTATGCACTCGATCTTGGGCAAAACAACAAGATGAATCAAGCTTGTAAATTAATTTGAACCTATAAATTAAATTGCGTAACTGATTTTTTTCATTTTACATCTTAACCTCACTTTTTTACACTTATTTTAACCCATCAATCGATTCACACAACAATAGATATACATAAAATAAACATATCTTATGAAAACTCAACCTCCCTTCAAAAAAAACTTTTTTAAAGCCTCCTAATTGAAACTTTTCCTTAAGTCAATTTTAAAATTTTAAATTTGAACATAAAAATGTCGAATTAATTTTTGGAAATGGTAAGAAGAATAGACGTTTCAAGCCTCTTAGGAATTACAGAGTTACATTTTACAGGTTCAATTACTTTTAGGAAAGATGGAAGTCCTATAGAAAGTAAAGACGTGACTCCTGATGTGATTTATTCTTTGACTCCAAATGACTACTAAAATAACTTCATTCCGAATCACACCAGTCAAGCTTATTTTGACATACAATGATAGTTTCTTTTTTAGATTCTCCTAAGGAGATGGTAAATCTGTATTTTTTGGTATTTTTGGTATCAAGATCGATTTTTCTAAAGCATCGTAAAAACTGAAGATGAAACCTCCCCTTTTTACATTTATGATCGTAATTAGAATAGATATAATCAATAGGATTTTCAGCACATGACTTATAAAAATCTTTTTCGAATGCATGGCTTTTCCACTGATCTTTTTCTTCTTTCTTACTTTCCACTTTGTAATGGAAAGTAAGGTCTGCATTTCCTTGATCGTTGCATCGGCCTCTTATATCAAAATTGGCGAATGATTTACCTTCAGTGGAATTAAAGTTACGGAAATAAATAGCTGGGTTTTGGGTCAAAATGGTTACATCAGCAGATTCGCTTTGAGATAAGAGAGGATAAAAAAACGATAAAGAAAAAATGAAAATAAAAGACTTCATATTAAGAATATCGTCTTATTCTTCAAAAAACTTTAGATTTTTTAAGTGTATCTTTTTAAGACATTTCATTATATAAAAGACTTATGTTATTAATAATCTATATTTTTTTTCCTCTTTTAGCGGACTTCTCTTTTCATTTGTTCTCTGAGCCCTTTGGACTCGGCCCTTCCTATATTAAACCCTCATCTAGTAATTATCTTGTCAATAACATTTACAGCTCTCTTTTTCGTTATGACAATTATTTAGGTCTAAGGCCTGAAGGTGCTGAAAAATGCCAATTTTCTCCCTCAGGACTTCAGATCACATGCCAACTCAATAAGGCCTTCAAATTTAGCGATGGCTCTCCTGTTTTAGCCTCTCACTACGTGAAAGCCTTTAGAGAGCTTATGAGGCCTCACATAAAGAATTCACAAAAACAGCTTCTCTTAGGACTGAAAGGATTTTACGGCATTTTAAAAGGCTCCCAACCCATAAACCGCTTAGGGGTGAAAGCTCAAGGACCCTATAAACTTTTATTTGAGCTCGAAATTCCTGACAAAGAGTTTCTTTACCGTCTTATTTCACCCCTTCTTTCAGCTCATAAAACCTTCACCTCTGTTTCGAAAGACAAGGCTTATAAGCTTATCACCACAGGTCCTTACCTTATCAAGGAATGGAAGAAAGGACAACATGTTCTTTTAAAACCCAATCCCCATTACTTTAAAAAACATCCAAGACCTGATGTAAAAGTTTATTTTATTTCCGATAACACTACGGCCTTGAATCTTTATAAAAACCAAACCTTAACCTTTTTAAGACGTGTAGAGACCTCTCAAATCCCTCAGTTAGGAAAAAGAAAAGACTTTCAGCGAATCCCTATTTTAAGATTTGATTACATAGGTTTTAACAAGGAAATGGATGAGAACTTAAGAAAAGCTCTCATCCATTCTATTGATTACAAACAACTTCAAAAGCTCTACCATGCTCGTAAAAGACCAGGCTGTATAGCCCTTTCTTTTGTAGGAGCTAGGAAAGAACATTGTTATGATTTTAATATAAAAAAAGCAAGATATTTTTTTAAAAAAATCAAGCATCCTAAAAAAACATACTCTCTTTACTTCAGTCGTCTTGGTGGAAAAGATCATATGCGTGGCATGCAATTCATACAAAAACAATGGGAAAAAATTTTAAATTTTAAAGTCTCTCTTAAGCCTATAGAGCAAAAATCTTATTTAGAAAGACTTAAAACAAAACCTCCTTTTTTATTTAGAAAAGGCTTATCTTTGGATCGTCCCACCTGCAGGGCAGCTTTAGAGATTTTTTTCAAAAATCATCCTGAAAATTACATTGGTCTTCAGAGTAAGGAGTATGAAAGTTTTGTAAAAGCAAATCAATGCGATAAAGGGCTTTCTTTTCTCATGAAAAACTATAAACTCATTCCTATGGGTTCTATAGACTTTAGCATCTTAGCAAGTCCTCAATTTAAAAACTGGAAACTCAACCGTCTCAACCATCTAGACCTTTCAGAACTCATCTCAAATTGAAACAATTAAACTTATTCTTAAAAACATCCGATAGAAGTATAAAGCAAAAAAGGAGTTGTTATGCAAAAAAAGAAAAAAAGTAAAAATGAAAAAAACAATGTTATACCCTTTCTTCCACAAACATCCTCTTGTCTGACTTGTCATAAAAAGGTAAATCGTATGTATTTTTGTGAAGAACATTTTCTGTGGTTTAAAGAGGGTTTGATTGATAAAAATGGAAAAAAGCCTAAAGACTTCCAGAAAAAATATACCCTCTTTCTGAAAAAATATAAAAAATCAGCTTAAGATTTCCTACTCCTGACTTCGACACAACACACTGCAACAAGTGAATAATTTCAAATAGTTACAATTTTTGGGGCCACAGGAAAGGGTTTTTTAAAGGTCGACAGATGTTGTGGGAATGAGGCTCATAGAAGAGTTTCTTTTAAGCGAAAAAGCACTATAAATTTCTTCTACTTCCTTTGTACAACCTGAGGGAAGGCGATAAAGTTTTTTCGTCTTTTTTTCTTCTAAAATACTGTACTGATCTCTTTTTAAGATCTTTCTCATTCTTTCAAAACTTAAATTAAGTCCTGCTTGTTTGAGTTTATAAACCATTGTGTAAGAGATCGCATAGGCTAAAAAACAAATGGCAATGTGAGTTTCTATTCTTCTTTTTTTCCAATGATAAACAGGCCTCATCTTTAACGTCGTCTTATTCACTCTAAAAGCCTCTTCTATTCTCCAAAGATCTCTGTAATACCAATTACAGAAATTAATTCGACATTTTCATGTTCAAATTTAAAATTTTAAAATTGACTTAAGGAAAAGTTTCAGTTAGGAGGTTTTAAAAAAACTTCTTTTAAGGTGAGTTTAAGTTTTCATAAGATAAGTTTATTTCAGGTATATCTATTTGTTGTGTAAATCGATTGATGGGTTAAAATAAGTGTAAAAAAGTGAGGTTAAAATTTAAAATGACAAAAATCAGTTACACAATTTAATTTATAGGTTCAAATTAATTTACAAGCTTGATTCATCTTGTTGTTTTCCCCAAGATCGAGTGCATAATTTTTTAATCCTGCCCTCCTGATCGCAAAAAGTATTCCAGGCCTCACAACAAGTATTCAGTATATGGTCATAGTTTTTAAAACATGCATTCGATAATTTGATCCTTCGTAATTGTTGCCAGACTTGTTCCATGGGATTTAATTCTGGACTATAAGGAGGTAAAGGCATCAGGGATAAATTCTTAGGAACTATCAAAGTCTCTGTGGTATGCCAACTGGCTCTGTCCATTAAAACAATTCCATGATAGTTTTCTTGAATATTTTTAGATATCTCATCTAAGTGAATTTGCATCATCCCTGAATTACATTCCGGTAAAATCCAAGCACAGCCTTTATCTCTATCCGGACAAACTGCTCCAAAAATATAAGTGGATAAAAATTGTCTTTGCCTCACAACTCTAGGCCGTGTGCCTTTTCTTGCCCAAATCCTACTCAAAGAACCTTGCTGAGCTTATTCTGCATTCATCCTGCCACCAAATCTCTATTTTATTAGTCTGAATCTTTTCCTTTATTTTCTCCACCTCTTCTGGAAAATGTTCCTTAAACTGTTCCATAGCTTCTTAATGAACTTTTAGGATGAAGAGAACGACCACTGATCCATACAATATTAAGGCGGTCTAAAGAAACATAAACCCCAGAAAGAGAATAGCAACAGTCAAATTCATCTGCTAAAAGTTTCTGTATTTCCTTTGCTCCTATGCTTCCTCCCTCTCTTTTGTCTTGAATTTCATCTAACTTGATTTTGAACCTCTCCTCTTCTGTCACTGGCAAACGAGGCTTGCGTCCTCTGCCTTCTCGATCTATCAATCCCTCGTAATCAAAGTCTACAAAAAAAGACTGTAACCAGGATTTGATACTGTGACGGTGATACAAAACCATACCTGCTGTTTCTTGAATCGATTTTCCTTCTTGCATATGCTGCAAAGCCAATAATTTTGTCTTGATGTTGGCACTTCTTTCCACTTTGTAAGTAGCCAGAAAATTATACCCTTGAATCTGTGTAACTAAATCTTTTTTCGACATGACTCTAAAAATTTAACAGAGTTTTATCAAAAAGCCAGGACGCAATGCGTTAAAAAAATGTCGAATTAATTTTTGGAAATGGTATAACGACTTAAAAGCTCACTGGCTGTCTTGTTTTGAACATTTGTTATAATTCCGTGAAGACCGTCCCACAAAGCTTCTTTTTCTATTTTCTCCTCATCTATGGTCACTTTCACATTGTCAACTTTAATAAAACGTTTGGTCCCATGATTGGAGATCAACTGACTCACAGGAATCTCCTTGTTTCTTACTTTCTTCATCAAACGATTGATCAAACGCTCTCTTTGATTTTGATCTCTTTTGGCTCTTTTGTTCGAATAACTAACTATCAATCTTTTTCCTTCATGCTCTAGCTCTTTCACCCAAAAAAGATGAGACGTATCACAAGCCATTTGGCTGGGCTTATAGTTTTTATGACTTAAAACCTCTTCTTTTTTCTTGCTAGAAAGGGATTTTAACTTTGCAGCCACAACATACTCTATCCCCATCTTATCCATAGTCTCTAAATTCTTTCTTACAAACATAGCTCTATCAGCTACTAAAACAGCTCTTCTTACATTAAAACGAGTCTTTAGCTTATTTATAGACTCTACCAGTGTAGCCCCCTCACTTGTATTGCCCGGAAAAAGTTCATAGCTTATAGGATGGCCTTGTGAGTTTGTCATAAGTGCCAAAACAACCTGTGTCTCTTTAAATTTACAATCTTTACTAAAACCAAACCTGCGAATCTCATCCTCTGAAAAGCTCTCAAAATACAAGCTCCTCACATCATAAAGCAAAACATCCACCTCATGGTTAAACAAAGACAAGGTGTTCTCAGATACCTTTTTCTTCGAGGTCTCAATAAAAGGATAAAAACGATCCATAGCCCTATAAACTTTCTCTAAAGGAATCTGTCGGTTAAAATCTTCAAAAAGTGTTTCTACACTACCTCTTTTTGATTCTGGATTAAAAACTCTTGATAAAACACAGTGCTTTAAAATATCATTCCACTCTAAATCTTTCTTTGTACCCTCAATCAAATTTACAAAACCTAACTCAGCATAAAGCTCATTAAAAACTTTCTCAATACCACAAACAACACGCTTTTTCTCCTCTAAAATACTGCCTGAAAACTGGAAATCTTTCTCACTCTTTTTTTTCTTCTCTTTCTTCTTCTTCTCCTTAGGCCTTTTACCATAAACTAGCTTCTCACAACCTGGAAGCACAGGATTTCTTTGATTCTTAATGTCTATGATCAACTCTTCTGCTAACTTCTTAGCTTTTTTAACTTCCTTATCACTTGCAAAAATACCCATAGAACGAATGGTCTTTTGTACACACTTCCCCTTAAGCCAAACAGACTCTACAATCCGTACACTTTTTTTACCCTTAGACTTTGATGTTACTTTTATAAACATTCTTCAAAAAGGCTAAACAACTTTTGCAAACTTGTAAAATGGGTCAGGGCCACAGAACCAACCTAAAATCTGTGTATAACTCCTTCAACTAAAAACTAGAGGCAAAAGAACGGAAATATTTTTTTTTAACTCACTGTGTTGTGTCGAAGTCAGGATAAAGCAAAAAAGGAGTTGTTATGCAAAAAAAGAAAAAAAGTAAAAATGAAAAAAACAATGTTATACCCTTTCTTCCACAAACATCCTCTTGTCTGACTTGTCATAAAAAGGTAAATCGTATGTATTTTTGTGAAGAACATTTTCTGTGGTTTAAAGAGGGTTTGATTGATAAAAATGGAAAAAAGCCTAAAGACTTCCAGAAAAAATATACCCTCTTTCTGAAAAAATATAAAAAATCAGCTTAAGATTTCCGTAAGTCGGTTTCTTAACAGCCCTTGACTTCTGTGGAGAGGATGTTTCTTAGATTTTAACGGGGTTTTTTTGAAAGAAGTGTAGTCAGTATAAGTTAGGAGCGGTTTAAAAACCGAGTTACGACTCATCTAAGAAATATCCTCCTCAGTAGAAGTCAAGGGCTGTTAAGAAACCGACTTACAGATTTCCTACTTATCAATTCACTAGTGCAACCTTTTCTTTTAACAAATCTAAACTTTCTGGTAACTTTTTTTGCGAAAAAAACTCTCACACAAAATTAGCTTTGTATAGGGCTGTTCAAAAACCGATTTACAGTCTAATGGAAACCCAAAAGGTATTGTAACAACTATTATTTTGGAAAATTGTCTCATCTTCTACCGTTAAGGGATCTAATGGAGTGGTTTTGTTATTTTTTTAGGATTTTAAGAAGACCTTTGGTGTAAAAAAGCTGTAGCATAGAATTTGATCTGTTTTAACATAGAAAGAAGTCCATTAGAGCGGTTGAGGCTTAAATGTTTTTCAAACTCTAAAGTTCCAAAAAAAGAGGCTTTTGTGTCTAAAATTTCCTTTGGTGTAAGTCCTGAATAAAGCTCTAAAAGAAGGGCAATTAAGCCTTTTGTAATCAAAGCATCACTATCGCTTTCAAAAATCACCTTACCTTCCTTTAAATAGGCTCTTAGCCAAACCTGAGCTTGACAGCCTTTGACTTTATAATCCTCTACTTTAAACCCCTCATCTAAAACTTTAAGTTTTTTCCCTTGCTCAATGATTTTTTTGTACCTTTCCTCCCAAGAGGACATGTTTTGAAACCTTTCGATAATTCTTTGGTTTCTTTCGCAAAATTTAACGCTATGAGTTATAAATCACCTCCTCCTCCTAATATCTTATTGAAATTGAAAGAGATTTTCAATAAGATTTTAAGTATGAGAAAAGAAAAAAAGGTTTTGTTTTTTATTTCTTTTTTAATTCTAACATCTTGCAGTCTGCTTGATGGAACCTCGCTTATTCCTGATATGGCCATTAAGTGCAAATCCTCTGTTTGCTCTGAAAGTTTAAAAGATAAGGATGTTTATTTTGGAATTACAACTGATTTAAACTTTGATTGTGATGATGATCTTTCTGACTTCGATGACTACGAAAAGTTTAAAGCCTTCTTTCATGTCTACGCAAAAGGAAGAACAGTTTGGAAAAACAGTGCTATTGAACTTAAAGAGAACATTGAATCTTGGCAAGGAGAATTAGATAGCAACGTCTTTGGGTTTGTCAAACCTGCCCAAGTGTGTGTGTTCATTGATACAAATGAAAATGAGCAATTAAACTCTGATGAACCTATTGCAAGTGACGGTGTGGACTTAGGCTTTACTTTGCAAACCATTAATAAATGGAGAAACAAATGAAGTTATTTGATTTTCTTTTTGGAAAAATTCCTAAAATCTTTAATAAAAAAGGAGAAGTCGTTCACCGCATGGATCAAAAAAAACTCTCTGAGTGGAAAAAAAATTACACTTCAGATCCTGAGAAAAACTGGCGTCAGCATAAGGGTCGTGAAAGCATTTTCCAAAAGAAAAGATCCTAAATTAATAAGATCCTTTTTAAAAAAACTAAAGCAGTTTTAAAAAATAAAAAGAAGATCTTCTTCTCAAAGCTTTAATAAAGAGTGATGGAAAGCAAAAAAGTTAAGACTTTTTTCTAAGCCATAAAAGAGCTTCTTTATAATTTCTAAGCTCTCCTTTCCACTGTAAAAAAAGACATTCCTTTAAAATTTCTTTATACTGAGGCCCCTGTGGAATCCCTTGGTTTTTCAAGTCCTCCCCTGTTAAGAAACAAGTTGGCAAAAAACCCTTATCTGTCATAAGAGATTGGTATTGTTGAACAAACTGCTCTAAAAACTCAAAATCCATAAGTTCTAAAAGCTCTAAAAAAAGAAGACCTTGTTTGTGATTTAAAATTTGTAATTTTTCGTACTGATTTAAGTCCTTAAATTCTTCATAAGATTTTAACAGAAATAAAACCTTATGCTGTAAAGATTTTGAGCACTTTAAGCTTTGTAGATCCTTTTTAGTCTGTTCTAAAGAGAGTTTCATTTTTAAAAATAAAAGAGCTAAAAGAAGACCAGTATCTTTTGTTTTTACTTGCGAAAGGGTTTTCTTTAAAGATAGCCAATTTTTTGAAGAGGATAGATGATGGGAAAGATAAGGAAAAATATCTTTAAAGTACCCCAAGTTTTTAAGATCTTCTAAACCCCTTAAGAAAAAAGGTGATAAAAGTATCTTTTGAAACTCTTCTAAAATTCTTTCTTTAGAGATCTGAGATAAAGACACTTTGTACAAAGCTCTATATGTAGTCTCTTCAATAAAAAAATTAAGTTGTGTTACAAAACGAATGGTTCTTAGAGCTCTTAATTGATCTTCTTTAAAACGTTTTAAAGGTTTTCCTACGGTTTTGATTGTTTTTAGCTTTAAATCTTTTAAACCTTCCACTAAATCAATCACTTGTTTCGAAAAAGGATCATAAAATAAAGCGTTGATAGTAAAATCTCTTCTCAAAGCATCTTGTTTATAAGTAGCAGGTGTTATACTATCGGGATGTCTTCCATCCGAATAAATACCATCTTTACGAAAAGTAGCAATATCCACTTCACAAATCTCACTTCTGATTTTCACAACACCAAAGCTTTCTCCTACTTTATGAGAATCAGGAAAAAGAAAACTTAGTTCTTGGAAAGATGCGTCAGTAGCTAAATCAAAGTCCTTAAAAGCTCTTTTCAACAGTCCATCCCTTACACTCCCTCCTATTAAATAAACCTGAAAGCCTTTATCTTTAATTTTTTCACAAATGTTTTTGACAAAAGGCCAGTTTGTGTGATTCTCAATAAAGTCCATGAGTACATCTATTATTCCATTAATTGAAGATTTAAGTAAAGACTTAAACTTTACTAGCTTCGGCACTACTATCTTAAAAAAGCCTTTATCCTTTCATTACTATCAACAATGGCTCCGTGAAGGCCTTCACCATGACATGGATTACTTAAAAGATCATGCACCATTAAAAGAAAATCCTAAGAAACTTCTTTCAAGAGCTCACTCAGCCCTTGTCTTTACTCAAAACTATGTCCCCCACCCCTATTCTGAAGGATACCCTCTAAAAGCTTTGAAAGTAGCTCTTTACGCTAAAGGAAAAGACTATCACCATTGGTTTAAAAAAAAGTTATCCCTTCTTTGTGAAAGACTTAAAAGCAAGATGCCCTCAGAAGAGTTTTTAGCTTTTACAGACTCAAGTCCTGTTTTGGAAAAAGATCTGGCACAACAAGCAGGATTGGGCTGGTTTGGGAAAAACACATGTCTTATCCATCCTAAAAAGGGCAGTTTGTTTTTTATAGGAGAGATTTATACAAGCCTTAAATTAGAGCCTGTTTTAAAAGAAATCTCTTATCACTGTGGAACATGTACACGCTGTATTGATGCCTGCCCCACTCAAGCTTTTATTGAACCTTTTAAGCTAGATGCTGGAAAATGTATCTCTTATTTGACCATTGAATCAAAAAATCTTCTTCCTAAAGAAGATTTGAGAGTTCAAATAGGAGATTGGTTTTTTGGCTGTGATCTTTGCCAAACAGTCTGTCCTTGGAATCAAAAGATCTTTACACAAAGTTTAAAGAAAGTGAAAAAAGCAAAATATAAAGATCTTATTGATGACCTCAGATTCATTCTTCAAAGCTCTCATAAAAAACTTCAGAAAACTTTTTCTCAAACAGCCCTTAGTAGAGCAAGGCCTAAGGCTTTGAAACGAAATGCTCTTATTGTGACAGGCAATTTAAAGCTCCATGAATTACGAAAGGATGTTCTTAATCTCTCTTCTATAAAGGACTTTTCTGAACTAGCTCGTTGGACTTTAAAACAAATGGATTCTCTTTAAAGTTTATGTTAAAAAAAAATATGTTTGAGAGAATAAAAGAAGATTTGTTTTTTAAAAAACAAAATGACTTAAGGCTAGGAGAATGGGTTTCATCTATAGAGTCCTTAGATCAGCTTTCTAAGGGGGGAGTTCTTATAGCAGGTTACCCTGATGATGAAGGCATTAAACTGAATGGGGGTCGTTTAGGAGCTTCTCAAGCCCCTTGTGAAATAAGACGTATATTTTACCGCATGACAGCATACCCTCAACTCCCCCCTCTCTATGATAGAGGAGATTTAAAAGTCAAAAAACTTGCTTTGAAAACACGCCATCAAGAAGTAAGGACTTTAGTCTTTGAAGCTCTAGAAAAAAACTTATTTGTGATGGGCTTAGGAGGAGGGCATGACTATGCTTATGGAGACGGGGCTGGTTTTTTAAATTATCATCATCAAAAAAAACCTCTTATCATTAACGTGGACGCTCACTTAGATGTAAGAGACTTAACTCAAGGTCTTTCAAGTGGTACACCTTTTTATCGTTTGCTTAGTGATTTTTCAAACTTTGACCTCATTGAGCTAGGCATTCAAAGGTTTTGCAATACACCAGAACATATAAAGTGGTGTGAGAGAAAAAACGTTTCCATCTCTTATCTTGATGACTATGAATTTTCTTGGACTTGTTTTTCGAAAAGATTTCATCACCTTCTTAAAGAGAAAAGGCCAACCTATTTAAGCATCGACATTGATGCCTTTTCTTCAAGTTATGCCATGGGTGCAAGCCAATCTTGGCCCTCAGGACTGACTCCTAGGGAGTTTTTCCCTCTTTATAAGAAATTATTGAAGTACTTAGAAGTTCAGGTATTAGGGATTTATGAGGTCTCCCCTCCCCTAGACCACGATCATTTAACCTGTAAACTAACTTCAGAATTGATGTACAGCTTTTTAGAATCAAAAAAAAAGCCTCTTTCTTTTTAAAAGAGATTTGCTTTCATTTGTCTTTTTTGGCATACTTTCCCTATGTTCACACCTTTAAGAACACTTCCTGAAAAATCCTTTTTCACCCATGAAGATATCGCTGTGATCTTTGGCGAGGTGTTTGACCGAGGTTATGTGAATGGTATTATTGAGGAATTAAAATTTAATAATATTCCTATAATTTATTCCACAGTAGGTCGAAGGGATCAAAATAAAAAAATAAGAGCTTTAACAGAAGAAGAGTTAGCTGAAAGATACAAACCCCTCATCAATGTACCTCTAGAGACAGGCTTTGATTTGTTTCAGCCTGAAGGAGGTGAGAACTTCATTGATCAACTTAAAAACATAGACCTTAACTCATGGAAAGACTTTAAAATCCCTATTGAAACCATTGAAGATATTTCTAGACAAGCTACTTTAGAATTTAAGTCAAGACTCAAAATGTATTTTGAGCAATTAAAACCTCATTTAAAAAATAAAAGAAAGATTTTATTCATCCATACTATGGCTGGAGGCATTCCTCGTGCAAAAATTATTCTTGTTCTTATGAACCGTGTTTTTAAAGCCTCAGGAGATCGTTTTATCTCTTCGAAAGATTTTTGGAATGGGAGCGATCTAGGTCGTCTATGTTTGAGAAACTTTCAAGATGTGACAGCAGAAAGTTTTTTCCATCTTATAGAACATACAGAAGATTTAAGAAACAACCATGAAGTTAGTTACATTGCTTACGGTTATCATGGCAATGAAGTTTTAATAGGAGATTCATATAAATGGCAATCTTATACCCCTTACCTTCAAGGTTTTGCTAAACTTCGTTTAGAGGAGATAAGTTTAAAGGCTTACAAGAAAGGACTCCAGGTTTGTGTTTTTAATGTTCCTGAGATCTTAACTAATTCTACAACCGTTTTTTCAGGAGTGGAACTTGCTCTTTTTAATCTCATTGGCTCCCTAGAAAAAAAAGCTTCTCTGCACCCTTGGACAAGAGCCTTTCAAAAATTATCTAAAAACTTTTTAAAGGATGAATTTGAGCTTGAAAATATATTTCAAGAAGCTCAAAAATACTTTACACATCCAAATTTTGAAAATTGGAATAATTTTAATTCATGGCCTGATCATTCTCGTAAAGAACAACTGAATTTGATGCAACTTCACTCCAAAAACATCCTCAATATGCATAAAAGCAAAAAAGAGCTTGTAGCGGCTCTTTTAAGCCAGCTTGTATTTAGAGTGACTGGTCATATTATTTACAGATATGCTGACAAAATCAAAAACCCTGTTTGTTGGATCGGCCATGAAATGATCACTGAAAACTTGGCTCAGGTGGAGGGACTCGAACCCCCGACCCGGTGATTAACAGTCACCTGCTCTACCACTAAGCTACACCTGAAAGAATAGTAATAGCTTATCAGCCTTTTCAAAAAAACACAAACTTTTTAAAGTCGCTAAACCCTGTAGAATTTGAAAAATGGAGCAAATAAGGTAATTATCTCTTAAAAAAGTTAACTATTTTGAATCACACCAACCAACATAATGGATCCGGACTTATTTTCGTTTCATATACCTTTCTTCTGGTGATTGTAACAAAAAACTCAGAATCCGGTAACCCAATTAAAAGAGTCAATAAGCTATATCTACTGATTATACGTAAGTCGGTTATATGACCGCCCTTGACTTCTACTGAGGAGGATATTTCTTAGATTTTAAAGGAGAAGTTTTTATTGATCTTGTTGTAAAACGGTGTTGTAAGACGTTTTCCTAAGGCCTTCCCCGTTACAAAAGTATTAGAGAAGTTCTTAAAAGAATAATTCTTAGTTTTTTTTCGTAATTTTGATTTTCTTTGTGCTTTATTCTTTAAGAACAAAGCTCACTTGTATACTCAAAAGGCGTTTTAATAGGCATCTTATCGAGGGAGTTTCCCACAACCATTAAAATATAGTCCTTAGGATCTAATTCCACCTTCTTACAACTTTCCACAATACTGTAAAGTACTGATGCTGTTTCAGCTCCTCTCTGAGTCCTTGACCCATGAAAGTTCTTTCTTCCCATCACAGAATGTCGAATCGTTCTTTCTGCTTCATTGTTTGTCATAGGAATTTTCTCATTTTCTAAGAATAAATTTAAGCCATCCCAGTGATTAAAGCTATAATCAATAGCCTTTTTTAACCCACTCTCAGGACGAGCTTCTCCATAAAGTTTATAATACAGATCTTGCAGAGAAAGAACTAAATCCTTTGATTCTGTTTGTCTTAAACTTTTGAGCTCTTCATAAGTTTTTGCCTTTGATTCAACTTTAAAAATCTTCCCCATAAGCTTTAATACTTTTCCACACTCCTCAGGGTAATTCTGTTCTATGTCAATAAACTTTCTTATCACTGAGACCAACAAAAAGCAAGATCAATTCCCTTTTCATCCTTAAAGTGTGTTTTATAACTAACGTATCCATCTGTTAAAATAGGCCCCTTATAAGAGCCTAAGAGTTTTTTAATAGAACAGGCTGAACGGCTCTCACTAAAGTAATAAAAACTTCCTCCCTGATGACTTATAACAAACATGTAGCCGTCCTTTTGATGTGAATTATTAATAGGCCATGGAGTTTCATCAATATGAATCGTTCTGTCTAGTTTAAGAAGTTCCTCTTTGTTATTTTGTAAGTTGTTATTTAGAGCCAATTACAGAAATTAATTCAACGGTAAATCAAAAAGACAGGTCACTGGTTTAAGCCATGATAGTGACCTGAAGTACTTGCAGAAGGAGGTGAGCTTCTCAAAACAAATTCTAAACCCTTTAAAGGAGAGTTTCATCTTGAGCATTCTCGCCATCGTAGCCCACAAAACTTTGTCATCAATCTTTTAGGTACTCTGTAACTCGGTTGTCTGACAGCCCTTGACTCCTATAAGGAGGGGGGTTCTTAAAAAATAAAGCACAAAGAAAATCACAATACGAAAAAAAAACGTAACTGCTCACCTACATTGTTCAGTTATCCCTAACTTTAGACCTGTTTTAAGATAAAAGTCTTGCTCTTACAGATTTTCTTTTAAATACTCTTTTCAAATGACAATAAATAAGACCTCCATCAGAAATGAGATTGAAAATATAAGAAGTGACTTTGATAAGCTTGCAAAGAAAGGTTCTATGCCTACTGAGATTTCTGTGATTGTTGAATCTCTCTTTAAGGTTGTGAACATTCTGATTGTTGTGTTTTTAGAAAAACAGGTTCGAAAAAATTCCAGCAACAGCGGTCTTCCTCCTTCGCAAGATTTTAGTCGTCAAGGGAATCGTAATAAGAAAGCTAGTGGGAGTCAAAAAAAGGGCTCTAGACTTGATAACAGTAAAGATACAAACAGTGAGGAGACTGTCTCTCCCTCAGAGTGTTCTCAGTGTGGGATGTTTTTAAAGACAGCAGAGGTAAAAAGCCTTGAGAAGCGTAAAAAGATTGATATTTTTTATGAAATTCAGACCCATACTGTAACTTCTGAGGTTAAGGATTGTCCCTCATGTGGAGCTAGAAATAAAGGTCAATTCCCTAAAGGTATGAGTGGTCCTCTTCAGTATGGTATAGGCATTAGAGCTTCCATCATCAATTTCATTATAGTTCAGATGCTGTCTTTTAGAGCGTGTTGGGGAACATTACATGGGGCTTATAGGTCGAATGATTTCTCCTGCAGTTATGTTGAGATACATTGCTGAATTAGGAGAGTTTCTTAAAAGTTGGGAAGAGCAGATGAAAGAAAAGATACTTGAATCAGAGGTCATTCATGTTGATGAGACCTCTATGAGGGTTAAGGGTAAAAACTACTGGATTCATACTTATAGTTCAGGAGAATTAGTCTTGCAGTTTCTCCACCTTTCAGGTGGAAGGGAAGCCATAAAAGATATTGGTCTCTTGGATAGATATGCAGGAGTGCTTGTGCATGATTGTTGGAGTCCTTACTTTTGTTATGATAAGATAACTCATGCTTTGTGTGTGGCTCACCTTTTGAGAGAGCTTAAATTTATAGAAGAAAGCAATGGATTCAAATGGGCTATAAATCTCAAAAAACTTCTTAAAGAGACTGTGGAGTTAGTTCATAAAAAAGAGTCAAGAGTTCTGACTCAAAAAGAGTACGAAACTCTTCAGAGAAGGTATAGGAGTATTCTTACAAAAGGCTTAAAAGAGCTTCCAGAATTTCCTAAAAAAAATGGCAAGAAAGGACGAATAAAGCATACACAAGCTCAAAACCTTTGGCTGCGATTTAAAAAGTATGAAGCAGAAATACTGTGCTTTGCTAAAAGAAAGAACGTAGATCCTACTAATAACAGAGCTGAAAGAGATCTAAGAATGACTAAAGTGAAAAAGAAAGTGTCAGGGTGTTTCAGAACAGAAGAAATGGCGAAATATTTTTGTCGCATTACCAGCTATGTTAAAACAATGAGAAATAGAGGGTATTCTTCTTTAGAAGCCATCTCTTTGACATTTCGAGACGTGTCAGATTAAGTTGCGACTATTACATCTAATACTTTTGTAACGGGGAAGATCTTAGGAAAACGTCTTACAGGCTTGTTCAAGCTTGTTTTACAACAAGATCAATAAAAACTTCTCCTTTAAAATCTAAGAAACATCTTCTTATAGGAGTCAAGGGCTGTTAAAAAACCGACTTACGGTACTCTCATCTCCTATTGCTTAAAACCTAAAAAACCCTCCATTCAACTTAAAACTCAAGAACAGGAGCTTCTGAACAATATATAAAAGTCGAAACTCGGGTTAACAGAGTTTGATAAAAAATCCAGGATGCTATGCGTTAAAAAACGTCGAATTAATTTTTGGAAATGGTATTAGACCTTTCTTAGGTGACAACAAAAATGGGTATAATATGTGAGATTATGGTTAAAGAAATCTCTTACTTAAAGGATAGTATGACCTATAACTCTTCTAATGTCTTGTAAAAGGATTAAAGCCTCTTTGCTAGCTTTCCTAGATCCTTCCTGTAAAATCTCTTCTACTTCTTGAGGCTTGTTTTTATAATAAAGGTATTTGTCATAGGAAGACTTAAAAAAAGACTCTATTTTTAAAAATAAAATTTCTTTGACCTCACCCCAGCCCACCCCTTCTTGATATTTATGCTTTAAAGTCTTGATTTCTTGTTCATTACTAAACTCTTGGTAAAGATGAAATAAAAGACATTGTTCAATACTTTTAGGCTCATTCATACCTAGAGAATCAGTTTTAATTTTCATAATAGATTTTCTTAGTTTTTCAGGATCATCAAACATACAGATAGTATTGTTATAGCTTTTTGACATCTTTCTTCCATCAGTGCCTAAGATTAATTTTCTTGATTGTTTCACAGCTTGAGGGACTTTTAAAAGCTCACCGTATTTGTTGTTAAATTTCTTTGCAATATCACGAGCAAACTCAATGTGCTGAAGTTGATCCTCTCCTACAGGAACTTGATCTGAGGAAAAAAGCAAAATATCACTAGCCATAAGGATAGGGTAAGAATAAAGCCCCATACTGACCTTATCGTCACTTTTACTTTCATGTACTAAAGCTTTATAAGCGTGAGCTCGATTCATAAAACCTTTAGGTGTGAAACAACTTAAAATCCAAGAAAGCTCAAAGATTTCAGGCAAATCAGACTGTCTGTAAAAGTAATGCTTTTGAGAATCGAGTCCGCAAGAAAGCCATGTTCTAGCCACCTCTTCAACCGAATCTTTAAAAGCCTTTGATTCAGGTAGGCTTGTGAGACCATGGTAGTCTGCAATGAAAAAATAGCCTGTATGTTCTTTTTTCACTAAATCTAAAGCAGGTCTAATTGCCCCTAAATAATTACCTAAATGGGGTTTTCCTGAAGCTTTGATTCCTGTGAGAACTTTCATAGCTAAACTCTATAATAAACATTTTATGAGGCTTTTGAAAGTTTTTTCTTAAGGTTATTAAAGTTCAAGTCCCAGATCTGAGGTAAATGAATGAAAAAACGGCAATAAAGGTCTTTCTTTGATTCCACCCAAATCACTCCTCCTAAAGACTCTACTTCTTTTGAGATCACATCCAAGCCGGTCCCTCTTCCAGATAAGTCTGTACAGACATCTTTTGTTGAAAAATTAGGTTGAAAGATCTCTTGTGCCACCTCAAAATCTTCCTTATTTTTTAAAAAAGGTTTTTTCTTTTTAATTTTCTCTATATCGATTCCCCTTCCATCATCCTCAATTTTAATTTCATACCAATCTTTCTGATCCTTTTGAAATTCAGAAACAAAAATAGAAATCCTTCCTGCTCTTTTTTTACCCTTAAACTTTCTTTGTGAAGGGGCTTCAATCCCATGATCGATAATATTTCTAAATAAATGGATGAAGCACACAAACAAATGGTCATAAGGATCTAAGAAGATTTTCGTCTCTCCTCCACAAATTTTCAAAGGAAGAAGAAGTTTGTTAAGCTTGTGGCTCATTTCACTTAAAGGCTCATTGAACTTCACAAAGGCCTTACTAATAGGTTCAGCTAGAACTTGTTTAACAAACTTACAAGCCTCATCTAAACTCTTTTTCGAAAAGTATATTCCTAAATATTTTTTTTGAACAGTTGCATGCTCAGACATGCGATTGAAGTCTTTTCCTAAAATATGGATGTATTTAAATAAAAATTCATCTAAAGCTTTCTTATAATTTTTAATATGATTTAAAAACTCACTATAAGATAATACATCTCTATAAATCTTTTTTTCAATATCTTCAACAATATTATGACAACTATTAATTTTAAGTTGTCTAGAAATTCCTCTTAGGGAATGAAAGAATCTTTTAAAATTTTCTAACTGTTCTGAAGTCACTTTCTCATTTTCATAAGATTTATTTTCTTCATAAAAATTTTTAATGTAAAAGACAAGCTTGTGAATTTCTCTTTTATTATTAGCAATATGGGCTATAAGAAGAGCTTCTTGTGTTTTGTGTTTGATCTTCTTTTGAACTCTTCTTTCCTTAGTTTTATCAGTCAAACAAAATATAAGTTTGTCAATTTCCCCAAAAAGATTCTTAGAAGTTTTTACTTTTACTTTTATATATTTGTTCTTATGAGGATAAATTTTAAGAGGACAAAAAGGTAAAAGATGATTTACATCAATTCCTTTCTTAAACATAGCTTCAATCCAGATTTTTAATTCTTTTTTTTGTGAACTTTCTATTTTTAAAAAAGAAAGGAATTCTTTAGAAGCAGGAATATCTTCTCCTATTAAATCTTTGCAGACCGTGGTGTAATGAGGGAGAAATTTTAGCTCTTTATTGATCATAAAAAAATCTTGTCCTAAATTTTCCTTTGTAGCTAAAAGAGAATTTCTTGCTTCTATCATATCTGATGAACTGATCTTTACATTGGTCTTTGCCATATCTAATTCATTTTGAAGATGATTGTATGATTTTTCGAGTAGAACCAAAAAATCTTCAAAATGAGTTAAAATTTTATAAGCCATTTCATCAGAAGGATTAGATTTTTTAAGATTTTCTAGATCATAATTTAAGAAAGAGTCACCAAAGGATTTTTTTAAATTCCTTAAAAGCTCTCTTGATTTAAATTTTTTCATTATTTTATCTATACTTTTAAAAAGCGGACTTCAACAATTTAAAGTAATCGCAAAAGGACCATAAGATGTTTTAAAAGGGATGATTAAAATATCTTTTTCTTTTTTTACTTGAATTTTAAGAGGTCTTTTTATCAATTGAGGAGCCTTCATCTGCCACTTCGTTTGAAAATGAGTGGTTACAGACTTTTTAAAACCTCCAAAAATAATATTTGTAATTTCACATACACCGTCTTGTAAGCACCTATCTTTATTAAGGTGAATTGTTTTTCCGTAAACTTTCTTTAAAAGAGGAAAAAGTGAGCCTTCTGTAAAAATCATATTGAAAAATCCACAAACCTGTTTCCTTTCATTTTGGAATTCAACCTGTGTTATAAGATCTCCTAAAACTTCTATTTTTTTTTTACAGACAATATAGTTATTAATGGAGGGCTTTTCACTAAATAACTGGAAGAAACTATCCTCTACAGATCGTTTCACAAAACTAAATAACATTTCATTATGATGATAGTTTTTAGCTTCCTGTATCATCTACCTTATGATCCTGCTTCTCTATCTTATGCTTTACGGATTGTATCCTCTCATTAAGAACTTCTATGGAGAAAGGCTTTATAATATAGCCAGAAACACCCTTAGATACAGCTTTGACAATGGAGTTAAGTTCCGATTCAGCTGTAACCATGATAATGGGGAGATCTCTAAAATTAACTTCGCTACGACATTTTGTAAGAACTTCATAACCATCCATTTCTGGCATGTTCCAATCCAAGAACACTAAAGAATAAGGATTTTTATCTTTATGAGCTTCTTGTATTTTATTCCAAGCCTCTTTCCCATTAGAAACAAAATCAACGTTTTCATAACCCAATTTTGTTAAAGAATTTTTAAAAATAGTCTGTATAAGTTCAAAGTCATCACTGACTAGTATTTTAATATCCTTTCTCATTTTCTTTTCTTCTCCTTTTCTCACTAAAGTTTTTCTTTTTTGTAAATCTTAACTGCAATTTAAGTATCGGGGTTTTTATAAAAAATCTTAAATAAAAATGTCTCAAATTAAAACAAACATCTAGTGAAAATAGGGAGGTCTAGACTTTAGAAAGCCCTACTTTGATACAGTTGAGATATGTATCTTGTGATTTAACTGAATTTCTATATAGTGCTTCCGTTTAGGTTTTCAGTTTCCTAAGATAGAGAAGTTATCAGTTATCAAAGTTTCTAATTTAGATCTATGTTTTCGTATTCCTCTAAAAAATTGACTTAAACTTCCCTTGAAATCGTCATAGTTTTCATAATATCGATTCGCCGTGACCTCTTTTTTCATAAACTTCCAAAGCCTTTCTATAGGATTTAAATTCGGTGAGTACGGAGGAAGATAAACAAGTTTTATATTCAACTCTTTCGCTAACTTCTTGACAGACTTCGATCTATTGTATCCGGCCCCATCTAAGATAAGATGAATCTCTTTTTCATCGGAATACTTCTTAATGAATATGATGGAGCATATCACATAGAAAAACTTCGTTAACTGTCTTATAACTCCTGAGCTCCACAAACATTCACTCTTTTTCTCCAGCCTGAATTGGTCTTCACTTCAAACTTCTTACCCTCTCTTATCCAACCATATGAAATCGTAGGGCCCCACTCAGGATGTGTGGAATCAGCAAAGTAAACAGGACCGTCTTTCTTCTTAATTCTCTTGTATTTACGCACAAACTTTTTCTGCTCTTCTTTCTTTACCTTACCTGGTATCGCTGTGGCTTTTTTATAAGAAAAACCGAGGCGATGGAGAAGATCAATTACACCACTTGTTGAGTACGTAACACCAAAATTCTCCTCAATGAACTGAATAACGGTCTGTGATGATGGAAAAATTCTTTTCTCTAATTCCTTTAAAAGCATTTTCTCCTCTTTCTTAGTTAAAAAGGACCTTTTAGGGTTGTAATTGTCGTTGATTAAGCACTCTATCCCACCTTTGTTATAACGATCTCTACAGGCTCTTATCGTGCCCTCATCAATGAAAAGAAAGCAGGCAATATCTTTACACAACTTACCTTTATCTAAATGGAGAATTGTCATAATCCTTTTTACGTATTTAATATTTTTCTCTAGAGATAGTTCATAGAGTAAATCTTTTCGCTCTTTTTTTGATAGAAACCCTGACATATGAAACTATTTTTAAAAATAAATGACTTTTTATCAAGGCCTTAGAATAAAAACTAGACCTCAACTCAAAAAAAACGGAAAACCTAAACGGAAGCACTATATATAGTGAATACGCTTAGATTTTCAGAAAAAAGCCTTCCTTAAAGAAAGCTTTTTTTCTTAGGAAAAAACTTTTTACAAACCAAAGCACTCTCAGTATTTGTAAAAAAAAATAAGGAACAAAATAAATACAGGCCAAGATAAAATCACTTTTTTCTATAAGGAAAACATGAAAGGCCATAAAAACAGTTCCTAAATAAATGAAATTATGAAGATAAAACCAATATTTTTTTAATTTCCTAACGGCATAATCATTAGAAGTGAGAGCTAGAAGAAAAAGTATGATAAAAGCTAAAAATCCAAATATAAGATAAACCTTTTCAAAGATCTCTCCAAAAGCATAAGACACATCTCTTTCATGGAAGAAAAAAAACATGACATGAAAAAAAGCACAAACAAAGGCTGCTACTCCAAGACTGCGACGATAAGGAAGAAGAGGTAGAAACCACTTTAAAGGCATATGAAACTTTTTAGCATAGGCCCTATAAATTCCTAAATACATGTTAATAAGAACCAGTACTATTAGAATATGACCAAAGGTATGATTTAACTCTTCAAAAGGTTCAGGCCCCAGCTGGTTTGTAAAAAGCTGAAAAAGAGGGATAAAAAAAGGAAGGAAAAACAAAAACCAAAGTCTTTTTCTCACTTTAAGGGAACTCATAGCTTATCTTAACTAAAAAATGAGAGAAAAGAACTTTTTTCTTGCAAAAGATGACAGAATTCATACAATCTAAAAAGAGCTATGCTTATAAAAAATAAAAAATTTTGGGAGTTTTGTGAAAATCAAGTGACTCCAGAAGCTTTTTATGAAGAAAGGAGAACTTTCTTAAAACATCTCGGAATTACAGGACTTGCAACAAGCCTCTTTCCTTTCTCTCTTTTTGCTAAAAAACTTTCTTTTAAAAAAAATAAGAACTACTTACTACAAGACCCCTTACGTCCTCTTACTTCAGAAAAAGACGCTACAAGCTATAACAATTTTTATGAATTCAGTTTGAAAAAAACTGATGTAAAAGAAAAAGTCAAAGCATGGAAACTGCCAGAAGTGTGGAACATTGAAGTCAAAGAAGTTGATGAAAAAGTCAAAACATTTAATTTGCAAAAACTTATAAAAAAAATAGGTCTTGAAGAGAGAATTTATCGTTTTCGCTGTGTAGAAGCATGGTCTATGGTTTTACCTTGGTTAGGTTTTCCTTTAAAGCACCTCATTCAAGAAATCGCCCCTTCAAGTAAAGCAAGCTACATAAAATTTCAGTCCTTTTATGATGTGAAACAGGCTCCTAATTTCACAAAACTCCCCTACTATCCCTGGCCCTATACGGAGGGGCTAAGAATGGATGAAGCTCTGCATCCTCTCACCTTTATAGCCACAGGTCTTTATGGGAAACCACTAGCTAAACAGAACGGATCTCCTTTACGACTTGTTGTGCCTTGGAAGTATGGCTTTAAGAGCATTAAATCTATTAGAAAAATAGAATTTACTCATAAAAGACCCTTAGGTTTATGGCAACAAATGGCCCCTAAAGAGTATGGCTTTTATGCCAATGTTAATCCAAAAGTCCCTCACCCTCGCTGGTCTCAAGAAACAGAAAAAGTTGTAGACGGGAGCTTAAATTGGTGGGATTTTATTTTAGGAAGAGCTAAAAGAATTCCCACCCTTATGTTCAACGGCTATGAATCAGAGGTAATCTCTTTATATAAAGGTATGGATTTAAAGAAGAACTACTAAAAAATTAGCCTCCTCAAAAGAATCTGTGGGTTCCCGAAGGTTCTGGCAGTTTTCCAAGGTTATGATATAATACCATTTCCAAAAATTAATTCGACATTCTTTTAATGCATAGCGTCCTGGCTTTTTGATCAACTCTGTTTCTTAAATTAGGTGTGATAAGTTACTTGTAGTTTTATAAGATTGAAACCCATGATTTAATTGATTGCATTGTTTCATGGAGTATTATGATCTTCTGTTTTCTTAACGTTAAAAAACCCTACACACAAGGAAAGTTTTGAGCTTTAAAACTCCTAAAGAACTGTTTTAAAGGAGTTTTTAAGTCCCAGCCTTTCAAAAAGGCTGGTCATCCATATTTTCTTTTTGATAGACTTTTTGAGATAAATTTCCTTTTGTCATCAAACCTTATTTGATTTTTTTTGTTTTTTTCTTAGAATGAAAGAAACTATAGACTTTGTTTTTTATAAGTAGTTAAAAGTGGAAAATAGTCCCCAATAAGAAAATCTAGCTACTTTTTACCCGCAGATTCCCGGGAGGAGTTGTTTTTTTTAAGTTTTTTTTCATACTCACGTTTTAATTTTTTGTAATATTCCTTTACATTGCGTACGTTAAGAGTTTGAAAAAAATCATGATCTTCTAAATTCGCTCCTAAGAACACAAGAAGTTTTGCTATTTGAAATCCTTTTAGCCTAAATCTTCCTAAATTCTTTTCAAAACTAACCCAATCCTTTTTTGAAACTCCTAAAAATTGAGCTACTTCTTCTTGTGTTTTCTTTGACCTTACACGAATTTCTTTCATCTTATAAGAGATGCAAAACAAAAACATTTTTTCTAACTTTCTATTTTTATTATCTTTCATGCTTACTTTCCTCCTTTATGAACTCACATAAGCAACACAGCTTGAGAGTTCAATTTTTTAGAAGCAAGCCTATGCCAAAGCTCAAAGAATTTTTATTTAAAGAAGACAGACTAAATCAATTCAGATTTTGGATAAAAGATAAGTTTTTTAAATGAAAATATTGGTTTTCTACTTTACGATGTCTACTCTTAAGGAAGAGTTTTTAATGTGTAGATCCCTTTGAGGGAAAGCAATCACAATGTCGTTTTCGCAGAAAGCTTCATCAATAGCGAAGCGAATGTCGCTAGAAACGATCTTGAGTTGAATGATGTTTTCCACATAGCTATAAAAGTAAAGGTGAAATTCTAAGTTGTTATCACCAAAATTTTCTAAAATAACAATGGGCTCAGGATAAGAGAGAACCTTTTTATGCTCTCCAGCAACTTTTAACAAAAGCTTTTTGACTTTTTTTGCAGCAGATCCATAGGCCACTCCTACTTTAATTTCTGAACGCACCACTCTATCAGAAAGAGTCCAGTTCAACACCTCTTTTTCCAAAAAAGAACTGTTAGGCACAACAATAGTCGTATTATTAATAGAAACAATCTTTGTGCTACGGGCTCCAATATCCTGAACTCTACCTCTAAGGTTAAGTTGAGCAATCTCCACAACATCACCCACTCGTACAGGTCTTTCCACCATAAGCACAATTCCGCTGATAAAATTATTCATAATATTTTGAGCCCCTAAACCTACTCCAATAGCTAGAGCACCTCCTAAAACAGTAAGCATAGTCAGAGGAACATTCAAAACACCCAAAGAAAAGAGAATAAAAATTAAAAGTAAAACATAATAGGTAATCTTGTTAACAACGGCACGAGAAAGTTCATCCATTTCTTTGAATTTAGAGAGAATTCTTTTTTCAAGATAACGGCTTAAAAAATTTGCTAGAAAAAAACTTAGACATAGGAGGATTATCCCTAAAATGAGAGTCCCTATGGTGATAGACGAACCATTAGTATGTATAATTGGAGCATTCCAAATGTCTTTGACAAGCTGAAACATGCTTTTTACGAATTCTAAATTCATTCTTATTGTCTATTATAATTTATGAATAAAAATAAGAAAAGGTATTTATTCAAACCCTTTTCTAAGGTATGATATCATTATGAAGAAAAACAATTCTCAGTACAGGTATTTAAGTGTACTTAATGCTGACTATATTGAAAAGCTTTATGAAGACTTCTGTCAGAAAGACCCTAACTTGCCTAAAGACTGGAAATTTTTTTTTGAAGGAGTAGAATTTGCTTTTCAAACAACAAAAAGATCACAAAATGCCAAAGAGGTCTTTGTAGAGCAACTTCTTCAAGCCTATCGAGATGATGGCCACCTCAAAGCTCATTTAGATCCTCTCAGCCTTAGAAAAAGACAGGATTCTCTTTTTGACTTAGAAAAATTTAGCTTAGAAAACAAGGACTTAAAAAAAGTTTTTAAATCAAAAACTCTTTCAAGCCTTATAGCTCATATGGAAAAAACTTATTGTGGCTGTTTGACTGTGCATGTCTCTCATTGTACTTCTGAAATCAGGAAATGGTTTTACGAACAAATGGAGGAGGAAAAAATTCCATCCCTTTCAGATGATGAAAAAAAATCTTCTCTCAAGCACCTCATAAACGCCCACACTTTTGAGCAGTTTTTACACACACGGTTTGTGGGAGCAAAACGGTTTTCTATTGAAGGTTGCGATGCTCTTTTACCTATGCTGTTTTATTTGTTAAAACAAACAGAGACTTTTAAAATTAATGAAATGGTTATTGGTATGGCCCATAGGGGACGTCTGACAGTTTTAGCTAATTTTCTGGAAAAAAATCTAGAAGCTATTTTAAGTTATTTTGAAGGCTATCAAGAAAAAGAAGAGAATTTTGAAGGGGATGTAAAGTATCATTTAGGTTATTCTACAGATCTTAAAACAAAAAATAAAAGTTGCCATATAAGTCTTTGTTTTAACCCCAGCCACTTAGAGTCAGTTTATCCTGTGGTCTTAGGTATGGTACGGGCAAAACAACGGTTTCTCAAAGACACTGAGGAAAGAAGAAAAGTCCTCCCTCTTGTCATCCATGGAGATGCAGCTTTCGCAGCACAAGGTGTGGTGTCTGAAAGCTTACAGCTTTCAAAACTTGAAGGATATACTGTGGGGGGAACGCTCCATATTCTTATCAACAATCAAATTGGCTTTACTACTTTTCCTGAAGAAGGTCGTTCCACTTTATATTCTTCTGATATAGCAAAAAGCATTAAAGCTCCTGTGATACTTGTTAACGGAGATGATACGGAAGCTAGCCTAAAGGCCATATATTTAGCTATAAAATTCAGAACCCTTTTCAAACAAGATGTTGTGATTGATCTTCACGGCTATAGACGTTATGGACATAATGAGGGCGATGAACCTTCCTTCTCACAGCCTAAAATGTACAATGTGATCAAAACTCATCCTCCTCTAAAAACAGTTTACTCCCAAAAACTTATGACAGAAAAGCTTGTTACATTAGAAGAAACCAAAGAGTATGAAAAAGAAAAAAACAAAGAATTTCAGACTGTCTTAGATAAAGTAAGACAAAAACCTCAAGACTTTAAAATTCAAAGTCTTGAGGGTCGTTGGAAAAAATTGAGAAAAGCTAAGGTAAAAGATTTTGAAAAGTCTTATGAAAAAACAAGCTGTCCTATAGAAACTTTAGATAAAGTCCATTTAGCACTTTTCAATATACCTCAAAATTTTAACCTTCATCCCAAAGTCAAAAGACTAATAGAAGCTCGTAAACAAATGTATGAAGGAAAAAAAATTGACTGGGGTTTAGCAGAGCTTTTAGCCTATGGGAGCCTGTGTCTTGAAAACTATCCTGTACGTTTAACAGGACAAGACTCAAAAAGAGGCACTTTTTCTCATCGTCATGCTGTGTACTTTGATACAAAAAGCAATGAAGCCTATAGCCCTTTATCCCATATTTGTGTGGATCAGGCAGAATTTTGTATCTACAATAGTCCTCTTTCTGAAATGGCCGTCTTAGGTTTTGAATACGGCAACTCTTCCTCTGATCCTGATTTTTTAACTCTCTGGGAAGCACAGTTTGGGGATTTTGCAAATGGAGCTCAGATTATTATTGACCAGTTCATCTCAAGCGGTGAATCAAAGTGGGGAAAAATGTCGAGCTTGACTTTGCTTTTGCCCCATGGCTATGAAGGTTTAGGGCCTGAACACTCTAGTGCTCGTATTGAAAGGTTCTTACAACTCTGTGCTCAAGAGAACATACAAGTTTGCAATATCACAACCCCCAGCAATTTCTTTCATGCTCTAAGGCGACAAGTCAAAAGAGACTTCAGAAAACCTCTCATCATAGCCTCTCCTAAATCACTTTTAAGACATCCTCAAGTGATCTCGCCTCTAGATGAATTCACTCAAAGCCACTTTCAAGAAATTTTATCTGATCCTCTTGTAACAGATGAAAAACAAATTTCAGAACTCATTCTCTGTTCAGGGAAAATTTACTACGAAATACAAGAACAAAGAAAAAAAGAACATTCTCATAAAGCTGTTGTAAGATTAGAACAGCTTTATCCCTTTCCCAAAATCCAGCTCACCCCCTTTCTTAATGGCTATCCAAAACTTCAAAAACTCACTTGGATTCAAGAAGAGCCTCAAAATATGGGGGCCTATAGTTTTATAAAACCCTTACTTTTTAAGTACTTAAAAGATTTAGGACGCTCCATTGATCTAAATTATGTGGGAAGGCCTAAGAAAGCCAGTCCTGCCACAGGATCTTCGCTTATTCATGCTCAAGAACAAAGACAAATCGTAAAAGATGCTTTAGGATAGAGTTATGGAGCCTATTAAAGTACCCTCTGTCGGAGAATCCATTCAAGAAGCAACTATCTTAGAGTGGTTTAAAAATACAGGAGATTTTGTAGAAGCCAATGAGGTTGTTGTAAGCCTTGAAACAGATAAAGCTAGTGTTGAAATTATTTCTGAACACAAGGGAAAATTAATTCAAAAAGCTAAGATGGGAGAAACTGTGAAAATAGGTGCTGTTATCGCTGAAGTTGATACAGAGGCAAAAAAACTTTCTGTTTCATCACAGATTAAAAAAGAAGAAAATACCAATAAAAAAACCAACCCTCCTCTCACAACTCCTTCGTCTCGAAAACTCATAAAAGAAACTCATCTAGAAGCTCAAAATATTAAACCTTCAGGAAGAAGAGGACATATTTTAAAAGAAGATGTTTTTAAACACCTAAACTCTCCCTCTTCTGGGGCAACTCCTCTTAAGACTGAAACACCGCCTCCCCCTCCCTCAGCACCTTCTTCCACTTTAGTACTTTCAGAAAATGTGAGTCGCAAAACTATGTCACCTTTAAGAAAAACTCTCGCTAAAAGACTTGTGCAGTCACAAAAACAAACAGCAAGTCTTACCACGTTTAATGAGGTTGACATGTCATTTATCTTTAACTTAAGAAACAAATACAAAGAAAGTTTTCAAAAAAAATACGGCTTTAAATTGGGGTTTATGGGTTTTTTTATAAAAGCTAGCGTTGAAGCTTTAAAAACGTTTCCTGAAGTGAACGCTTTTATTGAAGATGAAGAGAGAGTTTATCATCATTATTACCATGTAGGAGTTGCGGTAAGCACAGATAAAGGTCTTGTTGTCCCTGTCATACGTCATGCTGATAAACTCTCTCTTCCTGAAGTAGAGCAAAGCCTCCAACATTATGTTGGAAAAGCCCGCAACGGACAGTTGAGTCTTAACGATCTTTCTGGAGGAACTTTCACCGTAAGCAATGGAGGTGTTTTTGGATCTCTTATGTCTACACCTATTTTGAACCCCCCTCAAAGTGGTATCTTAGGCATGCACAAAATAGAACAAAGACCTGTCGTTAGAGACGGTAAAATCGAAATTAAACCCATGATGTATATAGCTTTAACTTATGATCATAGAATGATTGACGGAAGGGATTCTGTAGGGTTTCTTTTAAGAATTAAAGAATGCATTGAAGATCCTTCAAGAATTCTCATTGAGGTTTAAGGTTATGTTTGATTTGGTTGTAATTGGCTCAGGTCCTGGAGGCTACATTGCTGCTATAAAAGCTTCTCAGTTAGGAATGAAAGTTGCTTTACTGGAAAAGCGTTCTCATTTAGGCGGTACATGTTTGAATGTAGGCTGCATTCCTTCAAAAGCCCTTTTGGATTCAAGTCACCACTACGTCTTTAGTCTTTCTGATCTTAAAACACACGGCGTAGATGTAAATCATGTGGAGCTTAATTTACTTCAAATGATGACCCGAAAAGATAAAGTTGTTAAAAATTTAACTCAAGGTATCAAGTATTTAATGAAAAAAAATAAAGTGACTTGTTATGAGGGAAAAGGCTATCTAAAAAGTCCTCATAAAGTAGAAGTTTGTGGTTTGAAGAATACGATCTTAGAAACAAAAAACATTCTTCTTGCTACGGGGAGTGTTCCTGCAGAACTTCCTTTTTTACCTTTTGACAAAAAAACTGTTCTATCTTCGACAGAAGCTCTTAAACTCAAACAAGTTCCCAAAAAAATGATCATCATTGGAGCAGGGATTATTGGCTTAGAACTAGGATCTGTGTGGAATCGTCTAGGTTCTGAAATCCACCTTCTTGATATAAGTAAAAACATTTGTTCTGGCATGGATTCGCAGATGACCATGGAGCTTAAAAAGTCTCTAGAAAACCAAGGGTTAAACTTTCATCTTCAAGCTCATATTCATAAAGAAATCAAACGCTCAGCTCATAATATCACTCTCACCTACACAGACTGTTCAGGAGAAAAACACATCTCAGCTCCTCTTGTTCTTGTAGCCATAGGTCGCAAACCTTACTCAAAAGGCCTTGGTTTAGAAGATTTAAAACTTCCTACAGATGAAAAGGGAAGAGTTATTGTAAACTCTCATTTTCAAACCTCTTATGAAAACATCTATGCTATTGGAGACCTTATCAAAGGTCCTATGCTTGCCCATAAAGCAGAAGAAGAAGGTGTAGCAGTAGCAGAGATTCTCATCGGTCAAGCCGGAGAAGTGAATTACAACACTCTTCCTTCTGTGGTCTACACTTATCCTGAACTGGCTTCTGTAGGAAAGATAGAAGAGGAGTTAGAAAAAGGTAAGTACAAAAAAGGAATTTTTCCTTTCAAAGCTAATGGGAGAGCTCAAGCTTCAGGAGATACGGAGGGCTTTGTTAAAGTTTTAAGCTGTAAAAAAACAGATCGCATTTTAGGAGTTCATATCTTAGGGCCTAAAGCTTCTGATCTTTTACAAGAGGCTGTTTTAGCCATGGAATTTCAAGCAAGTTCTGAAGACTTAGCTCGAAGTTTTCACTCCCATCCTACTTTTACAGAAGCCTTAAAAGAAGCTTCTCTTGAATGTTACAATAAAATAGCAAGACAGATTTGAATGATTTTTAATTACACCTTACGTGACACGAGTTTCGACTTTTTTCCTGACTTCAACACAACACAGTGAGTTAAAAAAAAATATTTTCGTTCTTTTACCTCTAGCTTTTAGTTGAAGGAGTTATACAGTAAGTCGGTTTCTTAACAGCCCTTGACTTCTACTGAGGAAACTTTTCTTCTTTTTCTCATTTTATTTCCTAACATCTTCCCAAAGCGTTTAAAATCTTATGACTGGTATTTTTTAAATGTCTGTATAAGACTTTGAAAATTCATAGGTCAATATTTTTTGCCTCCTCAAAAGAATCTGTGGGTTCCCGGGAGGAGTCTTTTCTTTTTGATAAGCCACATTAGAATCACAGTAGTTGTTAAAATAAAATTCAAGAAGCTCAGGTTCAATATAAATGGCTGTGTTTTTAAAAGATTCCTTTCTTTCATATTCAGAAGAGTAAATGATCTCACCTGCCTTTGCTCTGTTGTAAACTTCATCACTAGCAGCTATGAAGAGATGTCCCTCATGAACAAAAAGAGCTTTCTTGTTATGACACTCAAAATTCATAAAAGACCCCGACATGCCATATAAACCAGGACATCTATGGCCTAGGCTCCTTTTGATCACTCTTTCATTTTTTCGTATTTTCATCCAACTAAGATTGTGGCAAGTATGGCTTTGTATGTAATCTTTTATAGCTTTTAGTTCATTTTTTTTCATCTTTTTTAAATGAGATTTTGTTAAAACTGAAGTAATTCTTGCTTGAAGATAGGGGTCTTTAAAGCAGGAATCTAAGTCTTCTTTGTTTGCTACCCTTTCTATATCGATCTCAAAAGCAGGGATATTGCCTTTTTTGCGGTATCGTTTAGGCATAGGAATCAGGGCTTGATCCACTCCTGAATAATGAAGTTCATCATCCAGAACATAACCAGGACTTACAAGACAGTTGTGAGGTTTAAGACATTTTTTTTGAAGAGAAAAGATATTCTTTCTTGGAATATCAAAATCACCGTTATGATTATAAACCGTAATAACTTTATAATCTTTACTAGGTGCTACACAGGCTCCTCCCGGGAATCTGTGGGTGAAAAATAGCTAGAAATCCCCCTCGTAGGAGTCAAGGGCTGTTAAGAAACCGACTTACAGTAATTTGATGAGAAAAAATTGTTAGATAGTTGTTTAAAAGTTAGACACTCAAAGAGCTTTTAGCTCCCCTTTTTAGGAACTTAAAATCTTTTTTTAAGGTTTTACAAATTCTTTTTATAACTATTTGAAATTAAAGAGCTTTTTCTACTGGCTGTTTTCTTGCATTAAAAAGGGTAGAGACAAAAAAAGAGGAGGTAAATATGAAAAAAATATTTTTAATCACAGTAATTTTCCTTAGCGGGATTACAGTAACAGCTGAAGAGTGCAAACATAGCCCTAATCGTCGTTTAGGAGATAATACGAATCCTAATCATAATGATAATAGTAAAACTCCAATTAAATCTTCTAAGGGAGAACGGTAATCGAATCTAAAAAAGAGATTGTCCATAAAAAGGAGTAAACACTGAAATTAGTCCATGACCTTTTCCAAGAGGAAATAGAAAGACTCTGCGGAAAGTCTTTTTCCTACAAAAAGTCAAAAGATTCTGTCACAGAGTAGGAAGCGAAAAAGGATAACCTCTTTTCATCTGTGATAGTTGCAACTTGATCTAAAACGCCTATGTACAACAAGGCTGGTTCACACAACTACTTTCCAGCCTAGACTGCTATCTTCCAATACAGGGAACACCCCACCGAATGCTCCCTGTTAGAATCACTAAAAAGTCTTATGGCTGTACCTTGTCATACTCATATCTAAGAAAAAATGATCTATTGAAAATAAGCCTTATATTTTTTCTTTCATTTTCTTTATCATAAAATTCCACTTTCAAGAACACTTTAACTTCATGCTTTATAATATCTACGGATTTTTTAGTGACGTAAGTGGTCCCCAAAACAATCTGGAGATTATTTTTTTCTCCTATATAATAATTTTCTCCTTTCTCAGTACGGAACATAAGGGCCATTTGTTTTTTATTTTCTGCATACCAACTATTAAAAGAAATTAAATAATTATCTTCTTCATATTGCAACGCAGGAGGGAGACTAGTTGGTATTCGAATCGTAACTGTTTCACCCTCCAATATTGGATAACCAAGTCTTCTTAGTTGTCTGTCTAGACTATCTTCATAAAAAATATCTTCATAATAACGGGTTTTTAAATGAATCACCAGATGCGAACCATCTTTAGTTGGACGAACTCTAAAAAGCCCATCTGAAGAGTTGATTTCGAAGTTAGGCAAAGGCTCTCTTGAAGCATATGCAAGTTGTGATATTATTAAAATACCTAAAAAAATTATTTTTTTCATTTTATCCTCCTATTTTGTTATTTTGTTTACTTTGTTTATTTTATTTTCCTCCTACTTTGCTTGATACTCTTTACTTGAAAAAACTATTCTTATCTATTAAAAATCCTCCTTTCACTTTAAAAAAACGACATTAGGTCTTTTTTTATGTTTTTTACCTTTTCTTCCAAGAGTTCAAGCTCTCTAAAAATTTTATTCTGATCCGGTTTTTTCCCTGTAATAAGCTCAAATAGGCTAAGATTAAAGAGTGAGGCGATTTTTGGATACGGCTCCTCCTCTCCTTGAATCGCTCTCCCATATTTCCACTCTCGATAGGTAGTTTCCGGAACTCCGAATTTCTCAGCTGTACTTTTTACCGTCCAACCTTGACCTTGTCTTAAAGCTTTTAGTCTCTTATTAAAATTCAAGTTTTTTCTCCTCTAGAATCTTTCTAGCACACTCTGTTTGTTTTCTAAAATGATATAATTTCAATAAAATTGTACAATAAAATAGAATAATAAAATGAATTAACTTTTTCCATTCTTTCTTTTACATCCATTTTACGGAGACTTTAGGAGAAAATTGACTGTCCGCAGAAACAGGGGAAGTTCACAATCGATTATTGATTTTATTTGTTTGCAGTGTATTAAAGCCATGCAGCATTAAGATTTTAGTCTAAAGTACCCTTACTGGTTAAAGGAAAGTATAATGTTACAAGTGAGTAGACATTCTACAACAAAGAAAGCGATACTTGATTTTGCAATCAACCCCTTAGAGGAAGTAATAGCTTATGAGACATTACTTGCTCTTAACGGGGCAACAGAGGTAAAGCTTGCAAAAGAATTTCCTTCTAATGAACTTATACCAAATACAAGACCATCGAAAATCTTAGAGTTAAAAAAGCAAAATGGGCAGAAAGTAGAGATAGAAAAAATTTATCCTCGGGTTGAAACACTTATAAATTCGCCTCCTCAAAAGAATCTGTGGGTTCCCGGAGGTTCTGGCAGTTTTCCAAGGTTATGATATAAGGCGATTTTTATAGCTTTAGAGGTTCTAAAGCCGTAAGATTTTCTCATAGTGAGTTTTACTTTGTTGTTTAAACCCTCTACAATCCCTGAGGTGTAATAGTCTTTTATCAGGAGTTTCTCAAAATTTTAGAAAGTTAATGCTAGAGGTTGCGTCTTTTTTCGTTTTTTTCACTGAAATGGCTTAAAAGGCCTGTACGCCTTCTTGAAAACTACTGTTTTGTTTAAGTTATGAAAAAATATTTAACCCTCTATAGTAGAAAGTAACAGGAATAAAGATCATACAGCATAAAAATCCTAGGCTTTTGTCAATTTTTCACGTTCGACTATTTAAACTTTCAAAAAACTTAAAGTTGCTATCTAAGAACAT
This sequence comes from Bdellovibrionales bacterium, assembly GCA_965219095.1. Classification (GTDB taxonomy): domain Bacteria; phylum Bdellovibrionota; class Bdellovibrionia; order Bdellovibrionales; family UBA1609; genus CBDCMT01. The sequence continues at coordinate 156,063 of CBDCMT010000001.1, forward strand.
AAGATTATGTGGGTAAGTTTTTTACTTTTTTTTGCCATTTTCCAAGCCAATTCAAGGCTTCTAGAGGAGTCATTTGGTTGAGATTTAGATGATTCAAAGCCTCTAAGAATGCTGTGTTCTTATACTGAAAAAGATTTGAAGGCTTTTTTGTGCTATCTTGAGACACTTTTTTTCCATGATGAGAATTCTTTTCTAAAGAAAAAAGAATTTTTTTTGATTTTTCTATAACTTGAATGGGGAGACCAGCTAATTCTGCAACCTGTATACCATAAGATCGATTCGCAACACCCCTTTGAAGAGTGTATAAAAATAACAACTTGTTCTCTTCTTCTGATATGGACATATGAAAGTTTTTAACCTTGGCATACTTTTTTTCAATACGGCTTAACTCATGATAGTGAGTTGCAAAAAACACATGGGGTTTTAAATGAGTGACTAAAAACTCTAAAATACTATAAGCTAAACTCATACCATCATAAGTACTGGTTCCCCGTCCTACTTCATCAATAATAACCAAAGATCTCTTACTGGCTAGCTTTAAAATCCTTCCTGTTTCTTTCATCTCTACCATAAAAGTAGAAAGGCCTTCAGAAAGAAAATCATTAGCTCCAATGCGAGTGAAAATACTTTCATAAATAGGAAGTTTAGCTTTTTCAGAAGGAATAAAACAACCTATTTGAGCCATAAAAGCACAAAGAGCCACCTGCCTCATTAAAGTGCTTTTACCTGCCATATTAGGTCCTGTGATTAAAAAAGCTTCGCCTTCTTTCATAAAGATGTTGTTAGGTACAAACAAAGACTCACCCTCCACAACAGGATGACGGGAATGGGATAAGTTAAGTTCTCCACCTCCTAACTGAGGTCTTGTGTAACTTTTTTCTAAAGAAAGCCAAGAGAAGTTGGCTAAAACATCTTGTTTACCTAAATAACAGGCCCACTCCAAAACAGAATCATAAACAGAGAGAACTTTGGTTTTAAGATCTTCAAAAATTTTCTTTTCAAGTTCTACTTTTCTTGAATGAGCTGTTAAAATTTTTTCTTCTAGAGTACAAAGTTCATCTGTGACATACCTTTCTGCTTGGGTTAATGTTTGGCGAATCTGGTACCTTTCAGGCACTTTCTTTTTATGAGTTTTAGTGACTTCTATAGAATAACCGAAAACGTTATTATATTTAATTTTTAAAGAACTGATTCCTGTTTTTTGTCTTTCTCTCATTTCTAGTTCGTTAAGAAGTTTTTGACTCTTAAAACTTAAACCCATTAGTTCATCTAGATTTTTTGATACTCCTTTGCGAATAAAGCCGCCTTCTTTGGTCATGCTAGGTAAATTTTCAAAGTCACGCATCACTCTTTTTATTTCCTTTTGAATAGCTAGAGGTTTGATCTCAGGATTTAAAAAGGTATAGGCTTTGTGGGCTCTTTCAAGAGACTCAGCTAAACTCACCATATCCCGCGGTAGACTATGTTTTTGAGATGCTTTGTAAAGCTTTCTTTCTAAATCTCCTATAAGTTTTAAAGCCTTCCTAAAAAGATTCAACTCTTGTTGTTTTTTGATCCAAGCTTCAACTCTATTATATCTTTTTTCCAATGAACTCTTCTCCAGAAGAGGAAACTTGAGCCATTTTTTCAAACACCTTGCCCCCATAGGAGTTTGTGTTTGGTTTAAGATAAAAAACAAACTTCCCTTTATTTCTCCTTTTGTATTTTTAAAAATTTCAAGATGGCGAAATACCTCAGGAAGCAATTTCATGCTTTGACACAAACTCTTTTTTTCAAAAAACTTGTGTTGAGGTTTGTTTTGCAATCTTTCTACATAAGAAAGAAGCCTTTCAATAGATTCGTATTGCCTGTACTCATGGGGCGAATGAAGTAGTTCATTAAAAACACTCACATGAGTTTTCATTTTGTGAGAAGAGGCTTGCTCTTTTGTAAGCACTATCTCTACAGGAGATAAAAGACTTATAAGTGAACTTTTTTGAGATTCTGTTTCATACTCATAATAAAAAGCTTCACTTGTAGAAACATCCCAAAAACAAAGGGTTTTCTCATCATAAGCACAGATGTAATAAGCAGATAATTCATCTAAACTCTGAGGATCATAAACCATCCCTGGAGTTAAAACTTGAGTTACTTCTCTTCTAACTAACCTTTTTCTTTCCTGTAAGTCTTTATCCTGTGGGTTTTCTACTTGATCACAAATAGCCACCTTATAACCGTGGCTTAAAAGTTTTCCCACAGGTTCACTTAAACTATGATAAGGAAACCCACACATAGGTGTTGTATCGCTTTGTTTTTTGTTTCTTGTAGTTAAAGTAATGTTTAAAAGAGGAGCTGAGATCTGAGCATCTTCATAAAACATTTCATAAAAGTCCCCCATACGAAATAACAAAATTTTATCCCGATGTTGAGACTTAATAGACCAGTACTGTCTCATAAGAGGAGTTTGATTTTTATGCTTTTCTACGTTCATTGCTTTACTATTATTGTCTAGGTTCTCAATCTTCTTTTCAAGAAGAAAGATTTGACTTTTTTCAAATCATCTATGAAAAAGTAAGTCAGGAAAAAACTCTCATTTAATGAGTTTTTTTAACCTTTTGCAACATCTCTAGTTCTAATGCATGGTATTATAAAACGAGGATAGTACTTGATGAAAGTGATAAAACCTCAAAAGGGAATCTTACAAACAAAGCTTCTTTTTAAACAAAGAAAAAAGACCTTGAAAATTACCATTACTCATTACTAAGACTACACAAGCTTGTCGGTCCTTATCTAAAAAACTCTTTACTAACTGCAAAGCTTCAGAAGGTGTTTTAAAACTAAAACTTTTTGTTCCCAAAACCCTAAGATCTTCTAAGAGCTTTGGAATTGAGAGAGGGAGTTTCCTTTCTTCTTTACTTAAATGCTGAGGAAGAAGAACTCTATCAGCCTCCTTAAGAGCCCTCACATAATCATTTTGAAAAAAAGAGCTTTGAGATGTATTAGAACAAGGTTCGAAAACAGCAACGACTTTATGGTCTTTAAAGTGCTCTTTGACTGTTTCAATCATAGCTTTAACAGATGTAGGGTGATGAGCGAAATCTTCCATTAAAATAACTTTTTTACTTTTTGTTAAAATCTCTTGTCTTCTTTTTATACCTTTAAAAGATGAAAGACTTTGTTTTGTTTTTTCTAAAGACCATGACAGTTGATGCGATAAAGCTATCACAGAAAGAGCGTTTAAGGCGTTGTGTTTTCCTATAAGTTTTAAACTCACTTTTTCTAGGAGACTTTCTCCTAAAAAAGATACAGAAAATGTTTGTTCACAAGAAGATTCAATGTATCTTTTTTTAAGACAGTAATCAGCTTCATCAAATCCATAAGAATAACAATTAAGATGAGAAGTGTCTGTTTTATCTAAAATATCTTTTATATTTTTATCATGTTGGTAATAAATAAGATTTCCTTTTTTAGGAATGCCTTCTACTAAAAGTTTAAAAGATTTTTTTATCTCACTGATGTCTTTATAAATATCTCCATGGTCAAATTCAATACTGGTTAAAATCACTGACTGAGGTTTGTAGTGTAAAAATTTAGGACGCTTATCAAAAAAAGATGTGTCGTACTCATCCCCCTCTATAATAAAAAGATTTTTTTGAGGAAAACAAAAAGATTCAGAATGATTAAAAGGAATCCCTCCAACTAAAAAGCCTGGCTCTAAACCATTTTCTTCTGCTATCCAAGCTAGTAGAGAAGTGGTTGTGGTTTTACCATGAGTGCCTGCCACAACAAAACACTGTCGATTCTCTATTACCCAAAGTTTTAAAGCTTCAGGGAAACTTAAAAACTTAAGATCAAGTCGTTTCATCTCCTGAACTTCTTCAAAGTGAGAACTTATCACATTTCCTACAATAACATAGTCAGGTTTATGTTGAAGGTTTTCTCTTTTATAACCTTCAGACGTCTGAATGTTGTATTTTTTTAATAAACTTTTTGAAGGTTCATAAATATTTTCATCGCTTCCTGTAATTTGGTGGCCTCTTCTTTTTAAAAGAGCTGCAAAATTAGACATAATGGATCCTCCGATTCCCATAATATGTATTTTCATAAGTATAGGTCCTGAAGTGGAATAATTAGTTTTCCTTTTCTAAGAGTGCTTTTTATATTTAAAGGCAAAAGAGCTTGATCTTTGCCATGACCTGAAGGTAGGCCGTAAAAAACAGGAACTTTCACTTCTTTTTTTGCCCAATTTTTTAATACTACTTCCAATAAATTTTGTTCTTTTTTACCTCCTTGGGCTATAAATGATCCTAAAAGAATTGCTTTAAGCCCCTTAAGAAGACCTGCTTGTTTGAGATGTACAAGCATACGGTGAACTCTATAACTCTTCTCTCCTATATCCTCTAAAAATAAAAAACAACCTGAAACTTCTGGACAAAAATCTGTACCTATTAAGGTTTGTAAGACAGAAAGATTCCCCCCTTTGGTAACACCTTTTAAATTTTTTACTTTCATAGCTAAAGAGTTCATAGGTTTTAACTGATAAGACACCTCTTTGATCTGTCCTTCTAAAAATCGTTCAAGCTGCTTGATATATTTAGGTCCTACGACTCCGTCCACAACTCCGTCTAACAGAGGACCATGAAGAGTAGGCCAATCCCAGAATTTATGGAGAAAAGAATGTAAAGCTGTGACATCACTATATCCTAACAAAACAGATCTCTTTAAGGGCTTTGAAAACTTAGCTAAAAAGGGAAGTAAATGCACACAACCATAACCCCCTCTCAAACACCAAATGATTCCACCCTTTTTTAAAGCTTGTTCAAAAGACCGACTTCTTTTTTTTACATGATGGGAGCAAAGTAAATCCTCTCCAAACAAAGATGACAGATTTTCATTTCTATAGCTTTTTTGTTTTAAATAACTCTCACATAGTTTCAATGATCTTTTTTTGAGACCAAAGCCAGGAGCTACAACAGAAAGAACAAAAGCTTGTTTTTCATTTGTTTTTTTACCCATTTTGTACATTTTATATAAGAAATACAAAAAAAGCTACGAAGATATTTAAAAGTTTTGCCTCCTCAAAAGAACCTCCGGGAACCCACAGATTCTTTTGAGGAGGCATAATTTCTTTGGTAATTACCCTTAAAAAGCTTGCTCCTATTAGGTTGTGAATTTAATTCTTATGGCTTTTATTCTCCCTTCATCTTGCTTTAAAGCTTCTTAAGAATCAACTAATCCATAAGCTCCGAAATCTTAATAAACTAGGCTTTTTAAATAAAAACTCCAGTCAAAAAAGGCTCCGGGATCGGTTTTTCTTCCTGGAGCAATATCACTGTGACCTACAATCCTCTCCGGTACAATCTTTGTATAAGATTTCATAAGACAACGTGTAACATCGATGAGCTTTTTGTACTGAAAGTCTGTGTAAGCTTCATCATCTGTACCCTCAAGTTCAATACCTATAGAAAAATCGTTGCACCGAGAGCGTCCCTCAAAACAAGAAAGACCAGCATGAAAAGCTCTTTTATGAAAAGGTACAAATTGTATCACTTCACCTGTACGCTGTAAAAAAAGATGTGCACTCACTTTAGAATGAACAATGTCTCGAAAAAAGGGATGTTCATTTTCTTGAAGACAGCCTCGAAAAAAATCAATCACATGGTTTGAACCATACTCTCCGGGAGGAAGACTGATGTTATGGATCACAAGCAAACTAATGTCTCCTTCATCAGGCCTTTGATCACAATGAGGTGACTCTATAAGCTGAGCTTTATCTAAAAGATGATTTGTAATGTTCATTTCAATCCAAGCTTCCAAAAAGATCTGTAGGGTAGTTGCCGTTAAAACAAGCCATGCAATAGGATGGGTTTTGAAGAGAGCTTTTTGTAGCTTGAGCTAAACCCTCTTCACTTAAGTACATAAGGCTATCGGCTCCGATAATTTTACGAATTTCATCCACACTTTTATGAGAAGCTATAAGTTGTTGTTTCGAAGGTGTGTCTACACCGTAAAAACAAGGGCCTATTGTAGGGGGTGCCGCTATACGAAGATGAACTTCTTTAGCTCCTGCCTGTCTTATCAAACCAATGATTTTCGATGAAGTCGATCCTCTTACTAAAGAATCATCAATCACAACAACTTTTTTTCCCCTTATTATACAAGCTTGTGGATTGAGTTTGATCTTTAAACCTGCATTACGAATAGCCTGTTCTGGTTGAATAAAGGTGCGACCTACGTAATGGTTTCGGATGATTGCCATTTCAAACTTTAAACCACTTTCTTCAGCAAAACCTAAAGAGGCTGCCATACCACTATCAGGTACAGGCATGACAAAATCAGCATCCTTTACAGGAGCTTGTTTAGCTAAAATACGGCCTGTTTCTTTTCTCACCTTGTAGGCACTAAGACCAAAGACTTCTGAATCAGGCCGAGCAAAATAAACGTGTTCGAAAACACATTGAGTTTTTCTTTTTTGTTTTTTAAAAAACCGAGATGAAAGGCCTTTATAGCTTATTTCAACAATCTCTCCAGGCTCTACTTCCCTTATGGTCTTTGCTCCCATAAGATCAAAAGCACAGGTTTCAGAGGCTACTACATAAGAATCCTCAAGCTTTCCTAAAACTAAAGGTCTAAACCCATAAGAATCACGAATGGCGATAAGGGAGTTAGAGGTTAATACAAGAAAACAAAAAGCTCCTTCTAATTCCAGAAGACTTTCATCAAGAGATTTTTTTTGAGATAAGAGGTGAACGAAATTTTCTGTATCATTAGTCCCTTGGAATACAATACCTTTTTTGATTAATTTCTCACGAATCTGAGAAGAGTTTACAATGTTGCCATTATGAGCTACTGCTATTTTCCCCATAGACGTTTCTGCAGTTAAAGGCTGTACGTTTTTTAAATTATTAACTCCTTTTGTGGAATAGCGGACATGTCCTATAGCGGAGGTTTGAGAAGAAAATTTATGAAGAACTTTTTGATTGAGAACTTGATGAACTAAGCCTAAACCTTTTTGAATAGAGAACATTTGATCTTCATCTATAGCCACTATACCACAAGCTTCTTGTCCTCGATGCTGTTGGGCACACAGACCTAGGTAGATCATCTCACCGGCTCTTTTATGGGAGAAAACCCCCATTAAACCACACTCTTCTTTAAAGCTGTTTGATAACATACTTACTTATATTGATTTTTTATGTAAATGTAAAGCAGAGATTAAACACGTCTTACCTCTTCTACTCCTGGCTTCTCCCATAGTGTCTTACTAAATGGCTTTTTATAAAAATTATGCTATCTTACAATCATGCTAAAGATTTTTCGTTGTATTGATGAACTCATAACCCTCAAAAGAGCTTCTGAAAAAAAAGCACGCCACATACAAGTAAAGGATCTAAGCCCTCTCTCAAAAGCAGCCTTTATTTCCTATAAAGGAAACATTGTCTGGGTAGGAAAGGATCAAGACTTAAAACCTTCTTTATTAAAGCCTTACAGACAAAAAGCCAAAGAGTACGTCTTAGAAGGTTTTAGCGTGCTACCAGGTTTTGTGGAAAGTCATACTCATCTTCTTTTTGCAGGAAATCGTCAGGATGAGTTCGAAAAAAGAACCCAAGGCTTCTCTTATGAGGAAATTGCTAAAAAAGGAGGGGGTATTTTATCCACCATGAGAGCTACAAGAAAGGCCTCCTTAAAAGAGCTTATTCGTAAAGGTCAAATTTACACAGATCGCTTTGTAGCTCAAGGTACTTCAACTCTAGAAATCAAAACAGGTTATGCTTTAAATCTTAACGGAGAGTTGAAAATGCTAAAAGCTATTAAGAGCTTAAAAGGGCCTCGCAAAATCACAACGCTTTTAGCTCTTCATGCTCTTCCCCCTGAGTTCTCCTCATCTCACCACTATACAAGGTTTGTAATAGAGAAGCTCTTACCTAAAGTTATTCATTTGATTGATCGTGTTGATATTTTCATTGAAAGATCTTATTTTGACTGTCAAGATGCTGAGGAATTTTTCAAAGCTTGTAAAAAATTGAATTTAAAATTAACAGCTCATACAGAACAAATGAGTCTTACAAAAGGTTATGAGTCGGCTCTTCGTCATAAAGCTCACTCCGTTGATCATTTAATTTGCCTTGATAAAAAAGGTATTACAAAAATAGCAAAATCTTCCACTACAGCTACTCTTTTACCTGTTTGTGATTTTTATCTCAAATGTAGTTACCCTCCTGCAAGACAGCTTCTTGATCAAGGAGCTCGTGTGGCTTTAGCAACAGATTTTAATCCCGGCTCTTCACCAAGCCAAAATCTTTGTTTCGCAGGAGTTTTAGCAAGACTCGAAATGAAGATGAATTTAGCTGAAGTCTTAGTTGCTTATACTTTAGCAGGAGCCTATGCTTTAGGACTTGAAACTCAAATAGGTTCTTTAGAACCTAAAAAATCTGCCGACTTTTTAGTCTTAAAAGGTAGCTACAAAGAGCTTTTTTATAGCATAGGACACCATCCTATCTCTCAAGTTTTCTGCAAGGGAAAGAAAATTTTTTCTCAAAAAGGACAAATTGCTATAGAGTATGTACTGATGTTATTAATCCTCGCAAGCCTTGCTTTTTTGATCATAAACCTCACCGTAAGTGAAGAAGGTTTTATGACAAAAAAATGGATTGAAGTGATTGATTTTATAGGAAAGGACTCAGTTGATGATCTCGAATTCTAAAAAATACATTTTAGCTATTGACCAAGGTACGACAGGAACCACTGTTGTCCTTATTGATAAAAGGGGACAAATCTGTCATAAAGCCTATACGGAATTTAAACAATATTTTCCCAAAGCAGGATGGGTGGAGCATGACTTAGAAGAGGTTTGGAAAAGTTTTACACAAAGTCTAAAAAAACTTTTAGATCTTTCAAAAATTTCTCCTAAAAATATCTTATGTATTGGTCTTACCAATCAAAGAGAGACTGTAGGAGCTTGGGACAGAAAAACTCATAAACCTTTGGCAAAAGCTATTGTGTGGCAATGCCGTCGCACTTCGGATTTCTGTGAAGTTCTTAAAAAAAGAGGTTTAGAAAAAGTGATAAAAACAAAAACAGGACTTGTTTTAGATCCTTATTTTAGTGCTTCTAAAATAAGATGGTTTTTAAAGTCCGGCCTTTCTTATAGAAAGCATAAAAACTTAGTTTTTGGCACAATAGACACTTATCTTCTATTTCGTTTAACTTACGGACGATCTTTTAAAACAGATGTTTCTAATGCTTCTCGCACTCAATTAATGAATTTTAAAACAGATCAATGGGATAAAGAACTTTTAAAAATCTTTTCTGTAAAAAGCACAAGCTTAGCTGAAATTACATCAAGTTGCGGTTTACTGGGCAAAACTTACAAAGTTCCTTTCCTACCCAATGGAATTCCTATATCAGGTATGTTAGGGGATCAGCAGGCTGCTCTTTTTGGGCAGAATTGTTTTCAAAAAGGTGATGTGAAATGCACTTTTGGAACAGGAAGCTTTGTTCTTATGAATACGGGAGAAGAAAGACTTTTTTCTTCATCAGGACTTTTAACCACAGTAGCTTGGAGGATTCAAAACAAAACTACCTACGCTCTTGAAGGAGGAGCTTTTGTGTGTGGAGCTTTAGTGCAATGGTTAAGAGATGGACTTCAACTTATCTCTTCGTCTTCTGAAGTTGAAGCTTTAGCCCGAAAAGTCAAAGATTGTGAGGGTGTTATGATCGTTCCCTCTCTTACAGGTTTAGGAGCTCCTTATTGGGCTAGTTCTGTTACAGGCCTCATCTCTGGCCTAACAAGAGGGACTACCTCTGCCCATATAGCTCGTAGTTGCTTAGAGGCTATGGCTTTTCAAAATGTGGACCTTCTTTCTTGTATGGAAAAAGATCTGAGAAAAAACTTAAAAACTATACGAGTAGACGGCGGAGCTAGTGCTAACTCTCTTCTTTTACAAATACAATCTAATCTTTTAGGTTATAAATTACAAAGGCCTAAAAATATAGAAAGCACATCTTTAGGAGCAGGCTTTATGGCAGGTTTAGGAGAAGGGATGTGGAAGAGTTTCAAGGATATTCATAAAACCTGGAAATTAGATAAAGACTTTTCTCCTAAGATATCCTCTCAAAAAAGACGTAGAAAGCTTAAGTTATGGCACAAAACCGTCATGAAAGCTTTGTTTTCTGATACAAGTCCCTCTCATTTTAAAAAATGTCAAAAATTCATTCAAAATTGACGAGTTGACAAAAACCTCAACTTTAAGTAAAGTAAACCAAAAGGAGAAAATCTATGATTTATGAACTTATGAAATTACCTTTTGGTATAAGTGATTTAGAGCCTGTTATGTCAAAAGAAACTCTAGAATACCATTATGGCAAACACCATCAAACTTATGTAACTAAACTCAATGGACTTATAGAAAAAACAGAGTTCTCGGATCTTAGTTTAGAAGAGCTTATAAAAAAATCCACCTCTAAGTCTGCTATTTTCAACAATGCTGCTCAAGTGTACAATCATGATTTTTTTTGGAAGAGCTTAACTCCTCAAGGCTCTTCTATACCAGATAACATATCACAAGTTCTTACAGAATCTTTCGGTTCAGTCAAAGAATTTGAAGAACAATTTAAAGCCAAAGCTATAGGGCTTTTTGGTTCTGGTTGGATCTGGCTGGTAAAAACCAACACAGGCTTAGAGATTCAATCTCATAGCAATGCGGGAAACCCTCTTACTCAAAACCAAACTCCTCTTTTAACTTGTGATGTGTGGGAACATGCTTATTACATTGATTATAGAAACGCCAGAGTTCAGTTCTTAGATGGATTCTTTAAAATTGTTAACTGGAATTTTGTATCAGAACAGTTAAAAAAATAAAAAGGACAGATTGATTCAACTTCAATTAACTTATTCAACTAAACTTAGTGTGTTGAGTTAATTTCTTTACTAATCTTCACTAACCATGGGGTTTGTTACTACTCTCTGCCATGCATCTTTTAAGCCCATTTCTTCCCAAGTAAATAAAATCGGTGCTTTACGGCAAGCCATTATTGTGTTTATATCTACTTGTCCCCAAAGTGTAATGAGTACCCAGGGCATCAGGTTTGAGAGGTAATGAGTTATTCTATAGTGGTCATAACACCCATTTACTTGAAAGGTTATCCCTTCATGATTGGAGGTCTTTCCTAATAACTCTACTTTTTTCCATTCTCCCTTCCATGTTGCTGGGACATTTAGGTCTTCTTCTTCTTGATGAGCATAAGTGAGAGATGAAGTACAAACTCCAAATACAAATAAAGCTACCAATGCAATATAATTTCTTATTTTTAGTTCTTTTTGTGTTTTCATTTTCTTTTTTTCCTTTTTTGTTTTATTGCCTCCTCAAAAGAATCTGTGGGTTCCCGGAAGGAGCCGTTTTATTTATTTACTTTTCTTAAAACTTTAAATCTCCAGCCTGGCTTTGTTTTGAGGATGTCCCGAGGATGTCCTATTTCTCGGTGGAATTTTAAAGGGCGATTTTATGTTTAAGCGACCTTTCTTTGTTTTGCAACCATTTTTTCTAAGTTTTCTTTAAAGTTTTTTAAATACATAAAGCCTCTGATTCGTCTAAATCTTTTCCTGACTTCGACACAACACACTGCAACAAGTGAATAATTTCAAATAGTTACAATTTTTGGGGCCACAGGAAAGGGTTTTTTAAAGGTCAGCAGATTCAGCAGATATTGTGGGAAAGAGGCTCATAGAGGAGTCTCTTTTAAGCGAAAAAGCACTGTAAATTTCTTCTACTTCCTTTGTGCAACCTGAGGGAAGGCGATAAAGTTTTTTCGTCTTTTTTTCTTCTAAAATACTGTCTGATCTCTTTTTAAGATCTTTCTCATTCTTTCAAAGCTTAAATTAAGTCCTGCTTGTTTAAGTCTATAAACCATTGTGTAAGAGATCGCATAGGCTAAAAAACAAATGGCAATGTGAGTTTCTATTCTTCTTTTTTTCCAATGATAAACAGGCCTCATCTTTAACGTCGTCTTATTCACTCTAAAAGCCTCTTCTATTCTCCAAAGGCTTCTGTAACGACTTAAAAGCTCACTGGCTGTCTTGTTTTGAACATTTGTTATAATTCCGTGAAGACCGTCCCACAAAGCTTCTTTTTCTATTTTCTCCTCATCTATGGTCACTTTCACATTGTCAACTTTAATAAAACGTTTGGTCCCATGATTGGAGATCAACTGACTCACAGGAATCTCCTTGTTTCTTACTTTCTTCATCAAACGATTGATCAAACGCTCTCTTTGATTTTGATCTCTTTTGGCTCTTTTGTTCGAATAACTAACTATCAATCTTTTTCCTTCATGCTCTAGCTCTTTCACCCAAAAAAGATGAGACGTATCACAAGCCATTTGGCTGGGCTTATAGTTTTTATGACTTAAAACCTCTTCTTTTTTCTTGCTAGAAAGGGATTTTAACTTTGAAGCCACAACATACTCTATCCCCATCTTATCCATAGTCTCTAAATTCTTTCTTACAAACATAGCTCTATCAGCTACTAAAACAGCTCTTCTTACATTAAAACGAGTCTTTAGCTTATTTATAGACTCTACCAGTGTAGCCCCCTCACTTGTATTGCCCGGAAAAAGTTCATAGCTTATAGGATGGCCTTGTGAGTTTGTCATAAGTGCCAAAACAACCTGTGTCTCTTTAAATTTACAATCTTTACTAAAACCAAACCTGCGAATCTCATCCTCTGAGAAGCTCTCAAAATACAAGCTCCTCACATCATAAAGCAAAACATCCACCTCATTGTTAAACAAAGATAAGGTGTTCTCAGATACCTTTTTCTTCGATGTCTCAATGAAAGGATGAAACCGATCCATAGCCCTATAAACTTTCTCTAAAGGAATCTGTCGGTTAAAATCTTCAAAAAGTGTTTCTACACTACCTCTTTTTGATTCTGGATTAAAAACTCTTGATAAAACACAGTGCTTTAAAATATCATTCCACTCTAAATCTTTCTTTGTACCCTCAATCAAATTTCCAAAACCTAACTCAGCATAAAGCTCATTAAAAACTTTCTCAATACCACAAACAACACGCTTTTTCTCCTCAAAAGAATTGCATGGATTCCATGGGGGGGCTTTTCGTGTAAATTAAAAGCCTGTAATTTACAGGCTCGTAAATTAATCGAATTATTTAACACATTCTCTAACAAAACTTTCAATCTTTTTAAGAGTTTTTGAGAAATATAAATCATACTCATTTAGAACTTTTTTGAAGTCACTTGTACTTTCTATTAGATTCCTTACCACACTTAGGTTATAAGTTACTCTACATCGAGGTGCATCACCACACAAAGATAAGCCCCTCTCATAACTCTTGATTCTTAAATCCATATATTCAGAATGGTATCTGCCTACTATAAGAACCTCTTCAGATACTGAATGTATTAGTTCTATGTAACTTGGCAATTTTTTATTACAGTGAACACATTCTCTGACAAAACTTTTAACGTCTTTAAGCCGGTTTGAAAGCTTTAAAACAATACTACTTGTAGCTTCTTTTGAGTCATTGCTAACTTCTATCAAATCCCTAAACCTTGAATTAACATCTATTGTACATGTAGAACCATCACAAATAGATAAGAGATTCTTCCAAAATCTAATGTTTGCATCATACCCTTTAGAATTTAATCTTCTTAATTTAAGAAATATCTTAGATAGATAAGGTATTTCTTCTAAGTAAAGCGGCAATTCTTCACTACAGTGACTTTTATCCATGGCAAAAGCAAAGCTGGACATAGATACTAAAAAAGTAACTGCTGTGATTTTAATAAAATTCATAATTTTCATATTTTCCCCCTATGTTCTATGAAAGACGTGAAACTTAAAAAGTTAACATCCTTCTGTTATTTAATTTATTTTGAGTTCTATTTACTTAGGCTAAAGAACTCTTATCCCTATCTTTTGGCTATCAGTTATTTAAAAACCATTCTCCTCCCTTCTTGAAGTACTTATACTTTTTCATAGATGCTTTTAAAACATATTGAAGTGAACAGAAGTGGACAGAAGTATACAGAAGTGGACATATAATTTTCAAAAAGAATTGTAAAAATAACAATGAATTGACCTTGATGACCCATTGAGTTAAAAAATCTAAGTTGTCACATAAGCTGTCATATAGTGCTTCCGTTTAAGTTTTCAGGGTTTTTTCTCTAGAGAATCGACCGGAAAATCTAAGCGGAAGCACTATATAACAGTCCGTTTCCTGCAAAAGGTTGTCCTGACTTCGACACAACACAGTGAGTTAAAAAAAATATTTCCGTTCTTTTGGCTCTAACTTTTAGTTGAAGGAGTTATACACAGGTTTTAGGTTGTTTCTGTGGCCCCGGCCCATTTTACAAGTTTGCAAAAGTTGTTTAGCCTTTTTGAAGAATGTTTGTAAAAGTAACATCAAAGTCTAAGGGTAAAAAAAGTGTACGGATTGTAGAGTCTGTTTGGCTTAGAGGATGTCCCATTTCTCGGTGGAATTCTGCTCAAAAATGGAGCAGAGTAAGAGGGCTCCCTGGTGGATTTTTAAGTCCACCTAGGGTTTAATAAATATTAGAATGAATTAAAAACTAAACGAAAGGAGCCCCAAATGAAGAATACAAAAGAAAAAATATCAATTCAAGAACTATCGGATCACAAGGAGATTCAAGATGCTGTTCATAACTATATGAAGCATAGAATTCTTGACGTAATCTACCGGATGTTTAATGACGAAGTCACTAAGCTGTGTGGTCCACTATACAATCGAGAGAAAGAATGCATGCGAAGTGGAAGCGATCCTGGGTCTGTTTATGCTCAAGGACAAAGAGTTTCAATTCGAAAGCCCAGAGTTAAAAAAGACGGAAAAGATATCAAACTACAAACATACTCTGCCTTGAGAAATTACGATGTTTTCACTGAAAAGATTCAAAACCACCTTTTCCATGGAGTTTCAACAAGGGACTACGATCCTCTTTTAGAGGAGATTTCTGGTGGCACAGGAGTTAAGAAGAGTTCTGTTTCTAGAGCTTTTGTAAATTCCTCTAAGAAGGCTTTAGATGAGATAAGCTCTAAGGACTTGTCTAAGCATGAGTTTGTTTCAGTCATGATAGATGGAGTAGGCTTTGGAGATCGTACAGTGGTGCTTGCTTTAGGTATCGACGTGACGGGCAAAAAGCACATTATAGGGTTACGAGAAGGAACTACAGAAAATTGCGAGCTGACAAAAGATCTTTTAGAGAACCTTGTTTCTAGAGGTTCAGATAAGGGCTATCTTTTTATTATTGATGGTTCTAAAGCTCTAAGGAAGGCTATCAAGGCAGTTTGGGGAAAAAAGTCTGTTGTTCAACGTTGCATTCGTCACAAAGAAAGAAATATCCTCAATTATTTGCCAAAAGAAAGACATCAAGAGTTTCGCATTCGTTGGAAAAGACTTCATGGTTCAGTAGATTATGAATCGGCTTTGAAAGAGCATGAGGAGTTAGTTTGTTGGTTGAAACAGATCAACCATTCAGCTTTAGAATCTCTTGAAGAAGCTTGTAATACCAATTACAGAAATTAATTCGACATTTTCATGTTCAAATTTAAAATTTTAAAATTGACTTAAGGAAAAGTTTCAGTTAGGAGATTTTAAAAAAACTTCTTTTAAGGTGAGTTTAAGTTTTCATAAGATAAGTTTATTTCAGGTATATCTATTTGTTGTGTAAATCGATTGATGGGTTAAAATAAGTGTAAAAAAGTGAGGGTAAAATTTAAAATGACAAAAATCAGTTACACAATTTAATTTATAGGTTCAAATTAATTTACAAGCTTGATTCATCTTGTTGTTTTGTCCAAGATCGAGTGCATAATTTTTTAATCCTGCCCTCCTGATCGCAAAAAGTATTCCAGGCCTCACAACAAGTATTCAGTATATGGTCATAGTTTTTAAAACATGCATTCGATAATTTGATCCTTCGTAATTGTTGCCAGACTTGTTCCATGGGATTTAATTCTGGACTATAAGGAGGTAAAGGCATCAGGGATAAATTCTTAGGAACTATCAAAGTCTCTGTGGTATGCCAACTGGCTCTGTCCATTAAAACAATTCCATGATAGTTTTCTTGAATATTTTTAGATATCTCATCTAAGTGAATTTGCATCATCCCTGAATTACATTCCGGTAAAATCCAAGCACAGCCTTTATCTCTATCCGGACAAACTGCTCCAAAAATATAAGTGGATAAAAATTGTCTTTGCCTCACAACTCTAGGCCGTGTGCCTTTTCTTGCCCAAATCCTACTCAAAGAACCTTGCTGAGCTTATTCTGCATTCATCCTGCCACCAAATCTCTTTTTTATTAGTCTGAATCTTTTCCTTTATTTTCTCCACCTCTTCTGGAAAATGTTCCTTAAACTGTTCCATAGCTTCTTAATGAACTTTTAGGATGAAGAGAACGACCACTGATCCATACAATATTAAGGCGGTCTAAAGAAACATAAACCCCAGAAAGAGAATAGCAACAGTCAAATTCATCTGCTAAAAGTTTCTGTATTTCCTTTGCTCCTATGCTTCCTCCCTCTCTTTTGTCTTGAATTTCATCTAACTTGATTTTGAAGTTCTCTTCTTCTGTCACTGGCAAACGAGGCTTGCGTCCTCTGCCTTCTCGATCTATCAATCCCTCGTAATCAAAGTCTACAAAAAAAGACTGTAACCAGGATTTGATACTGTGACGGTGATACAAAACCATACCTGCTGTTTCTTGAATCGATTTTCCTTCTTGCATATGCTGCAAAGCCAATAATTTTGTCTTGATGTTGGCACTTCTTTCTACTTTGTAAGTAGCTAGAAAATCATACCCTTGAATCTGTGTAACTAAATCTTTTTTCGACATGACTCTAAAAATTTAACAGAGTTTTATCAAAAAGCCAGGACGCAATGCGTTAAAAAAATGTCGAATTAATTTTTGGAAATGGTATAAGGAGACTTTGACTGTGATTCGTCTTAAAGCTACCCCCTCCTTAAAAAAGACTTTACTGTCTACAAATCCTATAGAGTCCATGTTTTCCTACACAAGGTATAGAACAGGGAGAGTTAAGAACTGGAAAAGAGGAGCAGACCAAGTGAGTCGTTGGGCTGCTGTTACTCTCTTTGATGCTGAGAAAAGATTTAAACGAATCAGAGGCTTTATGTATTTAAAAAACTTTAAAGAAAACTTAGAAAAAATGGTTGCAAAACAAAGAAAGGTCGCTTAAACATGAAATCGCCCTCTAACTAATTCCACCGAGAAATGGGACATCCTCCTAAAATCTTGCAAAGGAGGAAGACCGCTGTTGCTGGAATTTTTTCGAACCTGTTTTTCTAAAAGCACAACAATCAGAATGTTCACAACCTTAAAGAGAGATTCAAAAACCACAGAAATCTCAGTAGGCACAGAACCTTTCTTTGCAAGCTTATCAAAGTCACTTCTTATATTTTCAATCTCATTTCTGATGGAGGTCTTATTTATTGTCATTTGAAAAAAGTATTTAAAAGAAAATCTGTAAGAGCAAGACTTTTATCTTAAAACAGGTCTAAAGTTAGGGATAACTGAACAATGTAGGTGAGCAGTTACCATAAATCAAAGATAAGATAAAATTTAATGAGGTTTTCGAAAATGTTTTTTTGAAAGAATCTGCCTTAGTTCATCTACTTTGAATATGTAGCTTAAAAGAAAATAGATAACCACAGAAAGAAAAATTCTTCCTAGAAGAGAAAAGAGGCTTACATTGAGATCTTGTGAGGCATAGAGAACCAAGGCTAGACCTAAATTAGGAATGATAAACCCTAAAAACCTTTTCAGTATCTTCTTGTAATGGAATTTACCTATAAGGATCTGAAACCCTAATAAAAGAAAACAAAAATTCATACATCCACTTATGAGACTAGAAACAATAAGACCTTCGAATCCATAAGATAAAACCAAAAAATCTGCTAAAAACCAATGTCCTAAAATGGTCAAAAAAGCACATAAAGAAGGATAGACTGTGTTTCTAAAACTATAAAATCCAGAGGCTAAAAGAGTAGAACCGCTTAAAACAATAAGAAGAGGACTATAAACTTTCACTACATAAGATGTCTGCATAACTTCTTCTTGTCCAAAAAATCCTCTCATAAAAATCACTTCTACTAAAGGATCAGCTAAGAAATAAAGCCCTAAACTAGCAGGCAATGTAAGAAAAAAAAGAAGACTTAAGTTCTCTTGTAAAACTCTTGTTAATTTTTTAGGCTCTCTATAATAATTTGAAAGAAAGGGTAAAAGAGCTGTTCCCAAACTTACAGCTATAAGAGAGCGAGGTAAATCCAAGATCCTTTCTCCAAAATAAATAAAAGAAACAACCCCTTCTCCTATATAAGTAGCAAAGTACAAGTTAATAAGGCTTAAAATTTGCAAAACACCTAAGCCAAAAATAGCAGGCAAAAGTTTCTTAATAAAAGTTTTAAAGCCTTCTGTTTTAAAGTTTAAAGATGGTTGTACTAAAAAACCTTTTTTCTTAACTGCTATTACAAGAAAAAATGCTTGAAAAAAGCCTCCTATTAAAACTCCTAAAGCTAAAAACTCAGGTTCAAGTGTTTTTTTAAGATAAGCTATGAAGCTAAAAACAATGATTCCTAAGTTTAAAAAAGAAGGAGTTATACCAGGAAGAAAAAAACTTTTTAAAGAATTAAGAACCGACATATAAAAAGAAAAACTTACAATCAAAATTAAATAAGGAAATAAAATCCTCGCAACAGTAACAATCCTTTGAATCTCTTCTGCCGAAAGACTTTTTTCGCTTGTAAGAAGCGATATCAAAAACTCCATCTTCCAGACTGCTAACAAAGAAAGACTAAAGGAGATAAGAAGTAGAAAACCCAAAACACTAGCTGAAAAACAAAGAGCTTTCTGAGAGGATTCTCGCTTTAAACCCACAAAAAGGGGTAAAAAACTTTGAGATAAAGCCCCCTCTCCTAAAAACCTTCTAAAAAATTGGGGAAGACGAAAGGCTACTAGAAAGATATCAGTTATAGTTTGAGGAAAAAAGCTTGAAAGCGAGATATCTCGAATAAGACCTAAAATACGACTTGTCATAGTACCTAGAGACATTAAAGCTGCAAACCAGATGATCTTTCTTTGTCCTTTTTTTTCCATAAACGTCTTTTTCCTTGCCTTTATTAAAAAACTGCGATACTAAAATTTAACTATGGGAGGTGTCCATTGGCAAACCATAAATCTGCAACCAAAAGAGCTAGGCAGTCAGAAAAGAAAAAAATCCACCATTTATCCATTAAAAGGACTTTAAGAACCTTAGAAAAAAAGCTTAGGATGGATTTGGAAGAGAAAAAAATTGATGAAGCTAAAAAGAGCTTCCACGTTTTTATGACAGAAATGGCAAAGGCTGGTCAAAAAGGTATCTTCCACAAAAACAAAGTCTCTCGTAAGGTAAGTCAAATAGCTCAGAAGCTCCATAACCTACAAAAATAAGCTTAAAAATATAATGGGCTTAATGCTGTGCATTACCAAACTCTTTCCTCCTAAGTGAGCAGAACAGGCATTGCTCACAATTTTCTTCTAGAGCAGTTTTATTTTTGATTTTTTAAGTTTTTCAATGCAGTCCAACGTAAGTCGGTTTCTTAACAGCCCTTGACTTCTACTGAGGAAACTTTTCTTCTTTTTCTCATTTTATTTCCTAACATCTTCCCAAAGCGTTTAAAATCTTATGACTGGTATTTTTTAAATGTCTGTATAAGACTTTGAAAATTCATAGGTCAATATTTTTTGCCTCCTCAAAAGAATCTGTGGGTTCCCGGGAGGAGTCTTTTCTTTTTGATAAGCCACATTAGAATCACAGTAGTTGTTAAAATAAAATTCAAGAAGCTCAGGTTCAATATAAATGGCTGTGTTTTTAAAAGATTCCTTTCTTTCATATTCAGAAGAGTAAATGATCTCACCTGCCTTTGCTCTGTTGTAAACTTCATCACTAGCAGCTATGAAGAGATGTCCCTCATGAACAAAAAGAGCTTTCTTGTTATGACACTCAAAATTCATAAAAGACCCCGACATGCCATATAAACCAGGACATCTATGGCCTAGGCTCCTTTTGATCACTCTTTCATTTTTTCGTATTTTCATCCAACTAAGATTGTGGCAAGTATGGCTTTGTATGTAATCTTTTATAGCTTTTAGTTCATTTTTTTTCATCTTTTTTAAATGAGATTTTGTTAAAACTGAAGTAATTCTTGCTTGAAGATAGGGGTCTTTAAAGCAGGAATCTAAGTCTTCTTTGTTTGCTACCCTTTCTATATCGATCTCAAAAGCAGGGATATTGCCTTTTTTGCGGTATCGTTTAGGCATAGGAATCAGGGCTTGATCCACTCCTGAATAATGAAGTTCATCATCCAGAACATAACCAGGACTTACAAGACAGTTGTGAGGTTTAAGACATTTTTTTTGAAGAGAAAAGATATTCTTTCTTGGAATATCAAAATCACCGTTATGATTATAAACCGTAATAACTTTATAATCTTTACTAGGTGCTACACAATGACCTGCTGTAAGAAGAAGAGGGTCTTTACATTTTTTTGCTCCTCTTTTAAGTCTTATAACAAGTCCTGAACAAATGACTGTTGTTTCTACTCTTACAGTTGCATTTCTGATGGTTTCATCAACAAGGGCCTTAAAAAAATGACAAGGTGGGTGAGGGCAAAAAAGAGTTGTTATGGAGTTAAGTTTTGAGAAGGGGTT
Source organism: Bdellovibrionales bacterium (assembly GCA_965219095.1). GTDB lineage: Bacteria > Bdellovibrionota > Bdellovibrionia > Bdellovibrionales > UBA1609 > CBDCMT01. The sequence goes on from CBDCMT010000001.1 coordinate 176,785, forward strand.
TTCTTCATCACAAGCCTCTAAGAGGATGGGAAGAAAGATAAGAAAAAAAAGAATCAAAAACCTCATACTTAAGTTCTATTTTAAGTAAGTCGGTTATATGACCGCCCTATCCAAGATTAAATTTTTCTTAAGAGGGAGGATTTTATGGAAGAAGGGATTAATTTAAAAAAGAAGATACAGCTTTGTCGAGAGGAGAATTCCAACAAGAAGCTTATCCGCTACCCAGAAGCTCTTAAGAGAGAGATTCTAGATTTTTTGAAAGAGGAAAAGGTTTCTAAATTTTGTAAAGAAGCAAAAGTCAGCCTCTCTACAATCAATAACTGGAAGAAGTCTTATGTTTCAACAGTATCCCCTAAGAAGTCTCTTTTTAAGGCTGTTTCTTTGAAAAAGGAAAAGTCATGTGATGAAAGAGAAGGTCTTAGTTTTAAAGGGTCTAGATTGGGAAGTTCACTCCTCCCGAAAATCTGTGGAAGAAAAGTAGTAGACATCCTCCAAAAGGGTCACATCAGGCAAAGCAAGGAGTCTGTGAACTAAATTGTGTAACTGAAGATAATACAATAGGAGTACTGCATTAAGCTGTAGTATTCTTAAACTTAAAAAAACATCTGAAACTAATGGATTAGTAGTAAACACGGACAATTAGGAAAGGATAAGAATTTTATCTATGCAACGACTCCTCAAGAAATAACCATCCCCTAAGAAAAATTATCTTTATAAGGTGGTTTTTCTTAGGTAGAACTTTTCTCTTTTTCTTGAAATTTGGATTACAGGCTCTTCTAAAAAGCAGGGGCTTTGATTTTTAAAGAAGTGCTTTAAGATATGTCCTTTTTTTAAAAGTTAAAAAAATCTTCTTTGATAAAACTTGATCTCCAAGCATTAAAAGTTTTAAAAGATTTTGTAAAAAAGAAATTTTTTATTTATTTTTTAAGGTATTTTGATTCATAAGAGTGATACTCTTTCATTATAGAACGTGCAGACCAAAGCAGAAATAGCATGTTAGGATAAACCATAAGGCCTAAGCCGATATCCAGTACGTTAATTACGTCATTGAGAGATAAAAGAGCTCCCATAACTATAGTGAGGCTGTAAAAAATCACAAAAGAATAAAAGCCAAGACCTTTTCTTCCTTTGAAAAGAAACTGCCAACATTTTTCACAATAATTGGAATAACCTAAAATGGTTGTAAAAGAAAATAAAAAAACAGCGGTTCCTAATAAAATTACTCCTATATTAGAAAAAAAGTACTCAAAAGCATCTAAAGTTAGAAGAACTCCCTCTTTAGCATGTGCTAAGTTGTATTCTAAAGAAGAGCTTTCCATACCTTGTTGTGTGAGATAACAGAGAATGACAAGGGCTGTGCAAGTACAGATTATAAGAGTGTCTAAAAAAGGACCTACCATAGAGACAAGACCCTCTGCTATAGGTTCACTTGTTTTAGCGTTAGAGTGAGCCATAGGGGCTGTTCCTGCACCTGCTTCGTTTGAAAACAAGGCTCTTTTAACACCTATGAGCATAACGCTTATGAATCCTCCATAAGCAGCACTTTCAAACTGAAAAGCTCCTTGAAAAATCAGTTTAAAAAGGTAAGGGATTTTTTCTATGTTCATGATTAAAACAATGATACAAAAAGAAAAATAAAGAAGGCACATTAAAGGTGTAATAAGAGATGTTATACGGGAAAGTCGTCTTACTCCTCCTAAAGTAAGGTAAGCCACAACACTAGCCACAGCAACACCAAAAAATAAAGGGTTTATAGAAAGGTGTTCTTTAGAAAAACTTGTAAGCTGATTGATCTGAAAAATGGTCATAGTGCCTAAAAGACCTGAAATGGCAAAAATATAAGCTAAAATGATCCAAAATTTGTTTTTTGTCTGAGACATATAATACATAGGTCCGCCTTGAACTTCATGTTTGTAGTCTTTTGCTCTGTGTAAAACCGCAAGAGTGCATTCAAAAAACTTTGTGTTCATTCCTAAAAAAGCCACAATCCACATCCAAAAAACAGCTCCCGGTCCTCCTAATTTAATAGCTATAGCTACACCAGCAATGTTTCCCATGCCAATGGTGGCAGATAGAGCGTTAGAAAGAGCCTTGAAATGGGTGATTTGCCCTTCAGCTTTTTTTGAGCCTACGTGTTTTTTTCCTAAAGTGATCTGAAAAGCATGAAAAATCTGTAACAAAGGTCGACCCCTAGATACTAGCATAAGATAAAGGCCTCCTAAAAGAAGTAAACTTACAAGAGGAAGGCCCCATACAAGGTCAACAGTTTGATTTAAAAACTCTGAGATCATTTGTTTCATGATTTTATTTTCTTTGGAGGTGTTTTTTTAGTCAAGCTCTTAAATCTTTATTTAAAAAATCCACTCTATAGACAGCATCTTTAAAGTCTCTTTTCATCTCTTCGTAGTAGGGAATGTATTGTTCTACAAGATTCCAAAATTTTTGAGAATGGGACATTTCCTTAATGTGACATAATTCATGGACTATCACGTAATCAATAAATTTTAAATGAAAAGCAATTAACTTCCAGTTTAAACTGATTTTTTTGTCATCGGAACAGCTTCCCCATAAAGTTTTCTGTCCTCTAAGGGTCACTCTCTTAGGATAAAGTCCTGTTTTTTTAGACCAATAAATGATTCTTTTTTTGTAACTGCTCACTCTCGTAAGTTTTTATTTAAAGCCATAGAGATCGCTTCTAAAGAAGAATACCCTCTATTTCTCATTGTTTTAACGTAAGTCGGTTATATAGTGCTTCCGCTTAGGTTTTCCGTTTTTTTTGAGTTGAGGTCTAGTTTTTATTCTAAGGCTTTGATAAAAAGTCATTTATTTTTAAAAATAGTTTCATATGTCAGGGTTTCTATCAAAAAAAGAGCGAAAAGATTTACTCTATGAACTATCTCTAGAGAAAAATCTTAGGTACGGAAAAAGGATTATGACAATTCTCCATTTAGATAAAGGTAAGTTGTGTAAAGATATTTCCTACTTTCTTTTCCTTGATGAGGGCACGATAAGAGCCTATAGAGAGCGTTATAACAAAGGAGGGATAGAGTATTTAATCAACGACAATTACAATCCTAAAAGGTCCTTTTTAACTAAGAAAGAGGAGAAAATGCTTTTAAAGGAATTAGAGAAAAGAATTTTTCCATCATCACAGGCCCTTATTCAGTTCATTGAGGAGAATTTTGGTGTTACGTACTTTAACAAGTGGTGTAATTGATCTTCTCCATCGCCTTGGTTTTTCTTATAAAAAAGCCACAGCGATACCGGGCAAAGCGAAGAGAGAAGAGCAGAAAAAGTTTGTGCGTAAATACAAGAGAATTAAGAAGAAGGGTGGTCTTGTTTACTTTGCTGATTCCACACATCCTGAGTGGGGCCCTACGATTTCATATGGTTGGATAAGAGAGGGTAAGAAGTTTGAAGTGAAGACCAATTCAGGCTGGAGAAAAAGAGTGAATGTTTGTGGAGCTATTGAGATCAATAGCTTGAAGACAGTAGTCAGGAGTTATAAGACAGTTAACGAAGTTTTTCTATGTGATATGCTCTATCATATTCATTAAGAAGCATCCCGATGAAAAAGAGATTCATCTTATCTTAGTCGAACGTGAAAAATTGACAAAAGCCTAGGATTTTTATGCTGTATGATCTTTATTCCTGTTACTTTCTACTATAGAGGGTTAAATATTTTTTCATAACTTAAACAAAACAGTAGTTTTCAAGAAGGCGTACAGGCCTTTTAAGCCATTTCAGTGAAAAAAACGAAAAAAGACGCACCTCTAGCATTAACTTTCTAAAATTTTGAGAAACTCCTGATAAAAGACTATTAATAGCATCCCCTTGTGATCCTAATAAAAAGTTCCTTCCCATACGAGAATCTATTTTCATATGACCAATGATTGCCTCAACTGAACTTCTTCTTCTGTGAAGTTTTCTTTTGTAGGGACTTAATGTTTTACTCATTCCCCCAATATGAACATTAACTCCCGAAGGATGATGCTCTTTGCCACGATAACCTTTATCTACATACAAATTTTTTGCCTTAACCTTTGTTAAGGATTCAACTTGAGATAAGGCTGGCTTTAAACTGTGAACATCTGATACATTTTTTTCAAATGACTTTACCCCTAAAACCCAGCAATTTTTTGATGAAGTTGCCACACTCACCTTATTGCCAAATTCATATTTTTTATGGGCTTTGCCCTTCCCTATGCAATAAACCTCAGGAGCATGAACACTATACACCTTGTTCTTATCCCCTCTTTTTTGGTTATAAATTCTTACACATAAAGATAAACATCTTTTTAAAGATGTATTCTCTTCCAAGAACTTAGGACCTCCTTTTCTTGTAACATCTCTTATCACACGACCTAGATAAGTATGAAGCTTTCTTTGCTGTTTTCTTGCTAAACGTATTTTTCTTGTATGAGCATAACGAGCATTCTTAAACAAACACTCCTTGGCCTTTCTTTTATAGCTTTGACGTAAAACTAAACCCTCTTTTTTAGCCCTGTGAACTAAAGTCTTTAAAGCTTTGTAATAAAGACGGCTGTCTGTAGGAAAAGCTATTGCTTTCTCTTGAACAGTTGTATCAACAACTACATTCTCAAACTCTTTTTTTTTTACAAAATCCTCTCTCAAAGCTAAATCAATGGTTTCCTCTAAGAGAACTTCTATCTTCTCAGCCCCCATCCTCTTTCTCCAGTTAGTCAATGAACTTCTATCACAGGGATCTTCATAAGAATAAAAAGGCTGACCACAAAAATACTGCCATTGAGGACTCTCTTTGAACATTTCTATTGTCTTCTCGTCACTTAAATTATAAATGTATTTCAAGCACTGAAGTCCCACCATTAAACGAGTTGAAAGACCTGGACGACCTTTTTTTTCATCATACTTCGAACCAAAATCTTTATCAAAACGATCCCAGTCTATTTTATTAGCTAAAATGACAAGCGGATGCTTCTTATGAACAATGTCGTTTACTCTAAAATTAAGAGGGCTTCTCTTTTGTGTGCTGAACATGTCTTTTGGCCTCATCTTTTTTCCTTTCTGTTTTGCAAGGTTTTTTATCTGTTTTTCCACTTCCTTGCAATTATTTTTATGCAAAAATTACAAAAAAACAAGTGTTTTTAGCTGTTTGTGCATTTTTCACGTTCGACTATCTTAGATGGGGCCGGATACAATAGATCGAAGTCTGTCAAGAAGTTAGCGAAAGAGTTGAATATAAAACTTGTTTATCTTCCTCCGTACTCACCGAATTTAAATCCTATAGAAAGACTTTGGAAGTTTATGAAAAAAGAGGTCACGGCGAATCGATATTATGAAAACTATGACGATTTCAAGGGAAGTTTAAGTCAATTTTTTAGAGGAATACGAAAACACAGGCCTAAATTAGAAACTTTGATAACTGATAACTTCTCCATCTTAGGAACCTGAAAACCTAAACGGAAGCACTATATGACCGCCCTTGACTTCTACTGAGGAGGATATTTCTTAGATTTTAAAGGAGAAGTTTTTATTGATCTTGTTGTAAAACGGTGTTGTAAGACGTTTTCCTAAGGCCTTCCCCGTTACAAAAGTATTAGAGAAGTTCTTAAAAGAATAATTTGTAATAGACGTTATATGATCTGACAGTTACCCTTTCTGGGTTGATAAATGTAATAGACGTTATATGATCTGACAGTTACCCTTTCTGGGTTGATAAAAAACTGTCTGTCAGTTTTCGTTCTGTTCAATCATCTTTTGCCTTACTTTTTGTTTTCCGTCAAGGAAAGTTTCCATAGGTGTTCGACCACAACACATTTTTCCCTGATGAGTCCTCCTTTCATTATATTTCACAAGCCACAAGTCAAGGTCAGACTGCAACTCTTCTATGCTTTTGTACACTTTTTTTCTAAACTCCACTTGATAAAACTCCTCTAAAATTGTTCTATGAAATCTTTCACAGATGCCATTGGTTTGAGGATGTCTTGCCTTTGTTTTTGTGTGCTCTATATCATTGATAGCCAAATAAAGCTCATAATCGTGACAATCTTGAACTCCACAGAACTTGAACTTCCCCTGTTTCTGCGGACAGTCAATTTTCTCTTAAAGTCTCCATAAAATGGAGGTAAAAGAAAGAATGGAAAAAGTAAAACAGTACTCGGAAGAGTTTAAAAAGCAAGCCATTGAATTGGCAGAGGAAATAGGTGCAAAGGAAGCCTCAGAGAAGCTAGGACTGAGAAATTTCCAAGTGATAAGCTCTTGGAAGCGTTTTCTAAAGCCTGAAGTAGAAAGACAAGCTTCCCATGACTTGGCTTCGGCATTGGAGGAAATAAAGAGGTTAAAAAAGGAGCTGGTCTATGAGAGGCGGAGTGTAGGTATATTGAAAGAGGCAGCGGCTTTTTTTTCAAAGGAAATCCTGAAATGAGATTTAAGGCTATGTTTTATGTAAAAGAGAAAGGGCATCCAGTGCTTCGCATTTGCGAATTATTAAGAGGATCTCGTTCTGGTTTTTATAGTTTTTTAAAAACCAGGGGAAAGCTTGAAAAGGATAAAAATCTGGAGAAAAACATAGAATCTATTTTTAAAAAAGCCTCCTCAAAAGAATCTGTGGGTTTCCGGAGGTTCTGGCAGTTTTCCAAGGTTATGATATAAGGCGATTTTTATAGCTTTAGAGGTTCTAAAGCCGTAAGATTTTCTCATAGTGAGTTTTACTTTGTTGTTTAAACCCTCTACAATCCCTGAGGAGAAGGCTTTTTTAGCCTTGAAGTAATTAAGAATAAGTAGCTTATACCATTTCCAAAAATTAATTCGACATTCTTTTAACGCATAGCGTCCTGGCTTTTTGATCAAACTCTGCTACATTTTTAGAGTCATGTCGAAAAAAGATTTAGTTACACAGATTCAAGGGTATGATTTTCTAGCTACTTACAAAGTGGAAAGAAGTGCCAACATCAAGATAAAACTTCAAGCTTTGCACCATATGCAAAAAGGAAAATCGATTCAAGAAACAGCAGGTATGGTTTTGTATCACCGTCACAGTATCAAATCCTGGTTACAGTCTTTTGTAGACTTTGATTACGAGGGATTGATAGATCGAAAAGGCAGAGGACGTAAACCCCGTTTGCCAGTGACAGAAGAAGAGAACTTCAAAATCAAGTTAGATGAAATTCAAGACAAAAGAGAGGGAGGAAGCATAGGAGCAAAGGAAATACAGAAACTTTTAGCAGATGAATTTGACTGTTGCTATTCTCTTTCTGGGGTTTATGTTTCTTTAGACCGCCTTAATATTGTATGGATCAGTGGTCGTTCTCTTCATCCTAAAAGTTCATTAAGAAGCTATGGAACAGTTTAAGGAACATTTTCCAGAAGAGGTGGAGAAAATAAAAGAAAAGATTCAGACTCATAAAATAGAGATTTGGTGGCAGGATGAATGCAGAATAAGCTCAGCAAGGTTCTTTGAGCAGGATTTGGGCAAGAAAAGGCACACGACCTAGAGTTGTGAGACAAAGACAATTTTTATCCACTTATATTTTTGGAGCAGTTTGTCCGGATAAAGATAAAGGCTGTGCTTGGGTTTTACCGGAATGTAATTCAGGGATGATGCAAATTCACTTAGATGAGATATCTAAAAATATTCAAGAAAACTATCATGGAATTGTTTTAATGGACAGAGCCAGTTGGCATACCACAGAGACTTTGATAGTTCCTAAGAATTTATCCCTGATGCCTTTACCTCCTTATAGTCCAGAATTAAATCCCATGGAACAAGTCTGGCAACAATTACGAAGGATCAAATTATCGAATGCATGTTTTAAAAACTATGACCATATAGTGAATACTTGTTGTGAGGCCTGGAATACTTTTTGCGATCAGGAGGGCAGGATTAAAAAATTATGCACTCGATCTTGGGCAAAACAACAAGATGAATCAAGCTTGTAAATTAATTTGAACCTATAAATTAAATTGCGTAACTGATTTTTTTCATTTTACATCTTAACCTCACTTTTTTACACTTATTTTAACCCATCAATCGATTCACACAACAATAGATATACATAAAATAAACATATCTTATGAAAACTCAACCTCCCTTCAAAAAAAACTTTTTTAAAGCCTCCTAATTGAAACTTTTCCTTAAGTCAATTTTAAAATTTTAAATTTGAACATAAAAATGTCGAATTAATTTCTGTAATTGGTATTATGTCTTCGTATGGTTTTTGCTTCTCTTTTCATAGGTTCAATTTTTGAAAGCATGACTCGTCTCGTCCAACTGTCTATAAATTTACCAGCCCAAGTTGGTGAAACATAGGTCCATAACTGTCGGAAGTCTTCTTTTAAAAAATAACAGCGGATACTTTTTAAATTGTACTGTATTAAATGCCTTAATTTTACTTTCTCATAAGATTTTAAATTTTCTGCATTTTTTAACAAGGGCCATCTAGCTTTTGTTAAAAGGGGTTCATACCCGTCTTCTTTCATTTTTTTGTGTTCTGAAGCTCTCACTTCGTCTAAAGCCTTATTGAGTCTTGCTACGATATGAAACCGATCTAATATGTGTAAAGCTCCACTTGCCCTCTCCTTTATGACTTTTAAATAAGGCTTCCACATATCAGAGCACACAAACCATATCTCTTTTGACTTCTCTCCTAGTAAATCAAAAAACTTGTTGAAACTCTTTTCTGTTCTTTTTTCTCCTATCCATAGCAAACGAACACTTTCTTTGCTTATTTCATAGATTAAGGTGAGATACTAATGGTTCTTTTTCCATTGTATCTCGTCGACTCCTATAGCTTGTATTCCCTTTAAAACCCTTTGTTTTAAACCATATTCTACGACCCATTCTACCGAAGCATAGACCTGATTCCAACTGACATGAAACTTACAAGAAACCTCTTTCCAAGACAGGTGACGACACCAGTCTGCTAAATACTTCATGTAAAAGATCGTTAAACTCTTCTTACCATCGGCCCAAGGTAAATACTCAACTTTTACCCCACAGCAAGGACAATTAACTCTTCTTACAAAATAAACAAAAAACACCCTGTAACTTAAAATAGGAAGGGATTCAAAGTCCCGTGATGATTTACTGCTGTCATACACTGAACAGGGCTTCTTACAAACACTACAAAAAGCTTGGCCATTTTTACGAGCCTTAATAGGAACATTAATTGACTTTCTATCTTTTGAAAAATAAATGTCTCCGTATACAAAAGACTTCCATCTTAAACAATCATTTAGTATAGTCTTCAAAAGCATCTCTTCCCTCCTTTTTTTTTTTTTTTGAATAACATTTTAAGGCATCTGGGAAGTAGTTGCTTCTTTTTTAAAATTTTAATGTAACACAGCAAATAAAAGCAAATAAAATGAATGTTTTTGAGTTCAATCACCGGAGGTGATAGAGGCCAGTAAGGGCCTCAAAGAACTCAAAAATACAAGATAGGATGTCTTACTCTTGCTTTGATTAATATGAGCCTTTTTGGGGGATTTCTAGCTACTTTTCACCCACAGATTCCCGGGAGGAGCCTTAAAAAAAATAAAGGCTGTTATGGTTCCCCCAGGGTGTATAGGGAATTAAAGCGTTGCGGAGTGAGTGCTGGAGAAAACAAAGTAGCTCGAATTATGAAACTAAAGAATCTCAGTGCCCGTCAGAAAAAATCCTATGTTCCTAGAACAACAAAGAATAACCCTCTCATGATTAAGTCTCCTCGGTTGTTTAAGACAGGACAGAGCCAAGCAGGAAAAGAAAACCAGGTATGGTGTTCGGATTTAACCTATATTCCTTTTAGAGATAAATTTCTGTATTTGGTTGTATTTTTAGATGTCTATAATCGAGAGATTAAGTCTTGGAAGCTCTGTGAGAGCTTGGACGGGGTTCATTCAAAACAGGCTCTGAGAGCCGCAGTCCAATCTGTTTCTGGGAACTTAGAGGGCTTGATAATCCACTCGGATCAAGGGGTTCAATATTGTTGTGAAGGGTTTAGAAAAGAATTGAAATTCTTTGGCCTCAAGCAATCTATGTCTAGGAAAGGAAATTGTTATGATAATGCGTTTGTGGAGAGCTTTTTCCATACGTTGAAGGATGAACTGGAATACAAAGACTGTACAACGAAAGAAGAGTTGGAGAAAAAAATTGCAATTTACATGGATTGGTATTACCTCCATTTTATGGAGACTTTAAGAGAAAATTGACTGTCCGTAGAAACAGGGGAAGTTCATCCCTTGACGACTAAAATCTTGCGAAGGAGGAAGCCCGCTGTTGCTGGAATTTTTTCGAACCTGTTTTTCTAAAAGCACAACAATCAGAATGTTCACAACCTTAAAGAGAGATTCAACAATCACAGAAATCTCAGTAGGCACAGAACCTTTCTTTGCAAGCTTATCAAAGTCACTTCTTATATTTTCAATCTCATTTCTGATGGAGGTCTTATTTATTGTCATTTGAAAAGAGTATTTAAAAGAAAATCTGTAAGAGCAAGACTTTTATCTTAAAACAGGTCTAAAGTTAGGGATAACTGAACAATGTAGGTGAGCAGTTACTTTTTTTTAAGAAACTCAAAACCTTGCTTTTTGTAAAATAAGATGATGTGCTTTTGAACCTCTTCTTTTTGAGGATAGGACAATTCGTCGATCATCCAGGATGAAGGTGTTTTTACATTTAAAAAACGTTCATCGTAATTGACATAGATTCTTTTTTGGGAGGATTTTTCATAAGTTAAAACCAACTCTTTTCCTTTTAGCAAAAACTTCTCTCCCTCTATAAATTGATGAGGAGGATAGAGTTTTTTGATTTTTTCAAGGTTTTTAATGGTTTTTTCAATCCATGGTCTCATTTTCTCAAGAAATAAGGAGATGGCATGGGAGGATGTGGTTTTTTCCACTTGGACAATAATGTCTTGTTCAGGTGAGATAGAAACGGATACAAAAAGAGGACTGATGCAATAACGCTGAGCTATGTTGTTTAATTGGAGCGGATGATGGGATTTGAACCCACGGCCTCAACCTTGGCAAGGTTGCACTCTAGCCAACTGAGCTACACCCGCAAACTATTTAAAGCTGTTGTTTTAAGATAAAAAAACAAACAGCTTTAAGTCAATGAAAAACTTAAGAAAGAAAGCTTTTGAGATTTCCTACTATTTTTCTTAAACTTTTTCTTTTTCTTATGAAATTTTGTCCTTTTTGGTTAGCTCTAAAATTAGGCAATAGTGTTTTTTGAGGTGGAGAAAAGACTTTAATGCTATGCACAATCTTTCTTTATGAGGTTTTTATTGTTAAATGCAAAGTTATTGAAAAAATGATTTGCTTTTTTTTTCTTTTTGTTTTAAATTATTTTTACTGTATGGGCTTTTGCCCTTTGTTCTTTGAAAACTAAATAGCTTTACTTTGTGCTTTTTTAGAATAAAAATCCTACATTTTTCAATTGAAAAATGTAGGAGAAATATGAGAATTTAAATCTTTTAAGATTTTTTGAAGAGTTTGATTCTGGCTCAGAGCAAACGCTGGTGGCATGCCTAATACATGCAAGTCGAACGAGGAAAGTCCTTCGGGGCGAGTATGAGTGGCGCACGGGTGAGTAATACATAGATAACCTGCCTTTTAGTGGGGAACAACTACCTGAAAAGGTAGCTAATACCGCATGAGACCACGAAGTCTACGGACTTAGAGGTTAAAGATTTATCGCTAAAAGATGGGTCTATGTCCGATTAGTTTGTTGGTAAGGTAAAAGCTTACCAAGGCTACGATCGGTAGCTGGTTTAAGAGAATGACCAGCCACACTGGAACTGAGACACGGTCCAGACTCCTACGGGAGGCAGCAGTAGGGAATCTTGCGCAATGGGGGCAACCCTGACGCAGCAATGCCACGTGAGTGAAGAAGGCTTTCGGGTTGTAAAGCTCTGTCCTAGGGGAATAAAAAAATGAAGGTACCCTAGAAGAAAGGACCGGCTAACTTCGTGCCAGCAGCCGCGGTAAGACGAGGGGTCCAAGCGTTGCTCGGAATTATTGGGCGTAAAGTGGGTGTAGGCGGCTAGTAAAGTCGTAAGTGAAAGCCCTAGGCTTAACCTAGGAAGTGCTTTTGATACTTACTAGCTTGAGTATGGTAGAGGATTGTAGAATTCCTGGTGTAGTGGTGAAATGCGTAGATATCAGGAGGAACACCGGAGGCGAAGGCGGCAATCTGGGCCAATACTGACGCTGAGACCCGAAAGCGTGGGGAGCAAACAGGATTAGATAACCTGGTAGTCCACGCTGTAAACGATGGATACTTAGTGTTGGAGGATTTGACCCCTTCAGTACTGAAGTTAACGCGTTAAGTATCCCGCCTGAGGATTACGGTCGCAAGGCTAAAACTCAAAGAAATTGACGGGGACCCGCACAAGCGGTGGAGCATGTGGTTTAATTCGATAATACGCGAAAAACCTTACCTAGTCTTGACATGTAAGTGACGATTACCAGAGATGGTGTTTCCCTTCGGGGTACTTACACAGGTGTTGCATGGCTGTCGTCAGCTCGTGTCGTGAGATGTTGGGTTAAGTCCCGCAACGAGCGCAACCCCTATCTTTATTTGCCAGCATTCAGTTGGGCACTTTAAAGAAACTGCCGACATTAAGTCGGAGGAAGGTGGGGATGACGTCAAGTCCTCATGGCCCTTATGACTAGGGCTACACACGTGCTACAATGGCCAGTACAGAGGGTTGCAGAGCTGAAAAGTGAAGCCAATCCCTTAAAGCTGGTCTCAGTTCGGATTGAAGTCTGCAACTTGACTTCATGAAGTTGAAATCGCTAGTAATCGCGAATCAGCATGTCGCGGTGAATACGTTCTCGGGTCTTGTACACACCGCCCGTCACACCATGAAAGTGGGTTATACCAGAAGTCACTGAGCTAACTTTTAGAGGTAAGTGCCCAAGGTATGATCAACGATTGGGGTGAAGTCGTAACAAGGTAGCCGTAGGGGAACCTGTGGCTGGAACACCTCCTTTCTAAGGAATATAAAAAAGTTAAGTGATTTTTTTAAAACACTTACATTTTATGGTCAAACTAAAGGAGTACTTATGAAGCTATTTAGTTTTGAAAGAGCAAGCTAACGGGGCCTGTAGCTCAGTTGGTTAGAGCACACGCTTGATAAGCGTGAGGTCAGAAGTTCAAGTCTTCTCAGGCTCACCAATACGAACATTATACGAACCTATGACCATGTCATTATGAGCTTGGTGTTCGTTATTACTTAATGGAAGATCGGTATATCCAAAGTACTGAACAGCTATTTTATCTTTATAGACTGTGACTTTTTTTATAATGTTTGAGAGGAGTTCTTTTCTTTGGCACTGCGTTATTTTAGATAATTTTTTATTGACTATTTGTAAGGCTGAAAAAATATTTTCAGCTGAGATAACGGTTTCTTTAAAGGAAGTTCTTTCGTTTTTAAGTCTTTCTACTTCTTGTTTAATTTCACTAGATTTGTCATTTAAAGAGTTAATTTGTTCGAGCAAAAAATCTCTTGCCTTATTGCTGGTAGCTCTTGCTAAGGCCTGTGTAAGCCCCTGTGTGTCGTTATTGACTTTCTTTAGGCTTTCTCTATGGGAGTTCATTAAACTTTGATTATACCATTTCCAAAAAATAATTCGACATTTTTTAACGCATAGCATCCTGGCTTTTTGATCAAACTCTGTTAAATTTTTAAAGTGTCAAAAAAGATTTAGTCACAAAGATTGTCCTGACTTCGACACAACACACTGCAACAAGTGAATAATTTCAAATAGTTACAATTTTTGGGGCCACAGGAAAGGGTTTTTTAAAGGTCGACAGATGTTGTGGGAATGAGGCTCATAGAAGAGTTTCTTTTAAGCGAAAAAGCACTATAAATTTCTTCTACTTCCTTTGTACAACCTGAGGGAAGGCGATAAAGTTTTTTCGTCTTTTTTTCTTCTAAAATACTGTACTGATCTCTTTTTAAGATCTTTCTCATTCTTTCAAAGCTTAAATTAAGTCCTGCTTGTTTGAGTTTATAAACCATTGTGTAAGAGATCGCATAGGCTAAAAAACAAATGGCAATGTGAGTTTCTATTCTTCTTTTTTTCCAATGATAAACAGGCCTCATCTTTAACGTCGTCTTATACCATTTCCAAAAATTAATTCGACATTCTTTTAACGTATTGCGTCCTGGCTTTTTGATAAAACTCTGCTACATTTTTAGAGTCATGTCGAAAAAAGATTTAGTTACACAGATTCAAGGGTTAATTTTCTAGCTACTTACAAAGTAGAAAGAAGTGCCAACATCAAGACAAAATTATTGGCTTTGCAGCATATGCAAGAAGGAAAATCGATTCAAGAAACAGCAGGTATGGTTTTGTATCACCGTCACAGTATCAAATCTTGGTTACAGTCTTTTGTAGACTTTGATTACGAGGGATTGATAGATCGAGAAGGCAGAGGACGCAAGCCTCGTTTGCCAGTGACAGAAGAAGAGAACTTCAAAATCAAGTTAGATGAAATTCAAGACAAAAGAGAGGGAGGAAGCATAGGAGCAAAGGAAATACAGAAACTTTTAGCAGATGAATTTGACTGTTGCTATTCTCTTTCTGGGGTTTATGTTTCTTTAGACCGTCTTAATATTGTATGGATCAGTGGTCGTTCTCTTCATCCTAAAAGTTCATTAAGAAGCTATGGAACAGTTTAAGGAACATTTTCCAGAAGAGGTGGAGAAAATAAAAGAAAAGATTCAGACTCATAAAATAGAGATTTGGTGGCAGGATGAATGCAGAATAAGCTCAGCAAGGTTCTTTGAGCAGGATTTGGGCAAGAAAAGGCACACGGCCTAGAGTTGTGAGGCAAAGACAATTTTTATCCACTTATATTTTTGGAGCAGTTTGTCCGGATAAAGATAAAGGCTGTGCTTGGATTTTACCGGAATGTAATTCAGGGATGATGCAAATTCACTTAGATGAGATATCTAAAAATATTCAAGAAAACTATCATGGAATTGTTTTAATGGACAGAGCCAGTTGGCATACCACAGAGACTTTGATAGTTCCTAAGAATTTATCCCTGATGCCTTTACCTCCTTATAGTCCAGAATTAAATCCCATGGAACAAGTCTGGCAACAATTACGAAGGATCAAATTATCGAATGCATGTTTTAAAAACTATGACCATATAGTGAATACTTGTTGTGAGGCCTGGAATACTTTTTGCGATCAGGAGGGCAGGATTAAAAAATTATGCACTCGATCTTGGGCAAAACAACAAGATGAATCAAGCTTGTAAATTAATTTGAACCTATAAATTAAATTGTTTAACTGATTTTTGTCATTTTAAATTTTACCCTCACTTTTTCACTTATTTTAACCCATCAATCGATTCACACAACAAATAGATATACCTGAAATAAACTTATCTTATGAAAACTTAAACTCACCTTAAAAGAAGTTTTTTTAAAATCTCCTAACTGAAGCTTTTCCTTAAGTCAATTTTAAAATTTTAAATTTGAACATGAAAATGTCGAATTAATTTCTGTAATTGGTATTATTCTTCAGTCTCTCCTGATTCTGCATGTTGTTATTTTTGACTAGCTCTAAAAGAAAGGCTTTATTTTTCACAAGATTTTTAATTCTAAAATTTACAGCTTCTTCTAGACTATGAACGGGGATGTTCTCTAATTCACATTTTTTTAAGTGCCTGTCTCCCTGTGTTAACATTTTTCTTTTGTGGGAGTAATAGAAGTACTTTCTATTGTTGCCATTAGCTCCTACTCCTGAAAGTTTTTGACCACAAAGCCCACAATAAGCTAAGCCTGAAAGAATGTAACAATGATGGCTTTTTCTTAATTCTTTTTTATTCTTTTCTAAACGTTCTTGAACTTCATTAAATAGTTCTTGAGATACAATAGCAGGCCATTGGCTATCATAGACCTTATATCTTTCAGAAAGGCTTAGCTCTAATTGATTTTTGTTTCTATTTCTTTTGTTAAACTCTCTTTTTCCAATATAAACAAGGTTTGTAAGCAGGGTGTACAAGGTTGTTAGTGTCCAGCGACTTCCGCCTCTTTGCTTCCCTCCTTTATTTACAGAAGACTTTGTTTTGTAGCCATTTTTATTTAAAAAATTTAATGTTTTAGATAAAGATCCAAGCTCTAGGAATTTATTAAAAATAAAATTTACAATGATTTTTTCTTCTTCATTTACTATAAGATGACATTTTTTTGTAGGGTGAGAGTCATAGCCTAAAGCTCTTTGACCACCATTAGAAAGCCCTCTTTCAGCTCTTGCCTGTATGCCGTTTTTTGTTCTTTCCACAATGGTCTGTCTTTCAAACTGAGCAAAACTAATGGCTTGAATGACCATAAGCTCCCCAATAGCTGTTGAAGTATCAAAGTTTTCTTTCAAACTAAAAAACTTCACATTATGCTCTTTTAAAAAATCCCAAAAATGGCAAAAGTCCTTCACACTTCGACTAAGCCTTGAAAGCTCTGTGACAATAACAGCATTGACTTTTCTTGAAACTATGTCTTTACACATTTTTTGAAAAGCAGGCCTATTCATGTTCTTTCCTGAAAGGTCTTTATCAATATACCTAAACTCGTGACTAAAAATGTACACTACAAAGCTATAATTTCCTATTTTCCATAAAAATCTCAGTTTTCATAGGGGAATTTTCAATTTTTAGATAAAATCACAAAAAATAACTTGCCTTGCATTTTCCTTTGTAGTGTAATATATTACACTATAGGAGGGAGAAATATGAGCTTTATCAGAAGAATAAAAAGAGGAAAGGTGACATATCTTGCAGAAGTAGAGAACAAAAGGGTTGATGGAAAAGTTATCCAAAAGCATATTCGGTACATCGGGAAGGAAGAGAATGGTGAAACTGTAATTTCAATGAGCTCATCTGATCTTGAAATAGAAAAGGTCAAGGTTTATGGTCCTTTGCTTGTTTTAGATAAAATAGCTAGAGAAATAGATTTGCAAAAATCTCTTGGCCAATACTCCAATGAAATATTAAGCATGGTCTATGCTCACTGTTTAGATTACAAAAGCCTTAGAAAAATGCCAAAATGGTATGAGAGAACAGATTTAAACACTTTGCTAAATTTAGAGGATCTAACCGAAAGTCGTTTGCTTTCTGCTCTAGATTCTTTAGAGAGTGATCCAGAAAATTTACAGAAGAAAATATTTCAAGGTGTTCAGAAAAGGTACAATCTTGAGCTAAAAGGGTTGGTGTACGATGTTACCAATACATACCTTTATGGTAGCAAATGTCAGCTTGGAAAATTAGGAAAGAGTAAGGATGGGAAACGTGGAAATCCTTTGATTCAAATTGGTTTGGTGACAACTCAAAAAGAAGGAATACCAGTGTTTCATAAAACTTTTAGTGGAAACATACACGATAGCAGGACTCTACTAAGTTTATCCGATGGATTTGCAAACTATGGACTAAGTGGAGGAATGTTTGTTTACGACAGGGGCATTTTCTCAGAGAGAAACCTCAATGAAATCAATGAATTGGGCTGGAATACGCTTTGTGGGATTGCTCTCAGAAAAAAAGAGAAGGATGTGATTAGAAAAATGATAAGGCTAGACTCTATTGTTGATGTATCCCATCGCATCAGGTTATCAAGTGGTACCTTGTATGCTCAGAGCATTAATCACAATGTTGGAAAAATCAAAGGACGTTTAGTTGTTTGTTACAATCAAAGGAGAGCTTTAGGTATAAGAGAATCTCGTTTGGACGAAATTGCAAACGCACAAATTCTTTTGTCTAAAAATATAAAACCAGGTTTGGAAAAATACCTTACTCCAACAGGAAGATTAAGGAGAGATCGGTTGAATTTAGAATCTGAGTTTGATGGTTACTCTTGTATATTTTCTACAAAAAAGATCTCTGCAAAAGATATTGTTAATTTGTACTATAAGAAAGAGGTAATCGAAAAATTTTTTAGGACCTTAAAGGGAATAACAAATTTGAGACCAATTCGTCATTGGCTTTACAACAGAGTTCAATCACATGTCTTTATATGCTATTTATCTTGTCTGATACTTTCAATTCTAAAAATGAAGCTTGAAAAGATGCAGATGTCTCCAGAGGAAGCTCTTGAAGAACTCGGTAGCATGTATAATGTCTATCTTTATGACCGAAAAAATAAAACTAGTACAGCATAACATTAAATTTTAATATTTTCATAATGCCTCTTAAACTTATTTCTAGCCTTATTATTTGTAAACTGCCAATTGATTTTGATTCTATCTTTGTTTCTCTTACGGGTCCAAGTTTCTACTTCTTTTTTTAGTTGTTCAAAACTTCCTATACGTCGGTTTAAACATTGCTTTGAAAGAGCCGAAAACTCGATCTCTGCCATATTTAACCAACTGGCCTTTTTAGGAGTATAAATCATCTCAAGTCTATTTTTTAACTCCAAGGCCTTTTGAGCTGGCATGTTCTCATAAAAAGAAGAGCCATTGTGAGTGTTTAAATTATCTTGTATCAATGTGATCTTGTCTACGTCCTTATAATATAAGGACATTTTTTTCATGAAAAGAGCATAATCTTTCTTTGTTTTTCTCTTTCTTACCTCTACAATTCTTCTTCCACTCAATGGCTCTATGGCTAAGAACACAACACAGGTTCCATTTCTTTTGTAATGATAATCCTCTCTTTTTTCTTTTCCAGGGCTTACAGGAACTGGCATCAAAACATCTTCTATCAATTGACAAGGACGCTCATCAAAACAAAGAACAGGACGATTAGAATCTAGCTTTCTTTCATAAACTTCTAAAACAGACTCCATTTGGCAAATAAAATGAGAATCGATCTTGCTTAAACACCACTGTCTTTTTAAATGAGGTTTGACTTCGTTTTTTTTAATATACGACCCACATGGGTGTGAGAAATAGAGTCTACAACATTTAACTCAACCAACTTATCAGATAGCATCTGTAAACTCCATCGACCATAACCTTCAGGAGCTTTCGTACAAGCTAAACTCGTAATCTTCGTCCTTTGCTTCCCTGTAAACTTAGGAGGCTTTCCAGGACGAGGAGCATCATAAAGTGCTCTCCCTAATCCTCCCTTCAAGTACCCTTCTTTGATATTTTGAATAGTCCCTAAAGTTCTCACTCCAAGAATCTCACAAACCTCTGTGGAACCCTTCCCTTGATGGCTTAAAAGTAAAACCCTGGCTCGTGTTAAAACTCGAGACTGATTCACTCCCTTCTTCAACATCTTCTCTAATTTTGTCTTCTCTGAACTCTTTAACTTTATCCTTACTTTTGGCTTTCTTTTTGCTTTTGGATTTGCTCTTGCCTTTGTTTTTAATTTCATCTTTGATCTCATATCCCCTCCTTGGACTTTTTATTAAACTACAACAAATATTATAGGAACAACAAAAATACAAGTCAAATATATTGAAATTTAAGGTTATGCTGTACTAGACTTATCAAAACAGTAGCTTTGAATAAAGTTCAGGAAGAAATACTAAGATCTATTGGAAAAAGTCTTGTCAAGAAAACGTCCGTCTGTAGTGTACATTTTTGAGCACGAACTCAGGTTAATTACCTAAATTCCCGACAAAAAATATACACTAGGATTTAAGTTCTGCTCAGAATCTGGAAAATTTCTTATTCCCCCTCGTAAAAAGTAGGATTTTATAGAATTTTTAGAGATAAATACTCTTGCCTATGCTCAATCCTGATGTATAATATATACAGCAGGATTGCTAGGAGGATATGCGATGAGTTTCATTAGAAGAATAAAAAAGAAGGATGGACAAGTTTATTTGGCTGAAGTTGAGAGCAAATGGATCAATGGGAAATCGGTTCAAAAGCATATTCGTTATATTGGAAAAGAGATTAATGGAGAAGTTGTGCTTTCTCTCTCATCAAAAGATCTCCAAGTGGATGGAGTTAAGGTATATGGCCCCCTTTTACTATTCCATAGTATCTCAAAAAAAATTAAACTTCCAGAAATTTTAGGTGAATATTCTGATGAGATTCTCAGTATGATTTATGCCCACTGTATGGATTATAGAAGTGTACGTAATATGCCAAAATGGTACGAGAGGACAGACTTAAATCTTCTTTTAGATTTAGGAAATCTAACGGAAGCTCGATTAGTTAAAGCAATGGATAGTATAAATGATGATCAAATAGAGATTTATCAAAGGTCTATTTTTAGCAACGTAAAAAAGATGTATAGGTTGGACTCTAAAGGAATAGTATATGATCTAACAAACACTTATTTTTATGGGAAGCATTGTGTTATGGGGAAAGTGGAAAGAAGTAAAGATGGGCGTCGACAAAATGATCTTATCCAAATAGCACTTGCAACGACTCAAAAGGACGGAATTCCAGTATTCCACAAAACCTTTGATGGAAATATCCATGACAGTAAAACTCTAGCGGACGTTTCCAATAATTTTTCTCAACACAGTCTTCAGTCTGGACTACTCATCTATGATCGAGGCATAGTATCCGAGAAAAACATTGATTTCATAGGGGATTTAGGCTGGCACACGTTGTGTGGCTTGCCTATGCGAGAAAAAGAAAAAGCTATCATAAGACGAACTATAAAGAATGATTCTATAAATAATATTTCAAATATGGTGACAATTGGAGAAAGTATTTTTTACGTTAAAGGTATACCTCATTCATTCGGATCGATTAAAGGAAAGCTTGTCATCTGCTATAATGAATCTAAAAAAACAGAAATCACAGAGTCAAGGAGGAAAAGGATTCTAAATGCTCAGGAGTTAATAAATAAAAATAAAAAAATTGAAGAAGGACTTAGAAAGCACTTGACTCCCAGGGGAAGAATAAGAACTGATGTGTTAAAGAAAGATGAGGAGCTTGATGGATACTCGTGTATATTTTCTACGAAGAAGATCTCCGACAAAGAAATGGTGAGATTGTATTTTGACAAAGAGATCATTGAAAGAGCTTTCAAAACTTTAAAAGGTATTTCAAATGTACGCCCTATTAGATTTTGGTTAAATAAGAGAGTCAAGTCACATGTTTTTATCTGCTATTTATCTTATCTCATATTATCTATCCTTAAACTAAATCTAAAATCTAAGGGCATAAATATGTCGCCAGAAAAAGCAATTGAAAACTTAGAAACTATGTACAACGTTTATCTATCAGATAACCGTAAAAAACATAAATTTACTAGAACCGTAACTCTTAACAAAACTCAAGAACAGATATTGAAATCGGTGGACCCAAAAATTTTAAAGAATCACATAATGCTTTCTTGAAAACCTAGTATATACTTTTGGCCAAAAATTTAGGTAATTAGACTAGCATTTTCTTTATAAGTTTCTAAAATAAGAGAATAACCATCTTCAGATTTGCATATGAAATTCCAAAATTCTTTTCCTATTAGCAATTCTTCTTCTGCGAAGAATTGCCTTACTCTTTCTTGAGTCCAGTTTTTATTTTCTCCATACCTATTATAGGCTGTTGCAAAAAATATTTTAATGGTCTTTTCTTTTACCTCCATTTTACGGAGACTTTAAGAGAAAATTGACTGTCCGCAGAAACAGGGGAAGTTCATGGAGAAGGTGGTTCTGAATCTTTTCAGTGAAAACATCGTAGTTTCTCAAAGCAGAGTATGTTCGCAGTTTGACATCTTTTCCGTCTTTTTTAACTCTGGGCTTTCGAATCGAAACTCTTTGTCCTTGAGCATAAACAGACCCAGGATCGCTTCCATTTCGCATGCATTCTTCCTCTCGATCGTATAGTGGACCACAGAGCTTAGTGACTTCGTCATTAAATATCCGGTAGATTACGTCAAGAATTCTATGCTTCATATAGTTATGAACAGCATCTTGAATCTCCTTGTGATCCGATAGTTCTTGAATTGATATTTTTTCTTTTGTATTCTTCATTTTGGACTCCTTTTGTTTAATTTTTAAGGCTCCTCCCGGGAATCTGTGGGTAAAAAGTAGTAAAAATCCCCCAAAAGAGCTCATATTAATCAAAGTAAGAGTAAGACATTCTATCTTGTATTTTTGAGTTCTTTGAGGCCCTTACTGGCCTCTATCACCTCCGGTGATTGAACTCAAAAACATTCATTTTATTTGCTTTTATTTGCTGTTTTACATTAAAATTTTAAAAAAGAAGCACCTACTTCCCAGATGCCTTAAAATGTTATTCAAAAAAAAAAAAAAAAGGAGGGAAGAGATGCTTTTGAAGACTATACTAAATGATTGTTTAAGATGGAAGTCTTTTGTATACGGAGACATTTATTTTTCAAAAGATAGAAAGTCAATTAATGTTCCTATTAAGGCTCGTAAAAATGGCCAAGCTTTTTGTAGTGTTTGTAAGAAGCCCTGTTCAGTGTATGACAGCAGTAAATCATCACGGGACTTTGAATCCCTTCCTATTTTAAGTTACAGGGTGTTTTTTGTTTATTTTGTAAGAAGAGTTAATTGTCCTTGCTGTGGGGTAAAAGTTGAGTATTTACCTTGGGCCGATGGTAAGAAGAGTTTAACGATCTTTTACATGAAGTATTTAGCAGACTGGTGTCGTCACCTGTCTTGGAAAGAGGTTTCTTGTAAGTTTCATGTCAGTTGGAATCAGGTCTATGCTTCGGTAGAATGGGTCGTAGAATATGGTTTAAAACAAAGGGTTTTAAAGGGAATACAAGCTATAGGTGTAGATGAAATACAATGGAAAAAGAACCATCAGTATCTCACCTTAGTCTATGAAATAAGCAAAACCCGTGTACGCTTGTTGTGGATAGGAGAAAAAAGAACAGAAAAGAGTTTTAGAAAATTCTTTGATTTACTAGGAGAGAAGTCAAAAGATATACGGTTTGTGTGTTCTGATATGTGGAAGCCTTATTTAAAAGTCATAAAGGAGAGGGCAAGTGGAGCTTTACACATATTAGATCGGTTTCATATCGTAGCAAGACTCAATAAGGCTTTAGACGAAGTGAGAGCTTCAGAATACAAAAAAATGAAAGAAGACGGGTATGAACCCCTTTTAACAAAAGCTAGATGGCCCTTGTTAAAAAATGCAGAAAATTTAAAATCTTATGAAAAAGTAAAATTAAGGCATTTAATACAGTACAATTTAAAAAGTATCCGCTGTTATTTTTTAAAAGAAGACTTCCGACAGTTATGGACCTATGTTCCACCAACTTGGGCTGGTAAATTTATAGACAGTTGGACGAAACGAGTCATGCTTTCAAAAATTGAACCTATGAAAAGAGAAGCAAAAACCATACGAAGACATAAGCTACTTATTCTTAATTACTTCAAGGCTAAAAAAGCCTTCTCCTCAGGGATTGTAGAGGGTTTAAACAACAAAGTAAAACTCACTATGAGAAAATCTTACGGCTTTAGAACCTCTAAAGCTATAAAAATCGCCTTATATCATAACCTTGGAAAACTGCCAGAACCTCCGGGAACCCACAGATTCTTTTGAGGAGGCATTTTTAATTCATTCTAAATCTTTATTAAATCCTAGGTGGACTTAAAAATCCACCAGGGAGTCCTCTTATCTGCTCTATTTTTGAGCAGAATTCCACCGATAAATGGGACATCCTCCGATATCTCGTGATAAAAGGAAAGTGAAAGGTATTTTTTTTGAGATCATTTGTAGCGAAATTTTTATGAATATCTATACTTAGTTTGTTTAGAGTGAGTTCAGAGTGAAAAATGAAGGAATCTTAAAGAATTTTCAGGAAATTTTAAGATAGACAGTGACGGCTAAGTTGTTAATTTTATTATTTCCTTTTTAATTTTTTAATGATTCTAAGAACTTACAAAAGTTCACGGGCCATTTTATAGAAATACTTTCTGTGAAGCTTGGAATGCTTTTTGTGAGCAGGGCGGCAGGATTAAGAATTATGCACTTACTCTGGGCAAAAAGCTAAGACTCTCATTTAAAGAGACCTAACTGCAATTACAGGCTCAAAAAGCCAGTTGATTTCATTTTTTAGATTGTTTATAATTTATTGTAATGAAGCTCTGGAAAGCCACACCAGTTCAAAACTCAATCTTAGTCCTATCTGATGGGACTTTTTTTTTAGGTAAGTCAGTAGGAGCTTTAAAGAAAACAAAAGGCCAGCTTTGTTTTAACGTTTCTATGACAGGTTACCAAGAAGTCCTTACTGATCCCTCTTATAGTAAATACATTATTGTTTTCACCTTTCCTCATATTGGAAACGTAGGTTGCAATCCTTTTGATCAAGAAAGCTCAAAGCCTCTTTGTTCTGGTTTTGTTTTGAGAAACCATCCTACAGAAGCTTCCAATTTTAAGGCCAAAGATCATTTTGAAACCTGGGTTTTAGATCACAACCTTACAGGAATTTCAGGGATTGATACAAGAGAACTCACCCAAAGGATAAGAAAAAAACCTCAAGGTTGTTTAATTCAATCTGTGAAGACAGGAGATGTGATTTTTATAGATCAACTTCAAGAAGAGATAAAGTCTTCTATAAATTTTAAAAACCAGGAATTAGCTGATTCTGCTGGAACCCAAACCCTTTATACTCTTCCCTCAACTCCTGATGCTTATCATGTTGTAGTTTTAGACTACGGTGTAAAGATAACGATCTTACAACTTCTTTCTTCTGTAGGGCTCAATGTCACAGTAGTACCTGCAAAAACATCTTTTGAGGAAATTGAGAAACTAAAGCCTCATGGAGTTTTTCTTTCTAACGGCCCTGGTGATCCTCTTCTTACAGCAGAATACACTCTTCCTACCATTAAAAAGATTATAAAGAACCGAATTCCCTTGTTTGGTATTTGTTTAGGACATCAAATTCTAGCTCTTGCAAGCAATCTTTTAATTCACAATATGAAAGTAGGGCATAGGGGAGTAAACCATCCGGTTCAAGACTTAGAAACAAAAAAAGTTTTTATAACAAGTCAAAATCATGGCTTTAGTGTTAGTGATGAGGGCTGTATCCTCAAAAACATTAAAATCACACAACGTTCTTTATTTGACAATAGTGTTGAAGGGCTTGAAAGAACTGATGTTCCTGCTTTTTCTGTACAGTATCACCCAGAAGCCTCTCCAGGTCCCCATGACAGCTACCACTTGTTTTATAAATTCAAACAAATGATAAAGGAACAACATGCCTAAAAGAAATGATATCTCAAAAGTGATGGTTCTAGGGGCTGGTCCTATTTCAATTGGTCAAGCTTGTGAGTTCGACTATTCCGGAACACAAGCTTTGAAAGCTCTTAAAGAGGAAGGCTTAAAAACTGTTCTTGTTAATTCCAATCCTGCCACAATTATGACAGATCCTTTTTTTTCTGATGAAACGTTCATTCAGCCTTTAACTTTAAACTATTTAGAAAAAATTATTGAGGTTACAAGACCCGATGCTATTTTACCTACAGTAGGAGGGCAAACAGCCTTGAACTGTACCTTAGAACTCCATAAAAATAAAGTCTTAGAAAAATATCAAGTGGAAATTTTAGGAGCTTCTCCTGAAGCTATTGAGAAAGCAGAGAACAGAGAGCTTTTCAAACAAGCTATGAAAAAAATCAATCTCCCTTTTCCTCATAGCAGAGTTGTACAGTCTCTTAAAGAGGCTAAAAACTGGCTGAGAGAAGTTAATCTTCCTTTGATTATAAGGCCTTCTTTTACCTTAGGGGGTGCTGGGGGAGGAGTGGCTTACACTTCTAAAGAGTTTTTTATGATTGTAGAACAAGGACTCAAACTCTCAGCAAACCATGAGGTGCTTATTGATGAGTCCCTCCTAGGTTGGAAAGAATTTGAAATGGAGGTTGTATGCGATAAAAACAACAACGGCATTATTGTGTGCTCTATTGAAAACATTGATCCTATGGGGGTTCATACAGGAGACAGCATAACAGTGGCACCCGCACTTACTTTAAGAGACAAACAGTACCAGTTTTTGAGGAATAAGTCTCTTGATGTGTTAAGAGAAATAGGAGTGACAACAGGAGGAGCTAATGTACAATTTGCTATTCATCCACGCACTGGCCGTTGCCTTATCATTGAGATGAATCCTAGAGTTTCACGTTCTTCTGCTCTAGCTTCAAAAGCTACAGGTTTTCCCATTGCTAAAGTGGCCACTAAATTAGCTCTTGGTTACACACTTGATGAAATTCAAAATGATATCACTCATATCACACCTGCTTCTTTTGAACCCACCATTGATTATATTGTTACAAAAATTCCTCGTTTTCATTTTGAAAAATTCTATAAAACTCATGAATCGGAACCCACCCTTTCTACTTCTATGAAATCAGTGGGAGAGGTTATGGCCATAGGAAGAAGTTTTTTGGAGAGTTTACAAAAAGGACTTTGTTCTTTAGAGACAGGTTTAGCAGGATTCAATGAAGTCGTCTTAAAGGATATAAAACAGTTAAAAGTTTTGACTCCTTATAAAATCCTCTACATTGCACAAGCCATCAGAGAACATTACTCTCTTGATATAATTGCAGAACTTAGTCATATAGATCCTTGGTTCATAAGAGAAATCAAAAAAGTTGTGGAAATGGAAAGACGTATCAAATCAGAAGGACTTCCTAAAACATCTTATGAACTAAGAGAATTTAAAAAAATGGGTTTTTCAGATGAGCGATTAGCTCAGCTTTCCTCAACAACCGAAAAAAAGCTTTTTCAATTAAGACAAGATTTGAACATTCATCCTGTTTTAAAAACAGTTGACA
Source organism: Bdellovibrionales bacterium (assembly GCA_965219095.1). Taxonomy (GTDB): domain Bacteria; phylum Bdellovibrionota; class Bdellovibrionia; order Bdellovibrionales; family UBA1609; genus CBDCMT01. The sequence continues at coordinate 203,406 of CBDCMT010000001.1, forward strand.
CCTGTGCAGGAGAATTTAGCTCTCATACCTCTTACCTTTACTCTTGTTATGAAAGTGATTCTAAAAGTGATCTTGTCTGCGAAGCTGTCATTCACGATAGGAAAAAAGTGATCATTCTAGGAAGCGGTCCTAATCGTATTGGGCAAGGAATAGAATTTGATTATACATGCGTTCATGCTTGTTTTACTTTAAGAATGATGGGAATAGAAGCTATTATGATCAACTGTAACCCTGAAACGGTCTCTACAGATTATGATACATCTGATAAACTTTATTTTGAACCTTTAAAAGCTGAAAATATTTTAGCTATTATAGATAAAGAAAAAAAACGAGGAGAATTTTTAGGTGTCATCATTCAGTGTGGAGGACAAACTCCTATCAACTTAGCTCATACTCTCAAAGAAGCTCAAGTTCCCCTTTTAGGGACTGATTTAAAAAGTATTTCTCTTACAGAAGATAGAGAAGAGTTTAAAAAAGTCATTCAAATACTCAAACTCAAACAGCCTCGAAGTGAAATTTGCTATGAACTTTCAGAACTTTATAAAGTGGCAGAGAAAGTAGGTTATCCAGTTCTTATACGTCCTTCTTATGTTCTAGGGGGAGAAGCTATGAGCATTTTAAAATCCCCCCAAGATCTTTCCCTCTATCTTTCAAGAAATCGAAATGTATTTTTAAAAAAAGTTTCTTTACTTGTTGATAGTTTTTTAGAAAATGCGATAGAGTTAGACGTAGATGCTCTCTGTGACGGAGAAAGTGTTTTCATAGCAGGAATTTCAGAGCATATTGAAAGAGCGGGGGTTCATTCAGGGGACTCAGCCTGTAGCCTTCCTGTTTTTAGCATTCCAGAACATATTGTCTCAAAAGTAAAAGAACAAACTAAAAAAATAGCTCTTTTTTTAAACATCAAAGGTTTTATGAACATACAATTTGCTCTCCAAAAAGATGAAATTTTTCTATTAGAAGTCAATCCTCGAGCTTCTAGAACCATTCCCTTTTTAGAAAAGGCTACAGGGATACCTCTTTCAGTACTTGCTACAAAGATCATGTTAGGCGATAAAATTAAAACATTTTCAGAAAAAGAAAAAGAATTCTTTTCGTTTTACTCGGTCAAAGAAGCTAAGTTTTCTTTTGAAAGATTTAAGAATATAGATCCTCTTTTGAGTCCAGAGATGAAATCTATAGGAGAAGTTATGGGGATAGGTTCTTCATTTCACCTGGCCTACAATAAAGCTCTTCAAAGTGTCAATCAGAACATTCCAGAAAATTGTAAAAAAGTTTATGTATCTCAAAAAGCACCCCTGGAATTGCAAACAAAATACAAGCAGTTATTTCAGATCACATCATCTTATAAGGATGTCAAATCTGTTAGCTTTGTTGTAGCCTGTGAAGAAGATAAAACTGATGAACGTGTAAGAAAATACGCTGTCTCCTACGGCATACCCTATGTTTCAACTTACGAAGGAGCCTATCATATCATTAAAGCTTATGAAAAAAAATATCATGAAAAATGCTATCCTCAAAGTTTACAGGAACTTTATCGTATAAAATAAACAATTGGCTGTATTGGTAAAGTGTAGACGTCTATCAAAAAGAATGTCAAGAAAAAACACTTCTCCATTTACAAAAAATATAAAAAATTTTTTTGTAAATGGTCACAAATGTTGTAACTGTTCAGAAAAATTCTAGTAAATTGTTGAAATTTCACTAAAAGCTCGTATGCCTATATGTTATATGATGTTTTTTGTTTAGATTTTCAGATTTTTTGAGTTAGAGTCTAGTTTTTATTCAAAAGTATTGATAAATCGTCATTTGTTTTAAAAAATAGTTTCATATGATAATTCTTCCTTTAGATTCTGAAAACTTAAAAGGAAAGGAGTGTATATAGTGCTTCCGTTTAGGTTTTCAGTTTCCTAAGATAGAGAAGTTATCAGTTATCAAAGTTTCTAATTTAGATCTGTGTTTTCGTATTCCTCTAAAAAATTGACTTAAACTTCCCTTGAAATCGTCATAGTTTTCATAATATCGATTCGCCGTGACCTCTTTTTTCATAAACTTCCAAAGCCTTTCTATAGGATTTAAATTCGGTGAGTACGGAGGAAGATAAACAAGTTTTATATTCAACTCTTTCGCTAACTTCTTGACAGACTTCGATCTATTGTATCCGGCCCCATCTAAGATAAGATGAATCTCTTTTTCATCGGAATACTTCTTAATGAATATGATAGAGCATATCACATAGAAAAACTTCGTTAACTGTCTTATAACTCCTGACTACCGTCTTCAAACTATTGATCTCAATAGCTCCACAAACATTCACTCTTTTTCTCCAGCCTGAATTGGTCTTCACTTCAAACTTCTTACCCTCTCTTATCCAACCATATGAAATCGTAGGGCCCCACTCAGGATGTGTGAAATCAGCAAAGTAAACAGGACCGTCTTTCTTCTTAATTCTCTTGTATTTACGCACAAACTTTTTCTGCTCTTCTTTCTTTACCTTACCTGGTATCGCTGTGGCTTTTTTATAAGAAAAACCAAGGCGATGGAGAAGATCAATTACACCACTTGTTAAAGTACGTAACACCAAAATTCTCCTCAATGAACTGAATAACGGTCTGTGATGATGGAAAAATTCTTTTCTCTAATTCCTTTAAAAGCATTTTCTCCTCTTTCTTAGTTAAAAAGGACCTTTTAGGTTGTAATTGTCGTTGATTAAGCACTCTATCCCGCCTTTGTTATAACGATCTCTACAGGCTCTTATCGTGCCCTCATCAATGAAAAGAAAACGGGAAATATCTTTACACAACTCACCTTTATCTAAATGGAGAATTGTCATAATCCTTTTTCCGTACCTAAGATTTCTTTCTAAAGATAGTTCATAGAGTAAATCTTTTCGCTCTTTTTTTGATAGAAACCCTGACATATGAAACTATTTTTAAAAATAAATGACTTTTTATCAAGGCCTTAGAATAAAAACTAGACCTCAACTCAAAAAAAACGGAAAACCTAAGCGGAAGGAGTATATAGCGAATACGCTTAGATTCTCCGGTCGATTCTCTAGAGAAAAAAACTGAAAACCTAAACGGAAACACTATACGAAAACAATAGCTTGGTTTTTAGAGAAATTTAAAGAAAACAGTCAATATCTTTACTTTATATACCTAACTGATCTTTCAATTTAAAAAAGGTCTTTCTAGGAACCTTCAGGATTCTTGTTTTTTCATTCCGCACCTTTTCTTCTCTTTCTTTAAGATTTTAATGTAATACAGCAAATAAAATGAATGTTTTTGAGTTCAATCACCAGAGGTGATAGAGGCCAGTAAGGCCTCAAAGAACTCAAAAATACAAGACAGGATGTCTTCTCTTGCTTTGATTAATATGAGCTCCTGACTTCGACAAGATGTGAAAAAGACTCTCGAAAAATGGGCTTTTACAGAGTAGTGGAAAACGTTGAAGTCGGACCCATTCTTAAAAAGAAGTTCTCTTTTCTCCTTTTTGAAAGGTAAAAATTACATCACTATGAAAAATTTATACAGTTTTTATAGTTTTAAAAAATAGTTTGTGTTTTTAACTTCTTTATGATAGACTCATTTTAATGATTATGAAAACAAGGCCAGACTGGAAGTCTATAACGTTTAAAGGAGTAGGTGACAATTTTTGTCACCTTTTGAATTTTTTTCAAAGTCTTAGAGGCTCAGCTTTAAATAATAAGGAGTTAAGCTTGGAATAGTTTTTGCTATATAGTGCTTCCGTTTAGGTTTTCAGGTTCCTAAGATGGAGAAGTTATCAGTTATCAAAGTTTCTAATTTAGATCTGTGTTTTCGTATTCCTCTAAAAAATTGACTTAAACTTCCCTTGAAATCGTCATAGTTTTCATAATATCGATTCGCCGTGACCTCTTTTTTCATAAACTTCCAAAGTCTTTCTATAGGATTTAAATTCGGTGAGTACGGAGGAAGATAAACAAGTTTTATATTCAACTCTTTCGCTAACTTCTTGACAGACTTCGATCTATTGTATCCGGCCCCATCTAAGATAAGATGAATCTCTTTTTCATCGGGATGCTTCTTGCGAATATGATGGAGCATATCACATATGGAAACATGGTTAACTGTCTTATAACTCCTGACTACCGTCTTCAAACTATTGATCTCAATAGCTCCACAAACATTCACTCTTTTTCTCCAGCCTGAATTGGTCTTCACTTCAAACTTCTTACCCTCTCTTATCCAACCATATGAAATCGTAGGGCCCCACTCAGGATGTGTGGAATCAGCAAAGTAAACAGGACCGTCTTTCTTCTTAATTCTCTTGTATTTACGCACAAACTTTTTCTGCTCTTCTCTCTTTGCCTTACCCGGTATCGCTGTGGCTTTTTTATAAGAAAAACCAAGGCGATGGAGAAGATCAATCGCACCACTTGTTGAGTACGTAACACCAAAATTCTCCTCAATGAACTGAATAACAGACTGTGATGACGGAAAAATTCTTTTTTCTAACTCCTTTAAAAGCATTTTCTCCTCTTTCTTAGTTAAAAAGGACCTTTTAGGGTTGTAATTGTCGTTGATTAAGCACTCTATCCCGCCTTTGTTATAACGATCTCTACAGGCTCTTATCGTGCCCTCATCAATGAAAAGAAAACGGGAAATATCTTTACACAACTCACCTTTATCTAAATGGAGAATTGTCATAATCCTTTTTCCGTACCTAAGATTTCTTTCTAAAGATAGTTCATAGAGTAAATCTTTTCGCTCTTTTTTTGATAGAAACCCTGACATATGAAACTATTTTTAAAAATAAATGACTTTTTATCAAGGCCTTAGAATAAAAACTAGACCTCAACTCAAAAAAAACGGAAAACCTAAGCGGAAGCACTATATATAATTTTAGAAAGGTTAAAAGTCCTACCTAACAATATAAGAAAATAGGCCTTAAAAACAAAAAAATAGAAAGGAGAAATAAAAATGAAAATAAATAGTAAAATGATCGTCATAATAAGTCTCAGTCTTTTCATATCATCTTTTGTTAAGGCTCAAAATATGTCTGATGAAAATATGTCTGATGAAATTTATAAAGCCTTAGAACAGAATATGGAACAGGCTATAGCTAAGCAAGAGGCCATTAAATACTTTATCGCAACCCACAAGGTAGTTTCTATTACTGTAGAGAATGAAGCAGGGGAGTCTTGTGAGATCCCCTCTGATGATATAGGAAAGTACACTCCCTATTTTTTAAATCCAAGCTTTTCAAGTAAGTCCTTATTTGATTTGGAAAAATGCGGAGATCAAGAGTTAGCTGAGGCAGAACTCATATCTAAAACAGCAAGTTTACATACAGCTGGTGGAGTACAAGTCGCAGTTGCTCCTGTTGTTGGTGCTGCTGTTGTGAGTACTTATCTTGCTGCTACTGTAGGATCAGCAATAGGTTGTTCAATTGGTGTTATGCAAACAATAGATAATCCTAATAAGAGTGGTACCGATGTGGCAGTGAGAGGAGGTGTGGTGACTGGTGTTAGTGCGTTAACGGGAACAGTAGCAATAGGACCCGCAATAGCAGGGAGGTATTTAGCTGCAGCAACAATAGGAGGTTATGTAGCGACTACAGCAGCAGTGATAACGGGAGCAATATCTGCAGTGGTTTGTAATAAAGTAACTTTATTTTTTTCAAAAAGTTTCAAAAAGAATTAAAAATTAAAAGAACTCTTATTTAAAAACAAGAGTTCTTTTAATTTTGGCTCCTCCCGGGAACCCACAGATTCTGGCAGTTTTCCAAGGTTATGATATAAGGCGATTTTTATAGCTTTAGAGGTTCTAAAGCCGTAAGATTTTCTCATAGTGAGTTTTACTTTGTTGTTTAAACCCTCTACAATCCCTGAGGAGAAGGCTTTTTTAGCCTTGAAGTAATTAAGAATAAGTGGCTTATGTTTTCGTATTGTTTTTGCTTCTCTTTTCATAGGCTCAATTTTTGAAAGCATGACTCGTCTCGTCCAACTGTCTATAAATTTACCAGCCCAAGTTGGTGAAACATAGATCCATAACTGTCGGAAGTCTTCTTTTAAAAAAGCCTCATTAAAAGATTCACATACTCATTTTCTCGAACCAAAGTTATGAATTTAAGAAGTTGGTATGTAAAAGCTTTGGAATAAAAACAGCAGTTGATTTCTCATGGAAAGATGCATTAAGTCGTAGAGTTTTCTAAAAATGATTTTTTTCTTAGCTCACAGGCCTTTAGTTTTACAGTTCATTTCAATATTGAGTAGTTTAGAACGACGCATAATTCCCTCTATCTTTGAGCGAATTTAGAAAAAAGTATAGAGTTTGTTCTTTCTTGTATCCAAAGTTTTTAGGATTAAAGAGTTTGCTTAAAAGATATTTTTTTTGTAATGTAATATATAGTATTGTGGTCTTTTTAAAAACTATTATCTTGTTTTAAAAAAGGGGTATTTTTAAAGTGTTGTTTCGTTTTATCGGTTTTGGTTTGAGTATCTTTGGTCTTCTTTTTTTATGTGGATTTTTCTTTGAGACTCAATATGAAGCAAAGCCTAAATCCTTTATAGAAACCTCTGGTCTTTATTTCATTCGCTCCGAAACATCTTACTTTAAATCTCGTGATTATCCTGCTCGGTATCTCTTTTTTAAGCCTCATTATTTTTATGAGGGAAGAAAATATTTTATAAACACAGGTCTTTTTCTCGTTCCTAAAGTAGGTGCTTACTTATATATAAAAGACTTTTACTACAAAATAAAGGGAAAGAAGCTTGTTTTTGGAGCTAAAAATTTAAAATGGTTTAAAGCAGAGAGTCTTTGGCATGATGGTTATTGGTCAGCGGTTTTTGCCTATGATCCTCTTCAAGGTGTTGTAGAGCAAGGCCCTATTGGTTTTATAGGGGAAAAAGGGGATTTTAAGTTTTTTTTACAAACAAGCTCTAATTTTGAAATTAGAAATTCTGTAACTCTAGACAAAGGTTTACTTATCAGTAAAACTCCTTGGGCATCTCTTCCTCATGAAGAAATTGAGCTTTCTGGTATAACTAGAAAGATAAAATATAAACTGAATTTTCCTACATTAAAGAACTTGCTGTGGACTCCTGGCATAGGTCTTTTATGGGCGAAAACTTTTTATAAAAGCCAACATAACACAGCTTTGAAAACTTCTTGGAGTATAGGTTATGCTTTTAAGCCTTCTTTTTCTTTTTTGTTGAAAGGGGCTTTTAGTTTGCCTGTAAACGAAGACCCTGTAGAGGTGGAAATTAATCCCAATGCTTTCTTCCATCATTTATTATCATTTGAAGTTAATAAGGAGAAAAGAAGGCTTAGCTTGTCTCAAAACTTCACTTATGACTACCCACTTCTAAAATCTTATGAACTCACAAAGTATATTTTACAAAAAAGACCTCCTGCTTTTCTATCAACCTCTTATATAGGCTATAAGGTTTCCCCTAACCTACAGTTTTTCTCAAGTTATAGGTATGTCTATCAAAAGTTTGATACGGAAAATTCGATCAGTAAAAAAGAATTTTTCTCATCACCTTTTCTTTTTTTTAACGCAGTTAGTCTAGGATTAAGAGTACAGCTTTATTTAAGAGAAATAGAGAGTGACAGCACCTTAAAACTTGTGTATGACTTAGAGCAAAAAGGTGGTATTGTGAGTTGGAAAGTTGATTTTCATTTAAATGAAAGCCTAAAAGCTTTCTTCTTATTAGAATTTATAGGTTTAGTGGGTGGTGATATTGAAAAACAAATAAACAATAGAAAGCATTTTTTACGTGATGTGAGAGCTAATGATCGCATACAAGGAGGATTTCATTATGTTTTTTAAAAAGATGATTTTGTTGTCCCTTCTTTTGTTTCTCTCAGCCTGTAGCCATGAAGACAAAATTTATAGGAAGACTTTGAATTTATCAGAGGAGGTGGGAGTTTTTACATGTTTGAAAAACACGCCTCGTTACGTTCTTGAGTATATTGAAAGTAAAGGAGATAAAAAGAAAGCAGAAAACCTTGATAAAGCTTTCGACTGTATTATATCTACGAATTACATCATCATCAGACATATTAGAGGCAGTCAAAAAGAACAGATAGATCAGTTTCATCGAGAAGAGTTTCGTCTTTTTGTTAATCGAATTTTCTTTAAAGGTATGAAAGTAAACCCTATTTCAGAAGAGCTTTTTCGTTCTCTTATGTCCCTTAAAGTATTCTTTGTAGGGGGAAGTGTTGATATCCTTACGAAGGATGAACTTTTTCAGCTCAATTATCTTACTACTTTCTTAAAACAACAAGTCCAAATTTTAACTTCTTACATGAAACTCTACCTCTCTGATTGTGCAAAAACTTCCTGTCATTTTGAAAAAGCATTCTTGAAAGAATCGCTTCAAGCTATCTTAACAGTAGCACTTAACTTTAGGGATAGGTTTCAAGACCATGATGTAAATTTAGATTTAAGTGAAATCAATTTATTTTTTATCCATCTTCAAAAAAATTACGGTGGAAATTTTGAAGGGCTTTTTAAATTGTTCCCCACTTTCATTTCTATCAAAGCTATTCTTTTAGCCCATAAAGGGCCTGTTATTAAAATTGAACAACTACCCCTTTTCTGGAACATTTTATTTTCTGTTTTGTCAACCTCTGTGGAATATAATTTCAATCATCAATTTACTGAAAAAGGTTTGCCTTTTGACCCTATCTATTTACTTAAAAAAAAGGGTTTTTATAACGAAAGGGTTCATCTTTTAGTAGAGAAAGTTTTTTCCCTTATTAAAGAAGCTCGTTTTAGACATAAGAATGAAATGATCCCACATAAATATTTTGAAGATTTTATTGACTCTTTTTTTCAGCACTCCTCTTCTTCTTACCACTTTTCAGAAAGAAAAGTTTCTGATATAAGCACACTTCTTCGAAAAACCTATAGGAATTTTGTGGATATTTTACTTCACCCTGAAAAGCCCTCTACAAAAGAAGCACTTGACAAAGAGGCTTTAGATTACTTGTATAAAGAGTACTTAGAGTTTTATAATTTCTATAAATATACAAAAAATAATTTTAACGACTTGTGTCTTATGCCTGAAGGCATTCAATCTTCCTATGATCATGTTATTCAGTGTAAAGTTAAACTTTTAAAAGATACAATAGGACGTTTTTATTTAACTCAAGATAGACGAGTGCAGTACAATTTAGATAGTCTCAACGATTTAAATCTATACAGGGCCATGATTCGTTTCATTTTAAGAGTTTATTCTAAAGATAAAGATTTTGACATGGAAGAAAAAAGGCTAGAGATTGAAAGTTTAAAAGAATTTGTTTTTGACTTTAAGGATTTTTTAAAGTTTTTAGGTTTTGTAAACCTCTCTGATAGAGACAATCTAGACACTCCAGTCTCTTACATTTATAATATATCGAATCTATTTCTTTCTACTGGTAATGGCGATCATTTTTTACAGTTTTCAGAGGGCGTAAATCTTTTTCATTATTTTTTAGGTCTAAAAAATATGACTAACTATTTTTTTGTGCAAGCTTTAGAAACTTGTGGCAACTTAGAAGAAAAAACTATTACTATAAATTGTTTTGTAGAGGCCTTTAAGAGATATTATCAGAAATTTATTGATAATCTCCCAAATATGTTAGCTTATTATATACAACTTGATGAACTTTTCTTTACATCAACAAATGCACCTTTAGATAGAATGAAGTTTTATAATGACAGCATGATGCTAAATCCTATTTCAGGAAATTTTAATAACGATTATTTTCATAAAGAAGAATCGATTACATTTAATTATGAGCAGAATGATAATGGAGAGTGGTGTGGTCCTTTTGAGGTAGTAGGTGTAGAGAACCAGTTAAGCTGTCATGATTTTGATAGACAAGATTGTTATGCTTTTTGCAATGCCATTTTAAAAGTTATAGAAGCTGAAAGATTTTCTGAAAATAAGAGTGAAGATAAGATTGTTACCCAGAGGAAAATAAAAGAACAATTTATAGTTTATCTTTCTGATCTTATTAAGAGATCTAAAAGAGGTAAAAATATAAAAGCAGAACATTTAAATGATGCTTTCTCCTATATATTTCTTGTTGAAGTGTTTTTAGGTGTTTATGATAAAAATAAAGATGGTGTGATTGATAAAGAAGAGGCCTTTAAGGCTTATCCTAAATTTAAGAAAAATATTAAAAGTTTTTTACCTAGGTTTATGAGAAGTGACAGTCTGGCAAAATATGTTTTTATCTATATTCTTGATAAGGGAACTCGACCTAGCCCTATAAAAATTTTTTTCATGTGGCTGGGACTTTATCGTAACTCGAGTAATATTCAAGCTGATCGGTTGCAACTTATTAAAGCACTATCTTCTTTTTGAAAACGTGCAATATACAATATTTTTTGAAAAGATCTCAACTTTAGTTTATTTTCCTGTAGAAAAGTCAGAAACTTTTAAAACACAGATAAAAGGCTAGGAGGATTGATTAACTGTGGAGTATTTTTACAGAAAAATCTCCCTATTGACTCTTTTTATAGTATCAATTTTTTTTAGTTTCTGAAAATTTTTTTTACACTTTAAACTTTTTCTGTAAGGTTTTTTTACTGTTTTTCTTGCAGTTATTTCAGTAAGAATTCGAAAAAAACAAATTATTTCAATAAGTTCTAACTTTTTTATGAACAACTAGTTTAAATACCTATGTCACACGTTATTAAAAAGAAAGTTAAAGTGAAAGAAACAGAAAATCAAAATTTTATTTTTAATTTCACAAAAACAATCTAAAATAACTTATAAAATAAAGATGAATCTATGACATAAGTCTAGAAAAAAATATATTTTCTCCTTTAATAAGAAATGTATTCTATTTAAAAGGAGCTAATCAAGGGGTTCTTGATTAGCTCCTTTTTCTTATGATAGCCTTTTAAATAGATTACATAGGTTGAGATCATAATTTTAACATTTAACAAAATAAAGGAGTCGCTTATGCCATTTGTTAGTTTATCCAAAATTTTTTGCTTGGCCAACCAAAGGAAATTTAATACATTTCTTAAAAATTCCTATATGGATTTTTCTGATTATAAAGAGAGAAAAAAGATGTGGTTTCAATACTTTCAAAAGACACCCTTTTGGGAAAAAAAGTTAGGTTTAGAAACGTATTTTGATGATCTTTCCATTACGAATTATGATTTTTACAAACAAGCCATAAACGAAAATCTACACAGTTCTTGTTCTCCGCTTACGGGGGAACCTCTTGTGTACTGGGCTAAAACTTCAGGCACAAGTGATAAGCCTAAATATTTTCCTTATAGTCAATCTTATGGTCGATCGTATTTAATTTCTTCCTCAGCTTATGTTTATTCCATTTTTGCTTCTCCTGAAGGACGTTTTATTAGTAAACTTGTTGTATTGAATGCACCTTCATCAAAGCAATTTACGAAAGCAGGTATTCCTATGGGTTATGTCAGTGGTTATGCTAGAGAAGCCACATCTCCTATGATAGGAAAGCTGATTCAAGATGTTCCTACAAAAATTTATCAAACAGAGACTTTGTTTAATCAATGGATTTACTACTTAGCTTTTCTTTCAAATCCTGATCTTATTATAGCTATTAGTCCTCATAAAATAGAAGAGGTTTTTAATATGATAAAGGATAATTTTGATCTTTATAAATACTATCTAAAAAATAATAAAATTATAAGCTCTCAATTTTCAGCAAAAGTATCTCGAAAGAGAGCCTCTTTTCTTTTAAACCTTTCTCAAGACGACTTAAATATTAATACATTATGGCCACGTCTTAAGGTTATATCTTGTTGGAAAAGTTCTATTTGTAAGTCTGTAGCTGAGAATTTACAAGAAAAGTTCCATGGTGTTGTCATTGATAACATGTATACCAGTACAGAAAGTCATATTGCTATTCCTCTCTGGAGCGAAGGTATGAAAAAAGGAGGAGTCTTAGATATGAATGATAAAATGATTGAATTCTGCCCTATTGATGTTTTGCCTGTAAAAGAGAATCTTATTTCTCCTTTTGAACTTGAAGAGGGAAGATCGTATGAAGTCTTTGTAACAAATCTTATGGGCTTAGCACGTTATCGCCTTCATGATATTGTGGAATGTACAGGTTTTTACAACAATCTTCCCATTCTATCTTTTAAGGAGAAAACATCTAATTACATTATTTTAGGAGAAAGTTATTATTCTCAACAAGAATTTTTAAGTGCAGTAAAATCTTTAAAAGTTCCTCTTCAAGAAATATTTTTATTTGCTCCAAACACTGATTACAAAGGTTTAGAGCTTTATTTAGGAGAAAAAGATTATAACAATCCTATTTTGAGAGATGAACTTAAAAAATTTGATGAGAAGTTTTCTAAATTATCAGATAGTTATAGAACTGATCTTTCACAAAATCTGATTAAACCCTTAGTGATAAGAAAAATAAATTCTAACATTCTTGGAATTATTCCTAACCATTTTCAATCAAAAATAAAGATTATGCATAATAAAAGTGTTTCGGAACTATGCTTATAAGGCCCTGGTTTTCTAAAAAGAAAAGAACTATCTCTTTGTTCTGTGTTTCTCTTTTTTTCTCTTTTGCATCTTTAGCTGATAAAAAAGAGTGTGAATATTTAGGAGGTGATAGAAATAAAAACAGCCGTCTTTATCAGTGCGGTAATATTAAAGTTTTAAAACTCAAAGGTAGTAGGAAAGAAAAAGGTGAGGCTCAAGCTTATTGGATGGATCAAAAAAGAGTACAAAACAAGAGAATCAATTTTAAAACTTTGACCTATTTTAGAAGTCAGTTCAAAAATCAAAGTTTTTTAGCAAGAACTCTCACTAATTATTTAGTGGGAAGTGAGTTAGACAAAGAATCTGAAGTTTCTAAAGAGCTTAAGGCTATGAGTAAGGCTTTAGATTTTTCTTGGAATGAATTTAAAGTCATTTTTGCACTTCCTGATATAGGGGCTTTAGATCCATCTCTTAGTACAAGTCTTCCTTCAGTAGTTTTTAAAAATTTTAAATTTCCAGGATGTACAAGTATTACAACACTTTCGAAAGATGATGAGACATTTTTTTATGGTAGAAATTTAGATTATTCTTTAGTGGGAGTTTATGATCAAAATCCTCTTATGGTCATTCGTTATCCAAAAAAGGGTGAAAATAAGTTAAAAACAGTAGCTTTTTCAACTCATGGTTTTTTTCTTCCTTCTATAACAGCTATGAATGAAAAAGGTCTCATTTACTCTCTTCATCAGACGTACTCTAAACTTCTTACATTAAAAGGAGTTCCTATACTAGCCTTAGGTGATGGTATTGTATCTCAATCTAAGAATATCGATGAAGCTGTTAAAATGCTTAAGAAAAGGCAATCAGGAACTATGTGGAACATTAATTTAGCTGATCTAAACTCAGGAGAAATAGCTTATCTCTATGTCTCACAAGGTTTTGCAAAAGATTATAGAATCAAAAAACCTAAGAACTTTGCCATTTCCAATCATTTTTTTGATGATTTTATGAAACAGTTCCAACTTATTCCTTTTTCTACTTTAAAGAACTCTCTTTTTAGACAAAAGAAAGCAGAAGAACTTTTAAAACAAAAAGAAAATAAAATGTCAGTAAAAGAGTTGGCTGGAATCTTGGGTTATCAATCCTCCGTAGATTCACCTCAGATATTTAATGATATCGGTAAAGGAGTAACCGTGCAAACTGTTTTATGGAAGTCTTCTATGAAGGGAGCAAAAAAAAAGGAAGTTTATATATCCGAAGGAAAAGCTCCTACATCTCTTTCTAGCTTTTTAAAATTTGATTTTAATGAACTGTTTTCAGATTTTTCTCAAGGTTTATCTTATGAGAGGGTTAAGTTTTTTGATACAAAGCGTCACTTGAGAAAAGCAGAGCTTGCTTTAGCTTATGAAACCGACATTCATTTGTTGAAAAAATTAAAAAAGAAACCAGGAGATAAAATCCTTAGAAGAGAACTCAATGCTATTAATAAAAAAACCTACAAGTTTTCATCTCTTTATTCAATTTACAGGCTTTATATGCAAAGAAAATATCATGAAGTGATAACCTCTGTAAAAGGAATGAGCTTGTACTTTTATCCTTCTTACATAAAAGATTATTTTGAGGTTTTAAGAGGGTTAAGTTTTTTAAAGACAAAAAAAGGATATAAAATGAAAACTTTTGAGAAATCTTGTGATCCTTACTTAAGAAAAACAAAAGCTTTAGCTAAAACTTCCTTTCAGTACCAACTTTCTAGTGGTGGTTTTAAAAATGGATTTTATTCTTTAAAAGAATTTGATAAAAAATGTCTTGAGTGAATTTTGGTTTTTTGTTTTATAGTGAAAAAGTGTGTGATTCACTTTTCTATGATTTTGTCATGAGATTATCCGTAAAGTCATTAGGGTTTGAAGAAAGGGTTTCTCTGAGCTAAGCTCAGGGGATTATTAAAAATAATTTGAAAGTCTAACGGGATTACGAACATCCTTTAATTTAATTTACTTTACATAGACAGTCTCGTTTTTTTAGTTTGCTGTCTTATTTTTATAAACCGTTTTTTGTAACAAGTTTAACTTCTTTCATTAGGAATTAAGCTTCAGATTGTAAAAAACTGGCATCCATTTTTTCTTTTAAGCAGTCTTTAGCCCTAAAAATAAACCCTCAAAGAATAAAGATGAATTTTCTACCTCTTTTTAAGCTTTTCAAAATGAAAAGCTACTGGCTACACTTCAAAGACCCTCAAGGTGACATACTTTTTCATAGATGTTTATCTAGCTAGAAAAAGGGATTTTTGAAATACGATCAGTAGATTTTTCATATTTCTTTGTAATTTGTAAGAGCAAGGAGTTTATGGTATAATTGCACTATGGGAATAAGCTTTTTGCTAGGCGTTATTTTTTCAACTCTTATTTATAGACTTCTTGTCTTAAGAAACATCAAACATCTTAAACAACGTTCTCAGTCTTTAGTTTCCGAAGCTCAAGAAAAGGCTAAATTTCGACAAGAGGATATAGAAAGGCAGATGGCTGAGTACAAAGAGGAAACATTTCAAGAACTAGAAAAACAACTGGACTCTCTTAAAGAAGTCATTGAAGAAAAAAAAATTCAGATTCAAGAAAAGAGTACAGAACATAAACATGTTTTTAAAATTGAAGAAAAGAAGTGCCTAAGACGTGAGGAAAATACAAATCAAATAGAGGTACACTTAGAAAATAAAAAAAAGCACTATAAAGAAAAAAAACAAAAACTTTTAGAGGCTGAAAAAAAGTATATAAAGCTTCTTGAAGAGCAAGTGGAACAGCCCTTTGATAACATCACAAAACAAATAACAGAAAAACTAAAACATGACTTCAAAGAGTTCGTGATAAAGAAAATACAGAAAAGAGAAGACAGGTTTAGAGTCAAACTAGATGAAATTGTTAAAAATATTATTTTACGTGTAATTCATCGTTTTGTGATTCCTTACTGTCCTGAAAGAGCCATTCCCAGCATTGGAATAAAAGACGAAAAAATAGTTGAAAAAGTGTTAGGGCCTCAACAACAACACATTCCTATTATGGAAAACCTTATCGGTGTTGATATCTCTTTATCTAAAGAGCGAGATAAAACAACCCTTAATGTCTCAGCCTTTGATACAGTAAGGAGAGAACTAACACGTCTAGTCTGCGTTCAACTGATAAAAGACAAAAAAGTCAATCAAGAAAGAGTAAGACGTCTTGTGGAAAGAAAAAAACATAAACTTCTTAAAAAAATTAAATCTGATGGAGTGGCTATGGCACAAAAGCTTAATTTAAAAAATGTTCACCCTGAAGTCATGAAGCTTATGGGATGTTTGAGGTACCGCTACTCTTTTGCTCAAAACCAATACTTCCATTGTGGTGAAGTGGGTTGGTTATGCGGTCTTTTTTCTGAGGAGTTATACCTTGACAGACAAAAAGGACGTAGAGCAGGTTGGCTTCATGATTTAGGGAAGTCTATGGATCACAGCCTTTCAGGTGGACATGCTGTGATAGGAGCTGATTTTATTGAAAAATATGGAGAACAAGAAGATATTGTTCATGCCGTTAAAGCTCATCATTACGATGTTGAGCCTGCAACTCCTCTTTCTTTCTTAGTAATTGCAGCTGATGCTCTCTCAGGAAGTCGTCCTGGAGCACGACGATCGACAGCCGAATCCTATACACAAAAGTTAGAACAACTTTATGAAGTCACTAAAGAATTTGAAGACGTTATAGAAACGACACTGATTCTCAGTGGAGCAAAAGAGTTAAGAATTTATGTAGATAGTCAAAAGATCAATGATCACAAGGCATTAGAAATGAGTACTCACATCGCTTCAAAAATTGAAAATGAATTGAGTTATCCAGGACATATTAAAGTGACTATTGTAAGGCAGGCTGCAAGTGTTCATATATCAAACGCTAAAGCTCAATAGAATCCCATTCAGGAGCAAAATCAGGAGAGATGAGGCGCTGGGTTTTGTGTTGTGAATCAATAAGCCTCATATCTTCCTTGGAAAGTTTAAAATCAAAAATATGAAAATTCTCCTCTATATGTTTTCTGTTAGAAGATTTAGGAATGGCCACTACAGATGTCTGAGAAAGAAGCCACCTTAAAGCTACTTGACTGCAGGTTTTGTTATGCTTTTCAGCTATCTTTTTTAGAGTATGATTTTTGAAAACCCTTCTTCGTGCTAAAGGACAATACGCTGTTAAGAACATGTTATTCTTTCTTAGACTTGTTAAAACTTTTTCTTGACTCAAAAAAGGGTGGTACTCTACTTGATTGCAGATAAGATCGGAAGCTAGAAGTTTGGCTTCCTCTATAAGTTTTGAAGGAAAGTTACTCAAACCTACAAAGCGTGTTTTCTTTTGCTCAACTAGTTTAACAAAAGCAGCTAAAGTTTCCTTTAAAGGAAAATCAGAATTAGGCCAATGAATTAAAAGAAGATCAATGTAATTTGTTTTAAGTTTTTTTAAGCTTATTTCTGTACTTTTAAGAACTTCATTGAAAGAAAGTACATCTCTCCACACTTTAGTCACTAAAAAGATCTTATCCCTATCCACTAAAGACTCTTTGATTCCTAAGCCTACCTCAACTTCATTTCCATAAATTTGAGCTGTATCTATATGACGGTAGCCAACCTTCAAAGCTGTACAAACAGCTTCAGTACATTCTTTACCTTGACATTGCCAAGTCCCTATTCCTAGTTTAGGAATAGCAGTTTTTTTGTACTCTAAATACTCCATATACTAAGAGGCTATACTATTTTTTCATTTATGACAATTTGACTTTCACACTGCTTATGGTAACCTAAATCAACTCACAGGTTGATTTAAGCGAGTGTAGCTCAATGGCTAGAGTATCAGCCTTCCAAGCTGAGGGTTGTGGGTTCGAGTCCCACCATTCGCTCCATTCATAGAACAAGTGAAAGTCTCTGAAATAAACCTAAATAACAAGTGTTAAAACGAAATAAACAACAGTAGGGCTTGATTTTGGTCAGAAAATTTTGGAGCATTTCAAAACTTTGTGGCAAGTTTGTGGCAGATTTGTGGCAGATTTGTGGCAAGTTTAAAAAGCTCCATCTTAAAAAAGACGAAAGGAAGCTAGGATTTGATATTTTAATGTTGGAGTTTCTCAAGTGAATGGCCAAGCTATTTTGTTTTAAGCCTCAAAGATGGCAGAGAATGCTATGCAATGATCAATAATGATGAAAGGAGAAAAACTATGTTTTCAATTTTTCAATTCCCAAAATCGTAGGAGAGAACCAAATGCCATGCACAACATCTCTAGAACCCTCTTCTTTTTTTAATTTCTTTGATTTCATTGATTTTATTTCAAACCCACATAAACACGCCACCTGAGTTTGCCCTTTCATTAAAAAAACACCTTCAGATCGAAAACAATGCAGTTTCAGGTCTTTTTTCTTTAAGTTTATAATATGTCAGGTAATGTGCAATTATATAACTTGGAGAAAAAAGAGGGAGGGATTTTTTATGTTCATGGCTTGTCCTAAAAGAAAAGATGGAAATATTGTAGTTAGGCTGATTGTATCCTATAGAAAGGAGGGTAAACCTAAATCCAAAATAGTTAAAACTATCGGTCAATCTAAAGATCCTAAAGCTGTAGAGCGGTATAAAAAGATAGCTAAAGAATTAATTGAAAAAGAAAAAAAGGGACTTGTTTCAATAGAGGGTGCTATTCGTAATAAGATTACAGTAAATCTTTCAGATGTAGACAATGAAGAGCGTCGTAATAATGGCTTTAATGACATTCTAGGTTTTACTTACCAACAGTTGGGTTTTAATGATCTCATCCAAGCAGGAAGAGATCCTAAAAAGCTCAATGCTATTTTAAAGAATCTAGTTTTGATGAGAGTTTTTGATCCATCAAGTAAATTAAAAAGTTCCTATTTACTTGAGGAGCATTTTGGTAAAAATATAACTCTCAAACAAATTTTAAATTTGATGGATCACATATCAGATCAGGAAGAAAACATTAGGGATAGAATTTCCCAAGTTATTCTTAATGGGGAAAAGAGCTTAGACATTGTCCTTTTTGATGTAACGACCTTGGCCTTTGAAAGTGTTGTTCCCACGGACTTATTAGATTTTGGTTACAGCAAAGATGGTAAACCTGGAGAGGTTCAAGTTGTTTTAGCTGTTTTATCGAATCAGAAGGGTTTGCCTATAAGTTATGAATTATTTGCTGGCAACACTTCAGAGTTTGAGACCTTTGAATCAATGATTAAGGGGGTTTCTAGGAAGTATAACCTTAGAAAGATAAGGGTTATAGCAGACCGAGGTTTGTTTTCCAATAGTAATCTTGAAGCTTTAGAGGGGTTAAATTCAGAGGGAATCAAGGCTGAGTACATTGTTTCTTGTCCCTTAAAAAAACTTCCTAAATCTCTTAAGGACAGTATTTTGAATAAGAGTAATTACAAAGATGATGGTACAGAAGGCTCTAAAATCTTATACCATGAGGTTGAGTATAATAACCGACGAATTATTATAAGTTACAGTGAGAAACGTGGGCGACATGATATAAAAAAAAGGGAACGTGCTGTAGAAAATCTAAAGGAGTTAGAAAAAGATGGAAAGATTAAAAGTTCTAAGCTGATAAAAGGTGGAGGGAAAAATAAATATATACAAAAAGTTCGTGGGGACACAAAGATTGATTGGAAAAAAGTGGAGCAAGACGCCTTGTGGGATGGTCTATATGGAGTTTGTACAAATTTAAAATCAGAGTCTGTTCATGCCATTTGTGAGGCCCGCTACAATCTTTGGCGAATTGAAGAGCTGTTTCGGATTAACAAACATAATTTAAAAATGCGACCCATATATCATAGAAAAACTCAAAGAATAAGATCACACATAGCTATTTGTTTTTTAGCTTATGTGGTTCTGAGAAGTACAGAAATAACTTTAAAAGAAGCAGGGGTGAATATTAGCTCCCAAGAGCTTATTGAGACTCTTAAGGATGTAGAAACTAATATTATTCGAAATAGAGTAAAAGTTCCCTCTAAAGCTTATGGCCTTCCTCGTAAGTTATCTGCAAAGGCTAAGAAAATTTATAAGCTCTTTGGAAAGGAGTTTCCTGAAAGAGCCTATGAAATAACATAATTGTGAATGTTTATTGGAGAGCTTTTGGTATGTAGAAAAATGTAGTATGTCTTTTTCATTGGAACAGTGCATAAACCTAGTTATTTCAGATACTTAAAGTAATAGCTAAATTTGAAAGGGCAAACTCAGGAAATGCCATGCACAACATCTCTAGAACCCTCTTCTTTTTTTAATTTCTTTGATTTCATTGATTTTATTTCAAACCCACATAAACACGCCAAGCCCCTCATATGTAAGTCGGTTATCTGACCGCCCTATCCAAGCCTAAATTTCTCTTATAAGTTTTTCTTAAGAAGGAGAATTTTATGGGAAGAAGAGAATTATTTAAAAGGATAACCTCTTTGCATCTCTTTGACATTTCGAGACGTGTCAGATCAAGTCGAATCGAGGGGTTATTTTGTATAACCTCTTGAAAACACTAAAAAGAGAATAAAAACAATAACTAACACTTCCTTGTTTCAGGCCAAATGCACACACTTTTTCACAGTTTTGGATAGTTAATCACGAACAAATCACGAACAAATTCCTCAAGAAAATGGTAGGGAGAATAAAAACCGACCAACATAACTATGTTATGTTGTACTAGGTTTATAAAAAAACAAGAGGATGTCCCATTTCTCGGTGGAATTAGTTAGAGGGCGATTTCATGTTTAAGCGACCTTTCTTTGTTTTGCAACCATTTTTTCTAAGTTTTCTTTAAAGTTTTTTAAATACATAAAGCCTCTGATTCGTTTAAATCTTTTCTCAGCATCAAAGAGAGTAACAGCAGCCCAACGACTCACTTGGTCTGCTCCTCTTTTCCAGTTCTTAACTCTCCCTGTTCTATACCTTGTGTAGGAAAACATGGACTCTATAGGATTTGTAGACAGTAAAGTCTTTTTTAAGGAGGGGGTAGCTTTAAGACGAATCACAGTCAAAGTCTCCTTACAAGCTTCTTCAAGAGATTCTAAAGCTGAATGGTTGATCTGTTTCAACCAACAAACTAACTCCTCATGCTCTTTCAAAGCCGATTCATAATCTACTGAACCATGAAGTCTTTTCCAACGAATGCGAAACTCTTGATGTCTTTCTTTTGGCAAATAATTGAGGATATTTCTTTCTTTGTGACGAATGCAACGTTGAACAACAGACTTTTTTCCCCAAACTGCCTTGATAGCCTTCCTTAGAGCTTTAGAACCATCAATAACAAAAAGATAGCCCTTATCTGAATCCATACCTCTAGAAACAAGGTTCTCTAAAAGATCTTTTGTCAGCTCGCAATTTTCTGTAGTTCCTTCTCGTAACCCTATAATGTGCTTTTTGCCCGTCACGTCGATACCTAAAGCAACCACCACTGTACGATCTCCAAAGCCTACTCCATCTATCATGACTGAAACAAACTCATGCTTAGACAAGTCCTTAGAGCTTATCTCATCTAAAGCCTTCTTAGAGGAATTTACAAAAGCTCTAGAAACAGAACTCTTCTTAACTCCTGTGCCACCAGAGATCTCCTCTAAAAGAGGATCGTAGTCCCTTGTTGAAACTCCATGGAGAAGGTGGTTCTGAATCTTTTCAGTGAAAACATCGTAGTTTCTCAAAGCAGAGTATGTTCGCAGTTTGACATCTTTTCCGTCTTTTTTAACTCTGGGCTTTCGAATCGAAACTCTTTGTCCTTGAGCATAAACAGACCCAGGATCGCTTCCATTTCGCATGCATTCTTCCTCTCGATCGTATAGTGGACCACAGAGCTTAGTGACTTCGTCATTAAATATCCAGTAGATTACGTCAAGAATTCTATGCTTCATATAGTTATGAACAGCATCTTGAATCTCCTTGTGATCCGATAGTTCTTGAATTGATATTTTTTCTTTTGTATTCTTCATTTTGGACTCCTTTTGTTTAATTTTTAATTCATTCTAAATATTTATTAAATCCTAGGTGGACTTAAAAATCCACCAGGGAGTCCTCTTATCTGCTCCATTTTTGAACAGAATTCCACCGAGAAATGGGACATCCTCAAAAACAACCTTCAAAAGGATACATGGCTGTTTGTCAAGGAAGTGATATTTAATCACCTAAATTCGGGGCAAAAAATATCCACTACAAACATCCTAACATTTAAAATATCTTAAAACGGTCTTTCTTCCTCTGAGAAAAGACAAGATTTCTTGAAAAAGAAAGGGGTTTGCCATTGACTACTATCTGTAGTAGTGTATATATTATACATTATAGGAGGGGATATGAGCTTCATAAGAAAAATAAAAAAAGGCAATAAAACTTAGTAAAATGACAACTGTAGTGTATATTTTTGACCCCGAATTTAGGTTAATCAGTTACACAATTTAATTTACAGACTCATAATACAGTTTTCTGACTTTACTTTTTCAATCCAGTCCTTTGAGAAATTCTACTACATCAAAATGTCCTTTTGCTTTCGCCAACATAAGTGCTGTCCTTCCCTTATTATCTTTAGCATTTACATTTGAAACTTTAAAAAGAATCCTTACAATATCGAGATGTCCTACTCTTGCGGCCCACATAAATGCTGTCCATCCGCTATAATCTGTAGCATTTACATCTGAAACTTTAGAAAGAAACTCTACTACATCTGCATGTCCGTAACGTGCGGCCCACATAAGTGCTGTCCATCCGTCATAATCTGTAGCATTTACATTTGAAACTTTAGAAAGAAATTCTACTACATCTACACGTCCGTAACGTGCGGCCAACATAAATGCTGTCTTTCCCTTATTATTTTTAGCATTTACATCTAAACCTTTAACTTTAGAAAGAAGCTCTACAATAATATTGAGATGTCCGTAATATGCTGCATACATAAATGCTGTCATTCCCATATTATTTTTAGCATTTACATCTAAACCCTTAACTTTAGAAAGAAATCTTACAATATCGAGATATCCGTAAAATGCTGCATACATAAGTGCTGTCCATTGACTGTCATTATCTTTAGCATTTACATCTGAAACTTTAGAAAGAAACTCTACTATACTCCTTCCGTTTAAGTTTTCCGTTTTTTTTGAGTTGAGGTCTAGTTTTTATTCTAAGGTCTTGATAAAAAGTCATTTATTTTTAAAAATAGTTTCATATGTCAGGGTTTCTATCAAAAAAAGAGCGAAAAGATTTACTCTATGAACTATCTCTAGAGAAAAATCTTAAATACGCAAAAAGGATTATGACAATTCTCCATTTAGATAAAGGTGAGTTGTGTAAAGATATTTCCCGTTTTCTTTTCATTGATGAGGGCACGATAAGAGCCTGTAGAGATCGTTATAACAAAGGCGGAATAGAGTGCTTAATCAACGACAATTACAGTTCTAAAAGGTCCTTTTTAACTCAAAAAGAGGAGAAAATGCTTTGTAAGACATTAGAGAAAAGAATTTTTCCATCATCACAGGCTGTTATTCAGTTCATTGAGGAGAATTTTAGTGTTACGTACTCAACAAGTGGTGTGATTGATCTTCTCCATCGCCTTGGTTTTTCTTATAAAAAAGCCACAGCGGTGCCGGGTAAGGCAAAGAGAGAAGAGCAGGAAAAGTTTGTGCGTAAATACAAGAGAATTAAGAAGAAAGACGGTCCTGTTTACTTTGCTGATTCCACACATCCTGAGTGGGGCCCTACAATTTCATATGGTTGGATAAGAGAGGGTAAGAAGTTTGAAGTGAAGACCAATTCAGGCTGGAGAAAAAGAGTGAATGTTTGTGGAGCTATTGAGATCAATAGTTTAAAGACGGTAGTCAGGAGTTATAAGACAGTCAACCATGTTTCTATATGTGATATGCTCCATCATCTTCGCAAGAAGCATCCCGATGAAAAAGAGATTCATCTTATCTTAGATGGGGCCGGATACAATAGATCAAAGTCTGTCAAGAAGTTAGCGAAAGAGTTGAATATAAAACTTGTTTATCTTCCTCCGTACTCACCGAATTTAAATCCTATAGAAAGGCTTTGGAAGTTTATGAAAAAAGAGGTCACGGCGAATCGATATTATGAAAACTATGACGATTTCAAGGGAAGTTTAAGTCAATTTTTTAGAGGAATACGAAAACACAGACCTAAATTAGAAACTTTGATAACTGATAACTTCTCTATCTTAGGAAACTGAAAACCTAAACGGAAGCACTATATAACATCTATTACAATTTAAAGCTTGTTTTTATAACTTCTCCCCTCAGAATCCACAGAAAACCCTTTGTCATAAGAGATTCTCATAGATATCTTTTTGATTTTTCTTCTATTTTCCAGAAAGAACATTTTAAACTACCTTTTGATAACATCAACTTTTACCTTGATTTTTTCCTTATCTGAAAATATTTATAAACTCTTAACTGTTAGACATAGTCTATAAAATTTACAAAAGTTTTATAAAAAATATAGTAAAAAAGTTAGTTGAACTTTTTTAATTGTCTTAACTGTATAAAAAATGATAATAATGATGAAAAATAATTACGCTGGGTGTTTCAGTTAATTTCAAAGGATAAATACGATTTTAAGGAATATGATTTTATGAACTTTAAAACCTTCTTGTTTGCTTTAAGCTTTCCAGTTTTTTTCTCATTCTCGCAGCTCACTTTTTCACAAACTCCTGTGAGTTCAGATCAACTCACCGAAGCTATCAAAGAAGCTCGCCTCACAAATCCAGAACTTCGGTACATCAAAAACTTAGCTGAAAGTATGGGAGTCCGGGTCTGGCTTTTAGGAGGATCAGCCTCTAGTTTAGCTCACTATGTGAAAAAAGATCTAGAACGAAAGGAAAATAAGAACAGGGGCTGGTTTAAACTCCAAAAAGAACATTTCGATTACGACTACACAAAGATCTTTTTTCCCACTCAGGATATAGATTTAGTCATAGAAGGGGGGTCAGAGGAAGAAGCCTCAAGGCTAGAAGGAGAGCTTTCTAGAAAGTTTCCTTACTTTCAAGGAAACAGCAATAAAAGTGCTTGGGAGGTAAGGCCCTTAAGAGAATCAAGAGGTCCAAAGGCACCTTTATTGGAAGGAGATGTATTAAAACAGCATACCGATTCTTATTCTGTGATGATGATAGAGCTGACCGAATCTAAAGATCCTGTAGTAAGAAGCATCAAGGAGTGGGATGCTAAAAACCCTTCCCTTTTAGAAGATCTTCTCAAAGGAGAAATAAGCTATTATGATTCAGAAAATCATAAAGAAACTCAAAGGTACAAGGAGGGTATGAATCCTGAGATCTTTTCAGTCATCCGTTATCTGATTAAGATGTTTCAGTATGAACTAAAGCCTAAAAAAGAAGATTTAGAAAGGATTAAAGAAATTATAAATGAATTTTCAGCTTCAGAATTAGAAACAGGTTACGCAGAGTTCTGGTGGAAGATGAATGTAAGAAAGTTATTTATGCAAAATTCTGATCTGGAGAGAGCTTGGAGAGTGCTTGATGAATTAGGTTTAAAAGAAAAGCTCATAAGCTTGGGAGGGGATCAAGATAGAAAAGAAAGTCTTGCTTTTTGGTTTCATAAAGAGCCTTTAAAAACTAAGAACATAGGAGAAGGAGAGGGAAGGACAGCTAAGGATCTGGGAATAGAGATCGTATCTCATGAAACAAGTGATTTCGAAGCTTATGAAATTATAACAAGATCTCTTGAAGGAAAGCCTAATGTTTTTATTTCAAGAGAAAATGTTGTAGGGGAACTTGCATCCTATGGTGAGGGTTTTTACACATCGAAAGAACTAACAGGATGGGGGGAAACTGGTTTTATGATTCAGTTTCATGTACACCCTGAAGCAAGAGAGGGAGCAGATTTTGCATTTTTTGCATTAAACGGTGATACAGTTATTTTTCGTAACAAAGCTGTATTGAGAGTAATTCCTGATAGCTTTAACCTAAGTTTCAGAGGGTTTTTCGAGTTTTTGAAAGGAAGTAAAAAAAACTGGAACAAAGAAAAAGGCTTGTTAAAAAGGTTAAGAAGAAAAATCAATCGTGAATTATTAAACGGTAAAGTCAGTGATAAGGATCTAGATTATGTTTATAAAGAGATTGTTTTAAAGTCAATTGAAAAGAAAGATTCTTCATGGGAAGTTGTAGTTCAAGAATGGTTCGAACTGGATCTTTTCCTAAGTTTCAGAGATTTTTTCGAGTTTTTGAAAGGAAGTAAAAAAAACTGGGATGATGAAAAAGGCTTGTTAGAAAGGTTAAGAAGAAAAATCAATCGTGAATTATTAAACGGTAAAGTCAGTGATAAGGATCTAGATTATGTTTATAAAGAGATTGTTTTAAAGTCAATTGAAAAGAAAGATTCTTCATGGGAAGTTGTAGTTCAAGAATGGTTCGAACTGGATCTTTCCCTAAAGTATCTTGATATTGATTTCATTGAACGCTTGATCAACATGGGAAACTTGAAAATTCATTTCTGTATTATAAGATTTTTATCAGAAGACCGAATAATTCAAGAATATCATAAAGAATGGGTGAGATTGGTGAAGTATATGATTAAGGTAGATAGAGCCCTTTATCTTATCTATTACGTTTTATCAAAAGACTTAGTGATTCAAAAATATTATAAGGAATGGTTGGAGTTTATGAAAGTTTTGATTGAAAAAGGCTACGGACAATATATTATAGGGTCTATTTTATCAAAAGACTTAGTGATTCAAAAAGATCATGAAGAATGGATGGAATTAGTGAAATATTTGATTAAAAAAGGCTATAGACGCGAGGTTCTCGTTCTTTTATCAGACTGGTCAGTTATGGAGAGCCTTATGAAAGGACAATTAATTCAAACTTTGATAGAAAAAGATATTCTTACTAAATCTATGGAAGAAAAGTTAGCCACAATAGACTCTCAGTGGAGAAAAAGGCTTCGAACTGCTAAAAAAATAGGAGAAGACTTTTCTTGCAAGTCTCTTTTTTAAAAAAGTGTGATAGTTGTGGCTTGATCTGACATGTCTTGAAATATCAGAAATATTTTACATGAATTAAAACCTTTATTCTATGAACATGGATGTGATTTTTGATTAGTGTTATTTATTGAAGTGAAGAAGAAAATTAAGCTGAAAAATAGGTTCGCTATTGATAGGGCGGATTTGTCTAAAATTGATTTGCCAGCATTCTCTTGGAAGCAAAAGGGATGTAGAGTATTCCCAAGATTTGATAATTTTTGATAGAGTAGAATAGTTGATTTTACTTTTAAATTTCAGAAAAGAGTTCTTAAAAAAAAATCTAAAAACCAGTCTTCATCAAAGCTTGTTTTTATAACCTCCCCTTTCAGAATCTACAGAAAACCCTTTGTCATAAGAGATTCTCATAGATAGCTTTTTAATTTCTCTTCTATTTTCTAGAAAGAACATTTTAAACTGCCTTTTGATAACATCAACTTTTATCTTAATCCTTAACAAAACCCTCTTTGATTTTTTTCTTATCTGAAAATATTTATGAACTCTTAACTGTCAGACACAATCTATAAAATTTACAAAAGTTTTATAAAAAATATAGTAAAAAAGTTAGTTGAAATTTTTCAAGTTGGCTTACTGCGTAAAAAATGATAAAATGATGAGAAAAATATTCATAAGTTTTTTACAAAACTTCATAAGGGTAAATATGATTTTAAGGAATATGATTTTATGAACTTAAAAAAATTTAAAACCTTCTTGCTTGCTTTAAGCTTTCCCGTTTTTTTCTTATTCTCGAAGTCCACTTTTTCACAAACTCATGTGGACTCAGACCAACTCACCGAAGCTATCAAACAAGCTCGCCTCACAAATCCAGAACTTCGGTACATCAAAAACTTAGCTGAAAGAATGGGAGTCCGGGTCTGGCTTTTGGGAGGATCAGCCTCCAGCTTAGCTTACTATGTGAAAAAAGATCTAGAACGAAAGAAAGATAAGAACGAGGGCTGGTTTAAACCCCAAAAAGAACATTTCGGTTACGACTACACAAAGATCTTTTTTCCCACTCAGGATATAGATTTAGTTATAGAAGGGGGGTCAGGGGAAAAAGCTTCAAGGCTAGAAGAAGAGCTTTCTAGAAAGTTTCCCTACTTTCAAGGAAACAGCAATAAAAGTGCTTGGGAGGTAAGGCCTTTAAGAGAATCAAGAGGTCCAAAGGCACCTTTATTGGAAGGAGATGTATTAAAACAGCATACCGATTCTTATTCTGTGATGATGATAGAGCTGACTGAATCTAAAGATCCTGTAGTAAGAAGCATCAAGGAGTGGGATTCCAGAAACTCTTCCCTTTTAGAAGATCTTCTCAAAGGAGAAATAAGCTATTATGATTCAAAAAATCATAAAGAAACTCAAAGGTACAAAGAGGGTATGAATCCTGAGATCTTTTCAGTCATCCGTTATTTGATTAAAATGTTTCAATATGAACTAAAGCCTAAAAAAGAAGATTTAGAAAGGATTAAAGAAATTATAAATGAATTTTCAGATTCAAAATTAAAAACAGGTTATGCAAAGTTCTGGTGGGAGATGAATGTAAGAAAGTTATTTATGCAAAATTCTGATCTGGAGAGAGCTTGGAGAGTGCTTGATGAATTAGGTTTAAAAGAAAAGCTCATAAATTTGGGGGGAGATAAAGAGAAAAAAGGAAGTCTTGCTTTTTGGTTTCATAAAGAGCCTTTAAAAGCTAAGAACATAGGAGAAGGAAAGGGAAGGACAGCTAAGGATCTGGGAATAGAGATCGTCTCTCATGAAACAAGAGATTTTAAAGCTTATGAAATTATAACAAGATCTCTTAAAGGAAAGCCTAATGCTTTTCTCTCAAGAGAAAATGCTGAGGGAGAGAATGCAGCATTTGGAGCGGGCTTGTACACAATGAAGGGGCTAACAGGAGCAGCGAGAGCTGGTTTTACGATTCGGTTTCATGTACACCCTGAAGCAAGAGAGGGAGCAGATTTTGCATTAGACGGTGATATAGTTATTTTTCGTAACAAAGCTGTATTGAGAGTAATTCCTGATAGCTTTAACCTAAATTTCAGAGAGTTTTTCGAGTTTTTGAAAAGAAGTAAAAAAAACTGGGACAATGAAAAAGGCTTGTTAGAAAGGTTAAAAAGAAAACTGGATCGTGAATTATTAAACGGTAAAGTCAGTGATAAGGATCTAGATTATGTTTATAAAGAGATTGTTTTAAAGTCAGTTAAAAAGGGAAACCCTTCATGGGAAATTGTCCTTCAAGAATGGTTTGAACTGGATCTTTTCCTAAGTTTCAGAGATTTTTTCGAGTTTTTGAGAAGAAGTGAAAAAAACTGGAACCTTGAACAAGGTTTGTTAGAAAAGTTAAGAAGAAAAATAAATCGTGAATCATTAAACGGTAAAGTCAGTGATAAGGATCTAGATTATGTTTATAAAGAGATTGTTTTAAAGTCAATTGAAAAGAAAGATTCTTCATGGGAATCTGTCATTTCAATATGGTTCACACTAGATATTTCTATAAAGTATCTTGATATTGATTTTATTAAACGCTTGATCGACAACATGGTAGGAGGGGAACCTCATCAATATATGATAAATATTATAAGGTTTATTTTATCAGATGACCGAATGATTCAGAAATATCATAAAGAATGGGTGAAAATCATGGAAGCTCTGATTGGAAGAGGCTACGCTAGTTTTATTGCAGAGTACTTTTTATCAAAAGACTTCGTGATTCAAGAATATCATCAAGAATGGATGAAGTTAGTAAAATATATGATTAAAAAAGGCTACGGTGAATATATTATAAAGTACGTTTTATCAAAAGACTTAGTGATTCGAAAATATCATAAGGAATGGACAAAGCTTATGAAATATTTCATAAATAAAGACTACCCCCTCAATCATAGAGTGATTTTAAAACGTGTTTTGTTAAAAGACTTAATAATTCAACAATACCCGGAAAAATGGGCGGAATGGATGGGGATTTTGGTTCGCAAACAATCTTATTCTGCTGCAGGATATGTTTTATCAAAAGAAATTGTAATTCAACAACATCCGGAAAAGTGGATGAAGTGGATGATTATAGTTTTATTTCCAGAACACCGTATGGGCACTTTTTATTATGCAGCTGAAGAACTGGTTTTATGGAAAAAGTCAATGATGAAGCATCCTCAGTGGGCAAAATTAATCCAACGTTTAGCGAAATTAGCGAAACAGTATAATGACCATGACTTAAAAGCCAGGATAGAAAAGTTAGTAAGAAACCACCCTCAGTGGAAAGAATGGCTGCAAACTACGAAAAGTAGCGAAGAAGATATGAAGTTTAAACTTATTGAAGACTTTCTCAAATATAAGTCTAATGAAAAGCCTCAATTCTCAAAAAATTCTTGTAAGCTTCTCTTCTAACAAACTTCACTCTTATTTTAGCCTGAAATCCCTAAAATTATGACTAGCTTTTTAGAAAAGGGAATGATTTTCTTTTCATAGACATTTCTTACAATTGTATCTTAGTGTTTGACTCCACTTTTTTAACGCAGTCCAAAGTGTCTATCACACAGCCTATAAAATTTACAAAAGTTTTATAAAAAATATAGTAAAAAAGTTAGTTGAAACTTTTCAAGTTGGCTTACTGCGTAAAAAATGATAAAATGATGAGAAAAACACTCATAAGTTTTTCACAAAACTTCATAAGGGTAAATATGATTTTAAGGAATATGATTTTATGAACTTTAAAACCTTCTTGTTTGCTTTAAGCTTTCCCGTTTTTTTCTCATTCTCGAAGTCCACTTTTTCACAAACTTCTGTGAATTTAGACCAACTCACCGAAGCTATCAAAGAAGCTCGCCTCACAAATCCAGAACTTCGGTACATCAAAAACTTAGCTGAAAGAATGGGAGTCCGGGTCTGGCTTTTGGGAGGATCAGCCTCCAGCTTAGCTTACTATGTGAAAAAAGATCTAGAACGAAAGGAAGATAAGAACGAGGGCTGGTTTAAACTCAAAAAAGAATATTTCGATTACGACTACACAAAGATCTTTTTTCCCACTCAGGATATAGATTTAGTCGTAGAAGGGGGGTCAGAGGAAAAAGTCTCAAAGCTAGAAGAAGAAATCTCTAGAAAGTTCCCCTACTTTCAAGGAAAC
Organism: Bdellovibrionales bacterium; assembly: GCA_965219095.1. Classification (GTDB taxonomy): domain Bacteria; phylum Bdellovibrionota; class Bdellovibrionia; order Bdellovibrionales; family UBA1609; genus CBDCMT01. The sequence goes on from CBDCMT010000001.1 coordinate 234,010, forward strand.
AGCAATAAAAGTGCTTGGGAGGTAAGGCCTTTAAGAGAATCAAGAGGTCCAAAGGCATCTTTATTGGGAGGAGATGTATTAAAACAGCATACCGATTCTTATTCTGTGATGATGATAGAGCTGACCGAATCTAAAGATCCTGTAATAAAAAGCATCAAGGAGTGGGATTCCAGAAATCCTTCCCTTTTAGAAGACCTTCTCAAAGGAGAAATAAGCTATTATGATTCAGAAAATCCCTGAAATCTGTTAATTTTGGTACTAGTACAGCATAACCTTAAATTTCAATATATTTGACTTGTATTTTTGTTGTTCCTATAATATTTGTTGTAGTTTAATAAAAAGTCCAAGGAGGGGATATGAGATCAAAGATGAAATTAAAAACAAAGGCAAGAGCAAATCCAAAAGCAAAAAGAAAGCCAAAAGTAAGGATAAAGTTAAAGAGTTCAGAGAAGACAAAATTAGAGAAGATGTTGAAGAAGGGAGTGAATCAGTCTCGAGTTTTAACACGAGCCAGGGTTTTACTTTTAAGCCATCAAGGGAAGGGTTCCACAGAGGTTTGTGAGATTCTTGGAGTGAGAACTTTAGGGACTATTCAAAATATCAAAGAAGGGTACTTGAAGGGAGGATTAGGGAGAGCACTTTATGATGCTCCTCGTCCTGGAAAGCCTCCTAAGTTTACAGGGAAGCAAAGGACGAAGATTACGAGTTTAGCTTGTACGAAAGCTCCTGAAGGTTATGGTCGATGGAGTTTACAGATGCTATCTGATAAGTTGGTTGAGTTAAATGTTGTAGACTCTATTTCTCACACCCATGTGGGTCGTATATTAAAAAAAACGAAGTCAAACCTCATTTAAAAAGACAGTGGTGTTTAAGCAAGATCGATTCTCATTTTATTTGCCAAATGGAGTCTGTTTTAGAAGTTTATGAAAGAAAGCTAGATTCTAATCGTCCTGTTCTTTGTTTTGATGAGCGTCCTTGTCAATTGATAGAAGATGTTTTGATGCCAGTTCCTGTAAGCCCTGGAAAAGAAAAAAGAGAGGATTATCATTACAAAAGAAATGGAACCTGTGTTGTGTTCTTAGCCATAGAGCCATTGAGTGGAAGAAGAATTGTAGAGGTAAGAAAGAGAAAAACAAAGAAAGATTATGCTCTTTTCATGAGAAAAATGTCCTTATATTATAAGGACGTAGACAAGATCACATTGATACAAGATAATTTAAACACTCACAATGGCTCTTCTTTTTATGAGAACATGCCAGCTCAAAAGGCCTTGGAGTTAAAAAATAGACTTGAGATGATTTATACTCCTAAAAAGGCCAGTTGGTTAAATATGGCAGAAATCGAGTTTTCGGCTCTTTCAAAGCAATGTTTAAACCGACGTATAGGAAGTTTTGAACAACTAAAAAAAGAAGTAGAAACTTGGACCCGTAAGAGAAACAAAGATAGAATCAAAATCAATTGGCAGTTTACAAATAATAAGGCTAGAAATAAGTTTAAGAGGCATTATGAAAATATTAAAATTTAATGTTATGCTGTACTAGGTTTTTATTCGGCCCTCGTAATGCTTCGCATTAGTCGGAGGGGATTTTACAACTTAAAGCTGTGTGGGATTTCTTGAGTCACATTAAAAGCTTTATAAAGGCTCTTTTGCTTACCGGACAACTCTCCTAATCTTGTTTGTCCTGTGGCCAATTTATAGAACTTTAATTTGTCTAAAATTTTATAGACCTCTGTTTTTGAAAATTTCTTGTACAGATTCTTTTCTTTCATCACATTATTTATGTGAGAGATTAAAATTAAAGCTATAAAGTTAATAAATAAACTTCCTCTCATGGTTTGTAGCGAATGAGTCCTCGCTCGCTTTTCATTTATATCATGCTTGAAAGACAAAAAAATCTTTTCAATGCTATCTTTGTTTCTATACAACTCTAAGATCTCATCTTTTGAAAGCTTTTGATCGCAATCGGTAAGTAAAATCAACACACCCATTTTTCGCATCTGCTTTTTAATATAATCCAAATCTTTCGAAATAAAAAAAACTCCCTTTTTCTTGACAACTGTAAAGCGCTTCTTGGCACTCTTTAAGGTTTCTGCTATGCACTCATCGCACTCTTTCTTTGTCCTAAATTTCTTCTTAGAAAATCTTCGCTCAAAACAATCCAACTTCAATAGCATTTCATTTTTTTTAGACACCCTTCTCTTTTCATCCAAATATATATGAGCCATACAACGAGTCTTTCCAATTTTAATTTCTCGTCTGCAGTAAGAATAAACTTGACCACGGAATACAAACGAAGAGGGAATTGAATCAAGCTCCTTACTCACAGATCCCAATAAAGCATGGGATAGACTCGTACTAAAGCTCATAGGGACGATGTACGATGAAGCCTCCCTGTTTAAATCTTTTATGTTTTCTTGGCTGTAAAACCCTTTATCTAAAACAAAACACTTCAAATCTAAATCGTATTCCTTGGCTAACTGTAACACGCTCCTTAATGACACAACATCAGTAATACTGCCCGGATACAATCGATAACCCAAAGGAAGGCTTGAACTTCCTTTGCCTAAACCTTCCTTGCTCTGACTTAAAACTCCTAAATTGACTTGATCCAAAGACTCACCATCTCGATTATAACCCCTTTCTAAAAACTCATTCTCAACACCATAAGAAGATATAGATGTAATATCAAACATAAAAACTCTGGAGCTTTCTCTGTGTACACCAATCCACTCCATAAAAAATCTCTCCACTCTCTGCTCGTCTAAACCTATAGATAAAAGAAAATTACTTATGTCCGGTGAATTAAGACAATTCTTGGAAGAAACAAAGGATTCTTGACACCAATACGGATAAAGATAATAAGCTTCCCCCCTAATCACTTTAAAAAAAGACAAATAAAGAACCTTCTCATATTCTTTCGGAAAAACTTTCTTTAACACCTTCACTAAATTTAATTGCTTGCTGATCTCTCGCAAAAGATGCACCCCCCCAACACCTACAGAACCTATAGGATGTTTGTTCAACTTGGCTTCAAGCTTCCCCGTAGATTGATTCTTCTTGCCCAAATAAACTCTTCTCTGACGAGATTGTTTTTTTTCTTTGTCCCAGTAACTGCTTATCTCATACACATAGATGCTTCCATTTCTTTTCTCTTCATACCTATAAGACATAGTTCAAATTGAACTATGTTTTAGGGGCTTTGTCAACTCCCTGTTGATGGCTCAAAACTCTTAACGACAGGATCAAATTTCAATCCAAAAACAGAGCCTATGAAAAACATAGCTTTAAAAAGACCTATAAAAATAGTGTGTTATAAGTTCTCCAGAAAAACTCAATGAGACTAAATTAACTCGTTCTTATGATTTATCAGGAGTATTCTGTTGAAAAAAAACAGGCTCTTAGTCCTGAAACCTAGTACCAAAATTAACAGATTTCAGGAAAATCATAAAGAAACTCAAAGGTACAAAGAGGGTATGAATCCTGAGATCTTTTCAGTCATCCGTTATTTGATTAAAATGTTTCAGTATGAACTAAAGCCTAAAAAAGAAGATTTAGAAAGGATTAAAGAAATTATAAATGAATTTTCAGCTTCAGAATTAAAAACAGGTTATGCGAAGTTCTGGTGGGAGATGAATGTAAGAAAATTATTTATGCAAAATTCTGATCTAGAGAGAACTTGGAGAGTGCTTGATGAATTAGGTTTAAAAGAAAAGCTCATAAGCCTGGGAGGAAATAAATGGGAAAAAGGAAGTCTTACTTTTTGGCTTCATAAAGAACCTTTAAGAACTAAAAAAATAAGAGAAGGAGAGGGAAGGACAGCTAAGGATCTGGGAATAGAGATCGTATCTCATGAAACAAGTGACTTTGAAGCTTATGAAATTATAACAAGATCTCTTGAAGGAAAGCCTAATGTTTTTATTTCAAGAGAAAATGCTGACGGAGAGCATGCCTTCCATGGTGAGGGTTTTTACACAGTGAAAGGACTAACAGGAAGAGCCGGGACTGGTTTTACGATTCGATTTCATGTACACCCTGAAGCAAGAGAGGGAGCGGATTTTGCATTATACGGTGATATAGTTATTTTTCGTAACAAAGCTGTATTGAGAGTAATTCCTGATAGCTCTAACCTAAGTTTCAGAGGATTTTTCGAGTTTTTGAAAAGAAGTGAAAAAAACTGGAAGCGAGAAAGAGGTTTGTTAGAAAGGTTAAGAAGAAAAATAAATCGTGAATTATTAAACAGTAAAGTCAGTGATAAGGATATAGATTATGTTTATAAAGAGATTGTTTTAGATTCAATTGAAGAGAAAAATTCTTCACGGGAAGTTATCCTTCAAGAATGGTTTGAACTGGATGTTCCCTTAAAGTATTTGGATTTTTCTCTTATTAAGCGCTTATTCGAAATAAGAGACAGGGAAATTATCTTTATTATTATTGAAAATATTTTATTAAAAGACTTGGTGATTCAAGAATATCATCAAGAATGGATGAAATTTATGGAAGCTCTGATTGAAGAAGGCTACGGCTTGTCTATTTTGCGTTACGTTTTATCAAAAGACTTAGTGATTCGAGAATATCATAAAGAATGGGTGAAGTTTATGGAAGTTTTGATTGAAAAAGGCTACGGCTTTTATATTTTGCGTTACGTTTTGTCAAAAGACTTAGTGATTCGAGAATATCATAAAGAATGGGTGAAGTTTATGGAAGTTTTGATTGAAAAAGGAAACGAGAACATTTATTATCCTATTGTGAACGATATTTTATCAAAAGTCTTGATGATTGAAAAGTACCCTAAAAAATGGATAGAATTGGTGGAAATTTCGATTAAAAAAGGCCATGGAGATTCTATGATCTGGACTTTATTATTGAGGTCAGTGATGAAGAAACTTCAAGAAGGAAATTTAATTCAAACTTTGATAGAAAAAGATATTCTTACTAAATCTATGGAAGAAAAGTTAGCCACAATCCACTCTCAGTGGAGAAAAAGGCTTCAAACTGCTAAAAAAATAGGAGAAGACTTTTCTTGCAAGCCTCTTTTTTAACAAAGTGTGATAGTTGTGGCTTGATCTGACATGTCTTGAAATATCAGAAATATTTTACATGAATTAAAACCTTTATTCTATGAACATGAATGTGATTTTTGATCAGTGTTTTTTCTTGACATTCTTTTTCATAGACGTCTATTACAAATTATCACAACTAATGCGACTATCACATCTAAGAAATATCCTCCTCGTAGGAGTCAAGGGCTGTTAAGAAGCCGACTTACCTAAAGAAGGTTTAATTTTCTATGGGCTGAAATTTTATTTTTAGCCTGAAATCCCTTCATAGATATTTCTTAACAATTGTATCTTAGTTTTTGACTCCACTTTTTCAACACAGTCCAAAGCATCTATCACACAGCCTATAAAACTTACAAAAAGCTTGTAAAAAATATAGTAAAAAAGTTAGTTGAACTTTTTTAATTGTCTTACTGTATAAAAAATGATAATAATGATGAAAAATAATTACGCTGGGTGTTTCAGTTAATTTCAAAGGATAAATACGATTTTAAGAAATATAATTTTATGAACTTTAAAACCTTTTTGTTTGCTTTAAGCTTTCCAGTTTTTTTCTCATTCTCGAAGTATACTTTTTCACAAACTCCTGTGAGTTCAGATCAACTCACCGAAGCTATCAAAGAAGCTCGCCTCACAAATCCAGAACTTCGGTACATCAAAAACTTAGCTGAAAGTATGGGAGTCCGGGTCTGGCTTTTAGGAGGATCAGCCTCCAGCGTAGCTTACTATGTGAAAAAAGATCTAGAACGAAAGAAAGATAAGAACAAGGGCTGGTTTAAACTCCAAAAAGAACATTTCGATTACGACTACACAAAGATCTTTTTTCCCACTCAGGATATAGATTTAGTCATAGAAGGGGGGTCAGAGGAAGAAGCCTCAAGGCTAGAAGAAGAGCTTTCTAGAAAGTTTCCTTACTTTCAAGGAAACAGCAATAAAAGTGCTTGGGAGGTAAGGCCCTTAAGAGAATCAAGAGGTCCAAAGGCACCTTTATTGGAAGGAGATGTTATCAAAAGGTAGTTTAAAATGTTCTTTCTGGAAAATAGAAGAAAAATCAAAAAGATATCTATGAGAATCTCTTATGACAAAGGGTTTTCTGTGGATTCTGAGGGGAGAAGTTATAAAAACAAGCTTTAAATTGTAATAGATGTTATATAGTGCTTCCGTTTAGGTTTTCAGTTTCCTAAGATAGAGAAGTTATCAGTTATCAAAGTTTCTAATTTAGGTCTGTGTTTTCGTATTCCTCTAAAAAATTGACTTAAACTTCCCTTGAAATCGTCATAGTTTTCATAATATCGATTCGCCGTGACCTCTTTTTTCATAAACTTCCAAAGCCTTTCTATAGGATTTAAATTCGGTGAGTACGGAGGAAGATAAACAAGTTTTATATTCAACTCTTTCGCTAACTTCTTGACAGACTTTGATCTATTGTATCCGGCCCCATCTAAGATAAGATGAATCTCTTTTTCATCGGGATGCTTCTTGCGAAGATGATGGAGCATATCACATATAGAAACATGGTTGACTGTCTTATAACTCCTGACTACCGTCTTTAAACTATTGATCTCAATAGCTCCACAAACATTCACTCTTTTTCTCCAGCCTGAATTGGTCTTCACTTCAAACTTCTTACCCTCTCTTATCCAACCATATGAAATTGTAGGGCCCCACTCAGGATGTGTGGAATCAGCAAAGTAAACAGGACCGTCTTTCTTCTTAATTCTCTTGTATTTACGCACAAACTTTTCCTGCTCTTCTCTCTTTGCCTTACCCGGTACCGCTGTGGCTTTTTTATAAGAAAAACCAAGGCGATGGAGAAGATCAATCACACCACTTGTTGAGTACGTAACACTAAAATTCTCCTCAATGAACTGAATAACAGCCTGTGATGATGGAAAAATTCTTTTCTCTAATGTCTTACAAAGCATTTTCTCCTCTTTTTGAGTTAAAAAGGACCTTTTAGAACTGTAATTGTCGTTGATTAAGCACTCTATTCCGCCTTTGTTATAACGATCTCTACAGGCTCTTATCGTGCCCTCATCAATGAAAAGAAAACGGGAAATATCTTTACACAACTCACCTTTATCTAAATGGAGAATTGTCATAATCCTTTTTGCGTATTTAAGATTTTTCTCTAGAGATAGTTCATAGAGTAAATCTTTTCGCTCTTTTTTTGATAGAAACCCTGACATATGAAACTATTTTTAAAAATAAATGACTTTTTATCAAGACCTTAGAATAAAAACTAGACCTCAACTCAAAAAAAACGGAAAACTTAAACGGAAGGAGTATAGTAGAGTTTCTTTCTAAAGTTTCAGATGTAAATGCTAAAGATAATGACAGTCAATGGACAGCACTTATGTATGCAGCATTTTACGGATATCTCGATATTGTAAGATTTCTTTCTAAAGTTAAGGGTTTAGATGTAAATGCTAAAAATAATATGGGAATGACAGCATTTATGTATGCAGCATATTACGGACATCTCAATATTATTGTAGAGCTTCTTTCTAAAGTTAAAGGTTTAGATGTAAATGCTAAAAATAATAAGGGAAAGACAGCATTTATGTTGGCCGCACGTTACGGACGTGTAGATGTAGTAGAATTTCTTTCTAAAGTTTCAAATGTAAATGCTACAGATTATGACGGATGGACAGCACTTATGTGGGCCGCACGTTACGGACATGCAGATGTAGTAGAGTTTCTTTCTAAAGTTTCAGATGTAAATGCTACAGATTATAGCGGATGGACAGCATTTATGTGGGCCGCAAGAGTAGGACATCTCGATATTGTAAGGATTCTTTTTAAAGTTTCAAATGTAAATGCTAAAGATAATAAGGGAAGGACAGCACTTATGTTGGCGAAAGCAAAAGGACATTTTGATGTAGTAGAATTTCTCAAAGGACTGGATTGAAAAAGTAAAGTCAGAAAACTGTATTATGAGTCTGTAAATTAAATTGTGTAACTGATTAACCTAAATTCGGGGTCAAAAATATACACTACAGTTGTCATTTTACTAAGTTTTATTGCCTTTTTTTATTTTTCTTATGAAGCTCATATCCCCTCCTATAATGTATAATATATACACTACTACAGATAGTAGTCAATGGCAAACCCCTTTCTTTTTCAAGAAATCTTGTCTTTTCTCAGAGGAAGAAAGACCGTTTTAAGATATTTTAAATGTTAGGATGTTTGTAGTGGATATTTTTTGCCCCGAATTTAGGTGATTAAATATCACTTCCTTGACAAACAGCCATGTATCCTTTTGAAGGTTGTTTTTTTATAAACCTAGTACAACATAACATAGTTATGTTGGTCGGTTTTTATTCTCCCTACCATTTTCTTGAGGAGTTTGTTCGTGATTTGTTCGTGATTAACTATCCAAAACTGTGAAAAAGTGTGTGCATTTGGCCTGAAACAAGGAAGTGTTAGTTATTGTTTTTTTTGAATTTAACTTGAGTTTTTTTAATGGCTCAGACTTGAGTTTTTTAATGGCTCAGAAAGGAGTAAAAAAGGGTCAAAAAACAAACAACAAATCAATTATGAAAGGAGTAGCATAATGCAAAACGAAAAAAGCAAAATTTACGAGGCTTTTTTGAGTGCGTAAATTCACCATATCCGGTAAGGAAAAATCAGAGTTCTTAAAGGGGGGCTTTCCCTCTAAAAACAAAAGACGGTTTTTCTCTCAAGCTCTTCCTGTTTCAGGAGAGCTTTTAGTTGTAGAAAGAGTGCCAAAAAAGAGAAAAAAAGCAAGACAGAAGAAATGCCTTTTTAAAAGGCTAAAAAATCAACTGCTAGGGGGCTTTTTAAAGCTCTCTAGCTTTTTTTGAAAGGAGTTAAAAAAATGAAAATAATATTGAAAAATAATTCTCAAAAGAGTACTCTAAAAAGTACTATTAGCTCTCAAAAAAATGAGAGTCTGTTCTTTGACAATTTAAAACAAAATAGCTGGCTTAACACGAGAGAAGCTTCAGCTTATCTTTCTCTATCGCCAAATGCTCTAAGAATTATGGTGCATAGAGGTCTTGTCAAATCCTATCGTTTATCCAATCGTCTTCGATTTAAGATGTCCGATCTTGACCGAGTCCTTTCTATCAAACAGAAAGGAATCAAATCATGAGTGTTAGACAATATAAACAAGATAACCAGTCTTTTTTTGAAGTAAGACTGAGAGTTCAAGATAAACAAGGAAATTGGACAGAAAAAAGAAAGCGAGGCTTAAAGTCCTTAAAACAAGCAAGAAAATGGGAGCAGAATCTCTTTAAAGGCATAGGAGCTGGAAGAATCCAAGTCGGAAACCTGAAATGGCAAGAGTGGCACAAATACTTTTTAGAGACTATCAAACTCTCTATGAAAAATAGTACGGTTATGGGTTATGACGGAGGGTTAAAAAAGTGGCTTCCTATAGATTGGCGAGAAAAAAAGCTAAAAGACTTCTCAAAAAGAGACATTCATAGTTTTCTTTTTGAGTTCTTAGATGATCGAGTGACTGACCATATGAGAAAAGAGCTTCGTAAAAAGCTCAATCGCATCTTTCAGTCTGCCGTTGAAGAAGGGCTTATCAACAGAAACCCTGTTTTAGGGATTAAGGTTACTGTTCCTGTGAGTGAAAAGAAAGTTCTATCTTCAGAAGAGTGATCTTCCCCCAAAAAAGTGGACAGTTTTTATGTTCTTAAAGCCCTCCTTTGTTTAAATTCTTTTGGGCTCATGTATTTCAAGGAAGAATGCATTCTTACCTTGTTATACCAATCCATGTAAATTGCAATTTTTTTTTCCAACTCTTCTTTCGTTGTACAGTCTTTGTATTCCAGTTCATCCTTCAACGTATGGAAAAAGCTCTCCACAAACGCATTATCATAACAATTTCCTTTCCTAGACATAGATTGCTTGAGGCCAAAGAATTTCAATTCTTTTCTAAACCCTTCACAACAATATTGAACCCCTTGATCCGAGTGGATTATCAAGCCCTCTAAGTTCCCAGAAACAGATTGGACTGCGGCTCTCAGAGCCTGTTTTGAATGAACCCCGTCCAAGCTCTCACAGAGCTTCCAAGACTTAATCTCTCGATTATAGACATCTAAAAATACAACCAAATACAGAAATTTATCTCTAAAAGGAATATAGGTTAAATCCGAACACCATACCTGGTTTTCTTTTCCTGCTTGGCTCTGTCCTGTCTTAAACAACCGAGGAGACTTAATCATGAGAGGGTTATTCTTTGTTGTTCTAGGAACATAGGGTTTTTTCTGACGGGCACTGAGATTCTTTAGTTTCATAATTCGAGCTACTTTGTTTTCTCCAGCACTCACTCCGCAACGCTTTAATTCCCTATACACCCTGGGGGAACCATAACAGCCTTTATTTTTTTTAAAAATAGATTCTATGTTTTTCTCCAGATTTTTATCCTTTTCAAGCTTTCCCCTGGTTTTTAAAAAACTATAAAAACCAGAACGAGATCCTCTTAATAATTCGCAAATGCGAAGCACTGGATGCCCTTTCTCTTTTACATAAAACATAGCCTTAAATCTCATTTCAGGATTTCCTTTGAAAAAAAAGCCGCTGCCTCTTTCAATATACCTACACTCCGCCTCTCATAGACCAGCTCCTTTTTTAACCTCTTTATTTCCTCCAATGCCGAAGCCAAGTCATGGGAAGCTTGTCTTTCTACTTCAGGCTTTAGAAAACGCTTCCAAGAGCTTATCACTTGGAAATTTCTCAGTCCTAGCTTCTCTGAGGCTTCCTTTGAACCTATTTCCTCTGCCAATTCAATGGCTTGCTTTTTAAACTCTTCCGAGTACTGTTTTACTTTTTCCATTCTTTCTTTTACCTCCATTTTATGGAGACTTTAAGAGAAAATTGACTGTCCGCAGAAACAGGGGAAGTTCAGAGGTTTCGCTCTTATTAAAAAAAGCTAAGAAAGTAGAACACAGTTTTTATCCTGTTTGGGTTATGGCTCTTTTTACAGGCATGCGATCAGGTGAGCTTTATGCTTTAGAATGGTCAGACATTGACTTGAAAAAAAGAATTATTTCTGTAAGTAAGCAGTGGACATCTAAAGACGGGCTTCATAATACAAAAACCAACAAGTGTCGATTAGTTCCTATTAGTGATGCTTTAAGAGAGTTTTTGGAGTCTTACAGGCTTGAGAGAAAGCCTTATAAAGAAGTTCTGAAACCATCATGTCCCCCTATCACAGCCATGAATCAGAGAATCTGGTTTTACCTAGACTTCAACAATGGAGAGATGGGGAACAAGCCAAAATCTTAAGAGGTTTTTGTTCTCAAATAGGGATAACTTCTGTGAAATTTCATGACTTAAGAGCAACTTTTATTACGAACTTGCTTGCTCAGGGAGCTTCACTTCCTAAAGTCATGGCCATAGTGGGTCACTCAAGAATATCCACTACAGACGTATATTTAAGGCTTACAGGAATGAGCGTTCAAAACACCACAGAAAAACTTGGTTATAGACCATGTTAATTTGTGGCAAGGAAAATGAGGCTATCTTGTTTTATGAGTAATTTTAGGGGTTTGTGGGTTTTCCATCCCCCGCTCCATTGAACGAAACAACCTTTCTATACGAACTATAAAAACATTTCAGGAAATTTCAAGGTATTTCAAGTCCCCGTATTTTCTAATAAATCAGATAACCCTCATCTTAAGCGGACTTATTTCAAATTATTTCCAAGAATTTCAAATTTGTTATACATAATTTACCTGAGTTTGTGCTCAAAAATGTACAACTACAGACGGACGTTTTCTTGACAAGACTTTTTCCAATAGATCTTAGTATTTTTTCCTGAACTTTATTCAAAGCTACTGTTTTGATGGGCTTCTTTGGTGGAAAAAAAGAGACAAGTTTAAGACAAGGGTTTTAAAATCTTCTATAAAAAAGTAAGTCAAAAATTAAAAAAAACTCTCCCCATTAATTTTTTTAGTGGTTATTAGGATGTTTATGAATAAGTCTTACTTGAGAAGAAACTTCTTGTTTATCCTCTTGTAACCAAACCCAAGACAATGAAGTAGTACACCATAAAACTAAGCATAAGCTTTACGATTTACTAATCTGTTGGTTTTAAATTTCTGTAACACCAGATAGTTGAAAGTTTCGCATGGCTTTGAACCGCTGAAGTCAATTTAGAAATTAAAATTCAACCCAAAAAGAACTGACGTAGAGGAATCTATTAAATTGACACCGATTTCTAAAAGAAAGACCTTGCTTTGATCAGGAAAAGTCATCTCAGAACCCACAGCAATTTTTATAGGAATCTCTGTATCATCTCCTCCAAACTCTATGCCTACAGGTATAGCTACATAGGCATTAAAAGTACCGTAAGCAGATTGAAAATATTTACTCAAAAAGGGCTGGCCTTTAATAGTAAAAAGACTCTCTATTTGTTTTTCATCTAAAGATGAATTTTTCGAATCTTCTTTTTTTATACGACCATAAGAAATACCTGCTAAAACTCCCATAGCGGGTTGTTTTTGATAATCAGGAATAGGGACCCATTTGTAAAAAACTCCTCCCTCTAAATTGCCACCTAAACTTAAAGAGCCTACAAGCTGAGCTGAATCATGGATTCTTTTTTCGATAGAAGTGAAAACACCTATAGTTGTTACAGGAGAACGAATTAATTGAAAGGCAGGCAAGACTTTAATCTGACCATAAGGCAAAAGATCACCCGTTACACCATGAATCCAATAACTATGACTTAGTTGTGGTATCCATAGAATCAGTAGAATCAGTGAAATGATAAAACTTCTCATAATGCCTTTATTTTAAAAGGACATTTTAAAAAATTCAACTTCACAAAAAGAACTGCGAAGAAACTAAGACTATAGGGTAGAAACATTTAAAGATTTTTAAAGTGCAAGAGGAAAACTCAATCCTATGGAATAGGTACGAAGATTTACCTTGAAATCATTAGGAACTGATTTAGCTTTATGATGTATCATTTCAAAATTTAAAGAGGTAAAAGGAGCTATACGAAATCCTATCCCTAACTTAAAACCTCTGCCTTTTTGTTCTTTTTTTTCTTCCACGTCTTCTTCAAAATTAAATTTTACTTTATCAGTTATTCTATAGCTCAACCACATTCTTAGTTGAGCTACTTGAATTCCTACATAAGTTCCTAAAGACAAACGAGTAAAGGGTACATCTTTGATTTCAAAACTTCCCCCATCTCTAATACAAAAAGAAAAGAGATCACCGGAAGATCTTTCAATATCCAATCCATAAATAAAAAAACTTCCTATATGAGAACCAAACTTTAGTCCATATATTTTCATGCGAGCGTCTTTATCAGTAACGATGTTTTGAGAGACTGTGTAATTTCCTAAACCATAGTGAAAGTAAGGCTCTATAAAAAGGGCCAGACCAGCGTTTGCTAAGAGAGGAGAGCAGTAAAGAAATAAAAAAAGTATGAGTTTTTTTATCATTTCTAAAGTGATCTTACATAAAATAAGACCCTATGAAAAGTATTTTTAAGTTATTGTTGTAGATTTTAGTGATTTGTATACAGCACATCTAAATGTCTTGAGGGTGTTAAAATAACTACTTTACCCTTAAATTCTTTCTAGAGAGTACTCAGTTACACAATTAAAATTGCAAACCCTTTATAAACTTTTCTTATATCATTTATCATTAAGTATAAAGTAAAAACATACCCAGACCTTTGTCTAAATATCCTTTATTCAAACCACTAGAACACTCCCTAGCTTAACACAAAAATTTGATATTTTGTAAACAACCTAAAACTTAATTTTTAGGCTCCTCCCGGGAATCTGTGGGTTCCCGGGAGGAGCCAATTTTTATTCTAAACTTAAGTCGAGATAAACCAAGAAGCCTTATGGAAAAGACCCACAAAGAAAAAATATTAGCCCTTTTAATATTTTTAAAGTAAGCTACATAAGAAGGAGTTTTTATAAAAAGATATTTCTTAGCAGTTTTTATTGTCTTATTGGCTTTACCATCTTTTGCTAGGCACTGCGGTTTGAGAGGAAGTATGAAGGAACGTATCCAAAATTGTGATACAAGTTGTAACCATAAGTCATACACATGGCAGTTGATTAGTCGCTTTCATAGTGGTTTTGAAATCTGGTACCATAAGAAAAGTCGTACAATATGGGCTGATAGATCAGCTAACTATCATAAGGTTGACTACTTTACAGCTCGCAACATCTGTTATGATTTAGATTTATTAACTTTTGTACTTAGAGATAGAGAAGTCATCTGGAGACTTCCTTCTGCACGGGACTTCAAAACAGCTTACAAAAGCGGTATGGATCGTTGCACTCTTCGTTCTGAAAGTACAGTCTGGGTGAGAAAATCCCACAGGTCATCTCTTTTCTCAGTCTTTTATGGTGCTAGAAAAACTTTTCATCCTTCAGATCCCTATTATCAAAACTACTTTCGTTGTATTTTGAAGCTATAGTAACCGTTTTTTTACAAACACCAAATCATAAAAAGACCTTTGTTAAAGAGCCCTATTCAAAAAAAGACTTGCTTTTTGGTTTTTTATAATCCAAAATCAAAATATGAATGTGAATTTAAAAAAAGGCGAGAAAGCTCCTTGTTTTATCTTACCCAATCAAGATGATCGAAAGATTGACCTTAAAAGTTTTAGGAGTAAAAAACATGTACTTATTTATTTTTATCCTAAAGCTCTTACTCCTGGTTGTACCGTTCAAGCATGTGCTATTAGAGATTATAAAAAAGAATTTGATAAACTCGATGTTGTTGTCCTAGGTATCAGTCCCGATCCTTTAAAATCTCTTGTGAAATTTAAAGAGAAAAAAAATCTGAATTTTGATCTTTTAGCTGACAAAGATCATAAGGTAAGTATTATGTACGGTGTATGGGGAGAAAAACAATTTATGGGAAGAAAATATTTAGGAGTTTCTAGAAGTTCTTTTATTGTCAACAAAGAAGGGATTCTTTTTGAAATCATACCAAAAGTTTCAACTAAAACTCACCACGAAGAAGCTCTTCAAATTTTTCGCTCTCTATAAATATCTCTATAAGGTTGTTCCCAAACTTTTCTAAGTTCACAAACTGACTACACTTCAAAAATCCCCTTTCTATCTAGCTAAAACACAATCAGAAAATATGGATGACCAGCCTTTTTGAAAGGCTGGGACTTAAAAGCCATGATTAGAAGAGTTAGACTCATTAAAGAAATACCCTTCTCAGTAGAAGTCAAGGGCTGTTAAGAAACCAACTTATACCATTTCCAAAAATTAATTCGACATTCTTTTAACGCATTGCGTCCTGGCTTTTTGATAAAACTCTGTTAAATTTTTAGAGTCATGTCGAAAAAAGATTTAGTTACACAGATTCAAGGGTATAATTTTCTGGCTACTTACAAAGTGGAAAGAAGTGCCAACATCAAGACAAAATTATTGGCTTTGCAGCATATGCAAGAAGGAAAATCGATTCAAGAAACAGCAGGTATGGTTTTGTATCACCGTCACAGTATCAAATCTTGGTTACAGTCTTTTGTAGACTTTGATTACGAGGGATTGATAGATCGAGAAGGCAGAGGACGCAAGCCTCGTTTGCCAGTGACAGAAGAGGAGAGGTTCAAAATCAAGTTAGATGAAATTCAAGACAAAAGAGAGGGAGGAAGCATAGGAGCAAAGGAAATACAGAAACTTTTAGCAGATGAATTTGACTGTTGCTATTCTCTTTCTGGGGTTTATGTTTCTTTAGACCGCCTTAATATTGTATGGATCAGTGGTCGTTCTCTTCATCCTAAAAGTTCATTAAGAAGCTATGGAACAGTTTAAGGAACATTTTCCAGAAGAGGTGGAGAAAATAAAGGAAAAGATTCAGACTAATAAAATAGAGATTTGGTGGCAGGATGAATGCAGAATAAGCCAGCAAGGTTCTTTGAGTAGGATTTGGGCAAGAAAAGGCACACGGCCTAGAGTTGTGAGGCAAAGACAATTTTTATCCACTTATATTTTTGGAGCAGTTTGTCCGGATAGAGATAAAGGCTGTGCTTGGATTTTACCGGAATGTAATTCAGGGATGATGCAAATTCACTTAGATGAGATATCTAAAAATATTCAAGAAAACTATCATGGAATTGTTTTAATGGACAGAGCCAGTTGGCATACCACAGAGACTTTGATAGTTCCTAAGAATTTATCCCTGATGCCTTTACCTCCTTATAGTCCAGAATTAAATCCCATGGAACAAGTCTGGCAACAATTACGAAGGATCAAATTATCGAATGCATGTTTTAAAAACTATGACCATATACTGAATACTTGTTGTGAGGCCTGGAATACTTTTTGCGATCAGGAGGGCAGGATTAAAAAATTATGCACTCGATCTTGGACAAAACAACAAGATGAATCAAGCTTGTAAATTAATTTGAACCTATAAATTAAATTGTTTAACTGATTTTTGTCATTTTAAATTTTAACCTCACTTTTTCACTTATTTTAACCCATCAATCAATTCACACAACAAATAGATATACCTGAAATAAACTTATCTTATGAAAACTTAACCTCCCCTCAAAAGAAGTTTTTTTAAAATCTCTTAACTGAAGCTTTTCCTTAAGTCAATTTTAAAATTTTAAATTTGAACATGAAAATGTCGAATTAATTTCTGTAATTGGTATTACATGGGGCTTATAGGTCGAATGATTTCTTCTGCAGTTATGTTGAGATACATTGCTGAATTAGGAGAGTTTCTTAAAAGTTGGGAAGAGCAGATGAAAGAAAAGATACTTGAATCAGAGGTCATTCATGTTGATGAGACCTCTATGAGGGTTAAGGGTAAAAACTACTGGATTCATATTATAGTTCAGGAGAATTAGTCTTGCAGTTTCTCCACCTTTCAGGTGGAAGGGAAGCCATAAAAGATATTGGTCTCTTGGATAGATATGGAGGAGTGCTTGTGCATGATTGTTGGAGTCCTTACTTTTGTTATGATAAGATAACTCATGCTTTGTATGTGGCTCACCTTTTGAGAGAGCTTAAATTTATAGAAGAAAGCAATGGATTCAAATGGGCTACAAATCTCAAAAAACTTCTTAAAGAGACTGTGGAGTTAGTTCATAAAAAAGAGTCAAGAGTTCTGACTCAAAAAGAGTACGAAACTCTTCAGAGAAGGTATAGGAGTATTCTTACAAAAGGCTTAAAAGAGCTTCCAGAATTTCCTAAAAAAAATGGCAAGAAAGGACGAATAAAGCATACACAAGCTCAAAACCTTTGGCTGCGATTTAAAAAGTATGAAGCAGAAATACTGTGCTTTGCTAAAAGAAAGAACGTAGATCCTACTAATAACAGAGCTGAAAGAGATCTAAGAATGACTAAAGTGAAAAAGAAAGTGTCAGGGTGTTTCAGAACAGAAGAAATGGCGAAATATTTTTGTCGCATTACCAGTTATGTTAAAACAATGAGAAATAGAGGGTATTCTTCTTTAGAAGCGATCTCTATGGCTTTAAATAAAAACTACGAGAGTGAGCAGTTACAATATATGAAAGTCAAAACTCGGGTTTTTAGATGGTTACTTCAGAAAAGTTAGAAAGTGACTAAGCTTTCAAAAGGTGGCAATTTAGTAGGTAAGTACAAATATTCACTTTTATCCAGATTTTCTAGACCTAGTTGGCCTAACTTGTTTGAACCCCAACATTTCACTTTACCGTTCTCAAAATTTACACAGGTATGGTTTCTACCTGCTATAAGATTTACTATAGGACTAGAGAGATCTAAAGAGCCTGGATAATTAATATCAACAAAAATAGGAGTCAAACGAACACGATTAAGAGGAAAAAGGCTCCCTAACTGACCAAACCAATTATCTCCCCAACATTTGATTCTATCGTTTTTTAAAGTCGTACAAGTGTGCTTATCTCCTAGAGCTATCTTCTCTACACCTTTTAAAAACCCTAGAGCTTCGAAGTTTTCAAAAACAGAAACAGGAGTTTTAGAACTTGTTGTGCTGTTATTTCCTAACTGACCAAATTCATTCCTACCCCAACATTTGAGTTCTTTTTCATCACTGAAAATAGCACAAGTATGATTCCAACCAGATTGAATTTCGGAAACTTCAGTTAATGAAACAACATCTACAGGAGTTTTTTCCATCCACCTATCAAAGTTACCACCTCCTAATTGAGCATAATCGTTTTTTCCCCAACACTTAACTGTTCTATTTTCCCCTACAATAACACAATTGTGAAAATATCCTACTGTGAGTTGTTTGACATGAGATAAAGGAGTTTTATCAGTAGAGCTTTTATAAACAAAACTAGGAGTGTTAGAATTTGTTGTGCTGTTATTTCCTAACTGACCATACCGATTATCTCCCCAACATTTAACAGTTTCATCTTGTAAGAGAGCACACTTATGATATTGTCCTAAGCCTACTTGTTTAATATGAGTAAGTCCTGTCACTTCTGTAGGTGGTGTGATTGAACTCTTTGAAGACATTCTTCCCCAACATGTTATTTTTCTATCATCATCAACAATAATACAAGTTTGCTCAAAGCCTGCTGAGAGAGCTTTTATATTTTTTCGATCACATTCCAATAGATCGTGATTAAATTTCAAAATTTTCCTATTTTTCTCATTATTACCTAATTGACCGAACTTATTTGAACCCCAACAGTAAAGGTTTTGATTTTCATAAGCACAGGTATGATCTGATCCTGTAGAAAGAATAAGGTTGGTTTTATGTACTTTTAAGCCATCATCCTCAGAACAGCCTATCAAGATAAAAGTCCATAAAAAAAGTATCTTACTCAATAATTTCACTCTAACACCTCTTTAATTTATAGAGATTTCCTTTTATTTTTCGGAATAGAAAAAAGAAAAATAAATAGATTTTAGGCTAGTTCTCTAAAAAATTTTTACCTTCTCAAAAGAATCTGTGGTTTTCCGGAGGTTCTGGCAGTTTTCCAATGAAAATAAGTTTTAAGTCATAAAATCTGAACGAAATAAAAGATCTTTTTCCGAAGGAGCTTCTTTGACATAAATAGATTCACTAAAAGGGTAGATTGCAGCAAGTTTTATAGCTTTGTTTCTAAATTGAGAGTTTTTTCTAAAATAAAGAGAGTAAGTCTCAAGTTGTAAAAATACCTTGTTTTTCAGTGATTCAGTTCCTGATTTGTAATCCACAATCCAGATTTCATCTTCTGTCTCTGACCAAAAATCAATTCTTCCTTTGATTACATAATCTTTAATTTTCACTTGAAATCCCCATTCAACATAACCTGTTTTTAGAAGACTTCTCAAAGGAGGTTGTTTTAAATTCAAAATATAGTTTTTAGCTTTTTGAAATGACTCCCTTTGATTCGATGAAATCCAAGATGCCCTTCTTACATCAAAGCTTTCTGATACTTTAAGAGCCTCCATAAGCCTATGAACTCTTATACCTCTTTGAGCAGTTTGAGCTAAATCAAAAACTGATACTCCTCGAAATTTCTTTTGAGGTGGTTCTAAAACACTTTCATAAGAACCTATGGTTTTAATCTCTAGCTTATCACTTTTTTTAACAAAGTGACTTTCTTTCTCTAAAGAAATGTTTTCAGGTAAAGAGAATATCACTTCAAGTTTATAATTTTTAAGATCGTAAACTTTGCTTTCATTTAGAAAACCTTTGTCTTTAAAATAGTTGTAAATTTCTACTCCTATAGAATCTTTTCTTATAGAGCCACCATAACATAAGAATAAGCTTTCTTTGGCTCTTGTCATAGCCACATAAAAAAGACGTCTCTCTTCTTCATCTTCAGCAGTTTTCATTTTTTCCGAAACTTGTTTATATGGTAAAAGACTTATACTTTTCCCTTTATCAGGATCAAAGAATTTAACAACCCATTTTTTTAAATGGTCATCAAAAACAAAATTGTCTTTTTTATGATTTTTCTTTTTATCTAAAAAAGGTATGACAACATGATCAAATTGAAGTCCTTTAGAAGAATGGATCGTCATTACTTGAACATAATCAGAGTTTTGATCCCATACTTTTTCTGATAACTCCCATTCCATACTTTCTATAAAAAGATTTATGTTAAAGCCTTTAGTTTTTTCAGCTTTCCTCAACTCATAAACAAGCCTCCACAGATGAGACTCTCCCTGCCCTGAAGGATCAATATAGGAAGAAAAATCAAAAAAACCTAACTCCACAAGAGCCTTTTCAAATACATAGCTTAAACCCTCTTTCTCACTTTTTTTCAGATACACTTTCAAAGCATTTATAACAGGATGGTCTTTTTTTTGAAAGGCATTCCAAAAAGAATAGGGCTTGTCTTTAAGAACAGAAACAAGAAAGCTATCAGGGAGGCGACACCAAGGAGAACGCAAAAGAATTAGTAAGTTTTCAGCATCATGAGGATTAGCCAAAAACCCCAAGAGGCTAAGAGAATCTATCACTTCTCTTTTTTTAGAAAAAGAGCTTGAATTGTTCATAACAACATAAATTTTATGCTTCTTAAAAAACCGTGTGATTTTATAAGCTGTATCTTCTGTACGGCAGAGAATGCAAATACTTTCTCTTCTACCTGTCTTTTTCTTCACACTGAGTACATGATGTAGGATAGCTTTCAGTTCATCTTCCTCCTTTTTAAAATCTCCCAATACCACAACGGGTTCGTCTTTTAATGTACCTTCTCTTCCTATTTGAATAGGATTAAAATCCTTAAAGAAATCATTAAAAAAAGAAACAAGAGAACCATTAGATCGATAATTTTTTAAAAGAGGTTCTAGCTGTTTTGAAGTTTTTTCTTTTTGTTCAAAAACCTTATAACGTGCCCCTCTAAAAAGATAAATGCTTTGGTTAGGGTCACCCACACAAAAATCAAACGCTTTTTCTTTAAGAGCTTCAAAGAGTTTGACCTGAAGAGGACTTGTATCTTGATACTCATCAACAAACCAAGAATCATAATTTTTAGAAAAACTATATCCTAAATGAGGGTGTTTGTTTAAAAGCTGAAAAGAAAATGTTTCCAAGTCAGAATAGGTAAGAAGTGATTGTGATAGCTTTTTTGAAAAGAGTGTGTCTGTAAATTGAGAAGCTATTTTTTCAAACTGCTCGTAAAACTTCACAGCATTAAGTGATCTTTTACAATCCAAAAAAGAGGAGTCTTCTATTTGGATTTTGATTTTTTTAAGAAGATTAGTCTTAGGTTTTGTTTTCCCATAAAGGGTTTTAAAATTCTCTGCATTATAAAGGTAGGGATTTTCTGAAAGTTCTTTAAAAAATTGAGAAACACCATCATAGCCTTCTTCTTTAAAAAATTCAAAAGCCAAATCCTTGTAACATTTTTTATGTATTTTAAGAATTTCATCTTTTGCAAAAAAGCTTATCCTTTCTTTATAAGAAAGTTTTTTTTCACTATATTTTTTGCAGTTTTCTAGAAGACTTTCAAAGCTTTCATATTTTAAAATACTCGTATCTGACAACAAAAGAGTGTCTCTTAAAATTTGTCTTGATATACGATCTTTTTCGGAAGGAGAGATAAGTTCAAAAGAAGGGTCTAAGCCTAAATGAAAGCCGTACTGTCTTAAAAACAAACTTAACACTCCATGAATAGTAGAAACAACAAAAGAAGTAGATGAAAAATACTCTATAAGATTTTCATTATTTTCAGAACAAGCTTTTTCTAACAGTCTTTCTTTTAATTCTTGAGTGGCCTTTCTTGTAAAAGTACATACAATCAAACTTTTAGGATGGTTTTCCTTTATAAGACTCAGGCTTTTAAGAAAAACCTTGTTTACAAGAGCTGTAGTCTTTCCTGAACCTGCTCCTGCTCTTAAAATTTCAGATGATGAGCTCGACATAACTTTCTCCATAAACATGTATTGCATTCTTTAATATTTAAAGGCTGAGGGCTTATATGACCTTCTCTCATATCTTCTAGAAGAGAAGAGAAAGTTTCTTTCATAGACTTATCAAAACTTTCTTTTTCCCCTTTTTTTTCTAATCTTTCGTAATTAAGGCCTTTTGTGGTTTTAAAATCCTTTAGAGTATAATAGTAAGCTTCTACAGCTTCAGCTTCCGTATTATCTAAAAGGCCTCTATTAACAGCTTCTGTATAAAGCCATAGCTGAAACTCTCTTTTTTTAGACCATCCTATAGCATTAGTATAGCTTGTAGATGATCCATTTTTATAATCTAAAACCTCTAATCTTCCCTCTCCTATTTTGTCAATGCGATCAATAATAGCTTTGAAAGGAAGATCTTGGATGGAAGCTTCATCTTCTTTAACTAAATGTTTTCTTTTTACACTCCAAGCTCCTTGTAGTTTCACTTCAAGTCCTATAGTCTTTCTTTTAGGATTTCTTTGTCTTAAATCTTTTTCATATTTTAAAAATCTCTCAACAAGATCTAAGAAATAAAGAAAAACAGGTTTTCGGAACTCTCCCTCAATCTTTTGTTGGCTCAAGCAATCATTTATAATAGTCGAGATTTGTTTGTGAGATAAAAAAAGAAAATCTTTCTTCTTTACTACTTCTTCTAAAATTTTATGAGAAAGTCTCCCTTTTTCTATAGGAGATAGAGATAGATCTTTTTGTGGTCTATCCTCAAGGTGAAATAAGTACCTTGCTGCCCATTTGAAAGGACAGCTTCCGTATTGTTTTAAGCTTGTAGGATTGATATTAGGCAAGGTACTTTTTTCTAACAACTGAGGAAGTTCTTTTTTCCCCTCATCACACAAAAGAGTGTTGAGAAGCCCTTCTCCTGCAGGAGGTGTTCTTTTTTGTAAAATAGCTTGAGGTGATTTGTTTTGAAATTGAGAAAAAAAACTTTCATTACGCCTCTGTTCTCCTAATTCTTTATTTTTGTTCAAAAAAGGGATGAGCCAAAAATGAGAAGGTTCTAAAGGTGTTCCTGAAAAATGAGATGAAGGGCAACTAAGAATGATTTCTTTAAAAGCCTTATGGCCGTCTAACAGCCAAGCTAGTTCAAATTCTTTTTTTACAGACTCTGAGACGTCCAAAATAAAACCTGTATTATCATAGAGAGATTTTAAGTCATAAGAATTCATTTCAAAACCATAGGAGGTGGTTTCTAAAAAAGACTGGCTAGTGCCTAAAACAAAAACATGAGAAACTCTTAAGTTTTCTGCTGAAAAAACATTTTCGCAGTTCACTCCTTTCTCACTTTCTTTTTCTAGGGTTATTTCTAAATCAGAACACAAGTCTTCTAGATAAGAAAACCAGTCCTCAAAACTTAACTTTAAACCTTCATAAAGGTTATTGTAGATATTTGTTAAAAGAAGGTCTAACACTTCATTTGAAAGGGAGCTTTTGTCTAAAGACCATTTGATAAATTCATCAAAACAAACCTCTTTTTTTGAATCTTTTAGAAAAGAAAAATTCTCTGAAACCTTCTTATTTTTTTTTAGATCTTCTTGACTGTAAACATGGCTGTAGTTTTGTTTGAAGCGAAAATAGTTCATAGGACTTTCATTTCGAGAAAACATGGCTCCTTCTAAATAAGGTTTTGCATAAGAAAGGCCTAAAGAAACTTTAAGGTGACATAACCATCGACTTATGCCAGGAAGGCTTGAAAGTTTTTGAGTTCTTTTTTTGTGAACAGGGATTCGATCTTGCTTTAACAAAACGTTTAAAACAGGCCAATACTCTTCTATGCGAGGAGCTAAAAGAGCTATATGAGAAAAATCAACTCCCTTTTTATTCCATTTTTTTAAACTCGTAAGGGCTGATTGTACTTCTGATAAACAAGAAGAATGCTTTTGAAGTTGAACTCTTTCAGATAAAGAAAACCTATGGACCACTTTTTTTTCAAACTCTGGTGTTTGGTGGCTTGTTTTTAAAAGCTCATAAGAAAAAAGAGTTTTATGGTACTGATTTCTCCAACGAGGTTCTGGCTCTAAAACTTCTAATTCTATATGACTTTTAAGTCCATTGATAAAATCTCCCTCCACGGGAGTTAAACTTGAGCCTAAATCAAAGTAAACTTTGCGAGGCCAATGAACTTTAAAAGTAGGAGATCTAACTAGGTTTACTAAAAGAGCTGGAATAAAAGATGCGTTCGTTAGACCTTTATCTTCTAAGAAAATCCAAAGTTTTTTGCTTTTTTTAAAATTAGAAAGAAGTTTCGTGTCCCCAAAAGTTTTCGTTTCAATCCAATTATAAAACATTTTCTCTCCATCAGGGTGAGTGAAAAGAGGAAGAAACCGTTTTAAACTATAAAAACTACTTGCAGAACCTGTATGCTTTTGAGCTAAAGTTTTACACATACTTTCATCAATGATTTGTTTCTCAGGAAAAACTTGAAAAAACAAACTATTCCAAAACTCACTAATTCTTAAAAAGTTTTCTGATTCTAAATAGCCCTTTTTTTCTAAAAAAACTTTCTCCAATTCTGCCTTAGACTTCAAATCTGATACAACCCAAGTAATTTCATCTTTTTTATGAAGTTCTTCTAATAGCTTTCTTTTTGCAATAAGATTTTCAACACTTCTTATCATGTTCAACCCTTTATTTTCGAAAGAAACCTTTTAACATGATTTTTTAATTCTTCTAAATTTCCTTCATTTTCTATGACAAAGTCTGCTTTTTTTCTTGAATCTTCTAGATCATTTTGCCTCGACATAATTTTATCAATATGTCTTTGAGGAAGACCCTTTTTTAAAAGTCTTCTTGTTCTTTCTACCTTTGTGCTTGCAACTAATAAAATTACATCAAAAGATGATTCTAGATTCTTTTCGAATAAAAGCGGTATTTCATAAAAGACCATAGACTTATCTTTTAAATTAAGCCTTTCTTTTTCCACTTCTTGTCTTACTAAAGGATGGAGGATTTCTTCGAGTTGGTTTAAGTTATTTAAGTTTTTCAAGGCCCATTCCTTAAGATCTCCATGATTTTCTATACCACTTAAACCTAAAGTCTCTAAAAGATTTTTAAAATTTTTTTGTATGATTTTTTTCACTATTTCATCCGCTGATAAAACAACAAAACCTTCTTTTTTTAAAAGGTAAGAAACTTCGGTTTTTCCTGAGCCTATGGGTCCTGTAACACCTATCCATTTCATACTTTCACTCACTAAATTTTAATTTTTCAGATAAAATTTTAAAATAATCATAAGACTTAAGCTTTAAAGTGTAGTGTTTGCATTTTGAATTTTGAATCAAAAGACTATGGGATGGTGATATGTTTAACACTTTTTGTCCATCCAAACTCAGAGAGGCTCTTACAGTGGAGTGTTCTTTATGGAGGTTTAACTTTAAAGCCTGACTG
The DNA here is from genome assembly GCA_965219095.1 of Bdellovibrionales bacterium. GTDB lineage: Bacteria > Bdellovibrionota > Bdellovibrionia > Bdellovibrionales > UBA1609 > CBDCMT01. The sequence continues at coordinate 259,287 of CBDCMT010000001.1, forward strand.
TTGTTGAAAAGCATAGGACGAAAACTCAAGCTATGGGGACATATGGGAGTTAGAATAAAAGCCTTCAGATCAGAATGTACAATAGGACCTCCAGCTGATAAATTATAAGCTGTAGAGCCTGTAGGAGTAGCTACAATCAAGCCGTCGCTTTTCACAGAACCTACATACCTTCCCCCATATTGAATTTCTAAATATAAAAGACGGCTTCTTTCTCCCCTTTCCATTACAACATCATTTAAAGCTTCTTTTAATAACAGGGTTTTATTTTTTTCCTTCACTCTTATCTCAAGAAGTTCTCTTTCTTGTATTTCAAACTCTTCATTTATCAGATCATCTAAAGAAAACCCTTCATTTTTCACCAAAACCTCCGTTAGAAAACCTAAAGATCCTACATTAATACCTAAAAGAGGTGTTTTGCTTCGGTTTAATAACCTTACAGCTTCTAAATACGTTCCATCCCCCCCTAAGACGATTCCTAAGTCCACTTTATGATTTGAGCAAAAGATGGGAACTTTAGCTCCTTTCTTTAAGGAAAGTTTCCTTTTAGGATGAGTGTAGACCTGGATCTTTTTTTCAGCTAATTGTTCTGCTAAACGACAAGCTAAATAGTAGACTTTTTTGTTCTTAGGTCTATAGACAAGGAGTACAGAACGAAACTGCTTCAAGTTCATACTTATACTTTGACAAAAATAAGGCCTTTAGGGGAGTTATGACACAAGGGGCTTCTAGTGCTTGAGTTCTCTAAAAATGAGCTGAAGAGGGTTTTAAAAACGATAGGTGAGGCTTTAAACATATTAGATCGGTTTCATATTGTGGCAAGACTCAATAAGGCTTTAGACGAAGTAAGAGCTTCAGATCATATAACGGTAAATCAAAAAGACAGGTCACTGGTTTAAGCCATGATAGTGACCCTAAAGTACTTGCAGAAGGAGGTGAGCTTTTCGAGACAAATTCTAAACCCTTTAGCTGGCCTGGTTTTTAAGGCCTCAAAGGATGTTTTCCCTTTTTTTCGATTAAGCCTGTATTTTTGTGAAGACTTACTCGAAAAAAAGGAAAAAGCAAAAAAAAGATGTAAAATAGGATTTCAAGACTTTATTTATAAACAAACCAACAAAGGAGGAAAATAAAATGTATGATCACTATATAGCCGTAGATTGGGCACAAAGTAACATGGCCATTTCAAGGATGACAGGCAAATCAAAAGATATTAAGACTATGGACACGATTTCAGATCTTGGGAATCTTCGTGCCTATTTAAAAACCCTGAAAGGTAAGAAGATATTGACTATCGAAGAGACTACAACTTCGATAGTGGTTGTATTCAGAATTAAAGGATAGTGTTGATGAGCTCATAGTCTGTGATCCTCTTCGGAACAGACTTTTAAGTGAAGGGGCTAAAACTGATAAAATTGATGCTGAAAAACTTGTTTTATTGTTACGCTCTGGCCTTTTGAAACCAGTTTTTCACTCAGGTGATGAATTCATTTACCTTCGTAAGATTGTCAGTGGATATGAAGATGTGGTTAAAAGAGGAGTTCGTGTTAAAAACCAAAGATCAGCTCTATTTCGAGCTTCCCACCTTGATGCTAAGAAGCAGACACAATTAAAACTAGCGGAAGATAAATTTGTTCTAGAAGGCTTAGATAAAGCTTATGGAGAGGAGAAAGCACGTTATGATACCAATTACAGAAATTAATTCGACATTTTTATGTTCAAATTTAAAATTTTAAAATTGACTTAAGGAAAAGTTTCAATTAGGAGGCTTTAAAAAAGTTTTTTTTGAAGGGAGGTTGAGTTTTCATAAGATATGTTTATTTTATGTATATCTATTGTTGTGTGAATCGATTGATGGGTTAAAATAAGTGTAAAAAAGTGAGGTTAAGATGTAAAATGAAAAAAATCAGTTACGCAATTTAATTTATAGGTTCAAATTAATTTACAAGCTTGATTCATCTTGTTGTTTTGCCCAAGATCGAGTGCATAATTTTTTAATCCTGCCCTCCTGATCGCAAAAAGTATTCCAGGCCTCACAACAAGTATTCAGTATATGGTCATAGTTTTTAAAACATGCATTCGATAATTTGATCCTTCGTAATTGTTGCCAGACTTGTTCCATGGGATTTAATTCTGGACTATAAGGAGGTAAAGGCATCATGGATAAATTCTTAGGAACTATCAAAGTCTCTGTGGTATGCCAACTGGCTCTGTCCATTAAAACAATTCCATGATAGTTTTCTTGAATATTTTTAGATATCTCATCTAAGTGAATTTGCATCATCCCTGAATTACATTCCGGTAAAACCCAAGCACAGCCTTTATCTTTATCCGGACAAACTGCTCCAAAAATATAAGTGGATAAAAATTGTCTTTGTCTCACAACTCTAGGCCGTGTGCCTTTTCTTGCCCAAATCCTGCTCAAAGAACCTTGCTGAGCTTATTCTGCATTCATCCTGCCACCAAATCTCTATTTTATGAGTCTGAATCTTTTCTTTTATTTTCTCCACCTCTTCTGGAAAATGTTCCTTAAACTGTTCCATAGCTTCTTAATGAACTTTTAGGATGAAGAGAACGACCACTGATCCATACAATATTAAGGCGGTCTAAAGAAACATAAACCCCAGAAAGAGAATAGCAACAGTCAAATTCATCTGCTAAAAGTTTCTGTATTTCCTTTGCTCCTATGCTTCCTCCCTCTCTTTTGTCTTGAATTTCATCTAACTTGATTTTGAAGTTCTCTTCTTCTGTCACTGGCAAACGAGGCTTGCGTCCTCTGCCTTCTCGATCTATCAATCCCTCGTAATCAAAGTCTACAAAAGACTGTAACCAGGATTTGATACTGTGACGGTGATAGAAAACTATACTTGCTGTTTCTTGAATCGATTTTCCTTCTTGCATATGCTGCAAAGCTTGGAGTTTTATCTTGATGTTGGCACTTCTTTCTACTTTGTAAGTAGCTAGAAAATTATACCCTTGAATCTGTGTAACTAAATCTTTTTTCGACACTCTAAAAATTTAACAGAGTTTGATCAAAAAGCCAGGACGCTATGCGTTAAAAGAATGTCGAATTAATTTTTGGAAATGGTATTATCTGTTTTGATAACGAATATCCATTATGTTCTTCAGATCCACATGCAGTCGATAGAAATGGAAATACCGGACTTATTTTAGCAGCATACCATCTATCACCACACTATGTTAAGGAAGACAAGGCTTTTATTTTAAGTAGAGCAAAATGGTTCCTTGATCATGGTATGGATGTAAATGCAGTCAATAGATGGGGAAGGACAGCGCTAATATGGGCGGCAAAAAGAGGATCCTTAGAACTTGTAGAGCTTCTTTATGAGAAAGGTACAGATATAAATGTAGCTGATGAAAAGGGAATGACAGCACTTATGTATGCTCAACAAGAAAAGCATATAGATGTTGTAGAATTTCTTGAAAATCCAGATTCAGTTATAGAGTATAGCAAAGTTTTTGAAGCTGTTGACAAGCCAGAAGTGCTTAAACTTTTGAACTAAAAAAACAATTTGAAGAATATTAATTTTATCTGAATTCGTGCTTAAATTTATATACTACAAATTCTATTTTTCTTGACATACTTTTTCTATGTCAGAAAGAGGTACACCTCCCTTTCTAACACATACTATTTTTTCTCCTTCAAATTTTATAATAGTACTTGGCTTTTGAGACATAAGAGAGGATTCATAGTTATTGATGAAAAAGAGATTGGGGAAAACTTTAGTAATCTCTTTTTCTAAAATCAAAGGTGGTTCTCCTGAAAGGTTAAGACTTGTGCTAACCAGAGGTCTGTCAAAGGTTTCAAAAAGTTCTTTTATAAAAGGATGGGGAGAGCACCTGAGATTGATATACTTTGTTTTGCCATGAATCCAAGAAGGTACACTTTTTTTCCCATAAAGCAAAACACTACACGGACCCGGCCAAAAAACATTTAAAACTTTTAAAACCTGATCAGGAAGAAAAGCATACTTATAAGCCATATGGATGTCTCTTACAAGAAGACTTAAAAGTTTTTGGGGGGAGCGTTTTTTAATTTTAAAGATTGCTTTTACAGCTGATGAAGAAAGAGCATCACAACCTAGACCCCATACTGTTTCTGTAGGATAAATAATAACTTTATTGTTTCTAAGAAGATGGATGGCTTTTTTTACAAACACTCTGTAATACCAATATCTGAACGACAGTGAAGATCAGGCCAATCCACGTATGAAGCATGTTTATAAACTTTTTCAATAGCTTTGCGTAGATCTTTATCAATAGAAACACAATTTAAGACGCGCCCCCCTGCTGTTAAAAATTGATCCCCCCTTTTTTTCAAAGCACATGTAAGAAAATAAGAACCATCAGTCTCGTGAAAAATATCTCCTTTTACTTTTAAACCTATTTCTGGATTTTTGGGATAACCCTGAGAAGCTAGTACAACACATATAGAAAATAAATTCTTAAAACAAAGGCGAGGAACCTTTCCTTCTGCTACTTGGAGCAAAAAAGAACTTACGTCTCCTTCAATAAGGGGAAGCAAAACCTGTGCTTCAGGATCGCCAAAACGTACATTGTACTCTAAAACCTTCCAACCACGTGTTGAGTAAATTAACCCTATATAAAGAACCCCCCTATAAAACAAACCTTTTTTTTCAAGGCCCTTGATGCTAGGCTCTACAATGGTTTTTGTAATCATCTCTTTTTGTTTTTCTTCTATAGGGATGGGAGCTATAGAACCCATGCCCCCTGTATTAGGCCCTAAACCTCCGTCATTGAGTTTTTTGTAATCACGAACTAGAGGAAGAAGTTCGTAATCTTTTCCATTTGTGACAACAAAAAAACTCATCTCTTGTCCTCGATGAAACTCTTCAATAAGAGCTATTTCTCCTGAAGCTTGAAAGATTTTTTCTTCAAAAAGCTGATAAGCATATTCCTCAACTTGAACAACAGTCTTACAAATACGAACTCCTTTTCCTTGAGCTAAACCATCTGCTTTAAAAACATAGGGAGGTTTAAAGTTTTTAACGGCCTCTAAAGTTTCTTCTACACTTTTAACAACTTGATATTTAGATGTGGGAATGTTCATTTCCTCCATAAACTTTTTAGCAAAAATTTTACTTGATTCTAGTTGGGAAGCTTCCTTGCTAGGAGCAAAGACTTTCCAGCCAAGCTCTCTTAACCTATCAGCAAAACCATTAGCACAATAAACCTCAGGTCCTACGATAACAAGATCAATGTTGTTTTGTTTAAGAAGGTTTATCACCTTATTTTCACAAGATAAGTCAAGATTATGACTTATGATCTTATCTTTAGGCGAGGGAACTTGAGAGATGATATGAACTTTTTTTGTAGAAGGAGAGAGACTACAAGATCGAGCTAGAGCACTTTCTCTCCCTCCTTGTCCTAAGATAAAGACATTCATCACAAAAACAAGTTTACAAAAAAAGAGAGTTCTTGTCACTTTTTATTTTAATTTTTAAGAGATCTGCTATGAGCTTTCCAGACAAATCCTTCTCCTCAGGAGAACAATAAAGCCTTTCTAAAGTCCGTTTTTTTTCGTATTTATCAAAGATTTCACTAGCTTCATCTAAGGGCACAGCCTTGTCTTGAAATTTATCTTTAATAAAGATAGGAGATTTTTTAGATTCCCCTTTTGAGGAAGTTTTTTTTATTTTGCTCATTTGAGTTTGGGAATTAACGTAGATGAATCTTAAATTTTGCCTTTTAAGCTCTCTTTTTATATTGAGAACCTTTTGGGAGATAAGCCCATCAGAGTGCTCTTCATAAAGCATAACATAGGGTCGGTTTGTGATAATTCTTTTAGCCCACTCATTTTCTGATTCTTTTAAATGCGTATGAAGAGTATGATCAGTGCAATCTAAATAAGCTCCTATATCAGAAGGGAGGCGAAACTTGCAGTCCTTTGAAGAAAAGTATCGAAGCAGCATTTCATCATAAATAACAGATTTATGGTGAACATAAACCATAAGGTACATGTGATGTCTTGCAAGAAGGAAATCTTCGAAAGCATAAAGTGCTCTTTGATCAAAGCATAAATACAGTTGAGAATCCACTTCATGGTAGGAGAGGTTCGATAAAAGCCAAGAGATTTCAACTTTTCCATAATTAGTCCCACAGTAGTAGGAATCCCTTACTAAATAGTCCATACGATCAGCATCTAACTCAGAACTAATGATCTGACTTAAAAGAGGTCTAAAATCTAAGTTCTTTTCTATAAAAAAATCATCTTTAGTTTGGATTTCAGGGTGTATGAGAGAAGCTATATGAAGGGGTTTAAAAGAAGAAAAATGTGATTCTATAGTACGAGTAAGCTGAGAGTCTAAAATGATTTTAATAGTGTAGTCTTCGTGGGTAGCTTTTCTCTTTTTTTGACCTAAGTCTAGAGGAAGTTTAAGATCTTCAAAATAAGGCATTACTTCTTCTGTTGTGTGACTGAGAGGTCCATGGCCTATGTCGTGCAAAAGAGCTGCTAGTTTTGTGACTTGCTTGAACTTTTGTTTGACCTCTTCAGAGGACCAAGTGAAATCCTTAAAAATAGCCTCAAAAGCTTGTTCAGCTAAATAAAAAGCTCCAACAGAATGCACATAACGGTTATGCATACCTCCTGGAAAACTGAACTCCCCAAAACCAAGTTGCTTTATTCCTCTTAACCTCTGAAAAGCAGGGCTATCGAGAATGTGTTTTTCTTGATCTGAAATTACAATAGAGCCGTGAATGGGATCTCTGATTTCCATGCCTATCTCCTTTTCTAAAGCAGAGCATAAAATATAAAGGTTTTTATTATTTTATGCAATAGTTGATACATAGAGTTTTTTAGGGGAAAGATTATGAAGTCTTATTTAGAACTTATGGAAAGGGTCTTAAAAAAAGGGGAGAAAAGAAAAGATCGCACAGGGGTTGGAACTTTAAGTCTTTTTGGAGAATCTCTGTGCTTTGATCTTAGTGAAAATTTCCCTCTTCTTACAACAAAAGAGGTTCATTTAAAATCCATCATCTATGAACTTTTATGGTTTTTAAGAGGAGATACAAATGTTGAGTATCTTAAACGTCATGGGGTAAGAATCTGGAATAAATGGGCTGATGAGAAAGGATCTTTAGGCCGAGTGTATGGAGCTCAATGGAGGGATTGGAGGAATGAAAACAAAGAAAGCCTCGATCAAATAGCCTCCGTTATTAGTGAAATGAAAAAAAACCCCTCTTCAAGAAGACTGTTAGTGGTGAGCTTCAATCCAGGAGAGTTATCTCAAATGGCCCTTCCTCCCTGCCATGCCTTCTTTCAATTCTATGTTTCTGGAAAAAAAGAGCTGTCTTGTCAGATGTACCAAAGAAGTGCTGATTTATTTTTAGGCGTCCCTTTTAACATCGCAAGCTATTCCCTACTAACTCTTATGGTGGCTCAAGTGTGTGGCCTCAAGGCTAAGGAATTTATTCATGTTTTTGGAGATGTTCATATCTACAAAAACCACTTAGAACAAGTAACTTTACAACTGAAAAGAAAACCCAAAGCACTTCCTCAAATACATTTGAATCCTAAAGTGAAAGATATTTTTAGCTTCCAATATGAAGATTTTCACTTAGCAAACTATCAATTTCACCCTTCTCTGAAGGCAGAGGTCGCTGTTTGATCTTAAGTCATATTGTCGCATGCTCTGAAAATTATGTTATAGGAAATAAAGGGAAACTTCCTTGGCACATACCAGAGGACTATAGATTTTTCAAACAAACAACACAAGGTCATACAATCATCATGGGAAGGAAAACCTATGAAAGTCTTGGAAAACCTTTACCTAACAGACGTCACATTGTCATTACAAAATCAAAAGACTTTATTAAAAAAGTAGATAAAAAGACCCTTGTTGTCTCTTCTGTTAAAGCCTCTATAGAAGTTGCAAAAAAATATAGCTTCTCTAAAAAAGAGGAAGTTTTTATCATAGGAGGAGGTGAAATCTATTATCAGACTCTCGATCTTGTGGATAGAATTTATCTTACACTAATTCATGAAACTTACCCTGGAGACACATTCTATCCAAAATTTGATAAAAAACTTTTTAAAGAACGTTCCAGGAAGCTAAGAAATGAAAAAAAACCTTTCTTTACCTACTATTTATACGAACGTTTTCGATAAAGATTAATTTTTTAAACCTTTCTATTAATCTAGATTCTTTTTTGTCAAACCTATAGTTAATAATTTCACCATTATTGAATCTTTCGCATAAATCATCTTGCTCATCTTATGTCACATAAGATGAGCATCACTTTAAAAACCTTTGAAAGAAAGCCAAGTCCATCTATCAATCAACATATAGTGCTTCCGCTTAGGTTTTCAGTTTTTTTTGAGTTGAGGTCTAGTTTTTATTCTAAGGCCTTGATAAAAAGTCATTTATTTTTAAAAATAGTTTCATATGTCAGGGTTTCTATCAAAAAAAGAGCGAAAAGATTTACTCTATGAACTATCTCTAGAGAAAAATATTAAATACGTAAAAAGGATTATGACAATTCTCCATTTAGATAAAGGTGAGTTGTGTAAAGATATTTCCCGTTTTCTTTTCATTGATGAGGGCACGATAAGAGCCTGTAGAGATCGTTATAACAAAGGAGGGATAGAGTGCTTAATCAACGACAATTACAACCTAAAAGGTCCTTTTTAACTAAGAAAGAGGAGAAAATGCTTTTAAAGGAGTTAAAAAAAAGAATTTTTCCGTCATCACAGTCTGTTATTCAGTTCATTGAGGAGAATTTTGGTGTTATACCATTTCCAAAAATTAATTCGACATTTTTTTAACTCATTGCGTCCTGGCTTTTTGATAAAACTCTGTTAAATTTTTAGAGTCATGTCGAAAAAAGATTTAGTTACACAGATTCAAGGGTATAATTTTCTGGCTACTTACAAAGTGGAAAGAAGTGCCAACATCAAGACAAAATTATTGGCTTTGCAGCATATGCAAGAAGGAAAATCGATTCAAGAAACAGCAGGTATGGTTTTGTATCACCGTCACAGTATCAAATCCTGGTTACAGTCTTTTTTTGTAGACTTTGATTACGAGGGATTGATAGATCGAGAAGGCAGAGGACGCAAGCCTCGTTTGCCAGTGACAGAAGAGGAGAGGTTCAAAATCAAGTTAGATGAAATTCAAGACAAAAGAGAGGGAGGAAGCATAGGAGCAAAGGAAATACAGAAACTTTTAGCAGATGAATTTGACTGTTGCTATTCTCTTTCTGGGGTTTATGTTTCTTTAGACCGCCTTAATATTGTATGGATCAGTGGTCGTTCTCTTCATCCTAAAAGTTCACAAGAAGCTATGGAACAGTTTAAGGAACATTTTCCAGAAGAGGTGGAGAAAATAAAGGAAAAGATTCAGACTAATAAAATAGAGATTTGGTGGCAGGATGAATGCAGAATAAGCTCAGCAAGGTTCTTTGAGTAGGATTTGGGCAAGAAAAGGCACACGGCCTAGAGTTGTGAGGCAAAGACAATTTTTATCCACTTATATTTTTGGAGCAGTTTGTCCGGATAGAGATAAAGGCTGTGCTTGGATCTTACCGGAATGTAATTCAGGGATGATGCAAATTCACTTAGATGAGATATCTAAAAATATTCAAGAAAACTATCATGGAATTGTTTTAATGGACAGAGCCAGTTGGCATACCACAGAGACTTTGATAGTTCCTAAGAATTTATCCCTGATGCCTTTACCTCCTTATAGTCCAGAATTAAATCCCATGGAACAAGTCTGGCAACAATTACGAAGGATCAAATTATCGAATGCATGTTTTAAAAACTATGACCATATAGTGAATACTTGTTGTGAGGCCTGGAATACTTTTTGCGATCAGGAGGGCAGGATTAAAAAATTATGCACTCGATCTTGGGCAAAACAACAAGATGAATCAAGCTTGTAAATTAATTTGAACCTATAAATTAAATTGTTTAACTGATTTTTGTCATTTTAAATTTTACCCTCACTTTTTCACTTATTTTAACCCATCAATCGATTCACACAACAAATAGATATACCTGAAATAAACTTATCTTATGAAAACTTAAACTCACCTTAAAAGAAGTTTTTTTAAAATCTCCTAACTGAAACTTTTCCTTAAGTCAATTTTAAAATTTTAAATTTGAACATGAAAATGTCGAATTAATTTCTGTAATTGGTATTACGTACTCAACAAGTGGTGCGATTGATCTTCTCCATCGCCTTGGTTTTTCTTATAAAAAAGCCACAGCGATACCGGGCAAAGCGAAGAGAGAAGAGCAGAAAAAGTTTGTGCGTAAATACAAGAGAATTAAGAAGAAGGGTGGTCTTGTTTACTTTGCTGATTCCACACATCCTGAGTGGAGCCCTACGATTTCATATGGTTGGATAAGAGAGGATAAGAAGTTTGAAGTGAAGACCAATTCAGGCTGGAGAAAAAGAGTGAATGTTTGTGGAGCTATTGAGATCAATAGTTTGAAGACGGTAGTCAGGAGTTATAAGACAGTTAACCATGTTTCCATATGTGATATGCTCTATCATATTCATTAAGAAGTATTCCGATGAAAAAGAGATTCATCTTATCTTAGATGGGGCCGGATACAATAGATCGAAGTCTGTCAAGAAGTTAGCGAAAGAGTTGAATATAAAACTTGTTTATCTTCCTCCGTACTCACCGAATTTAAATCCTATAGAAAGGCTTTGGAAGTTTATGAAAAAAGAGGTCACGGCGAATCGATATTATGAAAACTATGACGATTTCAAGGGAAGTTTAAGTCAATTTTTTAGAGGAATACGAAAACACAGGCCTAAATTAGAAACTTTGATAACTGATAACTTCTCTATCTTAGGAACCTGAAAACCTAAACGGAAGCACTATATAGTGCTTCCGCTTAGGTTTTCCGTTTTTTTTGAGTTGAGGTCTAGTTTTTATTCTAAGGCCTTGATAAAAAGTCATTTATTTTTAAAAATAGTTTCATATGTCAGGGTTTCTATCAAAAAAAGAGCGAAAAGATTTACTCTATGAACTATCTTTAGAAAGAAATCTTAGGTACGGAAAAAGGATTATGACAATTCTCCATTTAGATAAAGGTGAGTTGTGTAAAGATATTTCCCGTTTTCTTTTCATTGATGAGGGCACGATAAGAGCCTGTAGAGATCGTTATAACAAAGGCGGGATAGAGTGCTTAATCAACGACAATTACAACCCTAAAAGGTCCTTTTTAACTAAGAAAGAGGAGAAAATGCTTTTAAAGGAGTTAGAAAAAAGAATTTTTCCGTCATCACAGTCTGTTATTCAGTTCATTGAGGAGAATTTTGGTGTTACGTACTCAACAAGTGGTGCGATTGATCTTCTCCATCGCCTTGGTTTTTCTTATAAAAAAGCCACAGCGATACCGGGTAAGGCAAAGAGAGAAGAGCAGAAAAAGTTTGTGCGTAAATACAAGAGAATTAAGAAGAAAGACGGTCCTGTTTACTTTGCTGATTCCACACATCCTGAGTGGGGCCCTACGATTTCATATGGTTGGATAAGAGAGGGTAAGAAGTTTGAAGTGAAGACCAATTCAGGCTGGAGAAAAAGAGTGAATGTTTGTGGAGCTATTGAGATCAATAGTTTGAAGACGGTAGTCAGGAGTTATAAGACAGTTAACCATGTTTCCATATGTGATATGCTCCATCATATTCGCAAGAAGCATCCCGATGAAAAAGAGATTCATCTTATCTTAGATGGGGCCGGATACAATAGATCGAAGTCTGTCAAGAAGTTAGCGAAAGAGTTGAATATAAAACTTGTTTATCTTCCTCCGTACTCACCGAATTTAAATCCTATAGAAAGACTTTGGAAGTTTATGAAAAAAGAGGTCACGGCGAATCGATATTATGAAAACTATGACGATTTCAAGGGAAGTTTAAGTCAATTTTTTAGAGGAATACGAAAACACAGATCTAAATTAGAAACTTTGATAACTGATAACTTCTCCATCTTAGGAACCTGAAAACCTAAACGAAAGCACTATATACTTTAAAACAAGCCTTTACACGAATGGTTTGAACTGTTGTGTGTTTTAGAGAATCAGAGGGAAAGCCTAAGTGCTGTCACTGTATAAGTTTTTGGCCTTAAGAAATGTTGTAAAGGTTTAAAAAAATACAGACAAACACTTTCAGAAAGAACTAAATCTTTAAGGCCCATCATCATCGGCATATGATAAAAAACTAAGCCAACCTTTGATTCACAGTCTACACGTCTATGACTCTTGCTAAAAACAAATTTCTGAAGTGCAATCAGTACAAATTGCAATACTTCTAAAGTGTCTAGTCTTACAAAAAATTTTCCATTTGATGTCTAGCTTTAAAACCTTGGCGTCAAACTCTTTATTGAACTTTCTATTGCATGAAAACTCTCTTGGTATTATCAAATTTTTCTTATCCACTTTACCCATTCAATACGTCTAAAGGCTTGAAAAGCCCCAATCAAATGAAGGAACTCTCTAAAAGTTTTTCTTGAAGTTTTTAGCAATTTACCATTCATGAGGTTTCCTAAAAGTCCCTCTATGATCAGAAAGAGTGTCTGAGAATTGATTATCCTTTAAATTCTCTTTTTTTATTTCAAGAGTAAAAAAGTTTGAAGCTCTAATTAGTTTTTCTGATTTCTTTTTATAAGGACTTATAATACCTATCTTTTTTTGAAACTTAGTGACTACCATTTCTATAGGTGTAAAAAAGTCTGAATCATTAGAGACAACCACTGCACAATCATATTTATTCAAAAATGCATCTAATAAAAGATGTGATGCTAAATTAACATCTGAGCCTTTTTCTTCTGTTTTAAGTGCTGAAACTTTCTTTGAAGAATCAGATTCTAATGGTAACTTTTTTGGATGATTTAGAAAGTATCCCTTATAAATAAAAACTTACGAGAGTGAGCAGTTACCTTTTAGAATGAAAAGAGCGACCACTGATCCATACAATATTAAGGCGGTCTAAAGAAACATAAACCCCAGAAAGAGAATAGCAACTATCACAATTCATCTGCTAAAAGTTCCTGTATTCCCTTTGCTCCTATGCTTCCTCCTTCTCTTTTGTCTTGAATTTCATCTAACTTGATTTTGAACCTCTCTTCTTCTGTCACTGGCAAATAAGGCTTGCGTCCTCTGCCTTCTCGATCTATCAATCCCTCGTAATCAAAGTCTACAAAAAAAGACTGTAACCAAGATTTGATACTGTGACGGTGATACAAAACTATACCTGCTGTTTCTTGAATCGATTTTCCGTCTTGCATATGCTGCAAAGCTTGGAGTTTTATCTTGATATTGGGATTTCTTTCCACTTTGTAAGTAGCCAGAAAATCATACCCTTAGAATCTGTGTAACTAAATCTTTTTTCGACATGACTCTAAAAATTTAACAGAGTTTGATCAAAAAGCCAGGACGCAGTGAGTTAAAAAAATGTTGAATTAATTTCTGTAATTGGTATTACACAATGGTTTATAAACTCAAACAAGCAGGACTTAATTTAAGCTTTGAAAGAATGAGAAAGATCTTAAAAAGAGATCAGTACAGTATTTTAAAAGAAAAAAAGACGAAAAAACTTTATCGTCTTCCATCAGGTTGTACAAAGGAAGTAGAAGAAATTTACAGTGCTTTTTCGCTTAAAAGAGACTCTTCTATGAGACTCATTCCCACAACATCTATCGACCTTTAAAAAACCCTTTCCTGTGGCCCCAAAAATTATAACTATTTGAAATTATTCACTTATTGCAGTGTGTTGTATCGAAGTCAGGATGAAATGGCTTAAAAGGCCTGTACGCCTTCTTGAAAACTACTGTTTTGTTTAAGTTATGAAAAAATATTTAACCCTCTATAGTAGAAAGTAACAGGAATAAAGATCATACAGCATAAAAATCCTAGGCTTTTATCAATTTTTCACGTTCGACTATCTAACTGAAAATTCACAAAGTTACTCAACAGATCCAACAACAGAGTTCAAATTGAATTGTACGTCTGTTAAACAGATTCTCTAAGCTATAGTCCAGCTTCTTTCAGAGATTTTTAGCACAACTAAAAAACTCTATGAAATTTTCTAAGAAAGAAGATTTTCATTCTCTACCTATGTCTCATAATGGGATAGTAGGTAGAGAGTTTATTGCCATACATAGTCTTTTAAGGATATTCTTGAAATAGAGTGTATAAGCATTTGCATGTCTTTATAAAAAGACTTTTTTTCTCCTCATTTTTTTTATTTGGTTTTTTTAGCGAAGCCAGAATCTTTCGCAGTAATTATGTAAGTTTTCAACTTCCTGACAACTGGTCTTGTAAAAAAGACCTCGCCACTTACGTCTGCCAAAATAAGACCGATAAAAACAAGAAAAAAGAAGCTGTTATTATTATTTTAGCAAAAGAAGCAGGGAAAGAGGATGGAATCAAACAGTATATAGAACGCCTGAAAAATCCTATGAAAAACAATTCAATACAAAAAATTTCTACAGTAGAAAGTTTTACTGATAAAAAGATTCTAAAGGGGCACAGATGGGTTGATAGTCTTCATTATCAAGGGGCTTTGCCTCAACATTACACACGCTACCTTGTCACAGTAAAACAACAACTAGCTATTTTAATCAGCTTTACAGCCCATAAAGATTATTTTGTAAAATACAGTGAGGATTTTAAAAAAGCCATCAACAGCCTCAAATTGATTGCTCCTAAAAATTACCTTCAGTTGGCTCAATTAAGAAAGGGAAAAAATAAAGGTTCCATTATTGGAAATATTTCCAATAAAGATTTTTTCTCAACAGTTAAAAACCCTAAAGTGGCAAAAAAAAATCATTTAGGCTTATTAGCAATTTTGTTTTTCATTTTCTTTCCTTTGATTTTTTGGTTTATTTTTCTAAGAAAGAAGAAGAGAAAAATTTAACGAACAGCTAAACAAGATTCTCTTTTTTTAGAAAAACCTTTTCTTTTGTTCCATCGAAAACCTTTATGAAGAAGGGTTTTTTTCAAAGAAGAACAGGCTGCGTAACTACTAAAAACACATCTTTTAAGACAAGCTTTATCTATGAAGCTCTTTAAAAACTCTTCCTCCCAAAGATCTTTTTGATTTTTAGAGCTAAAGGGATCGTAAAATACAACAGACGCTTTTTTATGAAAAAAACTTCCTCTATGAAGAGTCCCCCGTAATTTTAACTTTCCTTTACTGTTAAGTCTTTTTTTGATAAGTTCTCTTGAGATCTTAAAATAAGTGGCCACTAAATTTAAGATACTATCATAAGGTTCTAAGTCTTCAGAAAGCCATCTTTGAAATTGAACCCTTAGAAACGAATCTTTTTCGAAGCTCAAGCAGACAAAGTCATTGACAGTAGCTGCTAAAATCATTTCATTATAGCCTAAGCCTAAACCAACAGAAAGGTAAGAAGGTTTAAGCCCTAACTTCCTAGCCTCCTTAATTGCACTATAGTAAACATAAAGACTTTCTGAAAAAGCCCCTCTTTTGTTGTGCATGGATTCTTGAAAGCCTGTTGGAAAGCTCACATTGTAGGAAGGGCTGTGATCGAGAGTTTGAATAAGGCGTTTAGCTTCTTTCATGACATTTCTCTTTTTTTGTTTTATACCATTTTTATGAATTGGCAAGGTTTACCTTATTACCCTATTAATCAATTTTATAAATCTTTTTTTAACCAGAAGGTGTACAAAATTCCTGTGAGCCTTTCTGAATCCTGTCCTAATAGAGAAGGAATAAGGGGTATGAAAACTTGTATTTTTTGTGATGAATGGGGTTCCGCAGCTTACCCAGAAAACCAGAAAGAGGATCTAGAGGTTCAAATTGAAAAGAACAAAAGCACTGTGGGAAAGAGGTCTAAGGCTAAGAAGTTTTTAGTGTACTTTCAAGCTTATACAAACTCCTTTATGAAAGTTAACCATTTAAGAGAGGCCTTTAAAAAAGCTCTCAAACAGAAAAGTGTGTGTGGCTTAGTGGTAGGAACACGACCTGACTGTCTTTCTAAAGCTGTCTTAGATCTTTGGTATGAGTTCAGTCAGAAAACAGCACTTTTTGTAGAATTAGGAGTGCAAAGTTTTGATGATAAACAACTCAAATGGATGGAAAGAGGGCACGACACAAAAACATCTTTACGTGCCATTTCGAGAATTAGAAAGGTTTGTCCTGAAGTGAACCTAGGTGTTCATCTTATTTTTGGCTTGCCTAATGAAACAGAGTTGCAGGTTAAGAAAACAGCCCATCTTTGTTCTGAACTTGTTTTAGATAACGTCAAACTTCATAACCTCCATGTTCTAAAAAACACACCTCTTGCACACCTCTTTTACAGAGGAGAATTTGTCCCTTTAAGTTTTGAAAAATATGCCAGAAAAGTTATGATCTTCTTACAATACCTCTCAGCCGATATCCCTGTACACAGACTTGTAGCAGGGGCCCACAACAACGAACAACTCATAGCCCCTCAGTGGGTGGGATATAAAATGAAAAGCTATCAGTCTATGGTGGATTACTTGCATATCCATAAAGCCTATCAAGGACAAAAATCCTTTTTTTCCCAAAAAGAGTTATCATGAAAAATTCTAGAGAACAACTTATAACTATAGGAAAAATCTTTTATCAAAAAGGATTTTTAGTCGCCACAGATGGCAACTTTAGTTGTAAACTTGATGACAACACAGTCCTTATCACACCCTCTGGTAAAGCTAAGTACAATCTTAAAACTAAAGATTTAGTTCTTATAAATTTAGAAGGACAAACGATAAAAGGAGACACTCCTTCTAGTGAAATAGACCTTCACCTAGAAGTTTATAAAAACTGCCCTCAAGCTCTGTTTGTCTTTCATGCTCATCCCCCTAAAGCTATTAGTTGTTCTTTAATCTTTGAAAACAAACTTCCCTCTGAATATTTACCTGAAGTGATCCTTACTACAGGCGATATTCCTATTGTAGATTATGCTAAGCCGGGGACAAAAAGTATAGCAAAAAAACTAAAAGCTTACTTACCTGAAAAAAAAGTCCTTATACTTTCACACCATGGAGCTTTAACTTGGGGGGAGAACTTTGAAGAAGCCCATTACGGCATGGAGCGTTTAGAGCACTCAGCCTCCGTTCTTTTTGATAGTTTCCTTTTAGGAAAACCTAAACCTTTAAAAAAACAAGAAGTCAAATGGCTTTATGAAAAAAGAAAAGAAATAGGTCATAGAACTTTATGAAAGATTTAAAAAGCCTCTCTCTAGAAGTTAGAGACAACAAACTGTTTTTACTAGATCAAACCAAACTTCCTTATGAAGAAATTTGGTTTCAAGTATATAACTTGAGTGATTTTGCTACAGCTGTAAAAGAACTTAAAATAAGGGGAGCTCCTCTTATAGGACTTGCAAGTGCTATTTTTGTAGCCTTGCAAAAACAAAACTCCCCTCTTGTTTTTAAAACTTTAAAAGAGTTACGACCCACGGCCTTTAATGTCATACATGCTATGAATCAATTGTCCGAAATACCAAAAGAAAAAATTGTAGAAACTGTGGAATCCTGGTTTGAGCAAGATTGCAAAATATGCAACCAAATAGCCTATCATGGAAAAAGCCTTGTTTCGCAAGGGGATTGTGTGCTTACTTATTGTAATACAGGAGGCTTAACCTGTGCAGGCCAAGGCACAGCTCTAGGAATCATCAAAATAGCAAGTTCTTACATTCATCATGTTTATGTTCCTGAAACACGTCCTCTTTTACAAGGAGCTCGCCTTACCACTTGGGAACTCCAAAAGCACAAAATGGACTACACTCTTATTTGCGATCATACAGTTGCCTCTCTTATGGCTTCACGCAAAATCCAAAAAATTTTTGTAGGAGCTGATCGGATTGCTAAGAATGGAGATTTTGCCAATAAAATTGGAACTTACAATTTAGCCGTATTAGCACATCATCATAAAATACCTTTCTATATCGCAGCGCCTTTAACAACCTACGACAGCCTTTGTGCTACAGGGGAAGACATTCCAATTGAAATTCGCCCCTCTTATGAAGTTACGCTTAACAGAATGCTCTCAGTTTATAACCCTGCTTTTGATATCACTCCTCATCCTCTGATCACCGGTTGGATTACAGAAAAGGGCATATGGGATCACAAATCATGGCTTAAACTTTAGCTTTTTATCTTTTTCCTCCTACTTTGAAACAAAACAAAAGCCATAAGGGCTTCATATAGTCCCCCCGCAAGGGTTCATCTAAAATAACCTATTAAAAAGCGACCCCTATCCCTATATAATGAGACGTAAAATGAAAAATTAGACTTGTACATTCCATTAAATTAGCTTATAGGATATTTATAGGGTGTATTTTATGCTTTTACAAAAGAAATAAGAAAGAGGAAAAGGCTATGAACATCAACTTACAACAACTTGTAACCTTTTGTACTGTAATCAATGAAGGCAGTATGACAGCAGCTGCCAGCAAACTGTACCTTACACAGCCTGCTGTCAGCCAACAAATTAGAACTCTAGAAGAACATTTTGGAACTCCTCTCCTAGATAGAAGTTCAAAAAAAATAAAACCTTCCCTTCAAGGCCAGCTTCTTTTTGACTATGCTAAGAGAATTTTACAGATGACTCAAAAAGCTCAGATGGCGGTTCAAACCATCTCCCAACGTATGTCAGGTCATTACAGCATTGCCACCACCAATTCAATCGGTCTTTTTATGCTTTCTCCTATAGTAGGACTCTTTCTCTTACACAATGACCAATTACACCTACGTCTCAATTATGGACCACCTAATACCTGTATAGAAAAACTTAAAAATCAAAATGTAGATCTAGCCATCCTTCCTGATCTTTCTAAAGAATTCCCTGAAATTCACCTTCCTGGATATGGAAGCCAACTTATTATAAAAGATCACATGTGGCTAACATGTTCTGGAAAACTAACAGGCCTTCCTAAAGAGATCCAATTTTACGAATTAAATAAAAAACCCCTTGTTTTCTACTCAGAAGCCTACCCTTCATTTAAAAGACAGTTCATAAAACTTTACCAAAAACATTCTCTAGAATTTAAACCTATTTTCGAATCTGACAATGTAGGTACTCTAAAAAGAGCCATAGAAGCAGGCTTGGGATGGGGTTTTTTGCCAAGCCACTCTGTAGAAAAACAAATCCGCTCAGGAAGACTTTTAAAACTTGATGTAAGTGACTTCAGCTATTCCATGGAATTAAAGCTTTATTACAAGGCCAATGAAAAATGCCAAAAAATGGCTGAAATCTTCTATAGAGCTCTTACTCAAAAAGTTCAAAAATCTTTGATGGCTTAGATTTTAAAAGAACTCATCTATAGGTTTCATAGTTACGGATCCTATGGAGCGTAAATCGTCTTCTAAACTTTTCGGGCCATAGACAAAAACTTTAAGCTCTTTAGGGTGAAGGTATTTTCTAAACAATTCATTAAGCTGTCTAGCGTCAAAAGAATCAACATAATCTAAATATTTATAAAAAATCCTCTTATCTTCAAACCAACCTTCACCTGATTCAAGGTGCAAAACATTTTCAGCAAAAGCTCCTAAATTTTCTACTAAACTCAAGGCAAGAATTACAAACATACGATTTCTAGCAGATTGAAATTGATCCTCTGTAATTCCTTTTTTTCGTCCTTCCCTGAGAGTTTTAAGAACTTCAGTGATCATAGATTTTACGTTCTTTTCCTTATTTGCTGTATATGTCACAATAGAAAAGTCAGAAGAAATGTGCCTAGAAAAAAGCATACGAGAACCAATATGATAAGTAAGCCCCATGACTTCTCTAATTTGACCCATTAAAAGAGAATCACCTCCCGACAAGTACCTGTTAAGTAAAGAAAGTCCAACCTTATCTCTGTCAGAAGGCTCATCTTTGAGTTCCCAAAGTCTATGAGAAAAAGTAAAATAACTTTGTACTAAGGATTTATCACCATAAATAAAGAAAATCTTAGGCTTTATATTCTCTGTACTTTCTGTTCTAAAAGTTTGAAGAGACCTTCTAGAAACTTTCTTCGCTATTTTTAATTTATTTTTCTGAATAGCTTTGTACTTCACTATCTTTGAATAGTTTTCTACCATACTCTTTAAAGAAACATCTATCACTTCCAATAAACCATCTTTAGAATGAGGGCTTATTAAACTCAAAGAAAGCTTATTTAAAGTGATGTTTTTTAAATGGAAGTTTTTTAAACTTTTTAAGGTTATATTTTTGATATCATTTTTCTGTCCCATAGGTAAATGAGCGTATTGAGGATAATCTTCTCCATAATACCAAGCATTCCAAGCTATATCTTTTGCTGAACTAGGATCTTTTCTTTTCCCACTCAAAGCTTCGAGAAGACGTGCTTTTTCTCTATCAAAAACTTCTTTTGAAAAATGTGGATTGATGAGAGGACTCAAACACAAACGAAGTGCTTCTAATTCAAAGACGGAAATAGTAGAACAAGAGAAGCTAATGGTGGTCTTATCTACAGAAACAGACAAACTCATACCCAACTCTTGTTTTTTTTCTTCAAAGGCTAAATCCACAGCCTCTTTTGAACCTGTATTTAACATCTTCGTAAGCAAATAACTCATACCCTTTTGATGAGGAGGATCATCCTTTGAGCCTATTTTTATAAGACCGAACATTTGAAAATAAGAAAGTTTTTTTTCTTTGAAATAAAGAACCTTGACTTGATCCATCACAAAGCTTACTTCGTAAGGAGGAAGAATCAGTAATGGCTCAGACCTTTCTGTACCAGATTTTTCTTTTTGATGAGATTTACTTTTCAAAAAACTATCTTCTGTTTTTTTATTTGAAGTACAACTTAAAAAAATAAAAAAAGCTAAAAAAACTACAAACCATTTCATAACAACTCTCCTTTCTTATAGTGCTTTATCATCATGAGGCAGAAAGACAGCCACTGATTGTCTTGGTTTTTTTAAATACTTTTTGCTGACTTCAAGAATTTGCTCTTTTGTGACAGCCTGCCACTGATTTTCTATTTCAAAGGGTTTTTTATAATCTCCATACAAAGTCTCATAACTACCAAACATTTTAGCGATATCACTTACAACTTGAAAAGAACTAATAAAATTTCTATAAGACTTAATTTTTAAGTTTCTTAATTGTTTATCATCAATTCCCTTTTTTTGAAAGATTTCGATCTCACGATCAACTAACTCTATAGCTCTCTCATAAGACTCCCCTTTTTTAAGAGCCACATTCACCAAAAAAACTCCTGCTTTTTGATATTCTAAAACCACTACATCGACTGACAAAGCTGTTTTTTCTTTTCTAACCAGAACATCATAGAGAAGTTTTTTACCACCTAGAATCATAGATAAAAGCCCTAAGGCTGGGGAATCTTTGTGATTGATTTCGTATATAGGGTAAGATATTTGAATCATAGGATAGGGTGCCTTAATGTGATGTTTCACACGAAGAGGATCACCTTTTATCTTATAATCTTTTAAATCATAACTTGAACCTGTTCGATAATCTGTTATTTTTTTTATTTTTGACTCATCATTTTTAATTACACCATAGTATTTTTGAATCCACGATTTCACCTCAGCCTTCTCAAAATGACCTGCTATAACAAGTACAGAATTATAAGGGTAATAGTATTCATCATAAAAACCTTTCACATCATCTTTATTAAGACCTGCAATCTCTGACTGCGTCCCAATCAAGGTCCAGGAATAAGGAAGGTACAGAGTTTGAAACGCAGTCTCTCTACAAAACTCAAAAAAAGCTCCTTTTATATTATCATCTCTTCTTAACTTTCTTTCTGATTTAATTGCATTTTTTTCTAATTCAAAAATCTCTTTACGAAAATTAGCATGCCTCATACGATCAGCTTCTATTCTTAAAGCATCCTCTAAAAAATATTTAGGCAACAAAACATAATAATTAGTGCGATCAAAACCTGTTGTAGCATTTGCTATAGCTCCCCATTTTTTGGAATAAAACTTATAAGGCTCATGTTTTTCTGTTCCACGAAACAACAAATGCTCTAAAAAGTGAGCTAAGCCTGTTTTACCTTTTTTTTCCTGACGTGCTCCTGCTCTATACCACTGATAAAGTATGGCAATAGGAATAGATTTATCTTGATAAAGAAGAACCGTCATTCCATTAGAAAGCTTGTATTTTTCCACTTTAAAGGCCTTAGGATCTAATTGAGGAAACCTCAAATCCTTAGAAAAAGCTTGTGTATTAAGTAAAATAAACCCTAAAACATATAACAATAAGTATTTACAATTCGTTTTCATAATCTGAAACCCCTTTTAGTGAAAGTGTGTTTTTTTTGGTTTTTCATTATCTACCACAATTTTAAAGGATTTTTTTGATTTTTTAAAGCACTTTAGAGAAAATAAACCCCTTAGCCGAGGAAGTATATAGAAATAAAAAAAGGCTGACAAAATACCTCCTAGATGGGCGGCATAAGCAACTTGAGAACGATTTCCGCTTTCAATCAACATAACTAACTCAATCCCTGTTAAAAGAAGAGCAAAATGCCAGGCTCTCATAGGAAAAATCATCATAAAATATACCGTCTGGTTCCTAAAGATAAAGCCAAACGCTATAATAAGACCAAAAATAGCTCCACTAGCCCCTATCAATGGCCTGAAAAAAGAGTCCGTATTGTTTGTAAGCAAATAATAACCAAGTACATAAAGAAAATAAAGCACCGAAGCTCCTAAAGCACAGAAGAGGTAGTAGGTAAGAAACTTTCTTGATCCCCAAAAACCCTCCAGTTGCACTCCAAACATCCAAAGACAAAACATATTAAATAAAATATGAAGCACATCAGGAGAATGTAAAAAGCTATAAGTTATAAATTGCCATATAGCTGAATAGCTCAAAACAACTGAGGGGGAAAAGCCAAACCACTTAAAAATAAAGGGGCTTAAGCTTTTTCCTATTAAGACAAAAACAAACCAAATGACAACATTGATTAAAATTAATTTCTGAACCACAGGTGTGATAGTAGAAGCTCCAAAAGCTCTCATAAAACTCCAGGCATAAGATAAAGTGGAACAGCTGTGATATGATTTTTACGAAAGGAAAATTTATTTTCAATTTTTTTCAGCCATTGAGACAGAGAGCTTAGCCCCTCAGAAGACTCAAAAAACTCCCAAAAAACTTCTTTTTTCAATTTAGGCTCAAACAAAGAAGGCTCCTTACCCAATTTAGAAAGTTTTCCAATCAACTTTACTCCATCTGTATAGGTTCCCAACTTATCAATCAAACCATACTTTAAAGCTTTTTCACCTATAAAAATACTTCCATCAGAAAATGTTTTTACAGTCTTCAAAGACATCTTCCTGCCCTCTGCAATATGATTTTGAAATTGCTCAAGACTTTGATCTAAAAGATCTTGAAAAAAAGCTTTTTCTTCATCAGTCATAGGTCTATAGTCTGCTCCTGAATCCTTAAACTTACCTGTAGTGATGCTATATCTTTTAATTTTAGCCCAAGTGTAAAGCTTCTCTAAATTAGTAAAAGAAGCTATCACCCCTATAGAGCCTAATAAAGCACCTGGTGTGGCCACAATTTGACTCGCACCCATAGCAGTATAAAAAGCTCCGCTCGCAGCTAAATTTTGAACAAAAACCACAATAGGTTTTTTAAGTTCATCTCGAATTCTTTTTAACTCCAAATAAATCTCCTGACTGGTTCCCACCACCCCTCCAGGAGAGTTAATCTCTATAAAAACTCCTTTGATTTTCTTATTTTTAGAGTATTTTCTTAAACTCTCCAAAAAAAACTCATTCTTATAAATAAAGCCATTTAACTTTAAATGCAAAATGCGATCTTTGTTAAACGAACCTTTGTTGGAACGAAAGGAAGGAGCTATAGATGACCCTACCATTTTAAAGGTTGCCGAACTTACAATAAAAATAAAAATGAAAAACAAAATCATACCAATATAAAAAACAACTCCCCCTGAAATCAAAAACATCTTAAAAAAACCTTTCATAACACCCCTTTAGTACTTCTTTCATGAAATTATATGATTCTTGTTTTTCAAATTCAAAAATAACGAAAAAAATTCTTCTTGTCACCTAAGAAAGCTCTCGTGTTTCTAAAATAAAATGTTGTTTTAAGAAAACTGGACTATAGTCTACCCTATTTGAAATCTGAGGCTTTGTTTTTTTTTAGAACGGATAATCTTTTTTTTAAACTCTTTGACATTACAAAAACTATGTCAGATTAAATTGCAATTATACCATTTCCAAAAATTAATTCGACATTTTTTTAACGCATAGAGTCATGGCTTTTTAATCAAACTCTGTTAAATTTTTAGAGTGTCAAGTCCTGGTTACAGTCTTTTGTAGACTTTGATTACGAGGGATTGATAGATCGAGAAGGCAGAGGAGGCAAGCCTCGTTTGCCAGTGACAGAAGAAGAGAACTTCAAAATCAAGTTAGATGAAATTCAAGACAAAAGAGAAGGAGGAAGCATAGGAGCAAAGGGAATACAGGAACTTTTAGCAGATGAATTGTGATAGTTGCTATTCTCTTTTTGGGGTTTATGTTCTTTTAGATCGCCTTAATATTGTATGGATCAGTGATTGCTGTTAAGAAACCGACTTACGTTATGGTTCCTCCAGGGTGTATAGGGAATTAAAGCGTTGCGGAGTGAGTGCTGGAGAAAACAAAGTAGCTCGAATTATGAAACTAAAGAATCTCAGTGCCCGTCAGAAAAAATCCTATGTTCCTAGAACAACAAAGAATAACCCTCTCATGATTAAGTCTCCTCGGTTGTTTAAGACAGGACAGAGCCAAGCAGGAAAAGAAAACCAGGTATGGTGTTCGGATTTAACCTATATTCCTTTTAGAGATAAATTTCTGTATTTGGTTGTATTTTTAGATGTCTATAGTGCTTCCGCTTAGGTTTTCCGTTTTTTTTTGAGTTGAGGTCTAGTTTTTATTCTAAGGCCTTGATAAAAAGTCATTTATTTTTAAAAATAGTTTCATATGTCAGGGTTTCTATCAAAAAAAGAGCGAAAAGATTTACTCTATGAACTATCTCTAGAGAAAAATCTTAAATACGCAAAAAGGATTATGACAATTCTCCATTTAGATAAAGTGATCTTCCCCCAAAAAAGTGGACAGTTTTTATGTTCTTAAAGTGTAATAGTCGCAACTTAATCTGACACGTCTCGAAATGTCAAAGAGATGAAAAGAAAAGGCATAAAAGTTAAGAAGAAAGTAGCACGTTTTATTTTTGAAAAAAGCTAATCAAAGCCCTTATAGTAAGAAGGTAAAACCAAAAGACCTTGTTAAAAAATCCATCTCTCTTATCATTGATGAACACCTTTTTGAACTAAAAAACGCAACACTTTCAAATCATTTCTTTCCTCTCAAACCTATGAAAAACTTAAGTTCAAACTTTTTAAATTCTCTAAAAAACTAAAATAAGTTTATAGAGGCCTTAGAATAAAAACTAGACCTTAACTCAAAAAAACGGGAAATTTAAACGGAAGCACTATATAGTGAATACGCTTAGATTTTCCTGTCGATCTCTTTAAAGAAAAAACCTGAAAATCTAAACGAAAGCACTATATACGCATATCAATAACTCATATTTACTGTACAGAATAAACTAAACGATCAATATGAAAATCATAAACTTTAGCTTTGGGCTCTTCATCACTATTCTTAAAAGGGGTATATTCAATTCTTAAACTTTGAGCTTTATCTCCATCAGATATAAACACTCGATCAGCCTTTCCTCCTACTATAGTTTCTACTAAAGAACCCACCTGATCTTTCTCTGAAGTTAGAGCAAAAATTTTGATCTTATCTTTAACAGCAAGATTGAGCTTTGAAAACTGAACTGCCAATCTTATAGCTCCCTCTGGAGCTTTTATAAAAAAGTTAACGGGTGTCTTTGCTTTAAACTCTTTAGGTCTTGAAATGCTCACCTCCTTCATTTGCAACCAAAAACGAGAATCATTAGGATCAATAGGATTAAGGTCATTTTTCAAAGCTCTAGAAAGATTTATTAGACCATTAGAAATAGATAAATTTTTTAACTTAGGATTATGATCTGAACTCCAAATAAGACGCTTTTTTATTTCTTTATAATTTAAATTAGGTTGATTTGACAAAAGAAGTGCTGCGGCACCTGCTACATGGGGTGTAGCCATAGAAGTTCCGCTAAAAGATTTGTATTTACCTTTTAAAACAGTGCTAACCACTTTATGTCCTGGAGCAAAAACATGGACCGTTCTTTTACCTGAATTAGAAAAAGAAGCTCTTTTTCCTTGAGAGGTCATAGCCCCAACAGATATCACATTATCTAGATTATAGTTCGCAGGATACAGACTTTTTCTATCGCTATTTGAATTGTTGTTTCCTGCAGCCGCAATAAATAAAATCTCTTTTTTACGAGCTTTTTCAATGGCTTTTTCTAAAGCTCGGCTATAACTTGCTCCACCCCAAGAGTTTGAAAGAACATTAGCTCCCATTTTCACAGCATAATCAATGGACTTAATACCATTAGATAAATCTCCTCTGCCGAATCTGCTTATAAACTTTACTGCCATCAAAGACACATCCCAGTTCACCCCTACAACACCGATTTCATTGTTGCCTTTAGCTCCAATGGTCCCAGCACAATGTGTGCCGTGACTATGATCATCTAGGCCGTTGACTTTTTTATTCACAAAGTCCCATCCATGTACATCATCTACATAGCCATTTCCATCATCATCAATTTCGTTTTCAGGAATTTCTCCTTCATTCACCCACATGTTATCTTTCAAATCAGGGTGTGTGTAATCAATGCCCGTATCAATAACCGCTACAACAACATCCTTGCTCCCTGTTATATTTTTTTTCCAAACCTCTTTCACACCTATATCTATACCAGAGTACTCTTTGTTCTCAAGACCCCAAAGTTTACTTAACATAGGATCATTAGATAGGGGCTGATCTTCTTCTCCCACAACATGGACTACTTGGTCCTTTTCTATAGCTTCAATTAAATCATCCTCAAGTAAAGTTAACTGTAAAGCACTTAAATCTTCATCGCTGTAAATAAGAAAAGTATCATCAGACAACCTCTCTATATTGGGTGCAGGAATTTGAAATAAAGAACTGAAATTAGAATCTGAAACACTCTCCTTTAAGGTAATGATGTACTGACCTTCTATGTATTTAGGCTCTGAGGCAGAGATGTCATATCCTAAAAAAATGACAGCCAAGAGCAAAATTATTTTTTTCATAAAACCCTCCTTAGTTTTTTGTTTTTACTTACATAACATCATTGTATGAAAAAAAAATGGAAATATTTATATCTTTACCAAACCAAGAAAAAAATCTAGAAATTAGTTCAGTCTACCTATACTTTCAAATGGATTTTTTAATACTCAAGTCTTAAGACTTTAATACAAGGTGAAATGTTATTTTATACTTACTATTACTTTTCTTTATCCTGAGTTTGACAGCAGTACATGGTTAAGTCGGTTATCTGACCGCCCTTGACTCCTACGAGGGGTATATTTCTTAGATTTTAAAGGAGAAGTTTTTATTGATCTTGTTGTAAAACAAGCCTGTAAAACATTTCTCTAAGGCCTTCCCCGTTACAAAAATAGCCTCCTCAAAAGAATCTGTGGGTTCCCGGAGGTTCTGGCAGTTTTCCAAGGTTATGATATAAGGCGATTTTTATAGCTTTAGAGGTTCTAAAGCCGTAAGATTTTCTCATAGTGAGTTTTACTTTGTTGTTTAAACCCTCTACAATCCCTGAGGAGAAGGTTTTTTTAGCCTTGAAGTAATTAAGAATAAGTAGCTTATGTCTTCGTATGGTTTTTGCTTCTCTTTTCATAGGTTCAATTTTTGAAAGCATGACTCGTTTCGTCCAACTGTCTATAAATTTACCAGCCCAAGTTGGTGAAACATAGGTCCATAACTGTCGGAAGTCTTCTTTTAAAAAATAACAGCGGATACTTTTTAAATTGTACTGTATTAAATGCCTTAATTTTACTTTTTCATAAGATTTTAAATTTTCTGCATTTTTTAACAAGGGCCATCTAGCTTTTGTTAAAAGGGGTTCATACCCGTCTTCTTTCATTTTTTTGTGTTCTGAAGCTCTCACTTCGTCTAAAGCCTTATTGAGTCTTGCTACGATATGAAACCGATCTAATATGTGTAAAGCTCCACTTGCCCTCTCCTTTATGACTTTTAAATAAGGCTTCCACATATCAGAACACACAAACCGTATATCTTTTGACTTCTCTCCTAGTAAATCAAAGAATTTTCTAAAACTCTTTTCTGTTCTTTTTTCTCCTATCCATAGCAAACGAACACTTTCTTTGCTTATTTCATAGACTAAGGTGAGATACTGATGGTTCTTTTTCCATTGTATTTCATCTACACCTATAGCTTGTATTCCCTTTAAAACCCTTTGTTTTAAACCATATTCTACGACCCATTCTACCGAAGCATAGACCTGATTCCAACTGACATGAAACTTACAAGAAACCTCTTTCCAAGACAGGTGACGACACCAGTCTGCTAAATACTTCATGTAAAAAATTGTTAGGTTTTTCTTCCCATCTGCCCAAGGTAAATACTCAACTTTTACTCCACAGCAAGAACAATTAACTCTTCTTACAAAATAAACAAAAAACACCCTGTAACTTAAAATAGGAAGGGATTCAAAGTCCCGTGATGATTTACTGCTGTCATACACTGAACAGGGCTTCTTACAAACACTACAAAAAGCTTGGCCATTTTTACGAGCCTTAATAGGAACATTAATTGACTTTCTATCTTTTGAAAAATAAATGTCTTCGTACACAAAAGACTTCCATCTTAAACAATCATTTAGTATAGTCTTCAAAAGCATCTCTTCCCTCCTTTTTTTTTTTTTTTGAATAACATTTTAAGGCATCTGGGAAGTAGGTGCTTCTTTTTTAAAATTTTAATGTAACACAGCAAATAAAAGCAAATAAAATGAATGTTTTTGAGTTCAATCACCGGAGGTGATAGAGGCCAGTAAGAGCCTCAAAGAACTCAAAAATACAAGATAGGATGTCTTAACTCTTGCTTTGATTAATATGAGCCTTTTTGGGGGATTTCTACTACTTTTCACCCACAGATTCCCGGGAGGAGCCCAAAAATATAGAGAAGTTCTTCTAGAATAATTCTTAGTTTTTTTTCGTATTTTGATTTTCTTTGTGCTTTATTCTTTTAAGAACGAAGCTCACTTGTATACTCAAGAGGCGTTTTAATAGGTGTTTTATTGAGGGAGTTTCCCACAGCCATTAAAATATAGTCCTTAGGATTTAATACCAATTACAGAAAATAATTCGACGGTAAATCAAAAAGACAGGTCACTGGTTTAAGCCATGATAGTGACCCTAAAGTACTTGCAGTAAGGAGGTGAGCTTTTCGAGACAAATTCTAAACCCTTTAGCTGTCCTGCTTTTTAAGGCCTCAAAGGGTGTGTTTTCCCTTTTTTTCGATTAAGCCTGTATTTTAGGCTTACTCGAAAAAAAGGAAAAAGCAAAAAAAGATGTAAAATAGTCGAACGTGAAAAATTGACAAAAGCCTAGGATTTTTATGCTGTATGATCTTTATTCCTGTTACTTTCTACTATAGAGGGTTAAATATTTTTTCATAACTTAAACAAAACAGTAGTTTTCAAGAAGGCGTACAGGCCTTTTAAGCCATTTCAGTGAAAAAACCGACTTACCTTTAAACTGTGAACATCTGATACATTTTTTTCAAATGACTTTACCCCTAAAACCCAGCAATTTTTTGATGAAGTTGCCACACTCACCTTATTGCCAAATTCATATTTTTTATGGGCTTTGCCCTTCCCTATGCAATAAACCTCAGGAGCATGAACACTATACACCTTGTTCTTATCCCCTCTTTTTTGGTTATAAATTCTTACACATAAAGATAAACATCTTTTTAAAGATGTATTCTCTTCCAAGAACTTAGGACCTCCTTTTCTTGTAACATCTCTTATCACACGACCTAGATAAGTATGAAGCTTTCTTTGCTGTTTTCTTGCTAAACGTATTTTTCTTGTATGAGCATAACGAGCATTCTTAAACAAACACTCCTTGGCCTTTCTTTTATAGCTTTGACGTAAAACTAAACCCTCTTTTTTAGCCCTGTGAACTAAAGTCTTTAAAGCTTTGTAATAAAGACGGCTGTCTGTAGGAAAAGCTATTGCTTTCTCTTGAACAGTTGTATCAACAACTACATTCTCAAACTCTTTTTTTTTTACAAAATCCTCTCTCAAAGCTAAATCAATGGTTTCCTCTAAGAGAACTTCTATCTTCTCAGCCCCCATCCTCTTTCTCCAGTTAGTCAATGAACTTCTATCACAGGGATCTTCATAAGAATAAAAAGGCTGACCACAAAAATACTGCCATTGAGGACTCTCTTTGAACATTTCTATTGTCTTCTCGTCACTTAAATTATAAATGTATTTCAAGCACTGAAGTCCCACCATTAAACGAGTTGAAAGACCTGGACGACCTTTTTTTTCATCATACTTCGAACCAAAATCTTTATCAAAACGATCCCAGTCTATTTTATTAGCTAAAATGACAAGCGGATGCTTCTAATGACAAGCGGATGCTTCTTATGAACAATGTCGTTTACTCTAAAATTAAGAGGGCTTCTCTTTTGTGTGCTGAACATGTCTTTTGGCCTCATCTTTTTTCCTTTCTGTTTTGCAAGGTTTTTTATCTGTTTTTCCACTTCCTTGCAATTATTTTTATGCAAAAATTACAAAAAAACAAGTGTTTTTAGCTGTTTGTGCATTTTTCACGTTCGACTAATTTAGTTCTTTTCATAAATGAACCTTTCTTTTTTATTCTTTTAATTTCTAACTAAGTGATAGTTTTTTATTTTTTTTGACCCTTTAGCTTAAGAGTTTTTAAAAGTTTTTCTGTCTATAGTGCTTCCGTTTAAGTTTTAAGGTTTTTCTCTAGAGAATCGACCGGAGAATCTAAGCGTATTCACTATATAAAATAGCCCAGGGATTGATTTTACAATGAGATCTTTTTTCATTGAGGAATAGCAGGAAGATAGTATAGATTCATTAGGTTGTTTTATATATCTTTGTCAATAGTTTATTTTTTCATTGAGATTTATTCATTCTTATGACATTTTTAAGGTATGTCGTTCAAAGATCCTAAAACTTTAGAGGATTTGAAAAAAACTCGTAATATAGGGATTGCAGCTCATATTGATGCAGGAAAAACCACAACAACAGAACGGATTCTTTACTATACGGGAAAAAGTTATAAAATTGGTGAAGTTCATGAAGGTGATGCTACAATGGATTGGATGATACAGGAGCAAGAAAGGGGTATTACTATTACAGCTGCTGTTACTACTTGTTTTTGGAAAGGCTATAGAATCAATGTAATCGATACTCCCGGGCATGTGGATTTTACAATAGAAGTAGAGCGCTCTTTGAGAGTTTTAGATGGTATGGTTGCTGTTTTTGATTGTGTTCATGGTGTAGAGCCTCAGTCAGAGACAGTTTGGAAACAAGCGGATCGTTATAAAGTTCCTAGAATTTGTTTTATTAATAAAATGGACCGCATAGGAGCTGATTATTTTAAAAGCATTCAATCTTTAAAAGAAGGGCTTTCAGATAGGGTTTTGCCCCTTCATTATCCTTTAGGAGAGGGAAATGAATTTTACGGAATAGTCGATATCATTACTTTAAAAGCTTATACTTGGAAAAGTAATGACAAGGATGAAAAGCCTGAAGAACAGAGTATTCCTTCTGAATTAGTAGAAGAGATTCAAAAGCTAAGAAAGAATATATTAGAAGCCATAGCCGAAATTGATGATGATTTTATGCAGAAATATTTGAATGAATATAAATTTTCTGAAAAAGAGATTCAAGAGAGTTTGAGAAAAGCAACTTTGGCTTTGAAGATTTTTCCTGTTTTGTGTGGTACGGCCTTTAAGAACAAAGGTGTAAGAAAACTTTTGGATTCTATTGTGCATTACCTTCCTCACCCTTTAGATCGTCCTTCTCTTTTAGGCTTTGATCCTAAAAATGAAGATAAAAATATAAGTTGCCCTACAGACTTTGAGCATACTCCTGTTATTTTAGCTTTTAAAATTAGTGGCGATCATTTTTCTGGTACACTCACCTATGTTCGTGTCTATTCAGGTATTTTAAAAGAAGGGCAGATTCTTTTAAACCCTAGAATTTCAAAGAAAGAAAGAGTACAAAAAATCTTCCGTATGCATGCTAACACACGAGAGATGGCAAAGGAGCTAAAAGCAGGGGATTTAGGAGTCATTGTAGGTTTGAGAGAAACAGCAACGGGCGATACCCTTTGTGATCCAAAAAACCCTGTGGTTTTAGAATCTATATACTTCCCCGAGCCTGTGATTTCCTTAGCTGTTGAAGGAAAAACTTCAGAAGATCAAAAGAAACTACGTCAAGCTTTTGAGATTCTTCAAAAAGAAGATCCTTCCTGTAAGGTGAAAGAAGACCCTGAAACAGGACAAACCTTGATTCAAGGAATGGGAGAGCTTCATATAGAAATTTTAATTGATCGCTTAAAAAAGGAAAAAAGCCTCCATTTAAATGTAGGCCAGCCACAGGTTTCTTTTCGAGAAACCCCTATGGTGGATGCAGAAGGGGAAGCTTCATTTACACATGAAGTAAGTGGGCAAAATCAATTTGGACATTGTTGCATTTTGATTTCACCCCTAAAAAGAGGAGGAGGGTTTTTGTTAGAAAATCATTTAGACAAAAGTCTTGATGAAGAGATTGTGAGAGCTATAAAAGAGGGTGTTCGTGAGGCTCGAGAAATAGGGCCTATAGCAGGTTATCCTTTAATGGATCTAAAAGTTGTTTTAAAACAAGCACAAATTCATGAAAAAGATTCTTTTGCTACTTCCTATCGTATAGCCACAATTAGAGCTTTCCATGAGGCGGTAAAAAAATCTCAAGCCTGTCTTTTAGAGCCTTTGTTTGCTTTAGAGGTCATAACACCAGAGAACTATTTAGGAGGGATCATTTCTGATCTTAATTCAAGGCAAGGGCAGATAGAAAAAACAGTATCAGAAGAAAATTATCGAAAAATTTATGCACAAGCTCCTTTGCGAAATTTGTTTGGTTATGTAACATCCATACGTTCTTTAAGCCAAGGTAGAGCTTCTTTTACTATGAAATTTAAAGAATATATAGAAGTGAACCCTAAAGTTTCCGAAGGACTTTTGAAAAGCTTAGGGCATTGAAATTTCAATTTTAAATTAATGCAAGGTAAGAGGGGTTGGGGATTCTTGCATTTTTTTTAACTCATGAAAGATTTCTATAATGTCTTTAGAAACATTTTCTTCTTCTACAAAGTTAAAATAACGATCCATAGCTAGAAAGGCTTCTTTATGAAGTCCTAATTGTCTCTTGAGTAAAGCAATATTTAAAAATAAATCAGTACGCATGTCATTTAAAGCAAGAAGACACTCGCTAATAGTGATTTCTTTTTCTGGAGCTTTCTCGGCCTTATAACTTGCAAGACGTTGTTCTAAATACTCTTCAAATATATCTGTAATTTTACATGTGTCTAATTGCAGTTTATGTTCAAGAAGCCGTCTACTTTTATGAATAATACTGAGGCTTTCTTTTTCTGATAACTCTGAGCATTGCTCAGAAAAGTTATAAAACACTGTCTTCTTATTTTTTTCTATTTTTTTTAAAATAAGACGAGGCGAAAGATTTACAAAGTACAAAGGAATTTCTAAGTGTTGTATAAAACAGTTATAGAGAAGGGCTAGAGCAATGTTTGCCCCTTCTTTTGATTCGATAATATAAGGAACAGACCAATGGTGTTGTTCTATTTTTTGGGGGATGGTTTTTTTGAATTTTTTGATTTTAAAGAAGTATTCATTTAATAAAGAAGTTTTTTCAAAAATATTTTTACTTCTTGTTCTATCTTCTATTTCTAACAACATGCGGTTGATAGAACTTTTTGTTGTTTTTAGGTTCTCGGTTGTTTCTAAAAAACTTTGCAAATCAATAGAAATCTGCGGTCCTAGGGAGAGATCTCCATCTTTAAAGCTACGAATTTCAAACAATAGCTTTTTCCAATGGTTTGACTTTACCTCAAGCATACCTTTATTAGAACGAAAGAGAAGAGAAATGTAAATAAAAAACAAAAAAACTTGTCACATGAAGTCAAGGCCTTTTTCCACAAGATAGAACAAGGCATAATTAAAGTATGTCTATAGGTGATGATTTAAAAGAACAAATTGAGTTTTTAAAAAGGCAGATTGACTTAAAAAATAAAGATTTATCACAATTTAGATACAATTTGCGTCAAGCGAATCAAAAGATGCTTCAACTTTACAAACGTCTTGAAGATGACATTCATTCACTTAAAGTCGTTCAAAACCTGCTTATGCCTTCTGAATTGCCTCACATTCCTGGATTTAGGTTTAGTACTAAGATTGTGCAAGGACAAAAGTCTGGGGGAGATTATTTTGATATCTTCACTCAAGATAAGAGGTTTCGCTTTGGTTTTCTTGTGTCTTCTTGTTCAAGCTATGGATTATCATCTTTGTTTTTATCTGTACTTTTACAATGGGGTCAACAGTTTAAAGACAGTAAGATCAGCATAAAAGAAGTGTTTAAAGTGTTATCTGAAAATCTATCTTCTTCTTTAAAAACATCAGATGTTTTGCATTTATTTTATTCTCATGTGAATCGTAAAACACTTCAGGTTGATTATGGTTTGGTGGGTGATATTGTAGTTTTTTATATAAATGAAGATAACATTCAGATTTTAGAGAGTGAGGGTCTTTTTCAAAGAGGTGAAACCTTAAATATTACAACAAAAAGTCTTCCTATGAAATCTCAAGAAACACTTCTTGTGTGTTCACCAGGTCTTTTTTCCATCCCACACCACCAAACAAGAGAACTTTATTCAAAAGAACGAGTTATTTCTATAGTGAAGGACTGGGATAAAAAAGAAGTCCATGATTTGAGAAATGATTTATTCTATGATCTTCAAAAGTTTTCTCAAAAAGAAAAGTTTGATAGAGATGTTTTAGTCTTCATTCTTAACGTGAAGAGCGAGACTTTATATATTGCGAAATCTGTAAAGGACTAAATCCGTAAATTCTTTAATTAAGAAATAAGAGGCTCTTAGTCTTCCTTTTATTTTTTCTTTTTAGAGATTTTATAATCTTTGAATTTTTCCTCAACCGTGTTTCTTGAAGGAAGCTCCATAAGGTTGTGTTGAATGATAATATGAAACTGATGAGGTTCATCATGGACAAGCATTAAAATTTCTAAGGCGTGGTGAGCGTTTTTTTGAGAGGAGAGTTGAAAAGGGGGAGGGACTTGGAAACTCCATTCGTAAGCAGGGGGACTTCCCGATTTGATCTCTATGGTTTTAAGCTGAGGAAGCTTCCATTTGATTTGAGCCCACTCTTGTTGAAGTTTTTTTTTCTCATAACTGAAGTTTTGGATTTTTGAGTTCATTTCACTGGTTGTGTTTTTTAGAGGATCTTTTCCTGATTTTATTATAAAAAACCCTACAAGGATTAAAAGAGCCATTAAAGTTCCTATAAAGAGAGGTTTTTTTGTAATAAGAGATTTTTTCATATCCTTTTATCGGGTTGAAAGTGACAAAAATTTAGACATTTGTATAACAATTTTGGTTTTTAAGCTCAATTAAGGAAAAAAATACCTCAGAACAGAATTTAAATGCATTTGAGCTGGCATGATTTGTGAATTCTTTATTTATAGGAAGGAGGTTTTATGAAAACCTTATATTATTATTTACTAACTTTTTTCACAGCCTTAGGAGCTGTGTTTGCTGTTGTAAGCTGTTCTTCAACAGGAGGAAATTCAGCCCTTAGATGCTCCCATTTAACAGGCTTAGCTTATGAAGAATGTTTACTTTCTTTAGACTTCAATTACGAGTGGTATGGCACGTTAGCCATTAAAAACACAAAAGCTTTTCGAACTTCTTTAGAAGGACAGGGGATATGCAATCGTCTTGATGAGAGTTGGCTGGTGGGACTTGTGCAATTTAATAAATGTAAGCACTTAGATCAGCAGATAAGAGTTCTTATCAAAAAAGAGAGCTTAGGATCTCACGACCGTTCAGAAGTGAGCATTGCCATTATAACTGAAGACAAAAACTTTTTTAATAAGGGCAATTATGTAAACTTACTTAATGGATCTAAGTGTGGATCAGATGAGTATTGTTATGACCAAGTTAACAGGGCTTTTCTCACAAAAACAAACAACGAAAAAGATGAGGCCATACAATCGGGAGATTTTAGAGTAGTGATAAGGGGTGGACTAGCTGATCGTGGAGGATATGTGCATGTCTTTACCTCAGAAGGTATTGAAGTGGCTTCAGGGCGACTTAAATATGAGAACTTACGGGAAGATGATGATTATTGCAGGGAGCATTATGATCCTAGTCGATGTCATAATAATTGGCTACGGAATGATGGCTATTATCAGGATGACGGTTATTATCAGGATGACGGTTATTATCAGGATGACGGTTATTATCGAGATAATGGCCATTATAATACCAATTACAGAAATTAATTCGACGGTAAATCAAAAAGACAGGTCACTGGTTTAAGCCATGATAGTGACCCTAAAGTACTTGCAGAAAGAGGTGATTTTCGAGACAAATTCTAAACCCTTTAGCTGGCCTGTTTTTTAAGGCCTCAAAGGGTGTTTTCCCTTTTTTTCGATTAAGCCTGTATTTTTGTGAAGGCTTACTCGAAAAAAAGGAAAAAGCAAAAAAAAGATGTAAAATAGGATTTCAAGACTTTATTTATAAATAAACCAACAAAGGAGGAAAATAAAATGTATGATCACTATATAGCCGTAGATTGGGCACAAAGTAAATGGCCATTTCAAGGATGACAGGCAAATCAAAAGATATTAAGACTATGGACACGATTTCAGATCTTGGGAATCTGAACTTCCCCCAAAAAACTGTCCACTTTTTTGGGGGAAGTTCACTCTACGAATCCATAGAAAGTGTCTTCTCTATCGTTCGTCAAGCAGAAAGGGTGAAGAATTGGAAGAAAAATCCTCGACAAATCTCTTATGGATCGCAGCTTCCTTGTTACATGTCGAGAAAAAGTTTCGCACTATCAGGGGACATAAACAAATCCCTCTATTTATAGAATTATAGAAGAAATAAACAAAATAAACCTTGAAAAACAAATGGAGATAGCTTAATTATGAAAAAGCCCCTTCTTCAAACCCTAACGACTTTACGGACATCCTCTCTTTCCCATGGGAAAAATAGCTGTAAGCTCTAAGGCCTCTATTTATCTCTCTATTTATGTTACTATTATAACTGAAGACAAAAATTTTTTCAGCACAATCTAGAAGATGATTTACGGACAAGATGTTTTTTTTCTATATTAACCCGAGTTTCGACTTTTATATATTGTTCAGAAGCTCCTGTTTTGAGTTTTAAGTTGAATGGAGGGTTTTTTAGGTTTTAAGCAATAGGAGATGAGAGTACCTAAAAGATTGATGACAAAGTTTTGTGGGCTACGATGGCGAGAATGCTCAAGATGAAACTCTCCTTTTAACACTCCAATCACTGACCTCCACAACAGAACGTTTTTTCAACATCAACTTGTCAAATAAGGGAATCAATTTGTTCTCCATATTTAATTTGATGTTTGTAATAAGCTTAACTCCCTTCTTTAAAAGTTTTTTGAAAAGGTCTGATGAAATATAACCTTTGTCCCCAAAGAGTTTTCCCATCAGCCCTTTACTATAAAACCATAACTTAGCTTTCGATCATCTACATTTCCCGGAGTTAAGGTAAAACTTAAAAGTTCTCCTAGGTGATTGATAACAATATGGAGTTTAAATCCGAAGAACCAGCCTGTGACTTCTTTTACCTTTTTTTAGCTAACTTTTGAAACACCTTATTTCGTCTTATTCTTTTATTTTTGAAGAAAAATCGATGTGGAATCAACAAATGATATGCCTGTGGTTTTACTCATAAGGCTTGTCGAGAAAAGAAACATCAAAAAAGACATGGCTTTTTTTATGTTCACAAATCAGGAGTAAGATAGTCTTTAGCCCTGAAAAAAGTCGAAACTCGAGTTAACTACAGGAGAAATCAATCGACCTATAAGCCCCATGTAATGTTCGCCAACAAGCTGAAAAGATAGCATCTGAATGACAATAAAGTTGATGATTGAAGCTCTAATACCTAAACCATATTGAACAGGACCACTCATATCTTTAAGAAATTGTCCTTTGTTCTTAGTGCCACACTGTGGACAATCTTTAACCTCTGAGGTCACAGTATGAGTATGTACCTCATAGGGAAATATCAATTTTTTGACGTTCTGAGGTGGTTCAACGATTGAATTTGCTAAAAAACCTGTTTGCAGACTGTTGCTTGGGCAGTTTTGTGTTTTAAAAGAAGCTTTTGGATGGATTCGTCTTTTAAAAGAGATTCGTCTAAAGCTCTAACTAACTTTTCCCACTTAGGATGTTTCATTGCCGTTTCCTTTAACAAAACTTGCTCCCATAGAGCACGTTGAAAATCATGGCCCCTTATTCTTATCAATTCTTCAATCCAATTTGCCCATGCTACAGGGTGTCCTAGAATTACGAAATCTTTTGACAAGAGGTCTAGCATGGGGTTTTCGAAAACAGTATAGAACCCTTTAAATCTTAATCTTTCCATCAGGATTTTGTCAACCCAATGATCAAGCAGAGAGAATCTATTTATTCTGTGGTCTGTCAAAATTTCTTTTGCGAGAAACAAATGAATATTATAGTTGTTCTTGTCCTGAGTTAAAGAGTTCATCAGTCTCACAGATTTTTTTTGTTGTTCAAGATATTTTACCAAAGTCATGTCATCTCTTTGTATGCCCTGATTAGTTAATATCCTAACATCAGAACTTCCTATTACTATTAATTTTTCCATTAGAATTAAAAACTCATCAATCTTTTCTTCAAAGGCGAGTCTCCTGAGATCAGCTATGAACATCGATTTCTTAGGCATCGTAATATCTAGCCTTTCTCTCAAAATTTGTTCTGATATAGAGTAAATCGGAAAACCTATAAGCCCAGATCTTCCGGTAATAGAGGAGAGATCAATCAACTTTTTTGGAAAAATTGTCCTAAGAATATCACGAATAATTTTAGCATTATAAGATTTAAGCCAATGTTTAATCAGCTTCTTCAATTCTTTAGGTTTTCTCAGCCTTATTAATTCTTCCATCATATCATATCTTTGTAAAAGATTTTCTGTAATTGCTTCACGAACTGTATCAGTGCCTCGTTTCATCAAATATTCCATCCATGAGATCCATTGAGGTTGTTCTATAATTTCTTTTTTTGTTAAAATTTCGTCTGCAATGATGATATGATAAGAAGAATTATAAAGCAAGCGATCAATCAGATCTGGATACATTAAAGAAACATTTAGCTTGAGCCACTCTCTAACCATAACTGAATGACCTTTTGTTTCTAATGATTCAAGCACTGCTTCATAGGCCCTATTAGTCAAGTCGATGATTTCCGACTTGTCACGATCATTATCATTGTTAAGCAGATAACTAAGAGCTATTGCATTTCTTTCGAGCTGGTTTCTTAAGTTTGTGAGTGACCCATCGTTCATTTTTGTAGTTATGCGTCCTTCAAATTCCTCCCATTTTTTTAAAGTGTTAAAAAACTCCTGAATGTTTATAGGGTCCTGAAATTCTATATCTTGAGTAGAGGGAGAATCATTTACATATTGTGAAGATGTTTGTGAATTTGAGTGAATACTCCATGAGGTGAAAGCCAGAAAGCTTATGAGAAAAGCAAGTGCTTTGAATTTCTTTAAGATTGTTCTGTTTTTTGATGTGATCATTTTTCTTATTCCTTAATATCTTCTATCTATTAATGAGAATTTGTTTCCCAACTAATGATTTTCTGTTTACTCCAGATCTACTTTTCCTCTTAATGGCAGAACTTACGGAAGAAAAAACAACTGTTAGAACTCCATAAAATGTCTTTTGTTTTCATGTTCTTTATCCCCCTTCTTCTTCTCTTGGAATTAAGATTAAACTTAAGCTTACAAAAAAGCAAGAAAAAAATTTTTATTTTTTTATTTATGATAGTAGCAACTTGTAAGTGTAAAGGCTTTAAGAAAATGTGACAATTTTTGTCAGTGTATAAACTTTATACACTTTTTCCCGACTTCATTGTTTTTTTCGAGAATCTAATGATTTCAATTTCAAGTGGTTAAAATGGATTTCAGGCTTAATTTTTTATAGATATTTCGTAACTGCTCACTCCTTACTGTGTTTTTTTCTGTTAAGAGCTTCTTGTAAGAAGATTCCTGTACTTTCTTTTTGAAGAGTCTTATACTCTTTTTCCTGACTTCGACACAACACAGTGAGTTAAAAAAAAATATTTCCGTTCTTTTGGCTCTAGCTTTTAGTTGAAGGAGTTATACACAGGTTTTAGGTTGTTTCTGTGGCCCCGGCCCATTTTACAAGTTTGCAAAAGTTGTTTAGCCTTTTTAAAGAATGTTTGTAAAAGTAACATCAAAGTCTAAAGGTAAAAAAAGTGTACGGATTGTAGAGTCTGTTTGGCTTAAGGGGAAGTGCGTACAAAAGACCATTCGTTCTATGGGTATTTTTGCAAGCGATAAGGAAGTTAAAAAAGCTAAGAAGTTAGCAGAAGAGTTGATCATAGACATTAAGAATCAAAGAAATCCTGTGCTTCCAGGTTGTGAGAAGCTAGTTTATGGTAAAAGGCCTAAGGAGAAGAAGAAGAAAGAGAAGAAAAAAAAGAGTGAGAAAGATTTCCAGTTTTCAGGCAGTATTTTAGAGGAGAAAAAGCGTGTTGTTTGTGGTATTGAGAAAGTTTTTAATGAGCTTTATGCTGAGTTAGGTTTTGTAAATTTGATTGAGGGTACAAAGAAAGATTTAGAGTGGAATGATATTTTAAAGCACTGTGTTTTATCAAGAGTTTTTAATCCAGAATCAAAAAGAGGTAGTGTAGAAACACTTTTTGAAGATTTTAACCGACAGATT
The DNA here is from genome assembly GCA_965219095.1 of Bdellovibrionales bacterium. Taxonomy (GTDB): domain Bacteria; phylum Bdellovibrionota; class Bdellovibrionia; order Bdellovibrionales; family UBA1609; genus CBDCMT01. The sequence continues at coordinate 300,307 of CBDCMT010000001.1, forward strand.
CCTTTAGAGAAAGTTTATAGGGCTATGGATCGTTTTTATCCTTTTATTGAGACATCGAAGAAAAAGGTATCTGAGAACACCTTATCTTTGTTTAACAATGAGGTGGATGTTTTGCTTTATGATGTGACGACCTTGTATTTTGAGAGCTTCTCAGAGGATGAGATTCGCAGGTTTGGTTTTAGTAAAGATTGTAAATTTAAAGAGACACAGGTTGTTTTGGCACTTATGACAAACTCACAAGGCCATCCTATAAGCTATGAACTTTTTCCGGGCAATACAAGTGAGGGGGCTACACTGGTAGAATCTATAAATAAGCTAAAGACTCGTTTTAATGTAAGAAGAGCTGTTTTAGTAGCTGATAGAGCTATGTTTGTAAGAAAGAATTTAGAGACTATGGATAAGATGGGGATAGAGTATGTTGTGGCTGCAAAGTTAAAATCCCTTTCTAGCAAGAAAAAAGAAGAGGTTTTAAGTTATAAAAACTATAAGCCCACCCAAGTGGCTTGTGATACATCTCATCTTTTTTGGGTGAAAGAGCTAGAGCATGAAGGAAAAAGATTGATAGTTATACCAATTACAGAAATTAATTCGACATTTTTATGTTCAAATTTAAAATTTTAAAATTGACTTAAGGAAAAGTTTCAATTAGGAGGCTTTAAAAAAGTTTTTTTTGAAGGGAGGTTGAGTTTTCATAAGATATGTTTATTTTATGTATATCTATTGTTGTGTGAATCGATTGATGGGTTAAAATAAGTGTAAAAAAGTGAGGTTAAGATGTAAAATGAAAAAAATCAGTTACGCAATTTAATTTATAGGTTCAAATTAATTTACAAGCTTGATTCATCTTGTTGTTTTGCCCAAGATCGAGTGCATAATTTTTTAATCCTGCCCTCCTGATCGCAAAAAGTATTCCAGGCCTCACAACAAGTATTCAGTATATGGTCATAGTTTTTAAAACATGCATTCGATAATTTGATCCTTCGTAATTGTTGCCAGACTTGTTCCATGGGATTTAATTCTGGACTATAAGGAGGTAAAGGCATCAGGGATAAATTCTTAGGAACTATCAAAGTCTCTGTGGTATGCCAACTGGCTCTGTCCATTAAAACAATTCCATGATAGTTTTCTTGAATATTTTTAGATATCTCATCTAAGTGAATTTGCATCATCCCTGAATTACATTCCGGTAAAACCCAAGCACAGCCTTTATCTTTATCCGGACAAACTGCTCCAAAAATATAAGTGGATAAAAATTGTCTTTGTCTCACAACTCTAGGTCGTGTGCCTTTTCTTGCCCAAATCCTGCTTAAAGAACCTTGCTGGCCTATTCTGCATTCATCCTGCCACCAAATCTCTATTTTATGAGTCTGAATCTTTTCCTTTATTTTCTCCACCTCTTCTGGAAAATGTTCCTTAAACTGTTCCATAGCTTCTTGTGAAGTTTTAGGATGAAGAGAACGACCACTGATCCATACAATATTAAGACGGTCTAAAAGAGCATAAACCCCAGAAAGAGAATAGCAACAGTCAAATTCATCTGCTAAAAGTTCCTGTATTCCCTTTGCTCCTATGCTTCCTCCTTCTCTTGTGTCTTGAATTTCATCTAACTTGATTTTGAAGTTCTCTTCTTCTGTCACTGGCAAACGGGGTTTACGTCCTCTGCCTTTTCGATCTATCAATCCCTCGTAATCAAAGTCTACAAAAGACTGTAACCAGGATTTGATACTGTGACGGTGATACAAAACCATACCTGCTGTTTCTTGAATCGATTTTCCTTTTTGCATATGGTGCAAAGCTTGAAGTTTTATCTTGATGTTGGCACTTCTTTCCACTTTGTAAGTAGCTAGAAAATCATACCCTTGAATCTGTGTAACTAAATCTTTTTTCGACATGACTCTAAAAATGTAGCAGAGTTTGATTAAAAAGCCAGGACGCTATGCGTTAAAAGAATGTCGAATTAATTTTTGGAAATGGTATTAGTTATTCGAACAAAAGAGCCAAAAGAGATAAAAATCAAAGAGAGCGTTTGATCAATCGTTTGATGAAGAAAGTAAGAAACAAGGAGATTCCTGTGAGTCAGTTGATCTCCAATCATGGGACCAAACGTTTTATTAAAGTTGACAATGTGAAAGTGAGCATAGATGAGGAGAAAATAGAAAAAGAAGCTTTGTGGGACGGTCTTCACGGAATTATAACAAGTGTTCAAAACAAGACAGCCAGTGAGCTTTTAAGTCGTTACAGAGATCTTTGGAGAATAGAAGAGGCTTTTAGAGTGAATAAGACGACGTTAAAGATGAGGCCTGTTTATCATTGGAAAAAAAGAAGAATAGAAACTCACATTGCCATTTGTTTTTTAGCCTATGCGATCTCTTACACAATGGTTTATAAACTCAAACAAGCAGGACTTAATTTAAGCTTTGAAAGAATGAGAAAGATCTTAAAAAGAGACCAGTACAGTATTTTAGAAGAAAAAAAGACGAAAAAACTTTATCGTCTTCCCTCAGGTTGTACAAAGGAAGTAGAGGAAATTTACAGTGCTTTTTCGCTTAAAAGAGACTCCTCTATGAGCCTCTTTCCCACAACATCTGCTGAATCTGCTGACCTTTAAAAAACCATTTCCTGTGGCCCCAAAAATTGTAACTATTTGAAATTATTCACTTGTTGCAGTGTGTTGTGTCGAAGTCAGGAGATGAAACTCTCCTTTTAACACTCCAATCACTGACCTCCACAATAGAACGTTTTTTCAACATCAACTTGTCAAATAAGGGAATCAATTTGTTCTCCATATTTAATTTGATGTTTGTAATAAGCTTAACTCCCTTCTTTAAAAGTTTTTTGAAAAGGTCTGATGAAATATAACCTTTGTCCCCAAAGAGTTTTCCCATCAGCCCTTTACTATAAAACCATAACTTAGCTTTCGATCATCTACATTTCCCGGAGTTAAGGTAAAACTTAAAAGTTCTCCTAGGTGATTGATAACAATATGGAGTTTAAATCCAAAGAACCAGCCCATACTATTTTTGCCTCTTTTTAGCTAACTTTTAGAACACTTTATTTCGTCCTATTCTTTTATTTTTGAAGAAAAATCGATGTGGAATCAATAAATGATATGCCGGTGGTTTTACTCATAAGGCTTGTCGAGAAAAGAAACATCAAAAAAGCCATGTCTTTTTTGATGTTCACAAATCGGGAGTAAGACAACATTTTAGGAAAATAAGATTTAAGATAGACTTTTGCAAACTGGTAAAAGGCTTTAAAATTCCTAAAGCCAGAACTTTGGAAAAGTAGGCAAAGAGTGACAATTTCGCTGGGAGACATAGCACAAGAAAAACCTCCTTTATTTTTGGGAACCAGTTCTGGATGCTGCTGTATGAGAGGGGTTAAAAAATCATCGACAAGAACATAAATTGATATGATATAATTAGAATTAGAATTAAACATCTTAGACCTCCTTGTATGTTTTTTTATAACTCTCAAGGTGTTTTTTCTTGTAAGTTGCTTTTTCAAGAAAATCTTACAAAAGTCTGAGGTATTTGTTTATATTAGCTAGCCTTTAGCCCTGAAAAAAGTCGAAACTCGGGTTATTAGTAAAGAGTTTTTTCATAGTTTGTGCGTGATATAAAGGCTTGTATTTTTTTAGGAGAGGTGGGAGTGTTTTTAGGAAATGACTAAAGCTGAGTTCATTCAAAAGGTAGCTAAAAACACAAGATATACTCAATATCAAGTAGAAAAAGTCATCTCAGAGGCTTTTCAACTCATTCAAGCTGAGGTTAGGAAAGGTGAAGTGATCAAAATAGCGGGCTTTGGCACTTTCGAAAAACAAAAGCATAAATCCAGAAAAATAAAAACCCCTCAAAAAGACACTTGTATTGAAATTCCTTCTATGTGGTATCCAAAGTTTCGCCCTAGCGAATACTTTAAAAATTTTATTAGATGAAAATTGCTGTGTTGACAAGCGGAGGTGATGCTCCAGGTATGAACGCAGCCATTCGTGCTGTTGTAAGATCCGCTATTTTTGAAAATATGAAAATTATAGGGATTCAAAATGGCTATCAAGGTTTAGTAGAAAAAAAAATCATTCCCCTTAACCTTCGTTCTGTGGCTAATCTTGTTCAAAGAGGGGGGACGTTTTTAAAAACAGGACGTTATCCCGATTTTCTAAAAGAAGATGTAAGACAAACTGCTATAAAAAACTTTCGTTCAGAAAATATCAAGGGACTCATCTGTATAGGAGGTAATGGCTCTTTTAAAGGAGCCATTTGTTTAGCTAAAGAAAGTGATATATTAGTTGTAGGAATTCCAGCAACAATTGATAATGATATTTGCAATACTAACTTTACTATAGGCTTTGATACTGCTGTGAATACAGCTTTACAAGCTATTGATCGGATTCGCGATACAGCAGAGAGCCATGAAAGACTTTTCCTTGTGGAGGTGATGGGACGGACTTCTGATTTTATTGCACTTTATGTAGGCCTTGCTTCTGGAGCTGAAGATGTTGTTCTTTATGGACAAAAAGATTTTACTTCTGTTTTAGATCGGTTAAGACAATCTGAAAGGAAAGGAAAAAAAAGCCGTATTGTAGTTGTTTCAGAAGGTGAGGTTCCGGGAAAAGTGTATGAGCTTTCAAAAGTTATTGAGGAAAAATTAAAAATTAAATCTCGTGTTTGTGTTTTAGGACACATTCAAAGAGGGGGAAGTCCTTCAGCTTTAGATAGAGTTTTAGCAGCTCTTATGGGAGATAAAGCCGTGAAAGCCTTAAAAAACAAAGAAAATCTTAAAATGGTTTCTATGGAGAAATACCAAATTCTTTTGACTTCTTTAGAAGAGGCTGTTAGTAAGAGAAAAGAAACTCATAAAACACTCTGTGATCTGGTACACAAACTAGCTAATTAGAATAAAAACAAAATTACCACAACTGAAAGTATGACGATGAAGTCTTTAAACAACTCTGGACTGTGCTGAAGAAGTGGACTCCTGAAGTTCCATAAAATCCTCCCTCTAAGGAAAACTTATAAGAGAAATTTAAGATTAGATAGGGCGGTCAGATAACCGAGTTACCTTTCTTCTTATCTGAAGACTCAACATAATTCCAAAATGATCAGAAAGGAACAATTCCTCTGAGTCTGAAACAATTTTTTGATCTCCAAAAAGATGGTAGGTTTCTAACTTTAATCTCTCTGAAGCAACACTTTTTTTGTCAAAAAATACATAATCTATTTTGCGAGGCATAAGATCAAGCTCTGAAAAAAAATAGCTTAACTTTTTTCTTTCCTCTAAATTGACTCCTTTAGAAAATTGATGAGGTGATCTCACCTTCTTAATAACTTTTTTTATATTGCTATTTCTACGAGAGTCAAAAGTAGGTTCAAGCTTTTGATCTGAAAGCTCATAACCTGCTTTGAATTCCTCTTTTAAAGCCTTAATAGAAAGAGACTGAGGCCTATCGTTAAAATCACCTGCTAAAATAACAGATGAAGCTTTCTTTTTTTCTTTTTCAATAAAGGAAAGCAAACAAACAGCTTCCCTAAAACGACGTTTGCTGGACTTTTTCATCTTTTTTTGAAGCCTCTCATAAACCTTAGAGCTTAGAGATAATTGAGACAACTTTCTGAGATGATCTTTATTCTCAAGACCTTCTCCATGATGAAAATGCGTGTTCACAAGCAAGAGTTCATAGAAAGTGTTATCTCTTAATCTTATACGCACAGACGCTGATAAAGCATAACGAAATTCATGAAATTGAACTGATAAAGGATAAGTACAAAACCCTAACCCTCCACTAAGTTTTCTAGAAGCTCTGTGACTCAACTGAAACTGTTTCTTAGCTAAAATCACAAGGCCTGAACAAAAATGTTGAGGAACGTTAATCAGTTCAAAGAATTTTAAACCACAATTATCGACTTGGTAGATAAAATCCATGTTCAACTCTCTAGCATAACGAAGAGCCAGTGGCTTTAGAGGATTCACTTCTTGAAGAAAGACAATGTCAGGGTCTAATTTTTTTATCTCCTGAATCTGAAGCTTCACACGTTTTTCAAACCTTTTTTTTGCCCCATCCTCTAAGTGCTTTATAGAAAGAAAACTTGTTCTTCCCATTCCATGCCAAACATTAAAATTTAATATTTTTAATCTATCACTTTGTGACATCTTTTTTTCTCTTACTTTCCTTTCGTTTTTATTAAAATCTCTTGCAAATCTTCTATAAAAACTATATTTTCTATACCAAAAAAAGTCTCACATGTCAAAATAGCCTTTTCTAACTTGATTGGCTTCAAAAAGCTCAAGGGGTTTTAGTTTGATCTGATATGTAACAATTTTTGTCATTTTGAGACTCAGCTCTAAATAATAGAAGTTAGATTTGGCACGGCTTTTGTTACGTTTACTTAAGTACTTTTAAAAAATAACTTAGATATTTCAGATTTTATGTCGTAAGATTTACATGTGCTATCAGAGAAAGATCGTCGATTAAGGTTAAAGCTCACAATGACTTTTCATTTAATAAATGAAAAGCAAATGAGGATTTTAGCTGCGGCAGAATCGAAAGCCTAGGGTCGGGTGGCATAAGCAAGGTATTAAAGTTTACAGGTTTATGTCGTCAGACTATTTACAGAGGATTAAAAGAGCCTTCTAAAGGGATGAGAGATTCAAAGATTCGTTCAAAAGGTGAGGAAAGGAAGAAGAAGACTGCAGAATTCAATTTACTAAGACAAAAACAAAATCAGGCCTAAAAGTCAAAGCTTGTTTAGATAGAAGGAAATACAAAAAAGGAAAAACAGCGTCTAAAAAGAAGATGGAGTTTATAAAAATTAAGAGAGAAGCATTTCATGGCAAGTGAAATTATAAAATACTATCCCACTAAAAGTGTCTAAGTTATTTTTTAATAATTCCTTACCGAAATTGTGTAACTGATTTTTTCAATAAGAAAACTAATCAAAGAGCTTTGAAAAAATCCTCTCTTTTTATTAAAAAGTGGCCTTTAAGATCTAAAATCTAAAAAATATTGTAAAAAATTCATTCTCTTTTAGCTAGAAGCTGATTCATAACGTCTTAGACCTCTCAAAAAGACATATTTGACAACAAAACCTAAAAATACAACAAAGCCTAAAACGTAAACTAAAAGAGGCCAACGGTGAGGATCTTTCAAAAAATAAAAATAAGGACTAATGATAAGAAGAGAGGGCAGGTAGAATAAAATACTTCTAAGCCATATGTGATAAATGAATTCAGGGTACCTTCCTACACTGATAAAGTTCATCCTCATCAAATTCACCCCTCGCCCTTCAATAGTCCAAAAACATGCTAAACTAATAAGCATTTGTAATAAAACACAAGAGTAAACTGACAAAATAAGACTAAAAGGTAAAAGGCACCATTGTAAAAAAGTGAGATCGTTTTGAAAACCCATAAAAAGAAGAAAAGCTGTTAAAAAAGGAAGTGCAATCAGTTCTGGAATCATAATGAAATTACTAAAAATAACAAAGAGAGAAGGAAAGGGTTTTGTTAACAAAAAATCCAATTCACCTGTCCTAATGAACATAGGTAAGTGCCAATAATTAGCAGAAAACAAAACTGAATCCACACTAAAAGTCAAAGAAGCATAAGCCACAAAGAAAAGAAAAGTATCTTTGTTATAACCTCCTATAAAAGAAACATGATCAAAAAGGTAATATACAGACAAAATTGTAGCTACATAAAAAGTTATGCTCACAACAAGAGTTGAAATAAAATTTGTACGAAAGCTTGAATAATAGGCTGTACAGTTGTAAAAGTACTGACACCAAAGTTTGAAAAACCCCTTGAAGTTCATCTAAATGCCAGCTCCTTCATAATGCTTCACTCCTCTCCTCCAAAGGAATCTGTAAAAGAGAACCATACAAAGAATCCAAAACAAAAGAATAAAAAAATCCATTATAAAATTATCTCTTACACCTAAGAAATAGCTTGCAGGAACATAAGTCATATAGGGAAAGGGAGTGAAATTTAAAAAAAATACCAGCTTTTCAGGAAAGATCTCTAAGGGGAAAAATCCTCCAGAGCAAAAATTAGCTAAAATCAAAAGCAAAGCCCTCAAACTCCAAGTCTCCTCCATCCAAAAAGCTACAAGCCCTATGCAAAACTGGATCATAAACCACAAAACACTTACCAAAAGACAGATCAACAAACCTTTCAAAAAAGAAGCCCACAGCAGTGAAAAAAACCCTAAGAAAAAACTTAAAAGCAAGACAAACCCTGTAGGTAGCAGTTGTAAAGTTTGATAAGCTATAAAATCACAAGTGTGATGCTTCCAAAACTGAAAAGGCCTTACAAGATAAGTTGAAATCCGTCCTTTTCTTATCTCTTCTGAGAGATTTATGCTATCATGACCTTTAGCCAAAAAACCCACAATCAAAACCCAAAAATGGTAATGAAGCATCTCAGTTAAAGTGTAGCCTTGTATGATCTCTGCTTGAGCTGTCATATAAGTTGTTTTCCAAAGACTGTACTTAATAAAAAAGAAACTCACACCAGGAACAATAGCTGTAAGAAAAAAATCCAACTTATAAACTGTTTTATTGGTGAGAAGAACTTCAAAAGTAACTAGCCATTTAAACCCTTCAAAAGCTATTTTTTGTCTTGCTAAAAAAAACATGTCAAGGGTTTCTTAAAAGATGGGGGTTGTTAAATAAAGTTTCCGTTACTCTTTCTATAGGAAGATTCTCTGTTTGAAAATCAGTTACAGGAAAATGTTTTAAAATCTCTTGAGAGACATCTCTTAATTTCTCTAAGGGAATTTGCAGACTCACTTGTTTTTTATCTTCACTCCACTTAGGTTTAAAAGAACTTAAAAACTCTAAGTTATGATTCACTATAGGTTCAGAAAAAAAGAACGTTAGAAGTTTTTCAGAACCTAGTATATTGACAAACTTGTCCATAGAATCATCAAAAAACTTACGTCCCTGCATGATAAGGACAATGCGAGGACAAAGAGCATCAATATCAGCCATGTAATGAGAAGTCAAAATGATAGTCGGCTTATGCTCCCTGTGATAGTCCCTTAAAAACTGCCTTACATTTTTTTGAGCAATTAAGTCCAAACCTATAGTAGGTTCATCTAAAAAGATCATCTCAGGGTTATGAAGCAAACAGGACATAAGTTCAAACTTCATCCTCTCCCCTAAGGAAAGTTTTCTTACATTCACATGCAAAAAACTTTCAATTCTTAAAATATCACAAAAATAATCCACTCTTTTTTTAAACACAGGGTCTGGGATTTGATAGTACTTTTGAAACAACTTGAGAGACTCATAAGGAGGTAAATCCCAGAACATCTGAAACTTCTGTCCCATCACAAGAGAGATTTTTTGACGAAAATTGTTATGCCTCTCATAGGGAACAAAACCCAGAACCTCTAGATGCCCCGAAGAAGGCTGTACAATACCAGAGAACATTTTCATAAGAGTAGTCTTACCAGCACCGTTAGGCCCTAAAAAACCCACAAATTCACCAGATTCGATAGAAAGGTTAAAGCTTTCTACAGCCTTCTTTTCAAACCACTGACGGTTGAAGAAATTCTTTACAAGGCTGGGACTTTTTTTATAAACTTTAAAAGATTTAGAAAGGCTACGGCATAAAATCACTTTACCTATACTAGTCCAGAAACGCCCTCTCTGACAAGATATTTTCTCTTGACAAAGAGGATTTAGAATTTATAAACTGACAAAACCATGTATAGGTTGTATAAGGTTCATATTCGTTCTTATTTTCTATGTCTCAAGTAGAAATCATCCTACCTGACAATTCCTCTTTGTTTTTTGATACTGAGCCTACAGTTTTGGAAGTCGCTCAAAAACTAGGTCCTCGTTTAGCCCAAGATACAGTAGGAGCTCAAATCAACAATTTAACTGAGATCATAGATCTAAGACAGAAATTAAAACACAAAACAAGGATAAAAATTATTACTTTAAAAAATGAGGAAAGTAATGAAGTGATCTGTCACTCAGCAGCTCATCTTATGGCAGAAGCTGTGCAAGTCTTGTGGCCTTCTGTAAAAGCCACCATAGGACCTGTCATTGAAAACGGATTCTATTATGACTTTCACAGTCCTGAACATAAGTTCTCTCTTGGTGATTTAGAAACGATTGAAAAAAAAATGAAAGAGCTTATCAAAAAAAATGAATCCATTATAAGGAAAGATATGAGTAAAAAAGAAGCTCTTTTAACTTTTAAAAAATTAAAGGAAAATTTTAAAATAGAGATCATTGAACAGCTTCCAGAAGACACTATTAGTGTTTATTACCAGGGAGAGTGGTTTGACCTTTGTCGTGGTCCCCATCTTCAAAAAACAAGCCAAATAAAGGCTTTTAAACTTCTTTCTGTGGCAAGCTCTTATTGGAGAGGAGATGAAAAAAAAGAATCTTTACAGAGAATTTACGGCACAGCCTTTAAGGACAAAAACAGTCTAGAAACCTACCTTCACAATTTAGAAGAAGCTAAAAAAAGAGATCACAGAAAGCTGGGTCAAACCTTAGATCTTTTTTTCTTTAATGTCTTGTCCTCAGGCTCTCCCTTTTTCAAACCCAGAGGAGCTATTGTTTACAATGAACTTAAAAACTACATCAAAAGCATGTACAGAAAGTATTCTTACCAAGAAGTCATAACCCCCCAAATCTTTCAAGAAGCTCTTTCTCATCAATCAGGTCACTATGAAAACTACAAAGAAAACATGTACTTTATTAACAATAAGGAACAAAATCTCTTTCTTAAACCTATGAATTGCCCAGGGCATTGTTTGATCTATAAAAATGATAAGCATTCTTATAAAGACCTACCCCTCCGCATAGCCGATTTTGGCCGTCTTCACCGTCATGAAAAAAGTGGGGTCATACAAGGACTCATGAGGGTCAAAAGTTTTTGCCAGGACGATGCTCATGTGTTCTGTCGCCTCGATCAACTACAAGAAGAAATTCGTTTATTTATGGAAATGTTAGGCGAAGTGTACAAAGCTTTAGGAATGACCTCTTATAAAGTCCACCTTTCTACACGGCCTAAAAAACATATGGGAGATCTCGAACTTTGGTATAAATCTGAAGACATTTTAAAAAAAGGCCTCAATGATCTGCAATTTCCTTATCAAGTGGATGAAGGCCAAGGAGCTTTTTATGGTCCTAAATTAGATATTGTTTTTGTAGATTCTTTGAAAAGACCTTGGCAGCTAGGAACTTTGCAATGTGACTTTAACCTCCCTAAAGCCTTCCATTTAGAATACATAGGAGAAGACAATAAAGCCCATAGACCTGTTATGCTACATAGAGCTATTTTAGGTTCTATGGAACGTTTTATGGGACTTTACATCGAACACACAGCAGGGCATTTTCCTCTATGGTTGTCTCCTTTGCAAGCTCTTTTTATGAACATTTCTGAAAAGCAAAAACACTACACTCAGCAGATCACAAAACTTTTCTTTGAAGAAGGTTTAAGAGTGGAATACGATCTCAGAAATGAAAAACTAGGGTTTAAAATCAGAGAAGCTCAATTGAAAAAGATTCCCTACATGATCATTCTAGGCGGTGAAGAGCTTCAAAAAGAAACCTTATCAGTTCGTTCTAGTAGAGGAGAAGTCAACAAGAACTTAAAGCCAAAGGAATTTTTAAAAACTCTTAAAGAAGAAATTAAAACTAAACAACCATCATTTTTAAATTAAAGGAGGACATATCAGACATCGTAGTAAAAGAACAACTTTAAGAAAACCACGACAAGAAAAACATAAAACTAATCACAATATCAAAGCCCTTGAGGTGCGTTTGATTGATGAAACAGGAAAAATGGCAGGCATAATGTCTGCTTCACAAGCTTTAAATCGAGCTAAAGAGATAGGCTTAGATCTTATCGAAGTCGCACCTAACTCTCAGCCTCCTACGTGCAAAATCATGGATTATGGAAAATACAAATATGAACAAAAAAAGAAAGAAACTCAAGCTCGAAAAAAACAAACCATCATCCAAGTCAAAGAGATTAGATTAAGATTACGTACTGATACTCACGACTTAAACTTCAAAGTTAAAAAAATGAAAGACTTTTTAAATGACGGATGCAAAGTTAAAACTACTTTACGTTTTTCAGGAAGAGAGTTGGCCCATAAGAACCAAGGCTTTGATACTTTAAAGCATATTGCTGAAAAACTTTCAGATATAAGTTTTGTAGAATCCCCTTCTAAAATAGAAGGACGGCAAATGTTTATGATATTATCCCCCGGACAACCTGCTCCTAAAAAAGGATAAAAAAATAGTTGCACTGATATAGTTACAGTTAGGTAACTTTTAGAGGTTTAGCTCAGTATTTTTGAAATATAAACTGTGATAGTTGTGACTTAATCATCGTAAGTCGGTTATCTGACCGCTCTATCTGAGCTTAAATTTATACACTACAAATTTTACCTTTTTCATTTGAATATAAAGTTTGGCTCCTCCCGGGAATCTGTGGGTGAAAAGTAGCTAGAAATCCCCCAAAAAGGTCATATTAATCAAAGCAAGAGTAAGACATTCTATCTTGTATTTTTGAGTTCTTTGAGGCCCTTACTGGCCTCTATCACCTCCGGTGATTGAACTCAAAAACATTCATTTTATTTGCTTTTATTTGCTGTGTTACATTAAAATTTTAAAAAAGAAGCACCTACTTCCCAGATGCCTTAAAATGTTATTCAAAAAAAAAAAAAGGAGGGAAGAGATGCTTTTGAAGACTATACTAAATGATTGTTTAAGATGGAAGTCTTTTGTATACGGAGACATTTATTTTTCAAAAGATAGAAAGTCAATTAATGTTCCTATTAAGGCTCGTAAAAATGGCCAAGCTTTTTGTAGTGTTTGTAAGAAGCCCTGTTCAGTGTATGACAGAAGTAAATCATCACGGGACTTTGAATCCCTTCCTATTTTAAGTTACAAGGTGTTTTTTGTTTATTTTGTAAGAAGAGTTAATTGTCCTTGCTGTGGAGTAAAAGTTGAGTATTTACCTTGGGCAGATGGGAAGAAAAACCTAACAATTTTTTACATGAAGTATTTAGCAGACCGGTGTCGTCACCTGTCTTGGAAAGAGGTTTCTTGTAAGTTTCAGGTCAGTTGGAATCAGGTCTATGCTTCGGTAGAATGGGTCGTAGAATATGGTTTAAAACAAAGGGTTTTAAAGGGAATACAAGCTATAGGAGTCGACGAGATACAATGGAAAAAGAACCATCAGTATCTCACCTTAATCTATGAAATAAGCAAAGAAAGTGTTCGTTTGCTATGGATAGGAGAAAAAAGAACAGAAAAGAGTTTCAACAAGTTTTTTGATTTACTAGGAGAGAAGTCAAAAGATATACAGTTTGTGTGTTCTGATATGTGGAAGCCCTATTTAAAAGTCATAAAGGAGAGGGCAAGTCAAGCTTTGAATATATTAGATCGGTTTCATATCGTAGCAAGACTCAATAAGGCTTTAGACGAAGTGAGAGCTTCAGAACACAAAAAAATGAAAGAAGATGGGTATGAACCCCTTTTAACAAAAGCTAGATGGCCCTTGTTAAAAAATGCAGAAAATTTAAAATCTTATGAAAAAGTAAAATTAAGGCATTTAATTGTAATAGACGTTATATGATCTGACAGTTACCCTTTCTGAGTTGATAAAAAACTGTCTGTCAGTTTTCGTTCTGTTCAATCATCTTTTCTAAAGCTTTCAAACGCTTTTTGAAAGTCTCTAAATTATTTCTTAGCCAGACCCCTCTAACTCCTGCAGGAGAAATAAAAATTCCTTTTTTCCTTAACTCATTGGACGCTCTCAACTGTCCATAGGCAGGAAGTTCTATAGCGATCCTTAAACAAGCCTCTTCTGTCGTTTGATCAACTCTGTTTTTTAAATTAGGCTTTCTACGACTTTGCTCTCTTAATGATTCTAAACCTCCTTCCTCTTTGAGTGTCTTGTAACGATAAAATGTATCTCTTGAAAAGCCCATCACCTTACAAGCTTGAGATACATTGCCTAACTCTTCTGCTAATTGCAAAAGACCTACTTTTGATTTTATAATTCTTTCTTGATATGTCATTTTTGTTATCCTTTCTCCACCCTTTGGGGTGGTATTGTTTATTTAAAAGGGTAACCTCTTTTCATCTCTTTGACATTTCGAGACGTGTCAGATTAAGTTGCGACTATTACAACTAGCAAAATCCGGACCTATCCTTCTCTCTGTTACCTTATTCATATAAAAACCTCTCTTAGGCTCCACAGCACAGAAAACATTTGCTGTACCCTCTCTTTTATACTCATAATCTACTTTTTTTACTTCCGAGGGACGACAACCCGATGGAGGACGAACATCATCAAGTAACTGAAGAGGCTTTTCATCAATACACACAACAGGCTTTCCTTTAATCGGAGGCTTCTCATACACTTTCAAAACATCCTCCATCCTCTCTATAAATTCATCATTAAGCTCCGGTACACACCAACTCTTCTGTTGCCAAGGTTTTAGATCATGTTCTAAAAGAATAATCCTAACTTTTTCTTTGCTAATAGACCCAAATTCCACGCTAAAAATGATCACTACTGGTTTTCATTTCTCTGAGAAGTTTTTTGTCAATAGCCTTTATGATATTTTCTTGAATTTTGCTTAGAGCAACTGTTCGAGACATTTGAATTTTTTTCTTTTTATCAGAAAAATAAACTTTGTACAGGTTCTCTAGCTCTTTTAATGCTTGAATTGGCGAAATATCCAAATTGTAGAGATGCAACTTTAATACGGAAAGCAGAAGATAAGATAAATAACAAATAAAAACATGAGCCACTACTCTGTTGCAAAGCCAGTGTCGCACAGGATTTAAATTTGTAACTCCTTTTAAAATTCTGAAAGCTCTTTCTACGACATCTTTATCAAAATAAAATTTGACCATATCTTTACCAGAAATATTCTTTGTAGAAAATATACAGGAGTACCCATCAAATTCTTCTGCTTTTTTCAGTTCCCGATCCTTGATCTTTCCTGTGGGAGTTAGATATTTTTTCAGCCCCTCCTTAATGGACTTGTTTTGAGATAGACAGTTTTGAGCAGCAACTATCTCATCATATCTCGCCTCTCGAATTGCATCCTTTCTTTTATGGTTGTAGCAGATTGCCAGTTTTCCTTTAACTTGGCCAAATGTATAATTCATGCTTTTAACGTAAAAAGTATTCTTGTTCAAAATTACCCTATTTGAAACGTTTACTATAGAACCGGACTTTAAAAAATTTCGTACTGTCTTCTTCTCAACCTCTCTCATAGGAATTCCGCACAATGTATTCCAACCCAATTCCCCTATGTAAGAAAGGTTTTTAGACGATGCTATACCTCGATCATACACCAATAGGCCAGAACGAAGATTGTATTCTGAAAAACTATTAACAAGTGCCGTCAATGTCCTGCTATCGTGAATGTTACCCTTAAAGGTCTTGTGAAAAACAGGAATCCCTTCTTCTTGAGTTACAGCAAGACCTATCTGAATCAGAGGACTCTTCCTTTTCCCATCTTTGCTGTACCCTAGTTTACCTAGTTGACATTTACTCCCATAAAAATAAGTGTTAGTAACATCATAGACAATTTTATTAGATGATAACTTGTATTCTTTTTTAACATTTTCAAAAATACGTTTCTGCAAAGATGGAGCTTTAGATTCGTTAAGCTGATCGAGAGCTGAAAAAAGCCTTCTTTCAGTCAGCCCATCTAAGTTTAAAATGCTGTTTAAATCTGTTCGTTCATACCATGATGGCATATTATTGACGCTTCTGTAATCCAAGCAATGAGCATAGACCATACTTAGTATTTCATCTGAATAATTGCCAAGAACTTCGGGAAGACCAACTTTCTTCGCAAGGGCATGAAGAACAATCAAGGGACCACTGATCTTAACTTTATCGAATTGAATGTTCTCGGAAGATATAGAGATAACACGCTTATGATTCACCTCCTTTCCAAGATATCTCAAGTACTTCTGTACGACCTTGCCCTTGACCCGGACATTTTTCACCTCTGCTAAATAAGTGCTGCCTCCTCTTTTAATCTTCTTTATAAAACTCATAGTAGTTACCATTATGGTAACTACTTAAAAATAGAATGGCAAGAGCTTTTCACAGAAAAAAAGGGCAATAAGCCCATTTTTACTGGAAAACTTCCATCTTATGGAACTTATCTTACTGTTAGAGCAATGTAGTGATCATTTTTAGCGTGGAATTTGGGTAATAGAGTCTACAATCTTGTTTTTTTCTGCCCTCTCTTTAATGAGCTCTAAAGTCCATCGATCAAAGCCCTCCGGAGGATCTGAGCAGACCATAGCTATAATCTTTGACTTTATGCGATCATCAAACTTTGGAGGTTTTCCAGGACGAGGATCATCTTCAAGAGCTTTTTTCAGCCCAGAATTCTCATAGTTTTTTTGGATGTTGAAAACAGTTCTAGGAGTTATCTCTAAGTAATCTGCTGTCTCTACGGCAGTTAATCTTTTGTTCCTTAAGTTTAGAACATTGGCTCGATATATGGCTCTTGGATTTTTAGACTTCTTTATAATTTTAAGAATTTCTCTCTTATCTTTTGGCTTTAATAAATTTAACATATGAGTATTAAAACATAATAAAAAAAAATTAAATAAAATGACCTGGATTAAAGGCTTGAAAATTGTGAAAAAAATTACTGGTCAGAACACTAGCCATTATTCACTATATTCCAAGCACTTTCCAGCTGTTTTCCAATGATTTTTAGCTTTTCCCAAGTTGATTGAATAAATCATCTCAAATAGCTCTCATTTCAATTTGAGAAATTTTTGCTTTCTTCATTTAGAAATAACCATAATTCAGAGAATTTTTCAACAAAGCCCAATTTAAATCACAGGCTCACATAATTGAAACCACAGGGGCAACTAGACTTCACTGTCTTCTATCTACTCTGAAAATCCATAATGTTTCATTCAACAAAAGCCACAGCATGTTTTCAAGCTTGATCTAAAAATTCCTCAAATAACTTATCCTGCAATTCAAACATTTTTTCAGTTTCTAATCTACCTCCCTCATGCTCATATCCTAATAAATGAAGTACGCCATGTAGCATAAGATATATAAATTCCTCTTTAAAAAGAAAACCATGTTCTAAGGCTTGTTTTGAAATGACATCAGGACAAAAAACAAGCTCTCCTAAAACACCCTTTTCATAAGATTCAAAACTCAACACATCAGTCAGCCTATCTTTTTTTCTATAAGTCTTATTTAAGGCTCTTATTTCCTTTTTGCTTACAAGTACAAAAACAATATTTTTTGAGATATCAAGGTTTTTAAAAAAATAAGTACAAGCTTTTTCTAAAAAAGGTTTACACTCTAAAGAACAATTTGTTTTATCAATCCACTCAATCATGAGCTTTCAGGGTACTCAATACGTTGATGATGGATGGAGAGAATTACTTGCTCAAAAGCTCTCTCAATAACAGAGAGATCTTTAAGAGTAAGATCACATTCATCAAGTTGATTATCGAGGAATTTTTCTCTAATTACATCATGAACAATGTTTTGAAGTCTTATAGCTGTAGGTTCGTTCAAAGAGCGAGCTGCTGCTTCAATACTATCACCAAGCATAACTAGAGCAGCTTCTCTAAACTGAGGTTTAGGACCTGGATAACGAAAATCATCTTCAAAAATTTCTGACTTATCATTTTCTTCGCTCAAAGCTTTATTATAAAAGAAAGAGATCAAAGTTGTTCCATGATGCTGTAAAATACCATCAATAATGGGTTCTCCTAGGTTGTGTTCAAGTGCCATCTCAGCACCGTCTTTAACATGAGCTATTAAAATAGTTCGGCTCATATGAGGGGATAATTCATTATGAGGATTATAAGAGGGTCTTTGGTTTTCAATAAAATACTCTGGATGATGGGACTTACCAATATCGTGATAATAAGCCATAACTTTAGCTAAAAGAGGATTGCAACCAATTCTTTCTGCAGCTACTTCTACCATACTTCCCACTACAATAGAGTGGTGATAAGTTCCAGGAGCACGGACGAACAGGTTTTGTAAAAGAGGGTGGCTAAGATTACTTAACTCAAGCAGTTTTATATCTGTAGTGTAATTAAAAATGCTTTCAAAAAGAGGAATGAACATCATAGCCAGAAAAGAAGCTGACACACCTCCTACAAACCCTGCTAAAGCTTGCCAAAAAAAATGATGCCAAAACATATCTTGCTCCCAAGAAGTCCATGACAAAATCACAAAGACCATAAATACATTCACAAGTCCTACTCTTAAGCCTGTAAAATAAATATCACTTCTTTTCCTAGAAAAATAAACATAGCGACTTGCCACTAAGCCTCCCAAAAAAGCATAGAAGAAAAAGTACATTTGAAAATTAAAAAACATAGCATAGAGAAAAGACAAAAAGAGAGTAAAAATCCAAATCAATTCTCCTGAAAGAATGAGAACCCCTAATACGAGGGATACAAATGTTAGAGGAGCTAAGTAAAAAAAGAACTCTAAGGTTAGAAATTCACGCTGTTGTAAAAACACTTCGCCAGCTAAAAGCCAAAAACTTTTCATAAAAATCACTGTTAAAAACACTAAAGTTGTCATAAGAACAACGTCTCTTCTTGTATAGGAAATTTGTGTAAATCTCCTTATAAAAGAAAAGAAGCTGAGAAGAAAGGCTGTGATAAGAAGAGCTACCATAATACATAAAACACCAAAATTTCTTTTTGACTTAATCTTTCTTATTTCGTTAAAAATGGCCAGATGGCTGGGTTGAACCACAGATCCACCTGTAACAATGGTCTGATTCTTTCGAATCGATATTTTCACATCAGGCACAGCCTCTCTAGCTTGCTTCTTTCTCACAACAGTTTCATTTTTATTAAACGTCACATTAGGTATAACAAGAAGTCTAGCTATAGCTAAAATATTGTTTTCAGCTTTCTTGGAAAAAAACTTCGTCTTTTTTGTCTTAACAAACCTTAATTCGCTAACATCTCTTTTTAAATCTAAAACATCAGATTTTGGTATACTTTTTTCTTTTAAAGAGACAATGTCTCTTAAAATTACCGTTTCAGTAAGAGAATTATCAAGAAGCAAGGCCTTATCTTGAATTTTTAATTCAGACCAACTCTCTAAGTGGGCAATGATAGCATTTTCAATATTTACGGAAAATTTGTTTTCTGCAAGCCACTCAAAGAGCCTCACTGGAATGTTTCTTGATAAAATTTTTGTAAAACTCTTCCTTTCTTTTAAAAAACTTTTTACCTTCTCAGCTCTTTTAGGAGCAGGTCCTTTCCAATTAACCTCAGAAACCTTTTTTCTAAAAAAACTAAAAGTTTTATAAATGGATTCATAGTTTTTTTCATAAGCTTGAGGATCATAATCAAAAACTAGAGGAGTGTTGCTCTCAGCCTCTAGTTTTTTTAACTCTGTGGAAACATCATCAGAAAACTGAAAAGAATAATTAGACTTAATCTCAGATTTTGTTACATCCCCAATCTTAATGGAAGGAAGAAGGTCAACTTCGTAAAGAATGATAAAGGCAATAAAAAGACTAAAGAGAAAACACAACACAACTTGACGCAAGCGAAAGATTTCATCAAGCCTTTTAAAAAAGTGGCCAAAAAAAGTTTTTTCAAAACCCAAACTATTAACCCAGTTTAAAAATCTATGTAAAAACTTCTGAGTGTAGGCTACATAATGAAAACGGAAGCGAGGACCTTTAGAGTATGATGATTTATTTTTCTTAAGACGTTTGATAAATTACACCTCTTTATTATTTTACAGGTAAAGTATCTTTAAAACTCTCATCTTTAGGATAAAGTCCTGTATCCTTAGTTTTCATGGCAGGAAAAAAAAGAATATCTCTAATACTGGAACTGTTTGTAAGAATCATAACAAGCCTTTCAATCCCTAATCCTACTCCTCCTGTAGGAGGTAGCCCCATCTCTAAGGCATGTAAGAAATCTTCATCTAAGGTCGTCTTTTTCCCTCTTCCTTCTACAGAGGTCCATTTCTTCTGCTTTTGCATTTTTTCTCTTTGTTCTAAAGGATCATTGAGTTCTGTGTAGGAATTTCCCAGTTCCATACCTGCAACAATAGGTTCAAACCTTTCTACTAAAGAGTGATCTTTTCTGTGAACTTTTGTAAGAGGAGAAACCTCTACAGGAAAATCATAAATAAAAGTAGGGTTCCAAATATTTTGTTCAGCACAAAGCTCAAAAGCTTCAACGATCATTTCGCCCTTCAAAGAAAAATCCTCTTTATCACTTCCTAAACTTTGAAGCTTCTTAGATAAAGAAGCTTCATCCATAGAATCTACACAAAAATCTCCATACTTTCTAATAGCCTCCTTAAGACTCATCCTCGTCCATGGGATTGTAAAGTCAATTTCACGATCTTGGTAGGGAAATTTTAAAGACCCTTTAATTTTTTGAATCACAGAAGCACAAAGCTCCTCAAACCTTTTCATTTGATCCTGATAATCAGTATAGGCTTCATAATACTCAAGCATAGTGAACTCGGGATTATGCGTACGATCCATTCCTTCATTTCTAAAATTAACCCCAAGTTCATAAACTTTATCCAACCCTCCTACAACAAGACGTTTTAAATAAAGTTCCGGACTAATTTTTAAAAAAAGATTCATATTAAGAGCTTTATGATAGGTTTGAAAAGGTTCTGCACTAGCCCCCCCATAAAGAGGTTGTAAGGCAGGGGTTTGAACTTCTAAAAAATCCTCTTTATCAAGGTAGGCTCTTATTTCTTTTATGATATAAGAACGCATCTGAAACACTTTTTTTACATCAGGATTCATAATTAGATCTAAATGCCTCTGACGGTAACGTACTTCGGTATCTATAATGCCATGAAACTTTTCAGGTAAAGTTTCTATACTTTTACAAAGAATTATAAAGTCTTCACAATAAACACTCAGTTCTCCCTTTCTGGTTCTAAACACAAACCCTTCAACAC
Organism: Bdellovibrionales bacterium; assembly: GCA_965219095.1. GTDB lineage: Bacteria > Bdellovibrionota > Bdellovibrionia > Bdellovibrionales > UBA1609 > CBDCMT01. The sequence continues at coordinate 321,268 of CBDCMT010000001.1, forward strand.
CCACAATATCTCCTATATCAAGATATTTAAAAAAGTCTTGTGCTTTTTGAGATAGATCTTTAGGAACAATGTAAGCTTGAATTTGCCCTTCCCGATCCTGAATATGAAAAAAAGAAGCCTTTCCCATTTTTCTCAATGTCATAAGGCGTCCCGCTAAAATAACTTTTTTTTCTTTAATAGACTCTCCAGAAAGTAGTTTTTTATGTTCTTCGTTTAACACTTTAGAAGTCGTATTAGGTTTATAATTATGTGCAAAGGGATTAAGACCTAAGCTTTTAAGCTTTTTTAATTTTTTTATTTTTTCAGCTTTTAAAACATTCTCTTCGGACATCTAAGCTCCTGTATAAATAGACATAATTTTTTGAATCAATTCAACAGCTTCAGACTCTTCTCTTTGAAACACATTACGTCCCATGATACTACCAAAAGCCCCTCCTCTTGCCAATTGCCTAACCTCTTCTAAAATCTCCTCATCACCACGTATAACACCTCCGCTAAAGATCACAATCCTACGTCCACTAAAACAAGAGTCTACAACATAACGAACTCTGTCACTTAAAGAGTCCATAGGAATGTTTTGAGATAAAAAAACTTTTTTTGATTCTGGATGCTCTAAGGATGCATTCGGTGGTTTCACTTTGATGATGTGAGCTCCTAATTGAGCTGCAATATGAGCTGCATAAGAAACAACATCCAAAGCTGTTTCTCCTTGAGAACTTAAATCTCCTCCCCGAGGGTAGGACCAAATGACAACCAAAAGCCCTTTATTTTTGGCTTCTTCAGCTAAGAGAGCCAATTCCTCATACATTTGCTTTCTTTCTAAACTTCCTGGATAAATAGTAAAACCTATACCTATACACCCTAAACTCAAAGCCCTTTGAACAGAACTGGTTATCGCAGGAATAGGGCTTCTTTGATCCTTGAAAAGACTATCAGAGTTGTTGAGCTTTAAAATCAGAGGCACCTCTCCAGGAAAATCTCTACCCGAAGCTTCTAAAAAACCTAAAGGTGCTGCATAAGCACTCACCTTAGCTCTCACAGCTAAACGGAAATGGTAATGAGGATTATAACTCTTAGGATTCAAAGAGAAACTCCTTACAGGACCATGCTCAAAGCCCTGGTCCACAGGTAAAATCAGAAGTCTTCCTGTTCCCCCTAATGAACCCTGGTTTAAAAGAAGGGCTAAGTTTCTTAAAACTCCAATGTTCTCAGAACCATACCAGCTTAAAATTTCACGTACTCTTGGTGCCATAGCTCCTAACTTATCATTAAGGAAACTACAAGTCAAAATACCTCAAAACTTCATATGCAAACTAAACCCTCTTCACACACCACTCTTCTTACGAAAAATCATCCCCTTTCTGATTTCTTCGCTTTTACTTATGGCTTTCTTCTGACTCTCTTTTTTTGAAATTTAAAAGGGCCTGACTTCGAGTTCTTATACCATTTCCAAAAATTAATTCGACATTCTTTTAATGCATAGCCTCCGAGGATGTCCGTAATCCCGTTAGAGTTTCAGAAGGGACTTTTTCATAATTAAGCTATCTCCATTTGTTTTTCAAGGGTTATTTTATTTATTTCTTCTATAAATAGAGGGATTTGTTTATGTCCCCTGATAGTGCGAAATTTTTTCTCGACATGTAACAAGGAAGCTGCGACCCATAAGGAGATTTGTCGAGGATTTTTTTTCCAATTCTTCACTCTTCCTGTTTGTTGACGAACGATAGAGAAGGCACTTTCTATTGGGTTCGTAGAGCTTAAAGTCTTTCGTAAAAGAGGAGGAGTTTTTAAACGAAGGACTGTCAATGTTTCTAAATGGGCTTCTTTAAGACTTTCTGAAGCTTCAGAGCTTATTTTTTTGGCTCCTCCCGGGAATCTGTGGGTGAAAAGTAGTAGAAATCCCCCAAAAAGGCTCATATTAATCAAAGCAAGAGTAAGACATTCTATCTTGTATTTTTGAGTTCTTTGAGGCCTTACTGGCCTCTATCACCTCCGGTGATTGAACTCAAAAACATTCATTTTATTTGCTTTTATTTGCTGTGTTACATTAAAATTTTAAAAAAGAAGCACCTACTTCCCAGATGCCTTAAAATGTTATTCAAAAAAAAAAAAAAGGAGGGAAGAGATGCTTTTGAAGACTATACTAAATGATTGTTTAAGATGGAAGTCTTTTGTGTACGAAGACATTTATTTTTCAAAAGATAGAAAGTCAATTAATGTTCCTATTAAGGCTCGTAAAAATGGCCAAGCTTTTTGTAGTGTTTGTAAGAAGCCCTGTTCAGTGTATGACAGCAGTAAATCATCACGGGACTTTGAATCCCTTCCTATTTTAAGTTACAGGGTGTTTTTTGTTTATTTTGTAAGAAGAGTTAATTGTCCTTGCTGTGGGGTAAAAGTTGAGTATTTACCTTGGGCCGATGGTAAGAAGAGTTTAACGATCTTTTACATGAAGTACTTAGCAGACTGGTGTCGTCACCTGTCTTGGAAAGAGGTTTCTTGTAAGTTTCATGTCAGTTGGAATCAGGTCTATGCTTCGGTAGAATGGGTCGTAGAATATGGTTTAAAACAAAGGGTTTTAAAGGGGATATATGCTATAGGAGTCGACGAGATACAATGGAAAAAGAACCATCAGTATCTCACCTTAGTCTATGAAATAAGCAAAGAAAGTGTTCGTTTGCTATGGATAGGAGAAAAAAAACAGAAAAGAGTTTTAGAAAATTCTTTGATTTACTAGGAGAGAAGTCAAAAGAGATACGGTTTGTGTGCTCTGACATGTGGAAGCCTTATTTAAAAGTCATAAAGGAGAGGGCAAGTCAAGCTTTGAATATATTAGATCGGTTTCATATCGTAGCAAGACTCAATAAGGCTTTAGACGAAGTGAGAGCTTCAGAACACAAAAAAATGAAAGAAGATGGGTATGAACCCCTTTTAACAAAAGCTAGATGGCCCTTGTTAAAAAATGCAGAAAATTTAAAATCTTATGAAAAAGTAAAATTAAGGCATTTAATACAGTACAATTTAAAAAGTATCCGCTGTTATTTTTTAAAAGAAGACTTCCGACAGTTATGGACCTATGTTTCACCAACTTGGTCTGGTAAATTTATAGACAGTTGGACGAGACGAGTCATGCTTTCAAAAATTGAACCTATGAAAAGAGAAGCAAAAACCATACGAAGACATAAGCTACTTATTCTTAATTACTTCAAGGCTAAAAAAACCTTCTCCTCAGGGATTGTAGAGGGTTTAAACAACAAAGTAAAACTCACTATGAGAAAATCTTACGGCTTTAGAACCTCTAAAGCTATAAAAATCGCCTTATATCATAACCTTGGAAAACTGCCAGAACCTCCGGGAACCCACAGATTCTTTTGAGGAGGCATTTTGCCTCCTCAAAAGAATCTGTGGGTTCCCGGGAGGAGCCTTTAGTTTTAAATCATGAATTCCAAAGATTTAAAACCTTAGATTATAGTAAATTTCAGGAATAGAGGATGTGCTATTCGTCGAAATGAATTTTTTATAAATATCATTTTTATTAAGCTATCTATCCTCACCTCATAAAGTCATTATTTGTATTGTTACTTACCTAAATTTGAGACAATTTTTACTCACTAGGATTTAAGAAAGTATGGAAGTGCGATTTCTCAAAATTCCTAAATTTATGGAATTCAGTATTTTTTCTTGCTTCTTATTTAAAGTAACAGTTTTCATCAACCTTACTTTTTTCTTTTTATCAGAAAAATAAACATTATACATTGTTTCCAGCTCCTCAATGGCTTTTTGTGGAGATATTCCAACATTTTTATGATTTAATCTCATTTTTAAAATTGATAATAAAAGATAGGATAAATAACATATGAACACATGGGCTTTAACTTTTTTGTTTAGCCAAAATCTGATAGGTTGTATATTCGAGATACCTTTCAATACTTTAAAAGCTTGTTCTATAACATCCTTGTCAAAATAAATCCTTACCATTTCCTTTTCTGAAATGGATTTCTTTGTGCAGAAAAGACAAAAAAATCCATCCAACTCTTCCTCTCTTTTTAAAAGCTCTGTCCTGATTCTGCCAGTGGCTGTTAAATATCTTTCAAAACGTTCATTTATCTTTTTCCCTTTTTTTCTTAATTCTTGAGCCTCAAGAAAGCCCAATCTTCTTGATTCTGTTTCCTCTAATTTTTTCGATGCATTATAACAAATTACCAATTTTCCACTAATTGAAGCTAATTTATAAGCAACTCCTCCCACATAAAAACTACTCTTATTGACTCGGACTATGCTTGATATGTTGTCCAGGAATTTTTTATTTGAAAACTTTCTTATAATAGCCTTTTCTTTCTCTCGAATGGGCAAGCCACATAAGGTATTTAAGCCTATTTCTCTAGAGGACATCAGATTTTTTTTAGAAACTACACCCCGATCATAAACAAACAGTTGAGGACGAATTTGACTTTTTCGTAAATACTCTAGAACGCATGAAAGAGTTCTTGCGTCATGAATATTTCCATCAAATGTTTTGTGAAATACAGGAACTCCTTCATTTTGTGTTGTCACCAAAGCTATTTGAATAAGATCATTTTGTCTTTGACCATCCTTACTTCTTCCTTGTTTTCCCATTGAGCAGGCCTTTCCATGAAAATAAGTGTTTGTAGTGTCATAAACTAGACCTTTGGTATCTAATTTATATGTTCTCTTGACCTTATTAAAGATGGTTTTCTGATAAGCTTCTATTTTCTCATCGTTAATACTGTCCATTGCAGAAACCAATCGACTTTCTGTCAAAGAATCTAAGTTTAGAAGCAAATTTAAATCAGTTCTTTCATACCATTTTGGCATATTCCGTAAGCTTTTATAATTTATACAGTGAGCGTAAGTCATGCTTAGTATTTCGTTGGAGTATTCCCCCTAAAATTTCTGGAAGATTTATTTTTTTTGCAATGCTGTGAAAGGCAAGCAAGGGACCATAGATTTTTACACCATCCATTTGAATATCTTTTGATGAAAGAGAAATGACAGCCTCTTTATTAACTTCTTTTCCAATATGACGGATGTATTTCTGAACAACTTTACCTTTAACCCATCGATTTTCTACTTCTGCAAGATAAACGACACTACCCTTTTTGTATCTTCTAATAAAGCTCATGAACACCTCCTAGTGAGTATAATACTCACTATAAACCTAAGAAAAGTCAAGGCTTATTTTTCTTTGGATTGAAAATTCCTGTATTTCCCCTATAGAAATGGAGTTTCTTTGAGGTGACCTAAAATGGAAAATCCTAGTGAGTAAAATTTATCTCGAATTTAGGCAGTTACAATATCTTTTGATTTGCCTGTCATCCTTGCAATGGCCATGTTACTTTGTGCCCAATCTACGGCTATATAGTGATCATACATTTTATTTTCCTCCTTTGTTGGTTTATTTATAAATAAAGTCTTGAAATCCTATTTTACATCTTTTTTTTGCTTTTTCCTTTTTTTCGAGTAAGCCTTCACAAAAATACAGGCTTAATCGAAAAAAAGGGAAAACACCCTTTGAGGCCTTAAAAACCAGGACAGCTAAAGGGTTTAGAATTTGTCTCGAAAATCACCTCCTTCTGCAAGTACTTTAGGGTCACTATCATGGCTTAAACCAGTGACCTGTCTTTTTGATTTACCGTCGAATTAATTTCTGTAATTGGTATTATCGGTAAATCATCTATGAACAAAGAAAAAGCAGGTCACTAGTTTAAGCCATGATAGTGACTCTTTTTGTGTGATTTCTAACTACTTTTTACTTACAGATTCTTTTGAGAGGTAAAAAAGAAAATATTTTAGTCTAAAGCCTAAGTCTAAAGGTTGAAAAAATTTTTTGATAGACTTAGACTTATTAAGAAATGAAATTTAGTGAAAAAATTAACAATTCTATCTTTAGTGAAAAAGAAATTCTTATAAAACAAAAAATGAAGACCTGGGAAACTATTACTAACATTGAACAAGCTAATTCATATGAAATTCTTTCTTCCTTAAGAAAAAACTTGGGCTTTATAGAAGAGGTCTCTATAGGGTTTAAAAACACTATTTTACGTAACATATTATCCCATTATCGTAATTTTAAATTCCAGGTTTTTGATGAAGATTGCAAGCCTTTTCTTTGGTTTGAAAGGAAGTCACTCCACCCTTTTTCTCCTACTATGGTTTATGGAAAAAACAACCGTCGTTTAGGATCTGTGAAAAAACGATTCTCTCTTTTTTACAAGAAATACGTTATATGTGATAACTCTGGAAGAGTTTTTAGTACTATTCAATCTCCTTTCTGGAAGTTATGGAGTTTTCCTATTTTAGATCTTCATGGCAGGCCTAGAGGAAAGATCCAGAAACAATGGGGAGGAATTGTGAAAGAAGCTGCAACCAATGTTGATCAGTTTAAAATAGAATTTCCCGAGGATTCCTCCTTTGAACAAAAGTCACTTTTTCTAGTAGCCTCCATAGTTATTGACTTCAATCATTTTGAAGCAAGAAACTGAAGAAAAATTTTCTTGTCATTTGAGTTTAGTTTTTCAAAAGAAGTTTGGTAAGAGAGTAGTTTTGTAACTTAAAATTCCGATAAAATATACCATTTCCAAAAATTAATTCGACATTGTTTTAATGCATTGCGTCCTGGCTTTTTGATAAAACTCTGTTAAATTTTTAGAGTCATGTCGAAAAAAGATTTAGTTACACAGATTCAAGGGTATGATTTTCTTTCTACTTACAAAGTAGAAAGAAGTGCCAACATCAAGACAAAATTATTGGCTTTGCAGCATATGCAAGAAGGAAAATCGATTCAAGAAACAGCAGGTATAGTTTTCTATCATCGTCACAGTATCAAATCCTGGTTACAGTCTTTTTTTGTAGACTTTGATTACGAGGGATTGATAGATCGAGAAGGCAGAGGACGCAAGCCTCGTTTGCCAGTGACAGAAGAAGAGAGGTTCAAAATCAAGTTAGATGAAATTCAAGACAAAAGAGAGGGAGGAAGCATAGGAGCAAAGGAAATACAGAAACTTTTAGCAGATGAATTTGACTGTTGCTATTCTCTTTCTGGGGTTTATGTTTCTTTAGACCGCCTTAATATTGTATGGATCAGTGGTCGTTCTCTTCATCCTAAAAGTTCACAAGAAGCTATGAAACAGTTTAAGGAACATTTTCCAGAAGAGGTGGAGAAAATAAAGGAAAAGATTCAGACTAATAAACCTAAATTCGTGACCAAAAATGTACACTACAAAGCTATAATTTCCCATTTTCCATAAAAATCTCAGTTTTCATAGGGGAATTTTCGATTTTTAGATAAAATCACAAAAAATAACTTGCCTTGCATTTTCCTTTGTAGTGTAATATATTACACTATAGGAGGGAGAAATATGAGCTTTATCAGAAGAATAAAAAGAGGAAAGGTAACATATCTTGCAGAAGTAGAGAACAAAAGGGTTGATGGAAAAGTTATCCAAAAGCATATTCGGTACATCGGGAAGAAAGAGAATGGTGAAACTGTAATTTCAATGAGTTCATCTGATCTTGAAATAGAAAAGGTCAAGGTTTATGGTCCTTTGCTTGTTTTAGATAAAATAGCTAGGGAAATAGATTTGCAAAAATCTCTTGGCCAATACTCCAATGAAATATTAAGCATGGTCTATGCTCACTGTTTAGATTACAAAAGCCTTAGAAAAATGCCAAAATGGTATGAGAGAACAGATTTAAACACTTTGCTAAATTTAGAGGATCTAACCGAAAGTCGTTTGCTTTCTGCTCTAGATTCTTTAGAGAGTGATCCAGAAAATTTACAGAAGAAAATATTTCAAGGTGTTCAGAAAAGGTACAATCTTGAGCTAAAAGGGTTGGTGTACGATGTTACCAATACATACCTTTATGGTAGCAAATGTCAGCTTGGAAAATTAGGAAAGAGTAAGGATGGGAAACGTGGAAATCCTTTGATTCAAATTGGTTTGGTGACAACTCAAAAAGAAGGAATACCAGTGTTTCATAAAACTTTTAGTGGAAACATACACGATAGCAGGACTCTACTAAGTTTATCCGATGGATTTGCAAACTATGGACTAAGTGGAGGAATGTTTGTTTACGACAGAGGCATTTTCTCAGAGAGAAACCTCAATGAAATCAATGAATTGGGCTGGAATACGCTTTGTGGGATTGCTCTCAGAAAAAAAGAGAAGGATTTGATTAGAAAAATGATAAGGCTAGACTCTATTGTTGATGTATCCCATCGCATCAGGTTATCAAGTGGTACCTTGTATGCTCAGAGCATTAATCACAATGTTGGAAAAATCAAAGGACGTTTAGTTGTTTGTTACAATCAAAGGAGAGCTTTAGATATAAGAGAATCTCGTTTGGACGAAATTGCAAACGCACAAATTCTTTTGTCTAAAAATAAAAATATAAAACCAGGTTTGGAAAAATACCTTACTCCAACAGGAAGATTAAGGAGAGATCGGTTGAATTTAGAATCTGAGTTTGATGGTTACTCTTGTATATTTTCTACAAAAAAGATCTCTACAAAAGATATTGTTAATTTGTACTATAAGAAAGAGATAATTGAAAAATCTTTTAGGACCTTAAAGGGAATAACAAATTTGAGACCAATTCGTCATTGGCTTTACAACAGAGTTCAATCACATGTCTTTATATGCTATTTATCTTGTCTGATACTTTCAATTCTAAAAATGAAGCTTGAAAAGATGCAGATGTCTCCAGAGGAAGCTCTTGAAGAACTCGGTAGCATGTATAATGTCTATCTTTATGACCGAAAAAATAAAACTAGACTTATCAAAACAGTAGCTTTGAATAAAGTTCAAGAAAAAATACTAAGATCTATTGGAAAAAGTCTTGTCAAAAAAACGTCCGTCTGTAGTGTACATTTTTGAGCACGAACTCAGGTAATAAAATAGAGATTTGGTGGCAGGATGAATGCAGAATAAGCTCAGCAAGGTTCTTTGAGTAGGATTTGGGCAAGAAAAGGCACACGGCCTAGAGTTGTGAGGCAAAGACAATTTTTATCCACTTATATTTTTGGAGCAGTTTGTCCGGATAGAGATAAAGGCTGTGCTTGGATTTTACCGGAATGTAATTCAGGAATGATGCAAATTCACTTAGATGAGATATCTAAAAATATTCAAGAAAACTATCATGGAATTGTTTTAATGGACAGAGCCAGTTGGCATACCACAGAGACTTTGATAGTTCCTAAGAATTTATCCCTGATGCCTTTACCTCCTTATAGTCCAGAATTAAATCCCATGGAACAAGTCTGGCAACAATTACGAAGGATCAAATTATCGAATGCATGTTTTAAAAACTATGACCATATACTGAATACTTGTTGTGAGGCCTGGAATACTTTTTGCGATCAGGAGGGCAGGATTAAAAAATTATGCACTCGATCTTGGACAAAACAACAAGATGAATCAAGCTTGTAAATTAATTTGAACCTATAAATTAAATTGTGTAACTGATTTTTGTCATTTTAAATTTTAACCTCACTTTTTTACACTTATTTTAACCCATCAATCGATTTACACAACAAATAGATATACCTGAAATAAACTTATCTTATGAAAACTTAAACTCACCTTAAAAGAAGTTTTTTTAAAACCTCCTAACTGAAACTTTTCCTTAAGTCAATTTTAAAATTTTAAATTTGAACATGAAAATATCGAATTAATTTCTGTAATTGGTATAACATAACCCATTTAGGCTGTTTTATTTTTAAACAGAAAGCTGTGAGAGGATAAATCAAGCTCTCTGTGCTTTAGATTGGAGATGAAAGGTTTGGCATAAATTTTGCTACGTAATGTAAAAACTAAAGAAGAAAAAAAACAAAAACTGAGTCTTAAAGAGCTCAAAACAATAGGAGGATAAAATGAAACAAATAATAAAACAAATAACTTGGTTGGGAGTATGCTCTTTATTTTCTATAACTTCTTTTGCAGATATAGAAGATGACAAACAAGTTAAATCGAGTAAAGAAATTCTTTCTGGCACAGGATTTCAAGATGATGAAATTGACAGTATAGAAAAGGCTTGTAAAAGGCTTACAACAAATAAGTCTCTTCAAGAATACTGTGTTAGCAGTGGTAAAACTATTGAGGTTATAGTAGCCTGTGGTGGTGAAAGTGAAAGGCAAAAGACTTTAGCTGTGATAAAAACTTGCTTAGACTCTAATCACAGCCCTGAAGTTATACTTACATGTTATGAATCTGGCGGTAACTCTATTAAACCAAAAGTAACTTGCCTAGAGAATGAAAACATGACAACAAAACAAGCAAACTTTTGTGGTGAGAAGTATAGGAATCTTGTTGACCCAAGAACGATTTGCTTAGAAAACCAAAATTTTGAAATTTAGAGACTTACTTATAGACTCCCCTGTTTAAACACGGGAGAGTCTACGAAGTTAAGATTTTTGAGCCTGAAATTGTGTAGAGCCTGTAAATCAGTTACACAATTTAGTTTACAGGATCACTCATCATTTTGTTTCGAGCTTCATTTAAAATTTCAATTAATAAATCAAGATGTTTTTCTTGTGTGATAAAGTTAGGAATGCCAGCACGAAGGACTTTACAGGACTTCAGCTTAGTTGTTGTAATCCAAGCTTTTCCAGTATTTGTAACGTAACGACATAGTTTTTCTATATCAAAATTGCAAACTGGATCTTTAAAACATATAACAGGAAGAGATGTTTGGTTTACAATTTCCCATGAGTTTTCTTTGAGCTTTTTTTTCAGTTTATATCCCATGTTTATTTGATGATGAAGAATTTCTTGATATCCTTTTTCTCCATGACAGAGTAGGGTCATAAACAGTTTAAGCCCAATGAATCGACGAGACCACTGCATGGATTGGCGGTAAGGTTCACTATCCTGATTGACATGAGTTTCTTTGGGCATATAGTGAATGTCATTTACTTCAAAAGTCTGCATCAAAGTCAAAGGATGCTGGGTTAAAAAGATACCAGATCCCATAGGAATAGAAAGCCATTTATGAGGATCAAAAGTTATAGAGTCAGATTTCTCTATCCCTTTATATTCTTTATAAAACTCTTCTAACAGACAAAGAGCACCCCCCCATGCAGCATCAATATGAAGCCACATATTGTATTCTTTAGCAATATCACCTAAAGTCTCTAAGGGGTCTATGATTCCAGCACTGGTAGAACCCATAGTTGCCGTTAGAAATAAAGGTAGTTTATTTGATTTAAGATCTTTTTGAATTTGTTTTCTTAATTCATTACAGTCAAACTTTAAATCATAAGTGACTGGAAGTTCCCTAACGGATTCCGTTCCAAGTCCACAAAGACGAGCTGCTCTAGAAATGGATCCATGAGTTTCCTTTGTTGTGTATATCAAAGGAAATCGATCTAAATTTTGTAAACCACTGTTTCTAAATTGAGGAACTTTTTTAACCAAGGCACAAAGAAGTGCACTATGGTTGGCTTCTGTTCCCCCACTAGTAAAAATACCCTTTATCTTTGAATGAGGGTATCCAAATTTTCTTCCAAAATACTTTAACAAATGATCTTCTATGGCAATACAAAACCGACCGCTAGCACTTGATGCTAGTTGAGGATTAAAAGCCGCAACCAAGGTTTCGGCAACAATACCCATTGTAGACGGATGAGGATTAAATACACCGTGATAGGAGGGATGAGGTATGTGAAGTTGGTGTTTTGTAAGGTTATCAGCCACCCAATTTAAAACTTCAATAGGATCAAGTGGTTCTGAAAAATCAAATTCTTTTATACTTTCTCTTACTTGCTTGAGAGAGAAGTTTTGAGAAACTGGATAAGACTCTATTTCCAAAAGGTATTTTTCCAACCTACTGTATAATTCTTTCCACAAACGTTGACGATCTTTAGAAGAAAGTAACAGCCCAAATCCGTCGTCAATAATTATATCAAAATCTTTTTTTTTCATTCATACCTAACTGCAATTCACTCATACATTAAAATTTCATTACTGCTTTCCATTTCTCGTATTTTAGCATAATCTGCATAAAGTTTTTCTTTGTTTTCATGAACGAGTACAACAAAACCTGGGATAGTAAAATAATTAATAGTTTTGGGTATTTTCATGTCTGGAGCTTTAATCTACCTTAAAAAGAAAAAAATTTCAAGGTTTCTTAACATGGATCACTAGCTACCTAAATTCCCGACAAAAAATATACACTAGGATTTAAGTTCTGCTCAGAATCTGGAAAATTTCTTATTCCCCCTTGTAAAAAGTAGGATTTTATAGAATTTTTAGAGATAAATACTCTTGCCTATGCTTAATCATGATGTATAATATATACAGCAGGATTGTTAGGAGGATATACGATGAGTTTCATTAGAAGAATACCCATGCAACCCCCCCTTGAAGTTAAAAAAACTGCTTCATAAAAGAAAAGGAGGCCATAGACAGAAAATGTTATATCTTTAAAAGATAAAAAAGAGTTTTTACAGGGTTCAAATCCTATGTAGCTACAGGTCAAAAAATCGTTTTCAAAGAGCTTTAAAAAGCTACTTCAAAGCCTGAAATTTAGCTGTTTTATACATTTTTTTTAAAAAGATTGAGGATTTCATGGATAAAAATACGTAACTGTTCACTTAAATTCTAGTGATTTTAATGTTTAGAGAGGTATTCAGTAGCTATGTCAACGAAGGATAGATTCTGTTTTTTGGCCGTTCGAGCGACACTCATCATAACCTCTTGGTTATGTGCTCCCTGTTCTGAGCGATTGCAATAAGAGATTTTTCTCATAAGTACAGCAGGCCTAATTTCCCTCTCTCCATAATTGTTAGTGGGGTCTACTCCAGACTTAATGAAAGTATAAATTTCATCTCGATATTTGACCAAACGTTTACAAAGCCTTTGTAAGTCATGGCTTCTGTATTTTTTTGATACCCATTTTCCTGTATCATGCATAAGCAGTTTGTATTTTCGATCGATATTCTCTTTACTTTCATATTCATTTTGCAACCTTTTTCCCCTATTGAAAAAAAGTTTGGCTCTCTTAGAAAACTGAGCAATTTCTTTGCTTTTAGGATGTTTTTCTTTTAGCCCATGAAGCTCCCTTAAAAGATGGGGCCAACATTTTTGCTTTTGACAGTCAATCTTGTTATAGGCAGCATAAAAATCTGAAACTAAAACTCCACGAAAAACTTCTCCAAGAACATTTTTAACCACATCTTGCGAACGAGTTTGATCAATCTTATAAAATGACACATCATCATTTGAAAAACTCCAGAGCCAATGACTGTTCCCATTCACTCTCCATCCTGTCTCATCAGCATGCAAATGCCCCTGCTCCGATAATACGGACTTGATATCCTCGTAAGCCCCCTCAAACTTCCTTGCCGTACGACTTATAATCTCTGACAAAACACCACGACTGATTTCCATACCATATTGATCAGACAAAAGATTTTTTATTTTACCAAAACTTAAACCCAACTCATATTTCCAATAACACACTTGAGCATGAAACTTAAGACCATAAAGACTCGCTCCCAACTTATCATTCACAGAAACCTCCTTGTTACAACAACTGCACCAACTCCAGCCTACAATGTGTTTCGTGGTGATGACTTGACTTACAGGTGGTAAATCCACCTGATAGTGAACATGCCACTTATGAGAGGGAGGAAGATCAGAGTCACATTTACTACAAACCAGTGGAGTCCAAGTGGTCTCCTGATCCGCTTCCTCAGGCCTTTTTCTTCGATGAACTTTATGACCCTTTTTAGGACCCTTCTTTTTTCCTTTTTTAAGGCTTCCATCTGGATTTTTATTCTTGTTCTTTTTGGCCCACTTAGGAAGCTTGCGTATTGATTGAAGCTCCTCTTTTAGCTTCTCATTTTCTTTTTTAAAATGTTCATTATCTTTTTTTAAACGCTTGCTCTCTTTTTCTAAACGCTCACACCCTTCTTCTAAACGCTCACGCTCTTCTTCTAAATGCTTGTAATCTTCTTCTAAACATTTTATTTCTTTTTGTGCTTTCTTAAGCTCTATGGATTGACGACAAATTGTGTTTCTAAGAAGCTTTATCTGATTCTTCGCTCTTGAAAGAGCCTTGTGATTGTCGTTTTTAGGCTTTTCATTTTTGCTCATATTCATATATAGTGCTTCCGCTTAGGTTTTCCGTTTTTTTTTGAGTTGAGGTCTAGTTTTTATTCTAAGGCCTTGATAAAAAGTCATTTATTTTTAAAAATAGTTTCATATGTCAGGGTTTCTATCAAAAAAAGAGCGAAAAGATTTACTCTATGAACTATCTCTAGAGAAAAATCTTAAATACGCAAAAAGGATTATGACAATTCTCCATTTAGATAAAGGTAAGTTGTGTAAAGATATTTCCCGTTTTCTTTTCATTGATGAGGGCACGATAAGAGCCTGTAGAGATCGTTATAACAAAGGTGGGATAGAGTGCTTAATCAACGACAATTACAACCCTAAAAGGTCCTTTTTAACTAAGAAAGAGGAGAAAATGCTTTTAAAGGAGTTAGAAAAAAGAATTTTTCCGTCATCACAGTCTGTTATTCAGTTCATTGAGGAGAATTTTGGTGTTACGTACTCAACAAGTGGTGCGATTGATCTTCTCCATCGCCTTGGTTTTTCTTATAAAAAAGCCACAGCGATACCGGGTAAGGCAAAGAGAGGAGAGCAGAAAAAGTTTGTGCGTAAATACAAGAGAATTAAGAAGAAAGACGGTCCTGTTTACTTTGCTGATTCCACACATCCTGAGTGGGGCCCTACGATTTCATATGGTTGGATAAGAGAGGGTAAGAAGTTTGAAGTGAAGACCAATTCAGGCTGGAGAAAAAGAGTGAATGTTTGTGGAGCTATTGAGATCAATAGTTTGAAGACGGTAGTCAGGAGTTATAAGACAGTTAATGAAGTTTTTCTATGTGATATGCTCTATCATATTCATTAAGAAGCATCCCGATGAAAAAGAGATTCATCTTATCTTAGATGGGGCCGGATACAATAGATCGAAGTCTGTCAAGAAGTTAGCGAAAGAGTTGAATATAAAACTTGTTTATCTTCCTCCGTACTCACCGAATTTAAATCCTATAGAAAGGCTTTGGAAGTTTATGAAAAAAGAGGTCACGGCGAATCGATATTATGAAAACTATGACGATTTCAAGGGAAGTTTAAGTCAATTTTTTAGAGGAATACGAAAACACAGGCCTAAATTAGAAACTTTGATAACTGATAACTTCTCCATCTTAGAAACCTGAAAACCTAAACGGAAGTACTATATAGTCCTTTCCGTTTAAGTTTTTAGAATCTAAAGGAAGAATTATCATATGAAACTATTTTTTAAAACAAATGACGATTTATCAATACTTTTGAATAAAAACTAGACCCTAACTCGTCGAACGTGAAAAATGCACAAACAGCTAAAAACACTTGTTTTTTTGTAATTTTTGCATAAAAATAATTGCAAGGAAGTGGAAAAACAGATAAAAAACCTTGCAAAACAGAAAGGAAAAAAGATGAGGCCAAAAGACATGTTCAGCACACAAAAGAGAAGCCCTCTTAATTTTAGAGTAAACGACATTGTTCATAAGAAGCATCCGCTTGTCATTTTAGCTAATAAAATAGACTGGGATCGTTTTGATAAAGATTTTGGTTCGAAGTATGATGAAAAAAAAGGTCGTCCAGGTCTTTCAACTCGTTTAATGGTGGGACTTCAGTGCTTGAAATACATTTATAATTTAAGTGACGAGAAGACAATAGAAATGTTCAAAGAGAGTCCTCAATGGCAGTATTTTTGTGGTCAGCCTTTTTATTCTTATGAAGATCCCTGTGATAGAAGTTCATTGACTAACTGGAGAAAGAGGATGGGGGCTGAGAAGATAGAAGTTCTCTTAGAGGAAACCATTGATTTAGCTTTGAGAGAGGATTTTGTAAAAAAAAAAGAGTTTGAGAATGTAGTTGTTGATACAACTGTTCAAGAGAAAGCAATAGCTTTTCCTACAGACAGCCGTCTTTATTACAAAGCTTTAAAGACTTTAGTTCACAGGGCTAAAAAAGAGGGTTTAGTTTTACGTCAAAGCTATAAAAGAAAGGCCAAGGAGTGTTTGTTTAAGAATGCTCGTTATGCTCATACAAGAAAAATACGTTTAGCAAGAAAACAGCAAAGAAAGCTTCATACTTATCTAGGTCGTGTGATAAGAGATGTTACAAGAAAAGGAGGTCCTAAGTTCTTGGAAGAGAATACATCTTTAAAAAGATGTTTATCTTTATGTGTAAGAATTTATAACCAAAAAAGAGGGGATAAGAACAAGGTGTATAGTGTTCATGCTCCTGAGGTTTATTGCATAGGGAAGGGCAAAGCCCATAAAAAATATGAATTTGGCAATAAGGTGAGTGTGGCAACTTCATCAAAAAATTGCTGGGTTTTAGGGGTAAAGTCATTTGAAAAAAATGTATCAGATGTTCACAGTTTAAAGCCAGCCTTATCTCAAGTTGAATCCTTAACAAAGGTTAAGGCAAAAAATTTGTATGTAGATAAAGGTTATCGTGGCAAAGAGCATCATCCTTCGGGAGTTAATGTTCATATTGGGGGAATGAGTAAAACATTAAGTCCCTACAAAAGAAAACTTCACAGAAGAAGAAGTTCAGTTGAGGCAATCATTGGTCATATGAAAATAGATTCTCGTATGGGAAGGAACTTTTTATTAGGATCACAAGGGGATGCTATTAATAGTCTTTTATCAGGAGTTTCTCAAAATTTTAGAAAGTTAATGCTAGAGGTGCGTCTTTTTTCGTTTTTTTCACTGAAATGGCTTAAAAGGCCTGTACGCCTTCTTGAAAACTACTGTTTTGTTTAAGTTATGAAAAAATATTTAACCCTCTATAGTAGAAAGTAACAGGAATAAAGATCATACAGCATAAAAATCCTAGGCTTTTGTCAATTTTTCACGTTCGACTAACTCAAAAAATCTGAAAATCTAAACGAAAAACATCATATAACATTATAGGCATAGGAGCTTTTAGTGAAATTTCAACAATTTACTAGAATTTTTCTGAACAGTTACAAAAATTTAGCCTCCTTAATAACACCAAGAGAACCCTTTCCTAGAAGGGCTGTGTTAAAAAATTAAGAATTCTTTTTGTTCCAAACTCTTGAGAGAATCTCTTTTTTTTTTGAATCCTTGTAATAGTTTCTATAATGTAAGGGATTTTTTTGAAAAAAGTTTTGATGATGTTCTTCAGAAATATAGAAAGTTGAGGCCTTTAAAATTTTTGTTGCGATTTCTTTATCTATAAAAAGATCTGAATTTTGAAGATTGTCTTTAAATTCTATAGCGATCTCTTTTTGTAATTCATCATGATAAAAGATAGCTGTTTTATATTGATTTCCTCGATCAAAGAACTGCCCTTTAAAATCTGTAGGATCAATTTGAAGCCAAAAAAAATCCAAGAGTTCTTTATAAGAAATGATCTTTTTATTAAATTTTAACTGTATAACTTCAAGGTGTTTTGTCATTCCAGAACAGACTTGTTCATAAGTTGCTGTTTTTTTAGCACCCCCCATATAGCCTGAATGAACATCTTGGACTCCCTTTTGTTGACGAAAGGCTTCTTCTAAACACCAAAAGCACCCTCCTGCAAAAGTAGCAAGTTTAATTGATGGATTGCCTCCTTTACTCATAGTTTGCATTTTATGATTTTTTTCCTATCTTTTAAAGAATTTATTTTGTCTATTTTGACATAATTTGACATAAAACACTTCTACAATTAAGATAGCATATGTATATAGTGAATACGCTTAAATTTTCCGGTCGATTCTCTAGAGAAAAAACCTGAAAACCTAAACAGAAGCACTATATAGATAATGGCGGGGTAGCTCAGTTGGTTAGAGCACTAGAATCATAATCTAGGTGTCGTGGGTTCAATTCCCTCTCTCGCCACCAACCGTGATAACGGACGAACCCAGGAACGATTAAGTTCCCTTTCTTTATTTTCTTGAAAAATAGAGTTTTTCTGCTTTGAATCAAGATGAAAATTCTGTGTTGGTGCTAACCCATAGCACTCCACATAAATTCCTTCACGAGCTACTACCACTTTCCGTAGAATGTTTTTTAAGACTTCTCTTTGTTGACGTGGAGGGAGATTAGGGAATTTTTTATTAAAAGCTCTTAGCAGAGAAAAGGCACTTCTTAGATCAATAATATTACTTGAAATCATTTTTCTTTCTTGAACGAGGCTTCCTATCTCTTCTTCTAAAACCTCTTTTTCACTTTCCAGCTCTTCTAGCTTCTTCATAAGAATTTTAGTGGATTTAGCTTTAGGAGCTTCTGAAATCGCTGAAATGATTCCTTCTATTTTACTTCTTATAGCCTTGTGCTTTTCTTTTACTGACTGTATCAACCCATCTTTATAGCTTGAGTTTTTAAATTTGCCTTCATTATTTTCGTAGATAAGAGACTTAAGAAGCTTCTGATCCTCTTTCAATCGCTTCAACCCAGCTAGCACTGCTTCTTCTAGCTGAGGGGCGGAAATGCTTTCTAAGATACACCGTTGAGTGTGTCTGTCTCCTTGATTGAGCATTTTTCTTTTGTGGCTGTAATAGTAGTATTTTCCGCCTCGTCCTTTTCCTGATTTTCCTACAAACTTCTCCCCACATTCTTTGCAGTAAACAAAACCTTTAAGCCTATAATTATGAACATATTTTCTGGTTTCTTTTTTATTGTTCTCAAGCATGGATTGAACATCATAAAAAAGCTCTTCTGAAATAAGAGCCTGCCACTGAGCTTGAAATACCTGATAACGGTCTTCTTCTTTGAGTGTTTCTTGATCGAGGTGGCGGTTTTCTTTATTAAGCTCTCTTTTTCCGATATAAACAAGATTAGTGAGTGTTCTTTGTAAAGAGCCTATGGTGAATCTATGACCTCCATAAATTTTTCCTGTCTTAGTGGTATATTCTTTTGTCTTATAGCCATTTTGATTGAGGTATTTACAAGTTTTAGCCAATGTTCCAAGCTCAAAGTATTTGTTGAAGATAAGTTGTACAATGCCTTTTTCTTTTTCATTGATCACGAGATGGCATTTTTTTGAAGGGTGGGATTCGTAACCTAAAACAGGAACACCTCCATTAGCTAGACCTCTTTCTGCTCTTGATCTACTTCCATTTTTAATTCTCTGAACAATGTTCTTTCTTTCAAATTGAGCAAAGTTAATAATGCTTAAAACCATCATCTCACCTGCTGGAGTGGAGGTGTCAAAACTTTCTTTAAGGGAAATAAGTTTCACATTATGACTTTGAGTAAATTCCCAAAACTGACAAAAGTCCTTTACATTCCTATTGAGCCTTGAAAGCTCTGTCACTATGATCGCATTGATATAGCCTGAAGTAATATCGGCACACATTTTTTTAAAAGCAGGACGGTTCATGTTACCACCTGAATAATCTTTATCTGTATACCACTCCACAATCTCCCCCCAATTTTTTTCTTGAGAGTTTTTGAGTTGGACAAAGTTTTTGATTTGTTGAGGGTGAGAGACAAGAGAGCCTTCCTCTCTTATTTCATCTGAGGGAGAAAGTCTTATGTAAGCTCCTATTTTATAGCTTAAGTTTTTCTTCGAGTTTTTGATCAAATTTTGAGAGACTTTTCCTTGAGCTATCTCCCTCCATGACAAAGAGAATTTGTCTTGTAAGCCTTTTGATTCTTTTTTCATTTTCCTCCTCACTGAGTTGGTAAATTGTCCATTTTATATTGTTTAGCATAGAGTCTCTCATGGAGCGAGATTTTTTTCTCTGCTTCATACAACAACTCCTTTCAAGCATAACAAGCTTTTTTATTGTTTTCTAGGTTTGACGTGGTGAGTATAGAAGTAGGGTTTTTTAGTTAAAAAGGGCCTTTATATCGGAAAGTCTAGGGCTTTTATTAGTACTCTCTAGCTCCTTGATAAGAGATTTGGCATAGGCCACAGGGTTTTGAGTTTCTTTTTTAATTTTGTTGATATTTTTTTTAAAGTGGTGTTTTTCATAGCTTTCAATAATAAAAGAAGTGAGATCTTGTTTTTTAACTTTAGTGGCAGTCTCTTTGTTGAGAGCTTCTAGCATAGACGCTAAAGATTTGTTAGCTTGATTTGAAATAGCAATTTTAGAAAGTTTTTCTTTCATAAATTTTTTCTCCTTTTATTTAAAAGGAAAAGTGGCCTAGGCCACTTTTCCTTTGTATTTTTCTATAAATTCTAGAATGTCGTGCTTTGAGTAGTAGTTTACTTCATCGAAGGTTATGAGTTCTTCATCAGAAACTAAACTGTCTATATATTCATCTTTAGCTAAGTTCCAAGAGATTTCATCAAGCTGTTTAATGGCAACTGCTGTATCCACCGTGAGCCAGACGATTTTTGTATCTTTTAAGTAGCACTCATCAATCATAGTCTCAAATGCTTCCTCTGTATTGACCGGATCAAGAGCTTCTTTTAAAAGTTGTTCATAGACCCATTCGGTTCCGTACTCAACTCCAAAGCCTTCAAGCTCACGCATGAGATCATCTGTTTTGCAAGCTTTGCAAACTCCTGTTAGTACTTTTATGTAACAGCCATAACAAAATGGCGTTGTTTCGAAAAATGCGATTTGTTCTAGTTTTTCTGTGATTTGTTTTTTTGTTAGCTCCATATTTGTCCTCCTTTGTTTATATGGTTTTTATTGTCAGGAGCTTAGAAGAGGCCGAAGTGAGTGCTTTTCAAGAAAAAAATTGGGGGAAACCTTTAGGGGGAACCGATTTTTTTCTTTAAAAGCAGAACGAGCGTAGGCCTAAGCTCATGACAAAAATAAAAACCATCATAAAAAACAAAGGAGATTAGGAGCTAACAATAAATCATAGAGAAACTATAAATTGCTTTTGAAACAGCTTTTTATTGTCTAGGTGAAAAAAGTACTAACAGGAGTTTTTAGCTTAAGAAAGAAGAACTCTAGCTTGTGACTTTGCAGTATTCTGAGGGGTTGTCTGGGTGTCATCACTTTTTGAGCGATTGTTTCTCCATTGTAGAGGTTGAAGGTTTGAGAGTTCATCTCCGCCACCTTTTGCGACTGGATGAATATGATCGATTTCCCAGCCGTATTCTGATGAAGTGTTGCCGTATTCGTGAAAATGAATAATGGCTCCACATCTGTCTTTTCGGACTTTATCAGGGTCTTCCAAAAAAGTAGCTTCTGCCATCTGCCAAACTTGAAGCTCTTCTTCTTTTGAAAAGTCTTTTCCGTATTGATTGGTACTTGGTTTTCTACTCATCAGCCTTTTCTTGTAATTAAAGTTTTATTTTTTTCTTCTATTATAAGGACTTTGATTAGTCGGTTTTAAACTTAAATTATTTTTTTGAGCCTGTGTGTATATTGCAGATTCTGTTCTTCCTAATTTAAATCCAATGACCCTAGTTGGAGTATTTTCTTTAATTAAACGTTTAA
The DNA here is from genome assembly GCA_965219095.1 of Bdellovibrionales bacterium. Classification (GTDB taxonomy): domain Bacteria; phylum Bdellovibrionota; class Bdellovibrionia; order Bdellovibrionales; family UBA1609; genus CBDCMT01. Next base: position 342,697 of record CBDCMT010000001.1, read on the forward strand.
GCTGTTTAGTGTCGCTTGGCTTCCATGGCTTTCCGCTATTTCTTGTGCTTTTTGACATAATTTACTCTCCTTGCTTTTGCGATTCTTCTTCTTAATTCAAGAATGCCTTTTTTTAAACTCTCATCGATTTTCCCATGATTCATATAAGTCTCCTAAAAATCCATACCTTATCTTCACATCTTCGGTACATACCCCCCCATCCTACCACACCCCCTGCCTTCAAGCTAGCCGTGACCCCGTTCGCCTGACAGTATGGAGGGGGAGCGGGGTCACGGGTAGTTGTCCGAAGAAGGCAGGGGGTGTATATAGAAAAATATCTTTTAGATATCAATAGGTTGCAAGAAGAGAAGAAATTAAGCTTCGATTTTTAAAATAAAAGTTCACTTTCATTTCCACTTTTACTTTGTTTCTCCTCTTGCCTCTTCTTTTTTCTCTAAATTTCGTATGCAAAATTCCACAGCATCATTCACAAAGAGACAATTAAGCTCCTTTTTTAGGAACTCATCAATTAAAGCAAAGTAGATTTTGTTCAATCTTTTTTCTCCTTTTAAAAGAAAACTCTTTCTCTTTAAAACTTTAATCCTCTCTAAAAGCTTCTCTCTCATTGCCTCATCATCCACAATATAAAATATCGTATCCCAAGAAGGAGTAAGAAGATGTTTTAAGAAAATATTCTCATACCTCTTCTTTGATTTTAAACTTAACTCAAGCTCTAATGCAATTAACTGAGGCCTGTTATTGAGCCTTAAAGTAAAGAGTCCATCAGGAATTTTGTCTTTATTTTTATATTTATTTTTAATAGGTGAGTTCTTTAAAAGCTTTCCTGCTATCTGGTATTCTGGAATAAAATTCTTGATCAGTGGACTTTTTAAAAGAATGTTTTTAACCTTGTGAACTAAAAGATCATGATTGTAAGTGCCTGTGTAGCTGTCCTTTTTAAAGACATAAGGAAGAACATGATAACCCTTTACTCTTAGAAGATTTTGCCCTTTTAAAGTAATAGTGTATCCTGATGAAGTGTTTTCAGGTCCATTTAACTTCTCTATAAGTCCTCCCTTTATAAGATCTGAAAACCTCCTATAATGAGAGCCTGTATTCTTTTTTGAGTTCCAAAACAAAGAAAAAAGTTCATCCGCTGTAGCAAAATTTTGTGTTGAAATATAATAGAGGAGCTTAAAATCTCGTTCTCTTAATTTAAGAAAAATCATCTCTTTTCCTCCTTTTATTTGCTCTTTTGTCTATTTCATGGTTTTCCTCTTTTAGGCTCTTTCTTTCTACTTTTTGCTTCTTCTCAATAACTTTAAGTCTCCTTTTTCTTAAGTTTTTTAAATAAGGAAAGGAGAGATTAAAATGGGATACACCTTCTTTTTCTGGCACACAAATAACCCCATGACCTACTGGAATCTTTTTAAAAATATTGGGATGAAAAATATACTCCTCAACCTTTCTAATAGAGCCTCTTCCTGTTTTTGTTTGCTCTAGAAGCTTTCTATCTGTCTGCTCTGTTATTTTAAAAGAGCTCTCTGTCCCAAAGGATTTAGCGAAATAATCGCAAGTTTTGGGATCATTGAGCCTCATTACGACTTTCAAGTTGGTATTGGTTAAAACCACATCACTAAAAGAAGAACTTACCTTTTCTAGGTCTCCAATAGATTGGTGAGAGAAGATAAGGGCAATGTTAGCAGACCTAGACTTGTTCAAAAGGCTTCCAAAGCCAGAATAGATATAATCCTGAAAATCATCAAGATAGACACTAAAAAGCCCATATTGCTTTTTAGCTAAATGCCTCTTTGAAATAGCACTTTGAAGATTTTGAAGCACCAATTTTCCTGTGGCACTTCCTAGAAAGGGATAAAGCATAGTGGGGAGCTGAAAATAAAGAATTTCTCTTTTTTCTAAGGCTCTTCTGATTGAAATATTGTTTCTTTCTTCATCAAAAAGACCATGACACTCTCCAAAGACAAAATGAGAAATCTGAGACTCTAATCCACTTATTCTCTCTTCTCTTTCTTTCTGAGGAAGTGCTAACAAGCCACTAAGTGAGCTTTTTACCTTTGAATCTTGAGAGGCATTCACTGCAATAGCTAACTTATCCATATCTGTTAAAAGAAGATGTACCTTTTTAAAAGTCGGCACACTTTTTTCCTTAACTAATGTAACAAGGCTTAAAAAGATCTTATACTGAACGTTTCTGTAATACTCGTTTTCAAATTGGAAGCTAGAAAACACTCTTTCTGCAACTTCAAGAGAGGAAGTACCTTTTAAAGGATTAAAGCTATAAGAATTTTTAATGTTAGCTAGAGAAAAGAGCTTAAAATCTTTTTTTCTTCCGTGATGGACGACATAGCTATAGAGTTTATCTAAAAAACTGTTATCACTTTTGCCATCAATAATAAGAACTCCTCTTTTATTTTTAATATCTTGAACTATCCAGGGCAAAATTACACTTTCTGTTTTTCCTGAGCCTGTGGTGCCAATAACCTGAGCATGAGTTGTTCTCTGTTTTTCATCTATAAAAATGAGCTTTCCTTTATCAAGACCTAAAAGAAAAGTTTTGTTTTTTTCGCACTTTTTATTAACTTTATACTGATAAATAAAGAGGAAGATAACAAAAAGAAGACTTAAAAAACAAGCAAAAACTCCATACCATTTTAATCTTTCATACCAATAAAGAACAAATGGAGATATTTTATAAACAAAGGCACAAAATCCTATAAGAATAATAAAGGAAAGTTCGTTTCCCTGAAGTTGTTTTTTATTTTCCATAAAAATTTTCTAATTTTGAAAGTAAACTAAAAACTTTGTTTTATCAGGGATGATTATTTTTGCACTTGGGTTTTCATTGCTCCTAGCTTTATCTTGAGCAAAGTCTAAGAAAGAAAGAGACAGTCCGTTTAAGATAGCATTTTTTAGACCACCAAGCTCTAAGATGTCTCCTGACTTAGTGATGGTTTTTTCCTTTAAGCCTTGAGAAACACCTCCAATAAAGTTTGAGCCAAAGCGAGAGCTATATTTTTTTAACTCTCCTGAGTTGTACTCTCCCTTAACTCCAAAGGTGCCATCAGGCATAAAGGCCACCCCCTGAATGGAGACCCTTTTTTTATCTATTAAAAGTGTGTGAAAGTTAATATGAAGCCTTTTTGAACTCTTATCCACCTTTGCTTTTCCTAAAAGCAAAGCTCCCTCTTTAAGATGAAAATCTAAGGCATAGTCTTTAGGTAAATTTTTAGAGGCCATAACTTTTGCTCTTAAGGGAGCTTCTTTTTGAGAGGTGAGAATAACTTTTCCTAGAAGTTCTACAGCTTGCTTTGAGCCAATAAGGGCATCTTTATTAAAACCCTGTCTTTTAGTTTCTCTTTGAGGAGGCGAAATTTTTATATCATCATACTCAGGCTCTTTATAGACTTTTTTGTAGTGAATTCTAGTGTTGTGTCCATGAACTTCTAGAGGATAGGATGATTGCTCTTCTTGTAAATTTTTCTCCTTACTTTCAAAAATACTTTCTAAAGTAAGAATTAGAATAAGAAAAGAAATAAAAAGAATGAAAATATTTTTTCCTCTAATCTGCCTTTTCTTACTGTAATGATTTTTAGGGCTTAGAAAAAAATCATCTAAGCCCTTTTTCTTTTTTAAAAACATAAAACTCCTTTTAAAAAAAATGTTAGATTTTTTAAAATCATATTGTAAATTACTGGGTTTCTTTTTAAAAACTTGTAGAATTTTTAAAAATTTAATTTTTTTTGCCTTAAAAGACTTAAAACTCAGCCTTCTTGCTTTTTAGAAAAATCTCTGTAAATTTAAGTTACTCAGTCTTAATCGGGTTTAGAAGCTGTGCCCCTTAAAATGGGTTTCCAAGCTTTTTTAAATTGACTTGCTAGCTTTTGAGCTTTTGCAATTTGCGAAGGAGTCATGTTATTTTTTAGTATAGATAATGCTTTTCTTACAGCTACTTCTAATTTACCATGCGCTTGAACTTTTGATAAAATAAGCCATTTATAAGCCTTGATGTAATCCTGTAAAACTCCCTCTCCTAAAACATACATCACACCAAGATTAAACTGAGCTTTTGCATCTCCTTGTTTTGCTGCCTTCTTATACCAATAAACTGCTTTTTTGTAGTCTTGTAAAACGCCCTTTCCCTTAACATACATCACACCAAGATTAAACTGAGCTTTTGCATGTCCTTGTTTTGCGCTACTTTCATACCAATAAAAGGCTTTTTTGTAATCTTGTGAAACGCCTTTTCCCTTATAATACATCACACCAAGATTAAACTGAGCGCCTGCACCTTCTTGTTTTGCTGACTTTTTCCACCAATAAACTGCTTTTTTGTAATCCTGTAAAACTCCCCTTCCCTTATCATACATCACACCAAGATTATACTGAGCTTGTGCATACCCTTGTTTTGCTGACTTTTTCCACCAATAAACTGCTTTTTTGTAGTCCTGTAAAACTCCCTCTCCCTTATAATACATCACACCAAGATTATTCTGAGCTTCTGCAAATCCTTGTTTTGCGCTACTTTCATACCAATAAACTGCTTTTTTATCGTCCTGTAAAACTCCCTGTCCCTCATCATACATCACACCAAGATTATTCTGAGCTTCTGCAAATCCTTGTTTTGCGCTACTTTCATACCAATAAACTGCTTTTTTATCGTCCTGTAAAACTCCCTCTCCCTTATAATACATCACACCAAGATTATTCTGAGCTTCTGCAAATCCTTGTTTTGCGCTACTTTCATACCAATAAACTGCTTTTTTATCGTCCTGTAAAACTCCCTGTCCCTCATCATACATCACACCAAGATTATTCTGAGCTTCTGCAAATCCTTGTTTTGCGCTACTTTCATACCAATAAACTGCTTTTTTATCGTCCTGTAAAACTCCCTGTCCCTTATCATACATCACACCAAGATTATACTGAGCTTCTGCAAATCCTTGTTTTGCGCTACTTTCATACCAATAAAAGGCTTTTTTGTAATCTTGTAAAACGCCTTTTCCCTTATAATACATCACACCAAGATTATACTGAGCTTCTGCAAATCCTTGTTTTGCGCTACTTTCCAACCAATAAAAGGCTTTTTTGTAATCTTGTAAAACGCCTTTTCCCTTATAATACATCACACCAAGATTATTCTGAGCTTGTGTAAGTCCTTGTTTTGCGCTACTTTCCAACCAATAAAAGGCTTTTTTGTAGTCTTGTGAAACGCCTCTTCCCTTATCATACATCACACCAAGATTATACTGAGCTTGTGTAAGTCCTTGTTTTGCGCTACTTTCATACCAATAAACTGCTTTTTTGTAATCCTGTGAAACGCCTCTTCCCTTATCATACATCCCACCAAGATTATACTGAGCTTCTGCATGTCCTTGTTTTGCGCTACTTTCATACCAATAAACTGCTTTTTTGTAATCCTGTAAAACTCCCTGTCCCTTAGCATACATCACACCAAGATTAGACTGAGCTTGTGCATACCCTTGTTTTGCTGACTTTTTCCACCAATAAACTGCTTTTTTGTAGTCCTGTAAAACTCCCTCTCCCTTATAATACATCCAACCAAGATTAAACATATCTTTTGGAGTTTTTTCCTTTTTTTCCTCGTACAATGAAAACTCTCTTTTAAAGTCCTTTTCTGTTTTTTTAAGCTTCTTTTCTAAATCTAAACGAGAAAGTTTGATAAGCTGTTTTTTATTTCTAGAAATAAGTTCTTTCAGTAATTTTATAGAAACAGCAAAATTTAAATTTTGGGATTTTTCATGCTCACCTATCACAACTCCAATCACTTTAAATTTTTTAGAAAAAACAGGAGAACCACTGCTTCCTTTCGAAATTGAAGCTGTTATTTGAAGTAAATTTTGTTTTCTTTTTGCAGATACAATTCCCTTAGAAAGGCTTCCTACAAATCCTTGTGGAGAGCCTATAACAAAAATATCATCTCCCATTTTAACATTATTGTAATTTCCTATTTTTAAAGGCGTGTATATTTTTTTAACTGTCTTAATGATTGCAAGATCGTTCTCGGAATCATAAGCAACAACAATACCAGACCCTTTCTTCCCCTCTTGAGTAACAAAAAAGATAACACCTTTATCCGCCTCTTTGACAACATGGTAATTTGTAACAAGGAGACTTCTTTCTATAAAAAAACCACTACCCATACCATGGGCATGAATAATTGTTGCTGTTGATTTAGCAACTGTTTCAAAGTTTGATGTATAGGCTTTAGACACAAAAAAAGTACAAAATATAAAAAGAGAGTATAGTATGACTTTTTTGGTTTTAAGATGTGTTCTCATACCTTGCTCTATCGGAAATTATATAAGAAAAAGTAACCAGACTTAAGTTCAGATATGCTTCTAAATTGTGTAAGAAAACTATAGAATATTTTCTAGCCTGTAAAGGGCAGTTTAAAGATAAGCTTATAATTAAAAATAAGATTACATTTTTAGTGAGTTAAGCTAGAGATGAGAGTTTCATGAGTGATGTAAATACCTTCTGGATTTTCAAGAGTTCTGTCTCCAAAGGTATATTTTAGTTTAAATGTCATAGGTTGAGTGGCACGAAGACCTTCTACAATGAGAATCCTATCTCCTGTAACCTGAACTTCTTTTTTCTTAAAATCAATCTTGATTTCTGATAGATAAAACTTTTGAGTGATCTTTTTGGACTTAGCAGTTTTTATATTTTCCTTGTTTGCTTTAAAAAATTTAGCTTTAAACTGATGGGCTATAAGCTGAGTTGATTTTTTAAGATTTATTTCTATAGTTTTGTCATTCCAGTTGTGGCGTAACTTGATAAAGCGAGTGATGGTGTTTGTGATTTCTTTTTTGATTAAGTTTTCAGGGATTGATTTTGAAGCATTTATCTTATTTGTTTTATTGTTAATGGAGATTAGATAGGGTTTTTTGCTAGAAAGTATAGTAAGGGAAATAATCAGAGCCATATTGGTAGCTACAAAAAAGGCTAACAAGCCTTTTAGGATTGAGTTTTGAGCTTGTTCGTCTGCCCAAATCTCAAAGTATTTACGAGGCATGAAGTTTTTCATATGCAACTCCTTTTTATTTTGGTTTTTAAAATTATTTTACAGAGTTTTTTATTGGTATTTAGTAAAAGATTCTATAAGGTTTTGGAAGTTACTAGGTCGATATTTTTTGAAGCTTTCTTCATCAACAAAAATAAAGCTCCATTTAGTGGAAAATCCCTGATTGTTTATGTCTTTGCACCATTGTTTGAGGCGGCTTAATTTCAATGGATCATTTAAGTCTTCTCTCCCTTTAGTTTCTATGACAAATGCTTCTTTATCAGTTCTTTTGACTAAAAAATCGGGATAATAGTTCCTTATACTGTCCTCATTATCAACATAATCAAGTTTAAAGTTTAGGGCAAAGTAGAGCTTTGTATAAGAAATTATGTCGTCACAACTTTCTAAAAAGGCTGCAAATTCATTTTCAAGCTTATTATCTCCTGCAATCTTATTAAAAATACTTTTTTTAGGGATAATGCACTCCTTTTCTTTGCTTATGAAGGGACGAGTTTTAATTAGCTCAATATGATGGCCACTCAATTCAGCAGTCTCTTTTTCCTTTACAGTTAAGGAATTTATCTCTTTCTTAAATGTCTCAATAATTGTCTTTGTGACATTAATTTCTGATAGGTTTAAAACTGTCTTTCTTTCTTCTAAATCTACAGGATTTTCAAAGAGCTGTTCCCTCACAAACTCTTTAACCTTTCCATAAATAATATGATAGCCACTTACAAGCCTCAGTTCTTTCATGATAGTATTTGCAAAAAAACCTAAAGCACTGCTGGCATCAATTTCACTGCCATCTAAAATAGTTGTATGGGAATAAGGTTCTTCATTTTCTTTTTTGACCATGTATTTAAAATGTATTTCTCTTGTTTCAGAATCTTCTAGTTTCTTTAACTTACATTTAGTAAATTTAAATTTACTAGGTGCGAGAAGAGAAAGGTCTTTATGATCCCTAAAAGTTCTTGGTGTTAAAACTGGTATATTGATATCTAGTTTTAGCAGATCTTTATTGGGGTTTTGTTCATCAACTTCAATAATAATGGGGCACTTTGGCTCAGTTTTATCTCCCATTTCCTCTATTTTAAGCTTTACTCCCTCCTTTTCAACACTCTCTACAAACTCCATGAATGCAGGGGTTCCGATTACACTTACTTTTTCCTCAGCATCAGGGTTTTCTCTATACATTAACCTTAAACCTCGTCCCAAAGCTTGTTCTGGCAAGATATTGCTTTTTGAACTATACGCTCTCAAACCTACAATGGTAGTAACATTTTTAACATCCCACCCCTCTTTTAAAACTAAAACAGAAACAATAGCCTTATAAGGGCTTTCAAGACTATCAATTTTATTGGCCTGTTCTCTTAACTTATCGAGTTCCTCTTTTTTCTTCCCACTTTGAGCCTCTGAAATTTCTCCATTGTTTTTAGTATGAATTGCCAAAACAGCACCCTTTAAATAGGAATAGGTATTTTCAAGGTAGGAAGCTACATCATCACAATTTCTAGTATCATCTGTCATGATAAAAAGTATGGATTTTTTATTAAGCTTTATATTTTCATCATAAGCTTTTTTCCATTCAATAACCCCAAGGTTTATAAAATCAGCGTACTTTTCTACATACTTTGAAGTTTTCTTTTCTTTAAGTTTTTTTCTACTCTCTTTATCAGGAAGAACTGGATGTTTTACTATGTTTTGAGCAATAGCTTCAACTAAGGGATAGTCTGCAATTGTTTGTATAAAAATTGAACCATTATTATGCTTTGGAGTTGCTGTTACATCAATTTGCATGGATAAAAATTTATCTTTTTGGACGAGCCTATTATGAATGTCCTCAATAGATTTAAACCAAGCCTTTTTAGGATCATGAATATGATGAGCTTCATCATTAATAACAACAAGTTCATCAATGTCTCTAACAATATCACCTAAATCTACTGTTGAATCTGTGGTTTTTGCAACTGGTTTACCTCCTAAAAAATATGCAGTAGTGTCCTCGTCATCAAAAGAAGCAGGGATGTTATCACTAGAGTAAACCCTATGAATGTTTGTTAAAAAAACATTGCCATATTCTTTAACATTTCTAATCTCATCTTGAATATGAAGGGTTGGTTGAAAATCATTTTGCCAATTTCTTCCATTGTGTCCATTTCTAGGAAGAATAGGATCATTATAAAAAATTTTAAACCCATCAAAGTCTGATCTCAATCTATCTAACACAATTATATTAGGAGCGATTAAAAGAAAGTTTCTTGCAAGTTCTGAGTGTTCTTCGTAGGTTTTATGAAAATATGACCAAGCTAAAAGTAAGCTTATGACCTTAGTTTTGCCTGAGCCTGTTGCCATTTTTATAACAAATCGCCTCCAATTTTCTTCAAACCATTGAGAGGAAATGTTTGCATTAGAAAATTGCAATAAATCTTCATGGCCTTTAACTTGAGCTACATCATAGAGGTAAATTATAGTTTCCACCGCTTCTCTTTGAGCAAAGTAATAGCGAAAGTATGAAAGCATTCCTCCATTCTCTAGAATATGTTCTTCTTCAAACCACCAGTTTAAAAGAGTTTTGCTAGTCTCGCTTGCACCTTCATATTTATTCCCTCTCCATTGATACACTTTTTTTCTTAAAGTATGAACAAAGGGAGCCAAGAGTTTTTTATAAACACTTTCTTTTATAAGTTGCTCAGAAGGTAACCAACGAATATCTGGTTTTAAAATAGCATGAGGGGATGTAGGAAAATTAGATTGTAATGCCATTACTTTATCTTAACCTCTTCAATTTTTATGGTGTCATTTCCAAAAATATCAATAACTTTTACTGCAATTTTTACCACAGATTTATTGATTTCATGAAATGGAGATTTTAGCTCTAATTTTCTGTCCTTTCTAGTTCTAAAGGCTTGCCATTCATTTTCAAAGATATAATCTCCTGACCATTGCTCTTCAATATCTCCAGTATCAGGGTTTGTTACTCTTATGATTTCTTTTTTGCTTTCAAAATCAAAATCTATACTCCAATAATCAATCCAATCACTCCATTTTTTAGTTAATACATCTTGCTTTGATTTTCCCTCTTTATCTGTAGAAATTTTAATAATTTTTCCACCACTTAAAATAACCTTTGAACTGTTCTTCTTCATACTTTGAATAGTTTGTTCTATAGAGTCTTGAGAGTAATAGACAGAAAAGTCTTTAAGCTCTACAGCCACTTTGCCTTTTTTATAATGAAATTTTACCTCAATGTAAGAGATATCATGAAATGATACTTGATTCTTCTCAACTGCCCTTTTATCAAAAACTTCTTTTGGTATATATTTTATAGCTAGATCAATTCCTCTTTTTTTCGCTTCATCTAAAAGCATAGGAAAAAGACCCATCTCAAATTCAAAGCCTAAAATATCAGCCTTTGTGATTTTATTTTTAATACACTCACTGATAACTTCATCAACAAATAAGCGATTAACTGGTAATGTTACGGGGCCAATAGCAATAACTCGTCCTTGCTTTTTTCCATGAAATATAGGGCTTTGAGACATAGCTTCTGCCCCATAAGCTTTTAAAATAAGAGATACATAATCTTTTTCTTTTTGTTTTAATTTGTTGTCTTGAGTTCTTCCATCAAAATCACTATTAACTCCAATATAGTGCTGCCTTTCATATTTACCAAGATTTAAGATTTCAAAAGCTCGGTAATCTTTATTTTCTTTTTTTAACTCCCTTTGAATGGAGATCATTCTTTTTCGAGTAGTGTGGATAGAGAATTTTCCAAGATCAGTTCCGATCCACTTACGTCCTAGTTTTTCTGCAACTGCACAAGTTGTACCTGAGCCACAGAAGAAGTCTGCTATAAGATCATCTTCATTAGAAGAAGCTTTGATAATACGTTTGAGAAGTGATTCAGGTTTTTGGGTTGGATAACCTGTCTCTTCCTTGGCTCTATGGGATAGGTGCATAGAATATGTTTGCTTTATATCACTCCAAACCGTTGATAATGGTACGCCGTGAGACTTATCTAAATACTGCTTTTGTACTAAACCATTTGCTCTTTTTCTTGTTCGGTATCTTCTGCCATTTTCATCTACATAACAAAATCTTTCGTCAATATATTTTTTTGAATATGGCAAATATATCTTATTCTCTATTCTATTTCTATAATTTTTAGCAAAATGAAGAATATACTCATGAACTTTGACAATTTTTGTTCCAGAAGCACGTCCACCAGATGGTGTACCATATGACCATATAGTTTCTGACACTAAATTTTCTTTCCCAAAAATTTCTTGAAGAGCGATTCTCATATAATGATTAACTTGGATACCAATATGGACATAAATAGTTCCATCGTCAGATAATAGATCTTTCATCAAACAAAGCCGTTCATAAATCATTGCAATAAAAGAATCAGTTCCTTTTTTCCAAGTATCTCTATAAGCAAGCTCCTCTAAAACATTTGGTTTTTTTGTAAAAGTATCTTCACCAATGTCAACTTTCATTGAAAAATCAGCTCCCACATCAAAAGGAGGATCAATGTAGATGAGTTTTATTCCACCTTGAGCTTCAATTTCATCTCTTAAGTGACCATTTTTTAAAGAAGATAAGATGAGTTTGTTATCTCCCCAAATAAGCTTATTCGTCCAACCCTTAAGTTGACGACCAGTTTCAAGATCAAAAAAACTCCTCTGTAAACTCTTATCTTGTTCAAAACGAGGTTCATCTACATGTTCAATAGTCTGAAAGGGAAGAACCACATTGCAAACTTGGTTAGTTTTTCCGTTCCAAACAAGCTCAACCTCTCTTTTGTCTTCAAACAGTAAAAATCGGTAATGGTCTGGCAGAGGTTTTCCAGCTTCTAAAATCTTGGTTAGGTCTCTTATTTCATTTTCTGAAAGCTTTATGACTCATCGCTCCTTTGCTGCTTTTCTCTAAAGTAACTAGTTATTTATAACTAGTTACATATTGAAAGACAATGAATACTTTCTATTTTCATGGGAAGGAATAGTCGAAAAGATATAGATATTAAAGATCGTGAGCTAAAGAGACTAATTGAGACATTTTGTACTAATGTTATTGAAAAGCGTCAAAGTAGTAGCCTCACCCAACAACAATTCGCAAATAAAGCGGGTCTCTCTGTAAACACCATTGCAGAAATTGAGCAAAAAAGAATAGAAAACCTAAGGCTAAGTACTATTACCGCAATAGGAAAAGCCTTAGGAATAAAACCTCTAAAACTTCTTGAAAAAAATAAAGATTCACTTTGAAAATCTTTTGCCTAATTTTGATAGATTCATAAGTTTTGCTTTAGTTGATACCATAGTCATAGCTACTATAGGTGTGAGAGAGCTTGTAAAAGACGTAAAACCAATTCCTACAATACTTCTTACAACAAGAGGTGTTGTCACCATACAAAGAGCAATCACAAAATTCATGATAATTAGAGTCAAATAATTACCTTCTATATTTAAAGTTATTCCCCAAGGCATAGCTTTGAGAATCAAACTCAGCACTGCCCATACTACCTTCCAACTTGCAATTTCTGCCATACTCCTAAAGAGGTTTATAGTCATTTTAGAAGAAAAGACATGAAAAAGCAGAATTACAGGAGATAGTATGGTTAAAAAAGACCAGCTAAAGTGATAAATAGCCACCATGATAAACCTTGCAAAATAAAGAATGAGATAGGAGAGATAGGTCAACATTGCTAGAAAAAGATCACCAAAAATCAAAAGACTTTTAAAACTTGGTTTTTGATAGCTCTCTATCTTTTCTCCTGCCATCTTCATGATGTTTTCAATACCACTCATATCATCAATTTTATTGGAAAGCCCATTTGTTATTTCTAGAATGGCTCCTGTAATTTCAGGAAAACCTATAAGAAGAAGAGTCCCTATAAAAATTCTTTTTACTTTGTCTAAAAAATCTCCGCTTCCTTGAAACCAAGTGAGGGTTATCGCCACAAGAAAAAACAGAGGCAGAAGAAGAAAGTAAACAGATCTGAGTTCAAAATAAAGCTCCTGTGCCATAGGAGCTAGACTGCTAAAATTATCCATTCCTCACCTCTCTTTTTAATTTTTTAAAGAATTTCTAAAAAGAGGCTAAATTATAGTTTGGTTTTAAATTTTTAAAAGCCTGACCTAGTTCTGAATACTGAACTTGAAATTGTCTGGAGTAACGTTTTTGATTTTTATTTGTAAGCGCTAACTTTTGAGCCTCAATTTTTAAAAGAGAGGCATTGGTTCTTAGGAGTTGGTTTACAGCATGAATGAGAACTGCTTGACCTTGAAGCAAAGTCTTCATAGCTCCTGCTTGAGATGCTCGATGGGCATAGTGTTTCATTCTCGTTGCTTCATGATCGACTTGACTTGCGTATTTAAAAACCTCGTTATGAAACTGAAAACTTTCAGCCACTGTAAGATCAGTTTTTTTTTGAAGATTTGCTTCACTGGTTTTGGGAATACGACCGTAAATATTTTTAACTGCATGGACTGTTTCATTGAGATTTCTCAATTTAGAGAAAGTTCCTGCCTTGAGAGTACGATTAGCTATATCTTTTACATACATGGCCTCATGGATGCCTCTGTTTGTTTCTTTTAAGAGTTGCAGGGTTTTTTTGTTGACTCCTGTGATTTGTCTTAACTGTTCAAGTTGATAGATAGATTGTTGCAAGATTTTTGAGAGGTAGATGAGGTCTCCGCCCCAAAAACTGAAAGCATTAAAAGAATAGCACATTAAAAAAAAGAAAATTATTTTTTTCATTTTTTCCTCCTTATCAATTTAAACTTGTTTTTCTTTATAGGAGATGTTGTAGTAGTTTCACATTATCTTTGTGATCACTTGTAGCCACCCAATACTCTTTCTCTGTAGGATAAATTCTTATTATTGCTTTATCTTCGCTTGACACTATAAAAGCTTCTGAGAACTCTCCTTTTTTGCTTTTTAGGTTTGAGATGAGAGAAACCTCTCTTTCGTTGAGTTTTAAAATATCCTTTAGAGACTTGGTATCTCCTTTTTGCTGAAGAATAAATTTAGTAGCTGTATTTCCTAAAATAGCCGAGCCTATAGGATGTTGAACAATTTCCTCTATTCCTTGAGTGATGAAAGTTATGCCTGAGCCAGTTTTTCTCAATGTCCTTACGCAATACTCCATAAAGTGAGAACTAGATTTTCCTTTTAGTAGCTCCCAACACTCATCCATTAAAATTCGCTTTTTCTTAGAAAGAATATCTGGATCACTTGATTCAACTCTTCCTAAGATAAAATCGGTGATGATTAAAATCATAACAGCCTGCAAGTCAGGAAAACTAGATAGACCTTTTAAATCAAACACTACAAAGTCATTTTCTAAATCAAAACTAGCCTTCGTATCAAGAAGTCTTCCGTAAGGGGTATCTCCCGTCCAAGGATAGAGTATTCTAGAAAATCTTATTAAAATATCGTCATTTGAATTTTTCAAAAGATTTCTATAGTCAGTTAAACGAGGATTTTTTATCTCTTTATAAAGCTTATCGATCTTCTCTTCTAAAAGTGCTTTTTCCAGTTTAGGAAGTTTTTCTCCTTCTTCATCAGTCAATAAGGTTTCAAATAAGGCCAACAAAAATTTAATCTTTCCTGAACTCGGATATGTTTCTCCTTTTGGTAATGCAAACGGATTAAACGATAGTGCATCAACTGAAGTTCTATTTGTAGGTGGTGTGACATCAACATATTGACCTCCAATAAGTCGGCAGAGTTTTCTATAGCTTCTGCCAATATCAATAATAAAATTCATACTGTTTTCTTTCATAGCTTGAAGTAAAATGAGGTTGTTTAAAAAACTTTTCCCTGATCCACTTGAGCCTGTGACAAGAGCATTATAATTAGGGAGCTTTGAATCAAAAGGATCATATTTCACCAGAGCTTTTTGTCTGTTTCTAAAAAGACAGACTGGTTTTTGATCTTTTCCTTGATAGCTTTCATAGACAGGAAGAAAATCTGCTAGATTATCAGCTTTTATTTTTTTAGGTCTTGCCATTAAAAGATTTCCAAAAGGAATGACGGTTTTAAAAGTTTTAAAAGCTCCTACTGTTTCTTCTAAGCCCTCACTTCCATTAAGCTCTCTAAAAGCATGAAGCAAGACTCTTGCTTTCAAATTAAGAGACTCTTTACTTTTAGACTTTATTTTTATAGCTAATTGAAAAAAGAAAATCTTTTGACCTGTTTCAATCACATCTCTTAGAAGCTCTTCTGTGGATTGAGCTTGAGATTCACTTTCTAAGTCATTAACTCTTCCATTCTGAGAAAGACTCATGGAGTGAGCCATTCGCCGTTTCATTTGAAGAAGGGAGATTTCTTTTGATTGATTGGGGGTTTTGATATGTAAGAAGAGAGAGAAATTTTCTGGCAATTCAATCAACTTTGAAATAAGAGTGCTGTAAGTGTATTCAGGCAAGGTTTTAAGGGTTAGAATTCTATGATAGTATTCATCATAGAATATGTCCTTTTGTTGCAAAATCATATCAGAGAATAACAGTTCATTTCTAGGAGTTATTTCAGAAAGCTCTGGCATAATTGAAAGCTCTTTTTCAGTAAAAACTTGATTTTTATGGTTCTTATTTTCTTGAGGTAAAGGTATATTCTGAGATCGTTCAGGATTAAAAAATTCATAGATGAGCTTTCTCATATCATTTCTTTTAAGTTTTTTAACTTTTATGCCTGTAGTCTCCAAAGAATTAGAAAGAGAAGCTGTAAGCCCCCTAAGTTCCTTTAGCCTTTTTTTATGCTCTCTTCTTGTTACACTTTGAAAGTGTCTAGAGGTTTTAAAAAAATCAAAAATAGATTTTGCTTTAGAACTCCCATCATAAGGTCTTTTGTAGATGAAAAGATAAATATCTTTTTTGAAGATATTTTCTTTTTTTATTTCAGATTCAAGCATTTTAATTCTGTCATCTGATATTTCGTTGATCTTTTTATTTTTAGATCTTAACTCTCTATGATTTTTTAGAATCCCATGAAAATCCGAGTGGCTCTTTATAAAAAACCCAATTTCTGTATTGTCATTAAGACCGTTCAAAAAAGAGCGAAGTTTTAGTGCTATGGAGTTTAGCTCATTATCATCTAAAGTCTCAATAGAAAGCCCTTGAAGATTTAATCCTTGAACAAGAGTTGCATCTGATAAGGCCAGAGATTCATCAAAAAAATCCCAAAAAGGGGTTTCATGGCTTAAAGGGTATTCTTTTTGAAATTCTCTAAAGTTTTTTAGAGGTGTTGGTTTGTTTGTATTCATAAGCATTCCTCTTAAAGTAGAGTTGGTATTTTATATCAGGGAGGTTTGCAGAGAAAGTGCTTGGATTGACAAGGCTTGATAATTTATCAGAAAGATAGTTGTCTGGTTTTCCTTTTTTAGCAAAATAGAGAATTATGGCCAAAACTAATGTTCCTAGCCATACGAGAGGAATTTTTAGAGTTGTTTGTCCAAAGAGTAGGTTGCTGATTGAGAGATAAAGGAAAATTAAAAGTAAGTCTATGAGTTCAAAACCGAGGAGTTTTAGTTTGTTTTCGAGTTGGCGTGGGGTTTTTGAGGTAAATAATGACACAAAGCACCTCCCGTCCTTTGATTTAAACTTATAAAATATTACCATTGTTTAGCATGAAAGATCAGAATAAAAAAGCTATAGAAGAGCAGAATAGAAAGCTTATGAAGCCCTTTAAAAGTAGTAGTCTCATAATAAACACTTTAGAAAATAGTGGATTAACAAAAGCTTTAAAGGCTATGGAAGAGCAGAATAGAGAGCTTATGAAGCTCTTTAAAAATAATAGTAGTCTCACAATAAACACCTTAAAAAATAGTGGATTAACAAAAGCTTTAAAAGCTATAGAAGAGCAGAATAGAGAGCTTATGAAGCCCTTTAAAAATAATAGTAGTCTCACAATAAACACCTTAAAAAATAGTGGATTAACAAAAGCTTTAAAAGCTATAGAAGAGCAGAATAGAGAGCTTATGAAGCCCTTTAAAAATAGAAGCCTAATAAATACCTTAACAAAGGTAGGCTTGGAAATTCAAGAACTAGAGAAACGAAAGAAAATACCCCCCTCTATAGAAAGAGATAATCACTTGTACGGTAAGTTTCTAACTTTCCATAAGACCTTAGGTGAAAAAGTCGATTACCTAAAAGCCTTAGGAAAATTTTTAGATAAAGAAATATTAACAAAAATTTTAGAAATTTGGAAAACAGATACTCTCTTTAGAGAAAGGGCTGAGATATTTTTAGATGCTTTTCTAAACCATTCAGAAAAAAGATATACTGTTTCAATTCCTGCACTATTGCCACATATAGAATTTCTTTGCTTATCTTTAATTAATAAAGAGAACAAAAGATTTAACAAAGAAATAAAGGAGATATTTTATAAAACATTTAGCAAGTGTTCTCCTTCGGAAAGCCTACCTTTTTCTAAGTATAAATTCTTTTGTCAAAATCATAAGGAGCTTTTTTCATGCGAAGATAAAACACAACCAGATTTCTTGAATAGACATAAGGTTTTACATGGAAAGGATATTAAGTATTATAAGAAGTCGGATAACTCTTTAGTATGTATTATAATTCTAGATATACTTTTCTATATGAGAAAAGAGCTAAAAGAGGAATTTTGTTCTGCATTAGAATCAATGAACAATGAAAACTAATAAAGTCAACAATATTTTGAACTCCAAATCCATAGCTGAGCTTACTAAATCTTAGATGATATGTTGTTTAGCGTTGAGGTTTCTTGTAATAAAAGAAGGTGGGTAGTTTAAGAGAATGACTTTGTAATCTATCAATACTCCTCTATAGTAATTTACTAAATATTGAATCTAAATATTTATCAGAAACTTCAAATGTTTTTTTTGATGACGGATAATATTCATCACTTTCGCAAAAAGAAACCTCTTCTTCCCTTTCTCTGGCTAATTTCTCTAATTCTCCACTAAAATCACTAAGATAACCATAAGTACTTTCTAGATCTTCAAGCTCTCCAGAAACCTCTCTTATCTCTTCAGCACTATAATGACACCCACTATATTCTTCACACATGTCTTTAAGATAGCTTAAAACCTCATTCTCTACATTTTCTTTAGTATTTGAGTCAATTAAGCTAGAGAACATATCAAGGAATTCTTTTATAGAAATATAATCTTTCGCCTCATTAATGTTTGAACAGATTGCTTCTTCAGCCGATTTTATTATAGGTTTTTTTATATCAAAATAAAGAAAAGGGTTTTTTTCAAATGCACTAAAGCACAGAAGAACTTCTTGTACAGAAATAGGAGAACTATGCATAGGGTTTTGAAGATGTTTTTTAAAGTTATTTAATAGCCCTTTAAAAAAGGCATCATTTTTTTTTTATAAACCCCTTTGAAAGATCGAGTTTAAATATAGAAGAAAATATACTTTCAAAGTTTAAGCCATTTCTGCTATTAAGACCAGTAATTTCTAAAATTTTTTCTTGTACACCTGTATCTGTAAGGATCTTTTCAAAAACCTTATTGCCGGAGGAAAGCAAAAAAAATCTTTCTACCTGCGACGGATAAATAGAAAAACATATTGAGTCACGCATTAAATTTAAATTTTCTTTAAAATGATTTTCCATAAAATCATTTACAGAAGGATTGGTAAATCGTATTTCATTTTTTCCCTTTTCATAAGATATAAAAGATCTCTCTGATTCTCTCAATGCTTTCTTAAAGTCATCATAAGAATGTCGATCGTTATCACTGTTTTCAACCATTTTGTTCCGTAAGTAGTTATAGGCTTCTTCTAGCTTCTCAACAGAAATTCCCCCTCTAAACGAAGCAATAGATAATATTAAGTGTTGAGAGAAGGGACTTAGTTTCTTAAATGCATATTCCCAAATACTTTTTGGATTATCTAAGTTAGAAATAAAGTGCTCACTATAATTTTCAGAAGTAATGCCTTGTAAATCTAGATGACTTTTTTCTGTCATTGTTTCTATAAGCCTTGGGTTGAAATTTTTATGACGAACGACCTTTAGATAGGTTTTCCGTTTAACAAAGTTTTCAATATGAACTTTGTCTATATCAGAGTGAAGTAAGTGATTATAAAGGATATGCGCCTTATCACAGTCACTATACTTATCTAACTTTAAGATATACTTATTTATATCTAGTGAGCTTTGAGAAAATCTCTCTGAAAAGCTGTATGCCTGTTGCAAAACATACTCCCTAGTTGTTAATATCATTTTGTGAGTTTTATTATTTCTAGATACCTCATGAAAAAATTTTAAAATTGTAGAGTCTTCATTTTTCTCTAAATGATTTTCAAGAAAAGTCATTCCTAAAAAATCATCATAATAGAATATGGTTTGTCTCCTAGAGTTTAAAAACCTATAACCTTCCTGAATATTGCTGGAAATTTTAAAAAAATTATACCCTCTTCCGATATAATAAAGACATAACATTTCAGCTAGCGTAGTTTTGCCCACTCCTGGTTCTCCTGAAATAATGCAAAAATTTTTATCATCTAAAAACTTTCTAGTGTCTTCAAAAGATCTATTATTTACGTAAACTTTTAATTTTTCTTTTAACTGTTTTTCCTGTATTTGTGACTCAGCAACAACCCCTCTATTTAGAATTTTTTCTAAAATGCTTGTGCTTCCTATCCATAATTTAAAGTGAGACTTCTCTATTTCTGGATATTTTCTTAGCATTGTATTAACATCTTCATTACCATAGACAGTAGAATTTTCTACGCATTGTCTTAAAATTATTAAAAGATCTTCTTTCTGACGTGGACTAAGCTTACATGATGTCGCTAGAGTATAATGAGAAAGTTTTAATTCTTTAATTTTAGTTATCTCTTTTGTTTTAATCTGAGATTTTAATGAATGGAAGTTACTATAATGCTTGCATTAAATAATATGTTGCTCTCCACTTTTCTCATAAAATCTTGCATCAATTCCTTGATCTTTTCCTAATTTAAAACTTTCTATATGAGGAATATCAAGGTGCTTTTGCAATAAATCGACCATTAAGGATTCAAAGTCTAAAGGAGATAAGTTATCAAAAGTGTAGCTCATGGTTTTTTCTTTTAAGATTAGGACGTTTATGGCAAAAATTAATACACCGTAAAACTAATAAAATCAATTATACTTTGAGCTCCAAAACCAATGGCTGAACCCACTAAAGCATAGATAATATGTTGTTTTGCGTTAGGGTTTCCTGTAATGAAGCTAAAAGTCGCTACCACAAGTCCTATGACAGAAACAACAGGCAAAATCACCCCTGTAAGCCTTGATTTTATCCCTATGAGAGAAGACTCAAGGCTTGCTATGGCTTGTTCTTCAAAAAGCCACAGAAAAACTCCTGTTAGCAAAATAAGCTCTAAAAATCCAGCTATCCTTTTTACTCTATTTACCATCCTTTTCCTCCTTAGCTCTCAATTCTTGAGCGTTTTTCTCCTCTATAGGTTCAAGTTTCATGTAAATGTCGTTTGCTCCAAAAAAATCCCAGCTTAACTGCATAAACCCTTTATTTTCTCCCATAAGGATTTTTCCCTCTCCTACACTGCTCCAGTAATATTTTTTATCAGGAGTTGGAGAAGGTTCCCGTGTGAGAATCACGTACTCATACTTGTGAGGATTTCTATTTTCAGGAAGAAGATAAAACTTAGAGCCTAAGAGAGTTTTAATGAATACATGATAGGTTTTAGCTCCTTCAAAAATACGAGCCTGCCCTAGAGTTCTTTTCTTTCTTATTTTTCCATAACTGTCTGTCACCCCTTTAAAGATTTCAAAAGATTTACATTCTGGTTTTATATTGAGTCTTTCTTCAAGATTGATGATATTTTCCTGTATTGTCATAAAAATATACTCCTTTCGTGGTTAATATCTTTTTCTTTTGTGTATGGACTTCTGATAGATTCTTTCTTAATTTGCTAAGGGCTTGAGTGATAAGTTTATCTGTCCTAGGCCATGACATATGGAGAGTTTTTCCTATTTCAAACGTATCCATTTCTTTCCAAAACTTGCAGTAAATTGCTATCCTCTCTTTTCTTTCTAAGAAACAAAGCTCTTTTTTAAGTTCTTCAAATACTGTTTCTGAAAAAAGCATACACCTCACCCTATAAAGCACTGGGATAAGCATAGACTTAGACCTTGATAAAGAAATGAAACTAATCTCAGAAAAATCACTAGAAGAACTAAAGAGAGGGTAATAATCCTTTAGGGCTTCTTTGTAACTTCAAGGTCTGTATTCCATAGGCTTTGGCAGACCACTTTTTGAAGCCCCTAAGATTTTTTACCCCTCTACTTATGGGAGGCGACCTACAAAAATCGCTCTTTTTCGGCATTTTTTACGCATGTCGTCTTTTGCAAGTTACTGAAAAGATAGGGGAAAAAATTTTTCATTTTTTTTCAACACCTGCACTTTTTTTCGCCATTTTGAGGTTTTTGAGCAAAATAGCTTTCGATCTTTTTTAAAGCCCTTTTTCTTAAATTGTGGACATTTCCCAAGCCTATCCCAAGGGTTTCGGCTGTCTCTTTACGAGTTCTGTTATGCCAAAACAGGTATCGTATGACTTGCCTTTCTCTTGTGGTTAGAAGTTTCATAGCAGGCCGTATTTTATCCTTAAGCCCCCTTGTGCTTTCTTCTTGAGAGCTGACATTTTCAAAAATAGACTCCGTCATTTTTGCACAAGCCTTTTGGTATCTTTTAAAGCCTATTTGGGTTTCTTTGAGAGGAATCTCTATGTTCTCTACTAAGTAATTTTCCCATTCCTCTGGACTCCAATTCCTAGAGAGTCTTCTTAGTTCTTTTTCTGACATGATTTTGTTTATCATGTGATCTTGTATTTTTTTCATCTTTACCTCCTGAAAGTTTTCTTTTTTCTCATAGAGAAAGACCTTGTTTTTTAATAGTGCTTTAGTTTTTAGACGAAGTTTGAAATCAATGGCAAGAAAAAAAAGCAAGTGATTTTAAATACTTTTCAACTCTGAAAAGAATTCTCCTTTTTCTTTTCAGAACTGAAAACTATTTTTTATGTCGTTAAGAAAAGTTTCCAGATTAGGATAAAATCTTCAATAAAGTTTCCAGTTCTGGAAACTTTATTTTCTAAATAAATGGACTTCATCTTTTCTTTGTGCTAGACCTAATCTCCTTAAAGTAAGGAGACGAACATGGATATAGTTTCAATTTATAAAAACAAAGAAAAAAGACAAGAGTCTTTTTCTCATGAGGAAAAACAAGCTCAAATTATCTCTGAATTGAAAGAGCTTCTCAAAAACTATCTTGCAAAAAATCCCAACATCACAGCTAATGCCTTTTGTCTAAAAAACAACCTTTCTTCTTCTACAGTGAATAACCTTTTAACAGGCGTTACAAAGAAATATGTTTCTTCTGAGGTGGCTCGTAAGATTGTTTGTGGAGTCAATAGAGGAGAAACTATAGGGTACATTCTTCGTAACACTGAGGGAGTCTTAGGAGAATTCTTAAGAAGAAAATACGCATCTTTAGTCAATGTAGAGATTGAAGGTACTTATCCTGAAAATATAGAAAGAACCCTTAATACACGCAATGCAAGACTTGTTATGATGCTGGCTCATAACAAGAGAGGCACAACAAGAAAAGAAATTTCTGAGAATCTAGATAAGTTTGCTCTAGATTCTTTAGAAAAAATGCTTTCCGAAGGTGTTCTCCATGAAGATGAAAAGGGCATCATTACAGGGAAATCTCCACATATTTATCTTAATAATGAAATCACAAAAGAGCTTATTCAAGAGGTGAATTATTTTCTGAAGCCTTGTGAAGAAAATGATAGTCAAGTCAAAATTTTATGGGGGAGACTTTCAGATAAAAAAAGAAAAAAGCAAAAAGAGATTTTACTTGAAGCTATTGAAAAAATAAGGGAGCTTTATAAAGAAGAGGATTTAGATGGAGAACCTACATTTGTCACAATAACAGCAGATACCTTATCACAACCAAAAAACAACAAAGGAAAATTAAAATGAAAAAAATATTATTTGTAACATTAACTCTTATCTTCACTCAAGTTGCTTTAGGTTTTGTAAATAATGAGCTAAATGAAAATCCAGAAATTAAAATCCATGAAGGTTCAGAAATAGAAAGTCATTGCTTTCCTTCAACTGATAAAGAAAACCCTTGTGAAAACCCCATTATTCTAGGTGGAGAAGGTGGTACAAACCCTCCTAAAAGTAAAGATAAGAGAGATAAAGGTGACTATGGAATTTATTTCCTTTCTGATGGCTCTGAGGATTATGGCTTTGAGGGTGATAGTGAGCTTGTGGTCATTCATTTAAAGCATGAGATAACAAGACTTGTCAGGGAAAATGAGGGTATTTTTGACGTGAGCTTTTTATTAAGTGAGCTTGGCAAGAAATATCCTCACTTCAATCTTACAGAAAAAAATATTTTAGAAATTTATGAGCAAGATAGCTATAGTTTATTTAGTTTTGACTTCTCTAAGCCTTTTAATCTAGTATCAGGTGGCAGAAATGATGTTAGTGGCGGGGAAGGTGGAAATTAGAAACTTTAAACATTTATATTTTTAAAATTATTCTTGAAAGAGGGCGATTTATTGATAAAAAAAATTATTAACATAAAAAATCTTGGTATATTTAAAGATTATAATTCACCCAGTTCTTTACCTGAATTTAAGAGATATAACCTTATTTACGGTTGGAATGCATCTGGAAAAACTACGTTATCAAAACTGTTTGAATCTCTAGAAACTGGGGCGAACAAGGATTTTCCAGATTTAAAATATAAAATAAAAGTTTCTAACTCTCCAAGTAAAGAGATAAAAGAGAGCATTGCTTATCCAAAAAAAATAAAAATCTTTAATAAGGAGTATATTGCAAAAAATGTTCAAATTGAGGAAGGTCGAGCAAAGGCCATAGTTTTTCTTGGGGAAGATAATAAGAAATTATCTGAAGAAATAAAAACAGATGAAGAGAGCCTTACGAAACTTAAAAAGGAACTAGAAGAATTACAAAAAAATGAAAAAAAAACAGAAAAAGCAAAAGGGGAAATATTTACTTCAGTAGCACGTACTATAGGAGAAGCCATAGGCGGAAATGCCAGGAGGGATTATAAAAAGAATAATGCAGAAGAAGGGTTTGATACATTTTTTAACAACAAGGGGGTAACTGATGAGATTTTAGATGATGATCAAATAGAAGTTTTTTCAGATACTTGCAAGCAAGACATTCAAGATAAACTAGATGAAATCTTAACACCTTCTTTTCATATAAATGGAGCTACTAAATCTCTTTCTGAAGCTGTAAATACGCTTTTAGACAAAGGCACAAAGCTGTGTCTTCAAAAAATCAATGTAGTAGCTATTGAAAGACTGAAAAAGAACTCCGATATTTCAGGATGGGTTGAAAAAGGACTTTCTTTGTATAAAAAACATAACTCAGAAAATTGTGAATTTTGTGCTCAAGAAATAACAAAAGAGAGATTAAGTGATCTTGAATCTTATTTTAATGAGGCCAGTAATAAAGCAAAAAAAGAAATTAACTCCATTTTAGAAAAATTTAGAGAAATTTGTAATGGTATAAAAAATATAAATCCACCAGATAAAGCACGACTTTATAAAGAATTTCAAAACCTCTATCAAGAAAGTGTGCAAGCACTTGAACAAAAGAGAGAAAATACCTTAGAAGAAATTAAAGACTTAGAAAAAGTTTTAAATAATAAAAAGGAGCGAGTGAGCAAAGAAATCGAACTAGAAAACAACGTATCAATATCCGATCTTTTATCTGAAATTGAACCTGTTAATAATTTCATTGAACAACATAATGAAAAAACAATAAACTTTGGGGCAAAAAAAATAGAGGCTGAAGACAAGATAAAAAAACATCATTTGGCAAATATTTATAATAATGTGAAAGAAAAAAATAATGAGCTACAAAGTTTTCAAAACGAAATAAAAAAAATCAATGATGGGAGTAATGAAAGCCCTGGGGCAGCTTTCCTTGAAAAGAAAATTGAAGCTAACAAATCTAAAATATCTTCAGTTCATAAGAGCTGCAAAGAAATAAATGAAAAACTAAAAGCTTTTTTGGGAAGAGATGAAATTTCTTTTGAAGTAGGTGAGGGCGACGAATTTTTTTCTCTCAAACGAAGAGGTGAAGATGCAAAATATCTCTGTGAAGGGGAGAAAACAGCAGTGGCTCTGGTGTATTTTTTAGTTAGCCTAAAAGAAAAAGGAATTGAACTTTCTAACACCATTATTTTTATTGATGATCCAATTTCTAGCTTAGACTCCAATTCAATATCACAAGCCTTTGCGTTTATAAAAAGAGAGATAGATTCATCATATCAAGTTTTTATTTCTACTCACAATTATAACTTCTTTAAAAAAGTAAAGGGATGGCTGGATGATAAAAGAAACAAAGGGTGTAAAGAAAATGAAAAAGCAGAATTTTTTATGGTAAAAAACTTAGTAAGGGATGACAATAGAGAGGCTATAATATGTCCTTTGGATGATCTAATAAAAAAATATAATTCAGAATACCAATACCTATTTAGCGTGATCAAGAAAGCAGTAGACAATGAAAGTCTAGATGATGCTAAAGAGTGGTACCCTCTTCCTAATATGGCAAGGAAATTTTTAGAAATCTTTCTTGCATTTAAAATTCCTTCAGAAAATGTTTTTAGCTCTCAATTAAGTATGTTTTTTAAAAAAACAGGCTTTAACGACGCTAGTAAAAGAAATAAAATTGAGAGTTTCCTAAATGAAAAATCACACTTTTTTCCAAATGGAATTGAAGGTTTTGATTTAGATAATCTATCCGAGTGTAAAGGAGTTTTACAAGATATACTCCTTTTGGTTGAAAATACAGACAAAGAGCATTATGAAGAACTTAAGAAAATATAATAAAAGACTCCCTTTACAATAAATTTTTTATTTACAAACGCTCCTATCAAATACAGCAGGACAACCCCAATCCATATCAATAACCTTCATAGTCTCGATCTGCAAATGTAGGATCATCTTCATAGGAATTTCAGGCTTCCCCACTAAAGAACAAATCAAAAAGAAGCTCACAATGGCTCCAACTATCCTTGGAATAGAAAATATCGAAAACATAGCTTTCCCTCCTTGTTAAATTATAATTTATCTTTCCATCGTTTAAATATTCTTTTCACAGTAGTGTGATGCCAAGAGATAACTCCTCTGCGATTTTTAAATCCTTTATTTTGAAGCTCTGAGATAATGGCTGTTAAGGAAAGTCCTTTCTTTTTTAAATGAACCACAAGACGACAAACTTTTAACTCCGACTGATTCACTAAAAGCTCGCTGTTTTTTCCTCGTCTGAAACCATAAGGGACACGAGGTAAACGGTAATTTTTAGGATTTCTCAACTTTTCCAAAGATCTCTTAGTAGATATGCCAGAGCGCAACAAAAGTTTTCTGATTTGATGGTTTGAAACATCCAACTGTTTAGCAATCTGGCTTATAGACAGACTCTTTTTTTCATAAAGTTCCTTAAAAACCTTAGAATCTATGGCTTGTATTTTTGGGAAAAACTCAATAAAATAAACATAATAGAGCAGGTTGTTCTGTTGTCGTGGTCTATCCACCAACCGTGATAACGGACGAACCCAGGAACGATTAAGTTCCCTTTCTTTATTTTCTTGAAAAATAGAGTTTTTCTGCTTTGAATCAAGATGAAAATTCTGTGTTGGTGCTAACCCATAGCACTCCACATAAATTCCTTCACGAGCTACTACCACTTTCCGTAGAATGTTTTTTAAGACTTCTCTTTGTTGACGTGGAGGGAGATTAGGGAATTTTTTATTAAAAGCTCTTAGCAGAGAAAAGGCACTTCTTAGATCAATAATATTACTTGAAATCATTTTTCTTTCTTGAACGAGGCTTCCTATCTCTTCTTCTAAAACCTCTTTTTCACTTTCCAGCTCTTCTAGCTTCTTCATAAGAATTTTAGTGGATTTAGCTTTAGGAGCTTCTGAAATCGCTGAAATGATTCCTTCTATTTTACTTCTTATAGCCTTGTGCTTTTCTTTTACTGACTGTATCAACCCATCTTTATAGCTTGAGTTTTTAAATTTGCCTTCATTATTTTCGTAGATAAGAGACTTAAGAAGCTTCTGATCCTCTTTCAATCGCTTCAACCCAGCTAGCACTGCTTCTTCTAGCTGAGGGGCGGAAATGCTTTCTAAGATACACCGTTGAGTGTGTCTGTCTCCTTGATTGAGCATTTTTCTTTTGTGGCTGTAATAGTAGTATTTTCCGCCTCGTCCTTTTCCTGATTTTCCTACAAACTTCTCCCCACATTCTTTGCAGTAAACAAAACCTTTAAGCCTATAATTATGAACATATTTTCTGGTTTCTTTTTTAGCCTCCTCAAAAGAATCTGTGGGTTCCCGGGAGGAGCCAACTTTCTCTTTAATGAACATTGTTCTTTGCTTTCTTTTTTCATAACTTTGTTTGTTCTAAAAGATATGATTACCAAGAAGATCATGGTATTTTCTTCTTAACATTTTCTTCTTTTTAAAGATCCATTTTACAACATTTGTATTTTTGTTATCAGCCCCCGGCTCTTCAATTTCTTCAAGAACTTCAAATATAAATTCACTATGGTGTATATCTTGAAAAGAGTAGCTTTTAAGCTCTAAAACAAAGAAAGGAGTTGATATTATGCATTTTCCATCTTCATTTCTAAAAAAACCTTTCCATTCTTCTTTTTCTTGCTTTTTATTATTAGATTCGATAGAGAAAAGATAAGGTTTTGTGAAAGGTCTAAAGATGAGTTCTTCTTCATTAGCGTGAACTAAAATCTCATATGAAGGTTTTTGTTCAAATGATTCCTTTAATTTTCCGTTTTCTATAACTTCTTGCCCCACTGTAAGGCTATAAACACCGGGAAAAATACCAAGGGATTTATTGCAATTGAATTCTTCAAATTTAGAGACTATAAGTTCCGTAATTTTTACTCCCCTTGCCTTTGAAATGTAGGAAAATCCTGTAAACAGCAAAATAACTATCATCATATAAAATTTCTTACTTTTCATTTTAAACCTCTCCTCAGTATTTTGATTATTAAATTGAAAATTGCTCCTAAAAAAATTCTTTTAATCTATTCACTTCAACCCTAAAACAAGATTAATGGTATACCATAATTGGTCTCAATATGCAAGCAGTCTGGAAAGGCTTAAAAGAAAAAACTCTAATTAAAAAGGATTACAGGAGGGTTTTAAAATAATTTAAAAAACATCCTTTTACAAGAGATTTACTTTGAAAAATTTTCATTCTATAGTGCTTCCGTTTAGGTTTTCAGTTTCCTAAGATAGAGAAGTTATCAGTTATCAAAGTTTCTAATTTAGGCCTTTGTTTTCGTATTCCTCTAAAAAATTGACTTAAACTTCCCTTGAAATCGTCATAGTTTTCATAATATCGATTCGCCGTGACCTCTTTTTTCATAAACTTCCAAAGCCTTTCTATAGGATTTAAATTCGGTGAGTACGGAGGAAGATAAACAAGTTTTATATTCAACTCTTTCGCTAACTTCTTGACAGACTTCGATCTATTGTATCCGGCCCCATCTAAGATAAGATGAATCTCTTTTTCATCGGAATACTTCTTAATGAATATGATAGAGCATATCACATAGAAAAACTTCGTTAACTGTCTTATAACTCCTGACTACCGTCTTCAAACTATTGATCTCAATAGCTCCACAAACATTCACTCTTTTTCTCCAGCCTGAATTGGTCTTCACTTCAAACTTCTTACCCTCTCTTATCCAACCATATGAAATCGTAGGGCCCCACTCAGGATGTGTGGAATCAGCAAAGTAAACAAGATCACCCTTCTTCTTAATTCTCTTGTATTTACGCACAAACTTTTTCTGCTCTTCTCTCTTTGCCTTACCCGGTATCGCTGTGGCTTTTTTATAAGAAAAACCAAGGCGATGGAGAAGATCAATTACACCACTTGTTGAGTACGTAACACCAAAATTCTCCTCAATGAACTGAATAACGGTCTGTGATGATGGAAAAATTCTTTTCTCTAATTCCTTTAAAAGCACTTTCTCCTCTTTCTTAGTTAAAAAGGACCTTTTAGGGTTGTAATTGTCGTTGATTAAGCACTCTATCCCACCTTTGTTATAACGATCTCTACAGGCTCTTATCGTGCCCTCATCAATGAAAAGAAAGCAGGCAATATCTTTCACACAACTTACCTTTATCTAAATGGAGAATTGTCATAATCCTTTTTGCGTATTTAAGATTTTTCTCTAGAGATAGTTCATAGAGTAAATCTTTTCGCTCTTTTTTTGATAGAAACCCTGATATATGAAACTATTTTTAAAAATAAATGACTTTTTATCAAGGCCTTAGAATAAAAACTAGACCTCAACTCAAAAAAAACGGAAAACCTAAGCGGAAGCACTATATATCAATTCCAAAAAATAATTCGATATTTTTCAATAAATCAAAAAGCAAATAAACTTCCTTCTATCTAATGTTCTATATGATGGCTTAAACCGATGACCTCTCTTGCTTTAGGAGGAGTACTTTTTTCTTGAAAGAGACTTAGTTTGCTGTAACCTAATTAAAAGGTAACTGTTCACTTAAATTCTAGTAATTTTAATGTTTAGAGAGGTATTCAGTAGCCATGTCAACGAAGGATAGATTCTGTTTTTTGGCCGTTCGAGCGACACTCATCATAACCTCTTGGTTATGTGCTCCCTGTTCTGAGCGATTGCAATAAGAGATTTTTCTCATAAGTACAGCAGGCCTAATTTCCCTCTCTCCATAATTGTTAGTGGGGTCTACTCCAGTCTTAATGAAAGTATAAATTTCATCTCGATATTTGACCAAACGTTTACAAAGCCTTTGTAAGTCATGGCTTCTGTATTTTTTTGATACCCATTTTCCTGTATCATGCATAAGCAGTTTGTATTTTCGATCGATATTCTCTTTACTTTCATATTCATTTTGCAACCTTTTTCCCCTCTTGAAAAAAAGTTTGGCTCTCTTAGAAAACTGAGCAATTTCTTTGCTTCTAGGATGTTTTTCTTTTAGCCCATGAAGCTCCCTTAAAAGATGGGGCCAACATTTTTGCTTTTGACAGTCAATCTTGTTATAGACAGCATAAAAATCTGAAACTAAAACTCCACGAAAAACTTCTCCAAGAACATTTTTAACCACATCTTGCGAACGAGTTTGACCTAAAATCCCGTTAAGTTATAACTAGGATTTTGACAAAATCTTATAAGTGCTTAAAAATACGGTGATTTTTTTAATTTTTTTCTTGCAATCTCTTTTTCCATGGTTATAATTATAACTATGAGTTACAGAGTCGAGCAAAAAATTAAAGGAAAAATTTACGTTTATGAAGTCAAGAGCTTTTGGGATAAATCCAAGCAACAAGCAAGACAAAAAAGAACTTATCTTGGACGCAAGGATGAAAAAACAGGCAAAATTGTTTTAACTTCTAAAAACTCTATTGTTCCTAAAGGTTCCTATAAATTTGGCAGTTTTTTTCTACTTAAAAATCTATCTGATCAAATTAATTTAACAAAAGTTCTAAAAAAAGTTTTTCCATACGATTACAAAAAATACCTTTCTGTTGTATTTTACAAAGTGATCCAAGCTGATCCTTACTATTTATACACGCTATGGGAAGAGGAAACCTATACTTTTTCCAATATTGGGCTTGATTCCCAGAGAATAAGTGAGATGCTCTTGGATATTGGAAAAAATGAAAAGCAAATTGAAGTGTTTTTTAGCAATTGGATTAATGAGCAGGACAATAAATATTCAGTTATGTTTGATATTTCATCCATTTCTTCTTATTTTAAAAATAACGAACTAGTTGAACGTGGCTATAACCGTGACAAGGAGAATCTCGGTCAAACAAATTTAGGGATTATCAGTAGACGTGGGAAAAACTCTATTCAACTACCTTTAGCTTATAGAATATATCCTGGAAGTATATCGGATGTAGTAACTTTAAAAAACATAATTAAACTGATTAAGTACTATAAACTTAATGTTAATTATTTTGTTATGGATAGAGGTTTTTATAGTAAGGAAAATATACGAGAAATGAATAACAAAGAGCTAAAATTCCTCCTACCACTGGTCTTTACAACACGAAAAGCAAAACAATTAGTTTATGATTTTGATGAAGAAATCAGCAAACCTATTTGCTCTTTTTTATACAATGAAAATGTTTACTCTCATGTAAGGACTAAGGTAGAAATAAATGGAGTTATATGTGTAGCACATATTTTTTTAGATAAAGAAAGAAGAGCAAGGGAGGAGAGTTTGTTGATAAGAAAAATGTCATATTTGGAATCAATTTTTTCAGAGAAGGGTTTTAAAGATGAAATAAGTGCCGAAGAATATATTAAAGAAACAATGAAGTCAAAGAGAAGATTCTTTAAAGTAAAGAAGAGAAACAAAAGGGTTACTATCCTGAAATCTGTTAATTTTGGTACTAGGTTTTTATTCGGCCCTCGTAATGCGTCGCATTAGTCAGAGGGGATTTTACAACTTAAAGCTGTGTGGGATTTCCCGAGTCACATTAAAAGCTTTATAAAGGCTCTTTTGCTTACCGGACAACTCTCCTAATCTTGTTTGTCCTGTGGCCAATTTATAGAACTTTAATTTATCTAAAATTTTATAGACCTCTGTTTTTGAAAATTTCTTGTACAGATTCTTTTCTTTCATCACATTGTTTATGTGAGAGATTAAAATTAAAGCTATAAAGTTAATAAATAAACTTCCTCTCATGGTTTGTAGCGAATGAGTCCTCGCTCGCTTTTCATTTATATCATGCTTGAAAGACAAAAAAATCTTTTCAATGCTATCTTTGTTTCTATACAAATCTAAGATCTCATCTTTTGAAAGCTTTTGATCGCAATCGGTAAGTAAAATCAACACACCCATTTTTCGCATCTGCTTTTTAATATAATCCAAATCTTTCGAAATAAAAAAACCTCCCTTTTTCTTGACAACTGTAAAGCGCTTCTTGGCACTCTTTAAGGTTTCTGCTATGCACTCATCGCACTCTTTCTTTGTCCTAAATTTCTTCTTAGAAAATCTTCGCTCAAAACAATCCAACTTCAATAGCATTTCATTTTTTTTAGACACCCTTCTCTTTTCATCCAAATATATATGAGCCATACAACGAGTCTTTCCAATTTTAATTTCTCGTTTGCAGTAAGAATAAACTTGACCACGGAATACAAACGAAGAGGGAATTGAATCAAGCTCCTTACTCACAGATCCCAATAAAGCATGGGATAGACTCGTACTAAAGCTCATAGGGACGATATACGATGAAGCCTCCCTGTTTAAATCTTTTATGTTTTCTTGGCTGTAAAACCCTTTATCTAAAACAAAACACTTCAAATCTAAATCGTATTCCTTGGCTAACTGTAACACGCTCCTTAATGACACAACATCAGTAATACTGCCCGGATACAATCGATAACCCAAAGGAAGGCTTGAACTTCCTTTGCCTAAACCTTCCTTGCTCTGACTTAAAACTCCTAAATTGACTTGATCCAAAGACTCACCATCTCGATTATAACCCCTTTCTAAAAACTCATTCTCAACACCATAAGAAGATATAGATGTAATATCAAACATAAAAACTCTGGAGCTTTCTCTGTGTACACCAATCCACTCCATAAAAAATCTCTCCACTCTCTGCTCGTCTAAACCTATAGATAAAAGAAAATTACTTATGTCCGGTGAATTAAGACAATTCTTGGAAGAAACAAAGGATTCTTGACACCAATACGGATAAAGATAATAAGCTTCCCCCCTAATCACTTTAAAAAAAGACAAATAAAGAACCTTCTCATATTCTTTCGGAAAAACTTTCTTTAACACCTTCACTAAATTTAATTGCTTGCTGATCTCTCGCAAAAGATGCACCCCCCCAACACCTACAGAACCTATAGGATGTTTGTTCAACTTGGCTTCAAGCTTCCCCGTAGATTGATTCTTCTTGCCCAAATAAACTCTTCTCTGACGAGATTGTTTTTTTTCTTTGTCCCAGTAACTGCTTATCTCATACACATAGATGCTTCCATTTCTTTTCTCTTCATACCTATAAGACATAGTTCAAATTGAACTATGTTTTAGGGGCTTTGTCAACTCCCTGTTGATGGCTCAAAACTCTTAACGACAGGATCAAATTTCAATCCAAAAACAGAGCCTATGAAAAACATAGCTTTAAAAAGACCTATAAAAATAGTGTGTTATAAGTTCTCCAGAAAAACTCAATGAGACTAAATTAACTCGTTCTTATGATTTATCAGGAGTATTCTGTTGAAAAAAAACAGGCTCTTAGTCCTGAAACCTAGTACCAAAATTAACAGATTTCAGGTACTATAGAAAGAGATGAAGTTTTCCTCAAAGAGGCAGTTATGCAAATGGGAAAGTTTATTTTTATTACAAATGAAAGGGGTTTAGATCGGAAGGATGTGTTATCGCTTTATCGTAGTAGAGATGGGATAGAAAGATTATTTAGATCTTTTAAGCACGATATTCTTGAAAAAAGGAGTAGGGTAAAATCATCCACTTCAATGAAGGGAAGTGTTTTTATAAACTTTTTAGCTTTGATTTTAATTTCTCATATTGATAAGATTATGAATCAGGAAAAGTTGTACAAAAAAGTTACTAAAAAGGAGTTATTTAGAACACTTGATCAACTTAAAGTTTACCATCTTGCAAATGATAAGATCATTTTAGCCGAAGTATCAAAACGTCAAAAAGAAATTTTTTCGGCGTTTAAATTGTTGAAAAAGCTCAAACCTAGTTATAACTCAACGGGATTTTAGGGTTTGATCAATCTTATAAAATGACACATCATCATTTGAAAAACTCCAGAGCCAATGACTGTTCCCATTCACTCTCCATCCTGTCTCATCAGCATGCAAATGCCCCTGCTCCGATAATACGGACTTGATATCCTCGTAAGCCCCCTCAAACTTCCTTGCCGTACGACTTATAATCTCTGACAAAACACCACGACTGATTTCCATACCATATTGATCAGACAAAAGATTTTTTATTTTACCAAAACTTAAACCCAACTCATATTTCCAATAACACACTTGAGCATGAAACTTAAGACCATAAAGACTCGCTCCCAACTTATCATTCACAGAAACCTCCTTGTTACAACAACTGCACCAACTCCAGCCTACAATGTGTTTCGTGGTGATGACTTGACTTACAGGTGGTAAATCCACCTGATAGTGAACATGCCACTTATGAGAGGGAGGAAGATCAGAGTCACATTTACTACAAACCAGTGGAGTCCAAGTGGTCTCCTGATCCGCTTCCTCAGGCCTTTTTCTTCGATGAACTTTATGACCCTTTTTAGGACCCTTCTTTTTTCCTTTTTTAAGGCTTCCATCTGGATTTTTATTCTTGTTCTTTTTGGCCCACTTAGGAAGCTTGCGTATTGATTGAAGCTCCTCTTTTAGCTTCTCATTTTCTTTTTTAAAATGTTCATTATCTTTTTTTAAACGCTTGCGCTCTTCTTCTAAATGCTTGTAATCTTCTTCTAAATGCTCATGCTCTTCTTCTAAATGCTTGTAATCTTTTTCTAAACATTTTATTTCTTTTTGTGCTTTCTTAAGCACTATATAGTCCTTTCCGTTTAAGTTTTTAGAATCTAAAGGAAGAATTATCATATGAAACTATTTTTTAAAACAAATGACGATTTATCAATACTTTTGAATAAAAACTAGACCCTAACTCAAAAAATCTGAAAATCTAAACGAAAAACATCATATAGTGCTTCCGTTTAGGTTTTCATGTTTTTTCTCTAAAGAATCGACCGGAAAATCTAAGCGTATTCACTATATAACATTATAGGCATAGGAGCTTTTAGTGAAATTTCAACAATTTACTAGAATTTTTCTGAACAGTTACGTTAAAAGACTTAATAGGAGAGTCAATAGGGGTGGCTTTATTTTTAGTTATTTAGAAAAAGATCTTAAGGAGCTAGGCCCTTTTGAAGCTAGGGATAAGAAAACTCAAACAGTCATTTTGAATGCAAACAACAAAAAAAGATCCAGTAACCTCTTAGTGAGGCAAGTCGAGGGTCGAGAATGTTTTTTTTTGATACATTCTGTGTTTTTTTACTTGAATCTCAGTTATAATAAAATTAACAAAATTAAAAACCTTAAACATAGGAATTTTTCATGAAATACATAAAATATAGTTTGTTATTTATTTTTATATTAGCTTGTGATGAAGTGTTTTCTTGCTCTGGATTATTAAGGACAAAAGACCATATTTCTCATTCATGTGATTCTTCTTCAGAATCTTGTTCTTTACAGGATCAGTCCTCCAACAAACTTGCTGGTTATTTTAATTCTCGCATGAGAATGATTCAAAGAGCAAAAGACCGAGGTATTGCTTCTGAAAACTACAAAAAATGTGTGGATTCTAATCCTGAAAACCTTTCCCTTGATGAACTTGTAAAACAGTGTAAAAGACAAATGGCTGAAGATGTAAAACTTCGCCCTAAAAACTAAGGTTTTTAAATTGGGTTCTTATAATAAGCCTTGTTTCTTACTCCATTCAAGAGAGTCTTGAAGAGCTTTTCTGGAAGATTGGGGCAAAAAACTTAATTCTTTTTTGGCTTTAGAATGATCAAAAAAGTGGTAAAGAGTTGAGATTGTAGCCACCTCTTTGTTCATAAGACCTATGCTTCCCATCAGTTTTAAAATGGGTTTAGGTAAATACAAACGAGGCGGAGAAACCGATGAAAGAGAAGCTATCGTTTTAAAAAGTTCTTTAATGGTAAGGTTGTCTCCTGATAAAATATAACGTTCCCCTTTGACTCCTTTTTCAAAAGCTTTTAAGGTTGCTTGAATGACATCTTTAATATGTACAATACTCACTCCTCCTGGTGTATAAAACAAAAAACGTCCTTGTGCCACTTTAAGTTGTATCCTACGGCTTTGTTTTGTGGAATCGCGAGGGCCATAAATTGTGGAAGGATTTAAAATGACTGCATTTAGGCCGGAGTTTCTCACTAAATCTTCAGCTTTTTTCTTTGTATCAAAATAGCCTAGAGATAGGTGGCCTATGTTATAGGAAGAGTTTTCGTTTAAAATGTCAGAAGGATGAAATCCTGCTCCTATGGCTGCTACAGAACTGAAATGGACAAAGCGCTCAAGGTTTGTGGTTTTTTTCACAGCTTCTATAAGGTTATAAGTGCCTTCTACATTAACTTTTTCCATAAGTTCAGTTTGTCCATAACCTACAAGGCCTCCTAGATGAAAAACCACTTTTTGTCCTATAAGAGCTTTTTCTAAGCTTTTAGGATCATTAAGATCACCTAAAACGAGCTTTACTTTTAAGTGCTTCACAAGGTTTAAATTACTTGTTTTTCTGTAAAGTAAAGAAACTTCAAACCCTTTTTTTACGAGAAACTCTGTAAGCCAAGATCCAACAAAACCTGTTCCACCTGTAATAAAAGCCTTCATAAATATCTTATACAAGATGTTTAATTTTTCGACAAGTGACAATTTTTATCTGCCCTTTTTTGTCATAATCCTTGTGAGAAAGGATTTTTAGGGCCTAAAAGTTGGCATGTTTCTTGAATGTCTCTTATTTTAGAAGGAAGAATTAAATTATGAAGTACAGATTTTTTTCTATTATAATATGGTTTTTTTGGGGAGGATTAGGATTGTTTATGGTTAATTGTTCCAATCACCAAAGAGAAAATATCTATGCCACATCTCCTGATGGCTTTTATTGTGAGTACAATGGAAATCGTTATTCGAAGACACAATCTGGCATTCATTACGATAGGTTTTGTGAAAGATTTGATCATCCTGTAGAAAGGAACAAATGCTATGCAGACAGAATGAATATTAATTATTATCGTTCTTTTCATAACTGTAATTATACCAATGATCTTTTGCGAAGATATCCAAATCACCTTTATCCTTATTCTAGAAATGTAAAGTGCAGAGAAAAGCACTTCTTAGGAGGTATTGGGGTGGCTAGATTTTGTATTAATACTGGTTTTAGAGCACATTTAAGCACCCATGCACCAGGAAGTAATAGAGGAGCAAGGTGTAGTCTTGATAGATACCATCAGCCTGACTGCCATTGTGTACCCCTTTACCATGTTGATCCTCTAGCTCCTGTTCTTGATGTCAACCATTTCTCACAAGTTCAAGGCATTTGCCTTTAGTCCTGCTTCTCAATTAAGACATATTTTGTTTTGATTCAAAGTATTTAAAGATTCTATGAGCTTTAAAGAATTCTTATAAATGGCTCGTGAACTTTTGTAAGTTCTTAGAATCATTAAAAAATTTAAAAGGAAATAATAAAATTAACAACTTAGCCGTCACTGTCTATCTTAAAATTTCCTGAAAGTTCTCTAAGGTTCCTTCATTTTTTACTCTGAACTCAATCTAAACAAACGCCTCCTCAAAAGAACCTTCGGGAACCCACAGATTCTTTTGAGGAGGCAAAATTTTTAAAACTATAATAGTTTTTGCTATGTTTTTTCAAGGTACAGCTTTTACTCAAAATTCGAGGATGTCCGTAATCCCGTTAGGGTTTCAGAAGGGACTTTTTCATAATTAAGCTATCTCCATTTGTTTTTCAAGGGTTATTTTATTTATTTCTTCTATAAATAGAGGGATTTGTTTATGTCCCCTGATAGTGCGAAATTTTTTCTCGACATGTAACAAGGAAGCTGCGACCCATAAGGAGATTTGTCGAGGATTTTTTTTCCAATTCTTCACTCTTCCTGTTTGTTGACGAACGATAGAGAAGGCACTTTCTATTGGGTTCGTAGAGCTTAAAGTCTTTCGTAAAAGAGGAGGAGTTTTTAAACGAAGGACTGTCAATGTTTCTAAATGGGCTTCTTTAAGACTTTCTGAAGCTTCAGAGCTTATTTTTTTAAGCCACTTCAGAAGACTATCATGTTCTTTTTTAGCACTTTCATAATCTTCCAATCCATGAAGTTTTTTCCAACGTCTTTTAAACTCTAAGTGCTTTTCTTTGGGAAGATAGGAGAGGATATTCCTCTCCTTATGATGAATGCATCTTTGAACCAAAGAGTTCTGTCCAAAAACATCATTGATGGATTTGCGAAGAGCTTTGCTTCCGTCAGTCACAAACAGTTTTTTGCTATCTTGTGGAAGACCACGTTCTATAAGATTTTGCAAGAGGTGAACTTCCCCCTGTTTCTTGAATCGATTTTCCGTCTTGCATATGCTGCAAAGCTTGGAGTTTTATCTTGATATTGGGATTTCTTTCCACTTTGTAAGTAGCCAGAAAATCATACCCTTGAATCTGTGTAACTAAATCTTTTTTCGACATGACTCTAAAAATTTAACAGAGTTTTATCAGAAAGCCATGATGCAATGCGTTAAAAGAATGTCGAATTAATTTTTGGAAATGGTATTATTACTCGATTTGCAAAACCTCTCAGAAAGAGATTTAATAACTGATGAAGTGTAGAGACCTCTCATCCCACCTCCATCTAAAGAGAGAACTCTGTAAGGCTTTAGACATTCATTGCCTTTTCTCTCATTATTCATCATGCTGCTTCCTCCTACTATAGGCTATATTTCTCTAGAAAAGCCATAAATTTTTCTTGAAATATCAATCTTTTTGTCATAACATAAATTATAGTATAAATAGGCTGTAAAGTCAAGGAAAAACTAATATGCAAGGTAAGTTATTAGAAATACGAAAGAAACTAGGTCTTAGCCAAGAAGAGTTAGCATTTAGGTTGGGGGTCTCTTTCGCCACTGTCAACCGCTGGGAGAATAAAAAAACTGCCATTAGAAAATCTGCCAAAGAAAAAATAGAAGAGCTATACAGAGAAGTATCTCATATAGATGAAAATGTGGAAACAGAGATGAGCACAAAAAGAACAAAAAGGGGGGTCCATAAAAGCTCAATTCTAAGCAATAAATCTATGGAGCAAATGCTCTGGAATGCCGCCTGCTCTATTAGGGGAGAAAAAGATGCTCCTAAATTCAAAGACTATATTTTGCCTCTACTCTTTATAAAACGCCTGTCTGATGTTTTTGATGATGAAGTAAAGAAAATTACTGAAGAATTTGGAGATAAAAAAACGGCTTTAAAAATGATTAAAATAGATAGGTCTCTTGTTCGCTTCTATATTCCAAACGAAGCACATTGGTCAGTAATTAGCGGAAAAGAATCTTTTAAATGGCCAAAGGACAAGCAACCTCACAGCTTAGGAGAGCAGCTCACTCTCACCATGCGATCCATTGTAAAAGCTAACCCCAAACACAACCTTAGTGGGGTGATTGATCTTGTGGATTACAATGCTACCCAACAAGGGGAAAGAGAAATTAGTGATGCTGCCTTAAGAGGTATTATAGAGGCTTTTTCCGATTCGATGTATCGTCTGGGCTTGCAAGACGTAGAGCCTGATTTTTTAGGTAGAGCCTATGAATTCTTGCTTAGAAAATTTGCTGAAGAAAGTGGGCAGACAGCAGGGGAGTTTTTCACTCCCCGTGAAGTAGGCTTTATTATGGCCAAAATACTCCGTCCTAAAGGTGGAGAAACAGCCTATGACTATGCTTGTGGCTCTTTTGGTCTCTTAGTAAAATTGCAGATTGTTCTTAAAGACTCTAACCCTTTAAATAGGCTTCCTCTGAAACTTTATGGGCAAGAGTTAAATAAAGATAATTTTGCATTAGGTTCTATGAATAAAATCCTTCATGACAGTGATGGAGAAATTCAAAGAGGAGACTCTATGGTAAACCCTAAGTTTAGGGAAAAAGATGGGAGTCTTAAAACTTTTGACATAGTAATAGCTAATCCCATGTGGAATCAGCCCTTTGAAACATCGATTTATGAAAATGATCCTTTTGAGAGATTTGAAAATCATGGTGGCTTTACTTCAGGAAAAGGAGACTGGGCTTGGCTTCAAAATACCGTAGCCTCTCTTAACTCCAAAGGAAGAGCGGCTGTTGTTTTAGATACTGGTGCTGTAACTCAAGGAAGCGGCTCAAAACATGATGATAAAGAAAAAATGATTAGAAAATGGTTTGTAGAAAAAGATTTAATAGAAGGAGTTCTTTTATTTCCTGAAAACCTTTTTTACAACACTTCAGCGTCTGGAATTATTGTTTTCTTAACCAAAAATAAGCCAAAAAATAAAAAAGATAAAATCACTTTATTAAATGCTAGTAAAGAGTTTTACAAGGGAAGACCAAAGAATCATATCTCAGAAGAGAGTATTGAGAGAATAGCTAAAGCTTTTATAAAAGGAGAAGATGAGGAAAAGTTTGTAAAAGTTATTACAAAAAAAGAAGCTGAAAAAAACGATTACAATCTCTCTCCCTCGCGTTTCATCAGCTTAGCTGATGCTGAAACTTATAGAGAAATTCCAGAGGTGCTAGATGAGCTTAAGGCATTAAGATCAAAATCTAAAAAAATAGATAAAGAGTTAAGCGAAATAATGTCCAAAATAGATTTAAAATAACTTTTTATAGAGGGTGTTTATATGAAGAAAAACTTGGAAGCAAAAAATAAAACCGTTCTGTTTCAAAGCCATAAGATCAGAAGGGCTTGGCATAATAATGAGTGGTATTACTCTGTGGTGGATATTGTAGAGGTTTTGACAGATAGCACTAATCCAACAGATTATTTAAGAAAAATTCGCAAGAGAGATATTGAACTAAAGGGCTACCTTGGGACAAATTGTCCCAAGGTAGAAATGATGACTGATAGTGGTAAGAAAAGGAAGATTCTAGCCGGAAATGCTAAAGATGTCCTCCGTCTTATCCAATCCATCCCCAGTAAAAAAGCCGAGCCATTTAAATTGTGGCTGGCCCAAGTAGGAAAAGAAAGACTAGATGAGATAGAAAACCCTGAACTAGCTCAGGAAAGAATGAAATCTCTTTATGAAAAAAAGGGCTATCCTAAAGACTGGATTGATAAGCGTCTAAGGGGCATTGCCATTCGTCAAAACCTTACAGATGAATGGAAAGAGCGGGGAATTACCTCTGACAAAGGCTACTCTATTTTAACCGCCGAAATATCCAAAGCTACTTTTGGAATGACCCCAAACACATACAAAAGCTTTAAAGGGATACCTAAAACTTCAAAAGCCAATCTCAGGGATAATATGAACGATCTAGAGTTAATTTTTACTATGCTTGGTGAAAAAGTCACAACTGAAATTTCTAAAAAAGAAAAGCCAAAGGATATGCCTGAAAATAAAAAAGTAGCACGCCGAGGTGGCTCTGTCGCTGGAAAGGCAAGAAAAGAAACTGAAAAAGAATTAGGGAGAAGTGTTATTTCAAGAGAAAACTACTTAAGTAATACTAAGCGATTAAACTCTAAAAAGAGAAATAAAAAATGAAAGAAGAAAAAACAAAAATGACAGAGATTGGAGAGATTCCTGAGAGTTGGGAAGTTGAGAGCTTTTCAAATCTATGTAGCTTTTCGGCAGGAAGAACTCCTGCAAGAAATATAAAAAAGTATTGGGATGATGGAAACTTTCCATGGCTTACTATAGCTGACATGAAGCAAGGTCAAATTATTTTAAAGACAAAGGAAAAAGTATCACAACGAGCTATGACAGAATGTTTTAGAAAAAATTATGTGAAAAAAGGGACGTTATTGATGAGTTTTAAATTAACTATAGGCAGAACTTGTTTTGCAGGTTGTGACCTTGTTCATAACGAGGCCATCATTTCTATTCATCCTCAAAAAGAGTTAAATAAAATGTTTATTAGCTACTATCTACCTAATATAGACTATAAAGAATATCAAGATCGCCAGATTAAGGGGAACACTTTAAATAGAGAAAAAATAAGCAGAATCAAAATCCCCCTCCCCCCTCTTCCTGAACAAGAAAAAATTGCAACGGTTCTTAATAAAATTCAAAGAAGTATCGAAATGAAAGATAAGCTTATTAAGGCAACTCAAGAACTAAAAAAATCTACAATGAAGCATCTTTTTACCTACGGAACAAAAAAAGAAAAAACAAAAATGACAGAGATTGGAGAGATTCCTGAGAGTTGGGAGATATCAAATATTGATAATCAATTTGATCTAAAACAGGGCAAATCACTATCTTCAAAAAATCAAATAGGTAACTATCTAAAACCGTTTCTTAGAACATCTAATGTTTTTTGGGGTTATTTAAACTTGCTAAAAGTAGATGAGATGGACATTCCTTTAAAAGATAGAGGTGTCCTTGTACTTAGGTATGGAGATTTACTAGTCTGTGAGGGAGGAGATATTGGCAGAACAGCTATTTGGAGTGAAGAGTTGAGAGAATGTTATTTTCAAAATCACATACATAGATTGAGAGTTAAAAATAAAAAAGAAACTTTTTCACTCTTTTATATGTATTGGTTAGATGTTGGAATAAGATTGCTTAAAGTATATGGTACTTTTGGAAATCGTACTACTATTCCAAATTTATCGGGAAAGAGGCTACTTGAATTCCTAATTCCCCTACCTCCACTTCCTGAACAAAAAAAAATTGCCTCAATTCTTTCAAAAATAGATGAAAGAATTAAAAATTATGAGGAACAAAAGACAAGCCTCAAGGCCCTCTTTAAATCTATGCTTAATAAACTTATGACAGGACAAATTAGAGTTCACAATTTAAATATAGACACTTCGGAGGTAGAAAAATGAAAAAGCAACAAAGTCTAAAAGCTCAAAATAAAGGCCAAATAGTCATCTACACCCCAAAGGGTAGAAAAAAGGGGATTCAAGTCAAATTAGAGCCTGAGAAAGAGACCATTTGGTTATCTCTTGATCAGATAGCCCAGCTTTTCAATAGAGATAAGGGGGTTGTTTCTAGACATCTAAAAAACATCTATGATTCTAGGGAGTTATCTAAGAATTCAACTGTTGCAAAAAATGCAACAGTTCAAATTGAAGGGGGCCGCAAGATCACAAGAAATATTGAGTATTACAATTTAGACGCTATCCTCTCAGTAGGCTACAGAGTCAACTCCAAGCAGGGGGTAGCTTTTCGTATTTGGGCCACAAAAACCTTAAAAGAATACCTTGTAAAGGGCTATGCTTTAAATGAAAAAAGACTTAAAGAACGAGAGGACACACTTAAAGACTTAGAAAAAACTATGGGCTTTATGAAAAGTCTTTTGCAAGAAAGAAAGCTTAGCTCAGATGAAAGCTCAAGCCTCCTCCACGTAATTACAGATTACTCCTATGCCATTGCCACGTTAGATGCTTATGATCATAAAACTTTAAAAATTGAAAAAGTCTCTACTAAAAAAGGTGAAGTCATTGATTACGAAAAAGCCTTAAAGGTTATTTCTCAACTTAAAATTGAGCTTATTAAGAAAAAACAAGCTACAGAACTTTTTGGAAAAGAAAGGCAAAGTGGTCAATTTGAAAGCTCTCTAAATACAATTTATCAAACCTTTGGAGGAAAAGATCTCTATCCAAGTCTTGAAGAAAAAGCTGCTAACCTTTTATATCTTATTATAAAAAATCACCCATTTATAGATGGCAATAAAAGGTCAGGGGCTTTTTTATTTATTTGGTTTTTAGAGATAAATAAAATTCTTTACACAAAAGATGGCTCTAAAAGAATTGCCGATAACGCTTTAATTTCCTTAGCTCTTCTTGTTGCTGAAAGTAAATCTCAGGATAAAGATATTGTCATTAGCCTCATTGTAAATTTAATCAACAAAAGGAATACATAATAATGTCAAGATTGGTCACAGAGAAGAAAGTAGTCCAAGAACCTTTTTTGAAATATGCCGATAAAGCAGGTTGGAAAGTTATTTCACAAGAAGATGCCCTTTCTTATCGAAGAGGAGAAGAAGGCAAGTTTTTCTATGATATATTAGAAAAAAATCTTATCAAACTCAATGAAGACCTTCTAAGTAAAGAAAACATACAAGAAATTGTACAAAAGCTAGAAGCCATCCCCGATACTCTTGAGGGTAACAAACAAGTTCTAGATTGGCTTAGAGGACAAAAAACATTTTATGATATAAAAGAAAAAAGAAATAGAAATGTAAAAGTCATTGATTTTGAAAGCTTTGAAAACAATGACTTTTTTGTGACAGAAGAATGGTCTCAAGTTGGAGTTTCAGGAAAAACTAATAGGGCAGATATAATGCTTCTTATCAATGGCATACCTATTGCTATTATAGAAAACAAAAACTCTAAAAAAATAGATGCTATGGAAGAAGCCATAGTACAGCTTAATCGCTACGAGAGAGAAACTCCTGAAATTATCTCTTGCTCTCAAATTTTTAATATAACTCATTTAATTGAGTATTTTTATGGAGTAACATGGAATTACTCTAGGAAGAATATCTTTAACTGGAAAAAAGAAATTTCAGACAAGAGAGAAAGAAATATTACACTAGAAGAAGCTATAAAAACTTTTTTTAAAAAAGGAGACTTTTTAATTCTAATAAAAGAGTGGATTTTATTTTTTAATAAAGATAATGAGCTTCAAAAAACAGTCTTAAAACAACATCAAACAAGAGCTATAGATAAAATTTATAATAGATGTATGGAAGAAAATAAAAATCGAGGTCTTATTTGGCATACTCAAGGCTCAGGAAAGACCTTTACCATGATTGCTTCAGCACGTAAGATTTTAGAAAAATACCCTAACGCTACTGTTATGATGATTATTGATAGAAATGAGTTAGAGGGTCAGCTTTCTGGGTGGATTGATTCTTTAATCGGTGAAAGTCA
The DNA here is from genome assembly GCA_965219095.1 of Bdellovibrionales bacterium. Taxonomy (GTDB): domain Bacteria; phylum Bdellovibrionota; class Bdellovibrionia; order Bdellovibrionales; family UBA1609; genus CBDCMT01. The sequence continues at coordinate 387,435 of CBDCMT010000001.1, forward strand.
GCAGAGCCAACAGACTATTCCTATTAGACAAGCTAGATCTGAAAAAGAACTGCAACAACTTTTAGGATCAGATTTTCGAGGCTTAATTATTTCAATGATCCACAAATTTAACGAAATAAAAAAGGACAGTTGTACGAGAGATGATTTTTATATCTTAATTGACGAAGCTCATAGGTCTGTAAATAAAGACTTAGGAACATGTCTTATGGCAGCTCTTCCAAATGCTACTATTTTTGGCTTTACTGGAACTCCAATAGATAGAATTTCTTATGGCAAGGGAACTTTTAAAATCTTTGGAAAAGATGATAAGAAGGGCTATCTTGATAAGTATTCTATTCAAGAATCGATTGGGGATGGCACAACTCTAAAACTTAGACATACTATTGTGTCTAACCAAATGAGACTTTCTGATGAACTTTTGGAAACTGAGTTTTTAGCTCAAGCAGAAAGTGAAGGAATTAGTGATGTAGAGGATTTAAATAAAGTACTGAAGAAAGCTGTAAAGCTTAAAACTTTTTTAAAATCTAATGAAAGAGTAAAAAAAGTAACAGAATATATAGTTAAACATTTTAGAGAAAATGTTGAGCCACTTGGTTATAAAGCTTTTATCGTTGCAGTGGATAGAGAAGCTTGTACTCTCTATAAAAAGAATTTAGATAAACACTTACCAGAAGAATACTCTCAAATTGTCTATTCAAAAGGACTTAATGACTCAAGAGAGCTTTCTAAATATACAATTTCAGATGACAAAGAACAGCAAATAAGAAAAAGTTTTAAAAAACAAGGTTTTGATCCTAAAATTTTAATTGTGACAGATAAACTACTAACTGGTTATGATGCTCCGATTCTTTATTGTATGTATTTAGATAAACCAATGAGAGATCATGTTCTCTTGCAAGCTATTGCAAGAGTTAACCGACCTTACGAAGATAATAGGGGCATACAAAAACCATGTGGTCTTATTATGGACTTTATTGGAATTTTTAAAAATATGAAAAAAGCTCTTTCTTTTGATTCCGATGAAGTAACAGCTGTGATTGAAGATTTAGAGCTTTTGTTTAATAAATTTAAAGATGTTATAGAAAAAGATTTTAACTATTTACCTCTTTCCTCTTCAATGGAAGGAGGGGATAAAAAAATAGAAAAAATCATATACGAAGATTTTTCCAACCTAGAAAAAAGAAAAGATTTCATAAAAAAAGTAAAGGAGCTTGAGGCTTTTTATGAGATACTATCCCCTGATCAAAGACTACACCCTTATTTACCAAGGTATCAAAGGATTATAGAAATTTATAAGCTCTTAATAAATGCTTATCGTGAGAAAAGTAAATTTTTGGGTAGTCTATCAAAGAAAACTGAAAAATTGATCCGAGAAAAATCTAAAATCAATAATTTTAATATCGGAAAAACCTTTGATATCAATACTGAAACTTTAAAGAAAATAAAAGAAGATCAAGAAAGTGCTGATTCTGTGAAAATTATGAACTTAATAAAAACCATTTTAGAAACTGCCGAAAAAGAAAAAAACGAAAATCCTGTTCTTATTTCTATAGAAGAAAAAGCTAACTCTATTTTAGAAAATTTCAAAGAAAAGCAAGAAGAATCAAAAAAATTTTTAGAAGAGCTTTTAAAGTTATCTTGTGAAATAATAGATAGCAGAGAGAATAAAAAAAATCTAGGAATGGAAAAAGATGTGTTTTTAATTTATTGGCTGCTTTCAAAATATAAACTAGAGAATTCCAAAACTCTAGCATCAGAGATTGATAGCTCATTTAAAAAGTTTCAACATTTTAATAGTAACTCTGAAGAATTGAGACAGCTTAAAATTAATCTTTATAGAACGCTTATTTCTTTAATGGATGAAGAAAAAATGATTAAATTAACTGAAGTTTTAATAAAATCAAGGAGAAAGATATATGAAAGTGGATGAATTAGAAAAAAAATTTAGAAACAGAGTAAAGGCTTGGTCAAAAAAAATGAGGGTATTCCCTTATGATGTTCGCTTAGAGAGAATGAGGAAAAAATGGGGTTACTGTACTTCAGAAAAAAATGTAAATTTTAATAGTGAACTCTTGTTTATGGATGAGGCAATTCAAGATTTTGTAATTGTCCATGAACTTCTACACTTAAAAGTGTCAAACCATGGGAAATTGTTCAAATCTCTCATGTCAATACATCTTCCTGATTGGAAGAAGGCTGAAAAAAAGCTATCTAAACAGGTTTCGGTTTCTATTTAAGATATATAGTGCTTCCGCTTAGGTTTTCAGTTTTTTTTGAGTTGAAGTCTAGTTTTTATTCTAAGGCCTTGATAAAAAGTCATTTATTTTTAAAAATAGTTTCATATGTCAGGGTTTCTATCAAAAAAAGAGCGAAAAGATTTACTCTATGAACTATCTCTAGAGAAAAATCTTAAATACGTAAAAAGGATTATGACAATTCTCCATTTAGATAAAGGTGAGTTGTGTAAAGATATTTCCCGTTTTCTTTTCATTGATGAGGGCACGATAAGAGCCTGTAGAGATCGTTATAACAAAGGCGGGATAGAGTGCTTAATCAACGACAATTACAACCCTAAAAGGTCCTTTTTAACTAAGAAAGAGGAGAAAATGCTTTTAAAGGAGTTAGAAAAAAGAATTTTTCCGTCATCACAGTCTGTTATTCAGTTCATTGAGGAGAATTTTGGTATTACGTACTCAACAAGTGGTGCGATTGATCTTCTCCATCGCCTTGGTTTTTCTTATAAAAAAGCCACAGCGATACCGGGCAAAGCGAAGAGAGAAGAGCAGAAAAAGTTTGTGCGTAAATACAAGAGAATTAAGAAGAAGGGTGGTCTTGTTTACTTTGCTGATTCCACACATCCTGAGTGGGGCCCTGCGATTTCATATGGTTGGATAAGAGAGGGTAAGAAGTTTGAAGTGAAGACCAACTCACCTGAGTTCGTGCTCAAAAATGTACACTACAGACGGACGTTTTCTTGACAAGACTTTTTCCAATAGATCTTAGTATTTTTTCCTGAACTTTATTCAAAGCTACTGTTTTGATAAGTCTAGTTTTATTTTTTCGGTCATATTTAGAATTGAAAGTATCAGACAAGATAAATAGCATATAAAGACATGTGATTGAACTCTGTTGTAAAGCCAATGACGAATTGGTCTCAAATTTGTTATTCCCTTTAAGGTCCTAAAAAATTTTTCGATTACCTCTTTCTTATAGTACAAATTAACAATATCTTTTGCAGAGATCTTTTTTGTAGAAAATATACAAGAGTAACCATCAAACTCAGATTCTAAATTCAACCGATCTCTCCTTAATCTTCCTGTTGGAGTAAGGTATTTTTCCAAACCTGGTTTTATATTTTTAGACAAAAGAATTTGTGCGTTTGCAATTTCGTCCAAACGAGATTCTCTTATATCTAAAGCTCTCCTTTGATTAGAGGATGTCCCATTTCTCGGTGGAATTCTGTTCAAAAATGGAGCAGATAAGAGGACTCCCTGGTGGATTTTTAAGTCCACCTAGGATTTAATAAATATTTAGAATGAATTAAAAATTAAACAAAAGGAGTCCAAAATGAAGAATACAAAAGAAAAAATATCAATTCAAGAACTATCGGATCACAAGGAGATTCAAGATGCTGTTCATAACTATATGAAGCATAGAATTCTTGACGTAATCTACTGGATATTTAATGACGAAGTCACTAAGCTCTGTGGTCCACTATACGATCGAGAGGAAGAATGCATGCGAAATGGAAGCGATCCTGGGTCTGTTTATGCTCAAGGACAAAGAGTTTCGATTCGAAAGCCCAGAGTTAAAAAAGACGGAAAAGATGTCAAACTGCGAACATACTCTGCTTTGAGAAACTACGATGTTTTCACTGAAAAGATTCAGAACCACCTTCTCCATGGAGTTTCAACAAGGGACTACGATCCTCTTTTAGAGGAGATTTCTGGTGGCACAGGAGTTAAGAAGAGTTCTGTTTCTAGAGCTTTTGTAAATTCCTCTAAGAAGGCTTTAGATGAGATAAGCTCTAAGGACTTGTCTAAGCATGAGTTTGTTTCAGTCATGATAGATGGAGTAGGCTTTGGAGATCGTACAGTGGTGGTTGCTTTAGGTATCGACGTGACGGGCAAAAAGCACATTATAGGGTTACGAGAAGGAACTACAGAAAATTGCGAGCTGACAAAAGATCTTTTAGATGTAATAGTCGCAACTTAATCTGACACGTCTCGAAATGTCAAAGAGATGAAAAGAGGTTACCCTTTTAAATAAACAATACCACCCCAAAGGGTGGAGAAAGGATAACAAAAATGACATATCAAGAAAGAATTATAAAATCAAAAGTAGGTCTTTTGCAATTAGCAGAAGAGTTAGGCAATGTATCTCAAGCTTGTAAGGTGATGGGCTTTTCAAGAGATACATTTTATCGTTACAAGACACTCAAAGAGGAAGGAGGTTTAGAATCATTAAGAGAGCAAAGTCGTAGAAAGCCTAATTTAAAAAACAGAGTTGATCAAACGACAGAAGAGGCTTGTTTAAGGATCGCTATAGAACTTCCTGCCTATGGACAGTTGAGAGCGTCCAATGAGTTAAGGAAAAAAGGAATTTTTATTTCTCCTGCAGGAGTTAGAGGGGTCTGGCTGAGAAATAATTTAGAGACTTTCAAAAAGCGTTTGAAAGCTTTAGAAAAGAAGTCTGCAGAGGAAGGCTTGGTTTTCACAGAGGAGCAGTTACAAGCCCTAGAGAAGAAGAAACAAGAGGATTTAGAGTGCGGAGAGGTAGAGACAGCTCATCCTGGTTATTTAGGCTCACAGGACACTTTTTATGTGGGAACTATGAAAGGTGTAGGACGTCTTTATCAACAAACCTTTGTGGACACTTACTCAAAAATTGCTTTCTGTAAGCTCTATAAAACGAAAACACCTATTACAGCAGCTGACCTTCTCAATGATAGAGTGTTTCCTTTTTTTGAAGACCATGATGTGCCCCTGCTTCGTATGTTAACAGATAGGGGTACAGAGTTCTGTGGAGTTCAAGATCGTCACGATTATGAGCTTTATTTGGCTATCAATGATATAGAGCACACAAAAACAAAGGCAAGACATCCTCAAACCAATGGCATCTGTGAAAGATTTCATAGAACAATTTTAGAGGAGTTTTATCAAGTGGAGTTTAGAAAAAAAGTGTACAAAAGCATAGAAGAGTTGCAGTCTGACCTTGACTTGTGGCTTGTGAAATATAATGAAAGGAGAACTCATCAGGGAAAAATGTGTTGTGGTCGAACACCTATGGAAACTTTCCTTGACGGAAAACAAAAAGTAAGGCAAAAGATGATTGAACAGAACGAAAACTGACAGACAGTTTTTTATCAACCCAGAAAGGGTAACTGTCAGATCATATAACGTCTATTACATTTTAGAGAACCTTGTTTCTAGAGGTTCAGATAAGGGCTATCTTTTTATTATTGATGGTTGAACTTCCCCCAAAAAAGTGGACAGTTTTTATGTTCTTAAAGCCCTCCTTTGTTTAAATTCTTTTGGGCTCATGTATTTCAAGGAAGAATGCATTCTTACCTTGTTATACCAATCCATGTAAATTGCAATTTTTTTCTCCAACTCTTCTTTCGTTGTACAGTCTTTGTATTCCAGTTCATCCTTCAACGTATGGAAAAAGCTCTCCACAAACGCATTATCATAACAATTTCCTTTCCTAGACATAGATTGCTTGAGGCCAAAGAATTTCAATTCTTTTCTAAACCCTTCGCAACAATATTGAACCCCTTGATCCGAGTGGATTATCAAGCCCTCTAAGTTCCCAGAAACAGATTGGACTGCGGCTCTCAGAGCCTGTTTTGAATGAACCCCGTCCAAGCTCTCACAGAGCTTCCAAGACTTAATCTCTCGATTATAGACATCTAAAAATACAACCAAATACAGAAATTTATCTCTAAAAGGAATATAGGTTAAATCCGAACACCATACCTGGTTTTCTTTTCCTGCTTGGCTCTGTCCTGTCTTAAACAACCGAGGAGACTTAATCATGAGAGGGTTATTCTTTGTTGTTCTAGGAACATAGGGTTTTTTCTGACGGGCACTGAGATTCTTTAGTTTCATAATTCGAGCTACTTTGTTTTCTCCAGCACTCACTCCGCAACGCTTTAATTCCCTATACACCCTGGGGGAACCATAACAGCCTTTATTTTTTTTAAAAATAGATTCTATGTTTTTCTCCAGATTTTTATCCTTTTCAAGCTTTCCCCTGGTTTTTAAAAAACTATAAAAACCAGAACGAGATCCTCTTAATAATTCGCAAATGCGAAGCACTGGATGCCCTTTCTCTTTTACATAAAACATAGCCTTAAATCTCATTTCAGGATTTCCTTTGAAAAAAAAGCCGCTGCCTCTTTCAATATACCTACACTCCGCCTCTCATAGACCAGCTCCTTTTTTAACCTCTTTATTTCCTCCAATGCCGAAGCCAAGTCATGGGAAGCTTGTCTTTCTACTTCAGGCTTTAGAAAACGCTTCCAAGAGCTTATCACTTGGAAATTTCTCAGTCCTAGCTTCTCTGAGGCTTCCTTTGCACCTATTTCCTCTGCCAATTCAATGGCTTGCTTTTTAAACTCTTCCGAGTACTGTTTTACTTTTTCCATTCTTTCTTTTACCTCCATTTTATGGAGACTTTAAGAGAAAATTGACTGTCCGCAGAAACAGGGGAAGTTCAGACTTTCAAAAAGCGTTTGAAAGCTTTAGAAAAGAAGTCTGCAGAGGAAGGCTTGGTTTTCACAGAGGAGCAGTTACAAGCCCTAGAGAAGAAGAAACAAGAGGATTTAGAGTGCGGAGAGGTAGAGACAGCTCATCCTGGTTATTTAGGCTCACAGGACACTTTTTATGTGGGAACTATGAAAGGTGTAGGACGTCTTTATCAACAAACCTTTGTGGACACTTACTCAAAAATTGCTTTCTGTAAGCTCTATAAAACGAAAACACCTATTACAGCAGCTGACCTTCTCAATGATAGAGTGTTTCCTTTTTTTGAAGACACCATGATGTGCCCCTGCTTCGTATGTTAACAGATAGGGGTACAGAGTTCTGTGGAGTTCAAGATCGTCACGATTATGAGCTTTATTTGGCTATCAACAATATAGAACACACAAAAACAAAGGCAAGACATCCTCAAACCAATGGCATCTGTGAAAGATTTCATAGAACAATTTTAGAGGAGTTTTATCAAGTGGAGTTTAGAAAAAAAGTGTACAAAAGCATAGAAGAGTTGCAGTCTGACCTTGACTTGTGGCTTGTAAAATATAATGAAAGGAGAACTCATCAGGGAAAAATGTGTTGTGGTCGAACACCTATGGAAACTTTCCTTGACGGAAAACAAAAAGTAAGGCAAAAGATGATTGAACAGAACGAAAACTGACAGACAGTTTTTTATCAACCCAGAAAGGGTAACTGTCAGATCATATAACGTCTATTACAAATCACTGTTTCCACAACAGAACGTTTTTTCAACATCAACTTGTCAAATAAGGGAATCAATTTATTCTCCATATTTAATTTGACGTTTGTAATAAGCTTAACTCCCTTTTTTAAAAGCTTTTTGAAAAGGTCTGATGAAATATAACCTTTGTCTCCAAAGAGTTTCCCCACCAGCCCTTTACACAAACCTATAACAGGCTTTCGATCATCTACATTTCCCTGAGTTAAGGTAAAACTTAAAAGTTCTCCGAGGTGATTGATAACAATATGGAGTTTAAATCCGAAGAACCAGCCCATACTACTTTTGCCTCTTTTTAGCTAACTTTTAGAACACTTTATTTCGTCCTATTCTTTTATTTTTGAAGAAAAATCGATGTGGAATCAATAAATGATATGCCGGTGGTTTTACTCATAAGGCTTGTCGAGAAAAGAAACATCAAAAAAGCCATGTCTTTTTTGATGTTCACAAATCGGGAGTAAGACAACATTTTAGGAAAATAAGGTTTAAGATAGACTTCTGCAAACTGATAAAAGGCTTTAAAATTCCTAAAGCCAGAACTTTGGAAAAGTAAGCAAAGAGTGATAATTTCGCTGGGAGACATAGCACAAGAAAAACCTCTTTTATTTTTGGAAACTAGTTCTGGATGCTGCTGTATGAGAGGGGTTAAAAAATCATCGACAAGAACATAAATTGATATGATATAATTAGAATTAAACATCTTAGACCTCCTTGTATGTTTTTTTATAACTCTCAAGGTGTTTTTTCTTGTAAGTTGCTTCTTCAAGAAAATCTTACAAAAGTCTGAGGTATTTGTTTATATTAGCTAGCCTTTAGCCCTGAAAAAAGTCGAAACTCGGGTTAGTAGAGTCCTGCTATCGTGTATGTTTCCACTAAAAGTTTTATGAAACACTGGTATTCCTTCTTTTTGAGTTGTCACCAAACCAATTTGAATCAAAGGATTTCCACGTTTCCCATCCTTACTCTTTCCTAATTTTCCAAGCTGACATTTGCTACCATAAAGGTATGTGTTTGTAACATCGTACACTAACCCTTTTAGCTCAAGATTGTACCTTTTCTGAGCACCTTGAAATATTTTTTTCTGTAAATTTTCTGGATCACTCTCTAAAGAATCTAGAGCAGAAAGCAAACGACTCATCTAAGAAATATCCTCCTCAGTAGAAGTCAAGGGCTGTTAAGAAACCGACTTACATTTGTTGATTGTCTTGTCAAACAAGAAAATAAAAAAATCTAATTATATTAAATACTTATAATTACTGCATCGCTCCGAAATACTGAACTCAGGAGAATCGTTTGAAAGAAGAACGGAAACATCACATTTATTTTAAAAACAGTCTGTTATCATAAAAGTTGCGATATTTACATCTAAACCCTTTTCTTCAAATTTAGAGATTTTTACTTTTCTCTTATAAAGTGGATTGCCTTTTTCTAAGAGTTCTCCATAGACAGCCCACCTTTTAAATTGGCCGAAATATGATCTTCCGAGCCTGTAAATTAAATTGTGTAACTGATTTACAGGCTCATGGAAAAATCCACTTGCCTTACCGCCTCCATTAAAACCATAGACACTGCTGAAGCCAAGTTATAACTTCTAATACGTTCTGTATGAGGTATAGTGAGACACTGTTTTTGATATTCATGCAAAAGAATTCTGTCTAAACCTCTTGTTTCTGGTCCAAAAACAAGCCAATCTTTTTTTTGGAATTGAGCTTGAAAAACATGTCTTTTCACTTTTGTTGTAAAGAAAAAAACTCTTCTCTTATTTTCAACTTTTTCAAACCAAGCTCTAAAATTTTCATGAACAAAAAGCTTTACATAAGGCCAGTAGTCCAGCCCTGCTCTTTTTACTTTTTTATCACTTAAATCAAAACCAAAGGGTTTTATCAAATGAAGTTCTGAATTAAACCCTAAGCAAGTTCTACCTATGCTCCCAGTATTGGAAGGGATCTCAGGCTCAAACAAAACAATTCTAAAACTCATTTTTAAACCCTCTACGATCTTCTAATTAACTATTTCTTCACCAATCACTAATCTTTTTAAAGTTCTTTATTTAAACTTTTCTTTGTAACCAAGCCTAGCTTTTGTAATTTTTGTGCTTTATCAATTAAATTTCCCGAACCTGTTTTAAGCCTTAAAAAAGCTTGATCATAATGCTCACGGGCCTGATCCAAACCATGACCTACTGATTCTAAAGAGGTCACAAAAGAAGCGAACTTGTCATACAATTTACCTGCTTCTAAGGCAATTTCTTGACTGTTCTGTTGCTGGCTTGATAACTTCCATAAAAAATTAACACTTCTCAAAACAATCAATAAAGTTGTAGGACTTACAGGAACCACAGAAGACTTTAAGCTTTTTGTAAAAAAATGAGGGTCTTCTTTAAGAGCTAAATGGAAAGCTCCTTCTATGGGAACAAACATCAAAGTAAAATCAAAGGACTGAAGTTTTTCTGATTGATGATAAGATTTTTTGCTTAAATCTAAAATATGATTTTCTAAAGCTTTCAAAAAATCTCTTCGGTAAGCATTTTGTTCACTTTTTGCTGCTGATAAAGCTCTTTCGTAAGAAGTTAAAGAGACTTTCGAATCAATCACAACTTGCTTATTATCAGGAAGCAAAACCACAACATCAGGTTTTTGAAGTCTTTTATCTTCATCTCTCATTTTTAAGTCTTTTCCTTGAAGAATGTAATTATCGCCTTCAACAAGCCCTGCAGATTGTAAAATCTTTTCTAAAATCATCTCACCCCACACTCCTTGGCTTTTTACATCTCCTTTAAGAGCTTTTATAAGTTTTTCCGTTTCATCTGTCATTTTTTTGTTAATTTCTGTTATATGACTTACTTCATTTTTTAAAGCAAATCGTTCTCTTGACTCTTGAGAGTAGGCCTTTTCGACTTTTTTTTCAAATTTTTCTATATTCTCTTTAAAAGGCTTTAAAATAAGATCCATACCCTCTTGAGAGCTCTTTAAATTCTTTGCCATAAATTTCTGAAAAAAATCTTCAAGTCTTTGATCTGCTACAGACTGAGCATGTTTTTTGCCCCATTTCAAGCCTATAAGAACACCTAAAACCAAACTTAAAAGACAAAAAAACAAAAGCGTCATTAAAGAATCCATCACAAAGATGCATCTTCTTGGTTTTCAGGAAGGGCTTTTTGGAAACACTCTAATTTCAGACAATGATCTTCAATTTCCACAAGTCTTTTCAAATCAGTTAAATCGATCTTAAATCGTCTTGCATTATAAAGCTGGGGAACTAAAAATACATCAGCCCAAGTCAGATGATCTCCTAAAGAGTACTTTCCTTTAAGTGAAAGCCCTAAAATCCTCTTCTGAAAGGCTTTTAAACCTCTTGTTATCCAAAATTTGATCCATTCCTCCACATTCACACCCTCTGCCTTAAGCCTCTTTAAAACACAAAAATTCTGTAAAGGTTGTGTTCCAGAATTGATGATCTCTGACAGCTCTATGACAAGATTTTTTTTTTCAAAAGGTAGAAGGCGGGGTTTAGGGTGGATGTCTTCTAAGTAAAATAAAATGGCCATGGTTTGATTGATAACCTGATTTCCTACTACTAAAGAAGGGACTTGACCTAGAGCGTTTTGAAATAAATAGCTTTGACGTGATTGTTCTTGTCTGACAAGATGCACAGGCTTGATTTGAAAAGCAAGGTTTTTATAATGAAGAGCTATACGCACCCTATAGCTACAGGAACTTCGCCAATAACTAAAAAGAGTAAGATTTGACATATGTATTTTTCTTTGAGAAACTTTTTTTTGTCAAGGACTTTAGAAATTTTTGTTTATAAGAAGTTATGAAATTAGGAACTTTAAAAAGCTCTCATAGAGATGGCAGTCTTGTCGTAGTTAGTCAAGACAACACAGTTTATGCTCAAGCACATTCTATTGCATCCCATTTAAGAGAGGCTTTAGAACATTGGACTGAAATCAAAGATAAGCTTTTCAAGCTATACCAACAAGTCAATGAAAGAAAAGTAAAAAACCACCCTGTAAAAGAAGAAGAGTTCCATTCCCCTCTTCCTCGCAGTTTTCAATGGATCGATGGCTCAGCCTACATCCAACATATTAAGCTTGTAAGACAAGCAAGAAAAGCTCCCCTACCTGAAACTTTAGAAACGATACCTCTTGTTTACCAAGGAGGAAGTGATACCTTTTTAACTCCTACAGAAAAAATTCCTCAAATCGATTTTGAACATGGAACTGATTTTGAAGCCGAGGTAGGTGTCATTGTGGATGATGTTCCTATGGGAATCAGTCCTCAGGAGGCTTTATCTTACATTCGTCTTGTCGTGTTAATTAACGATGTATCCTTAAGAAATCTCATCCCTGAAGAATTGAAAAGAGGTTTTGGTTTTTTACAAAGTAAACCCTCCTCCTCTTTTGCTCCTTTTGCTTTAACTTTAGATGAGCTAGGAAATGCATGGAAGAGTGGACGCATCCATCTTCCCCTCCATGTGAAATACAATAACCACTTTTTTGGAAAAGCTAATGCTAAAGAAATGCACTTTTCTTTTGGGCAGATTATAAGTCATATTGCTTATACAAGAAAGCTCTCAGCAGGTACAATTATTGGAAGCGGTACTGTGTCTAATGAAGACACCTCTCAAGGAAGCAGTTGTTTAGCCGAGAAAAGAATGTTAGAAAAAATTAAGACAGGCCATATTATAACACCTTTTATGAAAAAAGGAGATCGTGTAAGAATTTTTATGCTTGATGAAAAAGGAAACAACCTTTTTGGCAACATCGATCAAACAGTAACCTAAACGAATTTATCTTAAGGAATTTTCTATGCACTCCTTAGTCATTTTTGCCTCTCAATCAGGTTCTTGTTTTCAGGCTTTTATTGACAACCGCTCTCGTATGAACTGTGAAATCAAACTCCTAGTGACAGATAAGAGAAAAGCCCAAGCTGTCAAAAGAGCTCACATACACCATATCCCCGTTTACTTCATAGACTCAAAAAACTCTAAGGAAGATATGCTTTTAAGTCAAAAATTGAAAACTTTAAAACCTGACTTGATTTTATTGTGTGGGTTTTTAAAAAAAATAGGTCCTGAAACTTTAGCTCATTTTAAAGGAAAAATTCTCAACATTCATCCTTCTCTTCTTCCTCAATATGGAGGAAAAGGCTTCTATGGCCTTAATGTATTCAAAGCGATTTTAGAAAATAAAGAACCCCTAACAGGAGCTACAGTTCACTGGGTCAATGAAAACTATGATGAAGGAGAGATTGTTGATCAAATAAAACTTCCTGTTTTGCCTAACGACACTCCTTTTTCTCTACATTCACGTCTAGCTCCCCTTGAGCACAAATTGTATTTAAATGTTGTCAAAAAAATTTTAAATTCAAAGCAAAAATAATGTTTTTTTATAACATTTCACGGAGACTTTAAGAGAAAATTGACTGTCCGCAGAAACAGGGGAAATTCATGGAAAAGATCATGGACTAATTTCAGTGCTGCTCCTTACTCGGGTTAATAATGTTGCAACCATATAGTGAATACGTTTAGATTTTCCGGTCGATTCTCTAGAGAAAAAACCTGAAAACCTAAACGGAAGCACTATATGATAACTTGATTGATAACTTGATGCATAAAAAACCCCCTACTGATAAAATCAGGAGAAACAGCTTCTTTTAAAAGAAGCTGTTTTTTACTTTCATTTGATTGTTCTTCTAAAAGCTCTCTAGAAGCTATAAAGAAGACTAACCGTATAACTAACTTTACTTAATGAAAGAAATGTATCAGCCTTGTGAGTTTGTCTCCCTGCAGAAGCAAACACATCTAAAGCCATATTTTCTGTAAGAGAAAAGCTAGAGCCTCCAGAGATATCTAAAAACCCTTCTTGACTATAAAATTCTTTTTGTGTTTCTTCTTCAGGTCTCTCAGTTTCAGAAGGCTCAGAAGGCTCAGAAGGCTCAGAAGGCTCCTGAGCTTGTTGTTCTTGTGCTCTATTTAAAGACATAGAGTAATCAACTTCTGTCCACAAAGACACTTTGTCATTCATTTTATAAGAAAATTTAATGCTGTTATCTAGTTTAAAAAATTTCTTTCCTGCATTATCTGCTAAATAATGGTAGTAGACAGGATTGATGTAGTAGGACAAAGCTACAGTCTTGTTAAGAGTTTTAACAAAACTTACCCGGCCATAAAAAGTATGTTTTTTACTTTCACGACTTCTCTCCGATACAGGCATATAATACCTCATTTTTAAAGAAGTTTCAAGTCCTCCTGAAAGCTTACCTAACTTACGAGAATATCCCAGATAGGGGTCTAGAAGAGTAGCTACACTTTCAAAATCTTGAGATAAATAGTTGAGTGTACTTCCAATAACGACACCTAGAGTATCTTTTTTTGAAAGCGAATAACCCACTCCTAAGAGCTGAGCTCCTGAAAAACTATCATGAGCTAAGTTAGAACCTCCTTCTATATAATAATAACCTAAAAAAGGACTTTTCTTTTCAGGTGCAGGAGCAGTGGTTTTTGTTTTATTTGTAGTTGTGATTACTGAACTTGTTGATTTTTGTTCATTTTGTTCCTCAACAGTCCCTCCTAAAGCACTGTAGAACAAAACTAACATTATAAATAATGCTTTTTTCATTTTATTTCTCCCTTCGTTAATTTTCTTTTTTTAGCCTTTGATGAATTTCAACTTATTTTTCCTTTTTCATTCAAAGACTTTTTTTCTTCCTTCAATTTTTCCTTAAGCTCAATTTTTTTTTTAACCTTTCAAAAATTTGGCAAAGGAAATTAAATTAAGAGAAACCTAAAACTAAAAAAAGGAAAAGAAAAGCAGTAATGCTTTGCGTTACTAGTTATGAAAAAATTCATTTAAACTAAAAACAAATGCCTCAGAAAGTAAAAAAACAGATTCTTGTGACAGCAGGGCTTCCTTATGCAAACGGGCCCATTCACTTAGGGCATTTAGTTGAATATCTTCAAGCAGACATATGGTCAAGGTATCAAAGACTAAAAGGCCATGAGTGTCTTTATTTATGTGGTGATGATGCCCACGGAACCCCTATTATGCTTAAAGCACAACAACAAAATATCACTCCAGAAAAATTAATTGCAAAGTATTATGAAAGACACATTGAAGATTTTACAGATTTTGAAATAGAATTCACTAATTTCTATACAACACATTCACCCGAAAATAAAAGTTTTGTTTATCTTATTTATAAAAAATTAAAAGAAAAAAATCTTATTGAGGAAAAAAACATAAAACAGCTTTATTGTGATTATGATAAAATATATTTACCAGATCGCTTTATAAAGGGAGGCTGTCCTTTTTGCAAAGCTGAAAATCAATACGGAGATAGTTGTGAGGTCTGTGGAGCTTTCTATTCTACCTTAGACATCAAAGAGCCTTTTTGTGTACTTTGTAACCGTCGCCCTAAAGTGAAAACATCAAAACATTTATTTTTTAAGCTCAGTCAATTTAAAGATTTCTTAAAAGATTACGTCCCTAAACATACACAAGAGGAAGTTGCTAATAAACACAAAGAGTGGCTCAAAGACGATCTTAAAGATTGGGATATTTCAAGAGACAGTCCTTATTTTGGTTTTGAAATTCCAGAAGAAAAAGATAAGTTTTTTTATGTATGGTTAGACGCTCCTATAGGCTATATGGCCTCTTTAAAAAATTGGTGTGAGAAGAACAAGAAAAACTTTGAGGATTTTTGGTCTGAAAAAAGTGAAATTTACCATTTTATTGGACCTGATATTGCGTATTTTCATCTTCTGTTTTGGCCTTCTGTCCTAAAAGCCAGTGACCTCAAAACCCCCGACTATGTTTTTGTCCACGGCATGCTCACTGTAAACAAAGAAAAAATGAGTAAATCTAGAAACAACTTCATTACAGCACGAGCTTTTTTAAATCACATCAACCCTTTGTTCTTAAGGTACTATTATGCTTCTAAACTCAACGGAACTTGTGAAAATTTAGATTTTAATTCCCAAGATTTTATTCTAAAAATTAATTCTGAATTCATAGGAAAAATCACCAACCTAGCTTCCAGAAGTGCTAAAATGCTTAACAAAAAACTAGACAGTCTTTTAAGCGATAAACTTTCTTTAGAAGGAGAAAAGCTTTTTAAAGCCTGTCAACTGTCTATAGATACTTTAGCCACATGTTATGAAAAAAGAGAGTTCTCAAAGGTGATTCGCAAACTAAGAGTTCTTGCGGAAGAAGCTAATCGTCATTTCGATCACACAAGCCCATGGATTACCATTAAAGAAGATCCTGAAAGAGCACGTCAGAACATTACAGACATTCTTAACGTCTTTTACTTCCTTGTCTTAAGCTTAAAACCCATTCTTCCCAGTTATGCTAAAAAAGTAGAAGCTCTTTTTAATGAAAAAGATAGTCATTGGGATGATCTATCAAAACCACATCTTTCTTGTAAAATAAATAACTTTGAACATCTAGTAAAACCCATTGATAAAAAGCAATTAGAATTAGTTTTTAAGGAAAGCCATTCAACTTTATAATGGTTGAACCTATCAAACTTTACAGGTTCGCTTCACACCAAATCATCTCAAAGTTCCTCTTCATACTGAGTCAGGATATCTTCATAACGAAAGCGCAGAGCCTCAACTCTTGAACTTTCAAAGAAAGAAGCTCCCTTAAAAAAAATCTTTAACAAGGAAGAAATATCAAAATTAAGTTCACCTAGATCCTGATAATCTCTTTCGACTTCCTTGAGTTCATCTAAAGTTTTTTCCATTTTACCAAAAATTTTATCTTTATCATAAGAAGCCTTAGATAGATCCTCTCTATAAATAGCTTTAAAATGAGGTGATTTAACTTTAATTTCTAATTGTAATTTTTTTTCTTTATGCATAAAAAGATCTTCTTCTAAGAGCGTAAGCTTATCATGTATTTGATTGATCTTCTTTTTATTCGTACTAAAAAATAAAGAAGATAAAACACTTACCTGCGAAGGTGCTCTTAAAGAATCCACCATTTGCTTAATATCCTTAACTTGAGATTGAATACTTTTAGATAAATTGTTAACTTCTGCGATCTTGTCATCTACTGAGCTTCTTAGTGCCTCTGTCTCTTCATCATCAAATTTTTGACATCCTGTAGAGAGAGAAAAAAACAGTGTTATAAGTGTTATAAGAAAAAAATCCTTACAGATCCCTTTATTCATCATTCCTTTCCTCTTCATCTTCTTCAAAGATATCTTGTATTTCATCTACAATTTGAGAATAATAATCAATTGCCTTTTCTCTATAATTGTTTACAAAAATAAGAGCTACAAGTTCCAAAGGTTTATAAATCTCTAGTTTATCTGTCACTTTATTGAAAGCTTTATCAATTTTATCAACTTGTGATGCTAGAGCAAAACTTTCTTTTTTCAGTTTAGCTTTATAGATTCTTATTTTATCGTAGAGATCTTTATAATACTTATAAGCCACTTCTGCTGCAGCACCCTGCCCTTCTAATTTATCCATATGTTGTTTCATAACTTCTTCTAAAGCATCTAGTTCGTTATAAACATCCCTTAAAAGGACAACCTGCACTTTTAAAAAATTATCGAGCAGTCCAAAAAGACCTTTGTATTGACCCTTTTTAAGAATTTCACTTGCTCGATTTGCAATAGAATAGGGATTAAGGGCTAAAACAATCCTATCAAATATATCAAGAAGATCATCCGCTTTCCCCGCCACTTCAGTCACTCTTTCTTTGTTTTCAAGGGACGAAAAATCATCAGTCAGTTCAAAACCTTGACATCCTAAAAAGGTCACAGCTGAAAAGAGTATGAAGATAAGTAAACTTTTCTTGGCTTTTTTCTGTTTAATCATCAATCTTTTTCCTTCTTAAACTTTATTGTAGCAACATCTATGTCAATTCTTTTCGGCTTTCTTTTCAAAAAAGTTTAGAAAAATATCAATTTTTTAAAACTGTTTAAAAATTAGACAAATTTTTCATGTTTTAATATAAACATGATCGTGTAAAAATTGCTTTAAAAAGCTTTTTTATAAAATTTCTTATCCATAAAGACTTTTATTTTCAAAAAAAGATAGACTTTTGTAGAGGAAAAAAATAAGCTTTTTAATAAAATTATGGAAAAATGTTTAAACTTTAAACACTTCCTCTTTTATAAAAAAGAAAACTGGCAAAAGGGCTAAATAAAACAAGGCACCTAGAAATCCTAAAAAACTATAACCTATAGGATTGATAAAAAGCCATGAAAAATAAATTCTATAAGTTTTACTCAAAGGACAAAGAGTCTTAAAGAAGATAACGTCAAAGACAAAAAACACCTGCCACACATGGGAGGATAAAACCCGTCCTAAAGAATAGATATTGTGAGGTTTTAAAAACAGAATATTAAAATGAGACAAAACAGGTTTGATTTTAAAAGTTGATGCTTGCAGGTCAGAATAGAAAACTGAACTCAAAAAATCATACTTTTTGAGGCACAAAGCTAAAACTAAAAGTTGCATAAGAACATAAGTTTTAAACTCCCCTAACCGCTCAAAACGTCTAGCTGAAGTAATGAGAGGATCTCTAAATAAAATCCAAGAAAAACCTTTCAAACTTTCCATTTTTTGAGCTAAAAGAACGTCCTCTAAGAACTCAAAGCTTTCATCAAAAAATTCTAGATTTTCGAAAAACTCCTTCTCTATCCATAAACCCTGATCTCCATGTACTGTGGAGGGAAAATTCAAATGTGTTTTTTTTTCTAAATAATAATAAAAAAAAGAAACCAATCCTTTCTTAATTTTTGAAGTATGAAAATTAAGATAAAAATGTCCTGCTTTATATTTTGCAGAAGATTGAACAAACGTATCATAAGCTTTTTTCAATTGATAAGGACAAGATAACCTTGAATCAGCATGAAGAAATAAAAGATAAGGAGCTTTAGCTTTTTTTGCACCTTGATTCATTTGCAAAGCTCTTCCTTTAGAACTGGACAAATAACTCACATTTTCTTTCTTATAAGTTTCAAATCTCTCTTCTGCCTTCACTACTATGACTTCAAAGAAAACGTCCTTTTGGAGCTTTATATCTTTTAAGAGATTTTTAACATGTTCGTCATCTTTGTAAGAAGCTATCACGACAGAAACTAAAGGTTTCATTTTTTAGTTTGAAATATAAGTTTTTAAACCCTCTTCAAAAAAAGAGTAGGTCTGATTTTGAAGATCTTTGCTATGACCTAAACAGGGATTAAACTCAGACAAATCCATGGACACAAGCTCTTTTCTTTTTTTTAAAAATTTCATAAGTTCTTGTATATCCTTTAAATCAAAGCCCTCTTTCACAGGAGTGCCTGTAGCAGGAGCTAGTTTAGGGTTCACAACATCAATATCAAAGCTCAAATGAAGAGGGGTTTTATCTTTGTTCACAAGTTCTAAGACAGGCTGAAGGGTCTCAATAAGTCCTCTTTGTTTTACAGTTTTATAAGACAGCCAGTGAATATTTTTTGTTTTTAAAAAAACTCTTTCTTCTTTATCAAGATTGCGGATTCCTAACAAAATGACTTCAGAAGGAGACAAATAAGGCCCTTGAAACCAGAAAAAATGGTGAGAATAAGTTTTGTGAGGCTTAAATAAACCTAAAAGACCGGCAAGAGGCATGCCATGAAGATTTCCTGAAAGAGAAGTTTCCGGAGTGTTGATATCGCCATGGGCATCCAACCATAGAACACATCTTTTAGAATGAGTCTGAGAAAAAGCACTGATAGTAGAAAGGCTTATACTATGATCCCCTCCTAAAAATACACACAAACTGTAGCTTCGCAAAACTTCTAAAGCTGTTTTATAAAGTTCGTGATAGCTTTGGGTTTTCATTCTTATAAGATCACAATTTTCAAAAAGCTTATGAAACTGTTTTTCGTAAAAAAATTGAGGGGCTTTTTCTACTCCCCCTTTTTTTTGTCCATAACCAATCGGTGCCTCTACAATAGCAACAGTCTTTTTCAAAATATCTTTCCTTCTATTTCACTTATAATTATAGTCCTTACCTTTGGTTACACTAAATTTATGGATTTGATACGTTCTTGAAGGCCTTGATCTAAAGCTTTTAAGAAATCTTCTGTACACATATAGTGTTCTTCTCGTAACTTGCTCCCATGAAGGCATAAAGCCAAATCCTTTGTCATCCTTCCACTCTCTATGACTTCAACACAAACTCTTTCTAACAATTGAGAGAATTTCAACACATCAGGTGTTTCATCAAGGTGAGCTCTAAAATTAAGCCCCCTTGTCCATGCAAAAATAGAAGCTACGGGGTTTGTTGATGTTTGATGCCCTTTTTGATGTTGTCGAAAATGACGAGTTACCGTACCATGAGCGGCTTCAGATTCAATGGTTTTTCCATCAGGGGTCATGAGAACAGAAGTCATAAGCCCTAAAGATCCAAAACCTTGTGCCACAATATCAGATTGAACATCCCCATCATAATTTTTACAAGCCCAAACAAAGCCCCCTGACCACTTTAAAACACAAGCCACCATATCATCAATCAAACGATGCTCATAAGACAAATTATTTTTTTCAAATAATTCTTTAAATTCTTGTTCATAAACTTGTTGAAAGATACCTCGGAAACGACCATCGTATTTTTTTAAAATCGTGTCTTTTGTGGAAAAATAAAGAGGATATTTTTTTAACAAAGCCATCTTAAAACAGCTTCTTGCAAAACCATAAATGGATTCATCGGTATTGTACATACTCAAAGCCACCCCATCTCCTTGAAAGTCAAATACCTCATAAGTTTCTCTTTCACCTGTTTGGCTTTCAAAGATGAGTTTTAACTTTCCTTTGCCTTTGACTTGAATATCAGTGGCTTTGTATTGATCGGCAAAAGCATGACGTCCTACACAGATGGGTTTTAACCAATGGGGTACAAGTCGAGGAATGTTCTTACACAAAATAGGTTCTCTGAAAACTGTTCCCCCTAAAATGTTACGAATTGTACCATTAGGCGAAGGGTACATTCTTTTCAGATCAAATTCCTTCACACGACCTTTGTCAGGGGTGATGGTAGCACATTTAATTCCTACACCATACTCTTTAATAGCATAGGCGGCTTCAGAGGTGACTTTGTCATTCGTAGCATCTCTATGAGACAAACCAAGATCATAATATTTAATGTCAAGATCCAAGTAAGGTAAAATCAACTTTTCTTTAATAAAAGTCCAGATGATACGAGTCATCTCATCGCCATCAAGCTCCACAACAGAGTTTTTCACTTTAATCATACTTACTTCTCCTCTATATTTTATAACTTTCTTGAACTATAAAGCTAACTAGGCTAAAAGTAAACTTATGATAAAAAAATTCATTCCCTCAGATCACCAAAGCCCCCTAGATTTAAACTCTCTCATTGTACCCAAACCTCAGGGTGAGGAGGATGTTGTTAAAATTGATGTGCTGTTTGTAGGAGGAGGCCCTAGTGGTCTAGCCTCAGCTATCAAATTAGCTCAACAAATAAGAGAAGACTCAGAACTAAAGGACTTAGAAATTGCTGTTTTAGATAAAGCCGGATCTTTTGGAGAGCACAGCCTCTCAGGAGCCGTACTTAACCCCATGGCTTTTTATGAACTTTTTGGAAAAGATCAAACTTTCCCCTTTAAAGGACAGGTAAAAAAGGAAAAGGTTTATTTTCTCACAAAGAAAAAAGCCTTTCCCATCCCCACACCACCTCCTATGCATAACAAAGGCTTTTTTCTAGCTTCCCTTTCTGAATGTGTACGATGGATGTCTCAAAAAGCAGAAAATTTAGGCATTCATCTTTTTAATAACTTTCCTGCAGAAAGCCTTCTTATAGAAAAAGGTGAAATTGTAGGTGTTAAAACCACAGCCTCAGGACTGAATAAAAAAGGAGAGCCTACAGCTCAGCACACACCTTCCACCTACATTACAAGCAAAATCACTGTATTAGCCGAAGGAAGCCGAGGTCTTCTCACGCAAGGTTACAGAGCGTGGCAAAATATCACCTCCCCCTGCCCCCAAGTTTATGCTTTAGGGGTTAAAGAGATTTGGCGTACAAAAGACACACTCCCCTTTGTGGCACACACTTTAGGCCACCCTCTTTCTACAGAAAATTTTGGGGGAAGCTTCATGTACCCCATGGGAGAGAACATGCTGGCCTTAGGCCTTGTAGCAGGCTTAGACCATTCCAAAGGCTCACAAGACATTCACTTTCTTCTGCAAAAAATGAAACAACATCCTTTTTTCCAAAAATACCTTAAAGGAGGAGAACCCGTAGAATGGGGGGCAAAAACCATTCCTGAAGGAGGTTACCAGTCTTTACCTTCTCGATTTTCTGGTAAAAAAGTCCTTATGATTGGCGACTGCGTGGGTTTAGTCAATGTTCCCAGTCTCAAAGGTATCCACTATTCTATGATGTCAGGAATTTATGCTGCTGAAACTCTCTATCAAGCTTTTAAAGAAAAAGACCTCTCAGATACAAAATTAAAAACTTATGATGAAACATTAAAAAAGAGCTTTATTTTTAAAGACCTTTATAAAGTACGTAACATGAAACCTAGTTTTAAAGGAGGACTTTTCAAAGGCACTCTCAAGGCAGGTTTTCATTTTCTTTCAAAAGGAAAACTAGGAGGAAATCTCAAGTTTAAAGCTGATAGCGAAGTACCTCGTTTTTTACAAATCACAGAAACTCTCCCCCCTTTAGGTTTTAGTAAAGTCAACGCTGTCTATCTTTCCGGAAATAAAACAAGAGATGACATTCCTTCACATTTAAAAATAGGAAAAAACATAAATAAAGAAGTGGCTGAGTTTTATACCAGACTTTGTCCTGCAGGAGTTTATGAAAGAAACGGAGACAACTTGATTGTGAACGCACCTAACTGTGTTGACTGTAAGGCCACTGATGTTTTAGGCCCTCGTTGGAAACCTCGTGAAGGAGGTAGTGGCCCCCATTATAAAAATATGTGAATTATTTTTTGTGTTATTCAATAAGTCCTGTGATTTTAAAATATACTCATATGAACGTGTATTTAAATTACGCTAAAAGACACTGGATGAGAAAAGGTGAAAATCCTTCGGTAGGATTGATATTAAGACGATGTTCTTGTTCAATATGTTCTTGAAGGAATGTCGAGTAAAATTTTAACAGCTAAGTATACAAAAAAGCTTCCAAGTGTAAGACTCATTACTCAGGAAGTTAAGAAAACAAAAAGGATTTTTGAAAATAGAAAAAGATTTAAAAAGAAAGGGAAATACTCACTAAAAGGAAGAAAAAAATGAGAAAAAAGAAAGTCCTCTCCCTAGAGAGAAGTATAAAGTGCAGATTACTAGTGTTCTGACCAGTAATTTTTTTCACAATTTTCAAGCCTTTAATCCAGGTCATTTTATTTATTTTTTTTTTATGTTTTAATACTCATATGTTAAATTTATTAAAGCCAAAAGATAAGAGAGAAATTCTTAAAATTATAAAGAAGTCTAAAAATCCAAGAGCCATATATCGAGCCAATGTTCTAAACTTAAGGAACAAAAATTTAACTGCCATAGAGACAGCAGATTACTTAGAGATAACTCCTAGAACTGTTTTCAACATCCAAAAAAACTATGAGAATTCTGGGCTGAAAAAAGCTCTTGAAGATGATCCTCGTCCTGGAAAGCCTCCAAAGTTTGATGATCGCATAAAGTCAAAGATTATAGCTATGGTTTGCTCAGATCCTCCGGAGGGCTTTGATCGATGGACTTTAGAACTCATTAAAGAGAGGGCAGAGAAAAACAAGATTGTAGACTCTATTAGCAAAGAAAAAGTTAGGATTATTCTTTTAGAACATGATCTAAAACCTTGGCAACAGAAGAGTTGGTGTGTACCGGAGCTTAATGATGAATTTATAGAGAGGATGGAGGATGTTTTGAAAGTGTATGAGAAGCCTCCGATTAAAGGAAAGCCTGTTGTGTGTATTGATGAAAAGCCTCTTCAGTTACTTGATGATGTTCGTCCTCCATCGGGTTGTCGTCCCTCGGAAGTAAAAAAAGTAGATTATGAGTATAAAAGAGAGGGTACAGCAAATGTTTTCTGTGCTGTGGAGCCTAAGAGAGGTTTTTATATGAATAAGGTAACAGAGAGAAGGACAGGTCCGGATTTTGCTAAGTTTTTATCTTCTGTTGAGAGACATTATTCTGATTCCAAGAAGATTGTTCTAGTTATGGATAATTTGAACACTCATAGAAAAAAAAGTCTTACTGATTTTTATGGAACAGAGCGAGGTTTGCATCTATGGTCTCGCTTTGAGGTTCATTATACTCCGAGTCATGGAAGTTGGTTAAATCAAGCAGAAATTGCAATCAATATGTACTCTCGTCAATGTTTAGGAAAATCAAGAATACCTGACATAGAAACTTTAAGAAAAAGAACCAAGGCTTGGGTGAATATTATGAACAGACGGAAGATTATAATAAAATGGAATTTTTCAAGAAAATCAGCCAGAGAAAAGTTCCATTATAAAAAATGAGACGAGCCTGTAAGAGCCTGTAAGAGCCTGTAAACTAAATTGTATATAAACATTAGAAAATCATATCTTTCCAATGAATTTGATACACTCTTTACCCATACTTAAAAGTTATAAATTTCTAGAAGTAAAAATCCAAACTTATACATGAAAATGTAGAATTAACTTTTGGAATTGGTATAACTCTAAACATTTCACTTTTATTCTTTTGAGGAGGCAAAATAATTTAATAAAATGACCTGGATTAAAGGCTTGAAAATTGTGAAAAAATTTACTGGTCAGAACACTAGACATCTAAAAAAAAAATCTTAACAGAACTTCACGTTCCATAAACAATGAGAAAATAATAATAAAAAACCTTCATAGAGTTCAAAGAATAGACTTATTAAATAACGAAAGGATTTTTTTAGAAAAAAAGTATGATGCTTTATCTTATTTTTTTACATCCGGAAGAGATATAAATCCTGAAAAGATATTGCCTCAGTTAGAATTAATCGAAGCAAATTCATGGCAATCGGATGTATTTCGCATCGCAGGACTTACTTGGAGTGTCCCCGTATCTAGAGACTATGAAAGAAGAATGCGATTTATTGTATGGGATAATTTTAATGACAAAAAATGGATATTATAGATCTTGGTGATCCTGTATTCAACTCAAAAAAAGAGCGAAAAGATTTACTCTGTGAACTATCTCTAGAGAAAAATCTTAAATACGCAAAAAGGATTATGACAATTCTCCATTTAGATAAAGGTAAGTTGTGTAAAGATATTGCCTGCTTTCTTTTCATTGATGAGGGCACGATAAGAGCCTGTAGAGATCGTTATAACAAAGGCGGGATAGAGTACTTAATCAACGACAATTACAACCCTAAAAGGTCCTTTTTAACTAAGAAAGAGGAGAAAATGCTTTTAAAGGAATTAGAGAAAAGAATTTTTCCATCATCACAGGCCCTTATTCAGTTCATTGAGGAGAATTTTGGTGTTACGTACTTTAACAAGTGGTGTAATTGATCTTCTCCATCGCCTTGGTTTTTCTTATAAAAAAGCCACAGCGATACCGGGTAAGGTAAAGAAAGAAGAGCAGAAAAAGTTTGTGCGTAAATACAAGAGAATTAAGAAGAAAGACGGTCCTGTTTACTTTGCTGATTCCACACATCCTGAGTGGGGCCCTACGATTTCATATGGTTGGATAAGAGAGGGTAAGAAGTTTGAAGTGAAGACCAATTCAGGCTGGAGAAAAAGAGTGAATGTTTGTGGAGCTATTGAGATCAATAGTTTGAAAAAGGTAGTCAGGAGTTATAAGACAGTTAACGAAGTTTTTCTATGTGATATGCTCTATCATATTCATTAAGAAGTATTCCGATGAAAAAGAGATTTATCTTATCTTAGATGGGGCCGGATACAATAGATCGAAGTCTGTCAAGAAGTTAGCGAAAGAGTTGAATATAAAACTTGTTTATCTTCCTCCGTACTCACCGAATTTAAATCCTATAGAAAGGCTTTGGAAGTTTATGAAAAAAGAGGTCACGGCGAATCGATATTATGAAAACTATGACGATTTCAAGGGAAGTTTAAGTCAATTTTTTAGAGGAATACGAAAACACAGATCTAAATTAGAAACTTTGATAACTGATAACTTCTCTATCTTAGGAAACTGAAAACCTAAGCGGAAGCACTATATAGCCGTAGATTGGGCACAAAGTAACATGGCCATTGCAAGGATGACAGGCAAATCAAAAGATATTAAGACTATGGACACGATTTCAGATCTTGGAAATCTTCGTGCCTATTTAAAAACTCTGAAAGGTAAGAAGATATTGACTATCGAAGAGACTACAACTTCGATAGTGGTTGTATTCAGAATTAAAGGATAGTGTTGATGAGTTCATAGTCTGTGATCCTCTTCGGAACAGACTTTTAAGTGAAGGGGCTAAAACTGATAAAATTGATGCTGAAAAACTTGTTTTATTGTTACGCTCTGGCCTTTTGAAACCAGTTTTTCACTCAGGTGATGAATTCATTTACCTTCGTAAGATTGTCAGTGGGTATGAAGATGTGGTTAAAAGAGGAGTTCGTGTTAAAAACCAAAGATCAGCTCTGTTTCGAGCTTCCCATCTTGATGCTAAGAAGCAGACTCAATTAAAACGGACAGAAGAGATATATTTGTTCTAGAAGGCTTAGATAAAGCTATCAGTGCTTATGGGGAGGAGAAAGCATGTTATGAAGCAGAGTTTAAGAGGCTAAGTAAAAAACACAAAGATATTAGAAATCTTAGTAGCATTCCAGGAATTGGTTCTATCAAGGCTATCAAGATTGTAGCCAGGGTTGTAGTGCCTCACCGATTTAAACGTAATTCCTGGTGGAGTGGACTGCGGACTTGTAAAGCTACATAAAATGAGTGGTGGAAGGTCTTATGGAACTAAGAAGTCTAGGTTTTGCCCACAAATGAAAAGTGTTTTTAAGATAGCTGCACTCTCAGTTATAGGAAATAACAATAAATTTAATGATTTTTATGAAGAACTGATCAAAAAAAATTTACCACCACACACTGCTAGAAACGCTACCAACTAGAAGAATTGCAGCTTTAACTTTAGGTGTTTTCAAGTCTGGGAAAAAATATAAACCTTATGGAGAACGTAAAAATGTAAATAATAATAAAACAACCTCATAAAATCATCTGTTTAAAGTTTCTTGCATAGTAAGTAACAATACAAATAATGACTTTATGAGGTGAGGGTAGATAGCTTAATAATAGCGATACTTATAAAAGGTTCATGTTAACGAATAGCACATCCTCTATTCCTGAAATTTACTATAATCTAAGGTTTTAAATCTTCGGAATAAATTCATGATTTAAAACTAAAAAAGGTTGTAACTGCTCACTCTCGTAAGTTTTTATTTAAAGCCATAGAGATGGCTTCTAAAGAAGAATACCCTCTATTTCTCATTGTTTTAACATAGCTGGTAATACGACAAAAATATTTCGCCATTTCTTCTGTTCTGAAACACCCTGACACTTTCTTTTTCACTTTAGTCATTCTTAGATCTCTTTCAGCTCTGTTATTAGTAGGATCTACGTTCTTTCTTTTAGCAAAGCACAGTATTTCTGCTTCATACTTTTTAAATCGCAGCCAAAGGTTTTGAGCTTGTGTATGCTTTATTCGTCCTTTCTTGCCATTTTTCTTAGGAAATTCTGGAAGCTCTTTTAAGCCTTTTGTAAGAATACTCCTATACCTTCTCTGAAGAGTTTCGTACTCTTTTTGAGTCAGAACTCTTGACTCTTTTTTATGAACTGACTCCACAGTCTCTTTAAGAAGTTTTTTGAGATTTGTAGCCCATTTGAATCCATTGCTTTCTTCTATAAATTTAAGCTCTCTCAAAAGGTGAGCCACACACAAAGCATGAGTTATCTTATCATAACAAAAGTAAGGACTCCAACAATCATGCACAAGCACTCCTGCATATCTATCCAAGAGACCAATATCTTTTATGGCTTCCCTTCCACCTGAAAGGTGGAGAAACTGCAAGACTAATTCTCCTGAACTATAAGTATGAATCCAGTAGTTTTTACCCTTAACCCTCATAGAGGTCTCATCAACATGAATGACCTCTGATTCAAGTATCTTTTCTTTCATCTGCTCTTCCCAACTTTTAAGAAACTCTCCTAATTCAGCAATGTATCTCAACATAACTGCAGGAGAAATCATTCGACCTATAAGCCCCATGTAATGTTCCCCAACACGCTCTAAAAGACAGCATCTGAACTATAATGAAATTGATGATGGAAGCTCTAATGCCTATACCATACTGAAGAGGACCACTCATACCTTTAGGGAATTGACCTTTATTTCTAGCTCCACATGAGGGACAATCCTTAACTTCAGAAGTTACAGTATGGGTCTGAATTTCATAAAAAATATCAATCTTTTTACGCTTCTCAAGGCTTTTTACCTCTGCTGTCTTTAAACACATCCCACACTGAGAACACTCTGAGGGAAAGACAGTCTCCTCACTGTTTGTATCTTTACTGTTATCAAGTCTAGAGCCCTTTTTCTGACTCCCACTAGCTTTCTTATTACGATTCCCTTGACGACTAAAATCTTGCGAAGGAGGAAGACCGCTGTTGCTGGAATTTTTTCGAACCTGTTTTTCTAAAAGCACAACAATCAGAATGTTCACAACCTTAAAGAGAGATTCAACAATCACAGAAATCTCAGTAGGCACAGAACCTTTCTTTGCAAACTTATCAAAGTCACTTCTTATATTTTCAATCTCATTTCTGATGGAGGTCTTATTTATTGTCATTTGAAAAAAGTATTTAAAAGAAAATCTGTAAGAGCAAGACTTTTATCTTAAAACAGGTCTAAAGTTAGGGATAACTGAACAATGTAGGTGAGCAGTTACAATTAACTCTTCTTACAAAATAAACAAAAAACACCTTGTAACTTAAAATAGGAAGGGATTCAAAGTCCCGTGATGATTTACTGCTGTCATACACTGAACAGGGCTTCTTACAAACACTACAAAGAGCTTGGCCATTTTTACGAGCCTTAATAGGAACATTAATTGACTTTCTATCTTTTGAAAAATAAATGTCTCCGTATACAAAAGACTTCCATTTTAAACAATCATTTAGTATAGTCTTCAAAAGCATCTCTTCCCTCCTTTTTTTTTTTGAATAACATTTTAAGGCATCTGGGAAGTAGGTGCTTCTTTTTTAAAATTTTAATGTAACACAGCAAATAAAAGCAAATAAAATGAATGTTTTTGAGTTCAATCACCGGAGGTGATAGAGGCCAGTAAAGGCCTCAAAGAACTCAAAAATACAAGATAGGATGTCTTATTACTTTGATTAATATGAGCCTTTTTGGGGGATTTCTAGCTACTTTTCACCCACAGATTCCCGGGAGGAGCCAAATTTTATTTGCAAAAAAAAGAGAACAAAGTATGTTACGTTAAAAATTACTCCACTATTTCAACTCATACCACTCAGAGTTCTGGAAGCAGAATCTGTCGGTCCACTTTAAAAATAGCTGTCAGTAAAGCCACCCTCACCCACATGCCGTTTCTCTCTTGCCTCCAGTACTTAGCTCTTGGATCAGAATCAACACGAGTGTCTAATTCTTCTTTTCTAGGAAGAGGATGCATGATCACACAAGAGGATTTTAAAAGTTCTAAGTGCTTGTACTTTAAATAATACTTTCGATAAGAATCATCTTTTTTAGATCTATTAAAAATAGATCTAACTCCATCGTACTCACTTTGAAGCCTTGTCATATAAATCGCATCAGCTTGGGAGAGGACCTCTTCAAATTCTTGTGTTTCTGTAAAAGTTATGTGATGTGAAGTTTTAAGCTTATGTCTTAAATCTTCTTCAATAATAAATTCTTTAGGTGAAGAAAAAATAATATGAACTCCTTCAAAGTTTCTTAAGAGGAGACTTAAAGATCTCACGGTTCTTCCTCGTTTTAAATCTCCTACCATACAAATGGTTTTTCCATCAATCCCTCCTTGCTCTTTTAAACTCCTCATAAGAGTATAAACATCTAAAAGGGCTTGGCTTGGATGCTCATCGGGACCACTTCCTGCATTGATAAGAGGAATAGGACGTGATGTTAAGTCTAAGCTTTCAGCCATCTTTTCACAGAAGCCTGCCTTAGAGGTTCTCATAATCAAAACATCTGCATAACTGGAAAAGGTTCTCACAGCATCTTCCATGGTTTCGCCCTTAAGTTCTGAACTCGTATTAGGGTTACGGATTTCAGAACACTGAATCCCCAAAATCTGACAAGCTGATTGAAAAGATAAAAAGGTACGTGTAGAGGGTTGAGTAAAATATAAAAGAGCACGTTTTTCACTTAAAAGATTTTTCAGATACAAAAGCTTATCCCTCTGCTTATCATAGCGTCGAATTAGATTAGTAAGACGATACAAGTAATCCAAATTCTCACGGTTAAATTGTGCTCCACTTAAAACATGATAAACATCAAAGTTCATAAGACTTATGTTATAGCTCTTTTAAAAAAAGCTCAAGAACTTTAAATCCCCCTTGAAAATAAAAAACATTCTTATAGCCTTGTTTTTCGAACTCTTCTTGCGTTCTTAAAGAAAGGTTCCCTTGGGAACATAAAAAGACCATAGGCTTTTGTTTATCTTTTGTAGTTTTTAGACTCTTTAAAGACACATCTTTTTTTACCTTTAAAAATCTCTTACTCAAAGGGTAAGGAGTTATGGATTCTAGAAAGCACAACTCAAAAGGAATAGAATGCAAGATGAGATTTTCTAGCTGGAAGTAAGAGATGGCTTTTATCAAGACTTTCCTCGACTAGGCCATTTTCTAAAATCTTTTAAAAATACCATAAGAGATATCATAGTCAGAAAACTTGAAATAAAAAAAGGTGTGGAAGAAGCAAAGCTCTCATAAAGGATTCCTCCTAAAAGAGGACCTAAAATACGTCCAATAGAAGCCATACTCTGATTCACTCCTAAAGCCTCTCCTTGTCTATCCTTTGAAGATAGTATACTGATAGTACCCATAACTGAGGGCATCAACAAACCCGATAAGCCTACAAGAGTCAAAGCTACCACCAAATCAGGAAAAATTTTTGTAGAAAATCCTAAAAGACCAAAGCTTAAAATACCTAAACTCAATCCTAAAACAATGTTGACTTTCTCTCCAAAGAAAGGAATCAACCACCTTACTAAAAAGGCATTTGTAATAATAATGACAAATCCCACATAAGCAAAGCCAAAGCTAGCTGTCACTACATCCAATATAAGCACATCCATAATGAATAGAAAAAAAGCAACCTCCATACAACTAAAACATGTATGAAATAGACATTGAATCACAAAAAGTTTATTAATTAAAGGTTTGAATAAATAATCATGAATATGATTTATTCTTTTCAAAAAAGGTTGAAAGTTAAGTGAAAATTTTTTATTTTTTTTCGGACTCTTATAAGTCTCTGTTAAAGTAAAATAACCTATAAGAAAACTAACAAAACTGAGACTTGCGGATACAAGTGCCGGAAGAGAAAAGCTACTATTAGGTAAAAATGTTAGCTTTGCTCCTAAATCAACCAAAACCCCTCCTAAAAAGGGCCCTAAAAAAAATCCTAAGCCAATAGCAGCACCAATGATTCCCATGTTTTTTGAACGTTCTTTTTCTTTTGTAAGATCAGCGATCATAGCCTGCACTGTGGAAACATTAGCTCCAAAAAAACCATTCAAACTACGAGCAATAAAAAGCACAACAATATGAAAGGAAAAGGCAAATAAAAGATGACTAAAGCAAGTCCCTAAAAGAGTGATAAGCAGAACAGGACGTCTTCCTATAAAATCGCTTAAAGAACCCCAAAAGGGGGAAAAAAGAAACTGAACGAGAGAAAAAGAAGACATAAGACAGCCTAAAACAAAAGAAGAGCTTCCAAAGTGTTTCGCCAAGTAAGGTAAAATAGGTATTAAAATACCAAAACCAATAAAATCGACCACTAGAATCAAAAAAGCCATAAAGAGATTTTTTTTCATTTAAACTATATCCCCGCCTTTTAAAACTGCCACCACTGATTTAGAAATACTCTTAAGAGTTTCAAAAACACCAATTTGTTTGATAGTGATTGCTTCAAAGTCAGGCTTATTCCAGTGATTTAGTTCCGTTCTTAATTCAGCTACAGATAAAATAGGACTTAAATCCCTTTTATTATACTGAAATACCATAGGTATTTTAGAAAAGTATTGTTCATAACTTTCTAAAACATGCTTTAAATCTTCTAAGGCTTGTAAGTTCTCCTTTAATCTTTCCTCTTGAGAATCAGCTACAAATACAATACCGTCAACACCTCTAAGGACAATTCTACGAGTTGTTTGTAAAGCTATCTGTCCAGGCACTGTGTAAAGGTGAAATCGTGTCTTAAATCCACGAATTTCACCTACATCAATAGGTAAACAGTCAAAAAAAAAAGTTCTTTCTTCATTACCTGCTAAACTAAGAAGCTTAGAGGAGTGATTGAATTTATTATAGACACATTTAATGTTGCTTGTTTTTCCTCCTAAAGAAGGGCCACAATAAACAATTTTACAATGAATTTCTTTAGTATTAATGTTAACAAAAGACATTATACTTCCACCCGGTATTCAAGAGCTCTCCCTAAAGTGCGATAATCAATATAATCAATATCCCCTCCAAAAGGAACCCCATGAGCAATGCGAGTCACTTTTACATCTTGATTTTCAAAAAGTTTTGATATGTACAAAACTGTAGTATCTCCCTCTAAATCTGCATCTAGAGCTAAAATAATTTCTTTTGCTTTACACACCTCCACCCTTTTGACAAGCTCTCTCATCCTAAGATCACTAGGTTTAACTCCCTCTAAAGGAGCGATCGTACCATGCAGTACATGGTACTGACCTTTAAACCTATGAGACGATTCAATAGCCAAAATGTCAAAAGGATCTTCTACAACACAAAAAACATCAGACTGACGAGAGCTATCAGAACAAAGAAGACATTTGTCTTTTTCTTCAGTATAGCTAAAGCACTCAGGACATTTCTTGATTCTCTGTCTAGCTTCTTTTAGAGCTTCTCTTAACTCTTCGACTTCAAGCCCATCTGTTTTCAAAAGATGATAAGCAAGCCGTGTGGCTGTTTTTGCTCCTACGCTAGGAAGCTTATTTAACTCAAAGGTGAGTTTCTCAAAAGAAGGAAGATTTTTTAGAATCATTTACAAACTCAAACCACCAGTCAAACGAGACATTTCTTTTTCATTAGTTTCCGAAGCTGTTTTCATAGCTTCATTGACTGCTGTTAAAACCATGTCCTCTAAAATTTCAGGATCTTTTTCTTCTAAAACCTCTGGTTTAATTTTAATTTCAGAGATTTGATAAGATCCGTTTACTTTAACACCCACAGCCCCGCCCCCTGAACTAGCTTCATACTCTCTTGTTTTCAACTCTTCTTTTGTTTTTTTCATACGTGCTTGTATTTGGCTAGCTTGTTTCATTAATTGTTGCATACCACCTGGTATTTTCATATTACACTCCTTTTTATTCCTTTGATAGAATGATAGATTGAATTTTATTTTTAAATACTTTCTTTGTCATTTCAATAATTTCATGGTTTTCAACTTCTTTTTTTATATCCTCTCTTTTTTGGTTTTCCTCTCTCTCCTCTTCATCCTTTAAACTCATAAAAAAAGAAGTTGGACCTCCATCATTACGAATCTTAAAGGTGACTTGATAACCTGCTTCCCAAAAAGTGTTTAAATAATTAGTAAGCTTAGGTTTAACATCCCTGTTCATGCCATCATACATAAACTTCATTGTTTGAGGAACCTCCAAAATAAGAGATTTATTCTTGTTTTCTAAAACAACAAGATGCTTTAATTGAGCAGCTATCATAGGATCAGATTTTCTAACTTTTTCAATCAAATCCCTCCATTCACAAGAAGAACTCTCTTCAGAAGGATTGACGTTTTGAGAAGAATTTTTCTGGGAGGAGTTTTTCTGAGAAGAAGGCTGAGAGAAGTTTTCAACCTTCTTCTTCCCTAACATCGTAGCCTTAAGGAGTAAAACCTCTAAAGCTAAAAAAGGGGTTGAAGTGAAACGTAAAATCCTCTCACCTTCTAAAAACAAATCAAAAAGTTTATAAAGACTAGACACATCTGCATCCTGAGAAAGCCTTTGAAGATGAGCTTGTTCTACTTGAGACACTTCCATAAGACGAGACTGAACACCCCAAAACTTCACGATCAGTAAATTTCTTAAAATTTGTAAAATGTTTTTTAAAAGACGATGGGGATCTTCAGAAGAGGTTTTAAAAATTTCCATAACACTTAACACGCTTTTCGTATCTCCTTTTAAAAAAGCCTTTACGAGTTGTAGTATGTTCTTTCTCGATGTAAGACCTAAAAGATCATAAAGTGTTTCACTTGTAATATGGTGATCTGAAAACGTAATGGCCTGCTCTAAGAGAGTTTCACTATCCCTTACACAACCCTCTCCTTCATAAGCTATAAGCCATAAAGCTTCTTCATCTATTTTTACTTTTTCTTTTTGACAAATACTTTCTAAACGTTTCACAAGTAAAGTTGATGGAATCCGTTTAAAACGAAACTTCTGACAACGAGACAAAATGGTATTAGGAATCTTGTGAGCCTCTGTAGTAGCTAAAATAAACACAACATGCCTAGGGGGCTCCTCTAAGGTTTTCAAAAGAGCATTAAAAGCACTGGTAGATAGCATATGAACTTCATCAATAATATAGATTTTATAAAAGCCACTACAAGGGCTGTAATCCACAGAATTTTTAAGCTCACGAATGGAATCCACTCCATTGTTGCTAGCTCCATCAATCTCAATTACATGAAGATTTTGGCCTTCCAAAATAGCTAAACATTCAGAACATTTATCGCAAGAAATATGATTTTTTTTATTTTCACATCTAAGTATTTTCGCCAAAATTCTAGCTGTAGAAGTCTTCCCTGTCCCTCGAGGTCCTGTAAATAAAAGTACTTGAGGCACTCTGTTCATAGAAAAACTGTTCATCAAAGTTTGACAAACTGTTCCCTGCCCTATCAACTCAGAAAAGCTCTTAGGTCTCCATTTTCTAGCTATAACTTGATGCTTATGAAGCAAAATCAACTCCTTTTACAAATGTGATGGGCACCCTATATCACATAATCCCCTCACTGCCCTTGCTATCTTCCGATCCTGGGGGATTTGCAAGGTTTTTATTGTATAGGACCCATCGACTTAACAGTATACTTATAAGTGTATGAAAATTCAACACTAAAGCGAAAAGACAAAAAACAATCTTTAAATTTTAAAGGAAATTTAACACATAACAACATAAAAGTTTAAATGATACACTGCTTTTAAAATAAGATGGATTTGCTACCGATCTTCTTTATAAGCTACTATAAAAAAGAAGCTATATAGTGAATACGCTTAAATTTTCCGGTCGATTCTCTAGAGAAAAAACTGAAAACCTAAACGGAAGCACTATATAAGGGGGAGTTTTGAAATTAAAACAACAATTAGAACTTTTTAAACCCCAGTCAGAACACCTTTGGTTTTTATCAAGACCTGTACGCCTAAAACGAAAAGGGTTTTGTCGTAACTGGTCTGTCTCTATCTCACCTGAACAAGACATTATTGTCCAAGTGGGAAAAACCACATCCTCCCATGCCATCTCCTTATTTCTTGAGAAAATGAGACCATGGATTGAAAAAACCATTAAAAACCTTGAAAAAATCAAAAAACTCTATCCTCCTCATCAATTTATAGAGGGAGAGAAGTTTTTGCTAAAAGGAAAAGAGTTGGTTTTAACTTATGAAAAATCCTCCCAAAAAAGAATCTATGTCAATTACGATGAACGTTTTTTAAATGTAAAAACACCTTCATCCTGGATGATCGACGAATTGTCCTATCCTCAAAAAGAAGAGGTTCAAAAGCACATCATCTTATTTTACAAAAAGCAAGGTTTTGAGGTTCTTAAAAAAAGAATCATTTATTGGTCTAAAAAAACAGGACTTTATCCTAAGAGAGTGACCCTTAGAGGACAGAAAACTTTATGGGGAAGCTGTTCCGATGACAAAAAAATCAGTTTAAACTGGAAGTTAATTGCTTTTCATTTAAAATTTATTGATTACGTGATAGTCCATGAATTATGTCACATTAAGGAAATGTCCCATTCTCAAAAATTTTGGAATCTTGTAGAACAATACATTCCCTACTACGAAGAGATGAAAAGAGACTTTAAAGATGCTGTCTATAGAGTGGATTTTTTAAATAAAGATTTAAGAGCTTAACTCAAAAAATCTCTCCAAAGAAAATAAAATCATGAAGCAAATGATCTCAATTTTTTGTAACTGCTCACCTACATTGTTCAGTTATCCCTAACTTTAGACCTGTTTTAAGATAAAAGTCTTGCTCTTACAGATTTTCTTTTAAATACTTTTTTCAAATGACAATAAATAAGACCTCCATCAGAAATGAGATTAAAAATATAAGAAGTGACTTTGATAAGTTTGCAAAGAAAGGTTCTGTGCCTACTGAGATTTCTGTGATTGTTGAATCTCTCTTTAAGGTTGTGAACATTCTGATTGTTGTGTTTTTAGAAAAACAGGTTCGAAAAAATTCCAGCAACAGCGGTCTTCCTCCTTCGCAAGATTTTAGTCGTCAAGGGAATCGTAATAAGAAAGCTAGTGGGAGTCAGAAAAAGGGCTCTAGACTTGATAACAGTAAAGATACAAACAGTGAGGAGACTGTCTCTCCCTCAGAGTGTTCTCAGTGTGGGATGTGTTTAAAGACAGCAGAGGTAAAAAGCCTTGAGAAGCGTAAAAAGATTGATATTTTTTATGAAATTCAGACCCATACTGTAACTTCTGAAGTTAAGGATTGTCCCTCATGTGGAGCTAGAAATAAAGGTCAATTCCCTAAAGGTATGAGTGGTCCTCTTCAGTATGGTATAGGCATTAGAGCTTCCATCATCAATTTCATTATAGTTCAGATGCTGTCTTTTCAACGTGTTGGGGAACATTACATGGGGCTTATAGGTCGAATGATTTCTCCTGCAGTTATGTTGAGATACATTGCTGAATTAGGAGAGTTTCTTAAAAGTTGGGAAGAGCAGATGAAAGAAAAGATACTTGAATCAGAGGTCATTCATGTTGATGAGACCTCTATGAGGGTTAAGGGTAAAAACTACTGGATTCATACTTATAGTTCAGGAGAATTAGTCTTGCAGTTTCTCCACCTTTCAGGTGGAAGGGAAGCCATAAAAGATATTGGTCTCTTGGATAGATATGGAGGAGTGCTTGTGCATGATTGTTGGAGTCCTTACTTTTGTTATGATAAGATAACTCATGCTTTGTGTGTGGCTCACCTTTTGAGAGAGCTTAAATTTATAGAAGAAAGCAATGGATTCAAATGGGCTACAAATCTCAAAAAACTTCTTAAAGAGACTGTGGAGCTAGTTCATAAAAAAGAGTCAAGAGTTCTGACTCAAAAAGAG
Source organism: Bdellovibrionales bacterium (assembly GCA_965219095.1). GTDB lineage: Bacteria > Bdellovibrionota > Bdellovibrionia > Bdellovibrionales > UBA1609 > CBDCMT01. The sequence continues at coordinate 424,416 of CBDCMT010000001.1, forward strand.
TACGAAACTCTTCAGAGAAGGTATAGGAGTATTCTTACAAAAGGCTTAAAAGAGCTTCCAGAATTTCCTAAGAAAAATGGCAAGAAAGGACGAATAAAGCATACACAAGCTCAAAACCTTTGGCTGCGATTTAAAAAGTATGAAGCAGAAATACTGTGCTTTGCTAAAAGAAAGAACGTAGATCCTACTAATAACAGAGCTGAAAGAGATCTAAGAATGACTAAAGTGAAAAAGAAAGTGTCAGGGTGTTTCAGAACAGAAGAAATGGCGAAATATTTTTGTCGCATTACCAGCTATGTTAAAACAATGAGAAATAGAGGGTATTCTTCTTTAGAAGCCATCTCTATGGCTTTAAATAAAAATTTACGAGAGTGAGCAGTTACAATTTTTTTAACTCAAACCGTTGATCTTGTATGGGGTCTTCCTCTTGTAAGCTTACTTCTTTTGGGTGGCTTTTATCTTATGCTGGTATCTAGAGGACGACCTTTATTGCAACTTTTTCATGCTTTTCAGATCACTTTAGGAAAAAAACATGTAGGTTCTCTAAAAGCAGAGGGACAGATCACCCATTTTAAGGCTCTCTCTAATGCTCTATCTGCCACCATTGGCATGGGAAACATTGCTGGTGTAGAGCTATAGCTATTAAATTAGGAGGACCGGAAGCTGTTTTTTGGATGTGGATTATGGCTTTTTTAGGAATGAACACAAAGTTTTTTGAATGCACTCTTGCAGTTTTACACAGAGCAAAAGACTACAAACATGAAATCCAAGGTGGACCTATGTATTATATAGTGCTTCCGCTTAGGTTTTCCGTTTTTTTTTGAGTTGAGGTCTAGTTTTTATTCTAAGGCCTTGATAAAAAGTCATTTATTTTTAAAAATAGTTTCATATGTCAGGGTTTCTATCAAAAAAAGAGCGAAAAGATTTACTCTATGAACTATCTCTAGAGAAAAATCTTAAATACGCAAAAAGGATTATGACAATTCTCCATTTAGATAAAGGTAAGTTGTGTGAAAGATATTGCCTGCTTTCTTTTCATTGATGAGGGTACGATAAGAGCCTGTAGAGATCGTTATAACAAAGGTGGGATACCTAAATTCCCGACAAAAAATATACACTAGGATTTAAGTTCTGCTCAGAATCTGGAAAATTTCTTATTCCCCCTCGTAAAAAGTAGGATTTTATAGAATTTTTAGAGATAAATACTCTTGCCTATGCTTAATCCTGATGTATAATATATACAGCAGGATTGCTAGGAGGATATGCGATGAGTTTCATTAGAAGAATAAAAAAGAAGGATGGACAAGTTTATTTGGCTGAAGTTGAGAGCAAATGGATCAATGGGAAATCGGTTCAAAAGCATATTCGTTATATTGGAAAAGAGATTAATGGAGAAGTTGTGCTTTCTCTCTCATCAAAAGATCTCCAAGTGGATGGAGTTAAGGTATATGGCCCCCTTTTACTATTCCATAGTATCTCAAAAAAAATTAAACTTCCAGAAATTTTAGGTGAATATTCTGATGAGATTCTCAGTATGATTTATGCCCACTGTATGGATTATAGAAGTGTACGTAATATGCCAAAATGGTACGAGAGGACAGACTTAAATCTTCTTTTAGATTTAGGAAATCTAACGGAAGCTCGATTAGTTAAAGCAATGGATAGTATAAATGATGATCAAATAGAGATTTATCAAAGGTCTATTTTTAGCAACGTAAAAAAGATGTATAGGTTGGACTCTAAAGGAATAGTATATGATCTAACAAACACTTATTTTTATGGGAAGCATTGTGTTATGGGGAAAGTGGAAAGAAGTAAAGATGGGCGTCGACAAAATGATCTTATCCAAATAGCACTTGCAACGACTCAAAAGGACGGAATTCCAGTATTCCACAAAACCTTTGATGGAAATATCCATGACAGTAAAACTCTAGCGGACGTTTCCAATAATTTTTCTCAACACAGTCTTCAGTCTGGACTACTCATCTATGATCGAGGCATAGTATCCGAGAAAAACATTGATTTCATAGGGGATTTAGGCTGGCACACGTTGTGTGGCTTGCCTATGCGAGAAAAAGAAAAAGCTATCATAAGACGAACTATAAAGAATGATTCTATAAATAATATTTCAAATATGGTGACAATTGGAGAAAGTATTTTTTACGTTAAAGGTATACCTCATTCATTCGGATCGATTAAAGGAAAGCTTGTCATCTGCTATAATGAATCTAAAAAAACAGAAATCACAGAGTCAAGGAGGAAAAGGATTCTAAATGCTCAGGAGTTAATAAATAAAAATAAAAAAATTGAAGAAGGACTTAGAAAGCACTTGACTCCCAGGGGAAGAATAAGAACTGATGTGTTAAAGAAAGATGAGGAGCTTGATGGATACTCGTGTATATTTTCTACGAAGAAGATCTCCGACAAAGAAATGGTGAGATTGTATTTTGACAAAGAGATCATTGAAAGAGCTTTCAAAACTTTAAAAGGTATTTCAAATGTACGCCCTATTAGATTTTGGTTAAATAAGAGAGTCAAGTCACATGTTTTTATCTGCTATTTATCTTATTTCATATTATCTATCCTTAAACTAAATCTAAAATCTAAGGGCATAAATATGTCGCCAGAAAAAGCAATTGAAAACTTAGAAACTATGTACAACGTTTATCTATCAGATAACCGTAAAAAACATAAATTTACTAGAACCGTAACTCTTAACAAAACTCAAGAACAGATATTGAAATCGGTGGACCCAAAAATTTTAAAGAATCACATAATGCTTTCTTGAAAACCTAGTGTATACTTTTGGCCAAAAATTTAGGGGGATAGAGTGCTTAATCAACGACAATTACAACCCTAAAAGGTCCTTTTAACTAAGAAAGAGGAGAAAGTGCTTTTAAAGGAATTAGAGAAAAGAATTTTTCCATCATCACAGGCCCTTATTCAGTTCATTGAGGAGAATTTTGGTGTTACGTACTCAACAAGTGGTGTAATTGATCTTCTCCATCGCCTTGGTTTTTCTTATAAAAAAGCCACAGCGATACCGGGTAAGGCAAAGAGAGAAGAGCAGAAAAAGTTTGTGCGTAAATACAAGAGAATTAAGAAGAAGGGTGGTCTTGTTTACTTTGCTGATTCCACACATCCTGAGTGGGGCCCTACGATTTCATATGGTTGGATAAGAGAGGGTAAGAAGTTTGAAGTGAAGACCAATTCAGGCTGGAGAAAAAGAGTGAATGTTTGTGGAGCTATTGAGATCAATAGTTTGAAGACGGTAGTCAGGAGTCATAAGACAGTTAACGAAGTTTTTCTATATGATATGCTCTATCATATTCATTAAGAAGTATTCCGATGAAAAAGAGATTCATCTTATCTTAGATGGGGCCGGATACAATAGATCGAAGTCTGTCAAGAAGTTCGCGAAAGAGTTGAATATAAAACTTGTTTATCTTCCTCCGTACTCACCGAATTTAAATCCTATAGAAAGGCTTTGGAAGTTTATGAAAAAAGAGGTCACGGCGAATCGATATTATGAAAACTATGACGATTTCAAGGGAAGTTTAAGTCAATTTTTTAGAGGAATACGAAAACACAGATCTAAATTAGAAACTTTGATAACTGATAACTTCTCTATCTTAGGAAACTGAAAACCTAAACAGAAGCACTATATAGTGCTTCTGTTTAGGTTTTCAGGTTTTTTCTCTAGAGAATCGACCGGAAAATTTAAGCGTATTCACTATATATGAATATGAGCAAGAATGAAAAGCCTAAAAACGACAATCACAAGGCTCTTTCAAGAGCGAAGAATCAGATAAAGCTTCTTAGAAACACAATTTGTCGTCAATCCATAGAGCTTAAGAAAGCACAAAAAGAAATAAAATGTTTAGAAGAAGATTACAAGCATTTAGAAGAAGAGTGCAAGCGTTTAGAAGAAGAGCGTGAGCGTTTAGAAGAAGAGCGCAAGCGTTTAAAAAAAGATAATGAACATTTTAAAAAAGAAAATGAGAAACTAAAAGAGGAGCTTCAATCAATTGTTTTCTGTGCTGTGGAGCCTAAGAGAGGTTTTTATATGAATAAGGTAACAGAGAGAAGGATAGGTCCGGATTTTGCTAAGTTTTTATCTTCTGTTGAGAGACATTATTCTGATTCCAAGAAGATTGTTCTAGTTATGGATAATTTGAACACTCATAGAAAAAAAAGTCTTACTGATTTTTATGGAAAAGATCGAGGTTTGCATCTATGGTCTCGCTTTGAGGTTCATTATACTCCGAGTCATGGAAGTTGGTTAAATCAAGCAGAAATTGCAATCAATATGTACTCTCGTCAATGTTTAGGAAAATCAAGAATACCTGACATAGAAACTTTAAGAAAAAGAACCAAGGCTTGGGTGAATATTATGAACAGACGGAAGATTATAATAAAATGGAATTTTTCAAGAAAATCAGCCAGAGAAAAGTTCCATTATAAAAAATGAGACGAGCCTGTAAGAGCCTGTAAACTAAATTGTATATAAACATTAGAAAATCATATCTTTCCAATGAATTTGATACACTCTTTACCCATACTTAAAAGTTATAAATTTCTAGAAGTAAAAATCCAAACTTATACATGAAAATGTAGAATTAACTTTTGGAATTGGTATAACTCTAAACATTTCACTTTTATTCTTTTTAATATAAAAATAATTTAATAAAATGACCTGGATTAAAGGCTTGAAAATTGTGAAAAAATTTACTGGTCAGAACACTAGTGAATTGCAGTTAGGACTTCTTAAAAATTAGGAATAAGATCTAAAAAACACTGCCTCCAATACACAGGAGTTTTTGATGAGAACTTTAAGACCAACTCAAAAGTTTTTTGATCCACTCGGGAAGCTCGAATGACAATACCATCTAAATTTAAGTTCATATCAGATAAAAACAAGTTTAGATGCTCTCCTACGAGATTATCTAAACTCAAACGCTGTCTTAAATCAACACGTACAAGATCGTCTCTTGAAATACGAATACAAAAAGCAGTTAAACTTATATTTAACAACGTCCCATATTGAGCGATCACGCTCTTATCATAGAGACTTGTAATTTCTTGAGCTTCCATCCCTTCAACACATTTTCTAGGCTCTCTTCTATCTACAAAGTCTAACTTCCTAGCTGTCATACAAATACCTCTTTTATTTCTTACTATCTTTATCGTCATAAAAAAGAAAAACATTAAAGATTTTTAAAAAATACATGTAAGTTTAAAAGCATTTTATTTTGAAATAAAGGGTGTTAAAAAATGAGCCATCTGTCTAAAACAGGAGCTGCCACAAATACAATTAAGCTCATATTGATCCACATAAAAAACTTTTTCCAATGATTAAAATCATTTTGGCTCATAGTAAGACGGATCTCTTTTTTAAAGTACTTTAAAAATTCATAACCTGTCTTTAAAGCCATAGGAACCACTAAAACCAAATACACTATATGTGCTGAAACAAAAAGAGGTGAAAGAAGAACTAAAAAAAGATAAAAAAACAAATAAACTCCCATATGAAATAAAGTCTTAGCAGGATTTAATTTTAAAGGTAATACAGGGATCCCGCCCTTTTGATAGTCGTCTTTAAAACGTAAGGCAAGCGACCAAAAATGAGGCATCTGCCAAAAAAACAGAATACAAAAAAGGTAAAAGGCTTCAAGAGTTAAAACATTTTGAGGTGAGGTGGCTCCATAGCCCATCAAAACAGGAGAGGCTCCAGGCAAAGCCCCAGGAACAGCTCCAAAAGCCCATTTCTTCTTCCAAAAAAAAGTATAAAAACCATTGTAAAGAATAATAGTGGAAAAACCGATAAAGAAAGAAGTAGAGCTAGCTAAATAAATAAAAAATAAACCTGAAGTCATAAAGAATATACTTAACAAGACTCCTTGTAACAAAGTAACTTGCTTTTGAACCAATGGTCTTTTCTGTGTTCTTTTCATTTTTCTGTCAAGCTCTCTTTCTTGAACTTGATTGAAAGCAAAACTTCCTGAACTCAAAAAATAAGCTCCCATAAGAAATAAAGTTAAATGCAAAAAATCTATCTTTTCGTAAACACTTAAGCCTAAAAGATAGCCGCAAAGAGAGGCAAAGAGAACAAAAAATACAATCCCTATTTTAGTAAGATTCAAGTAAGCCTTAAAAATTTGTTTCATATTTATAAAGTACTTGTTTGAAACACTCTGGTAACAATATCTACATAGCTCAAAAGAAAAAGTAAAATGACAAAGGCTACAGAAGAGAGAAGACAAACTGTGAAGAGCCTATCACTGTATTTAAGACCCATAAAAAAAGCTCCTACAAGACCAGCTTTTAAACTTGCTACTCCAATGGCAATAAATGTATTTAAAAATCCAAAATCATATTGAGCCACCCCTACAGTGATCACAGTTAAAACTAAAAGAGCTATAAACACTTGTAAAAGAATTTTCATCGGTATAATGTAATGTTGAGTTTGATTCATAAAATTTCTCCTTTTCTAATTCTTAACCAATCAAATAAAGTAGAGGAAACAAGTAAATCCAAATCAAATCAACCAAATGCCAAAAAAGCCCCACTCCCTCAACAGCTGTATAGTAGTGTACGTGAAACTCCCCTCTCATATTACGTACAAGAACCCAAGCTATAAGCCCCATACCCATAAGCACATGAAGTCCATGAAGACCTGTCATACAAAAATAAAAAGAAAAATAAAGAGCTAAGTTAGAGTGTTGAGCTCCTGTGTAGGTAAAAAGCTCTCCTGGAAAAAGCCCCATATGAAACTTATGACTGTACTCAAAGTACTTAACTAATATGAACAAAAAACCGCAAAACAAGGTCACCATCAAACTCAGGGATGCTTTTTTGATTTTATTTTTTTGAATGAAGTGAATGCTCATAGCCATGGTAAGAGAACTAAAAAGCAAAACCACAGTGTTCAAAGCTCCTAACTTCCAGTCTAAAAACTTTGCCCCCTCAGCAAACATATCAGAATACATGTTATGATAAATTACATAAGCAACAAACAAGCCTCCAAACATCAGAACTTCAGTAGCCAAAAAAACCCATACTCCTAAAAGGCTTGCTTGAAACTCATGCTCTCCATCCCTATAGTGATGAGCAGGTTTATGTGATGTATTTGTTGCTGAACTCATAGGTCTTCTCCTCTAAACTCTTGTCTCATTACTTATACTCATAAGGCCCTGCCTTCACCTCTGGTGTTTTATCAAAGTTTTCATGAGGAGGCGGAGAAAGGGTTGTCCATTCTAAAGTTTTTGCTCCCCAAGGGTTCTTAGAAGCTTTAGGCCCTCTTAAAAGGCCATGAACAACAACCCATAAAGCCATAAAAAAACCTATGTTAATTAACAAGGAGCCATAGGTTGAAACCTTGTGAAGATGTTCATAAACAGGAAGGTAGTCAAAATAACGTCGAGGCATGCCCATGTTACCTAAGATAAACTGAGGAAAGAAAGTCACATTAAAGCCTACAAAAATGAACAAAAAACTCATAGAAGCCCAAAAATCATTGTACATTTTGCCAAACATTTTAGGAAACCAATAATAAATCCCTCCCATAATTGCCATAAGAGTTCCCCCTACCATAACATAATGAAAGTGAGCCACTACAAAATAAGTGTCATGAAAGTGAACATCTAAACCTAAAGTGGCTAACATAATTCCTGTCACACCCCCTATCGTAAAAAGAAACAAAAATCCAAGAGCAAACAACATAGGAGATTGAAAAGAAATGGATCCCTTATAAAGGGTGGCCACCCAGTTAAACACTTTAATCGCTGTGGGTACTCCTACAAGCATAGTAAGAAAAGAGAATAAAACTCCTGCAAACTCTGACTGACCACTCACAAACATATGATGTCCCCAAACTAAAAAACTCACTCCTGCAATTCCTAAACTAGAAAAAGCAATGGCCTTATAACCAAAAATAGTTTTACGAGAAAAAGCTGTAATCAATTCACTGATAACTCCCATAGCAGGCAAAATCATAATATAAACAGCTGGATGAGAGTAAAACCAAAAAAAGTGTTGAAACAAAACAGGATCTCCTCCTAATTTAGGGTCAAAAAAACCAATCCCTATAAATCTCTCCATAGCTAAAAGTAAGAGTGTAATGGCTAAAACAGGAGTCGCTAAGATCTGAATGATCGCTGTAGCATAAAGTCCCCAAGCAAAAAGAGGCATTCTAAAAAAACTCATACCCTTACAACGTAATTTATGAATGGTAACAATAAAGTTAAGACCTGTTAAGATCGAAGAAAATCCTACAACGAAAGCTCCTAAAACAACCCAAGTCGTACCATTAGCTGTTTCAATACTATAAGGTGTATAAAAGGTCCAACCTGTATCCACTCCATTGTAAAGTAAAGAAACTAAAATAATACAAGCTCCTGCAATAAGACAGTACCAACTGAAAAGATTCAATCGAGGAAAGGCTACGTCTTTAGCTCCTAAATGAAGAGGCAAAATAAAGTTTCCTAAAAAAGCAGGAATCCCAGGTATGATCACTAAAAAAACCATAATCGCTCCATGCAAAGTCATTACTTGATTATACGCAGCCCCTGTTTCAAAAACTGTAGGTCCCGGAGCTATAAGATGAAGCCTTAAAAGTATGGCAAAAACTCCACCTACAAAAAAGAAAGTTAAAACAGTGATCATATAAAGAATGCCAATTCTTTTATGATCTAAAGTCGTAAGCCAAGACCAAAGCCCTTTTTCACAATTTAAATAATTCTTACCTTCACTCATACTGATTTCCTTATTTCAATGTTTTAATATACTCTATTAATCCTAAAACTTCCTCTTCTGATAACTGCCCTTGAAATGTAGGCATCATACCTTTTTGAAACCCTTTGACTATTTGTCCATTAGGGTTTAAAAGAGAGCTTCGTATGTAGTTCTCATCAGCCAAAGCTTTCGAGCCGTCAGTAAACTCACGAACAGATCTAAATAAACCTCTTAACCCTGGGCCTATTTTCTTCACATCACTTGTATTATGGCAAACCAAACATTTACCAGAAAATACTTTCTCTCCTATTTGAGCTACACTCAAACCCTTGTAAGGATCAGAACTTAACCATTGATCAAAGTCCTCTCTTGAAAGAACATGCAGTTTAGCTAACATACTAGAATGTTGATCCCCACAGTACTCAGCACAAAACACTTGAAACATACCTTCTTTTTCGGCTTTAAACCCCAAAGCAGTGTATTGTCCGGGTACAACGTCCTGTTTGATTCTTAGAGCTGGAATAAAAAAACTATGAATGACATCTTTTGATGTCATAATAAGTTTCACAGGCTGATTCACAGGAACATAAAGATCAGCTGTTGTTTTTCTCCCGCTTTTATACTGAAACTCCCAATACCACTTCTGTCCTAACACATGAATTTCAAAAGAGTCTTTAGAAAAGGTACGCATTTCATAATAAACCCAACAGCCCCAGACAAAAATAAGAAGAAAAAACAAAAGAGGAATAAAGCTCCACAAAAATTCAAGTAAGTTATTGTGAGTGATGTAAGCTGTTTTTTGGTTTTCATTTTCTCTTTTGTACTTAAAAGCAAAGTAAATAAAACCACCTATCACAAGTAAAGATGCTACAGCACTTACAATAATAAGGAAGGAATAAAGGGTGTCAAAATGCCTTGCTGTCTCACTGAGAGCCAAAGGAGAAAGCTTTGTTCCTGCATGAACTCTCATATGAAAACAAAAAACCAACAACAGTGAAAAAAAATTTCCCATTAAAACATTACTTTCAAACTCTCAAATTTTTAATCCAAAAGGGTACGAAAAAAATTAACATTATAAATACCATCAAAGCACCACCTAATCTCATAATGTTATATGCATACAAAGTGTACTTGTTTTTTGCAGGATTGAATTGAAAACAAAATAAAATAAGCCTATCAATAAAGCTTCCCACTTTTCCCTCTCCTGCTTCTGTAAGGGCTAGTTTCAAATCCCTCCAATTCCAAGACAAACCATAAAGATAGCTTGAAATCTTAGCCTCTGAAGTCATCAAATAAGCTAAAGCAGGATGAGCGTACTGACGACTGGCTTCATCCCATCGAAATTCAAAACCTAACTGTTCTGTAATTTTTCGTATGTTTTCTTTCGTTGCTGTTAGAAAATACCAATTTTTTTCAACTCCCTTACGATTGAATTTTTTTAACAAAGCCTGCTTTTTACTCAAAGCCTTTTTAGGACCTTCTCTATGATCCATACTTAAAGCTAAAAATTTAAAATCCCTTCCAGCAATCCAGTTTTGAGGTAAAGCCTTAAAACCATCCACAAGACCGTCTATGTGAAGAGGACACAAATTAGGACATTCATAATAAATCACTGTCATAAGAACAGGTAAAGAACCTGAAAAAAAATCTCCTAAGGTTTTAGTATAACCTTGAGAATCTTTCACTTCAATAGACAAATCTAGTACGTTACCTAAACGTTCTTTTACTTCTAAACCTTCTAATTCTCTTACCTTTTCATGAGAAGCTTTGTTATACTGAGTCTCATAGGCCTTCAGAGTCAAACAACAAAACAAAAGAAAAAAAACAAGGCACTTTTTCATTTTGACTGAGGTCCAAAAGTTTCTAGTTGAGCTGTGTCTTTAACTTTATTTTTTGTAATGGAACGAATGAAATGCACCAAAGCCCAACGATCGACAAGGGATAGGTGTTGAAAGGCGGCCATAGAGGTTTTTGGAATTCCTTTAGTTACACTTTGAAAAAGAGCAATAGAACTACCCCCCAACCTCCAATCACCTTTAATCAGATCACGAACCTTAAGACCTTGAGAGGCCGGACCATCACCTCTTCCTCCCGCTCCATGGCATACAGCACAGTTATTCCCATAAACTATTTTTCCGTGAGCTATCAACGCCTCCGATGAAATCCAATAGTTTTTGAGGTTTTTCACATCTACTTTTATTGCTTTTTTAGACTCTGTATCAGTTTCCAGAACAGAAGCTTCTTTCACAAGATCTAAACCCTCAACCCCCGAATCAAAAAATGAAAGATAGCCCAAACATAAAAAAGAAAGAGCCATAGATAGAGTAAAAATGCATTTTGAGGTGTTGTTCATGGTCAGTAATCTAAGCTCACTTTATACTACTTTCTTATACTACTTTCAAAAAACAAAGACAAGAATACGAAAGAAAGTCCTTTTATAATGCAGGGCATCTTTTCTCTTAAATTCTCCTAAGAATTTAAAAAGCTTCAGTACCAAAAATTCACTTTTGAACTAAAACCATAACAAGCAGAAAAGTAAAGAGAGGCTCTTTGATTGCTTTCTAGCTTAAAAAGGTTTCTTAAATTCAAAAAAATTTACAATCCCGACTTCAGCGTTTTCCACTACTAAAACTTCATAAAAGTGTGCGAGCTATGTTTAGAACAGAGTTCGGGGGTATTTTTCCAGAAAGTGCATTTGTAGTGTCAGAAATCTTTTTTTGAGGTCTTTTCAAGGCTGGAAATTTCTTTTAACATTTAAATATGTTTGTAAAAAAGATTCCAAGAAAGAATAGTTCTATTTCAGTTCAGATTGTAGAGAACAAGAGAGTGCAGAATAAAGTCATCCAAAAAACCATTCAACATTTGGGGCAATATACAGTTTTAACCCCCTAAAATCATATAAAAATCCTATAAGGCACCGTTTAAAATGTAGTGATCACGGTTTTGCGTAACTACTTGAAATCATTAGATTCTTGAAAAGAAAACGCTGAAGTCGGGAAAACCATAACAAGCAGAAAAGTAAAGAGAGGCTCTTTGATTGCTTTCTAGCTTAAAAAGGTTTCTTAAATTCAAAAAAATTTACAATTCATGCCACAAAACTTTTTTATCCTTAAAAATTAGATCGCCTGAACTAGTGATGTCTAAAAGAGGTGTATAAGAAAAATGTTTTATGGCTTTTTTTATCTTATTTCTAACCTTTAGTTGAAGGGTTTTTTCTTCAACAGGCCATTTATAAAGCCTGTTTAGAAATTGAAACCAAAGCTCTTTAGTCATCAAACCTCCCTCTTGCAATAAAAACCCTGAAGAAGAAAGTCCTGAAGGTGAAGAGGAAATATTAAGCCCTAAACCTATTATGAGACGACCTTGAACTGCTTCAATCAAAAGCCCTCCTATTTTTTTTTCACTAAAATAAAGATCATTAGGCAGTTTCAGTTTGATGCTTTTGTGAGGAAAACAAAATTGCACTGATTCCCACAAATGCAGTCCTATAAGGAGAGGCAGAATATAAGGAGGTGTTTTCACAGCTGAAAAGCTAAAAGAAGCCAAAAAACCTGAATTCTGCTTAGGACTCTGCCACACCTTTTTTCCTCTTCCTCTCCCATGAGTTTGAAAACCCGCTAAATACAATTTAAAAGGAGGATCAGTTAAAGCCTTGTCTCTAGCCGACAGGTTTGTACTCTTTAACTCATCGTAAGCTTCATAAAAAAGCCCCTTAGCTTTAGCCCACTCAGAACTCCATCTAAAAACATCCATCACAAATAAGCCTCAAGACTTTGTTTTTGCAACCTTCCGAAAAGAAAAGAGGTTTTTACAGAACAAGCCTCCTTATAAGAAAGACAGATAAAGTCAGGCTCAAACTGCTTAACAATTCTTTGAGCTAATTCTAAAGAAGAGCCTACCTTGACTTGTACAAAACACTCTTTCGGTATGATTTCATAACCCTCCTTTAAAGTGCTTTCGTCTAAAAGAACTCCTTCAACGGACACTCTTAAAGCCTCTTCAAGCTCCTGTTTATTAGACACCTCAACAATCAAAGGGGGACAATAACTTTTCCTTCTCAAAACTTCTACAGCATTAGAAAGACTAGAGTAGTAATTAATAAAACTGGTATCTATTAAAAAAGAAGAACTTTCAACACCACCTCCATGACAAAGGGCTTGTTTTTCTAAAGGACTGAAGGGGCGTAAATGAGAGCAAAGTACTTGAGATTTTGTAGAAAGAGTTTGGTTTTTAAACCCACGAATGTAAGTGGCCAGACCACACAGGCGACCTAAAAGATCATAAATTACTTTCTCAGCCTTTAATAAAGTCGCTAAACTCACTTCAACTAAACAAAGAGTCTGGCCTGATAGAACAAGATCGCCTTGCTCGAAATACCACTGAAACTTAACTTCCTCGTCTAACAAACAAAATGTTTTTTCAAACACATCTTGGCCTGAAAACACAAGATCTTCTTCAGCAATAAAAGGAACATGAGCTTTCATACCTGTATGAGGATAAAGATGAAAATCATAACTCTCTAAATATGCTTTGATTGTTTTCTCTAAATCAGACATTTTATAACTTTCCTTTATTTTTTTCACCTAAGAGTTTTTCTAATTCATCTTTAAGTACTCTGACAGCCACTTTAGGTAAAATTTCTCTCATAAAAACCTTAAGCTCTTTTTGAGCTAGCTGTAAAATTTCTTGTCTGATAGCTTCTTCCATCATTTCTTTTTTAAAGTTCTTTTTTTCATCTTGAGATAGGGTTTTTACTCCTTGGGTCTGTTTTTGATCCAAAGAAAGCTCTTTAAAACCATCAATATTTTTTGTCACATTACCAATAGCTTTCTCCATATCTTTCATACCTTTTGTTTCTGATAAGCTAGAAGCTATGTTTTGATCTTTTCCTTTAAGCACCTGTCTTTCCGGCCTCAATGCTAGGTCTGGCTTTTTTTGAGAAGACTCTATGTTTTCTAAAGAGGGGTGATCAAACCAATGATCTAAAGCTCCAAGATCCCCTCCTAGAGGGCTTTGAGCTTCTTTGTTATTTTCTCTGGCCTTAACTTCAGAATCATCCTCTTTCTTTTGAGAAACACTTTCGTCTTTTTTGTTTTCTGAACTAAGTTCATTCCACTCTTTTTCATCTTCTTCTATTTCCGGCATATCAGGAAAGATCATATGCTCTAAAGCAGGGTTAGTATCTAAAGAGGCTTCCGTATGTTTTAAGATCATCTCTCTTACCTGGCCAATATCAAAAGGTTTTTTTAAATGATCACAAGCTCCACATTGTTGAAACTTCTCTCGATTGAGTTTCATAAAAGATGTCCACATTAAGATAACAGGCAAATGTTTAAAGTGATGCTTTAACTCCTTACACACTTCATAACCATTTTTTTTAGGTAAAAGCAGATCTAAAAACACAACATGAGGATTAAAGTTTTTAACACATTCAAAAACTTCATCACCTGAGTGAACGGACTTTACATCTACTGACATACCCTCTAAAGTGAGGTGAAACACTTGCTTTGAAGCAGGGTTTTCATCAGCAATCAAGACACATAGAGACATAGCAACAGTAAAGCCCTAAATGAAGACTTTCGTCAAGCAAACCTTTTACTTAGAACAAAAAATTTTAATCGTTAAAATTTGTAATTTTAGAAATAAGTTGCAGTGCACCTAAAGACCCCTTTAAAATGATCTTAATGTTATCCGTTAAAGACAGAAAGATCCTTCTCTTATTTCTCAAGTTTTTTTTCATCTCTTTTGTTTTTCTCATCGTGCTATTTGCTTTTCTTAACTATATTACCATTCTTGCAAAATACTCCCCTGATCTTAAAAGACTTCCTATTTATTACCTCTACTTTTCAGGCATGATCATCTACTGGATCTTTCCCATCAACTGTTTAATGGCCGCCTTTCTCACCCTTTCCTATCTCAATAGAAACAACGAAGTCCTTGCTTTTTTAAGTTTAGGCTACAGTTTAAAACAAGTGGCTTTACCTATTTTAACAGCTATTGCTTCACTTTGCATTCTTATGTTAAGTTTCAATCTAAACCTTCTGCCTTATATGGTAAAAAAAAGAAAACAAATCTTCTATGAAGAGTTTAAGAAAAAACCCCACCTCTACTCCCTTTTAAAGATGAACAAGGTATGGTACCGCTATGAAAGAACGTTCCTTAGTATAGAGATTTTTGAACCTAAACTAAAAAGAGCTCAAAAAATAAGCCTCTACATTTTCAATAAAGATTGGAGTCTAAAGTCTATTCTTCAAGCTGAAAGTGCTAGAATAGAAGCTCCCTACTGGTATTTACAAAACGGAACATCTATTACCTACGAAAAACAAACCCCTGTTGTGAAAAATTTTTTAGAACAAAGCTTCCTTCTCAACGAAGAAGCAAGTCAGATCAAAAATATAGAAAATCTAACCTTTGCTTTAACAGGATCTGAACTCAGACAGTTTATTAAAAAAAATCGTCATTCAGGAATCTCTATAGCTGGTTATGAAGTGGATTACTACAACCGCTTTGCTCATACGATAGGTGCTTTACTTATGAGTTTGTTTGCCTTTTTATTTTTTCAAGTTGGCGAAAGACAAAATAAGGAAGTGATGAATTTTGCAGGCTGTGCTATCATCACCTTTAGTTTTTGGCTACTATCTAATATGTCTATGAATTTAGGCCGACATCAGGCTCTCAACCCCTTTTTATCTGTATGGCTTCCTCCTTTACTCTTGTCTTTTCTCATGATGTTTCTCTTCAACCATCAAACAAAAGGTAGACTCTGGCATAGAGTCTGCATTTTTTTCAAGCTATTAGCAGGCTCTGGAAAATAACACTAAATATTAAATGTATGGAGCATTTTTCTTTGCTTTTCACAAATGCACAATTGTTTTACAGCATCCAAATCGCTTGTATAAGTTTTTACACCTTTTAATAAGAAAGCACTTCCTTTCTCAAAGACAAGTCCTAAAGCATGTATCCGAAAAAAGCTAAAAAAATAACTTTACTTCACCGTCTAGAATTCGGTAAATAGAAAAAGAAAAAATGGATGACCAGCCTTTTTGAAAGACTAGGACTTAAAAACCCTGATTAGAAGAGTTAGACTCATCTAAGAAGTAAATTCATAAAAAGGAGCTTACTATTAACTCGAGTTTCGACTTTTATATATTTTTCAGAACCCCCTGTTCTTGAGTTTTAAGTTGAATGAAGGGTTTTTTAGGTTTTAAGCAAGTAAGAGATGAGAGTACCTAAAAGATTGATGACAAAGTTTTGTGAGCTACGATGGCGAGAATGCTCAAGATGAAACTCTCCTTTTAACACTCCAATCACTGACCTCCACAACAGAACGTTTTTTCAACATCAACTTGTCAAATAAGGGAATCAATTTATTTTCCATATTTAATTTGATGTTTGTAATAAGCTTAACTCCTTTCTTTAAAAGAAGTTTAAAAAGGTCTGATGAAATATAACCTCTGTCCCCCAAAGAGTTTTCCCATAAACCCTTTACTATAAACCCATAACTTAGCTTTCGATCATCCACATTTTCCGGAGTTAAGGTAAAACTTAAAAGTTCTCCTAGGTAATTGATAACAATAGGGAGTTTAAATTCGAAGAACCAGCCTGTGACTTCTTTTACTTTTTTTAGCTAACTTTTGAAACACCTTATTTCGTCCTATTCTTTTATTTTTGAAGAAAAATCGATGTGGAATCAATAAATGATATGCCTGTGGTTTTACCCATAAGGCTTGTCGAGAAAAGAAACATAAAAAAAACCATGTTTTTTATGTTCACAAATCAGGAGTAAGACAACATTTCAAGAAAATAAGATTTAAGGTAGATTTCTGCAGACTGGTAGAAGGCTTTAAAATTCCTAAGCCTAAAACTTTGGAAAAGTAAGATAGAAAGTGATGATTTCTCTGGGAGATAGGCACAAGAAAAACCTCTTTTATTTTTGGCAAACCAGTTTTGGATTGTTGTACGAGAGGGGTTAAAAAATCATCGATAAGAACATATAGTGCTTCCGCTTAGGTTTTCCGTTTTTTTTTGAGTTGAGGTCTAGTTTTTATTCTAAGGCCTTGATAAAAAGTCATTTATTTTTAAAAATAGTTTCATATGTCAGGGTTTCTATCAAAAAAAGAGCGAAAAGATTTACTCTATGAACTATCTCTAGAGAAAAATCTTAAATACGCAAAAAGGATTATGACAATTCTCCATTTAGATAAAGGTAAGTTGTGTGTAACTGCTCACTCTCGTAAGTTTTTATTTAAAGCCATAGAGATGGCTTCTAAAGAAGAATACCCTCTATTTCTCATTGTTTTAACATAGCTGGTAATACGACAAAAATATTTCGCCATTTCTTCTGTTCTGAAACACCCTGACACTTTCTTTTTCACTTTAGTCATTCTTAGATCTCTTTCAGCTCTGTTATTAGTAGGATCTACGTTCTTTCTTTTAGCAAAGCACAGTATTTCTGCTTCATACTTTTTAAATCGCAGCCAAAGGTTTTGAGCTTGTGTATGCTTTATTCGTCCTTTCTTGCCATTTTTCTTAGGAAATTCTGGAAGCTCTTTTAAGCCTTTTGTAAGAATACTCCTATACCTTCTCTGAAGAGTTTCGTACTCTTTTTGAGTCAGAACTCTTGACTCTTTTTTATGAACTAACTCCACAGTCTCTTTAAGAAGTTTTTTGAGATTTGTAGCCCATTTGAATCCATTGCTTTCTTCTATAAATTTAAGCTCTCTCAAAAGGTGAGCCACACACAAAGCATGAGTTATCTTATCATAACAAAAGTAAGGACTCCAACAATCATGCACAAGCACTCCTCCATATCTATCCAAGAGACCAATATCTTTTATGGCTTCCCTTCCACGTGAAAGGTGGAGAAACTGCAAGACTAATTCTCCTGAACTATAAGTATGAATCCAGTAGTTTTTACCCTTAACCCTCATAGAGGTCTCATCAACATGAATGACCTCTATGAGGGTTAAGGGTAAAAACTACTGGATTCATACTTTGAACTTCCCCTGTTTCTTAGGTGCTTTCATCCACAGATTCCCGGGAGGAACCCTTTTTTGTAACTGGATTTTTTAACATGAGTTACGGAAGAATCCACAACGCAAGAAGTTATTTCTTTTTACTCCTTCTCATATAAGTTATTCTTTTAACAAAGGATAAGAGTCTTTTCCTTTAAAGTTAGAAAACAAGGCTCAAAGCCAAATAACAAAAATAAAAAAGGAGGGATTTTGTTATGAAAAAATTTTTAATTGTAACGGCTGTAAGTTTAGGGTTTTTAAATCCTATTTTTGCTATCAATGAGTTGGTGATATTTGCTGTAGATGTAATAGATAAACCACTAGACATATCTACTGAGACTAATGAGAGCAAAGCGCAGGAAGATGACTGCAAAAGTGTGTTAAATAGTTTGGAAAAATTAAATAACAGAAACTTTAACTATACCAAAGAGATATCTAAATGGGTTTACTCCGTTGGAGACAATATCTACCGATGGGCAATCGCCTGCGAAAGAGGATGCCAAGATTCCCGTGGAGTCATGAAGGAGAGTGCTGGAAACATGTATACATCAGCTAAAATCATTAACGATTTCAATCATACTTTTCAAGAAAGATCTGAAATTATTATAGAAAAACTCAAAAAATGTATGGGTGTTGAAAAATAGCGAGAGCCTGTAAACTAAAAGGAAAAACACTCTTCTCTTAAAAAGAAAGAGTGTTTTTTGCTATGAACTTAATTTTTACAAAATTGACGATAAAAAAACTTCAAGAGTTTTGAATCAATATGAGTCGCTAAGTTGAAGTGAGTTTCATATCTTGTATTTGAAAGGTCTCCTAGATAAGAAAAGGATCTTTCATAAGGTATCACAGTATGGTGTAATTTCTCTGGGCCATAAACGCTGTAGGACACAAAAAGAGCTTTTTTATCATGCGGACATGAAAGGCTCATAAAAGCTCCTGAATTACCCTTCAAAGTAGGGCAATTATGTTTGAGAACATATTTAGAATAAAAACGGTTATAAGTATGAGAGAACAAACTTCTTTCTTGGCACCTGTAGGATTTAAAATACTCTTTTTCTGATAAATCTTTTGAGACGGGAGGGGGAATGTTTAAGAGATGAAAATGGGTAGGGCTATAACTCATATGTGTATATAGAGTACGACCAGATCCTGCACAAACTTCAAGCTCTTTTTTCCCAACCACTTTGTCAACATCCACTTCCAAAGTCTTTGGGAAATATATGTGAGACGGTAGAAGGATAAGAGCTTGATCCACCCCCTCTAAAGGACTGTCTCCTGCATTACGAACTTCTTCTAAAAGGCAATTGTCATTTTTTTTAGATAAATAGCTCTGTGTGCAAATATTTTGTGATTTTTGAAGGTCTTGATAAGTTAAATAAAATTCAGGATGAAAAAGAGAAGTGGCAGAAACAACTCTAGCTACTATCTTTTTATTTTCCATAAGGCAATGACCTGCTGTTAAAATAAAAGCTCTAGAACACAATTTTTCTCTCCACTTTAAACGGATCACTAGACCCGAACATGTTTTCACATGCTCAGGCTTTCCCTTAATAGCACTAAAAATGGAAACAAGTCTTACAGAAGATTCATTGATTTTTTGTAACTGCTCACCTACATTGTTCAGTTATCCCTAACTTTAGACCTGTTTTAAGATAAAAGTCTTGCTCTTACAGATTTTCTTTTAAATACTCTTTTCAAATGACAATAAATAAGACCTCCATCAGAAATGAGATTGAAAATATAAGAAGTGACTTTGATAAGCTTGCAAAGAAAGGTTCTGTGCCTACTGAGATTTCTGTGGTTTTTGAATCTCTCTTTAAGGTTGTGAACATTCTGATTGTTGTGCTTTTAGAAAAACAGGTTCGAAAAAATTCCAGCAACAGCGGTCTTCCTCCTTCGCAAGATTTTAGTCGTCAAGGGAATCGTAATAAGAAAGCTAGTGGGAGTCAGAAAAAGGGCTCTAGACTTGATAACAGTAAAGATACAAACAGTGAGGAGACTGTCTCTCCCTCAGAGTGTTCTCAGTGTGGGATGTGTTTAAAGACAGCAGAGGTAAAAAGCCTTGAAAAGCGTAAAAAGATTGATATTTTTTATGAAATTCAGACCCATACTGTAACTTCTGAAGTTAAGGATTGTCCCTCATGTGGAGCTAGAAATAAAGGTCAATTCCCTAAAGGTATGAGTGGTCCTCTTCAGTATGGTATAGGCATTAGAGCTTCCATCATCAATTTCATTATAGTTCAGATGCTGTCTTTTAGAGCGTGTTGGGGAACATTACATGGGGCTTATAGGTCGAATGATTTCTCCTGCAGTTATGTTGAGATACATTGCTGAATTAGGAGAGTTTCTTAAAAGTTGGGAAGAGCAGATGAAAGAAAAGATACTTGAATCAGAGGTCATTCATGTTGATGAGACCTCTATGAGGGTTAAGGGTAAAAACTACTGGATTCATACTTTGAACTTCCCCTGTTTCTTAGGTGCTTTCATCCACAGATTCCCGGGAGGAACCCTTTTTTGTAACTGGATTTTTTAACATGAGTTACGGAAGAATCCACAACGCAAGAAGTTATTTCTTTTTACTCCTTCTCATATAAGTTATTCTTTTAACAAAGGATAAGAGTCTTTTCCTTTAAAGTTAGAAAACAAGGCTCAAAGCCAAATAACAAAAATAAAAAAGGAGGGATTTTGTTATGAAAAAATTTTTAATTGTAACGGCTGTAAGTTTAGGGTTTTTAAATCCTATTTTTGCTATCAATGAGTTGGTGATATTTGCTGTAGATGTAATAGATAAACCACTAGACATATCTACTGAGACTAATGAGAGCAAAGCGCAGGAAGATGACTGCAAAAGTGTGTTAAATAGTTTGGAAAAATTAAATAACAGAAACTTTAACTATACCAAAGAGATATCTAAATGGGTTTACTCCGTTGGAGACAATATCTACCGATGGGCAATCGCCTGCGAAAGAGGATGCCAAGATTCCCGTGGAGTCATGAAGGAGAGTGCTGGAAACATGTATACATCAGCTAAAATCATTAACGATTTCAATCATACTTTTCAAGAAAGATCTGAAATTATTATAGAAAAACTCAAAAAATGTATGGGTGTTGAAAAATAGCGAGAGCCTGTAAACTAAAAGGAAAAACACTCTTCTCTTAAAAAGAAAGAGTGTTTTTTGCTATGAACTTAATTTTTACAAAATTGACGATAAAAAAACTTCAAGAGTTTTGAATCAATATGAGTCGCTAAGTTGAAGTGAGTTTCATATCTTGTATTTGAAAGGTCTCCTAGATAAGAAAAGGATCTTTCATAAGGTATCACAGTATGGTGTAATTTCTCTGGGCCATAAACGCTGTAGGACACAAAAAGAGCTTTTTTATCATGCGGACATGAAAGGCTCATAAAAGCTCCTGAATTACCCTTCAAAGTAGGGCAATTATGTTTGAGAACATATTTAGAATAAAAACGGTTATAAGTATGAGAGAACAAACTTCTTTCTTGGCACCTGTAGGATTTAAAATACTCTTTTTCTGATAAATCTTTTGAGACGGGAGGGGGAATGTTTAAGAGATGAAAATGGGTAGGGCTATAACTCATATGTGTATATAGAGTACGACCAGATCCTGCACAAACTTCAAGCTCTTTTTTCCCAACCACTTTGTCAACATCCACTTCCAAAGTCTTTGGGAAATATATGTGAGACGGTAGAAGGATAAGAGCTTGATCCACCCCCTCTAAAGGACTGTCTCCTGCATTACGAACTTCTTCTAAAAGGCAATTGTCATTTTTTTTAGATAAATAGCTCTGTGTGCAAATATTTTGTGATTTTTGAAGGTCTTGATAAGTTAAATAAAATTCAGGATGAAAAAGAGAAGTGGCAGAAACAACTCTAGCTACTATCTTTTTATTTTCCATAAGGCAATGACCTGCTGTTAAAATAAAAGCTCTAGAACACAATTTTTCTCTCCACTTTAAACGGATCACTAGACCCGAACATGTTTTCACATGCTCAGGCTTTCCCTTAATAGCACTAAAAATGGAAACAAGTCTTACAGAAGATTCATTGATTTTTTGTAACTGCTCACCTACATTGTTCAGTTATCCCTAACTTTTAGACCTGTTTTAAGATAAAAGTCTTGCTCTTACAGATTTTCTTTTAAATACTCTTTTCAAATGACAATAAATAAGACCTCCATCAGAAATGAGATTGAAAATATAAGAAGTGACTTTGATAAGCTTGCAAAGAAAGGTTCTGTGCCTACTGAGATTTCTGTGGTTTTTGAATCTCTCTTTAAGGTTGTGAACATTCTGATTGTTGTGCTTTTAGAAAAACAGGTTCGAAAAAATTCCAGCAACAGCGGTCTTCCTCCTTCGCAAGATTTTAGTCGTCAAGGGAATCGTAATAAGAAAGCTAGTGGGAGTCAGAAAAAAGGGCTCTAGACTTGATAACAGTAAAGATACAAACAGTGAGGAGACTGTCTCTCCCTCAGAGTGTTCTCAGTGTGGGATGTGTTTAAAGACAGCAGAGGTAAAAAGCCTTGAAAAGCGTAAAAAGATTGATATTTTTTATGAAATTCAGACCCATACTGTAACTTCTGAAGTTAAGGATTGTCCCTCATGTGGAGCTAGAAATAAAGGTCAATTCCCTAAAGGTATGAGTGGTCCTCTTCAGTATGGTATAGGCATTAGAGCTTCCATCATCAATTTCATTATAGTTCAGATGCTGTCTTTTAGAGCGTGTTGGGGAACATTACATGGGGCTTATAGGTCGAATGATTTCTCCTGCAGTTATGTTGAGATACATTGCTGAATTAGGAGAGTTTCTTAAAAGTTGGGAAGAGCAGATGAAAGAAAAGATACTTGAAATCAGAGGTCATTCATGTTGATGAGACCTCTATGAGGGTTAAGGGTAAAAACTACTGGATTCATACTTTGAACTTCCCCTGTTTCTTAGGTGCTTTCATCCACAGATTCCCGGGAGGAACCCTTTTTTGTAACTGGATTTTTTAACATGAGTTACGGAAGAATCCACAACGCAAGAAGTTATTTCTTTTTACTCCTTCTCATATAAGTTATTCTTTTAACAAAGGATAAGAGTCTTTTCCTTTAAAGTTAGAAAACAAGGCTCAAAGCCAAATAACAAAAATAAAAAAGGAGGGATTTTGTTATGAAAAAATTTTTAATTGTAACGGCTGTAAGTTTAGGGTTTTTAAATCCTATTTTTGCTATCAATGAGTTGGTGATATTTGCTGTAGATGTAATAGATAAACCACTAGACATATCTACTGAGACTAATGAGAGCAAAGCGCAGGAAGATGACTGCAAAAGTGTGTTAAATAGTTTGGAAAAATTAAATAACAGAAACTTTAACTATACCAAAGAGATATCTAAATGGGTTTACTCCGTTGGAGACAATATCTACCGATGGGCAATCGCCTGCGAAAGAGGATGCCAAGATTCCCGTGGAGTCATGAAGGAGAGTGCTGGAAACATGTATACATCAGCTAAAATCATTAACGATTTCAATCATACTTTTCAAGAAAGATCTGAAATTATTATAGAAAAACTCAAAAAATGTATGGGTGTTGAAAAATAGCGAGAGCCTGTAAACTAAAAGGAAAAACACTCTTCTCTTAAAAAGAAAGAGTGTTTTTTGCTATGAACTTAATTTTTACAAAATTGACGATAAAAAAACTTCAAGAGTTTTGAATCAATATGAGTCGCTAAGTTGAAGTGAGTTTCATATCTTGTATTTGAAAGGTCTCCTAGATAAGAAAAGGATCTTTCATAAGGTATCACAGTATGGTGTAATTTCTCTGGGCCATAAACGCTGTAGGACACAAAAAGAGCTTTTTTATCATGCGGACATGAAAGGCTCATAAAAGC
This sequence comes from Bdellovibrionales bacterium, assembly GCA_965219095.1. Lineage (GTDB taxonomy): Bacteria > Bdellovibrionota > Bdellovibrionia > Bdellovibrionales > UBA1609 > CBDCMT01. The sequence continues at coordinate 448,050 of CBDCMT010000001.1, forward strand.
TCCTGAATTACCCTTCAAAGTAGGGCAATTATGTTTGAGAACATATTTAGAATAAAAACGGTTATAAGTATGAGAGAACAAACTTCTTTCTTGGCACCTGTAGGATTTAAAATACTCTTTTTCTGATAAATCTTTTGAGACGGGAGGGGGAATGTTTAAGAGATGAAAATGGGTAGGGCTATAACTCATATGTGTATATAGAGTACGACCAGATCCTGCACAAACTTCAAGCTCTTTTTTCCCAACCACTTTGTCAACATCCACTTCCAAAGTCTTTGGGAAATATATGTGAGACGGTAGAAGGATAAGAGCTTGATCCACCCCCTCTAAAGGACTGTCTCCTGCATTACGAACTTCTTCTAAAAGGCAATTGTCATTTTTTTTAGATAAATAGCTCTGTGTGCAAATATTTTGTGATTTTTGAAGGTCTTGATAAGTTAAATAAAATTCAGGATGAAAAAGAGAAGTGGCAGAAACAACTCTAGCTACTATCTTTTTATTTTCCATAAGGCAATGACCTGCTGTTAAAATAAAAGCTCTAGAACACAATTTTTCTCTCCACTTTAAACGGATCACTAGACCCGAACATGTTTTCACATGCTCAGGCTTTCCCTTAATAGCACTAAAAATGGAAACAAGTCTTACAGAAGATTCATTGATTTTTTGTAACTGCTCACCTACATTGTTCAGTTATCCCTAACTTTAGACCTGTTTTAAGATAAAAGTCTTGCTCTTACAGATTTTCTTTTAAATACTCTTTTCAAATGACAATAAATAAGACCTCCATCAGAAATGAGATTGAAAATATAAGAAGTGACTTTGATAAGCTTGCAAAGAAAGGTTCTGTGCCTACTGAGATTTCTGTGGTTTTTGAATCTCTCTTTAAGGTTGTGAACATTCTGATTGTTGTGCTTTTAGAAAAACAGGTTCGAAAAAATTCCAGCAACAGCGGTCTTCCTCCTTCGCAAGATTTTAGTCGTCAAGGGAATCGTAATAAGAAAGCTAGTGGGAGTCAGAAAAAGGGCTCTAGACTTGATAACAGTAAAGATACAAACAGTGAGGAGACTGTCTCTCCCTCAGAGTGTTCTCAGTGTGGGATGTGTTTAAAGACAGCAGAGGTAAAAAGCCTTGAAAAGCGTAAAAAGATTGATATTTTTTATGAAATTCAGACCCATACTGTAACTTCTGAAGTTAAGGATTGTCCCTCATGTGGAGCTAGAAATAAAGGTCAATTCCCTAAAGGTATGAGTGGTCCTCTTCAGTATGGTATAGGCATTAGAGCTTCCATCATCAATTTCATTATAGTTCAGATGCTGTCTTTTAGAGCGTGTTGGGGAACATTACATGGGGCTTATAGGTCGAATGATTTCTCCTGCAGTTATGTTGAGATACATTGCTGAATTAGGAGAGTTTCTTAAAAGTTGGGAAGAGCAGATGAAAGAAAAGATACTTGAATCAGAGGTCATTCATGTTGATGAGACCTCTATGAGGGTTAAGGGTAAAAACTACTGGATTCATACTTATAGTTCAGGAGAATTAGTCTTGCAGTTTCTCCACCTTTCAGGTGGAAGGGAAGCCATAAAAGATATTGGTCTCTTGGATAGATATGGAGGAGTGCTTGTGCATGATTGTTGGAGTCCTTACTTTTGTTATGATAAGATAACTCATGCTTTGTGTGTGGCTCACCTTTTGAGAGAGCTTAAATTTATAGAAGAAAGCAATGGATTCAAATGGGCTACAAATCTCAAAAAACTTCTTAAAGAGACTGTGGAGTTAGTTCATAAAAAAGAGTCAAGAGTTCTGACTCAAAAAGAGTACGAAACTCTTCAGAGAAGGTATAGGAGTATTCTTACAAAAGGCTTAAAAGAGCTTCCAGAATTTCCTAAAAAAAATGGCAAGAAAGGACGAATAAAGCATACACAAGCTCAAAACCTTTGGCTGCGATTTAAAAAGTATGAAGCAGAAATACTGTGTTTTTCTAAAAGAAAGAACGTAGATCCTACTAATAACAGAGCTGAAAGAGATCTAAGAATGACTAAAGTGAAAAAGAAAGTGTCAGGGTGTTTCAGAACAGAAGAAATGGCGAAATATTTTTGTCGTATTACCAGCTATGTTAAAACAATGAGAAATAGAGGGTATTCTTCTTTAGAAGCCATCTCTATGGCTTTAAATAAAAACTTACGAGAGTGAGCAGTTACGATTTTTTCTTCATAATCACTTTGAGGTTCAGTACTAAAAATCTCTATAGCCTCAGAAGCCTTACAAACTTTCCTTTCTTTCGGACAAAAAATATAGCTTAAGGCTTGAGAAGAAAAACAAAAATAGCTCATTAAAAAGAAGAAAAATAAAGTGATATACTTCATATTTTTTTCCTTAAAACTACCTTCAAAAGTTATTAAGAATGTAATCGCAATGCTTTATTTTATCTGCTGTTTGATCATCGATATTATCTGAGCCTTTAAGATTCTTTTTAAACTGCTCACATTCTTTGGCTTTGAGACGTCTCAACTGCTTTCTTATTTCTCTGCTATTCCTCTTAGACTCAGCCCACTCTTTATACTTTTTAACACTTCCTAAGAACATTTCACCTGATAGACCTTGTTGGTTTATAAAAGATAACAGACCTTCATCATGGGCTACATCTTTTGTGCCCTCATAAATATAATCATAAAAAGAATCTATATCCTCTAAAAGACTTGTAATTTTTTCTGAGTGCTCTTTAAACTTTTCTACATCAATTTCAAATTCTAAAGGAACACCGTAAGGCTTTTCTAAAAGATCCTTTTTAAGGAACTGAGAAGGTGTGTGAATGGCTTTTTTCTTTTCAATATAATCGTTAAGCCAACTTTTTAAAGATATTTTTCTTTCTTCTCCATCCTTTTTTAAAGTTAAATCAACATCTAAATTTATATCTTTCGATTCAGATAAGCCTAGAATGAGGTAATCTTGAGATTTTACATAACCCATCTCCCATTTGTTTTGAAGATCGTACTCTAACATCTGAAAACATCTTAGCATTTTTAGTTTTTCATCATTAGATAAGAGTAAAGAGTCCACTAATAGCTCTAACAAAGATCTTCTTTTTTCTGCACCTAAATTTTTAAAATTTTTCTTCAAAGATCTATAATCTTGAGCTTCTTTTAAGTTTTCATTTAAAAAATTTAAGCTGTATATTTTGTTAAGACATGTATTTAAATTATCGTCGTAATTGGGAAAAAAGTAAAAACCCTCTTTTTTCATGTCAACATCTTCACGAATTATTTTAACCTTTTTCATGTCACGAAGAACACTAAAAGGAGACAGTCCAGCATAAGTTTCTTTTCCGTTAGGGTTATCAGACAAATGAGGGGCAATAGAGTGAAAAGTATGATTATACGTTCTACTAAACTTCTTGTCAGGGAAAACAAAATTGATCAAATGTGCTGATTCAATAGCACAATTGTTAAAGAAAAAAGCATAACCTCCTTGATAAGCCCAATAAACTTCTAAGCTTGCTTTTAGAAGATCCCTCTTTTGCTCTTCGCTCATTTTAATGGGATAGCTTTTAAGCGTTCTTCCTTCTTCGAAATTATACTCACTTTTCGTTTCTGGCAAATTATAAACCATAAGTTGTGAGGGGTATTTTTTATTAGAAAAAAGGGACCAACCTAGACCTACTAAAGGATTAAGCATCACTCCATTAACGAAAGCTCTAAAATTGATGATCACATCATCTGTTATATCTTTTACACAATCTTCTGATTTTTTCTGGCCGGATTTACACATAACAACTCTGATCATGGAATGGCCAAAACGCCCTATCCCCTCGCCTTTTGAGGCTAAAAGATAGTGAATCTCATAGATACGATTAAAGTTCATTTCTACACGATAACCATCATGACTATAAACGACTGTGTTTAAGTTTTCACAAGGCGGATAAGGAGTTTTCCAATGATAAGAAATCTGGGAAAAAACTCTATTTATCAAACTATAAACATAGGGCCTACGACAAGAAAACTGTGAATCCGTTAATAACTTATGAACATTAATAGCAAACTGAAATGATAGAGTTGTCTCTTTTTTTCCTAAAGCAAGGGGGCTAAATTCATTTGAATTCATGTACTCCAAAAATAGTTTTAAGGATTTCATCTCAGAGGAATTCAGACTTCCTTTGTAAATATAATAATAGTTCTGTAAAATACCTTTTAAAATCTGTTCTAAAATCATATTTTTATGATTGCTAAAAACATCTCTAGCCCTTGCTAAAGAGAAAGAAGGAGACTTTATCGAAAGAGTAAGGTAGACTTTTTTAGAATCATACCTCATATGCACACCTCCTCCATAAGATAGAGAACTCTTAAAGACGCTAGGAAACCTTCTTACATCATCTCTTACTCTCTTCTCATTTAAAAAAAGAGGTATGAAAACCTGTTCTTTTTCTCTTAGACCTTGTTTGATAAAATCAGGTACAATTCTATCAACATCAGCTTTAATCTCTTTCCAAGATTGAATATGAGAAACCTTGCTATCCTGCCAAGAAATACCTTTTGTTTCTACAGAAAATAAGCTGCTAGAAAAGAAAAAAAGTTTAAAAAACACCCACAAATAAACCCATATCATAAAAAGCTCCCTTGTTTTAGATTTTTATTTTCTAGTAGTCGCTTATATCTAAAAATCAAATTTGTAAATATCTAACTTCTATAATAAAAATAAAGACCCTTAGCCTAAAAACTTTTCTTCTCAAACAAATAAGATATGAAAAAAATACAAGTCTATTATAGAAAGCTTTTCAGTCCATAAAAAGTTACGGTTAACTTAATAAGAACTTTTAACTCATAGCATAAAAACTGTCCACTTTTTTGGGGGAAGTCCAAAGCTTTTTTCATTTTAGACACCTTTCAAAGGGAGTCAAGAAAGCTGTGTGCTCTCCTATGTATTTAATCAAGTCCAAAATCAACCTTCTAGTACAGCATAACATTAAATTTTAATATTTTCATAATGCCTCTTAAACTTATTTCTAGCCTTATTATTTGTAAACTGCCAATTGATTTTGATTCTGTTTTTGTTTCTCTTACGGGTCCAAGTTTCTACTTCTTTTTTTAGTTGTTCAAAACTTCCTATACGTCGGTTTAAACATTGCTTTGAAAGAGCCGAAAACTCGATTTCTGCCATATTTAACCAACTGGCCTTTTTAGGAGTATAAATCATCTCAAGTCTATTTTTTAACTCCAAGGCCTTTTGAGCTGGCATGTTCTCATAAAAAGAAGAGCCATTGTGAGTGTTTAAATTATCTTGTATCAATGTGATCTTGTCTACGTCCTTATAATATAAGGACATTTTTCTCATGAAAAGAGCATAATCTTTCTTTGTTTTTCTCTTTCTTACCTCTACAATTCTTCTTCCACTCAATGGCTCTATGGCTAAGAACACAACACAGGTTCCATTTCTTTTGTAATGATAATCCTCTCTTTTTTCTTTTCCAGGGCTTACAGGAACTGGCATCAAAACATCTTCTATCAATTGACAAGGACGCTCATCAAAACAAAGAACAGGACGATTAGAATCTAGCTTTCTTTCATAAACTTCTAAAACAGACTCCATTTGGCAAATAAAATGAGAATCGATCTTGCTTAAACACCACTGTCTTTTTAAATGAGGTTTGACTTCGTTTTTTTTAATATACGACCCACATGGGTGTGAGAAATAGAGTCTACAACATTTAACTCAACCAACTTATCAGATAGCATCTGTAAACTCCATCGACCATAACCTTCAGGAGCTTTCGTACAAGCTAAACTCGTAATCTTCGTCCTTTGCTTCCCTGTAAACTTAGGAGGCTTTCCAGGACGAGGAGCATCATAAAGTGCTCTCCCTAATCCTCCCTTCAAGTACCCTTCTTTGATATTTTGAATAGTCCCTAAAGTTCTCACTCCAAGAATCTCACAAACCTCTGTGGAACCCTTCCCTTGATGGCTTAAAAGTAAAACCCTGGCTCGTGTTAAAACTCGAGACTGATTCACTCCCTTCTTCAACATCTTCTCTAATTTTGTCTTCTCTGAACTCTTTAACTTTATCCTTACTTTTGGCTTTCTTTTTGCTTTTGGATTTGCTCTTGCCTTTGTTTTTAATTTCATCTTTGATCTCATATCCCCTCCTTGGACTTTTTATTAAACTACAACAAATATTATAGGAACAACAAAAATACAAGTCAAATATATTGAAATTTAAGGTTATGCTGTACTAGTGCAACCTTTGAGTTTGTAAATTAAAATTGTATAACTGATTTTTTCGCCTCCTCAAAAGAATCTGTGGGTTCCCGGAGGTTCTGGCAGTTTTCCAAGGTTATGATATAAGGCGATTTTTATAGCTTTAGAGGTTCTAAAGCCGTAAGATTTTCTCATAGTGAGTTTTACTTTGTTGTTTAAACCCTCTACAATCCCTGAGGAGAAGGCTTTTTTAGCCTTGAAGTAATTAAGAATAAGTAGCTTATGTCTTCGTATGGTTTTTGCTTCTCTTTTCATAGGTTCAATTTTTGAAAGCATGACTCGTCTCGTCCAACTGTCTATAAATTTACCAGCCCAAGTTGGTGAAACATAGGTCCATAACTGTCGGAAGTCTTCTTTTAAAAGATAACAGCGGATACTTTTTAAATTGTACTGTATTAAATGCCTTAATTTTACTTTTTCATAAGATTTTAAATTTTCTGCATTTTTTAACAAGGGCCATCTAGCTTTTGTTAAAAGGGGTTCATACCCGTCTTCTTTCATTTTTTTGTGTTCTGAAGCTCTCACTTCGTCTAAAGCCTTATTGAGTCTTGCTACGATATGAAACCGATCTAATATGTGTAAAGCTCCACTTGCCCTCTCCTTTATGACTTTTAAATAAGGCTTCCACATATCAGACACACAAACCGTATATCTTTTGACTTCTCTCCTAGTAAATCAAAGAATTTTCTAAAACTCTTTTCTGTTCGTTTCTCTCCTATCCACAACAAGCGTACACGGGTTTTGCTTATTTCATAGACTAAGGTGAGATACTGATGGTTCTTTTTCCATTGTATTTCATCTACACCTATAGCTTGTATTCCCTTTAAAACCCTTTGTTTTAAACCATATTCTACGACCCATTCTACCGAAGCATAGACCTGATTCCAACTGACATGAAACTTACAAGAAACCTCTTTCCAAGACAGGTGACGACACCAGTCTGCTAAATACTTCATGTAAAAGATCGTTAAACTCTTCTTACCATCGGCCCAAGGTAAATACTCAACTTTTACCCCACAGCAAGGACAATTAACTCTTCTTACAAAATAAACAAAAAACACCCTGTAACTTAAAATAGGAAGGGATTCAAAGTCCCGTGATGATTTACTGCTGTCATACACTGAACAGGGCTTCTTACAAACACTACAAAAAGCTTGGCCATTTTTACGAGCCTTAATAGGAACATTAATTGACTTTCTATCTTTTGAAAAATAAATGTCTCCGTATACAAAAGACTTCCATCTTAAACAATCATTTAGTATAGTCTTCAAAAGCATCTCTTCCCTCCTTTTTTTTTTTTGAATAACATTTTAAGGCATCTGGGAAGTAGGTGCTTCTTTTTTAAAATTTTAATGTAACACAGCAAATAAAAGCAAATAAAATGAATGTTTTTGAGTTCAATCACCGGAGGTGATAGAGGCCAGTAAGGGCCTCAAAGAACTCAAAAATACAAGATAGAATGTCTTACTCTTACTTTGATTAATATGAGCCTTTTTGGGGGATTTCTAGCTACTTTTCACCCACAGATTCCCGGGAGGAGCCATTTTTTCTTTCATTTCAAAATAAATCTAAGTAAAATGTTCTCTTATTCATTCTTCTAAATTTGGATAATATCATCTTGGTCTAGCAGTTCATATTGATTCAAAATTCTTGAAGGTTTTTTATCGTCAATTTTATGAAAATTAAGTTTATAGCAAAAAACACTCTTTCTTTTTAATAGATGAGCATTTTTTCTTTTAGTTTGCAACCTCTAAGAAACTCTGCTACAGACATCTCTTTCTTAGATGCTTTTTTTACTTTCAGAACTTTGAGAGCTGTCAAGTTGTGACAAGCCACTGTGAAGAAGTGGGAGCTTATTTGTGTAATTTCTCCTAGTTTATGATGTGGAAGGCATGATGAAACCTCTGACTGAGTGATTTTTAAAGAAAGGGTTTGTTTTTTGTCAAGAAAGCAAAAAGCTTGAGGTCCTAGGAAAAGCCCTCTAATTTTATTGTGTAAGCTAAGAGCCTCTTGAGACCAATAAAGCCTTGCCTCTTTTTTTTTAATTTTAGGGGCATAAGTGACAAAGGATTCGTCTTGAGGGAGAACTTTAATTTCTTTTCTTACATACTGTTTTAATTCATTTTTTAAAATTTCAATGGATTTTTGTTCTAGAATTTTAAAGACTTGATCTGCATTTTCATCTTTTAAGGTTATTTTTTTTTGAGAAATGACGTCTCCTTCGTCTAAAGCTTCTGCAACTTTTTGAAGGGTCATACCTGTTGTCGAATCTCCTGCCATAAGAGCACGTTGAATAGGAGCAGATCCTCTCCAACGAGGAAGAAGGCTTCCATGAAGGTTGACTACATTTTCAGGATAAAGGGCTAAGAACTTAGAAGATAAAATTTGCCCATAGGCTACTACAACACACAATTCAGCATTTAAAGCTTTTAGGGCTTTAAAAACTTGTGGATGATTGATGTTTTGAGGTGTGAGAAGAGGAAGTTTGTGTTGTAGGCTTAAGTTTTTGACAGGGCTGGGAGTAAGCTTCATATGACGATTTTGAAAGGAATCAGGTTGTGATACGACGCCTACAACTTGATAATCACTATCTTCTAAAAGAGCTTGTAAGCAGTGATGGGCAAAAAGAGGTGTTCCTAAAAAGAGAGTTTTTATCATTCTAAGGCTTTATGGTTTTGAAATTTCCTCAAGCGTCTGAGTAGGCTGAGGGTAGCCATGTTTTTTGATACGTTGTTTGATTTTTTGTCCTTTTATTGTACTGAGATGATCAATGAAGAGTTTTCCATCGAGATGATCAATTTCATGCTGTATACAAATAGCTATCAAACCATCTACTTCTTTGGTTTTTTTCTCACCTTTTAAATTGTAGTATTCAAAACAAATCCGTTCAGCACGTTTAACTTCTTCAAAGTAAGTAGGAACACTTAAACAACCTTCCTGAAATTTAACAGAACCTTTCTTATCAATCACTTTGGGATTGATAAGAATCAGGGGTTGAGGAATTTGTTTTTCTAAATCTGTTATGCTCTTAACTTTATAACGACGAAGTTCCATATCCTCTAAAGGGTTTTGATCGTTGTAGGCTGCTGTCGTGTCCATGGCTACAATTCTCTGCAAGCGACCTACTTGGGGAGCTGCTAGTCCTATACCATAGCTTTCGTACATGGTGTGTAAAAGGTTTTCAGAAAAGGAAGTCAATTCTTCATTTTTAAAGTCCTCTTCTCTAAGTTCTTTTGAGACCTTCCTGAGGATAGGATTAGGATAAGTTAAAATCTTAAGTTTAGCGATCATACCATTTTTCACCTTTCATTAAGTAGATTATATAATATTTGGAGGGTTTTTTCCAGAGATAGATCATATTTTTCTTAACCATTAAAATCACTGTCTTTTTTATCTTATTTTTATTGATTTTAGAGGTAAGGTTCTTTTTTTGGCTCCTCCCAGAAATCCGTGGGTAAAAGGAAAAGAAAGCGGGTTATGCAACTCACCTTTCCTAAATTCCCGACAAAAAATATACACTAGGATTTAAGTTCTGCTCAGAATCTGGAAAATTTCTTATTCCCCCTCGTAAAAAGTAGGATTTTATAGAATTTTTAGAGATAAATACTCTTGCCTATGCTTAATCCTGATGTATAATATATATAGCAGGATTGCTAGGAGGATATGCGATGAGTTTCATTAGAAGAATAAAAAAGAAGGGCTCCTCAAAAGAACCTCCGGGAACCCACAGATTCTTTTGAGGAGGCAATTTTTGTATAGAAAACTTATTTTTTTGTGTACAGCTATTTCTGGTTTTGTAAGCCTTATCGACCAAGTTGTTTGGCAGCGCTATTTGGCGATTTTAGTAGGGAGTGAGGCACGTTCTTTAAGTTTAGTTGTAGCTGTGTTTCTTTTAGGTTTGGCTGCAGGTTATCAATTTTTTGGCTCCATCACAGAAAAGCAGTCGAAAAGGACACGGTATTCTCTTATGAAGTTCTATGGTTATATGGAGCTTCTGATTGCTGTCTATGCTGTTTTGTTTCCCTCTTTTTTTAAAGTTTTGAAAACCATAAGCTTCAATACTCACAGTCATTTGGCCTTTGATTTTCTTATCTCTTTAGGTGTGCTTTTTACTCCTACATTTCTTATGGGAGCTTCTATACCTCTTCTAACTATGTTGATTCCTGAGAACACAAAAGAAGTCAGCTTATGTCATGCTAAGATTTATGGTTGGAACACTGTGGGAGCTTGCCTAGGCGTTCTTGCAGGAGGCTTTTACCTTATCCCTTCTTTTGGGCTTCCGCTTACTCTTTATATAAGTGGATTCTTAAACCTCTTCATAGCAATTGTCTTTATGGCAAACCCCTTGAAAGGTTTTGTGCAAAAAAAAGATGAGTTAACGAACATTACAAACCCTCTGTCTCAAACATTTCTCTATAGTTTTGTTTTTCTTACAGGTGCTCTTATTATTGGTTTTGAGATCATCTTTGTTCGTATTTTAAACTTAACTCTAGGAACTCATCCTTATAACTTCACTCTTGTTTTGTTTGCTGTGATTTTAGGTTTAGGCACAGGAAGCTTATTTGTAAATACAAAAAAACTCAATGTCTTAGGATTTATTAAAAAAACTTTAGGAGCCTTATTTTGTCTTTTTCTTGTTTACATGACTGTTCCGTATTGGCCCTCTTGGTTAAGCACTCTTCGAGTGAGCTTGACAAGCATTCCTTCAAATTATCATGTGTTTTTAGCTTTTAGTTTAATTTTCTGTGTTTTATTTTTAAGCATCCCTATGTTTCTTCTAGGGCAGCTTCTTCCTATGGCCTACGCTCTCCTTTATAAAACAAAACAAAATTATGGTCTTGTTTGCGGAAGACTTTATTTTTTCAATACCTTGGGAACTGTGCTGGGAGCTGTGGTTTTAGGATATCTAAGCTTTTCTTTATGGAACTTAGATGTGATTTTAAAGGCTAGCCTTGTACTTTTGTCTCTGCTCTCTGTATTTGCCGTTTTTTCTGTGAGAAAGCAAGCCTATTCCCTCCTTGGTTTGGCTTTGATTTTTCTCATGGTTTTTCTTATCCTGCCTCTTTGGGATAGACAGTCTCATAAAATGGGTATCTTTCGTCAAAGACAAGCGACAAGTCAATATTTTAAGGGATTTTTTCATATTATAAATACTTTAAACAAGAATAAAGTTGTCTTTTTTGAAGACGGTCCTCAAGCCACAATCACAGTGACTGAAAGAAAAAGATTTCATGATAAGAACGCCTATGAACTTCTTAAGAGAAAGGAAGAATCTTTCTCTCATATTGGTTTATCTTGGATTGAAGCCAAACCTCAATTTAAAGACTATAGTTTAACAGTAAATGGAAAGTCAGACGGAAACACAATTTTCGATTTTAGCACAACCTACTGGCTTGCTGTTTTACCTTACTTACTGTCAGATCATCACAATCACAATCTCAAGGTTGCAAACATTGGTTTAGGAGCAGGTGTTACAGCAGGAGTTTTTGGTCGTCTTTCAGAGGTTAAAGACGTTACAGTTCTTGAGATTTCTCAAAAAGTGATCAAAGGAATGAGTTGGATTAAAAACAACTTTGATCCTCTCAACAACCCTAAAGTAAAAATTGTCAAACAGGATGCATTTAAATTTTTTACTCGATCACAAGAAAAATTTGATATCATTAGTTCTGAACCCAGCAACCCTTGGGTCATAGGGGTTGAGAATCTTTTCACACAAGAATTCTATGAAATGGCAGTTCAGTCATTAAACCCTGAAGGTCTTTTTGCACAGTGGTTTCATGCTTATTCAAGTGATCCTAAGATGTTCTTAATGATTTTTCAAAATCTTGTAGATGTTTTTGGTCATGTGAAAATGTACAAAATTGGAGTTATGGACTATTTATTTTTAGCTTCAAAGAAACCCTTAAATCAAAAATCTTTTCAGAACAAGTTTTCTAACAGAAGATTCTCTGAAAACTTTGTTAAAATACTTTCGAAAGACCTCTTAGGAGTTCAAAGAGCTAAAGACATTGAGCTATTTAGAGTCTTAGGGACTTCAGCTATTAGATGGAGTACTTTGATTCATGGTTTTAAAGAACATAGTCTGGAGTTTCCCAATCTTTCTTTTTTAGCATATAAAAACTTTTTTCTAGGTACAAAAGTCAATCCCTATCATATTGTGCCTGATAGCATAAAAAGGAAGGCTTTGTCTGTAGGCAAAGGAGAGCTATTCGAATTTTATACTAAAAATTACAATAAGAATTCTGTAAAAGATCTTTGTTATCCAAGTATAGGAACTAATATGTTTTGTAGTCAACTTTCTTGGTATGAAGATTATAAAAATCAAAAATTAGATATTAAAAACCGATTTTCAGCATACATTTCCTTAAGGGACTTAAAGCTTATTCCAAAAGATTCCTCTTTGTTATCAGACGTTAGAAAAGAAATAAAAAAAGGAATTAAAGCCCTCCCAAAAAGACATCTTTCTTCAGATTTTCTTTCTCTTCAAGGTTGAATCTTTCTCAGATCCTAAACTTAATTTTTCTTTGATCAATTGTAAAAAAAGGAATTAAAGCCCTCCCAAAAAGACATCTTTCTTCAGAGGTTGAACTTTCTGATCCTAAACTAATTTTTCTGAAATTGTATTTAATTAATAGCCTACGTGATTTTAGGGGAGAGGAGGCCAAACAATATTTGCGGTCTTTCAAATCATTTCTTTCCTCTCAAACCTATGAAAAACTTAGCTCAAGCATTTTAAATGCTCTGAAAAAACAAAATATACTGATTGCACTTCAAAATCCACATCTATAGTGCTTCCGTTTAGGTTTTCAGGTTCCTAAGATGGAGAAGTTATCAAAGTTTCTAATTTAGGCCTGTGTTTTCCTGAGTTCGCCCTCAAGAAAGGATTAAATTTATAACTATTTGATTTCATTGGTATTTTTTTGCTTGACAACATAGTATGTCTTTAGTATGTTCATATTTATAGGGGGGGGATTATGTACATAACAAGTCCTAAACGCAAAAACGGTAGCACAGTGGTTCGTCTTGTGGAATCTTTTTGGAAAGAAGGCAAAGTAAAGAATCGCATTATCAAAACCATAGGACAATCTAAAGATTCCAAGATCGTAGAGAAATACAAACAAGAAGCTAAAAAGCTTCTTGAACAACATAAAAAGGGTCTTCTTTCACTTTCAAGCCTTTCAGAAAAGATTCCTATTGATCTCCTACGTTTCCAAGGTGAGAGAAGACATAACCATGGTTTTGAGGACATTTTCGGAACAGCATGGGAGGATTTAGGTTTTAAAGATTTAATAGAAACTGGAAGAAAAAAAGAGGCTATAAACCAAGTACTCCGTGAGGTGGTTTTTATGAGAGTTTTCTCTCCTTCAAGCAAGCTAAGAAGCTGTTCTCTAATAGAGAAGTTCTTTAGTAAACAACCCAAATTCCACGCTAAAAATGATCACTACTGGTTTTCATTTCTCTGAGAAGTTTTTTGTCAATAGCCTTTATGATATTTTCTTGAATTTTGCTTAGAGCAACTGTTCGAGACATTTGAATTTTTTTCTTTTTATCAGAAAAATAAACTTTGTACAGGTTCTCTAGCTCTTTTAATGCTTGAATTGGCGAAATATCCAAATTGTAGAGATGCAACTTTAATACGGAAAGCAGAAGATAAGATAAATAACAAATAAAAACATGAGCCACTACTCTGTTGCAAAGCCAGTGTCGCACAGGATTTAAATTTGTAACTCCTTTTAAAATTCTGAAAGCTCTTTCTACGACATCTTTATCAAAATAAAATTTGACCATATCTTTACCAGAAATATTCTTTGTAGAAAATATACAGGAGTACCCATCAAATTCTTCTGCTTTTTTCAGTTCCCGATCCTTGATCTTTCCTGTGGGAGTTAGATATTTTTTCAGCCCCTCCTTAATGGACTTGTTTTGAGATAGACAGTTTTGAGCAGCAACTATCTCATCATATCTCGCCTCTCGAATTGCATCCTTTCTTTTATGGTTGTAGCAGATTGCCAGTTTTCCTTTAACTTGGCCAAATGTATAATTCATGCTTTTAACGTAAAAAGTATTCTTGTTCAAAATTACCCTATTTGAAACGTTTACTATAGAACCGGACTTTAAAAAATTTCGTACTGTCTTCTTCTCAACCTCTCTCATAGGAATTCCGCACAATGTATTCCAACCCAATTCCCCTATGTAAGAAAGGTTTTTAGACGATGCTATACCTCGATCATACACCAATAGGCCAGAACGAAGATTGTATTCTGAAAAACTATTAACAAGTGCCGTCAATGTCCTGCTATCGTGAATGTTACCCTTAAAGGTCTTGTGAAAAACAGGAATCCCTTCTTCTTGAGTTACAGCAAGACCTATCTGAATCAGAGGACTCTTCCTTTTCCCATCTTTGCTGTACCCTGGGTTACCTAGTTGACATTTACTTCCATAAAAATAAGTGTTAGTAACATCATAGACAATTTTATTAGATGATAACTTGTATTCTTTTTTAACATTTTCAAAAATACGTTTCTGCAAAGATGGAGCCTTGGATTCGTTAAGCTGATCGAGAGCTGAAAAAAGCCTTCTTTCAGTCAGCCCATCTAAGTTTAAAATGCTGTTTAAATCTGTTCGTTCATACCATGATGGCATATTATTGACGCTTCTGTAATCCAAGCAATGAGCATAGACCATACTTAGTATTTCATCTGAATAATTGCCAAGAACTTCGGGAAGACCAACTTTTTTTGCAAGGGCATGAAGAACAATCAAGGGACCACTGATCTTAACTTTATCGAATTGAATGTTCTCGGAAGATATAGAGATAACACGCTTATGATTCACTTCCTTTCCAAGATATCTCAAGTACTTCTGTACGACCTTGCCCTTGACCCGGACATTTTTCACCTCTGCTAAATAAGTGCTGCCTCCTCTTTTAATCTTCTTTATAAAACTCATAGTAGTTACCATTATGGTAACTACTTAAAAATAGAAGGGCAAGAGCTTTTCAGAGAAAAAAAGGGCAATAACCCCATTTTTACTGGAAAACTTCCATCTTATGGAACTTATCTTACTGTTAGAGCAATGTAGTGATCATTTTTAGCGTGGAATTTAGGTAATTAACTCTACTACTTGCATAAGTGCTTTTGTCAAAAGTCTGTTTTTAGGATAAACAATTGAAATATTGTACATAGCATCCCAACCTCTAGGAACTTTAATGGGTTTAATTTTCTTGTGTGCATATTGAATCATAAGGTCCGGCATAAGGCTCCAAGAATTTGATGAGAGCATTTTTCTCAAAGCAATCTCATAACTATCAAACATGCAATCCACATGAGGAATTAAATCGAACCTTTTAAATGCAGGATGAGTTTCACAAATTTCAATACCACTAAAAGATTTTGGTAAAACAGCTGGATATTCTGTAATTCTCTTCAGTTGTACTTTAGAATCCTTGAAAACTGGATGATTTTTCCTTGCAAAAATTAAAAGATCACCCTTTAAAATACGAATCATTTCAACATCTGGATGTTCCTGAGGACTAAAACATAAACCCAAGTTATACTCGCCATCCAGTATACCTTTAAGAACTTCGGAAGATCTTCTTGTATAAATTTCTGCTGTTATTTTAGAATTTTGATTTTGAATCTGACTCCAAGCTGGAGTTAAAATATGAGAGCAGAGCATATGACTGGCTGCCAATCGATAATGTCCCGATAAATGAACATGATCTGACGAAACCTCCTCTTTTACTTTCTCTACCTGAGTAAGAATCTCAAAAGCTCTTTTTTTTAAAAGTTCACCATGACTGGTTAGAAAGATTCTCTTCCCTCTTTTCTTAAAAAGAGCTTGTCCTAACTCCTCTTGCAAACAAGAAAGGCTATGGCTTATAGCACTGGGACTGATAGCTAATATCTTTGAGGCCTTTCCAATATGCTCATGTCGTGCTGTTTCCAAAAAATAGCTCAATTGATCTAACTTCATCGTTCTAATTTATCAAATAACTTCATTGAAATCAAATCATTTTACAGAATTTAAAAAACTCTTATACTGAATCAAAAAAGGAGAATACAATGAAGAAAAATGAAAACAAAGTAAAGACAGAAGAAAACCATATAAAAGACTCATCCTATTACATAGAGCTAGAGAATCAATATGGAGCTCATATTTATGATCCCATTCCTGTTGTAATAGATAGAGGACAGGGAGTGTATGTATGGGACGTAGAAAACAATCGCTATATGGACTGCCTTTCTGGCTATTCTTCACTCAATGTAGGGCACTGCCATCCCCGACTCGTTAAAGTGCTACAAGAACAAGCTAGCAAACTAACTCTTACTGCCAGAGCTTTTTATAATTCAGTAGCCGGAAGCTATGAAAAATTCATAACAGAGTTTTTTTCTTATGAAAAAGTGCTTCCTATGAACACGGGAGCAGAAGCAGTAGAAACAGGCTTAAAGTTATGCCGAAAATGGGGATACCAAAAAAAGAAAATACCTCCTTCTGAAGCAAAAGTTATTTTTTTTGAATCCAACTTCCATGGAAGAACTTTAGCTGTTATTTCTGCTTCCTCCGATCTCAAGTCCAGAAAAGATTTTGGCCCCTATTTACCCGGTATAGAAATAATTCCCTATAACAATATTGCAATTTTAGAAAAAGCTCTTCAAGCTCCCGAAGTGGCTGGCATAGTTATAGAGCCGATCCAAGGGGAAGGAGGGATCGTGATTCCAGAAGACTCTTATTTAAAAAAAGCTTACAAGCTTTGCGAAAAACATAATGTACTCTTCATTGCTGATGAAATACAAACGGGTCTAGGAAGAACTGGAAAAATGTTAGCTTGCGACCATATAGGGATACATCCTCATATCCTCTTATTAGCAAAAGCCCTGTCGGGAGGAATGCTCCCTATTTCTGCTGTGCTAGCAGATAGAGAAATTATAGATTGCCTACGACCAGGAGAGCATGGTTCTACCTATGGAGGCAATCCTCTGGCTTGCAGAATAGCCATAGAAACTCTTCTGCTTCTAAAAGAAGAAAACTTAGTAGAAAATGCAGAAAGAATGGGAAAAATATTTAGAAAAAAAATAGGAGCTTATTCGTATCCATGGATCAAAGAATTAAGAGGAAGAGGTCTTTTAAATGCTCTAGAAATTGTAGAAGGACCTATCAAAGCCATAGATTTCTGTTTGGAATTAAAAAAAAGAGGCATACTTGCTATACCTATGCACAAAAATACTGTTCGTTTCTCTCCCCCTTTAATTATAACAGAGGAAGAAATGGAAAATCTGTGTCAATGTATAGGGAACGTTATGCAAACTATGCACCAAAAATGGGAACAAGTTAGAAACATAGAAACAACACACTGTAATAGTTTTTCCTGAATTAACCCAAATCCCCTAAATAAAAACTCAATATTTAGAAGAGTTATACCTTATAACTCTTTCTTATATGAACTCCTCTTTGATTGGCAAAAATTTTGTGTAGAAGCATATCTATATTGAGAAAAAGAAAATCTTTAATTAAACGCACCCATTGCTTCAAATTTTTTTCTATTTTCTTTGCGAAGTTTACTTGGTATACCAACAGCTTTATTTACAGATAGTACAATTTTATGAAAATTCCTATCCTCAGAAATGACTTTTATAACATTTAAAACCTTTTCATCAGAGGTAATAACTTTAATTTGGTTGATTCCTATTTTATCAATATGGTCTTTCATGCTATAATCAATAAAGATTCGATCTTCTGTAAGAAAGCTTCCAAGCGCAGTTTTTTTTCCTATTTTTACAATGACAAGGGACTCAATTTTTAAAGTTTTTCTAAAGGGTTTGGGAAGTTGGGATATGAACTGTTTAAGCTCTTTCGTACTTCCGGGTGGTTGATTTTTTTCTTCCATAACAAAGGCAGAGTACACAGAGCCACATATGGTAAAGGCAATAGATAAATAAAAAAGCCCTCTTGAAACTTCAAAATCATCAGTCTCTCCAAACTCATTAGATCCTTTATCTCCTTGTTTAAATGCCATATAGATCCAAAAAAAGCCACCTAAAATGGGAACGAAAAAAAGTAGAGAAAACCAACCACTCATATTAATATCATGCAATCTTTTTATAGTAAGCATTAGACTAAAAATAGTAAAAACAGCTAAAATAATAAGAAATTTTACAGATAATAAGGCAGGCGTCGTGAAAGGAATTGTTTTTAAAATAATTAAAAAAATGAGAATAAGAGCAGCTATGCCCACAAAATACATTTGAGAAGAGATTCTTCCTTTAAAAGATAGGTAAAGGTTCTTTATATCCTCTAGTGTAATACCCATGTTATTCCTTATAAAGGATTAAAAATTTTTGTGATTCATTTATCATTTTTTAAGTTTAAATTAAATTCATTTTTAGTAAAGCCTTCATAAAGAAAACTGGGCTTTTGACTTACTCCTGCAACTTACCTCAATCGGAGGGTTACCGGATTCTTTTTTCCTTTCTCCGATAAATCATCTATGAAAAAGAAACTTGCTTTCGCATTCTTTCACGAATGGCGACTTAAGAAGATTTTTTGCGAAAAAAATTGGATCCCTGAAGAATGTAAAAAAGCAAATGAAGGGATTTGTCCCTATACAGGACAAAAGATAAGTGGAGGTGAAATAGATCATATATTGCCTAGAAGATCTAAGTATGGAACCATTAATGATGAAGCTAATTTAATATATTCGAGTAAAGTTGGCAATCAACACAAATCCAACAATTTCGTAAGTTTTGATAGTGGAATACACTTAGAGTACATGAAAAAAATATTTAGCACAAATGATCCCAAGCGATATATAGTGCTTCCGTTTAGGTTTTCAGGTTCCTAAGATGGAGAAGTTATCAGTTATCAAAGTTTCTAATTTAGGCCTGTGGTTTCGTATTCCTCTAAAAAATTGACTTAAACTTCCCTTGAAATCGTCATAGTTTTCATAATATCGATTCGCCGTGACCTCTTTTTTCATAAACTTCCAAAGTCTTTCTATAGGATTTAAATTCGGTGAGTACGGAGGAAGATAAACAAGTTTTATATTCAACTCTTTCGCTAACTTCTTGACAGACTTCGATCTATTGTATCCGGCCCCATCTAAGATAAGATGAATCTCTTTTTCATCGGGATGCTTCTTGCGAATATGATGGAGCATATCACATATGGAAACATGGTTAACTGTCTTATAACTCCTGACTACCGTCTTCAAACTATTGATCTCAATAGCTCCACAAACATTCACTCTTTTTCTCCAGCCTGAATTGGTCTTCACTTCAAACTTCTTACCCTCTCTTATCCAACCATATGAAATCGTAGGGCCCCACTCAGGATGTGTGGAATCAGCAAAGTAAACAGGACCGTCTTTCTTCTTAATTCTCTTGTATTTACGCACAAACTTTTTCTGCTCTTCTCTCTTTGCCTTACCCGGTATCGCTGTGGCTTTTTTATAAGAAAAACCAAGGCGATGGAGAAGATCAATTACACCACTTGTTAAAGTACGTAACACCAAAATTCTCCTCAATGAACTGGATAACAGATTGTGATGATGGAAAAATTCTTTTTTCTAACTCCTTTAAAAGCATTTTCTCCTCTTTCTTAGTTAAAAAGGACCTTTTAGGGTTGTAATTGTCGTTGATTAAGCACTCTATCCCACCTTTGTTATAACGATCTCTACAGGCTCTTATCGTGCCCTCATCAATGAAAAGAAAACGGGAAATATCTTTACACAACTCACCTTTATCTAAATGGAGAATTGTCATAATCCTTTTTACGTATTTAATATTTTTCTCTAGAGATAGTTCATAGAGTAAATCTTTTCGCTCTTTTTTTGATAGAAACCCTGACATATGAAACTATTTTTAAAAATAAATGACTTTTTATCAAGGCCTTAGAATAAAAACTAGACCTCAACTCAAAAAAAACGGAAAACCTAAGCGGAAGCACTATAGAACAAGCTTTTAAAGTATTGAAAGGTATCTCGAATATACAACCTATCAGATTTTGGCTAAACAAAAAAGTTAAAGCCCATGTGTTCATATGTTATTTATCCTATCTTTTATTATCAATTTTAAAAATGAGATTAAATCATAAAAATGTTGGAATATCTCCACAAAAAGCCATTGAGGAGTTGGAAACAATGTATAATGTTTATTTTTCTGATAAAAAGAAAAAAGTAAGGTTGATGAAAACTGTTACTTTAAATAAGAAGCAAGAAAAAATACTGAATTCCATAGATTTAGGAATTTTGAGAAATCGCACTTCCATACTTTCTTAAATCCTAGTGAGTAAAAATTGTCTCAAATTTAGGTAAAAAAACATAGCTCAAACCCTGTTTATTGGCGGTTAGCAACTTTTTTGATTTTGACAGGTACTAGAGTTGGTGAGGCTTGTAGGCTTTTGTGGAGTGAAATTAATTTTGAAGATGGCTTTACTTGAATTGTGCGAACAGTACGTTGGGATCGTTATACAAAACACCCTGTTTTGGAAGAAACGACAAAAACTTCTTGTTCAGTTAGAGTTTTACCATTTCCTGATGTTTTAATAGAAGTTTTAAAACAAATGAAGGCTGAATCTTATGAAAAAGGCTATGAAGTCGTATTTCATAATGGCAAAGGAGAACTTTTGAAATACAATGCCATTCCTTCAGCTTTTGATGCAGGTTTTAGAGCTTTAAAATTATCTTGGAGAGGGACTCATATTTGCAGACATACTTTTGCAACTTTGGCCTTGCAAGCTACAAAAAACCTATCAGCGGTTCAAGTTATACCAATTACAGAAATTAATTCGACATTTTTATGTTCAAATTTAAAATTTTAAAATTGACTTAAGGAAAAGCTTCAGTTAGGAGATTTTAAAAAACTTCTTTTAAGGTGAGTTTAAGTTTTCATAAGATATGTTTATTTCAGGTATATCTATTTGTTGTGTGAATCGATTGATGGGTTAAAATAAGTGTGAAAAAGTGAGGTTAAAATTTAAAATGAAAAAATCAGTTACACAATTTAATTTATAGGTTCAAATTAATTTACAAGCTTGATCCATCTTGTTGTTTTCCCCAAGATCGAGTGCATAATTTTTTAATCCTGCCCTCCTGATCGCAAAAAGTATTCCAGGCCTCACAACAAGTATTCAGTATATGGTCATAGTTTTTAAAACATGCATTCGATAATTTGATCCTTCGTAATTGTTGCCAGACTTGTTCCATGGGATTTAATTCTGGACTATAAGGAGGTAAAGGCATCAGGGATAAATTCTTAGGAACTATCAAAGTCTCTGTGGTATGCCAACTGGCTCTGTCCATTAAAACAATTCCATGATAGTTTTCTTGAATATTTTTAGATATCTCATCTAAGTGAATTTGCATCATCCCTGAATTACATTCCGGTAAGATCCAAGCACAGCCTTTATCTCTATCCGGACAAACTGCTCCAAAAATATAAGTGGATAAAAATTGTCTTTCTCTCACAACTCTAGGTCGTGTGCCTTTTCTTGCCCAAATCCTGCTTAAAGAACCTTGCTGAGCTTATTCTGCATTCATCCTGCCACCAAATCTCTATTTTATGAGTCTGAATCTTTTCTTTTATTTTCTCCACCTCTTCTGGAAAATGTTCCTTAAACTGTTCCATAGCTTCTTGTGAACTTTTAGGATGAAGAGAACGACCACTGATCCATACAATATTAAGGCGGTCTAAAGAAACATAAACCCCAGAAAGAGAATAGCAACAGTTAAATTCATCTGCTAAAAGTTTCTGTATTCCCTTTGCTCCTATGCTTCCTCCTTCTCTTTTGTCTTGAATTTCATCTAACTTGATTTTGAAGTTCTCTTCTTCTGTCACTGGTAAACGAGGCTTGCGCCCTCTGCCTTCTCGATCTATCAACCCCTCGTAATCAAAGTCTACAAAAGACTGTAATCAGGATTTGATACTGTGATGATGATAGAAAACTATACCTGCTGTTTCTTGAATCGATTTTCCGTCTTGCATATGCTGCAAAGCTTGGAGTTTTATCTTGATGTTGGCACTTCTTTCCACTTTGTAAGTAGCCAGAAAATCATACCCTTGAATCTGTGTAACTAAATCTTTTTTCGACATGACTCTAAAAATTTAACAGAGTTTTATCAAAAAGCCAGGACGCAATACGTTAAAAGAATGTCGAATTAATTTTTGGAAATGGTATTACAAAAGGCTTAAAAGAGCTTCCAGAATTTCCTAAGAAAAATGGCAAGAAAGGACGAATAAAGCATACACAAGCTCAAAACCTTTGGTTGCGATTTAAAAAGTATGAAGCAGAAATACTGTGTTTTGCTAAAAGAAAGAACGTAGATCCTACTAATAACAGAGCTGAAAGAGATCTAAGAATGACTAAGGTGAAAAAGAAAGTGTCAGATTAAGTTGCGACTATTACACATTACCAGCTATGTTAAAACAATGAGAAATAGAGGGTATTCTTCTTTAGAAGCCATCTCTATGGCTTTAAATAAAAACTTACGAGAGTGAGCAGTTACCTAAAGTTTTAAATCTTTGGAATTCATGATTTAAAACTAAAAAAGGTTCAGATAGACGCATAATAGGAATATGTTTTTTTTACAATGTGTAAAGGAAGAGTCATTAAAAATGGAAAGGAAATGCAGGAAGTTTTTTCTTAGGTGATTAGAATATTCGTGACCGTATGCAAAAAAAATTTTTATATTTTTTGTAAATGGAGAAGTGTTTTTTCTTTTTGATAAAACTCTGTTAAATTTTTAGAGTCATGTCGAAAAAAGATTTAGTTACACAGATTCAAGGGTATAATTTTCTAGCTACTTACAAAGTAGAAAGAAGTGCCAACATCAAGACAAAATTATTGGCTTTGCAGCATATGCAAGAAGGAAAATCGATTCAAGAAACAGCAGGTATGGTTTTGTATCACCGTCACAGTATCAAATCTTGGTTACAGTCTTTTGTAGACTTTGATTATACCAATTACAGAAATTAATTCGACATTTTTATGTTCAAATTTAAAATTTTAAATTTGAACATAAAAATGTCGAATTAATTTCTGTAATTGGTATAATTCTTGGACATACGGATCAAGCCATAACGCAAAAGTACGCAAAAGCTATTGCACTTTTAAATTCACAAACAACTCAAAAAACTGCTCAATTTATAAACCTCAAATTAAAATAAAAACATTTATATAACAAAAATCACGCCAAAAACAGGAAAAAATAAAAATAATCCAATAATTTCAATAAATTGAATAACAAATGGTGGAGAGAACAGGATTTGAACCTGTGTAGGCGTAAGCCAGCGGATTTACAGTCCGCCCCCTTTAGCCACTCGGGCATCTCTCCTGTCATTCAATTTCAAGTGGAGCTGAGTGTGGGACTTGAACCCGCAACCTGCTGATTACAAATCAGCTGCTCTACCAATTAAGCTAACCCAGCACCTTAGTTTTGTTTAAATCTTTTTGTTTTCGTAGTCAATTCACAAAAAAACCTTACATATTTTTGAAGATAAGTTAAATCATCCCTTTAAAACAAAATTTCCTTTCTTTTTTAATTCAAAACATCGGTTCCTAAAAAAGCCTATTGACTTGGCGCGTCTGAGAGGATTTGAACCCCTAACCCCTAGATCCGAAGTCTAGTGCTCTATCCAATTGAGCTACAGACGCTTTTTATTTTTTATGCTCCGCTTTCACAACTGTTTTAATATTCCCCCTTACATTGAAATCAGCTTGAATGTAAATTTCCCAAGGATCTAAAAGAGTTATAAGATCATCTAAAACTACATTCACAAGATCTTCATGAAAGATCTTTTTATCCCTAAAACCATTGATATAAAGCTTAAGGCTTTTAAGCTCAACATAGTATTTATGAGGGAGGTATTGGATGAAAAGGGTCGCAAAATCGGGAAAACCACTTTTAGGACACAGACAAGTCAACTCAGGACAAGTAAACTCCACCTTATAACGCCTGTGTTGCGTATGATTTTCAATACGCTCCAATTTGTTCTCTTCAATAGCTTTCTTTCCATAAAGTGCTTTATCATCTAACATAAAAAACCTCACTATTAGTCTTGTTTCTCTCATATTACTCTAGCACTTTTTTATCAAAAATGATAGCTTAAAAGAGTACAACAATTATGAAGCTGTACTGGATGCATTCTATTTTACTTTTATTATTCTTAACAGCTTGTTCTCACTTAAAAAATTTTCAGACAAGCAGTTGTGGACAAACCGACTGGTATGAAATAGGGCGACAGGATGGTCGTTACGGTGAATCTTCAGAAAAAATAGAGAAATGGTTTAAGTTGTGTAAAAAATCTTTTAATAAAACCATGTATAAAATAGGGCATAAAAAGGGTTTAAAGCAATACTGTTCTCCTGAGAATGCTTTCCAATTAGGAAAAACAGACATCCCTTATAAAAAAGTTTGCAAAACCTCCTTGAAATCTTTCTTAGAAGCTTATAAACAAGGACAAAACATCTTTCTAGAAAAAGAAAGAAGTTTTTTAGAACATTCTACGCCTCTATAAAAAAGCTTTTAAAAATCTTTTTTTTAATAATTTTTTATGATTTTTAATACATTTTAAATAATACCGAATCCTTAGATCCCTCTTCTCCTCTTCTTTCAAACCACAAAAATTCCTTCTTTTTTGTAAATAAACATGATAAAAACTTAAACTTGCTGCAACAGAAATATTAAAACTTGGACAAAATCCATGCATAGGTATGATAGCTTTTTTATCAGCATATTCAAGGAGTTTTTGTGAAACACCCTTATGTTCGTTGCCAAAAATTAGGGCTGTAGGTTTTTGAAAATCAACTTCTTCTATGGATTCTGACGCACAAAGATCTGTAGCTACAATTTGAAAACCTTCATTTTGTAAAGAACGAATACAAAGTTCTATGTCAGAAAAATAAGAAATATCAAGCCATTTATCCGAACCTCGACTCACTCTGTTAGCCTTTTTTCTTCCATTTTTATTTAAAACATAAAAACGATAAAACCCAAAAGCCTCAGCACTTCTCATAGAAGCACTCATATTCCCCTCATCGTAAATGTTTTCGAAAACAGGTATAAAGGAAGAAATTCTTTTCTCCACAACATGGTGAATTTTCTTCACTCTCTCTTTTGTAAGAAAACTCTCTAAATAAACCTCTAATTTTTTAAATTCTAAACCTCCTAAATTCATTGGTTATAAAAATTCATGGATTTCTTGGTTTTGTTTTTGAGGTAAAGCAAAGCAGGCATGATGTATGTCTTTATTGTAATATTTTAAATCATTAACCCATGATTCAGAATCAAATCTAGCTTTTTGAAAATTATCTTGAAGATTATATTGTTTAGAGGCAAAAGCAAAAGACCATATTCCTACATAAGTGGAATTAGTGTAGTTATACATCCCTACAAGAGGAAAAAACTCTCTCAAAACCTTCAAAAGATCTTTTTGTATTCTAGGGCTAATAGCATAAGACATACCTTGAGCCGTTACAATTCCATCATGAGCTAAAATTCTTTTAATATCTCTATAAAAATCAGATCCAAACAAATCTTCAGAAGGTCCAACAGGGTCTGTTGAATCCACAATTATGACATCAAATATTTCATCTGTTTGTTTTACAAACTGAATCCCATCATCAATGACAAGATCAAGGTGAGGATGATTAAGTCCTTGTTGCGAGTATTCTATGTACTTTTTGCAACTATCCACAACCATAGAGTCAATCTCCACCATTTTACATACTTTCACCACAGAATGCTTTAACACCTCTCTTGCTGTTCCTCCGTCTCCACCGCCAATAATAAGAACTCTTTCAGGCTTAGGATGAGAGAACAAAACTACATGAGAAATCATTTCATGATAAACAGCCTCATCTTTAGTTGTGGACATAACGATATCATCATGAACTAATATTTTTCCAAAACTAGGTGTATCATAAATCTCAATCTTTTGAAAATCACTTCTTTTTGAAAACAGTTTCTTATAAAAAAGGTAAGAAATGTGCTGGTTTTTATCAAATGTATCTTTGAAATATTTTTCACTCATAAATCTTTCTCCTTTAGCATTTTAGAAAAAATTTCTTGTGGTTTCAATAAACTCACTTGCAAGTAATCAAACTTATAATTTGACTTTAATGAGGTTTCAATGAGGTTACTTTGAAAATAAGATTCAACAGGATCAACATAAAGTTTTAAATGATCAGAAAACAACATAACTTCACAGACTTCAGGGCGAAGAGTGCGAATGATTTTTGAGACAAGCTCCGTCTTAAAAATATTAGTTTCAAAACTTACGTAAGATGATTCTTTTTGTGGACTCATATGAAACATATAATAAAAGTCTTTAAAAATAGCATTTAAAGAATAGCCAAAGGGAGAAAAAAGATAATCGTCAATTTGAAAATGAAGGTCTTTAAAAATATCATCCAAGGCCAAAAAATTTCTAACCTCTTCTTTACTCTTAGTTTGTACAAGAAAATCTCTTACAGGCTTTGAAAGATTATGGCTTAAAACCTCTAAAGTGACATCTGTATCACAAACACTTACGCTCTTTTTAGTTTCATAAAGATAGAGTTTAGGGCCTGTATGAGCTTGAAAACAATAGGTTTTACCTACAAGAAGTTTGTTTATTTTTTCAATATCTTGGAAAAAACTCGACTCTTGAAGGTCAGGATTTTTTTCATTTTTTCTTTCAAAAATAAGACTCTTGATCTGAGAAGGGTTAAAAACCTTTAAAACCCAAATGACAGCTGATACAAGGGAAGCTTGACCACAGGTAACGAGGGTAAACCTGTGAGGCCATACTAAAAGTGTGGATTCGGAAAGAAGATAAGCCTTGCAATCCACATTAGAAATAGAAGAGATAATTTGAGCACGGGTATGCTTAACAAGTTCAAACCAAAAGCTTTCCTCTAAATCATGGAAGTTTTGATCACAAATTGTGACTTCAAGTTTTTTTTCTACAGCCTCAAAAAACACTTTAATTGTATAGACTCCTGAAGAAGAAATGTCAATAAAATTTTTCTCTGCCTTAGAAAAAAAAAGATAGTGGAAATAAGATACAAAAAGGAGAGCTTGTAAAGGAGGCCTTTCTCAAAAAATCTTCTTAAAACCAGCTTATTAGAAATTTTATGTCCCTCATATTCATATGGATGGCCAGCCTTTTTGAAAGGCTGGCCATCCATATTTTCTTCTGAAACCATCGGTTAATAGAATTGAAATCAAAAAAAAATAGCTCCCATATCTTACACTGACTATAACCATCATCTAAAAGAAGATGCTATGGAGCAGATAAGCATATCTTTTCTTATCTTCTCGCTTTAATGCTTATAAAAGCTCTTAATACTTTTTTTTGATAATAAGACTCCCATGAAAAATGTTGTTTACATAGAATTCTATGTTATCAAGACATTTGGACAAAAACTCTGACCCCCCTCTCTGTGTATGGGTTTTGAAGTTCAATCAGTCCACTACAATTCTATCAATCACAAATTTTCAATTTAATTTTATCTCTTAACCTCTATCTTACAACTTGAAAAATAAAAAAACTTATGTTTTAAAAGTTATATGAAGCCTCTTGTCTCTGTCATCATTCCTACTTATAACCGAAAAGAAAAGGTTAAAAGAGCCCTTCAATCTGTTATCAAACAAACTTATAAAAACTGGGAGGCTTTTGTAATCGATGATGGTTCTACAGATGATAGTATTGAAATACTTAAGGCTTTTCAAGCTCCTCACATTCATATCATAAGACAAGAAGAAAACCGAGGGGTGAGTTTTGCAAGAAATTTAGGAATTCAAAAAGCTCAAGGTTCTTTGATTTGCTTTTTAGATTCTGATGATGAGTGGTTAGAACAAAAACTTGAAAAACAAATAGAAAGTTACAAAAAAAATTTACTTCCTATTATCCACACAGACGAAATATGGATTCGCAATGGGGTTAGAGTCAATCCGAAAAAAATTCATAAAAAATACGGAGGACGTATATTTAAACCTTCCCTTCTTCTTTGTACTATGAGTCCTTCAACTGTTATGATTCACAAAAAAGTCTTTAAAAACATAGGAGGTTTTAGAGAAGATTTTGTAGTTTGCGAAGACTATGAACTTTGGCTTCGAATCAGCTGTCAGTACAATGTAGACTTTATCCCTGAACCTCTTATTAAAAAATATGGAGGTCACAAGGATCAACTGTCAAAAAAATTCGTTGCCATGGATTACTTTAGAGTGAAAGCTCTGCATAGTATAAAGAACTCTTTTTCCCTTACTAAAGAAGAGCAAGCATTCCTCTATAAAACATTACAGAGAAAATGTAAAATCTTACTCAATGGCTATAAAAAACATAACAACATGACAAATTTTAAAGAAATCTCTTCTATCTTTGAAGAATCTTTAAAAGAGTGAAAAGTTTTTATCAGGTTTTGTCATTTTTAAGTAAATAGAGCTTTCCAAGAAAACTGTCCTTACGATTCTAGTAAATTTTTTATCTATACTAATCGTGTTTTAAAAATCAATTTTTCACGTGTGACTAGCACCACTTTGGCAAGTTATCCATAACCCTTTTCATAAAGAGATGGAGTCCAAAGACTTTGATGTTGACATTTAGGACAGATATAGTGCTTCCGTTTAGGTTTTCAGGTTCCTAAGATGGAGAAGTTATCAGTTATCAAAGTTTCTAATTTACCTGAGTTCGTGCTCAAAAATGTACACTACAGACGGACGTTTTTTTGACAAGACTTTTTCCAATAGATCTTAGTATTTTTTCTTGAACTTTATTCAAAGCTACTGTTTTGATAAGTCTAGTTTTATTTTTTCGGTCATAAAGATAGACATTATACATGCTACCGAGTTCTTCAAGAGCTTCCTCTGGAGACATCTGCATCTTTTCAAGCTTCATTTTTAGAATTGAAAGTATCAGACAAGATAAATAGCATATAAAGACATGTGATTGAACTCTGTTGTAAAGCCAATGACGAATTGGTCTCAAATTTGTTATTCCCTTTAAGGTCCTAAAAAATTTTTCGATTACCTCTTTCTTATAGTACAAATTAACAATATCTTTTGCAGAGATCTTTTTTGTAGAAAATATACAAGAGTAACCATCAAACTCAGATTCTAAATTCAACCGATCTCTCCTTAATCTTCCTGTTGGAGTAAGGTATTTTTCCAAACCTGGTTTTATATTTTTAGACAAAAGAATTTGTGCGTTTGCAATTTCGTCCAAACGAGATTCTCTTATATCTAAAGCTCTCCTTTGATTGTAACAAACAACTAAACGTCCTTTGATTTTTCCAACATTGTGATTAATGCTCTGAGCATACAAGGTACCACTTGATAACCTGATGCGATGGGATACATCAACAATAGAGTCTAGCCTTATCATTTTTCTAATCACATCCTTCTCTTTTTTTCTGAGAGCAATCCCACAAAGCGTATTCCAGCCCAATTCATTGATTTCATTGAGGTTTCTCTCTGAAAAAATGCCTCTGTCGTAAACAAACATTCCTCCACTTAGTCCATAGTTTGCAAATCCATCGGATAAACTTAGTAGAGTCCTGCTATCGTGTATGTTTCCACTAAAAGTTTTATGAAACACTGGTATTCCTTCTTTTTGAGTTGTCACCAAACCAATTTGAATCAAAGGATTTCCACGTTTCCCATCCTTACTCTTTCCTAATTTTCCAAGCTGACATTTGCTACCATAAAGGTATGTATTGGTAACATCGTACACCAACCCTTTTAGCTCAAGATTGTACCTTTTCTGAACACCTTGAAATATTTTCTTCTGTAAATTTTCTGGATCACTCTCTAAAGAATCTAGAGCAGAAAGCAAACGACTTTCGGTTAGATCCTCTAAATTTAGCAAAGTGTTTAAATCTGTTCTCTCATACCATTTTGGCATTTTTCTAAGGCTTTTGTAATCTAAACAGTGAGCATAGACCATGCTTAATATTTCATTGGAGTATTGGCCAAGAGATTTTTGCAAATCTATTTCCCTAGCTATTTTATCTAAAACAAGCAAAGGACCATAAACCTTGACCTTTTCTATTTCAAGATCAGATGAACTCATTGAAATTACAGTTTCACCATTCTCTTCCTTCCCGATGTACCGAATATGCTTTTGGATAACTTTTCCATCAACCCTTTTGTTCTCTACTTCTGCAAGATATGTTACCTTTCCTCTTTTTATTCTTCTGATAAAGCTCATATTTCTCCCTCCTGTAGTGTAATATATTACACTACAAAGGAAAATGCAAGGCAAGTTATTTTTTGTGATTTTATCTAAAAATCGAAAATTCCCCTATGAAAACTGAAATTTTTATGGAAAATGGGAAATTATAGCTTTGTAGTGTACATTTTTAGTCACGAGTTTAGGTAATTTAGGCCTGTGTTTTCGTATTCCTCTAAAAAATTGACTTAAACTTCCCTTGAAATCGTCATAGTTTTCATAATATCGATTCGCTGTGACCTCTTTTTTCATAAACTTCCAAAGCCTTTCTATAGGATTTAAATTCAGTGAGTACGGAGGAAGATAAATAAGTTTTATATTCAACTCTTTCGCTAACTTCTTGACAGACTTCGATCTATTGTATCCGGCCCCATCTAAGATAAGATAAATCTCTTTTTCATCGGAATACTTCTTAATGAATATGATAGAGCATATCACATAGAAAAACTTCGTTAACTGTCTTATAACTCCTGACTACCGTCTTCAAACTATTGATCTCAATAGCTCCACAAACATTCACTCTTTTTCTCCAGCCTGAATTGGTCTTCACTTCAAACTTCTTACCCTCTCTTATCCAACCATATGAAATCGTAGGGCCCCACTCAGGATGTGTGGAATCAGCAAAGTAAACAGGACCGTCTTTCTTCTTAATTCTCTTGTATTTACGCACAAACTTTTTCTGCTCTTCTCTCTTTGCCTTACCCGGTATCGCTGTGGCTTTTTTATAAGAAAAACCAAGGCGATGGAGAAGATCAATTACACCACTTGTTGAGTACGTAACACCAAAATTCTCCTCAATGAACTGAATAACGGTCTGTGATGATGGAAAAATTCTTTTTTCTAACTCCTTTAAAAGCATTTTCTCCTCTTTCTTAGTTAAAAAGGACCTTTTAGGGTTGTAATTGTCGTTGATTAAGCACTCTATCCCACCTTTGTTATAACGATCTCTACAGGCTCTTATCGTGCCCTCATCAATGAAAAGAAAACGGGAAATATCTTTACACAACTCACCTTTATCTAAATGGAGAATTGTCATAATCCTTTTTACGTATTTAAGATTTTTCTCTAGAGATAGTTCATAGAGTAAATCTTTTCGCTCTTTTTTTGATAGAAACCCTGACATATGAAACTATTTTTAAAAATAAATGACTTTTTATCAAGGCCTTAGAATAAAAACTAGACCTCAACTCAAAAAAAACAGAAAACCTAAGCGGAAGCACTATATGTATCTTTAGGAGTTCGTTAATAATGCTACGAACCTGAGGAAGTGTTATATTTTTTAGTTTTTTTAACTCTGAATATCTCACACTCACCCCCTCCTGAGGTATCTTTGAGCCTATATAGCACAACTTAATTCACTTGCCAAAGTAGTACTAGAATACCTTTAATATTTGTAGAGAAGAAAACGTTAGAAGCATAAACTCTGTTGAATTTTTACCCTTTGACTCAGAGTTACGTGATGGTATTTATTCATGTGCAACTTTCTTTCTTTCTTTCTTTCTTTCTTTCTTTCTTTTGTTCATTTTCTTATGGAATAATCATAAGTTAGAGAAGATTGTCACACTTGATCCTAGAATGTCCAAGATAACTATCTAATTTCTCTAGAATAACTTGAAGATAAGTCTAAAAATAACTAAAGAATAGTTTTAGATCAACTCTGTAAATTTTACACAGCCACTAGAAAAGTTGACCTTTTAAGTCATAAAAGCATATTGTAATCATTTATATTTTCAATTATTATATTTTACATTATAGCAGAGGAAGTCAATAAAAAATAATAGGGTCAATTTTTTAAGGTTAGTTCTATGTTTCAAAAACGATTTTTTATATTTATTATTTTTTTTACTTGGTTTCATTCTAGTTTTTCTAATAATAAGCTTAATGAAAATAAAGAATCTCGATCTTTTTTTATTGAAGATTCTTTAATCTTTCAAATACTGACTAGCTCTCATTCTGTTAATCATTTTTTATCTCAACTCAAAAATAATGTTGGTACAAGGTATTTTTTGGAAGAAAATTTTATACCTGTATGGAGTTCTTCAAGCTTACAAAAAAGTCAGCCCCACTGTCCTCGAATGCTTATGTATAATAAGACAGGGACTCTTATCTTGTCTGTTGTGGATTGCAAAGAACATAGAGAAAAAGGTGGAAACGATATAGAGATTGTGCAATGGAATTCTAGGGAAAAGACTTATGATTTATGGTCAGTGAATTATCCTCCATCAGAAGAGACTGTTATAAATCCAAGTTCAAATCTTTTAGCTAATCCACATATTTCTTCTAAGAACCCTCAAAAATGTATGAGCTGTCATACAGGGGGAATTGCTATAGGAGTTTATGATCCCTTCTCATTTCCCAACAGTGAAGTAGGTTGGTGGCTTAAAATGTTGAATCAATTTTATCGTAAAAAAAACAAACTAAAACGTTATTCTTTTTTTAATTTCAAAGCCCATCTTGAAGGTTATCATGATAAAGTAGGGAATTTTCCTTTAGAAACTCCTTTATCTCGGTTTAATTTTCTTATTGCTCCTAACAACCATGTCCGCACTATTCACGGAATGAAAATTTTTTTGGATAAAGCTCGCAAAGAAGCCTTTCAAGAAGAAAGAATTCCTATTTATGATGAGCTAAAATATGCTATTTTAGCAGCTCTAAGTGATTGTTCTAATTACTCTCATATGATCTCTAAAAAAAGTTTTAATGAAACTCCCTATACAGAGGAAAAAATTAAAGAAAAAGTAAGAGAAAAAGGAGAGTCTAGGTTATTTCCGAAAGAGAAGAGAGCCTTTCGTCTACATAATCACATCCATAAAAGGATTGGAAGTCATAGAGTTTTACGTTCATCTAATCATCCCATCAATACTTTTGAAGAAAAATTTTACAGTTACACACAAGCTCTAGCTGTTAAGAATATTTACTATGTGTTTCTTTATTACACAAGCTCTAGTTCTGAAGCTTGGACCCATCTCACTACGCCTTCATATGAAAAAAATCTAATGGGAGTAGAAAAAGCTCTTCTTCTCATTAATTTAAACCCCATTAAAATGAGTTGGCATAGAGCTTGGTCTGCTGCTGAAATTGCAAACAAAATGATAGAAAGCGATCCTGAACTTCAGGAACTTAAGACAATGCCCAGTAAATCTGATTGGACCGTTCTAGATTATTTAAAAATAAAAAGTGGCCTAATTCCTAAAAATAAAAATATCAGTCTCTGGAAAAAAGTAAGTCAAATTCCTAGTGATGATTTTGATGAAAAGCAGAAAATCCTTCAAAAAGAAGAAGATGTGTTTAAACACCATTGTTCTAAAATCCACTCCCTTTATCAAAAAGCTTGTGAAAAGAACAAAGATTTTTTCTGTTACAAATATCAGAAATCGTTATAAGTCTATTATACCAATTACAGAAATTAATTCGACGGTAAATCAAAAAGACAGGTCACTGGTTTAAGCCATGATAGTGACCCTAAAGTACTTGCAGAAGGAGGTGAACTTGTCGAGACAAATTCTAAACCCTTTAGCTGGCCTGGTTTTTAAGGCCTCAAAGGGTGTTTTCCCTTTTTTTCGATTAAGCCTGTGTTTTTGTGAAGGCTTACTCGAAAAAAAGGAAAAAGTAAAAAAAAGATGTAAAAACAGATTCTTTTGAAATAATAACCGGTCTTTTTTTAAAAAAAGTTTTTCATAATCATTAGCCATTAAAACTATCTTTTTAAAGCCTTAGGATTTACAGCTGTTTGTAGTCCGTCTCCTATAAAATTAAAGGCAATAACTAAAATAAAGATCATAAGTCCTGGAAAGATCGCTAAAAAAGGAGCTTCGTAAATGATCTCTTGTGCATTAAAAAGCATGCGTCCCCAACTAGGAGTAGGAGGTTGTATCCCTAATCCTAGAAAGCTTAGGGCTGCTTCTAACAAAATCACTTGTCCTACGCTTAGAGTAATAGCAACGACAAGGGGAGCTAGGACATTAGGTAAAAGATGATGAATTAAAATATGTGTTTGAGAGGCCCCTAGAGTTTGTGATACAAGAATAAAGTCTCTTTGCTTTAGAGTTAAAACTTCACTTCTTACAATTCTAGCTACCGTCATCCAAGAAAAAAGACAGAGAATAAGGATCATTTTAAAAATACTCTCATTTTGAGTGAACCCAGACAAGAAAGAAATTTTACTTAAATCTATAGCTGAAACAAAAATCAAGAGAGGAATTTGCGGTATGGATAAGAAAGCATCAGTAAATCTCATAAGGAGGTTATCTAAAAGACCTTTCGATAAGCCTGCAAACACTCCTATTAAAAGCCCTATAAAAGCTGAAAATAAAGTTACACAAAGGGCAACGCCTATAGAGACCCTTGAACCATAAATAAGACGGATGAAAACATCTCTACCTAATTCATCTGTTCCTAAAAGGTGAAAGGTTGTAAAATTATGCTTTAAAGACAAAAGGGGTTGTAGTGCTTTATATTGAAGAGCTTTTTTAAAAAAGCTCTCCTCCTCTAAGTTTGTCATGAATGTAAAAATGTCTTTTTCAGTTCCAGAGGGTTTTATAAGATTTGTTTTTCTTAATTCAGAAAGGAGAACTTTGACTTTATTGGGATTTCTGAAAAGAAAGTCTCTAATTTTTTTTTCTTTTTTCTCTTTTGAGATCTCTAAGGTAGTAAAAGGTTTCCTATAGCGTTCAAAAACATTTTGTTCATGGGGGTTAAGCCCTGTGACATGAGAGATCTGATAAGCTCCTAAAGCCATGATTATAAAGAAAGCTACAATGATAAGGCTTATGGTAGCTAGTTTATGGCCTAAAAACTGCTCTGCCATAAGAGAGAGTAAGGATTTCGAAAAATGCTTGTTTACTTTCTTATTTTTCATTTTTATGTTTCATTAATTAGTAAGTAATTCTTGGGTCTAAAAAAGCATAAATTATATCGACTATTAAACTTACAATTAAGACCATGGATACAGAGATCATAAAGCTGACCATAGCTAAGTTATAGTCGTTTCCTATAATGGCTTGATAGATCAAGTAGCCCACACCTTGATAAGAGAAAACAGTTTCTGTAATGATAGAACCAGAGAAGATAAAAGAAAAATTAACTCCTATGACAGTGACGATGGGCAAAAGAGCGTTTCTTAGTTGATGTTTTAAAATAATGTTGATAGGACGGATTCCTTTAGCTCTTGCTGTCCTTACAAAGTCAGCTTTTAAAATCTCTAACATAGCCCCTCTTATGTAACGTACAAAAGAGCCTACTTGTAAAAGAGTTAGGGAAAGTACAGGTAAAACAAGGTAATACACCCTATCTTTAAAAGCTCCATAGCCTACAAGATTTTCTCCTAGGGTTTGTGTCCCTCCTGCAGGAAGCCATTTAAGCCATACACCAAAGATGATAATCAGTAAAATGGCTAAAAAGAAAGAAGGAATGGAAATGCCAGCAAAGGAAAATAAATTGATTACATAATCTATATTTTTACCATTTTTAAGACTGGCCCAGACCCCTAAGGGGAAAGCCATAAGAACGGCTAAAATAAGAGCTGACATGGAAAGGTAAAAAGTGTTCAAAAGGCGATCCCATATGATATTTTCTACAGGAATTTGATAGGTTCTTGAGTACCCTAGGTCTCCTGAGAGAATGTTTTTAAGCCAGCTGAAGTAACGTAAATAAGAGGGTCTATCTAGTCCATAAATTTTTTTTAATCTTGCAATATCCTCTGAGGTGATTTTGGGGTTGCTACTGATAAGAATGTCAAGAGGATCTCCTGGCATAAGAAGAAGCAAATAGTAGCAAAAAAAAGACAATAAGAAGATTGTTAAAATAATTTGTAAAAACCTTCTTATCAAATAGGTTTTCACCTTGTTTCAAACCTCCAGCTTTCAATGAAGTTTGTAGGGCTAAACTGATTTCCATTTAGAGCATAACCTGTAAGTCCTGTAGGTGTAACACTAATGTCTGATCGGTAATAAAGGGGGATTACAGGAACTTCGTCTGTATAATAGTAAAGAATTTTGTGAGAGATTTCCTTTCTTTTGTTAAAATCGAATTCAAGTTCAAGTTGATCGATTAAACGATCCACCTCTTTATGAGACCATTTAGGATAGTTTTGTCCTGAAAAGCCATTTTGAGAAGAAGGAATACTTTTTGAATGAAGTTGTGAACGAGGACTACTTTCAGGAGATGATAGCCAAGCGTACATTGTTAAAGTAGGCTTATCTTTAAGCCGTCTTTTAATAGTTGCACCAAAAAAAACTTTAGCGACTTCATTTTTTATTTGCACATCGATACCCACTTCTTTCCATTCTTTTTGTAAAAACACTTCTACTAGTTCACGGGTTTTATCACCTGCTGTACTCATAATAGTGAGGTTTAATTTTTTGCCGTTTCTGTAACGATAAGAATCCTTTCCTAAATGCCAGCCAGCTTCATCGAGAAGCTTTTTCGCTTTTTTCTTTGAAGTGGGATAAAGAACAATCTTGCTGGAATCCTTTGTAAACCAAGGATCATTAGGGGAGAGGTTATGGATTGCTTTTTGCTGAATGTTGTCAAAGAGAGCTTTTGTTAACTGATCTCTATCGATAGAATAAACAAGAGCTTTTCTTAACTTTTTATTTTTTAAAATAGGATTCGTTAAGTTCAAATCAATATGCTCATAAATCAAACTGGAGCGGATATTAACATTGTAGGGTAGGTTATTTTTAGCGACTTTCTTTTTAAACTGTAAAGCTTGGTCGAGTTTAAAACCTATAAAAGAAAGCATATCAATGGTGTTTGAACGTAAGTTGGCTTCAAGAGTTGCTGTGTTAGGGATGATTTTGATGATGATTTTTTTAAAATAAGGTTTTTTGCCATAGAAATGGGGATTTTCTTCCACAGTCACATGGCTTCCCCGTTTCATTTCTGTAATTTTATAAGGACCGTTATAAAGACCTGGTTGCGTATAATCAGAAGCGTATTTTGAGTTTTTAGAATAACCTTCTGGTTTTTTTCCATACTTCTTTACAATTTCTTCTTCCATATGCTGAGGTAAAAGACGAAATTGTCCAAGTTGGTTATAATCCCATTTTGCTTTTTTAAAGAAAAAAGTGAATTTTTTAGAATTGGTCGGGGCTACAAATATTTTTTCTATTTGAGAATAAAGCTCCCTTTCCCCAATAGCAACAGTATCTAAAAGTGCTGTCTTCCAAGTAAATACCACATCATGACCTGTTACAGGAGTCCCATCACCCCACTTAATCTCATCTAGAATTTCAAAATGAGCTTTGATTTTTTTAACCCCTTCTTCATAGAAAAATTCAGCCTTTTTATTCTTTAACGTGGGGATTTGTTTGATGATTTGAGGGACCCATTCGTTTTGAGAGTTTAAAACCATAAGTCCTCGGTTCACCATAGCACTGATGTAAGTGGCTGCGGACATTTGCATGAGAATAGGATTCATGCTGTCAAACTCTTGGGTAATGCCAATTCGTAAGACATTATGTTGTTGAGCTTTTACTTTGATGGCTTGAGAGTCTTCTTTTTGAGAAGACGTACAGGCTATAAAACTCAAAAATATTAGTAATGGTATGATTTTTTTCATTTTTTCCTCCTTTTTTATTTTTATTTGTTGAGTAAACATGCTGATTGATGCTTTGGTTTTATTGTTTTGAGTTGTGGTATTTCTTTTTCACATTGTTTTATTTTTTCAGGACAGCGAGTATGAAATACACAACCTCTAGGTATATCAACAGGACTGGGTACATCTCCTTTTAAAAGTTGCCTGTGGAAAATTTTTCCTGTACCTAAACGAGGCATAGCTTTTAATAGGGCTTTGCTATAAGGATGGAGTGTTTCAGAAAAGAAACTCTTTTCGGAAGATAACTCCATAACTTTTCCTAAATACATAACAGCAATATCATCACACATATGTTTTATAACAGAAAGATCATGAGAAATGAAGATAAAAGATAAGTTGAGACCCTCCTGTAAATTTTTAAGAAGATTTAAAATCTGAGCTTGAATGGATACATCTAAGGCACTTACAGGTTCATCACAAATGATGATTTCCGGCTTCAAGGCAATGGCTCTTGCAATACCGATTCTCTGCTTTTGACCTCCTGAAAATTCATGAGGATAACGGTTAAGAGAGTAAGCGTTTAAACCCACAAGCTCTAAAAGTTTCACCACTTCGTCTTTTCTTTGCTGATAGGAGCCAATTTTATGGATTTTAAGAGGCTCTTCAATAATATATCCCACTGTCATGCGGGGGTTCAATGATCCTGCAGGATTTTGAAAGATCATTTGCATTTTCTTTTTTAAAGCTGTTCTTTCTAAAGGACTCATTGAAAAGATGTCTTCTCCTCGATAAAGAATTTCCCCTTCTGTGGGTTGGTAAATTTGAGAAATCACACGAGCAAGAGTGGATTT
This sequence comes from Bdellovibrionales bacterium, assembly GCA_965219095.1. GTDB lineage: Bacteria > Bdellovibrionota > Bdellovibrionia > Bdellovibrionales > UBA1609 > CBDCMT01. Next base: position 486,889 of record CBDCMT010000001.1, read on the forward strand.
TCCACAACCACTCTCTCCTACAATTCCTAAAGTTTTACTTTCCTTCAATGAAAGACTTACATCATTAACTGCTTTTACCCATCCTGTGGTTTTAGAAAAAAAACCTGATTTGACAGGAAAGAATTTTTTAAGCCTTTTTATTTCTAGAATATTCATGCCTTTCCTCTATGAAAACAAGCTACTGAGTGAGTGTCGGTGATTTTTTCTAAAGGAGGAAGAGAGTGGCATAAAGAGCTTTTTTTAGGACATCTGTTTTGAAAGGGACAGCCTTTAATTTCTTCAAACAAGGAGGGGACTTGTCCTTTGATAGTGAAGAGTTTTTTAGCTTTAGCTTTGTTGATATGGGGAATGGATTCTAAAAGAGCTATAGTATAAGGATGTTGAGGGGAGTTAAAAATCTCATCTGTAGTGGAAATTTCACAAGCTCTTCCTGCATACATCACCAAAACTCTATCAGCGATTTCTGATATCACACCTAAATCATGGGTTATAAACTGAATGGATGTGTTTTGCGTTTTTTGTAAATTTTGGATGAGTTCTAAAATTTGAGCCTGAATGGTTACATCTAAGGCTGTAGTAGGTTCATCAGCAATGAGGAGTTCTGGATTGGATAGAAAAGCCATAGCAATCATAGCCCTTTGTCTCATACCACCTGAAAGTTGGTGAGGGTAGTTATCATATCTTTTTAAAGGATCGGGAAGCCCTACTTTATTGATCATATCCACTACCCGATCTTTGAGTTCTGAAGGCTTCAGAGAGGAACGTTCTTGAAGCCCTTCTCCTATTTGCTTTCCAATAGTCATTACAGGGTTTAAGGCTGTCATAGGCTCTTGAAAGATCATAGACATCTTTTTCCCTCTTAGTTTGTTTCTTTGTTTTTCTGTCATAGAAAGCAAATTCTTTTTTTGGAACAAGATTTTTCCCTTTGTGATCTCACCTGGCTCTTCTAAAAGACCCATCACAGAAAGAGAGGCAACCGATTTTCCACAACCGCTCTCTCCTACAATTCCTAACAACTCCCCTTTTTGAATGTTGTAGGAAAGGTCCTTTACAGCATGGAGATCTCCAAGTTTGGTGTGAAAGGTTGTTCGTAGCTGAAATACTTCAAGAACAGCTTCACTCATGGAAGATAAGTTCCTATAACTTGAAGTGGTTTTTGGCTTCCCTTTGGGCTCACCCATACAATTAAAGCCATTTTTTTAATTTTTTTCAAACGCTTTCTATGGGTTTTTTTTAAAAAATAAGTTCTAGGAGCTGTTTTTTGTAAAGTTTTTTTTTCAAAAGATAGGACTACAAAATCATTTTTGAGCTTTACTCCCTTGTTTTCTCCTTTAAGGGGGGTGTTTTTGAGTCCAAAACCTACATAAGCACTATAGAGTATGAACTGTTGTGTTTTAATGTTTAAAGAAGGCTTGAAAAGAGTTTCAAAGGAGAAGTTTTTGTAAGTTATAAGCTTTAAAACACCAACTTTTTTCTTGCTTTTTTTGGGTAAAGCCCTCAAACGCCACCAGAAGCGCTCCTCTCCATTGAACAAAATTTGTGGTGTAAAAAGACTTGATTTTTTTCTTTCACGGGCTATATGTTTTTGCCTTTTTGCGTAAAGAGGGGAACTAAAAGGATCTTTCCAGCCCAGATAATCCCAATAATCTACATGAAAAGCCACAGGAAAGTAGATTCTAAAAAGTTTAGGGTTTTTTTCTAACTGGGAAAGCCATGCTTCTGCAGAAGGACAAGAACTACAGCCCTGAGATGTATAAAGTTCAATGAGAGTGTTCTGTGTTTCAGGACTTTTGACAACTTCAGCTCCTAAGCCAGCAATTCCATTTTTAAAGAAAAAACATAAGAAGACTAAAATTTTTAGAATATTAGAATTCATACTTAAAGCTATTTTTCATCTTTTTTTGCATTTTATTTTTATCTTCCTTTCTAACTTTTACCCCTCCCTTTGAGAGATTTTATATTAGTTATGAGGGTTTTCAAATCAGAAAGCTTATAGATAGTTTGTTTTTTTGAATACATCTCTTTTAGTGCTACTTCTTTTTGAGAAAACTCTCTTTCTCCTAAGATGAGAGTAAAGTGTGCTTTGTTTTTATGAGCCTTTTTTAGCTCTTCAAAGATGCTGTTTTCTTTTAAACTAAGGGCTACTTTTAGACCTTCTTTACGTAATTGATAAGCTATTTTTTGTATCAAATTATAGTTTTTTAAATCTATACAAGCCATCCAAACGTCAACTCCTTGATCCAAAGAGGGAAGAAGTCTGTGGGATTCAAGAAAGTTCTGTAAAGTCACATCTCCTAGACCAAAGCCTATACCTGATAGCTTTCTTGAGCTAAAAAGTTCTATAAGGTGATCGTAGCGCCCTCCTCCAAAAAGAGCTCTTAGATTATCTTTAGAATGATCAAAAGCTTCAAACACAAGGCCTGTGTAATAGTCCATACCTCTGAAAACAGACGTATCTAACTGAAAGGCATAAGAAATCTCTAAGTTCTCTAAAGTTTTTATGATTCTTTGAAGTTGTTCTGCACCAGGACATTTGTAGGTTTTAAGCTTTTCAAAAGACAAAGAAAAAAAACTTTCTAGATCATCAATTTGAGTTTTTGAAAGATTGAAGACCTCAAGACCTTCTTGATATTCTTCTTCTGTAAGTTTTTTCTTACGATCAAGAAACCTTGTTATGGAGGGGATTTGAGAGTTTGTAAGTTTGAGTTTTTTTGAAAAGAAAAAGTCTGTAAGATTTTTATGATTGATATGAATTGTGAAATGATCCTTTCCTCCAAAGGCGTTTAAAGATGCATGAGCCATCTGAAGAATTTCTATATCAGCTAGCAAAAAATCCCCCCCTAAAAGGTCAATGTTAAACTGCCAATGCTCTCTAAGACGCCCTCTCTGAGGTCGTTCGTAACGCCATAGGTTGGGAAAACTGAACCAGCGGATAGGAAGAGGAAGTGTGTGGAGTTTTTGAGCCACCATTCGGGCCATAGTAGGAGTCATTTCAGGTCTGATAGCTACTTTTCTTTTTTTACGATCCAAAAACCAATAAAGTTGATTTTTTACAATCTCTTCTCCTGTTTTTGCAGCATAGAGATCAAAAGATTCTAAAAGAGGTCCGTTGTATTCACTGTAGCCAAAATTTTGAGCTACTTGACGTAATTTTTCAAACATATACCGGTGCAAGACCATTTGTTCTGGATAAAAGTCCCTTGTGCCTTTATAGGGTTTTGTAGAAAGAGAGTCCATAATTAAAAAATTATAAGAAAATCATATATTTTGCAATTCTTTTGTAGGAATTTAAGCCTATTGCTGTTATTCTTTTACTTGTAAAAGGGAGGAAGTATGAAAAGTTTTTTAATATGTTTAACTGCTTTGTTCATTTTAGGTGCTTGTACAAAAACGCCTAAAAAAGATGAAGAAAAAATAGCGTATTTTATGGGTTACAATTTGGGGGCTACCCTTAAAAAACAAGGCCTTGTGGAAGATGTTCATATGGCTTGTTCTGGTTTAAAGGATGGCTTTGAGGAGAAAAAGATGAGGACTAATAAAGAAGATGCCGTAATGTCTTTTCAAAACCTCATAAAGGAAAAAAGACAGAAAGATAAAGTTATGGAAGAAAAGAATAAAAAAAAGGGAGTTGATTTTTTAGCCCAAAATAAAACAAAAAAAGGAGTTAAGGTTACAAAATCAGGACTTCAGTACAAAGTGATCAAAGAGGGGACAGGAAAAAAACCAACAGCCAAAAGTCAAATGTCTGTTCATTATAGAGGACGTTTAATTGATGGTAAAGAGTTTGACAGCTCTTATAAGAGGAACAAACCCAGCAAGTTTACTCTGAATAATGTAATTCCTGGTTGGACAGAAGGCTTTGCCCTTATGAAAGAAGGAGCTCATTATGAACTTTATATTCCTAGTGAACTTGCTTACGGAGAAAGAAATCTTCCTAACATTCCTGCTAACTCTGTTCTTATTTTTGAGGTTGAATTTTTGAAAATTTTGAAATAAGTTTTGATATAAAAAATCATTAAGACCCTCTCTTTTAAAGAGGGTCTTTGAAGTGCTAGGGATAAAACATATGTTTAAAAAAGGACAAACAACCTTTCCTATGACAATTTGTTTAATTTTGTTCTTTGTAATGGTTTTACCTGCTAAGGGATTAAAAACAAGTTATTTTTCATTAGAAGGTCAGGCAGGGGATGGGCAAAAAGAAACTTATATTTTAGTTCCTTGTAAAGGAGACAATTTTCCTCAAAAGTATAGTTGTGACATTTCAAAAAGAAAAAAAGTTTCTCTTAATCAAAGAATAAAAATTCCCTTAGGCCTCTATTACCTTGTGTACGAAGGTACTCTTAAATTCATTGAAGTGAAACAAAAATCTATGGCTCTATTTCTTGAAACTCTTGAGTTTGAAACTTATGGAGAGGGCTTTAGTGTGATCGTTGATCTTTTAAGCCCAAGACAACAAAAAAAGTTACTTCTTTTTCTCTGGAGTCATAGTGAAAATCAGTTCCATGAGTGCCAAAGAAAAAAACATTTAACCCGTGATTCAAAAGATTATTGTTCCTATGTGTTATCTCAAAATTTTCAAGAACATTCTCAATTAGTTAAGTTTACAGAAGAGGGTCATTGGTGGCTTTTGAGTCTAGATTCTCAAGCGAAAAAAAAGTGGCACTTTTTAGGAAGCCCTCTTGTGAGCCTTGGCAGTAATCGTTATGGGAAAACCTTTCTCTCAGTGGTACCGGGAGGTTTTTCCTATAAGGTTATTTTAAAAAAAGAAGGGGCCAATATTTTTTACAAAAAGAGATCAATAAGGTAAAAATCTCTAGAAATAATACATTGTGGGGATTTTGTTTAACATAATAACCCGTAACTGTTCAGAAAAATTCTAGTTAGTCGAACGTGAAAAATTGACAAAAGCCTAGGATTTTTATGCTATATGATCTTTATCCCTGTTACTTTCTACTATAGAGGGTTAAATATTTTTTCATAACTTAAACAAAACAGTAGTTTTCAAGAAGGCGTACAGGCCTTTTAAGCCATTTCAGTGAAAAAAACGAAAAAAGACGCAACCTCTAGCATTAACTTTCTAAAATTTTGAGAAGCTCCTGATAAAAGACAATTAATAGCATCCCCTTGTGATCCTAATAAAAAGTTCCTTCCCATACGAGAATCTATTTTCATATGACCAATGATTGCCTCAACTGAACTTCTTCTTCTGTGAAGTTTTCTTTTGTAGGGACTTAATGTTTTACTCATTCCCCCAATATGAACATTAACTCCCGAAGGATGATGCTCTTTGCCACGATAACCTTTATCTACATACAAATTTTTTGCCTTAACCTTTGTTAAGGATTCAACTTGAGATAAGGCTGGCTTTAAACTGTGAACATCTGATACATTTTTTTCAAATGACTTTACCCCTAAAACCCAGCAATTTTTTGATGAAGTTGCCACACTCACCTTATTGCCAAATTCATATTTTTTATGGGCTTTGCCCTTCCCTATACAATAAACCTCAGGAGCATGAACACTATACACCTTGTTCTTATACCAATTACAGAAATTAATTCGACGGTAAATCAAAAAGCCAGGAGGCTATGCGTTAAAAGAATATCGAATTAATTTTTGGAAATGGTATAAGATAGGGTTTTGCCACCCATACCTAATTCACCTCAGATGAAAATGAGCCTGTAAATTAAATTGTGTAACTGAAGATAATACACTGCAATAGGAATATTGCAATAGGAGTACTGCATTAAGCTGTAGTATTTTTAAAATAAATTGAAGGTTAAATTGTAATAGATTATTTGTTCTTCTAGCTCAAAAAGATGGAAAAATCTTGAAATGGAATGATTAGTCATTTATTGTACAAATTATGCCAGTTTCTAATGAATCTTGGAAAAAAATTTTCAAAGATCACGAAATATCAAACTATGATTTTAATAAAAGTCCATTCAAATTTTCGGCCGCTCAGATTAAGAAGTCCTGTCAGGATTTCAAAAAAACAGCAGAAAAGGAACCTCGCCTATTGTGCAAGCAAGATACGAGAGAAGATCGTCCTGATATTTTTAACAACAATCATAATTTATTTCTGCTCCCAGTAAAAAATGGCCTTTATAATATTATAAAGGGCGAGGGCTACGTTGATATACCTTCCATACAAGGAGATCCTGTTTCGTATGAGTCAACACTTGATTTTCCATTAGACACTTCAAAAATTGGCAACTCTGAGATGCAGCATTTAGACTACGCCTATGCCACCGGTCTCATAAAGCACTTTGTTGAAAATGAAACTTTAGTCTTAACTGTCAGAGGAAGAAAATTCATTCCAAAATTTTCTTTTAACGTTGGAAAACATGAAATCAATGTTTCCAGTGTCCAAACAGAAGTAGATGCAGGATATGAGGGAAAAGATAAATTAGTTCTTATTGAATCTAAAAATACTAATGCAACTAACACAATAATCAGGCAACTTTTTTATCCCTTTCGTAAATGGAGTCAACATACTCAGAAAAAGATAATAACTTTATTCTTTCATAGAAGTAAAGACGATATTTATTCTGTATGGCAGTTTGTATTTAAAGATCCTCAAGATTATAACAGCATAGAGCTTAAAAAGAAGCGAAAATTCAAAATAATTGACCATGGAAATTAAACAGACTTTATTTGAATTAAAAGGCATTTCTCAAAAAGAATATTGGAGGTATAACGCTTCTCCTATCTTAAAATGGGCTGGTGGAAAATCACAGCTTTTGCCTGTTATAAGAAAGAATTATCCATTTGAATTAAAAAATAATAAAATAAAAATCTTTATTGAGCCTTTTGTAGGAGGGGGGGCTGTTTATTTTGATATTATAAATAAGTTTAATATAGATTCAGCTTACTTATTTGATACCAATTACGAATTAGTCATTGTTTATAATTCAGTAAAAATGTCACCTAAAAGAGTTATCAGAGAACTAAGAGAGTTGGAAACAGCTTATCTTTCTCAAAATGAGAACATACAGAAAAAAATGTATTATAAAGTTAGAGAAGATTATAATAAGTCTTTAAAGAAAGTCATAGCTAAACTCAAGAACAGTTCCAATATGCCAAAAAGGGCAGCTCAGACTTTGTTTTTAAATAGAACCTGTTTTAATGGCCTTTTTAGAGTCAACTCAAAAGGTTTTTTTAATGTTCCTCATGGGAGTTATAAAAACCCTAAAATTCTTCATGAAACAAATATTATGAATGCCTCAAGAGCCTTACAGAAAGCAGATATTTTACATGGAGATTTTTCTCAAGCCTCTAAATACATAACTAAAAACACATTTGTTTATTATGACCCGCCATATAGACCAGTAAGCAAAACCTCTAGTTTTAACTCATATTCAAAAGAATCTTTTGATGATAACGAGCAAATCAGGCTTTCCAATTTTTTTAAAAAAATGGATAAAAAAAATATTAAACAAATGTTAAGCAATTCAGACCCTAAAAATTATATTGAGGACATATTTTTTGACGACTTATATTGTGGTTATCAAATTAGAAGAGTTCATGCTAAAAGATATATTAATTCTGATCCGAGTAAACGGGGGAACCTCACTGAGTTGTTGATAAAAAATTATTAAAAAAGGCTCCTCCCGGGAATCTGTGGGTAAAAGGAAAAGAAAGCGGGAAATATCTTTAAAACTTCTGCACAAGCTCAAAAAGCGACACAGTTTATCTTAGATAACATCAAAAGAACTAGGCTTTCAGCCTAGTTCTTTTTTTACTTTTTCCTTTTTTTCTCTTCTTTTTGTTTAAACTATGATATTCCTCTACGACACCTTTTTTTATCATCATACGAAATAAAGTGAGATTGTCCGTAAAGTCGTTAGGGTTTGAAGAAGGGGCTCCCCTGAGCTAAACTCAGGGTATTATAAACAAACCAAAAAGGAGCCCCAAATGAAAGATACACAATATCAATCCCAGTTACAAATGGTAAAAAATAAACATGAGAAGATTCGCCAGCTTATTGCTATGCAGCTTGAAGGAGCAGCGCTGAAATTAGTCCATGATCTTTTCCAAGAGGAAGTAAAAAGACTCTGCGGAAAGCCCTTTTCCCACAAAAAGTCAGAGGGTCTCTGTCACAGAGGAGGAAGTGGGAAAGGATCTGTTATTCTTCAAGGACAGAGGATAAGAGTTCAACGTCCTCGTCTTAGAAAAAACAAAGAGGAAGTTCCTCTGGAGAGTTATACAGTTCTCCAGAGCTTTGATCTTCTCTGTGAAGATGTAATGAGGGCTATGCTTTTAGGAGTCAGCACCAGAAACTATGAGCCTTTACAAAGGAAGTTCAGACGGCTTAGGTTTAAAAAAATCCTCTGTCAGTAAAGCTTTCAAGATGAGTTGTCAAAAGTCTTTGGAAGCCATTCAGTCTCGGAATCTTTCACAAGAAAGTTTCGTGGCTTTAATGATTGACGGCATTGAATTTTCAAAAAGAACAGTGATTTGCGTTCTTGGAATTACAAGTGAAGGAAAAAAGATGATTTTAGGTCTCAGAGAAGGCTCTACAGAGAACGCTGTCATCGTGACAGACCTCTTGCAAAATCTTATAGAACGTGGTCTTCCACAAGATAGCAAAAAACTGTTTGTGACTGACGGAAGCAAAGCTCTTCGCAAATCCATCAATGATGTTTTTGGACAGAACTCTTTGGTTCAAAGATGCATTCATCATAAGGAGAGGAATATCCTCTCCTATCTTCCCAAAGAAAAGCACTTAGAGTTTAAAAGACGTTGGAAAAAACTTCATGGATTGGAAGATTATGAAAGTGCTAAAAAAGAACATGATAGTCTTCTGAAGTGGCTTAAAAAAATAAGCTCTGAAGCTTCAGAAAGTCTTAAAGAAGCCCATTTAGAAACATTGACAGTCCTTCGTTTAAAAACTCCTCCTCTTTTACGAAAGACTTTAAGCTCTACGAACCCAATAGAAAGTGCCTTCTCTATCGTTCGTCAACAAACAGGAAGAGTGAAGAATTGGAAAAAAATCCTCGACAAATCTCCTTATGGGTCGCAGCTTCCTTGTTACATGTCGAGAAAAAATTTCGCACTATCAGGGGACATAAACAAATCCCTCTATTTATAGAAGAAATAAATAAAATAACCCTTGAAAAACAAATGGAGATAGCTTAATTATGAAAAAGTCCCTTCTGAAACCCTAACGGGATTACGGACATCCTCAAATAATGGCTAAATGTTTTTCATCATAAATTTCTTTTAGCTTTTCAACAAGTATATCAATAACTGGTGGTTCTTTTATTCCTTTAAATAGAGCCTTTGGGCTTTTTAAAATCTTTTGTGCTTTAAGATCGTTAATACCTATAGTGTAGAATAAAATTCTCACCCATGTAACTATTTGCCCTTTACCGTTTTTCTTCATGTAGGTCAGCGTACTTTTTCTCTTACTTACAGTGTTAGCTAATTTTACTAATTTCCCATGATTGTTAGCGTGAAAAGTCAAAATCTCTTTCAAAAAATTAGAGACAAGCTTATTCCATTCTTTATCTGATAAGGAGTTTTTTCTCATAAAATTTCCTTTTATATTTTAACACCATTTCCAAAAATTAATTCGACATTTTTTTAACTCATTGCGTCCTGGCTTTTTGATAAAACTCTGTTAAATTTTTAGAGTCATGTCGAAAAAAGATTTAGTTACACAGATTCAAGGGTATGATTTTCTGGCTACTTACAAAGTGGAAAGAAATCCCAATATCAAGATAAAACTCCAAGCTTTGCAGCATATGCAAGACGGAAAATCGATTCAAGAAACAGCAGGTATAGTTTTCTATCATCGTCACAGTATCAAATCCTGGTTACAGTCTTTTTTTGTAGACTTTGATTACGAGGGATTGATAGATCGAGAAGGCAGAGGACGCAAGCCTCGTTTGCCAGTGACAGAAGAGGAGAACTTCAAAATCAAGTTAGATGAAATTCAAGACAAAAGAGAGGGAGGAAGCATAGGAGCAAAGGGAATACAGAAACTTTTAGCAGATGAATTTAACTGTTGCTATTCTCTTTCTGGGGTTTATGTTTCTTTAGACCGCCTTAATATTGTATGGATCAGTGGTCGTTCTCTTCATCCTAAAAGTTCATTAAGAAGCTATGGAACAGTTTAAGGAACATTTTCCAGAAGAGGTGGAGAAAATAAAAGAAAAGATTCAGACTCATAAAATAGAGATTTGGTGGCAGGATGAATGCAGAATAAGCTCAGCAAGGTTCTTTGAGCAGGATTTGGGCAAGAAAAGGCACACGGCCTAGAGTGGTGAGACAAAGACAATTTTTATCCACTTATATTTTTGGAGCAGTTTGTCCGGATAGAGATAAAGGCTGTGCTTGGATTTTACCGGAATGTAATTCAGGGATGATGCAAATTCACTTAGATGAGATATCTAAAAATATTCAAGAAAACTATCATGGAATTGTTTTAATGGACAGAGCCAGTTGGCATACCACAGAGACTTTGATAGTTCCTAAGAATTTATCCCTGATGCCTTTACCTCCTTATAGTCCAGAATTAAATCCCATGGAACAAGTCTGGCAACAATTACGAAGGATCAAATTATCGAATGCATGTTTTAAAAACTATGACCATATAGTGAATACTTGTTGTGAGGCCTGGAATACTTTTTGCGATCAGGAGGGCAGGATTAAAAAATTATGCACTCGATCTTGGGGAAAACAACAAGATGAATCAAGCTTGTAAATTAATTTGAACCTATAAATTAAATTGTGTAACTGATTTTTGTCATTTTAAATTTTAACCTCACTTTTTTACACTTATTTTAACCCATCAATCGATTCACACAACAAATAGATATACCTGAAATAAACTTATCTTATGAAAACTTAACCTCCCCTCAAAAGAAGTTTTTTTAAAACCTCCTAACTGAAACTTTTCCTTAAGTCAATTTTAAAATTTTAAATTTGAACATGAAAATGTCGAATTAATTTCTGTAATTGGTATAACCTCCCCTCTTTTTTTGCCCAAGGTATCATATGATACCTTGGGTTTTTTTAAGTTTTCTTTACAGAAGTCTGAAATTTAAAAATCCAATAAACAAGAGGTGTAGCAATATAAATAGAAGAAAAAGTTCCCACAATTACTCCCACAATCAAAGTAAAAGCTACGTCCCTAATCACACCGTCAGCAAGGAGAAACATGGTTATAACAGCAATAAGAGTTGTAATCGATGTAAGCAGTGAGCGGGATAAAACTTGATTTAAAGACAAGTTCATAACCTTTTTAAGACCCCAATTAGTTTGTACCTCTAAATTCTCTCTTATCCTATCGAAAGTTACAATCGTATCATTGAGAGAGTAACCAATAATAGTTAGAATGGCAGCCAAGGTTTGAAGATTGATCTCTTGATTTAATAAAACCAAAACTCCTAAAGTGATTAAGGTATCATGAATCAAGCACATAACTGAACTAACAGCATAATTAAAATCAAACCTTAAGCCAATATAAATCAAGATGATCAAAAAAGCGTAAAAAACAGCTAACAAACCGTTTTTTTTCAACTTCTCCCCTATTTGAGGCCCTACTGTATCCACACGTCCTAGGGTTAAACCTTCATAGTTAGAAGAAAGGCCTTTGACCATAGAACTCACCATAGCTTGGAGTTCTAAATTCAATTTTCTCTGATCTTTTTTTTCTTTAAGATTTCCTAAACCTGTAAGACGAATTAAAAATTCTTTTCCATCCTCTCCTATTTTTTGAATCACAGGTTGAGCTTTCATATACTTTAAAATTTCTTTTTTTAGATCGCTAGATTTTTGAGTACTTCGAAATTGAATTTGAACCTCTGTACCCCCTACGAAATCAATGCCATAGGAAAGGCCTCTCTGAGCTATTAGATAAATGGCTATTAACATGAAAATTGAGGATAAAAGGCTTACATAACGACCTGTTGTTAAGAAATCAAAATATCTATCTTGTTGTCGGACTCTCTTTTCTTTCATCTTCTATCTCTCAATTTAATTTCTTCCAAGCTTTTCTCTTATTTCTTTAAATGATCTTCTTAAGTCCCATTTTATGAATTAAAGTTTCAATCACAGTTCGAGATACAAAAATAGCTGTGAACATGGATGTAATCAAACCACACATTAAAGTGACAGCGAAACCCCTAATAGGACCTGTTCCAAAATACATAAGTACAATACACACAGCTGCCGTTGTGACATTAGCATCAAAAATAGCTGAAAAAGCCTGAGAAAAACCATCTCGTACAGCAATAGCTTGACTGGCTCCCTTTTTCAATTCTTCTTTGATCCTTTCAAAAATGATCACATTAGCATCCACTGCCATACCCATAGTTAAAATAATACCCGCAACCCCTGGCAAAGTCAGAGTAGCACCTAAAGAAGTTAAAATAGCTAGAATCAAAATCACATTAATCGTTAAAGCCACATCCGCTATAATCCCTAACTTACGGTAATACATAAGAAGAAAAAGGAAGATCAAAATTCCTGCCACAAGCCCTGCACGTTTACCTTTCGCAATAGATACATAACCTAAAGTAGGACCTACTGTTTTTTCTTCTAAGGGTTCTAAAGGTATCGGCAAAGCACCTACTCTTAAAATCGTAGCTAAAAAATAAGCCTCATCTCTGAGTTTTTCTGGATTATCACTGCTTCCTAAGGTAATACTTCCTGTAGCTCTAATTGCTGTTTGTATGGCAGGAGCTGATATGACAACTAAGTCTAAAACAATAGCCATTTGCTTTTGGACATTCTTACTTGTAAGAGCATACATTCTACGCCCACCTTCTGCTGTGAGTTTAAAGTTAACAAGAGGCATATTGAACCGTTCAGAATCATAGCCAACCTGAGCCGATTCTAAATACTCACCCGTAATCTCAGCATAAGATTGTACAAGATAGGGAATTTTCCCCTCCTCTAATCTGTCAACTCCAGAAACTTTCCCAAACAAAATAGAATAGCCCTTAGGAAGATGACTTTTTAAATTTTTATTGATTCTTTTTACATATTTTTTATAAGTCATAGAGTCTTTACCTAAAGAGTAAGACCCTTTTTGTTCCACTTCATTGACCATAGAAATAAGTTTTTGAGTTTCAATCTCATCTGATACTATACGAAACTCTAACAAGGCTGTGCTGTTGATAAGCTCTTTTACTCTCTCTGTATCTTTCACTCCAGGAAATTGCACCACAACACGACTATCACCTTGAGAAGAAATATTAGGCTCTGTCACACCAAACTCATCAACTCGGTTTCTGATCACTTCCACAGCTTGCTGGACAGCACGTTTTTTAAAATCATTGAGATCTAAAAACCTGTATGTCAAAGTCTGAGATGTTTCCTCAATGAGTTGAAGGGTATAAAAAATATCATACTCAGGATCTTTGACAAATTGCTTCACCCTTTTAAGATCTTCAAATGTTTTTAATATAAGTTTAAGTCGCCTTCCTTGATCTAAAACTTTTGTTTCAAAACTAGGAAACCCTTCCATCTTTGCTCTTTTTTGAAAATCTTCAGCAAAGTTGAGAGCTTTTTTCTCAATGACTCCTTGCACATCAGCCTGTAGTACTAAATGAAGTCCCCCTTGAATGTCGAGACCATAATTGATCGTTTTCTTAGAAAACAACCATTGTTCCGGCACTTGCACAAAATTAGGAGTTATATAAACCAAAGCAATCACGAAAATGACAATAATAAAAATTACACGTTGTTTAAGAAAACCAATCATGAAGACTTCTTCTTTTTTACCATCTCTTTAGCAGGCCCCATAATCTGAGTTTTTAACATTCTTATATTAACATTTTCATCGATTCTTAAAATAACATACTGAGGGGTCACTCCCATAACTCTTGCAAAAATTCCACTTGTTGTGATCACCTCATCTCCCTTTTTTAACTCGTTAATGAACTTATACTGTTGCTTTGTTTTTTTTGCTTGAGGTCTTAAAACTAAAAAATAAAAGATAAAAAAGATACCCCCTATAAGAAGCATTTGATCCCAAAACATCTGTCCCTTAGAAGGAGTTTTCTCTGCCCAACAAGGAGGAGATAAAAAAAACAACATAAAACCAAAAACTTTTTCCATAACCATAATAGAGTTATATATTATCTTCTTTTTTAAAACGACTCAAACATTCTTTTTTAAAAACCTCCCATCGGTTCTCTAAGATAGCTTTTCTAGCCTTTTTCATCAAGTCCAAGTAAAAATGAACGTTATGAAGGGTGTTAAGACGAGCAGCATTCCACTCTCCTGAACTAAAAAGATACCTCAAGTAGGCTTTACTAAAATGACGGCAAGTGTAACAAGAACACTCCTTATCAAGAGGACTGTCATCCTCTTTAAACTCCTTTCTTTTGATATTGATCTGCCCCTGCCAGGTGTAAAGAGTCCCATTCCTTGCCGTACGTGTAGGAATAATACAGTCAAACATGTCAATACCTTGATCAATACTATGAATTAAATCCAAAGGCTTTCCTACTCCCATAAGATAGCGAGGTTTAGAAAGAGGCATAAAGGATGTAAGTTCACTTAAAAGACTAAGCATCTTCTCTCTAGGCTCCCCCACACTCAAGCCTCCAAGAGCATAACCAGGAAGATCCATCTCAAGAGTCATTTTTAAACTCTCTTGCCTCAGATCGGAATAAAGTCCTCCTTGTACAATACCAAAAAGAAGTTGCTTTCTAGGATTTTTGAGATGCTCTTTCTGACACCTCTTAAGCCACTTTCTTGTAAGCTCTATGGATTCTTGGACTTTTTTACGGCTTGAAGGGTAAGCAAGGCACTCATCAAATGCCATAATAATATCAGCATTTAAATTTTTTTGAATTTGAATGCTTTTTTCAGGAGTCAAAAGATGAGAAGAGCCATCAATGTGGCTTTGAAAGTAAAGCCCTTCTTCTGTTACTTTGTTCCTATGAGCTAAAGAGAAAACCTGAAAACCTCCGCTGTCTGTGAGAACAGGTTTATGCCAATTCATAAATTCATGAATTCCTCCCCTTCTTTGAATCAACTCACTAGAAGGACGCAAATGAAGGTGATAGGTGTTTGCTAACAAAACCTGAGCCTGCATATGCTCTAAATCATCAGGTAAAAGAGTTCGGACACTAGCTCTTGTTCCTACAACCATAAACACGGGTGTAAGAATCTCTCCATGGAGGGTTCTCAAACGTCCAGCACGAGCTCTATGATCTTGATTTTCTAATACAAAATATCCTATATTTTCCAAATGGAAAGGTCTCCATAGCTAAATAGACGAAACCGGTTTTTAATGGCTTTTTGATAGGCTTCTTTCACTTTCTTTTTTCCTGCAAAAGCCTGTACTAAAGCCAAAAGGCTTGATTGGGGCTGATGAAAGTTTGTCATTAAAGCATTTACCATAAAAAATTGGTCCCCTGGTTTTAAAAATAAACTTGTTTTTGTTTCATAAAAAGAACAGGGTTTTTCCTTGAAATAAGGGCTACGAGCATAAGTCTCCAAAGCACGCACAACAGTGGTTCCTAAGGCCCAAACGCAAGCTCTTCTATCCTTTTCGTAAAGAGTTTGTAGTGTGCTTTGAGGAATCAAAACTCTCTCTTCAGGCATACGATGTTTCTGAAGGCTTGTTCTCAAAGGTAAAAAAGTTCCTAAACCCACATCAAGAGTAAGGGGTGCTAGTTTAACTTTTTTTTTGTTTTTTAAGAATTCCAGATCTTTTGTTGTAAAATGAAGACTTGCTGTAGGAGCAGCTAAACTTCCCCTCCCTAACTCTTTACATGCCCAGTCTAGCTGATACCAAAAGTGATCCTTATACTCTGAAAGATCTTTTTTTCTTCTTTTAGAAAGATAAGGTGGTAAAGCCATTAGACCATAAGCTTCAAAATCAAAGTCTGTGATTTTATCTGTCAGTTTTATAGTTTGAGGAAGCCCCTTTTCTAAAAGCTCAGCTCTTATTAATTTATGAGTTTGAAAATGTAACACCTTTGTCTTTTTAACAGGGTAAAGAACCTGCCACAACTTTTCTCCAAGCTCTTTTACAAACACCACATCTATATTCTCTAAAGATTTAAGCCTGCGAGGCAAAACATAGCTTTGGTTAAAAACTAAAACATCTCCTGGATCAAAAACTTCAAACACAGTTTTCTTATTGGTTATGATCTTACTTTCTGAACTTTTACAATCTATAAAAAGGGCTTTAAAACAAGTACTAGGCTTCACAGCTATAAGCTCTTTAGGATAAAGATAATCTAAATCACAAAGGTCTGTAGTTTCCATAACAAACTCTTAACATACACAAAGTAAGTTCAAATTAAAAGATTGCTTATAGACTTTTTTGAAAGAGGCTGTTAATTTAGAATTGTTGGCAAGCACCAGTGCTGGAACTGGTAGACAGGCTGGTTTGAGGGACCAGTGAGGAATTTCCTCGTGGAGGTTCAAATCCTCTCTGGTGCACCAGAAGTCAAGCTATGCGAACACTTTTTTTCAAGATTTTTAAAGGACTCTTCAAGAGTCCCTAAAAACCCTTGGCCAGCGTAGTAGTGAATCTTGATGCTATCTAACCCCACCTCGACCTTGTAAACCAACCTCTTGATAATCTTAGCTTTTTCTTCAGATTTTGCTGATTCTTTGAAAGCATCTTTTACAAGTTTTAAGAATTTTTGATAATGAGTAAAATCCACAGGCAAATCTCCTGAAAACCCTCTAGTACAGCATAACATTAAATTTTAATATTTTCATAATGCCTCTTAAACTTATTTCTAGCCTTATTATTTGTAAACTGCCAATTAATTTTGATTCTGTCTTTGTTTCTCTTACGGGTCCAAGTTTCTACTTCTTTTTTTAGTTGTTCAAAACTTCCTATACGTCGGTTTAAACATTGCTTTGAAAGAGCCGAAAACTCGATTTCTGCCATATTTAACCAACTGGCCTTTTTAGGAGTATAAATCATCTCAAGTCTATTTTTTAACTCCAAGGCCTTTTGAGCTGGCATGTTCTCATAAAAAGAAGAGCCATTGTGAGTGTTTAAATTATCTTGTATCAATGTGATCTTGTCTACGTCCTTATAATATAAGGACATTTTTCTCATGAAAAGAGCATAATCTTTCTTTGTTTTTCTCTTTCTTACCTCTACAATTCTTCTTCCACTCAATGGCTCTATGGCTAAGAACACAACACAGGTTCCATTTCTTTTGTAATGATAATCCTCTCTTTTTTCTTTTCCAGGGCTTACAGGAACTGGCATCAAAACATCTTCTATCAATTGACAAGGACGCTCATCAAAACAAAGAACAGGACGATTAGAATCTAGCTTTCTTTCATAAACTTCTAAAACAGACTCCATTTGGCAAATAAAATGAGAATCATCTTGCTTAAACACCACTGTCTTTTTAAATGAGGTTTGACTTCGTTTTTTTTAATATACGACCCACATGGGTGTGAGAAATAGAGTCTACAACATTTAACTCAACCAACTTATCAGATAGCATCTGTAAACTCCATCGACCATAACCTTCAGGAGCTTTCGTTAAACTCGTAATCTTCGTCCTTTGCTTCCCTGTAAACTTAGGAGGCTTTCCAGGACGAGGAGTCATAAATCTAATCCTCCCTTCAAGTACCCTTCTTTGATATTTTGAATAGTTCTTAAAGTTCTTCCAAGAATCTCACAAACCTCTGTGGAACCCTTCCCTTGATGGCTTAAAAGTAAAACCCTGGCTCGTGTTAAAACTCGAGACTGATTCACTCCCTTCTTCAACATCTTCTCTAATTTTGTCTTCTCTGAACTCTCTTTATCCTTACTTTTGGCTTTCTTTTTGCTTTTGGATTTGCTCTTACCTTTGTTTTTAATTTCATCTTTGATCTCATATCCCCTCCTTGGACTTTTTATTAAACTACAACAAATATTATAGGAACAACAAAAATACAAGTCAAATATATTGAAATTTAAGGTTATGCTGTACTAGTACAGCATAACCTTAAATTTTAATATTTTCATAATGCCTCTTAAACTTATTTCTAGCCTTATTATTTGTAAACTGCCAAATTTTGATTCTGTTTTTGTTTCTCTTACGGGTCCAAGTTTCTACTTCTTTTTTTAGTTGTTCAAAACTTCCTATACGTCGGTTTAAACATTCTTTGAAAGAGCCGAAAACTCGATCTCTGCCATATTTAACCAACTGGCCTTTTTAGGAGTATAAATCATCTCAAGTCTATTTTTTAACTCCAAGGCCTTTTGAGCTGGCATGTTCTCATAAAAAGAAGAGCCATTGTGAGTGTTTAAATTATCTTGTATCATCTTGTCTACGTCCTTATAATATAAGGACATTTTTCTCATGAAAAGAGCATAATCTTTCTTTGTTTTTCTCTTTCTTACCTCTACAATTCTTCTTCCACTCAATGGCTCTATGGCTAAGAACACAACACAGGTTCCATTTCTTTTGTAATGATAATCCTCTCTTTTTTCTTTTCCAGGGCTTACAGGAACTGGCATCAAAACATCTTCTATCAATTGACAAGGACGCTCATCAAAACAAAGAACAGGACGATTAGAATCTAGCTTTCTTTCATAAACTTCTAAAACAGACTCCATTTGGCAAATAAAATGAGAATCGATCTTGCTTAAACACCACTGTCTTTTTAAATGAGGTTTGACTTCGTTTTTTTTAATATACGACCCACATGGGTGTGAGAAATAGAGTCTACAACATTTAACTCAACCAACTTATCAGATAGCATCTGTAAACTCCATCGACCATAACCTTCAGGAGCTTTCGTACAAGCTAAACTCGTAATCTTCGTCCTTTGCTTCCCTGTAAACTTAGGAGGCTTTCCAGGACGAGGAGCATCATAAAGTGCTCTCCCTAATCCTCCCTTCAAGTACCCTTCTTTGATATTTTGAATAGTTCTTAAAGTTCTCACTCCAAGAATCTCACAAACCTCTGTGGAACCCTTCCCTTGATGGCTTAAAAGTAAAACCCTGGCTCGTGTTAAAACTCGAGACTGATTCACTCCCTTCTTCAACATCTTCTCTAATTTTGTCTTCTCTGAACTCTTTAACTTTATCCTTACTTTTGGCTTTCTTTTTGCTTTTGGATTTGCTCTTACCTTTGTTTTTAATTTCATCTTTGATCTCATATCCCCTCCTTGGACTTTTTATTAAACTACAACAAATATTATAGGAACAACAAAAATACAAGTCAAATATATTGAAATTTAAGGTTATGCTGTACTAGTCGAACCCACACAACTTAATGAGACTGGTTTTGCTGGGGCATAAAGCCCCAAGCGTATTTTTTGAGGGTGAACCTCTATGAAATCAATCACATTATCATAGATTTCTTTATGCTTTTCTTTGGGAGTTTTTCTTAGATTTTCAGTAGTTACTTTGAGATTTTCAATGAGCCTCTTTTTATCTACTTCTAAGTGGCTTCTTTTTAAAAGCTCTTCTCTTAGAAATAGCTCACTTTCCATAAGTTTTTCTCGTTTTTCTTTGATTCTTCTCATTTGCTCATAAATGGGTTCTGCTGGAATGTCACGAGGGATTTCAGAAAGCCTTATGGGGAAAGGTTTTCTAGCTTCCTACCCAAAGATTTTATTTCTTTTTTTACACTTAAGAGTTGGCCTTGCACTTTAGGAGTTTCTTTAGTGCTAGATTGTTCATAGGCTTTGATCATTTGGTTGATGATTTGTAGTTTTGTTATCTTCTCTTGAATAACATTTAAAATAATATCTTCTGTTCTCTCTGCTCTAATTCTATGGAGACGACATTTTTTTCCTGTCTCTGTAAAAAGGCTGTTTCCTTTGGTGTGAGAGTAATAGTAATGCTTTTTATTTCTTCCTGTAGCTGACTTTCCTCCCATAAGTTTGCCACACTCTCCGCACTGAATCTTGTTCGTTAAGGGGTAAGGGTAGATTTTCCACTCATCGGGCTTATAGCGATTTTTATTTGCTTTTAATATCCCCTGAGCTTTGTTAAAAATAGATTTTGAAAGAATAGGCTTCCATACAGCTTTTACCACCTCCTTTTTTACCTCTTTTTTCTTCTTATTGATTTCACGCTCTCCGATATAAGCTCGATTGGTTAAAAGAAGATACACAGAGGCAAGAGTAAAGGTTTTCCCTCCTTTTTCTATTCCAGCTTTATTGATGTACTTTTTAGTGTAAATGCCTTCGCTTGTCATTTTACGGGCAGTTTTTCGAGTAGAGCCTGTTTCTAAAAAAAGCTCAAACACCCTTTCCACACTCTTTGCCTCTTCTTTATTGATAAGAAGGTTTCCTTTTTCTTTAGGCTTGGATAGGGCGGTCAGACAACCGAGTTACAAATGAACTAAGGAATAATTTACCTAGAAATTGTACCTATTTAACATTTTCAGCAGAAGTGGATATGTGAATTCTGCCTCACAAAAGCTTCACTGAAGCCAATCCTATTGTTATGATAGTGTAACTGGACTTTCGAACTGATTGATTTATTGCCACTTTTTAGGGCAAGAAAAAGTCCCCGCTCTATCTTTTAGCGTTTGAGAAAATTGAGAGCTTTTGAACCCTTCTTCTGAGATTTTCCTTCTAAAGGAAGAGTATCGTTTTAATTCTGTTACAAAAGAACTAGTTGGAGTCACAAGGCCGATGGGTTTTTTCAAAACTGTTTTAATGAATTTCAGTGGCTCTGAAAGATCTGAGTCATTTGATAGAAGAACAGGAACATCGCATTTATTTTGGAAACAATCTGCTATCATAAAGGTTGCGATATTTACATCTGATCCTTTCTCTTCAAATTTAGAAATCTTAACTTTCTTTTTGTAGAGTGGATTATCTTTTTCTAAAAGCTGTCCATAAACAGTTCGCCTTTTGAACTGGCCAAAGTGGATTTCTACTTCTGGAATTGTTTTCAAAGCTCTCAAATACATGTGTTGTCTTGACTCAATACTTGGATCATCTGGTTGATCAATAACTCTTGCTGTAAAATATCTTATTTTTGAAATATGGCAATCTTGAAAACTAAAAGATTTGATTAGTGACTTGAGGTTTAACCATTTGTAAGGTGTCTTTTTTAACCGGAAATAAAGATTAAATCCGTCCACATAGACAATATACTTTTTCAAAAATATGTCCCTCTTTAAAAAGCAAAAGCCACTACAGAGAGTGGCCCGCACCCACACCACCGAAGCTATGTGGGGGAATTACGTTTATTATGAGTCATATTGAACGAAAAATCAAGCAGAAGTATTATCAAGCTAACGTCTTATAATTGCTTGAGAAATCCTTGTCGCCTTGAGGCTATGATTTCTGGGCATTCTGCCTTACAAAAGCCTCACTAGCCCCAATCCTATCGGCTATAGCTTGGAAGCTACCAAATTTTTGTAACAGATCTTGTAACTCATCAGGACAAAGAATCTTTGGATTTGCTCATGCTTCAAACTCAACAGAAAGCTTCATGGTGGCTTGCTAGCAAAATCTGCTTTGCCTACCTCACTCTCACCTGCACCAAGCTGAACGCTGGTCAAAAACCTATGGAAACTTTCCTTGACGAAAAACAAAAAGTAAGGCAAAAGATGACTGAACAGCACGCAAACTGACAGACAGTTTTTTATCAACCCAGAAAGGGTAACTGTCAGATCAAGTCGCAACTATTACAGATAAGGGTAACTGTCAGGTCATATAATCATATAACGTCTATCACACCTTATACCAATTCCAAAAATTAATTCGACAGTCTTTTGTCGCATAGCGTTCGGACTTTTTGATCAAACTCTGTTAAATTTTTAGAGTGTCGAAAAAAGATTTAGTTACACAAATTCAAGGGTATGATTTTCTAGCTACTTACAAAGTAGAAAGAAGTGCCAACATCAAGATAAAACTCCAAGCTTTGCAGCATATGCAAGAAGGAAAATCGATTCAAGAAACAGCAAGTATAGTTTTCTATCACCGTCACAGTATCAAATCCTGGTTACAGTCTTTTGTAGACTTTGATTACGAGGGGTTGATAGATCGAGAAGGCAGAGGGCGCAAGCCTCGTTTACCAGTGACAGAAGAAGAGAACTTCAAAATCAAGTTAGATGAAATTCAAGACAAGAGAGAAGGAGGAAGCATAGGAGCAAAGGGAATACAGGAACTTTTAGCAAATGAATTTGACTGTTGCTATTCTCTTTCTGGGGTTTATGCTCTTTTAGACCGTCTTAATATTGTATGGATCAGTGGTCGTTCTCTTCATCCTAAAACTTCACAAGAAGCTATGGAACAGTTTAAGGAACATTTTCCAGAAGAGGTGGAGAAAATAAAGGAAAAGATTCAGACTCATAAAATAGAGATTTGGTGGCAGGATGAATGCAGAATAGGCCAGCAAGGTTCTTTAAGCAGGATTTGGGCAAGAAAAGGCACACGACCTAGAGTTGTGAGACAAAGACAATTTTTATCCACTTATATTTTTGGAGCAGTTTGTCCGGATAAAGATAAAGGCTGTGCTTGGGTTTTACCGGAATGTAATTCAGGGATGATGCAAATTCACTTAGATGAGATATCTAAAAATATTCAAGAAAACTATCATGGAATTGTTTTAATGGACAGAGCCAGTTGGCATACCACAGAGACTTTGATAGTTCCTAAGAATTTATCCCTGATGCCTTTACCTCCTTATAGTCCAGAATTAAATCCCATGGAACAAGTCTGGCAACAATTACGAAGGATCAAATTATCGAATGCATGTTTTAAAAACTATGACCATATACTGAATACTTGTTGTGAGGCCTGGAATACTTTTTGCGATCAGGAGGGCAGGATTAAAAAATTATGCACTCGATCTTGGGCAAAACAATGAGTTTAAAGAAGTAGTTAGAAAAATTATTTCTAATCAGGTGTATGAAAAAATTAGCAGTAAAACTGAGAAGGCTTAGGGGTAATAAATAATTAAATTAAATGGATAAAACTTATGGAAAAGAAAGAGCTCATATCAAGAATCAAGAAAAGAAGAATTGAAGCTCAACTTGAAGGGGTTGAGTTTAAAAAAAGTTGGAGGCAAGAATGCGGCAAGAGCGTATCAGCAATTGCTAATGACGAAAACATTTTCAAAGGCTGGCTTGTTATTGGAATCAATGATGATGGCACTTTAGCTGGAAGAGATACGATCTGGCTAAAGAAAACAGAACAAATCATCTCTAACCATATCATACAATATCTAGAGCCTTCATGGGCGGTGAAAAGCATTACTTCTGAAAAACTTCAATCAAGTCATTGCCTATTCATTGAAATTCAGAACTCTCAAGATGTTGTCAAGTGGAACAGCAAGGCTTACCGTTTAATAGGAACGACAAGTTCGGAAATGAAACCTCATGAGGTTATGGCTTTGTCTCTTAGGCTTCCTGGTTCAGATTTTTCAAAAGCAAAATATGAATCTAATAGCTACGACCCTGCTCTTGTTTCTGCTTTTGCTCAAAAAGTTGTAGAGGAGTTAAATGACTTTCAAATAGAAGTGGATTCAATAAGTGCTAAGGATATTTTAAGAAAGTTAAATTTAATTGAAACGAATACAGCCGGTATATTATTTGGGGATTTTTCTTGTAGAGTTGTTCATTTTGACAGCAATGGTGACATTTTAGTTCAGAAAACCCAAAAAGGACTTTATCGCATTCTTTCTGATGAATTTATTGATGGTTTACAAAATAGATCTAGGAAAAAGGGAACAATTGTAAGAGGCAATTCTATTTCTGCTATAGAGGAGACTCCTTACCCGATTAAAGCATTGAGAGAAATTTTAGCAAATGCCGTCGCTCACTCCCTATATCAGAAAAACCAAGGAGATATTGTTGTTGAAATCCACCCTAACAAAATCACTGTTAGAAACAACTGTTCTATTGAAGCTAAAGCCTTTGTTGAAAAATGGTTTTCTCGAATGAATAATTCTAGTAACAAACATCTTATGAATACTTTAAGATTGGCTCATATTACAGATGAACAGGGAACAGGAAAGATTAGAGTGTTTCGTTTGATGCTTGAAGCTGGAAAACGAGAACCTATTGTTGAGTTTGATGATTTAGTAGATCATGGAAAATGGTCAATTACTCTTTTCAACGAGGAAAGCAATGAAAAAATAAAAGAAATTGCTAATGAAATTAAGCAGTATTTTGAAGATGATGATCATTGGAGATTAGCCACAGCTTTATTGCTTTGGAGGGAGTATAATTGGTCAAAAATTGAAAGCTTTTTAGATGGGAATTATAAATATATGGCAAATAAAGTTCTTCAAAATATCTATTGCCCCGTTTTAAAGTATAAGAATAGATTGTTTTTAAAGAGGTGGGCAAAAGTTAAATTAACGGGAAAGAATGCAAAAGGATTTACTGAAGGTGAGAAGGAGTTTTTATATAATTTTTTAAGCAACACCTCTTTTGAATCTGAACAAGAAGGCAATATCAGTTCTGCAGATGCAAGAAAATTCATTGGTCTTTCTGACTCCTCTTCTGAGATGGCACAACTGGCTCGCCTCTTTAGTGAATGGCAAGAGCAAGGAAGAATAAAGATGCTTAAAAGAGGGCATTGGAAGTTTATCGAGCAGAAGAAAACTTAGGATGTCGCCTGAGTGCCGCCTAGTTAAAACTAACCTCAAGAGAGACAGTTATAAACTGTAACTTATTGATATTACTTGGTTTTTATCTATATGTCGCCTGAGTGTCGCCTGCGGAAAGATAAGGCCATGCAAGACTGTTAATCTAGCACAACCTATTGATATTATTTGGTTTTTCTCTAAATAATCACTCGGATTCTACATGTAACCTGAATTCCCCCAAGGTTTTGAACTAGGTTTCAGGACTTAAAGTGTGATAGTTGCGACGTTCAGGCTTTTGATAACTAAACCCAGCTTTCTTTAAAACTACCCAAACATGGCCTCGAGAAATCTCCACCTTATACCATTTCCAAAAATTAATTCGACATTCTTTTAACGCATTGCGTCCTGGCTTTTTGATCAAACTCTGTTAAATTTTTAGAGTGTCGAAAAAAGATTTAGTTACACAAATTCAAGGGTATGATTTTCTAGCTACTTACAAAGTAGAAAGAAGTGCCAACATCAAGATAAAACTCCAAGCTTTGCAGCATATGCAAGAAGGAAAATCGATTCAAGAAACAGCAAGTATAGTTTTCTATCACCGTCACAGTATCAAATCCTGGTTACAGTCTTTTGTAGACTTTGATTACGAGGGGTTGATAGATCGAGAAGGCAGAGGGCGCAAGCCTCGTTTACCAGTGACAGAAGAAGAGAACTTCAAAATCAAGTTAGATGAAATTCAAGACAAGAGAGAAGGAGGAAGCATAGGAGCAAAGGGAATACAGGAACTTTTAGCAAATGAATTTGACTGTTGCTATTCTCTTTCTGGGGTTTATGCTCTTTTAGACCGTCTTAATATTGTATGGATCAGTGGTCGTTCTCTTCATCCTAAAACTTCACAAGAAGCTATGGAACAGTTTAAGGAACATTTTCCAGAAGAGGTGGAGAAAATAAAGGAAAAGATTCAGACTCATAAAATAGAGATTTGGTGGCAGGATGAATGCAGAATAGGCCAGCAAGGTTCTTTAAGCAGGATTTGGGCAAGAAAAGGCACACGACCTAGAGTTGTGAGACAAAGACAATTTTTATCCACTTATATTTTTGGAGCAGTTTGTCCGGATAAAGATAAAGGCTGTGCTTGGGTTTTACCGGAATGTAATTCAGGGATGATGCAAATTCACTTAGATGAGATATCTAAAAATATTCAAGAAAACTATCATGGAATTGTTTTAATGGACAGAGCCAGTTGGCATACCACAGAGACTTTGATAGTTCCTAAGAATTTATCCCTGATGCCTTTACCTCCTTATAGTCCAGAATTAAATCCCATGGAACAAGTCTGGCAACAATTACGAAGGATCAAATTATCGAATGCATGTTTTAAAAACTATGACCATATACTGAATACTTGTTGTGAGGCCTGGAATACTTTTTGCGATCAGGAGGGCAGGATTAAAAAATTATGCACTCGATCTTGGGCAAAACAACAAGATGAATCAAGCTTGTAAATTAATTTGAACCTATAAATTAAATTGCGTAACTGATTTTTTTCATTTTACATCTTAACCTCACTTTTTTACACTTATTTTAACCCATCAATCGATTCACACAACAATAGATATACATAAAATAAACATATCTTATGAAAACTCAACCTCCCTTCAAAAAAAACTTTTTTAAAGCCTCCTAATTGAAACTTTTCCTTAAGTCAATTTTAAAATTTTAAATTTGAACATAAAAATGTCGAATTAATTTCTGTAATTGGTATTATGTTTCTTTTTCAGCACAGAGGAACTCTTGTACATGTCCACAAATCCGTCTCAAAACCAAACTTTGAAGCAGGCTTCTGTAAGCCCTTTTCAATCTTGTTAATGATTTTGAGATCTATTTTTCGAGGACATCCCGATCGGCTCTTTTCTTTCAGTTCTTCAAATGATTTGTTTTTTCCATAAATTGTAAACCACCTGTAAACAGCGCTCGGATCACGACCAATATTTTTTGCTATTGTTTCAGCTGACTCACCATCTAATAGTTTTGCACAGCTCTTTTCCTATCTTCGTGTTTTGAATGCTCTCTTCTCATAACAACATTATAACTAATCTAGAAAATTATGCAAGTATGACAAAACTTTTATGAATATCTATAACTCTTCTTTAAAAGATGTAAAGGTTATTTTTTCACGAATCCTTAGGTTATGAATTTATAAATAAAAATCTCTAAAAACGAAGTTTTCTTTCTTCTCCTGCTTTCCTTTTTGTATAGAAAGAGGGTTTTTAAAAAGAGGACAGTTAAAAACAAAAGTGTGAAACTCACCTTTCTCTCCACAAAGGTCTATATCTTTTGTCTTAGCATAATTCAGAAAATCATGATCAAATTTGCAGCCACAATAGAAAGGATCAATTTTTTCTGCATCTACACAGGTGATGACTGCTTCTAAGCCCCAACTTAACATATCATAGGCTAGCTTTGTTGTATCAGTTTTCCAAATGGGAAAAAGAGCTTTCATTTCAATTCCAAATTGTAAGGATTTTTTCATTTGTCTTTCTCTATAATGACGAAGGTCTTCTAAAAACAAATCCCCAAAAGCAATCTCAGTAAAACCTTCTTCTGAAAGTTTTTTCAAGGCATCTGTCATACGTTGTTCGTATATTTCATTAATACATTGATCGGGCAGGGGGACAAGTTCTACAGGAAGCTTGAGGTTTTCTGCCTGAGCCAAGAGAAGAGATTTTCTTGTGGAATGCATAGCCACTCGATCATTAGTTTCATTAATAGTAGTAAGAAGCTTTACCACCTTTTTTTTATTTTTTAAAAGTTGATGGAGAGTCCAAGCACTGTCTTTACCTGAACTCCAAGAAAGCAAAATGTTACTTGTGTTCACATGTGTGGCGGTCATTGCATGAAGACTTCTTTTCACAGGAGCATGAATGCCCTTTTTTATGCCTCCTATAATTATCACCGTAAGCTTTTGAATAGTTTTTTTTGTATTTAATGTAGATTTTTCTTTGGCTTTCATCCAGTAGATTTTTCTTTTTTAAAGTTATTTCATTGTAGAATTCAAACATGTTCACTCTTATCTTATGCATCTTCGTTCTATGAACATTAAGTTTATCAAAAACTTCATTGAGTTCTCTGTCAGAGGCTCCCTCCAAAAAAAGTTTTTGTTTTTTTTCTAAGAGTTTCTGTTTTTGTCCTTTCAGGAGTTCCTTCTCAGTGGCTACTTTTTCATGAAATGTCTTATGACTTTTATGGATTTTTTCGAATTGGGGTTTTTGTTTTTTTGTTAAATTTAACTTTTTTACCATTTGATCATATTTTTCTTTTTTATAATCAGACCTTCCATAACGAGAACCTGTCAAAAATAAAATTGATGAACTGAGTATAACAATAACTGCTAAAATATTTTTTGCTTTCATGAAACCTCCCCCTCCTTTTAGTTTTTTGTTAAGCTTACCTTAAAAATTATCTTCATCCTTAGAGTTTGTCAATAGAAGCTTTTAATTGACTTAAATTTTTTTAAGCGGCAATTTCATTGACTTTTTTGTGGACTTATGTTTTATATAGGCTGGTATGATCACAGAGGGTATAGCTTTAAGATTGAGCTTTTTTCTTGGTCTTTTGTTCATTATGTTTTTTTTAGAGAGTGTGAAACCAGCTCGTAGTTGGCATCATAGTCGTAAAAAAAGGCTTCTTTTTTCAGCAAGTCTTGGATTTATTAACAATCTTGTGATTCGACTGACTGTGGCTACGCCCTTTATTTTTCTGACAAACTACATTGCAGAGCATCAGTGGGGTTTAAGCCCTTTGTTAGGACTTTCGGGACTCCCTGAAATTCTTATTACTATTTTGCTTTTTGATTTCTTAGACACTTTAAAGCATAGATGGTACCATAGAGTCCCCTTTTTTTGGAGGTTTCACAGAGTTCATCATACAGATACTCATTTAGATGTTTTGACAGCTCTTCGCTATCATCCCATTGAGTTTGTTATTTCAGCAGGGTTTAAGTGTCTTTGGATTGTGCTTTGGGGGCCTTCTATAGCGGCCTTTATAGCTTTTGAGATCTTTTTAAATGTTTGTTCTGAGTTCCATCACACGAACATTGATTTTCCTGACAAAATAGAGAAAGTGTTGAATAAGGTTATTGTAACCCCTCGCTATCATGCTATTCATCACACACGATTCAAAGATCCAGGAGATTATAATTTTGGTCTTTTTTTAAACGTTTGGGATCATGTTTTAAACTCTTATAAAGCTCCTGAGTTAAGCCTTATTAATTTTGAAAAACTTGAGCCTTTTCAGAGGAAAACCGATCTCAATCTTATAGCCGTTTTAAAAGCACCTTTTACAAATTTTCAAATGCAAGAGGAGTTAGTTATGAAAAGTTCATCACAAAACGATGTTTTTAAGAGTATGAAAAAAAAACTCAAAAACTCTCAAGCTTTACTCCTAGATGTAAGAGAAGATAAAGAGACAGAAGAATCAGGGATTATTGAACAGGCTTTTTGTCTACCTACTTCTGACATCTCTCACCGCTCTAAGAGATTTCAAAATTTTATTAAAACAACAGATAAAAAAAAAGAACTTTATGTTTATTGTGGCAGAGGGATTAGATCTGAAAAAATGTGTCGAATTCTCAAAAGTGAGGGCTTTGAAACAGAAAACGTCGGAGGCTTTCAAGATTTAATCCCTCATTTTACTGTCATTCGAAAATCTTTGTTATGAAACTAGGAATTGAAGTTCTTGATCAAAATACTTTAAAAGGACATAAGGTGGGTCTTTTAGCCCACCCAGCCTCTTTGAATCAAAATTTGCAATTTATTTTAGATGTTTTTTCTAACATAAATGTTACCTGCCTTTTTAACCCTCAACATGGTTTTGAAGGTGTTAAACAAGATAATATGGCAGAAACTTATGATGAAAAACAACATAGTATTTATAAAATACCCCTTTATAGCCTTTATGGGAAAACAAGACGTCCTCAACCCTATATGCTTGAAAACTGTGATATTGTTGTTGTGGACTTACAAGACGTAGGTTGTCGTATTTACACTTATATAACAACTTTATTTTACCTTTTAGAGGAGTGTAAGAAACAAGACAAAGAGGTTTGGATTTTAGATAGGCCTAACCCCTTAGGAAGAACAGTAGAGGGAAGTTTTTTAGAAGAGGAGTTTAAAAGTTTTGTGGGAATTGCAAGGCTACCTATGAGACATGGTTTGACCATAGGGGAGATAGCTCTTTGGTATAAGAAGCAGTATGACTTTGATGTGAAAGTTATTTCTATGGAGGGCTACGATATTAATAAAAATCCTTGGCCTTTAAGTTTTTGGGTTAATCCTAGCCCTAATCTTCCTTCTGTAGGTAGCTGTTATAATTTTGTGGGAGGAAGTCTTTTAGAAGGGACTTGGCTTTCTGAGGGAAGAGGTACGACAAGACCTTTTGAGGTGTTAGGAAGTCCCTTTATTGATCCTTTCAAAGTCAAAAAAGCCCTTCAACCTCAAGAACTCTTTTCCTCTTGCATTTTATCTACTTGTTATTTTGAACCAACTTTTAATAAATATAAAGGGAATTTGTGTAAAGGTTTTCAAATTCATATTAAAAATTACTCTAAGTTTAAACCTTATCGTATTTTTAGTGTTCTTTTAAAAACCATTTATAAACTTTATCCCAGTAAGGAGATTTTTAGGGATTTTACTTATGAATACGAAAACACAAGAAAAGCCTTTGACTTAATTTCAGGTAGTGGTTTTCTAAGAACTTGGATTGAAAGTCAAACCTCTTCTTATGAAGATCTTAACCAACACCTTTTAAAAGCCGAAAAAGAATGGGAAAAACAAAGGGCCGATGGTCTTATATACTGATAGCACTATAGTACGAGTTCATCAGCATTCTTCTGGTGCAAAAAAGGAGCAAAAAAAAGAGCCTCCTCAAAAGAATCTGTGGGTTCCCGGAGGTTCTGGCAGTTTTCCAAGGTTATGATATAAGGCGATTTTTATAGCTTTAGAGGTTCTAAAGCCGTAAGATTTTCTCATAGTGAGTTTTACTTTGTTGTTTAAACCCTCTACAATCCCTGAGGAGAAGGCTTTTTTAGCCTTGAAGTAATTAAGAATAAGTAGCTTATGTCTTCGTATGGTTTTTGCTTCTCTTTTCATAGGTTCAATTTTTGAAAGCATGACTCGTCTCGTCCAACTGTCTATAAATTTACCAGCCCAAGTTGGTGAAACATAGGTCCATAACTGTCGGAAGTCTTCTTTTAAAAAATAACAGCGGATACTTTTTAAATTGTACTGTATTAAATGCCTTAATTTTACTTTTTCATAAGATTTTAAATTTTCTGCATTTTTTAACAAGGGCCATCTAGCTTTTGTTAAAAGGGGTTCATACCCGTCTTCTTTCATTTTTTTGTGTTCTGAAGCTCTCACTTCGTCTAAAGCCTTATTGAGTCTTGCTACGATATGAAACCGATCTAATATGTGTAAAGCTCCACTTGCCCTCTCCTTTATGACTTTTAAATAAGGCTTCCACATATCAGAACACACAAACCGTATATCTTTTGACTTCTCTCCTAGTAAATCAAAGAATTTTCTAAAACTCTTTTCTGTTCTTTTTTCTCCTATCCACAACAAGCGTACACGGGTTTTGCTTATTTCATAGACTAAGGTGAGATACTGATGGTTCTTTTTCCATTGTATTTCATCTACACCTATAGCTTGTATTCCCTTTAAAACCCTTTGTTTTAAACCATATTCTACGACCCATTCTACCGAAGCATAGACCTGATTCCAACTGACATGAAACTTACAAGAAACCTCTTTCCAAGACAGGTGACGACACCAGTCTGCTAAATACTTCATGTAAAAGATCGTTAAACTCTTCTTACCATCGGCCCAAGGTAAATACTCAACTTTTACCCCACAGCAAGGACAATTAACTCTTCTTACAAAATAAACAAAAAACACCCTGTAACTTAAAATAGGAAGGGATTCAAAGTCCCGTGATGATTTACTGCTGTCATACACTGAACAGGGCTTCTTACAAACACTACAAAAAGCTTGGCCATTTTTACGAGCCTTAATAGGAACATTAATTGACTTTCTATCTTTTGAAAAATAAATGTCTCCGTATACAAAAGACTTCCATCTTAAACAATCATTTAGTATAGTCTTCAAAAGCATCTCTTCCCTCCTTTTTTTTTTTTTTGAATAACATTTTAAGGCATCTGGGAAGTAGGTGCTTCTTTTTTAAAATTTTAATGTAACACAGCAAATAAAAGCAAATAAAATGAATGTTTTTGAGTTCAATCACCGGAGGTGATAGAGGCCAGTAAGGGCCTCAAAGAACTCAAAAATACAAGATAGAATGTCTTACTCTTACTTTGATTAATATGAGCTCTTTTGGGGGATTTCTACTACTTTTCACCCACAGATTCCCGGGAGGAGCCTAATTTCATAAGCTTCGAAATCACTTGTTGTATGAGATACGATCTCTATTCCCAGATCCTTAGCTGTCCTTCCCTCTCCTTCTCCTATTTTTTTAGTTTTTAAAGGCTCTTTATGAAACCAAAAAGCAAGACTTCCTTTTTTCTCTTGATCCTCTCCCAAGCTTATGAGCTTTTCTTTTAAACCTAATTCATCAAGCACTCTCCAAGCTCTCTCCAGATCAGAATTTTGCACAAATAACTTTCTTACATTCATCTTCCACCAGAACTTTGCATAACCTGTTTCTAATTTTGAAGCTGAAAATTCATTTATAATTTCTTTAATCCTCTCTAAATCTTCTTTTTTAAGCTTTAGTTCATACTGAAACATCTTAATCAAATAACGGATGACTGAAAAGATCTCAGGATTCATACCCTCTTTGTACCTTTGAGTTTCTTTATGATTTTCTGAATCATAATAGCTTATTTCTCCTTTGAGAAGATCTTCTAAAAGGGAAGGGTTTTTGGCATCCCACTCCTTGATGCTTCTTACTACAGGATCTTTAGATTCGGTCAGTTCTATCATCATCACAGAATAAGAATCGGTATGCTGTTTTAATACATCTCCTCTCAATAAAGGCGCCTTTGGGCCTCTTGATTCTCTTAAAAGCCTTACCTCCCAAGCACTTTTATTGCTGTTTCCTTGAAAGTAGGGAAACTTTCTGGAAAGCTCTTCTTCTAGCCTTGAGGCTTCTTCCTCTGACCCCCCTTCTATGACTAAATCTATATCCTGAGTGGGAAAAAAGATCTTTGTGTAGTCGTAATTGAAATGTTCTTTTTGGGGTTTAAACCAGCCCTTGTTCTTATTTTTCTTTCGTTCTAGATCTTTTTTCACATAGTAAGCTAAGCTGGAGGCTGATCCTCCCAAAAGCCAAACCCGGACTCCCATTCTTTCAGCTAAGTTTTTGATGTCCCGAAGTTGTAACTGCTCACCTACATTGTTCAGTTATCCTTAACTTTAGACCTGTTTTAAGATAAAAGTCTTGCTCTTACAGATTTTCTTTTAAATACTTTTTTCAAATGACAATAAATAAGACCTCCATCAGAAATGAGATTGAAAATATAAGAAGTGACTTTGATAAGCTTGCAAAGAAAGGTTCTGTGCCTACTGAGATTTCTGTGATTGTTGAATCTCTCTTTAAGGTTGTGAACATTCTGATTGTTGTGCTTTTAGAAAAACAGGTTCGAAAAAATTCCAGCAACAGCGGTCTTCCTCCTTCGCAAGATTTTAGTCGTCAAGGGAATCGTAATAAGAAAGCTAGTGGGAGTCAGAAAAAGGGCTCTAGACTTGATAACAGTAAAGATACAAACAGTGAGGAGACTGTCTCTCCCTCAGAGTGTTCTCAGTGTGGGATGTGTTTAAAGACAGCAGAGGTAAAAAGCCTTGAGAAGCGTAAAAAGATTGATATTTTTTATGAAATTCAGACCCATACTGTAACTTCTGAAGTTAAGGATTGTCCCTCATGTGGAGCTAGAAATAAAGGTCAATTCCCTAAAGGTATGAGTGGTCCTCTTCAGTATGGTATAGGCATTAGAGCTTCCATCATCAATTTCATTATAGTTCAGATGCTGTCTTTTCAACGTGTTGGGGAACATTACATGGGGCTTATAGGTCGAATGATTTCTCCTGCAGTTATGTTGAGATACATTGCTGAATTAGGAGAGTTTCTTAAAAGTTGGGAAGAGCAGATGAAAGAAAAGATACTTGAATCAGAGGTCATTCATGTTGATGAGACCTCTATGAGGGTTAAGGGTAAAAACTACTGGATTCATACTTATAGTTCAGGAGAATTAGTCTTGCAGTTTCTCCACCTTTCAGGTGGAAGGGAAGCCATAAAAGATATTGGTCTCTTGGATAGATATACAGGAGTGCTTGTGCATGATTGTTGGAGTCCTTACTTTTGTTATGATAAGATAACTCATGCTTTGTGTGTGGCTCACCTTTTGAGAGAGCTTAAATTTATAGAAGAAAGCAATGGATTCAAATGGGCTACAAATCTCAAAAAACTTCTTAAAGAGACTGTGGAGTTAGTTCATAAAAAAGAGTCAAGAGTTCTGACTCAAAAAGAGTACGAAACTCTTCAGAGAAGGTATAGGAGTATTCTTACAAAAGGCTTAAAAGAGCTTCCAGAATTTCCTAAGAAAAATGGCAAGAAAGGACGAATAAAGCATACACAAGCTCAAAACCTTTGGCTGCGATTTAAAAAGTATGAAGCAGAAATACTGTGTTTTTCTAAAAGAAAGAACGTAGATCCTACTAATAACAGAGCTGAAAGAGATCTAAGAATGACTAAAGTGAAAAAGAAAGTGTCAGGGTGTTTCAGAACAGAAGAAATGGCGAAATATTTTTGTCGCATTACCAGCTATGTTAAAACAATGAGAAATAAAGGGTATTCTTCTTTAGAAGCCATCTCTATGGCTTTAAATAAAAACTTACGAGAGTGAGCAGTTACCCGAAGTTCTGGATTTGTGAGGCGAGCTTCTTTGATAGCTTCGGTGAGTTGGTCTGAACTCACATGAGTTTGTGAAAAAGTGAGCTGCGAGAATGAGAAAAAAACTGGAAAACTTAAAGCAAACAAAAAGGTTTTAAAGTTCATAAAATCATATTCCTTAAAATCGTATTTATCCTTTGAAATTAACTGAAACACCCAACGTAATTATTTTTTCATCATTATTATCATTTTTTATACAGTAAGACAATTAAAAAAGTTCAACTAACTTTTTTACTATATTTTTTACAAGCTTTTTGTAAGTTTTACTAAGCTATATTTGACAGTTAATACTCTAAAGCTAAAACAAATTTTATTCCCTCGGATTGCTTCCTTTAAGTCACCTCAAAAAACCAATTCTTGCTAGAAAAATATAAAATTTTAGCCCATAGAAAATTAAACCTTCCTTGACGGAAAACAAAAAATAAGGCAAAAGATGATTGAACAGAACGCAAACTGACAGACAGTTTTTTATTAACCCAGAAAGGGTAACTGTCAGATCATATAACGTCTATCACAGGGAAGTGTTTTTTCTTGACATACTTTTTCATAGACGTCTATTACACATTAAGAGTTCTCCTCTTCAAAAGCTTTTTCTAAAAGCTCTTGTTCTTTTAACTCTATTATCATCTATAATTGCCGTTTATTATCTTCCAGTTATGTAATTAAATTACAGGATTATTTTCGGTAAATCAAAAAGCAAGGTCACTGGTTTAAGCCATGATAGTGATCCTGAAGTACTTGCAGAAGGAGGTGAGCTTCTCGAGACAAATTCTAAACCCTTTAGCTGCTATTGCTTTTTAAGGCCTCAAAGGGTGTTTTCCCTTTTTTTTGATTAAGCCTGTATTTTAGGCTTACTCGAAAAAAAGGAAAAAGCAAAAAAAAGATGTAAAATAGGATTTCAAGACTTTATTTATGAACAACCAACAAAGGAGGAAAGTAAAATGTATGATCACTATATAGTGCTTCCGTTTAAGTTTTCAGGTTTTTTCTCTAGAGAATCGACCTGAGAATCTAAGCGTATTCACTATATAGCCGTAGATTGTGCACAAAGTAACATGGCCATTTCAAGGATGACAGGCAAATCAAAAGATATTAAGACTATGGATACGATTTCAGATCTTGGGAATCTTCGTGCCTATTTAAAAACTCTGAAAGGTAAGAAGATATTGACTATCGAAGAGACTACGACTTCACAGTGGTTGTATTCAGAATTAAAGGATAGTGTTGATGAACTCATAGTCTGTGATCCTCTTCGGAACAGACTTTTAAGTGAGGGAGCTAAAACTGACAAAATTGATGCTGAAAAACTGGTTTTATTGTTACGTTCTGGTCTTTTGAAACCAGTCTTTCACTCAGGTGATGAATTCATTTACCTTCGTAAGATTGTCAGTGGATATGAAGATGTGGTTAAAGCAGGAGTTCGTGTTAAAAACCAAAGATCAGCTCTATTTCGGTAACTCGGTTATCTGACCGCCCTATCCAAGCCTAAAGAAAAAGGAAACCTTCTTATCAATAAAGAAGGTTTCCTTTTTCTTTAGGGTTTCAATCATAGCCTAAAGGGAGGCTTCCTCCATTCCATAAACCCCTCTTGGCACGGCTCAACCAATTAGCACTGATTCTTTCACTTGTCTGCTTTCTTTCAAACTGAGCAAAATTCATCAAGTTAAAGACCATCATCTCACCTGCGGCTGTAGTGGTGTCAAACTGCTCTCTTAAGGTTACAAACTGAGTCTTATGTTTTTTGAAAAAATCCCAAAGCTCACAAAAGTCCTTTTGCCAAGGTTGATTAATAATGGTTTCATATTCGCTTCCTAAAGATTCTTGATCAATAGTTAGTCGACTTTTTAAATATTCACATACCTTATTTGACATCTTATTTTTTGCTACTGAAAAAACATCCTTTAAAGGCGAGCCATCAAAATTAATGTCATGGTATATAAGATGCCATATTTCTTCAGTTAACTCTTTAGATGTTGGCAAAGTTCTTCCTAATTTATTTTTTGCTCCTAAAGAAAATCCAGCTCCAGTGAAAAGGATCAGATTAGCACTTGAAAGTTTCTGTTTCAAGTAACTTATAAGATTACTTTTTTTTTGTTTATCCATTCAATATTTTCAGAAATTTTTTTTAATTTCTTACTCCCAGCCGGTTTCCATTAAAATACGAAAAACCATCTTTTCTTCATCTTTTGATGCCGTCTCTACTGTCCCTACATCAACAGGATTGTTAGCATACTTTTCTAAAAGTTCAAAAAGTTTTCCTTTGTATCCAATATCATCATTGCCCTTCAAATGATCCCCTTTGGTTTCTAATACAGAAACCTTATGAGAGCCATCAGAGTTCACACAGGCTATAAAATCAGGATATACCTTTCTTTTCTGCCAGCCTGGGAGATAATAATCCTGTTTTGCAACCATTCTATGCCACCATTTTAAAGCTTCTCGTTCATCTAAATACCATGCCACGTGTTTTTCAAATTCATTGTAATGTCTTTCATATGTGTCTTCAAATAGAGATAGTTGCAGGTTTTTTGCGTTTCTCTTTCTTAGGACTTTATCGTTTTGTGAAATTAAATATTCAATTTTATGTGCCATTTTCCAGTTAAGATCAAAAGAATTTTTAAAGATTTTAAAACATATAGTGCTTCCGTTTAGGTTTTCAGGTTCCTAAGATGGAGAAGTTATCAGTTATCAAAGTTTCTAATTTAGGCCTGTGGTTTCGTATTCCTCTAAAAAATTGACTTAAACTTCCCTTGAAATCGTCATAGTTTTCATAATATCGATTCGCCGTGACCTCTTTTTTCCCGACTTCAGCGTTTTCCACTACTAAAACTTCATAAAAGTGTGCGAGCTATGTTTAGAACAGAGTTGGGGGGTATTTTTCCAGACAGTGCATTTGTAGTGTCAGAAATCTTTTTTTGAGGTCTTTTCAAGGCTGGAAATTTCTTTTAACATTTAAATATGTTTGTAAAAAAGATTCCAAGAAAGAATAGTTCTATTTCAGTTCAGATTGTAGAGAACAAGAGAGTGCAGAATAAAGTCATCCAAAAAACCATTCAACATTTGGGGCAATATACAGTTTTAACCCCTAAAATCATATAAAAATCCTATAAGGCACCGTTTAAAATGTAGTGATCACGGTTTTGCGTAACTACTTGAAATCATTAGATTCTTGAAAAGAAAACGCTGAAGTCGGGATTCGCCGTGACCTCTTTTTTCATAAACTTCCAAAGTCTTTCTATAGGATTTAAATTCGGTGAGTACGGAGGAAGATAAACAAGTTTTATATTCAACTCTTTCGCTAACTTCTTGACAGACTTCGATCTATTGTATCCGGCCCCATCTAAGATAAGATGAATCTCTTTTTCATCGGGATGCTTCTTAATGAATATGATAGAGCATATCACATATGGAAACATGGTTAACTGTCTTATAACTCCTGACTACCGTCTTCAAACTATTGATCTCAATAGCTCCACAAACATTCACTCTTTTTCTCCAGCCTGAATTGGTCTTCACTTCAAACTTCTTACCCTCTCTTATCCAACCATATGAAATCGTAGGGCCCCACTCAGGATGTGTGGAATCAGCAAAGTAAAACTCACTATGAGAAAATCTTACGGCTTTAGAACCTCTAAAGCTATAAAAATCGCCTTATATCATAACCTTGGAAAACTGCCAGAACCTCCGGGAACCCACAGATTCTTTTGAGGAGGCCTTTTTTCTAACTCCTTTAAAAGCATTTTCTCCTCTTTCTTAGTTAAAAAGGACCTTTTAGGGTTGTAATTGTCGTTGATTAAGCACTCTATCCCACCTTTGTTATAACGATCTCTACAGGCTCTTATCGTGCCCTCATCAATGAAAAGAAAGCAGGCAATATCTTTACACAACTTACCTTTATCTAAATGGAGAATTGTCATAATCCTTTTTGCGTATTTAAGATTTTTCTCTAGAGATAGTTCATAGAGTAAATCTTTTCGCTCTTTTTTTGATAGAAACCCTGACATATGAAACTATTTTTAAAAATAAATGACTTTTTATCAAGGCCTTAGAATAAAAACTAGATCTCAACTCAAAAAAAACGGAAAACCTAAGCGGAAGCACTATATAACCTTATCTTGTAATTTCTTAGTAAATAACTTCTCAGAAGCTTTCTCTATTTGATCTTGCAAGTCTATTTCAATAGCATTTAATACGTAAGATCGATTCAGATAAATTTTTTCATCAGAGATTTTTTTCTTTTTTAGAGAATCAAAAGTTTCCTCAAGTATTCTTGAGGCCTGCCAAGGGTTTGGTACTATATTAGAAAGTCGTCTAACCATATAAGAAAAATCCATCTCAATAGATTCTTTTTCTATTTCTGTGTGGACGTAAGGAAGACTGAACTGTCCTCTTTTGTCTTCTATGTCAAGCTTTATATGATTTACCCGAAGGTTATCTATTTGTAACTGCTCACTCTCGTAAGTTTTTATTTAAAGCCATAGATATGGCTTTAAATAAAAACTTACGAGAGTGAGCAGTTACAAATAATTTAATAAAATGACCTGGATTAAAGGCTTGAAAATTGTGAAAAAATTTACTGGTCAGAACACTAGCCCCTATTTTATCCGCTACAGCTTGTGAATTGCCAAATCGTTTTATCAAAACTTGTAACTCATCAGGGCAAAGAATTATTGGATTTACTGTAACTCGATCAGATAACCGAGTTACAGATAACCGAGTTACACTCTTCTAATCAGGGTTTTTAAGTCCCAGCCTTTCAAAAAAAGGCTGGTCATCCATATTTTCTTTTTCATAGACGTCTATTACGCCTATGTTTCTTACGTTTCTTAGATTTGGGCTTTTTGGGATGAGAAAGTTTAATATCAAACAGGTGAGCTAATTTGTCATCTGAGATGTGGAGGACTTCTTCCCCTCTTAAAGGTACTTTCCTTTGCAGTTCAGTCGTTTCACTTGTGATAGCTGATTGAATAAGTTCTTTGATATTGACGCCTCGAAGTTGAAAAAAAAGATCAACATCCTCATCGATTTTTGCTCCTAAAGCGAAAAGTGTAGCAGATACATGTTTGCACATTGAAGCCCAATCAGGACAAGAGCAGTTAAAGTCGATTTCTTTAAGTATGGGAAAAAGCCCTTCGTTACTGTCAGAAAAGACTTTCTCTAATTCCTTAGGGAAATGTCCATCTAAAAGATCAGAAAGGCTGTAAAGATGTTTTTGTGAAAGTTGTTTGATGCTTTTCCACTTTTTTTTGTTTATTTTTTTCATAGTGATGTTCACATTGTAGATGCGGGAACCCATGACCATGGACTCTATGTGTCCTTCTTGAATGGCTAAGTGAATGACAAAACCATTTTTGACATAACTTCTACCACGTGGGACTCTATTATCATAGTCGGCATAGCTTTTGAGATGGTGAATCCAAGCTTTACCCCACCAAGATGTGGCTGTCTTGTTTCCCTCAATAATGACGGGCTTGATGTTTCTTGTCTTCTTCTTCTTCTTTAAGCGGATGATTGCTCTTTGGGCCTTTGCAATTCTTTCACTTATGGGTGTATATTTTCTAAACCACATAACTATAATATTTCCTTATCTACTTTGATTAATTCGATAATCTCACTATCACTCATTTGTGTAAAGTTTATTTCGTGACTTTTGGCTCCGATTAGCTTTGAGATCATTTTAGTTTTCTCTTCCAACATTTTGTCTATTTTTTCCTCCAAGGTCCCCTTGGTAATTAATTTGTGAACTACCACTCGTTTGTGTTGCCCTATCCTAAAAGCACGATCTGTGGCTTGATTCTCTACGGCTGGATTCCACCAACGATCAAAGTGAATCACATGATTGGCTGCTGTTAGGTTAAGTCCCGTTCCGCCAGCTTTCAGAGAAAGAATAAAATAGGGGGTGTATTTATTATCGCTTTGAAATTGATCCACAAGAGCTTTTCTTTTTCTCACAGGAGTTCCACCGTGGAGAACACTTCCCTTTACCTTAGCTAAATCAGATAAAAATTTATTGAGGGGGTGAATAATTTCCTTAAATTGAGTGAAAATAAGGGCCTTTTCTCTTTTAGCAAAAATAGTTTCGCAGATATCTCGAAGTCGTTCAAACTTACCACTTCCTGATATATGGAAATTGCCTGTACCAAGATATTGATCTGCATGGTTACAAATTTGTTTGAATTTAATAAGCGACGAAAGGATGAGTCCCTTTCGTTGAATGCCTTTTGTGTTTTGGAGAGATGACTCTACATACTTAACTAATTTTTGATATTGTATAGCTTGCTTCTTGCTAAGGTAAGTGTAGCTTTTAAGTTCAATTTTAGGAGGAAGGTCAGAAATAATACTTTTATCTGTTTTGATTCGCCTTAAAATATAAGGAGAGATAGTATTTTTAAGGGCTGAAAGCCCCTCTTCTTTGTTGAGTGCTTTTTTAGCAGTTTTTTGAAATTCAGTCTTTGACCCCAAGATCCCGGGATTAATGAAGTCAAAAAGAGACCACAAATCACTCAAGCGATTTTCAATGGGAGTTCCGGTGAGAGCCAGACGATTCTTTGCTGAAAGCAATTTGACTGACCTTGTTTGTGATGTAGCTGAATTTTTAATGGCTTGAGCCTCATCTAAAATAACATAGTCCCAGTTTATTTTTTGGAAGACATCAAATCGGCGGACAAGCCCATAAGTTGTAAGGACAAGGTTGTAGTCTCTTTGGAGAGTTTTCGTTTTCAGCTTCGTTTCATCAAAGTCTTTATTGGATGGGTGAGCTATGAAAAATTTAAGATAAGGAGTAAAATTTAAAATCTCGTTTGCCCAATTTGAAACTAGAGAAGCGGGAAGGATAATCAGATGAAGTCCGCCGTCTTTACTAACCACTTTTTGCAAAAAAGCAAGAGCTTGAATTGTTTTCCCCAAACCCATATCATCAGCAAGGCAACCTCCCAGACCCAGTGAGTGTAAAGTGCCTAACCAGTTAAGTCCTTGTTGCTGATAAGGCCGAAGGGTTCCCTTGAACTGTTGAGGAAGAGTCATGTTTTTTATAATTGCCGGGGATTTCAATTTATCCATAAGGCCTTTAAGCCACTTCCCTTTGGTTATCGTTACTTCTGAGGTGTCTAGAGTCGCAGAGCCAATTTTCTTTCCGGAAAGCAACTTCATGGCATCACTAAATGAAATGTTTTGATTCTTCATTAGTTTGCGAATCTGATTCCACTTATCAAGAGCTTTCGCAAGATTGTCTTTATCTATGTTAACCCACTGCCCTTTTAACAGAATCAACCCATCAGATTCTTTGAGCAATTTTTTTGTTTCTTGTTGGCTTAATTCAACCCCTCCAAGAGATAAATTGATATGAAAGTCAATTAACGACTTTGTTCCTAAAAGACTCTGATTTTTATGGCCTACCACTAGGTTGGTACTAGCTCTTTTCGATGCGGATTTCCACCAATTGGGTATACGACATAGTATTCCGGCCTTATTATAAAGAGGAACCTCCTTTAGAAATTGCTGAGCTTTATTTGGTGACCACTTCAATACATTGAAGATTTGGCCTGAGTCCAATAAATTCTTGATAAAAAGAGAAGCCACTGATGCTCTTTTAATCGTTGCAAGTAATTGAAGCATTTTTTCTTGATCTTCAGCAAACTCTTCAAGGGCATATCGGAGTGGCCGATAAGTGAGGTCTTTCTCCTTCGTTACATTTGTGAGATAAGTAGCCATAAATGCAAAAGGATATTGGTCACTTTGTTTGTTTTCTACAAGGTGGAAATAAACCTTTCCCACTAAGTGGATATTGGAATTCAACTGTAGAAAGTACTCTTGGACACTACCTTTAAAGGACTTTAATTCTGCACTTAAGTGACTTTGTAGGTCTTGCCACCGATCCAATAAACAGTCTTCATTGAGGTACTCCCCTCCTTGCATAAAGGGAGCTTTGTGCAGGAACTCTAGCATTTTGTTTTTAGATAAAGAAACAGAGAGTTTCTCTCTCAAACCTTTGGTGGTGGGGTCAGTTCTTGCAGACTCGATAAAGTGCTGAGTGAAGTTTGACCAAAATCGCACAGAAGGAGAGATTGCTTGGGTTTTTTGAGTCGCTAATGAGAGCAATTTTCCTTCTACGGAACCCTTCAAGGGAGTAGAAAAGGTAATGTATCCGTCTTCTTTGAGTATAATTTCTTCCATAGTAACCTCGATGTATATTTCATCAGTGTCTTTGCTGGTTATCAGTCTAAGCCAAAATTAAATTAACATGAGGCTTCCTCTGAGTTTTCACCAAATTGGAGGTTTATCAAAGACCCTGCCTTGAATTTAGTTCAAGCAAAATCGTCTCTCCACATACAGGAAGTTATTCTAATTCACATTTATCTTGGTTGCAACTAAAAGTTGGAAAGTAAATGCCAAATTTGACATCTACCGTCTTTCTTTGTTAAGAAGCAAATCTTCCCTTAAAACTGTCCACTTTTTTGGGGGAAGATCAGTTTGTGTGCTCTGACATGTGGAAGTCTTATTTAAAAGTCATAAAGGAGAGGGCAAGTGGAGCTTTACACATATTATACCAATTACAGAAATTAATTCGACATTTTCATGTTCAAATTTAAAATTTTAAAATTGACTTAAGGAAAAGTTTCAGTTAGGAGGTTTTAAAAAAACTTCTTTTAAGGTGAGTTTAAGTTTTCATAAGATAAGTTTATTTCAGGTATATCTATTTGTTGTGTAAATCGATTGATGGGTTAAAATAAGTGTAAAAAAGTGAGGGTAAAATTTAAAATGACAAAAATCAGTTACACAATTTAATTTATAGGTTCAAATTAATTTACAAGCTTGATTCATCTTGTTGTTTTGTCCAAGATCGAGTGCATAATTTTTTAATCCTGCCCTCCTGATCGCAAAAAGTATTCCAGGCCTCACAACAAGTATTCAGTATATGGTCATAGTTTTTAAAACATGCATTCGATAATTTGATCCTTCGTAATTGTTGCCAGACTTGTTCCATGGGATTTAATTCTGGACTATAAGGAGGTAAAGGCATCAGGGATAAATTCTTAGGAACTATCAAAGTCTCTGTGGTATGCCAACTGGCTCTGTCCATTAAAACAATTCCATGATAGTTTTCTTGAATATTTTTAGATATCTCATCTAAGTGAATTTGCATCATCCCTGAATTACATTCCGGTAAAATCCAAGCACAGCCTTTATCTCTATCCGGACAAACTGCTCCAAAAATATAAGTGGATAAAAATTGTCTTTGTCTCACCACTCTAGGCCGTGTGCCTTTTCTTGCCCAAATCCTGCTTAAAGAACCTTGCTGGCCTATTCTGCATTCATCCTGCCACCAAATCTCTATTTTATGAGTCTGAATCTTTTCCTTTATTTTCTCCACCTCTTCTGGAAAATGTTCCTTAAACTGTTCCATAGCTTCTTGTATGTTTTTTTATAACTCTCAAGTTGTTTTTCCTTGTAAGTTGCTTCTTCAAGAAAATCTTACAAAGATCTGAGGTGTTTGTTGATATCAGCTAGCCTTTGGCCCTGAAAAAAGTCGAAACTCGGGTTAATAAATCAAGAGGGAAAGTCCATGAATGATGTTAATAAAGAGCGTTGGAAGAAAAGGTTTGAATATTTTGAAAAGGCCTATCTTTTATTTTCAGAGATTAAAGATCAAGACTTCAAAAAAGCCCACAATATTTTAAAAGAAGGATTTGTTCAAAGGTTTGAGTACATTTTTGAGTTATCAAAAAATCTTTTGAATGACTATTTAAAAGAAGATGGTATATAGTGCTTCCGTTTAGTTTTTCAGTTTCCTAAGATAGAGAAGTTATCAGTTATCAAAGTTTCTAATTTAGATCTGTGTTTTCGTATTCCTCTAAAAAATTGACTTAAACTTCCCTTGAAATCGTCATAGTTTTCATAATATCGATTCGCTGTGACCTCTTTTTTCATAAACTTCCAAAGCCTTTCTATAGGATTTAAATTCGGTGAATACGGAGGAAGATAAACAAGTTTTATATTCAACTCTTTCGCTAACTTCTTGACAGACTTCGATCTATTGTATCCGGCCCCATCTAAGATAAGATGAATCTCTTTTTCATCGGGATGCTTCTTGCGAAGATGATGGAGCATATCACATAGAAAAACTTCGT
Organism: Bdellovibrionales bacterium; assembly: GCA_965219095.1. GTDB lineage: Bacteria > Bdellovibrionota > Bdellovibrionia > Bdellovibrionales > UBA1609 > CBDCMT01. The sequence continues at coordinate 531,478 of CBDCMT010000001.1, forward strand.
TAACTGTCTTATAACTCCTGACTACCGTCTTCAAACTATTGATCTCAATAGCTCCACAAACATTCACTCTTTTTCTCCAGCCTGAATTGGTCTTCACTTCAAACTTCTTACCCTCTCTTATCCAACCATATGAAATCGTAGGGCCCCACTCAGGATGTGTGGAATCAGCAAAGTAAACAGGACTGTCTTTCTTCTTAATTCTCTTGTATTTACGCACAAACTTTTTCTGCTCTTCTCTCTTTGCCTTACCTGGTATCGCTGTGGCTTTTTTATAAGAAAAACCAAGGCGATGGAGAAGATCAATCACACCACTTGTTGAGTACGTAACACTAAAATTCTCCTCAATGAATTGGATGACAGACTGTGATGATGGAAAAATTCTTTTCTCTAATTCCTTTAAAAGCATTTTCTCCTCTTTCTTAGTTAAAAAGGACCTTTTAGGGTTGTAATTGTCGTTGATTAAGCACTCTATCCCACCTTTGTTATAACGATTTCTACAGGCTCTTATCGTGCCCTCATCAATGAAAAGAAAACGGGAAATATCTTTACACAACTCACCTTTATCTAAATGGAGAATTGTCATAATCCTTTTTACGTATTTAAGATTTTTCTCTAGAGATAGTTCATAGAGTAAATCTTTTCGCTCTTTTTTTGATAGAAACCCTGATATATGAAACTATTTTTAAAAATAAATGACTTTTTATCAAGGCCTTAGAACAAAAACTAGACCTCAACTCAAAAAAAAACGGAAAACCTAAGCGGAAGCACTATAGATGTTGAATCTACAAAACAAATTTTTCGAAAAGCTTATAGGAAATCTTATATTCGAGATACAGAAGTGTGGATAGAAGCTCTTAAGTACAGGAATAAAGCCTCTTACGTGTACAGAGAAAGTGTTTTAGAAGAGACCATAACATTTCTAAATGATAGATTCTATCCTGAAATCAGAGATTTTTATTTTGATTTTAAAAAAGAGTATGAAAAGTGAAGTACGGATTAAAAGAAGATCAAATTAAAGAAGTAATATCTATCTTAAAAAAATATCCTCAGGTTGAGAGAGCTTTTATTTTTGGATCTCGTGCTACTGGCACTTATTCAGAAGCCTCTGATGTAGATGTGGCTTTAAAAGGAAAGGGGATTAAAAAAGTTCTTTACAAAATAAAAGATGATTTTAAAGAAAGTGATCTTCCTTATTTGTTTGACGTGGTTGATTATCATGCCATCGATCATCCTCCATTTAAAGAACATATTGATAGAAAGGGAAGTGTTTTTTATTGCAAAGGGTGGAAGGAAGTAAATCTAAGTGATAGGCTCCTCAAAAGAACCTCCGGGAACCCACAGATTCTTTTGAGGAGGCGAAAATTCTTTGATTTACTAGGAGAGAAGTCAAAAGATATACGGTTTGTGTGTTCTGATATGTGGAAGCCTTATTTAAAAGTCATAAAGGAGAGGGCAAGTGGAGCTTTACACATATTAGATCGGTTTCATATCGTAGCAAGACTCAATAAGGCTTTAGACGAAGTGAGAGCTTCAGAACACAAAAAAATGAAAGAAGACGGGTATGAACCCCTTTTAACAAAAGCTAGATGGCCCTTGTTAAAAAATGCAGAAAATTTAAAATCTTATGAAAAAGTAAAATTAAGGCATTTAATACAGTACAATTTAAAAAGTATCCGCTGTTATCTTTTAAAAGAAGACTTCCGACAGTTATGGACCTATGTTTCACCAACTTGGGCTGGTAAATTTATAGACAGTTGGACGAGACGAGTCATGCTTTCAAAAATTGAACCTATGAAAAGAGAAGCAAAAACCATACGAAGACATAAGCTACTTATTCTTAATTACTTCAAGGCTAAAAAAACCTTCTCCTCAGGGATTGTAGAGGGTTTAAACAACAAAGTAAAACTCACTATGAGAAAATCTTACGGCTTTAGAACCTCTAAAGCTATAAAAATCGCCTTATATCATAACCTTGGAAAACTGCCAGAACCTCCGGGAACCCACAGATTCTTTTGAGGAGGCAAGAAACATAAACCCCAGAAAGAGAATAGCAACAGTTAAATTCATCTGCTAAAAGTTTCTGTATTCCCTTTGCTCCTATGCTTCCTCCCTCTCTTTTGTCTTGAATTTCATCTAACTTGATTTTAAAGTTCTCTTCTTCTGTCACTGGCAAACGAGGCTTGCGTCCTCTGCCTTCTCGATCTATCAATCCCTCGTAATCAAAGTCTACAAAAAAAGACTGTAACCAGGATTTGATACTGTGACGGTGATACAAAACCATACCTGCTGTTTCTTGAATCGATTTTCCGTCTTGCATATGCTGCAAAGCTTGGAGTTTTATCTTGATGTTGGCACTTCTTTCCACTTTGTAAGTAGCCAGAAAATCATACCCTTGAATCTGTGTAACTAAATCTTTTTTCGACATGACTCTAAAAATTTAACAGAGTTTGATCAAAAAGCCAGGGCGCAATGCGTTAAAAGAATGTCGAATTAATTTTTGGAAATGGTATTATTCGTCCTTTCTTGCCATTTTTCTTAGGAAATTCTGGAAGCTCTAATGCCTATACCATACTGAAGAGGACCACTCATACCTTTAGGAAATTGACCTTTATTTCTAGCTCCACATGAGGGACAATCCTTAACCTCAGAAGTTACAGTATGGGTTTGAATTTCATAAAAAATATCAATCTTTTTACGCTTTTCAAGGCTTTTTACCTCTGCTGTCTTTAAAAACATCCCACACTGAGAACACTCTGAGGGAGAGACAGTCTCCTCACTGTTTGTATCTTTACTGTTATCAAGTCTAGAGCCCTTTTTCTGACTCCCACTAGCTTTCTTATTACGATTCCCTTGACGACTAAAATCTTGCGAAGGAGGAAGCCCGCTGTTGCTGGAATTTTTTCGAACCTGTTTTTCTAAAAGCACAACAATCAGAATGTTCACAACCTTAAAGAGAGATTCAACAATCACAGAAATCTCAGTAGGCACAGAACCTTTCTTTGCAAGCTTATCAAAGTCACTTCTTATATTTTCAATCTCATTTCTGATGGAGGTCTTATTTATTGTCATTTGAAAAAAGTATTTAAAAGAAAATCTGTAAGAGCAAGACTTTTATCTTAAAACAGGTCTAAAGTTAGGGATAACTGAACAATGTAGGTGAGCAGTTACATTTTAGAAAGGTTAAAAGCTCTTACCTAAATAGTTAAGAAAATAGGGCTTATAAAACAAAATAATGAGAAAGTGTTTAAAAATTAAACACTTTCAAGCCATAGGAGGTTAAGTTATGAAAATAAAAAGTTTTTTCCATTTAGCGAGCATAATTTTTTTGCTTGCTTTTTTCAGCTTTTTTGTCTCTCAGAAAGAGTCAGTAAAATGCTATGCTTTAGGAAGTTTTTATGATCAAAGATGCTTTAAAGAAGAGAAAGTTTATGGGTATGAATACGAAATCGAAGCTTTAAATAAAACTTTAGGTGGATGGGTTCGTTCCTCTCCTGCCATAATGAATAATGAAATAATTGTCGTAGGTTCTGATAATGGAAATGTTTATGCTTTAGAGCTTATTAAGGATGATGGGTTTTTTGATGATAGGTTGGTTAAAGTAGATTCTTTTCAAACAGGTGGATGGGTTCGTTCCTCTCCTGCTATAATGAATAATGGAACAATTGTCGTAGGTTCTGATGATAAAAATGTTTATGCTTTAGGTCTTACAGAAAAAAAATTAATAAAAACATATCAAAAACAGGTTACTTGCAAGGAGGAAGCAAAATAGATTGCCATTGGAAAACTGCTAGAACCTCCAGAAACTTTACAGATTCTTTTGAGGAGGCATAAATTTTATCATTTTCTAAAGGGCGAACTCAGGACTCAGAAAGAAAATATGGATAACCAGCCTTTTTTTTTGAAAGGCTGGGACTTAAAAACTCTGATTAGAAGAGTTAGACTCATCTAAGAAATATCCTCCTCAGTAGAAGTCAAGGGCTGTTAAGAAACCGACTTACATTTATCAGGAGTATTCTATTGAAAAAAAACAGGCTCTTAGTCCTGAAACCTAGTACCAAAATTAACAGATTTCAGGTAGAAAGTAACAGGGATAAAGATCATACAGCATAAAAATCCTAGGCTTTTGTCAATTTTTCATGTTCGACTACTTACTTGGCCCTTATTAATAAACAAGGTTTTTTGGCAGAGAAGACTTCTATCCCCTTCATTATGCGTGATAAAAAGTGTGGGTGTTTTATAATCTCTTACCATGTCCCTTACAAGAAGACAAGATTGCCTCCTTGTTTTATCATCTAAATTTGAAAAAGGCTCATCTAGGAATAGAAACCGAGATTTTAATATAAGACAGCGAGCAAGACTCACCCTTTGTTCTTCTCCTCCTGATAAAAACTTTGCCTTTTTCTTTAAAAGGTGAGCTATACTCAGCCTTTCAACTAATTCACAAAGTCTTTTTTGATTCACCTTCTGCTTTCTAGCTAAGACAGGAAATAAAATATTTTCCTCACATGTAAGATGAGAGAAAAGATTGGTTCCTTGAAAAAGAAAAGAAAGTTTTCTTTCCGGAGGAGGAAGAAGGCTTAAATTTTCTTTCCCAAAAAACCATTGGTACTTTGCTTGAGATTCAAGTCCCAATAACACTCTCATAAAAGTGGACTTTCCTGAGCCACTAGGACCCCAAAGGCAAGTAATACCATCGTCTAAAAACTCTAAACGAGAAGCTTCAAGACGAAAATCACCTAAGTCTAAACTCAGATCTTTCACTAAAGACATAACCTAGAAACCTCCAAAATAAAAAAACAAAAAAACCTAATATCATCATAAGCCAACTTACACAGGTAGCTTCCTCCAGTCTATATGTTTTTAAAAAACTTTGTGCTAAAAGAGAAAGAGGAGTTTTGGTTTCCAAAAGAATGGCTGAGAGTCCAAAGTCTCCTGCTGCCCAAAAAGAAGCTAAACCTGCTAAAAAACCAAAGGTATTTGAAGTTTTAGGGAAAATAACTTTTCTAAAAGTAAAGAACCTTGAAGCTTGTAACATATAAGATAAACTAACCTCCTTTTGAAGATCATTTAAAGTGCTTTTTCCTCCTAAACGATAAAGTTGTGGCAAAAAAGAAAGACTAAGAGCTAGAATAAGTGCCATGATTGATCCTCCACTGTAAAGAAGAAGATAGCTAAAACCTAATATAGCTGTACTTGGTGCCATATAAAGAGATAAGAATTTTTTAAAAAATTGATTTCGTTTATAAAATAAAGAATGAAAGCAAAACGATATAAGACAAAGCATAAAAAAACAAAAAGCCCCCACAAAAAAGGCAATAAAAAAAGAAACTACAAGAGGATCTATCAAAAGATCGAAAGAAATTCTTTTAAAACCTATAAAAAAACGAGGTAAATTAAAAATAAGAACAAAGAAGAGAAAAATAAGAAGGACCAAAAGCCCTGAATAGGTCTTGAAGAAAGGGGGAGAGTTTCCTCTATTAATGGTGATTTGAGAGTAATCTCCTTCTCTTATAAAAAAGAAAAAGAAGGCTAAGAAAAAACTTTCAAACAAAGCTAAGCTTAGACCTTCAGCCCACAAACCTTCAATTTTAATTTTTTCATAAATGAGAGTTTCTATGGTCAAAAAATCCAAGCCTCCTAATAAAAAAGGAACCGTAAAGCTTGTAAAACAAAAGGCAAAAATGGAAATAAAAATAAGAAAAAAATCCTTTTTTAAATATGGTAGAATAATTTTTTTACAGAAAATAAAGGGAGAACTTTTTTCTAAATAAGCTCTTGAAAGCCAAAAACTCATTTTTCTTTCTATAAGACGAAAGATCACTACGCTCACGAAACCTGCATTCATAAGAGTATGGGTGATGATAACAGGCCATAGTCCCTCAGAAGACGAAAAGTTCATAAAACTCAGAACCACAAAAAGACTGGGAAGAAAAGCAGGTATAAAAATAAGAACTTCAAACACTCTTTTTTTCTGTGTAGACTTTAAGGAAAGAAGAGATAAAGCTCCACAAAAGCCTACACATAAAGACAAAAGAGAACTTAAAAAAGCTTGTAAAGTGGTATGCTTAATAGCAAAAAAAAGTTCACCGAAAGAGAGGGAGGACAAGGATCCTATCTTTAAAAAAAGAATGATAAAAGGCGAAATAAAAAAACTAAAAATCAAAAATTTTAAAAATTTCATTTTAGATGTCCCAACTCAAATTCTTTATTCTTTTAAAACTTCCTCGCTGAGACCATATCCAATGTAGCTGTTTTTTTATCATAGCCTTATACAAAACTTCATACAGTAATTTTTTTAAAAAGTAACATATTAGTGCTTTCATTAAAATCTTCATATCATTGTTTCTTATAAAGCATGCATAAAAACCTAAGCCCTATGATTATAAGGTACACCTTACATTCCTTTCTGAAAAATCTAAAAACAAATAAGAGCCTAATAGCTGTGTACAAAATTTTTTTGATAGCTTGCCTTAAAGTTCTTTTAACAAACACTGTTTTTCTCCTAGTTATGTTCTAAAAGAGTTGATTGCAGGTACGGGAAGAAGGGTAAATTTTTTTAATTCTATTTCCTATTCTTTTATCAGCTATATACTGTTTGTATTCATTCCAATTAAGCCCACTCTCTTCTACATAATTTCTGTAAACAGAAATAATAAGCCCTGAGGATAAAGATGTTTTATAAGCGTGTAAATTTTTTTTTCTATCCCATGTCCACGAAATTTTCTCTTCATAGTGTTTTTCCTTGTAAGGTATGGGCTTTTTAAATTGAGATAAATATTTAAGGCGAGCCTCTAGAAGGAGAGTCATTTTTAGATAATGTTCAGCACTTTGCTGTGGCTGAAACCCTCTTACTTCTATAGTATCTTCATGATTTAAATTAACGGCTTGGTATTTCCTACCTCCACCGCCACTCTCTAGAGGGAGGGAATCGCTGTGAATCCCATAAACATCGTAATTGATTCTATTTAGAAGGTAGTGGTAGTCAAAAGTAATTTCTTTATGAGAAAGAATACTTTTATCAACTTCTTTTAATAAGCTCTTTAATTCTCTTTTAGACTCTTTACCTAAAACAGCTAAAGGAGGGGCGTTAAGATAATCATGGCTGAGGGCTCCCATAAACAACTCAGAATTGTTATAAAGATCAACTAAGAAATTTCGAAATAAAAGAATGTTATTTTTAAAGTGTGTTCTTTTATCTAGATGGATATGGCCCCCTACTAATCGGTAGTGAGGTTTAAAACCTTCCTTTTTGACTGAATCAAAAATCAACTGTATGTTTTGTAATTGATCTTTGATTTGCCTTGTGGTCATAGGGGAAGCTTTAATTTCTATAACTGGCGAATCATAGGTGAGAAAATAATCAAAGCCGTCAAGAGTAAAACTTAAATAACCTTTAAATTTACAGTGATGGCATTTAGACTTTATAATCTTACTTATCTTCGAAAGAGAGTTCCCTATACTATAAGAATCGTTAATTCTAGGGTTATAAAAAGTCCATTCAGGGCCAAAAAGTCCGCCCGTAGACCATGCTTTCAAAGAAAAAAATAGAGTGAGAACAAATAGGAAAAGCTTCATATTTAACCTTTTTTTATAGTCTTTAGGTGTTTTTACAAATCACTTTTTAATTTTTCCTTTTAGGGCTTTTGATTGTATTTTACAAAGTTTTTAACATTATAACTCACTGTGTTATAATGTCAGAGTTGTCCAAATGAGTGTTGAGAGAAGTTTTTTTCTAAAACCATCTCTTTTTGAAAACAGGGATAAATAATAAGCTGTGATAGTCAATTCAAAATTCAAGATCCTGTAAATTAAATTGTGTAACTGATTTTTTCTCTTAAAGGTTCAAAGCATTCTACAAAGATCAAACTTGAGCAATCAAACTTAAACAATGTAAGTTTTATTTTTCACAAGCTTTATTTTCTCATAATCTGTGTTTTCCAAGAATCAATCCATTTTTGCTTTTCTTTATAAAAATGACTTTGTATTTTTTGTATTTTAAGCTTTGGCAGTCTTTCAAAGTAAGTGCCTTTTATGAGGCCTTTTACAGAAGGATACATGTAATTACGTTGGCTTATAATCTTTTGAGCTTTCTTACTTAAAAGAAAACGTGCAAACCTTTCAGCTAACTCACAATTCTTACAAGAAGAGGGAATAGCCATATACTCAATCTGCAAGGGGTGACCTTTCTTAAAAGAAAGGGCTTGGTACTGAAATTCTGACCTATCCTTCCAGTGATAAACAAGGGATGTAAGATAAGAGAAAATAAGACGTGCTTTCATTTCTGTAAATAAACCGTAGGATGAAGACCATGAGGGCGAAATACGAAAGATGTTTTTTTTAAGTTTTTTATAGTACTCTAAAGATCTTGTTTCATTAAGAGTCCATAGCAAGAACTCAAGACCAGGAGTGCTTTGTCTTGGATCCTGCAAAACAATCTTCTTTCTTAATTCATCTGATAGAAGATCTTCTAAACGTTGGGGAGGAAAGGGGATTTGATTTTTTCTATAAATAAAAGTCATAGGTGAGAAATCATAAGGAATGAAATCAAGATTCTTAGCCTTCAAATCTAAATTTTCATCCCAACTAATAGAAGACAAATTCAAACTCTTCCAAGAAAATATCTTTTTAGCCTCATAGACAGAAGCCTTATCAAAACCTATGACCATATCTAAAGATTCTTTTATCAATTTCATTCTCTGTAAGATTAGTCCTGCAGAACCTGCTCTTATAAGGTCTACTTTACAATCACAGCTTTCCTCAAATATTTTAACTAAAACAGGCCCAGGTCCTGAAGAACTCTGAAAAGAAGAGTAAGTAAAAATTCGAAGCCTTGTTTTGTGAACTGTTTTTTTTTGAAACACAAAAATCAAGATCATCACTAATAGGAATAAGGCTAAAATAAGTGCATAAAAGATTTTTTGCTTCATAATTTAAAACCTAAAATAACAAAAAGCTTCTAAAAAAGGCACCAGCTTGACATATCGCAATAACTTTCTATTTTCTTTTTCATAGATGATTTATCCTCACAATCGCTATAAGAGATTTTGTTAGCCCATCAATGCTTTTTCCATTAATGCATTTTCTAAAAGTTCTTCTGCTTTAATCCTTGATTCATTTGTAAATTCTATCCCTATAGTTTTCTTCTCCTTAGAAATCCAGCGAACAAGACCCTCTAATTTAGTGTTTTTAATAAGAAGGGATACCTTTTCATTTTCCTTGATGTTTTTATAAAAAGAGTTTTCACAAGAAAAAGCTAAGCCCCCTAAACTAAAAGAGTCAATTTGTCCTTGGAGAAGATGATAGAGGGAAGAAGATAAGTTAGCCTGCCATTGAATAGAAAAACGTTCAAATTTTCTTCTCTTATCAAAGACGGAACTTTTTAAAAAGAAGATCAGTAAAAGGGGTAAAAGTAGTAAGAAACTAATGAGAAAAAATCTGACAGGCTGAAAAGAATTGAAAGGTCTTTTAAGAGAGTCTTTTGTTTGTCGGTAAGCAATTGTACCACAACCTCCTCCTAAAAATTGAGCTTGGGTCATAGGAAGATAAGATCCTTCATTGTAATCAGGAGCTTCACTGCTATAAAAGTCAGTAGAAAGATTATGAAAATTTTCTTTGCTTATTTTTTTAAAAAACCCCCCTGACTTTAAGAAAGCATCTAAAGTTGTGTTCTTTGTGGTTGATTGCTCAATAGCTTGATGAATTTGATAGCTAGAAAGGGAGGGTTCTTTCATGGATATGTAGGTTGCGAAAGCTGTAATAAAAGGTGTTGACATACTTGTTCCTGAAACAGGAACAAAAAGGTTATTTGGTGATGAGGTTAAAATGTTCTCTCCTGGTGCAGCAAGTATCACTTTATTTTTTCCATAGTTAGAAAATCCAGAAAGTTGATTCGTTTTTCCGTTAATAGAGGCAACAGATATTAAACTGGGAATAGGAAGTACCGCAGGATAAGATTCTCTTTTATCTAAGTTTAGAGTTTCATTACCAGAAGCTGCTGAAATAAAAACACCCTTCCTGTAAGCATAGGCTAAGGCTTTATGTAAAGTGTGACTGTAAGAAAGACTTCCAAAAGATAAATTTAAAAAACTAGCCCCATGATCTACAGCATAATAAACAGCATTTGCTATAGAAGAGCTAGGAGCTTTACCATCCAATCTAAAAACTTTTAAAGGCATAATTTGAAAAGGCACAGATTTTACTTTTTCAGAAAAGATATTAACAAAGGAACCTAAAATAATGCCACTGACGTAGGTGCCATGTCCTCGGTTGTCTGTTATGTCATTGTTATGATCTACAAAATTCCATCCCTCCCTATCATCTATGAAACCGTTCTTATCATCATCAATACCGTTTTCAGAAATCTCTTTTTCATTTCTCCAAAGGACCTGGCTTTCTTGAAAGATTTTGTGCTCAGAATCAATCCCTGTATCAATGACAGCAATGATAGGCTTTTTATAAACCTGTGAAACATTTCTTTCAATAAAAACCTCTTCATCTTGTGATGAGGTTTTGAGAAGTTGACCGCTAAATTCATAGAAATCTTGAATGTCGGTCTGACTTAAAGTTTGAATGGAAAAAAGATTTAAGGAAGCTTTAACTTCTGAAAGACTATAAAGATAATCCCACTCAACATACTCTACTGAAGGATTATCAAGCAAATCTTCCCAATCAGCTTGAGATCTAGCTTTTTTGGTATGAATTTGTTTATGGAGTCTTTTTAAACCTTGAGCTTTTAAAAGGCTCTTTTGTGTTTGTGCTTTGAATTGAACAATGATTTCACCTGTGTGAACCTGATCCGAAAAAAGACAGTAAGGTAAAGAGCAATAAAGAAAACTCGTTATAAAAAATAACTTTAATAACTTTTTTTTCATTAGGACCTTTCTTTTATTATAATTCATGTTCTCCTTATTTCCATAGTTTTAAAAAAAAATGTTCCATACTGACACATCTCAATATGAAATTTTGAAACATTTTTTAACAAGGGCCATCTAGCTTTTGTTAAAAGGGGTTCATACCCATCTTCTTTCATTTTTTTGTGTTCTGAAGCTCTCACTTCGTCTAAAGCCTTATTGAGTCTTGCTACGATATGAAACCGATCTAATATATTCAAAGCTTGACTTGCCCTTTCCTTTATTACTTTTAAATAGGGCTTCCACATATCAGAACACACAAACTGTATATCTTTTGACTTCTCTCCTAGTAAATCAAAAAACTTGTTGAAACTCTCCTCTGTTCTTTTTTCTCCTATCCATAGCAAACGAACACTTTCTTTGCTTATTTCATAGACTAAGGTGAGATACTGATGGTTCTTTTTCCATTGTATTTCATCTACACCTATAGCTTGTATTCCCTTTAAAACCCTTTGTTTTAAACCATATTCTACGACCCATTCTACCGAAGCATTTTCCAACTGACAAAACTTACAAGAAACTTTCCAAGACAGGTGACGACACCAGTCAGCTAAGTACTTCATGTAAAAAATTGTTAGGTTTTTCTTCCCATCTGCCCAAGGTAAATACTCAACTTTTACTCCACAGCAAGAACAATTAACTCTTCTTACAAAATAAACAAAAAACACCCTGTAACTTAAAATAGGAAGGGATTCAAAGTCCCGTGATGATTTACTGCTGTCATACACTGAACAGGGCTTCTTACAAACACTACAAAAAGCTTGGCCATTTTTAGCCTTAATAGGAACATTAATTGACTTTCTATCTTTTTAAATGTCTCCGTATACAAAAGACTTCCATCTTAAACAATCATTTAGTATAGTCTTCAAAAGCATCTCTTCCCTCCTTTTTTTTTTTTTTTGAATAAAAAGAAAATGAAACCGACTGGCTTCTGAAGCTTTGTCCTCACTCTTTTTTTTCTTTATAGAAAGGAGTTTTAAAACATAGTAGCCTTCATTTGTATTAGAGAGCATCACTTTAGGCATCACTTTAGGAAAAACTTTTCCTATAGCTTTTAGCTTCAAAAGTTCTTCAATGAGATGAGAGTTTTTTCCTAGAGCAGATGAAGAACTATTCATGAGAGAAAACTCTCCTGTTTTCAGCCATTTTTTCTTTTTAAGAGCTTTAAGCAAAGTTCTTTCTTTTTGATTTATTGCCCAATAATTTATATTTTTAAGAAGCTTTTCCGCTTCTTTGGGATCTGTTGATAGCTCATTTTTATTGAATTTTAAATAAGCTATTTTGAGATAGGTTTCTCTTAAATTTCTTTGAAACTCCTTTTCACTTTTAGAAAGCTGGGAGCTTTCTTTAAAAGAATTGGAAATATCTTTCAATAAGAATTCTTTTTTTATTTTTGTTTCAAACTGGCGACTTGTTTTCCCTTGGTTTCTCAAAAACTGCTCGTATCTAAAAAGATCAAACCCCTGTTTATTTCGCAGTACAGGTATGCTTTCAATCCAGTCACGAATTGCAGCGTCAGGAACAAAGAAGTTTTTCCTGTTCATGGTTTGGTAGAGAACTTCTTGACTGATTAGAGTTCTTAAAATATAGGACTTCAAAATCTTTTGAAATTCTCTGCTTTCTTGATTTCCACTTCTGTTTAAGTAAGCTGAAACATCTCTTGTTGATATAATCTCTCCGTTCACAGAGGCGGCTTTTTGACCAGATAAACTATCAGTTCCTGTAAAAACTCCTGCAAGAACAAAGGCTAAAACGGCCATGACAAGAAAAAGTACGAATTTGAATTTAGCTATGAGTTTTTTTAAGAAATTTATTACTAGGCTCCTTAGAGTTATTCATTTTTATATTGATTTTATACCATGAGATTATAAACTATACAAAGTGATTTTTTCTAGATGGGGTTATCCTAAGATTTTTGGTCTTTTATTCATCGTACTGGTTCTGCCCTTTATGATTTTTCAGAACGAAGATAAGAAGCCTAGGGGTGTAAGTTTTATTCTGAGCCCTTTGTCTTTTATTGTGGGAGAGGGTCAAAGCCTTTATTTTAACTTCCGTTACGATCTTGTTAGTACTTTATCTCTTTATCTCAATTTAGTAGGTATAAGCGAAAACAACAGAGTTTTGAGAGCAGAAAACGAAAGGCTCAAGAGTAAAGTCCAGCTTTTTGAGGAGTTGAAGAAAGAAAATGACAGGTTGAATAGGCTTTTAGGGTTTCAGAAACAGGAGCCTATAAAGTTAGCAGCTGCTAAAGTCATAGGCACAGATCTGATTCCTAATAGAGAGACTTTAATCATCAATAAAGGCTTTGAACATGGAATCAAAGTCTTTATGCCTGTTGTAGTACCCTCAGGAGTGGTAGGCTATATCTTCCGCATCCAAGCCCATTCCTCCCAAGTGTTACTTTTAACTGATTCTTATGCAGTTGTTGATGCTTTGGTCCAACGTTCAAGAACTAGACTTCTTGTAGAAGGCCATAACTTAAAAACTTTGACATCAACATATTTTAAAGAAGACCCCGATATAAGAGAAAATGATTTGATTGTAGCAAGTGGTTTAGACAACATTCTTCCTAAAGGGTTTCCCATAGGGACTGTGATTTCTGTTCATAAAGATGTTTATAGTGCAACGCCCTCTGTAAGCATTAAACCGAGAGTTCCTTTAAATCGTCTTGAAGAAGTTTTTGTTGTATTAAATCTTGCCCATAAGAAAGGAAGTTTATGAGTCGCACAAAATTTAATTTTTTCTTTTTATATTTAAGTGCTTTATTGGTTTTATTTTTACAAACCTCTGTATGGCCTAGGTCTTTTACCTCTCCTCAACTTGTAGTTCCTTTTTTGGTTTTTGCTGTCTCTTACAGAGGGCTTATTGAATCCACGTTTTCATTTTATATTTTTGCAAGCCTTTCTTCTCTCTTCACGGCTACAAGCTTTGGAACTTTAGTCTGCACTTACTTTCTTCTTTTTATTTTAAATGTTGTTGTTAATGACAGGTTTTTTAAACGTGAAATTAACTATTTCAGCACTTCTTGTTTTGTAAATACTTTCGCTATGGGAGTTTTTTTTTCAGTGCTTTCTCCAGTTCCTTTTTATATATTGAGTTGGACTTTAAGCTCAATTTTTACATTTTTTGTCTCCTTTCCTCTTTACCTTTATTTTATATGGCTTGACGAGAAAACACAAAAAGAAGATGTCTCTGAGGGTATTTTGTTATGAGTTTAATTCATGACATCACTTCCCATGAAGCTATGAAAAATTTCAGAACACGCTACCAATGGCTATATATTTGTTTGACTTTTTTTGGCCTCTTTATTGTGTTTCGCTTATGGCACTTGCAGATTATAAAAGGCGATGAGTTAAATGATTACTCGAAAAGAAACCTTATTAAAGAAACCAAAATTCAAGCTCCTAGAGGAATTTTCTTTGATAGGGAGGAGAGGATTCTTGTAAAAAATAAAGTGGGTTTTTATTTGACTTTAAAACCTCAGTTTACCAAGGATAAAGAAACTACACTTAAAGCTATTCAACCTGTTATAGAAAATCGTATAAAAAAACTTCTAAAAAAAATTAAAGTTAGTGAAAGAAAACATGGACTCTTTCAAGATGTTGTTTTGAAAGAGAACCTGTCTTTTAATGAAGTTAGTTTTTTAAAAAGAATCTTATTTGCTTATCCTGGCCTTTCTGTGAAAAAAGTCATTTTAAGAAAGTACCCTTTGAATAAAAATGGAGCCCAGCTTTTTGGCTATGTAGGTGAGATTTCAGAAACAGAGATTAAAAAATACAACAAAAAAAAGTCAGATGTTTGGTTTGAACAAGGAGATATTATTGGGAAGAGCGGTCTTGAAAGAGAGTGGGAGGAGGAGTTAAGAGGACAGAGAGGGGCTTTTTATGAAGAGGTGGATGCTTTAGGACGAGGACAGATCACTCAGTTCTTAGGTTTAAAAAATAAAACAGCAAATCAAGGGCATCACTTGGTGTTAACCCTTGATAAAGATCTTCAAGAAGCTAGCTTTAAGAGTATGAAAAGAAAAGATCCTATAGGAGAGAGAATAGGAGCTGTTGTGGCTATGAAAACCAACGGTGAGGTTTTAGCTTGGGTTAGTCTGCCTTCTTTTAACCCTAATGTTTTTACAGAAACCATTGGTACAAAGGTGTGGAGTGACATTTCGTTAAATTCCTATAAACCTTTTAGAAATAAAGTGATTCAAGATCATTATCCTCCCGGTTCAGCCCTTAAACCTCTTATAGGTTTGATAGGCCTTCATGAAAACAAAATCTCTCCAGAAGAGAAAGTTTTATCTCCTGGATTTATAAAGCTGGGTAGAAGAAGATGGCATGATCATAAAAGAGGAGGCCATGGAGAGATCAATTTAATTCAAGCTATTGAGAGATCAAGTAATACCTTTTTTTATAAACTAGGTATGAATTTGGACATAGATCATGTAGCCCATTGGGCTTCTTTGTTTCAGTTAGGCCAAAAAACAGGAATTCAATTAGAACATGAAAAAGAAGGCCTTGTTCCATCTAAAACTTGGAAGTTAAAAAGAACAGGTGAACCTTGGCAACTAGGAGAAAATCTCATTCATGCTATCGGACAAGGGTTTTGGCTTGTCACCCCCTTACAAATGGCTGTTTTATTTAATGCTTTAGCTTTGGAAGGAAAAGTTTATCGTCCTTTTTTAGTCAAACGAATCAAAAACTCAAAAGAAGAAATCATCAAAGAATTTAAACCTCGTTTGATACGAGAGATAAAGAGCATACCAAAAGCACATTTTCAAACTGCTAAAGCGGGAATGTTTCAAGTCTCTAATGGAGATTATGGAACAGCTCGTTTTTGGAAGATAGGAGGTGATGTAAAGTTTTCAGGAAAAACGGGAACCGTTCAAATAAAAAATCTCTCTGCCTCTGAGGTCTACCAAAAGTGTGAAAATTTAATTTTTGACAAAAGACATCATGGTTGGTTTGCAGGATATGCTCCCAGCAAAGCTCCTGAAATTGTAGTGGTGGTTTTTACTCAGCATTCCTGTCATGGCTCAACAGGATCCGTTCCTGTAGCTAGAGATATTATGAGAGCTTATTTAAAAAAATACAGGCCAGAGCTTATGAAAAAGAAAGTACTCAAGAAAGGAGGAAAAAGTGCTTAATTTAGAAAAAGAACAGGAGAAATCCTTTTTCAAACGTTTTGATTTTTTATTATCAACAAATATTTTTCTTCTCCATTGTATAGGTTTAGTGGTCGTTTATAGTGCAACTCATGACATACAGTCTCAACATTTAAGCTCTCTTTTCAAATCTCAAGCGATTTGGATTCTCTTATCTTGGATTCTTTATTTGTCTTTAACATTGTTTAATTACAATTGGTTTAAAAAAATAAGCTACCTCCTCTACTTTATCAATGTATTAGCTCTTCTTCTTGTAGCTTTAAGTGGTAAATCTTCTTATGGAGTTCAAAGGTGGATTGACTTGGGTGTTTTTTACTACCAGCCCTCTGAAACCATTAAGATTGTTTTAGTTATGGTTTTAGCCTATGAGTTCTCATCAAGAAATTTATACGAAAGTCTTGATCTAAAATCCCTCATAAAACCCCTCTTCCTGATTTTTATTCCTTTTTTTATGATTCTTTCCCAACCAGATTTAGGAACAGCCATGATTTTTTTTCTAATAACAGGGTCTTTATTGCTTTTTGTAAAGGTGAAAAAGTCGATCCTTATAAGCTCTTTGTTCCTTCTTGTTATGTCTTTACCACTTGTTTGGAGTTATGGTTTAAAAACTTATCAAAAAAATAGAGTGCTTACCTTTTTAAATCCTGATAAAGATCCTCGAGGAGCAGGCTACAATAGTATTCAATCTAAAATTGCTGTGGGAAGTGGTGCGTTTTGGGGAAAAGGTTTTTTAGGAGGAACTCAGTCGCAATTAGCTTTTTTACCGGAAAGACATACAGACTTTATTTATAGTGTCTTAGGTGAGGAGTTTGGTTTTGTAGGGAGTGTGGTTACTTTTATGGCACTTATTTTCCTGCTCATACAACTCTTGCAAATATCCTTTCATTCAAAAGATTCTTTTGGGGCTTTACTTGTTCTGGGGGGAGGATTTTATCTTTTTTGGCATATTTTTGTAAATATAGGTATGGTTTTAGGGCTTTTACCTGTAGTAGGGGCCCCTCTACCCTTTCTTTCCTATGGCGGTTCAAGTCTCATGACAACTATGTTTTTTTTAGGCCTTGCCTCTTCTGTTTCATTACGACGCTATATTTTTTGAACATGTTTTCTTTTGAGTCACTTTTCTTTTTTATTGACAAAGTAAAAAAAATTATGAGACAATGAAATTGAAAGTAAAAAGTAATTGACATTAGTTTTTATAGAATTTTACTTTCTGTTTAAAGAAAGGAGAGGTAAAGTGATTTGTTTTAAGTTTGATGGATTTGAGCCTTCGGTTCAGCTTCATAGATTAGCAAAACAAGTGCTTTGGAGCATTGAAAACAGTTCCCCTTCTTACTCAAGGCTTCAAGCTTCTATGAAGAAAGAAGGCAAGAGATTCAAAGGATCCATTAGAGTTTGTTATGGTAAGGGCTGTTTTGAAATTAGTGCTGAAGATGAAAAAGCTGAGGTTTTAGTTGAAACTCTTAAAAGTGGTATTGTTACTAAAATTGGTGATTGGAAAAAAAGAAGAAAAGTTGCTTAATATCTTTTTGATATTTATAATACAAAGGTTTTTATGAGCTTTTGTATTAAGCTGTCTAAAGAAGACTTTAAATTTTCTGTCGCTCATTTTGCTATTTTTGGGCCCAGTTGTGCGGAGCGGTTCCATGGACACAATTATTATGTAAGTTTTGAATTTGAATTAAAAGCTATAAGCTCTGATTTGGGTTTTTCTATTGAATTTAACGAATTAAAACCTCTTTTAAAAGAAGTTTGCAAGACCTTAGACGAGTTTATTTTAATTCCTAAAAGCTCCCAACACTTAAAAATCAAAGAAAATAAGACTCAAGTCGAGGTATACTTTCATAAAAAGCTCTACTCCCTTCCTAAAGAAGATGTCCTCCTCTTAGCTTTGAAAAATATCTCTTGCGAGGAGTTGTCTTTTTACCTTTGGAAAGAGCTTAGAACGATTTTACCCCCTCCTTATAAGAAAAGGATCATAAGAATGGGAGTTGAGGTTCAAGAGACAAGAGGGCAAAAGGCTTTGTATAAAGGGGAACTGTAAAATGAAAGAGGCCTTTAGAAGTGCTAAAAAGGCTTTAGAAAAGGCTTATGCTCCCTATTCTCAGTTTTTTGTGGGGGCTAGTGTTAAGGCTAAGAGTTTCAATGAAATATTTACAGGCACTAATATTGAAAATGCCAGTTATGGAGCCAGTGTGTGTGCAGAAAGAGTAGCTCTTTGGCATATGGTGCATAAATTAGGGGGAACTCAAACAGTAGAGTGGCTTTGTTTTGTTACAAAAACAAAAGAACCTAGTCGCCCTTGTGGCCAATGTCTACAAGTCCTCTCTGAGTTCTGTGACTCTGAAACAAAAATTTATTGCTATACTTTTGATGGTATGTTAAAAGAAAGTCTATTTAAAGAGTTATTTCCAGAACCGTTTAAACTGAAATGAAACCGCAAAAAAATCCTATCTTAGAAATCCTCATTAACGTTATCATTCCAGTAGTCCTTCTTCATCGTTTGTCTAAAATCATAGATCCCCGCATAGCTTTGGTTACGGCTTTAGCTCTTCCTCTTGGCTACGGTCTTTATAACTATATTAAGTCCCATAACAAAAATATTTTTTCTATTTTTGGTTTTTTAAATATTCTTTTAACAGGAGGCCTGGCTCTTATCACTTTTGAAGGAATATGGTTTGTGGTCAAAGAAACAGCTGTACCTGCACTTTTAGGTCTTATCGTTATTTTAACTCGCTTTACGAAAAGGGTTGCTTTTTCCTGGATTTTTTACAATTCCTATGTCTTCGATAAAAAGTTTGTAGAAAAAAAATTAGAAGAAAGAAAAAATAAAGTTAAGTTTAGAACTCACTTGAAAAGATGTAATGACCTTTTTGCTGTTAGTTTTTTCATAAGTGCTCTTTTGAATTTTTTATTAGCAAAGAACATTTTTACAGCACTTCCTTCTGAGCTGAGTGAGCTTAAAAAACAAGAACTTCTTAATATGCAAATTGCTGATATGACTTGGAAAAGTCAAATTGTCATTGTAGTACCACTTATGATTTTTGGACTTTTAACTTTATGGTATTTTATATCAAAAACCCTCAAATATATCAAATTAGAATACAAAGATTTAAATAAAATTTTAATTAAAAAGGTGTAGGGGGAAAGAAGTATTTCTTTTTTAATTTATAGAATTCATTTCGTTTTTTAATATAAGCTTTTCTAGCCTTTTCTTTTTTTAAAGCTCTTTTTTTCATTCTTTCTAATTTTATTTGAAAATGTTTTTTTGATGGAATGGCTTTAGATCTCTCTAAAATATACTTTTTTCTCAAGCTCTCTTTCTGTTTAAGATAATTTATATACTTTTTTTTGGAAGAGGTGTACTCTTTTCTCCTTTTCTTTTCTAAGAGAAGCCTCTCTTTTTTATGAAGTTCAAAGCTCATCCTTTTTTTTCTAAATTCTCTTATAAGTTCTTTTGAATTTAAATTTTCCCACCACCCACAATGAGCCTTAAAGGTTAAAGAACATATGAGAAGAATTAGGTTTAAATAACTAAAGTACATACTCCTATTATCTTGATGGGAGATATTTTAATAAAGCCCAAGTTATATCTATAGACCTGTTTTTTAGATTTTAACCCTATAAACTTATCAAAAGTCCATGGTCTTTTGATAAGTTCTTTTTCTTTTACATTTTATCATATAGACTTAAATAAGAACAATTTGTATTAAATTTTTTTAAGGAGAATTTATGGACTTATTCCTCTCAGTTTCAGTGTTTTTTCTTAAGGTCATTATCATTGTTACAGGAATTCTTGTTATTATAGGCTTCTTTTTCGCTATGATTCAAAAGTCTAAAGAGAAAAGCCCTAAAATCAAAGTCAATCATGTGAACAAAAAATGGAAAGAACGTTTGCAAGCCATAAACTCTCGTATTTTAAGTAAAAAGGAAGTAAAAAAACTAAAAAAACAACAAAAAGCAAAACAAAAAGATAAAAAAGATAAGAAAAATAAGACTATTTATGTTCTTTCCTTTAAAGGTGATGTCAAAGCCTCCCAAGTAAAAAATTTACGACAAGAGGTCTCAGTTCTTTTAGAATTGGCTGATAAAAAAAAGGATGAGGTTGTGATTCGTGTAGAAAGCCCAGGGGGGACTGTTATGGGTTATGGTTTAGCAGCTTCTCAACTCATGAGATTGAAAGAAGCAGGACTCAAGCTTATCGCTTGTGTGGATAAAATTGCAGCAAGCGGAGGATATATGATGGCCTGTACAGCTGATCATATTGTAGCCGCCCCTTTTTCCATTATAGGTTCTATTGGAGTGGTGTCGAGTTTTCCTAACTTTCACAGATTTTTAAAAGGAAAAAATGTAGATTATTTACAAATCACAGCAGGCGAGTACAAAAGAACCATAACAGTCCTTGGTGAAATAACAGATAAAGCAAAGCTAAAACATCAAGAACAAATTGAAAACATTCATACTCTTTTTAAAAACTTTGTGTTTAAAAACAGACAGAAATTGAATCTTTCCCAAGTAGCTACAGGAGAATATTGGCTAGGCTCTGATGCACTTAATTTAAATCTCGTTGACGAAATAAAAACAAGTGATGAATATCTTTTTTCAAAAAGAAATGAAGCTGAGATTTATGAAATATCTATTGACGATTTAGATAAAAAGAATTTTTTAAAAAAACTTATGGAGGCAGGTCTATTTTATGACAGAAATTTTTTTGAATTCTATGGCCTTAAGAATTCAAAAAGAGAGAATATAAAAGATCATAAAACGTCTCCTCATCCTTATGAAGACTTGATGTTTTTATAAAAAAGTGTTCCATATGTTTTAGGAAAGCCTGTAAATTCCTTTAATTCCTTAGCTTTTGTTTTTCCCGACTTCAGCGTTTTCCACTACTAAAACTTCATAAAAGTGTGCGAGCTATGTTTAGAACAGAGTTGGGTGGTATTTTTCCAGAAAGTGCATTTGTAGTGTCAGAAATCTTTTTTTGAGGTCTTTTCAGGGCTGGAAATTTCTTTTAACATTTAAATATGTTTGTAAAAAAGATTCCAAGAAAAAATGGTTCTATTTCAGTTCAGATTGTAGAGAACAAGAGAGTACAGAATAAAGTCATCCAAAAAACCATTCAACATTTGGAGCAATATACAGATAAGAAGAGGTTGGAACAAACCCTATCTTTTGCAGAACAGCTTATTATACTATTTCCAAAAAATAAGTCATTTTAATGAGTTTAGTCTTTTTCACATGCGACTGTTTAGTAAAAATACATTTACTGAAGAAAGAAAAGACCCATTAAGTTGTAAACATTTTGAGTGGGAATACCCATGTGAGTTGCTACTTTTCCAAAGAGCTTAGCAAGTCCAATAGGATCTGTGGCTGTGGCTTTTTCTACCTCATCAAATGAAACTCCAATTATTTTTTGTGCATACCGATTAGTCGTCTCTCTGTCCAGACTATCTGGATCAAGGTTTGCAAATTCAATAGCCAGCTCTGCTATTACTGAGGTTTTGTCTTCAGACACATTAAACTGAGTACGTAAGATTTCAGAGAATTTCTCAACTTTACTTTCTTCCATAAAGCCAAGTTCCATTCCTGTATAGTAGCTGTAAGTGTCTTTTAGATCGCTGTACTCTCTTCCTGTATTAGAATCTGTATAGACGTAATCGTTGATAGAATGCTGAGTATAATTATTATTTTTTCTTGTAATGTAGAAATCAGCTTCAGATTTTCCTTCTGATCGCACAAGGTTAACTACAGAATTTTCTCTATAGTAAGAGTCAAGATCAGGATAACCACCAATTATCCTTTTATAAATGAGATACCGAGTCCCCTGACTGTTTCCCCTCTTATAAGAGTCATCAGAATAATAACTCTCCATAAAATTGTTAAAATTCACAGCTACATATTCATTGGTGTTTCTGTCATAATAAACAGCATAGCCTGTTTGTTTAGTCCATTTCTTTACGAGTACAAGATTATGGCGTCTACCTTTATCACCTAAAACCTGATTGAGCATATTTGAAAAAAGTATGGCTATATTCGCATGGTCTATGTCTTGTCTTGTACCTTTGCCTTTAGCATTGCCGTTGTTGTCACCACCACCACAACCTATGAGTAAAAAAGAACCGCAGATGATTGTTATTAAAATTTTTGATATTGTTTTCATGTTTTCCTCCTCTTTTTGTTTATTATTTTTATTTATCTTGAACCTTATTTTTTTACTTCCTAACTGCACTATCCAATCTAATGCAACTTGAAAGTTAATTAGCAAACATCTAGGGCGTGTCCTCATTTGACTGGACCTTTGCTTATTTCATAGACTAAGGTGAGATACTGATGGTTCTTTTTCCATTGTATTTCATCTACACCTATAGCTTGTATTCCCTTTAAAACCCTTTGTTTTAAACCATATTCTACGACCCATTCTACCGAAGCATAGACCTGATTCCAACTGACATGAAACTTACAAGAAACCTCTTTCCAAGACAGGTGACGACACCAGTCTGCTAAGTACTTCATGTAAAAGATCGTTAAACTCTTCTTACCATCGGCCCAAGGTAAATGTTCAACTTTTACCCCACAGCAAGGACAATTGACTCTTCTTACAGCATAAACAAAGAACACCCTGTAACTTAAAATAGGAAGGGATTCAAAGTCCCGTGATGATTTACTGCTGTCATACACTGAACAGGGCTTCTTACAAACACTACAAAAAGCTTGGCCATTTTTACGAGCCTTAATAGGAACATTAATTGACTTTCTATCTTTTGAAAAATAAATGTCTTCGTACACAAAAGACTTCCATCTTAAACAATCATTTAGTATAGTCTTCAAAAGCATCTCTTCCCTCCTTTTTTTTTTTTTTGAATAACATTTTAAGGCATCTGGGAAGTAGGTGCTTCTTTTTTAAAATTTTAATGTAACACAGCAAATAAAAGCAAATAAAATGAATGTTTTTGAGTTCAATCACCGGAGGTGATAGAGGCCAGTAAGGGCCTCAAAGAACTCAAAAATACAAGATAGGATGTCTTACTCTTACTTTGATTAATATGAGCCTTTTTGGGGGATTTCTACTACTTTTCACCCACAGATTCCCGGGAGGAGCCATATTTTTAAGTTTTGGATTTTCTTTTTCAAGAACTGTCATGGAATCATCAATTCTTTTACCAATATTTGTCTGCTTGGCATCGTCTTGAAGGCCACGAACGCCTGTTACAGTATTTCCAAACCACCTTGCTTTTGGAGGCACCCAGAAAACATTTTGAGCTGTGTAATAATCTCTGTCTTCTAATTCTTTTTCAATTTTTTCTGGTGCTGCATTTTTATAGTAATGACTGTGCTTAGGGTTCTTAAATTGCTTTTTCAAAGTTTCTCGAAATTCATCAAAGCTATCAGAAACATATTTTAAAAATATCAAACTTAAAACTACGTGCTTATACTCAGCCGCATCCATATTAGCTCTAAGTTTATCAGCAGCTTCCCAAAGTTTTTTTTCAATGTCCGCAAGAGACTGGGATTTAGAGGTGGCTTTTTTCTTAGTCGGTTTCTTTCTTTGTTTCATAATAATTTTTTAGTTTCTCAGTATAAAGGATTTTGAGCTTTTTATATAGCCTAACCATATCCCTCTGCCTAATAAATTTTCTGAGTATGTCCGTAGTTCCGTTAAAGTTTGCTAAAGAGGCCTCCTTCATAATTTAGACTGTGCTGAAAAAGTGGAATCAACATTAACGTATATGCAATGCATTAGTTTTAGATTTTCAGTCTCTTCTCCTAGGGGGAATAGATGGAAAATCTAAGTGCTGTCACTATAGACGCCTTATGAGGGGCAAAAAAGGAACTCAAAACTCCACTTTTTTTATAATAATGGACTTTACAACTCCATTATTTATATTAAAATCTTAAATATGTATAAAAGGCTCTTTTCACCCCCTCAGGATCAAAGCTATTTTCTCCTTGGCCCCCGAGGGACGGGAAAAACTTCTTTTATTAACTCTTTTTATAAGAGCTCTTTGAAATTTGATCTGCTCAACTCAGAGTTGTACCACAGTTTTTTAAGCTCTCCTAAAAGATTGTCTGAAAGAATCCCGTCTTCTTACAAAGGTTGGGTTGTCATTGATGAAATTCAAAAAATCCCCTCCCTTTTAGATGAAGTTCATCGGTTGATTGAGACACGCAAACTTCGTTTTGTCCTAACAGGCTCCAGTGCTAGAAAGTTAAAGTCTAAAAATGCAAACCTTCTAGCAGGACGAGCTCTCAAATGCCACATGTACCCCTTGACCTCTGAAGAGTTAGGAGAGGACTTTCATTTAAATCGTTCTTTAAAATACGGAAATCTTCCTCAAGTTTTTTCATTAAAAAACCCAAAAAAGTTTTTACAAAGCTATGTACAAGTTTATCTTAAAGAAGAGATTAAAGAGGAAAGCTTAACGAGAAGTCTTCCTTCTTTTAGTCGGTTTTTAGAGGAAGCAAGTTTTTCTCAAGCAAACCCTCTTGTTATCTCTAACGTTGCACAAGACTGTCATGTAGAAAGAAAAGTTGTGGAAAATTACTTCTCTATTTTAAGAGACACTCTTTTATCTTATGAAATCCCTGTTTTTTCAAAAAGAGCTAAAAGAAGTCTTCTTTCTAAAAGAAAATTTTATTTTTTTGACACAGGTGTTTTTAGAGCCTTACGACCCCAGGGACCTCTAGATTCTCCAAGTGAGCTTAATGGAGCTGCCCTAGAGACTTTAGTTTTACAAGAAATTTTAGCTCAAAAAGAAATCAAAAACTGGGATTACGAACTTTTTTACTGGAGAACCCAAAGGCATGTAGAAGTGGATTTTATCTTATATGGGAAAAAAGGCTTTAAAGCCATTGAGGTGAAAGCTTCCCATCGAATAAGAAAAGAGGACTTCAAAGGGCTTTTAGAATTTAAAAAAGATTATCCTGAATGTGAGTCTTTCCTCCTTTATACTGGAAAAGAAAACTATACAGAAAAAGATATTCATATTGTGGGAGTTGAAGACTTTTTGAAACATCTAGAAGATTTTATCGGCACATCAAAAAGCAGATCACTGGTTTAAGCCATCATAGTGATTAGGTTGTGCTAAAAAAGTGGAGTCAAAATTAACGTATATGCAATGCATTGTTTTAGATTTTCATTCTCTTCTCCTAGGGGGAATAGATGGAAAATCTAAGTGCTGTCACTATAGCCTGTTTGTTTATTTGGCTTAAACTTCAAAGCAAAGGTCCAGTCAAATGAGGACACACCCTAATCATCGAAGAAGAAATTTTTTCTGAATTGAAAATAGAAGATGTAGCTCATAAAGATCATCCCCTTGTGATTTTAGCTGATAAAAGAGATTGAAAATTCATAAGTAAAATCAGTCGTTTACATTTTGTAAAAAAAATTATCTCATCAGATAAGTAAATTATATCAGCTATTGAAATAATTTGACTTCCAAATTTCAAAAAATTAAAATTAAGTATGAAAAGCTACAAACATCCCCAGTTTTTTAAACTTAAAAAGCGGCTCAAAGATTCCAGCCGCTTCATTCAAGTTCTTTCGGGGCCTCGACAAGTAGGAAAAACAACATTAATCCATCAAGTTTTAAAAGACCTAGGGCTTCCTTGTCTTTATGCAACCGCCGACGAACTTTTTTTACAAAGTCCTCAATGGATTTATCAACAATGGGAGGCTGCGAGAGAACTGGCGAAAAAAGAAAAAACAGCTATTTTAGTTTTAGATGAAGTTCAAAAAATTAAAAATTGGTCAGAGAGGGTGAAGCTTCTTTGGGATGAAGACCAACGCAAAAACATTTCTCTTAAAACTGTTCTTCTTGGATCCTCTCCACTTTTAATGAAGCAAGGATTAGGCGAAAGTTTAACAGGACGTTTTGAAGTTCTTCCGATGAATCATTGGTCTTTTCAGGAAATGAAAACAGCTTTTCATTTTACTTTGGAAGAATACATTTACTTTGGAGGATACCCTGGAGCAGCTCCCTTTATCAAAGATGAAGAGAGGTGGAAAGAGTACATTATTCACAGTTTTGTGGAAACAGCCTTATCTAAAGATATTCATTCGACTCATACAGTGCATAAGCCGGCTCTTATGAGACAACTCTATCAACTTAGCTGTGAGTTCTCTGGGCAAATCTTATCCTACCAAAAAATGCTAGGTCAGCTTCAAGATTCTGGAAACACAACCACTCTTGCCCATTACCTTCATATCCTTTCTACAATGGGTATGGTCTGCGGTCTTGCAAAATACTCTCCTAATCTTATTCGCAAAAGAAGTTCTAGCCCCAAACTGCAAGTCTATAATACCGCTTTAATGAGTGTATTTTTTGAAAAAAACTTTCAGCACATAAAAAAAGATAAAAAACTTTGGGGGAGACTTGTTGAATCTTGCATCGGTACTCACCTTGCTAATCATTGTTTGACAGAGAACATTGAGCTTTACTATTGGCGTGAAGCTCAAAGAGAAGTGGATTTTGTTTTTAAAAAAAGAAATAAAGTTATTGCCCTTGAAGTCAAAAGCAATTTAGTACCAAACTATTTAGAGGCTCTTGAATTTTTTAGAAAAAAATACAATCCCTATAAATGTCTTGTAATAGGAAAAAATGGCCTAAGCCTCGATGATTTTCTGTCTCAACCTGTGAGTCATTGGTTTACCGATTGATCAAGCGGTGCTGTAAACCAATTGTGTAACTGTTAGATCATATAACGGTAAATAGAAAAGGCATGTCACTGTTTTAACTACGATAGTTGCTCATATGGATGACCAATCAGTCAAGCAAGAAAAGCAACTTATAGGTAGTTAAGTTGACTTCAGTGAGGTTTGACTTATTATAAATATTATGAAAAATGTCATTGTAATCCTTTGTGTCATTTCCTTAGGTTTCTTAGGCTATAAAATGTTTTTTTCTCTTTCTGATGAACAAAAAATTTTAAAAGTCTTAGAAGAGTTTAAACAAAAGGCTTACATTACAGAGTCTTTAGGACATCTTGCCATAGTGGGAAAGGCAAAAGAGTTATCAGGTTTTTTTACTGAAAACGTAAAGTTTGTTTACAATACAAAGTCAAGGGAGGATGTCCCATTTCTCGGTGGAATTCTGTTCAAAAATGGAGCAGATAAGAGGACTCCCTGGTGGATTTTTAAGTCCACCTAGGATTTAATAAATATTTAGAATGAATTAAAAATTAAACAAAAGGAGTCCAAAATGAAGAATACAAAAGAAAAAATATCAATTCAAGAACTATCGGATCACAAGGAGATTCAAGATGCTGTTCATAACTATATGAAGCATAGAATTCTTGACGTAATCTACTGGATATTTAATGACGAAGTCACTAAGCTCTGTGGTCCACTATACGATCGAGAGGAAGAATGCATGCGAAATGGAAGCGATCCTGGGTCTGTTTATGCTCAAGGACAAAGAGTTTCGATTCGAAAGCCCAGAGTTAAAAAAGACGGAAAAGATGTCAAACTGCGAACATACTCTGCTTTGAGAAACTACGATGTTTTCACTGAAAAGATTCAGAACCACCTTCTCCATGGAGTTTCAACAAGGGACTACGATCCTCTTTTAGAGGAGATCTCTGGTGGCACAGGAGTTAAGAAGAGTTCTGTTTCTAGAGCTTTTGTAAATTCCTCTAAGAAGGCTTTAGATGAGATAAGCTCTAAGGACTTGTCTAAGCATGAGTTTGTTTCAGTCATGATAGATGGAGTAGGCTTTGGAGATCGTACAGTGGTGGTTGCTTTAGGTATCGACGTGACGGGCAAAAAGCACATTATAGGGTTACGAGAAGGAACTACAGAAAATTGCGAGCTGACAAAAGATCTTTTAGAGAACCTTGTTTCTAGAGGTATGGATTCAGATAAGGGCTATCTTTTTGTTATTGATGGTTCTAAAGCTCTAAGGAAGGCTATCAAGGCAGTTTGGGGAAAAAAGTCTGTTGTTCAACGTTGCATTCGTCACAAAGAAAGAAATATCCTCAATTATTTGCCAAAAGAAAGACATCAAGAGTTTCGCATTCGTTGGAAAAGACTTCATGGTTCAGTAGATTATGAATCGGCTTTGAAAGAGCATGAGGAGTTAGTTTGTTGGTTGAAACAGATCAACCATTCAGCTTTAGAATCTCTTGAAGAAGCTTGTAAGGAGACTTTGACTGTGATTCGTCTTAAAGCTACCCCCTCCTTAAAAAAGACTTTACTGTCTACAAATCCTATAGAGTCCATGTTTTCCTACACAAGGTATAGAACAGGGAGAGTTAAGAACTGGAAAAGAGGAGCAGACCAAGTGAGTCGTTGGGCTGCTGTTACTCTCTTTGATGCTGAGAAAAGATTTAAACGAATCAGAGGCTTTATGTATTTAAAAAACTTTAAAGAAAACTTAGAAAAAATGGTTGCAAAACAAAGAAAGGTCGCTTAAACATGAAATCGCCCTCTAACTAATTCCACCGAGAAATGGGACATCCTCAGTCAAGGGCCTATAATACTGTTAAAAATAAAGAAAACTTAAAACAAAAAACTTTTTTTATCTATAACTATATTCAATTTTTAAAGCTAGAGAACTCGCATTTTCAAGTAGAGATAAAAAATAGAAAGGCATATGTAACGTTTAGAGGGAAGGCACTCTGGAAGAAAAGAAGGAGTTCTGAAATGCGTTCAGAAACCATGAATCTTAAAGTAAGTTTTCAAAAAAATGAAGACAATGAATGGAAATGTTTTTTAGCAGAAAATATAGTTTCTAATTAACTTTTTTATTTTTTTTATGAAAAAAGACTAGATAACAAAGAGCCACAAGTGATAAAAGGATAAAATGTAAACTGATCCAACTAGGTGCTTTAAGACCAAAGGCAAGTGCAGGGCCTCGGTAATCATCTCTGAAAGGCTCTATAAGAATCCTCAAAAGACAATGCCCTAACAACCATGAAAAAAACAGTACTCCTTGTTTGGGCTTCTTATGCTTTTCTAGAAAAAGAAGAAAGCTTAATAAACATAGTTCTGAGAAAGAGGAATAAAGTTGAGTGGGATGTCGTGAGTAAGGAGAGAACTCAAATTGCACAGCCCAAGGAAAATTACAATACATTCCATAACAGCAACCGTGAAAAAAACAAGCAAGCCTTCCTATTCCACAGCCCAAAGAAACAGGTAAAGAGAGTTTATCAGCCCAAAACAAAAAAGGCTCTTTTTTCAAAGAACAGAACAGAAGACAAGCTAAAAGTCCTCCTATCAAACCTCCAAAAAAACCAAAACCTCCATCCCAGATATAAAAAACATAAAAAGGCCGATCTTTGTAAAACCAAGGAACTTCATAAATAACATGATAGAGTCTTCCTCCTAAAAGTCCTCCTGAAAAAAGCATGAAACTTAAAGTCATAGCTAAAGAACGAACTCCTTTTGTACGTTTAAAGAAATAGAAGATTCCTATAAGAAAAGCTAAGCTTACTATAAGCCAGTAAACTTCTATTTCAAAAAGACTGAAAATATTAAGATGGGGTTTCACTTTTTTCTTCCTTATGGAATATAAAAATACCTATAAGGCCTATGACAATAGCTGAATCAGCAACATTGAAAGCAGGAAAATGATAACTTTTATAGTAAAAATCTAAGAAGTCTATAACGTAGTCATAACGAAGGCGATCCATGTAATTTCCAAGGGTTCCTCCACATACAAGAGCAAGAAAGAAAACTGGTAGTTTTTGGCTGTTTTTAAGATCTTTTAACATATAAAATATAGCGATTAAAACCAAAGGTGGTATGGTAAGTAGAAGTGTTTTTCTTAGATCATAGTTAGCATTCTGTAAAAACCCAAAAGCAGCTCCCTTGTTTTTAACAAAAGTGATGTTAAAAAAATTATGGATTACAGGAACACTTTCTCCTAAGTAGAATTGAGTATGAATGTAAACTTTTGTAGCTTGATCGAGAAAAAATATAAAAAGCCCTACAAAAAGGGAAGCTAGGTATTTTAGTTGCATGATAAAGCCTCTTGGCAACTTTTACATATAGGTTCTTCAAAGTCTAAATAGAAACTAAGCTCTTTATAAAACTTCCAACAACGAGGGCATTTTTCATTTGTGGTTTTGGAAGCTTTAATGCTTTGCTCTCCTTGCTTTAAAAAAATTTCTGATACAATAAAGATTTCTTTTAAATACGGATAAAACTCTTTTAAAATTCTATAAGTTTCTTCATTGACTTGTAGATGGACTTCAGCCTCTAGGCTAGAACCTATTACTTTATTAGTTCTTAACCTTTCAAGATCTTTTGTCACAAGCTCTCTTAATTTTAAAATAATTTCTATCTTTTCAGAAAGTCCTTTTGCACTCCACTCTTTACAGACTGTAGGAAAAGGCTCTAGGAATACACTCAATTTCTTTTCTAAAAGAAATTGATATACTTCCTCTGAAGTAAAACTCAAAATAGGGCACATCATGCGTGCGAGGTAATGAGTTAGTAGGTAAAGAGAGGTTTGGGCTGAACGTCTTTTTAAACTTTTTTTGCCACTTGTGTAAAGCCTGTCTTTTAAAATATCTAAATAAAAAGACGAAAGTGTGACTGTGAAAAATTCGTTGAGTTTGTGGTAGCTTTTATGAAATTGAAAGTCATCGTAGTATTGGTTTATATTTTTTATCAGCTTATTGAGTTCTAAAAGAGCCCACTGATCAAGAGGTAGCATATTCTTAAAATCTACCTTATCTTTAGACATATCAAAGTCATGGATGTTTCCCAGAAGAAAACGGAATGTATTTCTTATCTTGCGGTAGGATTCGGAAAGCCTTTTAAAGATATCAACCCCTACGGTCACATCACGACTGTAGTCTTCATGAGCTACCCAGAGACGTAAAATTTCAGCCCCATACTCTTGTATCACTTTTTGAGGAATTACAACGTTCCCCTTGCTTTTAGACATTTTATGCCCTTTAGCATCGTTTACAAATCCATGAGTTAAAACTTTTTTAAAAGGAGGTTCATTATAAGCGGCTAGAGAGGAAAGAAGGCTTGTTTGAAACCAGCCTCTGTGCTGGTCACTTCCTTCTAAATAAAGATCGGCAGGAAATCTGAGAGCTTTTCTTTTCTTTTGAACAGACGTATGACAGCTAGCACTATCGAACCACACATCAAGTGTATCTGTGCTTGATACGAACTCTTTTTTTTGACATTTTTTACACTCATAACCTTTTGTCCAATAAGAGGCAGGTTTTTCATAAAAAACGTTAGAGCCTTCTTGGTGTTTTTCCGTTTCATCAGCAACTTTATCTAAAAGTTTTTCTTCTAAAAGAGGAGTTTCACATGACTTGCAATAAAAAACAGGAAGAGGTACGCCCCAAAGTCTTTGACGGCTGATACACCAATCAGGATTGTTTTCAATCATGGATTCAAATCGTTTTTGTCCCCAAGGGGGAATGAATTGGATGTTATTTTTTGCTACATCTAAGGCTTTTTTCTTAAGTTTTTTATTTAAACTTTCTACAGCCACAAACCATTGAGAGGTCAAACGAAAGATGGTGGGCTTTTTTGTACGTTCATCATGAGGATAGGAATGAGAGATCTCTTCGTGATGGACTAAAAGGTTGTTTTGTTTAAGCTTCTCTATAATAAGAGGATTGGCCTTCCAAACTAAAAGACCTTCATAAGAGGGGACGTCCTTTGTGAACTTGCCATAAGAGTTTACAGGGCATGGAGTAGGTAAGTTATAAGCTAAACCCACTTTATAGTCATCTAAACCATGTCCTGGAGCAATGTGAACACAGCCTGTTCCTGCACTCAATTCCACATGCTCGCTTAACACAACTACAGAATATCTTTTTAAAAAAGGATGCTGGGTTCGAATTCCCTCTAATTGGGATCCTTTTAAGATTTTGATCTTTCGAAAGTTTTTTTGCCATTTTTTCTCTAAGCTCTCTTTAAGAAGAGTCGCTAAAATGAAGGTTCTTTTTGAGTCTAAATCTTCATAAAGACCGTAATCAAAATCTTTGCCAACAGCAAGGGCTGTATTTGAGGGTAAAGTCCAAGGCGTTGTAGTCCAGATGACAAAATATGTTTCTTGAGGCAGTTGAAAAGGTGAAGAAGTCACTTTGAAAAGTACATCAATGGAAGGGCTTTTGATTTCCTTATAAATGATCTCACTGGCAGCTAAAGCTGTACCTAAAAAAGCAGACCAGTGAACAGGCTTTTTCCCTTGAAATAAAAAGCCATTTTTGAAGATCTTTTTTATCAGTCTAATTTCATCGGCCTCGTAACTGGCTTGTAAGGTAAGATAGGGATTTTTCCAGTCCCCTATGGTTCCAATTCTTTGAAATTCTTTTTTTTGTATTTTGTGCCAATAAATAGCTTCTTTTCTGCATTTATTCCTAAATTCAGCCTTTGAAAGGTTTTTTTGTGTTCTCTGAAGTTTTTTAGAGGTTGTTATTTCAATAGGGAGACCATGGCAGTCCCAACCAGGAATGAACTCACATAAAAAACCTTTCATGTTTTTGTATTTAACAACCATATCCTTTAAAATGCGGTTGAGACAGTGGCCGATATGAATGGCTCCGTTGGCATAAATAGGGCCATCAACTAAAGTAAAAGGGCTTTTATTTTTATTTTGAGCGACCATTTTATAGTAAACCCCCTCTCTATTCCAAAATTCTATAAGTTCAGGTTCTTTTTGGGTTAAATGAGCTTTCATAGGAAAACTTGTTTGAGGTAAAAGGATGGTGTCTTTGAAAACAGAAGCTTTTTTCATAAATTGAGAGGTCTTTTTTGAAAACTTAAGGGGATTAAAATTAAGTATACATTAGAGCAAGAACTCATAAATTTGATTTTAACGATTTTTGAACCTCTTGACAAGAGGTGAGGATTTTATTTCTAAAAACCCGAGTTTTGACTTTTATATACTGCTCAGAAGCCTCTGTTCTTGAGTGGAGGATTTTTTAGATTTTAAGCAAGTAAGAGATGAGGGTACCTAAAAGATTGACGACAAAATTTTGTGGGCTGCGATGGCGAGAATGAAGCCTGTAAGAGCCTAAATTGTGGAGCCTGTAAATTAAATTGTGTAACTTCTGTCGAGGCACCTCTGTATTAACCTCCTTTCGTAAAGTAAAAAAAATCGTAACTGCTCACCTACATTGTTCAGTTATCCCTAACTTTAGACCTGTTTTAAGATAAAAGTCTTGTTCTTACAGATTTTCTTTTAAATACTTTTTTCAAATGACAATAAATAAGACCTCCATCAGAAATGAGATTGAAAATATAAGAAGTGACTTTGATAAGCTTGCAAAGAAAGGTTCTGTGCCTACTGAGATTTCTGTGGTTTTTGAATCTCTCTTTAAGGTTGTGAACATTCTGATTGTTGTGCTTTTAGAAAAACAGGTTCGAAAAAATTCCAGCAACAGCGGTCTTCCTCCTTCGCAAGATTTTAGTCGTCAAGGGAATCGTAATAAGAAAGCTAGTGGGAGTCAAAAAAAGGGCTCTAGACTTGATAACAGTAAAGATACAAACAGTGAGGAGACTGTCTTTCCCTCAGAGTGTTCTCAGTGTGGGATGTGTTTAAAGACAGCAGAGGTAAAAAGCCTTGAAAAGCGTAAAAAGATTGATATTTTTTATGAAATTCAGACCCATACTGTAACTTCTGAAGTTAAGAATTGTCCCTCATGTGGAGCTAGAAATAAAGGTCAATTCCCTAAAGGTATGAGTGGTCCTCTTCAGTATGGTATAGGCATTAGAGCTTCCATCATCAATTTCATTATAGTTCAGATGCTGTCTTTTAGAGCGTGTTGGGGAACATTACATGGGGCTTATAGGTCGAATGATTTCTCCTGCAGTTATGTTGAGATACATTGCTGAATTAGGAGAGTTTCTTAAAAGTTGGGAAGAGCAGATGAAAGAAAAGATACTTGAATCAGAGGTCATTCATGTTGATGAGACCTCTATGAGGGTTAAGGGTAAAAACTACTGGATTCATACTTATAGTTCAGGAGAATTAGTCTTGCAGTTTCTCCACCTTTCAGGTGGAAGGGAAGCCATAAAAGATATTGGTCTCTTGGATAGATATGGAGGAGTGCTTGTGCATGATTGTTGGAGTCCTTACTTTTGTTATGATAAGATAACTCATGCTTTGTGTGTGGCTCACCTTTTGAGAGAGCTTAAATTTATAGAAGAAAGCAATGGATTCAAATGGGCTACAAATCTCAAAAAACTTCTTAAAGAGACTGTGGAGTTAGTTCATAAAAAAGAGTCAAGAGTTCTGACTCAAAAAGAGTACGAAACTCTTCAGAGAAGGTATAGGAGTATTCTTACAAAAGGCTTAAAAGAGCTTCCAGAATTTCCTAAGAAAAATGGCAAGAAAGGACGAATAAAGCATACACAAGCTCAAAACCTTTGGCTGCGATTTAAAAAGTATGAAGCAGAAATACTGTGTTTTGCTAAAAGAAAGAACGTAGATCCTACTAATAACAGAGCTGAAAGAGATCTAAGAATGACTAAGGTGAAAAAGAAAGTGTCAGGGTGTTTCAGAACAGAAGAAATGGCGAAATATTTTTGTCGCATTACCAGCTATGTTAAAACAATGAGAAATAAAGGGTATTCTTCTTTAGAAGCCATCTCTATGGCTTTAAATAAAAATTTACGAGAGTGAGCAGTTACAAAAAATCATCCCATAGTCCTTTTTGTATCCATCTATTAAAACGGTTGTATGCTGTCTTCCAAGGACAGAACTGTTCAGGAATATCACGCCAGGGACAGCCTGTACGCAGTTTCCACAAAATGGCCTCTCCATGACATTACGATTGATTAGATGAGTTATAACAACTCTTTGTTTTCATAATAGCACTTAACTGTTGCCAAATAGAATCTGTTAAAACTTTCCTTATCATACGAAAATCCTCCTTTGCTTTTTGTTGTAATAAATGAAAAGTCATTGTAAGCTTTAATCTTAATTGACGATCTCTCTCTAATAGCACATGTAAATCTTACGACATAAAATCTGAAATATCTAAGTTATTTCTTAACAGCTTCTTAGGATTTAAAAGTATCTTATTTTGATACATAAGAAAGAAAATGTATAAAACTTAGACAAGTGTTTCTCCAAATTTGTCTTTAAGATCGAAAAGCAAAGCTTTTTAGGGTTTATAGGCCTTAGATTGAAGGATTTTGGGCATAGAGCTTGCAACTTAAAGAAGTAAGAGGAGGGATTTATTATGAAAACAAAATATCATTTTTTTATAAGCTCTATTGTTCTGAGCTTTTTCTTAATCGGCTGTAATAAGCACACAGACCAGGAGGGTTTTTTAAGCCCAGTTCATAAATTTGATGAAAGCTCTTTAGTTCAAGTTGTGATGAGTTGTTGGGAGCAAATTTATTCATCAAGAGATAATAGAACTTTTTCTGACAAGGCTTCTGACTTTCTTACAGGGTTTAATGATCCTTTACTAGATGACTTCAATTATGCGTCTCTGAAAGCAGGTTGTGAAGGAGAGTCTCAAACTGACGTAAGGATTTCCACAAGGATCTATGATTACGGCAAGGGTGAGATTAAAGTGTCTTTTAGAGACTATGAGATTTATTCAGATGAAATTGTTAATTATCGTGAAAATAATGAATTTCTTGAAGTAACCTTTGCTTTTAATGATGGAGATAGGGGAAGGAACCTATTGAATCTTAATGGAACTCTTTCAGATTTTGAAAGTGATAACGGCAAAATTTATGAAGTGTTTTACGGAACAGTAAGTTTTCAGAATGACTATGACTACAGTAGAGTTGATAATAATGGTTTGAGAGGAAATCTTGGTGAGTTTGTAACCGTCATAAGTGTTGAGTAAATTATTGAGGTACTTATAGAAAAAAATTCATTTGTTAAGCTATAAAAACTGCAATTTTTTACAGCACTTACACTTTTTATTTTAGATATTTTAAGCTCTTAAGTAAATCCCCCCATTTTATTTAAGAGCTTTTTTTGTAACTGCTCACCTACATTGTTCAGTTATCCCTAACTTTAGACCTGTTTTAAGATAAAAGTCTTGCTTTTACAGATTCCCGGGAGGAGCCAAAAGGCCTCCTCAAAAGAACCTCCGGGAACCCACAGATTCTTTTGAGGAGGCCTTTTTTCAAATGACAATAAATAAGACCTCCATCAGAAATGAGATTGAAAATATAAGAAGTGACTTTGATAAGTTTGCAAAGAAAGGTTCTGTGCCTACTGAGATTTCTGTGATTGTTGAATCTCTCTTTAAGGTTGTGAACATTCTGATTGTTGTGTTTTTAGAAAAACAGGTTCGAAAAAATTCCAGCAACAGCGGTCTTCCTCCTTCGCAAGATTTTAGTCGTCAAGGGAATCGTAATAAGAAAGCTAGTGGGAGTCAGAAAAAGGGCTCTAGACTTGATAACAGTAAAGATACAAAACAGTGAGGAGACTGTCTCTCCCTCAGAGTGTTCTCAGTGTGGGATGTGTTTAAAGACAGCAGAGGTAAAAAGCCTTGAGAAGCGTAAAAAGATTGATATTTTTTATGAAATTCAGACCCATACTGTAACTTCTGAAGTTAAGAATTGTCCCTCATGTGGAGCTAGAAATAAAGGTCAATTCCCTAAAGGTATGAGTGGTCCTCTTCAGTATGGTATAGGCATTAGAGCTTCCATCATCAATTTCATTATAGTTCAGATGCTGTCTTTTAGAGCGTGTTGGGGAACATTACATGGGGCTTATAGGTCGAATGATTTCTCCTGCAGTTATGTTGAGATACATTGCTGAATTAGGAGAGTTTCTTAAAAGTTGGGAAGAGCAGATGAAAGAAAAGATACTTGAATCAGAGGTCATTCATGTTGATGAGACCTCTATGAGGGTTAAGGGTAAAAACTACTGGATTCATACTTATAGTTCAGGAGAATTAGTCTTGCAGTTTCTCCACCTTTCAGGTGGAAGGGAAGCCATAAAAGATATTGGTCTCTTGGATAGATATGGAGGAGTGCTTGTGCATGATTGTTGGAGTCCTTACTTTTGTTATGATAAGATAACTCATGCTTTGTGTGTGGCTCACCTTTTGAGAGAGCTTAAATTTATAGAAGAAAGCAATGGATTCAAATGGGCTACAAATCTCAAAAAACTTCTTAAAGAGACTGTGGAGTTAGTTCATAAAAAAGAGTCAAGAGTTCTGACTCAAAAAGAGTACGAAACTCTTCAGAGAAGGTATAGGAGTATTCTTACAAAAGGCTTAAAAGAGCTTCCAGAATTTCCTAAGAAAAATGGCAAGAAAGGACGAATAAAGCATACACAAGCTCAAAACCTTTGGCTGCGATTTAAAAAGTATGAAGCAGAAATACTGTGTTTTGCTAAAAGAAAGAACGTAGATCCTACTAATAACAGAGCTGAAAGAGATCTAAGAATGACTAAAGTGAAAAAGAAAGTGTCAGGGTGTTTCAGAACAGAAGAAATGGCGAAATATTTTTGTCGTATTACCAGCTATGTTAAAACAATGAGAAATAGAGGGTATTCTTCTTTAGAAGCCATCTCTATGGCTTTAAATAAAAACTTACGAGAGTGAGCAGTTACCTTTTTTTTATATTGGAAATATGGTAAGATGCCCTTATGTTAAAAGTTCTTTTCTTATTAAGGGGGGGGTTGTTTTTACCCTTTGTAATCATAATGATTTTTATTTGCTTTATAGGGCTTTTGTTATTTGCTCTATTAAAACCTTTTCTTTCTTATAAAAGTGCCATAAAAATAGGTGATTTTTGGATTTATTTTTTTAACAAAGGCATTGTGTTGTTTTTAAATCTTAAAATTGAAGTGGAGGGAAGAGAAAATGTTCCTTTGTCTCAAAAAGGATGCTTATTTTTATTTAAACATGCAAGTCATTTGGATATACCTGTTTTATCAATTTCCCTTCCAAGAAGCTTTAGATTTGGAGCAAAAATAGAGCTTTTTAAAATTCCTTTTTTTGGAACTTGTTTAAAAATGATCGATACTCTGCCTGTTGACAGAAGGGCTCGCAAGAAGGTTTTAGTTCTTTACGAAAAGTCCATTATCAATGTTGAGAAAGGTTTAAGTTATGCTCTTTCTCCTGAAGGAACTCGTTATGAAGAGGGAGTCTTAGGGGGTTTTAAAAGAGGACCCTTTTACTTTGCTGTTCATGCCAAAACGGATATCCTCCCTGTCCTTGTTTATGGGACTGCTAAGGCCTTTCACTCAAAAGACAAACTTGCCTGCACAAAAGCTTGGACTCATAAGATAAGACTGAAAATTTTGGAACCTATAAGTACAAAACACCACTCTGAACAAGAGGTAAATGCTTTAAGGGACAAAGTCTACAAGATTATGTTAAAAGCTTATAAAGAGAAGGGTCTTTAAACTAAAGTTTTTTTAAGTATTTTTATAGGTGACTTAAGTGGTTTTTTGGTATAAAGATAAGTGAAGGTTAAAAGACAAGAAAGAGAAGGGATGTTATGAAGATTGGAGTTTTAGGTTCAGGGCAAATGGGAAGTGGTATTTCACAAATTATAGCGAAGAAAAATCATTCTGTAATTCTCGTGGATGTAGATCAAAACGCCTTGGATCGAGCTTTAGAGATTATTTCAAAGAGTTGTGATAAGTTTATAGCTAAAGAAAAAATGACCGATCTTGAAAAGACCCATCTTTTAAACCTCATCAGAACATCCACTCAGATGAATTCTTTTAAAGATTGTGATGTTGTGATTGAAGCTGTTGTAGAGGATAGAGACCTTAAAAAAAAGGTGTTTAAAGATTTAGATAGAATCTGCCCCTCTCAAACACTTCTTTTATCAAATACATCTTCTATCTCTATTACAGATATAGCCTCTAGTACAAAACGTCCTGAAAAGGTTGCAGGCATGCATTTTATGAATCCAGTTCCTGTTATGAAACTTGTTGAAGGCATAAGAGGTCTTGCTACATCGGATGAAACTTTCTCTCAAGTCAAAAAATTTTCTGAAAGTTTGGATAAAGTTTTTATTGAAGCAAAAGATTTCCCTGGTTTTGTGGTTAACCGCATTCTTATGCCTATGATCAATGAAGCTATTTTCACTCTTTACGAGGGTGTTGCTTCTGCAAATGACATTGATTGTGCTATGAAACTAGGAACTCATCACCCTATGGGGCCTTTAGCTTTAGCTGATTTTATTGGCTTAGACACCTGCCTTGCTATTATGAAAGTTTTGCATGATGTTTTAGGAGATAGTAAGTATAGACCCTGCCCTCTTTTGATTAAGTACGTAGAAGCCGGCTGGTATGGACGTAAAACAAAAAAAGGGTTTTATGAATATTAAAAAGATAAGAGATCTCATAAAAGCAAGGCAAAGCTTTCTATGAAACTTAAAAACTCAGTACGTATTGTAACAGCCACAGCTTTATTTGATGGCCATGATGCAAGCATTAACATTATAAGAAGAATCTTGCAGGACGGAGGGGCTGAAATTATTCATTTAGGACACAACCGTTCCGTGAAAGAGGTTGTAGAAACAGCTCTTCAGGAAGGAGTGCAGGGAATTTGTATCAGTTCTTATCAAGGAGGGCATTTAGAGTATTTTAAGTACATAAAGGATCTTTTAAATGAAAAAGGCGGGTCTTATGTAAAAATTTTCGGCGGAGGAGGCAGTGTTATTGTTTATGAGGAAAAAAAAGAGCTTGAATCTTATGGAATTACAAGAATCTTTCACCCTCACGAGAACCGTAAGATCGGTTTAGAAGGGATGAAGAATTTTATTTTACAAAGCTGTGATTTTGATCTCAATGAATCTTTCTTATCAAAAAAACCGAAAGGGAAAACAAAAGAATTCCCTCATAGAGATTTGGGTCTTTTATGTTCTTCTGTAGAGAATCAAAAAGATGTGAAAGAATTTAGAAAGCTTCTTGATTCTTTTAAAAAAGAAAAAAAACCTCCTATTATAGGAGTGACAGGAACGGGGGGATCAGGAAAGAGTTCTTTAGTCGATGAGTTAATACAAAGATTTTTAAACTTTTATCCTAAACTTCATGTAGCTGTGATTTGTGTTGATCCCAGCAAGAAGAAAACAGGAGGTGCTCTTTTAGGTGATCGGATTCGTATGAACTCTTTGAAACGTGAAGGTGTTTACATGAGATCCTTGGCCTCAAGAGAGTCGAGCAATGAACTCTCTCAGTCTCTACCTCTTATACTTAATGAACTTAAAGCCTTGGATTTTGATCTCATCATTGCGGAATCTTCTGGCATTGGGCAAGGAGGTTTAGCTATCACAAAGATTTGTGATGAAAGCCTTTATGTAATGACTTCAGAATTTGGTGCAGAAACACAGCTTGAAAAGATTGAAATGATAGATCACGCTGATTTTATTGTGATCAATAAATCCGATCATCGTGGATCTGAGGATGCTGTTCGTAGTGTAAAAAAACAATACCGTCGGTCTAAAAAACTCTTCTCTTCCGCAATCAGTGAGTTTCCCATTTATTTAACACAAGCCAGTCAGTTTAACGATCTAGGAATAAACAAGCTTTTTTTAGATCTCTCTTCAAAGCTTGCAAGTTATGACACCCTCTGGTCTCACTCAAATTATAATACTTATTCATTGAATTCCTCAAAAAAAGAAATCATCATTCCTTCAGAAAGACAAAATTATTTGAGTGAGATTGTTTCAACAGTAAGACAGTACAAAAAACGTGTCCATAAAATAGCTCAAAAGGCTTCGCAGTTAGGAGCTTTAGAAAGGGTAAAAAATTTGGGACTTTATACTTCTGATATGAAAGAAAAACAAACCCAGTTAAGAGAAGAGTTCCATCATGAGGAGTTAAAGCTTCTAGAAAGCTATGAACAAAACTTACAGACTTACAAGAAAGAAACTTTGGTTTATCGTTCTAGAAAAAAAATCTCTCAACCCCTTTACTTAGAAAGTCTTTCAGGGTCTCGTCTTCCTAGAGTGTGCTACCCTGTTCTTCAAGACTGGGGAGAACGATTTGAGTTTTTATGTTTAGAAAACGTTCCAGGGGAATTCCCTTTTACATCAGGAGTTTTTCATCTCAAACGTCTTGATGAATTACCTCTTAGACAATTTGCTGGTGAAGGCACTCCTTCGCAGACAAACCAAAGGTTTCATTACTTAAGCCAAAAAAACACAGCCAAGCGACTTTCTACAGCTTTTGATAGTGTTACTCTTTACGGACAAGATCCTCACGAGAATCCTGATATTTACGGTAAAGTGGGTGAAAGTGGTGTGAGTGTTTCTACTTTAGATGACATGAAAGAGCTTTATAAAAATTTTGATCTTTGCGATCCTCTTACAAGTGTAAGCATGACTATCAATGGACCAGCACCTATGATTTTAGCTTTTTTTATGAACACAGCTATTGATCAACAAGTTCAGAAAAAACACAAAGAGTTAGGAAGAGACTTAAGTCTAAAAGAATATGAAGGAATAAAAGCCTTTACTCTCAATACTGTAAGAGGCACCGTGCAAGCCGATATTTTAAAAGAAGACCAGGGGCAAAACACTTGTATCTTTTCTATTGATTTTTCGCTTAAGATGATGGCTGATATTCAAGAATATTTCGTTCAAAATAAAGTCAAAAATTTTTATTCTGTGAGTATTTCTGGTTATCATATTGCAGAAGCAGGAGCTAATCCCATAACACAATTGGCTTTAACCTTAAGCAATGCTTTTACTTATGTAGAATATTATTTAAGCAGAGGCATGCGTATTGATGACTTTGCCCCTAACCTTTCTTTTTTCTTTTCTAACGGTATGGATCCTGAGTATACAGTATTAGGTCGCGTAGCTCGACGTCTTTGGGCTATTAGTATGAAGGAAAAGTACAAGGGAAATGTTCGGTCTCAAAAACTAAAATATCACATTCAAACTAGCGGTCGTTCTCTTCATGATCAAGAGATCGAGTTCAATGACATTCGCACCACTTTAGAGGCTTTAACAGCTCTCTCAGATCACTGTAACTCTCTTCATACTAATGCTTATGATGAAGCAATCACAACACCCACAGAAGAGTCAGTCAGACGTGCTCAAGCCATACAGCTTATCATTAACAAAGAGTACGGTTATTCTAAAAATGAGAACCCTTTACAGGGGAGTTATTTTATTCATTATTTAACAGATCTTGTAGAAGAAGCTGTTTTGGATGAGTTTTTAAAACTTAATGAAAGAGGAGGAGTTTTAGGAGCTATGGAGAGACAGTACCAAAGAAGCCAAATTCAAGAAGATTCACTTTATTATGAAAGTTTAAAGCATAACGGAAGTCTTCCTGTTATAGGAGTAAACACTTTTATTGATCAAAAAGTTCTGGAAGAAAATTATGAGCCTCCTAAAATTAACATGACAAGGTCTTCTCAAAAGGCTAAGAAAACACAATTGCAACACATAAAAAAATACAAAACAGTTCATAAAAAAGAGGCCAAGAAAGCTGTAGAGGATTTGAAGAAAGCTGTTTTAGAGGGGAAAAATACCTTTGAAATTCTTATGAAGGTTTGTTCTGTACTCACCCTTTCGCAAATGACACAAGCTCTTTATGAAGTTGGTGGAGAGTACCGTAGGAATCTGTAGTAAAAAATAAGTGATCTTTCCCCAAAAAACTGTCCACTTTTTTGGAGAAAGATCAATCACATAAAATGATTCATAGTGGTAAACCTATTAACAAAGTCAAAGTAGCTTGTGCTAGAGAGATGTTGGGTTTTGTATTATGGGAGTGTTTCAATGAAGTGACTCATTCGCATCATTGAAACACATATAGTGAATACACTTAGATTTTCTAGTCGATTCTCTAGGGAAAAACCTGAAAACCTAAATGAAATTACTATACAAAGATTGTATTTTTTATTTTTAGGGTAAGGAAGTAAGTCAAAACATAAAAAAGTGCATTTAAGTCTTTTTGGAGCTTTTACGCTGTCCTAGATGACATACATAGCAAAGTCGTTGAAAAAAGATTAAGCGGCAAAGCTCTTTCGTGTCATCTTAATGCGTTAACCAGCATGCAGATATGAGGTTGATAGTACAGAAGACTCATTTTTGAAAAACTTTTTTGTAAATGGAGAAGTGTTTTTTCTTGATATACTTTTTGATAGACACTCTAAAAATTTAACAGAGTTTGATTAAAAAGACAGGATGCTATGCGTTAAAAAAAATGTCGAATTAATTTTTGGAAATGGTATAAGAAGGGCTTTTTGAATAAACTTTGTAAATTTTTCAAGTAGATAGAAGACAGTGAGGCTTCCATGGAGGTTTTTGTTTGTTAAGAAACAACAAGTTTACACAAAGTGACTCATTGG
This sequence comes from Bdellovibrionales bacterium, assembly GCA_965219095.1. GTDB lineage: Bacteria > Bdellovibrionota > Bdellovibrionia > Bdellovibrionales > UBA1609 > CBDCMT01. Next base: position 574,759 of record CBDCMT010000001.1, read on the forward strand.
CATGAGTAGAAATAGTGGAGTAATTTTTTAAATTTGATATTTAAGAATAAGACTGATAATTTGCTACATTATTTTCTAAAGCTTCTAACAGACTGTTTTTAAAGGGTTTTTTGTGGTCCAAAGAAAATTCATAAGAAATCCACATTTTTTCTGTTTTTAAAAACCACTCTAAAACCTTTGTAAATGAGGAAAATTTAAATTTTTCTTGTTTTTTTCTGCTTTAATGCTATAAGTTCAAACAAAAGAGAAGGAATGAAAAAAAGCGTAGCTTGTAGAGTGGAAAAGCTTTTATTGATTCTTTCTATACGGTAGGAAAGAATGATGAGTTTAAAATTCGATCTTAAAGATCCACTATTCCAAAAAGCTCTTACGCATAAAAGCTATAAAAGTACTCATAAATACTTTGGAAACAATGAGAGACTTGAGTTTCTAGGAGATGCTGTTTTAGACCTTATCCTTAGCGAGTATCTTATGGATGAACATCCTAAAGCTCAAGAAGGAACCCTTTCTCTTTGGAGGGCTAGTCTTGTCAACATAGAGACCTTGTATGAAGTAGGAACTCAATTGGAGCTTGAAAAGAAAATTCTTTTGGGAAAAAGTGAATTAAAACTAGGTTGTTGTAAAAACAAAAGGATCATTGCTTCTACTTTAGAAGCTTTAATAGGGGCTTTTCATTTAAAGTACGGTTTAAAAAGCACAAAAAAAATTGTTATTCATCTTTTCAAATCTTATTTAGATAAGCTTTCTTATAAAGTAAAATTTGAGAAAGATTATAAAACAAGATTACAGGAGTTTTTTCAAAAAAAAATTAAACGTCCTCCTTATTACAAAATTATTGAAGAAGAAGGACCTCCTCACAAGAAGACTTTTACTGTGCAAATTTTCTTTGACAAATACATGATCTCTCAAGGGGAGGGGAAGAATAAAAAAGAAGCTTCACAAAATGCAGCCCAAAAAGCTATGGAAAAACTCCCAGAAATTGAGACACTTTTATGAAGACAGGTCTTATCACACTTTTAGCACAAGCTAATGCAGGAAAAAGCTCACTTGTAAACCATATTGTAGGACAAAAACTCTCTATTGTTACCAAGAAACCTCAGACTACGAGAAAAAAAATACGAGGAATTTATCTTGATTCTGAAAGACAGGTGGTTTTTATCGATCCTCCTGGAATCATCAAAGCTCATAAAGGTCTTAACAAGTTTTTACAAAAACAGTGGATAAGTGCTGTTAAAGAATGTGATGGAATCCTAGCTCTTTTTAATATTGATGAAAAAAATATTGAATGCATAGAAGAACTCTTTCAATTAGCCTATAAAGCTAAGAAACCTTGGGCCGGAGTAATTACAAAAACAGACCTAAGTTTTTCTCACAGAATAGAGATTTTAAAAAAAAAGTTACAAGAAGAGAGCATTCCATTTTGTTTAAGCTCGATAAAAAAATCTGAAAAAATAACTGAAGACGTTTTAAAACTCATAGACCCTTGGCTTAAAGAATCAGATTTACTTTACCACCAAGATCTTTATACAACACAAACTTTAAGGGAAATTTTTTGTGAATTTACTTTAGAAAGCTGTTTTAATTGTTTGCACCAAGAAATTCCCTACCAAGTAGCTGTCAAAGTACAAAACTTTAAAGAGTCTCCTCAAAGTCTTATAGCTCATATAAACATCATTGTTCATAAAACCGGCCACAAAGCTATTGTTCTTGGAAAAGGGGGCTCTAAAATCAAAGAAATAAGAGAAATGACTCAGAAATCCTTAGAAAAACATCTTGAGAAAAAAGTAACTTTAAAGTTCTACATTACTGCAAAACCTCATTGGTTTGATCATGAAAAAATGATAAAGGAGTTAGGTTATGTCACAAATTAACACCAAGCCTCAAGTGGCTCTTATAGGGCCTCCTAATGCAGGAAAAAGCACTCTCTTTAACATCCTTATTAAAACACGAAAGTCTTTAGTTAAAGACCAGCCTGGTGTGACCAGAGATGTTCTTATAGGAGAAGCTCATTGGTGGGGACAACACTTTACAGTAGCTGATACAGGGGGGCTTGATTTTACAAATAAAAATATTTTTGCCAAATCTATTAGAGAACAAATTACTAATCTCTTAAAAGACGTTAAAGCCTTTGTTGTAATCTATGATGCTAAAAGAGGGTTCCATTTAGAAGATAGAGAGCTTTTAAAATTTGTAAAAAAAATTAACAAAAATATTTATCTTGTTGTGAATAAAATCGACAACTCTCATGATAGTTATAAATTGAATGACTTTTATGGATTAGGAAAAGAAATTCATGAAGCCTCTTTTGAAAATCATAAAGGAGTTCCTGAAATTATAGAATGGATTACGAACCTTCTTTATCAAAAAACAAAACACAAAAGCCTTCCTCAGAAAAAGAACTTTAGACTTGCTGTTTTAGGGAAACCTAATACAGGGAAAAGTTCTTTTTGCAATTACCTTCTAGGTTATCACCGTATGATTGTTACAGAAAAAGCAGGCACCACCATAGATCCTGTAACAGAATCTTTTTATTTTAAAGAAAAAGCCTATGAACTGATTGATACAGCAGGTCTTAGAAAAAAAGCTAAAAGAAAAGATCACATAGAGCTTCTTTCAGGACTTAAAGCTCAAAAAACCATTCAAACATGTGATCTTGTTTTATATTTTATCGATTCCCTTATTTATCCTTCAGTTCAAGATGCCAGAGTCATAGAACTCATTCAAGAAAACTATAAACCTTTTATTGTTTTAGGAAATAAGAGCGATTTAGCTCGTCTACAAAAGGAAAATCACGCACTTGATTTCAGACGATGTGTAAAACAAATTCTTCATTTTATTGATGAAAAGAATCTTTTCACTCACCTCATAAGTGCTAAAACAGGAGAAGGTATAGAAAAACTCTTCAGAAAGATAGAAGATATTAAAGAAAAACTTTCTATAAAAATTAAAACCTCTGATGTAAACGAAGGAATTAGAGAAGTTTTTAAAAGACTCCCCAGCCCTCTCTATAGAAATAAATCCATAAATCTTTATTATGGAACCCAAACACATCAAACTCCTCCCAGCTTTCTCATCTTTAGTAATTATCCTGAAGGATTAAAAGATTCTCATAAAAGATTTCTCGTGAAGAGTTTAAAAAAAAGATGGAGCTTGCAAGGAATCCCTTTAAGACTCTTTTTTTTAAAAAATAGGGTTCAAAAAAGAAGTTTCTCTAAATTTTAAATTTCTCTAAAGAGAAATTTAAAATTACCTGACCGCTTAAATGAGTCACTATGTGAAAAAGTGGCAATTAGCTAAAATAACTTGCTTTTTTGCGATTTTTTACTGAAAATCATTGCAAGAAAAACAGCAAAAAACTTTAAGGTGTAAAAAAAATTTTCAGAAACTAAAATATTGATGCTGTAAAAGAGATTCTTCCACAAAAATGCTCCAAAGTTGATTGATTCTCCTCCAAATTTTTATCTGGATTTTAAAAAAAACTTCTGACTTTTCATCTTACGACTAACCTATGAAAAGTTCCTTTTACATAAAAAAGTAGTTTCATAAGATATGTCCTCAAAGTTCTTTCATGTTTATTCTTTCCTTTTGACTTTTTTTGTTCTCTCACAGCTTTCAAAAGCCATTCTATAAAGTTTTATCCAATCCGTAATATTATTAGCTAAAATTACACTTTTAGCTTTCAGAAACTCCTTAAAAATCTTTGCAGAAGATAAAGTGCAGGCTTTTTGAAAAAGCTCTAAAGCTTCTTTATATTTTTTTAACTCAAAAGAACTTAAAGCAAAGCCTTTCAGTGCTTCAAAGGAATCTTTCTTGTTCTCATAAGCCTTTTTGTAGTATTTGTAAGAGAGAGAGTAATTTTTTTTCTCAAAATAAAAATCACCTAAAACCCTCTGAACAAACTCAGAGTGAGGGAATTTTTTAGATGAAACAATGTACTGTTTTTGCCTTTGATCTTCTCTGCTATTAAGAAAATACGACTCAGCCAAATAAATGTTAAGTTCTTCATCTTGAGGCCATGCTTTCAAGGCTTTTTGACAGACTTCTAATGATTCTACAGCTAACTTAATATCTAAATACACTTTGCAAAGTTTTTTAATATATATAGTTTTGTTTCCAAAACGTTTGATCATATCCAAAAGAAGTTCTTTTGTCTCATAATGGCTGTTTTGTTGAATTAGCACTTCTAAAAGAAGGTCGTAAGCTTTTTTGTCTTTAGAGTATTTGAAAATAATTCTGTTATACGTGTGTATGACTTTATCTTTTTTATTTTGTAAGTTGTAAAGTTCAGCTTGAAAATAAAGAGCTGGCTTATAGTCTGGCTTTTTTAAAAAAAGTAAATTCAAATGGTTTTGTGCTTCTTTGTAATTCTTTGTTTTTTGAAAGCATTTAGAAAGAATAAGAAGGCCTGAAACAGGTAGAGTTTCAGAATGAGGGCTTAAAAACTTAATGCAGGAGGAAAAATCCTGTTCCTTATAAGCCTTTAGTCCTTTCTTAGACTGCTCTAAGGAGCTTGCCTCCAAGAAAAAAGCCATCATAATGATTAAACAAATAAAGATTTTTTTCCGATAAAGGTTAAGAGATGTCACTCTTTATTATAAAACCAAATTTTAGATTTTGTCGAGAGGGGTACTATAGTAAAGGACAGGCTCTTTTAGAAACCCTTCTTCTAGCTCTTCTTTCTGTTTTTTTTGTAGCATCTCTTATTTCTCAATTTCATACGACTTTTGATTCCTATATGGAGTCTTATTTTAAAGATTATATTGCCTGTCTTCTAGAAGTAGGAGAGTTAGCTGTAGCCTCCCCTGAGTGTAGAAAAGTTTTAGAAGAAACCTCTTTACGTATTAGAGAAAGTGAAGAGCAGAGGAGAGAAGCTCAAAGGAAAAAAGCTCAAAAAAAAGCTCAAGAACAAAAAAACTCTTCCTCTTCTTTATCTTTTTCATCACTACAACAAAGCCAAATAAACTCATCTCAAAATAGCTTCCTCACACCTCTTTCTCATTCTAGAAAGAGAAGCTTTTTTACGAAAGGAAGAAAGAGAAAAAAAAGAGTAAAACCTCAAAATTCTTACCTCAACCCCTCTGCTCAAGCTTCAAGGAGTATTTCTGAAGACACAAGCTCAAATACAAGAGACCTTAGTTTTTTTACACCTGAAGAAGAGTTCTATAATACAGAGGATGAAAATATTACAAACAAAACTACTAAAGCTTCTTTCGATAAAAATGTGGATTCCTCTTCTCAATTTGTCGCATTTAAAAGCACGAAAGAAAAAAAGAAAAATTTACAAAAAAAAGAAGATGATTGGGCTTTTTTAAACCTACCTAACATTCTTAAATGGGTTTTCATTATTTTTATTATACTCGTTATTATTATATACATTGGTGGTCAGATGCAGCAAATTGCAAAATCACTCTAAAATAAAGCTTGATTCTTTAAAAATCTTGTTCTAACAGAATATGAATTTTGAGAGTTTGAATTGATAACTTATATCTTTCTTAAAGCTCATAATTATAAAGAAGGTAAAAAAAATGAGTGTATTTTATATTCCTTTTAAAAAGAAAACTTGGTCTAGAAATGAGGCCTATGACATACTACCCCTTTTAAGGCGAATCACCTTTGAGCATAAAAAAGAATTTGAAAATATCATAGAACGCCTTCAGATTTTGACTCATGGCGATACTAATTACAAGATCGCACAAAATTTAGAAAACCTTTGCGATACGGCAATCAGGACTTGGGAAAGGAAATTGAAAGTTTTAGGGGTAGGAACTCTCGGTCTTTGGCAGATTTTATTCGATATAAAAGACAAAGGTAGTGAAAAAATAATTTATGGTATATGGACTGTACGTTCTGATAAAATCAAGTTTATCAAGAAATCAGGCCTAAGGGTTTCTCATAAAAAACAGGCATTTTCTAAGAGGTTTTAACACAAACTTTGTCAAAATCTCTTATTTACTGTATTTTAAGTAAAGATGAGAATAGCTATTGCACAGATGAAATCTGTTCTAGGAGATTTATCTCATAATGTAGAAACCATAAAATCTTTTGTTAAAAAAGGTAGGGATGATGATCTTATCATTTTTCCAGAAAGTACTTTAATAGGCTACCCTCCTCAAGATCTTTTACAAAGATTTTCTCTTCTTAAAGCCCAGAGAAAAGCTCTTAAGGTTCTATCCCAAGAGCTTTCTGAAAATCAAGCTCTTCTTTTGGGGCTTTTCACTCAAAGTTCTACAAGCTCTGACCGAAAAACTCTTAACTCAGCCACTTTTTTACAAAAAAACAAGCCACCTCAGTTCTTTTATAAAACTCTTATTCCTCATTATGGCTTGTTTGATGAGTTGCGTAATGTAGAGCCTTGTCTTGAACCTAAAAACAATTTTTTCTGTTTAAAAGGATTTCGCTTCCAAGTTTTAATCTGTGAAGATTTATGGGGCTTTAGTGAAAGTGAAAAACATTTTTCTTATAAAAAAAATCCCCTTTACAAATTTAAGAATGAAAAAAAAGATGCTATCTTAAGTTTAAATGCTTCTCCTTTCTGTCACAATAAACCAGAGAAGAGAAAAAAAATGGCTCAATCGATCGTATCAGAACTCAAGGCTCCTTTAATCTATGTCAACTCTGTAGGAGCACAGGATGAAATCATTTTTGACGGAAGAAGTTTTGTTATGGATAAAGAACAAAACATGGCTTTAAAGCTTAAAAGTTTTAAAGAAGATCTTAAAAGCTTTACTTTTCCTTTGGAAAAAACTAAAAAATCTCTTTCTTATAAAAGTAAAAAAGAGGACTCAAAAGATGCCCTTCTTTTAGGTTTAAAAGAATTCTTACAAAAAACAGATCAGAAAAACGTATGTTTAGGACTCAGTGGCGGTATTGATTCGGCACTTGTAGCAAGTTTAGCCTCTGAAGCTTTAGGGTCTGATAAGGTTCACTGTATTGCTATGCCTTCTTCTTTTAATCTAAAGGAAAGTCTTACCTTAGCTAAACAGCTTGCACAAAACTTGAATGCTCATTTTTATGAATTCCCCATAACCAAACTCTATGAGGTGATGAAAGAAGATTTTGAAAAATATTTGGGAAATCTAAAAGAAAGTATCACTTTAGAGAACTTACAAGCTAGAATAAGAGGTATGATTCTTATGGCTTTTAGTAATGACAAAAAAGCTCTTCTTCTTTGCACAGCCAACAAAAGCGAACTAGCAACAGGTTATATGACCATGTACGGAGATGCTATAGGAGCGATCGCTCCTATAGGTGATCTTTTGAAGACAGAAGTTTACGATTTTTCTAAAACCCATTACTCTCATATGATTCCTAAGGAGATCATACTGAGGGCTCCATCTGCTGAACTCAAAAAAAACCAAAGGGATCAAGACACCCTCCCTCCCTATGAGACACTTGATGGCTTTATTGAAAGTATGATTCACAAAGGGGAGTCTTATAACAACAAAGAAGAAAAAAAGTGGCTAAAAATTATACTTAAAAATGAATTTAAAAGAAGGCAAGCTCCTCCTAGTTTACGAGTCCATGAGGTAAGTTTTAATTTAAGTTTGAAATTACCTCTTCAACCAAAATTCTGGTTTTGATTTTTTTCAAGACTTCTTTTTCTAAAAAAGACCCCTTGGTTTTTGAACCACTCTTGATTTAAGCCTGCTATGAACAGATTTGCTATTGAATATGAGGGGAGGTTTGATTAGGAAGAACTGTAACTCGGTTTTTTAACCTCCCTTAACTTATCCTCCTCAAAAGAACCTCCGGGAACCCACAGATTATTTTGAGGAGGCCATTTTATGAAGGCTTCATTAACTTGATTCTGGTATGAGCATAAGAGTAACCTATGTCTTAGGAAGGGTGTTTTCTAAATGAACAGTTTGGGTAGGGAAAGCAAAGCTAATTTGTTCTTTATGAGCCAGTTTGAGAATGGACATGAAAATATTTTGCTTTTCTTTAAGTTCTTCCTCCCAACTCTTTGTGATTAAAAAAAAATAAAGTAAAATGTCTAAACTGTAAGCTCCGTAGTTTGTGAAAACCACATGGCATGAACCCTTATAGCTTGAAGGATGGGCTAAAATAAGATCTTTTAGTTTTTTGATAAAAACTTCTAATTTTTCAGGAGGTGTGTCATAGGTGAGTCCAAGGGTTGTTTTTATTCTTCTCATCTTTCGTTTACCCATATTATCAATGGGAAGAGAGGCTATCTCAGAATTAGGAACTGTGACAATTGAATCATAAAAGGTACGTACTTTCGTAGAACGTAATCCTATATCTTCCACAGTTCCTTCTGTAGAACCTGTTTTAATCCAATCTCCTGCTGAAAAAGGATGATCCACTAAGATCATAAGAGAACCAAAAAAGTTAGCTGCTGTATCTTTAGCCGCTAGGGCTAAAGCTAGACCTCCAATTCCTAAACCTGTAAGGATAGAAAAAATGTTAAGCCCCATATTTTGTAGTGTCATAAGAGTACCGAAAACGACGACAAAAATTCTCAGGGACTTTAAGAGAAAGGGGTAGAGTTTATCGTCTAATGATGTTTCTGTTTGTGAACTAATTTTTTTTAATAAAATACCTAAAATGTTAATTAAATTGTAAGAGGCCCAAATAAGACTGAAACTTAAGGTGAGTTTGATTGCCATGTTTAAGAGAGTGAGCCATATTCCATCTAGTTGTAGAAGCTCAATACAAAGAAGCCATAACAAACTAGCACTTATCCAAGACAAAGGTTTTTGTAAGTAGTGAAAAATGGTTTTTCTAAAATTATCTTTTGTTTTAGGACTCCATTTTTCAAAAAATAAAAGTATATTTTGAAAGAAAAAGCGAATAACATTTCCTAATGCAAAAACGAGAAGGATGAAAATCCATTTCCACAAAGGAAGGCCTAAAGCACTTTCTTTAGACCATTCAGGTAAATACTGTTGAGCCAAAGGAGGTTTATACAAGGCTCCCTGTCCTGAGCCTTCTAAGTAGCCTAGATGCTTTACAAGACTATAGAACTCACTAAGACGCCTTATAGTTTCTTTGGAAAAAAGAAACTGCCCTTTTCTATCACCTTCACTCACTTTTGAAATGTAAATTTCTGTACCCTTTAACCTCCATGAACTTAAATGAGGATCTTCAGGAATCAGATTCAAATTGATTACAATCACCCTGTCTATGATCTCTTTAAGAAGTATAGCTTTTTGAAACCTTTGAGCATAATCTAGTGGAGGAATGTTAAGAGTTCTGGTAGCTTTTGAAAGGCTTAGCTGAGCTTGTTCTTTGTTTTTTTGTAGCTTGTACTTTCTGTAGCTATTCATCGCCATTATAAAGGATGTCATAGTATCCCTAGGATGATCCAATTTAACAGGCTCTAAAGGTGAGCTTTGGGCTGAAAACCCTAAAAAAAGGTTCAAAGAACAAATAAAAATAAGTTTTCTAGCTTGATACAACATTTACCAACTAAACATAAAGATAAATCCAATGGCTCTAAAAGTAAAGGCTATAAACCCTATTTTTTTATGCCTTTGGTTGATTTTTTGACAGCTGGGCTTTGTTTTTAAACGTAAAACACCATAAATGACTGTGGGTATATAAAAAATAACAGCTAGGGTGGAAAAGATGATATGGATTTGTTGGAAGATCTCTGATGAAAATGACAAAGCTGTATCAAGAGCTCCTCTTTTGAATTCTAAAACTAGTATGATGGCAAAATCAGATAAAATGGCTGAAAGCATAAGAGGAACATGGAAGATTTTTTTCTTTCTTAAAAAAAGCCCTAAGCACAAAGCTAAGAAATTGAGTATGGCTATACTTTGATAATGGCTCACTCAAATCTCTTTTCTTGTAATTTATAATCGTATATTTCCATATATTCTTTAGCAGTCTCCTTTTTCTCCGTAGAGTGCGTTATAATTTTCATAGGCCTCTACTTGGTAGATCTGCCTTTCTGGAAGAACAAAAGCAGAGAGTTTTTCTCCATAAACGCAACCTGAGTCAAGTCCTATGGTGTTCGTTCTTTCTAAAAGACCCTGTAAAGACCAGTGGCCGTAGATGACAGGGCGGGTTTCTTCATAAAAATCATACCAAGGAGGACAGTCCTTTCTATTAAGGTTTTTCCCTGTTTTGTCCCAAGTACGTATGTTGGTTAAAATATATCTTGGAGTTTTTGAAGGGTGTGTATAGGGTTTAAGACCTGCATGTACCACAAGAAAATCCTCTTCTTCAATATAAAGAGGGAGATCTGAAAGCCATTTTTCCCATAAGGACAACTGATAACTCATATGTTCTTTTAAGCTCCTTAGAGCTTTGTAGTTGAGTTTTGTGTTTTTTTGCAAATGCTCTAAGAACTGAAGCTCATGGTTCCCTAAAACACATTCTGCATTTAGAGATCGAACAAATTCTAGTGTTTTTAAAGAAAAAGGACCTTTATTGATCAGATCACCTACAAAAATAAGGCGTTCTTTTGAACAATAGTTCAGTTTATCAAGAAGCCTTTTTAATTCGTAAAGACAACCATGTACATCTCCTATAAAAATGGTTCTCATGTCCTTTTCCATGAAGAAATTCCAAAACTGATTTTTTTATTCCTTCCCTTAAGATGGTTGAAAACAAAGTACATTTTTAATTCTTTTTTTCTTTGATTTTACTTAAGTAAAATTTTAGTTCTTCAATGCTTTCTAAAATATCGTTTTTGGCACGATGGGTTCCTTTTTTTTCTTTGTATTTAATATTTAAAATGGGGGCTAAGACAATTTTAAAGGAACTGACATCAAGGATGCGGTAGTGAAGGTAAGTAAACCAATTTTTGAAATAACGCCTGATAAAAAGTCTATCGTGGTGAACAGAGTTTCCTGCAAGAATGATCTTCTCTTTTTTAAAATGTTTTTTTGAAAGTTTGATAAGGTCCTTTTCTACAGTCTTCGGATCAAGGCCATGAGGAATTTCCTCTAATAGTCCCGAAAGGGTGTGTTGGTTTTTATTCCATTTATCCATATGATCTATATAATGTTGAGCTTGCTTTACTACGGCATGGTAGGAGTCAAGTACCTTGAATTTGTTGTCAGTAACGATAGCAGCAACTTCAATAATGACTTCTTTTTCTACATCTAGGCCTGTCATTTCTAGGTCAAGCCATAAAAATTTACTGTTTTTTATCTTTGACACTAAAAACCTTGCAGTGGGATTGATGAAAAATATATCATAATATTGACTTCATTCATTTTTAATTAAGAAGACTAATGAAAAAACAAATAAATTTTACTCATGTAATAACTTTAAATTTAAAATTTCCTGTTAAACTTATAGTTCCGTCTTTTAAATTTTAAACTAAAAATGAACCTTAAAAACTTCTTTACCTCTCCTCACCCTTACTTTAGTTTTATCTTAATTTTTGAGATTTTACAACTATTTTAAAAGCTCTAAATGTCTGTATGCTCCATAGGTCTTTCTCTAAAAACCTTTCTTTAGGGGTTCTGGAGAGTCCTGTCTTTCAATCACTCCATGCTTTTTACCTTCTCTTTTATTAAGAACTTTTCTAGCTCCTCTTTTTTCCTGTTATTTGTCCTCTTGCTTCATAAGGGTTTTTTAACAGGATTTTACCTAATTCCCGTCTTTTTCAAAACTAAGAAACTTTTATCTTTTCTTTAGAAAAAACAAAACCTCCTCTTTAAGCTCTTTAGGGTAATAAAGCGAGACTTCTTGTTTTCATTTTTCTGATTATGATGCTCAACTTTCTCTTTAAAAAATCTAAACCCTCTCCCCATACAGTTTTTTTTAGAAAAAATTCTTTTGAAAATTATAGCTCTGTATAAGGTGGTTTAAAGACTTAAACTATGGAGTTTTGTTTTTAAGGATAGGCTTGAACATCTCTTAGAAAGAGAGCAAGAGTTCCATGTTTTCTTTTTCCTATAATCCGTGTAAGACAAATAAAAACATTTTGAAGTACATTTTTTGTCACTTTATGAAAAAAATACAAATCCTATAGCTCTTATTTTTTCTCACTTTGGCATAGAATTTGCTACGTAATTTGTATGAGTATTGCTATTTAAGCATGAAAGAAATAAGAAAGAAGCAAAGAAAAATGAAAAGAAATATATTTCAAAGAAAAATAGTTGAATTTTTTTTAATATCTGTTTTATGCACTTTCCTTTGTTCTTTTGTAAGAATTCAAAACAAGGCAGTTTCTCAAAAACTAGAACACCCTTCAAATGTTTATATTTGGTCTATTGAAAAACCTGGATTTAAAACTTCTTATATATTAGGATCTATTCATGTTAATGTAACTTCAATTATGCCTCCTCAATGGGTGGAAGATAAACTCAGGACAGAAACTCGGCTATTTCTCTTTGAACTCTGTCCTTCAGAATTACTAGAATTTGAAAAACAAGAAAAAGAAAAAAAAATATTAAAATTAAGGGATCTTCCTGAAGGTGTGACGTTAGATCATCTTTTATCAGGAAGCTCTTATAAAAAATTAGCTAAACTTTTTCTTGAAATCATAAATACTTCTGAAATGAAACTAAAATCCACAAGTCCACTTGGTATTGTTTTATTTCTTATGGAACTATCTTTCTTGGAGTTTCTTAGAGATAAAGGTCATACATTTTCTGAAAAAAAATATGATGATCATTTGTGCGAAATAGCTAAATCTGAAAATAAAGAAATGTCTGAGTTAGACAATTTAGATTTATTTTTATTCACATTTTCTCAACTTTTTGATGTAATTTTTTTAGAAAAATTACTTAGAGATATTGACATGGATAAAGTTCAAAACATAGAAGATGTTTTGAAACTAATTAGGAGAAATAATATACTCAATCAAGATAGTAGAGGGTTTGAACTCTTTCATTTAGGTGATCTTGAAAGTATAGAAGACTTAATAATTGAAATAAAGCAAGAAGCTTACGAATATTATTATTTGATATTTGAAAATAGAAATCATCTCTGGAAAAAGTTAATCATAGAGGCCTTAGAGCGGGATTCTTCTTTTATTGTTGTAGGGATTGGTCATCTCGTCGGCCCCCATGGCCTTTTAAAAATTCTTAAAGAAAGGGGGTTTTCTGTTAAGAGGTTGTATGAATGAGTCTGTAAACTAGGGGGTATCGTCAATGGATTTAATATGGTAATTGGTACAATCTTAGCTCAAGAAAAGGAGTGAAGGATATCAAGAAGATAGAAATTAACAACTTAAAACATGGAAGAAGATAGAGTTTTTACTTCTCGGTCGGAAAAAAGTAGTAAGAGTTAGAAGCAAAAAACAACCGAAAATTTGTTAACTTAAGTCCTATGGATTTTGGGGGCTGGATCCTCTTGGAGGTCTCTTCCAGAACCTTATAGACACTCAAAGAACGTTAGCTTTCGTTTCATTTGTTGGGAGAAATCTGGAATTTCTAAAGAAGATTTTTTTCATCTTATAAAAAATTCTAAAAATGAATATCTTTTTATTAATAGCACTATAGTACGAGTTCATCAGCATTCTTTTAGTGCATAAAAGAAGGCTTTGGCTTTGAGGCGTTCCAGAGGAGGTTTAAGTGGAAAAATTCATCTTGTATAGATATCCATAAAAGTTTAGCTACAATTGCATAATTTTCTAGATTGATTATAATGTTGGTATGAGATGAGAACATGCAAGTTACGAAAACATTGACTTTTTTCATGATAGGTCACTCTTAGTGGGAGCAAGTTTCTGGACTTTAATTCAGAGGCTACAGGCAATAAGAGTGAGTAGTTACAAATTTTGGCTCCTCCCGGGAATCTGTGGGTGAAAAGTAGCTAGAAATCCCCCAAAAAGGCTCATATTAATCAAAGCAAGAGTAAGACATTCTATCTTGTATTTTTGAGTTCTTTGAGGCCCTTACTGGCCTCTATCACCTCCGGTGATTGAACTCAAAAACATTCATTTTATTTGCTTTTATTTGCTGTGTTACATTAAAATTTTAAAAAAGAAGCACCTACTTCCCAGATGCCTTAAAATGTTATTCAAAAAAAAAAAAAAAGGAGGGAAGAGATGCTTTTGAAGACTATACTAAATGATTGTTTAAGATGGAAGTCTTTTGTATACGGAGACATTTATTTTTCAAAAGATAGAAAGTCAATTAATGTTCCTATTAAGGCTCGTAAAAATGGCCAAGCTTTTTGTAGTGTTTGTAAGAAGCCCTGTTCAGTGTATGACAGCAGTAAATCATCACGGGACTTTGAATCCCTTCCTATTTTAAGTTACAGGGTGTTTTTTGTTTATTTTGTAAGAAGAGTTAATTGTCCTTGCTGTGGGGTAAAAGTTGAGTATTTACCTTGGGCCGATGGTAAGAAGAGTTTAACGATCTTTTACATGAAGTATTTAGCAGACTGGTGTCGTCACCTGTCTTGGAAAGAGGTTTCTTGTAAGTTTCATGTCAGTTGGAATCAGGTCTATGCTTCGGTAGAATGGGTCGTAGAATATGGGTTAAAACAAAGGGTTTTAAAGGGAATACAAGCTATAGGTGTAGATGAAATACAATGGAAAAAGAACCATCAGTATCTCACCTTAGTCTATGAAATAAGCAAAGAAAGTGTTCGTTTGCTATGGATAGGAGAAAAAAGAACAGAAAAGAGTTTTAGAAAATTCTTTGATTTACTAGGAGAGAAGTCAAAAGATATACGGTTTGTGTGTTCTGATATGTGGAAGCCTTATTTAAAAGTCATAAAGGAGAGGGCAAGTGGAGCTTTACACATATTAGATCGGTTTCATATCGTAGCAAGACTCAATAAGGCTTTAGACGAAGTGAGAGCTTCAGAACACAAAAAAATGAAAGAAGACGGGTATGAACCCCTTTTAACAAAAGCTAGATGGCCCTTGTTAAAAAATGCAGAAAATTTAAAATCTTATGAGAAAGTAAAATTAAGGCATTTAATACAGTACAATTTAAAAAGTATCCGCTGTTATCTTTTAAAAGAAGACTTCCGACAGTTATGGACCTATGTTTCACCAACTTGGGCTGGTAAATTTATAGACAGTTGGACGAAACGAGTCATGCTTTCAAAAATTGAACCTATGAAAAGAGAAGCAAAAACCATACGAAGACATAAGCTACTTATTCTTAATTACTTCAAGGCTAAAAAAACCTTCTCCTCAGGGATTGTAGAGGGTTTAAACAACAAAGTAAAACTCACTATGAGAAAATCTTACGGCTTTAGAACCTCTAAAGCTATAAAAATCGCCTTATATCATAACCTTGGAAAACTGCCAGAACCTCCGGGAACCCACAGATTCTTTTGAGGAGGCCAAATTTTAAACTTTTTTTTGGGAGTTTTTTTTAAGCTCTTCTTCATAAGCTTTAAGAACAGTTTTTTCTATGTGAATTCTCGCCTCTTTTGTAATGGGATGAACTATGTTCTGAAAACTACCATCTTTTTTTTGCAAAGAAGGCATTGAGAGAAAAAGACCTTTCTGTCCTTCAATGATTTTAATTCTTCTAATAATAAAACAAGATTCGAAAACAATTGTAGCATAGGCCTTCAATTTACTATCTTGACTCTTTTGCGGGATGAAAATAGACGTTTCTGATATGTTAAGCATTAGGACCTCCCTATAGTTATTATAAAAGATTTTTTCAAAAAAAATAAGAGAATGTTAATTTTTGAGAAAAAGACTTTTTTTACATTTTAAACATCTTTTTTGAAGTCATAAAAAAGATGTTTAAAATTAGGAATTAGATAAGGTGAAGGGCTTTGCCTAATAATTCATCTTAATATGGTTTTAAATGATTTGAGATTTTTTCCTTTTCAAATCAAATTAAATTGACTTTGAGGTATTTATTCAACAAAGCTGGCTTGAAGTTTAAAGTTTTTTTAAAAAAGAAAGATGTTTCAAAAGAATACATACTCATATGGATGACTAGCTTTTTTAAACGAGGGATTTTCGCACTAAGACAAAGCTAGCAAAACCCTCTCTTAAGGGGTAGGCTTTAAGAGATTTATGGAAGAGTCAAAAGTTTTGATTTTAAGCCTCTTAGAGGTTTTAAAAGAGTTAGAAAAACTTCTTACTTCCCTTTCTAAAAAGGATTATATTTTAGAGAATTCTTCATCCTCCATAGGGGCTCATGTACGTCACTGTATAGAGCATGTAGAGGAGTTTCTCAAAGGTTGTCAAACAGGGAGAATCAACTATGATAAAAGAAAAAGAGACAAAGCCCTTGAGACCTCTTCTTCTTTAGCTCTAGAAAAAGTCCAAACCCTCAAAAAAAAGTTAAAAAATTTACAGAAATCTAATTCTTTTAAGAAGAAAGATTTGGTCTTAGATTTCATTCTACATGAAAAGGAGCAATTTCGTTATTTGTCTTGTCCATCAAATCTTTCAAGGGAGTTATTGTTTCTATTTCAGCACACACTCCACCACCTTGCTCTTTTGGATCTCATGCTAAAAGAGCGTAAAATTGATATATTTCTTTTATCACAAGCTCCTTCTACTTTAGCTTATAGAAGACCAATTTTTCTTGCTAAATAAAAATGTGTACTTTGGCTATTTTATCAGATAAAAGATCAAGCCTCATTGCCATGAACAGAGATGAAGCTTATGAGAGGCCTAGTACAAAAAATATTGTTATTAAAAGAGCTTTTCAAAAAGAGTTTTTAAAAGCAAGTATGAGTCAAAAGGATTTTCATAAGCCTTATGTTTTTACTTATCCTGAAGATGAGCTTAAAAAAGGAACTTGGATAGGAGTAACAACTCATAAGATGGTTATTTGTGTTTTAAATAACTACAAAAAGGCTTATAACACTCAAAAAGCAGACTTTTTTTCTAGGGGAGAACTTCCTCTCCTTTTATCGGAAGAAGCGTCTTTATCGGATTCAGAAGAGAGGCTAAAGAGTTTAGATCTTAGCCATTATAAACCTTTTTATCTTGTTTTGTTTCACTATAAGGAAGGGTTTAGGCAATTTGTTTTTGATGGAAAGGACTTTGTGGTGATAAAAAAAAGTTTTAAAAGTTTTTTTCTTACTACATCAAGATATAGCCAGGATATTCATTCTTTTCGTTATAAGATGTTTGAGTCCGTTTTAAAAGCCCCTAAAAATAACCAAAAACTTGAACTTAGAAGAGCTTTCTTCCAGAAATTTCAAGAAGATAAAACAAAAGGGATCTCTATGGAGGGTTCTCATTCAGGGACTAAAAGCTATACTGAGATTCTTATAGAAGATTCTTCTGTGATGTTCTCCTATTATAACTTTCCTCCTTCTCATTATTCAGAAAGAGAGTTTTTTAAACGTGCGTCTTTTGTGCATTTGCTTTAATAGAGAAAATCTTACGGCTTTAGAACCTCTAAAGCTATAAAAATCGCCTTATATCATAATCTTGGAAAACTGCCAGAACCTCCGGGAACCCACAGATTCTTTTGAGGAGGCAAACTTTTAAGCATATGCTAAAGATATTCTCTCATAAAGGAAATTTAATTTTTACTTCTTTCATAGATTTAGGGGGTTTTCATGGAAATGGGGCTTATTTTATAGAAATTGAAGTTGAAAAAAATCCTTTATTTAAGTTAAAGAAAGGTTCAAAAACACTTTGGCTTCAAGGAAGTATTTATTTGAAACCAAATTTTAAAAATTTATAAAGTTAAATCACATTTTTTTGTATCGTTTTCCTTACTTTTCCTTTCGACTTTTATAGTGAGAGTATTATCTTCACTTTTCTCACTGAAAGCATCTATAAGTTTTTGAGAGGAATCAAGAGATGTTTGGTTCACTTCTAAAAGAACGTCTCCCTTACTTAAAACTCTCAAAACCTTAGGGGATAAGACATTTTTTACTTTTAATAGACCTGAATCTTCTTCGAAAAAAAAGCCTTGAGCTTCTCTGTCATTTATACTTTCATTTTCAAAAGCAGTTTTCAAAGCATCAGACAAGTCTTCCCAAGAGTTGAATTCAGAGAAAGCATCTAGGAGTTTATAACTGGAAAGTTCAGAAAAATTGATCTTATCGATGGGGAAACCAAGTAAAGAATATTTTTCATTTTCTTTAGGTTCTGGATTTATGAAGATGATCTCTTGTTTTTTATTGATTTTAAGTAAAGCGAATTTTTCCTCTTCAAATTCTTCTACAGTTTCTCCTACAAGCTGAGTACTATAAGCTTGATTATTGAAGATAACAAAGATTTGAGGCAGGTTTTCAAGGAGGTCGCTTCTTGCTACAAGGAAGCCTTCTTTGTGAACTATAAGGCTGTTTTCATGTTGTATTTGAAGTTGGCAGACGTCTTCTAGATCTTGTGTCACAAGTTGTAGGGGAAGGATTAGATCAGGAAGTGAGGAGGGAGTTTTCCCCCTAGCTCTTTTTTCAGGAGGAGTTAGGGATTCTTGAGAGTCAGATTCATCTTTATTGGATTTTGTTAATTTTGTATTGGTTTTAAATGGTTTTAAAAATTGTGTTTCCTCCATTGAGCTTGAACATGCTGTGATGGAAAAGATGAACGTTAAAAATAGTTGGTTTTTATAATTTTTCATAAAATCACTCCTTTTCTTGTTTTTTTCTTACTTTTTAAGACTGCAAGCTATGCCACCTTCCTTAGGGCCTTTATTTTAATGTAAGCAAGCTCTCAGTTTTTTGTGACAAAAAGGGCTTGTCAGTTGATCAATTTTTATACACTTTGACTTCTTTTCTTTTAAGGGTACGTCTTGGACTACAGACCTTACTATAATTGGCTCCTCCCGGAAATCTTTATTTTCAGGTTAAAGGACTTTTCTTTAAGTCTTCTCTTCCAGAAAAGGATAAAAAATCATCCTCTTCTCATTCGGCTAAAAAAAAGAAATAAAAATTAAAAATCACATCCACTGTTAAAACTAGAGAATCTTGATTTTGAAGTTTTTTAACAGTTGATTTTCAGATCTACTAAATTGTCAAACAAAGCTTCTGCATTATCTGCATTAAGATTAAAAAGGAAAGACCTGTCTTCGATTGAAGCTCCTAAAAACTCAATAAGCTGAACAATGTTAGAAGCTGTTATCCATGTGCTTTTTCTACCGTCTTTTAATTTCTCATAGTTTTCTAAATTTAAGGCTCCTCCCGGGAACCCACAGATTCTTTTGAGGAGGCAAATTTAATTTCAAGAATTTAGCTACTTCCATAACTGATTTGTTAGATTTTAGTCGAATGTTTTTCAATTTATAGCAAATACAAAGAGCAAAAAAAATTCCTTCAGACTCTTTTTTGGGTATCTTATAAAGTTCGACATATCAAGAAAGAATTATAAAATCAAAAGTAGGTCTTTTGCAACTATCACATTTTATGCTGTATGATCTTTATCTCTGTTACTTTCTACTATAGAGGGTTAAATATTTTTTCATAGACGTCCTATTACATTTTTTTTTAACGACCACGACTGCGGCCTCCAGAACGTGAACGTCCCCTTCTTCCTCTTTCCTCTCCATAATACCTTCTTCCACCTCTATATCTACCGTAGTAAAAATCACCACCACCACTAAAGTCACCATAAATATAATCTCTATACACTTCTTGAACCTGAGATTGAAGAATGCCCATTTGTTGATACAATCCTTGCAATCTTTGTTGAGCTATTTGTTGGTTTTGTATTCTTCTTTGTTGGTATTCCATAGCTACTTGAATGGCTTGAAATTGAGAACCGCCTAAACCACCGCCTCCTAAGCCACCTCCTAGAATTAAGTTCAATAGTCCATTGCCGCCTCCTAAGCCACCGCCTCCTAAGCCACCGCCTCCTAAGCCACCTCCTAGAATTAAGTTCAATAGTCCATTGCTGCCTCCTAAGCCACCGCCTCCTAAGCCACCGCCTCCTAAGCCACCTCCTAGAATTAAGTTCAATAGTCCATTGCCGCCTCCTAAGCCACCGCCTCCTAAGCCACCGCCTCCTAAGCCACCTCCTAGAATTAAGTTCAATAGTCCACCGCCGCCGCCTCCTAAGCCACCGCCTCCTAAGCCACCTCCTAGAATTAAGTTCAATAGTCCACCGCCGCCGCCTCCTAAGCCACCGCCTCCTAAGCCACCTCCTAGAATTAAGTTCAATAGTCCACCGCCGCCGCCGCCTCCTAGACCTGGATTAGCATAAAAAGGACTTAAACCAGAGCGAAGAAGCAAAGGAAGAGCTTGAGGACCATAAAGAGATAGGAGAGAATTATAACCAAAGTTTCCATGAAGATTCCAAGCCCCATTAGTTCCTCCTCCTAGACCACCTGATCCATACATTTTTGAACAAAGAAGAGCATGTTGAGAAGAATTGCCTCCGGAAAATAAAAAAGGCCAAAGAGCTGAAATACCTGCACCAGCAACTGCTCCTGATGGAGTAGGAAACCCTAAACGACTACGATGATCAATAGCTCTATCAGCTAAATATACAGAAGTTCCCACACCAATAGCAGCACCTAAGACTCTTTCAAAAATATCCCAACCCGACTGTTTTGGTTTTTGATAACAAAGCCCTGAAGGACAATGAGCCTGCAAACTGCCGGACCGTATTTTTTTCTGCAAACTTTCAATCGCATCTTCTTTTTCATCTTCATGATCGTCTAAAGCATCTTCTAAATTAGTAAATAGTTCTTCAAGGGTTTCAATATAATTTATTTGATTTTCTCTTGATTCTAAGGCATTTTTAATTTGTTTTTTACATGGGATTAAAGAGGTTTTTTTACAAACTATACCACTTAAAAATTCTGTCGCATTATCTTTGTCCATTTTACCATTATTACATACTTTCTCATTAGAAGTGTTAACAGTATCATTATCATTTTCTTTGCATTTACCCTCCTTAAAGTTATCTTGATTAATTTTGTTTTTACACCCAAGATCAGGATACCTATGCACTAGATCAATAAGTTCACTTTTCGAAACACCCACATCTGTACCATCTCTTTCACACTTAAGGTTATCCTTAATAAAATCTCCTTTGCTAAACTTACGAGAAATTCCCTTTTGTATATCATCATCACCTCCATGATAGCCTGTTAAAGTACAATTGTCTGCTATCTCATCGAGATCAATTTCTTCATTATCATTATCTTCAAGTGTAAAAAGCTCATCTATATCTTCTATATTAGAAGGATCAACTTCCAAATTTATTTTTAAACCGCAATATCTTTTTGTTTCCTTTGAAAGGTCTCTTATCTTATCTTTTATTTTTTCTATATTATTTTTTATATCTTTAACATTTTTTTTATAACCTTGATGGTGTTGTACCAACAAATCATTTATTGTAATAGGCTGGGGGCATCGATTAGATAACCACTGTGGTGTATATAAAAAGCCTGAAGCTGAAACTCCAAAGGTTAACGTCAATATTAAAAGACTGTACTTAAATTTCATAAAATCCCCCTCTATAATAGACACTTCCTAGATTACCATACACAGGAAGAAAACTCAAAATAAGGCCTTTCAGAAAACAGGACTTGAGTCCTGTTAATTTTTTAGAACAATTCCGATTCTGACAGATAACAAAAGAGTTTTTTTAAACTTTGGAAGAGACAATCACATTTTTGCTAATCTAACTATATATGACATTTCTTTTTTTTTACTTTAGTCTAGCTCTCTTTCAAAATTTGATCCTGCTTCAAAGGGGAAAGACTTTTTCTCTCTTCCTTACCTTTAATGAGATTTACAACTTTAATGCAAAAGTTTTAATATAAAGACCAGCAAAATAAAATTCAGATATAGCACTCAAAAAGAATAGAACTTTTCTTCATTTAGGTTAGAAGAGTTCTGCTGTTCAACTGTGTTTCAAAGAAGATTCAAAACTTAGTAAGCCTTTTGAAGTTTTTTGTTTGAAATGAGAAACTTTTAGCTACAAATTTTCAGGAGAACTTGAAAAAACACAAATTCAATTCTTATGGAATTTCCTTGTAGTACACAAGCCAAGATTTAAAAGCTGTTCAGAACTTATAGGAGAAGGACTTTGTATCATAAGGTCCATAGCACTTGTTGTTTTAGGAAAGGCCATAACATCCCGAATGTTATTTGTATCTAGTAAACACATCATAAGCCTTTCAAGCCCTATAGCAAAACCTCCATGAGGAGGAGTTCCATGCTTTAAAGCTTCCAGGAGAAACCCAAACTGCTTATAAGCTTGATCTTTACTAAAGCCTAAAATTTTTAAAATTTGTAACTGTAAATGAGGATTATGGATACGCAGACTCCCCCCTCCTAATTCATGACCGTTACAGACAAGATCATAAGCACGAGCTTTCACTTTAGAAATAAAGCCCTCATCATTAAGCTGATCAAGAAATTCTTCATGAGGTGCTGTAAAAGGGTGATGGCAAGCAACCCACTTTTTTTCTTCTTCATCAAATTCAAAACTAGGAAAATCCACAATCCATAAAAACTGATCATCTTTGTTGTTTGCAAACCCAAGCCTTTGTGCTAAATGAACCCTTAAGGCCCCTAAAGACTCACAACAGATCTTATGTTCGTCAGCAATGATGAAGGCAGTGCCTGTTTTTTTTCCTCCCAGCTGAGAAAAAACATACTCTAAGAACTCTTGGGATACAAATTTTTTAAAAGAACTAGTCCACTCCCCTAAATCATTCACCTTAAGCCAAGCTAAACCTTTAGCTTGAAAACCTTGTACAAGTTTATTGAAACCATCCAAATCTTTTCTAGAAAATAAATTTTCCACAAAAAAACCTTTAATAGATTTTTTACTCTTAAAAGCTTTTTCAAAAACTTCAAAACCACAGCCCTCGATTCCTGGAACATCCACAAGCTTCCAAGGGATTCTCAAGTCAGGCCTATCAGATCCGTACTGATTCATAGCTTCTTCATAGCTCATAACAGAAAAAGGTTTTAAGTCTTTGTTTTTAAACTTTTTCCATAAAAAACATATAAGTTTTTCTATAACACTCATAACGTCTTTTTCACTCACAAAACTCATCTCCAAATCAATCTGACTGAACTCTGGCTGACGATCCGATCTTAAATCTTCATCTCTAAAACATCGTGCTATCTGAAAGTAACGATCCACTCCAGATGACATAAGAAGTTGTTTTAAAATTTGAGGGCTTTGAGGAAGGGCATAAAAAAAGCCTTTATAAAGGCGGGAGGGAATTAAATAATCTCTTGCTCCCTCTGGAGTGCTTTTACAAAGTATAGGAGTTTCTATCTCCCAAAACTTCTCATTTGATAAATAATTACGAATAGCTAAAACAACTTGATGGCGTACTTTAAGATGGTTCATTATCTTTGGTGAACGTAAATAAAGATAACGGTACTGAAGTTTAAGATTCTCAGAAACTTTCTCATCATCAACCAAAAAGGGCAAGTTCTGTGCTTGATTGAGAATCCTATACCCAAAAGGGTGAACTTCTATTTTACCTGTCGGCATTTTAGGGTTGATATGATTTTCAGTTCTTTTTAGCACTGTACCCTCAATTTCTAAAATACATTCTCTTTTGATCTCTTTTGCTAGAGGAAATCTCTCAAAATGTAACACAACTTGAACGAGACCTGTACGATCTCTTAAAGTGACAAAAATAAAATGCCCGTAATCTCTTAAGGAATGGACCCAGCCCACTAAAAGTACTTTTTTTCCATGATTCTGAACGTCCAATTCGCCGCAATAATGACTTCTTCTCATACTAACATCTAAATTATAGGGAAGTCTTAAATATAAGACAAGAGATTTATAGGGGCTTTTCTATCTATAAAAGTCTTTTTGACAAAGAGGCTTTCCTTCATTTATAATGGAACTATGCCAAAGTTAGAGTTAGAATTTAAAACAAAACAATCTGCTAAAGGTACTTTTAGTACTTTAAAGAAGATCTTACCTCAACACCCTCGTTTCAAAAAACTAGACCCTTCCTTTACTTGTAAATTTCATTCTAATCATTTGAATGTAGATATTAAAAGCAAACTTTTTAAAGCCCATGTGTCTTTAATAGAAAATAAGTCTCAAACGACAATTAAAATCAAGGGAGAGATCCCTTTTGCTATGGCTCTTTTTAAGGGGCAGATAGAAAAAGCTTTGAAAAGTGAGATGAACAAAGCTTTTTCTGATCTATCATGAAAAAGAAAAAAAACAAAGCTTTCACAAAAAAAAAGAAACTACTTAGAAAAAAGACACTTCAAAAAACAAATAAAACCTTCGCAAAACTCAAGCCTATTAAGAAGGAACTTGTTAAACCTACTTCCGCACCCTCCCTCTATGATCCTCTGTCTGTGTATATATCTCAAATTCAAAAATATAAAATTTTATCTAAACAAGAAGAGAAAAAAATTGCCATTGAATACAAAAAAACAGGAAACAAAGATCTAGCTCAAAAGCTCATAACCTCTAACCTTCGCTTTGTAGTTAAAATTGCAAGCCAGTACTCTCAACTAGGAGTTCAACTCATTGAACTCATACAACAAGGCAACATCGGTCTTATGCATGCTGTAAAAGAATTTAACCCTTATAAAGACATTCGTCTTATTACCTATGCTGTATGGTGGATTAGAGGCTACATTCAAGAGTACTTAAGAAACCAGTACTCTATTGTCAAAATAGGCACCACCCCTGAACAAAGAAAACTTTTCTACGCTCTACAAAGAGAAAAAAGCAAAATTGATGAATTAGGCTACTCCACAGTCATAAGACAACTTAGTGGAAAGCTCAACATAAAAGAAAAAGATGTAAAAGAAATGGGGGAAAGAATTTTACAAAGAGATATAAGCTTAGATCAAAAAATAAAACCCGATCAAGAAAAAACTTTCTTAGAAATGCAACCAGAAGAAGAATCTCTTGAAGAAAAAGTAGCCTACAGGGAGCAAATTTACAAACTCAAAGAGAGTATTGAGAAACTAAAACCCCAGCTCAATGAAAAAGAGCTTTTTATTTTAAATCATCGTATTATGTCTGACTCCCCTATGACCCTTCAAGATATTGGAAATCACAGAGGCGTTAGTCGTGAATCAATAAGACAAATGGAGGCTCGTATTATACAAAAAATAAAAAATTTCACTCACAAACAACTTAAAAAAGAATAAACTTTAACTTTAAGTAACTGTTTGAAAAAAATCTAGTTATGTTTTCAGATTTTTTGAGTTGAGGTCTAGTTTTTATTCTAAGGCCTTGATAAAAAGTCATTTATTTTTAAAAATAGTTTCATATGACAATTCTCCCTTTAGATTCTAAAAACCTAAACGGAAGTACTATATGAGCAAGAATGAAAAGCCTAAAAACGACAATCACAAGGCTCTTTCAAGAGTGTCTATCAAAAAGAAAATATGGATGACCAGCCTTTTTTTGAAAAGCTGGGACTTAAAAACCCTGATTAGAAGAGTTAGACTCATCTAAGAAGTAAGCTCATAAAAAGGAGCTTACTATTAACAATAAAAAAGGAGGTCATCCAATGAAAAATATAATGTATATCGGACTAGACGTCGATGATAAAAGTTTCACAGCTAGCTTAGTCAAAGAGGGCTTAAGCGACGAGGTCATAAGTATAAAGAGCCGTCCCAACTTTAAAGCCTTTCAGAAAAAGATAGAGAGGTTTATAAAAGAAGGCTACCAATTAAAGGTTGAACTTCCCCTGTTTCTGCGGACAGTCAATTTTCTCTTAAAGTCTCCGTAAAATGGAGGTAAAAGAAAGAATGAAAAAGTAAAACAGTACTCGGAAGAGTTTAAAAAGCAAGCCATTGAATTGGCAGAGGAAATAGGTGCAAAGGAAGCCTCAGAGAAGCTAGGACTGAGAAATTTCAAAGCTATGTTATCTATAGCATGTATTTTTATTTGGCTTAAACTTCAAAGTAAAGGTCCAGTCAAATGAGGACACGCCCTAAGAAAGAGGAGAAAATGCTTTTAAAGGAATTAGAGAAAAGAATTTTTCCATCATCACAATCTGTTATCCAGTTCATTGAGGAGAATTTTGGTGTTACGTACTTTAACAAGTGGTGTAATTGATCTTCTCCATCGCCTTGGTTTTTCTTATAAAAAAGCCACAGCGATACCGGGTAAGGCAAAGAGAGAAGAGCAGAAAAAGTTTGTGCGTAAATACAAGAGAATTAAGAAGAAAGACGGTCCTGTTTACTTTGCTGATTCCACACATCCTGAGTGGGGCCCTACGATTTCATATGGTTGGATAAGAGAGGGTAAGAAGTTTGAAGTGAAGACCAATTCAGGCTGGAGAAAAAGAGTGAATGTTTGTGGAGCTATTGAGATCAATAGTTTGAAGACGGTAGTCAGGAGTTATAAGACAGTTAACCATGTTTCCATATGTGATATGCTCCATCATATTCGCAAGAAGCATCCCGATGAAAAAGAGATTCATCTTATCTTAGATGGGGCCGGATACAATAGATCGAAGTCTGTCAAGAAGTTAGCGAAAGAGTTGAATATAAAACTTGTTTATCTTCCTCCGTACTCACCGAATTTAAATCCTATAGAAAGACTTTGGAAGTTTATGAAAAAAGAAGTCACGGCGAATCGATATTATGAAAACTATGACGATTTCAAGGGAAGTTTAAGTCAATTTTTTAGAGGAATACGAAAACACAGATCTAAATTAGAAACTTTGATAACTGATAACTTCTCTATCTTAGGAAACTGAAAACCTAAACGGAAGCACTATATAACATAGCAAAGTCGTTGAAAAAAAGATTAAGGGGCAAAGCTCTTTCGTGTCATCTTAATGCGTCTATCAAAAAGTATGTCAAGAAAAAACACTTCTCCATTTACAAAAAATATAAAAAATTTTTTTTTGCATACGGTCACGAATATTCTAATCACCTAAGAAAAAACTTCCTGCATTTCCTTTCCATTTTTTAATGACTCTTCCTTTACACATTGTAAAACAAACATATTCCTATTATGCGTCTATCTGAACCTTTTTTAGTTTTAAATCATGAATTCCAAAGATTTAAAACTTTAGATTATAGTAAATTTCAGGAATAGAGGATGTGCTATTCGTCGAAATGAATTTTTTATAAATATCATTTTTATTAAGCTATCTATCCTCACCTCATAAAGTCATTATTTGTATTGTTACTTACTATGCAAGAAACTTTAAACAGATGATTTTACAAGGTTGTTTTATTATTATTTACATTTTTACGTTCTTCATAAGGTTTATATTTTTTTCCAGACTTGAAAACACCTAAAGTTAAAGCTGCAATTCTTCTAGTTGGTAGCGTTTCTAGCAGTGTGTGGTGGTAAATTTTTTTTGATCAATTCTTCATAAAAATCATTAAATTCATTGTTATTTCCTATAACTGAGAGTGCAGCTATCTTAAAAACACTTTTCATTTGTGGGCAAAACCTAGACTTCTTAGTTCCATAAGACCTTCCACTACTCATTTTATGTAGCTTTACAAGTCCGCAGTCCACTCCACCAGGAATTACGTTTAAATCGATGAGGCACTACAACCCTGGCTACAATCTTGATAGCCTTGATAGAACCAATTCCTGGAATGCTACTAAGATTTCTAATATCTTTGTGTTTTTTACTTAGCCTCTTAAACTCTGCTTCATAACGTGCTTTCTCCTCCCCATAAGCACTGATAGCTTTATCTAAGCCTTCTAGAACAAATATATCTCTTCTGCCCGTTTTAATTGAGTCTGCTTCTTAGCATCAAGATGGGAAGCTCGAAACAGAGCTGATCTTTGGTTTTTAACACGAACTCCTCTTTTAACTACATCTTCATACCCACTGACAATCTTACGAAGGTAAATGAATTCATCACCTGAGTGAAAAACTGGTTTCAAAAGGCCAGAGCGTAACAATAAAACAAGTTTTTCAGCATCAATTTTATCAGTTTTAGCCCCTTCACTTAAAAGTCTGTTCCGAAGAGGATCACAGACTATGAACTCATCAACACTATCCTTTAATTCTGAATACAACCACTATCGAAGTTGTAGTCTCTTCGATAGTCAATATCTTCTTACCTTTCAGAGTTTTTAAATAGGCACGAAGATTCCCAAGATCTGAAATCGTGTCCATAGTCTTAATATCTTTTGATTTGCCTGTCATCCTTGAAATGGCCATGTTACTTTGTGCCCAATCTACGGCTATATAGTGATCATACATTTTATTTTCCTCCTTTGTTGGTTTGTTTATAAATAAAGTCTTGAAATCCTATTTTACATCTTTTTTTTGCTTTTTCCTTTTTTTCGAGTAAGCCTTCACAAAAATACAGGCTTAATCGAAAAAAAGGGAAAACACCCTTTGAGGCCTTAAAAAGCAGGACAGCTAAAGGGTTTAGAATTTGTTTCAACAAGTTAACCTCCTTCTGCAAGTACTTTAGGGTCACTATCATGGCTTAAACCAGTGACCTGTCTTTTTGATTTACCGTTAACCAGCACGCAGATATGAGGTTGATAGTACAGAAGACTCATTTTTGAAAAACTTTTTTGTCAATGACTTACTTTTCTTGCTTGACTGACTGGTCATCCATAAGAGTATACATACTCTTATGACTTGCCAAGAACTTTGAAACACATGATAATGAGTGGTATGCAACATATCTCCTTACAAGTTTTTAAATTTCTCCAAAAAACCTTTAAAAAACAGCCTTTAGTTGTGCAGAAGCTTATAGGAGATGCGAGCTTAAGGAATTATTTTAGGCTTTCAATGAAAAAACAGACTTATATAGTTATGGTTACAGATTCTTTTTTGTCAAAGAAAGATTTATTCTTGAAAGTTCAGGACTCTTATAGAAGGGCTTTCGTTCAGGTACCTCAGATTAAAACTTACTCAGAAAAGTTAGGAGTGATTGTCTTAGAGGACTTAGGAGACAAGGCTTTAGAAATGTTCCCCCTACCTCAATATACAGATCTTTATAAAAAGGCTATTGATGAACTTATGAAGATTCACTTTAAAGTCAGTTCTAAAAGTATAGGGTATAAGACGAGTTTTGATGTCAAAACGTTTATGTGGGAGATAGATCATTCTTTAGAGTATTTTGTGAGAAAGAATATGAAAATTAATCTTGAAGATTCTTTTAAAAGAGAGATTCGAAGGGAGTTTTTAGATATCTGTTCTAAATTGTCTCTTATGTGCCACTTTCTTTGCCATAGAGATTATCACTCAAGAAACATCATGGTCTATAACGATAAGACTTTTGTAATAGATTTTCAACATTCAAGAAAAGGACCTTTGGCTTATGACATTGTAAGCCTCCTCCATGACCCTTATCATGAAATGAATTATTATATGAGAAAAAAATTTTATGACTACTTTCTTTACAGAACACAAGAGTTTTGCAATCTTTCAAAAGAAAATTTTAAATCTCAATACCACTTACAGATTTTACAAAGATGCTTTAAGATCTGTGGTAATTATGCGGCCATTTTTCACTTAAACCACAATAACAGATATTTAAAGTACATACGGCCTTCTGTGAGAAGTCTCTGCGAAGGTTTTTATTTTCACCCCTATTATAAACATATAGGAATGTTGCTTGAACGCATCAAAGGTTTTTTATGACGGGTATGATTTTATGTGCAGGACGGGGTGAAAGGTTTAAACCTTATACAGAGCTTCTTCCTAAACCAGCTTTACCTTTTTTAGGGGCACCTCTTATAAGCTACCCCTATCATTATTTGAAAATGTGTTCAGACCTCCATAAAATTGTGATCAATACACATCATCTTGCTTATGAAATGAAAAAACAAGCAGAAAAGATTATTAAAGACAAAACTCTTCTTTTTTCAGAAGAAAAGGATTTACTTCTTACAGGAGGGGGGGTTGTGAAGATGGCATCTTTGGTTTTTGAAAAGAAAGATTTTCTTGTTCTCAATGGTGATTCTGTTTTTCTCCACCCTAATGTCAACTTTTTAAACACTGTTTTAGAAGTTCATAGAAGCTCTCAAGCACAGGCCACTTTAGTGATCACTTCACAACCTTATGACAAAAATACATCCTTTTCTCCAGTATGGTATGAAGCCTCTACAAAAAAAATCTCTCTTAAAAAAAAGAAAGGATTTAGTCCGGCTCTTTACATAGGAGTTATGGCTTTATCTTATTCTCTCATAAAAAAAATGCCTTCCAGAAAACCCTTTCACATCTTTCAAGAAGATTTTTTCAACGAAGAAAGTACAAAAGCTTTCTATGATCCTCAAGTCTTGTGGTTTGAGATAGGGGATTTAAAGTCTTATCTTCGCTCTAGTGTTTCTGTTTCTCAAATTTTAAAACAAAGCCCTTATCTTTTAAAAAATTTTTTATTTCAAGATGTTTTTTCTTTTTCACATTTTAAAGAGGAGGATTTTAAATCCCTTTTACCGCAAAACTAAAGAGTTTCTTTAATTTCAAAGAAAAGAAACTCTTTTTGTTCTTCAATATGGCTGATTTCTACTTTCTCTACAACAGATGCAGGAGGACCTTGATAACTCCACTCCAGCATCTTTTTCAGAGTATTTTTGTTTTGGGATTGAATGTAGGCTTCAACAGATCCGTTCTTTCTGTTTCTCACCCAACCTGTAACGGATAGCTCTAAGGCTTTTTCTTTCATACTATTTCTATAAAAGACCCCTTGCACCTTTCCATAAATACGCAGAAGTTTAGAGTTCACTTTTGATATCTCTTATGAGACCCTTACAGGCATCTTCTAAAATATCTAAAACTAAATCAAAACCTTCACCTCCTTTTTGATAAGGATCGGGAACTTCGTCTCTATTATGTATTTTACAGAAACTGGTCATTTTAAAAACTTTACTTTTAAATTCTTTCTTAAATGTTAGGCTTATAATATCTTCGTAGTTAGATTGATCCATAGTGATGATTTGATCAAAAATTTCAAAATCGTTAAGAGTAAAAGCCCTTGAAAGGCTTGTAAGCTCATATCCTCTTTTCTTGCCATAACTTACGGATCTTGGATCAGGAAGTGAATTTTTATGATAAGACGAAATTCCTGCTGAGTCACAAGTTATGTGCTTTTCCAACTCCTCTTCTTGAATCATTTTTTTAAAAATAGCTTCTGCTGTAGGAGAACGGCAGATATTTCCTAAGCATACAAAAAGGATTTTTTTCATGACTTTCTTTTAAAGTGAAGGGCAAGAGAATTGATGCAGTATCTTTTCCCTGTAGGTTTAGGACCATCTGAGAAGAGATGTCCTAAATGGGCATCACAATGAACACAAAGCACTTCTATTCTTTTTCTGAAGAGAGAAAAATCAGGTTTTGTACTAATGTTATTTTGATTATAGGCATCATAAAAACTAGGCCAACCTGTTCCAGAGTTGAATTTAGTTTCAGAAGAAAAAAGCTCTTTATCACAACAAACACAGTGATAAAGACCTTTTTGTGAAGAAGATTCTTTTTCTGTAAAAGGTTTTTCGGTCGCTTTTTTACGTGTGATTCGAAATTGCTCTTTTGTGAGACGTTCTTTCCAATAAGATTTAGGTTTTGATTTTAAGTCTTCTGTCATGACTTAAGAATATACTAAAATTTATTTCTGTCAAACTGACTTCATACATATGAGTATATAAAATAGCCTAAAAGGATTTTATGAGAAGTTCTTTTTCGTTGGAGAATAATAAGAGAAGTAATAGGATTCATTAGGGCATTTTATACGTTATTACAATAATAAGGTACTCCTTACTCCTTAACCAGGCACATAGACTATAAATTTGACAACAAAAAACCACATTCTACAAGAAAGACTTTATAAAGTTTTTACTCTTTCCTTCTTGACAAACTGGTTCTCCCTATGAGAGCGGTTAAAAGGCCTAAGTTAATACCTTAGATGTTAAGGACTTTTATGATCTATTACGAAAGACGCACCATTCATCTTTTTAAAGATGAAAAAGTTGATAAAGAACTTGTGAAGAAAGCTCTTTCTACAGCTCTTTATGCACCTAATCACTTCCATACACAACCTTGGTCTTTTGTTTGGTTGGGGACTAAAACAAGAAAACAGCTTGCAGAAAGAAGCTTTGAGTTAAAAAAGGACGGATCTGAAATGGTAAAGAAAAAAATTCTAGAAAAATTTATGACTCCCTCTGATTTGATTGTGCTGTTGTGCAAAAAATCATCTGATTTCCAAAGATTTTTAGAGGATTACGCTTCTGTGGCTTGTGGTGTACAGAATATAAGCCTTTTTTTATGGTCTCAAAAAATAGGGACCAAATGGTCAACAGGGACTATAACTCAAGACTATAAACTCTATGAGTTTATAGGAATTGACCCCCTACAGCACCAATCTGTAGGGTTTTTGTGGATTGGTGTGCCTAAAAAAATTCCCCCTTGCCCCCCTAAAATCTCCTTGAATTCAGTGTTGAAGTATGTTCCTTGATGCAAAAAAGGATTTGAACCTTTTTTAATAAAATAGGATTGACATAGAGGAAAATCATTATACTCTATGGTTTTAAGAAAATGACAAACTTTATGGATTAAAGTTCGCATTTTTTTAGAGATCTTATTTTCTTGTGACAAAGAAAGGAGTTTGGATATGAGAGCCCTTGTTTTTGAAAACAATAAAGTCCCCTATTTTCCTGAATCTTTAAGGCATTTCATACGTGTGCCACAAGTGATGAGTAAAATTAATGAAGTACAAAGTATTTGGAATAATCATTTTGATTCTGAGTTCAATCTTATCAACCGCATTACTTTAGAGGGACATCTTATTTTATCTAACGAGAACTTAAGGTCTCTTCTTTTAGGGGTTGTACAAATTGGGTTTTTTCATCGCTACATAAGCAAGAACCCTTACCCACAAGTCGTTATGGGTCAAGTCAGTGGGTTTTCTCCTATTCTATCTTGTATTAATAAAGTAAAATTTGAAGATGCTGTTTTAAGTTTTCTTAAAAAGGACGGATTTTGGAAACTATCTACTTGTGAGTTAAGTCAAGAAGAGCAGTTAAAGCAGTATGAAAAGGATGAGTTTCATATCTTTAAATTGTGTCAAAAAGATGAATCAACTTTCTACGAAAAAGTGTTTGGGGGAGAATTTCAAACGTGCATGAAACAACTGATTGAGAAAGACAGCTTTCCTTCCTTTGTCTGGATAGGAAATCATTCTATGATAAAAAAATTAGAACATCAATTCAAGAAAGTCGATTTTAAGGATATTGTGGATTTAGAGCCAGAATTTGCTCAAGTTTATTGGAAAGACTTAAAGGAGTGCCTTGGAATTCAGCCACCTAGGTTAGATCACTAGTTCTTTATCCATAAGGTTTCTTCTTTGTTGCTTAAGTGATTTAAAAATCGAGCAAGAACAAATAAATAATCGCTTAAACGGTTGAGATATTTTACAAAAAATAGATTTTCTAAATTTTCTTCTGATAATAAAACTACAACATGTCTCTCAGCTCTTCTACAAATAGTACGAGTTTGATGGGCTAAAGAGGCCGACATACAACCTCCAGGTAAAATGAAATTAGAAAGAGGCTTCAAATTTTTGTTCATAAAATCTATTTGTTCTTCTAATGCCTCAATAAAGGTTTCCTTTAGTAAAGGGAGTTTGTTTTTTAAAGATTCTTTATTACAGGCAAGATGACTTCCTATATTAAACAAAGCACTTTGTATTTCAATAAGATTTTCCTTTATGTTCTTGTCTTGCAAAGAGGACCTTAAAACACCTATATGAGAATTTAATTCATCAATGGCTCCATAAGCCTTTAAACGTAAATGAGATTTTAAAACTCTTTCTCCTCCTAAAAGAGAGGTCTTTCCTGAATCACCCTTTTTTGTATAGATTTTCATAAAAAGAAAGTATCACTAAGGTGAGTTGATAAGCAAATGTAAAGTGTTTTTAAGTAGACAGATGTAAGTTTTTTGCACAACGTCATTGAATGTGGGTCGCTTGTACTCTCATAAGAAATACACTAGTTTTTAGGATTGAAATGAAACCTTTAATGGCCTCGATTGCTCATTCAGGAGAAGAGGTATCGCCTCTAGCTACTTGGCTTAAAGATCAACCTGAAGAGGTACTGCTTTGTGATCTTGATCGTTTTGTAGATAAACTTTATGAGCCGGTTTTAAAAAATTTAAACCTTCCAACGATAAGAACTTCTTGGAGTCGTTACAATATGGATTGTAATCGTAGACCTGATGACTTAGATTCTAGAGCTGTGGAAATAGAGGGGGCAAAAAGAACATCAGATTATGGTTTTGGACTTTATTGGCTTACGACTACAAAAGGTCACCCTTTGATAAAAAAACCTATCAGTGAAAAAGAGCATAAAGCTCTTTTTGAGCTTTGTTACAAACCTTTTCATAAGAAAATAGAAGAAACAATAGAAAAAATGAAACAAGATTTTAAAGAGGTCTATCATGTAGACTTACATAGCATGCCTTCTCAAGCAACTAAAGTTCATAGTGATACAGGAAAGATGAGACCTGAGGTCACAATCAGTAACAACAAAGGTCTGTCTTGTTGTGAGTTTTTTACTGAACTTGTTGTGAAATCTTATAAAGACGTAGGGTTTGAGGTCTCTTTAAATTGGCCTTATGAAGGGGGAGGGATGACTACTTTATATGGAAAGCCTCAAAAAAATCAACATACTTTACAGATAGAGTTGAATCGAAAGCTTTATATGGATGAAACAACAAAAAAGCCACTTAAAGGTGAATTTGAGAGAATACAAGAACGATTAAGCCAAGCTCTTACCAAAATTTACAGAGGGCTTTCTTTATGAAAAGGCATGTACTACTTTTAATGCTTCCCCTCTCTTTCATAGAAGCTCGTGTTGTTTCTCTTAGTCAACTTATAGATCAGTTCTTTAAAAATAACTCTCAGCTTATGGCTTTAAAAGAATCTAAAAAAATTGCTGAATCTCAATATAAAAAATCTCTTTCTTCTTTCTTTCCTAAAATTGATTTAAACACGTCCTATACTAAAACCACAAATTCTTCTCCAATTCCTCCCTCATTCGAAATACAAAAAAATACAAACACTACGTACAATGGCCATATACAACTCACTCAGCCTCTTTTTCTAGGAGGAAAGCTTTTATCCTCTAAGAAATTAGCTCAAGCAGGAAAATATACGGCCTATCAAACTTACGAAAAACAAAAACAAACTCTTTTGGTTCAGCTTTTGATGACTGCTTATAACTTAGCTTTTCTCAAAGAACAAGAAAAAGTTCTGCTTGCTTCTCAAAAGTACTACTCTCGTCTTGTTGATTTAAACCAAAAAAAATTAAAATCAGGTAATGCCCTTTCTTACGAATATTATCAATCAAGAGCAGAGCTTTACTCTTATAATTCAAGACTGAAATCTTTAGCTCAAAAAAAAAGGCTTAACCATAGCATTTTA
The DNA here is from genome assembly GCA_965219095.1 of Bdellovibrionales bacterium. Lineage (GTDB taxonomy): Bacteria > Bdellovibrionota > Bdellovibrionia > Bdellovibrionales > UBA1609 > CBDCMT01. The sequence continues at coordinate 609,886 of CBDCMT010000001.1, forward strand.
AAAAGCCTTTTAGAAACAGAAAACTTAAACCCTGTAAAAATACCTCTTCCCACCGGTTTTCTAGAAGATAAAATAGAAGAATTCTTAAAGATTCCAGAAAAGAAACTTTTGGATCAGGCTATAAAAAAAAATAGAGATTTTCTTTTAGCCAAGAAAAAGGTTCAGATATTAAGACTTCAAAGGTCTTTAGCTCTTTCGAGCCATCTACCTTCTCTTACGTTCTCTTACCAATATGGATATTTCTCTTTTCCTCAATCTAGAGGTTTAGATAAAAGACCTCGCACTTCTCAATGGATCTTCTCTTTAAGGATTCCACTTTTTTCGGGACTTAGTTTTTTGCAGGAAAAAAAGATCCAAAGTGGACGTTTTTTTGTGGCTCAAAAAAAATTAAGACATCAAATTCTAGCTCTTCCTCCTAGGATTAAGGAGCAACATCAAAACCTAAAAGAAGCCTCCCATATTTTACAGGAAAATAGAAAATGGGTGGCTTCAGCTAAAAAGGCACATAAAAACGCAGAAAAACACTTCCGTAGCGGCCGTATTGGCACTGTCCAGATGGTCCAAGTACAAAGCTTAAAAGAAAGGGCTCTTTTAAGCTACTTACAATCCCTAGAAAATCTTTACAGACAACTTATGAAGCTTCAAATGTCTTTAGGTTATAAATTGGAAGAAATTTATGCTGGAAAACAGTATGAAAAATAGATTTTTCTTAGGAAACTATAATTTTTTTTTTGGTTTATTTACTGTCTTATAGGATTAGGAACGTCTGTTTGCGTATGGTCTTTTCTTATCATCTCTGAAGAGTTGATTTCATCCGGTGATTTTATTTATATTCTTATAGGTCTTTTTTTACTTGTCCTTTTTTTGAAAATTCCTAGGAAGTACAACAAACGTTTGGCTTCCTTAAAAATAGCTGTTTTAACTTTTGTTTTAGTGTCTTTGGTTTTATCTATAGGAACTTTTGTGGAAAGCTTTTACGGTTCTCTTTATGCTCAAAAGAAAATCTACCACTCTCTTTGGGCTCTATCTATATGGGGTTTTTTAAGTTTAGTTTTGATTGCAGTTATGAGAGACAGGTTTCCATGGAGAAAAAGACACATTTCTTTTTTAACAGCCCATGTAGGACTTTTAATGATCTTTTTAGGCTCTCTTGTAACACAGAAGTATGGGGTTGATGGCTCATTGGCTTTAGAACTCAAAGACGAGAAACAAAAGTGGATTTACTTAAAAGACAGAGAGCTTTCTGTTTATGCTTCTTTAGATGGCCAAAATTTAAGAGAGATCAAAAAACAAAGTGTCGATTTTATAGGGAAAAAAACTAAGCTTAAGTGGAATATAGGCTCTTATGAACTAGAAGTTTTAGATTACATCCACCATACAAGAAGAGATTCTAAGATAAGAGAAAGTACTGATCAAAGGGCCTTGCCTGCTTTACAATTTGAACTGAGAAATGAAAACACTCATGTTGTACCTTGGATTCTTTTAGAGAGGAAAAAAGGTTTCAAAACAATAGATTTAGGTCCTGCGAAAATAACTTTTTGTTCTCAAAACTATGATAAGAAAATCTCCTTAGGGAAAAAACCACATCTTCTTCTAAGACCTTCTAACAAAAATCAAATACATTATGAACTATATAAAGGTGATTTGAAAAAAAAAGGTCACTTGCGGAAAGGGAGTATAATTACAACAGGGTGGATGAATTTAAAATTAAGACTTATAAATTATTATCCTCACGCTGAGGAAGTTGTTTTTTATGATCCTATAAAGTTTGAATCCAAAAGTCCTCTGTCAGCTATCAAATTGAGTTTCGATAACAAAATTCACTGGCTGGGTCTTAATTCTGTTTTGAAAATTTTTACAGATAGCGAGTTGTTTTTTATTGTCTACGGAATAAAGAAAATGCCTTTAAAGTTTGACATAAAGCTAGAACAATTTATTATAAAAAACTACCCCGGCTCCCAAAAAGCTGCAAGTTATGAAAGCCTTGTGAAAGTCAAAGAACTTCAAAAATTATCTCGTATTTACATGAATCATCCCTTAAAACACAAGGGCTTTACTTTTTATCAAGCAAGTTTTGAAAAAAACAAAGAGGGGGATCTTGTGAACTCAATTTTATCTGTAAATTCAGATCCAGGAAGATGGCTTAAGTATTATGGTTCTTTTTTAGTGATTTTGGGAAGCTTTCTTCTTTTTTACTTTAGGAAGACTTTTTTTAAAAGGAAGGCACCTTGAAAACAGAAATGTACACAGCATGAAAAAAAGGGAAAAACCCTTTGAGGCCTTAAAAACCAGGCCAGCTAAAGGGTTTAGAATTTGTCTCGAGAAGCTCACTCCTTCTGCAAGTACTTTAGGGTCACTATCATGGCTTAAACCAGTGACCTGTCTTTTTGATTTACCGTCGAAAAAAGATTTAGTTACACAGATTCAAGGGTATGATTTTCTGGCTACTTATACCAATTACAGAAACCTACAGGTCAAGATTTTAAATTCTATAAATTTAAAAAACTCATCCACTCTTTTATTTTTTCTAAAACATGGAGATACACAAGAGCCTGTAAAATTAAATTAGAATACAATCCTGCCACAACGTCGTCTATGATAACCCCAAAGGCATTTTTAAAGTGTCTTTCTAAAAAACGAATTCCCAGGGGTTTAACACTATCAAAATATCTAAAAATAACAAAGCCTAGAATAACATAAAAAACCTCAGAAGGTATAAGAAACATAGTCATTAAAAAGCCTATACATTCATCAATTACAATAAAAGTTGAATCGTTAGTCTTTGTTTGTTTTTCATAAAAATGTATTAAAATCAAAGATAAAATTGTAAGTATCAAAGTAAGTAAAGCATAGGTAAAAAATCCGAATTCATAAAAAAGATAGTAAATAGGCAAAGAAGCCAAAGTTCCACAAAGTCCACTTCTAGGAAGTTTTCCTACATAACATAAGGAAATAAAAAAATCTCTAAAGATGTTTATCTTAGCCATTAAATTCTCCATAACAGCTTCTTAAGTTTAAAAGAAAAATAGATGAATGTAATACCATTTCCAAAAATTAATTCGACATTTTTTTAACGCATAGCGTCCTGGATTTTTAATCAAACTCTGTTAAATTTTTAGAGTGTTTATCAAAAAGTATGTCAAGAAAAAACACTTCTTCATTTACAAAAAATATCAATTCAAGAACTATCGGATCACAAGGAGATTCAAGATGCTGTTCATAACTATATGAAGCATAGAATTCTTGACGTAATCTACTGGATATTTAATGACGAAGTCACTAAGCTCTGTGGTCCACTATACGATCGAGAGGAAGAATGCATGCGAAATGGAAGCGATCCTGGGTCTGTTTATGCTCAAGGACAAAGAGTTTCGAATTCGAAAGCCCAGAGTTAAAAAAGACGGAAAAGATGTCAAACTGCGAACATACTCTGCTTTGAGAAACTACGATATTTTCACTGAAAAGATTCAGAACCACCTTCTCCATGGAGTTCAACAAGGGGTGAACTTCCCCTGTTTCTGCGGACAGTCAATTTTCTCTTAAAGTCTCCATAAAATGGAGGTAAAAGAAAGACATCAAGAGTTTCGCATTCGTTGGAAAAGACTTCATGGTTCAGTAGATTATGAATCGGCTTTGAAAGAGCATGAGGAGTTAGTTTGTTGGTTGAAACAGATCAACCATTCAGCTTTAGAATCTCTTGAAGAAGCTTGTAAGGAGACTTTGACTGTGATTCGTCTTAAAGCTACCATCTCCTTAAAAAAGACTTTACTGTCTACAAATCCTATAGAGTCCATGTTTTCCTACACAAGGTATAGGACAGGGAGAGTTAAGAACTGGAAGAGAGGAGCAGACCAAGTGAGTCGTTGGGCTGCTGTTACTCTCTTTGATGCTGAGAAAAGATTTAAACGAATCAGAGACTTTATGTATTTAAAAAACTTTAAAGAAAACTTAACCTCCCCTCAAAAAAAGTTTTTTTAAAATCTCCTAACTGAAGCTTTTCCTTAAGTCAATTTTAAAATTTTAAATTTGAACATAAAAATGTCTAATTAATTTCTGTAATTGGTATAAATAGAAACATGTAGATTAGCGAACCAAACCACTCAAACTAATGGCGTAACAAGAAAAGAGTTCTAAAAGAGCTTGTAAACAGTTAGAATTTTGATTTTCCTCACACAAAACTCTAGACCTGAAAAGGTCCACAAAAGTAAAATAGCCACAATCCTAAAAAGATCTTGCTATTTTTCTTGATTCTCAGGACCATGTGAATTATTAATCTTCTTAAGAAAATGAAAGACAAAGAGCAGGCAAGGGATCTCTTTTTAAGTTCCCAAAAAAGGGTTAAAAAAACAGGAAGGTTTTAATGTTGTCTTTAAGATTAAAAGTAAAAGGTATGAGTTGTACAAGCTGTGCTAAAAACATAGAAAGAAACACAAGGCAAATAAAAAGTGTAAAGACTTCTTACGTTAATTTTTCAACAGAAAGTGCTTATTTTGAGTTTTCTCGAAAAGAGGATGAAAGAAAAATCAAGCAAAAGATAAAAGAACTTGGTTTCTCTTATTCCGAGAGTTCACTCTCTTCAAAAACAGAAGAGGAGGAGGGTGAGAAAGGTTTAAAGGTAGCTTTTTTAGCTTTTATTTTAGCTCTCATTATTTTTACCCTCTCTATGGATCCTTTAAAAAAATGGCCACACCCTCTGATAAACTGGTATATACAACTAATCTTAGCTACACCCCTTTGGGCCTTTATAGGTTATAAATTTCAAAAAGCACTTTTTTTATTTTTTATAAAGGGCCAATCCAATATGAACACTCTCATAGGTTTAGGAACAAGCTCAGCTTACCTTTATAGTGCTTTTGTTGTTTTATTTTCTGATTTATCTTTTTCTTTAGGCTTAGCACAAAAAGTTTACTTTGAAGCTGTAGGTTTTATCATTTCCTTTGTCCTTTTAGGCCAATACTTAGAAAACAAAGCTAAGAAAAAGACGAAAAAAGCCCTCAATTCTTTAGTGGCCTTAAGCGCCAAAAAAGCTTGTCTTATAAAAAGCAAAACTCTTCAAGAAGTGGATGTTGAAAAGGTTAAAGTTAATGACATCATTCTTGTTAAGCCAGGAGGGAAATTTCCTGTAGACGGAATCATTGAAAAGGGCTTTTCTGTAATTGATGAATCCATGTTAACAGGTGAGTCAAAGCCTGTAAAAAAATCTGTAGGACAAAAAATTTATGCAGGGACTATTAATGAAACAAATTCTCTCTACTATAAAGCTACAAAAGTAGGAGAGAATACTTTCTTGGCTCAAATGATTGAGTTTGTAGAAAGAGCACAAAGCACTAAACCTAAAATAGAGAGGTATGCTGATAAAATCAGTTCTTTTTTAACTCCTTTGATTATGGTTTTAGCTTTTATTACATTTATTGTGTGGTTTTTTATACTTGGTCAAAGCCACTCTGCTATTTCGAATTTTATAGCAGTTCTTGTGGTCGCTTGTCCATGTGCCCTAGGTCTTGCAACCCCTACAGCTGTTGCTATAGCTATAACAGGGGCTTCTCTTAAAGGTCTTTTGATCAAAGGCGGAGAGGTTTTAGAAAAAAGTGCAAAAATAAAAAATTTTGTTTTTGATAAAACAAACACTCTAACAGAGGGAAAGGCTTCCGTTGTAGAGTTCATAGGCTCGCAAGATCCTAAGTTCTTAGAAGAGATAGCTTCTCTTTCAGCCCTTTCAGAACATCCCCTTTCAAAAGCTATTCATTCATATACGAAAAGAAATGACTTTAAGCTTAAACAAGTAGAAACGTTTGAAGTTCAAAAATCCAAAGGCTTTATAGCTTGCTTTCAATCTAAAAAATATCTTATAGGAAGCAAAAAGCTTCTCGAAGATCATAAAATTAAAATAAATAAAAATCTTGTCTCAAAAGACAATGGAATAGGAACTTATGTTCATGTGGCTGTTAACAAAGAACACAAAGCTCTCTTTATTATAAAAGACAAACTAAGGAAAGAGGCACAACATCTTATAGAGCAATTAAAAAACAAAGGTATAAAAACTCATATGCTCACAGGGGATAACAGAGACATAGCAAAAGATCTAGCTTGCAAACTAGGGATTGATGAAGTTAAAGCTGAAGCTATGACTTTAGAAAAAGCACAATACATCAAAAACTTACAAGACAAAAACCAGTTTGTAGCTATGTTAGGGGATGGCATCAATGACGCTCCCTCTTTAGCTCAAGCCGATCTGTCCTTAGCTATGGGATCAGGGACTGATGTCGCTATAGCTGCATCTGATGTGACTCTTGTTCACTCCCAACTTTCTAAAGTTCTTGATTTTCTCAATTTATCACAATTTACAATGAAAGTGATCAAACAAAATCTTTTTTTCTCTTTTATCTATAACTTTACTCTCATTCCTTTTGCTTCAGGTCTTTTTACTCTCTTCAATGGTCCTACCCTCACTCCCTCTCTTGCAAGTCTTGCTATGGCTCTCAGCAGTCTTTGTGTTGTCTCCAATAGTTTAAGAATAAGAAAGTTCATTTGAATTCTCTCTGTAAGCATATAATACCATTTCCAAAAATTAATTCGACATTCTTTTAACTCATTGCGTCCTGGCTTTTTGATAAAACTCTGTTAAATTTTTAGAGTCATGTCGAAAAAAGATTTAGTTACACAGATTCAAGGGTATAATTTTCTAGCTACTTACAAAGTAGAAAGAAGTGCCAACATCAAGACAAAATTATTGGCTTTGCAGCATATGCAAGAAGGAAAATCGATTCAAGAAACAGCAGGTATGGTTTTGTATCACCGTCACAGTATCAAATCTTGGTTACAGTCTTTTGTAGACTTTGATTACGAGGGATTGATAGATCGAGAAGGCAGAGGACGCAAGCCTCGTTTGCCAGTGACAGAAGAGGAGAACTTCAAAATCAAGTTAGATGAAATTCAAGACAAAAGAGAGGGAGGAAGCATAGGAGCAAAGGAAATACAGAAACTTTTAGCAGATGAATTTGACTGTTGCTATTCTCTTTCTGGGGTTTATGTTTCTTTAGACCGCCTTAATATTGTATGGATCAGTGGTCGTTCTCTTCATCCTAAAAGTTCATTAAGAAGCTATGGAACAGTTTAAGGAACATTTTCCAGAAGAGGTGGAGAAAATAAAGGAAAAGATTCAGACTAATAAAATAGAGATTTGGTGGCAGGATGAATGCAGAATAAGCTCAGCAAGGTTCTTTGAGTAGGATTTGGGCAAGAAAAGGCACACGGCCTAGAGTTGTGAGGCAAAGACAATTTTTATCCACTTATATTTTTGGAGCAGTTTGTCCGGATAGAGATAAAGGCTGTGCTTGGATTTTACCGGAATGTAATTCAGGGATGATGCAAATTCACTTAGATGAGATATCTAAAAATATTCAAGAAAACTATCATGGAATTGTTTTAATGGACAGAGCCAGTTGGCATACCACAGAGACTTTGATAGTTCCTAAGAATTTATCCCTGATGCCTTTACCTCCTTATAGTCCAGAATTAAATCCCATGGAACAAGTCTGGCAACAATTACGAAGGATCAAATTATCGAATGCATGTTTTAAAAACTATGACCATATACTGAATACTTGTTGTGAGGCCTGGAATACTTTTTGCGATCAGGAGGGCAGGATTAAAAAATTATGCACTCGATCTTGGACAAAACAACAAGATGAATCAAGCTTGTAAATTAATTTGAACCTATAAATTAAATTGTGTAACTGATTTTTGTCATTTTAAATTTTAACCTCACTTTTTTACACTTATTTTAACCCATCAATCGATTTACACAACAAATAGATATACCTGAAATAAACTTATCTTATGAAAACTTAAACTCACCTTAAAAGAAGTTTTTTTAAAACCTCCTAACTGAAACTTTTCCTTAAGTCAATTTTAAAATTTTAAATTTGAACATGAAAATGTCGAATTAATTTCTGTAATTGGTATAAGACAACATTTTAGGAAAATAGCCTCCTCAAAAGAACCTCCGGGAACCCACAGATTCTTTTGAGGAGGCAAAGATTCAATTCACTCCTTGTTAACTCGGGAGAACTTAAATCACTTAAACTCATAAACCTTTCTTTCTCCATCCTCTTTGTTAGTAAAACAAGACCACTCCCATCATAGAACAGCCCTTTTAATCTCCTTCTATTAAAACCTAGAAAGAGATAAAGATCTCCTAAGTTGATCTCTCCTTCCATCTCACTTCTCACCAGATAACTCAACCTTTCAAAACTCCATCGCATGTCTATCTTTTGAGAGTAGACAAAAATACGATAGCCTTCAGATAAAAAAATCATAAACTCCTCACTAATTCTAAAATCTCTTCCCAATCTAGACCCTTTAAGACTAAGACCTTCTTATCCTCATATGACTTTTCCTTTTTCAAAGAAACGGCCTTAAAAAGAGACTTCTTAGGGGAAACTGTTGAAATATAAGACTTCTTCCAGTTATTGATTGTAGAGAGGCTGACTTTTGCTTCTTTACAAAATTTAGAAACCTTTTCCTCTTTCAAAAAATCTAGAATCTCTCTCTTAAGAGCTTCTGGGTAGCGTATAAGCTTCTTGTTGGAACTCTCCTCTCGACAAAGCTGTATCTTCTTTTTTAAATTAATCCCTTCTTCCATAAAACCCCTCCTCTTAAGAAAAACTTATAAGAAAAATTTAATCTTGGATAGGGCGGTCATATAACCGAGTTACTTTCTAATAGTTTAAGAATAAGAAAAAAGTTCATTTGAACTATTTATTTAAGAAACTAAAATTCAGCTTATACTTTAATTTTTATTTGTACAAAAATAAAGGTTTTAAAAAAGTCCATCCTCATTTTTTCAATCTTTACTTTGACGAATTAAATTTAAAGCTGAACCGGCTTGAAACCATTTGACTTGTTCTTTATTAAAAGTATGAGTTAACTCAATAACATCTTCAGTCCCATTTTTGTGTTTTAAAACCATTTGCAAAACACTTCCCGGAGCAAATTCTTTTAAACCCCTTATAAAAACACGATCCATTTCATTTACTTTTTCGTAGTCATGAGGTTCTTTAAAATGAAGTGCTAAAACACCTTGTTTTTTTAAATTAGTTTCATGGATGCGAGCAAAACTTTTCACCACAACGGTATGGCAACCTAAATAACGAGGACTCATTGCGGCATGTTCTCGACTGCTTCCTTCTCCATAATTTTCATCACCTACGATAATCCAGCCTTGATGGTTTAATTTATAATGCCTTGCTGTTTTTTGAAATTCTTGATGTTCCTCACCTGTTAAAACGTTCAAGCCCTTTCCTATTTCCTTTGTAAAGGCGTTTTTAGCTCCTAATAACATATTGCTTGAAATGTTATCCAAATGACCTCTGTAACGAAGCCAAGCTCCTGCAGGACTAATGTGATCTGTAGTACACTTTCCTTTCGCTTTACAAAGGATTAAAAGATTTTCTCCATCCTCTTTTTTCCAAGATGAAAAAGGTTCTAAAATCTGAAGCCTCTCTGAATGGGGTTTGACTTCTATGTATACAGTCTTTCCAAGGGGTTCTAAATAAGCCTCTTCATCAGAAACAAAGCCGAAAGGAGGTAATTCTAAACCTTTAGGTGCATGAAGTTTAATGCTTTTTCCCTCTTTTGTTTTGATTTTGTCGGTTTCAGGATTAAAATCTAAACGACCCGATAAACCTAAAGCCATTACCACCTCAGGACTTCCAAGAAAAGAAAGAGTTTCTTTATTACCATCATTTCTGCCTCTAAAGTTTCTGTTAAAACTTGAAACAATGGTATTTACTTGACCTTCTTTCAAAGAATCTCGTTTCCATTGCCCAATACAAGGTCCACAAGCATTTGCTAAAATCACACCGCCTACTTTTCTTAACTTTTCCATCTGCCCATCTCTTTCAATAGTTTTTTTGATTTGACTTGAACCAGGAGAGACCATAAAAATTTGCGGCATTTTCAGTCCATGTTCCGAGGCTTGCTCTGCTACATGACTAGCCCTCTCAATATCTTCGTAGGATGAGTTTGTACAAGAGCCAATAAGAGCTGCAGAAAGCTCAACGGGCCAATCTTCTCTTTCAAGCTCTTCTTTCATTTGACTTAAAGGCCTTGCTACATCAGGGGAATGGGGGCCTACTAAATGAGGTTCCAAAGAAGACAGATCTATTTCCACAACCTCATCATAAAACTGCTTAGGATCAGATGACACTTCACTGTCGGCTTCTAAAAGATCTTTGTTCTCTTCTGCTAAAAGAGCTAAATTTTTTCTATTGGTAATATTTAAATAAGCTTCCATCTTTAAGTCAAAAGGAAAGACAGAGCAAGTTGCTCCTAACTCAGCTCCCATGTTAGTGATGGTAGCTTTTCCTGTACAGCTAATCATCCTACAGCCTTCACCAAAATACTCGATAATTTTATTGGTTCCACCTTTAACTGTTAAAATTCCACAAAGTTTTAAAATCACATCCTTAGGAGCCGTCCAGCCTTTTAGTTTTCCTGTGAGATGAACACCTAAAATTTTAGGGTTTTTCACTTCCCATTTTAAACCAGCCATAACATCAGAAGCATCAGCACCTCCAACCCCAATAGCTAACATACCTAAACCTCCCGCATTAGGCGTATGAGAGTCCGTTCCAATCATAAGGCCTCCAGGGAAAGCATAGTTTTCTAACACGACTTGATGAATGATTCCTGCCCCTGGCTTCCAAAAACCAATACCATAACGACTCGAAGCAGCTTCTAAAAAATCATAAACCTCTTTATGATCAGACATCGCTTGTTTTATATCCTCTTTTGTACCTTCATAAGCTCTTATCAAATGATCACAATGAACTGTTGTTGGTATAGCTACAGTGTCTTTTTTAGCAAGCATAAATTGCAATAAAGCCATCTGAGCTGTGGCATCCTGCATGGCCACTCGATCAGGTTGTAAAGAAAGAAAGCTTTTTAATCTTTTGAGTTCTTGACTTGCAGGATCTGTTAAATGTCCATAGAGAATTTTTTCTGCCAAGGTTAAAGGTCGATCTAAGCGATTTCTTATCACCTTTAAATTCTTTCGTATTTTTTTATAAGCTCCTTCTGTCATTTGAGCTGTTGTTTCAATTTGACTTGACATAGTTCACCTCAGTTCTTTGTTTTGACTTCAAGCCATTTCGAAAATTTCCCTGACAGCTTTTCTGATGCCTGTGTAAACTTCAAAAGGACTTGCCTTGTCGTACATATAAGCAGGTGTTGTAACTAATTTATTCTCTCTATCAGTTACAAAATCCATAACAGGACACAAGATATGATGTGCTCCTGTTTTTTCAATTTCCTCTGATACTGCCTTATCCTCACCAATGGTGACAGATACCTTTTGATCCCCTAAAACTTTAGAAACCAAAGCAGGAGCAATACATAAAGCTCCAATTGGTTTCGAATGTGCATGAAAATCTCTGATGATCCTTTCAATATGAGAATCCACTTTGCAGTCCGCTCCTTTCTGAGCAAAATCACACAAATGGATTACTGCCCCATAACCTCCAGGAAAAATTAATCCATGGAAATCATCTATTTTAAGCTCATTAAGAGGCAATACAGGCTTTCTATAAATACGAGTGGATTCATAGAGCGTGTTTCTTTTCTCTTCTGCTTTATCACTTACATGGTTTATAGCTTTTATCTCTTTGTCAGGTGAAAAAGCCACAACACAAGCTTCTAATTCTGAAAGTGCTAAAAAAATACAGACAGCTTCTGTGATCTCAGAACCATCTTTAAATCCACAACCAGATAAAATAACAGCAAATCTTTTCATTTTCTCCTCTCCCTATGTTATAACTTTTAAACGAAAATGAAAAGAATTTCAAGAATAATCGATCTTCTTAAGAAAACCTATCCTGAAGCCAAATGTACCCTAAGGTATAAAAAAGATTATGAGCTTTTAGTGGCCACCATTTTAAGTGCTCAATGCACAGACAAAAGAGTTAATGAAGTCACCACTGATTTATTTGAAACCTACCCCACAGTGAAGGCTTTAGCTAAAGCCCCTTTAAGAAAGCTTGAGAGCTTGATTCACTCCACAGGTTTTTACAAGAACAAAGCAAAAAACATTAAGGCTTGCTGTCAAAAAATTGTAAAAGATCATAAAGGGTATGTCCCTCGAAATCTAGAAGAGTTGGTTCTTCTTCCAGGTGTGGGGAGAAAAACAGCTAACGTGGTCTTAGGAAATGCTTTTGGCATTGCTTCTGGTGTTGTTGTGGACACCCATGTCACTAGACTTTCTTATCGTATGGGCCTTACAACGACAAAAAACCCTCTTCTTATAGAAAAAAAACTCAACAAGCTCTTACCTAAAAAGTATTGGATTGACTTTTCCCATTGGTTGATACTCCACGGAAGATTTGTATGTAAGTCTAGAAGACCTCAATGTCAGTCTTGTGTGCTAATATCTCATTGCCCTAAGAAAAAATATAAACTAAAATAACTTCTATGTTCACAGCCCTATTACAAAGTCTTCGTTATTTAGGCCATTTCTACCCTTTAGCCTTTCTAAGAATTTATTTAGGTTTTGTGTTTCTCTCTCAAGCTTTGGAAAGAAAAAGTTCAGGGTTTTTAGACACTCCCCATTTGGCAGCTATGATTGAAGAGTGGCTTCCTCAAAGTACCTCACCTACTTGGCTTCAGGTTTTTTACGAATCCACAGTCGTTCCTCAGTGGCAACTTTTCAGCTATATCATTTTATTTTGTGAAATGATCATAGGATTAAGCTATATTTTAGGGTTTGGAGTAAGATCCATTAGCTGGATAGGAATTATCCTCTGCTTTCATTTCATCTACATAAGTTCTCCTCTAGAGACAACACTTTATAAAATTCTTATGGCTACTTTTTTTACTATGGCATGGCTGGGAGCTGGACGTTGTCTAGGTATTGATTACTACTTTTTCAAAAGGGTGCGTGGTATTTGGTGGTAGAAAAGGCGTTGTTGTACACAAGCGTTTTAGATCAAGTTGTTTCCACTTGAGGTGACATCATTCCTATTGAGTTTGGAGTTTGATAGCTGAAGGGGTCTTCATGTGATTAAGAATCCTGCACTTTATAAAGGCTTCATGAGCTTGATTCATAAAATTTCTTGAATTAAGTTTTGATCCTAGAAGTTGATTGGAGCCTGTAAACCGAATTGTGTAACTGAATATAACACACTACAATATTCCTATTGCAGTGTGTTATATTCAGTTACACAATTCGGTTTACAGGAGCTAATATCATTTCCAAAAATTAATTCGACATTCTTTTAACGCATTGCGTCCTGGCTTTTTGATAAAACTCTGTTAAATTTTTAGAGTCATGTCGAAAAAAGATTTAGTTACACAGATTCAAGGGTATGATTTTCTGGCTACTTACAAAGTGGAAAGAAGTGCCAACATCAAGATAAAACTCCAAGCTTTGCAGCATATGCAAGACGGAAAATCGATTCAAGAAACAGCAGGTATAGTTTTCTATCATCGTCACAGTATCAAATCCTGGTTACAGTCTTTTGTAGACTTTGATTACGAGGGATTGATAGATCGAGAAGGCAGAGGGCGCAAGCCTCGTTTACCAGTGACAGAAGAAGAGAACTTCAAAATCAAGTTAGATGAAATTCAAGACAAAAGAGAGGGAGGAAGCATAGGTGATCTTCCCCCAAAAAAGTGGACAGTTTTTATGTTCTTAAAGCCCTCCTTTGTTTAAATTCTTTTGGGCTCATGTATTTCAAGGAAGAATGCATTCTTACCTTGTTATACCAATCCATGTAAATTGCAATTTTTTTCTCCAACTCTTCTTTCGTTGTACAGTCTTTGTATTCCAGTTCATCTTTCAACGTATGGAAAAAGCTCTCCACAAACGCATTATCATAACAATTTCCTTTCCTAGACATAGATTGCTTGAGGCCAAAGAATTTCAATTCTTTTCTAAACCCTTCACAACAATATTGAACCCCTTGATCCGAGTGGATTATCAAGCCCTCTAAGTTCCCAGAAACAGATTGGACTGCGGCTCTCAGAGCCTGTTTTGAATGAACCCCGTCCAAGCTCTCACAGAGCTTCCAAGACTTAATCTCTCGATTATAGACATCTAAAAATACAACCAAATACAGAAATTTATCTCTAAAAGGAATATAGGTTAAATCCGAACACCATACCTGGTTTTCTTTTCCTGCTTGGCTCTGTCCTGTCTTAAACAACCGAGGAGACTTAATCATGAGAGGGTTATTCTTTATCATGAGAGGGTTATTCTTTGTTGTTCTAGGAACATAGGGTTTTTTCTGACGGGCACTGAGATTCTTTAGTTTCATAATTCGAGCTACTTTGTTTTCTCCAGCACTCACTCCGCAACGCTTTAATTCCCTATACACCCTGGGGGAACCATAACAGCCTTTATTTTTTTTAAAAATAGATTCTATGTTTTTCTCCAGATTTTTATCCTTTTCAAGCTTTCCCCTGGTTTTTAAAAAACTATAAAAACCAGAACGAGATCCTCTTAATAATTCGCAAATGCGAAGCACTGGATGCCCTTTCTCTTTTACATAAAACATAGCCTTAAATCTCATTTCAGGATTTCCTTTGAAAAAAAAGCCGCTGCCTCTTTCAATATACCTACACTCCGCCTCTCATAGACCAGCTCCTTTTTTAACCTCTTTATTTCCTCCAATGCCGAAGCCAAGTCATGGGAAGCTTGTCTTTCTACTTCAGGCTTTAGAAAACGCTTCCAAGAGCTTATCACTTGGAAATTTCTCAGTCCTAGCTTCTCTGAGGCTTCCTTTGCACCTATTTCCTCTGCCAATTCAATGGCTTGCTTTTTAAACTCTTCCGAGTACTGTTTTACTTTTTCCATTCTTTCTTTTACCTCCATTTTATGGAGACTTTAAGAGAAAATTGACTGTCCGCAGAAACAGGGGAAGATCATACCTTTAGGGAATTGACCTTTATTTCTAGCTCCACATGAGGGACAATCCTTAACTTCAGAAGTTACAGTATGGGTCTGAATTTCATAAAAAATATCAATCTTTTTACGCTTCTCAAGGCTTTTTACCTCTGCTGTCTTTAAAAACATCCCACACTGAGAACACTCTGAGGGAGAGACAGTCTCCTCACTGTTTGTATCTTTACTGTTATCAAGTCTAGAGCCCTTTTTTTGACTCCCACTAGCTTTCTTATTACGATTCCCTTGACGACTAAAATCTTGCGAAGGAGGAAGACCGCTGTTGCTGGAATTTTTTCGAACCTGTTTTTCTAAAAGCACAACAATCAGAATGTTCACAACCTTAAAGAGAGATTCAAAAACCACAGAAATCTCAGTAGGCACAGAACCTTTCTTTGCAAGCTTATCAAAGTCACTTCTTATATTTTCAATCTCATTTCTGATGGAGGTCTTATTTATTGTCATTTGAAAAAAGTATTTAAAAGAAAATCTGTAAGAGCAAGACTTTTATCTTAAAACAGGTCTAAAGTTAGGGATAACTGAACAATGTAGGTGAGCAGTTACTTGTTATGTACATAATCCCCCCCCTATAAATATGAACATACTAAAGACATACTATGTTGTCAAGCAAAAAAATACCAATGAAATCAAATAGTTATAAATTTAATCCTTTCTTGAGGGCGAACTCAGGTGTCAGGGTGTTTCAGGACAGAAGAAATGGCGAAATATTTTTGTCGCATTACCAGCTATGTTAAAACAATGAGAAATAGAAGGTATTCTTCTTTAGAAGCGATCTCTATGGCTTTAAATAAAAACTTACGAGAGTGAGCAGTTACGTAAATTTCAGGAATAGAGGATGTGCTATTTCGATAAAGCGAATTTTTTATAAGTATCAGTAAATCATCTATGAAAAGGTATGTCAAGAGAAAACAGATCCCCATTTACAAAAAAAGACATTTTTTTAAGGATTCATACCTTTAAAGCACTAATAAAAAGTTCAGAACCTAGTCTTTTTTCTACAGACTGACGGCAACGAAACCAGTGAAGAAAACGAAACCTTTTCTCCAACCTGCAATGGAGTTCCCACTCAGAAGCTCCATAAGGAGGACCACAAAACTCTTTCTTAATAAAAAAAATACCTATAAACAGTCCTCTTTCATCTAAAAGACTTCTATACTTTTGAACTAAATCGTCTCTTTTAAGAGGATCAATAGCACAAAACAAATTATGATCAAAAATAACATCAAATTCTTCTTTTAAATCATAGTCAAAAATATCTTTTTTCACCCAAGAAATATATTTTGAGTTATGAAGACTTTGAGCTTTTCTAAGAGCTTCTTTGCTGAAATCTAGAGCTGTGACATGATGACCTTGTGTTGCTAAAAAATGAGCATCGTAACCTTTTCCACAGCCAGACACTAAAATGCGGCTTTTGATCATTTTTAATCTAGGCCAAAATTTTTTTAAAACAGGAGAGGGTTTTGCTAAATCCCAAGGGACAGACTTGTCTTTTTGATAAATACCGGTCCAAAAAGAAGAACTACTTACTGAAGTTTCTTTAGAAAACCATTTTTTAACTTTTATTTTTTTACTCCTAGTAACAAAAATACTTGTATCATCAAAACTGTAAAGCTCATTAAAAAAAAGATTCTGAGCTTTTCTTAAAAAAACAAAAGGTAAACCTCTTTGACTGAAGCCACAAAACCTATCCCATTCGTCTGTTTTTAACTCCTCTAAACAAAAACTTTCCGAAAAACCTCCCTCTAAAATCAGTTTTTGATTCTCTATATCAACACGATGGACCATAAGAGGAGCTTCATAGGCTTCTACAAAAGCATAGATGTCGCCATAACTGACTATAAGCCTGTTTAAATCATCAAATCTCATCGATTGAAATAACTGGAATATGACTTCCTTATCTTTGACTACAAGGCCTTGAAAATGAAATTGCCCTTGTTCATTGATCTGAATAAAGCGGTTCATGGTTCAGAGGAAATTTCAGGTGATTCCAGCTTAATACGAAGAGCATCTTTCAAAGTGATGGATTGTTCTAAAATGTGAAATTGATTGAGAATCCAGATCTGTTCATTGCTTGTAAGCTCTTTTCTAAGAAGTGCAAAACCTTTAAGATATTTTTTTCCTTGGCTTTTCTGACCTTCGAAAGAGTACTCAAAATCCACTTTAATGGTTTTCTCTGAAAGAGCCTTGGTCCAAACTTTATCAATTTTAAGATTTTTACTGCGAGAGCTTTTTGAATTTAAAATGTACTTTTTTATTTTTTGTCGAAATTGATTTTGAATCTGTTCATGCACTTGGGTGTCTATAGGAGCTTTTTTTCGAACCCAGTAAAAACTAGCCATCAAGGCAAGAACAATAGGAAGCACTGTTAAAACTTTTCTCATAATTTTATTTTAAGCTTAACAAAAGTCTTTAAGTACATTTTAAGCTATGCGTTATTCCCTTAGAAATCTTTTCTTTTAAGTCTTTCAAAGGTCATACTAAAAATATGGCTCAGCTTTCTAGTTCTGTTGATAAAGCATCTTCTCGTTTTCAAAACAATAAAAACCATTATTTAAAACTTCTAGAAGAGCTTGAGGAGAAAAAAAAACAAGTTCAACAAATCTCCTCTGAGAGCCTTCAAAAGCATACAAAAAGAGGAAAACTCACAGCTCGGAAAAGAATAGAACTTCTCATTGACAAGAAAAGTCACTTTTTAGAGTTCTCACAACTTGCGGCTTTGGGAATGTATGGTGGAGGGGTCTGTTCAGCAGGTCTTATCACTGGTGTAGGAGTTATTCACCAAAAAGAGTGTGTGATCGTAGCTAATGATGCCACGGTCAAAGGAGGGACTTACTTTCCTATCACAGTAAAAAAACATTTAAGAGCTCAAGAGATTGCCTTAGAAAATGGACTCCCTTGCGTGTATTTAGTAGATAGCGGAGGGGCTTATTTACCCCTCCAGGCTGATGTTTTTCCTGATAAAGAGCATTTTGGACGTATTTTTTATAATCAAGCCCGCATGTCGGCTGAAGGTTTAGCACAAATATCAGCAGTGATGGGAAGTTGTACAGCTGGGGGGGCTTATGTGCCTGCTATGAGTGATGAAAACGTGATTGTAGAGGGCGTGGGAACCATTTTTTTAGGAGGGCCTCCCCTTGTGAAAGCAGCCACAGGAGAAGAGGTTACAGCAGAACAATTAGGAGGTGGAAAAGTCCATAGTGAAAAAAGTGGAGTCACGGACCATCTTGCCTCCTCTGACAAAGAAGCTTTAGAAAAAATAAGAGATATATTTCAGTACTTAAAACCCACAGAAAAACAAAAACTCAATTGTATTCGTACAGCCTCTCCTCTTTATGACATAGAAGACATTTACGGCATCATTCCCTACGAAAGAAAAATACCTTTTGAAATCAAAGAGATCATTTCTCGTTTAGTTGATGCCAGTGAATTTTATGAATTTAAAAAAAACTATGGAAGTACTCTTGTTACAGGTTGGGCTCATTTATGGGGTATTCCTGTGGGAATCGTAGCTAATAATGGTATTTTGTTTAGTGAAAGTGCTTTAAAGGGTACTCACTTTATAGAACTTTGTGATCAAAGAAAAACTCCCCTTATTTTTCTTCAAAACATCACAGGTTTTATGGTAGGAAGAGAGTATGAAACAAAAGGTATTGCTAAAGAGGGTGCTAAGATGGTAATGGCTGTCAGCAATACACAGGTTCCTAAATTCACAGTGATTGTAGGAGGATCTTATGGAGCTGGTAATTACGGTATGTGCGGAAGAGCTTATCAACCGCGACAACTTTGGATGTGGCCTAATGCACATATCTCTGTTATGGGAGGAGAACAAGCAAGCCAAGTTTTAATTCAAGTCAACAAAAATAAAACCAAAAAAGAGCTTTGTTCTTTAAAGGAAAAAATATTGGAAAAGTATGAAAAAGAAGGATCTTGCTACTACTCAACAGCTCGTTTGTGGGATGACGGAGTCATTGATCCTAAAGATACGCGCCGTGTGTTGGCTTTAGGTCTTAAAATGAGCTTGAATAAAAAATTTGGACGCCCTGTTAAAGGTGTTTTTAGGATGTAACATGAAATATGTATCATTTGAAATTAAAGAAAAAGTTTTTTATTTAGAGCTATCTCGCCCAGAAAAAAGAAATGCTTTTCACCCAGAGTTCATATCAGAGTTAACAGAAGTATTTGAAACAAAAATTTCAAAAGATATAGTCTGTGTTGTTTTAAGTGCAAAGGGAAAAAGTTTTTGTGCAGGAGCTGACTTAGATTACATGAAATCTATGGTGGACTTTTCTTTTGAAGAGAACATAAAAGACGCAAGCAACCTATTTCATATGTTTGAAGCTATCTATAAGTGTCCTGCCCCCACTGTTGTTAAAGTTTACGGTCATGTTATGGGTGGAGGATTAGGAGTGGTTTCGGCTTGTGATATAGTAGCCTGTGAAAACTCTACAATTCTAAGTTTTTCTGAAGTTCATTTAGGACTTGTCGCTTCAGTGATCTGTCCTTTTGTTTTGAGGAAATTAAAAAGCTCCCATGTCAGAAAATGGATGCTGACAGGAAAGAGATTTTCAGCAAAAGAAGCTCTTGATTCTCAACTAGTTCATTTTGTAGGATCTAGTGAAAAAGTAGGTGAGTATGTAAAAAATGAGATAAGAAACTTCAAAAAACTTTCCAGAGAAGCTATAAGAGAAACCAAAAAACTTATCTTAGATTTTGAAAGCCTTACACCTAACTTAAAAAAAAGATGTGTAGAATTAATAGCCCAACGTCGCAAAAGTGATGAAGCTCAAAAATTGATGGAGGCTTTTTTGAAGAGAACATGAGCATTCAAAAAGTAGCTGTATGTAATCGTTCAGAAGTAGCAGTTCGCATCATTAGAGCTTGCCAAGAGTTGGATTTAAAAACAGTTCTTCTACATTCAGAAGCTGATGTAAACACTTTAGCTTACCGTTTAGCTGATGAAACCATTTGTATCGGAGAGGCTTCTTCTCAAAAAAGTTACTTGGATATAGACAAAAACATCAAAGGGGCTTTAAGTGTGGGAGCTGATGCTGTTCACCCTGGTTTTGGCTTTTTATCTGAAAAAGCTGAATTTGCTCAAGCCTGTGAAAATAACAAACTGATTTTTATAGGCCCTTCAGTAAAAGTCTTAGAAACTTTTAGTGATAAAACAAAAGCAAAAAAAATGGCTCGTAGAATAAAGTGTCCTGTTTTAGAGGGTTATGACAAAGAGGATCAAAGTATAAAGACACTTCTTTTTGAATGTGATCGCATAGGCTACCCTCTTATGGTGAAAGCTCATTTAGGAGGAGGAGGAAGAGGTTTAAGAGTCGTTCACAGTAGAGAAGAGGCAAAAAAAGCTATTCCATCAGCTCAAAGAGAAGCTCAATTAAGTTTCTCTGATTCAAAAGTTTTTTTAGAAAAATACTTACAAAAAGCCAAACACATAGAGGTTCAGATCTTTGGAGATCCTGGAGGTTTCATATATGCTTTAGGGTTAAGAGACTGTTCGATTCAAAGACACCACCAAAAAGTTATTGAAGAGGCTGGGGATTTACCTTTGTCCTTTTCTTTACAAAAAGCTTTATGTAAAGAAGCTTTACGTTTAGGAAAAAAAGTCTTTTATAAAGGAGCGGGAACGGTTGAGTTTTTAGTACAGGATGAGAAGTTTTATTTTCTTGAAGTAAATACAAGATTACAAGTAGAACATCCTGTTACAGAAATGGTATGGGGAGTAGATTTACTCAAAGCCCAACTTCTCACAGCTAAGAAAAGCTCTCTTTTATGGTCACAAAACTATTACAATCCCTACCCAAGAGGTCATTCTATAGAATGTCGCATTTATGCCGAAGACCCTTATGAAAAAAATCGTCCTTGTGTGGGAGATTTTTTGGATATGCACTGGCCTTATGGCCCTCATAGAAGGTTTGATATAGGTTATGAAACAGGAGACTCTATGACCTCTTACTATGATTCTCTGATCGCTAAAGTGATTGTCTGGGATGAAACCCGCCAAAGAGCCCTTCAAAAAATGAAGAAAACCTTAGAAGAGGTTGTCATTTTCGGTGTTAAAACCAACATCCCTCTGCTTTTAAAAATCCTCTCTCATGAAAAGTTTGTAAACTCTGAAACCTTGAATATAAATTTTTTTGAAGAAAACTTTAAAGAAGGCCTAAATGAAAAGCTCAATCCTTCCTATAGTTTAAGACAAGAGGTTTCAGAAAAGATCATAAACTTTGAAAGCTCTCACCAAGAACAAAAAAAATTATCTAACCCTTTATCTAATCCATGGTTTGAAAGTTAAAAGATGAAAAAATTTGTATTCCATGATGAAGTTACTCAAAAGCCTGTACCTGTATTTTATCGTAAAACTTATGATGGTGTTTGGATTCATTTTCAAGGAGAGGTAAGTTTTCACCCTCTCCCTGTCCTGAAAGAAAAATTTCAAGAAAGTGACCTTAAAGCCTCCGGTGATGTAAAAAGTTTTTTACCTGGTAAAATTCTAGATGTAAGAGTAAAAGAAGGAGATAAGGTTAAAAAAGGAGAGGTTTTGTTAGTTCTAGAAGCCATGAAAATGGAGTATGAGATCATTTCACCTCGACAAGGTTATGTGGAAAAGCTTTTTTGCACAAAAGAAGAACAGGTCCAACAGAACACTTTACTTGCTAGGATTATTTAAATTGTATGAGTGAGTTTGTAAAAGTTGTGGAAGTAGGTCCGAGAGATGGCCTTCAAAACGAAAAAACTATTTTTAACATAGATGAAAAGATTACCCTTATAAGAAAGCTCCAAGATTCAGGGCTTTCTTTTATTGAACTTGGTGCTTTCGTCTCATCAAAGTGGGTACCTCAAATGGCTGATACAGATAAAGTTTGTAAAGAAATTTTACAAAACACTGACAAAAAAACTTTAAAAAAAATCTCTTATTCCTGTCTTGTTCCCAATGAAGAAGGGTTTGAAAGAGCTCTAAAGTCAGGTTTAAAGGAGGTTGCTATTTTTGGTTCCTGTACAGAGACTTTCTCTTACAAAAACATCAACTGTAGTGTCAAAGAAAGTTTTAAGAGGTTTGAAATCGTCTCTCAAAGAGCTTTGAAAGAAAACATAAAAGTAAGAGCTTATTTAAGTGTAGCTTTTGGCTGTCCTTATGAAAAAGAAGTGAGTTTAAAAAAAGTGCTTCAGTTCACTGAAAAAATGTTTCAAATAGGAGCCTATGAAGTATCCTTAGGAGATACCATTGCTGTGGCTCAACCCAAAAAAATAAGACAGCTTATAAAACAAATACCTTTTCCTTTAGAAAAAATAGCTCTTCATTTCCATGATACAAACAATCTAGCTCTTTCTAATGTGATTTGCGGTTTAGAAGAAGGAGTGAGAGTGTTTGATTCTAGCATAGGAGGCTTAGGGGGTTGCCCTTACGCCAAAAGCACTTCAGGCAACCTAGCTACAGAAAAGTTAGTTTCTTTACTTCATAGCAAAGATCTTAAAACAGGTGTTAATTTAGAAAATCTTTTAAAAATTGCAGACTGGCTTAAAAAAGTAAAAATTACAAAACACAAAATCATAAAATAATCATTATAATCATTTTTTTTAAATTTTTAGGACAGCAAACCTTAGTTTTTCGCATAAGCCCTCTCATCTAATCTAAAGACACGGACACGAAAACTCTAAAAACAATCATTACTGACTAGCTTTTTTAAATTTGTAAAAAATTTTAAATTTTGTGTTTACCTCCCTAGTTCTTTATGCTAGCTTATATGTGAGAATTAAGTCAAAGTAAAATAAAACAAAGGAGTGATTTATCAAAAAACAAAACTATAAAAAATATAAAAAAGCAGAGTATATATGGATTGACGGGGTTCACCCTACACAAGAGCTTCGTTCAAAAACAAAGATTTTACCCTACGAAGCTTCAAAACAGCTTTATAACTTAGAGGACTTTCCTGAGTGGAGTTTTGACGGCTCTTCTACAGGACAGGCGACTACAGAGAATTCCGATTGTATCATAAAACCTGTATATTTTTGCCTAGATCCCTTTCGTAGTGTAGAAGAAGAATGCCATTACCTTGTTTTGTGTGAAGTATTGGCAAAAGATAGCATACCTCATGTGTCTAACGCACGGTTTCAGTTAAGACAAATCTATGAAAAAACCAAGGACTATAAGCCTTGGGTAGGCTTTGAACAAGAGTACACTCTATTTTCTGATAACAGACCTTTCCAGTGGCCTAAGGATAAAAACCCTAGACCTCAAGGTCCTTTTTACTGTGGCGTAGGAAGCCTCCAAGTTTATGGCCGTTTTCTTGTGGAAGCTCATAGGGAGCTTTGTGAAAAAGCAGGGCTTTTTCTATATGGTGTGAATGCTGAAGTAATGCCTTCTCAATGGGAGTTTCAAATAGGTTATAGGGGTATTGAAGAAGAGCTTGTAAACCCTTTAAATATATCCGATCAATTATGGATCGCTCGCTATTTACTGCACCGCTTGTCTGAAGAATTTCATATTCATGTATCCTTAGATAACAAACCTATGAAAGGTGATTGGAATGGAGCAGGCCTTCATACAAATTTTTCTACAAAAGATATTCGTAATCCTAAAACTTGTGATATGTTCTTGAAAAAAACTTTAGAAGCTCTCGAAAAAAACCACATAAAGCATATTGCTCAATATGGATACAATCTAAAAGACCGCCTTACAGGCCACCATGAAACTTGTAGTATCAATGAGTTTAAATCAGGTACTGCCCATAGAGGAGCCTCCATTCGCTTACAAATAAAAAAAGAAGGAGGAAGTTATTTTGAAGATAGACGTCCTGGTGCTAATGCTGATCCTTACAAAGTATCTAAGTGTTTACTTGAAACAGTATGCCTTTTTTTTGAGAAAAGAGTGAGCTTATCTCCTTGAGGATAAAAGCCAAACGTTGTAAGACATTGTAACTTAAATTTTTGAATCGCTCTATATGCACAGTTTTTTCGTAAATCGGTTTAACTATTTTTTTAATGCGTTTTATTTCGACTTTGACAGCAGTACGTGTATTAAAGTGTTTAAAATAATATTTTTTTAAAGGGGGGGATGTCCGTAATTATGTATGCGAAAGGTGAATGACCTTTCGAGATGGTAAAGTTTCTCAGAGACCAAGTAACTGAATTTAGCAAAAAATTTGAAGCTATAGAAAGACCAGAAATGCTTAAGGAATTTTAGAAAACGAAAGGTTCCTAAAAGAGGTTTTTAGTAATTTTTTAAAAGAAAGAAAAAGTACTCCCATTCCAGTATATTATCTTCAGTTACACAATTTAGTTTACGGACTCTTTTTCACGGACAACTAAACTAAGGGCGGTTTAAAAACCGAATTACTTTATAACTAAAACTTTTTAAGAAAATAAATCATAAATTTTGAAATGTAGTACATATGATTTTTTAGATCTATAAGTCTGTCATCTAAAGTCTAGTTTTTCATAAGAAGGCAGATAAAAGTCGATAAGAATCTGAAAGACCTTAAACTCCTTTTTTTACATATTAGAAATCATTTGATAAAATGAAATAAAGAAAGGAATTGTTATTATGAAAAAGCATGGATGCTTTTTATATTTTTTTCTTATTTCATGGTCAGCTTTCTCTTATGTAGAAACAAAAGTTATTTATGATGAGGACGACCGAGGAGAGTTTTTTGAAATCTTTGATGAAACTCAACTTATCAACGCTCTCAGTTCAGTCGCTTTAGTATCAACAAACCGTTTAACTTTACAAGAAAATTTTTACTCCTTTCCTCGAAATCAACATGGTAAAAAAAATAACATTTGTAGTTCAGAGAGATTTCTAGATCAAACCAGTTTGTCTTTTTGCTCAGGAGCTTTAGTAACAAACCAACATATCTTAACAGCAGGCCATTGTGTGGAGGAGCCTGAATGTGCAAATATATCTTTTGTTTTTCGCTATCGTTTATCAGAAGAAAATTTACAAACCACCCTCTTTCCACTAAATAATGTTTATTCATGCGAAAAAGTAGAGTATATAAGAACAATGGATTTTGATATAGCTCTTTTAAAAATGGATCGTCCTGTAGATAAAAACTTAGCCTTTCCTTTAAAACATCAAAGTCCTCAAGAACCTCTTTCAGAGAATGATAGAATTTATATGATAGGGCATCCTGATGGGCTTCCACAAAAAATTGCAGACGGTGCAGTTGTAAGGAGTGTGAACCATTTTCATGCTTTAACTAATTTAGATGCTTATAGAGGAAATTCTGGCTCTCCTGTATTTAACGATGCGACCGACTTAATTGAAGGAGTTTTAATTTTTGGTGAAAAAGACTATGTGAAAGCTCCTGGAAAGTCTTGCTACCTTTCAAAAGTCTGCAAAAACGAAGAGTGCTTAGGTGAAGCTGTAGCATTCATCCCTCAAGATTTATCCGACTTGATTCACAACATTAACAATTCATCAAAAGTTTCATTTTTCCATTCCCAGAATTAACTTGCTATTGATGCGACTGCCAAGTCATTTCATAGTCCTTCAAAGGGGAATTTATGAAAAAAAATTGGCCTCCTCAAAAGAATCTGTGGGTTCCCGGAGGTTCTGGCAGTTTTCCAAGGTTATGATATAAGGCGATTTTTATAGCTTTAGAGGTTCTAAAGCCGTAAGATTTTCTCATAGTGAGTTTTACTTTGTTGTTTAAACCCTCTACAATCCCTGAGGAGAAGGCTTTTTTAGCCTTGAAGTAATTAAGAATAAGTAGCTTATGTCTTCGTATGGTTTTTGCTTCTCTTTTCATAGGTTCAATTTTTGAAAGCATGACTCGTCTCGTCCAACTGTCTATAAATTTACCAGACCAAGTTGGTGAAACATAGGTCCATAACTGTCGGAAGTCTTCTTTTAAAAAATAACAGCGGATACTTTTTAAATTGTACTGTATTAAATGCCTTAATTTTACTTTTTCATAAGATTTTAAATTTTCTGCATTTTTTAACAAGGGCCATCTAGCTTTTGTTAAAAGGGGTTCATACCCGTCTTCTTTCATTTTTTTGTGTTCTGAAGCTCTCACTTCGTCTAAAGCCTTATTGAGTCTTGCTACGATATGAAACCGATCTAATATATTCAAAGCTTGACTTGCCCTTTCCTTTATTACTTTTAAATAGGGCTTCCACATATCAGAACACACAAACTGTATATCTTTTGACTTCTCTCCTAGTAAATCAAAAAACTTGTTGAAACTCTCCTCTGTTCTTTTTTCTCCTATCCATAGCAAACGAACACTTTCTTTGCTTATTTCATAGACTAAGGTGAGATACTGATGGTTCTTTTTCCATTGTATTTCATCTACACCTATAGCTTGTATTCCCTTTAAAACCCTTTGTTTTAAACCATATTCTACGACCCATTCTACCGAAGCATAGACCTGATTCCAACTGACATGAAACTTACAAGAAACCTCTTTCCAAGACAGGTGACGACACCAGTCAGCTAAGTACTTCATGTAAAAAATTGTTAGGTTTTTCTTCCCATCTGCCCAAGGTAAATACTCAACTTTTACTCCACAGCAAGAACAATTAACTCTTCTTACAAAATAAACAAAAAACACCCTGTAACTTAAAATAGGAAGGGATTCAAAGTCCCGTGATGATTTACTGCTGTCATACACTGAACAGGGCTTCTTACAAACACTACAAAAAGCTTGGCCATTTTTACGAGCCTTAATAGGAACATTAATTGACTTTCTATCTTTTGAAAAATAAATGTCTCCGTATACAAAAGACTTCCATCTTAAACAATCATTTAGTATAGTCTTCAAAAGCATCTCTTCCCTCCTTTTTTTTTTTTTTTGAATAACATTTTAAGGCATCTGGGAAGTAGGTGCTTCTTTTTTAAAATTTTAATGTAACACAGCAAATAAAAGCAAATAAAATGAATGTTTTTGAGTTCAATCACCGGAGGTGATAGAGGCCAGTAAGGGCCTCAAAGAACTCAAAAATACAAGATAGAATGTCTTACTCTTACTTTGATTAATATGAGCTCTTTTGGGGGATTTCTACTACTTTTCACCCACAGATTCCCGGGAGGAGCCAAAAATTGTAACTGCTCACCTACATTGTTCAGTTATCCTTAACTTTAGACCTGTTTTAAGATAAAAGTCTTGCTCTTACAGATTTTCTTTTAAATACTCTTTTCAAATGACAATAAATAAGACCTCCATCAGAAATGAGATTGAAAATATAAGAAGTGACTTTGATAAGCTTGCAAAGAAAGGTTCTGTGCCTACTGAGATTTCTGTGATTGTTGAATCTCTCTTTAAGGTTGTGAACATTCTGATTGTTGTGTTTTTAGAAAAACAGGTTCGAAAAAATTCCAGCAACAGCGGTCTTCCTCCTTCGCAAGATTTTAGTCGTCAAGGGAATCGTAATAAGAAAGCTAGTGGGAGTCAGAAAAAGGGTTCTAGACTTGATAACAGTAAAGATACAAACAGTGAGGAGACTGTCTCTCCCTCAGAGTGTTCTCAGTGTGGGATGTTTTTAAAGACAGCAGAGGTAAAAAGCCTTGAGAAGCGTAAAAAGATTGATATTTTTTATGAAATTCAGACCCATACTGTAACTTCTGAAGTTAAGGATTGTCCCTCATGTGGAGCTAGAAATAAAGGTCAATTCCCTAAAGGTATGAGTGGTCCTCTTCAGTATGGTATAGGCATTAGAGCTTCCATCATCAATTTCATTATAGTTCAGATGCTGTCTTTTAGAGCGTGTTGGGGAACATTACATGGGGCTTATAGGTCGAATGATTTCTCCTGCAGTTATGTTGAGATACATTGCTGAATTAGGAGAGTTTCTTAAAAGTTGGGAAGAGCAGATGAAAGAAAAGATACTTGAATCAGAGGTCATTCATGTTGATGAGACCTCTATGAGGGTTAAGGGTAAAAACTACTGGATTCATACTTATAGTTCAGGAGAATTAGTCTTGCAGTTTCTCCACCTTTCACGTGGAAGGGAAGCCATAAAAGATATTGGTCTCTTGGATAGATATGCAGGAGTGCTTGTGCATGATTGTTGGAGTCCTTACTTTTGTTATGATAAGATAACTCATGCTTTGTGTGTGGCTCACCTTTTGAGAGAGCTTAAATTTATAGAAGAAAGCAATGGATTCAAATGGGCTACAAATCTCAAAAAACTTCTTAAAGAGACTGTGAACTTCCCCTGTTTCTGCGGACAGTCAATTTTCTCTTAAAGTCTCCATAAAATGGAGGTAAAAGAAAGAATGGAAAAAGTAAAACAGTACTCGGAAGAGTTTAAAAAGCAAGCCATTGAATTGGCAGAGGAAATAGGTGCAAAGGAAGCCTCAGAGAAGCTAGGACTGAGAAATTTCCAAGTGATAAGCTCTTGGAAGCGTTTTCTAAAGCCTGAAGTAGAAAGACAAGCTTCCCATGACTTGGCTTCGGCATTGGAGGAAATAAAGAGGTTAAAAAAGGAGCTGGTCTATGAGAGGCGGAGTGTAGGTATATTGAAAGAGGCAGCGGCTTTTTTTTCAAAGGAAATCCTGAAATGAGATTTAAGGCTATGTTTTATGTAAAAGAGAAAGGGCATCCAGTGCTTCGCATCTGCGAATTATTAAGAGGATCTCGTTCTGGTTTTTATAGTTTTTTAAAAACCAGGGGAAAGCTTGAAAAGGATAAAAATCTGGAGAAAAACATAGAATCTATTTTTAAAAAAAATAAAGGCTGTTATGGTTCCCCCAGGGTGTATAGGGAATTAAAGCGTTGCGGAGTGAGTGCTGGAGAAAACAAAGTAGCTCGAATTATGAAACTAAAGAATCTCAGTGCCCGTCAGAAAAAACCCTATGTTCCTAGAACAACAAAGAATAACCCTCTCATGATTAAGTCTCCTCGGTTGTTTAAGACAGGACAGAGCCAAGCAGGAAAAGAAAACCAGGTATGGTGTTCGGATTTAACCTATATTCCTTTTAGAGATAAATTTCTGTATTTGGTTGTATTTTTAGATGTCTATAATCGAGAGATTAAGTCTTGGAAGCTCTGTGAGAGCTTGGACGGGGTTCATTCAAAACAGGCTCTGAGAGCCGCAGTCCAATCTGTTTCTGGGAACTTAGAGGGCTTGATAATCCACTCGGATCAAGGGGTTCAATATTGTTGTGAAGGGTTTAGAAAAGAATTGAAATTCTTTGGCCTCAAGCAATCTATGTCTAGGAAAGGAAATTGTTATGATAATGCGTTTGTGGAGAGCTTTTTCCATACGTTGAAGGATGAACTGGAATACAAAGACTGTACAACAAAGGAAGAGTTGGAGAAAAAAATTGCAATTTACATGGATTGGTATAACAAGGTAAGAATGCATTCTTCCTTGAAATACATGAGCCCAAAAGAATTTAAACAAAGGAGGGCTTTAAGAACATAAAAACTGTCCACTTTTTTGGGGGAAGATCAGAATCTCTTTTTCATCGGAATACTTCTTAATGAATATGATAGAGCATATCACATAGAAAAACTTCGTTAACTGTCTTATAACTCCTGACTACCGTCTTCAAACTATTGATCTCAATAGCTCCACAAACATTCACTTTTTTTTCTCCAGCCTGAATTGGTCTTCACTTCAAACTTCTTACCCTCTCTTATCCAACCATATGAAATCGTAGGGCCCCACTCAGGATGTGTGGAATCAACAAAGTAAACAGGACCGTCTTTCTTCTTAATTCTCTTGTATTTACGCACAAACTTTTCCTGCTCTTCTCTCTTTGCCTTACCCGGTATCGCTGTGGCTTTTTTATAAGAAAAACCAAGGCGATGGAGAAGATCAATCGCACCACTTGTTGAGTACGTAACACAAAAATTTTCCTCAATGAACTGAATAACGGTCTGTGATGATGGAAAAATTCTTTTCTCTAATTCCTTTAAAAGCATTTTCTCCTCTTTCTTAGTTAAAAAGGACCTTTTAGGGTTGTAATTGTCGTTGATTAAGCACTCTATCCCACCTTTGTTATAACGATCTCTACAGGCTCTTATCGTGCCCTCATCAATGAAAAGAAAGCAGGCAATATCTTTACACAACTTACCTTTATCTAAATGGAGAATTGTCATAATCCTTTTTGCGTATTTAAGATTTTTCTCTAGAGATAGTTCATAGAGTAAATCTTTTCGCTCTTTTTTTGATAGAAACCCTGACATATGAAACTATTTTTAAAAATAAATGACTTTTTATCAAGGCCTTAGAATAAAAACTAGACCTCAACTCAAAAAAAAACGGAAAACCTAAGCGGAAGCACTATATGATCTGATAGTTACCCTTTTTGGGTTGATAAAAAACTGTCTGTCAGTTTGCGTTCTGTTCAATGTCCTTCTTTCATTATAGTCTACAAGCCACAAGTCAAGGTCATACTACAACTCTTCTATGCTTTTGTACACTTTTGTTTCTAAACACCAACTTGGACTGCTCTGAAAATTTATAAGGTTTATTCAACAAAACCTATTATTCTATATAATACAGTTTTTTCTTTAGATTTTGATATTGCCTTTCATGCTTTTGAGGGTTGGTGGTTTTTAATTTCTTCAAGTTTTTAAGTTTCCATTGCACAGCTGGGAAATGTTCAAAATTATAAATACTCCAATCTGGAGTGATGCTCTTTATGCTTAAAAGAAAAGTTTTATCCTGCTTAGTGAGCTTCCTATTGATCTCTTTAATTAATTTTTCCCGAGTTTGTTCAAAATCATCATAAGAAAACTTTTCCTCACTCATCCCTCTGAAATGACTTTCTATAGTTTGACGCTGGTTTTGTAAGTTTGGTGAGATCATTTCATGAATCGGACGATTACTACATAACAGATATAATAGAAAACCCTTTCGAATTTCATCAGAAAACCCTTCATTTTCAAGAAGATATTTCACGTCAAACAAATCTCTAGGATGTTGTCGATCTAGTGCTACACAGATTTTGCCTCCGTAAAGCTGACCTATTGGTACAATAGGCATGGATACAAAAGAATCAAAATCAGATTGTGCTCTATCGCATAGAGACATTTTTATTGGAGCCGATAATGTGCCACGCCCGATAAGATTAACCTCCACTTTTACTTTGATACGATTCAAAGAAATAAGAAGTTTTCCTGTAGTATTATGAGCAATGTGAGAACCTTTGATTGTTTTTTCTATTCGTCTTTTAATCTGTTCCAGCGCCTCATTGATATGACTTAGAGTCCTCGTTCTATCTTCAATGAGCAAATAAGTAAGATCAATATCTACTGAGATTCTTGGCATATTGCGCACAAAAAGATTAATGGCTGTCCCTCCATGTAGAGCAAAGTTATTTTCCTTTGCAATATCTGGAAGAACATCGATCAGCAGTCGGACTTGAGTTTTATATTTCTGGTTCTTCATTTTTCTCAAACTCTTTAGGAACAGTGATTTTGTATTTACTGATATAAATACCGTTTTTGACAAGGCTTCTTTTTCCAGACCCTAAATCCACTTTTGTCAAATCAAGGTATTTCAAGCATTGATGATTAAACTTCTCAGTCAAGTATAAAAACAATCGCTTGACTTTTATAGATGAACAATTTTCTAACAATATTTGTATTGATTTTGGATTCAGATTATTAAGTCCTTCCATCAATTCATAACATTCAAAAAGCTCCTGGTATTTTGGAATTAAAAAGAGACACTCCATGATAGCACGAGCCGGACTGGACACTTTGACTGAAAAACTCTTTTCCTCTAAATTCCTCAGCCCCATATTTACCGGAAAAAATGATGTTGTATAATAATCAACTCTTGACTTCCAATTATAGTTTTTAAACCATTTAGGCAGTTTCTTTTGGTCTCTTCCAAAAAGAACAACCCGAGGAGTAGACATTTCTATATAATGACCTTGCCCCTGAAGCGATAAAGCCGTTCGTCCCCCCACATGCACAGATAAGCCCATTTGGTTTTGAAGGGCATATATTCCTCCGAGATAATCCACAGAATCACCTGAGCGTATCATGGCCCCGACACCTATAGATTCAAACCAACCACTTTTCTTATATCTTTTCTGCAGATCTAAGCTATACCCTTGCTGAACAAGCCATGAGGATAGCATAACCACCCCATGGGGAGTTGTGCTCAATAAGTGGTTTATTTTTGTCTTATTTTCGGTACCCATAGTACTAAAATAGCATAAAATATGAACCCTTGCAAGCTGGTGGTTTATTTTAAATCTTACAGAGGTACTATAAGTGCCTTTAGACAAGAAAATATAAACTCCTAACTTCGATACAACACATAGCAACAAATCAATAATTACAATAGGTTAAAAGATTCTGGGGTCATAGAATCAGGATCATTTATTGATGGATGAAGTTTTGTGAAAGAAGCCTCATAAGCAGAGTTTCTTTGAAGGTGAAAGGATCTGTAGATGACCTCTTTTCATCTCTTTGACATTTCGAGACGTGTCAGATCTAAGTTGCAACTATCACATTTTAGAACACCTTATTTCTTCCTATTCTTTTATTTTTGAAGAAAAATCGATGTAGAATCAATAAATGATATGCCGGTGGTTTTACTCATAAGGCTTGTCGAGAAAAGAAACATCAAAAAAGCCATGTCTTTTTTGATGTTCACAAATCGGGAGTAAGACAACATTTTAGGAAAATAAGATTTAAGATAGACTTTTGCAAACTGGTAAAAGGCTTTAAAATTCCTAAAGCCAGAACTTTGGAAAAGTAAGATAAAGAGTGACAATTTCGCTGGGAGACATAGCACAAGAAAAACCTCCTTTATTTTTGGGAACCAGTTCTGGATGCTGCTGTATGAGAGGGGTTAAAAAATCATCGACAAGAACATAAATTGATATGATAGAATTAGAATTAGAATTAAACATTTTAGACCTCCTTGTATGTTTTTTTATAACTCTCAAGGTGTTTTTTCTTGTAAGTTGCTTTTTCAAGAAAATCTTACAAAAGTCTGAGGTATTTGTTTATATGGCTCCTCCCGGGAACCCAAAGATTCTTTTGAGGAGGCGTTTATATTAGCTAGCCTTTGGCTCTGAAAAAAAGTCGAAACTCGGGTTAATACCATTTCCAAAAATTAATTCGACATTCTTTTAACGCATAGCGTCCTGGCTTTTTGATCAAACTCTGTTAAATTTTTAGAGTGTCGAAAAAAGATTTAGTTACACAAATTCAAGGGTATGATTTTCTAGCTACTTACAAAGTAGAAAGAAGTGCCAACATCAAGATAAAACTCCAAGCTTTGCAGCATATGCAAGAAGGAAAATCGATTCAAGAAACAGCAAGTATAGTTTTCTATCACCGTCACAGTATCAAATCCTGGTTACAGTCTTTTGTAGACTTTGATTACGAGGGGTTGATAGATCGAGAAGGCAGAGGGCGCAAGCCTCGTTTACCAGTGACAGAAGAAGAGAACTTCAAAATCAAGTTAGATGAAATTCAAGACAAGAGAGAAGGAGGAAGCATAGGAGCAAAGGGAATACAGGAACTTTTAGCAAATGAATTTGACTGTTGCTATTCTCTTTCTGGGGTTTATGCTCTTTTAGACCGTCTTAATATTGTATGGATCAGTGGTCGTTCTCTTCATCCTAAAAGTTCACAAGAAGCTATGGAACAGTTTAAGGAACATTTTCCAGAAGAGGTGGAGAAAATAAAGGAAAAGATTCAGACTCATAAAATAGAGATTTGGTGGCAGGATGAATGCAGAATAGGCCAGCAAGGTTCTTTGAGTAGGATTTGGGCAAGAAAAGGCACACGGCCTAGAGTTGTGAGGCAAAGACAATTTTTATCCACTTATATTTTTGGAGCAGTTTGTCCGGATAGAGATAAAGGCTGTGCTTGGGTTTTACCGGAATGTAATTCAGGGATGATGCAAATTCACTTAGATGAGATATCTAAAAATATTCAAGAAAACTATCATGGAATTGTTTTAATGGACAGAGCCAGTTGGCATACCACAGAGACTTTGATAGTTCCTAAGAATTTATCCCTGATGCCTTTACCTCCTTATAGTCCAGAATTAAATCCCATGGAACAAGTCTGGCAACAATTACGAAGGATCAAATTATCGAATGCATGTTTTAAAAACTATGACCATATACTGAATACTTGTTGTGAGGCCTGGAATACTTTTTGCGATCAGGAGGGCAGGATTAAAAAATTATGCACTCGATCTTGGGCAAAACAACAAGATGAATCAAGCTTGTAAATTAATTTGAACCTATAAATTAAATTGCGTAACTGATTTTTTTCATTTTACATCTTAACCTCACTTTTTTACACTTATTTTAACCCATCAATCGATTCACACAACAATAGATATACATAAAATAAACATATCTTATGAAAACTCAACCTCCCTTCAAAAAAAACTTTTTTAAAGCCTCCTAATTGAAACTTTTCCTTAAGTCAATTTTAAAATTTTAAATTTGAACATAAAAATGTCGAATTAATTTCTGTAATTGGTATAAAAGGTCCTTTTTAACTAAGAAAGAGGAGAAAATGCTTTTAAAGGAATTAGAGAAAAGAATTTTTCCATCATCACAGACCGTTATTCAGTTCATTGAGGAGAATTTTGGTGTTACGTACTCAACAAGTGGTGTAATTGATCTTCTCCATCGCCTTGGTTTTTCTTATAAAAAAGCCACAGCGATACCGGGTAAGGTAAAGAAAGAAGAGCAGGAAAAGTTTGTGCGTAAATACAAGAGAATTAAGAAGAAAGACGGTCCTGTTTACTTTGCTGATTCCACACATCCTAAGTGGGGCCCTACGATTTCATATGGTTGGATAAGAGAGGGTAAGAAGTTTGAAGTGAAGACCAATTCAGGCTGGAGAAAAAGAGTGAATGTTTGTGGAGCTATTGAGATCAATAGTTTGAAGAAGGTAGTCAGGAGTTATAAGACAGTTA
The DNA here is from genome assembly GCA_965219095.1 of Bdellovibrionales bacterium. Classification (GTDB taxonomy): domain Bacteria; phylum Bdellovibrionota; class Bdellovibrionia; order Bdellovibrionales; family UBA1609; genus CBDCMT01. Next base: position 644,714 of record CBDCMT010000001.1, read on the forward strand.
ACCATGTTTCCATATGTGATATGCTCTATCATATTCATTAAGAAGTATTCCGATGAAAAAGAGATTCATCTTATCTTAGATGGGGCCGGATACAATAGATCGAAGTCTGTCAAGAAGTTAGCGAAAGAGTTGAATATAAAACTTGTTTATCTTCCTCCGTACTCACCGAATTTAAATCCTATAGAAAGGCTTTGGAAGTTTATGAAAAAGCCTCCTCAAAAGAATCTGTGGGTTCCCGGAGGTTCTGGCAGTTTTCCAAGGTTATGATATAAGGCGATTTTTATAGCTTTAGAGGTTCTAAAGCCGTAAGATTTTCTCATAGTGAGTTTTACTTTGTTGTTTAAACCCTCTACAATCCCTGAGGAGAAGGCTTTTTTAGCCTTGAAGTAATTAAGAATAAGTAGCTTATGTCTTCGTATGGTTTTTGCTTCTCTTTTCATAGGTTCAATTTTTGAAAGCATGACTCGTCTCGTCCAACTGTCTATAAATTTACCAGCCCAAGTTGGTGAAACATAGGTCCATAACTGTCGGAAGTCTTCTTTTAAAAAATAACAGCGGATACTTTTTAAATTGTACTGTATTAAATGCCTTAATTTTACTTTTTCATAAGATTTTAAATTTTCTGCATTTTTTAACAAGGGCCATCTAGCTTTTGTTAAAAGGGGTTCATACCCGTCTTCTTTCATTTTTTTGTGTTCTGAAGCTCTCACTTCGTCTAAAGCCTTATTGAGTCTTGCTACGATATGAAACCGATCTAATATATTCAAAGCTTGACTTGCCCTTTCCTTTATTACTTTTAAATAGGGCTTCCACATATCAGAACACACAAACTGTATATCTTTTGACTTCTCTCCTAGTAAATCAAAGAATTTTCTAAAACTCTTTTCTGTTCTTTTTTCTCCTATCCATAGCAAACGAACACTTTCTTTGCTTATTTCATAGACTAAGGTGAGATACTTATGGTTCTTTTTCTATTGTATCTCGTCGACTCCTATAGCATATATCCCCTCTAAAACCCTCTGTTTTAAACCATACTCTACAACCCACTCCACTGAAGCATAGACCTGATTCCAACTGACCTGAAACTTACAAGAAACCTCTTTCCAAGACAGGTGACGACACCAGTCAGCTAAGTACTTCATGTAAAAAATTGTTAGGTTTTTCTTCCCATCTGCCCAAGGTAAATACTCAACTTTTACTCCACAGCAAGGACAATTAACTCTTCTTACAAAATAAACAAAAAATACCTTGTAACTTAAAATAGGAAGGGATTCAAAGTCCCGTGATGATTTACTTCTGTCATACACTGAACAGGGCTTCTTACAAACACTACAAAAAGCTTGGCCATTTTTACGAGCCTTAATAGGAACATTAATTGACTTTCTATCTTTTGAAAAATAAATGTCTCCGTATACAAAAGACTTCCATCTTAAACAATCATTTAGTATAGTCTTCAAAAGCATCTCTTCCCTCCTTTTTTTTTTTTTGAATAACATTTTAAGGCATCTGGGAAGTAGGTGCTTCTTTTTTAAAATTTTAATGTAACACAGCAAATAAAAGCAAATAAAATGAATGTTTTTGAGTTCAATCACCGGAGGTGATAGAGGCCAGTAAGGGCCTCAAAGAACTCAAAAATACAAGATAGAATGTCTTACTCTTACTTTGATTAATATGAGCCTTTTTGGGGGATTTCTACTACTTTTCACCCACAGATTCCCGGGAGGAGCCATGAAAAAAGAGGTCACGGCGAATCGATATTATGAAAACTATGACGATTTCAAGGGAAGTTTAAGTCAATTTTTTAGAGGAATACGAAACCACAGGCCTAAATTAGAAACTTTGATAACTGATAACTTCTCCATCTTAGGAACCTGAAAACCTCTTAGAATGCTATACCTGATAACCCCTTCTTAAGGATTTTAAAACTCCCCATAAAGGAATTTTCTTCTATTTTTACTTGATTTTTGGTTATTTTATTTATATAATTAAAATAAGTTTATTTATTAGGACCTGGAGGAAAAAAATAGTGTGTACAATGATAAAACAGATGTCTAAGTTTATTTTTATATTACTTTCAACATTAGGGATTCTTTTCTCAAAGGCCTATACTAATCATTGCTATAACCTTTTTAAAGGAGAAAAAATTCAAAAACTACAAAAAATAGATAGCACAAAAGATTCTTTTCAAACATTAGGTGAACAGAAGCTCCTTGAAACTTATCGATACAAGGGTGATATTAATTTAAGTGATGGAAATTACAAGAAAGCCATAGAATATTATGACAAACTCATAGAATTAGACCCTAAAAACAAACTCACCTATTTGTATTATTTACATAGGGGCATTGCTAAATCAGAACTAGGGGAACAAGAAGAGGCACTCGTAGATATCAATAAAGCAATAGACCTCAACCCTCAATATGCTCAGTCTTACCAAACTAAAGGTATTGTAAAAGAAATTTTAAAACTAAATGATGAAGCCATAGATTCCTACATTAAAGCTATAGAATTAAGCCCCAATTTTTTTGAAGCACATCGCAACTTAGCTGTTTTATACTCTGAATCAGGAGAGTATCAAAAATCCATAAATCATTTTCAGGCTATACAGAATTATCCAGAAGACCCATATATTTATTATAATAAAGGAGTTACACTGTTTAATATTGGTCTTTACGAAGAGGCATTGATCAATGTTAATAAAGCTATTAGGTTAAAACCTGATTTTAAAGAAGCACTTTCCCTGAAAGAGGATTTTAGTGACGATGTTATAAAAAAAGTCAAAGAAATAGAAGTTGATAATTTAAAAGTAATACAAAACCAAATAGAAACAAGTAATAAAAAAAATTTTTTTAGAAAAAGAGAGAGGTATAAGAATTATAGGAAAAAAAAGTTAAACTCAAAGTCAGGAAAAAAAAGAGGGAATTTTTATTGATCCTATAGTGAATACGCTTAGATTTTCCGGTCGATTCTCTAGAGAAAAATCTTAAATACGCAAAAAGGATTATGACAATTCTCCATTTAGATAAAGGTGAGTTGTGTAAAGATATTTTCCGTTTTCTTTTCATTGATGAGGGCACGATAAGAGCCTATAGAGATCCTTATAACAAAGGTGGGATAGAGTGTTTAATCAACGACAATTACAACCCTAAAAGGTCCTTTTTAACTAAGAAAGAGGAGAAAATGCTTTTAAAGGAATTAGAGAAAAGAATTTTTCCATCATCACAGTCTGTCATCCAATTCATTGAGGAGAATTTTGGTGTTACGTACTTTAACAAGTGGTGTAATTGATCTTCTCCATCGCCTTATATCATAACCTTGGAAAACTGCCAGAACCTCCGGGAACCCACAGATTCTTTTGAGGAGGCGTATATTTTTTCTATTGCTGGAACTGTTTCACCATCCAAATAATTTTGAAACGCTCTGTGTGTGTGGGTTTTGAAGTACAATTAGGTAACTGCTCACTTTCGTAAGTTTTTATTTAAAGCCATAGAGATGGCTTCTAAAGAAGAATACCCTCTATTTCTCATTGTTTTAACATAGCTGGTAATACGACAAAAATATTTCGCCATTTCTTCTGTTCTGAAACACCCTGACAATTTCTTTTTCACTTTAGTCATTCTTAGATCTCTTTCAGCTCTGTTATTAGTAGGATCTACGTTCTTTCTTTTAGAAAAACACAGTATTTCTGCTTCATACTTTTTAAATCGCAGCCAAAGGTTTTGAGCTTGTGTATGCTTTATTCGTCCTTTCTTGCCATTTTTCTTAGGAAATTCTGGAAGCTCTTTTAAGCCTTTTGTAAGAATACTCCTATACCTTCTCTGAAGAGTTTCGTACTCTTTTTGAGTCAGAACTCTTGACTCTTTTTTATGAACTAACTCCACAGTCTCTTTAAGAAGTTTTTTGAGATTTATAGCCCATTTGAATCCATTGCTTTCTTCTATAAATTTAAGCTCTCTCAAAAGGTGAGCCACACACAAAGCATGAGTTATCTTATCATAACAAAAGTAAGGACTCCAACAATCATGCACAAGCACTCCTCCATATCTATCCAAGAGACCAATATCTTTTATGGCTTCCCTTCCACGTGAAAGGTGGAGAAACTGCAAGACTAATTCTCCTGAACTATAAGTATGAATCCAGTAGTTTTTACCCTTAACCCTCATAGAGGTCTCATCAACATGAATGACCTCTGATTCAAGTATCTTTTCTTTCATCTGCTCTTCCCAACTTTTAAGAAACTCTCCTAATTCAGCAATGTATCTCAACATAACTGCAGGAGAAATCATTCGACCTATAAGCCCCATGTAATGTTCCCCAACACGTTGAAAAGACAGCATCTGAACTATAATGAAATTGATGATGGAAGCTCTAATGCCTATACCATACTGAAGAGGACCACTCATACCTTTAGGGAATTGACCTTTATTTCTAGCTCCACATGAGGGACAATCCTTAACCTCAGAAGTTACAGTATGGGTCTGAATTTCATAAAAAATATCAATCTTTTTACGCTTCTCAAGGCTTTTTACCTCTGCTGTCTTTAAAAACATCCCACACTGAGAACACTCTGAGGGAGAGACAGTCTCCTCGCTGTTTGTATCTTTACTGTTATCAAGTCTAGAGCCCTTTTTCTGACTCCCACTAGCTTTCTTATTACGATTCCCTTGACGACTAAAATCTTGCGAAGGAGGAAGACCGCTGTTGCTGGAATTTTTTCGAACCTGTTTTTCTAAAAGCACAACAATCAGAATGTTCACAACCTTAAAGAGAGATTCAACAATCACAGAAATCTCAGTAGGCATAGAACCTTTCTTTGCAAGCTTATCAAAGTCACTTCTTATATTTTCAATCTCATTTCTGATGGAGGTCTTATTTATTGTCATTTGAAAAAAGTATTTAAAAGAAAATCTGTAAGAGCAAGACTTTTATCTTAAAACAGGTCTAAAGTTAGGGATAACTGAACAATGTAGGTGAGCAGTTACACAATTAGTATATTAAAGATTCGAAGTTCGCTAAACTTCTTATTAAAGAAGTTTCCGAAAAAGGATATGTAGGTGTTCTTAGTATGATTGAAAGCAATGTTTTAAGTAAAGAATACTATAAGGCTCATCCTTTCTTTCAAAAGCTGTTTGATGGAAAAAAGCCTACAATAAAACGAATTTAAGAAGCTATAAAAACTGGCCGTTTGGATAAAAACACAAAAAGAAGCAAGAAATCTCTAAAACTATAAAAGATTCTAAAAGAGAAAATATGAATGACCATCCTTTTTGAAGGGCTGGTCATTCATATTTTCTCTTTCATAGAATATCCCTTTTCTTATGGGAAATGGGTTAGGACATTTTTTTAAAAGAAAAACATGACAAATCAAAAAAAGGCGGTTAAGATGGTTTTTTTATGAGAATTTTTGCAGATACAGACCTTCAGTATGTAAAAGGAGTAGGACCTCGTCTTGCCGAGAGATTTTATAAAAAGAATCTTTATAAAGTTTCTGATCTCTTAACCTACTATCCTAGAATCTATATGGTACAAAAATCGGTCAATGCCATTTCTTCTTTAAAACAAGGACAAGATGTGTGTTTTCAAGCAACTATTTTTAAAATACGCTCCCTTTCCCTAGGTCGTTCTCATCGTAAAGGTTATGAAGTGGTTCTTTCTGATAAAACAGGAAAGATTTCAGGATTTTTTTTCCATCTTCCTTATAGAGATTATTTTTCTTCTTTTGAACCTCATCAACAGGTGTGGGCTACAGGAAAGGTGGCTTTTTATAAGGGGAGGTTACAAATCCATCATCCTTTGCTGGAAACAATTAAAAATAAAGAGCCTTTAGAGACTAAAGACAAAATTGTTGCTCTTTACACAGACATTGATGGTGTTTCTCAGGCTAAATTTAGAAAAATTATAAAAACTGTTTTTGATAACCTTTATTTAGAAGATCATTTACCTTCTTGGCTAAGGGACAAATATCATCTTATGGATTTAAAGGAGGCTTTCCAAAAAGTTCATAGGCCTGAAAGTGAGGTTTTTGAGAAGATTTTAGAATTTCAAACTTCAGCTCAAAAAAGACTTATTTTTGATGAATTTTTTTGGATGGAATTAAAAATGGCTTTGAAAAAAGGCCAAATAGTCCATCAAAAAGGGTTTCAACTTGAAAAAAAATATAATTTAACAAAAAAATTAGTAAAGAATTTAGATTTTACACTTACAGGTAGTCAGAAAAAAGTTTATCAAGATATTGTATCTGATTTCTGTAAGACAAGGCCTATGCATCGGTTGATTCAAGGAGATGTAGGTTCAGGAAAAACCATTGTGGCTTTTATGTCTTCACTTATGGTGAAAGAAAATGGCTTACAAACCTGTCTTATGGTACCTACTGAAGTTTTAGCTCAACAACATTATGAAAAAGCCTGTGAACTTTTAAAGCCTTTAGGAGTAAATGTAGAGCTTCTTATAAGTCAATTAAAAGCAAGTGAGAAAAAGCAAGTTTATGAAGATTTGAGAGTAGGAAAGATTGATCTTTGTATAGGAACCCATGCTCTTTTGCAAGAGAATGTGGAGTTTCGCTCTCTTGGGCTTGTTATTATTGATGAACAGCATCGGTTTGGTGTGAGTCAAAGAGGGATGTTATTAGAAAAAAATCAAAATGATAGGAAAAGTCATTTTCTGGTTATGACAGCGACTCCTATTCCTCGCACTCTTGCTATGACAGTATATGCGGACTTAGATATTTCTGTCCTTGATGAAAAACCTCATGGAAGAAAACCTGTTATCACAAAAAAATCTTTTTCATCACAAAGGTATAAAGTCATAGATTTTTTAAAAATTCAACTAAAAAAAGGGCATCAAGCTTACGTAATTTATCCTTTGATTGAAGAAAGTGAAAAGGTGGATTTGCGAAACGCTCAATGTGAGTACGAAAAATTAAAAGGTACTTTAAAGGGTTATTCTGCTGCCCTCTTGCATGGAAAAATGAAAACCAAAGAAAAAAAAGAACTTATGGAAGGTTTTCGTAAAAATAAGACACAAGTCCTTGTATCTACTACTGTCGTGGAAGTAGGTGTTGATGTTCCTAACGCTAATGTGATGATTGTGGAGCATGCAGAAAGATTTGGCCTATCTCAACTTCATCAGTTAAGGGGACGAGTGGGCAGAGGTAATAAACAAAGTTATTGCATTTTAATTTTAGGCCATAGGTTGTCTAAGGAATCTCTTATGAGAGTTGAAGTTATGGAGCAGTATAGTGATGGTTTTAAAGTAGCAGAATATGACCTGAAACTTAGAGGCCCTGGAGAGTTTTTAGGCACAAAGCAATCAGGACTTACAGGTTTTAAAATGGCTAATTTTATAAGAGATCAGAAGTCCATAGAACTAGCAAAAAAAGCAGCCTTTGAGGTAATTTATAAGGATCCCCACTTCTTAGAACCACAGAACAAGAAGTTAAAGCAAGCTTTTGAAAAGAACGTAGAAGCCTTTGTTGCTGGTTAGAAATTTTTCAACTTAAAGCTATTGATACTAACATATAAAATACCCTAATGAAATCCATGTTATTTTTTTCATTATGGACTCTTGACTCTTTTTTATGAACTAACTCCACAGTCTCTTTAAGAGTTTTTTTGAGATTTGTAGTCCATTTGAATCCATTGCTTTCTTCTATAAATTTAAGCTCTCTCCTGTCTTAAACAACCGAGAGACTTAATCATGAGAGGGTTATTCTGTAACTGTTCACTTAAATTCTAGTAATTTTAATGTTTAGAGAGGTATTCAGTAGCCATGTCAACGAAGGATAGATTCTGTTTTTTGGCCGTTCGAGCGACACTCATCATAACCTCTTGGTTATGTGCTCCCTGTTCTGAGCGATTGCAATAAGAGATTTTTCTCATAAGTACAGCAGGCCTAATTTCCCTCTCTCCATAATTGTTAGTGGGGTCTACTCCAGTCTTAATGAAAGTATAAATTTCATCTCGATATTTGACCAAACGTTTACAAAGCCTTTGTAAGTCATGGCTTCTGTATTTTTTTGATACCCATTTTCCTGTATCATGCATAAGCAGTTTGTATTTTCGATCGATATTCTCTTTACTTTCATATTCATTTTGCAACCTTTTTCCCCTCTTGAAAAAAAGTTTGGCTCTCTTAGAAAACTGAGCAATTTCTTTGCTTCTAGGATGTTTTTCTTTTAGCCCATGAAGCTCCCTTAAAAGATGGGGCCAACATTTTTGCTTTTGACAGTCAATCTTGTTATAGGCAGCATAAAAATCTGAAACTAAAACTCCACGAAAAACTTCTCCAAGAACATTTTTAACCACATCTTGCGAACGAGTTTGATCAATCTTATAAAATGACACATCATCATTTGAAAAACTCCAGAGCCAATGACTGTTCCCATTCACTCTCCATCCTGTCTCATCAGCATGCAAATGCCCCTGCTCCGATAACACGGACTTGATATCCTCGTAAGCCCCCTCAAACTTCCTTGCCGTACGACTTATAATCTCTGACAAAACACCACGACTGATTTCCATACCATATTGATCAGACAAAAGATTTTTTATTTTACCAAAACTTAAACCCAACTCATATTTCCAATAACACACTTGAGCATGAAACTTAAGACCATAAAGACTCGCTCCCAACTTATCACTCACAGAAACCTCCTTGTTACAACAACTGCACCAACTCCAGCCTACAATGTGTTTCGTGGTGATGACTTGACTTACAGGTGGTAAATCCACCTGATAGTGAACATGCCACTTATGAGAGGGAGGAAGATCAGAGTCACATTTACTACAAACCAGTGGAGTCCAAGTGGTCTCCTGATCCGCTTCCTCAGGCCTTTTTCTTCGATGAACTTTATGACCCTTTTTAGGACCCTTCTTTTTTCCTTTTTTAAGGCTTCCATCTGGATTTTTATTCTTGTTCTTTTTGGCCCACTTAGGAAGCTTGCGTATTGATTGAAGCTCCTCTTTTAGCTTCTCATTTTCTTTTTTAAAATGTTCATTATCTTTTTTTAAACGCTTGCGCTCTTCTTCTAAATGCTTGTAATCTTCTTCTAAATGCTCACGCTCTTCTTCTAAATGCTTGTAATCTTCTTCTAAATGCTCACGCTCTTCTTCTAAATGCTGTAATCTTCTTCTAAATGCTTGTAATCTTTTTCTAAACATTTTATTTCTTTTTGTGCTTTCTTAAGCACTATATAGTCCTTTCCGTTTAAGTTTTTAGAATCTAAAGGAAGAATTATCATATGAAACTATTTTTTAAAACAAATGACGATTTATCAATACTTTTGAATAAAAACTAGACCCTAACTCAAAAAATCTGAAAATCTAAACGAAAAACATCATATAGTGCTTCCGTTTAGGTTTTCATGTTTTTTCTCTAAAGAATCGACCGGAAAATCTAAGCGTATTCACTATATAACATTATAGGCATAGGAGCTTTTAGTGAAATTTCAACAATTTACTAGAATTTTTCTGAACAGTTACGTTATTCTTTGTTGTTCTAGGAACATAGGATTTTTTCTGACGGGCACTGAGATTCTTTAGTTTCATAATTCGAGCTACTTTGTTTTCTCCAGCACTCACTCCGCAACGCTTTAATTCCCTATACACCCTGGGGGAACCATAACAGCCTTTATTTTTTTTAAAAATAGATTCTATGTTTTTCTCCAGATTTTTATCCTTTTCAAGCTTTCCCCTGGTTTTTAAAAAACTATAAAAACCAGAACGAGATCCTCTTAATAATTCGCAAATGCAAAGCACTGGATGCCCTTTCTCTTTTACATAAAACATAGCCTTAAATCTCATTTCAGGATTTCCTTTGAAAAAAAAGCCGCTGCCTCTTTCAATATACCTACACTCCGCCTCTCATAGACCAGCTCCTTTTTTAACCTCTTTATTTCCTCCAATGCCGAAGCCAAGTCATGGGAAGCTTGTCTTTCTACTTCAGGCTTTAGAAAACGCTTCCAAGAGCTTATCACTTGGAAATTTCTCAGTCCTAGCTTCTCTGAGGCTTCCTTTGCACCTATTTCCTCTGCCAATTGTAACTCGGTTTTTAAACCTCTCCTAACTTATACTGACTACACTTCTTTCAAAAAACCCTTTTAAAATCTAAGAAACATCCTCCCCACAGAAGTCAAGGGCTGTTAAGAAACCGACTTACTGCCAATTCAATGGCTTGCTTTTTAAACTCTTCCGAGTACTGTTTTACTTTTTCCATTCTTTCTTTTACCTCCATTTTATGGAGACTTTAAGAGAAAATTGACTGTCCGCAGAAACAGGGGAAGTTCAATCTTTTTACGCTTCTCAAGGCTTTTTACCTCTGCTGTCTTTAAAAACATCCCACACTGAGAACACTCTGAGGGAGAGACAGTCTCCTCACTGTTTGTATCTTTACTGTTATCAAGTCTAGAGCCCTTTTTTTGACTCCCACTAGCTTTCTTATTACGATTCCCTTGACGACTAAAATCTTGCGAAGGAGGAAGACCGCTGTTGCTGGAATTTTTTCGAACCTGTTTTTCTAAAAGCACAACAATCAGAATGTTCACAACCTTAAAGAGAGATTCAAAAACCACAGAAATCTCAGTAGGCACAGAACCTTTCTTTGCAAGCTTATCAAAGTCACTTCTTATATTTTCAATCTCATTTCTGATGGAGGTCTTATTTATTGTCATTTGAAAAAAGTATTTAAAAGAAAATCTGTAAGAGCAAGACTTTTATCTTAAAACAGGTCTAAAGTTAGGGATAACTGAACAATGTAGGTGAGCAGTTACCATTTTTCTACATAGCAATAAGCCCCCAATAAATATTCACAAATAAAGACGGCTGTCTGTAGGAAAAGCTACTGCTTTTTCTTGAACAGTTGTATCAACAACTACATTCTCAAACTCTTTTTTTTTACAAAACCCTCTCTCAAAGCTAAATCAATGGTTTCCTCTAAGAGAACTTCTATCTTCTAAGCCCCCATCCTTTTTCTCCAGTTAGTCAATGAACTTCTATCACAGGGATCTTCATAAGAATAAAAAGGCTGACCACAAAAATACTGTCATTGAGGACTCTCTTTGAACATTTCTATTGTCTTCTCGTCACTTAAATTATAAATGTATTTCAAGCACTGAAGTCCCACCATTAAACGAGTTGAAAGACCTGGACGACCTTTTTTCTCATCATAAATCAAGGGGGCTTCTCTTCTGTGTGGCGAACATATCTTTTGGCCTCATCTTTTTTCCTTTCTGTTTTGCAAGGTTTTTTATCTGTTTTTCCATTTCCTTGCAATTATTTTTATGAAAAAATTACAAAAAAACAAGTGTTTTTAGCTGTTTGTACATTTTTCACATTCGACTACATACAGTTTTGACGGGCCTTTTTTTAATAATTCATCTCAAAATGATTCTAAATGATTTGAGAATTTTTTTCCTTTTCAAATCAAATTAAATTGAATTTGAGGTGTTTATTTAACAAAGCCGTTGACGCTACTTTATATTGAAGAATGCCGTTTATATCATTCGTTTATACCATTGAAATTGTCTTGATTAAGCTTTTACTTTGGTATATGAAAGGAACATAGTATTAAGCGGAGGGAGATTGTTGTGTTTAGATCATTAATAAGAGTATTTTTTCTTATACCTTTTTTCTTTTCTTCAACCTATGGAAGAACTACTTCAATCGGTGAAATTAGTGAGAAGCTTGATTTTAGTTTCTATATAAATAACTATTTTGAGATTCCAATTGATACATTTAATAATCAATCTTATGATAAAAAATTTTATCATAATGATAAATATGGTCAATTGCTTTCTGATAACTATATAAGGGATACAAAAAATAAATTTTTACAAGAAGTGAGTTACGAAACGGAAAGAAAAAAAATAAAGTTAGTCCAGTTTTTATTTGAACAGTGGAGATATGTTGAAACCTATAAAGTTTTTCGAACAGCCTATCTTATGGTAAATTTTTTAAGAACCTTTCAGTACTTAGATAGTAGCCAAAATGACGAACTTTTAAACAAGTTTGATTCTCTCGCTCCTTCAAATTTGCTTGTAAAATACCCTTTTTTAGAAAGATTGAAATTTTCCATACAATCTGAGATAAAAAAGAAAAGAACCAAAGAATTTATAGGTGATAACTTAGACAGAAAAGCAGGACAGATTGCTACCTATTATCTTCTTCTACGTTTAATAGAAGCAAAAAAAAATTTTTTAAAGGAACGGTTTCCAGAAGATAGCCATCACTATGCGAATCAGATGTCAGAGCTTTTATTGTCAGAAGCTTATTTGAAACAGAGTGCTCCCATACTCTTCACAGATACACTTCAAAATAAAGTAGAGCCTTATTATAAAAAAGAGTTAGATGACCTTTATAATTTCACAAAAAAACAGATTTATGAAATTTCAGAAAAAATAGCAGATATGCATACAAAAAAAAATGTTGAAAACTTACCAAAAGATGAAGATGAAGATGAGGGTATCTTCAATCGTCTTTTAAGTTCTGAAAAGCTTCAAAATATCATGGAAGCTCAAGAACTTAAGAAAGTTTTATCCAGTCGTATAATTGTCCAATTTACCAATCGTATTAGAAAAGCTCTCCCAGAAGCTTATGAAGAGATTTTGAATTATCAGGAAGAAGTATTTGAAAGCAATAAAGAGATGATAGCATTTGATTTTATTCCCACTATTTCAAAGTTGATCTTTGAAACAGAAGCTCTCCACACAGAAGAAATTGAAAAGCTGAAAAGAATTTCTTTGGAAGAACCTATTCGTCTTCAAATTGTAAGAGATTATCCTGAACTTAGAAAAATTGATAGTTTTATTACGAATAAAAATTGGAGATTTTCTCAAGATGAAAAGTATTCAAATTTTCTTTACCTTGTAGGGGCTTTTGGATTGTCTATAGGGTTTGCCGGAAAAAAAATAGCAAAAAGATTTTTTGACTGGGTCAATCCCATAGTCTTAAGTAGTTTAAGAGGAGCTTTGTTTTTAGGGGTTGCGGGCTTTAGTTATCAATTTGCCTATCAGTCTTTTTATAAATCTTATTTGGATTATAAAAGAAATATGGATTTAGCACGTTCATCTGTTGATCAAAGAGGCCTTCTCACTATTATGGAAGCAGAGTCAAAGGGCTTTTATGAAAATCTCATTATAGCTACAGTTCTTTCATCAATCCAACTTATTATATTAGCAACTATGGCAAGATCCTTGAACTTTCCTTTTCTCTCCTTTATGAGAACTTCTCAAAGTCAAACAGCTATACCCAAACAGCATAAGATAAAAGAGTATTTTAAAAAGTTAAGTCGTGAATTGAAGCAAACCTTTTTTGGTCAAAAAAAGGGGAGCTATATTTTTAATTCTTATAAAATACCTCCTTCTTCTGTAAAAAATTTTCAAAGGATGAAGGTTACACAAACACATAAAATTCAAGAGTTTTTTATTAAAATGATGGATGTCTATATGAAACCTGTTTTAAAAATTCCTTTAGCTTTTACAGGTTCTATTTACTATAAAACTTTGGGCAGAAATCTTTTTAAAGAAAAGCTCTTTTATGCTTTTTTTATGGGAATGGTTTTTATTTTAATGTCCTCAGTTCAATCCTCTATGGTAACTCCTATTTATAGAAAAGTTTTTGATATTCTAGAATACATAGGAGTGGATGTTCCTCCTTACATTAAAAAACAGCTTGTAAATGTTTTTAATGACATAGAGAGAATGGCCTTTACAAATGCAGCAGTTTATTTAACACAGGATCGTGTTAATATAGGCCATGAATTACGTAGTATAGATGAGAAAAGAAAACAGCTTGAAGATTCAAATCTTACTGATGATCAAAAGCATATTTTAAGAGAGAAAATAGCAAAGAGTGAAACAAGCATACAATCCATTCTTAAAGTCCGTATTTATTTTTGGGTTAATTATAGGGAATATCGTAATGATCTTGAAAGATTTTTTGAAGCACATGGTTTTAAATTGAGTTTTTCTCCTTCAAAGGATAATTATGATACCATTCAGCTTATCTATAGTCCTAAAGGTTATGATTCTTATAATGTGTCTTTAAAAAAGGAAGAAGCTGAAGTTGTGGATTTAACAGGGGAGAGTAGTGGAGAATTAGATGTTGTGAGTATGGGAGGTGTGACGTTGGAAGAACTTTTAGGGGAATTTTTTGGAAAACTTCTCGAAAATAAAAAATAGCTTTTTTTCTTTTGTTTTTTTGGTGTTTTTTTGTATTTGGAAGCCTCACTTTGCTGTTTGTTCTTGGCTTGTTCATACAGGAGAAGGACTCTCTTCTCTTGAAGCAGTTGGTTACGAAAATAAAAAAATAACTTATTCTTCTTGTCTTCTTCATGATTTATCACCTCATTGTTATGAGAAAGCTTATAAGTTTGAAGAAAGAGAAATTTTAGAGCTTTTTGAAAAGGCTAAAGCTCAATGGGAGAGCAAAATCTTAAACATAGCTGCTTTATCAGGAGCTTTAGGTTTAGGACTTTGGAGTCGAGCTTTGGGAGTGAAAGGAGTGATTGCCACTATTATTGGTTATGAGATTTATGAAGGGATGAAAAGTTGGTTTTATATAAAAGCCATTGATGACCTTTATGAAAGACAAATACTACATTTAGAGGCCTGTGGCCATTTGACCAATGATTTTGTTGAAAAAGCTAAAGTCCTAGGTGTTAACCTTACTTTTTCTGAGCATAATTTCACTCTTGTAAAGTCACAATTTTACCTAAATTTTTCAGAAAACTTTGCAAAAGCATCTAAAGATGTTTACGAGTATGCTAGAAAAAACCGGTTAACTTTAAGACAGTCCTATGAAAAATATGTTTCTGAAAAATGTGGTTTTCCTCCCTTTGTATCTAGCAGTTCTGTAGAGAATAGTCTAAAAAAGGATGAGTATCTTTTAAGTGAGGAGGAATTTGAGATAGTTTGGAAATTGAGAGAAGACTTCCATGTCAATGTAGTGTTTCCTTTTCATAAAAACTTAAAGCCACTTTCCTTTCTCAGATCTTTTTCTTCTTGGTTGAAAGAAGATGAAAAGAGAGGGGAGGTATTATCAAAAGCTTATGAAGTGATAGTTCACAGAAATATCTCTTCAGAACATAAGAACTACAAAGCTCATTTTTTAGGAGGGAAGCTCTATGTTCATCTTTATCCTACTATAGAAGGTTTAGAATCTTCTTCTCTCAACTTAAGAGTAAAAGGGTATTCTGACTTAGGTCTTCGGTTTTTTTATTGGAATTTTGATGACGGCCTTGTTAAGCTGATAGAGAATATTTTATAAAGGCATTCTTGTAATGGTCTGCTCTCTTTTAGGGCCTACAGATAAAAGTCGAATAGGACACTTTACTTCCTTTTCAATAAAAGATACGTAATCTTTAACCTTCTTAGGTAAATGATTCCAGTCTTTCAAAGAAGATAAATCTTCTTTCCAAGGCTCAAAGTCCTTGTAAATAGGTTTTGCTTTTTTCAGATACTGTAAATTTGTAGGAAAAATATCAGTTTTTTTATTTTCGATTTCGTAGTGAGTGCAAATCTTTAAACTCTCAAGTCCCGAAAGAACATCTAATTTCATAAGAACAAGTTCATGGAGTCCGTTAATTCTTACAGCATGCTTTAAAGCTGTGAGATCAAGCCAGCCACAGCGACGGGGTCTGTTTGTGGTAGCCCCTTTTTCAACCCCTTTATCCTGTAAGAAGGCCCCTATATGGTCTTTGAGTTCTGAAGGAAAAGGGCCCTCTCCTACTCTTGTGGTATAAGCTTTCATAATGCCGATGATTTTTGAAATATGACAAGGGCCTATACCGGAGGCCGCACATACGGAACCGGAAAGAGTGGATGAACTTGTTACAAAAGGGTAAGTGCCATAATGAAGATCTAATAAAGCACCTTGAGCTCCTTCAAATAAAATGTTTTTTTCTTCTGAAAGAGACTTGTGAAGATGATAGGAGAAGTTAGAAAGGCGATGAATGCTTAGAACCTGGCTTGCTTTTTTTAAGAGATTTAATATTTCGTCTTCTGAAAAAGGTTTTTTTCCATAAAGTTTTTCTATAAGAAAGTTTTTTTCTTTTAAGGTTTGTTTGATAGAAAGAGGGTTTTTGTGAAAAAGATCTGAGAACAAAAGTGCTTGTCGACTTGTTCTATCTTCGTAAGCAGGACCAATTCCTTTTCCTGTTGTTCCAATTTTTGTTTCTTGAGCTTTTCTTTCCCTTAGTTGATCCAATTTTTTATGATAAGGCATAAGGAGAGTGCAGGAATCTGATATAAGAAGCTGTTTAGGATCTTTTAAATAACCTGCTTTTTGAACAAAAGCTATCTCTTCTATAAGCCCTTTTAGATCTAAAACAACACCTGGTCCTATTAAACACTGCGTATGAGAGTGTAAAATCCCTGAAGGTATGAGATGTAGAATGATCTTTTGAGTCCCTACACAAAGGGTATGTCCGGCGTTAGCTCCACCTTGGTAGCGTACCACAAGGTCTATGTCTTTTGACATAAGATCGACGACTTTTCCCTTCCCTTCATCACCCCATTGAACTCCTACAATCACGGTTGCTGGCATTTTTTACTTCCCTTTTTCTAAAGTTTTTGAAACTTTCTGTAAACTTTCGTTTAAATTGTATATTTTATAACCTTCTTCTTCAAGACTTTCACCTAAAGCTTTTAGGGTTTTAAAAGTTATATCTTTTGTTACATGTCCCATATGACCGATGCGTATAATCTTTTCTCTTAAATGACTTTGTCCACCTGCTACTGTAATGCGGTATTTTTTTTCCATTATATCTTTAACTTTTTGTCCACTAACACCTTTAGGCATTATAAGAGCTGAAACAGAAGGGGAGGGAGTTTCGGCTAAGGGTTTAAGACCAACACTTTTAGCCCATTCGATTGTGACGGAACTTAAAAGTTTTGTGTAATTGATTTTTTTCTTGAGATCTGATGATGTTTTAAAATCCTTTAAAGATTCCTTAAGAGCTAAAATGAGAGAAACAGAAGGACTAAAAGCTGTTTGAAAATTATCATTGGCTTTTTTTTCAGCCTTTAAATCAAAATAGTATTTAGGAAGACGACTTTGTTCTAAAAATTGAAAGGCCAAGGAAGATAGAGAAAGAAAGCTTAAACCTGCAGGTAATTGAAATCCTTTTTGAGAGCTTGCTAAAACCACATCTAAATTCCAATCGTCAGTAAGAATTTCTGTGGCTGTAAGGGCAGTGCTTGCATCAACACTTATAAGGATTTCAGAATTAAAGTCTTTTATGGTTTTTGCAAGGTGTTTTACATCATGTAAAACACCTGTACTTGTCTCACAAGCTTGAAAGAAAACGGCTTTTATTTTTTTCTTGTTTTTGAGGGCTTTTTTAAGGGCCTTTAAATTAACAACCTTTCCCCATTCAACAGAAAGAGTGTGGACTTGAAGCCCAAAAACTCGACCTATATCCCTCCAACGTTCTCCAAATTTTCCAGAACAAATTACCAGAACTTCATCATAAGCGTTTAAAGTGTTAATGATGCTTGCCTCCATAGCTCCTGTGCCAGAGCTTAAAATAATGAAAACATGATTTCTTGTTTGGAAAGGAATTTTAAGCCCCTCTAGAACGGATTGAAAAAGGGATTTAAAAGCTTGACTTCTATGATGCAGATGGCCTGAACTGATAAGAGCTTTTTGTATGTTTTTCGAAATGGGTACAGGACCTGGAGTTACAAGCTGATCCACTTGAAAAACTTTAATTCTAAAGCTAACTTAAGTCAATATGCTTAAACTTTATTTTTGGCTTTTTATTAGTATTTTTCTGTATGGTTGTGCTTCTTATCAATGGGGTTTTCACAATTACAGTCTTCCTGAAGGCTATCGCAAAGTGTCAGTTCCTTTGATGCAGAATAAAACTTATGAAACAGGAGCGGAGGTTTACTTTACTCAAGCTTTAAGAAGAGCTTTAAATCACATCTCTCAGTCTGTAAAAGTAACTTCCCATGGATCGGTGATTTTAAAAGGTGTTATCGAAGATATAAAGGTGTTTCCTACAGTCCAAGCCAAAGGAGCCACAGAGGAACTCTTTCGTCTCCCTCAAAACGCAACCCTTAACACTCGTTATAAGGTTGTTGTCAAAGTGAATTTAAAGCTCATAAAAAGTAATGATAAAAGTGTGATCTGGGAAAAAAATTTCCAAGGAGAAGAGTTGTACTCAGCTCCTAGATTGGAATCTCCTGTGATCAATTCAGCTAACGCTCTCTACAACCTCAACGCACGACATAGAACTTTAAAGATTCTTGCAAAAATTATAGCACAAGATGTACAAAGTAAATTGTTTGGGGATTTTTAAATGAAACATCTGTTGTCACTCCGAAAAGCTCTTCAAAATTCTTCTCAAAAAGTGTTTATTTTAGAAACACAAGACATTTTTTTCACAAAACAAGCCATGTCTATAATTAAACAAAGCTTAAATCTTGATTTTTGTGAAGAAGTTTTTGATATTGAAGACGGTGCTTTAGATAAGTTTTTTTTGAGTTTAAGAACTCCTCCTTTCTTAAACCCTAGAAAATTAATTGTGCTTTATGGCTTAGAACACCTCAAAGATCCTAGTTTGTTAGGAGAAAATCTTGAACGTTTAGCTCATTATAATATGGTAGTTTTATATGCCTCTCATTTAGATAGAAGAAAAAAAACATGGAACGCTTTTTTAAAAAAATATTTTGTTTTAAGTTTTCCTAAACTTAAAAGTTATGAAAAAGCAGACTGGGTTCAGTGGCTTTGTCATCGCTATAAAATGGAAGTAAATAAAAGTCTGTGCGTTTGGTTAAGTTCCTTCCTTCCTGATGATTTAGGAGGAATTAACAGTGAAATTAAAAAAATAAAAACTTTTTTAGGCAAAAAAGAAAAAGAATCTTGCATTTTGCAAGAGAAGGATATAAAAGAAATTTTATTTAAACAAAAAAATGATACCTTATTTGACTTAGGCCATTTATTGGCTCAAAAAAACCTACATGGATTTTTAATTGCTATTAAAAAATTTTTAGACCAAGGAGAAAGCTCTGTCGCTTTGATTATTTTCTTAGCAAGGCATTTTCGCCTCCTTTTAAAAGTTAAAGAAGGTTTAGAGAAAGGTCTGAAATATAAAGCTTTAGCTGACTTTGTAAGAATCCCTCCTTTTTTCCTCAATCAATACCTTGATGAAGTTAAGCTTTGGAGTAAAGATGGCTTAAAAAACAATCTTATTGAACTTTATAATCTTGATAAAGAATTAAAAACAAAAGGTGCTTTATCAGAATTTTTATGGGATCGTTTTGCTCGTTCTAGAATCAAATTCTCCTTCGAATAAAATGACGTTAGATATTTTTTCAATGTCTATAACACCTAGGAAGAGATATCGACTTTAGACCTTAAAATATAGAGTTTTTATTAATAAATGGCCAAGTATTTTTTCTCTAACTCTCTACTGTCTTTTTCTTAAAAGAAAAAAAGCTTTACTTACTCCATACTTTTTGATAGAAATAGGGCCAGTATATCTTCCTGATAACTTTGTCTCTTCTCTCACAACAAAACCACAATCAAATCAATTGACAACAAGACTATGAAATGTCTTGATTGAAGAACCCCCCCTTGAGATTATGATAGAAAAAATGATTGCACTGAAGCACTTTAGTTAGGTATCATAAAATTATGAGAAAAAAGATTTTTTTTGTACTTTTTCTTTTTCCCTTATGGAGTTTTTCTCACCCTGTTATCTACAAAGGAGGCTGGGTTTATTGGGGAGAGTTTAGTCAAAGTTCTAATTCACAGATAGTAAGTTATACATTCCACCCTCGGTTTTCTTTAGGCTTCAAGTCAGAGTATTATCTTGATCTTAATGAATACCGTGATTACAAATTAGCTTTTAGCATTCTTGTTAAAAGGTGGTATTTAAAGGACTCGCAGGCTAATGTCTATGCTTCTTTTTATGGAGGAAAGTTTCATCAAAAAGACGTTGATGGAAAAGTTTTACAATCTCAATGGGATGTGGACTGGGAGTCTCGCAGTTTTTATACAGCCTTTCAAACGTCTTTCCTTAAGTTTAAAGGAGAAGTTTTTTCTAAATATAGTTACCGCATAGGTTTTGCACCCTACGTTAGTGGCATGGATGCTTTACAAACTTGGATGATCTTTCAAATTCGTTATTTTAAAAAATTAAAAAATGAAATAAACATAACTCCTATGATGAGGCTTTTTTATAAAAATATTCTTTGGGAGGTTGGATCTAATTTAAAAGGGAGTTATTTTTTAACACTTATGGTTCATAATTAAATTAAAGGGGTTTTTATGAAAAAAATTATAATTATTCTTTCCGTCATTCTTTGTATTGGAATTGTGAAGGCTCAGAACATTACCTTTCAAGTTCCAGGAATGGTTTGTCAGCTCTGCGTTCATGGGATCAAAAAAGGGTTTAAGGCTTATGTTAGAAACCCAGACACAGATATTAAAGTAGATTTGAAAAAAAAGACAGTTAGTCTAATCAATCATATCCCTATAACGGATAAAGAGATTAAGAAAATTGTTAAAGATTCTGGATATAATGTGGAAAAAATTGTTCGTAAGAAGTCTAAGTCATAAAGGATAAGCCTTATAAAAAAAGTAATTTCCTTTTTATCTCTTTTTAGTTCTTTAAGTACTCTTCTCTGTTGTGCTTTACCTGTTTTATTTGTGAGTCTAGGAATGGGAGCAACCTTTGCCTCTTTGACAGCTTATTTCCCTCAAACCATTTGGCTTGTTGAACATAAAAATATGCTTTTTGTTATAACAGGAATTTTGCTCTTGTTCTCTTATGGTTTAATAAAAAGATCAAGGACTATGGTGTGTCCTATTGATTCTAATGCAAGAGATATTTGTCAATCCTCTAAACCTTTAACTAAAAAGGTGTTTTGGCTTTCTTTTGTGATTTACATTGTAGGCCTTAGCTTCTCATATATTTTACCAAAGTTTATAATATGAATTACGAGAGATTCTATAAAAATATTTCATAATACCACCAAGATTCAGTTTGACAGTGCAACACAGGTAACTGTTCAGAAAAATTCTAGTAAATTGTTGAAATTTCACTAAAAGCTCCTATGCCTATAATGTTATATGATGTTTTTCGTTTAGATTTTCAGATTTTTTGAGTTAGGGTCTAGTTTTTATTCAAAAGTATTGATAAATCGTCATTTGTTTTAAAAAATAGTTTCATATGATAATTCTTCCTTTAGATTCTAAAAACTTAAACGGAAAGGACTATATAGTGCTTCCGTTTAGGTTTTCAGTTTCTTAAGATAGAGAAGTTATCAGTTATCAAAGTTTCTAATTTAGATCTGTGTTTTCGTATTCCTCTAAAAAATTGACTTAAACTTCCCTTGAAATCGTCATAGTTTTCATAATATCGATTCGCCGTGACCTCTTTTTTCATAAACTTCCAAAGTCTTTCTATAGGATTTAAATTCGGTGAGTACGGAGGAAGATAAACAAGTTTTATATTCAACTCTTTCGCTAACTTCTTGACAGACTTCGATCTATTGTATCCGGCCCCATCTAAGATAAGATGAATCTCTTTTTCATCGGAATACTTCTTAATGAATATGATAGAGCATATCACATAGAAAAACTTCGTTAACTGTCTTATAACTCCTGACTACCGTCTTCAAACTATTGATCTCAATAGCTCCACAAACATTCACTCTTTTTCTCCAGCCTGAATTGGTCTTCACTTCAAACTTCTTACTCTCTCTTATCCAACCATATGAAATCGTAGGGCCCCACTCAGGATGTGTGGAATCAGCAAAGTAAACAGGACCGTCTTTCTTCTTAATTCTCTTGTATTTACGCACAAACTTTTTCTGCTCTTCTTTCTTTACCTTACCCGGTATCGCTGTGGCTTTTTTATAAGAAAAACCAAGGCGATGGAGAAGATCAATTACACCACTTGTTAAAGTACGTAACACCAAAATTCTCCTCAATGAACTGAATAATGGTCTGTGATGATGGAAAAATTCTTTTCTCTAATTCCTTTAAAAGCATTTTCTCCTCTTTCTTAGTTAAAAAGGACCTTTTAGGGTTGTAATTGTCGTTGATTAAGCACTCTATCCCGCCTTTGTTATAACGATCTCTATAGGCTCTTATCGTGCCCTCATCAAGGAAAAGAAAACGGGAAATATCTTTACACAACTCACCTTTATTTAAATGGAGAATTGTCATAATCCTTTTTCCGTACCTAAGATTTCTTTCTAGAGATAGTTCATAGAGTAAATCTTTTCGCTCTTTTTTTGATAGAAACCCTGACATATGAAACTATTTTTAAAAATAAATGACTTTTTATCAAGGCCTTAGAATAAAAACTAGACCTCAACTCAAAAAAAACGGAAAACCTAAGCGGAAGCACTATATAACATCAAAAACCCTTGATGAATTTGCTAAAGCTGTAAAATTTAATAAAGATGGAAGTATGGAACTTCCATATTTTTCTTTTGATGGTGAAAACTCTAGTTTTTTCTGGTATTCACAGGGACGACAGGCTGTTAGTCACACTTATAATGTAAAAAAGGAAGAGACTTTTACTTCTGTTTTTAGGGGTACTTATATTGTTCAATTTACAAATGACAATGGTCAAACCTCTGATGTTTATGGTGTTAACTCTTGGGAAGATTAAAACAACACAACTATCACACTTAAAAAGAGAGACTGAAATTTGGTTTCAGCCTTTTTTCTTTTTAGAGAGCACAATTAAAAGCATTTTTAAATTATATCCGTAAGTCGGTTTCTTAGTAAGTCAGTTTCTTAACAGCCCTTGACGACTTCTACGAAGAGGATGTTTCTTAGATTTTAAACTTTATATTAAAAGAGATTTTGGTCAAGACCTCTTAATTTCCATTTCGCTCTTGGTGTTCTGTAAAAATATTAATCCAAATAGCAAAAGATTTTGAAGGTAAGCGATATTCACCTTTTTTGTCTCTGTTGTAGAGAATAATATTTTTCTTTTTCAAAGAGCTAAGAGCATTATCTACAGTGTGTTCATGTAGACCAGAATTTTCTATGATTTTTCCACGAGAAATCCAGCCATCTAGAAACTGTGACATATACTTTAAAAACTTCCTATAATCTAATGATTCTATTTCTCTAAAATAAATATTATTAAAAAACCTTTCACCAAGCTGTTTTAACGCCCCCGTTTTTTTATCAAAAAGACCGATTCCAACATCCTTTTTATCAATATTATTATCTGTATCAGCTTCAAAACAGTTATATGCAAATTGTTGTAAGAAATAAGGGTATCCTTGAGATAAATCAACTATTTCTTGAATAGCTTCTTCTGTGATTTTTGTAATTACATCATTTTTCTGGTTTGCTTCGGCTAGTCCTTTTTTTATCACTTCTATTCTCTCTGTGCCTTTCAAAACTTCTAGGCTTAAGACATTAAATAACCTTAGTGAAGATTCGTGACTTCCTTCTAATCTTTCCATAACTTCAGAAAGACCAGAAAGACCAATGCAGACTTCATTACAACTTATTTTTGTCAGCCTTTCTGTGAGAAGTTTTAAAAATGCCCCCAAGTTAGAACTTTGTGGTGGACGATCAGCTTCATCAATTAGGATTAGAATCCCTTCAACTTTTTTGGATTCAATAATTTTTTTCATTAAATGTGCAATATCGGCAATAGTACTATAAATTTCTGTTTCTTTATTTTTAAATTTAATAACCTCTGTCTCTATCTGGCTTAAGATTTTTAAAAACTCATCTAGGTAACTTCTAAATTTATCAACCTGCTTTAACTGTGTTTTTATTTCAACAATCATTTTATTTACGATGTCTAAAAACCCAAAATGGCTTTCTAGCTCAAAGCTAACTATCAAAAACTTATGATTGTGAGTTGGAGATTTTGCTAAGTCTTCTGCATAAAAAAGAAGAGAGCTTTTCCCAATACCTCGTTCTCCTTGGATGATAAAATTTTGAGGATTGCCGTTTTTTGTTTGAACCAAAGCCCTCTTTATAGCTCTGATTTCAAATTCTCTACCGCAAAACATTCCTGTATGGATAATGTGCCCGGGCTTGTAAGGGTTATACTTCATAGGCTAACCATACAACAAAATTGATAAAAAGCCACTACTGGAGGCTACCGGAGCCTACTGTAAGCTACTGGAGCCTGCTGGGGGATACCGGAGGTTGCTGGAAAGTCCCGACTTCAGCGTTTTCTTTTCAAGAATCTAATGATTTCAAGTGATTACGCAAAACCATGATCACTACATTTTAAACGGTGCCTTATAGGATTTTTATATGATTTTAAGGGGTTAAAACTGTATATTACCCCAAATGTTGAATGGTTTTTTGGATGACTTTATTCTGCACTCTCTTGTTCTCTACAATCTGAACTGAAATAGAATTATTCTTTCTTGGAATCTTTTTTACAAACATATTTAAATGTTAAAAGAAATTTCCAGCCTTGAAAAGACCTCAAAAAAAGATTTCTGACACTACAAATGCACTTTCTGGAAAAATACCCCCCAACTCTGTTCTAAACATAGCTCGCACACTTTTATGAAGTTTTAGTAGTGGAAAATGCTGAAGTCGGGATCATAGAAAATTCTGGGCTACCTGAACATATTGTAGATAACGGTAAATCAAAAAGACAGGTCACTGGTTTAAGCCATGATAGTGACCCTAAAGTACTTGCAGAAGGAGGTGAGCTTTTCGAGACAAATTCTAAACCCTTTAGCTGGCCTGGTTTTTAAGGCCTCAAAGGGTGTGTTTTCCATTTTTTTCGATTAAGCCTGTATTTTTGTGAAGGCTTACTCGAAAAAAAGGAAAAAGCAAAAAAAAGATGTAAAATAGGATTTCAAGACTTTATTTATAAACAAACCAACAAAGGAGGAAAATAAAATGGCCTCCTCAAAAGAATCTGTGGGTTCCCGGAGGTTCTGGCAGTTTTCCAAGGTTATGATATAAGGCGATTTTTATAGCTTTAGAGGTTCTAAAGCCGTAAGATTTTCTCATAGTGAGTTTTACTTTGTTGTTTAAACCCTCTACAATCCCTGAGGAGAAGGCTTTTTTAGCCTTGAAGTAATTAAGAATAAGTAGCTTATGTCTTCGTATGGTTTTTGCTTCTCTTTTCATAGGTTCAATTTTTGAAAGCATGACTCGTCTCGTCCAACTGTCTATAAATTTACCAGCCCAAGTTGGTGAAACATAGGTCCATAACTGTCGGAAGTCTTCTTTTAAAAGATAACAGAGGATACTTTTTAAATTGTACTGTATTAAATGCCTTAATTTTACTTTTTCATAAGATTTTAAATTTTCTGCATTTTTTAACAAGGGCCATCTAGCTTTTGTTAAAAGGGGTTCATACCCGTCTTCTTTCATTTTTTTGTGTTCTGAAGCTCTCACTTCGTCTAAAGCCTTATTGAGTCTTGCTACGATATGAAACCGATCTAATATATTCAAAGCTTGACTTGCCCTTTCCTTTATTACTTTTAAATAGGGCTTCCACATATCAGAACACACAAACTGTATATCTTTTGACTTCTCTCCTAGTAAATCAAAAAACTTGTTGAAACTCTCCTCTGTTCTTTTTTCTCCTATCCATAGCAAACGAACACTTTCTTTGCTTATTTCATAGACTAAGGTGAGATACTGATGGTTCTTTTTCCATTGTATTTCATCTACACCTATAGCTTGTATTCCCTTTAAAACCCTTTGTTTTAAACCATATTCTACGACCCATTCTACCGAAGCATAGACCTGATTCCAACTGACATGAAACTTACAAGAAACCTCTTTCCAAGACAGGTGACGACACCAGTCTGCTAAATACTTCATGTAAAAGATCGTTAAACTCTTCTTACCATCGGCCCAAGGTAAATACTCAACTTTTACTCCACAGCAAGAACAATTAACTCTTCTTACAAAATAAACAAAAAACACCCTGTAACTTAAAATAGGAAGGGATTCAAAGTCCCGTGATGATTTACTTCTGTCATACACTGAACAGGGCTTCTTACAAACACTACAAAAAGCTTGGCCATTTTTACGAGCCTTAATAGGAACATTAATTGACCTGAGTTCGTGCTCAAAAATGTACACTACAGACGGACGTTTTTTTGACAAGACTTTTTCCAATAGATCTTAGTATTTTTTCTTGAACTTTATTCAAAGCTACTGTTTTGATAAGTCTAGTTTTATTTTTTCGGTCATAAAGATAGACATTATACATGCTACCGAGTTCTTCAAGAGCTTCCTCTGGAGACATCTGCATCTTTTCAAGCTTCATTTTTAGAATTGAAAGTATCAGACAAGATAAATAGCATATAAAGACATGTGATTGAACTCTGTTGTAAAGCCAATGACGAATTGGTCTCAAATTTGTTATTCCCTTTAAGGTCCTAAAAGATTTTTCGATTACCTCTTTCTTATAGTACAAATTAACAATATCTTTTGCAGAGATCTTTTTTGTAGAAAATATACAAGAGTAACCATCAAACTCAGATTCTAAATTCAACCGATCTCTCCTTAATCTTCCTGTTGGAGTAAGGTATTTTTCCAAACCTGGTTTTATATTTTTAGACAAAAGAATTTGTGCGTTTGCAATTTCGTCCAAACGAGATTCTCTTATACCTAAAGCTCTCCTTTGATTGTAACAAACAACTAAACGTCCTTTGATTTTTCCAACATTGTGATTAATGCTCTGAGCATACAAGGTACCACTTGATAACCTGATGCGATGGGATACATCAACAATAGAGTCTAGCCTTATCATTTTTCTAATCACATCCTTCTCTTTTTTTCTGAGAGCAATCCCACAAAGCGTATTCCAGCCCAAATCATTGATTTCATTGAGGTTTCTCTCTGAGAAAATGCCTCTGTCGTAAACAAACATTCCTCCACTTAGTCCATAGTTTGCAAATCCATCGGATAAACTTAGTAGAGTCCTGCTATCGTGTATGTTTCCACTAAAAGTTTTATGAAACACTGGTATTCCTTCTTTTTGAGTTGTCACCAAACCAATTTGAATCAAAGGATTTCCACGTTTCCCATCCTTACTCTTTCCTAATTTTCCAAGCTGACATTTGCTACCATAAAGGTATGTATTGGTAACATCGTACACCAACCCTTTTAGCTCAAGATTGTACCTTTTCTGAACACCTTGAAATATTTTCTTCTGTAAATTTTCTGGATCACTCTCTAAAGAATCTAGAGCAGAAAGCAAACGACTTTCGGTTAGATCCTCTAAATTTAGCAAAGTGTTTAAATCTGTTCTCTCATACCATTTTGGCATTTTTCTAAGGCTTTTGTAATCTAAACAGTGAGCATAGACCATGCTTAATATTTCATTGGAGTATTGGCCAAGAGATTTTTGCAAATCTATTTCCCTAGCTATTTTATCTAAAACAAGCAAAGGACCATAAACCTTGACCTTTTCTATTTCAAGATCAGATGAACTCATTGAAATTACAGTTTCACCATTCTCTTCCTTCCCGATGTACCGAATATGCTTTTGGATAACTTTTCCATCAACCCTTTTGTTCTCTACTTCTGCAAGATATGTCACCTTTCCTCTTTTTATTCTTCTGATAAAGCTCATATTTCTCCCTCCTATAGTGTAATATATTACACTACAAAGGAAAATGCAAGGCAAGTTATTTTTTGTGATTTTATCTAAAAATCGAAAATTCCCCTATGAAAACTGAGATTTTTATGGAAAATGGGAAATTATAGCTTTGTAGTGTACATTTTTGGTCACGAATTTAGGTAATTGACTTTCTATCTTTTGAAAAATAAATGTCTCCGTATACAAAAGACTTCCATCTTAAACAATCATTTAGTATAGTCTTCAAAAGCATCTCTTCCCTCCTTTTTTTTTTTTTTTGAATAACATTTTAAGGCATCTGGGAAGTAGGTGCTTCTTTTTTAAAATTTTAATGTAACACAGCAAATAAAAGCAAATAAAATGAATGTTTTTGAGTTCAATCACCGGAGGTGATAGAGGCCAGTAAGGGCCTCAAAGAACTCAAAAATACAAGATAGGATGTCTTACTCTTGCTTTGATTAATATGAGCCTTTTTGGGGGATTTCTAGCTACTTTTCACCCACAGATTCCCGGGAGGAGCCTTTTTTTTAAGAGGGGAAAAAGGTTGCAAAATGAATATGAGAGTAAAGAGAATATCGATCGAAAATACAAACTGCTTATGTATGATACAGAAAAATGGGTATCAAAAAAATACAGAAGCCATGACTTACAAAGACTTTGTAAACGTTTGGTCAAATATCGAGATGAAATTTATACTTTCATTAAGTCTGGAGTAGACCCCACTAACAATTATGGAGAGAGGGAAATTAGGCCTGCTGTACTTATGAGAAAAATTTCTTATTGCAATCGCTCAGAACAGGGAGCCCATAACCAAGAGGTTATGATGAGTGTCGCTCGAATGGCCAAAAAACAGAATCTATCCTTCGTTGACATGGCTACTGAATACCTCTCTAAACATTAAAATCACTAGAATTTAAGTGAACAGTTACCAACACAGAGTGTTATGATAAGCTTGAGAGAAAAAGACCATCTGACGAACTTATAGCAGACGTGTAAAAAAAATTCATAATTATTGTTATTTTTACTATAATTTGAGAAAACTTGACCTTATAAATAATAAATGTTAATATTACATCAATAGGTTTTATTTATCATTTACGTGATTTGATTTTGACTGAGAAGAACCAGAGAATTGGAGTTTTGGAGTTATAGGAATGAATGAAAACAAAGGAGACAAATGCTTAGAGAGCCTAATTTAGAGCTTTTAAAACGATCGCAAGGATTAAAAAAATCCCAGAGAACCTCTTCTTTTGCAGATAAGCTTTTAGATTTTGATTACATAACTCTTAAAGGGAAAAACACTCATCACCCTTATTATAATTCTATCTTTTCTTTTTGGTACACGATCTGGAGTTATGTGTATAAAAGACATGTAGGTCTTAAACATTATTATAGCGATGATTTTTTTATGGCAGACAAAATTCATACTATTTTATATAAAAAAATTCCTTTAGCCTGTATCTCATCTACAAAATTTGATATAAGAAAATCATCTTTCAGATGTACTAAATTCTTAAAAAATCATCTTACCAAAGAAGTTATTGAATATGCAGAACATCATAAATATTACGATGTATCAGTATTAAATTTTTTAGTTACAAGAAGAAATTTAAAAAGGAAATTCAATCTTCTACAAACAGACATAGCCACAGCCATATCAGTTTTATCCATTAAAGATTTTGTTCATTCTGATTCTCAATTAGCCATCACTTGTACTCGTAACGATGTGAAAGTAAACAAAATTGCTCTTAATCTAGGGGGGTTTTTATTCAAAGAGACAAGTACTAACAACATCAAAAGTGATATCATTCTTTATAAGAAAAGTGATTTCACATGCACAAATCTAAATCAATCCCTAAGGGATTTAATTGATTTTTTATGGAACAAGAAACATAAGCCGACACTAATACAAAATATGAAACAAAAAAAAGAAAGCAGATCTTATGAACATACATTATGAAAATCTTATAAGTAGAGTTGAAAAAGCTAAAACAATTATGCAAAAAACATTAGAAGGTCTCCCTTGGAAGCAGAATGAAGCTTATGCTGAATTTCTTGCTCAAACCTATTATTATGTGTCCTACACAACAAGACATATGGCATTAGCGGCAGGGCTTTGTCCCTTAGAAAAAAAGGATTTACATAATAAGCTCATCAAAGGGGCCTATGAGGAAATCAATCATGAAGATATGATTATAAATGATTTAGCAACATTAGGTTTTAATGCAAAAGATTTTAAAGAACATACAGAGACAAAAAACTTTTATCATTCAACAAGAGAGTTAATTAAAAATAGAGGGTCAGAAGCTCTTTTAGCTTTTTCCATTCCTATTGAAACTCTATCATCTGAAGGAGATTTTATTTATAACACAGTCACACAAGCCCATGGAAAAGAGGCTGCTACTTTCTTAGAAGAACATTGTATTTTAGATAAAGAGCATGCTAAGGAAAATAGAGAGTTTGTAAAAACTCTTAAACCTGAACAAATAGACATTATAAAAGAAGTTTTACCTACAGCATGTCATAATTATTGTTCCATGATCGAAAAAATTACAAATCACTATCAATAAAAATTGAGGTTCAAGTTGGACTGCGTTGAAAAAGTGGATATAACTTGATCTAAAACGCTTATGTACAACAAAGCTCCTCTTTTAAATAAGTTGAAATGGAAATTTTTGAGTGGATTGAAGCTTACTACAACACGCAACACCTTCATTCTGCCTTGGCAAAACCTCTTTAGAATTTGAAAAATTCAGGAAATAAAGTATGGTACCTCTTAAAAAAATCAACTATTTCAACTCATACCACCACACAGTTCAAAGGGTTTCTTAAATTTATTGAACAGGCCCACCACAAACATCAGGAGTCCAAATAGGATCAGCATACTGTCCAGAGGAATTTTTGTGAATGTTAAAACATACTCTTATGGTTTTATCACCCCATATGCGAACACTAACTCCATTAAGACAATAATGTACAGTACCACCGATCGGTCCTTCTATTTTACAGTTCGAATGAAACTCTAAAAAGTTACGATTCCATAGACTTGCACCTAAGCGGAAGCACTATATGCTATAGGAGTCGACGAGATACAATGGAAAAAGAACCATAAGTATCTCACCTTAGTCTATGAAATAAGCAAAGAAAGTATTCGTTTGCTATGGATAGGAGAGAAAAGAACAGAGGAGAGTTTCAACAAGTTTTTTGATTTACTAGGAGAGAAGTCAAAAGATATACAGTTTGTGTGTTCTGATATGTGGAAGCCCTATTTAAAAGTAATAAAGGAAAGGGCAAGTCAAGCTTTGAATATATTAGATCGGTTTCATATCGTAGCAAGACTCAATAAGGCTTTAGACGAAGTGAGAGCTTCAGAACACAAAAAAATGAAAGAAGACGGGTATGAACCCCTTTTAACAAAAGCTAGATGGCCCTTGTTAAAAAATGCAGAAAATTTAAAATCTTATGAAAAAGTAAAATTAAGGCATTTAATACAGTACAATTTAAAAAGTATCCGCTGTTATTTTTTAAAAGAAGACTTCCGACAGTTATGGACCTATGTTTCACCAACTTGGGCTGGTAAATTTATAGACAGTTGGACGAAACGAGTCATGCTTTCAAAAATTGAACCTATGAAAAGAGAAGCAAAAACCATACGAAGACATAAGCTATTTATTCTTAATTAGTCGAATGTGAAAAATGCACAAACAGCTAAAAACATTTGTTTTTAGCTGTTTGTGCATTTTTCACGTTCGACTAAGTAGATTCAATCTCCACCCCAGAAGGCGAAGGATTCTATAGAAAATACCAAAAACATGGTAAAAATATACTTTTTCAACATATAGGAATACGCTTAAGATTCTCCAGTCATTCTCTAGAGATTCGATACTCTAAAAATTTAACAGAGTTTGATCAAAAAGCCAGGACGCTACGCATTAAAAGAATGTCGAATTAATTTTTGGAAATGGTATTACCTTTAACGGCTCAGAGCAGTGCATAATATCTTTTTAATTTATCTTGATAACCTAAATCCACGCTAAAAATAATCACTACATTGCTCTAACATAAGATAAGTTCCATAAGTACAGAAATTTTCCAGTAAAAATCTGTACAAAGTTTATTTTTCTGATAAAAAGAAAAAAGGTAACTGCTCACTCTCGTAAGTTTTTATTTAAAGCCATCTCTATGGCTTTAAATAAAAACTTACGAGAGTGAGCA
Organism: Bdellovibrionales bacterium; assembly: GCA_965219095.1. Classification (GTDB taxonomy): domain Bacteria; phylum Bdellovibrionota; class Bdellovibrionia; order Bdellovibrionales; family UBA1609; genus CBDCMT01. The sequence continues at coordinate 676,484 of CBDCMT010000001.1, forward strand.
GTTACGAAAAAAGTTTAAATGTCTCGAATAGTTGCTCTAAGCAAAATTCAAAAAAATATCATAAAGGCTATTGACAAAAGGCTTCTCAAAGAAATGAAAACCAGTAGTGATCATTTTTAGCGTGGAATTTGGGTTTGATAAGTTAGAGCATTTTTTTGCATTGAGTAAAAACCCCATTAATGTTCATAGGATAAAAAAATAAGTTATTTGAAACAGAAGGTTTGACTAGAAAAAAACTATATAGTAAGGAATTAAATCCTGCCTTCTTAAATAGAAAGGAGTAGTTTGTGCAAAATCAAATAAAAATTTTCTTTAGATATCTTTCTTATATTTTCATCAGTTTTTGTCTTACTAATTGCAACCAAAAGGGTATAGAAAATTCTAATGCATACTCCTTAAAATACATTCAACTGATAGAGGGAGATATCCCCCTTTTTGATGAAAATGAGATTATAGATTTTACGGAATATAAAAATGTTATGATTTTTATTGATGATTTCATGGATAGTTTTATTCCTGGAAAAAATGACAATCACCCTTTGGAAAGAAAGGATCTTTTAATCCTTTTTTCCAAAGTCAAGTTTCAAAGAAAGGCTTATCAACTTATTTATCCTAAACTTAATAATTGGCAAACTATTAAAAACCTTTCTTCATGGTGTCGTTATAGGAAAAATCATGTTACTAGAGGAAAAATAAAAAAAGGACTTAATTTTTGGTTGAAAAACAAAAAAGCAATATTAGAAAATATAGATAATGTAGATCCTTTTATTCTTCTTTCTACATTAGGAATTGAAACTATTTACGGAAGCTATACAGGAAATTTTCCTATCCTTTCAACGCTTATGACTCTTTCATTTACAAAAGGAAGAAGAAAAGATTTTTTTTCTTCTGAGCTTAAATCTTTTCTCACTTTACTTTACAAACAAAGAACTTTCTTCGTAAATTATGTAAGAGAATGGCACAAATTTCCAAAGGGATCTTATGCTAGTGCTATGGGACTTCCTCAATTTTTAGCTTCGAATTATTTAAAACTCGCTAAAGATGCTGATGGAGATGGAGCAATTGACTTATGGAAAAGTATTTCTGATATAGCAAAAAGCATGTCATATTATTATGAACATCATGGCTGGAGGTTTAATGAACCTATAGGAATGAAAATCAAAGTTCCGCCTCATAAAAAAGAAGATCTTAACAAAATTATCGAAGAAAATGGCAGGTTTGAACCTTGGATCACCATCTCTCAACTAAGAACTTTAGGCATTTATTTACCTGAAGCACTGGATCCCAATGAAAAAGTCTCTCTTTTTTTATTTCAATGTCCTGAAAATTTTGAAAATAATTTTTATTTTATAGGGTTTTTTAACTTCTATGTCATAACACGTTATAACCATAGCTCTTTTTACGCCATGGCTGTCTATGAACTAAGCCAAAAGCTTTTTGAGGAAATTAAGTTACAATCCCTTATCCCTTAAACCCAAAAACTTTTGCCTCCTCAAAAGAATCTGTGGGTAAAAAGTAGCTAGAAATCCCCCAAAAAAATTTTTATAATACCTGCTGTATCGAAACCATAAGGAGCCTCCTTGGAAATCACGACTCAAAAATTCAGTTACACAATTTAGCTCGTCCAGCTACTTTTTAGTCCCAAAACTTTTCGCTTACCCAAATACTTTGCTCAGTCTTCATAAATCTTTCATCATAAATAGAAATTTCTAAGGACATTTTAACACATGTATCTCTCGAAAGACCATATCCAAGTGCTCGAGAGTTAGGGGGAATTAACTCCTCTATACTGGTATAGCTTGTTTTAAATTGAAAGTACTTAATTTCTGAGCCTCCTCTTAAAACATGCTTGTTCCCTCTGACATCTGTAAACACAAGTTTAATCTGTTCCTTTTCTTTTTGATTTTGAAGTAAATTAGTATCAAAGTAAATTAAATAATTACCTTCACCTTCGTAATGTAGTACAGTGGTTGGCATATAAATCGTAAATGTTTCAAGTTGAAGCTTTACTTTTGGAAAACCAATTCTTTCTAGTTCCGTAGCTAAATTTCCTGAGTTCGTGCTCAAAAATGTACACTACAGACGGACGTTTTTTTGACAAGACTTTTTCCAATAGATCTTAGTATTTTTTCTTGAACTTTATTCAAAGCTACTGTTTTGATAAGTCTAGTTTTATTTTTTCGGTCATAAAGATAGACATTATACATGCTACCGAGTTCTTCAAGAGCTTCCTCTGGAGACATCTGCATCTTTTCAAGCTTCATTTTTAGAATTGAAAGTATCAGACAAGATAAATAGCATATAAAGACATGTGATTGAACTCTGTTGTAAAGCCAATGACGAATTGGTCTCAAATTTGTTATTCCCTTTAAGGTCCTAAAAAATTTTTCGATTACCTCTTTCTTATAGTACAAATTAACAATATCTTTTGCAGAGATCTTTTTTGTAGAAAATATACAAGAGTAACCATCAAACTCAGATTCTAAATTCAACCGATCTCTTCTTAATCTTCCTGTTGGAGTAAGGTATTTTTCCAAACCTGGTTTTATATTTTTATTTTTAGACAAAAGAATTTGTGCGTTTGCAATTTCGTCCAAACGAGATTCTCTTATATCTAAAGCTCTCCTTTGATTGTAACAAACAACTAAACGTCCTTTGATTTTTCCAACATTGTGATTAATGCTCTGAGCATACAAGGTACCACTTGATAACCTGATGCGATGGGATACATCAACAATAGAGTCTAGCCTTATCATTTTTCTAATCAAATCCTTCTCTTTTTTTCTGAGAGCAATCCCACAAAGCGTATTCCAGCCCAATTCATTGATTTCATTGAGGTTTCTCTCTGAGAAAATGCCTCTGTCGTAAACAAACATTCCTCCACTTAGTCCATAGTTTGCAAATCCATCGGATAAACTTAGTAGAGTCCTGCTATCGTGTATGTTTCCACTAAAAGTTTTATGAAACACTGGTATTCCTTCTTTTTGAGTTGTCACCAAACCAATTTGAATCAAAGGATTTCCACGTTTCCCATCCTTACTCTTTCCTAATTTTCCAAGCTGACATTTGCTACCATAAAGGTATGTATTGGTAACATCGTACACCAACCCTTTTAGCTCAAGATTGTACCTTTTCTGAACACCTTGAAATATTTTCTTCTGTAAATTTTCTGGATCACTCTCTAAAGAATCTAGAGCAGAAAGCAAACGACTTTCGGTTAGATCCTCTAAATTTAGCAAAGTGTTTAAATCTGTTCTCTCATACCATTTTGGCATTTTTCTAAGGCTTTTGTAATCTAAACAGTGAGCATAGACCATGCTTAATATTTCATTGGAGTATTGGCCAAGAGATTTTTGCAAATCTATTTCTCTAGCTATTTTATCTAAAACAAGCAAAGGACCATAAACCTTGACCTTTTTTATTTCAAGATCAGATGAACTCATTGAAATTACAGTTTCACCATTCTCTTCCTTCCCGATGTACCGAATATGCTTTTGGATAACTTTTCCATCGACCCTTTTGTTCTCTACTTCTGCAAGATATGTCACCTTTCCTCTTTTTATTCTTCTGATAAAGCTCATATTTCTCCCTCCTGTAGTGTAATATATTACACTATAAAGGAAAATGCAAGGCAAGTTATTTTTTGTGATTTTATCTAAAAATTGAAAATTCCCCTATGAAAACTGAGATTTTTATGGAAAATAGGAAATTATAGCTTTGTAGTGTACATTTTTGGTCACGAATTTAGGTAAATTTAGATTTCTTTCTGCAGGAAAAAAGGTTTCTCTGAAATGAATTGCCAATCGATCAGATCTATCCTCAGCTGGTAAAACTCTAAGAGAGTTAGGACTTTTTTTTCCCACTTTAAAGTCAGGCAAAGGCTCCCTTGAAGCATACGCAAGTTGTGATATTATTAAAATACCTAAAAAATTATTGTTTTCATTTTATCCTCCTATTTTTCTTGATACTCTTTACTTGAAAAAACTATTCTTATCTATTAAAAATCCTCCTTTCACTTTAAAAAAACGACATTAGGTCTTTTTTTATGTTTTTTACCTTTTCTTCCAAAAGTTCAAGCTCTCTAAAAATTTTATTCTGATCCGGTTTTTTCCCTGTAATAAGCTCAAATAGGCTAAGATTAAAGAGTGAAGCAATTTTTGGATACGGCTCCTCTCCTTGAATCGCTCTCCCATACTCCCACTCTCGATAGGTAGTTTCCGGAACTCCAAGTTTCTCAGCTGTACTTTTTACCGTCCAACCCTGACTTTGTCTTAAAGCTTTTAGTCTCTTATTAAAATTCAAGTTTTTTCTCCTCTAGAATCTTTCTAGCACACTCTATTTGTTTTCTAAAATGATATAATTTCAATAAAATTGTACAATAAAATAGAATAATTAAATGAATCAACTGACTGTCCTTATCTAAATTATGGTTTCATTCCATGATTTCGAGTCTAACAGCATGAACTGCGTCACAACTGCCACAATTAAAATGGTCGTTACACTTCCATTCTAGCAAACTCTTTTCACAGGAGAATGTAGCTTCTTGACGAGAAATGGGACATCCTCTTCTTGACTTCTAAGACTTGCGTCATAAATACATGATCTTTTTCTTTAGGAATTGCTACTAAACTTGGTGCTAAATTTAAGACTCTCATTACCTCTTTCATAACAACTCCTTTTTTCTCTTTAAAAAAAGTTACATTACCAGGTGAAATAAATATAATGATTAATTTAATTTATTATGATTAAGATATATTTATGTCTTTAATGATGGACGATCTTCGTTATTTTAATGTTATTTCAAGCACTTTTAACATGACAAGAGCTTCAGAAATTTTAGGCGTGAGTCAGCCTGCTTTGAGTTATGCCATTAAAAGACTTGAAAGAGAGCTTGGAGGAGAGCTTCTTATTCGTTTAAAAAATGGAGTTCAGCTAACACGACTTGGTGAAGAATTTTCTAAGCAGAGTAGAGTTGTTCTTTTTGAATGGGAGCAAGCTCAAAAGTTAGTAGTTTATCAAAAAAATGAAGTTTCTGGCAGGTATTCGATCGGTCTTCATTCGTCTGTTGCACTTTATACTTTAGAACACTTTTTGCCACAGCTCAATGATCAATACCCAGGTTTAGAAGTTTCTTTAAAACATGGCTTATCCAGAGAAATCACTGAACAAGTTATCAGTTGGAAGATTGACTTTGGTATTGTTGTTAATCCTAAAGCCCATTTAGATTTAGTTATTAAAGAGCTTTGTTATGACAAAGTTACATTATTTTCCAATCAAAAAACACACAATACTCTCATCTTTGACCCCAACCTTCAACAGACACAAGCTATTCATAAAAAACTTAAAAAAAATTTCTTTTCCAGTAAAAAGAAGATGACTTCTGAAAATTTAGAAGTCATTGCCAAGTTAACATCTCTAGGAGTTGGTGTAGGAATTCTTCCAGAAAGAGTTGCAAAACAGTACAGAAACTTAAAGCCACTAAAAAATGCACCTGATTATCTTGATCGTATTTGCCTTATTTATCGTAAGGAAAAACAAAAAAGCCTTGCAAGCAAAGTCATTATAACTGCCATTTCATCCATAAAAATTTAGTTTAAAAAAAGGACTTTGCTGTACACAAGCGTTTTAGATCAAGTTGTTTCCACTTGAGGTGACATCATTCCTATTGAGTTTGAAGTCTGATAACCCGAATTTTGACTTTTATACCATTTCCAAAAATTAATTCGATATTTTTTAACTCATAGCGTCCTGGCTTTTTTATCAAACTCTGTTAAATTTTTAGAGTGTCTATCAAAAAGTATGTCAAGAAAAAACACTTCTCCATTTACAAAAAATATAAAAAATTTTTTTTGCATACGGTCACGAATATTCTAATCACCTAAGAAAAAACTTCCTGCATTTCCTTTCCATTTTTAATGACTCTTCCTTTACACATTGTAAAACAAACATATTCCTATTATGCGTCTATCTGAACCTTTTGTAACTGCTCACCTACATTGTTCAGTTATCCCTAACTTTAGACCTATTTTAAGATAAAAGTCTTGCTCTTACAGATTTTCTTTTAAATACTTTTTTCAAATGACAATAAATAAGACCTCCATCAGAAATGAGATTAAAAATATAAGAAGTGACTTTGATAAGCTTGCAAAGAAAGGTTCTGTGCCTACTGAGATTTCTGTGATTGTTGAATCTCTCTTTAAGGTTGTGAACATTCTGATTGTTGTGTTTTTAGAAAAACAGGTTCGAAAAAATTCCAGCAACAGCAGTCTTCCTCCTTCGCAAGATTTTAGTCGTCAAGGGAATCGTAATAAGAAAGCTAGTGGGAGTCAGAAAAAGGACTCTAGACTTGATAACAGTAAAGATACAAACAGTGAGGAGACTGTCTCTCCCTCAGAGTGTTCTCAGTGTGGGATGTGTTTAAAGACAGCAGAGGTAAAAAGCCTTGAAAAGCGTAAAAAGATTGATATTTTTTATGAAATTCAGACCCATACTGTAACTTCTGAAGTTAAGGATTGTCCCTCATGTGGAGCTAGAAATAAAGGTCAATTTCCTAAAGGTATGAGTGGTCCTCTTCAGTATGGTATAGGCATTAGAGCTTCCATCATCAATTTCATTATAGTTCAGATGCTGTCTTTTCAACGTGTTGGGGAACATTACATGGGGCTTATAGGTCGAATGATTTCTCCTGCAGTTATGTTGAGATACATTGCTGAATTAGGAGAGTTGAACTTCCCCTGTTTCTGCGGACAGTCAATTTTCTCTTAAAGTCTCCATAAAATGGAGGTAAAAGAAAGAATGGAAAAAGTAAAACAGTACTCGGAAGAGTTTAAAAAGCAAGCCATTGAATTGGCAGAGGAAATAGGTGCAAAGGAAGCCTCAGAGAAGCTAGGACTGAGAAATTTCCAAGTGATAAGCTCTTGGAAGCGTTTTCTAAAGCCTGAAGTAGAAAGACAAGCTTCCCATGACTTGGCTTCGGCATTGGAGGAAATAAAGAGGTTAAAAAAGGAGCTGGTCTATGAGAGGCGGAGTGTAGGTATATTGAAAGAGGCAGCGGCTTTTTTTTCAAAGGAAATCCTGAAATGAGATTTAAGGCTATGTTTTATGTAAAAGAGAAAGGGCATCCAGTGCTTCGCATTTGCGAATTATTAAGAGGATCTCGTTCTGGTTTTTATAGTTTTTTAAAAACCAGGGGAAAGCTTGAAAAGGATAAAAATCTGGAGAAAAACATAGAATCTATTTTTAAAAAAAAGCCTCCTCAAAAGAATTTAAACAAAGGAGGGCTTTAAGAACATAAAAACTGTCCACTTTTTTGGGGGAAGATCAAGTTTCTTAAAAGTTGGGAAGAGCAGATGAAAGAAAAGATACTTGAATCAGAGGTCATTCATGTTGATGAGACCTCTATGAGGGTTAAGGGTAAAAACTACTGGATTCATACTTATAGTTCAGGAGAATTAGTCTTGCAGTTTCTCCACCTTTCACGTGGAAGGGAAGCCATAAAAGATATTGGTCTCTTGGATAGATATGCAGGAGTGCTTGTGCATGATTGTTGGAGTCCTTACTTTTGTTATGATAAGATAACTCATGCTTTGTGTGTGGCTCACCTTTTGAGAGAGCTTAAATTTATAGAAGAAAGCAATGGATTCAAATGGGCTACAAATCTCAAAAAACTTCTTAAAGAGACTGTGGAGTTAGTTCATAAAAAAGAGTCAAGAGTTCTGACTCAAAAAGAGTATGAAACTCTTCAGAGAAGGTATAGGAGTATTCTTACAAAAGGCTTAAAAGAGCTTCCAGAATTTCCTAAGAAAAATGGCAAGAAAGGACGAATAAAGCATACACAAGCTCAAAACCTTTGGCTGCGATTTAAAAAGTATGAAGCAGAAATACTGTGCTTTGCTAAAAGAAAGAACGTAGATCCTACTAACAACAGAGCTGAAAGAAATCTAAGAATGACTAAGGTGAAAAAGAAAGTGTCAGGGTGTTTCAGAACAGAAGAAATGGCGAAATATTTTTGTCGCATTACCAGCTATGTTAAAACAATGAGAAATAGAGGGTATTCTTCTTTAGAAGCCATCTCTATGGCTTTAAATAAAAACGCCTCCTCAAAAGAATCTGTGGGTTCCCGGAGGTTCTGGCAGTTTTCCAAGGTTATGATATAAGGCGATTTTTATAGCTTTAGAGGTTCTAAAGCCGTAAGATTTTCTCATAGTGAGTTTTACTTTGTTGTTTAAACCCTCTACAATCCCTGAGGAGAAGGTTTTTTTAGCCTTGAAGTAATTAAGAATAAGTAGCTTATGTCTTCGTATGGTTTTTGCTTTTCTTTTCATAGGTTCAATTTTTGAAAGCATGACTCGTCTCGTCCAACTGTCTATAAATTTACCAGCCCAAGTTGGTGAAACATAGGTCCATAACTGTCGGAAGTCTTCTTTTAAAAGATAACAGCGGATACTTTTTAAATTGTACTGTATTAAATGCCTTAATTTTACTTTTTCATAAGATTTTAAATTTTCTGCATTTTTTAACAAGGGCCATCTAGCTTTTGTTAAAAGGGGTTCATACCCGTCTTCTTTCATTTTTTTGTGTTCTGAAGCTCTCACTTCGTCTAAAGCCTTATTGAGTCTTGCTACGATATGAAACCGATCTAATATGTGTAAAGCTCCACTTGCCCTCTCCTTTATGACTTTTAAATAAGGCTTCCACATATCAGAACACACAAACCGTATATCTTTTGACTTCTCTCCTAGTAAATCAAAGAATTTTCTAAAACTCTTTTCTGTTCTTTTTTCTCCTATCCACAACAAGCGTACACGGGTTTTGCTTATTTCATAGACTAAGGTGAGATACTGATGGTTCTTTTTCCATTGTATTTCATCTACACCTATAGCTTGTATTCCCTTTAAAACCCTTTGTTTTAAACCATATTCTACGACCCATTCTACCGAAGCATAGACCTGATTCCAACTGACATGAAACTTACAAGAAACCTCTTTCCAAGACAGGTGACGACACCAGTCTGCTAAGTACTTCATGTAAAAGATCGTTAAACTCTTCTTACCATCGGCCCAAGGTAAATGTTCAACTTTTACCCCACAGCAAGGACAATTGACTCTTCTTACAGCATAAACAAAGAACACCCTGTAACTTAAAATAGGAAGGGATTCAAAGTCCCGTGATGATTTACTGCTGTCATACACTGAACAGGGCTTCTTACAAACACTACAAAAAGCTTGGCCATTTTTACGAGCCTTAATAGGAACATTAATTGACTTTCTATCTTTTGAAAAATAAATGTCTCCGTATACAAAAGACTTCCATCTTAAACAATCATTTAGTATAGTCTTCAAAAGCATCTCTTCCCTCCTTTTTTTTTTTTTTTGAATAACATTTTAAGGCATCTGGGAAGTAGGTGCTTCTTTTTTAAAATTTTAATGTAACACAGCAAATAAAAGCAAATAAAATGAATGTTTTTGAGTTCAATCACCGGAGGTGACAGAGGCCAGTAAGGGCCTCAAAGAACTCAAAAATACAAGATAGAATGTCTTACTCTTACTTTGATTAATATGAGCTCTTTTGGGGGATTTCTACTACTTTTTACCCACAGATTCCCGGGAGGAGCCATAAAAACTTACGAGAGTGAGCAGTTACGTATTTTCAATAAATTACAAGAGTGAGCTTCCCTATGTGTTCGCTTCAAAGATGAGTTAAATGGACTTGAGGATGTTGAGGAAGAGCTAGAGAGCGAAATACTTCTTAAAGGAGAGCTTCTTTGTTTAAAAGAAAAAGAAAGTGAGATGTAATGTTTTTAAAGATCTTGCTTTCATGTTGTTGAAGAAATAAGAAAAACTCTTTAAAATGAACTTATGGCTATGCAATCTTTAGAGGCTCTTTTGTTAAAGGGAGCAGGACTTAAGGGAAAAGAACTCCATTCTCTTTATGAGCTTACAAATGCTAGAGGACAGAGTTTAAAAGAGCTTCTTTTAAATAAGCCCTTTGAAACTCCTGAAGAGGCCTTAGAGGAAGTTTGCAGGGCTTTGGATCTTCTCTTTTTAAAGGAAGTTCCTTTGAATGAGATTGCAGGTTATCTGCTAAAAAGTGTGTCTATTAATTATGCTAAAAAATATGAAATCCTTCCCTTTAAAGAAGTTGAGGGTAAGATTCAAGTTCTAGTGAGTAACCCCCTTAACTACAAAGCCTTTCAAGAAATGAGAGTTTTTTTAGATAAGGATTTAGAGATGATTGTTACCCCTAAGTCAAAACTTCATGATGCTATCAATTACATTTATGAAAAATCCACAAGCGATTTAGAAGGTTTAGATGAGATTGAAAGTGAAGAGTATGACTTAGATGAACCGGTTATTGATCTTTTAGAAACAGGAGATGATGAAGCTCCTGTGATAAAACTTATTAACACACTTTTGTTTCGTGCTGTAAAAGAAATGGCTTCAGACATTCATATTGAACCTTATGAAAAGGATATGGTCATTCGCTTTCGTTTGGATGGAGTTTTATATGATGTTTACTCTCCTCCTAAAAAATTACAAAATGCTATTGTGTCTAGAATTAAAGTGATGGCTAGTTTGAATATTGCAGAAAAAAGACTTCCTCAAGACGGTAGGATTTCTTTAAAGCTAGCAGGAAGGGATGTGGATGTGAGGGTGAACATTGTACCAACAGCTTTTGGAGAGCGTGTTGTAATGCGTCTTCAGGATCGTTCTAAAGTGATCTTACAGTTAGAGCAATTGGGTTTTTCTGAAAAAAGCTTAAGTACTTTAAATCAGCTCCTACAAAAGCCGTATGGAATTGTTCTAGTCACAGGACCTACAGGAAGTGGTAAATCCACAACCCTTTACTCTTGTCTGAGCCGTATTAATACTATTGATAAAAACATCATTACTGTGGAACAGCCTGTGGAGCAGAGAATTCGTGGTATAGGGCAAATTCAAGTCAATCACAAAATTGGACTTACTTTTTCTAATGCTCTAAGAGCTATTTTAAGACAAGATCCTAATGTGATTATGATTGGTGAGATTCGTGATTTAGAAACTGCTGAAATTGCTATCAATGCTTCTTTGACAGGACACCTTGTGCTTTCCACCATTCATACAAATGATGCTGCAGGGGCTTTTCCTCGTTTAACGGATATGGGTTGTGAGCCTTTTTTGATTGCAACCTCTTTGCTTGCTGTCATGGCTCAACGACTTATTCGTGTCCTTTGTGATGAATGTAAGGAAATTTATAAACCCACAGAACAAGAAATTAAAAGTTTGGATCTGTCCATTAATGAAAAAACAAAAAGTTTTCAATTTTATCGCCCTGTAGGCTGTAATGAATGTCATAGTAAAGGTTATGTGGGGAGAACTCTTATCGAGGAGATTTTACTTCTTAACGATGAGATTAGAAGTTTAATTATGCAAAGACAAAATAGCGGAAATATTCGCCAAAAAGCCATTCAAGAGGGTATGGTTCCTATTCGTATTCATGGGATTCAGAAAATTGTTAATGGAGTGACCAGTGTTGAGGAAGTTTTAGCTAACACTCAGATGGATTAATTTATGCCTGTTTATGCTTATAAAGGAGTGAATCATTTAGGTAGAACCAAACGTGGAACTTTACAAGCTGAAAACTTACGTGTGGCTCGTTTGAAGCTTAAAAAAGAAGGCATTTATGTTAGTGAGTTAAAGAACAAATCCCTAGCTAAGAATCAAAGGAACCTTAAATCTTCTCAAAACAGAAAAGTAAAAATTGAAGAACTCGCTTTAGCTACAAGACAACTCGCAAGCCTCCTTCATGCCAATATACCTTTAGTGGAAAGTTTAAACGCTCTTTCAGAGCAAGTTGAAAACCCTATCCTACAGGCTGTTTTCACAGACTGTAAAAATGCAGTTAACGAAGGAGAAAGTTTTTATAAAACTCTTTCAAAGTATCCTAAAATTTTCAATAAGACCTATATTTATATGTGTCAAGCCGGAGAAGCTTCAGGAACTTTGGATGTGATCTTGATACGTTTAGCAGAGTTTACAGAATCAGCTAACGAATTGAAACAACGTCTTCAAGCAGCTCTGACTTATCCTTTAATTATGATTATCATGACAATAGCTATTTTAATTCTTTTGTTTCTTTTTGTAATTCCTAAAATGCAACAAGTTTTTTCCGATGCCATTGAATTGGAACTACCGTCTATATCTATTGCCGTTTTTGCCATAAGTGGCTGGCTTGTGAACTACTGGTATATTTTTGCAGGAGGAGTATTTTTTCTTACTTTTATGTTTTTTAACTGGAAAAACTCAGAAAAAGGAAGGCCACAATATGACACCTTGCTATTAAAACTAGGTTTTGTAGGAAAGATGGTCCGTATGGTAGCGGTAGCTCGTTTTTCTCGTACTTTGGCAACTCTTTTAAAAGGAGGGGTCCCTATGCTTGTGTCCATGGACATTGTACGTAATGTTGTCAACAACGAAGTTTTAGCAAAAGCTATTGATGAAGCAAGAGAGAACATCAGTGAAGGAGAATCTATTGCCTTGCCTCTCAAAAAATCAGGACAGTTTCCTCCCATTGTGATTCATATGATCAGTATTGGAGAAAAAACAGGAGAACTAGAAGCTATGTTAGAAGAACTTAGTAAATCTTTTGAGTTTCAAGTAAAAAACTCTGTAGATCGTTTGACATCTCTTATTTCTCCTATTGTTCTTGTTTTTATGGCTATAGTTGTAGGTGTGATTGTATGGGCTGTGCTCATGCCTATTTTACAGCTCTCAGACCTTGGTTAAGTCATACTTGATCGTATTTCAAAAATCAATTTTTCTAGCTAGGGGGTGAAAGTCAATTTATTTAATATGGTAACCTTAGCCTAAGAAAGGGAGTGAAGGATAGCTAGAAGATATGAATTAACAACTTAAAACATGGAAGAAGATAGAGTTTTACTTAGCGATCGAAAAAAGATAGTAGGAGTTAGAAGCAAAAAACAACCGACAATTTGTTAACTTAAGTCCTATGGATCTTGAGGATTGGAGCCTCTTGGAGGTCTCTTCCAGAACGTTATGAACACTCAAAGAACGTTTGCTTTCGTTTCACTCGTTGAGAGAAATCTGGAATTTTTAAAGAAGATTTTTTCTCATCTTATAAAAGATTCTAAAAATGAATATCTCTCTATTGATAGCACTATAGTACGAGCTCATCAGCATTCTTCTGGTACAAAAAAGAAGCAAAAAAAAAGAATATTTTGGCTTTGGGGCACTCCAGAGAAAGTTTAAGTACAAAAATTTATTTTGTAAGTGATAGCTTAGAACGTCTTATGCGTTTGAGTTTAACAAGAGGAGAAGCCTAAGACATCACTCAAGCTTCTGATTTAATAAGAGGTTTGAAATATGGTTTTGTTATAGCCAAAGAGTTGATCTTCCCCCAAAAAACTGTCCACTTTTTTGGGAGAAGATGAAATTCAAGACAAAAGAGAAGGAGGAAGCATAGGAGCAAAGGGAATACAGGAACTTTTAGCAGATGAATTTGACTGTTCTCTTTCTGGGGTTTATGCTCTTTTAGACCGCCTTAATATTGTATGGATCAGTGGTCGTTCTCTTCATCCTAAAAGTTCACAAGAAGCTATGGAACAGTTTAAGAAACATTTTCCAGAAGAGGTGGAGAAAATGTAACTCGGTTAATTGACGACATTCCCTAGATAAAAAGGAGATTTTTGAAGTGTGACCAGGATATTTTAAAAATCCTAGCACTTTGTCCAGTGAATTTTTTTATAAATTCCTTTTTGAAGGACTATGAAATAACTTGCTGGCTGTAACAGCTAATTACCAAGGTTTTTAACAAGAATCAAGATTAAGGACTTTTTTTCAAATCATGGCTAAAAGTCAAACAGACAAATTTAAATTTTAATGAAATAAATACAAAGAAAATATGCTAGAATCTCTTCAATGAGGATCTTGGAGAAGTTCTTGGGGCTTAAGGGCAAAGGTCTTATTGGGGTTGAGATTTTTTTATTTCTTTGTTAAAATTTTTATGAAAAGAAGAGGAGAAAAGAGAGAAGAATTTGGGACACAAAGGAAAGGAGTTTATGTTTTCACAAAAAAGAAATCAAAAAGGTATGACGCTTTTAGAAATTATGGTGGTTCTTATTCTTATAGGCCTTGTAGCAGGAAGTTTGCTATTTCCTGTCATGGGAAGATTAGATAGAGGAAGATACAAAAGCACACAAAACCAAATACGTGAAGTAATAAAATCTTTAGAAACCTTTTACTTAGATTGTGGCACTTACCCTTCAGAAGAAGAGGGTTTAGGGGCTTTAGTGGAACAAACACCTAACTGTTCTTCTTGGGGAGGGCCTTATTTGAAAAAGATTCCCAAAGACAGCTGGGGTGGAGAGCTTCTTTATGAATTCTCAGAAGAGACAGGAGAACCTATCATCATATCCTTAGGCCGTGACAAAAAAGCAGGAGGCACAAAGGCATGGGATAAGGACATTGTGTCCTCAGATCTTTAAAAGATTTTTTATTTCTAAGGGACTTTCTCTCTTAGAGATCTTGGTCGTTTTACTATTAATGGGCCTTATAACAGGGACTATTCTTTCTCGTACAGCCTGGAAAAAAAATGAAGTAAAAGAATTTCATAAAGATTTCAGGAAATTGAGCCGTGAGATTTTTTTAAAAGCACGTCTTAAGAATACTTTGTATCGTATGGTGTTTAAAATTTCAGATTTTGAAGAAGAGGAGCCTCCTTCGGTTGTGGTTTATGCAGAGTCTCGTGCAGGCAAGGCGTTTGAAAAAGATGAGAATCAACTCCTTAAAAAACTGAACTTTCCAGAAGAGATTCATTACAAAAACCTTCTGTCAAAGTTAAAAGAAAATGAAGAAGAGTCTTTTGAAGAAACTTTAAATGAAGAGCTTAATGAAGAAGAAAAAAACCAAGTTCGCAAATTGAAGTTTTTTTATAGATACATTTATTTTTTGCCTCAAGGCTTTGTTTCTCCTGTAGCAATTCATGTGGAACAAAAAAAACAGCCTTGGACTTTTACTATAGAAGCTTTGACGGGTAAAGTGAAAATCTTAAAAGGCTATATAAGCTTAGAAGAGATAGAGAAAGCAAATCGCTTATGAAAAAAGGTAAAGGTTTTTCTCTTGTAGAAGTTCTGGTAGCACTTTTATTAATTTCAGGGGCAGCTATTGTAACCACTAATATATGGTCGAGAAACTTTCTTTACATTAGGGGTTCAAAAATTTATGATACGGTAAGTTTTTTGTTAGATCAGAAAATTTCTGAATTGAAAATTGAATATAAAAACATTCAGGAAATTCCTGAGTTAGAGGAAGGGGATTTTGGAACAGAGTACTCCAACTATCGTTGGGAGATGGAAAGTCAAGCTTTTGATATGCCAGATCTTTCTTCTCTGCTCATTGAGCAGGCTGGAGCTGAAGGTGTTGATGAAAATGTTCTTTCCGTTGTGAATAATATTAGAGAACTGATTACAAATTCTGTGAAGGAAGTTAAAATCACAGTGTTTGCTAAGGACAAAAAAAGAGAAAGGTCTTTTTCTGTTGTAACCTATTTTACAAATAAAAATCCTAGTGTGGCTTTAGGGGGAGAAGAAAAATAATGATTTTATCAAAAAAAGGATTTTCTCTTTTAGAAGTTATGATTTCTCTTTTGATTTTTAGTTTTATAAGTATTTTTATAGTACAAAATGTTCAAAATGCAGTAAGAGCAAGAAAGAATTTTAAGCCTAAAATGGAAAAAAGTTTCAGATTAAGAACTGTTTTTCTTTTAGTAAGAAAAGACATTAATCAAGCCTTTCATTTTAGAGATTTTTATATAACAAAATATAATGAAGCTCTTCGTGATTTTAGAAAAAAATATGATAAAAGAATTAAAAAAGGAGATATACAGTTTGCATTGAAGCCTAAAATAGTCAAACAAGAAACTTACTTCAAAGGCTCCTCCAAGGAATTTTCCATGACATCATTTAACAGTCTCATTTATTTTTCAGAAAATACTTCCTATTCTGTTCATGTAAAGTACTCTTTAAAAAACTGTGAAAATAAGAAAGGAAAAACAAGCCAATGTTTGGTGAGAAAAGAATGGATTTTAGGAGAAGAAGAACCTTCTCAGGGCGTTTATGAACATGTACTTATAAGAGGTATACAGAGCTTGGAGTTTTTTTACTTGTCACAGGGAAGTGATAAGAAAACACCTGAATGGTCTAGTTTATTAGATGAGAGGCATTTTCCTGCTGCTGTGGAAATTCTTTTTGAAACAGAACAGAAAGAAAAATTCAGATGGGTTATATCTCTACATTTTGTTAATAACAAAGAAGGTGAGAGCTAATGAGAGACAAAAGAGGAGCGGTTTTGTTTTTTTCTCTTGTGGGGATTTTACTCATGACGGTTTTAGCTGTGGAGTTTTCTAGAGATGCTGTTATTGAATACCGTTCTTCAGCGAATGCAGTTCACAAACTGCAGGCTTATTATGCAGCAAAAGCCGGCGTAGATATTAGTCATTTAAGAATTAAGCTTTATTACAACGCTTTAAATCAACTAGGAGATAGTTTAGGATCCCAGAAAGGAATTTTAGATCAGATCTGGCAGATTCCCTTTCAATGGCCTCCTGAATTTCCCGGAGAAGTGTCTAATACTGTAAAATCAAAAATTGAAGAAGCAAAAGAAAAATCATTTATGAAAAGCTCTTATATCACAGTTATTGAACGAGAAGAGCAGAAAATCAACCTCCCTCTTCTTATCTTTCCTGTGGAAAAAATAAGACAAGTGACAAAAAATCAGATTCTGAACTTATTGAAAAACAAAAGAAGAAGCGATAGTGAATTCTCTGATACATACTCTGAAGAGGATTTAGAGAGCTTAGTGAACAACATTATAGATTGGATTGATGAAGATGATGTGAGTTTAAACGGAGGAAGTGAATCTTCTTATTACGAAGGCAGAGATTCTGATTTATGGCCTCCTCAAAGGCTTTTTTATAGTATGGGAGAATTGCAGTTGGTTTCAGGGATGAATGAAAAATTTTTTTTATTTCTAAAAGACAAACTCACTCTTTATGCTCCTGCAGCCATTCAAGTTAATTTTTTGTCACAAGAAGTGTTTCAAGCTCTTTTTGAGGACTCAACAGATGAGTTGTTTGAAGCTTTTCAGCTTGTCAAAGAAGAAAATGGTGATTTTAGCGATATAAAAAGCTTCTATGATTTTTTAGAAGATGAAGGCTATGACACAAACTCTTTGAAAGAATTAAACATCCCTTTAATTTTCGATTCACCTTCAAGCTTTCGGATTTATAGTACGGGGTTTTCTCATGGAACAAGTCAAAGCATTGAGGTTGTTACTCTGAGCCAAGATGCTTTAAGACAGCAGTTTTTTGATAATTTTGAAAGATTTTATGCTAAAAAAATTAACAGCAAAAAAGAAACAAAATCAAAGAAGAAATCTAAGAGGTCTAAGAAAAAAACCTCGACCATAGTCTATTGGAAAGAAGACTAAGACTCTTGTCTATTTTATACTACTTACAGAAAAATGAAGAGTGTAGGAATTGACCTTGGATGTTTTAGTCTAAAGATAGCACAAATTTATGTGCGAGGCAGAAGCTTTAAAGTCAAACAGTTAAGTGAAGTAGAGTTAAGCTCTAAGGCAAGTGACTGGAATTTATCTGTTTTAGAAGTTTTACGAAAGTTGAATTTACCTAAGGACACAAAAGTAATTGTAGGCTTGAGTGAAGATAAAATTATACATCATAGGCTAAGTCTTCCTTTTAAAAAAAAGTTTGATATTTTAAAAACCCTTCCTTTTGAGTTAGAGGATGATCTACCTCTCCCTTCATCTCAATGCATTTTTGAAGCAAACCCTCTTTACGAAAATGATCAAAACCAAACTGAGGTGTTTACTTCCATTTGCTCAAAAGAATCAGTTAAAAATATTTTATCCCTTTTTCACGAAGCAGGAATGGAACCTGATGTCGTGGCCTCTGAAGGTTTTTGTTTGAACCCTATCTTTCGTTCAGCACTTTCCATAAAACCCTGCTCCTCTCCTAATCACTTATCAGGTTTCTTGCACTTAGGACATAAGAAAAGCTTTTTATCTCTCTATGAGCAAAATTATCTTTTAGATATAAGGTACATTCCTTGGGGTGGAGATCTTGTTTTAAAAGGTGTTATGAAGGGCTATAGAGTCTCCTATGACGAAGCTCTTGTTGGTGTTAAAGAAAAAAGCTTTGTAGCTTCTGAGGGTATGAAATTAAATGAAAGCCAGAAACATCATGCTCATATGATTCAAGAAGTTTTTGAAAAATTAATTAATCAGTTAAAATTCCAGATTTTGGAAATTGAAAATAAATATGAAAAGAAGATTGAACATCTCTTCTTATCAGGAGGGCCTTCTTGTACGAAGAATCTACCTAATTATTTTTCAAGGAGACTGAAATTAAAAGCCTATGAACTAAAAACAAGTAAAGTTTATGGAGAATCACCTCTTAGAGGCTGTGTTGCTTTAGGATTAGCTTTAGCGGCAACCCAAAAGAGTTCTCAAGATATAAACAATTTTAGAAAAGAAAAATTTGCAAAGAAAGGAATCTTCTGGAGTTCTTTATGGGAGAATTATAACAGTCTTATAAAGTCCACAGCTGTTTTTCTTCTTCTTTTCCTTGTGTTTTCTATGATAAGAGATGGGGTTTCACTTCACTCTCTTGAGAGAAGTGATGACATTATGAAACAACATGCAGCAAAAATAACAGGTTTTAAAGGTCGTTCTCTTTCAGAAAAAAATATCAATAAATATGTAAAGAAAAAAGAGAAAGAGAAGCGAAATCAAGACATTTTGAAAAAGTTTTTGCACTCTCCCTCTCCCTTGGAAATTTTTGATAAAATGTCATCATCTTGGTCTTTTGACAAAGAAGCAAAGTTTGAAATTTATGAATTAAAAATTTTAAAGGGACGTGTTACTTTAAAAGGTTCTATAGCTTCTAAATATCTTTCTCAACTAGAAAGAAAGATAAAAGCCATTGCTTTAAAAGGAAAAATTTTAAAAAGACCTTTAAAGAATCAAGAAAGTTTCAGCTATGATTTTGGAGTGAGTTTATAAATGTTGTATAATTTAAAAGAAAATCTTCTAAACTTTTTACAGCCTTTACAGGAAAAAATTCAAGATAGTGAATGGTTTCAAAAGCTCATTCAGATGTATAATGATCTCTCTGCGAGAAACCAAAAAATCACATTAGGACTCCTTTGTATATTGGTTGTTTTTATTCTATCCCTTCCTTCGATAAGTTTTTTTTCTTCATCTCGTAAAAACTTAGAAGCATTTTCTGAGAATTACCATTTGATTCAAAAACTTTTTGAGCTTCAGTCTCTGGCAACTCTTTCATTCCGCCAATCTATGAGTTTTAGTTTTTTTAAAACGAAGGTTGAACGTGTTTTTAAAAGATATTCTATCGCTGATGAACAAGTTATTTTTATAAACCTTGAACAAACATCTAGTCCATCTAAAAAAACAACACCTTCCCAATCTATGTTCGAAAAAGAACTCATCTCCATTAGCCTTAAAACTTTGACTTTAAAGCAAGCGATTCAAGCGGCCTCAGATTTAGAAAAAATAGGACCTCTAGTGCGGTTAGATGGTATGGAAATAAAAAAAAGCAGAGAAGAACAAGGATATGTGGATGTGAAGTATAGGGTTGAATCCTATCAGATAAAAGAGAGCCCTAAGCTTCTTAAGAAAAAGGCTTCTAAAAGAAAGAAAAAAGAGGATTCTAAAAGAGGGGATTCTCGATGAGTCGTATAATAGCCTTTTTTATTGATCTTCTTAAGTATCACAAAATAAAACTTATTTTCTTTTTTCTTAGTTTTTTTGTATCTTTAGTCTTATTGTTCCCTTACAGAGAGTTAGGTTTGTTTTTACAATCAAAGATTAATGAATCTATAAAGCCTAACTTTGTAAAAATAGGAAAGGTCGATGTTTCTTTTTTTCCTTATCTTTCTTTGAGCATGGAAAAAATAGATTTGAACATCTCTGGTCAGCCTCTTTTTTTAAAGTCTATTAACATCCATCCTCATATTTTATCTTTATTTCTTCTTAAACCTTCTTTGGATCTGGTTTTACGTGATTTATTTAAAGGAAACCAAAAAATAACTTTGAGATACCTCAATAAAGAAAACTATAAATTCCATGGATTGTTTCAACTAGAATTGTCAGAAATTTTAAGAGCTTTCAACAAACCGCAGTTTGTGACAGGAAGAATAAAGGGTGTGTTTAAAGGTGTTTTTCAACCTACAAGCTCCTCTTTTAAAGACAGTCATCTTATTGTTTCAACAAAGTCGGCTCAAGATATTACATTTATGGGTTCTCTTCTAGTCAATCATTGGTTTGCAGGAGTTAATCTTCCTTCCATATCTTTTTCTGATCTAGAAATACTTTTTTATATTAATTCTCCTAAGATGATTTTAAAGGATTTAAAAATAGGAATTCCTAAAGACAATGTCTTCGTAAGAGCAAGAGGAGAATTTAAAGGAGATTTTCAATCATCTAAACTTAGCTACAAGAGTCAGTGGCTTCTAAAAGTAAAGCCTTCTTTTGCTTCCCAGTTGTTTTTTCTTACTTTTTTGGACAAATATAAAAAACGCTCCGCTAAAGAGCTTTCCTATCAGTTTGAGATTATAGGTGAAAATTTGAAAGCTCCTCCTCAGCTAAAACATTTATCTCGATTTTAAAAAAAGCCCCAAGCACCTAAAAAAGCACTGGGGCCAAAACGAAAGAAGAAAAATGAAAAAATAAATTAAAAAGGAATGTCCTCTGTTTCAAAAGAAGGCTCTGAAGCAAACTCATGATGAGGTGTGGCGTTTTGAGTTTGTTCTGCGTTATTATTACGAGAGCCTAAAAACTGTACATGATTTGCGACAATCTCAGTTGTATAACGCTTTTGTCCTTGAGCGTCTTCCCAAGAACGTGTTTGAAGTCTTCCTTCAAGAAAAACCTGACGTCCTTTTGATAGATACTGGCCACAAAGCTCAGCCGTTTTTCCCCAAACGACAATGCGGTGCCACTCGGTTCTTTCCTGTTTTTGTCCGTTGCGGTCGTTCCAAGTTTCGCTGGTAGCTATATTGAAATTACATACTTTTTGTCCTGTAGATAATTCCTTAACTTCTGGATCAGCTCCCAGTCTTCCTATAATAATAGCTTTATTTACTGACATATTGCCTCCTTTGTTTCATTCGTTGTTAGTTTAATACCTAAAAGATATTTTATGCAAGCCCTTTTGCTAGGTTTTCTTGTTTTTAATGTTAGTAAAGAGACCTTGATTTTCCTAAATTCGTACTTTTAAGAATGAAGCCCTTAAAAAGAGCAAGATAAAGGAGGGGGAGGCTTGAATAATACATTGCATAATTTTGTTATCAACTCTTCTGATTTTAGCTTATGCTGTTAAATGTGAGACGTGTCTTAAAAGTCTTTTTGTGTCTTTATGCTTTAAGTGCTTGTAATCTTTATGAATCACAAGGGCAAAAAAATTTTGAAGAAAGGATAGAGGTGAAAGTAGAGGAAGAGTCTTTTTTTATCCAAAGCTTTGAGCCCTTATGCTTTGTTTTTTCTCAAAAACAGGCCTTTAGTCCTTTTATAGAAGATATTAAGATACTTTTTAGTAAAAAACAGTTTTGTCTTGAATTTAATTCCATTTATAATAGTTATATAATGTGCGAAAAGCAAGGAAGGGATTTATTTTAAAATTAAAAAATAGTTTTAAGTTTTTTCAATTCTTTTTTATCTTGTTTTGTTTTCTAAGTAGCTTTACTCAGGCTGCGTATATCATGAAAGTTAAAGATGATATAGTTCTTGTGAACATGGAGGGAGGAGATGCTAAAGTTGGAGAAATCTATTACATTGTGGATCTCAACGCACGCAAAAGAGGCCTTACAAAAATCCTTAAAGCTAAAAACAAGAAAGCCATTGGAAAGTTTGTTGGTGAAGCTAATCCAGGCTGGGATTTGTTTTTAAGAAAAGATATTTCTCATACATCACAACAAAAAGTTCAAGAGAAAAAAAATAAAAATATAGATGTAGGTTTAGATGAAAATCAAATTCTAAAAAAGCCTACCACCTATTCTAGATACCGTTTTGAATTAAAGAACTATATAGGAGGCTATGTTATAGGTTTTAAGGATAAATTAGAGGCAAGAAATGATAAATTAGAGGGGTATAATTTTGGAGTTAGTGGATTTTTCAACTATTCTTTCCACAAAAGTTTTTCTTTGCGTCCAGAAGTGGGCTATGTAAGATTTAATTTAGACTCTGAGAATGGTCACCAAATAAAAGCCCATTATGTGAAAGCAGGCTTAACAACCATGTTTATGTTTCCTGTCTCTTATTTTCGTTTTTGGGTGGGTGCGAACAGTTATGTGTATTTTCCTTTCAGCAAAGAATCCAATCTTATTGATGAAGAGTCTATTTCTACAACTATTGTTTATGGTTTTTCGGCAGGCTTTGAGTACGTAGATCCTAAGGGAAGATTTATCATTCCTGTAGCTATTGACGGCAGTCTTTTTCCCAGTTCTTCAAATATTGATTCTTCAAGAATTGGCTTGAAGATAGGTTTTGGACTTTACTTTTAGGATCTTTTCACTCGAGTTACAGTTAAAACATGATCGAGTTTTTCTAAGTTCAACAAAGCTTCTGATAGATGTTCTGTATCTCGTACGAAAACATCAAAAACACAAATAGATTTCTCATCTTTTAGGGAGTGGGTTTTTACGTTTTGTATGTTCATACCAATATTAGAAAAAACTTCTGTCATATCTTTTAATAAACCTGTTTTGTTGAAACAAGTAACTCTTATAGAGACGAGGCGGGTGATATGGGAAGTGGAAGCATTCCATTCTACATCAACTTGTCGTGCTTTATCAAATTCATAGCCTTTAGGGCAATTAGATGTATGAATGACAATTCCTCTTCCTCTTGTGATAAAACCTGAGATGGGATCTCCTGGTATAGGAAGACAACATTTTGCAAAGGTCACCATAATGTTATCTAAGCCATCAATTTGTACAAGGGATGATTCCTTTTTCTTCTTTTTAGTAGCTGATTTGAAGATTTTTTCAAAAAAAGTCGGCTTAGGTTTTATTTCTTTAACTTTCAAATACTTAGCTAACTGTTCTGATAGATGTTGAGGGGTAATGTGTCCATAACCTATACGCATGTAAAGATCGTTGAGAGTTTTACAACCATACTGTTTAAAAAGGTCTTTATAATTGGAGCTTTTTTCCAAATCCTTTATATTAGAAAAAGGAATTTTATACTTTCTTAGACTTTTTTCTAGTATGTTTTTACCTAAAGAAAGAGCCATTTCCTTTTGTGTGCCTTTAATATGAGATCTTATTTTTGTTTTAGCTTTTCCTGTCACACAGAAGTTAAGCCAATCTTTTGAAGGCCTTTGATTTTTAGACGTGATGATTTCAACCCGGTCCCCTGTTTTTAGTTTTTGTTTTATAGGCATCATTTTTCCATTCACTCTAGCCGCCATAATATGAAATCCTAAATCTGTATGCACACTAAAAGCAAAATCAATAGGGGTTGCTCCTTCAGGTAGCTCTTTTACTTCTCCATTAGGAGTGAGAACAAAAATTTCTCCGTCAAAAAGGTCGTCCTTAAAGACCTCTAATAATTCGTCAGAATCATCAGTCTGCTGATAGGAAGTGATCATATCTCTTAACCAGTTATATTTTTCAATAGCTTTATTATCAAATTGGATTTGGTTTTCTTTATAAGACCAATGAGCTGCAATTCCTTTTTCAGCAATGCTATGCATGGCTTTAGTTCTAATTTGTATTTCTATAGTCTCAGCATCAGGCCCTACTAAAGAAGTATGTAGACTTTGGTAATTGTTAGCTTTTGGCATGGCTATGAAATCTTTGAATCGGCCTGGGACGGGCTTCCAAAAGGAATGAATAAGACCTAATATCTCATAGCACTGTGGAACAGTATTGACAATAATTCGGAAAGCAATGAGATCATGAATTTGTTCGTAGTTTAGATTTTGATTTTTAATTTTTTTGTAAATAGAGTAAAAGTCCTTGGATCGACCTGTAATTTCAATGTTAAATTTGATGTACTTTTTTAAATTATTTTCTATTTGTTCAATCACTTTTTTAATATAGGCTTGTCTTTCTTTTTTCTTCTTAGCGATTTTTTGAGCTAGTTGGTAATATACATTAGGATGAGCGTAACGAAATCCTAACTCTTCAAGTTCAACTTTTATGGAATGCATTCCTAAGCGTCCTGCTAGGGGAGCATAGATGTCTAAAGTATCCTGAGCAATACGCAGTTGTTTGTGATAGGGAGCAAAATTTAAAGTTCTCATGTTATGGAGACGATCAGCTAGTTTTACGATAATCGCACGAACATCTTTACCCATAGCCATAATCATTTTTCGGATGTTTTCTCCTTGTCTATGATGTAAGTTTTTGAAAGTAATTTTTGAAATCTTAGTAACCCCATCTACAAGGGAGGATATTGTTTCATCAAACTCATTTTTAATGGTTTCTAAGGACAATTCAGTATCTTCAACAGTATCATGAAGCAGGGCTGTGATGATACTTGCTGTATCCATCTTTAAATCAGCTAAAATAAAAGCTACTTCAACGGGATGGTGGATGTAATCCTCCCCACTATGTCGTTTTTGACCTTTATGGTATTTTTTTGCAAAACGAAATGCTTTCAAAGTTGAACTTTCATCAAAGCTGGGGTTATAGGCCTTTACTTGTTCGATAAGTCGATCAATAGGAAGTAAGTTTTGTTTTATATTTTGGCTCATTTTTTGTAAAATGACTTTAGCTTTTTTTAATTATAGCACAAAAATGAAGCGTTTAGCAAGAAAGCTTAAGAGATTTACTTTTTAAGGGAGCTTTCAATCTCTTTTGATTGAGCTTCGTATTCGTTGACTTGAAATTTTACAAGACCTTCTGCTACTTCTCTCAATGCACTGACTACGTATTTATTTTTTTTCTTTTTAGACTTACTTCCTAAAATGGGAGCTCCCTTAAGGATTTGTTTTGCTCTTTTTGCAACAAGATGAACAAGAGCAAAACGATTGGAGCTTTCTTTTAAGCAGTCTTCCACAGTGACTCTAGCCATTTTTTTTCTCCTTTATTACTTTACCAGCTTTTTAAATTACCCTTTAGAGAGTAAAGTTTCAATAATTTTTTTAAATTGAAGATAAGATTCTTCAATTTCCTGATTTAAGATTTGATAATGACAAAAGGGTGCAAATTCTAGTTCCTTTTTGGCTATTTCCACCCTCAGTTCAATATCTTTTAGATCTGAGCCTCTTTTTTCAAGTCTTTTTCGCATAGAGTCAAAAGAAGGGGCATGGACAAAAATCAAGTAAACGTGGGAAAAAATTGTTTGTAGGGTTTTAGCTCCCTGTACATCCACATCCAAAATAGGGACTTTGTTTTGATTCCAGATTCGCTCAAGCTCTTTACGAGAGACTCCATAAAGGTTTCCATGAACATAAGCCCATTCCACAAAAAACTTTTCCTCAATGAGTTGTTCAAAACGTTGTTTTGTTACAAAGTGATAGGGATGAACTTCAGTTTCTTCCTTTCTCATAGAGCGAGTGGTATGGGTGATGGCATCTTCTAAAAGAGGAAAGTCTTTCAAGCCCATTACTATTAATGTAGATTTTCCTGCCCCGCTAGGCCCAACGACAGTAATGATTTTTTGATCCATGTTGGCTTTTATTTTATCAGTTTATGAATTTGGAGGCAACTTTTTGTCTAAAAAATAGGAAGCTTTGTTGGGAGAATCAAACCAATGGATTTCTGGATCTTTTTTGAACCAAGTTCTTTGTTTTTTTGAAAGTTTAAGGCTGTGTTGAAGTATAGCGTTTACTAGATCTTTTTCTAAAAACCGGCCTTCTAAAAAATCGACCATTTCTCTATAACCTACCCCTCTGAGAGGGGAGGTATTTGAAAAGTTTCCATGTTTTAAGATATTCTGTGTTTCCTCTTTAAGTCCTTTTTCAAGCATAATTTCGATTCTTTTTTTTAGTTTTCTCTTATAAATTTCCCTTTTTGAAGCTAAAAGACCTATTTTTAAAATAGAGCCTTTAAGAAGTGAAAACTTTTCTTTTTTAAAGTCATTTTTAATTTTAGTGAGGGTTTTGTTTTCAATTTCCATGATAAGAAGAGCTCTTTGAATGCGATAACTATCTTGTGGGTGAATTTTTTGGCTGTAAAGGGGATCTTTTTGCTTTAACTCTCTATAAAGTGTAGGGAGTCCTTCGGAGAAAACTCTTTGCTTCATTTTTTCTCTTTGTGATAAAGTTGTTTTAGGAGCAGACCAAAGACCTTTTTCTAAGGCTTGTGCGAAAAAACCACTGCCACCTACAAAAAAAACAGTAGAGCTTTTTATAGTTTTAAGACATGATTTAACCTCTCTAAGATAGTCTCCTACAGTGAAATTTTGATCCACATCGACAAAATCGTACAAGTGGTGAGGGACTTTTTTGTAATGGTCCTTTTGAGGTTGGGCTGATCCTATATGCATGTTCTTGAAGACTTGTACGCTATCGCAGTTAATAATTTCAGCTTTTCTTTTTTGAGCTTCTTTTAAAGCAAGCTCAGATTTACCCGTAGCCGTAGCCCCTAAAATGAAAATAAAATTCATACTTTTCTTTTAAACTCTTTTTCTAGTTGAGAGAAAGAGTGTTCTATGTAAACAGGACGCCCATGGGGGCAAAAACATGAGAGAGGATAGAGATCCATTTTCTGTAGAAGAGATTTCACTTCCTCAAAAGCAAGGGATTTTCCTGCACGAATGGCTGAATGACAAGCCATAGTGGCCATAAGGTGTTCTATTTTTTTTTCAAGAGAAAAGCTATCCTCTTTTTCTAATATATCATGACCTATTTCCTCTAAGCACGTTAAAATAGCTTTTTCAGAAAGAAGACAGCAGGCAGCTTTTACGTTTAAAACCTCTAAGCCCTCTCTTTCAACAATAAGACCTAAGCTTTCTAACTTTTTTGAGATGCTCTCAATGGCGTTGATAAAAGAACTATCTTTATGAAAAGAAAGGGGTATAAGAAAATTTTGTACCTCGAACTTTTTGTTTTTGTAGTTTTCTAAGAGAGTTTCGTAGAGAACTCTTTCATGAGCGGCATGTTGATCAATGAGAACTAAAGAATGGTCATTTTGTGTGATAATATAGGTGAGTTGAGCTTGTCCTAAGATCTGTAAATGAGACCACTTTTGAAGAGATTTGGATTTTAAAGAAGATGTTTCTGAAAAATGAGGGGATGAGGAGGATGGTTTTTTTATAAAATTTTCTTGAACTTTCAGTGAAGAAAAGTTTGTTTGCGTGGGAATAGGAGTGTGAGTTGCGTAGTTTGTTACAGCTTCTTTGATATCTTGAGAATATGATGTGGCATGAAAAGGTTTTTGATAAGAAGATAAGGATTCAGGATTTTTTTCTTCAGTTTTTGGAGTTAATTCTTTTTGAAAGTTAAGAGATTCAAGCCAAGGTGTTTTTTCTAAAATCTCTCTTGTAGTACGTCTTACTGCACGAAAAGTTTCTGAGGGGTTTTTTAATCTTACTTGTGATTTTGTAGGGTGAATGTTCACATCTATATCATGATCAGGAAGGGATATAAAAACACAAGCTGAAGGGTATTCTGAGTGCATGAGAAGACCCCTATGAGCATCTAAAAGAGCTGACATAAGAGCACGATCTTGAATCCACCTTTTTTGTGCGAATAAGAAAATAGAGCGATTAGTGCTTGTTGTTTCGTTAGGGGCTGTAACAAACACTTCAGCAACCGTGGATCCCACTTGGATTTTGTTATGATAGATTTTTTTCACCTCTAAGATAGTTTCGATTCTTTTAGAGGGAGTATCCTCCTTAGGCCAATAGAACAAGAGCTTACCGTTTTGTTTTATTTTAAATTGCACTTCGGGATGAGAAAGAGCCATGGCTTTTAAAGCGTTCTTTATATGAAAAAGCTCTGTGTGATCAGACCTTAAAAACTTAAGGCGTGCGGGAACGTTTTGAAAAAGCTCCTCTACAATTAAAGTGGTTCCTTGGGTGTGGCTACTTATTTGGACTTTTGAAAGTTTTCCAAAATCAGAAACTATTTGGTAAGCTTCTTTGGAATCTTTGCTTTTAGATGTAATATGAACTTGGCTTACAGAGGAGATACTTGATAGAGCCTCACCACGAAATCCAAAACTATGAAGGTTCCAAAGATCATTTACGTTTTGGATTTTACTTGTTGTATGAAGAAGAAGACATTTTTGCAAATCAGCCTTTAAAATACCATGACCGTTATCTTTGATAAGAAGCTTTCTCCCTCCTTGTTGTAAATGAACTTCAATTTCTGTAGCATAGGCGTCTAAAGAGTTTTCCACCAACTCTTTGACCATATGGGAGGGTCTTTCAACAACTTCTCCTGCAGCAATTTGACTTATAACGTCATGGGATAATGTCTCAATACGCATAACCTTCTTTGTTTTTACTGAAAAAATCTTATTTTATCAAGTCGGTATAATACAAATTACAGAAATTAATTCGACGGTAAATCATCTATCAAAAAGTATGTCAAGAAAAAACACTTCTCCATTTACAAAAAATATAAAAATTTTTTTGCATACGGTCACGAATATTCTAATCACCTAAGAAAAAACTTCCTGCACTTCCTTTCCATTTTTTAATGACTCTTCCTTTACATATTGTAAAACAAACATATTCCTATTATGCGTCTATAGTGAATACGCTTAGATTTTCCGATCGATTCTCTAGAGAAAAAAACTGAAAACCTAAACGGAAGCACTATATCTGAACCTTTTCGGTTTTAAATCATGAATTTATGCCAAAGATTTAAAACCTTAGATTATAGTAAATTTCAGGAATAGAGGATGTGCTATTCGTCGAAATGAATTTTTTATAAATATCATTTTTATTAAGCTATCTATCCTCACCTCATAAAGTCATTATTTGTATTGTTACTTACTATGCAAGAAACTTTAAACAGATGATTTTATAAGATTGTTTTATTATTATGGCTCCTCCCGGGAATCTGTGGGTGAAAAGTAGCTAGAAATCCCCCAAAAAGGCTCATATTAATCAAAGCAAGAGTAAGACATTCTATCTTGTATTTTTGAGTTCTTTGAGGCCCTTACTGGCCTCTATCACCTCCGGTGATTGAACTCAAAAACATTCATTTTATTTGCTTTTATTTGCTGTGTTACATTAAAATTTTAAAAAAGAAGCACCTACTTCCCAGATGCCTTAAAATGTTATTCAAAAAAAAAAAGAAGGAGGGAAGAGATGCTTTTGAAGACTATACTAAATGATTGTTTAAGATGGAAGTCTTTTGTATACGGAGACATTTATTTTTCAAAAGATAGAAAGTCAATTAATGTTCCTATTAAGGCTCGTAAAAATGGCCAAGCTTTTTGTAGTGTTTGTAAGAAGCCCTGTTCAGTGTATGACAGAAGTAAATCATCACGGGACTTTGAATCCCTTCCTATTTTAAGTTACAGGGTGTTTTTTGTTTATTTTGTAAGAAGAGTTAATTGTCCTTGCTGTGGGGTAAAAGTTGAGTATTTACCTTGGGCCGATGGTAAGAAGAGTTTAACGATCTTTTACATGAAGTATTTAGCAGACTGGTGTCGTCACCTGTCTTGGAAAGAGGTTTCTTGTAAGTTTCATGTCAGTTGGAATCAGGTCTATGCTTCGGTAGAATGGGTCGTAGAATATGGTTTAAAACAAAGGGTTTTAAAGGGAATACAAGCTATAGGTGTAGATGAAATACAATGGAAAAAGAACCATCAGTATCTCACCTTAGTCTATGAAATAAGCAAAGAAAGTGTTCGTTTGCTATGGATAGGAGAAAAAAGAACAGAAAAGAGTTTTAGAAAATTCTTTGATTTACTAGGAGAGAAGTCAAAAGATATACGGTTTGTGTGTTCTGATATGTGGAAGCCTTATTTAAAAGTCATAAAGGAGAGGGCAAGTGGAGCTTTACACATATTAGATCGGTTTCATATCGTAGCAAGACTCAATAAGGCTTTAGACGAAGTGAGAGCTTCAGAACACAAAAAAATGAAAGAAGACGGGTATGAACCCCTTTTAACAAAAGCTAGATGGCCCTTGTTAAAAAATGCAGAAAATTTAAAATCTTATGAAAAAGTAAAATTAAGGCATTTAATACAGTACAATTTAAAAAGTATCCGCTGTTATTTTTTAAAAGAAGACTTCCGACAGTTATGGACCTATGTTTCACCAACTTGGTCTGGTAAATTTATAGACAGTTGGACGAGACGAGTCATGCTTTCAAAAATTGAACCTATGAAAAGAGAAGCAAAAACCATACGAAGACATAAGCTACTTATTCTTAATTACTTCAAGGCTAAAAAAACCTTCTCCTCAGGGATTGTAGAGGGTTTAAACAACAAAGTAAAACTCACTATGAGAAAATCTTACGGCTTTAGAACCTCTAAAGCTATAAAAATCGCCTTATATCATAACCTTGGAAAACTGCCAGAACCTCCGGGAACCCACAGATTCTTTTGAGGAGGCATTATTATTTACATTTTTACGTTCTCCATAAGGTTTATATTTTTTTCCAGACTTGAAAACACCTAAAGTTAAAGCTGCAATTCTTCTAGTTAGTAGCGTTTCTAGAAGTGTGTGGTGGTAAATTTTTTTTGATCAACTCTTCATGAAAATCATTAAATTCATTTTTATTTCCTATAACTGAAAGTGCAGCTATCTTAAAAACACTTTTCATTTGTGGGCAAAACCTAGACTTCTTAGTTCCATAAGACCTTCCACCACTCATTTTATGTAGTCGAACGTGAAAAATTGACAAAGGCCTAGAATTTTTATGCTGTATGATCTTTATCCCTGTTATTTTCTACTATAGAGGGTTAATATTTTTTCATAACTTAAACAAAACAGTAGTTTCCAAGAAGGCGTACAGGCCTTCTAAGCCATTTCAGTGAAAAAAACGAAAAAAGACGCAACCTCTAGTATTAACTTTCTAAAATTTTGAGAAGTTCCTGATAAAAGACTATTAATATGTAATGGACGTTATATGATCTGACAGTTACCATATTAAATCAATTGACTCTCACCCCCTAGTAAGCTCAGAGGCTTAGTGCCAACAAAGCCGAATGATTTTTTAAATTTTTAAAGAATCAGTTTTTGCAGCTTTTAACTGTTCAGAGAGAAAATGTGCTTCCTTTCGGTCACAATACTTTTCACTAACAAGAAAAAGGGTATGGCGACCTTTGTTTTTTAACTCTCCTGAGGCAGGTTTTAGCTCTTGAAACTCTCCTTTATTTTTCTCAGCAATGTACTTTGGTAAAATAGCTATATAGTCATTAACCAAAGCCACTTGTCGAATTAAATCATAATTGTCTGCTATAAAAGAAGGGTTTAATTTTTTGCTATTTTTATTCTTAGAAAACTGATTTAAAAATTGAGACATATAAAGAGGTAGACCTTCTTCTTCTGCAGAAAGCATTGCTAGCTTTTTTTCCTCTAAAGCTTCTTCTAACGTTAAGGATATTCCAGAAGAAATAGAAGAAATATAAAAACCTAATTCTGTTTCAAACACAGCTTCGGTGTAAAAACCTTCAAGCAAAAAAGAATCAGCCGCTAAAAGAGCAGAGCAAATTTTACCTTGACGAAGAAATTTTAAAAGTTTGTCGTTTTTATCTGTATAAACTTTTACATGTAAATGAGGAAAGAGATTCTTTAATCTTTCAAAGAAAAGGGGGAGAAAATAACAAGATAAGGCTTCATAAACTCCTAGTTCAATGTAATCAATGCGAAACTTGCTTTGCATTTGGATGTTGAGTTGGTCAAAAGCAGAAAAAACCACTTCACACCTTTCAATAAGTTGTTGAGCCTCTTTAGAGGCAGAAACTAAACCGTTTTTATGACGTACGATCAAAGGTTGCTTAAATGTTTCTTCTAAAGATTTTAAATTTTGGGAAACAGCAGATGGAGTAATCTTTAAAGATTGGCTCGCTTTTCTAAGACTTCCTAACTCTAAAACTTTCTTTAAAACCCAGACCTTTTTGATATTCCCCATATCAATTTTCACATGTTTTGAAGGTGAAAGGTTATTTAACGTATTTTTTTCCACAAGCCTGTTTCCTTTTAAATTCTCTATAGATATATTCTTATTTTTCTATTTTTACAAATTTTATGTAAAACAAGCATCATAGACCCTCAAAAGCTTGATATAAGAAGAACAAACCTGCAAAAAATATAAGGACAGAGCTGATTTTGTGAATTTTTTTCATCCAGCCTCCCGATTTTGGAAGATTTTTTACACTCATCATTCCTAGTCCTACAACAAGGAAAATAAAGGTAGAGCCAAGGGCATAGAAGAACATATAAATGCTTCCGCTTAAAAGCTGAGTAGAGGTAGAAATCGTGACTAAAACAGCACCTAATACAGGAGTAGTGCAAGGAGAAGCTAAAAGAGCAGCTCCAGCACCTAAAGCTATAGGAAAAAACACAGTCCCACTTAATTTTTTAAATTCTATTTGGTTGGCTGTTTGTAAAAAGCCGGGAACAAAATTGAAAAGAGAAGCTATTCCAAAAGCAATCAAAATCAAACCCATTGAACCCTGAACAAAAGGATTTTGAGAAGAGAACCCGAAAATTTCTCCTAAACTTACAGCAAGAATTCCCAAAAAAGTAAATGTTAAAACTTGTCCTGTAAAAAAAAGTATAACATTTATTTTTTTTCCACTTTCAGCTTGTGAGCCAAAATAACCTAAGCTAATAGGAATCATAGGGTACACACAAGGACTTAAAGAAGTTAAAAACCCAGCCCCTAACACGGTAAAAATTTTATACAAAAAAATCCCTTCCATTATTGACCTCCCTTTGAAAAATATTTGAGGGCTGGTTCAAGATTTCCTGAACCTACTTGCAATACCTTTGCTACAAGACCATTTTTGGATTCAATGACAGCCCAGTGAGGAACAGAAAAAGCTTTCAAGGCTTTACCAATGACATTGGACTTGTCTACATAAATAGGAAGTTCAATTTTATACTTTTTAATAAACCTTTGTGCCTTTTTAAACTTTTTGTCTTTATTAATGGAGAAAATGGGAACATTTTTTTGATGAAGATTCTTGAGAGTAGTTTTTAGTTTTTGCTTACAATCAGGACACCATTCTGCCCAAAAATAAATAAGAGCTTTTTTAGTGAGTTCCCATTTTTTAATTTGATTGTGATTCATAGCTAGCTTTAGATGAGAAAGATCAATTGTCTTTTCTTTTGAAAAAGCTATAGAAGAGATAAGAAAAATAAATAAAAAGGAAGAGAAAAATCTTTTCATTTCCATTCTCCTGTAACACCTTCTAACTGATCTACCCCTAAAGCACCCGTATGTTGAAATACAATTTTTCCTTCTTTTTGAACAAGAAGAGCAGGGACAGTTGAAGAGCCGGGAAAGTATCTTTTAAATAAATTCTCGGAGTCTTTTTGTACTCCTACTTTCCACTGAACTTTATGAGATTCTTTCCATTCTTTTGCATCTTCAAGAGCAAACTCCCCAGACAATCCAACTAAAAAAGTAACAATTTCTACATGATCGGGAAGCCTTCCTCTAAGGTCTTGTGTTATTTTTTCTGAAATTTCTTTAGCTTCAGCACTACAAGTTGTACAAGTATCTTGAGCGAAAATAAGAGCTAAAGTTTCTTTTTTTAAATCCTCATTTAAGTTAAAGTCCTGCTCAGTAGTAAGGGTAAGTTTTCCTGTGATTTTTTTTCCAATAGATGAAGGAGGCTCAACAGAGCTTCCAGTACTAAGCTGCGTTCCACAACCTGTGCTTAAAGCTGTTAGTAACAGCAGTAAAGTAATTTTTTTTAGATAATCCATTTAATACCTCCTTGAAAAGTATGGGATTGATAATCTGTGTTTGTGTTTCTTAAAATATAAGAAACATTCAAAAGCCATCCAACTCCTTCATAGTTGAGTTTAAGACCATAGGAGTCTGTTCCAAGAGCTGTTATGCCTCGGTTGTCCTCATAGTTTTCTTTTTCTCTCACAAAGCTATAAGAGGCCTCTAAAGAGAAGTCATATTGAAACTCCCAATAAAAGCTTCCTTCAAGCCATAAAACACTGAAACGACCGCGGTCATCCTTTAACTCAGTTGTAGCTTCATTTAAAAACCCTGTGTGAACACGAAATGTCAATTCATTAGAAAGGCCAACTCCATTTCTTATTTCCACTCCATAGTGGTGAGGGCGATCCTTTTTACGTGTTCCAAAAAACAAAAGAGTGTTCACTTTCCATTTTGCATTGAGAACCTCACTCCAGTTTGCTTCATAGCGAAAAGAAGTAAGGTTTCTAGGTCTATTCTTTGTTTCCAAATTTTTCGTCGGATCAATATAGGTTGAAGCAGGCTGGTCTTTGGTGATAGAGGACAAACGAAAACCTAAACTTCTTTTTTTATTTAATAGACTTCGGTTATAGGCAAAAGAACCTGCTAAAAAAGAAAAAGGAGATGAGCCAAAGCTTCTTGCAACAAGAGCTGTGTAAGAGTTTTTTCCTTTTTGGTAGATTGCACTTAAGTTCATAGCATACTCTTTTTGGTCAAAGGTACGTGAAAGAGGAGTTTCTTTTCCATCTTCATCTCTTAGAAGAAAATTAGAATAGTCTTTTTTTGCTAAGTCGGCAGAAAAAGAAAGAGTCCAGTAGTTTTTCAAAGTAGGAAGTTGTAAGTTGAACCGGCTTAAATAACCTTTTGTTTTTTGTCTATTATTAGGCCGAAAAAAATCTATACTTCCTTTCTGATTTGTTAAAATGAAATCAAATCCTGCAAGCCCCTCCGCAGCTCTTGCTGGCATAGAAAACAATGTGAGTAATGCAATAATCAGTGAGAGCAACTGGAGCATGAATTCCCTCCACTAGTTCCATCTAAAGGATTTCTCAAACCAAAAGCTAATGAAGTCTCCCCTATGAAGAGAGCTTGATTTAAATCCAAAGACTCTTGATTAAGAGGGCTTTCGGGTCTTAAATAAGACTCTTGGTTTGAAGGACTTGACTTAGAATTTTTATTTTCGTTAAGCTTTTTTTGCGAAAAGGAAGTTAAGCTAAAAAAAACAGTTCCTATTATTGCTACTAAAGTTATTTTTTTCATAAACCTTTCTTTCTTCTTAAAATTGTAGATTGTTTCACTCTATTCATCAAGGCAACCTAAACGTTCGCTAATTAGATAAAATTGACTCCATCCTTTCAAAATCACTTGTTCCCATAAA
The DNA here is from genome assembly GCA_965219095.1 of Bdellovibrionales bacterium. Classification (GTDB taxonomy): domain Bacteria; phylum Bdellovibrionota; class Bdellovibrionia; order Bdellovibrionales; family UBA1609; genus CBDCMT01. The sequence continues at coordinate 711,750 of CBDCMT010000001.1, forward strand.
ACCTATATGTTTGAAGAGAACAACATTTTTTCTGTTGTCTAAAATATAGACCGTGGGAGTAGCAGAAACATAATAAGCTCTTGTTGCATCTCTTTGGCTATCTAAGAAAACAGTAGCTCCTAAAGAACTAAGCTCTTCTCTTTTAGTACGTGCGTACTGTATCAACTCATTTTGATTGTAATCAACTCCAATATAGTTAATTTGTACATTATTTAAAAGCTGAAAATGATCTGAAAAGTATTTAAGAAACTGGTTATGTAATATCGTACAAGCATTACAGTAAATAGAAAAAAACTTAAGGATCGTGTACTTTTGGCTCTCCATTAAAGGTTCTCTAATGCACCTTTCATTTGTCGCTCCCGAAGCTTCAATTCCTGTTAAAACAATACAAGGAGCATGATCGTTCTCATGTATTTGTAAGCTGACATGACTTGATGGCTCATTAGCTTGTACATTATAAGCTTGAAAGCTGGCAGAAAAAGCTAATATAAGCAATACTAACATGTATGATAAGATGTTTTTTGTTTTTACTGTTTTCATAATACCTCCTCTTTGTTAATAACCAATATAATCACTAGTCAATTTTTGATCAAGAACAATTTACCTTAACACAAAGTTAAGAAAAGATTAAGTTTTTTTCCTTATAATTCTTAACTGTATGAGAGGAAAAAGCCTTATAGGAATGACCTGCTTTTTAAAAAGGAAAAAATACAAATAAACAGCGTTCAAACTTCAAACTAGGAATAGGGAAAAAGATACAAAGTTAAAAGAGCTTGTCATTGGTGTTTGATCTTCCCATCTTGATGCCAAGAAGCACAGAATACAAGTCTAATGAAACTAATGAAAAGGCTCAATTCTCAAAAAATTCTTGTAAACTTCTCTTCTAACAAACTTCTCTCTTATTTTAGCCTGAAATGAGGATGTCCGTAATCCCGTTAGACTTTCAAAAGGGACTTTTTCATAATTAAGCTATCTCCATTTGTTTTTCAAGGGTTATTTTATTTATTTCTTCTATAAATAGAGGGATTTGTTTATATCCCCTGATAGTGCAAAATTTTTTCTCAACATGTAACAAGGAAGCTGCGACCCATAAGGAGATTTGTCGAGGATTTTTTTCCAATTCTTCACCCTTCCTCCTGAGTTTGCCCTTTCAAATTTAGCTATTACCTTAAGTGCCTGAAATAACTAGGTTTATGCGTTGTACCAATTAAAAAGACATACTACATTTTTCTACATAGCAATAAGCCCCCAATAAATATTCACAATTATGTTATTTCATAGGCTCTTTCAGGAAACTCCTTTCCAAAGAGCTTATAAATTTTCTTAGCCTTTGCAGATAACTTACGAGGAAGGCCATAAACTTTAGAGGGAACTTTTACTCTATTTCGAATAATATTAGGGCGTGTCCTCATTTGACTGGACCTTTACTTTGAAGTTTAAGCCAAATAAACATACATGCTATAGATAGCATAGCTTTGAAATTTCTAGCAAGCTTTTCAAATCGAGTAGCAATACCTCTAAAATGCTTAAGACGAGCAAAAAGGTTTTCTATCTTATGTCGAGATTTATAGATATGACGATCAAAATCTTTATTTTTCTTTTTGTTTTCTATTTTTTCGTCTCGGTATCACAGGCTTTACCTTCTTATACCAATTACAGAAATTAATTCGACATTTTCATGTTCAAATTTAAAATTTTAAAATTGAACATGAAAATGTCGAATTAATTTCTGTAATTGGTATAAGTAGCCAGAAAATCATACCCTTGAATCTGTGTAACTAAATCTTTTTTCGACATGACTCTAAAAATTTAACAGAGTTTTATCAAAAAGCCAGGACGCAATGCGTTAAAAGAATGTCGAATTAATTTTTGGAAATGGTATTACTACGAGCCTTATCTCGTATCTCATCCGAGTCATAGGCCTTGTCAGCAATCAAATACTCACTATGAAACTCATCATTAAATCACCTGCAACTTGACTGTCGTGTACTTCACCCCCAGTGATTTTAAAACAGAATGGATTTCCATGCACATCGGACCATAACCCTTTTTGTGCCCACCTATTAAAGCGATTATATGCTGTCTTCCAAGGACAGAACTGTTCAGGAATATTACGCCACGGACTGCCTGTGCGTAATTTCCATAAAATTGCTTCCATAACATTTCTATTGTTTGCTGAATGATAACAGCCTTTCTCTCTTATAATAGCTTCCAGATCCTTCCACATAGAATCTGTTAAAACTTTTCTTAACATAACACCTCCCTTTGTTATGAGCTTTTTACAATCTTCATAGATATTCAACACGCCTAAGGGCTTGAAAAAGGTCTAGGAAAATGAGGACACGCCCTAGAAAAGGAGGGATTTTACGTTATGAAAAAACTAATAACCCGAGTTTCGACTTTTTTCAGGGCTAAAGGCTAGCTAATATAAACAAATACCTCAGACTTTTGTAAGATTTTCTTGAAAAAGCAACTTACAAGAAAAAACACCTTGAGAGTTGCAAAAAACATACAAGGAGGTCTAAGATGTTTAATTCTAATTCTAATTCTAATTCTATCATATCAATTTATGTTCTTGTCGATGATTTTTTAACCCCTCTCATACAGCAGCATCCAGAACTGGTTCCCAAAAATAAAGGAGGTTTTTCTTGTGCTATGTCTCCCAGCAAAATTGTCACTCTTTATCTTACTTTTCCAAAGTTCTGGCTTTAGGAATTTTAAAGCCTTTTACCAGTTTGCAAAAGTCTATCTTAAATCTTATTTTCCTAAAATGTTGTCTTTCTACTTCAGGCTTTAGAAAACGCTTCCAAGAGCTTATCACTTGGAAATTTCTCAGTCCTAGCTTCTCTGAGGCTTCCTTTGCACCTATTTCCTCTGCTAATTCAATGGCTTGCTTTTTAAACTCTTCCGAGTACTGTTTTACTTTTTCCATTCTTTCTTTTACCTCCATTTTACGGAGACTTTAAGAGAAAATTGACTGTCCGCAGAAACAGGGGAAGTTCAGACCCTTTTCAAAAAGCTTTTAAAGAAGGGAGTTAAGCTTATTACAAACGTTAAATTAAATATGGAGAACAAATTGATTCCCTTATTTGACAAGTTGATGTTGAAAAAACGTTCTGTTGTGGAAACAGTGATTGGAGTGTTAAAAGGAGAGTTTCATCTTGAGCATTCTCGCCATCGTAGCCCACAAAACTTTGTCATCAATCTTTTAGGTACTCTCATCTCCTATTGCTTAAAACCTAAAAAACCCTCCATTCAACTTAAAACTCAAAACAGGAGCTTCTGAACAATATATAAAAGTCGAAACTCGGGTTAATACTAACATTTTTATTTTTGATGTCTTTAGGAGGACTTTCTTATGGAGACGTCGCAAAAAAAGGCTGGTCATCCATATTTTCTTTTTCATAGACGCATAATAGGAATATGTTTGTTTTACAATGTGTAAAGGAAGAGTCATTAAAAATGGAAAGGAAATGCAGGAAGGTTTCTCTTAGGTGATTAGAATATTCGTGACCGTATGCAAAAAAAATTTTTTATATTTTTTGTAAATGGAGAAGTGTTTTTTCTTGACATACTTTTTGATAGACATTTTTATGTTCAAATTTAAAATTTTAAAATTGATTTAAGGAAAAGCTCCAGTTAGGAGATTTTAAAAAAACTTCTTTTGAGGTGAGGTTGAATTTTCATAAGATATGTTTATTTCAAGTATATCTATTTGTTGTGCGAATCGATTGATGGGTTAAAATAAGTGAAAAAAAGTGAGGGTAAAATTTAAAATGAAAAAAATCAGTTACACAATTTAATTTATAGGTTCAAATTAATTTACAAGCTCAAAATTAGAATTTTTATTTTCATTTCTTATTGTTATTGCAAGATTGTGGGCTGTCTCACTTTATTGCAAGACAACCTAGTTATTTGTTAGTTAGATAAAACTGATGTCATTTTTCGAAAGTCACATGCACTCATAGGCCCTTGATGCCTAAAGAGTACAACATTTCTTCTGTTGTCTAAAATGTAGACTGTGGGAGTAGAAGAAACATTGTAAGCCTTTTTTGCATCTCTTTGGCTATCTAAGAAAACAGTAGCCCCTAAAGAACTAAGCTCTCCGCTCTTATTATGTGCATACCGTATCAACTCACTTTGGCTACGATCAATTCCAATGTAGTTAATTTGTGTATTGTTTAAAAGCTGAGAATGATCTGAAAAGTACTGAAGAAACTCCTTATGGAGTCTAGTACAATCAGTACAGTGAACAGAGAAAAACTTAAGAATGGTGTACTTTTGACTTTCCATTAAAGGCTCTCTAATGCACCTTTCGTTTGTCGCTCCCGAAGCTTCAATTCCTGTTAGAACAACACAAGGAGCATGACCGCCCTCCTGTATTTGCAAATTAACTTGATCTAGTTGATGGCTCATCGCTTGTGCGTTATAAGCTTGAAAGCTGACAGAAAAAGCCACTACAAGCAACATTGACAAGTACGATAAAATGTTTTTTGTTTTTGTTTTTGTTTTCATATATACCTCCTTGTTCTTCAACATACATAATGAATCTATTTTTGATCAAGAATAATTTGTCTTAACATAGAATTAAGAAAATCTAACTATAGCTATTCAGCACAGCAAAAGATGATTCGTTTTTCAAAAGAAAATAAAAAGCTTTTGATCCTGAGAACAAACAAGGAGGGTAAGAGAGGAGGGCTGTTATTGACATTTGCGTTATTTAAATTTCATAGCTTGATTGAATAGACCCTTAAGTTCTGTTCCTTAGAAAATAAGTCCCTTTCTTCAGAAAAAACGATTCTCACTTTTACAAGAGATGACCACTGTTCGGAAAATAAACTAACGGTAAGATTTAAATACCCCATATAACTTTCATAATTTTTACAAGTTTCTTCTGTCTTTTTAGCTGTATTATCTACAGAACAAATTTTTTGTATTTCTGTTAAACTCTGTTCATAATTGTAAATCTCAAGATAAGAGCCATGCTGTTTTGTGATAACATTTACATTTTTCTTTTTTAATCTTGAATGCAAAAGAGCGTTGTTGTACACAAGTGTTTTAGATCAAGTTGTTTCCACTTGAAGTGACATCATTTCTATTAAGTTTGGAGTCTGATAGCTGAAGGGGTCTTCATGTGATTAAGAATCCTGCATTTTATGAAGGCTTCATTAGCTTGATTCATAAAATTTCTTGAATTAAGTTTTGATTCCAGAAATTGTTTGATAGGAATCATTCACAAAAACTTCTCTATATTTTTGTAATGGAGAAGGTCTTAGGAAAACGTACAATAAAATCAATAAAAACTTCTCCTTTAAAATCTAAGAAACATTCTCCTCGTAGAAATCAAGGGCTGTTAAAAAACAGACTTATTCTTAAAATACTTATTTAAAAAAATAAAGGAGGGAAGAGATATTTTTAAAGACTATCATAAATAACTGATTGCATTTCAACAGCAAAGGCAGATCAGATTTTAAGTAATTATAACCACTTACAGAAAATGAAAGAATCTATCCCTAAAGTTATTAGTTCAACTGATCATTTCGAATCTCATTCTATAGAAGAATTCAAAAGAAAATTTAAACCAGGAACTCAAGTTTTTATCAAGTCTTTAAATCACATAGGGATTGTGCAAAGTATGGTCAATAAAAAAGGAGAACTTGAAGTTCTTTTCAGTCGTTAAGGTTTTCAGTACCTTTAGATGGAACTCAAAATGACACCCCCTCCTATGATAAAATAAGTTCTTTTCAAAAAAGGAACTTTGTAGAAAGTTCTGTTACTGCAAACAATGTGTTAGATGTGAGAGGCTTATCTGTAGAAAATGCTACTGAAATGTTAGAGAAAAAAATTGATGAAGCCCTTTTAAAAGAAATGGAGTAACTGCTCACCTACATTGTTCAGTTATCCCTAACTTTAGAGCTGTTTTAAGATAAAAGTCTTGCTCTTACAGATTTTCTTTTAAATACTTTTTTCAAATGACAATAAATAAGACCTCCATCAGAAATGAGATTGAAAATATAAGAAGTGACTTTGATAAGCTTGCAAAGAAAGGTTCTGTGCCTACTGAGATTTCTGTGATTGTTGAATCTCTCTTTAAGGTTGTGAACATTCTGATTGTTGTGCTTTTAGAAAAACAGGTTCGAAAAAATTCCAGCAACAGCGGTCTTCCTCCTTCGCAAGATTTTAATCGTCAAGGGAATCGTAATAAGAAGGCTAGGGAGAGTCAAAAAAAGGGCTCTAGGCTTATCAGTAAAGATACAAAACAGCGAGGAGACTGTCTTTTCCTCAGAGTGTTCTCAGTGTGGGATGTGTTTAAAGACAGCAGAGGTAAAAAGCCTTGAAAAGCGTAAAAAGATTGATATTTTTTATGAAATTCAGACCCATACTGTAACTTCTGAAGTTAAGGATTGTCCCTCATGTGGAGCTAGAAATAAAGGTCAATTCCCTAAAGGTATGAGTGGTCCTCTTCAGTATGGTGTAGGCATTAGAGCTTCCATCATCAATTTCATTATAGTTCAGATGCTGTCTTTTAGAGCGTGTTGGGGAACATTACATGGGGCTTATAGGTCGAATGATTTCTCCTGCAGTTATGTTGAGATACATTGCTGAATTAGGAGAGTTTCTTAAAAGTTGGGAAGAGCAGATGAAAGAAAAGATACTTGAATCAGAGGTCATTCATGTTGATGAGACCTCTATGAGGGTTAAGGGTAAAAACTACTGGATTCATACTTATAGTTCAGGAGAATTAGTCTTGCAGTTTCTCCACCTTTCAGGTGGAAGGGAAGCCATAAAAGATATTGGTCTCTTGGATAGATATGGAGGAGTGCTTGTGCATGATTGTTGGAGTCCTTACTTTTGTTATGATAAGATAACTCATGCTTTGTGTGTGGCTCACCTTTTGAGAGAGCTTAAATTTATAGAAGAAAGCAATGGATTCAAATGGGCTACAAATCTCAAAAAACTTCTTAAAGAGACTGTGGAGTTAGTTCATAAAAAAGAGTCAAGAGTTCTGACTCAAAAAGAGTACGAAACTCTTCAGAGAAGGTATAGGAGTATTCTTACAAAAGGCTTAAAAGAGCTTCCAGAATTTCCTAAGAAAAATGGCAAGAAAGGACGAATAAAAGTGTAATAGACGTTATATGATCTGACAGTTACCCTTTATGCGATCATCAAACTTTGGAGGTTTTCCAGGACGAGGATCATCTTCAAGAGCTTTTTTCAGCCCAGAATTCTCATAGTTTTTTTGGATGTTGAAAACAGTTCTAGGAGTTATCTCTAAGTAATCTGCTGTCTCTATGGCAGTTAAATTTTTGTTCCTTAAGTTTAGAACATTGGCTCGATATATGGCTCTTGGATTTTTAGACTTCTTTATAATTTTAAGAATTTCTCTCTTATCTTTTGGCTTTAATAAATTTAACATATGAGTATTAAAACATAATAAAAAAAAATTAAATAAAATGACCTGGATTAAAGGCTTGAAAATTGTGAAAAAAATTACTGGTCAGAACACTAGAAGTAAAAATCAGAGTGCCCAGGACATTTTAATTGAAGAGTTAGGCAACCTTAGTGAAAAGAAATCTCAGGTAGAAGAAGAGATCAAAAAGCTCAAAAGGGAAAAGTCTCAATTCAAAGACAACATCATTTCAGCAGAGAATATCTTTTCAGCACTCAAGGTTGTAAATAAGACTCTGCCCAAAATCACTCCCAGACAGCAAAAAGAGCTTCTCTCAGAGATCATCAAGAAGGTTGTGGTCTATAAACATGGCTTAGGCGTGGAGTATTTTGGGGCCAAAAAGTCTAAAATAGGAAATTGGGTTCAAGCGGTCAAAAATCCGCACAGTGTTTGTGTTGGTCGAGAAACCAGTAAATTGTGCGAGTTTCCCTATCTGTTTGATTTTCTTAGTCTTTTTCCAATTCCATACAGAGCAGAAAACCATAATTTCAGCGAGCTTTATAAAAAACATCAATTATCCCTAAAACAAATAGCGGAAAAAACAGGAGTTAGCAAAAGCACTGTTTTGAAAAAACTTAAGAAAGAAAATGTAAGCAGAAGAGCACAAGAAGATGCCCAGACAAACCCTAAGAATTACCGTTCTCCTAATCCACCTTTTGGTTTTAGAGTTATTGAAGGGAGACTAGTGCAAAATAGAGCAGAAATTCACATTTGCAGGAAAATTATCCACATGAAAAATGATGGCCTATCTTTTAGTGCTATCAGTACCCAGCTAACAAAAGAAGGCATTAAAAACAGGAAAAAAACAACCTACTGGTGTCACAAGCATTTAAAAAGAATTTATAATTACTGGAAAGATAAACTATAATCAAAAACAAGGGGGTAAGACTATGTTTTCTATATTTTCCATTCCAAAAATCGTAGGAGCTATTGTAAGCTTCTTTCTGATTTGTTCTTTAGTGGGGAAACCTGAAATTCCTATGAAGATGATTTTGAAGCTTCAAGCGGAGACTTTTAAAGTTATTGATCAGGATTGGGGGAATCCTGCTGTGTTTAATACTATAGATCATTAAATCTTCTCTCAACTACTGTCTAGTGATTTTTTTAAAAATTTTTTGCCACCATGATATTCTTTTTATCTTTCTCTGTATGTCCGTTTCTTTTTCATGTCTATCTCTAAGCCTACCTATATATATTTCTTCTTCGGACCATTTTTTGCACCATTTAGTTTTACTCTCCAATATCATATAATGACTTTTACAAGGAAGTCTCCAGTTTCCTATTGATGGTAGTACACTTATAGTATCTCCATCATATTCAACTCTCCACTCACTTCGACCTAATGGAAGGCTTACTTCAGACCCACAACCGCATGCACACATATGTTCAATGAGTCTATGTTTTGTAGATATATACAAATCTCCTTCATTCATTTTTTCAGGCATATTTTCTATCCATATAGTTCGCCAAATAGTAGTTTTCATTTTTTTCTCAATCAGTATTAATTAATGTTTTATCTAATGCTTTTCCTTACAAATTGCTTTAACTATTTACCCATCAGTATTGTTCCTGAAGGCGTGGCATAATTTAGTAAGTTGTGGTCGCTATCTCTATCACTTCTATAAATTCCTTTTTTTATCTTCCACTCTATAATGGCCAATGCTGCCCCTAACATATTTAGTTCCGCTGTTTGAATATTGCTTCTATAAATATCAATGATTGGTTGTTGATTATTTTGTACAATATTCGTTGAATTTCTTGAATTATTCACTTGATATTCTTTCTCTATTTTTACCATACCTACAAGTTGACTATCATTCTCTCCTTCCTTTTCAACTCCGATGCCAACACTCAAATGAAACACTCCTAATTCATTACATTTTCTTTGAATTTCTCTTCGGCTATTTAGATTATCTACGGCAATAAATACTGTGTTATAGTTTTTTAAAGTATCTAAATTTTTGTTATCAATTTTATTCTTGTGTGTGTGTAAACCCTTTGCTCTAATGTTTTTATAAGACTTCTCATGCCAATCGACCTTTGCCATGCCAAACTCGTTCTTATGTACGGCCCCTGCTAGTCTAAATGCACTATCAGTTTCTATAGTGTCATGATCATATAAATGTAACTCTTTGATATTTGTTTTTACAAGTACATCAACTAAATAAGACCCTGTACCTCCTACTCCTATAACTGCTACTATTTCATCAGAAATTTTATCTTCTATTCCTTTTGTACCATTACGGTATTGGCTAGAATTAATATATACAAATCTTTCATCTGAATTATCTTTATTTACTTCTCCATTTTTTGATCGCTCTAAAACTCCTGGAGTTTTACTTTCAGCATGAAAGCTAACTTCCTTTATATATGTTGTTATCTGCTCATAATAATCGTTATACGCTCTTTTCTGTCCATCTTGTTTTATCATTCTTGACCACTGCATATATACGACAATATCCTCTCCAAGGTTATGTCCATTGGTCCATTCTGCACAGCAAAGATCGTCTTTCATACTTTTTCCTTCAGAGTTATAGGGTATTTCTCCAGTCCACCATACAGTATGTTCTGTTGGTTGCTGTGTTTCCTGCCTTTGAGAGTCAATATTTAGACTGGTTACTATATCAGCATACTTAATTTCGTTTTGAGATAAATAAGGAACATTCTTTATAATTAAATAGCCACCTCTTATTTCTATATTATACTTTTCACTTATTAACTTAGAGAGATCTTTACTATGATTTATCAGTGAGTATGACATCAAATTTCATTTCATTCACAATTGGTGTTGTTTCTCCTTCCTTAAGAATTCCTTCCGGTCTATCTTTTGGCCCATCTTTCCATCTAACATCATATTCATAATCTGGCCCTTGTTTCCCATCAGGATAAGCACGATTTACTACTTCAGCAAAACTTATTTTGTCATCTGATATTTTATATTCTCTACCCCTAATATAAATTAAAATTCCTGCTTCACTCATTTTGACCTCCATTAAATTTATAAATATTTATTAAATTAATTTCCACCCTCTCCACCAACAACATTGCTTCTTCCATCTGACACTAGTTTAAAAGGCCTAAAAAAGTCAAGCAAGCTATTTTGTTCATAAACCTCTAAGATATCGCTTTCTGTAAGATTGAGATGAGTATATTTCTTGCCAAGCTCACTTAATAAAAAATCCACATTAAAAAAATCTTCATTTTCTCTAACAAGCCTTGTTATTTCAGCTCTTAGATGAAATATCATAAGCTCACTATCACCCTCAAAGCCATAATCCTCAGAACCATCAGAAAGGGAATAAATTCCATAGTCACTCTTATCTTTCTCGTCCTTACTTTTAGGAGGGTTTGTGCCACCTTCTCCTCCAAGGATAATAGGCCCCTCACAAGGATTTCTTTATCAATTGAAGGAAAACAATTACTTTCTACTTCTGAACCTTCATAGATTTTAATTTCTGCACTTTCATTTAGCTCATTATTTACAAAGCCCAAAGCAACTTGAGTGAAGATAAGAGTTAATGTTGCAAATAGTATTTTTTTCATTTTAATTCTCCTTTGTTATTTTTTGGTTGTGATAAAGTATCTGCTGTTATTGTGACAAATGTTGGCTCTCCATCTAAATCCTCTTCCTTATAACCTGAAATCTGTTAATTTTGGTACTAGGTTTTTATTCGGCCCTCGTAATGCTTCGCATTAGTCGGAGGGGATTTTACAACTTAAAGCTGTGTGGGATTTCTTGAGTCACATTAAAAGCTTTATAAAGGCTCTTTTGCTTACCGGATAACTCTCCTAATCTTGTTTGTCCTGTGGCCAATTTATAGAACTTTAATTTGTCTAAAATTTTATAGACCTCTGTTTTTGAAAATTTCTTGTACAGATTCTTTTCTTTCATCACATTGTTTATGTGAGAGATTAAAATTAAAGCTATAAAGTTAATAAATAAACTTCCTCTCATGGTTTGTAGCGAATGAGTCCTCGCTCGCTTTTCATTTATATCATGCTTGAAAGACAAAAAAATCTTTTCAATGCTATCTTTGTTTCTATACAACTCTAAGATCTCATCTTTTGAAAGCTTTTGATCGCAATCGGTAAGTAAAATCAACACACCCATTTTTCGCATCTGCTTTTTAATATAATCCAAATCTCTCGAAATAAAAAAACCCCCCTTTTTCTTGACAACTGTAAAGCGCTTCTTGGCACTCTTTAAGGTTTCTGCTATGCACTCATCGCACTCTTTCTTTGTCCTAAATTTCTTCTTAGAAAATCTTCGCTCAAAACAATCCAACTTCTCTATCTTAGGAAACTGAAAACCTAAACGGAAGCACTATATAATGAATACGCTTAGATTTTCCGGTCGATTCTCTAGAGAAAAAACCCTGAAAACCTAAACGGAAGCACTATATACCATGAATCACCCTGAATCCTAACACCTAAGGATAATAAAGTGTTCAGAGCTGAAAGGGATTCTCTTCAATTTTGTTCAATTCTGAAAGCTTTTTTTATAGACTAAAATAAGGTTTTTCACGCTGAAAGAGATTTCTGTTTATTTTCTTCTATCATGACAACCCTTATTAAATCATTTTTTTCTAAACTTAATATGAGGTTTTAGAATAAATTTTAGCTGTTCGATGTCTTGTTCAATCTTTTTTTTATGCCCATTAGAGCCATAGATATTTTTTAAATTGTTAGCGACCACTTCTGCCCCACGGGTATCAACATAACTTTCTGACCATGTCTCTTTAATTTCTATTATTTCATTATATTCTATCAAAGCTTTCTTAATAGTGTTTTCTATGTCTCTTAGGAGTTCAAATGCTTGATCTTCTAAAAAAATTTGAACACTTTTAATGCTAGAAGAAAGAGATTCCAAATCTTTTTTATAGAAATCCATTTTTCTAATTACTTTTTTCCTCATCCTTTCATATTCTTTTAAACCCTCATCTTCCTGATTCGTACTTTCAAGGGGAGGGAAGAATGAATTATAAACTTCTTTGATTCTTAATGCACAATAAAGAGCCTCAGAGGCAACTTCTGCATTCTTCTTTAATAAGGCTTCTTTTTTCCAGTTATTAAATGAATAATATCCAAGCCAGACTAAACCTAAGCCTCCTATTCCTGAAAAAAGCAAACCTATTGCAGAAAGAAAATCACACATTTGAATATTTGTGAATATAATATTTAGTTTCCACCAACAGTCCCCATATCAACTCTCATACTAGAAACCTGAAACTCGTTTCCTAATGAGAATTTAGAAAGGTTTTGTTCTTCTAATGCAATTTCCTCAACCAAAATAGGGTTATACCCTAAATCAAGGAGTCTTTCTTTGTTTTCCTCAACACTTAAATCCTTATTATTTTCAACTTCAAAGCTAATTTCTAAAGCTTCATAAAAAAGGTCAGATATTTCTTCAAATTCAAAAGAGGTGTATCCAAAAGACTGAAAGCTAAATAACAAAATTAAATAAAAAATCATATTCTTCATTGTTCTTCTCCTGTAGATATTTCTGGTTGAGTAAGGGTATCTGAGCCTAAAATGAAAAAAGAGTGTTCTCCATTTTCATCTTCCTCAGAATAGAGTTTTGTTAGTTCATCAATGGCATTTTTCATAATTTCTTTCTGCCTCCTTCTTTTTTCAGAGCTTAACTTCCCACAAAGAGTTTTAAATTGATTAAGTCCTTTATCTACTTCTGTGGGTTTTAAATAGTAAGCTAAGTCACTTATCATTTTCTTTGTAATGGTATTGTCAATATACTGATTTTGATGTTGCCCTGTAATCCTTCCAGTTTCATCTTTTACTAAAATCTTATCTTTTAACATTTTATCTAAAACCTCTAAAGCAAAAGAGTCTAAAGTGTTGGCAATTTCACTTTTTGTAGTTCCACCCTTATTATAAGCTAAAACAGTAATAATTCGCCCTTCTCTTGTCTGCAAATAGCTTTCCTTAATGGGACTGATTATGGCTTCAAAGTTTACAGTCTCAAGCCCTTCAAAGGATTTTCTTAAAAATTTCCCCAGCTGTCCTTTTGTGTTTTGAAGAATGTCTTTGATTGTATTTCCGCGATAAACGCCAAAAACAATTTTTCTAACAACCTCTGCTGAAATCTTCTTCTTTGTCACCCCGGTTAATAGGTAGTGAATAGTTGTAGAGCTTAGGCTATTTCTAGCACAAAAGCCATTAGCTGAAATGTTAGGATTCTTATCTAAATAGCTTTGTAAGACTTCTTTTAGTTCAGAGATCATTTCTGAGTAAATAATATCTTTTTTATCTCTCGTAGAGGCATAAGGGAGGCGTTTTTCTACTTTTCCAAAATTTGTATTCTCAATCATAAAAGTTCCTTTTGAGATTTGATATAACACTAGAAAAAAGAAATCAAGCCTCTTGAAAGAATATTGTTCCAACTAGAAAACTTTTTACTTACTTTTTTCCATTTGGAAAGTGTGTTATTCCACATGGAAAGGTTTTTTTAAAAACTATGCATCATTTTTTCTAAGTGGGAAACTATTTAGAATCATTAAGTTTTTTCTCTTGATTTTTTCCTTTGAAGAAGCTTAAAACATTCAAACTATAGAAAAACAAAGACTAGATCTCTTCTTCATTTATCAATCAAAAGGAGAAAATATGAATAAAAAAGAACTAGAAGTCTTAAGAAGAAAGTCTAAAAAATGGTCACCACAAGAATGGGAAAGCTATCTTAAAGCCATAGAGGTAGAGCGTTCTGAGAGTTTGATTTCCCCTAAGAAGCATGAAAAATTACAGAAGAAGGATAACCTCTTTCTCTGGAGTGATGATGTCTCTGAAGAGAAGTCTGACGAATTTAAAGTGCTTGCAAAAAAAGCTTTAAACCAGCTTACATTTAAGCAAAGAACTGTTATTAAAATGATCTTTTGGGACGGACTCTCTGAAAAGGAGATTTCAAAAAAATTATGCCTCTCCACTTCTTCCGTGAGAGACCGAAAAGCTCAAGGATTACAAAAGGTTAGAGCCTATTTTAAGGGCTTCATACCGACCGTGTCCCCCTATATAGGGGCTAAAAAAACTTCGAACGCCCTCAAACCCATTTCTCAAGCCAGTTTATCTCATGCTATTTTTGCGTCTAAAAAGGGGAGACATCATGTTGCTTGAAGAAAAACTCCACAAAGCTTTATGGAACCTAAACCCAGAGGAAAAAGTTATTATCCATTGTCGATTCTGGGAGCACATGAGTATTTTAGAAATTTCACATTTTCTAGGTTACTCATGGGATGAAACCTATCAACTACTCAATGAAACTCTAAAAGAGCTAAGAGAAGAGCTTGCAGATTATCAAGATTATTCACTAAAGAACGCTTCGTAGAAAAACAAAAGGAGGAGTTTATGAATTCAAATATATTAAAAATAGAACCTAAATTTTCAGAAAAGCCAGAGGCAAAAACTTTTGAAATCTTTAAAGGAGAAAGAGATAACTATGGGAAAGTCAGAAGAAAGCGAACACTTGGCCAAGCTAGAATTTTTGAAGGAGCAAAGACTTACCATGTGTTTATCAAAACTCTTTTAAGGGCAAAATTTTATCTTTTACCTGAAAACAGGAATCCTCAAAAATATGAGTATGTCATTTTAACAAGAGAGCCAAGTCAGACTCCTGATAAAAAGTACTACTGGAATAGTGTGGGAGAAGGAAAGATTCTCATGGGACAAAATCAAGGTCTTATGAAGCTTGAATGGGATTTTTTTGGAAGTGACGATATTTATATGAAACTCGATCCTATGGAAGAAAAAGCACCAGAGAGTATTGACTTAAAGGGGGCTAGTAATGAATAAGGCTTATCGGTTTAAAAAAATTGTAGGCTTTCTATGTCTTACAGGAGCTTTTTATTTGCTCCTGCAAGAGCCAGTATTTGCAAGCCTTGAGAGTTCACTGGTCAGCATCAAATCAAGGCTTACAGGGGTCATCTTGCCCCTTGTTTCTGTGATTGGGCTTGTAGTAGCAACCTTTAGCTTTATTACAGGAAATCCTAATGCAAAACAACATATTATCTATGCTCTCGTGGGGTCGGCGATTGGGTTTGGAGCTCAGTCAATCATTGATTTTATAAGTTTTACTATTTACTAAATCTTTCAAAAATAAATTATATATATTTAGACCAATGCCTACTTCAATACTGACAAGGCTTACCCAAGTCCTACTTTCTATTTCAGGCATGAAACTCTGAAAAATAGTAATAATCAATATAAAAATCAAGAAAAAATAAACCTGAGGTTTAATCAGCTTTAATTCTTTTAAAGAATTGTGCCATAAATGCAAAAACAAAGAACTGGATGAGATTAAAATAAATACGAAAAGTATCCACAAAAGTTTTTCTATAAACTGAAATAAGCTCATCTTATTTTCCCTTTCTATCTTTCCACCCATTCTATTTTCAACCGTGTTCTTATTTTTATTAAGTTTTCCTAGATTTTCCATTACATTCTTCTTTGACTCTCCTTGTGATCTTACAATAGCCATTACTTTCGGAGAAATAGAATGGCTATTGTACTGATATGAAAAATCAGAAGGTAATTGATAGAAAACGGTAATGTCTTTATTGATTTCCTTTGAATTTTCTCTTATTAAAAGGTGAGAAGATTTTTTATAGTTAAAGATTTCATTAAATATTTTCAAAGATTTTTTATCTTTTGGCACAAGATAAGCATAATTGTATTCTCCAGAAAAACTAATTTCTTCTTTTTTCAAAAGAGATCTAAAATTTTTATTTTTCTTATGAAGATCAAAGCCCATAAAATTTTCTTCTACAAAATCCATAATTGGCTGTTTAACAGATTCACTTTTTATAAAATATTCAGTTTGCAATACAAAAGGTAAAATTATTAGTAATAACCCTATGATGTTACTAATCTGAATATTATTTGATTTTATTTTCTTTGCTTTCACATTTGTAGGTATATCGTAAATCATAAGAAAAACAAGCTATTTTTATTTAATTATTTTAGATATAGGAGGAAAGATGAGCTTACTCACATCAAAAACCCCTCGACAACTTGAGGGAAAACTAAAACTACTAGGCTTTGAACTTATAGACTTACTTTTAATTTTTCTATACCTCTCAATCAGCAACCTATTATTCGGACAAACCACGCTTAAATTTCCAATTGTTTATATAGGCTCAATAACCCTTGCCATAACTCTCTACTTTACAAAAAAAGGCAAACCAGAAAACTATCTCCAAGATAAACTCCAAAGCCTTACTAACCCAAGTACATACTCCGCCAATCTTCCTGACACCAAATACAAACCTTATTTTAAAAGGGAGAGTTATGAACAAAAACCCAACACCTCTAAAGAACTTCTCTGAATTTACTACCGAACACTCTCTCGCCGAACAACTTCCCTTTTGGGATTTCTTTGATAACTCCGTTGCTTTATCTGACGGCACTCTTGTTCAAGGACTAAAGCTAGAAGGCTTAGCAATTGAATCTAAAACTCATGAAAAAATAAACTCTCTTACTCTAGCTTTGCGTTCTTTTTTAAACGGACTTATTGACAATACAGAAATTAGCTTCTTCATAAAAAGCCACTCTGATCACAGCACAATCTTAGAAACTCACGAAAAACTAAAATCACACAATAAAAACATCAATGAAATATCAAAAGACAGGCTAAATCTTTTAAAAAAGGAATGTCTTAATGAAAACCTTTTAAGAAAAGACATTTACGTCTTTATCTACAACAGACCAGAAAATATAGCTAACAAAAAATCACTCTTTGACTTTTTCAAAACTCGCAAATCTTTCCAAAGCATTACACAAAAAAAACACGAACGAAGATTAAAAAACACTCAAACTCTCACCACTTCTATTGCCGACACACTTTCTACTTCTGGAATAAAAAGCAAAACCTTAAGTAAAAAAGAAATTAAAAACCTTATTTATGAATTTTTAAACCCAGAGAGGTCAAAGCACCAACCAACCCCTAAAGAAAATACCTCCCACAAAGAGCAAGTCTTTAAACCAAAAGAGTTAGAAATTATTCCTGAACTTTCTTGCACCTCTCCTCGTGAAGAGCTTATATTTTCTGATTTTGTTACTGGACACAAAGACCTTTTCTATGATGAACACTACCACAGAATTTTAACTCTAAAAACTCTACCTGAATACACTCAAAGCTCACTCATTGAAAGGCTTATAAATTTTCCTATGGCATTTTTTCTATTCATTCATATTAAAGTGCCCAATCAATCAAAAGAGCTATCCTTACTACAAATGAAAAGACGAATGGCACATTCTATGAGTTTATCTCGAAACGAAAGAGTTAGTGATATTGAAAGTGAATCTCAGGCCGACTCTATAGAGGAATTAATCAGAGACGTCATAGAAACTGGGCAGAAGATTTTCTTTTTTCAAATGGCAATTAAATTGCAGGATAAAAGTCCAGATAACTTAGAAGCAAAATCAAAATCCATAATGAATGTTTTTCGCCAGCTAAATGGAGCCGAAGGATTTGAGGAGACTTTGGCAAGCTTTAAAGTTTTTAAAACCCTTATTCCTTTTGGCAATTTAACTATGGCAAGGCCTAAAAAAATAAAAGCAAATAACCTTGCTGATTTTTTACCAGTTTATCAAAGCTACACAGGAGTAGATCAAAAACCAATTTGTCTCTTTAGAAACAGAGAAAAAGCCCTTGTTAAATATGATCCATTTCATTCTAAACTTTCTAACTACAATTCTTTGGTTACAGGCTCCAGTGGATCGGGGAAGAGCTTTTTAAACAATCTTATTTTGCTTCAATCTATCAAGGAAAACTCCATGAATTTTATTATTGATATTGGCGGAAGCTACAGAAAAATTTGCAAACTAATAGGAGGTCAGTATGTTGATGTTGCCCCATCATCTAATAACTCAGAAGAAAATCCCAATTCACTCTCGTTTAATCCGTTTGCATTACAAGGAAACGCAAAGGCTCCAAATTCAGGAAAGATTAAATTCTTATTGGCACTTATGGAGAACTTATTAACGGATGTTGAGGGAGAGAAACTTCCCAAATTAGAACGTGCTTTATTAGAGGAAAAAATTGATGAACTTTATAAGTTCAATAAAACTCCAAGACTCTCGGACTTTAAAAATCTACTTAAAAATTCAAATGATAAAAAACTTCAAAACTTTGCTAAAATGCTCTATCCTTGGACAAGTTCAACTCCTTACGGAAAACTTCTAGACACTCAAGGAAACTTTAAAACTGAAAATGATTTTGTAGTTTTTGATCTTAAAGGATTATCAAATTACCCAGACCTTCAAAGTGTTATGATTTTAATTATCACTGATTTTATTTTACAAAGAGTAGAATCCAACGACACTAAAACAACTTTAAAAAAGAAACGCATTTTAATGGATGAGTGTTGGGAGCTACTTAAGGGAAAGGCTAGTTCAAATTTTATGGAGTATTGTGTGCGAACTCTTAGAAAAACTGGATCTGGCATAACATTCATCACTCAAGGGATAGAGGAAATTGCAAATCATGAAATAGGCTCTGCAATCTTAAACAACACTGCCACGAAATTTATCCTCCAACAAAAAGGAGACCTAAAACCTGTTGAGAAGATATTAAAGCTTAATGAGAGGGAACTCTCCCTTGTAGCAAGCCTTCAAAGTAAAAAAAGAGAGTTTTCAGAGGCTTTTATGATTCAGGGAGAAGAAAAAACTGTCATAAAGCTCTATCCCTCGCAAAAAGAGTATTGGATAGCCAC
This sequence comes from Bdellovibrionales bacterium, assembly GCA_965219095.1. Taxonomy (GTDB): domain Bacteria; phylum Bdellovibrionota; class Bdellovibrionia; order Bdellovibrionales; family UBA1609; genus CBDCMT01. The sequence continues at coordinate 730,917 of CBDCMT010000001.1, forward strand.
CAGTGATGCTGAAGATAAATTAAAATAAATGTAGAACCGAATGCTTGATTTTAAACTTCAAGATTTTAAAATTTAATCATTATCACAAATACTTGAAGAGTACTTTTCTTGTACCTCCTGATTTTTAGGGAAAACAACCAAAATAGCATTGCCTTTGCTTTTCTTAATCTGAACAGTAATATTTTGTCCTTCTTTATCTTTTAATATTAAAGAATCCCCTCTTTTCAAATGATTATAAGAGCTTGGCACTCTTAAGATTGCTTTGTTACCTTTACTTTTCAATGCAGAAAACATCTCACATTTATCATTTAAAGGTTGATCGTAAATAATAGCTTTTATAATTGCTTTACCCATACCCCAACTACTAAAACCAATTCCTTCAGTATCGACATTTTCAATAATCAAAGCGTCTGCACCACATTTGCAAGCATGAGGTTTTGCTTGGCTGATAGCTTCATTGACATTTCTACCGTGGAATACAGTCGTTCCTGTTCTTGAGTCTATTAGACATGCTACTTTATATTTTTTTTTAATTTCTTTAGCACTTGAATAAACATCTAAATTACAAGTAGGGGGCTTTTCAGTGGTATTAATACCTGAAATTCTTGTAGTACCAACACTAGCACAAGCATTAAGAAAGATTAAAGGTAGAATGATCAAAAATTTCATGCTTTTCATGCTTTTCATGCTTTTCATGCTTACGTTAAGATTAGCATTTTATAGCCCAATCTTAATTGGCAAAAGGTCTAGTTTTCTATGGATAAATATAAAAATTTTTCTCTTTAGAATATGATAGTCGAAATCAAAAACGGTCATTAGGAGCTAGACTTGATGGGACTGGTGTGTCTCTAGAATAGGACGCATCTCCATAGCTGGTGAAGGGGAAAATCAAGAGAAATTCATAAAATTAAAACTAAAAGCTAGCCTTACGGTGTAATAGTTCTATTTAAGTTCTCAAATTATTTTGTCGATAAATAAAATATGTGAAACCGAAGCAAATGAGGAACAGCTTCTAATGAATAAATTTCTTTTATACAATATCTTTCTTTTAAGCCTTTTTCTCTTTAGTTGTAACGATTCTAAAAAGCCATCAGTTACAACTCCTCCATCTAGTTCAAATTGCAAAACGGGTTACCATTTAGAAAATAATAAATGTGTTCCTAATACTAGAAATTGTGTTCCTAACGGAGAAGGCTCTCAAACTTGGGAAAACGATGCTTGGGGAGCTTGCACATTTTCAAGTTGCAACACAAATTATCATGAAGAAGGTGGTTTCTGTGTTTCTAACACAAGAAGTTGTGACATTATACCAATTACAGAAATTAATTCGACATTTTTATGTTCAAATTTAAAATTTTAAAATTGACTTAAGGAAAAGTTTCAATTAGGAGGCTTTAAAAAAGTTTTTTTTGAAGGGAGGTTGAGTTTTCATAAGATATGTTTATTTTATGTATATCTATTGTTGTGTGAATCGATTGATGGGTTAAAATAAGTGTAAAAAAGTGAGGTTAAGATGTAAAATGAAAAAAATCAGTTACGCAATTTAATTTATAGGTTCAAATTAATTTACAAGCTTGATTCATCTTGTTGTTTTGCCCAAGATCGAGTGCATAATTTTTTAATCCTGCCCTCCTGATCGCAAAAAGTATTCCAGGCCTCACAACAAGTATTCAGTATATGGTCATAGTTTTTAAAACATGCATTCGATAATTTGATCCTTCGTAATTGTTGCCAGACTTGTTCCATGGGATTTAATTCTGGACTATAAGGAGGTAAAGGCATCAGGGATAAATTCTTAGGAACTATCAAAGTCTCTGTGGTATGCCAACTGGCTCTGTCCATTAAAACAATTCCATGATAGTTTTCTTGAATATTTTTAGATATCTCATCTAAGTGAATTTGCATCATCCCTGAATTACATTCCGGTAAAATCCAAGCACAGCCTTTATCTTTATCCGGACAAACTGCTCCAAAAATATAAGTGGATAAAAATTGTCTTTGTCTCACAACTCTAGGTCGTGTGCCTTTTCTTGCCCAAATCCTGCTTAAAGAACCTTGCTGGCCTATTCTGCATTCATCCTGCCACCAAATCTCTATTTTATGAGTCTGAATCTTTTCCTTTATTTTCTCCACCTCTTCTGGAAAATGTTCCTTAAACTGTTCCATAGCTTCTTGTGAAGTTTTAGGATGAAGAGAACGACCACTGATCCATACAATATTAAGACGGTCTAAAAGAGCATAAACCCCAGAAAGAGAATAGCAACAGTCAAATTCATCTGCTAAAAGTTCCTGTATTCCCTTTGCTCCTATGCTTCCTCCTTCTCTTGTGTCTTGAATTTCATCTAACTTGATTTTGAAGTTCTCTTCTTCTGTCACTGGCAAACGGGGTTTACGTCCTCTGCCTTTTCGATCTATCAATCCCTCGTAATCAAAGTCTACAAAAGACTGTAACCAGGATTTGATACTGTGACGGTGATACAAAACCATACCTGCTGTTTCTTGAATCGATTTTCCTTTTTGCATATGGTGCAAAGCTTGAAGTTTTATCTTGATGTTGGCACTTCTTTCCACTTTGTAAGTAGCTAGAAAATCATACCCTTGAATCTGTGTAACTAAATCTTTTTTCGACATGACTCTAAAAATGTAGCAGAGTTTGATTAAAAAGCCAGGACGCTATGCGTTAAAAGAATGTCGAATTAATTTTTGGAAATGGTATTAGTAATGGTGAAGGATCTCAAACTTGGGCAAACGGTTCTTGGGGTAATTGTGTGCTTTCAAGATGTCATTCAGGTTACCAAGAACACACAGGTGCTTGCATTTTAAGTTGTTCTGATGATCAACATATTGAAAATGAAGAATGTGTTCTTAATACTCGTAATTGCAGTATTCTTAACGGTCATGGGACTCAAACTTGGAGCAGTAATTCTTGGGGTACTTGTACTTTTTCAAGCTGTAATTCAGGTTACTATGAAGAAGGTGGTTCCTGTATTTTGGACACAGGAACTACCCGTCACATCTGCTTTGCGTTTAACTCAGATAGGACGGAAATTACTGATTACTTTGGTTTGGATAATAATGGCAATGTATGTCCCAGAGATGTTATTATACCTGTAGGGATTTTTGCTATTGGGAGAAGTGCTTTTGCAAATAATCAGTTAACTTCTGTAACAATTCCAGATAATGTGACATCTATTTGGAGAATTGGAGAAGATGCTTTTGCAAATAATCAGTTAGCATCTGTAACAATTCCAGATAGTGTGACATCTATTGGATACAGTGCTTTTGAAAATAATCAGTTAACTTCTGTCACAATTCCAGGTAATGCGAGTTTTATTGGAAGCAGTGTTTTTGCAAATAATCCTTTAACATCAGTTACGATTTCACATGGTTCTACATCTATTCGGAACAGTTTTTTTGCTGGCAATAATTTAACTTCTGTAACAATTCCAGATAGTGTGACATCTATTGGGAGAAGTGCTTTTGCAAATAATCAGTTAGCCTCTGTAACAATTCCAGATAGTGTAACAAGTCTTTCAGGGTTTTCTTACAATAATTTAGCCTCTGTAACAATTCCAGATAGTGTGACATCTATTGGGCACAGTGCTTTTGCAAATAATCAGTTAGCCTCTGTAACAATTCCAGATAATGTGACAGAGATTGAGCACAGTGCTTTTGCAAATAATCAGTTAACTTCTGTAACAATTCCAGATAGTGTTACATATATTGGGAATGGTGCTTTTGCAAATAATCAGTTAGCCTCTGTAACAATTCCAGGTAATGCGAGCTTTATTGGGCGCAGTGTTTTTGCAAATAATCCTTTAACATCAGTTACGATTTCACATGGTTCTACATATATTAGGAGCAGTGCTTTTGCAAATAATCAGTTAACTTCTGTAACAATTCCAGATAGTGTTACATCTATTTGGCCCAGTGCTTTTGCAAATAATCAGTTAGCCTCTGTAACAATTCCAGATAGTGTTACATATATTGGGAATGGTGCTTTTGCAAATAATCAGTTAATTTCTGTAACAATTCCAGATAGTGTGACATCTATTGGAGAAAGGGCTTTTGCAGATAATCAGTTAGCCTCTGTAACAATTCCAGATAGTATTACGTCTATTGAATACAGGGCTTTTGCAAATAATCAGTTAGCCTCTGTAACAATTCCAGATAGTGTTACATATATTAGGAGCAGTGCTTTTGCAAATAATCAGTTAGCCTCTGTAACAATTCCAGATAGTGTTACATCTATTGGGCCCAGTGCTTTTGCAAATAATCAGTTAGCCTCTGTAACAATTCCAGATAATGTGACAGAGATTGGGCACAGTGCTTTTGCAAATAATCAGTTAGCCTCTGTAACAATTCCAGATAGTGTGACATCTATTGGGAATGGTGCTTTTGAAAATAATCAGTTAGCCTCTGTAACAATTCCAGATAGTGTTACATATATTGGGAATGGTGCTTTTGCAAATAATCAGTTAATTTCTGTAACAATTCCAGATAATGTGACAGAGATTGGAGAAAGGGCTTTTGCAGATAATCAGTTAGCCTCTGTAACAATTCCAGATAGTATTACGTCTATTGAATACAGGGCTTTTGCAAATAATCAGTTAGCCTCTGTAACAATTCCAGATAGTGTTACATCTATTTGGCCCAGTGCTTTTGCAAATAATCAGTTAGCCTCTGTAACAATTCCAGATAGTGTTACATCTATTTGGCCCAGTGCTTTTGCAAATAATCAGTTAGCCTCTGTAACAATTCCAGATAGTGTTACATCTATTGGGAATGGTGCTTTTGAAAATAATCAGTTAGCCTCTGTAACAATTCCAGATAATGTGACATCTATTAGAGACAATGCTTTTGCAAATAATCAGTTAGCCTCTGTAACAATTCCAGATAGTGTTACATCTATTGGGAATGGTGCTTTTGAAAATAATCAGTTAGCCTCTGTAACAATTCCAGATAGTGTGACATCCATTGGGAGCAGTGCTTTTGCAAATAATCAGTTAACTTCTGTAACAATTCCAGATAGTGTTACATCTATTGGGAATGGTGCTTTTGAAAATAATCAGTTAGCCTCTGTAACAATTCCAGATAGTGTAACATCTATTAGAGACAGGGCTTTTGCAAATAATTCTTTAACATCAGTTACCATGTCAGATAGTGTTACTCAATATTTTGCGAACAGTGCTTTTGCAGATAATCAGTTAATTTCTGTAACAATTCCAGATGGTGTTACATCTATTAGGGATAGAGCTTTTGAAAATCAATCTTTTGTATCAGTTACGATTCCAGATAGTGTGACATATATTGGAGAATGGGCTTTTGCAAATAATCAGTTAACTTCAGTGATTATTTTAAATGGAGGCAATCCTCTCAGAATTAACAATAATGCTTTTACAGGAAATGATGGTTTAACCACCGTTTGTATAGAGCAGCTAAGCTACAATTTCTACAATATCCGGATAGTAAGCAACCCTCCTCTTTTAGGCGTAACTCTAGTTTATGATGACGATGGGGATTGCACTAACAATTCACCTTGATATGAAATAGTGAACTTCATTTGTTGGAAAGTGAAGAAATTAGAGAAATTCAAGCTTGGATAGGGTGGTCAGATAACCGACTTACAGTATTGTTAGAGCAATTTACTGTCCTTTTCTCTAGATTAAGATAGAATTTATTTCCATTAATGAAACTCCTATAAAGATTATAGCTAATCATGATCGATTAGTTATTATGGAAACAGAGGAAGTTCAAAGCAAAGAGATGCTAAGTCTAGCTCATCATAGAAGCCGAAAACGCATAAGAGACTTAGGAGAGGTTTTTACCCCTGAAAAATATGCACAAGAAATGTTAGATATGTTAGATAAATCTGTCTGGGGAAATGTAAACACTGTTTTTTTTGAACCAACTTGCGGACATGGGAACTTTGTCATTGCTATTATCCAGAGGCAACTAAAAGCATTTTTCAAAAAGGCTAGCAAATCAAAAGTTAGAAAGTCTCACTTTTATTCTGTTGCAAATACTTTAAATAATTTATGGGCAATAGATGTTGATAGAAAAAATATAGATTTTTGTAGAAGTCGTGTTTGGAGTATAGTTTTTAATTTTTTACTAGATAATGAAAAGAGAGGGCTCAGAACTAGTATTTTTATAGATAAAAACAAAGATTTTCTAGCTCATATTCTTTCTTGTATTAAATATCAAATTCATGAAAATGAAGCTCTCTCTTGCCTAGAGGACGATCCTATTAAAGCAAAAGAAGCTTCCAACAAGACAAATGTTAGTAGAAAGTGGTTTAAGAAAAACAAGCACAGACCCATTGATTTTAAACTTTCTTGGTGTGAGTACTTTAAAAATTTAAAAAAATCAAAACCTATTCCTATAGAATATAAAAGAAGCATGAAATTTATAGATTCATTTGAAAAAAATATAAAAAACAACCGGTTTAAAGATTTTAATTTTGCGAAAGTAGCTTAGGGGAAAATATGTCGGAGGCATTAAAATTTGTTAATACCCACGTGGTAGATATCTTAGGCAGCACAAAGGGGCGAGATCAGCCCATTATGAAAATGGACAAAGCTGTAGAGCTGGTAAAGTGCTTAGATAAAGAGGCTTTAACTAGTGATGAATACGTATTTTTCGATCCATTTTGCAAAGCTGGTGAAATTCTTCTTGCAACAGCATTAGTTAGAAACCTCTATAAATCAAAGAGAGGCTTAGTGGACACTTACAAAGTATTTGAAGATTTATACAAAAGTAATAGATACTTTGCTCTTGCTCCAGATGAGAGGCACTACTTGCTTACTCTTAGAACCTTTTACGGAAATGAAAAATCTCATAATAAAAACTTTACAAAAAACATAAGAAATGGCAACTATCTTTCAGAAGAAAATGGTCGCCTTGATAAGGACAAATTTAACAAGGAGTTAAAAGCCATGTTGGAATATATTAAAGAAAAAACCGGAAGCAAGAAGATTGTTACCGTAGGTAACCCCCCTTATCAAGAAGAAGATGAAGGCTACGGAAAAAGTGCTAAACCTATTTATAATATTTTTATTGAATCTCTAATTGATTCACAAGAAATTCACAAGTTTTCCTTAGTTGTTCCTGCCCGTTGGTTTTCTGGAGGTAAAGGGTTAGATAATTTTCGTAGTCATATGATAGAAGATAAAAAACTTAAGAAAATAACTTATTTTGAAAATTCTTCTTTTGTTTTTCCTACTGTAGATATTAGAGGTGGAGTATGTTTTTTATATTGGGATAAAAACCATAAAGGAGAAACTATTATTGATAATGGAAACCAAACAGAAGAAACGGATCTTTCTAAATGGGATATTATTGTTCCTCATACAGAGGCATACTCAATACTTAATAAAGTATTAAAGAAGGGTAATACATTTGTTTCTGAAGTAGTGTGGCCGAGAAAGCCTTTTGGTTTACCAGGAAATTATTTTTCAAGAAATCAATTGAATTATTCTGAATCAGATCAACCTGTTGAATGTTTAAGTGTAGGAAAAATAATTAACAAAATTCCGAGAAGATTAATTCCAACAAATACAGATAAAATAAATGAGTATCAAGTAGCTTTTCCAGAAGCTTCTGGTGGTGGTAAAGGCAAGAGGGATCAAATTCTTCCTCGATCGAAGCACTTTTTTATTTTGGAAAGAGGACAAATTTCAACAGAAACTTACAGTGTGGCTCATAGTTTTACAAATAAAAAAGAAGCTGAAAATTTTTTATTTTTTTTAAGAACAAATTTCGCAAGGTTTCTTTTGGGTCTGAGAAAACCAACGCAACATACAAAAAGAGAAACATTTGCTTGGATTCCTTTATTAAATACCAAACAACTTTGGACAGATGAGGGACTTTTTAAGTATTTTAATATCAATCTAGAGGAACAGAAATACATTGTAGAACAAGTAGAGAAATGGACTGCTTGAGCAATTTTTTTGAATATTGAAAGATTTTTTATAATTTCAATGGGAAAGCATTTATGGAAAAAAGAGCAAATCGTTCAATGATACTTACTCAAAAGTTAGAAGGTATCTCAAAAAAGATATTTGAAAGATATAAAAAAAAAGTTATCCAGTATATTGGAAACACACCAGGAGTATATGCTCTTTATGATGAAAAAGAGTTATATTATGTAGGTCGTGCCTCTGATCTAGTAAAAAGAGTTAATAATCACTTAAAGGATCGACATTCTGCACTTTGGACTCATTTTTCGGTTTATTTTACCAAAAAAGCACAATATGCAAATGATATAGAAGCTGTAATTATTTCTATAGCACAACCTAAAGGGAACAAAGTGAAACCCAAGTTGGGAAAAGAAAGAAAGCTTAAAGATATACTTAGAAAAGCTATAAAAGAAAGTCATCAGGAAGAATTAAGAGAGTTGGGATTAGGAAGGAAAAGAAGGGTTGATTCAAAGAAAAAAAGTAAGAATAGACCTAATCTGAAAAATTGTTTTAAAAAAAATAAACCTTTGATGAAATCTTATAAAGGCAAACCATATAGAGCTGTTTTACTTAAATCAGGTAAGATTAAATACAAACAAAAATTGTATAATACTCCTACTGCGGCTGCACAAGCAATTGTGCATAAGCATTCACCAAATTCAGCTGTTAATGGTTGGCACTTTTGGTTCATCAAAGATTCTGAAAATAATTGGGTTAAATTAAGTGATCTGGATTAAGAGAGGTGATCGATATGTCTGAGAAACTAGAACTCTATGTTTATACCACACCTACTTGGCAAAAACAAGGTTTGTTAAAAGTAGGGCATTGCCTCAAAGGTCGTCATGAAAAACGAATCTATGAGCAATTTGGAGCCAGCAATCCAGAGAAACCAATAATCCTCTGGGTTCGAAACTTACCCAAAGGAAAAACTGATCATCATATCCATAAACAATTAGAGCAAAATGGTATAGAAAGAAAACCAGATGGATCAGGTCAAGAATGGTTTTACGCTCAGTTAGATGATGTAAAAAAAGCTTTCAATCAAGTCGCCTATGGCACAGATAGAAAAAATAGTTTTTCTTTAAGAAAAGAACAAGCTGAAGCTGTAAAAAAAGCAAGTGATTGGTTTAATAAAGAATATGAATATAAAACTATAGACTCTGCAACTCATAAAAATAGATTTTTATTAAATGCTAAAATGAGGTTTGGAAAATGCTTTACTGGTATTCATATTGCAAAAGCCATTGATGCTAGAAAAACTATCGTTGTAACTTATAAGCCAAGAGTCATAGAAGAATGGCTTGAAGCTGTCAATGAACATACTGACTTTGAAAGCTGGCAAGGAATTCGTGCTAAGGAAGACAAAAATCCTAATGAGCTTTTCTTGACAGATGATAATAACTTACTTCAAAGCTCAAACCTTTTAGTTCTTTGTGTTTCTCTGCAAGATTTAGATATTTCTGAAACTGGAGGAGTAAAAGATAGGCTAAAAGAAGTTTTAAAAGTTGATTGGGACTTATTAATTTTTGATGAGGTTCATTTTGGAGGCAGAACAGATAGAGTTTCAAACATTTTAAAGTATCTAAAGCCAAAGTTTAGGCTTGATCTTTCTGGAACTCCATTTCGCTTAATCGGAGCTATCGACTTTTGTCCAGAACAAGTTTTTACCTATAGCTACCTTGATGAACAAGAAAACAAAAAACAGGAAATTAAAAACGATCCTAATAATGAAAAGCCTTTCATTTACAGGCAGATACCAGATATAAACCTATCAACTATTGAAATTACCGATAAAGATATAAAAACTCAGCGAGAGAGATTTTTAACGGATGATAGAGATTTTTCTCTCAACGAACTCTTTAGAACAAGTGGCAAAGGTTTTCTTCATAATGATGCTGTTGATAACTTTCTTGAAAGTCTATCTAAAAGAGAGCATGGAGCCACAGCTTTAAGCGTTTATGGAAGGCTAGGAGATAATCTAGGACTTCCCTCTAAAAGACATAGTGTATGGTGGCTAAATAGAGTTAATTCTATAAGACAGCTTATAAAAAAATTAAAAAATCATCCTATTTTTTCTCAATATGAAATTATCAATGCAGCCGGAGGACGTTCAGATGAAGATGATTTGGATGATGTTATTTTTGCCAAAGGAAAAGATGATATTCTTAAAAAAATAGAAAAAGTCAACTCTGGAAAAGTTAATAAAGCAGGAACTATCACTCTTACTTGTAGAAAGTTTTTAACAGGAGTAACTATTAAGCCATGGGACTCTATTTTAATCCTAAATGATATTGAATCGGCTGAGAGTTATTTTCAAGCCATTTTTCGTGTTCAATCTGCATGGATAGGCGAAAACCCAAAAGATGTACTTAAACCTAAGGGATGGGTTTTTGATTTTGCTATTTCTCGTTGCCTTAGAACAACTTATAGCTATGCTCGTGCCTTAACAGATCAAATTGATCAGCAAGATAGCCATAATCAATTAAATCTTAATAGGAAGGGCAATGTAGAGAGAATTACAGATGGACTCTGCTCATCTCTTGATATAAAAACTTTCTATCAAGGGAGTTTAAAAAGTGATCCTGTTACATCTAGGGAAATCTTTGAAGCTGTTAATAGTGAAGGTGCAAAAATTGCTCTTGCAAAACGAATTACTAGTAATATGCTGGTTTCTTTTCCTGCTCTTGCACTATTAGAAGTTCACCCTCATTTGTATGAAGCCTTAAAAAATGTTAAAGGATATAGAACTCAAGAAGTAGGAAGTATTGATGATTTAGTTAGTATAGGAAAAGAAGCTAAGGAAAAATTAAAAGAAGATAGAAACAAAGAAAAAACAGAAGAAGAGATTGAAGAAGAAACAAAAAATGAAATAGAAAAGGAAAAAGATAAGAAAAAAAAGAGCAAGAAAAAATGGTATGCTACTCAGATAAAAAGACTTGCTATTTGCATGGCAGACTTTATTTATATGACAAAATTTAGAGAGTATAAAATTGATCATGTTATTGAAACCAAAGACTCTGAGTTCTTTAAAGTTGTCACTGGGGTCAGTAAAGATGATTTTACTGACCTATGCGATAAAGGTTTCATTCATAGAGAATCTCTCAATAGAATTGTACGAGAATTTAAACATCAAGAAGAGAGTTCTTTGAAGCCAGAAGAATATATTTTTGAGCACGTTAAAGTGGCATAGTTAAAAATTGTAACTGTTCACTTAAATTCTAGTGATTTTAAAAATAAATAAAATCAGTGAATTATAGTTTTAACATTGCCCCGACCACCTAAAAGAACAAATCTAAAGTTAGGGATAACTGAACAATGTAGGTGAGCAGTTACAAAAAATCATTTATTAACATCCTACGTAAAACTCAGATTTACATTAAAGTATTTTTCACAAATGGAGAAAGACATGAAAATAAAAATTTTCACACTACTCCTATGCCTAATCTCAGCCATTCCCTCTCACGCTTTCTGGGGCGGAGACTTAATCTATCTATCAAAAATACTCCAGCAGTCTATCTATCAACTAAAGCAACTCCAAAAAATCACAGGAGCTAACGAAGAAACTCTAAAACTCTTGAGAGACACCAATCGAGGACTTCACGAAGCCATGTATGTTGGAGACACAATCAATAGAACTCTTAAGGCAGGAACTTTTTCCAAACTAAAAAACTTAAACGAAAGCATCCAAGCTGTTAAGAATCTCTATGGAAGAATCCCAAAAACTAGTGAGGCAACTTTGCAAAAAAAGACCGATCTCTCTATCGCTGAAAGCTTAAATCATCACAACAACGTCTACAGATACGCCAAGCAAACTGATGAGCTTGCAAAACAGATGAAACACTATGCTCACAGAGCTTCACAAGCTGGGGCTACTAAAACAATTTTAGAATCTCAGGCCATAATGATTCACACGCTCAATCAAATCTTAAGAACCAATGCCACTTTGTTAAAAATTCAAACCCAAGAACTTGCTCTTAAAAATAAAGCTAACAAAAATCACTCAAGACAATTTCAAGTTCAGTACTCTGAACTTGGGAATGCTTTCAAAAATCTAAAACCAAACTATAACCTCACCTCTTTTTAAAAAATCAAAAATAAGGGAGTCGTTATGGATAATTTCAATCTTCTTGCCCCAATGGCAAGAGAACTTTATTTTGAATTAAAATACCTCTACTTTTTACTACTCCCATTATTTTTCTTAACTGCAATCACCATTACTTGGTTTCAAGGATCAGGTGACTTTGTAGAAAAAACAAAAAAAGTTTTTATTGGAACCATCTTGCTTATTGCTTTCCCTGAAATCTCCCAAGCTATCTTAGATATTACAAATGGTCTTGCCGATAAAATTGATGACATGAGTGGAATTGAAAATATTATGAAGCAAGCTGGACTTAAAATGGAAAGCTATCAAAAACCAAGCTTCAAAAGTCTCCTTGCTTTTGGTGATATGTTAATCGCCGTACTTACTTATCTCTCCTATCTAATTATGTACTGTGCAAGATTTATCATGGTAGCAATTTTTCATTTTAGTTGGGCATTCTTAACCATTCTCTCTCCTATAATTCTTCTTTTCCACGTATTCAGCAGTAAAATGACTGTAAACCTCTTTAGAAGTATGGTGGAGATTGCCTCATGGAAGATAGTCTGGGCGATACTCTCTTTAATTCTAAAGACCCTCCCTTGGGGAGAAACCATAGCCATTAAGGGCAACTATTTAACTCTAATTGTCATGAACTTTGTCGTAGCTCTTTCAATGGTGGCAACCCCAATAGTGGTAAGAAGCCTTGTAGGCTCTGGTTTTACAGCTTTTACAAGTTCTTTAACACCCCTCGTAGCTATAACTATGACATCTGTAAAAGCTAAAGCTATGCATTTAGCTAACTTGATAAAAAAGTAAGTATGACCATTTGAATAAAATCAAATGCCTTGATAATACCTTAGAGTTTATCATATCCTTATAGTTAAGGGGCAAAAATACAGCAATATGAATACAACTCTTATCTCAAATAACATTAAAAAAAATTTCCTCTAGACAAGAACAAAAAGGAGATCAGAGAGCCTTTCCAGTTTTGCTGGCTTCGTCCACAGAAAATCTGCAATTGCATAACAGAAGGTACATAGGAAATAAAAATAGTTGAAAAGAAGAAATCACAAAAAAATCATACACTCCAGATTCTTACTTTCATTGATACTAAACAGCAAAAAAGGACTTGTAAAAAGAGTAGGCTCTGATAAAGGCGGGTACTGGAAAGTCCTCAAAGCTAAATCCAAAAAATAATCCATTTTTTTAAAATTTAAATTAAAAAAGGAGTTATCATGAAAAATTTCATGTCTCGTAAATACTTTGAGGTTTGGGCAGACGAACAAGCTCAAAACTCAATTCTAAAAGGCTTGTTAGCCTTTTTTGTAACTATTAACATAGCTCTGATTATTTCCCTAACAATACTCTCTAGCAAAAAACCCTATCTTATCTCTATTGATAGCAAAACAACCAAGATAAACACATCAAAATCAATCCCTGAAAACTTAATCAAAAAAGAAATCATAAACGCTATCACTCGCTTTATAAAATTACGTCACAACTGGAATGATAAAACTATAGAAACAAATCTTAAAAAATCAGCTCAATTTATAGCTCCTCAATTTAAAGCTAAGTTTTTAAAAGCACACAAAGAAAATATGAAGACTGCTAAATCTAAAAAGATCACTCAAAAGTTCTACTCTTCAGAAATCAAGATTGATTCTCTTAAAAAAGAAATCCTCTTTACGGGAGATAGAATTCTAATCGTTGATGGGCTTCGAGCCACTCAGCCTATGACTTTTAAATTAAACTACATCTTTGCAGATAGAACCGAGAGCAATCCAGAAGGAGTTTATATTCTAAAAGAAACTCTCATTTCAACCCTAACCCACTAAAAGGAGTGAGAATATGTTTAAAAAAGAAAAGTTAGAAAGTGTTTTTCTAACTGAAAAGAACCGGTATTCTAAAAAGAAAAATCTCAAAGTAAAAAATATTGTAGTTGTCTTATCTCTGGCTTTACTTGCTATTTTAGTTCTTGGAATTATCTTTGAAAAAAAAGAAATAAGGACAAGAGAACAACCCACCAACTATTTTAACAATCTCCCTCATAAAAACCCTTCTCTTTTGAGTAAATACAAAGAACCTGAGTATGATGATATTAAAATAGAAGATGCTCCAAAACCAATTACAAAGACTTCTTTCAGCAAAGATGCTCTTATTGGCTCAAAGCAAGCTGTAGAGCTTTTAGGCAAAGTCATATCTAATTCAAGAGGTGTCGTCCCCATACGAGTAAAAACCATCACTCATAAAAACTCAAAAGACTATGAGCTAGACTTTAGGCTAAAAGAAGGCACTCTTTTACTGGGAAAAGGGAGGGTGGATAGATTATCAAAAAGACTCCACATAACTTTTCATAGTCTGCTTATAAAGGGCAAGAGAATTTCTATTCAAGCTAAAGCCTTTATGGAAGATGGAACTTTTGGAGTTAAGGGAGAGTACAACTCAGGAGAGCTAAAAAAATATGGCTCTCGTTTTGGCTCAAACTTTATTGGCGGAGTCTCTCAAGGCTTAAAGGAAAAAACTATTACTAAGTCAGGAAACGTTTTAGAGCTTGGTGGTTTAAAAAATGCTATTTTAAACGGACTATCTCTTTCTTTCTTGGACTTTGCTCAAGATAAAGCTAGAGGCAATGAAAACCCAAGTGCTGTCATTATCATTCCAGACAAAACAAAATTCTTTGTTTATTTTGAAAACTAAGGGTTATTTATGAAAAAAGAAATTAAAAGTGAGGGAACTCATCTTTCATTTATTATTCTTATACTTTTTTGTGTATTTATTTACAAGATAGCTCCGTTTGCTTTTTACTTATATCAAAAATTCAAGTGGCATGCTCTTTTTGTTCTTATTCTGATTTTATTCACTGCCATTTTTATTTTAATTTACCAATATATAAAAAATAGAGACAAAAAAGATGACAAAGATCTATTCATAGGATTTAATCATAAAAAACCTATTTTTATCTCCAACTCTCAAAGAACCACTCATGCTCAAGTTATAGGAACTACTGGCTGTGGAAAAACAGAGAGTGTGATATTGCCTTGGATTGTTCAAGACATTCAAAATGGAAACGGTGCTTTAATTATTGATGGAAAAAGTGATAATGATTTTTTGGATAAACTTTATAGCTACACGATAAAATTTAAAGGAGAAAAAGATTTTAAGCTCTTTTCTCTTGCTAACACTAAATGGTCTTATAGTTTTAATCCCTTAACTGGAGCTTCCAGTATTGAAATCGCTGAAAAAGTTTTTTCATCATTTCAGTTTAAAAATGAATACTATAAAAATATCCAGTACAAAATCTTTCTAAGTTTAATCTCTCTTATAAGAGAAAAGACCACCCCTACTTTTAAGCTCATTTATGAACTTTTAAATGATACTGATACTCTTTATATTTGGGTTGAAACTTGTAAAAGCAAAAATACCAAAAAAATTCTTGAGGGCTTTGTGGCACTCCCAGAAAAAGAGCGAGAAGAGAGAGTTAGCGGTCTTGAAGCTCAAATCTCTCACTTTTGCCAAAATCAAAGTCTTTTTGATGAAACAAAAAATTCTATCTCCATAGAGAATGCTCTAAAGAATAATCAAATCCTCTACTTTCAGCTCCCCACTATGCTTTATCCCTTTTTAGGAGAAGCTACAGGAAAGCTTGTGCTTCAAAACCTTCAAAGTGCAGTCTCTCGCAGACACCTCTCAGATAAAAAAGGAAAACTCTTTAGCGTGTATTTAGATGATTTTCAGGATTATATCTATTCAGGCTTTGCAAGTCTTCTTAACAAGTCAAGATCAGCTAATGTAGCTATGGTCTTTTCTCACCAGTCCTTAGGAGACTTAGAGCGTGTTTCAAGCTCATTTTCTGATGTAGTTCTAACCAATACTAACCTCAAAGTGATTATGAGAACCATTGATCCTAAAACCTGTGATTATTTTGCTAACTACTTTGGAACCAAAAGCACCATGAAAGAGACCGAACAGACCGATAAAGGGTTATTAGGAGCAAGTCCAACAGGAAGAGGGAGTCTTAGAAAAGTAGAAGAATTTATCTTTCACCCCAACCTATTTAAAAAAATCCCAGTAGGCATTGGTTTGGTTAGTATTCCAAAAGTAAGTTCCGTAGAGCACCTTGAACTATCCTTTCCTAGAGTAAAGCCCATAGAAAAACAAGCTCTTAAAGCTATTAAAAAAGGGTCTATAGAAGCATCTAAAACAGAATTGAGGAAAGAAAAAGAGAGTAAAGATGTTATTGAAGAGACTCTTAAAAATAAGGAGAAAAGATGAAAGACATTCGTTTAAAAAAAAGAGATTTAGAGATTTTATATCATATTTCCACTCAAAGCTTTGCTACTGTATCTGAACTCTATGATCTTTTTTGGAAATCAAAAAAGAACTCTAAGTCTCATTACAAGAGACTTTATCGACTAAAAGAACATAGATTTATCGATACTCTAAAAGCTCCTCTAAATTCTGAATCTGGATACACTATCACTCTAAAGGGGCAGAATTTATTAAGAGCTTATGGTTATAAGGTGAGTCCCTGTGTGATTAAAAAAGATTGCTACACTGGAAGTTATGAGCATGATCTTTTGTTAAATAGCTTAAAAAACATTCTCTTAAAGAGTCCTCTTGTTGAGAATTTTATCCCTGAATATCAGATAGCTTATAGAATTTTAAAGGACTTTAATGTTAAAAGAAAGTACCAGCTAAAGGATAAAATCCCTGATGGGCTTTTTACTCTTTTAGTTCAAAAAAAACCTCAGAAAGTTGCACTTGAATTAGAGCTAACTCTCAAATCTAAAAGAAGGTATGAGACTATTTTTTCAAAACATCTTCTCACAAAAAGCTGGAATATAATATTTTACATTGTTAAGGATGGGAAAATGAGAGAAAAACTTTTAAGTTACATTAAAGAGTTCAAGAGAAAAAACTCTCTATTGAGAACTGCAAGAAACTTAAACAGCATCTACTTTTCTCTTTTAGATGAGTTCCTAGATAAAGGACTTTATGCGAACTTTACCAATGAAAGAATGGAATTTTCTTTGAAAGATTTAGAGAAAAAGACAAGCTAGAAAGGAAGCTTAAAAGTGGAACCCCTAATGGCAACTGGTGTCCATTAGAAAAAATGAGGCCTCAACAAGGCGATAGTTTTAATCTATTGAAATACTTAAGTTTTTTAAAGGTCACACCCCCTGCCTTCTTCGGACAACTACCCGTGACCTCGCTCTCTCCACATAGTTACGATAGCGAGGTCACGGCTAGACTCGAAGGCAGGGGTGTGGTATAGGTAGTCAGTAATAGATATTTTATTTTGTAAAAGTAAAGTCAGGAGGTTTTATGGCTTGTAGAGTAGGAATTACAACTGATCCAAAAAGAAGAAAACAAGAGTGGGAAGAAGAATATCCTAGCTTAAGAGATTGGGAAATCTTAGAGAGTAGCTTAAGCTATTCAAGTGCTCAAAAAAAAGAAAACGAATATGCACAAAAATATGGTTGCGCATCCAGTCCAGGTGGTCCAAATGACGGAAGTTACAACTGGTCGGTTTATAAATTTAGCTACTGAACTTATTTAATGAGTTGTTAAAAATGACTTCTTCAGAAAACTTTGAGACTTTTGAAACAGATGAAGCAGAAATAATAGCTAATAAGAAAGCTAATCGTATTTATGTGGCTGATTTCCAAAGTGGAGAAGGTAAATATATTAGTACTGTTATTGGTGAAGATTCCCATAATTTTGATTTAAAAGCTAGAATTTCCCCTAAAGTTGAAGTCCGTATCACATATATTACAAACAAAAACCGTATTGAAGGTGTCAAAATTTCTAAACTTAAAAAAGATGGTAATATACAGGAAATCAACCTCTCTACATTAACATTTGAAGGAATACTTGGGTTATTAAAAATTTTTTCTAATCTTGATTTAAATTCAATAAATAACCGTGCGTTAGTATTGGATTCAAATATTGTAAAAGATCCGTCAAAACTACAAAATCACTTAAACACAATACTTGCTGATGAAAGAGGATTAGCGATACTCTCAGAAGTTGCTAAATCAAAAGGACTTATTTTTGAAAATGATATAGGAAATATAAAGAGGAAACGTGAAGCATTAGAACTGTTTGCTGAATTATTGGGAAATGATAGTTTTTTTGAAGAACAAAAGAAGGATTTGGAAAAAAATAGAGATGAAGGTGTTTGGCAATCTTTTTTTGAAAAAAACAAGTGGATTTTTGGTTATGGCCTTGAGTATATATTCAATGCACCGATCAAAAAGGAAAAATATGAGCAAACACTTATTGGAGCAAACTTTTTAAGTTCAGGTAAGAGGCCTGATGGAATACTAAAAACGCTTGGGCTGACACAATTTTTAAATATTGTTGAAATCAAAACTCATAAACATAATATATTAGAAAATAATGAGTATAGAGCTAAAGCTTGGAGAATAAGTAGTGAACTGAGTGGTGCTATTGCTCAATGCCAGCAATATGTACATAATAGTATGAAAAATCTACAAGAGTACATTGAACTAAAGGATTTAAAAGGTAATCGGATAAATGAAGAAGTTTTTAATTTCCAGCCTAAATGTTTTTTAGTTATCGGAAATATGCACAGAGAATTTGTTAAAAATGGTAAGGTTTTGAACCCTGATAGATTATCTTGCTTTGAGTGTTTTCGTAAAAACTTGTTGAGTCCTCAAATAATCACATATGATCAACTGTATTATCGTGCAAAATATATTATAGAGGATGCTCAATGAACAGAAACCTCAACGCTAACTGTTACGAAAGAAATTTTTCAAAAGCGGAGCAATAATTGATTTTAATGAATACGGAAATACTTCATCAGAATATGGCTGGAAAATCGATCATATTCATCCTGTAGCTAAAGGCAGAGGAGATGAGCTTTCAAATCTTCATTCTCTTCACTGGAGGAGCAACAGCTCAAAAAGTGATGACCCGGATATTCCGTCTCAATACTGCAAAATCACAAGCTAACACGCCCACCATTCCACAAATCAAACTCCTCCAGCTTTTATTACTCATAGATAAAAACTTGTCTCACAAGCTATTTTTCTTTTTTTGATTTCTATTTTTATTTCAGAACATTTCGATATCTCCTTTTTACCCGTTTTGATAGCTCGCTTTTCAGTCAGCTTCTTAACGGCTTTTTTACAAATCTCATGCCTTCGGTTCCCTCAGTCACTCAATTTGTTTTTCAAAAAAGCCTAAAGCCTCCTTCAAGCTCGCCTTTTTCTTTGAGGGCTGCCCCCATCCATTGGTGAGGGACAGCCCTCAAGAAAATAAAATAAAAAAAACAAAACAGGCAAAAAAAGGAGGCCAAAAATGAAAGAACTAAATAAACAAGAAATCACACAAAAACTAGAAAAAATCGCTTTTCTTGAAACAACGCCGTTTTGTTATTCGTGTTACATCAAAGCACCTACAGGAGTTTGTCATAATTGTGGTACGGACGATTTAATGCTTGAGCTTGAAGGCTTTGGAGTTGAGTACGGAACCGAATGGGTCTATAAACAACTTTTAAAAGAAGCTCTTGATCCAGTCAATACAGAGGAAGTATTTGAGACTATGATTGATGAGTGCTACTCAGAAGATACAAAAATCGGTTGGCTTACAGTGGATACAGTAACTGCCATTAAACAGCTTGATGAAATCTCTTGGAACTTAGCTAAAGATGAATACATAGACGGCTTAGTTTCAGATGAAGAACTCATAACCTTCGATGAAGTAAACTACTACTCAAAGCACGATATTCTAGAATTTGTAGAAAAATACAAAGGAAAAGTGGCCTAGGCCATTTTTCCTTTTAAATAAAAGGAGAAAAAATTTATGAAAGAAAAATTTTCTAAAATTGCTATCTCAAATCAAGCCAATGAATCTCTTATAAAAATGCTAGAAGCTCTCAACAAGGAGACATCCACTAAAGTCAAAAAACAAGCCCTCACTTCTTTTATTATTGAAAGCTATGAAAAAGAAAATATGAAGACCATCCTTTTTAAAAGACTGGTTATCCATTTTTTCTGAAATGAACCATATCTTATGAAAACCCAACCTCTATACTCACCACGTCAAACCTAGAAAACAATAAAAAAGCTTGTTATCCTTGAAAGGAGTTGTTGTATGAAGCAGAGAAAAAAATCTCGCTCCATAAGAGACTCTATGCTAAACAATATAAAATGGATTCCCGTAGAATTAAGTCAGGAGGAAGAAGATGAAAGAATCGAAAAAATCGCAAACATGTTACAGCGGTTCATGGAGGAAAATAGCAAAAGGGGAAAATCCCTCAAAAGCCATGTCCTCAAAAAAGAAGACTTCAAAAAAACGATTAGATTATAAATACAAGATAGCTTCTTATGTGAGGCTTTCTCCAAGTGATGAAATTAGAGAAGAAGGCTCTCTTGTATCTCACCCACAAAGAATCAAAAATTTTATCAATATGAAAAACAATACAGAGAAGAATTGGGGAAAGGTTATTGAAACTTACACAGACAAGGATTATTCAGGGAAGAACTTAAACCGTCCAGCTTTTCAAAAAATGTGTAGAGACATTGTTTTAGGAAAGGTTAATGCTGTTATCGTAACAGAGCTTTCAAGGCTTAGTAGAAGTGTTAAAGATTTTTGCCAGTTTTGGGATTTTCTCAAAGAACATAAAGTGAAGTTTTTCAGTTTAAAAGAAAACTTTGACACCTCAACTGCTATGGGAGAGCTTATGGTTATCCAAGCCATTAGCTTTGCTCAATTTGAAAGACAAACCACTGTAGAGCGTATAAAGCATGGAGTTCACGCAAGAGCAGAGAGAGGTCTTTCTAATGGTGGACAAAGAATGTTAGGCTATGATCTTCACCCTGAAAAAAAATGCCATTTGAAAGTTAATGAAGAAGAAAAACCTATAGTTCAAATGATTTTTAAAAAACTTCTAGAGCTGGGTTCAACATTTAAAGTTTTAAACTTTTTAAATCAAAATGGTTATACCACTAAGTCTTTTGTAAATAAAAAGGGAGAAAAAAGAGGCGGAACAAGATGGACTGCTTCGTCCTTATACACTGTTCTCACCAACTTTTCCTATTTAGGAAAAAGAGAACTCAACAAGAAAAATAGAAATAAAGATCAGTCAGAGCTTTCTATTTCTGAAAGATACAAAGTTTATGATAGCCAATGGCCTGCTATTATTGATAAAAATCTTTTTAATGAGGTTCAAGATCGTTTAGAAAAAAATAAAAAAGAATTAAGAGCCAGCAATCATTGTTATATTCTTTCAGGTTTAACTTATTGTGGAGTTTGTGGAGATAAACTTGTAGGGAAAGGAAGCTCAAATAGAGAAGGAAAAAAATACTTTTATTATGGCCACAGAAGAAAGATGATGACTTATGGAGATCGGCATTTAAAAAAATGTGACTTAGAGCATGTTCCTGCCCACACTATAGAGGAGGGTGTTTTATTTCGACTCAAAGAGTTATCAAAAAATAAGGCTCTTTTAGTAAAGCTTGCTCAAAACAACACCTACCAAAACAAGGAAAGTCTCAAACAGCAGGAAAGCCTTATGTACTCTCGCCTAGAAGCCTTAAAGGGCATAAGAAAGGATATAGAGAGTCTCACTCAGGCCATTGCTAGAAGTAAGAATCAGAAAGCTCAGGACATTTTAATTGAAGAATTAGGCAACCTTAGTGAAAAGAAATCTCAGGTAGAAGAAGAGATCAAAAAGCTCAAAAGGGAAAAGTCTCAATTCAAAGACAACATCATTTCAGCAGAGAATATCTTTTCAGCACTCAAGGTTGTAAATAAGACTCTGCCCAAAATCACTCCCAGACAACAAAAAGAGCTTCTCTCAGAGATCATCAAGAAGGTTGTGGTCTATAAACATGGCTTAGGCGTGGAGTATTTTGGGGCCAAAAAGTCTGAAATGGGAAATTGGGTTCAAGCGGTCAAAAATCCGCACAGTGTTTGTGTTGGTCGGAGAGACAGGATTTGAACCTGCGACCCTCTGCTCCCAAAGCAGATGCGCTACCAAGCTGCGCTACTCTCCGTTTAATTTACCTACTGATTTTTCTTCTTTTTACAAGAAAACATCATAAACTATTTTAATGTCAAAAGAAACTTGTAAAATACAGTTTTGGGTTAATAAAACTTTAAAATTTGTTTTTATAATCATTGAAAAATATAGTTTAATTAAGGAAACTTTAGCTTTCTTTAGCTAAAAAGTCGTAAAAGTACGAAATTGCTACTTTCTTCAGGCCTTTAGTCCTGTGTTCCTATTTGACATATAACTGAATGCTTTTAATGATGAAATTGTAGAAAAAAAATAAACTAAAAAAGGAGAAAGTAATGAAGATAAAATTTATAATGACTTTCTGTGTTCTTTTTGTTATAGCTATGAATGCAGAAACAAGACCTATGGGTTCAAAAAAAGGCAAAATAGATCATGATATACGGGTGCGTGCAACAAAACATCATAATAAGTCTTTTTCTTATGAAACACGCTATCTGTTAGGCTATAGTAGATCCATTAAGCAATTCACTCTTCATGGAGGCCTATTCTTCAATGTTAATAGTTTAAGAACTAACTCCGCAAACGATAATATTTTTAGGCCCCAATCCACTAAAAGAGAATTAAATTTTTATAAAGCTTATGTTTCTTGGAAAGCCAAGAAACTGACTCTTCATGCAGGTTATATGCCTATTGAATTAGGAGAAGGAAGTGTTATGAATACCAATGATTATTATGATATGCCTTTAGCTTTTTCTGGTATAGGGGGTGTTTTTTCAACGAAAACTTTTGACTTCAGTGTCTATCATCTTGATCTTGAATTTAACTTCATTCGAGAACAACTACCAGACCCATCAAAAGATACAAATAAACAATTAATTCTGTTATCCTATGATCAAAAAAAGCTTCCTAAAGGTATCAATCATGTCAATCTCCATGCCCTCTTTTACAGAGATTTGAAACCCTCAGATAAGGGAGAATCAGCAAATGAAAGACGCTATCACTATGGTGCGTCTATCAGTGGTGGCTTAAAACAATTTGATTACCGTGCCGTTTATGCCATTCAAAGAGGAGATAACAATACAATTGCCAATAAGGATATTGAAGCATCTATGTTAGATGCAGAAATTGGTTTTAAGCTCTCTACTGCTAAGAAAAGAAGAAAAAGTGTTTTTAGAGGAACTCGTATTTATATAGGCTATCATTCAGAATCAGGAGACAAAGGCCTTGATTCTGAAAAAAACTACAATCCTTTTTATTATGATCGTTACAACCGTTCTGGTTTGATGGACATCATTTCTTGGGGTGTTAATAGAAGGCTTGGTTCAACTGTAGAACTTAACGGCCTTTCCAATCTCTCAGCAGGGATTACTTTAAAAACAATAAAAAATATTAATCTAGGATTTCATTACAACCGCTTTAAACTAGAGGAAGATAACTATGGAAAAGAGTTCGATTTTACAGCAGAAAAAATTTACGGAAAAACACTCAGTACTTTAGCTCGTGTAGGTTATTTCATGTTTGAAAATGAAGATGATAACAATGAAAATTCTTTAGAATATCAAATTCAATTGAGATGGAAGTTTTAAAACTGACTTTATGTCACTAACAAATAAAGAGAAAAACATCATTGTAGTGGCTCTTCTTTTAGGAGGAGCCATTTTCATTTTAATTCTTTTTCCTCCTCATAACATATGTGACACTTATGTCGATCAGTTTAAAAAAAAATCAGAGAATTTTTTTCAAATCCACAATAAGGCCTTTGAAACATGTAAAAAAACATCCTCTTCAGGGGGTTGCTTACTACTTTTTTCAAAGCTTTTAAGTTTTTCCCAGCACTTGCTTAACACTCCTTCTGAATGCCAAAGAGCTCTTTCTAATTCAAAAGTAAAAAAAGTTTTATGGGAAAATCTTGAACTTATAGCTCTTTTATACCCTCTAGGTTGGTTAAGTTCCTCTGATCAAGATCTTTTTTGCCAATTAAAACACTGGTCTATTAAATTCTATGGAGAAAATTCTTGGGAAAAGTTTGAATCTAAAATCACAAAAGTGAAAGTCAAAAACAATAAAGCAAGAGAAGAACACATTTTTTCTCAGCCTTGTATTGGTTTTTTTTAACTTAGTCGTCCGTGAAAAAACCCGAAGCCTTTAAATGTAATAGACGTTATATAGTGCTTCCGTTTAAGTTTTCCGTTTTTTTTGAGTTGAGGTCTAGTTTTTATTCTAAGGCCTTGATAAAAAGTCATTTTATTTTTAAAAATAGTTTCATATGTCAGGGTTTCTATCAAAAAAAGAGCGAAAAGATTTACTCTATGAACTATCTCTAGAGAAAAATCTTAAATACGCAAAAAGGATTATGACAATTCTCCATTTAGATAAAGGTGAGTTGTGTAAAGATATTTCCCGTTTTCTTTTCATTGATGAGGGCACGATAAGAGCCTGTAGAGATCGTTATAACAAAGGTGGGATAGAGTGCTTAATCAACGACAATTACAACCCTAAAAGGTCCTTTTTAACTAAGAAAGAGGAGAAAATGCTTTTAAAGGAATTAGAGAAAAGAATTTTTCCATCATCACAGTCTGTCATCCAATTCATTGAGGAGAATTTTGGTGTTACGTACTTTAACAAGTGGTGTAATTGATCTTCTCCATCGCCTTGGTTTTTCTTATAGAAAAGCCACAGCGATACCAGGTAAGGTAATGATCTTCCCCCAAAAAAGTGGACAGTTTTTATGTTCTTAAAGCCCTCCTTTGTTTAAATTCTTTTGGGCTCATGTATTTCAAGGAAGAATGCATTCTTACCTTGTTATACCAATCCATGTAAATTGCAATTTTTTTTTCCAACTCTTCCTTTGTTGTACAGTCTTTGTATTCCAGTTCATCCTTCAACGTATGGAAAAAGCTCTCCACAAACGCATTATCATAACAATTTCCTTTCCTAGACATAGATTGCTTGAGGCCAAAGAATTTCAATTCTTTTCTAAACCCTTCACAACAATATTGAACCCCTTGATCCGAGTGGATTATCAAGCCCTCTAAGTTCCCAGAAACAGATTGGACTGCGGCTCTCAGAGCCTGTTTTGAATGAACCCCGTCCAAGCTCTCACAGAGCTTCCAAGACTTAATCTCTCGATTATAGACATCTAAAAATACAACCAAATACAGAAATTTATCTCTAAAAGGAATATAGGTTAAATCCGAACACCATACCTGGTTTTCTTTTCCTGCTTGGCTCTGTCCTGTCTTAAACAACCGAGGAGACTTAATCATGAGAGGGTTATTCTTTGTTGTTCTAGGAACATAGGGTTTTTTCTGACGGGCACTGAGATTCTTTAGTTTCATAATTCGAGCTACTTTGTTTTCTCCAGCACTCACTCCGCAACGCTTTAATTCCCTATACACCCTGGGGGAACCATAACAGCCTTTATTTTTTTTAAAAATAGATTCTATGTTTTTCTCCAGATTTTTATCCTTTTCAAGCTTTCCCCTGGTTTTTAAAAAACTATAAAAACCAGAACGAGATCCTCTTAATAATTCGCAAATGCGAAGCACTGGATGCCCTTTCTCTTTTACATAAAACATAGCCTTAAATCCTAAAATCCCGTTGAGTTATAACTAGGTTTGAGCTTTTTCAACAATTTAAACGCCGAAAAAATTTCTTTTTGACGTTTTGATACTTCGGCTAAAATGATCTTATCATTTGCAAGATGGTAAACTTTAAGTTGATCAAGTGTTCTAAATAACTCCTTTTTAGTAACTTTTTTGTACAACTTTTCCTGATTCATAATCTTATCAATATGAGAAATTAAAATCAAAGCTAAAAAGTTTATAAAAACACTTCCCTTCATTGAAGTGGATGATTTTACCCTACTCCTTTTTTCAAGAATATCGTGCTTAAAAGATCTAAATAATCTTTCTATCCCATCTCTACTACGATAAAGCGATAACACATCCTTCCGATCTAAACCCCTTTCATTTGTAATAAAAATAAACTTTCCCATTTGCATAACTGCCTCTTTGAGGAAAACTTCATCTCTTTCTATAGTAACCCTTTTGTTTCTCTTCTTTACTTTAAAGAATCTTCTCTTTGACTTCATTGTTTCTTTAATATATTCTTCGGCACTTATTTCATCTTTAAAACCCTTCTCTGAAAAAATTGATTCCAAATATGACATTTTTCTTATCAACAAACTCTCCTCCCTTGCTCTTCTTTCTTTATCTAAAAAAATATGTGCTACACACATAACTCCATTTATTTCTACCTTAGTCCTTACATGAGAGTAAACATTTTCATTGTATAAAAAAGAGCAAATAGGTTTGCTGATTTCTTCATCAAAATCATAAACTAATTGTTTTGCTTTTCGTGTTGTAAAGACCAGTGGTAGGAGGAATTTTAGCTCTTTGTTATTCATTTCTCGTATATTTTCCTTACTATAAAAACCTCTATCCATAACAAAATAATTAACATTAAGTTTATAGTACTTAATCAGTTTAATTATGTTTTTTAAAGTTACTACATCCGATATACTTCCAGGATATATTCTATAAGCTAAAGGTAGTTGAATAGAGTTTTTCCCACGTCTACTGATAATCCCTAAATTTGTTTGACCGAGATTCTCCTTGTCACGGTTATAGCCACGTTCAACTAGTTCGTTATTTTTAGAATAAGAAGAAATGGATGAAATATCAAACATAACTGAATATTTATTGTCCTGCTCATTAATCCAATTGCTAAAAAACACTTCAATTTGCTTTTCATTTTTTCCAATATCCAAGAGCATCTCACTTATTCTCTGGGAATCAAGCCCAATATTGGAAAAAGTATAGGTTTCCTCTTCCCATAGCGTGTATAAATAGTAAGGATCAGCTTGGATCACTTTGTAAAATACAACAGAAAGGTATTTTTTGTAATCGTATGGAAAAACTTTTTTTAGAACTTTTGTTAAATTAATTTGATCAGATAGATTTTTAAGTAGAAAAAAACTGCCAAATTTATAGGAACCTTTAGGAACAATAGAGTTTTTAGAAGTTAAAACAATTTTGCCTGTTTTTTCATCCTTGCGTCCAAGATAAGTTCTTTTTTGTCTTGCTTGTTGCTTGGATTTATCCCAAAAGCTCTTGACTTCATAAACGTAAATTTTTCCTTTAATTTTTTGCTCGACTCTGTAACTCATAGTTATAATTATAACCATGGAAAAAGAGATTGCAAGAAAAAAATTTAAAAAAATCACCGTATTTTTAAGCACTTATAAGATTTTGTCAAAATCCTAGTTATAACTTAACGGGATTTTAGGTTAAATCTCATTTCAGGATTTCCTTTGAAAAAAAAGCCGCTGCTTCTTTCAATATACCTACACTCCGCCTCTCATAGACCAGCTCCTTTTTTAACCTCTTTATTTCCTCCAATGCCGAAGCCAAGTCATGGGAAGCTTGTCTTTCTACTTCAGGCTTTAGAAAACGCTTCCAAGAGCTTATCACTTGGAAATTTCTCAGTCCTAGCTTCTCTGAGGCTTCCTTTGCACCTATTTCCTCTGCCAATTCAATGGCTTGCTTTTTAAACTCTTCCGAGTACTGTTTTACTTTTTCCATTCTTTCTTTTACCTCCATTTTATGGAGACTTTAAGAGAAAATTGACTGTCCGCAGAAACAGGGGAAGTTCATGCTGGAAAACTGGTTTTATTGTTACGCTCTGGTCTTTTGAAACCAGTCTTTCACTCAGGTGATGAATTCATTTACCTTCGTAAGATTGTCAGTGGATATGAAGATGTGGTTAAAGCAGGAGTTCGTGTTAAAAACCAAAGATCAGCTCTATTTCGAGCTTCCCACCTTGATGCTAAGAAGCAGACACAATTAAAACTAGCGGAAGATAAATTTGTTCTAGAAGGCTTAGATAAAGCTATCAGCGCTTATGGGGAGGAGAAAGCACGTTATGAGGCAGAGTTTAAGAGGCTAAGTAAAAAACACAAAGATATTAGAAATCTTGATAGCCTTGATCCTGAGTTCGCCCTTTAACAAACGATAAAATTCATAAGTATTTGAATATATTAGATTTTTCTGGATTGCCTCCAGATTTTAGACATACTAGGTTTTAGATGGGTTATTTTAAGTTTAGGAAGAGTTTTCTATGCGAAAAGGTTTTTTTATGTAATCTTTTTTAAATACAGCATAAATCTGTTTGGCTTCTTTGGATAAAGCTCTGGGGACAAAATAGGAGACAGAAGGTTTTTTCATTTTGTCTCCAATCACAAAAGATTCAACCTCTTTTAAAGTATCAATAAGCTCATTAAGGCTGTAATGAAGAGTAGCTTTTTTTAAAGAGAGTTCTACATACTTCAAGACAGTGTAAGCCAAAAAACAAATAAAAAGATGAGATTTAATTCTTTCAGAGAGTCTGTGATAGATAGGACGCATCTTCAAGGTATGCTTGTTAATACGAAACAGTTCTTCAATTTTCCAAAGTGACCGGTATAATTCTAAAGGTTTCCTATTTGTTTCACATTCTATGTTAGAGCAAACTCCATAGAGGCCATCCCAAAGGCTGTCCTGAAAGATTTTATCTGCATCTATCTGAACACTTCCTTTTAGAGTTTTAAGGTATTTTCGAACCCCACGATTACTTACTAACTTAGTGGCTGAAATTTTACCGTCTTTACAAATTTTTTTGAGTTTTTCTAACAATCTTTGTCGTTTTTTTTCATCCTGTAATCTCCGCTTTTCACTGTAAGAAACAAATACCTTGCGATTCTTGTAGGAAAACTCATAAACTTCAGAATTTTGGCTCTCTTTTTTAAGTTCTTTAAATTCAAAAATTTTTTCTTTTTTCTCTTTAGGTAGTTTCTTTAAAGGGCAGGATACCACATACTCAGCCTCAATTCCTTTCTTATTTAAACTTTCAAAAAACTTAAAATTGCTATCTGAAAACATAGCTCTATCAGCCACCACACGAATTCGTTTTACCTTATACTTCTTTACAGCTTGGTTTAAAACAAATTGCAAAGTCTTGGTCTCTGATGTGCAACCAGGAAACACCTCGTAAGCTAAAGGCAAACCCTCTGTATTGGCTAGCACAGCCAAAACCACTTGAGTTTCATTAAACTTTCCGTCCTTGCTATAACCAAAGTCCCTTAATTCTCCCTGCATGGTAGATTCAAAATATAGGGTTGTTACATCAAACAGTAAAACATTAAAGTCCGAACCTTTGGATGCTAGAGATTCGAAAACCTTTTGCCTCAAAACATCCTCCTCTTTAAAAACTCTATCCATCATAGTCAAGACCTGTTTATGAGATATTTGTTTACTAAAGAACTTCTCTATTAGAGAACAGCTTCTTAGCTTGCTTGAAGGAGAGAAAACTCTCATAAAAACCACCTCACGGAGTACTTGGTTTATAGCCTCTTTTTTTCTTCCAGTTTCTATTAAATCTTTAAAACCTAAATCCTCCCATGCTGTTCCGAAAATGTCCTCAAAACCATGGTTATGTCTTCTCTCACCTTGGAAACGTAGGAGATCAATAGGAATCTTTTCTGAAAGGCTTGAAAGTGAAAGAAGACCCTTTTTATGTTGTTCAAGAAGCTTTTTAGCTTCTTGTTTGTATTTCTCTACGATCTTGGAATCTTTAGATTGTCCTATGGTTTTGATAATGCGATTCTTTACTTTGCCTTCTTTCCAAAAAGATTCCACAAGACGAACCACTGTGCTACCGTTTTTGCGTTTAGGACTTGTTATGTACATAATCCCCCCCCTATAAATATGAACATACTAAAGACATACTATGTTGTCAAGCAAAAAAATACCAATGAAATCAAATAGTTATAAATTTAATCCTTTCTTGAGGGCGAACTCAGGTGATAGAACCAATTCCTGGAATGCTATTAAGATTTCTAATATCTTTGTGTTTTTTACTTAGCCTCTTAAACTCTGCTTCATAACGTGCTTTCTCCTCCCCATAAGCGCTGATAGCTTTATCTAAGCCTTCTAGAACAAATATATCTCTTCCGCTAGTTTTAATTGTGTCTGCTTCTTAGCATCAAGGTGGGAAGCTCGAAATAGAGCTGATCTTTGGTTTTTAACACGAACTCCTCTTTTAACTACATCTTCATATCCACTGACAATCTTACGAAGGTAAATGAATTCATCACCTGAGTGAAAGACTGGTTTCAAAAGGCCAGAGCGTAACAATAAAACAAGTTTTTCAGCATCAATTTTATCAGTTTTAGCCCCTTCACTTAAAAGTCTGTTCCGAAGAGGATCACAGACTATGAGCTCATCAACACTATCCTTTAATTCTGAATACAACCACTGTCGAAGTTGTAGTCTCTTCGATAGTCAATATCTTCTTACCTTTCAGGGTTTTTAAATAGGCACGAAGATTCCCAAGATCTGAAATCGTGTCCATAGTCTTAATATCTTTTGATTTGCCTGTCATCCTTGAAATGGCCATGTTACTTTGTGCCCAATCTACGGCTATATAGTGATCATACATTTTATTTTCCTCCTTTGTTGGTTTGTTTATAAATAAAGTCTTGAAATCCTATTTTACATCTTTTTTTTGCTTTTTCCTTTTTTTCGAGTAAGCCTTCACAAAAATACAGGCTTAATCGAAAAAAAAGGGAAAACACACCCTTTGAGGCCTTAAAAACCAGGCCAGCTAAAGGGTTTAGAATTTGTCTCGAAAAGCTCACCTCCTTCTGCAAGTACTTTAGGGTCACTATCATGGCTTAAACCAGTGACCTGTCTTTTTGATTTACCGTTATATGATCTGACAGTTACCCTTTCTGGGTTGATAAAAAACTGTCTGTCAGTTTGCGTTCTGTTCAATCATAAATGTGCCTAATTTCGTTTCGACTATTTGGGGTTATTAGTAAGATCCCAGTAAAGAGAGTACTTTTGACCTTGAGGATTGATCTTAATTTTGTCAAGATCGACGTTGACTAGAGCTTCTTCTTTCACTTCAATAAATTGCGTTGTTCTACTATATATTAATTCATAAATCCCTTTTTTAAGAGGCACCTCTTCGTTTAATTTTTTTGTTGTTAAGCGATAGCAACTATATTTTTTGAGAACCTCGAGAGTTCTTCCTTCGCAGGCGTAAATAGAGTATTCAGAATCTTGTCCTTCTCCTGGAACGCCATTAACCCTAAAAATCCCTCCTGTATTTTTAGGAGGAGTTACTGCTAAGGGTGAAGCCTCCAGAGAGTGATGTGATTTTTCTAGTGAAGCTTGTAAAGTTAAGCTCGAAACTCCTTCTTCTACGACGTCTCCATAAGAAAGTCCTCCTAAAGACATCAAAAATAAAAATGTTAGTATTAATTTTTTCATAACGTAAAATCCCTCCTTTTCTAAGTTATTTTGTTTCTTAAGTCCTGTTTTCTAATCTACATAATAAAGGAAAAGACCCTTATCCTTATGTTAAAAGCATAACCCTATATGAAAAAAAAGAAGAAATAACTTTTTGCGTTATGATACCAATTACAAAATTTCAATGATTTAAAAAAATGTCGAATTAATTTTTGGAAATGGTATAACACTTTTTATTTTGGTATTGCCTTGCAAGGCTTTCCGTTATTTTTTTAATATTGGATGCGGCGGCAGGATTCGAACCTGCGAATGTCAGAATCAAAATCTGATAGCTTACCGCTTGCCGACGCCGCAACGATTTTCTTTTACTATCTCTTATGTTCTTGATTTTTGAAATCAGAGTCAAGTCTTCTAGAAGTCTGATTAAAAAACTGAACTTCCTCCTTCTCTTTTGTCTTGAATTTCATCTAACTTGATTTTGAAGTTCTCTTCTTCTGTCACTGGCAAACGAGGCTTGCGTCCTCTGCCTTCTCGATCTATCAATCCCTCGTAATCAAAGTCTACAAAAGACTGTAACCAGGATTTGACACTGTGACGATGATACAAAACCATACCTGCTGTCTCTTGAATCGATTTTCCTTTTTGCATATAGTGCAGAGCTTGGAGCTTTGTCTTGATGTTGGCACTTCTCTCCACTTTGTAAGTAGCTAGAAAATCATACCCTTGAATCTGTGTAACTAAATCTTTTTTTGACACTCTAAAAATTTAACAGAGTTTGATCAAAAAGCCAGGACGCTATGCATTAAAAAAATGTCGAATTAATTTTTGGAAATGGTATAATTATGGTCGTCGTTCTATTGCTGAAACGACTATGTATCGATTCAAACAACTTCTGGGATCAAAACTTAATTCAAGAAATTTTATGAATCAAGCTAATGAAGCCTTCATAAAATGCAAGATTCTCAATCAAATGAAAACTCCTTCAGCTATCAGACTCCAAACTCAATAGAAATGATGTCACCTCAAGTGGAAACAACTTGATCTAAAACGCTTATGTACAATAAAGCCGTTAGGAACCCTCAATAGGGAGTTTTTTCATAATTGGGTTTTAAAAAATTAAAGGAAAGTATGAAATAAATTATGCAATTGTAAAAATAAGGCCTTAAAAATTTTCATCAAAAACTACATCTCCTGATACACCGACTTGATAGGCGGAAACTCTTCTTTCAAAAAAGTTAGCTAACTCTTGAGTGTCTTGAAGTTCCATAAAAGGAAAAGGGTTCTTTTCTTTGTACCGGGGGCGGATTCCCAAAGCCTTAAGTCTTAGATCTGAAATGTATTTTAGATAGGTTTTCATATCATTTAAACTAAGACCTGCTACACCATTTGATAAAACATCTATAGCAAAGATTGTTTCACATTCTATAGCTTCGTCCATCATAATACAAATAAGATCTTTCATTTGAGGATTCATAAGTTCCGGTTCTTCTCTGAGAGCCGTTCTGAGCACTTCGAAGGAAAAATTAATATGAACACTCTCATCTCTAAACACCCAGTTGGTTCCTGTAGCAAGTCCATTGAGAAGACCTTTCGATCGTAAAAAATAAACATAGGCAAAGGCAGCAAAAAAGAAAAGTCCTTCAATAGCACCTGCAAAACATATTAAGTTCATAATGAACCTTCTTTTGTCATCTTGGGTTTTGAGTGCTTTCAAATTTTCAATAGAATCCATCCATTTGAAGCTAAACTCCGCTTTTTTGCGAAT
Source organism: Bdellovibrionales bacterium (assembly GCA_965219095.1). Taxonomy (GTDB): domain Bacteria; phylum Bdellovibrionota; class Bdellovibrionia; order Bdellovibrionales; family UBA1609; genus CBDCMT01. Next base: position 764,008 of record CBDCMT010000001.1, read on the forward strand.
GGAGTTAATGTTATGTATAGCTGCAAAAGCTTTCTGTCTTTCTTTTTCATCAGGGACGTAGTTATCTAAAAGAGTAAGGTAGAACTGTACATGTAAAGCTTCTTCGTAGAGTTGTCTTGATAGATAAAGTCTAGCTTCTGGAGAGTTAATGTGTTGATAAAGGTTTAAGACAAGGTTGTTACCTACAATGGAATCACCTGTAGCAAAAAAAGCAACTAAGCGGTGAATAAGAAATTTTTCATTATCATTAATTTTAGAATTAAGATCGATTAGATCAGAGTTAAAATCAACTTCATCAACAGTCCAAGTGTTTTTAATAGCATTTTTGTACATCTCATAAAACACAGGGTACTTCATAGGTCTTAGTGTTAAATTAAATCCTGGATCTAAAATCATAATCGACTCCTTTCTTTATTGGCAGGCTTCACATGTTTGTGGTTTTTCTAAAGAACAAGCTACAGCATCTTGGTCTGTTGCAGCTTGAACAGTGATTTTCGATATCTTTGTTGCAGGCCTTGAACGCAAGTAATATGTTGTTTTCAGCCCCTTTTTCCAAACATACATATACATGCTGGAGAGTTTTCCTATATTAGGGCTTTCCATAAAAAGGTTAAGAGATTGGCTTTGATCAATATAAGGTGCTCTAGACCCTGCTAAATCAATAAGGCTTTTTTGAGATAATTCCCAAGTGGTGCGGAAAAGTTTTTTAAGATCGTCTGGAATCTCTTCAATATTTTGCAAAGAACCCTCATAGTTTTTAATTTTTTGACGAATTTGCTCATTCCAAATTCCCCTTTGCTTTAATTCTTTAATCAAGTAGTTGTTGATTTGGATGAATTCACCAGAAAGGGTTTCTCTTTTAAAATAATTAGAAATTTGAGGTTCTGTAGCTTCATAGACACCAGTGATAGAAGAGATAGTTGCTGTAGGAGCGATAGCAATGATCAAAGAGTTTCTCAAACCATATTTTTTAATATCTTTTTTCAGTTTCATCCATTTTTTTTCATCAGTGGGTTTTACATTCCAAAGGTCAAACTGAAGCTTTCCTTGTGAAACTCGTGTTTTATCAAAATTTTTGTGGATTCCTAGTTTTTTTGCTAAATCACAGGAAGTTTTTATAGCTTCATAATAAATATGTTCTTGAATTTTTGTTGAAAGTTCTAAAGCTTGATGACTGTCAAAATTAAGCTTCAGCTTGAAGAAAACATCTTGCAAGCCCATAACACCTAAACCCACAGGTCTCCAAACTGTATTGGAAGCTTTTGCTGTTGTTATAGGATAGAAGTTAATATCAATCACACGGTCTAAAAATTTCACAGCCATCTGAACAGTTTCGGATAACTTTTTAAAATCGAAATTTCCTTTGTCGCTTACATGGCGACTTAAGTTCACTGAGCCTAAGTTGCAAACGGCCGTTTCGTTATGAGATGTGACTTCTAAAATCTCTGTGCAAAGGTTAGAGAGGTGAATAACATGCTCTGGTTTTAAGGTTTGGTTTGATTTTTTATTGGAAGAATCTTTAAAAGTGATCCAACCATTTCCTGTTTGAGCTAAAGTTTTCATCATACGAGCATAGAGTTTTTGGGCTGGAATTTGCTTTGTATAAAGACCCTTGTTTTCAGCCTTTAAGTAAATGGTTTCAAAATCTTTTTCATAAGTATCAATCAGTTCAGGAACAGTTTTAGGATCAAACAAAGACCAAAGCTCATTGGCTTCAACTCTCTTCATAAAAAGATCAGGAATCCAATTAGCTAAATTTAAATTATGAGTTCTTTGAGCTTCATCACCTGTGTTGTCTCTGAGTTGTAAAAACTCTTCAATATCAGAGTGCCATGTTTCTACATAAACACAGGCAGCTCCTTTTCTTCTACCTCCTTGGTTTACGGCTGCAATGGAGGAGTCTAGGGTTTTCAGCCAAGGGACTAAACCATTAGAGTGACCATTTGTACCTTTAATAAGAGAGCCTCTGGAACGGACTCTTGAAAAGGAAACTCCAATTCCTCCTGCAAATTTAGAAAGCAAAGCTATATCTTTGTATTTATTGTAAATAGAGTCTAGGCTGTCTTGGGGAGAGTCTAAGAGGTAGCAAGATGATAGCTGAGAGTGCGGGGTAGCGGAATTAAAAAGCGTAGGAGAGCTTGGCATATAGTCTAAGCGAGAAATGAGATCATAAAATTCTTTAGCTTCTTGAAAGGTATGACTTAAACCACAAGCTACCCGTAAGAAAAAGTACTGAGGTGTTTCAATTACATCTCTTGTTTGGGGGTGTTTTAACAAATAACGATCATAAATTGTTTTCAATCCAAAATAGTCAAGACGATCTGTTCGAGCTGGTTGAATGGCAATGCAAAAAGCTTCTTTATTTTCTTTGATAAAATGGTACTTTTCTTGTGATAAAAGGCCTTGCTTATAAGCTACTGTAGCGTATTCAAAGAAGTTGTTGATTTTATTTTGTGTGATCTCTTCAGAAATAAAACGGTTAAGAAGACGACTTGCTAGTTTAGAATAAGATGGTTCTTCTGCGATCAATAAAGCGGCTGTGCGTATACAAAGCTGATCTAACTCTTTTGTAGTGGCTCTATCGTAGAGGCCGCTGATAGCTTTAGTGGCTACCCTCATAGGATCCACTTCATCTAAGCCTGTGGAGCAAGCAATGACTACGTTGATAATTTTGTTTACGTTGACAGGCTCTAAGGCTCCATCTCTCTTACAGACTCTCATAATTTTTGCACCTGATTTAGAAACAGGTTGCACATTTGTTGTATCGGTTTGGTAAATTGTCTCTTGATCCACGAAGCCCTCCTTGTCCTATCTTTTATTAAATAACTCTAACGATTGTGTGTTGTTTTTAGAAAGGATATCTCAAGCTATAAGATTTTCAAGGAAGTTTTTTTTATAGTTTTCATAACAAAAAAAATCAGGTCTTTAAAACTGTCACATTTCTAATCTGTTTTTTGACACCTGCCCAAATAACAAGACAAAAAAATGACACTAAGTCTCTATTCTAACAGTAAATAAGAAGTCAATGCATTGCAAAAAGAATGAATTAAGTTATCTTTTTTGTTTTGCGTTATTTTTTGGCCTTTGATCATTTGTCTTTTAAACTGTTTTTATGGATTTAAAAAATATGCGTGATGGATTTATAGAAAAAATCACTGACATCAAAGAAAAAGATTATGGCGATTTTAAAAGAAAAGCTGGTCAGTACTTGAATAAACTTCAACAGCAACTTCAAAAAGATCATCTAGACACTTACTTTGATGAAATCCGATGTGAGGTTATTTTTACCCCCTCTGAAGATGTAGAGAGTGCTAGAGAAAAGATCATCAGTTGGGCGGAGAGTTTAAAAATTTAAGTGAAACTATGTCTTGTATCTTTTGTGAAGACTTTGGATCTTTCTCCTGTAAAAACAAGGTTAAAAAAAGACTTAGGGGATAAAGCTACACGTACTTTTTATACCTTAGCTCTCCAAGCCACAGAAGATCTTATGAAAAAAGTATCGCAGGATTTTTCCTGTTTTTGGGCTGTTTGTGAAAAAAAAGCTGTAAATCATAGCCTTTGGGTTTCTTTTCCTACTTTGTTTCAAGGGGAGGGAGGTTTGGGGGAAAAGCTTTTTTCTATTTATTTTCAGCTTATGTCTAAAGGCAGTGTTGTTTTTATAGGTATGGATTCTCCTCATATTAGCTATAAAACCTTTTACAAGATCAGGGATGCGTTTAAAAAACGAAATAGTGACTTTGTTTTAGGTTTAGCAGAGGATGGAGGTTTTTATGTTCTTGCTATTTCACAAAGGGTTGTTTTAAAAAGGAGTGATTTTATAAGCATTACCTACAGTTCATACCAAACAGGGGCTTTATTAGCTAAAACATTAGAGAAGAAAGGAAGGGTTGAATTTTTAGATGTGCAAACAGATATTGATAAAAAGGAAGACTTTAAAAGGTTAAAATGGCCTTCTGAAAAAGATCTCTTACCTTCGCAAAAAAAATTAAAACAGTGGATAGAAAAAACACCTCCATTATTTTAGGTATTTTCAAATGTAATAGATGTTATATGATCTGACAGTTACCCTCCTTAGGTTAATAAAAAACTGTCTGTCAGTTTGCGTTCTGTTCAATCATCTTTTGCCTTACTTTTCCATAGATGTTTTGTAGAGCTTACAGAAAGTAATTTTTGAGTAAGTATCCACAAAGTTTGTTGATAAAGACGTCCGGTACCTTTCATAGTTTCCATATAAAAAGTGTCCTGTGAGCCTAAATAACCAGGATGAGTTGTCTCTACCTTTCTACATTCTAAATTCTCATGTCAAAGAGATGAAAAGTCAAAATTAAACTGGTATGAGGTGATTCTAAAACACTCTGCAATCATAGATGTGCGAAAAGTTCTTTAGAAATACAAATGGTTTTGAAAAAGGCAAAAATTACAAAAAACCTGATACACTTATAACACTCTAACCCATAAAAATCTGAAAATTGAAGTCAAAACAAGCCATCTAAACTTGATGCTGTTTTTGTCTTGCTTTGAAATGTAGTCCAAAGAAGTTTTTTGAAAATCACCAGCAGCTATGTAAAGGACTGAATTCTAACGACTTTCCAAGATCTATCTGCCTAGAGGTCCATTGATTTAAAACCCGCTCTTTATCATGCCTTTCAAAAAAATCATCTCCATAAGTTTTTTTCCAATGATTCTGATGTTCTTTAAATTGGGACACAAGATTGTGCTTTGTTTTTAAAAGCCAGTCATGACTCAAAGCTACCTCAACAAGATGAGGGGATGTTTTCGTTAGACTGAGCATACGACAACGACGAGAAGGGGTAGAGTTTTCATCCTCATAAGTATAAATGGGGACTTTTACATCGATAACTCCTTCTCCTTCTCCTTCTCCTTCTCCTTCTCCCATAGATCCTGTCAAAAACTCCCCCGAAGCATGGAATGCGTGATTCATTAAGAGGTTTCTAAGGGATTCCTCTAAGGACATAATCCAAGGCCCTTTTTCCACACGGTTATTGTGTTTACCAATAGAACTTAATGAAGTTAAAAGCTTTGTTGTTACCTGGTATTCGTACTGCTTTAAAAAATCCTCATTTAAAATTTGCCGATCGAAAGTGTCATTTCCACTTAATGTTTGCGTTAAGAAATCATCAGCTAAGGGATTAAGACTTAAGAAATTTCCTCTTAAGTCATTAAAGTCGCCAGAAGAAAGATTCTGTGTATCTTCAAATTCACTTCCCTTCATCTCTTCAAGTACTTTTTCCTTAAGAACTGTCAAAAGAGGCCACCTTGATTCTCTTTTAGGAAAAGCAAGGGATAAAACATCATTAAAGGGATTTTCTCCAAGAGATTGAAACTCTTTTTCTAAAAATTTAAGTTTTTCTTCTCTCATTATACCTTCCCTTATAACAGAGTTAACATGCGCAAATTTTCTTTCTATAGAGAGAAAATTTGTACCTTCTTGAAAGAAGGAGAGAAATTTTTTCATATAAAGTTCTACATGCTCTGCTAAATTTACAGGTAAAGAAGTTTTTCCTGTTTTCAAAATATTCAAAGATAAAACCACAGGTGTTGTGGATAAAAGAGCTTTGATCTTAAGGAGTGTTTCTTTTATGATAGGAAAACTATCATGTCGATTACAGTCTGCATATAAATGAATTTGACTGTCTGTGCAAAACAGAGGGGATGTATCATCATGGTTAATCTTTTTATTGTAATAAAGGACTTCTATAGCTAGCTTATCGTACTCTAAAATGAAGTCAGGTTTTTTCCGAATCGATGCTCCTATCAATAAATTTTCCTCCATATTTAGGTAATCCATAACAGAGCTGGAGAGGACAAGATCTGCTAACTCATCTTTTTTAAAATAATGATTTATAGCCTGCTTTAAAATTTCAGGGGTGACATAGTCCTTTTTGTGTAAAGAACCTGCAAAATTATGTCTTAACCCTAAAACATGACCTATTTCATGGGCTACCATAGATGTTATAAAATCTCCCCCAATACGTATTTGTTCAACTTCATCTAAAGCCATCAAATTTTCTCTAAGATCTAAGAAATAAGATTTAAACCGCTTAGAGTGATGAGTCTTTTCATGGCTATCATGAACTTCAAAATTCTCGAAATCTCTGTGAGGCTGAGGCTGTGCAAACTCACCTTTTTGTAAAACTTCTATTAAAAAATGATCCCTTCTTCCATCTCCCATTCCTAAATAACTTGCTCCTTGTATTATTTCACCAGTTAAAGGGTCCATAGTCATATCAGCATAAGCAAAATTAAAGTTGATATCCAGCCAATGGATAACATTTTTAAATTTTGTATGAGCATGAGGTAAATGAACGACTTCATTTTCAGGGGCCATTTTTACACTTAGAATCTCCTTTTTAAAGGCACGGTTCCAATAAAGGACCCCATCCTTAACCGCTTGGATGTATTCCTTAGGTGTGTTAGAGCTCATGTAGAATACAATAGGCTTTCTTATATCCCATTTTCCTGTGTACATAACACTTTCTTTCTTATCATTGAGGACGGGGTGACTTTCAAAAAATCCGTAATGTAGGAACTTATCTTTTTTATCCTCTCTCGGCTCAAAACCTTCATTCACTTTGTAAGGACTTAGAATGTAAAAGGCTTGGTAGTGTGTCTCTTGATTGTTGTTTTGTACACCTAAAACTTGATGAATATGAATTTCTTTTGTATTTGAGTGAAAACGTATTTCTTTGATATAAGAAAGATGGGCTTGAAAAACAGGTTTTTTAAAAGGATGATCCAAGCCAAAGTCAGATGCCACAAAATCAGCAGTGCCATAGACTTTACCCATGCCCTGACTCCAATCAATGACAACATAATCCCTCTTTTTCTTTAAAATTTTAAATTCAGCAAAAACTAAATCTGAAAGTTCAGGGTTTATAACTTGTCCTTCACTTGCATTGAACATATAAATTTTATCCCCCCGCCTTTTAAAAAACACAACACGGCTTTGAATGGATCTCCCTAGAAGAACAGATCTTTGTGGAGAGATAAAACCTCTTAATAAATACTTCTCTTTTTTTTCTATAACATCTTTATTAATTTGGAGTTCTCCTTTGTAAGAGACTGTTTCTTCGGCATAGCTGAAAAAACTGAACACAAAAAGAAAAACTATGGAGGTTAAATACAGTACTTTCATTACATATCCTTTCTATTAGATTACTTTTAACACCTGTGTCCTTGTGCTATCGTTACTCCGACTCATCTTATAGAATAAGGGGAGTTTACTGTCAAACAAGAGCACGATAAGACCTTATCTTCTTTAAAGAATTGGCAAAGGCTTGTCAAAATAAAACATCCTTTCATCCTGAGTTCAGTGTTTCGGAGCGATGCAGTAATTAGTCGAACGTGAAAAATTGACAAAAGCCTAGGATTTTTATGCTGTATGATCTTTATTCCTGTTACTTTCTACTATAGAGGGTTAAATATTTTTTCATAACTTAAACAAAACAGTAGTTTTCAAGAAGGCGTACAGGCCTTTTAAGCCATTTCAGTGAAAAAAACGAAAAAAGACGCACCTCTAGCATTAACTTTCTAAAATTTTGAGAAACTCCTGATAAAAGACTATTAATAGCATCCCCTTGTGATCCTAATAAAAAGTTCCTTCCCATACGAGAATCTATTTTCATATGACCAATGATTGCCTCAACTGAACTTCTTCTTCTGTGAAGTTTTCTTTTGTAGGGACTTAATGTTTTACTCATTCCCCCAATATGAACATTAACTCCCGAAGGATGATGCTCTTTGCCACGATAACCTTTATCTACATACAAATTTTTTGCCTTAACCTTTGTTAAGGATTCAACTTGAGATAAGGCTGGCTTTAAACTGTGAACATCTGATACATTTTTTTCAAATGACTTTACCCCTAAAACCCAGCATTTTTTTGATGAAGTTGCCACACTCACCTTATTGCCAAATTCATATTTTTTATGGGCTTTGCCCTTCCCTATGCAATAAACCTCAGGAGCATGAACACTATACACCTTGTTCTTATCCCCTCTTTTTTGGTTATAAATTCTTACACATAAAGATAAACATCTTTTTAAAGATGTATTCTCTTCCAAGAACTTAGGACCTCCTTTTCTTGTAACATCTCTTATCACACGACCTAGATAAGTATGAAGCTTTCTTTGCTGTTTTCTTGCTAAACGTATTTTTCTTGTATGAGCATAACGAGCATTCTTAAACAAACACTCCTTGGCCTTTCTTTTATAGCTTTGACGTAAAACTAAACCCTCTTTTTTAGCCCTGTGAACTAAAGTCTTTAAAGCTTTGTAATAAAGACGGCTGTCTGTAGGAAAAGCTATTGCTTTCTCTTGAACAGTTGTATCAACAACTACATTCTCAAACTCTTTTTTTTTTACAAAACCCTCTCTCAAAGCTAAATCAATGGTTTCCTCTAAGAGAACTTCTATCTTCTCAGCCCCCATCCTCTTTCTCCAGTTAGTCAATGAACTTCTATCACAGGGATCTTCATAAGAATAAAAAGGCTGACCACAAAAATACTGCCATTGAGGACTCTCTTTGAACATTTCTATTGTCTTCTCGTCACTTAAATTATAAATGTATTTCAAGCACTGAAGTCCCACCATTAAACGAGTTGAAAGACCTGGACGACCTTTTTTTTCATCATACTTCGAACCAAAAACTTTATCAAAACGATCCCAGTCTATTTTATTAGCTAAAATGACAAGCGGATGCTTCTTATGAACAATGTCGTTTACTCTAAAATTAAGAGGGCTTCTCTTTTGTGTGCTGAACATGTCTTTTGGCCTCATCTTTTTTCCTTTCTGTTTTGCAAGGTTTTTTATCTGTTTTTCCACTTCCTTGCAATTATTTTTATGCAAAAATTACAAAAAAACAAGTGTTTTTAGCTGTTTGTGCATTTTTCACGTTCGACTAATTATAATTATTTGCCTCCTCAAAAGAATCTGTGGGTTCCCGGAGGTTCTTTTGAGGAGACGGAAAAATAATGCTTTGTGACAATTGTTTTGCCTAAAAGACTTCCCTTTAGTAAGAAAATAAAAAGTCCCTGTTTTTTCTTTCACTTGAAAAGAGATGTAGGGATGATCAAGCAAAAGGAGGCTTTCTTATTTTAAAACTCTCCTACTTTTTTTTATTATTCTTACTTTTAACAATTAGCTTTCTTGTCTTTGATAAAAGAGCTTACTCTGTCATCTTTATCTTAACCACCCTTATCTTTCATATTCATTGTTTCTTAAGTGCAAAAAAAAAGTCTTATCATCCTGAAGCAAAAGAGTTAAGAGGACAAGACCCCTACAAACTTAACCACCTTCAGAAAACACTTAAATTCAATTTTCGTCTTTTTATACACCCTTCTTCAAGCCTTCAGTCGTGGTCTTTTTCAAAAAACAAAGTCTTTTTCACCCAAGGAGTTGTGAATCACCTCACTTTAGAAGAAAGGGAGAGTCTTTTATTTTACCACAGTTTAAGCTTTCAAAATAAAATTCCTCAAAACATAAGTTTTTTAGTTGCCTTGATTTCCCCTTTGTGGAGCTTTTCTTTATTTTTAGATAAGTTAGTGAGTTGGTTTTTTGCCTCTCAAAGATTAAAGCCCTTTAGTTTGTTATCAAGACCTCTGTTGAACTTCTTTGTAAGTCTAGGGGGTTCAAGGGCTACAATTTTTAAAATTGATAAGCTTGTGTTTTCTCAATTCCAAAGCTGGCCTCGTACTTTGACAAACCTACAATCTTCTCAAAATAAAAACCCTCTCAAAAGTCCTCCCTTTTTAGACTTCCTCCTCCTTACCCCTTATGAATCTGAAAAGAGGCTGTTTTCAATGCCTCCTCCCACCTTTAAAAGAGTGAAACATCTTACAAATTTTCCTCTTGTATAGTGCAGAAGTTTAGGACTTGACGAGTTGTTTTTTTATAATATGATGAGCTATGTCTGAAAATAAAAAAAAACTAGAGGTTACGTTTTCTACGCTAGTCATCTCTATCGGCTCCTCAGCCCTTATCTCTTTGGGAGAAGCCCCTATAGATGATAGTGGAAAAAAGGAAGTCAACCTAGATATGGCTCAACTCAACATTGGTCTCTTAACTCTTTTAAGAGAGAAAACAAAAAACAACCTCGATGAGGAAGAAGAAAAGTTTCTTAACTCCATGATCAAGAGCCTTCAGGTAAAGTATCTGGAATTAAAAGCATGAGAAGAATATTCATCTTTATTTTTCTTTCACTTTACTTCACACAAATCGAAGGCAAGCTTCCTAAGGTTATTAAAGGTGCTCCCCTTCCTTCCAACATCTTTGTTGAGCTTTCAAAAATGATCAACCCCTTGGTTGTAAACATTTCTACAACAACTATTCTCAGACAAAACCCTCTTTCTAACTACTACGATGATCCCTTCTCTTTTTTCTTAAAAAGGTATTATGGAAGAGTTCCTATACAAAAAACCCAGTCCTTAGGAAGTGGTTTTATCATTCGTGAAGATGGTTTGATCATCACAAACTCTCATGTCATTGATAAAGCCTCAGAGATCACAGTCACTTTACACTCAGACCCCACTGTCTATAAAGCTGAAATCATAGGACAAGATCCAAGAACAGACATTGCTCTCATTAAGATCAAACCTAATAAAAAACTTAAAACAGCCCAACTAGGTGACAGCTCTAAAGCTGAAGTAGGTGAAATGATTGCTGTCTTTGGAAACCCCTACGGACATAACAATACTTTGACCATAGGTGTGATCTCAGCGATCAATCGCCATGTAAATAAACTTAGTCGCTTTAACTTCATCCAAACTGATGCCAGCATTAATCCTGGGAACTCAGGAGGACCTCTTGTCAATTTAAAAGGCGAGGTCATTGGTATGAGTTCTATGGTTCTTGTAGGTCAATCTAGAATTCGTGCAGCTCAAGGGATCGCATTCGCCATCCCCTCTAACCGCATCAAGCAAGTTATAAAACCCTTAGAAGAAAAAGGCTACATTGAAAGAGGTTTCATTGGTTTAGAGTTAACACCTTGGAGTGCCTACATTTCTCCTCAAAGCTTTGGCTTGAAAAAAACTAAAGGGGCTTTAGTAGGAGACGTGATGGTGAAAAGTCCTGCAAAAAAAGCAGGAATCAAACCCTATGATGTGATTATTGAATTTAACGGCAAAGAAATTTTGGGTCCCGATGAACTTGTCTTCTTAGCCTCTGAAACTTCGGTAGGGCAAAAAGTTAAAGTGAAAGTTCTACGCAATAAAGGAAGAACAGAAAAAACCTTAACCCTTACTGTGGGAAAACTCCCCTCTTCCTATGCAAAAAGCCCACAAAAAAGAAAAAGAAAATTTGACCTATCAAAAATAAAAAAATACGATACAGGTTTTGGATTTAAAGTTATAGCTTATAGTAATAAAATTGCTCAATTTCTAGGGATAGGAGCTTTACCCCATCCTAGACCCATTATTATTGAAGTGTCCCCTAAATTACAGATGAAGCTCATAAAAGGAGATGTCATTTTAGATGTAAACCAAAAACCAACTCCTAGACCGCAAAATGTGAAACAATCTCTAGTGAAGGGAGAAGTTAACTTTATACGCATCTTGAGAAAGGGACGTGTCTTTATAGTCAACCTTTAAAAAACCCTGTTAAGCTAAATTGTATAACTCTCTCTATACTTAACTTACTACACTTCAAAAATCCCCTTTTTCTCCAGCCTGAATTGGTCTTCACTTCAAACTTCTTACCCTCTCTTATCCAACCATATGAAATCGTAGGGCCCCACTCAGGATGGGTGGAATGTAAGTCGGTTTCTTAACAGCCCTTGATATCCTCCTTATAGGAGTCAAGGGCTGTTAAAAAACCGACTTACCTTAGAATCATTAAAAAATTAAAAAGGAAATAATAAAATTAACAACTTAGCCGTCACTGTCCATCTTACAAATTTCCTGAAAGTTCTCTAAGGTTTCTTCATTTTTTACTCTGAACTCACTCTAAAAAAACTAAGTGTGTGATAAGTTACTTGTAGTTTTATAAGAGCTTAGCTTTTGTACTTACTTTTGAAAACCAGGATTTAATTGTTGTATTATCTCTAGCGACGTAACTGTTCACTTAAATTCTAGTAATTTTAATGTTTAGAGAGGTATTCAGTAGCCATGTCAACGAAGGATAGATTCTGTTTTTTGGCCGTTCGAGCGACACTCATCATAACCTCTTGGTTATGGGCTCCCTGTTCTGAGCGATTGCAATAAGAGATTTTTCTCATAAGTACAGCAGGCCTAATTTCCCTCTCTCCATAATTGTTAGTGGGGTCTACTCCAGACTTAATGAAAGTATAAATTTCATCTCGATATTTGACCAAACGTTTACAAAGCCTTTGTAAGTCATGGCTTCTGTATTTTTTTGATACCCATTTTTCTGTATCACACATAAGCAGTTTGTATTTTCGATCGATATTCTCTTTACTCTCATATTCATTTTGCAACCTTTTTCCTCTCTTAAAAAAAAGTTTGGCTCTCTTAGAAAACTGAGCAATTTCTTTGTTTGCCTCCTCAAAAGAATCTGTGGGTTCCCGGAGGTTCTGGCAGTTTTCCAAGGTTATGATATAAGGCGATTTTTATAGCTTTAGAGGTTCTAAAGCCGTAAGATTTTCTCATAGTGAGTTTTACTTTGTTGTTTAAACCCTCTACAATCCCTGAGGAGAAGGCTTTTTTAGCCTTGAAGTAATTAAGAATAAGTAGCTTATGTCTTCGTATGGTTTTTGCTTCTCTTTTCATAGGTTCAATTTTTGAAAGCATGACTCGTCTCGTCCAACTGTCTATAAATTTACCAGCCCAAGTTGGTGAAACATAGGTCCATAACTGTCGGAAGTCTTCTTTTAAAAAATAACAGCGGATACTTTTTAAATTGTACTGTATTAAATGCCTTAATTTTACTTTTTCATAAGATTTTAAATTTTCTGCATTTTTTAACAAGGGCCATCTAGCTTTTGTTAAAAGGGGTTCATACCCGTCTTCTTTCATTTTTTTGTGTTCTGAAGCTCTCACTTCGTCTAAAGCCTTATTGAGTCTTGCTACGATATGAAACCGATCTAATATATTCAAAGCTTGACTTGCCCTTTCCTTTATTACTTTTAAATAGGGCTTCCACATATCAGAACACACAAACTGTATATCTTTTGACTTCTCTCCTAGTAAATCAAAAAACTTGTTGAAACTCTCCTCTGTTCTTTTTTCTCCTATCCATAGCAAACGAACACTTTCTTTGCTTATTTCATAGACTAAGGTGAGATACTGATGGTTCTTTTTCCATTGTATTTCATCTACACCTATAGCTTGTATTCCCTTTAAAACCCTTTGTTTTAAACCATATTCTACGACCCATTCTACCGAAGCATAGACCTGATTCCAACTGACATGAAACTTACAAGAAACCTCTTTCCAAGACAGGTGACGACACCATTCAGCTAAATACTTCATGTAAAAGATCGTTAGGTTTTTCTTACCATCTGCCCAAGGTAAATACTCAACTTTTACCCCACAGCAAGAACAATTAACTCTTCTTACAAAATAAACAAAAAACACCCTGTAACTTAAAATAGGAAGGGATTCAAAGTCCCGTGATGATTTACTGCTGTCATACACTGAACAGGGCTTCTTACAAACACTACAAAAAGCTTGGCCATTTTTACGAGCCTTAATAGGAACATTAATTGACTTTCTATCTTTTGAAAAATAAATGTCTTCGTACACAAAAGACTTCCATCTTAAACAATCATTTAGTATAGTCTTCAAAAGCATCTCTTCCCTCCTTTTTTTTTTTTTTGAATAACATTTTAAGGCATCTGGGAAGTAGGTGCTTCTTTTTTAAAATTTTAATGTAACACAGCAAATAAAAGCAAATAAAATGAATGTTTTTGAGTTCAATCACCGGAGGTGATAGAGGCCAGTAAGGGCCTCAAAGAACTCAAAAATACAAGATAGAATGTCTTACTCTTACTTTGATTAATATGAGCTCTTTTGGGGGATTTCTTCTACTTTTCACCCACAGATTCCCGGGAGGAGCCCTTTGTTTTTAGGATGTTTTTCTTTTAGCCCATGAAGCTCCCTTAAAAGATGGGGCCAACATTTTTGCTTTTGACAGTCAATCTTGTTATAGGCAGCATAAAAATCTGAAACTAAAACTCCACGAAAAACTTCTCCAAGAACATTTTTAACTACATCTTGCGAACGAGTTTGATCAATCTTATAAAATGACACATCATCATTTGAAAAACTCCAGAGCCAATGACTGTTCCCATTCACTCTCCATCCTGTCTCATCAGCATGCAAATGCCCCTGCTCCGATAACACGGACTTGATATCCTCGTAAGCCCCCTCAAACTTCCTTGCCGTACGACTTATAATCTCTGACAAAACACCACGACTGATTTCCATACCATATTGATCAGACAAAAGATTTGTTATTTTACCAAAACTTAAACCCAACTCATATTTCCAATAACACACTTGAGCATGAAACTTAGAACCATAAAGACTCGCTCCCAACTTATCACTGACAGAAACCTCCTTGTTACAACAACTGCACCAACTCCAGCCTACAATGTGTTTCGTGGTGATGACTTGACTTACAGGTGGTAAATCCACCTGATAGTGAACATCCCACTTATGAGAGGGAGGAAGATCAGAGTCACATTTACTACAAACCAGTGAAGTCCAAGTGGTCTCTTGATCCGCTTCCTCAGGCCTTTTTCTTCGATGAACTTTATGACCCTTTTTAGGACCCTTCTTTTTTCCTTTTTTAAGGTTTCCATCTGGATTTTTATTCTTGTTCTTTTTAGCCCACTTAGGAGGCTTGCGTATTGATTGAAGCTCCTCTTTTAGTTTCTTATTTTCTTTTTTAAAATGTTCATTATCTTTTTTGCCTCCTCAAAAGAATCTGTGGGTTCCCGGAGGTTCTGGCAGTTTTCCAAGGTTATGATATAAGGCGATTTTTATAGCTTTAGAGGTTCTAAAGCCGTAAGATTTTCTCATAGTGAGTTTTACTTTGTTGTTTAAACCCTCTACAATCCCTGAGGAGAAGGCTTTTTTAGCCTTGAAGTAATTAAGAATAAGTAGCTTATGTCTTTGTATGGTTTTTGCTTTTCTTTTCATAGGTTCAATTTTTGAAAGCATGACTCGTCTCGTCCAACTGTCTATAAATTTACCAGCCCAAGTTGGTGAAACATAGGTCCATAACTGTCGGAAGTCTTCTTTTAAAAAATAACAGCGGATACTTTTTAAATTGTACTGTATTAAATGCCTTAATTTTACTTTTTCATAAGATTTTAAATTTTCTGCATTTTTTAACAAGGGCCATCTAGCTTTTGTTAAAAGGGGTTCATACCCGTCTTCTTTCATTTTTTTGTGTTCTGAAGCTCTCACTTCGTCTAAAGCCTTATTGAGTCTTGCTACGATATGAAACCGATCTAATATGTGTAAAGCTCCACTTGCCCTCTCCTTTATGACTTTTAAATAAGGCTTCCACATATCAGAACACACAAACCGTATATCTTTTGACTTCTCTCCTAGTAAATCAAAGAATTTTCTAAAACTCTTTTCTGTTCTTTTTTCTCCTATCCATAGCAAACGAACACTTTCTTTGCTTATTTCATAGACTAAGGTGAGATACTGATGGTTCTTTTTCCATTGTATTTCATCTACACCTATAGCTTGTATTCCCTTTAAAACCCTTTGTTTTAAACCATATTCTACGACCCATTCTACCGAAGCATAGACCTGATTCCAACTGACATGAAACTTACAAGAAACCTCTTTCCAAGACAGGTGACGACACCAGTCTGCTAAATACTTCATGTAAAAGATCGTTAAACTCTTCTTACCATCGGCCCAAGGTAAATACTCAACTTTTACCCCACAGCAAGGACAATTAACTCTTCTTACAAAATAAACAAAAAACACCCTGTAACTTAAAATAGGAAGGGATTCAAAGTCCCGTGATGATTTACTGCTGTCATACACTGAACAGGGCTTCTTACAAACACTACAAAAAGCTTGGCCATTTTTACGAGCCTTAATAGGAACATTAATTGACTTTCTATCTTTTGAAAAATAAATGTCTCCGTATACAAAAGACTTCCATCTTAAACAATCATTTAGTATAGTCTTCAAAAGCATCTCTTCCCTCCTTTTTTTTTTTTTTTGAATAACATTTTAAGGCATCTGGGAAGTAGGTGCTTCTTTTTTAAAATTTTAATGTAATACAGCAAATAAAAGCAAATAAAATGAATGTTTTTGAGTTCAATCACCGGAGGTGATAGAGGCCAGTAAGGGCCTCAAAGAACTCAAAAATACAAGATAGAATGTCTTACTCTTACTTTGATTAATATGAGCTCTTTTGGGGGATTTCTACTACTTTTCACCCACAGATTCCCGGGAGGAGCCTCTTTTTTTAAACGCTTGTTCTCTTCTTCTAAACGCTCACGCTCTTCTTCTAAATGCTTGTAATCTTCTTCTAAATGCTCATGCTCTTCTTCTAAATGCTTGTAATCTTTTTCTAAACATTTTATTTCTTTTTGTGCTTTCTTAAGCACTATATAGTCCTTTCCGTTTAAGTTTTTAGAATCTAAAGGAAGAATTATCATATGAAACTATTTTTTAAAACAAATGACGATTTATCAATACTTTTGAATAAAAACTAGACCCTAACTCAAAAAATCTGAAAATCTAAACGAAAAACATCATATAGTGCTTCCGTTTAGGTTTTCATGTTTTTTCTCTAAAGAATCGACCGGAAAATCTAAGCGTATTCACTATATAACATTATAGGCATAGGAGCTTTTAGTGAAATTTCAACAATTTACTAGAATTTTTCTGAACAGTTACTGCGAAGGAGGAAGACCGCTGTTGCTGGAATTTTTTCGAACCTGTTTTTCTAAAAACACAACAATCAGAATGTTCACAACCTTAAAGAGAGATTCAACAATCACAGAAATCTCAGTAGGCACAGAACCTTTCTTTGCAAACTTATCAAAGTCACTTCTTATATTTTCAATCTCATTTCTGATGGAGGTCTTATTTATTGTCATTTGAAAAAAGTATTTAAAAGAAAATCTGTAAGAGCAAGACTTTTATCTTAAAACAGGTCTAAAGTTAGGGATAACTGAACAATGTAGGTGAGCAGTTACCTTTTGTTAAGGCTAAAAATACTACATCTGATGAAATGTATGACACCTTAACATATGAGGTGAGTCAGGCTATAGCTAAGGAAGAGCTTACTAAATACATTATTGAACACTACAAGGTAGCTTCTATTGCTGTAGAGAATGAGGCAGGGGAGTATTGTAAGATCCCCTCTGAGGATATAGGAAAGTACACTCCCCATTTTTTAAATCCAAGCTTTTCAAGTAAGTCCTTATTTGACTTGGAAAAATGCGGAGATCAAGAGTTAACTGAGGCAGAACTCATATCTAAAACAGCAAGTTTACATACAGCTGGTGGAGTCCAAGTTGCAGTTTCAGATCTTGCTGGAGGTGCTATTATAGGATCAATAGTGGGTTGTACGTTGGGTGTTCTGCGAGGACTTGATGGTTCCTCTGAGAGTAGTGTCGATACGGCAGTGGTGGGAAGTTCGCTGGCTGGCTTTGGTTCGGTCATAGGATCAGCAATAGCACAGGTTCCAGCAAAATCAGCTTCTTTAACGGTTTTAGCAGCAGTGGCAACAGGAGCAATATTTGCAGTGACTTGTAATAAAGTAACTTTAGCGTTTCAAAAAAGAATTAAAAATTAAAAGAACTCTTGTTTTTAAATAGGCCTCCGTCCAAGCATACGGGGGCTTCTCTGTTATAACTTTAAGTGCAACTAACACTACTTTAGCAAGTTATCCATAACCTTTTTTATAAAGAGATAGAGTCCAAAGACTTTGATGTTGACATTTAGGGCGGATATGTATCTTTAGGAGTTCAAATAATAATGTGTAATAGACATCTATCAAAAAGAAAAAATTGATGACCAGCCTTCATATGAGTATGTCAAGAAAAAAAGTCAAGTGATTAAAAAAATGACCTGAACTGACAAAGCAATAACGCACTATGAAATAATCCTTTTTAGCTTTACCTTTTTAGCTTTATTTATAGATACGTATCTCTTCAAGATCTCACATTATTTTATAAGAGAAATTATAGCTACTGTTGTTAAAGTTTCTATCTTCTTTGACTTGTGCGCTTAGACCTTTATACAATTTAAGCAATAAAGAAATTTTAAATTCAAAAAAGGGGGAATCACTTATGTACAAGAAAATCAATGTTAAAAACTTTTTATCACTTATTTTGTTTTTTGCTTTTCTCGTTTTTGCTTGTTCTTCCCAGTTTCAGCCCCGTGATTCCACTTCTAAAATAGATAATTTCTTTCAACCTATTTTTGTAACAAACTCTCAGTTAAAAATTACTAACTACAATGTTCTTAATCTTTTTGATGCTCAAGATGATGGAAAAAGACAAGACCCTACTTTTTTAAGAAAAGATCATAAGAAAAAAAAAGAATGTGAAAAAAAACGCAGTAAATTTTATAAGAGGTTATGTAAGCAGCTTGACTGGACTAAACAAAAGTTTCAGTTCAGAGTCTCCCTTTTAGCTGAGGCTCTTCGCTTTCAAGGTGATTTACCTGATGTTTTAGGTCTTGAGGAGGTAGAGAATGTTTACGTGTTACAAGTCTTAGCAGAAGAATTGGGGTACAGTACAAAGAATGTATTGATCACTGAAGGCAGTGATCAACGTGGGATTGATGTAGGCCTTATTTATAAGACAGATAAATTAAAGTTAGTGTCTTATCGTTTTCTCAGGTCTCCTCATGCAAAAAGGGATGTTTTAGTGGCTCGCTTCAAAGTTTTAGCTAAAAAGGATTTTATTTTAGACATTTATGTGAATCACTGGCCATCGCAATATAATAGAAATCCTATGGTGAGGTTTCAAATGGGTATGCTTGTAAGAAAAGATCTCCAAGCCCAGCAAACAAAATATGGTTTAGCTTACGGAGCTGTTGTGATGGGAGATTTTAATGTGACAGAATGGGAGTCTCCTAATGGGCTTATGCATGCTTTACAAAGCCCCTTTTGGAAAGGGCGTTTAAGGGATGTCCAGTATTTGGCTGAACGAAAGGGTTTGAGTGCTAAAATGCCTAAAGGTACCTATTGGTATCGCTCTGATAAAAAATGGGTTCGCTTGGATCGCATTTTAGTGACTCAGAACATGGTTAAAGGTGATTTTGAAATAGTTCCTAAGAGCTTTCTCATAGGAAGTAAGAATCTTTTGACTGATTTTGAATTTCAATCTTTTCTTCTTAAAGGTCTTGTAAAAATTCCTTATAGATATGATTTTCTTGAACAAGATGGCAAGGGCTATTCTGATCATTTACCTATTTCAGTTTCTTTTGAAATCAAGTAAAATAAAAAGGTATGAAAGCCTTTCAACTCAACAATCTGTATTGGACCTTTCAAGGAGAAGGGTTTCATACAGGAAAGAGAGCTCTATTTATTCGATTTCCTTTCTGTTCCCTGAACTGTTCTTGGTGTGACACCTCTTTTAACACTTATAAAATATGGGATGAAGATCAGTTTAAAAAGTTTTCTCAAAAAGAATCTTCTCGTTTTGCTGTTCTTACAGGAGGGGAGCCCTCTTTACATAAACATGTAGGTTCTGTGATTGAAGTGTTAAAGGAACTTGGCTTTGAGGAAATTGCTATGGAATCAAACGCTTGTTATGAAATCCCTAAAGGAGTGACTTTTTTGACTTTATCCCCTAAAAGAGACAGCTCTCAATTACCACAATCATCTGGAGAGAGCTTTTACATTCATCCTGAAGCCTATAAAAACGCTTGTGAGTTTAAATATATTGTAGATAAACAGTTTGATTTTAACATCCTTTCTAGACATGATTTACAAGATGGAAGGAAGTATTATCTTTCTCCTGAGTATAATGAAATGGATCAAAATTTAGAGGCAATTATGGGGTTTATAAAGCACAATCCTTTGTGGAGAGTGTCTTTACAAACACACAAATGGATGAACATTGATTAAATCAAAATTTATGAAACCACGTTATAAGATTATTATTGGCTCTTTTTTAAACCCTCTTTCTGACAAAAAATGTGAGTATTATGATAGGGGAGCTTTAATTTTAAAGAAGGAAAAAGGGGGATATAAGATTCATCGATTAGGAGGAGAAAAAATACTTTTAAAAAGTTATAAAAGTATCTCTGAAGTTGTGGATCTCTCTTGTCATCTAATTGTTCCAGCTTTTTTTGATCTTCATTTTCATTGGGTACAAGATGCTATGTGTTTGAAGCCTAAAGATAATTTACTGAATTGGCTCAGCTACTATGTTTGGCCTTATGAAGCTAAATTTAAAAATAAGTTATGGGCTGAAAAGAAAGCTAAAACTTTTTCTCAGAAACTTTTAAGAGTGGGAACTTTAGGAGGTGCATGTTATGGTTCTCCTCACCCTCATACAGTGGATTTAGCTTTTAAATATTTTAAAGGCGACTTTGTTTTAGGAAACGCTTTGATGACAACAAATTCACCTAAGAATTTGTGCCAAACTGTTAAAAAAACTTTAAAAGAAGTTAAAAGGCTGGCCAAAAAATATAAAACACGTTACGCCCTTACACCGAGGTTTGCTTTGTCTGTTGAACCTGAGGTTATGAAAGAAGCTTATGATCTTTCAAGAAAATATGAACCTTTTGTTCAAACTCATTTAAGTGAAAACAAAAAAGAGGTTTTAAAAGTTGAAGCACTTTATAAAAAACATTCTTTTTTCAAAAAAGCCCCAAGTTATACAGAGGTTTATGATGCTTGCAGACTTTTGAATTCAAAAAGCATTCTAGCTCATGCTCTTTACTTGAAAGAAAAAGAATGGCTTCTTCTTAAGAAGAGGAGGGCCAGCATAGTTCATTGTCCTACAAGCAACGCTCCCACAAAAAATAGAGGGCTTGGATCAGGGTTTTTTAATTTTGTTAAAGCTGAAAAGCATTCCATCCCTTGGGCCTTAGGTTCTGATATAGGAGCAGGGCCTTTTTTGTCTATGATTGATGTGATGAACTCTTTTGTAGAACAGAATAAAGTGCGTAAAATAAAAGAGGCTACTTATACAAAAGCTCTTTATAGAAGCACTTTAGCAGGAGCTAGAATTTTAAAACTAGGAACCAGTCATGGAAATTTTATAAAAGGAAAGGAGGCTCATTTTGTAGCTCTTTTAAAAGGAAAAAAAACCTATAAAGATGGAGAAGAGGCTTTAAGGGATTCTTTAAGACCTTCTGTGAAAAAAAGAGAGCTTTGTTCTTTTTTAGTGAAAAAAGTTTATTATCAAGGAAAGACAGTTTTTTAAGATGAATGGGGAGGTGTATCTTGAAAGATTCTTGTATGACTTGTTTCATTTGTTTTTCTAAGATCGGTAAACCTTTCTTTAGCTATGAAGAAAGAATAGAAAAGAAAATGAGGCTTCGTTCATATTATAAGTGTAAAATATGTGATTATACTTTTTTAGATCCTTCTCAAAGGCTTTCTGGAAGAGAAGAAAAAATAAGATATTTAAAACATAAAAATAATGTGCAGGATCTTCGTTATTTGCGGTTCCTTTCCCATCTCTATGAATGTAGCTTCAAGAAGGCCCATAAGAGTATTTTGGATTTTGGCTGTGGGCCTACAGAAGGTATGAAGGCTCTTAATTCTAAAATTGAAAGTTATGATCCTTTCTTTTTTAACAACCCTGAAAAACTCAAAAAAAAGTATGATTTGATTTTATGTTCTGAAGTGGTTGAACATTTCTATAACCCTTCTAAGGAATTTCAAAGATTAAAGGGAATGCTTAACAAGGGGGGTGTTTTAGCTCTTCGGACGGGTGTTTTGAGTGAGGAAAGGAAGTTTCAACGTTGGTCTTATAGGAAGGATATCACTCATGTGGGCTTTTTTCAAACTAAGACTTTTAAATACTTGGCAGACCGATGGTCTTGGACTTTAGAAGAACCTAATCCTTCTGTCTTTGTCTTTCATGAAGGGTTTTGAAGGTTTTTAAGTCTTTGTTTGTGAAAAGTATTGACAAAAAGCCTTAAAAGAAAGAAAAGAAGGTATGAAAATCTCCTTGCCAGAATGTCAAACAATCATTGAGCCTTTTAAAATAAAAACCGTAGAGCCTATTTTCCAGCTTTCTGAAGAAGAAAGGAAAAATGAAATTAAAAAACACCATTATAACTTGTTTTCTTTGCCGGCAGATAAAGTTTTCTTTGATCTTTTAACTGATAGCGGAACAAGTGCTATGTCGAATACACAGTGGTCAGCTTTTATGCTGGGTGATGAATCTTATGCAGGAGCAAGAAGCTTTTACAAGTTTAAGAGAACCATTCAAGATCTAACAGGTTTTCAATGTGTAATTCCTACTCATCAAGGGCGTTCTGCTGAGTTTTTACTTATGTCGGCTTTAAAACCTAAAGGGAAAAAAATTTTAGGAAACACTCATTTTGATACAACAAGAGCTAATATTGAAGTCTCTGGAGGAGAGGCTCTGGATCTTCCTGATTCTGAGGAGAGCATTTTTAAAGGAAATATGAATTTAAAAAAGTTAAGCACTCTCTTAGAGACCGAGTCTTCAAATGTCAGTGCTGTGATTGTAACTGTGACGAATAATTCTATAGGAGGGCTTCCTGTATCTATGGAAAATATAAAAAAAGTAAAAACTCTTTGTCAAAAGCATGGAGTGTTTTTTTTCTTGGATATGGCTCGTTTTGCAGAGAATAGTTTCTTTATTAAAAAGTATGAAAAAGCTTATTCTGATCTCAGTGTTAGAGAAATTGCTAAAAAGATGTTGCACTTAGCTGATGGGGTTTTAATGAGTGCCAAAAAAGATGCTTTTTGTAATATTGGTGGGTTTTTTGCAACCTCTTATCAAAAGCTTATTGAAGACATGCAAGCCCTTATGGTGGTGACAGAAGGTTTTCCTACTTATGGTGGCTTAGCAGGACGTGATTTAGAAGCTATTTCTATAGGGCTAGAGGAGATTTTAGATGAAAGTTATCTTAATTATAGATTGGCCTCAGTTCGTTATTTTGCTGAAGGCTTAAAAAAAGCAGGTTATAAGTTAGTACATCCTTTTGGAGGCCATGCTGTATATATTGATGCAGGTCAAACTCTACCTCATATCCCCTCTCTTGAATACCCGGGACAAGCTTTAAGTGTGGCTCTTTATGAGTACATAGGCATTCGTTCTGTGGAAGTAGGTACGGTAATGTTAGGTTCCTATGATAAAAAAACAGGTAAAGAAATCCCTGCTCCTCAAGAACTTGTAAGACTTGCTATGCCGAGGAGAGTTTATACTCAAAGTCATGTCGATTATATGATTGAAAAGGCTTCTTATTTGCAGACTTATTTAAAGGAATTAAAAGGTTATAAGATTACATATCAAGCTAAAGTTTTAAGGCACTTTACAGCCCATTTTCAGCCCCTTTGATTGAAGCTCTTTTGACTAAAAATCGTTTTGAGTTCAAAAAGAGTTAAAAAAGTTTCTCTTAAGAACAAGTTAAATCAAGAATGACTTGTCAGTGAAAAGAGCTTAAGATATTCTTACTCAAAACATTAAAAAAATTTTAAATATGAAGATCTCCGTTTTAAAAGAAAATTATCCTGATGAAAAAAGAGTTGCCAGCAGTCCAGAGGTAGTGGGTTTTTTTGTCAAAAAGGGCTGGTCTGTTTATGTGGAATCCTTGGCCGGACAAAAAGCAGGCTTCCATGATATAGAGTATGAAAAACAAGGAGCTTTTGTAGTTTTAGAGAGAACTGAGCTTTTTTCAGGAAGACCTTTGGTTTTAAAAGTTCGTCCTCCTGAGAGAGAGGAGGTCAAAGACTTTTTTGAAGGTTCCTCTTTAATAAGCTTTTTTTGGCCTTCTGAAAATCAGAAAGTTTTAGAAGAGTTAAATGCTAAAAAAGTTACGGTTTGGGCAATGGATCAAGTGCCACGCATTACAAGAGCTCAGAGTGTGGACGCTTTAAGTTCCATGGCGAATGTGGCCGGCTATAGAGCTGTGGTTGTAGCTCTGGAGAGCTTAGGGTGCTTTTTAGGAGCTCAAAGTACTGCAGCAGGTTCTTTCCCCCCTTCTCGTGTGCTTGTCATAGGGGCGGGAGTGGCAGGTTTAGCTGCTCTAGGTGCTGCCCGCTCTCTGGGAGCTTTAGTGGAAGCTTTTGATACACGTGCTGAGGTGAAAGAACAAATTCAAAGTATGGGGGCTGAGTTTTTAACAGTTAACATAGAAGAAAGTGGTTCTGGTCAAGGAGGTTACGGTAAAAAGATGAGTGATGCTTTTTTAGAAGCAGAAATTGAGCTTTTTAAAAAAAGAGCTCCTCATGTAGATATTATCATTAGTACAGCCCTTATTCCTGGGCAAAAAGCCCCCCTTCTTTTAACAGATGAAGTTTTAGAAAAGCTCAAACCGGGAAGTGTGGTTGTGGATTTAGCTTCTGAAAATGGTGGTAATTGTTCTCAAACTCAAGCAGGAAAAAGAGTGGTATGGAAAGGGATAAAAATTATAGGTGATGTAGATTTTTCCAGCCAAATGGCAATGCAGGCCAGTCAAATGTACTCTAAAAACATTTTGAATTTTGTCAAAGAAATTACAAAAGAAACTGGTAGTCTTGTTGTAAGTGCTAAAAACGAAGTTATTTTGAGAACAACAGTTTGCACTCAAGGTAAAATTTTATGGCCCCATCCTCCTATGGAAACCTCACAGCCTCAAAAAAAAGATAAAACTTCTTTAACAAAGGAAAAAGAAGAATTACAAAAAGCACAAGAAAGAAAACAGATGAAAGCAAAAAAAACAAAACAAAGAAATATTTATACAATTTTTTTGACAACTCTTATTCTAACATTTTCTCTTATGGCACTATCTAGAGTTTTACCTAGTGAGTTTATGTCTCATTTGATGGTTTTTATTTTGTCTTGTTTTGTAGGTTGGCAGGTGATTTGGAATGTGACTGCAGCTCTTCATACACCTTTAATGAGTGTGACCAACGCCATTAGCGGGATCATCGTGATTGGGGCTTTGGCTCAAATCACAAGTTCTAACCTCTATGTTCTAGCTCTTGTTTTTGTAGCGATTTTTGTAGCCACCATTAACATTGTGGGTGGTTTTTGGGTGACTAAACGTATGCTTAGTATGTTTAGAAAAGAGGATGAATTATGAATGCAGGTTGGATGACAGCAGGTTATATTGTTTCAGCTGTTTTGTTTATTTTAAGTTTAGGAAGCTTAAGTCAACAAGAAACAGCAAGAAAAGGCAACCTTTATGGCATGTGGGGTATGTTCTTAGCCTTGGTTGTTGTGACCACAGGGGTGTTTTATTTTTCAGAATATACATCCAGGATAGTCGTCCTTGGTTTGGTTTTATCTTTGTCCTTAGGAAGTTTTGTGGGAGCTATGGTGGCCAGAAGAGTGGCTATGACACAAATGCCACAATTGATAGCTATTTTACATAGTTTTGTTGGTTTAGCAGCTGTTTTAGTGGATATAGCTCATTATATTTCTTTTGAAGGTATTGGTATTGAAAAAACAATTCATGATTTAGAAATTTACTTAGGTATTTTTATTGGAGCTATCACTTTCACAGGATCGGTTGTGGCATTTTTAAAGTTGCAAGGTTTGATCTCAGGAAAACCCCTGCTTCTTCCCGCTCGTCATGTACTTAACGTTTTATGTCTTCTGGTATGTTTGTTTTTAGCTTTTGTGTTTGTAAGTGCTTCTTCTGAGTCTGCTTGGCTGGCCTTATGGATTATGTTGGGAATTTCTTTGTTTTTAGGTTTTCATATGGTTATGGCTATTGGAGGAGCGGATATGCCTGTTGTGGTATCTATGCTAAATAGCTATTCAGGATGGGCTGCTGTAGCAGTTGGTTTTACCTTAAATAATGATCTTTTGATTGTTACAGGGGCTTTAGTGGGTTCTAGCGGAGCCATTTTAAGCTACATTATGTGCAAGGCTATGAATCGTAATTTTTTTGGTGTTATTTTAGGAGGTTTTGGCACTCATGAAGGAATTGTAAGTCGAGATCCTCACATTGATGGTGGAGTTCAGGAGTGGTCAACTAGTGAGGTTGTGAAAGTTTTAAAAAATGAGTGTAAAGATGTTGTGATCGTTCCAGGCTATGGGATGGCTGTAGCTCAAGCACAAAATGCTGTTAGTGAGTTGATGCATAAAATGCAAGGTTATAACATAAGTTTACGTTTTGCCATTCACCCTGTAGCAGGACGCCTGCCGGGGCATATGAATGTTTTGTTGGCAGAGGCAAGAATTCCTTATAAGTTAGTTTTTGAGTTAGATGAGATCAATAAGGACTTTCCTAAAACAGACATGGTTTTCATTATTGGTGCTAATGATATTGTCAACCCCTCGGCCTTAGAAGATGAAAATAGCCCTATTGCAGGTATGCCTGTTTTAGAAGTCTGGAAAGCAAAACATGTGGTGGTTTTAAAAAGAAGTATGAGATCGGGCTATGCTGGTGTAGATAACCCTTTGTTTTATAAAAGCAATACAAGGATGCTGTTTGGTGATGCTAAGGACAGTGTCCTGTCTTTATTAGAAAAACTTTAAGAATGAAAAAATCAGTTACACAATTTAATTTACAGGCTCTTTGAAGGTAACTGTTCACTTAAATTCTAGTGATTTTAATGTTTAGAGAGGTATTCAGTAGCCATGTCAACGAAGGATAGATTCTGTTTTTTGGCCGTTCGAGCGACACTCATCTGTGATAGTTGCGACTTTGGCAAGTTATAACAGAGAAGCCCCCGCATGCTTGGACGGAGGCCTATTTAAAAACAAGAGTTCTTTTAATTTTCAATCTTTTTGAAGAAATAAAGTTACTTTATTGCAAACCACTGCAAACATTGTTCCTAATATCAATCCTGCTCTAGTCGCTGGAGCAACTTTTACTGCTAAAGCTGAAAATGTGTCTCCCATAAATACACTTGCGATTATTGCTGATGTAAACCCTACAGCGCCAGTAAACGCACCTGTATCCACTGCCACATCGGCACTGCTCTTATTAGGACTATAATGTGCTTGCATCATACCTATAGAACAACCAGAACCAACACTTAAAGCACCAACAACACCAACAGCAATAATAGGAGCAACTGCAACTTGTACTCCACCAGCTGTATGTAAACTTGCTGTTTTAGATATGAGTTCTGCCTCAGCTAACTCTTGATCTCCGCATTTTTCCAAGTCAAATAAGGACTTACTTGAAAAGCTTGGATTTAAAAAATGGGGAGTGTACTTTCCTATATCCTCAGAGGGGATCTTACAATACTCCCCTGCCTCATTCTCTACAGCAATAGAAGCTACCTTGTAGTGTTCAATAATGTATTTAGTAAGCTCTTCCTTAGCTATAGCCTGACTGGCTCCTCCCGGGAATCTGTGGGTGAAAAGTAGTAGAAATCCCCCAAAAGAGCTCATATTAATCAAAGTAAGAGTAAGACATTCTATCTTGTATTTTTGAGTTCTTTGAGGCCCTTACTGGCCTCTATCACCTCCGGTGATTGAACTCAAAAACATTCTTTTATTTGCTGTATTACATTAAAATTTTAAAAAAGAAGCACCTACTTCCCAGATGCCTTAAAATGTTATTCAAAAAAAAAAAAAAAAAGGAGGGAAGAGATGCTTTTGAAGACTATACTAAATGATTGTTTAAGATGGAAGTCTTTTGTATACGGAGACATTTATTTTTCAAAAGATAGAAAGTCAATTAATGTTCCTATTAAGGCTCGTAAAAATGGCCAAGCTTTTTGTAGTGTTTGTAAGAAGCCCTGTTCAGTGTATGACAGCAGTAAATCATCACGGGACTTTGAATCCCTTCCTATTTTAAGTTACAGGGTGTTTTTTGTTTATTTTGTAAGAAGAGTTAATTGTTCTTGCTGTGGAGTAAAAGTTGAGTATTTACCTTGGGCAGATGGGAAGAAAAACCTAACAATTTTTTACATGAAGTACTTAGCTGACTGGTGTCGTCACCTGTCTTGGAAAGAGGTTTCTTGTAAGTTTCAGGTCAGTTGGAATCAGGTCTATGCTTCGGTAGAATGGGTCGTAGAATATGGTTTAAAACAAAGGGTTTTAAAGGGAATACAAGCTATAGGTGTAGATGAAATACAATGGAAAAAGAACCATCAGTATCTCACCTTAGTCTATGAAATAAGCAAAGAAAGTGTTCGTTTGCTATGGATAGGAGAAAAAAGAACAGAGGAGAGTTTCAACAAGTTTTTTGATTTACTAGGAGAGAAGTCAAAAGATATACAGTTTGTGTGTTCTGATATGTGGAAGCCCTATTTAAAAGTAATAAAGGAAAGGGCAAGTCAAGCTTTGAATATATTAGATCGGTTTCATATCGTAGCAAGACTCAATAAGGCTTTAGACGAAGTGAGAGCTTCAGAACACAAAAAAATGAAAGAAGACGGGTATGAACCCCTTTTAACAAAAGCTAGATGGCCCTTGTTAAAAAATGCAGAAAATTTAAAATCTTATGAAAAAGTAAAATTAAGGCATTTAATACAGTACAATTTAAAAAGTATCCGCTGTTATCTTTTAAAAGAAGACTTCCGACAGTTATGGACCTATGTTTCACCAACTTGGGCTGGTAAATTTATAGACAGTTGGACGAGACGAGTCATGCTTTCAAAAATTGAACCTATGAAAAGAGAAGCAAAAACCATACGAAGACATAAGCTACTTATTCTTAATTACTTCAAGGCTAAAAAAGCCTTCTCCTCAGGGATTGTAGAGGGTTTAAACAACAAAGTAAAACTCACTATGAGAAAATCTTACGGCTTTAGAACCTCTAAAGCTATAAAAATCGCCTTATATCATAACCTTGGAAAACTGCCAGAACCTCCGGGAACCCACAGATTCTTTTGAGGAGGCCTCTTTTTTATACAATGAAAATGTTTACTCTCATGTAAGGACTAAGGTAGAAATAAATGGAGTTATGTGTGTAGCACATATTTTTTTAGATAAAGAAAGAAGAGCAAGGGAGGAGAGTTTGTTGATAAGAAAAATGTCATATTTGGAATCAATTTTTTCAGAGAAGGGTTTTAAAGATGAAATAAGTGCCGAAGAATATATTAAAGAAACAATGAAGTCAAAGAGAAGATTCTTTAAAGTAAAGAAGAGAAACAAAAGGGTTACTATAGAAAGAGATGAAGTTTTCCTCAAAGAGGCAGTTATGCAAATGGGAAAGTTTATTTTTATTACAAATGAAAGGGGTTTAGATCGGAAGGATGTGTTATCGCTTTATCGTAGTAGAGATGGGATAGAAAGATTATTTAGATCTTTTAAGCACGATATTCTTGAAAAAAGGAGTAGGGTAAAATCATCCACTTCAATGAAGGGAAGTGTTTTTATAAACTTTTTAGCTTTGATTTTAATTTCTCATATTGATAAGATTATGAATCAGGAAAAGTTGTACAAAAAAGTTACTAAAAAGGAGTTATTTAGAACACTTGATCAACTTAAAGTTTACCATCTTGCAAATGATAAGATCATTTTAGCCGAAGTATCAAAACGTCAAAAAGAAATTTTTTCGGCGTTTAAATTGTTGAAAAAGCTCAAACCTAGTTATAACTCAACGGGATTTTAGGTTATTCAGGAGTGGATCAAGCCCTGATTCCTATGCCTAAACGATACCGCAAAAAAGGCAATATCCCTGCTTTTGAGATCGATATAGAAAGGGTAGCAAACAAAGAAGACTTAGATTCCTGCTTTAAAGACCCCTATCTTCAAGCAAGAATTACTTCAGTTTTAACAAAATCTCATTTAAAAAAGATGAAAAAAAATGAACTAAAAGCTATAAAAGATTACATACAAAGCCATACTTGCCACAATCTTAGTTGGATGAAAATACGAAAAAATGAAAGAGTGATCAAAAGAAGCCTAGGCCATAGATGTCCTGGTTTATATGGCATGTCGGGGTCTTTTATGAATTTTGAGTGTCATAACAAGAAAGCTCTTTTTGTTCATGAGGGACATCTCTTCATAGCTGCTAGTGATGAAGTTCACTCAGTAGAAGTCAAGGGCTGTTAAGAAACCGACTTACGCTAAACCACAGCATTCAAGCACTTCAAGCCTCTGTAGTCAGTCGCCCATAACCCTCTTTTATTGTAACTGTTCACTTAACTAGTGATTTTAATGTTTAGAGAGAGGTGGATTCAATAAGTGCTAAGGATATTTTAGTTCACTTAAATTCTCCTTAATGAATTGGATGACAGACTGTGATGACGGAAAAATTCTTTTCTCTAACTCTGATCTTCCCCTGTTTTTGCGGACAGTCAATTTTCTCTTAAAGTCTCCATAAAATGGAGGTAAAAGAAAGAATGGAAAAAGTAAAACAGTACTCGGAAGAGTTTAAAAAGCAAGCCATTGAATTGGCAGAGGAAATAGGTGCAAAGGAAGCCTCAGAGAAGCTAGGACTGAGAAATTTCCAAGTGATAAGCTCTTGGAAGCGTTTTCTAAAGCCTGAAGTAGAAAGACAAGCTTCCCATGACTTGGCTTCGGCATTGGAGGAAATAAAGAGGTTAAAAAAGGAGCTGGTCTATGAGAGGCGGAGTGTAGGTATATTGAAAGAGGCAGCGGCTTTTTTTTCAAAGGAAATCCTGAAATGAGATTTAAGGCTATGTTTTATGTAAAAGAGAAAGGGCATCCAGTGCTTCGCATTTGCGAATTATTAAGAGGATCTCGTTCTGGTTTTTATAGTTTTTTAAAAACCAGGGGAAAGCTTGAAAAGGATAAAAATCTGGAGAAAAACATAGAATCTATTTTTAAAAAAAATAAAGGCTGTTATGGTTCCCCCAGGGTGTATAGGGAATTAAAGCGTTGCGGAGTGAGTGCTGGAGAAAACAAAGTAGCTCGAATTATGAAACTAAAGAATCTCAGTGCCCGTCAGAAAAAACCCTATGTTCCTAGAACAACAAAGAATAACCCTCTCATGATTAAGTCTCCTCGGTTGTTTAAGACAGGACAGAGCCAAGCAGGAAAAGAAAACCAGGTATGGTGTTCGGATTTAACCTATATTCCTTTTAGAGATAAATTTCTGTATTTGGTTGTATTTTTAGATGTCTATAATCGAGAGATTAAGTCTTGGAAGCTCTGTGAGAGCTTGGACGGGGTTCATTCAAAACAGGCTCTGAGAGCCGCAGTCCAATCTGTTTCTGGGAACTTAGAGGGCTTGATAATCCACTCGGATCAAGGGGTTCAATATTGTTGTGAAGGGTTTAGAAAAGAATTGAAATTCTTTGGCCTCAAGCAATCTATGTCTAGGAAAGGAAATTGTTATGATAATGCGTTTGTGGAGAGCTTTTTCCATACGTTGAAAGATGAACTGGAATACAAAGACTGTACAACGAAAGAAGAGTTGGAGAAAAAAATTGCAATTTACATGGATTGGTATAACAAGGTAAGAATGCATTCTTCCTTGAAATACATGAGCCCAAAAGAATTTAAACAAAGGAGGGCTTTAAGAACATAAAAACTGTCCACTTTTTTGGGGGAAGATCACTCCTTTAAAATGTAATAGACGTTTATGATCTGACAGTTACCCTTTCTGGGTTGATAAAAAACTGTCTGTCAGTTTTCGTTCTGTTCAATCATCTTTTGCCTTACTTTTTGTTTTCCGTTAAAATGTAATAGACGTTATATGATCTGACAGTTACCCTTTCTGGGTTGATAAAAAACTGTCTGTCAGTTTTCGTTCTGTTCAATCATCTTTTGCCTTACTTTTTGTTTTCCGTCAAGGAAAGTTTCCATAGGTGTTCGACCACAACACATTTTTCCCTGATGAGTCCTCCTTTCATTATATTTTACAAGCCACAAGTCAAGGTCAGACTGCAACTCTTCTATGCTTTTGTACACTTTTTTTCTAAACTCCACTTGATAAAACTCCTCTAAAATTGTTCTATGAAATCTTTCACAGATGCCATTGGTTTGAGGATGTCTTGCCTTTGTTTTTGTGTGCTCTATATCATTGATAGCCAAATAAAGCTCATAATCGTGACGATCTTGAACTCCACAGAACTCTGTACCTCTATCTGTTAACATACGAAGCAGGGGCACATCATGGTCTTCAAAAAAAGGAAACACTCTATCATTGAGAAGGTCAGCTGCTGTAATAGGTGTTTTCGTTTTATAGAGCTTACAGAAAGCAATTTTTGAGTAAGTGTCCACAAAGGTTTGTTGATAAAGACGTCCTACACCTTTCATAGTTCCCTGATCTTCCCCCAAAAAAGTGGACAGTTTTTATGTTCTTAAAGCCCTCCTTTGTTTAAATTCTTTTGGGCTCATGTATTTCAAGGAAGAATGCATTCTTACCTTGTTATACCAATCCATGTAAATTGCAATTTTTTTTTCCAACTCTTCCTTTGTTGTACAGTCTTTGTATTCCAGTTCATCTTTCAACGTATGGAAAAAGCTCTCCACAAACGCATTATCATAACAATTTCCTTTCCTAGACATAGATTGCTTGAGGCCAAAGAATTTCAATTCTTTTCTAAACCCTTCACAACAATATTGAACCCCTTGATCCGAGTGGATTATCAAGCCCTCTAAGTTCCCAGAAACAGATTGGACTGCGGCTCTCAGAGCCTGTTTTGAATGAACCCCGTCCAAGCTCTCACAGAGCTTCCAAGACTTAATCTCTCGATTATAGACATCTAAAAATACAACCAAATACAGAAATTTATCTCTAAAAGGAATATAGGTTAAATCCGAACACCATACCTGGTTTTCTTTTCCTGCTTGGCTCTGTCCTGTCTTAAACAACCGAGGAGACTTAATCATGAGAGGGTTATTCTTTGTTGTTCTAGGAACATAGGGTTTTTTCTGACGGGCACTGAGATTCTTTAGTTTCATAATTCGAGCTACTTTGTTTTCTCCAGCACTCACTCCGCAACGCTTTAATTCCCTATACACCCTGGGGGAACCATAACAGCCTTTATTTTTTTTAAAAATAGATTCTATGTTTTTCTCCAGATTTTTATCCTTTTCAAGCTTTCCCCTGGTTTTTAAAAAACTATAAAAACCAGAACGAGATCCTCCTAATAATTCGCAGATGCGAAGCACTGGATGCCCTTTCTCTTTTACATAAAACATAGCCTTAAATCTCATTTCAGGATTTCCTTTGAAAAAAAAGCCGCTGCCTCTTTCAATATACCTACACTCCGCCTCTCATAGACCAGCTCCTTTTTTAACCTCTTTATTTCCTCCAATGCCGAAGCCAAGTCATGGGAAGCTTGTCTTTCTACTTCAGGCTTTAGAAAACGCTTCCAAGAGCTTATCACTTGGAAATTTCTCAGTCCTAGCTTCTCTGAGGCTTCCTTTGCACCTATTTCCTCTGCCAATTCAATGGCTTGCTTTTTAAACTCTTCCGAGTACTGTTTTACTTTTTCCATTCTTTCTTTTACCTCCATTTTATGGAGACTTTAAGAGAAAATTGACTGTCCGCAGAAACAGGGGAAGTTCATCCCACATAAAAAGTGTCCTGTGAGCCTAAATAACCAGGATGAGCTGTCTCTACCTCTCCGCACTCTAAATCCTCTTGTTTCTTCTTCTCTAGGGCTTGTAATACCATTTCCAAAAATTAATTCGACATTCTTTTAACGCATTGCATCCTGGCTTTCTGATAAAACTCTGTTAAATTTTTAGAGTCATGTCGAAAAAAGATTTAGTTACACAGATTCAAGGGTATGATTTTCTGGCTACTTACAAAGTGGAAAGAAGTGCCAACATCAAGATAAAACTCCAAGCTTTGCAGCATATGCAAGACGGAAAATCGATTCAAGAAACAGCAGGTATAGTTTTCTATCATCATCACAGTATCAAATCCTGGTTATACCAATTACAGAAATTAATTCGACATTTTTATGTTCAAATTTAAAATTTTAAAATTGACTTAAGGAAAAGTTTCAATTAGGAGGCTTTAAAAAAGTTTTTTTTGAAGGGAGGTTGAGTTTTCATAAGATATGTTTATTTTATGTATATCTATTGTTGTGTGAATCGATTGATGGGTTAAAATAAGTGTAAAAAAGTGAGGTTAAGATGTAAAATGAAAAAAATCAGTTACGCAATTTAATTTATAGGTTCAAATTAATTTACAAGCTTGATTCATCTTGTTGTTTTGCCCAAGATCGAGTGCATAATTTTTTAATCCTGCCCTCCTGATCGCAAAAAGTATTCCAGGCCTCACAACAAGTATTCAGTATATGGTCATAGTTTTTAAAACATGCATTCGATAATTTGATCCTTCGTAATTGTTGCCAGACTTGTTCCATGGGATTTAATTCTGGACTATAAGGAGGTAAAGGCATCAGGGATAAATTCTTAGGAACTATCAAAGTCTCTGTGGTATGCCAACTGGCTCTGTCCATTAAAACAATTCCATGATAGTTTTCTTGAATATTTTTAGATATCTCATCTAAGTGAATTTGCATCATCCCTGAATTACATTCCGGTAAAATCCAAGCACAGCCTTTATTTCTATCCGGACAAACTGCTCCAAAAATATAAGTGGATAAAAATTGTCTTTGCCTCACAACTCTAGGCCGTGTGCCTTTTCTTGCCCAAATCCTGCTCAAAGAACCTTGCTGGCCTATTCTGCATTCATCCTGCCACCAAATCTCTATTTTATGAGTCTGAATCTTTTCCTTTATTTTCTCCACCTCTTCTGGAAAATGTTCCTTAAACTGTTCCATAGCTTCTTGTGAAGTTTTAGGATGAAGAGAACGACCACTGATCCATACAATATTAAGACGGTCTAAAAGAGCATAAACCCCAGAAAGAGAATAGCAACAGTCAAATTCATTTGCTAAAAGTTCCTGTATTCCCTTTGCTCCTATGCTTCCTCCTTCTCTCTTGTCTTGAATTTCATCTAACTTGATTTTGAAGTTCTCTTCTTCTGTCACTGGTAAACGAGGCTTGCGCCCTCTGCCTTCTCGATCTATCAACCCCTCGTAATCAAAGTCTACAAAAGACTGTAACCAGGATTTGATACTGTGACGGTGATAGAAAACTATACTTGCTGTTTCTTGAATCGATTTTCCTTCTTGCATATGCTGCAAAGCTTGGAGTTTTATCTTGATGTTGGCACTTCTTTCTACTTTGTAAGTAGCTAGAAAATCATACCCTTGAATTTGTGTAACTAAATCTTTTTTCGACACTCTAAAAATTTAACAGAGTTTTATCAAAAAGCCAGGACGCTATGCGTTAAAAGAATGTCGAATTAATTTTTGGAAATGGTATAACTGCTCCTCTGTGAAAACCAAGCCTTCCTCTGCAGACTTCTTTTCTAAAGCTTTCAAACGCTTTTTAAACTCTTCCGAGTACTGTTTTACTTTTTCCATTCTTTCTTTTACCTCCATTTTATGGAGACTTTAAGAGAAAATTGACTGTCCGCAGAAACAGGGGAAGTTCAGTCTCTAAATTATTTCTCAGCCAGACCCCTCTAACTCCTGCAGGAGAAATAAAAATTCCTTTTTTCCTTAACTCATTGGACGCTCTCAACTGTCCATAGGCAGGAAGTTCTATAGCGATCCTTAAACAAGCCTCTTCTGTCGTTTGATCAACTCTGTTTTTTAAATTAGGCTTTCTACGACTTTGCTCTCTTAATGATTCTAAACCTCCTTCCTCTTTGAGTGTCTTGTAACGATAAAATGTATCTCTTGAAAAGCCCATCACCTTACAAGCTTGAGATACATTGCCTAACTCTTCTGCTAATTGCAAAAGACCTACTTTTGATTTTATAATTCTTTCTTGATATGTCATTTTTGTTATCCTTTCTCCACCCTTTGGGGTGGTATTGTTTATTTAAAAGGGTAACCTCTTTTCATCTCTTTGACATTTCGAGACGTGTCAGATTAAGTTGCGACTATTACATTTAAAAGCATTTTCTCCTCTTTCTTAGTTAAAAAGGACCTTTTAGGATTGTAATTGTCGTTGATTAAACACTCTATCCCGCCTTTGTTATAACGATCTCTATAGGATCTTATCGTGCCCTCATCAAGGAAAAGAAAGGGATAACCTTTTCTGCTTTACTAAAACCCCTTCTAAGGAACACTTTAAAGATTAAAAAAGACTCCCCAAGGTGATCTGCTTTTTCTATTTACTGAAATTGTATAACTGCTATTAAGATTTTTTATAAAAAGGCTTTAATTTTTGCAATATTTCAATATTTTGTGATCCTGTGCAAAAAAGGGCTGTTTTAAGTTCTTGTTCTAATGTTTGCATTTTCTTTTCTAAAGACTCTTCGGAAATAAGAGCTTCTTTCATCATAGGCTGAGCTATTCCTGCCATTTGAGCCCCTAAAGCTAGACATAAAGCTATATCTTTTCCATTTCTTATACCTCCTGAAGCCCAAATTTTATAATGAACAGAAAGTTTTGTGCTAGCTATCAGAGAGTCTTCTGTAAAAATACCCCAGTCTTTGAACGTTTCTGCTACTTTATAAAAAAGTTCATTTTCATTCCAACGTTTTT
This sequence comes from Bdellovibrionales bacterium, assembly GCA_965219095.1. Classification (GTDB taxonomy): domain Bacteria; phylum Bdellovibrionota; class Bdellovibrionia; order Bdellovibrionales; family UBA1609; genus CBDCMT01. The sequence continues at coordinate 800,508 of CBDCMT010000001.1, forward strand.
GCTCAATCCTCCCCCAATGAGTTCCTCCATATCCGCTGACATCTACAGCATAAAGACCTATTTGATCAAGACGTGCTAAAGTTTCACCTGAAAAACCACAGCCTACTTCTTTTAAAACAACAGGAAGGTCTAAACTTTGGCAAAGCTTTTCTAAAGCTTTTAATCCTCCTTTAAAAAAAGGAGTTCCTTTTTTTTGAAGTGCTTCTTGTAGAGGGTTTGTGTGAACAATAAGGCCTTCTGCTTCTAGGGGGTCAAGAAGTATCTTTATGGCATCAATAGAACTTGTGATCACTTGAGAGAGTCCTAAATTGCCGAGTAACTTAGCTTTGGGGGCTTTTTTACGAACAAACTTCCATTCTTTAATTCCTTGTTTCGGATTGCTAAGTTCATGTCTTTGAGAGCCAACACCCATAAGCCATTTTCTTTTTTCACTTACCTTTGCAAGTCTTGTGTTAATGAGAAGAGCATCTTTGTGTCCTGCTGTCATGGAACTTATGAAGATAGGAGCTTTTAGCTTCAAATCTTTAAAGATGGTTTGTTCTATACTGACATCTTGAAAGTCTATTTCAGGGAGAGCTTCATGACGAAGCTCATAAGAAAAAGGACTCTTATTTTTAAAAATAGTCTGATTTTCGTCTTGTAAGGATAGCCGAATATGGTCCTTTTTTTTTTGCTTAAAATTTTTTATAGACATTTTTCTGCCTTTTCCGATTCGAGAATTGCTCCTATTCCACCTTTCAATCACCTTATACTTCATAGAAATTCTCATGACAAGTCCTAAATGAAATAATTTCTTCAATTGTAAATTTTTAACTCCTATACTGCAATTATTGCTATGCTTCTACAAAGATAGATAAGAACCTCCCCTATCACTTCATTAAATGATTTTATTGTTAAATGCGACCTCAAAAATCTTATAAGCTTGCTTAATAGGTAAGACCTTTGGTTTATGCTTTTTTAAAAAAGAAAACTTCATTTGTGTCCCTCCTCCTTTGAAAAAAAGCTGTGACTTTCTTTAACATCTCAATCAATAGCGTTTTTTTGTTCTAATTCCTTTTTAGTCTCCTGATCTCTTTTTGAAGTTTTTTTGTAACTGTTCACTCTGAACTGTGAGTTTTTCTGTTAAGAGCTATAGTGATTGTCTCTAAAGAAGAATATTCGTAACTACTCACCTACATTGTTCAGTTATCCCTAACTTTAGACCTGTTTTAAGATAAAAGTCTTGCTCATATAGATTTTCTTTTAAATACTTTTTTCAAATGACAATAAATAAGACCTCCATCAGAAATGAGATTGAAAATATAAGAAGTGACTTTGATAAGTTTGCAAAGAAAGGTTCTATGCCTACTGAGATTTCTGTGATTGTTGAATCTCTCTTTAAGGTTGTGAACATTCTGATTGTTGTGCTTTTAGAAAAACAGGTTCGAAAAAATTCCAGCAACAGCGGTCTTCCTCCTTCGCAAGATTTTAGTCGTCAAGGGAATCGTAATAAGAAGGCTAGGGAGAGTCAAAAAAAGGGCTCTAGGCTTATCAGTAAAGATACAAAACAGCGAGGAGACTGTCTCTCCCTCAGAGTGTTCTCAGTGTGGGATGTTTTTAAAGACAGCAGAGGTAAAAAGCCTTGAGAAGCGTAAAAAGATTGATATTTTTTATGAAATTCAGACCCATACTGTAACTTCTGAGGTTAAGGATTGTCCCTCATGTGGAGCTAGAAATAAAGGTCAATTCCCTAAAGGTATGAGTGGTCCTCTTCAGTATGGTATAGGCATTAGAGCTTCCATCATCAATTTCATTATAGTTCAGATGCTGTCTTTTCAACGTGTTGGGGAACATTACATGGGGCTTATAGGTCGAATGATTTCTCCTGCAGTTATGTTGAGATACATTGCTGAATTAGGAGAGTTTCTTAAAAGTTGGGAAGAGCAGATGAAAGAAAAGATACTTGAATCAGAGGTCATTCATGTTGATGAGACCTCTATGAGGGTTAAGGGTAAAAACTACTGGATTCATACTTATAGTTCAGGAGAATTAGTCTTGCAGTTTCTCCACCTTTCAGGTGGAAAGGAAGCCATAAAAGATATTGGTCTCTTGGATAGATATGCAGGAGTGCTTGTGCATGATTGTTGGAGTCCTTACTTTTGTTATGATAAGATAACTCATGCTTTGTGTGTGGCTCACCTTTTGAGAGAGCTTAAATTTATAGAAGAAAGCAATGGATTCAAATGGGCTACAAATCTCAAAAAACTTCTTAAAGAGACTGTGGAGCTAGTTCATAAAAAAGAGTCAAGAGTTCTGACTCAAAAAGAGTACGAAACTCTTCAGAGAAGGTATAGGAGTATTCTTACAAAAGGCTTAAAAGAGCTTCCAGAATTTCCTAAAAAAAATGGCAAGAAAGGACGAATAAAGCATACACAAGCTCAAAACCTTTGGCTGCGATTTAAAAAGTATGAAGCAGAAATACTGTGCTTTGCTAAAAGAAAGAACGTAGATCCTACTAATAACAGAGCTGAAAGAGATCTAAGAATGACTAAAGTGAAAAAGAAAGTGTCAGGGTGTTTCAGAACAGAAGAAATGGCGAAATATTTTTGTCGTATTACCAGCTATGTTAAAACAATGAGAAATAGAGGGTATTCTTCTTTAGAAGCCATCTCTATGGCTTTAAATAAAAATGTAATAGACGTTATATGATCTGACAGTTACCCTTTCTGGGTTGATAAAAAACTGTCTGTCAGTTTTCGTTCTGTTCAATCATCTTTTGCCTTACTTTTTGTTTTCCGTCAAGGAAAGTTTCCATAGGTGTTCGACCACAACACATTTTTCCCTGATGAGTCCTCCTTTCATTATATTTTACAAGCCACAAGTCAAGGTCAGACTGCAACTCTTCTATGCTTTTGTACACTTTTTTTCTAAACTCCACTTGATAAAACTCCTCTAAAATTGTTCTATGAAATCTTTCACAGATGCCATTGGTTTGAGGATGTCTTGCCTTTGTTTTTGTGTGCTCTATATCATTGATAGCCAAATAAAGCTCATAATCGTGACGATCTTGAACTCCACAGAACTCTGTACCTCTATCTGTTAACATACGAAGCAGGGGCACATCATGGTCTTCAAAAAAAGGGAACACTCTATCATTGAGAAGGTCAGCTGCTGTGATAGGTGTTTTCGTTTTATAGAGCTTACAGAAAGCAACTTTTGAGTAAGTGTCCACAAAGGTTTGTTGATAAAGACGTCCTACACCTTTCATAGTTCCCACATAAAAAGTGTCCTGTGAGCCTAAATAACCAGGATGAGCTGTCTCTACCTCTCCGCACTCTAAATCCTCTTGTTTCTTCTTCTCTAGGGCTTGTAACTGCTCCTCTGTGAAAACCAAGCCTTCCTCTGCAGACTTCTTTTCTAAAGCTTTCAAACGCTTTTTGAAAGTCTCTAAATTATTTCTCAGCCAGACCCCTCTAACTCCTGCAGGAGAAATAAAAATTCCTTTTTTCCTTAACTCATTGGACGCTCTCAACTGTCCATAGGCAGGAAGTTCTATAGCGATCCTTAAACAAGCCTCTTCTGTCGTTTGATCAACTCTGTTTTTTAAATTAGGCTTTCTACGACTTTGCTCTCTTAATGATTCTAAACCTCCTTCCTCTTTGAGTGTCTTGTAACGATAAAATGTATCTCTTGAAAAGCCCATCACCTTACAAGCTTGAGATACATTGCCTAACTCTTCTGCTAATTGCAAAAGACCTACTTTTGATTTTATAATTCTTTCTTGATATGTCATTTTTGTTATCCTTTCTCCACCCTTTGGGGTGGTATTGTTTATTTAAAAGGGTAACCTCTTTTCATCTCTTTGACATTTCGAGACGTGTCAGATTAAGTTGCGACTATTACAAATAAAAACTTACGAGAGTGAGCAGTTACGTTTTTTTAATATCTGGATTCAAGCTGGAAGAACTCTTCGCCTTGCTCCTCTATCTTTGTAAGTTAGAAAGAGAAGTTCCTAATTTTTTTGTAGTCTCAAAAGACCCTATCATTCCAGTTAACTCATAGCCTGTTGTTTGAATTCATCTGTAAACTTTTACTTGCTTTTTTTCAAGTAAACTTTCTGAACATTTTAAGCAAAAATTCATGTTATAAGTTTTCTTGATAAATGCGTCATTTTAGTGATAATTTTAGTTGCATGAATCTCTTGATTAATCTAATCGGAATAAATGTCTTTTCAAGTAATAAGAGTTGATAGGACCCCAAGCTTCTTCCCAAGTTAAAGCATTGTACTTAAAATAAGAACGCATGATAGAGTTTTCTGTTCCACGAAAACTTTTACCTCCATTACAACCACCCCAGAGTTCCCCCTCATAGTCTTCAATGCTTGTCCTTGCCGTTTCTTCTGTTTCTTCTACTATATTCTGATTCCTTTGAGAATAAAAAGGAACCTTTTCAGCATGAGTCCAAGGATTTAAAACGTCTTTATCAAAGCTAAAATCTAAAACTTTTTTAGGATCAGAAATGCCTTGCGTGTTGAAAGGATAAAATAGGCTTTCACTATTACTTTCATTTCTATGAACAACTTGAGAGATTATGGCTGTTGTGTTTTGAAGAGTTGTTTTTGAAAAATCTGATGTTTCATATTTTTCAAAGCAGTTGTTTTTAAAAGCATTACTTGTCTTTATGTTTAAATCTTCTGCAGTAGGTTCTGTATTACTACTTCGTGTATGGTAGCTGTAGTATTCATCACTAAGATCTCCAAATACATGGCCGAATTCGTGTATTCCTGTAATAGCAAATAAATCTGGATGGATTCCCATAGACGCTACCCAGCCTCCGTAAAATTCAAAAGGAGGAAGATAGATAACACGAGGAGCTGGATGAATATTACCAGGTTTACTGGGAGCATAAGCCCCTTGTACACCATCAGAAACATAAATCACTAAATCAAATTTTTTAGATTTATTGTGAGTGTTTTTAAAAAAGTTTATGAATCGGTTTTGTGATCTTTCAATTTGTTCTTTGTGAAGACACCTGTCATCAGTTGTTCCTGTATTACTCTCACAATTAAGCTCATCATCATTGTACTTTTTGAGAGCTAAGGCATCAAAGTAATAACGTCCTGCTGAAAAATCGATATAGTTTTTCAAACTCTCATCTTTTTGTTTAAATGCCAAAAATATTTCATCATTATTGTTAGTTTCAGAAATTTTTTTTATGAAAAATTCTGATAAATCTCTTTTAACCTCTTCTTGTTTTTCAGAAGAAACATTCTCTTTGAAAAGAAATGTATTTGTATCGTCCGTACTGATTTTTCCAAATTGAATACGAAATTTATTTTTATGATCCTTGAAGACCTTAGTCTTAAACAAGGAAAAAGGACCTTCTCCAAAAAGGGAGTTTAATTTATAAGAGATTTGTTCTTTAGAATGGTTTTCAAAAACAATGCCAATATCATATTTTTCATCATCAGGTCTTGAATAGTGTTTTTTTCCTAAGTAATATTTCATATGACCTTCTTCAGGCATGTTTAGAAGTTTATAATGAGAGGGCAAGGGGCTGTTGAAAAAATTGTGAAATTGAGAGTTATAATTTTGTTCAAGGAGGCTTTCTACTTTAGGCAACGAAGTAAAAGGCATAATATCTTTAAGTTCATGTCTTCCGTCAGCAATTTTAATCACTGTGGCTTTTTTACTTTTAAGGAAAGAGTGTTCTTCAGGCGAGAGTCTTCCCACAGATCTATCTTTTTCATTGTACACATACATCATATTTTCTAAATTAATATTCAAAAGCCTTGAGTAAGAAGGTTCTCCTAAGATAGCTTGAAGTCTTCCTTGAGACAATAATGTCTGTTTTTCTTGTTCTCCTATATTCTCTGGAAGTTCATCGCAATCTTGTTCCTTAAAACTGACACCGTCTTCTTCAAATTCTCCTCCGCATCCTTCACGAAAAGCTTCTACTACATTTTGAGGCATATCAATTCGGCCTGCTTAGACAAGGATTTTATCAAAATGATTTCCATAGTGAACAAGAGTGTAGAGAGTTAGAAAGGACCCAAAAGAATGGGAGAGAAGATAAACAGCTTTTCCTTGTCCTTTAAAATGCTGGGTCACTTTGTAAAGGATAGCGGCAGATTTTAGACTGGCTTTTCTAGCATCTTCTACAGAAATGATCTGACTGCTATCGATAAGACGAGAGTCTAAGCAATCACTTTCACCGACTGGAAGGGTTTGTGCTTGATGAACATAAACGACAGTAAAAAAAGAATGAAAGCCTTTAAAGTAATTCTTTTTTAAAGAAGAGAGTGGTCCTCCTTGAACGGCAAGGAGGACCACTTGGGTTTTTTCACTAAAGCCTTCGACTAGCTCGTAGTACTTTGAAGGAGCATCTAGGCTTTCAAGCATTTCTAAGGCTTTTTGTTCAGAATGGGATTTGAAAACTGAAACTTTGTCCTGACAACCAGTCAACATTAAAAAACTTAGAAATATTAAAGGTTTTTTTAGCAAGATAGGTTTCATGTTTTGCATGATTACTTGCTCGGTTAAAAGTAGACTAAAGTTAATAGGACTTTTGTCTTTTTTTTAACTTTGTTAGAGGTAGAAACATCCTCCTCAGTAGGAGTTAAGGGCTGTTAAGAAACCGACTTACAATGTTTCATAGTATTTGTTGTAAAGAACTTTTTTCTTGCTTGACTGCCTGGTCATCCATATGAGTATAAAAGTCAAAACTTGGGTTAATAAAGGGGAAACGTACCAATCACATAATGCGTTTACCAAAGAGGAATGATTTAATATCTATAATTTTCAGATTTAAAAGGACCCTTTTTAGGAATTTCCAAATACTCTGATTGTTTAGGAGTGAGTTCTGTGAGCTTGACTCCTAGTTGATCTAAATGAAGGTGAGCAACTTTTTCATCTAAGTGCTTAGGAAGACAATAAACCTTTCCTTTTTGGTAAAAATTTGTTTGTTGTTGATGATGTTTCCATAACTCCATTTGGGCTAAAACTTGGTTGGTAAAGGAGTTACTCATAACAAAGGAAGGATGTCCTGTGGCACAACCTAAATTTACAAGGCGACCTTTTGCTAAAACAAGTATTTCTTTTTTGTTAGCTAAGGTGTGGATATCTACTTGTGGTTTTATTTCTCGAACTTGAGAGTTTTTATTTAACCACTCCATATCGATTTCTACATCAAAATGGCCAATGTTGCACACAATGGCTCCTGACTTCATAGCTTCAAACTCTGATTTTGTGATTACATCACAACAGCCCGTAGCTGTTACAAAAATATTGGCTTCTTTGCAAGCTTCTTTCATGGTTGTGACTTCGTAACCTTCCATACTGGCTTGAAGAGCACAGATAGGATCAATTTCTGTTATTAAACCACGAGCTCCATAGGCTTTCATAGAATGAGCACAACCTTTTCCCACATCTCCATAACCTGCAATAGCAACAACCTTTCCCGCAATCATCACATCTGTGGCACGTTTGATTCCATCGGCTAGGGATTCTTTGCAACCATAGAGATTATCAAATTTTGATTTCGTTACAGAATCATTGACGTTGATGGCAGGAACTTTGAGAGCATTTTTTTTAGCTCTTTTATATAAATTATGAACTCCTGTTGTGGTCTCTTCTGAAAGGCCTATGATTTTGTCTAATAGTTTTTTATAGTGCATTTCATGCATAAGGTTCGTCAGATCACCTCCATCATCTAAGATCAAATCAAAGCCCTCACTCCAACCCTCAATGGTTTGTTTTATGCACCAAAGGTATTCTTCCTCTGTTTCTCCTTTCCAAGCAAAAACAGGAACACCTCTTTCTGCCATAGCTACGGCCGCATGATCTTGAGTGGAATAAATGTTACAAGAACTCCACCTCGCTTCAGCTCCTAGTTCTATAAGTGTTTCGATAAGGACAGCTGTTTGAATGGTCATATGAAGACAGCCTGTAATGCGAGCTCCTTTTAAGGGTTTTAGATTTCCATACTCTTTTCTTAAACTCATAAGCCCCGGCATTTCTTGTTCTGCAATTTGGATTTCCTCTCTTCCCCAATGTGCCATCTTTTGAAATTTTTCTTCACTTTCCATAGCTTTTTGGCATACACGATAGTCTTTTTTGTTTTCCATAAATCTCCTAGAAACTTTATTTGCTATACCACTTTATCTTATTTTATAAGAAAATCAATCACAAGCAGTAAGGATTTCATAACCTGTGTTTGTGATTAAAATGGTATGTTCAAACTGAGCTGAAAGGCTTTGATCCGAGGTCTCATATTCTTTGATAGTAGAATCTTGTATAGGAAGTTCTAAAATGGGTTCTTGAGTTTCATTGATCATAGGCTCTACAGTAATACAAGTCCAAGGGATGAGAGGATCTCCTTTGCCTTTCTTGCCAAAAGAGGGAATAAAAGGATCTTGGTGAAATTTTTTACCAATCCCATGTCCTCCAATTTCTAAAACAGGAAAAAAACCCTTTCTTTTAACGTATTTTGAGATGGCAAAACCAATGTCTCCTGTCCTACCATGGGGTTTTATAGCTTCAATCCCTTTCCTCATAGCCTCATAAGCACAATCTTTTATTTTTTGAGCCTCTAAAGACACCTCGCCCACAAAGAAAGTATAGGAGGTATCTCCATAAAAGCCATCTTTCACACAAGTGATGTCAATGTTAATAATATCTCCCTTTTTTAAGACCTGATTCTTTCTAGGAATTCCATGACAGATGCAGTGATTGACTGATGTACAAATGGACTTCGGAAAACCTTTGTAGTTAAGAGGAGCGGGTACAGCATTTTGGCTTACAATGTACTCATAGGCCATTTTATCAAGCTCTTCTGTAGTTATATTCTCTCTCACATAGCGACCTATGTGCTTTAATGTTTTCGCTGCCAAATGGCAGGATTTTTTCATTAAATCAATTTCCTGTGGGTTAAGAGGTGTCGGCATGATTGTCTTATATCAGATTTTTTAAAAAAAGAAAGCTCAAAAAAGACTTTCACCTATTGATTTTACCGTAACTCGGTTATATGACCGCCCTATCTGAGCTTGAATTTCTTTTTCACCTTAGTCATTCTTAGATCTCTTTCAGCTCTGTTATTAGTAGGATCTACGTTCTTTCTTTTAGCAAAACACAGTATTTCTGCTTCATACTTTTTAAATCGCAGCCAAAGGTTTTGAGCTTGTGTATGCTTTATTCGTCCTTTCTTGCCATTTTTTTTAGGAAATTCTGGAAGCTCTTTTAAGCCTTTTGTAAGAATACTCCTATACCTTCTCTGAAGAGTTTCGTACTCTTTTTGAGTCAGAACTCTTGACTCTTTTTTATGAACTAGCTCCACAGTCTCTTTAAGAAGTTTTTTGAGATTTGTAGCCCATTTGAATCCATTGCTTTCTTCTATAAATTTAAGCTCTCTCAAAAGGTGAGCCACACACAAAGCATGAGTTATCTTATCATAACAAAAGTAAGGACTCCAACAATCATGCACAAGCACTCCTCCATATCTATCCAAGAGACCAATATCTTTTATGGCTTCCCTTCCACCTGAAAGGTGGAGAAACTGCAAGACTAATTCTCCTGAACTATAAGTATGAATCCAGTAGTTTTTACCCTTAACCCTCATAGAGGTCTCATCAACATGAATGACCTCTGATTCAAGTATCTTTTCTTTCATCTGCTCTTCCCAACTTTTAAGAAACTCTCCTAATTCAGCAATGTATCTCAACATAACTGCAGGAGAAATCATTCGACCTATAAGCCCCATGTAATGTTTGAACTTCCCCCAAAAAAGTGGACAGTTTTTTGGGGGAAGATCAGTTCCCCAACACGTTGAAAAGACAGCATCTGAACTATAATGAAATTGATGATGGAAGCTCTAATGCCTACACCATACTGAAGAGGACCACTCATACCTTTAGGAAATTGACCTTTATTTCTAGCTCCACATGAGGGACAATTCTTAACCTCAGAAGTTACAGTATGGGTCTGAATTTCATAAAAAATATCAATCTTTTTACGCTTCTCAAGGCTTTTTACCTCTGCTGTCTTTAAAAACATCCCACACTGAGAACACTCTGAGGGAGAGACAGTCTCCTCACTGTTTGTATCTTTACTGTTATCAAGTCTAGAGCCCTTTCTCTTTTACATAAAACATAGCCTTAAATCTCATTTCAGGATTTCCTTTGAAAAAAAAGCCGCTGCCTCTTTCAATATACCTACACTCCGCCTCTCATAGACCAGCTCCTTTTTTAACCTCTTTATTTCCTCCAATGCCGAAGCCAAGTCATGGGAAGCTTGTCTTTCTACTTCAGGCTTTAGAAAACGCTTCCAAGAGCTTATCACTTGGAAATTTCTCAGTCCTAGCTTCTCTGAGGCTTCCTTTGCACCTATTTCCTCTGCCAATTCAATGGCTTGCTTTTTAAACTCTTCCGAGTACTGTTTTACTTTTTCCATTCTTTCTTTTACCTCCATTTTATGGAGACTTTAAGAGAAAATTGACTGTCCGCAGAAACAGGGGAAGTTCAATCCTTTAATTCTGAATACAACCACTATCGAAGTTGTAGTCTCTTCGATAGTCAATATCTTCTTACCTTTCAGAGTTTTTAAATAGGCACGAAGATTTCCAAGATCTGAAATCGTGTCCATAGTCTTAATATCTTTTGATTTGCCTGTCATCCTTGCAATGGCCATGTTACTTTGTGCCCAATCTACGGCTATATAGTGATCATACATTTTATTTTCCTCCTTTGTTGGTTTATTTATAAATAAAGTCTTGAAATCCTATTTTACATCTTTTTTTTGCTTTTTCCTTTTTTTCGAGTAAGCCTTCACAAAAATACAGGCTTAATCGAAAAAAAGGGAAAACACCCTTTGAGGCCTTAAAAACCAGGACAGCTAAAGGGTTTAGAATTTGTCTCGAAAAGCTCACCTCCTTCTGCAAGTACTTTAGGGTCACTATCATGGCTTAAACCAGTGACCTGTCTTTTTGATTTACCGTCGAATTAATTTCTGTAATTGGTATTAGAGGAGAAAAAGCGTGTTGTTTGTGGTATTGAGAAAGTTTTTAATGAGCTTTATGCTGAGTTAGGTTTTGTGTAAGTCGGTTTCTTAGCAGCCCTTGACTCCTACGAGGAGGATATTTCTTAGATTTTAAAGGAGAAGTTTAATGCTTTCTTAGATGTCCTCAGTTTAAAGTTCTTAGTTTCTGAATCAAAAACCCCTCTTTTTTTGATCAAAAATCCAAGATTCATAAAAAAGAGTTTTTTACTTTTTGTCATTATGACAACTAATGAAAACTCTCTCAAGAGTGTGTTATAGAAATAAAAACCCTCCCTCTATTTAAGGGAGAGCTTTTGTTTTTCTTGGTTTAAATTCTTGTTATTTAAGATGCTTACTAAGAAGCTTTGTCATCTCAAACATACTTACAGTGGATTTTCCAAAAATAGGTCTTAATTTAGAATCAGCATTGATGTTTCTTCTGTTTTTAGAGTCCTGTAGGTTGTGTTTTTTAATGTAAGCCCAGAGTTTTTTCACAACTTGGGTGCGAGGAAGAGGTGCGTTGCCAATGATTTGCGAAAGATAGGAGCTAGGAGTTAAAGGTTTCATAAAAGCTGGATTAGGCTTTCTTTTTGCACCTTTTCTTTTCGTTTTCTTCTTTGTTGCTTTTCTTTTGGCTGGGCCTTTTCTGGATGCTTTCTTAGCGGTTTTTCTTTTAGTTTTTCTTGTTGTTTTTCTCTTTCTTGCTGTTTTCTTAGAGGCTCTCTTTTTAGTTTTTCCTGTTGCTTTTCTCTTGGTTGTACGTCTTTTTGCCGCCTTTTTAGCGGTCTTTCCTTTTCTTTTTTTTATTGCCATTTTTTATCTCCTTTACTTTGTTATTATTACCTACACAATCAATTGTAGAGGGAAAAAGATGGGTTTTGCAAACTTTTTTTTGATCTTTTTTAAGTTTTTTTTGATTTTCTACAAGAGGGCGATTTGAATTTTTCTTTTGAACTCCACTCTTTTAGAGTGAAAGCTCTCACTGAAAGAGCATGAATTCCCTCCTGAAACTCTTCTTTTAGACAAGAATAAACCATTTGATGTCTTTGTTTAAGAGGAATGTCTTCAAAAATCTTGCTGATAACAGTGACAAAAAAATGGGAATGATCTTTGTGGGTCTGATGCTTGTGACTTTCATTTTTCACCTCAACTTGTGCTTTAGGAAAACTCTTAGCTAATTTCTTATAAATTCTATCTTCCATAAGTTCCTGTTATTACTTGTGTTTTTAATTTTCTGATATAAACCTTTGAAATCCTAAACTTACAAGAAGTACAACTAAAAAGGCTTTTCTAGTCTTTTTTTCAATAACAATATTTCTTTTCACAAGGATTAGACTAACAAAAAAACTGGTAAAAAACAAAATTAACATATTTTCATAGAGAACTGTTGAGGCCTTTGTGTACAGATGTCCTAAGCTTGATAGAAAGCTTCCTGCAGTGACAAACAACAAACTAAGAGGTGTAACTTTCCAATTTTCTACAAAGTAAATCAATGCAAAGGAGGCAAAAATTCCTGCACCTAAGCCTGTAAGTCCTAAAATCACACCGAAAACACAAAAAAGGGGAGGTAGTACAAGAGTTTTTCTTCTTTCATCTAACTTACACCCTTTAAAGGGACTCAAGGCTCCTAGGACAAATGCCATGAAAAAAAAAGTTAAAGAAAGTAAGGTGTTTAAAGTCTTGTCAGGTACAGAAAAAAGAAGTTTGGAGCCTAGAAGACTTCCTAAAAGAAAAAAACATAGGCAGGAAATAAGATTTTTATTGAGCTTGATCTTTGTTTTTTGGTAGTAGATAAGAAAGACAGAGGAGCTTAAAATGGTTTGGAGTACTAAAGAGTTAGTGATAGCGTCTTTTGTGTTGTAATTGAGGAATGTGATAAGCCCAGGAATAAGAAGAAAACCCCCTCCTAAACCGAATAAACTGCTAACAAGGCCTACAGCAAAGCCTAATAAGACGAGTGTGAGCACAATTATTTCATTTCTTCATAGATGATGTAGGGAGCTCCTATTTTACGGTGTCGTGCTTCGTAGCTATCTATGAAAAAAGGTCCTTTTTTTGTCTCTAGCTTCTTTTGAAAGGTCATTAATTCTTCTAGTTGCCTAGCATCTAAATTGAAAGAGTGAATTTTATTTCGATCATAATACAATCTTGTTAACTCTTTGCTAAAGAATTTAGCCCATTTATCTGTTTTAACTTTAAGGCGGTAGGTGAGAGTATTAGGGTAAGTATGGATAGGAGTATAGGCTGTGACAATTTCAAAGGAGCCGTAATAACTGTGAAGGGCCACAGCAGGGCTGTCCCACTGTGTGATGCCGTAACAGTATTCAATGTTAGCATAAGCTAAACCAAAAGCTTTTGATAAAAAACCCAAGCCGTAGATTCTTTGCTCCTTTGGTAAAGTAGGATTAAGAGAAGAAAGATTGTGTGCTACCCATTCTCCCTCTTTGGCACAAGGTATGGTGGTAAATAAGGAAATAGGAATCCAGTCTCCTTTAAGTTCATTAAGATTTTGTTTTAAAACTCTTTTCATATTCTCTGTTAAATGATCTTTATGGCATACAAAGCCACAAGAAAGCCCCGGCATAACCCCACAATCATAAAAAACCCATCGAGGCATAGTCATAACACTGAGGTGAAAAGCAGAAGCCTCCATAGACAGTATAGTGTTGACAAAAGATACATTCTCTATAAGGAGAGGATCTACGAATAAAGTTTTTTGAGAAAGCCCTTCAAATTTAAAAAAATGCCATGGCTTTTGAGGGCGGTTTGATTTTCTCATAAGAACATAGGGGCGAAAAGAATCATTACTCAACCACTCAAGCCCCTTATAGTGCTTATAAAAAGAGTTATTGAAATTCTTTTCTGACATTTATATTTCCTTGAGACGTTGACAGATTTCTTCAAAACTGTTGTAGATTTCGTAAAGACTTTTTAAGTCTACATTAATAATTTTTTTTTCCTTCACTTCGTCTAGATATTTCATTAAAGGACTCCAGAAGTTCTGGAAGTCATAAAAAATAACAGGTTTATTGAGGACTTTGATTTGGTTGTAACAAAGGGCTTCTAAAGCCTCATCCATAGTGCCTAGGCCTCCAGGAAAGATCAAAAAAGCATCTGAATGTTGGAACATTTTCTTTTTCCGGTCATACATGTTTTTTTCATAATGAATATTGGTTAATTCTTTATGAGCAAAGTTTTGTTTTTGAAACACAAGAGGAACAACGCCTGTAACTTGACCTCCATGGGCTAAAGCTGAATTAGCTAAGGCTCCCATACATCCCATTTTCGCTCCACCATACACAAGGTGAAAATTGTTTTCTGCTAAGAAGCGACCTATTTTCTTAACCTCTTCAATATAAATGGGGTCAATGTTTTGGCTTGAACTGCAGTAAACACAAATTGATTTCATTTTAAACTTCCGATCATGTTTTGAGGTTTAACCCATTTATCAAACTGTTCTGATGTCAAAAAACCTAGATTGAGGGCTTCTTGTTTTAAAGTGGTCCCTTTTTCAAAAGCTGTTTTAGCTATCTTAGCTGCTTTGTCGTAGCCAATATGGGGGTTTAAAGCTGTCACAAGCATTAAGGAGTTTTTTAAATGCCTATTGATGATATCTTTGTTAGCTTTCATTCCAGCAACACATTTGACTTGAAAGTTATAGCAGGCATCTGATAGAAGTTCTATGGATTTTAACACATTCCATACAATAACAGGTTTAAAGACATTGAGTTCAAAGTTTCCTGACAATCCGGAAAGGCTTATTGTTACATCTTGACCTATGATTTGGGCTGAAACCATACAAAGAGCTTCACATTGAGTAGGGTTGACTTTTCCCGGCATAATTGAGCTTCCTGGTTCATTGGCAGGTAGTAAAAGCTCTCCTAACCCACAGCGAGGACCACTTGCAAGCCATCTTATGTCGTTAGCAATTTTCATAAGAGCACAAGCCAGTGTTTTAAGGCTTCCACTCAACTGCACAAGGGGTTCGTGAGAGGAAAGAGCTTCAAATTTATTAGGAGCTGTTTGAAAAGGTAAATTGGTCATACGAGCAATCTCAGAGGCCACTTTTTCAGGAAAATCTTTATGGGTGTTCAGTCCTGTACCTACAGCTGTTCCCCCTAAAGCTAAATAAAAAATTTCTTTAAGAGTGATTTTAAGTCTTTTTTGAGAGTTTTCAAGCTGGCTGATATAGGCTGAGAACTCTTGGGATAAGGTGAGGGGGGTTGCGTCCATGAGGTGGGTTCTCCCGATTTTAACAATCCCTTCGAACTCTTTTTGTTTTTTTTCAAACTCATTCTTTAAACCATCAAGGCTTTTAAGAAGACGAGAAGACATTTGTTCTGAAACGGCAATGTGCATGGCCGTAGGAAAAGTATCGTTAGAGGACTGCCCTTTGTTTACATCATCGTTGGGGTGGATACTTTTATCTCCCAGCCTTCCTCCTTTAAGTTGGATTGCTCGGTTGGCAATGACTTCATTAACGTTCATATGAGTTTGTGTTCCGCTTCCTGTCTGCCAAATGACTAGAGGAAAGTGTTCATCTAACCTTCCTTCAATCACTTCTTCACAAGCTTTTATGATAAAAGTTGCTTTTTGAGAATCTAGAAGCTTAAGATTTTGGTTCGTTATGGCACTGGCTTTTTTTAAAATCCCAAAAGCCTTGATGAACTCTCTTGGAAATCGTTCTTTTCCAATCTTAAAATTTTCCAAAGATCTTTGTGTTTGAGCCCCCCATAACTTATCATAAGGGACTGAAACCTCTCCTAAGCTGTCTTTTTCTATGCGGTATCTGCTATCCATACCACCTTATCATAGACATAAAAAAAGAACTTGTCTATAATTGTTTCTTGAGATGAAATACTGGTTGATGAAGTCCGAGCCTGACACTTATTCACTAGAGGATTTGAAAAAAGATAAAAAAGCTCTATGGGATGGAGTTCGTAACTATCAAGCTCGTAATTTTATGATGAAGGATATGAAAAAAAAAGACCTTATCTTATTCTACCACTCTAATCTAAAGCCACCTAAAATCCCTGGTATAGTGGGTTTAGCTCAGGTGAGCCGTGAAAAACAAATTGACCCTACAGCTTTTGATAAAAAATCACCTTATTACGATCCTTTAAGTCATCCTGATGAACCTCGTTGGTGGTGTGTAGAAATATCTTATATAAAAAGTTTTAAAACTGAAGTAAGTTTAAAAGAGATTAAAGCACATAAAGAGTTAAGAAAAATGTTGGTGGCACAAAAAGGACAAAGACTTTCTGTTGAACCTGTTAAAGAAAAGCATTTTCATCTGATTGTAAAATTAGGAGGGTAAAGAGCCTGTAAACTAAATTGTAACTGATTTTTTCAGAGTGAATAAAATGTTTTTATTCACTCTTTGACTTTACGCTTTTAATGCGAAGACATTTTCTTATTATCATCTCATAAGGAATTCACAATCAAAAATTTCGTAAGTTCATTGTTAACCTAAACCTCAATTTTTATATTAAGAAAAGATCATCTTAATCGAATCTCAAGACAAAGAGTTCCAATTTTTTCTATACTTCTATCAACTTTTTGTTCTTGATAAGGGGTGGAGTTTTGAGTTGAAAAAAGACAGTGTCCTTGGAAAGCTGGATAAGCTTGAGCAGAATAAGGGGGAAGATATTCCAAAGGTTTTTCACGAATACGTGCACGAGAAACCCCTTCAAAGATATAAGCTGAGTGGGGAAAAACTTGGGGAAAAAATCGTGCTCTTTGAAACGCCTTAAAACTCATAGCAAAAGAAGCACAAATAGGGTTGTTTTTTCCTGTTTTCGGTAGAATTTCATCGAGAAAGGAAATTCCTGTCTTCTGGGAAGAGGATCTTAACAGTTGTTTAAAAAAATGATCCTTTCCGCATAACCTGTACAGATAATAAAAGTATTGATAAAGTTGCCCATACTGAGATAAAGACTGACTTCTGTTATCTTCATTCCACTGATTTACAGGAAGAATTTCCTTTAAAGAGACTTCAGGATAGTCAAAAGCATGAAAAAAAGCTGTACTGAAAAATCCGGTAACTAAGTGTTCTGCAAGAAGAGCTACTCCTTCTTCCACCCATAATTCTTCTTGAGAACGGGTGTAATCCTGAATCAAGTGGATTAATTCATGGGTTATCATCACTTGACGAGAAACTGAATCCGCTCCTAAAAATTCTTCTTTGTCCAAAAAAATCACCGGGTTACCTGAAGTATCTTTTATATGAGGCGAGTAAAAGCCTCCCGCATGGTTTGTTTCAATTTCAATAAGATAAAGACTCCACCTCTTTTCTGAAATAAGAGGCTTTATATGAAGATTGTTCAAAACAGCTAAGAGATCTTCTGATAGAAGAAGCTTGATTTTTTTGATTTGAAAAGAAGGTAGGTTTTTAGAGGGATAGTAAATAAAGACTTCTTTGAAAGGAGTAGTGAGTTTTATAAAGTCACTATTGTTATGCTTAATGTCACTATGAGAAAACTTAATGCAACACATAAAAATAGCAAGAAAAAGGGATAACCTATTAAAAAAACTTATATTTTTATTCTTTATTCTATTCATAATCTCCTTTATAGCTTTAATTTCGTAACAAAAGTTACTGTTTTTTTTACAAAAAGTCAAGTTTTTATTGAAAAAATAGAAAGGTCATTTAAAGTGCTTAATATGGAGCACTTAGAATCATCTAAAAAAACAAAAGTTCAAGCCCTACCTAATGTCTTTTACTATAAAAATTATCGAGTTTATTTAAAGGACTGGGTTTTAGCTAAAAAAAAGTTTAATAAAAGTTATTCAGCAGCGATTTTTGCGAAAAAAGCAGGTTTAAATTCTCATAACCTTTTAGGCATGGTGATTCGAGACGAGCGGAATTTGAGTTGGAAGAGCATCAATGGTTTTTGTAAATCCCTTAACCTAAAAGTTAGGGAAAAACTCTATTTTGAAAAGCTGGTTCTTTTCTGTCAAGCTAAAAACTCAGAAGATAAAGCTGATTTTTTCGAACAACTCCTCCAACTTTCAAAAGGGCATGAAAACAAACTTTTAGATAAAATAAAGGATTACAAGTCCTATTATAGGCATTGGTATATTGTGGCTATAAGAGAAATGGTCAATCTTGAAGATTTTCAAGAAGACCCAGGCTGGATAACCGAAAAACTTAAACACAAGATCACAAAAAAGCAGGCCACAGAGGCTTGGAAAACCTTAAAACGTATTGGAATGGTCCGTTTTAACAAAGAAAGAAGGGTTTATGAAGTAGTCAATGCTGTTATTGATTATCAAAATGAGGGAGTGGATTTTGTTCTCCGTAACTTTCACAAAGAGTATTTGCACTTAACTTTAGATACTGTTGACGGAGACATTGAAGAGAGGGAGCTTTCAAGTCTCACCATCGCTGTCACAGACGAAGACTTAAAAGAAATAAAAAAGAAAATCGATGAATACAGAAAGTATTTGAACTTAATTTATACAAAAACTAAAGAAGAAGGATCAAAACAAAAACCTCAAAATTTAATCGTTGTGAACATTCATCTTTTAGATCTGACTTCAAGAAAATCGAAAGGAGAAAAAAACAAATGAAATATTTTATTTTATTAACCATTATTTTGTGTTTGAACACATTCGTTCTATTAGCAAATGAAGATCCTTACCGTGAGGGAGTAGAGGCTGTTGTTTTGAACCAAGTGGATATAAATGAACTAAAAGCTTATGCTGAAAACACCAAATCTATTTTAGAAAGGGCTCTTTATGAAGCAAAAGAGAAGCCTTCTAATGAAGCTCTCCTAATTTATGAGAAAGCAATTCATGAGGCTGTTTTTCAGTCTTTTGTAAAAAAGAAGCACTTTGAACTTCTTATGCGCTTTATCCTTAACCAAGCTCGTGATTTGGTCTCAGGAACTCCAGGAAAATCAGGAGAAGAATCAAGTTCGAGAAAAGAAGGTGTTTTAAAAAGGACTTCTAAAAAGGATTTATCTCTTGTTATTTATGAAGAATCCTTTCGACTAGCTCTTAACTTTTATTCTGATGATAAGGAAACTCTTTCTAGCATGGAAGAAACTCTTTTTTCAAACTCAGACTCAGACTCAGTTATAACTCTTATTCCCTACAATAAGATGGCCTTTGAAAGGTTGCGTATTTCTCAACAGTGGGTTGGTGGTGTTTTTGAAGAAGACCTTAAATTTGAATTTTTAATGAGAATTTTAGAACACTGGCTTTTAACTGTGTCTCAAAAAACAAATTTGCAAAAAACAAAGATGGGTGCTTTGATTCTTTATGTTCAAGATGTTCTGGGGCGTGTGAAACTTCAATCTTCAACAGGTGCTAAAGTTCGGTTACTAAAAGGTGCAGTAAGGTGGGTTTTAAAACAATCCTTTTTTCAGGATTTTGTTACACCTAACAACAACTATTATTATACAAAACCACAGCTTGGTTGTTGGAAAGAGTGGTTTATAGAAGGAGTGATTGATTATTCTAATGGAAGATTAAGATTGCAATGCTATAAAAAAAGTTACCTGAAAACACAGAATTCTTATTTTACAGAACCAAAATTTGGTTGTTGGAAGAGATTTGTAAAAGGGACGACTAGTACTTATGGTTTGCAATGCTATAAAAAAAGTTACCTGAAAACACAGGATTCTTATTTTACAGACCCAAAATTTGGTTGTTGGAAGAGATTTGTAAAAGGGACGACTTTTCCAGATATTTCCTCAAAAGGTAAAAATATCTTGCAATGCTATAAAAAAAGTTACCTGAAAACACAGGATTATTATTTTACAGAACCAAAATTTGGTTGTTGGAAGGGATTTGTAGGAAGTATGGCTTTTGAATATCTTATAGGTTTTGAACAATTTTTATGCGAGAAAAAAGATAGAAGGAGAAAAAAATGACATAGAGATAATAGGGAAAGAAAAAAATATAAACAAACAGAACAAAGAAGGAGAAAAAAATGAAAACAAAACTATTTTTAACCATTTTAACAGGAGGACTGTTCATCTTCACAGGACAGAGTTCATTTACAGCTATAGTAGAAACAAACAACGTTCAAGAGTTAGAACAGTTAGAAAGGAGAGTGGTAAACTCCAGTATTCCTAACGGTTACTTCACAATGAAAATGGGAAGTGGGAGTGACAAAAAAACAGTAGAGATTCACATAAAGACTATCTATCAAAACAATAAGGAGTCTTTTACTTTTGCTTTATTGTTTTACCCCTTTGAAGACGGGGTAAAAAAGGCCAAGCTGTTTACAGTCAGTGCTTTAAGTGATGGAAATAGCCATTGGTTTTCTCTCTATCAAACAGAGAGCTACTACATGTCAGACGGTACAGAAATTTCCTATAGAGGACAATTTATAGGAGATAGAGGAAAGAGAACTTTGATTCTAATAGAAAGTAATGAAACATGTGAGACTTTCAATTCTTCCCAAATGGAGTTTAAAGAAAGCTCAAAAAGAAAAAAATGGAATCCTATTCCTCTTCATTTCACAGATAAAAGCTCTCAAATGGCTTTAAATGGCTCTGTTTTTAATGGTGAAATTTTTGGAAAGGCAGGTACCTGGTCAGTTGAGAGAATCGGATCTTCTTATGTGGGAATTCTACGCAGACAAAGAGATTCTCAATACACAGCTTCAGGCTATGATTCAGAAAGAAGAATTCATGCTCTTATGGTTTCTATCAACAAAGATCTTTTCTTCCTCAATGAATCTCCTCGAAATTCTTTATCCTGCTTAGTAGAAGTGTCTTCCACTCAAAAAAAGAAAAGAAAAGAAAAGAAAAGAAAAGAAAAAGAAAAGAAAAGAAAAGAAAAAGAAAAAAGTAACTCGACCCTCATACGGTGGTCCTAGATTTTAAGGGGAAAAATATGAAAAAAATAAACAAAATAAATAAAGGAGGGAAAAAATGAAAACAATCATTACAAACAAGGGAGAAAAAATGAAAACAATCATTCAAAACGCTTTTATTATTGTGACAGTCTTTTTTACAATGACGTCTACGGCGAATTCTTTAATAGGAACAGGAGCTGGTAATGGCGGGAATGGTCCAAGGCAAAGTGACAATACAACTACAGTAGCTCAACTACAACCTGAAGAGACTCAAAACAACCAACAAGATAACAAGGCAGTAGATTATGAGGTTTACAGTGATTTAGGTCCTCTCTACTACTGGGGAAACAATTCTATACACGAGCTTCGATCTGCTTTACACTCAGCTCGCCTTCAAATCATAAAAGGCTTCTACAATAAGGCTGGACAAGTCCTTATTGACGCTTTGTCAAACACATCAAAGTCTTTTCCCAAAAAAACCGTTGATCACGGAAGTCCTTTAACTAAAAAACTTATTGATCGAGGAATTCTTTATGCTCGCAATATTAAAACAGCTTTTCAAGAGGGAGGTTTTACAAAAACAGAAATTCACACAGAAACTTATTTTCTTGAGGGCTATGTTCAAATGATCATCAACGCTTGGGAAGAGATCGATCAAGACTACTACATTCCTTACTACCACAGCTACGAGAGACGATGTTCTCCCCACTATTACTGTGAAGACTTTAGTTATATCGATTTTCACAGAAAGTACATTGAATATGTAATCAAAGAAATAGAATTCGTTCTCAACAACTTCACCGAAGAATCCCATATAGTTTATAGAGGTCCAATGATTCTTCCTATAGGGGATGTTCGTGCTGTTCTTTTAATCTCTGAAATTATGTCCATAAAAGTGTCTAAAGATATTTTGGAAACTCTTTGGCCCTATAAATATGGTTATATTGCTTTTAGATTGCAGGAGCTTCACAAAAACTTGAAAGATTTTAATAGAAAAAATAATCGTTTAGTTTACCCTGATGCTGTAGCAGCTTTAAACAGCTCTCGAGGAATCCATTCTACTTTTCTATTTGCTGTAGAAGAATTAGAAAAAGAAGGAGGCCATTACAGTAGAAAAGTTCATAATCCGGTTCTAGCAAGAAATATTTTTCTTTCTTCTAACAATCCAGAATACACCATTCATCTTAATTACTCCATACGAATCAATTGTCTTGTTGTGACAGGAGAAGCTTATCGTAGTGACGGACGTGTAAAAGTTCTGGTTAATGGACAGATCAAAGGAGATCTTTATCTTCCAAGACGGGATCCCCAGTATGTTGTAAACGTTGATAGTCGAGCTAACTCCATTAGATTTGTTATGGAACAAGGAACCAATGTAAGAATTCAATCAGTTAAGATAAGAGAAGACTGCTATCGCTAGCGGAAAGGAAAAAAATATGAAACTCATTATTACATTTTATTTTTTAATTTTTATTCAAAGTTCTTTAACAACTAAAGCTTTTTCAGAAGATCCTTACCGTGAGGGAGTAGAGGCTGTTGTTTTGAACCAAGTGGATATAAATGAACTAAAAGCTTATGCTGAAAACACCAAATCTATTTTAGAAAGGGCTCTTTATGAAGCAAAAGAGAAGCCTTCTAATGAAGCTCTCCTAATTTATGAGAAAGCAATTCATGAGGCTGTTTTTCAGTCTTTTGTAAAAAAGAAGCACTTTGAACTTCTTATGCGCTTTATCCTTAACCAAGCTCGTGATTTGGTCTCAGGAACTCCAGGAAAATCAGGAGAAGAATCAAGTTCGAGAAAAGAAGGTGTTTTAAAAAGGACTTCTAAAAAGGATTTATCTCTTGTTATTTATGAAGAATCCTTTCGACTAGCTCTTAACTTTTATTCTGATGATAAGGAAACTCTTTCTAGCATGGAAGAAACTCTTTTTTCAAACTCAGACTCAGACTCAGTTATAACTCTTATTCCCTACAATAAGATGGCCTTTGAAAGGTTGCGTATTTCTCAACAGTGGGTTGGTGGTGTTTTTGAAGAAGACCTTAAATTTGAATTTTTAATGAGAATTTTAGAACACTGGCTTTTAACTGTGTCTCAAAAAACAAATTTGCAAAAAACAAAGATGGGTGCTTTGATTCTTTATGTTCAAGATGTTCTGGGGCGTGTGAAACTTCAATCTTCAACAGGTGCTAAAGTTCGGTTACTAAAAGGTGCAGTAAGGTGGGTTTTAAAACAATCCTTTTTTCAGGATTTTGTTACACCTAACAACAACTATTATTATACAAAACCACAGCTTGGTTGTTGGAAAGAGTGGTTTATAGAAGTGATTGGTTATTCTAATGGAAGATTAAGATTGCAATGCTATAAAAAAAGTTACCTGAAAACACAGGATTCTTATCTTACAAAACCACAGCTTGGTTGTTGGAAAGAGTGGTTTATAGAAGGAGTGATTAGTTATTCTAATGGAAGATTAAGATTGCAATGCTATAATAAAAAAAGTTACCTGAAAACACAGGATTCTTATTTTACAGACCCAAAATTTGGTTGTTGGAAGGGATTTGTAAAAAGGAGGACTACTAATTATGGTTTGCAATGCTATAAAAAAAGTTACCTGAAAACAAAGGATTATTATTATACAGACCCAAAATTTGGTTGTTGGAAGGGATTTGTAAAAGGGAGGACTGGTACTTATGGTTTGAAATGCTATAAAAAAAGTTACCTGAAAACAAAGGGTTCTTATTTTACAGAACCAAAATTTGGTTGTTGGAAGAGATTTGTAAAAGGGAGGTATGGTATTTTTGGTTTGCCATGCTATAAAAAAAGTGGCTCCTCCCGGGAATCTGTGGGTGAAAAGTAGTAGAAATCCTCCAAAAAGGCTCATATTAATCAAAGTAAGAGTAAGACATCCTATCTTGTATTTTTGAGTTCTTTGAGGCCTTTACTGGCCTCTATCACCTCCGGTGATTGAACTCAAAAACATTCTTTTATTTGCTGTATTACATTAAAATTTTAAAAAAGAAGCACCTACTTCCCAGATGCCTTAAAATGTTATTCAAAAAAAAAAAAAGGAGGGAAGAGATGCTTTTGAAGACTATACTAAATGATTGTTTAAGATGGAAGTCTTTTGTATACGGAGACATTTATTTTTCAAAAGATAGAAAGTCAATTAATGTTCCTATTAAGGCTCGTAAAAATGGCCAAGCTTTTTGTAGTGTTTGTAAGAAGCCCTGTTCAGTGTATGACAGCAGTAAATCATCACGGGACTTTGAATCCCTTCCTATTTTAAGTTACAGGGTGTTTTTTGTTTATTTTGTAAGAAGAGTTAATTGTCCTTGCTGTGGGGTAAAAGTTGAGTATTTACCTTGGGCCGATGGTAAGAAGAGTTTAACGATCTTTTACATGAAGTATTTAGCAGACTGGTGTCGTCACCTGTCTTGGAAAGAGGTTTCTTGTAAGTTTCATGTCAGTTGGAATCAGGTCTATGCTTCGGTAGAATGGGTCGTAGAATATGGTTTAAAACAAAGGGTTTTAAAGGGAATACAAGCTATAGGTGTAGATGAAATACAATGGAAAAAGAACCATCAGTATCTCACCTTAGTCTATGAAATAAGCAAAACCCGTGTACGCTTGTTGTGGATAGGAGAGAAAAGAACAGAAAAGAGTTTTAGAAAATTCTTTGATTTACTAGGAGAGAAGTCAAAAGATATACGGTTTGTGTGTTCTGATATGTGGAAGCCTTATTTAAAAGTCATAAAGGAGAGGGCAAGTGGAGCTTTACACATATTAGATCGGTTTCATATCGTAGCAAGACTCAATAAGGCTTTAGATGAAGTGAGAGCTTCAGAACACAAAAAAATGAAAGAAGACGGGTATGAACCCCTTTTAACAAAAGCTAGATGGCCCTTGTTAAAAAATGCAGAAAATTTAAAATCTTATGAAAAAGTAAAATTAAGGCATTTAATACAGTACAATTTAAAAAGTATCCGCTGTTATTTTTTAAAAGAAGACTTCCGACAGTTATGGACCTATGTTCCACCAACTTGGGCTGGTAAATTTATAGACAGTTGGACGAGACGAGTCATGCTTTCAAAAATTGAACCTATGAAAAGAAAAGCAAAAACCATACGAAGACATAAGCTACTTATTCTTAATTACTTCAAGGCTAAAAAAACCTTCTCCTCAGGGATTGTAGAGGGTTTAAACAACAAAGTAAAACTCACTATGAGAAAATCTTACGGCTTTAGAACCTCTAAAGCTATAAAAATCGCCTTATATCATAACCTTGGAAAACTGCCAGAACCTCCGGGAACCCACAGATTCTTTTGAGGAGGCAAAAAAGTTACCTGAAAACACAGGATTCTTATTTTACAGACCCAAAATTTGGTTGTTGGAAGGGATTTGTAGGAAGTATGAGTTATTATTTTGGACAACTTTTATGCGAGAAAAAAGATAGAAGGAGAAAAAAATGACATAGAGATAATAGGGAAAGAAAAAAATATAAACAAACAGAACAAAGAAGGACCTTTTAGGGTTGTAATACCAATTACAGAAATTAATTCGACATTTTTATGTTCAAATTTAAAATTTTAAAATTGACTTAAGGAAAAGTTTCAGTTAGGAGGTTTTAAAAAAACTTCTTTTAAGGTGAGTTTAAGTTTTCATAAGATATGTTTATTTCATGTATATCTATTGTTGTGTGAATCGATTGATGGGTTAAAATAAGTGTAAAAAAGTGAGGTTAAAATTTAAAATGAAAAAAATCAGTTACACAATTTAATTTATAGGTTCAAATTAATTTACAAGCTTGATTCATCGTAAGTCGGTTTTTTAACAGCCCTTGACTCCTATAAGAAGATGTTTCTTAGATTTTAAAGGAGAAGTTTTTATTGATCTTGTTGTAAAACAAGCTTGAACAAGCCTGTAAGACGTTTTCCTAAGATCTTCCCCGTTACAAAAGTATTAGAGATAGAATAATTCTTAGTTTTTTTTTCGTATTGTGATTTTCTTTGTGCTTTATTTTTTAAGAACCCCCCTCCTTATAGGAGTCAAGGGCTGTCAGACAACCGAGTTACGATTCATCTTGTTGTTTTGTCCAAGATCGAGTGCATAATTTTTTAATCCTGCCCTCCTGATCGCAAAAAGTATTCCAGGCCTCACAACAAGTATTCAGTATATGGTCATAGTTTTTAAAACATGCATTCGATAATTTGATCCTTCGTAATTGTTGCCAGACTTGTTCCATGGGATTTAATTCTGGACTATAAGGAGGTAAAGGCATCAGGGATAAATTCTTAGGAACTATCAAAGTCTCTGTGGTATGCCAACTGGCTCTGTCCATTAAAACAATTCCATGATAGTTTTCTTGAATATTTTTAGATATCTCATCTAAGTGAATTTGCATCATCCCTGAATTACATTCCGGTAAGATCCAAGCACAGCCTTTATCTCTATCCGGACAAACTGCTCCAAAAATATAAGTGGATAAAAATTGTCTTTGCCTCACAACTCTAGGCCGTGTGCCTTTTCTTGCCCAAATCCTGCTCAAAGAACCTTGCTGAGCTTATTCTGCATTCATCCTGCCACCAAATCTCTATTTTATGAGTCTGAATCTTTTCTTTTATTTTCTCCACCTCTTCTGGAAAATGTTCCTTAAACTGTTCCATAGCTTCTTAATGAACTTTTAGGATGAAGAGAACGACCACTGATCCATACAATATTAAGACGGTCTAAAGAAACATAAACCCCAGAAAGAGAATAGCAACAGTCAAATTCATCTGCTAAAAGTTTCTGTATTTCCTTTGCTCCTATGCTTCCTCCCTCTCTTTTGTCTTGAATTTCATCTAACTTGATTTTGAAGTTCTCTTCTTCTGTCACTGGCAAACGAGGCTTGCGTCCTCTGCCTTCTCGATCTATCAATCCCTCGTAATCAAAGTCTACAAAAAAAGACTGTAACCAGGATTTGATACTGTGACGGTGATACAAAACCATACCTGCTGTTTCTTGAATCGATTTTCCTTCTTGCATATGCTGCAAAGCCAATAATTTTGTCTTGATGTTGGCACTTCTTTCTACTTTGTAAGTAGCTAGAAAATTATACCCTTGAATCTGTGTAACTAAATCTTTTTTCGACATGACTCTAAAAATTTAACAGAGTTTGATCAAAAAGCCAGGACGCAATGCGTTAAAAAATGTCGAATTAATTTTTGGAAATGGTATTACGCATGGCTTCGAACCGCTAAAGTCAGGGGAAAAAATTTGTGTTTCAAAGCATTAAAACACTTTTTTTGTTGCATTGGATTGGATAGTGCAGTTAGAGTTAGGAGGCAAAATAATAAACAAAAAGAGGAGGAAAATATGAAAATAATACTAAAAACTGTAATGGCAATCATCTTAGGGTCTTTTTTACTCGTAGGTTGTGGTGGCAATAAGGGTGCAAAACAGAATGAAAATCATCCGGCTTTAGCCAGACTTTTTGCAACACAGCTTAATAGGGTTTTAGATACCACCCATAAAGGTAGACGACATGATCTTGTACTCGTAAGGACATGGACTAAACAAACAGGCTACGCTGTTTATCATGATAGAAACATCAATGAATATGTAGCTGTGTATCTTAACGATTTTACAGAGAACCATTCTGACATTGGTTCTTATTATAGGGAACAAGTTATAACTAATCTTGTAAAATCAGAAGAAAAAAGTGAAATTTATTTTTACACTTCTGAAGGCAACTGGATTGTTGACGATTACATCTATACAGATCCTAACACAGGAAGAGAGTACAGCGATCTAAAAGACACTTACAGCTACTATACAGGAATGGAGCTTGGCTTTATGGAAGAAAGTAAAGTTGAGAAATTCTCTGAAATCTTACGCACTCAGTTTAATGTGTCTGAAGACAAAGCCCCAGTAATGGCAGGGCTAGCTATTGAATTTGCAAACCTTGATCCAGATAGTCTGGACAGAGAGACGGCTAATTGGTATGCACAAGAAATGCTTGGAGTTTCATTTGATGAGGTGGAAGAAGCCACAGGTCCTGTTGAAATTCATAGGCTCTTTGTACAAGCAGCAACTCACATGGATGTTCCCACTCAAAATGCTTACAACTTGATGGGTCTTTTCTTTCTTCGGTAAATGTATTTTTACTTGTGATAGTTGCAACTACTCAGATCATAATACTTACTACACTTCAAAAAACCCCCTTTTTATCTTGCTAGAAAAAGGAGGGTTTTTGAAACACGGAAGCACTATATAGTGCTTCCGTTTAGGTTTTCATGTTTTTTCTCTAAAGAATCGACCGGAAAATCTAAGCGTATTCACTATATAGCTCCAGTATGACTGTTCTTATAATACATCAAATCCCCTTCCTAGTGACCAAACTCTTTTCTCAAAGCTATTTCAGGAGTTCTATGAGTGATGGACTTATACAGAGGGATTTTCTTCCTACCTGACAGTTTTCGTTTTCTGTGAAACTTCTTTTTTTTTCCTGCTTTGATGAAATAATTTTAACCACTCTGTGTTTCTCTCGTCAAAAAGATAAGCGTAAATGGATTCAGTAGAAATGGAAAAATTTTTGCCCTCTAACTTCATCCTTCCTACTATTTGTTCTGGAGACCAAGACATCTTTAAACCTTCTTTAACATATTTTTTTAAATTTGGATTTTTATCTATCTTTCTTTTCTTGGGCTTTTTCTTTCCTTTTTTTGAAAGATGATGAGTTGAAAGGAGATTCATAGCTGAGATTTCTGTGATTGTTGAATCTCTCTTTAAGGTTGTGAACATTCTGATTGTTGTGTTTTTAGAAAAACAGGTTCGAAAAAATTCCAGCAACAGCGGTCTTCCTCCTTCGCAAGATTTTAGTCGTCAAGGGAATCGTAATAAGAAAGCTAGTGGGAGTCAGAAAAAGGGTTCTAGACTTGATAACAGTAAAGATACAAAACAGCGAGGAGACTGTCTTTCCCTCAGAGTGTTCTCAGTGTGGGATGTTTTTAAAGACAGCAGAGGTAAAAAGCCTTGAGAAGCGTAAAAAGATTGATATTTTTTATGAAATTCAGACCCATACTGTAACTTCTGAAGTTAAGGATTGTCCCTCATGTGGAGCTAGAAATAAAGGTCAATTCCCTAAAGGTATGAGTGGTCCTCTTCAGTATGGTATAGGCATTAGAGCTTCCATCATCAATTTCATTATAGTTCAGATGCTGTCTTTTCAACGTGTTGGGGAACATTACATGGGGCTTATAGGTCGAATGATTTCTCCTGCAGTTATGTTGAGATACATTGCTGAATTAGGAGAGTTTCTTAAAAGTTGGGAAGAGCAGATGAAAGAAAAGATACTTGAATCAGAGGTCATTCATGTTGATGAGACCTCTATGAGGGTTAAGGGTAAAAACTACTGGATTCATACTTATAGTTCAGGAGAATTAGTCTTGCAGTTTCTCCACCTTTCAGGTGGAAGGGAAGCCATAAAAGATATTGGTCTCTTGGATAGATATGGAGGAGTGCTTGTGCATGATTGTTGGAGTCCTTACTTTTGTTATGATAAGATAACTCATGCTTTGTGTGTGGCTCACCTTTTGAGAGAGCTTAAATTTATAGAAGAAAGCAATGGATTCAAATGGGCTACAAATCTCAAAAAACTTCTTAAAGAGACTGTGGAGCTAGTTCATAAAAAAGAGTCAAGAGTTCTGACTCAAAAAGAGTACGAAACTCTTCAGAGAAGGTATAGGAGTATTCTTACAAAAGGCTTAAAAGAGCTTCCAGAATTTCCTAAGAAAAATGGCAAGAAAGGACGAATAAAGCATACACAAGCTCAAAACCTTTGGCTGCGATTTAAAAAGTATGAAGCAGAAATACTATGCTTTGCTAAAAGAAAGAACGTAGATCCTACTAATAACAGAACTGAAAGAGATCTAAGAATGACTAAAGTGAAAAAGAAAGTGTCAGGGTGTTTCAGAACAGAAGAAATGGCTCCTCCCGGGAACCCACAGATTCTTTTGAGGAGGCAAAAAATATTGACCTATGAATTTTCAAAGTCTTATACAGACATTTAAAAAATACCAGTCATAAGATTTTAAACGCTTTGGGAAGATGTTAGGAAATAAAATGAGAAAAAGAAGAAAAGTTTCCTCAGTAGAAGTCAAGGGCTGTTAAGAAACCGACTTACGATTCAAGAGTATGATTTTCTGGCTACTTACAATTGGATCTTATTTTTGAGTCCACTTTTTCAGCACAGTCCACAGTATAATATTTTTTCATAAAGAAAGTGGCTCATTTTAAAACACTTTAAAAAATTGTAATAAAAAACACTTTTTCGCTATTAAGTTTTAAGATTTATTTACCGATCTTATAACTAGGAGGTGAAATATGAAGAGAGAGAGAGAGAGAGAGAGAGAGAGAGAGAGTAGAAAATTAAATAATTTTAAGGGTTTAAGGTCCCTTTCCTTATTTTTTTTGAGCTTGATTGTCTTGTTTGGCTATCAAAACTGCAGTCAATTCAAAGAAAGCAATGATAGTACAAAAACTTCTAGTACACTAAATGATAGTACAAAAACTTCTAGTACACTAAACGATAATGAAAGAGCGGAAGACACAGAGACTGACGACAATGAAGGAGTTACGCAGAAAGACACAGAGACCGAACCTGTTATACCTGTTTTAACCATTTATGATAATAAAACAGTTACTATAGAAGAAGGTGCTTCTGTGCGGTTTTCAGTTAGTGTGAAATTTCAATGTGAAGAACAAAACGATGGAGATCAAGCTTTAAACACTATGATGATGATGGGCACGGGTGATCCCTCTTGTCCAGAGGCTTATGGCAGTGTGGATTGGTATAAGGTTTCGGATTCAGGAGAAGACCTTCATCTCATAAGAAAAGGGGTGGGGAAATTGTACATTTCAAGAGTTACTATGCTGCATGGTGGAGTCTATTATGCTGTAGCTACGAGTTCCACGGGCCACACAGCTCGTTCTGAAAACATGACCCTTTTAGTTAAAGATAATCCAGATGAAATGTACAGTTGTAATCTTGCGTACCATATTCATAGAAATGGACTTTCCGGAGGGACTTGTGATTTTGACAATGCAGAAAATCAACTGCTTTCTTCTGGAACCGACATTCCTAAAATAGAAGTTATTTATGTAGGAAGGGAAATAAAAATCTTAAGCACAGACAGGCCAGAGGTGCTTTCTGTGAATTTAGGTTCTGATGTGACTTTAAAAGCGATGGTGGAGTCTAAAACAAACACAACTTTCTTTGGTTGGCACAAGGCTGTGCCTCTTTATAAAGATCCAAATGTTCTCCGTAGTTCATACACTCAACAACCTAATGTAGATGTTCTACTCAATTTAGTAAATGTTCTACTCAATTTAAAAGACGTTCAATATTCAGACGAGGGGTATTATTATTTTGAAGCAGATAACTCTTCTGGAACGGCCCGTTCTCAACTCATATATTTGGCAGTTTTTAAGGCACTGTAAATTAAATTGTGTAACTGAAGATAATACACTGCAATTAGGGATACACTGATCACAGTTTAAAAATTCCTACATAAATTTTTTCAAGAGAGGTTATGAATTAAAAAAAATGCCTCCTCAAAAGAATCTGTGGGTTCCCGGAGGTTCTGGCAGTTTTCCAAGGTTATGATATAAGGCGATTTTTATAGCTTTAGAGGTTCTAAAGCCGTAAGATTTTCTCATAGTGAGTTTTACTTTGTTGTTTAAACCCTCTACAATCCCTGAGGAGAAGGCTTTTTTAGCCTTGAAGTAATTAAGAATAAGTAGCTTATGTCTTCGTATGGTTTTTGCTTCTCTTTTCATAGGTTCAATTTTTGAAAGCATGACTCGTTTCGTCCAACTGTCTATAAATTTACCAGCCCAAGTTGGTGAAACATAGGTCCATAACTGTCGGAAGTCTTCTTTTAAAAAATAACAGCGGATACTTTTTAAATTGTACTGTATTAAATGCCTTAATTTTACTTTTTCATAAGATTTTAAATTTTCTGCATTTTTTAACAAGGGCCATCTAGCTTTTGTTAAAAGGGGTTCATACCCATCTTCTTTCATTTTTTTGTGTTCTGAAGCTCTCACTTCGTCTAAAGCCTTATTGAGTCTTGCTACGATATGAAACCGATCTAATATATTCAAAGCTTGACTTGCCCTTTCCTTTATTACTTTTAAATAGGGCTTCCACATATCAGAACACACAAACTGTATATCTTTTGACTTCTCTCCTAGGGCGTGTCCTCATTTGCCCAGACCTTTTTCAAGACCTTAGCCGTGTTGAATATTTATAAAGATTGTAAAAAGCTCATAACAAAGGGAGGTGTTATGTTAAGAAAAGTTTTAACAGATTCTATGTGGAAGGATCTGGAAGCTATTAGTAAGAGAGAAAGGCTGTTATCATTCAGCAAACAATAGAAATGTTATGGAAGCAATTTTATGGAAATTACGCACAGGCAGTCCGTGGCGTGATATTCCTGAACAGTTCTGTCCTTGGAAGAGAGCATATAATCGCTTTAATAGGTGGGCACAAAAAGGGTTATGGAATGATTTTTTTTTACTTTACAAGAAGAAGTTGATACAGAGTGGGTGTCCATCGACGGAAGTTACGTATCGGTTCATCAGCATGCTAGTGGAGCTCGGCGTGGAGAAAGTCGTGCTGTAGGAAAATCTAGAGGTGGATCCACAACAAAAATACACATGGCCTCCGATGCGCATGGAAATCCACTCTGTTTTAAAATCACTGGGGGTGAAGTACACGACAGTCAAGTTGCAGGTGATTTAATTGATGAGTTTCGTAGTGAGTATTTGATTGCTGACAAGGCCTATGACTCGGATGAGATACGAGATAAGGCTCGTAGTAAGAAGATAAAGCCTGTGATACCGAGACGAAAAAATAGCAAAAAGAAAAATAAAGATTTTGATCGTCATATCTATAAATCTCGACATCAGATAGAAAACCTTTTTGCTCGTCTTAAGCATTTTAGAGGTATTGCCACTCGATTTGAAAAGCTTGCTAGAAATTTCAAAGCTATGCTATCTATAGCATGTATGTTTATTTGGCTTAAACTTCAAAGTAAAGGTCCAGTCAAATGAGGACACGCCCTAGTAAATCAAAGAATTTTCTAAAACTCTTTTCTGTTCTTTTTTCTCCTATCCATAGCAAACGAACACTTTCTTTGCTTATTTCATAGACTAAGGTGAGATACTGATGGTTCTTTTTCCATTGTATTTCATCTACACCTATAGCTTGTATTCCCTTTAAAACCCTTTGTTTTAAACCATATTCTACGACCCATTCTACCGAAGCATAGACCTGATTCCAACTGACATGAAACTTACAAGAAACCTCTTTCCAAGACAGGTGACGACACCAGTCAGCTAAGTACTTCATGTAAAAAATTGTTAGGTTTTTCTTCCCATCTGCCCAAGGTAAATACTCAACTTTTACTCCACAGCAAGAACAATTAACTCTTCTTACAAAATAAACAAAAAACACCCTGTAACTTAAAATAGGAAGGGATTCAAAGTCCCGTGATGATTTACTGCTGTCATACACTGAACAGGGCTTCTTACAAACACTACAAAAATCTTGGCCATTTTTACGAGCCTTAATAGGAACATTAATTGACTTTCTATCTTTTGAAAAATAAATGTCTCCGTATACAAAAGACTTCCATCTTAAACAATCATTTAGTATAGTCTTCAAAAGCATCTCTTCCCTCCTTTTTTTTTTTTGAATAACATTTTAAGGCATCTGGGAAGTAGGTGCTTCTTTTTTAAAATTTTAATGTAACACAGCAAATAAAAGCAAATAAAATGAATGTTTTTGAGTTCAATCACCGGAGATGATAGAGGCCAGTAAGGGCCTCAAAGAACTCAAAAATACAAGATAGAATGTCTTACTCTTACTTTGATTAATATGAGCTCTTTTGGGGGATTTCTACTACTTTTCACCCACAGATTCCCGGGAGGAGCCCTACTTTTTTAAATCTTAAAGTTAATAGAACAAAACAGATAGATTTACTATGCTTAGATGTCCATCTCTAGCTTTTCTTATGGTTTTTAATGGCATCTTTGTTTTCTCTTAATTCCTGTGCTTATCATTTCTAATGTCTAAATTTGTAGGTGAACTTTTTTTTAGTTGGGTCTTTTAAGTGGATCTGATTTTGTTAATTAAGTCTTGCTTAACCTTCATTTTAAAAATAAGAACTGTCAAACAAGAATCTCAAAGAACGTAAGTTGGTTTCTTAAGAGCTTTTGACTCCTACGAGGAGGAGGATGTTTCGTAGATGCTTTTACCCACAGATTCTTTTGAAGAGGCAAAAACTTTAGTTGTGCTCTCTAAAAAGAGAGGCTGAAATCAAATTCCAGCCTCTCTTTTTAAGTATGATAGTTGTGTTGTTTTAATCTTCCCAAGAGTTAACACCATAAACATCAGAGGTTTGACCATTGTCATTTGTAAATTGAAGAATATAAGTACCTCTAAAAACAGAAACAAAAGTCTCTTTCTTTTCTACGTCATAAGTATGATTAACAGGCCGTCGTCCCCGTGAACGCCAGGAAATCTCAAGGTTTTCATCATCATAAGAATAATGTAGAGTTTCAACACTTCCATCTTCATTAAATCTTATAGTTTTAGCAAATTCATTGAGGTTTTTTGATGTCACATATTTACAGATAGTTTTTGTATCAGGACTACGATTTCTATCTGAAGCACACAATCTCTCAAAGCGTTTATTATAATGATTTGTATAAAGATCTTTGATCAGCAAATCTTGCATTTTCTTGTTAGTAAGATCCAAATAAAGAGAGTACTTTTGACCTTGAGGATTGATCTTAATTTTGTCAAGATCGACGTTGACTAGAGTTTTTCCCTTCACTTCAATAAATTGACCTGTCACGCTATATGCTAAGGCATAAAGCCCTTTTTTAAGAGACACCTCTTTGTTTAATTCTTTTTTTGTTAAGTAATGGCAACTATATTTTTTGGGAACCTCGAGAGTTCCTTCACAGGCAAAGATACCATATTCAGAATCTTGCCCTTCTCCTGGAACCCCATTAACCCTTAAAATCCTTTCTAGAGGAGTTACTGCTAAGGGTGAAGCCTCCAGAAAGTGATGTGATTGTTCTAGTGAAGCTTGTAAAGTTAAGCTCTGAACTTCTCCTTCCACGACGTCTCCATAAGAAAGTCCTCCTAAAGACATCAAAAATAAAAATGTTAGTATTAGTTTTTTCATAACGTAAAATCCCTCCTTTTCTAATGTTTTTTCGTTATTTTGTTTCTTAAGCCCTATTTTCTAACCTACATAATAAAGGAAAAGACTCCTATCCTTTGTTAAAAGCATACCTTGTATGAAAAAAAAAAGAAGAGATAACTTTTTGCGTTATGATTCTTCTTTAGGGGTGGTAAAGGGTTTTAAGCTAAAGTTTTAAAAACACAGTTAAACAAAATCTATTTTTTTCTACTTTTTTAAATCTTAAAGTTAATAGGACAAAACAGATAGATTGTGTGCTTCAGATAGAAAACGTAGTCCTGATGTAAAAACTATGTGTAAATATATGATATCAAAAAACTTTGATGAATATGCTAAAACTGTAAGATTTAATGAAGATGGAAGTTGGGAAGCTGCAGCTTATTTTTTTAATAGTAAAAGTAAAAAAATGAATTTATTCTGGGATTCAAAGGGACGATTGGCTGTTAGTCACACTTATGATGTAAAAAAGGAAGAGAATTTTGTTTCTGTTTTTAGGAATACTTATATTGTTCAATTTACAGATGACAATGGTCAAACCTCTGATGTTTATGGTGTTAACTCTTGGGAAGATTAAAACAACACAACTATCACACTTAAAAAGAGAGGCTGGAATTTGGTTTCAGCCTTTTTTCTTTTTAGAGAGCACAACTAAAGTTTTTACCTCTTCAAAAGAATCTGTGGATTCCCTGAGGTTCTGTCAGTTTTCCAATGCTGTGATATAAGATATAATAGATAATACGCCCTAGATTCTTATCTTCATTTCACTTAAAAAATCAACAAAATTTATACATGTGACTTCTTCTTTTTGACATATTAAAGGTATTTTAAAGTGCGAAATGTTAGTAGGTTCTTGCCTTTGATCTCTTTCCTGTGTAACAACCGTAAAGCTATTTAATTTTGCATAAGCAATTAGCCTTATGTCGTTTTCACTAGTGTTCTGACCAGTAATTTTTTTCACAATTTTCAAGCCTTTAATCCAGGTCATTTTATTTATTTTTTTTTTATGTTTTAATACTCATATGTTAAATTTATTAAAGCCAAAAGATAAGAGAGAAATTCTTAAAATTATAAAGAAGTCTAAAAATCCAAGAGCCATATATCGAGCCAATGTTCTAAACTTAAGGAACAAAAATTTAACTGCCGTAGAGGCGTCAGATTACTTAGAGATAACTCCTAGAACTGTTTTCAACATCCAAAAAAACTATGAGAATTCTGGGCTGAAAAAAGCTCTTGAAGATGATCCTCGTCCTTGAAAACCTCCAAAGTTTGATGATCGCATAAAGTCAAAGATTATAGCTATAGTCTGCTCAGATCCTCCGGAGGGCTTTGATCGATGGACTTTAGAGCTCATTAAAGAGAGGGCAGAAAAAAACAAGATTGTAGACTCTATTAGCAAAGAAAAAGTTAGGATTATTCTTTTAGAACATGATCTAAAACCTTGGCAACAGAAGAGTTGGTGTGTACCAGAGCTTAATGATGAATTTATAGAGAGGATGGAGGATGTTTTGAAAGTGTATGAGAAGCCTCCGATTAAAGGAAAGCCTGTTGTGTGTATTGATGAAAAGCCTCTTCAGTTACTTGATGATGTTCGTCCTCCATCGGGTTGTCGTCCCTCGGAAGTAAAAAAAGTAGATTATGAGTATAAAAGAGAGGGTACAGCAAATGTTTTCTGTGCTGTGGAGCCTAAGAGAGGTTTTTATATGAATAAGGTAACAGAGAGAAGGATAGGTCCGGATTTTGCTAAGTTTTTATCTTCTGTTGAGAGACATTATTCTGATTCCAAGAAGATTGTTCTAGTTATGGATAATTTGAACACTCATAGAAAAAAAAGTCTTACTGATTTTTATGGAACAGAGCGAGGTTTGCATCTATGGTCTCGCTTTGAGGTTCATTATACTCCGAGTCATGGAAGTTGGTTAAATCAAGCAGAAATTGCAATCAATATGTACTCTCGTCAATGTTTAGGAAAATCAAGAATACCTGACATAGAAACTTTAAGAAAAAGAACCAAGGCTTGGGTGAATATTATGAACAGACGGAAGATTATAATAAAATGGAATTTTTCAAGAAAATCAGCCAGAGAAAAGTTCCATTATAAAAAATGAGACGAGCCTGTAAGAGCCTGTAAACTAAATTGTATATAAACATTAGAAAATCATATCTTTCCAATGAATTTGATACACTCTTTACCCATACTTAAAAGTTATAAATTTCTAGAAGTAAAAATCCAAACTTATACATGAAAATGTAGAATTAACTTTTGGAATTGGTATAACTCTAAACATTTCACTTTTATTCTTTTTAATATAAAAATAATTTAATAAAATGACCTGGATTAAAGGCTTGAAAATTGTGAAAAAATTTACTGGTCAGAACACTAGTACAGCATAACCTTAAATTTCAATATATTTGACTTGTATTTTTGTTGTTCCTATAATATTTGTTGTAGTTTAATAAAAAGTCCAAGGAGGGGATATGAGATCAAAGATGAAATTAAAAACAAAGGTAAGAGCAAATCCAAAAGCAAAAAGAAAGCCAAAAGTAAGGATAAAGTTAAAGAGTTCAGAGAAGACAAAATTAGAGAGGATGTTGAAGAAGGGAGTGAATCAGTCTCGAGTTTTAACACGAGCAAGGGTTTTACTTTTAAGCCATCAAGGGAAGGGTTCCACAGAGGTTTGTGAGATTCTTGGAGTGAGAACTTTAAGAACTATTCAAAATATCAAAGAAGGGTACTTGAAGGGAGGATTAGGGAGAGCACTTTATGATGCTCCTCGTCCTGGAAAGCCTCCTAAGTTTACAGGGAAGCAAAGGACGAAGATTACGAGTTTAGCTTGTACGAAAGCTCCTGAAGGTTATGGTCGATGGAGTTTACAGATGCTATCTGATAAGTTGGTTGAGTTAAATGTTGTAGACTCTATTTCTCACACCCATGTGGGTCGTATATTAAAAAAAACGAAGTCAAACCTCATTTAAAAAGACAGTGGTGTTTAAGCAAGATCGATTCTCATTTTATTTGCCAAATGGAGTCTGTTTTAGAAGTTTATGAAAGAAAGCTAGATTCTAATCGTCCTGTTCTTTGTTTTGATGAGCGTCCTTGTCAATTGATAGAAGATGTTTTAATGCCAGTTCCTGTAAGCCCTGGAAAAGAAAAAAGAGAGGATTATCATTACAAAAGAAATGGAACCTGTGTTGTGTTCTTAGCCATAGAGCCATTGAGTGGAAGAAGAATTGTAGAGGTAAGAAAGAGAAAAACAAAGAAAGATTATGCTCTTTTCATGAGAAAAATGTCCTTATATTATAAGGACGTAGACAAGATCACATTGATACAAGATAATTTAAACACTCACAATGGCTCTTCTTTTTATGAGAACATGCCAGCTCAAAAGGCCTTGGAGTTAAAAAATAGACTTGAGATGATTTATACTCCTAAAAAGGCCAGTTGGTTAAATATGGCAGAAATCGAGTTTTCGGCTCTTTCAAAGCAATGTTTAAACCGACGTATAGGAAGTTTTGAACAACTAAAAAAAGAAGTAGAAACTTGGACCCGTAAGAGAAACAAAGATAGAATCAAAATCAATTGGCAGTTTACAAATAATAAGGCTAGAAATAAGTTTAAGAGGCATTATGAAAATATTAAAATTTAATGTTATGCTGTACTAGTAAGTTGATTTTGGAGGTTTTTAAAAACCAGGGGAAAGCTTGAAAAGGATAAAAATCTGGAGGAAAAGATAGATCTATTTTTAAAAAAAATAAAATCCGGTATGGTTTCTCAGGGTGTATAACTATTACAGTTAAAAAGAAGGTCTCTTATAGAAGAAGTTTAAGTTTTTTACATCTCTTCAACAACAGAGATTCCAAGAAGAAGAAGACCTTCTTTAAGAACTTTTGCTGTATCAGAACAAAGTTCAATCCTGCTCCTATGAATTGGTTCGAGAATTGGTTTGAGAATAGGGCATTCAGCATAGAATTGGTTAAAATCTTTGCATAAACGAAAGAGATAAATACATAAAAGTTGAGGGGATAATTGCTCTACAGATCTTTCAAAAGCTTCATTGTAAAGACTTAAATCTTGTAGTAGAAAATGTTCTTTTTTGTGACAGAGAGAAGAGCGATTAAGTATTGGCAAATTCGCTATGAGGGGTTTAGATCTTCTCAGAATGGATTGGATTCTAGCATAGGTATAAAGTAAGTAAGGGCCTGTGTTTCCATGTAAAGAAAGCCATTCTTTCATGTTAAACACAATATTTTTTTGGTTGTCTTGATTCAGCATGCCGTATTTTATAGTTGCAATAGCAATTTTGCGAGCTGTTTCTTTGATCTTATCTTCAGTCCATTCTTCTTTATATTTTTTTAAGTGTTCTCTTTCAATGGTTTCCATAAGTTGATTTTTTAATTCTGAGAAATAAATGGTATTACCTTTTCTGGAACTCATTTTTCCATCAGGCCCTTCCACTTTACCATAATCTAAGTGGTAACATTTATTTGTATCTTTATAGCCGAGTTTTTCCAAGGTTTTAAAGACTTGCTTGAAATAAAGAGACTGACCTTGATCAACAATATAAATGTACTGATCAGAAGGGTATTTGAGGAATTTTGAATGAGCTAGAGCAATGTCTTTTGTAGAATAAAGGGAGTTTCCATCAGATTTAAGCAGTATAAAAAAAGGAAGATTTTCAAATTTAATACCTATAGA
The DNA here is from genome assembly GCA_965219095.1 of Bdellovibrionales bacterium. Classification (GTDB taxonomy): domain Bacteria; phylum Bdellovibrionota; class Bdellovibrionia; order Bdellovibrionales; family UBA1609; genus CBDCMT01. The sequence continues at coordinate 840,277 of CBDCMT010000001.1, forward strand.
TCCTTCGTCTTTTTTTAAAAGGTTTTTTTTATAAGCTTTTAAGATTAAATCTTTTCCTAGTTGACTCATTTTTGATTCACAAAAGTAATGGTCAAAATGAACATCCATCCATGAATAGATCTCACGAAATTCTTCCATACACCATTTTGTTGTCTTTTCCCATAGGATTGTAATTTCTGTATCCTTATTCTCTAATTTTTGAAGTATTTCTGACACTTCTTTTTTATTTTTTTCATAAAGACTTAAAATATCTTGTCCCTTGAACTTTTCATGAGAAAAAAATTGAGCTAAATCTACACCTACCTCCATATCAAAAGGAAGTTTGAATGTTTTATCATAAGAATCACTCCTTTGAGCATCCTGCTCACTTAAAATCATTCCTTCACTTTTTATTCCTTCTTTTTGCATAACTCCTACTCGTCGTCCCTTCACTTGAGCATGGACTTGAGCATAGGCTACCATTTCATTTTCCTTTAAGTCCTTAAGGTTATGGATGACTGTTTTTATACCTTTTTTTGTACCTAAATTGATAATATACCGGTTTTTACAAGGTTTTATATTGAGAACTTTTGCAGAAACAATGTTTAAAAACGGAAAGCTTGTAAAGTAAGATAAATCAAGGAGGAGGGAGGCTTTGACATAGAGACGACCTAAAAACTCACCTCGATGTTGCTTAGGGATTTTGCCTTTAAAATGCTTGAGATAATACCATAAAAACTTAGCAATATGAGAGCCCTCATCTCCAATGTAATTGACGGCTAAAACCTCTGCCCCCTTTTTTTTAAGTAAGCGACACACACTATCTCCTAAACTTATGTTTCTTGTATGCCCTACATGGAAGGCTTTATGGGTGTTTGGTTGAGAGTACTCCACTAAAATTTTTAATTTCTTTTTTGTTTTCGATTCAAAAAAAGTACCTTTTTTGATTTGTTCATTTAGCTTTTGAGCTAAGTGATCGGTTTTGTACTCAAAGTTAAGATAAGGACCTATAGCCTTAATCTTTTTAAGAAAGCCTAGAGTGTTTTGTTTTTTTGAGAGAATTTCTTCCAACTCCAAAGCTATGAGAGGAGGAGATTTTTTGAGTTTTTTAGAGAGAGTGAAGCAGGCAAAAGCTATATCCCCAAACTCTCTTTTTTTAGGCTTTTGAAGCAAAGGTTCTATGCTTGAAAGTTCAAGACAGAGTGTTTTTGAAATAAAACAAGCAAGCTCTTTTTTTAAAAGCATAGAAAGCCCCTTAAAATTGCTTTATGCAATAATTTAACATAATTTTATTGAAAAGTCTCATTTTTTGTGTGAGATAAAAAAAGATATGTCTAAATTTCTTTTTTTCCTTTGTTTTCTTGTGTATTTGATGATTTTAATAGGAGGGCTTACCCGCTTGACTCAATCAGGGCTTTCTATGGTGAACTGGGATGTGATTATGGGAGTGATTCCTCCTTTGAACGAAAGTCAATGGCAGGAGTCTTTCAAAGCTTATCAAAACTACCCCCAGTATCAAAAGGATTTTCCCCACATGACTCTTCTAGAGTATAAGAGGATTTTTTACTGGGAATATGCTCATCGTCTTTTAGGGAGGGTTTTGGGACTTTTTTATTTTTTTGGACTTATGATTTTTTCTTTTAGAAAAAATCATTCTTTTTCTTTGAAACTTTCTTTATGGGGAGGGTTTTTCCTACTTTCTTTTCAAGGGCTTTTAGGTTGGTATATGGTTAAAAGCGGACTTATTGATAAACCAGAAGTAAGCTCTTATCGTTTGACCACTCATTTGGGTTTAGCATTTTTTATTTTTGGCTTTCTTTTTTGGATGGGACTTAGGGAAATCTACCCTTCTTTGATAAAGAGAAAAAAACATCTATCTTTTATGATTCTTACAGGGTTTTGTTTTTTACAAATTCTTTACGGAGGTTTTATGGCAGGTCTTAAGGCAGGAAAAGTGTATAATACTTTTCCTGCCATGCATGGGAGGTTTTGGCCTTACTTTGAGACAAGTCTTCCTGTGGAAAGATGGTTTTTTGAAGAAAAAGCTATCGTGCAATTCATCCATAGAGGTTTGGCTTGGTTGTTGGCTTTTTTGTTAATTTTTATTAGCTTTAAGCTTTTTAAAACTTTATCCTCTTTTTTAAAGCGTGTTCTTATTATCACTCAGATTTTGTTTGTCACACAGTTTATTTTAGGGGTTTTAACCCTTCTGTTTTATGTTCCTTTATCTTTATCTGTGATTCATCAAAGCTTAGGTTTTTTTACTTTCTTAAGCTTTTTATTTTTAACGTTTAAAGTCAGAAAGAGAAAAAATTTCTAATAGAAGCTATAAGCTTTTATTAGAAATCTCATGTTTTTCAGTTAAGACCTCCTACTAAGGTTCTGATGAGCTTACTATGTAAAATTTACATTATAAGTGTCTTTTTACAGAGGTAAAATTAGTATATTCTTTTCTTTAGGAGGGCTTCTAAAGAGTGGAATCTTCCATATACATGGCCCCTTATGAAAGAACTTTTGATATGAAAGTTCAAAAGGGATCTCTTATGGAAGCGTAAAGACTTGATGCTTAAGAAAAGAGAATATATTGATTGCAAAACCTTTAAAGATTTATGAAATATTTTAGATTAACAAAGCTTTTTTACAATTTAGGAGGACAGTTTTACCTTTCTTTTTTTAAAAAAACTTTATTGTTTTTTTTATCTGCCCTACTTCTCATTCAAGGCTCCTATGGCTTAAAGCCTAAGGTTTCTTATAGCAAAAGTCATGAGGACTCAAAATTTGTGCAAGCACTTTCTAAACTTCAGACTAAAGTCCTTAAAGCAGGTGATGAGTTTTTTGAGGAAGCAAAAACTTTTTTTGTCTCTGAAACTGTTCAGTCAGTTGATTTAGGTGGAGGGATTAAAGTTTTATCCGGGAAGCTTCAAAATGATTCTTCCTTAGAAATTATAAGACGTTTAATAAAACAAATAATGTCTGAAATTGATTTAGAAAGAACCTCTGGATCATTGCAAAAGGATCAAAAACTTTTTAAAGTGCTTAAAAAGCTTGAAAGCAAAAGCTCTTATGAAGATAACAGGAGACGTTTGACTTTATTGCGTTTTACTATGGTGGGAGGGATGTCAGGATTTTCTATTTATATAGGAAACCCTGAGGCTCCTTGGCTGATGGCCTCCTTAGTGGCAGGAAGTTTTTCGGCTTTGATACAATATGCAAATCATACTTTCTTGGATTTTTTAGAATACAAATTTAAAATTCCAAGATTTTCTACATCTCAAGGATCTTTTCAAGGTTACAGTGTTTTTGATAAAGAAGCAAAACAAATACTTTTTGAAAAAATATTAGAACTTGAGAAGTATGTATCTTCCAGAAAAGATTCTGATTTCGATCGTTTCGTGTTTCAAGAAAAAGTTACTTTCATTTTAAATTCTTTAAGTGCTTTCAAAATGAATGAGAATGTTCGAGAAAAGCTTAAAGAAAAGTACGACAAGATTTCATCTAAAATGAATCATTTGAAAAACAATCCTAAGTTTGACAAACAAGAGTTAGAGCAGGCAAAAAAAGAACTCTATCTTAAATCCGTAGAGCTTTCTTCTTATTTAGTTTATTCTCATCATATGGAAAAAATTCAAGGATTTTTTACTTCTTTAAGAGAGGACTTACATCAGTTAGAAAAAATAAATATGAACTTAGAAAGTAGGGGACGGCGTTTAAGAAATTTAGTAAAGGTGGTTGAGAGTATAGAGCCTCAGAAACTTACAGTTCTGAATTTAGAAGCAGGCCTTAAAAGTCTTAATTTAAGATTAACCCTTTTAGGAGTAAAAGATGTTGTGAAATTCATAAAAGAAAAGTCTAAGAATGTACATATACAAATTCTTGATAAAACAAAAAGAATAAGTAAATCTAGTATGTATTTTAAGTGGTGGCTTACTGAAGTGGCTTACCTTTCTCTTATTCCCATGTTCGTGGGAGTTTTTAGTTCGCAAGTAAATGCTACTCATTCTTTTTTGGAAGTTATCACCGTAGCAACTATAGCTACTATCTTTCAAGGCTCTTTAGAAAGAGTAAACATTCAACATCGCAGAAGGGAGGAAAAAGAGCTTTCAAAGGAATTGATAGAGAATATAGGAGGAGAAAAGAGAGTGCATTTTGTAAACTTAGCCTTCCAAGCTCTTCTTTTAGGTAAAGACTTAAGTAAAGAAAATGAAACACTTATTTCTAAGCTAAAGGATGAATACATGAAAGAAGGGAATACAAATTTGGTGATAAAAATTCTAAATGATGAAAGGTTAGATGAATTGATCCCTCAAGCTAGAGAAGTGATGCTTAAAGCTCTTGTGAAAGACATGATAGAGAATCCAAGTGAATTTTCTAAACAAAAAACTTACAAAGAACTCTACCATCATAATAAAAAAATCGTTAATATAAGAAGTATTGGACTTTCAGCCCTTGCTACAGGTCTAGCTTTAACAGTACTCTTAACGGAACACTCTAAAGTTTTTTTAGGCTTAACAGGCCTAGAACTTTCAATGCTTGCTTTAGGCCCTTCCTTGGCTTGGCTTCTAGACTTTGTTTTGAAGAGAAAAGAAAAAAAATTAAAGTCTAAAAAAGAGATGTTAAAAGCTCAAAAAAGAAAGAATCTCAATCTCTGTCCCGGGCTTTTTTAAAACTCAGCTCCAATAAGAAATTGAAGAGCAAAAGAATCTCCGTTGAGAAATAACTCTGTTGGGATCAGAGCATCGCTATCGCTATTTGGATCTTTAAAAGAAAAATTTCTTCTTTCTGTTTCTGGGTTAAAAAGCTTATAAAGAAATTCAATTCCTAAGGCAATTTTCTTTCTTACAAGGGGGAGTTCTAATCCTAAACCTATATGGGCTCCTACAAAAGGATCACTAAAAGCATCAGTTTTGGCTGTAGCACGTTTAAAAAGGTAAAAATAATTGAGTCCTAAAAGAATATAAGGGTTGAGGAGGCTTATTTTTTGTATGGTCTTTTCAGGATTGATATAAGTTCTAAAACCTATGGAGTTATCTAGATGTGAGAGGACAAGCCTATGCTGAACTGTGTTTCCTTCTTGATTGTGATGTTCATAATCTTCAGGAATTTTTGCAAAAACAAAAGTATAGTAAAGAGAAAAACGAAGACTTAGAAAGTAATTAATAAAAAGACCTACATGAGGGGAGTTTCGATTCAATTGAGCATAGCCTTTTGTGAAGCCTGTATAACCTGCAATAAAGCCTATATCAAAAAATCTTCCATGACGAAAAAAATCAATATACCTTTGTTCTTCTCCCTCGTTTTGAAAACTTTCAAACTGACTGTGGTGAACGAAAGGGTCAGATTGTGAGTCCTGAGCTTGAGAAAAAGAGAATAGAAAAAAGAGTAAAAAGAACATATTTTTATTATAAAAAGATTTCGGTTGACCGCATAGGCTAGTTTTTGTTAATTTATCTTTAAAATGAGTGGTAGTTATGAAAAAGCAGGAGTTCATATTAAAGAGGCTGATAGGTTGGTTTCATGGCTTAAAAACAAGCCCTTTGTTAGGCCACAGAAAGGGTTTGAGGGTTTAGGTGGCTTTTCAGCTCTTTTCAAAGTTGATTTTTCTTCTATAAAAAAACCCTATCTTGCTAGCTCCACAGACGGAGTAGGAACAAAGCTTAAACTTGCCTGTCAGTTTCAAGAGTATGAGGGTTTAGGCCAAGATCTTGTGGCTATGTGTTTAAATGATTTGGTTTCTTCTGGAGCTAATCCTTTGTTTTTTTTAGATTATTTTTCTACATCGATCTTGGATTTAAAACAAGCTAAAGAGTTTTTAAGTGCTGTAGGACGTGCTTGTAAGGTGTGTGGGTGTGCTTTAATAGGAGGTGAAACAGCTGAGATGCCGGGAATTTACTCTCAAGGGATTTTTGATTGTGCTGGTTTTGCTGTAGGAGTTGTGGATGAGGATGAAATTTTAAGCTCTTTAAAAGTAAAACCTCAAGATGTAATCATAGGAGTTTCAAGTTCCGGCTTTCATAGCAACGGCTACTCTCTTCTGATCCATGTTTTTGAAAAGGATTTAGAAGAATATAAAAAGGAGCTTCTGAAACCGACTTACCTTTATGTAGAACTTATGAAGCATTTAAAACCTTTAGGTTCTAGTTTAAAAGCTGCCGCTCATATTACAGGGGGAGGATGGGACAATCTTTTAAGAGTTTTACCTCAAGGACTTGAGGCGAAACTTAAGAGTTGGAGGATTCCTTACCCTTTTAAAGAGGTTCAAAAAAGAATTGGGCTTTCAGATGAGGAGGCTTTGAGAACATTTAATTGCGGTGTGGGTTTGATGTTGATTTTAGATTCTGAATCTATAAACTTTTGTAAAAAACAAATTGAGGGCTTAGGTTTTAGTTATTTTGAACTCGGTGAAGTTGTTAAAGGTGAATCAGAAAAGAAAGCTCCTCTATGGAGTTTTAATGCCTTTTGATGTTCTTGTTCTCTCAGCTTTTGAAAGAGGTGATTGGCTGGCTGGTGAATTGAAAGAAAAGAACTTAAATGTAGTACTTTGTGATGTTTCGCAACTTTTAGAGGATTCTTTTGTAGGAGATCCTTTTGGCTTTTTTTCTTCTTCTTGTCTTAAAACTTCTCAGATGAACTTCTTAGAGCATGCCTGTCAAACCAAACCTACAAGTTTTCACATCCTTTTAAAAGAAGGGCCTTTCATAGCTGGGCATCCTCTCACAGATTTTTGGCTTTCTCAAAATGACTTTAAACTTTCCTGGGAGTATTTGTTTGAATACCCTCGTTTATCTAGAAAGGAGAGAAAAGAAAGCAGGAAAGTGCTTGAAAAAAAACCTTTTTGTTTTTCTTGGCTTGCTTACCTGAGTCACTTTTTAGCTTCCAGTTATTATTATGATTCTTATACAGATTTGAAAAACGAACCTCTCTTTTTTCATGATATATGGTATGGAAGATATAAAACAGAAAGGTTTTATCATGAGAGCTTTGCTGAAAAACAAAAGGTTTTAGTCTTAAATCCCATAAAGCCTATGTCTTCTTTTAGGCTGGGAAAGGTCAAAAAAATAAAGTTTGATGATTTAGGAGAAATAGAAGCTCAAAAGCTTGTTATAAGCCTTAATGAGAACGAACTTAAAGACATAGGATTTTCTTTTCAAACGCCTTACAAAAAACAAAAACCTCTTTTGTTTTGGTCTAAAATGTCTCTTAAGAGTTCTTGTTGGCAAAGTCATTGGGGGGAGAGGTTTTTATGGCTCCATAACAAAGACTTTTCTTGGACTCATGAGAATTTATGTGTTATTCAAAACTTAGGGGATAGGCTGGAGGTATGGTTAAGGCTACCTTACTGCTTTCAGTATCCAGATTATAGGGATAGGCTTTTGAGTACTCAATCTAAGTTTTTGGAAACGTTCCAAAAGAAAATACCTGTAGGGAATTTAAAAGTTCTCAAAGAGCTTGAGCTTGTTCGTTCGCTTCCTGTCTATAGGAGAGAGGAAAAAAAACAGAAGATGGAAATGGCTTATGGCGTTTGGTGGGATTCAGTAGAACTTTCTAGAAGGCTTGATTGGAAAGGACGGTTTGATCATCAAGAAAAGATTATAGAGGAGATGGGTTTTTGATTGACAGATACACAACAGAAAAGATGGGAAGAGTTTGGACTTTAGAGAATAAGTTTCAAAAAATGCTACAGGTGGAGCAGGCTGTGGCTTTTGTGCAGTCATCTTGTGGTATGATTTCTAAAAAAGCAGCCCAAGACATTTGCAAAACAAAAAAAATCTCAGTTAAAAAAATTTTGGAAGTTGAAAAAAAAACTCATCACGATGTAACAGCTTTTGTCCAAAGTGTAGCAGAAACTTTAGGTTCTTCGGGAGATTATTTTCACTATGGTCTTACATCTTCAGACGTTTTAGACACAGGACTTTCTTTACAGGTAAGAGAAGCAGGAGAGGTTTTAAAAAGAAGTTTAAAAGAGCTAGAAAAAAACCTTATTTCTCAAATTCGTCGCCATAAAAAAACTCTTTGTGTTGGGAGAACCCATGGTTGTCATGCAGAACCTACAACTTTTGGCTATAAGTTATCAGGTTATTTTGCTGAACTTCAAAGAAGTAAAGGAAGGTTTGAGAGAGCTCTCTTACAGATGCAGGTGGGAAAGTTTAGCGGAGCTGTAGGGGCTTATTCTTTAATAACTCCCTCCTTAGAAAAAAAAATCTGCTCATACCTCAAACTTAAATGTGAAACCATTGCCACTCAAGTTATTCCTAGGGATCGTCACTGTGAACTTTTAGGGTCCTTATGCTTTTTAGGGCTTTTTTTAGAAAGATTGTCAGTAGAACTGCGACATCTTCAAAGAACAGAGGTAGGAGAGGTTTCAGAGAAGTTTTCTAAAGGACAAACTGGCTCAAGTGCTATGCCTCACAAAAAAAACCCCATTAGTGCTGAAAACCTTTCAGGAACAGCCAGACTTTTAAGAAGTTATTTTCTTGCCTCTCAAGAAAATCTAGCTCTTTGGCATGAAAGAGATATAAGCCACTCCTGCGTAGAAAGAGTAAGCTTTCCTGATTCCTTTATCTTGTGTGATTATGCTGTAAATCGTATGTCAAATCTCTTAACTCACTTAGAGGTCAACTCTTCTCGTATGTTGGAGAATATGGAACTTTCTCAAGGACAGGTGTTTACTTCTTATCTGCTTATGGTTTTGATAAAAAAAGGCTGGTCTAGGAATAAGGCTTATAAGCTGTTGCAGTCCACAAGCCATAGGCTTAAAGCTTGTGAGAATTTAAAAGAAAAGCTTTATGAAGATGAAAATATCAAACAGTCATTCAAGAAAAAGGAATGGAATGATATTTTCTCTGGGAAATATCATATAAAAGATCTCACAAAAGTTATTGAAAAAAGAATTCTATGTGGACGGTAGGAAGTCTTCTTTACAAAGGAAAAGCCAAAGAAGTGTATGCGGTTAAAGGTGCTAAAAACTATGTTTGCCTTCAATTTAATGATTCTCTTACAGCCTTCAATGGAAGAAAAAGGGGAACGTTTTCTAAAAAAGGCCAGATCAATCGTGATATTTCTTCTTACTTGTTCCAAAAATTAGAAAAAGAAGGAGTTATGACTCATTGGGTGAGTGATCATAACTCTTCCTCTCTTATAGTAAAGAAGCTGGATATGATCTTTTTAGAAGTGATTGTAAGAAATTTTTTAGCTGGATCTACGGCTCAAAAGTTCAAGCTTAAAGAGGGAGAAAAGCTCTCACAGCCTCTTTTAGAACTTTACTATAAAGATGATAAACTGCAGGATCCTTTTATTAATGATGAGCAAGCTCTTTGGCTTAAAGCAGTTGATAGTTTGAAAGACATAAAGCAACTTAAAACTCTAGCTTTGGATATCAATCAGAGGCTTACGAAGGTTTTTTCAAAAATTGGCATTGATGTGATTGATTTTAAATTAGAGTTTGGAAAAAAAGATTATAAGTTCATTTTAGCTGATGAATTAAGTCCTGATAATTTTCGTTTATGGGATCAAAAAACAAAAAAAAGATTAGATAAGGATCGATTTCGTAAGGACTTAGGAGGAGTGAGAGAAGCTTACGATGAAGTCTTGGTGCGTATAAAAAAAGGAGAGTAAAGAAGGAATGAAGAGGTATAAAATTTTTTTTCAAATATTACCTAAACAAGACGTCTTAGATGTAGAAGGACGTGCTGTACAAAGAAAATTGGAACAAGAGAAGTTTCCTGTTAAACACTGTCGGATAGGAAAATGTATAGATATGGAAGTGGAAGCCCCTAATCTTGAAGAAGTTAAAAGGAAAGCTAAAGAGATGGCTGATAAAATTCTTTTCAATCCTCTTGTAGAAGATTATAAGTTTGAGATTCTTTCATGAAACCTGTAGGTATTTTTCAATTTTTAGGAAGTAATTGTGATAGGGATGTTAAAAAAGCTTTAGACCACTTAGGCTTGAAGAATGAGTTTCTTTGGGGGGAGGATTTTTTTTCCCCTTCAGATTTTTCAGCTTTTATTCTGCCGGGAGGTTTTAGCTATGGAGATTACTTGAGAGCAGGTGCTTTAGCGAGCTTATCTTCCAGCATTCAATCTTTAAAGGAAGCTAGTAAAAAAGGTATGCCTATTTTAGGTATTTGTAACGGCTTTCAAATTTTATGTGAAACAGGTCTATTAGAAGGCTGTCTTCTTACAAATGAAACAGGAGCCTTTATTGATAAAGAAGTTGAGATTTGTGTAAGCTCAACTTGTCCCTTTTGGGGTGGAGAAAAAATAAAGACTCATAAGCTTCCCATAGCTCACAAACAGGGGCGGTTTTTTGCCAAAAAAGAGAGTTTAAAAAGAATGCAGGACGAAGGTCTGATCTGGCTTGTTTATAAAGAAAATCCCAATGGATCTTTAGCAAATATCGCAGGTGTTTTCAATAAAAACAAAAACATAGCAGGTCTTATGCCTCATCCAGAAAGAGCTATTTTTTCTTGGTCAGGCGTTAGTCAAGATGGTCTTTTTTATTTTGAAACTTTAAAAAACAAGCTTTCTTGACTTGTGTAAAGTATATTATAAAATTAGTTTTGTATGGCTATTTTAGAAGTTAAGAATCTGAAAAAAAGTTATAAAAAAGGGTTTCTTCCTAAAAAAGAAGAAGTTTTAAAGGGAATTAACTTTTCGCTACAATCTGGGAGCATTACAGGGTTTTTAGGAGCTAATGGGGCAGGAAAAACAACCACCATGAAATGTCTTTTAGAGTTAGCCTTTCCCGATGAAGGTGAAATTTACTATTTTGACGGAAAATCTATTAGTTCCGAAGTTAAAAAAAGAATTGGTTTTCTTCCTGAACGTCCTTATTTTTATGAATACCTTACAGGCTATGAGTTTTTACGTTTCTACGGAGAGTTATCCACAGATCTTAAGGCCAAAGATCTCAATGAAAAAATCATATCTCTTTTAAAAAAAGTGGATCTTTATTTTGCAAAAGATCGCCTCCTTAAAAAATATTCTAAAGGTATGCTTCAAAAAATTGGCTTAGCACAGGCTCTTGTACATAATCCTGAGTTTGTTATTTTAGACGAACCTATGTCAGGCCTTGATCCTGATGGTCGCTACTATTTAAGAGAACTTATCTTGAAAACAGCAAAAGAAGGAGCCTCGGTATTTTTTAGTAGCCACCTTTTACATGATGCTGAGATAATTTGTAAAAATCTTGTAATTTTGAAGGAGGGGCAGGTCATCTACGAAGGGACAACGCAAAATTTATTAGAAGGTGTTGTTAAAAATGTAGAGATTTTTTATGAGAAAAGAGGAGAAACCCATGTCTTGAAATGTGAGAAAGGTGAAAGTCTGCAAAAAAATATTGATCAATTAAGACGTCATGGAAATTACATCTTAAGCATCCAAGAAGAAAAAGCAAGTCTTGAGAGTGCTTTTATCTCTATGGCTCTAAGAGAAGGTGAGAAGGAATGAACACGATTTTTGTTATCGCTAAAAATACTTTTAGAGAGGTAATTCGTGATCGTATTTTGTACATTCTGTTTTTCTTTGCTGTTTTAGTTATAAGTATGAGCTTGGTTTTAGGTCAGCTGAGTTTTGGCGAACAGTCCAGAATTGCTGCTAACTATGGTTTTTCTGGAATTCAAATCAGTATGGTTGTGATTTCTATATTTATTGGGTGCACATTGGTTCGCAAAGAACTGGATAAAAAAACAGCCTTTACTTTATTAGCACGTCCTGTTACCAGACTTCAGTTTCTTTTATCTAAAATCTTAGGTTTTTCTTTCGCTGTCTTTTGTCTTCTTATAGGTTTTTGTTTGATTCTTTCTGGGATATTACTGTTTTTAGGGTTTTCTTTTTCCATAACTTTTATGGCAGTTTTTTGGGGGATTTACTTAGAAAGTCTACTTCTTGTTTGTTTAAGTGTGCTGTTTTCAACTTTTTCAGGACCCTTTATAGCACCCTCTTTTACGTTTGGTTGCTTTGTCATTGGTCATTGGGTGAATGATATGAAATTTTTTGCTGATAAAAGTGATTCAGATTTTTTTAAAATATTTGTAGATATTTTTAGATCTGTTTTCCCTAATTTAGAAAAGTTTAATTGGAGAGCTTTTCCTATTTATGGCGAAAGCATATCTTTTTATGAAGTTCTTATGAGTACTCTTTACTGCTTTCTTTGGGTTTTGATTTTGATTTCTTTTTCAGGGCTTTTTCTAAGGAAAAAAGATCTTGTTTGACTTTTACTTTGGATGTTTTTTATTTATTTTAGGGCTTCTTTTTGGAAGCTTAGCTAATGTTATTATTTTAAGACTTCCCAAGAACGAAAGTATTGTTGTTCCTCGAAGTCATTGTCCTCATTGCCATCACATGATAGCTTGGTATGATAATATTCCTCTTTTATCTTGGTTAATTCTTTTAGGAAGATGTCGGCACTGTAAAGCACAAATCTCTTTTCGCTACCCTTTTGTAGAGCTTTTAGTCGCTCTTGTGTTTTTAGCTATTTATCTTAGAGGCGGTTTAAGTTGGTTGACTTTAGAGATGATTTTATTTTCATATGGTCTTGTAGTTGTGAGTTTTATTGATTTGGATCATATGATTTTGCCGGATAGTTTCACTTTGTCAGGTGTTGTAATAGGTCTTTTAGGAGCGGCTTTGAACCCTGAAAGAGATTTTTTACCAGCTTTAGCAGGTGTTTTTGTTGGCGGAGGGTTTTTATGGTTTGTGGCCTACATGTATTGGATTTGGAGGAAACAAGAAGGCTTAGGCGGTGGTGATATTAAACTTCTAGCTTGGATAGGAGCCCTCTTGACTTGGAAATCTTTTCCTTTCGTTATACTATTGTCTAGTTTTTTAGGAATTGTGATAGGAGGATCTTTTTTACTTTTTAAAGATTCAAGTCTAAAGTCATACATACCTTTTGGCCCTTACTTAGCATTTAGTGCTTTGATGTATTTTTTGTTCGGAGAGAAGGTCATTCATATTTACTTCAAACTTTTTCCTCTTCCTATTTTTTCTTGAGATTGACTTTTGCTAAAGTTTTCAGTTTAATTATAATGAGGGAAACTTATGTCATTGTCTTTGAAAGATAGGCTATCATTTCTTAGTCTAAGAACAACACAATCAGTTTTATCTGTTGATATTGGAACGAGGTATTTGACTTTAGCTGAACTTACTTTTACTAAAGACAAGCCTCAGTTAACTCACTTTGAGCATAAAGAACTTCCCTTTGAATGCGTTGAAGAAAGTCAATTAACTAACTTTGATACTTTGTCTGAGCTTTTAAAAGACATGTTTGAAAAGGGAGGGTTTACTCAAAAAAAAGCTATTGTTTCTATTTCCGGAGTAAATGTTATTACAAAGAGGATCACTGTTCCTAAGGTAGATAGTCATATGATGGAAACTCAAATTCGTTATGAAGCAGAAAATTATATTCCTTTTGAGATCAACGCTGTGTTTTTTGATTATTTTAAATTGAAAGATTCTTTGCAGAGTGATTCTATAGATGTCATCATGGTGGCCGTTTTGGACACTAAACTTCTTGAATTTTTAGAAATTATAGAAAAAGCAGGATTGAGATGTCTTGTTATGGACACTCCTTGCTTTTCCTTAGCAAATTGCTATCTTCATAATTATAAAGACATGGAAAGTGAAACAAGTCTTTTGCTGAATGTAGGCCATAGCTACACAAGTTTTTTAATATGTAGCAAGGGCGAACTTGTCTTTTCTAGAGATTTGCCTTTAGGAGGGCATGTTTATACTTCTGAGTTACAAAAGCAATATGGTACTTCTTTTCAAGAAGCTGAGGAGAGAAAACTAAAAACTTTAACAGATGATACAGCTTTAGAGGAGCAAAAACGGCTTTTTCAAATTCCTAATAACTTTATTGTGAGTGAAATTGAAGAGACTTTAAGTCATTTCACAGACTCTTATGGAAGTCTTTATGATCCTATTAAACATTGTTTGCTTACAGGGGGGGCCAGTCAAGTGCCAGGTTTAAGAGAAACTCTTAGTCACACTCTTTCTTTAGAGTGTGATTTTTTAGATGGCTTAAGAAATCTTAAGGCAGAAGGAAAGCTTTTAACAAATCAGTATATAAGAGAAATTAAGTTTATAGCTCCTATAGTTTTAGGCTTAGGTTTAAGAGGGTATTAAGCTGTGATTAAAATTAATCTTTATAAAAAAGCTCAAGATCAACTTGCTGTTAAAAAGATAAAATCTGGTTCAGATCTAAATTTAGAGTTATTCTCCGATGATCAAATCCACAAAGGGAAAAGTTTTGCTTCTTTAATTCCTAAAATATTGATTATACTCCTTATTCCAGGAATTTTAAGAGCTTACAGTTTTTATAAAATAACAACTTTAAATCGTCACAAAAAGATTGAACAAGAAAAGTTAGATGATATATTAAAAATCAATCGAAATTTGAGAGAGAAAAATCAAAAATTTAAAAGAGATAAAGCTAGAGCTGATGTCCATAAAAATAAACTTCTTATTTTCAAAAAAATTGCTTCTCAGAGACTTGATGAGGTTAAAACCTTAGACTTCTTACAAGAGGCTATGGTTGATGGTGTCTGGCTAAAATCAATCCGGTATAATAATAAAGACTATTCTTTGAAGCTTCTCGGCCTAGGTGATACTGATGATACTGTAAATACCTTTGTAGAAAGGTTAGAGAAGTTTGACTTTTTTAAAGAAGTTTACTTAACGAGTACTAAAGAGAAGGTTGTGGATAAAGTTGCAATTAAATCTTTTGAGATCAATTCAAAAATCACTCCCAATTCTCAGGGAAAAGAGGTAAAATGAAAGATTTTCTCTTTTCCTTATCTTTTAGAGGAGCTTTTGTTATTAGTGTAGCTTTAGGGCTTGTTTATCACTTTACTTTGTTTGATGATGGAAGTTCTATTGAGCAGAAAATAAGTATGATCAAAAAGGAACAGATATCAAAAAAAGAAGAAAACAAAAGACTAAATAAAGAAAATAATATTTTTAAAGAGTTATTAAGAAATAAGGAGCAGTTAGGTAAGCAGTTTCAGAGGTTGATTGGCTACATACCTGAGAAAGATACAGCTTCTAGTTATACGAAGCTTTTAGCAAACCAAGCAAAATTATCTAATGTTGATATTTTAAGTTTAGATAAGCAAAAAGAAATTGTTAGTAAGGATGGCTTGTATACAACTCTCCCTTTTAAAATCAAGTTGCGAGGAACTTATTCTAGCATTGTTCTTTTTTTATCTTACTTAACAAAAGTTAATAGAATTATTAATATAGGAAGTTTTGAGATAAATGCTATTGTTGATCCAAAAGACAAAACAAAAAAAATAACTACTTGTACAGGAGATATTCTGACCTATAAGTATAATCCGGAAAAAGAAGAGTTATTAAAACAAGAAAAACAAAAAGGAGCCTAGTGAAAGTAAGTTTTATTTTAGCCATTTTATTTTTATTGTGTTTTGTAGCTTTTTCCGAAGAGCCTCAAAAAAAATCCTTTCAGGATACTAGTTTAAAGGACTTTAGTATAGATTTAGACATTCTTCTAGCTCCGTATAATTACTCTGCAGAGAACAGACGAGATCCTTTTGTTCGAAAAAATACAGAAGAGCTTTTGATAGAAGATGGTGCTACTTTAACTGAAGCTCAACAGTACACTCTCAGAAGCTTCAAGGTTTTAGGTATTATATGGAATCATTGTTCTAACAAAAGTCGAGAATGTAGGGCTTTGAGTGAAAAATCCAGAGTTATGCTTGCAGATCCTAAAAATAAAATTCATTATTTAAGCAGAGGGGATCGTATAGGAAACAGAGGAGCCTATATAGAGGAGATTCGTGAAGGGGAGATTGTGGTTATAGAACCTTTTCGCAAAGGAGGTAAGTTGTATTACAGATCTCGTATTTTAGCATTTGATGACTCCTCTAAGAAATCCTTTGTAGGAGGTGAGTAATGACACAAAACTTTTTGATTCTTTCCTTAAGTGCCTTTTTGTTTTCTTGTTCTTCTATGAACTCTCATTATCTGCAAGTTGAAAAAGAAATGGAAGAAGGTTTAAAGTATCTTTCTTATGAATTGCTTTCAGATGAAGATAGACGAGAGATGAGAGATCTGGACAGCAAAAATATTGATTTAGAAGAGGGATTTTTTTTCATGTCAAATGCTGATGTTAAAGAATTAGCTGTTGAGATTGAAGATGATTTTCAATCTGAAGATTTTCTTTCCGATGTGTTTTTAAACACTTTTTCTCTTTCCTCTGTTTCAGAAGTTGATCTAGGACTTAGAAAATCTTTATCCCAATCTTTTACAAACTCAGGGGATAGAGTTGAAAGTGGACAGGAAGAAGATTTAAGGCACTTAAAGCCTTTTATTCAGGAAGAGTTTTTTGAACTGCCTAGCAATGATCCTTCAGAACTCTCAAAAACAGAGCTTTCGAAAAGACAGAAATTTATAACTCTTAAAAGAGAAACAGAAAGTGAAAATTTTCAAGTCTTTAATGAATTAAACAAGCAACAAACTTCATTTTCAGTTCCAGCAATACCTTCTTTGCAAGGCATCCGTTGGTCTTATTATAAAAATGGAAAAATGAAAATCATTTTAGAAAGCGATCAAAAAATCAATTATAAGACTCAATTTGATTTTTATTCAGGGGAAATTTTCATTGATTTAGAAAAAGCAGTTTTATCTGAAGAGTTAAAGCAAAAATTTTCAAATAATAAAAACATTAGGTTATATGAAATTCCTAGTAAAAAGTGGGCTAGGGTGATTATCTTAAGGACAGGAAATAACCAGAAGGATTGATGATGAAAATGTTCAAGTTTATTTTAGTGCTTTTCTTTTTATCATCTTGTTCTTCTGTAAAAAAAGTTCAAAAAAGTTCAAAAAAAGAACTCAAGACTCCGCCCTCTTTATACTCAGATGATAAGGAAGAAATTTCTTTAGAAAATCAACAAGATCGTGAAGAGGGGGACCAAGATCTTGAAGAAGATTTTGAAGATAATGAAAGTGATGAAGAGTCTTTGTTATCTGACAATCAGGAATTAAAAGAACTTTTAGAAGAAGATCAAAAAATACTTTCTCAGAATTCAGAGAATAAAACATCAAACACAGAAGAAACTTTAAACTTTGAAAAAGAGCAACTCGGGAAGGACGAACAGTTAGATGAAATCCTCTTAGAGGAGGAACAATCAGAGCTTTCTAAAAAACAAAATGATAAGGGTTTAGATTTAGAAGATGATCTGGAAGATTTAGAAGTAGAACCTCCTTTTACAGAAGAAAAAAGGGAAGAAAACAAGATATCAGAAGACAGTTCGACAGATTTGGATAATTTAGAAGATTCACAAGAGGAAATTGCTTCTCAGACTATAAGAGTTAAGGCTATTAGGTTTTTTGCTCATAAGTCCCAGGGAACTGTTGTGGTTGACACTTCAACTCCTGTTGATCCTGAATCTTCTTTTAACCAAGAGACAAAACAATTTATTGTTAAAATCAAACAAGCTATTTTAGATAAATCTGTTGAAAGGCCTTTGATTACAAAAGAATTTCGAGGGCCTATTTCAGCCATTCAAGCTTACCAAAAGGGAAATGAAGTACGCATTGTGGTTCAAATGAAAGATTCTATATCACCTTTTCTACAAACAGAAGGAACCTCTTTTCTAATCATACCCTCTTCTAGTTCTGAAACTTTAGCAGGTGAAGACTTAACAGACACAGAATCTAGTACCATTGAAAAAGAGATATCTCAAATTGAAAAGGAAGAAAAAGCTCGTAGAGGAAGCAATTTAGAAAATGAAATAGTAGAAACATTTACTACAGATACAAACGATAAAAAAGCAAGGGACTTGATTCTATCAGCAAATTCCTTAGAAGACTTTCTTTTAGGAAAAATAAAATTTTATGGCCGTCCTATTAGTATTGAAACAAAAAAAGATACAGACATTCGTACTATCATTGAGTTTATTTCTGAGGAAGTGAGTTTAAACCTTATTTTCTCTTCAGATGTTAAAGGTCAGGCTCAACTCAAACTCAAAAATGTTCCTTGGGATCAAGTTTTGATTACTTTGTTAAGAAACAATAAGTTAGGCTACATTCGTCAGGGCAATGTCATTCGTATTGATACTTTAGAAAATTTAAAAAGCGAAGCTAAAAATTTAAAGGAGATTTTAGAAACAAAGAAGAGCTTAGACCCTATTACTTTGAGAGTATTGGCTGTTAACTTTGCTAAGGCAAGTGATATAGCAGGTCACGTTCAGGGGTTTTTAACACCTAAAAGAGGTAAGGTAGTTACAGATAATGAAACAAATTCTTTAATTGTTCATGATACGGAAGAGGTAGTTGCTAAAATACAGAAGCTTTTATTAGAGTTGGATCAAGCTCCACCTCAGGTGATGATTGAAGCTAAGGTTATAGAAGCCTCAGAAAACTTTAGCAATAAACTAGGAGTTAACTGGAGAGCTTCAGGAGTAAGCTACCAATTAAGTGAAGATGGAGGCTATAAAGGTCGCCCTATAACACTTAGCTCTTTTTTAGATTTGAATTTAGCAGGCAATAATGCAGGTGCTAACCAGTTAAGGTTAAAATTAGGAACTTTAGACTTTTTAGGTAATTTAGATGCTCGGTTATTCATTGAAGAGGAAAAAGACAACGTGAAGGTGATTGCTGCACCTAGAATTTTGGCAATGAATAAAGTGGCATCTACTATCACTCAATCAGGGCAAGTTTTTTCAAGAAAGGTGACAACTGATACAGAGGGAAAAACAGAAAGTACATTTATTCCTAGGAATTTTTCTCTCAATATGTCAGTAACACCTCAAGTGAGTGCTGATGGTAGCGTGATCATGGATTTAAACATCACGCGTTCTTTTCCTGGA
Organism: Bdellovibrionales bacterium; assembly: GCA_965219095.1. Taxonomy (GTDB): domain Bacteria; phylum Bdellovibrionota; class Bdellovibrionia; order Bdellovibrionales; family UBA1609; genus CBDCMT01. Next base: position 859,083 of record CBDCMT010000001.1, read on the forward strand.
GCTGAAGTTAATGGAGAAAGTCCTATCAATACACGTTCAGCAAAAACCAAAGCGATTGTGAGGAGTGGTGAAACAGCTGTTATTGGAGGAATTTATCAAGATGATGAAACATTTAAAGTATCAGGAGTTCCTGTTTTGCAAAACATTCCTCTTGTAGGCTGGTTGTTTAAAAGTCAACAGAAAATTAAAGTGAAAACAGAGCTTCTGCTTTTCTTAAAACCTGAAATAGTACCTTATAAGAAAAAAAATCTGACAGCTAAGTTTTAGAGTAATAACAATTACAGAAGTTACACAATTTTTGTTTATAGACTCCACAATTTCAGGTTCTTAGTTTACAGGCTCGCTACAAGGCTCAATTTATTGCCTCCTCAAAAGAACCTCCGGGAACCCACAGATTCTTTTGAGGAGGCAAAACTTTCTCAATACCACAAACAACACGCTTTTTCTCCTCTAAAATACTGCCTGAGAACTGGAAATCTTTCTCACTCTTTTTTTTCTTCTCTTTCTTCTTCTTCTCCTTAGCCTTAGGCCTTTTACCATAAACTAGCTCCTCACAACCTGGAAGCACAGGATCTCTTTGATTCTTAATGTCTATGATCAACTCTTCTGCTAACTTCTTAGTTTTTTAACTTCCCCTTATCGTTTGCAAAAATACCCATAGAACGAATGGTCTTTTGTACGCACTTCCCCTTAAACCAAACAGACTCTACAATCCGTACACTTTTTTTACCCTTAGACTTTGATGTTACTTTTATAAACATTCTTCAAAAAGGCTAAACAACTTTTGCAAGCTTGTAAAATGGGCCGGGGCCACAGAACCGACCTAAAACCTGTGTATAACTCCTTCAACTAAAAGCTAGAAGTAAAAGAACGAAAATATTTTTTTAACTCACTGTGTTGTGTTGAAGTCAGGAAAAGAATAATCCTAACTTTTTCTTTGCTAATAACCCGAGTTTCGACTTTTATATATTGTTCAGAAGCTCCTGTTTTGAGTTTTAAGTTGAATGGAGGGTTTTTTAGGTTTTAAGCAATAGGAGATGAGAGTACCTAAAAGATTGATGACAAAGTTTTGTGGGCTACGATGGCGAGAATGCTCAAGATGAAACTCTCCTTTTAACACTCCAATCACTGTTTCCACAACAGAACGTTTTTTCAACATCAACTTGTCAAATAAGGGAATCAATTTATTCTTCATATTTAATTTGACGTTTGTAATAAGCTTAACTCCCTTCTTTAAAAGCTTTTTGAAAAGGTCTGATGAAATATAACCTCTGTCCCCAAAGAGTTTTCCCATCAGCCCTTTACTATAAATCCATAACTTAGCTTTCGATCATCTACATTTCCCGGAGTTAAGGTAAAACTTAAAAGTTCTCCTAGGTGATTGATAACAATATGGAGTTTAAATCCAAAGAACCAGCCCATACTACTTTTGCCTCTTTTTAGCTAACTTTTAGAACACCTTATTTCGTCCTATTCTTTTATTTTTGAAGAAAAATCGATGTGGAATCAATAAATGATATGCCGGTGGTTTTACTCATAAGGCTTGTCGAGAAAAGAAACATCAAACTTTGGAGGTTTTCCAGGACGAGGATCATCTTCAAGAGCTTTTTTCAGCCCAGAATTCTCATAGTTTTTTTGGATGTTGAAAACAGTTCTAGGAGTTATCTCTAAGTAATCTGCTGTCTCTACGGCAGTTAATCTTTTGTTCCTTAAGTTTAGAACATTGGCTCGATATATGGCTCTTGGATTTTTAGACTTCTTTATAATTTTAAGAATTTCTCTCTTATCTTTTGGCTTTAATAAATTTAACATATGAGTATTAAAACATAATAAAAAAAAATAAATAAAATGACCTGGATTAAAGGCTTGAAAATTGTGAAAAAAATTACTGGTCAGAACACTAGTTTGTTTACAGGCCCAAGCTTTTTAAGAATCCTCTTCACTTTTATTTTCTTTTAGAACTGCTCTAGAATTTTCTGGCATACCTAAGCGATTTTGAGAAGCCTTTTCATTTTCTTTCATATACCTTGATTGCTTTTTCTTAAGGCTATAATTTTAGCACTTAAACCTATCTTACGGAATCCTGTATCAAGGCTCACAACTTCTGCTTTCAAAATATCTCCTACTTTAAATTCATCTTCTGGGTTTCCAATTCTTTTTGTAGATAACTCGCTTATATGAATAAGTCCTTCAATGTTTTTATCAAGTTCTACAAAAACACCAAAGCTTGTGATTTTTACAATTTTCACTTCACCTTGATGACCAATAGGAAATCTCTCAGCTACATCTTTCCAAGGATCTTGATCGAGTTGTTTGATTCCTAAACTGATTTTTTCCTGTGCTACATCTAAGGATAAGACAACAGCTTTTACTATATCTCCTACTTTATAAAAATCTCTGGGCCTTTCTATACGTTTTTCCCATGAAAAATCAGACACATGGACTAAGCCTTCAATACTTTCCTTAATTTCTACAAACATACCAAAATCAGTTAAGGCTTTCACTTTGCCTTCTACCACATGTCCTGGAGGAAGTTCTTTTTTTAGTTGAAACCAAGGACTTTCTTCTAATTGCTTTAAACTTAAACTAATGCGACGATGCTCTAAAGAGGATTCTAAGATGGCCACTTCCACTTCTTCCTCTAGTTTGAAGACTTGATTAGGTTTTTTATGCTTTCTAAACCAACTTATTTCTGTTACATGAATTAAACCCTCAACACCCTTTTCAAGCTCTACAAAAGCACCATAGTCTGTAATTCGTGCAATTTTACCTTTAACTTTTTTCCCCTCAGTGTACTTTTCTACAATAGCTTTCCAAGGATCCTCCTGCATCTGTTTTAAACCTAAATTGATTCTTTTTAAATCATGATCAATTCTGAGAACTTTCACCTCTAGATCTTGACCTACATTAACAATTTCAGAAGGATGTTTAATTCTTTTCCAAGAAAGGTCTGTAATATGTAGCAAACCATCCACTCCTCCTAAATCTAAGAAAACACCATAAGTTGTAATGTTTTTTACACGACCTTTTATAAGATCCCCTTCTTTTAAGTTACCTATATTTAAGGTTGTTTCCACCACTTGAAAAGATGAATCACTTTTACCCTCAACGTCAAGGGTTTCATTTAAAGCTTTTCTAGAAAGAACAATATTTCCTCTTTTTTTATTGAACTTAATGATTTTAAATTTTAAAACTTGTCCGATAAGGGTTTTAGTGCTTTTCATATAGGAAACGTCCATTTGGCTTCCGGGAAGAAAAGCTTTTACACCGATATCAACGCTTAAACCTCCCTTAACTCTATCTATAATTTTTCCCTCTATCACCTCTTTGTTTTCTGAAGCTCTTTCAATATCATCCCAAACTTTTAAAACATCGGCCTTTTCTTTAGATAAAATCACAATTCCATTTTCATCTTCTAAAGAATCAATAAGAACTTCAATTTCTTTTCCAATTTCAATATCAACGTCCTTTTGAGGCCCTACACGAAATTCAGAAATAGGAATAAGACCTTCACTCTTATAGCCAATATCCACAAGGACATAATCCTTAATACGATCAATAATTCTGCCCTTAACAAGATCCCATTGTTGCAAGCCTTTTTTAGATGTTTCTTCAAAAAGGTCTTTAAAAGATTCTTTAGACCGGTACTCAGAAACTTCTTTAGGTTCTGAAAGAAAGTTCTTATCTGCTTTATCTAACTCCTTAATAGCTTCCACTAACTTTTCTTTTTTCTTACTCATTGTAAACGCATCCAAATCTGTCCTTTCTCCTTTCTGTCAACAACTACTAGAGTGTATACAAGGTAAGACTACACAATAGTGGCAAAACAATCAACTTTTTTCTTCACACCCTATTCGTCCTAAAAAACCTTCAAACAAAGTTCACTTAAGCTCATTTAATACCATAAGATGTATATGTTTTACAACTTGCTCAAACTCCATAGAGCTTGTATCAAGAAAAATGGCATCAGAAGCCTTTTTTAAAGGGGCTATATTACGAGTTTTTTCATTTTGATCACGAATTTTCTGATCCCTTATAACATCTTGATAAGACTGGGTTTTTTCCCAAAACCTTCTTTCTGCCCTGCTTTTGATGGAGGCTGTGAGATAGAATTTTAAGAGGGCTTGACGCTTGAAGACAATAGTTCCGCAGTCCCTTCCCTCAGCCACCAAGCCTTTTGAGGCCTGCTTTAGGGTTTGTCTTTGAGGCTCCAGTAAAAAATCTCTTACCTTAGGCAGTCTAGCTATCATGCTGGAAAGAGTTCCTATTTCCAGACGTCTTAAGCTTCTTTCTGAAATTTCTTTGTCTTTATAGAAAAACTTTGTTCTCTCCGGACTGAGTTTAATAAGCCATTTCACCTTTTGAAAAAAACAAACCAAAGCCTCTTGATTTTTAATATCAAGATGATTTTCATGAGCGATAAAGGCAAATCCTCTGTAAAAGACTCCTGTAGAAAGCCAACTCCATGACAATCTATGGGCGAGTTCACGACTTACAGAACTTTTTCCAGAAGCTACAGGTCCGTCAATTGTTACAATATACATCTTAAGAATCTAAAACCTTTTTTAAAATCTTTACAGCTACTTCGTTTTCCTTGCGAGAACCTACTGTCATTCTCAGTTCACTAGGATAATCATAAAACGTTCTTAAAATTAAACCTTCTTTTAAAAGTCTTCCATAAAATGCATTTAAATCTTTTTTGGGATCAATAAAAATAAAATTCCCTTGTGTCTTATAGTATTTTAATTTCATCAAATCAAATTGTTCGTATAAGTAATCAATCTCCTTGTGAATTTGTTTACATGTTTCTAACATAAATTTTTGATTCTTTAAAACTTTTTCGGCCACAGTTTGAGCTACTGAACTCACACTAAAGGGACTTCGTATACGTAAAATTTCCCGAACACACTCTTCATCAGCCACCATGTAGCCTATTCTTAAACCCGCTAATCCATAAGCTTTACTGAAAGTTCTTAGAACCACTACATTCTTATGATCCTGAAACAACTTAATGCCATCAAAAGTATCTTTAGTTCTCACAAACTCTTTATAAGCTTCATCTAGAACAAACTTTATATGAGGTTTTTGAAAAGCTAACTTCATAAGCTTGTTTAAATCTTCTTTCGAGCTACATAAACCTGTAGGGTTGTTAGGATTGGCTACGAACACAAGTCTTGGATTTTTCTTCTGTATTGTTTCGATAAGTTTAGTAATGTTTAAATTCATATCCTTTTGATAAGGGACTTCAAAAAAAGGAACTCTACAAACTTGAACCGCTAACTTGTAGCCTATAAAAGAACCCTTAGAAAACACAACGCAGTGGTTGGGATCAAGGGGATTACAGAAACGTTTGACAAGAAGTTCTATAAGTTCACTTGCCCCTGCCCCTAAGGCTATATTTTCTATAGGAATTTTTAGAACTTCACTTAAGGCGGATACAAGCTTATGACCTCTCGGAGAGGGATAAAGATGTAGATTTTTTAAACTCTCTAAAGCTTTTAAGGCTATTTTGTTTCTATAGGCCGGAATTTCATTGCTTGCTAAACGATAAATATGAGAAGGGTTGTACTTTCTTTTGATTTCACTTAAACTTTGGCCTACTTTATAGGATTTTAGTTTTGAAATAGGATCTGACTTTGTCATTAAGGTGTTATAGCTTAGTTAGAGAGAGTTTTCAAGCCTCTCTTTTTTAAGCTAGAGTAAGGTGATCTCCTCTTTTTCTTGAGAAAAGCTCTTTTTTATTCTTTCTAGATGTCCATCATCTAGAACTTCAATGATCATCTGGATTTCCACTTGTTTAGGGCCTAAATGATAGGACATGCGATCATGGACTACTTGTAAAATGTTTCCGCCACATTCACATACTTTTTGTGTAATTTTATTTAAAGTCCCAGGCTTATCCACCACTATAAACTTTAACTCAACAAGATTACGGCGGAGAAAAAGATCTTTTTGAATCAGGCAGGAAAGGAGGTTTAAATCTACATTTCCTCCTCCTAAAATAAGCACTGTAGATTCACCAAAATCCCATGAAGCTTTTAAGCTTGCAGCTAAGACTGCGGCTGCAGATCCTTCTACTAAAACCTTAGCTCTTTCTAAAAGAAAGATCATACTTGAGGCGATCTCTTCATCGGAAACACAAATGATATCATCTACGAGTTTTGAAACATAGGCTTCATACATAAGAGGGCTTGGTGTTTTCACACTAATTCCATCAGCCAATGTTATAGGCTTAAGGACAGAACTTAAGGGTTTGTTATGAAAAAGATTGTACATATCAGGAGAGTTATCACTCACAACACCGTAAACTTTGCACTCAGGCTTAAACGACTTGACGACCGTAGCTACACCACTGATAAGTCCTCCTCCTCCTATGGCTACAACAACAGAACTTACATCAGGACACTGGCTTATAATTTCAAAACCTAAGCTTGATTGTCCTCCTATGATGTAAGGATCCTCATAAGGGTGGATGAAAACAAGGGAGTGTTTTTTTTCAAGCTCCTTGGCCTTGGCATAACTTTCGTCATAAAAATGGCCATGCAAAATCACTTCTGCCCCATAAGCTTGAGCGGCTTTAATCTTTACCACAGGAGCGTTTTTTGGCATAACAACTTTTGATAGAATACCTCTTTGAGTAGCAGCATAAGCAACCCCTTGAGCGTGGTTTCCTGCTGAAGCGGCAATAACACCTTTTTGACACTCTTCATCACTTAAAGAGTAAATTTTATTTAAGCCCCCTCTGACTTTAAAACTACCTGTAGTTTGTTTGTTTTCATATTTGAGATAAGCTTTCCTAGCTAATTTTTTAGAAACATGTCGAGAAAGAAAAAGAGGGGTTTTCATCACTTTATCTTTTAAAAAGTCATATGATGTTTTGCAGAAGCCTAAAGAGATAGGATGTTCAGAACCCATAGTCCATTACAGACTACCAAAAAACACTTAAACCTACAAGAGGTGCAAATTTCACATCTTCTCCCGGCTCCTCTCGCACCATAATAGCTTTAGATGAGATACCTAAGCCTATTTCAAAATCATTAAAGTGATAAAAAGGTGTGAGTTCAGCCTTACAGTTTGTGCATTCATCCACCCTTTTATTATAAGCTTTATTTAAGTTTGAGCAAATATGACATCTTCTAAAATAAATGTTCATAATTTTATTTTAAACAAGTCATAAAGAAATAAAAATGTTTTTTATCTAACACTTGATCAAATTTTTAACAAATGAAATGTTTTTTTACGCTAAGATTCTATAAGAAGCTTTTTTGAAATTTGAAAGCTATAAAATGATTTAAAAAAAATTTTGAAAGTGATCCAAATTGAGACACTCTAAATTTTATTTTTGACTTCAAAAATTAAATTCCGAGCTTCAAGGGTTCCTGCAAAACTCAATTCAAGCTCTACACAAGGCCAATCTTGAGGCCAAAATCTTTCATCACTGATTTTTTCAGGCCATTCTATAAAGACCCAGCCTTTTTTAAAGAACAACAAATCCCATAAGCCCACTGTTTCTAAATCTTCTTCATTCTTTATACGATAAAGGTCTAGGTGAAAGATGCTTCTTTGTTGAAGTTGATATTCGTTCAAAAAACTAAAAGTCGGTGAACTAGCTGTTTCATCACAAGCTACTAATTCTAGAACAAATTTCACTAGCTGAGTTTTTCCTGAACCCAAAGGGCCTTTGAGTAAAACCAACTGCCTTTCAGAGAAGTTATTTAAAAAAAAAGCTGTCAGTTTTTTAAGTTCTTCAAGGTTTTTGACAAAAAATTTTTGTTTCATTCTTTACTTTCTTGAGATTTCTCAATGTGAAGAAAAAGCTTTTTAGGAGTTATAGAGAGAATTTTAACTCCCACAGGAGTGTTAATATCTTCTTTTTTGAGAAAAATAGTTTTCCAACCTAAGCTTTCATCATTAGCATCGATGCTTATAATAGCACCGCTTTTGATGTATTTTTTCACACTTGACTCTGGTCCTGAAAGTCTCAAAGTTATATGCTTAGGAACTTCATTGGTAATCACCAAATTAGAACCCAACAAAATCTGTAAAGGAAATTCATGAACTAAACCCCAACCCACTTTCCCTAAAATATTTACCCATAACAGAACACTAATTACTAAGGCTACGATCTTATAAAGCTTATTTTTAGAAAACAAATCAATTAAAAACTTTTTTAAACTCATTTTAACCTTTCTTTACAGTAAAAATATCGTACAGTTTCTTTCTCAAATCAACATGATCCATAGGGCTTGAAAACTTTCCTTTTTCAACATATATGACAGCTTTCTTTTCTTCACTGACAAGTAAAATAATAGCGTCCGTTTCTTCTGACAGGCCTAAAGCCGCTCTATGTCTTGTTCCTAAAGTTTTATCTAAGGCTGGGTTGTTGCTTAAAGGCAAAAAACAACCAGAATAGCTAATTCTATTGTCTCTGATTAAAATAGCTCCATCATGAGTAGGGCTTCTAGAATTAAAAATAGCAAGCAACATTTCTGCACGAATATTACATTCCAGCTTTACTCCTGTTTCAATGTAATGATCTAAAGCCATATCTTTTTCTATAACTACTAAAGCACCTACTGCTCTTTGAGAAAGTTGTATTAGACCTTTTGAAAGTTCATCCACAATGGAACCTTCTTTTATAGAAGAAATGCCTCTGGAAGAAGAAAAAACTTGCTTACTTCCTATTTGTATTAAAGCTTGGCGAATTTCTTTTTGAAATAAAATCACAACAATCAAAATAAGCTGAGAGAAAAGAGCTTCTAGAAGCCAATTAAAAGTGATCAGTTCAAACAAAATAGATAGTGCATAAATCAAACCGATAAAAGTGATTCCTAAAACTACTTGTAAAGAGCCTGAGCTTTTTGTAAAAAGCAGAATGCGGTATACAACAAGCCATACCAAAATTAAATCAATCACATTTCGAAAAGATAACTCTTCTAAAATGATCTTCAGATCGGGCAAAAACAAAGAAAGGTTCATCTTAAAAGTATCGGCTTTTTAAATAAAAATCTTAAGAAAAGGAGATTGTCCGTAAAGTCGTTAGGATTTGAAGAGGGGGCTCACCTGAGGTAAACTCAAGGTATTATTAACAAAAAATAGAAAAAAACCCCAAATGAAAGATACATAATATCGGTAAGTCAAAAAGATAGATCACTGGTTTAAGCCAGTAGTGACCCTGAAATACTTGTAGAAAGAGGTTGACTTTCCGAGACAAATTCTAAGCCCTTTAGCTGGTCTGGCTTTTAAGACCTCAAAATGTATAGTTTTAGTTTTCCCTTTTTTTCGATTAAGCCTGTGTTTTTACGAAGGCTTACTTGAAAAAAAGGAAAAAGGATCCTGTAAATTAGTCGAATGTGAAAAATGCACAAACAGCTAAAAACACTTGTTTTTTTGTAATTTTTGCATAAAAATAATTGCAAGGAAGTGGAAAAACAGATAAAAAACCTTGCAAAACAGAAAGGAAAAAAGATGAGGCCAAAAGACATGTTCAGCACACAAAAGAGAAGCCCTCTTAATTTTAGAGTAAACGACATTGTTCATAAGAAGCATCCGCTTGTCATTTTAGCTAATAAAATAGACTGGGATCGTTTTGATAAAGTTTTTGGTTCGAAGTATGATGAAAAAAAAGGTCGTCCAGGTCTTTCAACTCGTTTAATGGTGGGACTTCAGTGCTTGAAATACATTTATAATTTAAGTGACGAGAAGACAATAGAAATGTTCAAAGAGAGTCCTCAATGGCAGTATTTTTGTGGTCAGCCTTTTTATTCTTATGAAGATCCCTGTGATAGAAGTTCATTGACTAACTGGAGAAAGAGGATGGGGGCTGAGAAGATAGAAGTTCTCTTAGAGGAAACCATTGATTTAGCTTTGAGAGAGGGTTTTGTAAAAAAAAAAGAGTTTGAGAATGTAGTTGTTGATACAACTGTTCAAGAGAAAGCAATAGCTTTTCCTACAGACAGCCGTCTTTATTACAAAGCTTTAAAGACTTTAGTTCACAGGGCTAAAAAAGAGGGTTTAGTTTTACGTCAAAGCTATAAAAGAAAGGCCAAGGAGTGTTTGTTTAAGAATGCTCGTTATGCTCATACAAGAAAAATACGTTTAGCAAGAAAACAGCAAAGAAAGCTTCATACTTATCAAAGCTATCAGCGCTTATGGGGAGGAGAAGGCACGTTATGAAGCAGAGTTTAAGAGGCTAAGTAAAAAACACAAAGATATTAGAAATCTTAATAGCATTCCAGGAATTGGTTCTATCAAGGCTATCAAGATTGTAGCCAGGGTTGTAGTGCCTCACCGATTTAAACGTAATTCCTGGTGGAGTGGACTGCGGACTTGTAAAGCTACATAAAATGAGTAGTGGAAGGTCTTATGGAACTAAGAAGTCTAGGTTTTGCCCACAAATGAAAAGTGTTTTTAAGATAGCTGCACTCTCAGTTATAGGAAATAACAATGAATTTAATGATTTTTATGAAGAATTGATCAAAAAAAATTTACCACCACACACTGCTAGAAATGCTACCAACTAGAAGAATTGCAGCTTTAACTTTAGGTGTTTTCAAGTCTGGGAAAAAATATAAACCTTATGGAGAACGTAAAAATGTAAATAATAATAAAACAACCTTATAAAATCATCTGTTTAAAGTTTCTTGCATAGTAAGTAACAATACAAATAATGACTTTATGAGGTGAGGATAGATAGCTTAATAAAAATGATATTTATAAAAAATTCATTTCGACGAATAGCACATCCTCTATTCCTGAAATTTACTATAATCTAAGGTTTTAAATCTTTGGAATTCATGATTTAAAACTAAAAAAGGTTCAGATAGACGCATAATAGGAATATGTTTGTTTTACAATGTGTAAAGGAAGAGTCATTAAAAATGGAAAGCAAATGCAGGAAGTTTTCTCTTAGGTGATTAGAATATTCATGACCGTATGCAAAAAAAATTTTTTATATTTTTTGTAAATGGAGAAGTGTTTTTTCTTGACATACTTTTTGATAGACACTCTAAAAATTTAACAGAGTTTGATTAAAAAGCCAGGACGCTATGCGTTAAAAGAATGTCGAATTAATTTTTGGAAATGGTATTATCACGCAAAAATCACGCAATTTTTTTTGATGGAAAGTCTTTTTCAAATAGGACTTTTGAGATTCATGTCGTCTGCCTGTGTCTGACCTATTTCTGACAACCCTAGCCCCTATTCTTTGAAAAAGCTCTTTAAAATCAAGGCTTTCAAGGCTTCATGTCGTCTGCTTGTCGTCTGACTTATTTTTACCGATTTAACTCCAACCCCTTAAAAAAGCCAATTATTGCCCATTTTCTTATGTTAGTGACGAACAACCTATAACTATTTAATTTTACTGCTCTTTTTTTCCATAAAAATTTGTCACTAATCTGTTACTAACAAAAAAAACCCGTTACTAACAGCCTACTAACAAAATTTTGACTTTACTAACAATTACTAATAAACTCTAAAACTACTAAAAAAAAATGAGGTTTTTGTGAAAAATAACCCCTTTAACCCAAATTCAGTTGTTCAGCCTCGATTATTTGCTGGTCGTGTTGATCAAGTACGTCATGTCATCCGAAAAATGTCCCAGGTTCGGGATAAAATGCCTTCAAGTTTTGTTATATCTGGAGAGCGGGGTATAGGGAAAACAGCTTTAGCTAAACTTATAATGTTCATTGTTCAAGAGAAAGATGAAGTTTTTGAAAATCTAAACTTTTTAACAACCTACTATACAGTGGAGAAAGATCAACCTTTTCGTTCTGCTTTTCAATCTTCCCTTAATTTATTAACCGATCAACTTCCCAAAACAGCTATAGACAGACTTAACTCCCATTTAGGAAGTTTTTTCAAAGAAGGTAAATTTACGCTTGGGGCTTTTGGTGTTAAAGCAGAATTTGATAAGACTTTAGAAAAGTCTTCTGAAGATGATATATATCTTAAAGATCAAGCTACATCTATACTTACAAATATTCTTAAAGGGATAGAGGAAGATAAATTGAAAAAAGAAAAAGAAAATACTTCTCCAGACGGAGTACTTATTGTTTTGGATGAGATTCACAATGTTAAAAATATTGATGGTATAGCTCAAATTTTAAGGAGTGTTATAACTACTTTAGATATGAACGGACATGGAAATATAGTTTTTCTAATTATTGGTTATCCTGAAGCAGTTAAGAATTTTTTTAAAGGCGATCCTTCAGCGAAAAGAAGTTTTGATATGCTCCCTTTGGGAATAATGCCGGATAATGAAGCAGAACAAATATTAACAAAAGGACTTGATCAAGCTCAAATCAAATACGATAAATCAGTCATTAGCAATAATATAGACAAAGCCGGTGGTTATCCACATTCTATTCAAGTTTTAGGACATAATTTAGTTGAAATTGACAGTGACAACCATATTGATCAGGAAGATTGGACACAAGCTATAAAGCAAACAGCTTTGGAGCTTCAACATAAAGATTTTTCACATCTCTACAGTTTCAATGGAAAAGTTAGACAAAGGGATGAAGTGCTAAATATTTTAGCACTAATGCCAGAACCAGTATTAAAATCTGATTTAGGAAAAGAATTTAATAAAAAAAATAAAAATATATATGCTAGATCCTGTTTGCCTGAATTAAAAAAAATAGGGGCTATAAAAGAAGAACCGGAAACAGGATTGCTTTCTTTACAATCTTACCTTTTTAAGTCAGCTATCAGCCTGCATATAGCCTCTCAATCAGATGAAAAAAAATTACAATTGGAATGGTATCAGGTATATAAAAAATTATTAGAGGGAAAAGAGAATATATAATTTTAAAAACTTATACGAAAGAAGAGATGAAAACTTTAATGTTATACCAATTACAGAAATTAATTCGACATTTTTATGTTCAAATTTAAAATTTTAAAATTGACTTAAGGAAAAGTTTCAATTAGGAGGCTTTAAAAAAGTTTTTTTTGAAGGGAGGTTGAGTTTTCATAAGATATGTTTATTTTATGTATATCTATTGTTGTGTGAATCGATTGATGGGTTAAAATAAGTGTAAAAAAGTGAGGTTAAGATGTAAAATGAAAAAAATCAGTTACGCAATTTAATTTATAGGTTCAAATTAATTTACAAGCTTGATTCATCTTGTTGTTTTGCCCAAGATCGAGTGCATAATTTTTTAATCCTGCCCTCCTGATCGCAAAAAGTATTCCAGGCCTCACAACAAGTATTCAGTATATGGTCATAGTTTTTAAAACATGCATTCGATAATTTGATCCTTCGTAATTGTTGCCAGACTTGTTCCATGGGATTTAATTCTGGACTATAAGGAGGTAAAGGCATCAGGGATAAATTCTTAGGAACTATCAAAGTCTCTGTGGTATGCCAACTGGCTCTGTCCATTAAAACAATTCCATGATAGTTTTCTTGAATATTTTTAGATATCTCATCTAAGTGAATTTGCATCATCCCTGAATTACATTCCGGTAAAATCCAAGCACAGCCTTTATCTTTATCCGGACAAACTGCTCCAAAAATATAAGTGGATAAAAATTGTCTTTGCCTCACAACTCTAGGCCGTGTGCCTTTTCTTGCCCAAATCCTACTCAAAGAACCTTGCTGAGCTTATTCTGCATTCATCCTGCCACCAAATCTCTATTTTATGAGTCTGAATCTTTTCCTTTATTTTCTCCACCTCTTCTGGAAAATGTTCCTTAAACTGTTCCATAGCTTCTTAATGAACTTTTAGGATGAAGAGAACGACCACTGATCCATACAATATTAAGACGGTCTAAAGAAACATAAACCCCAGAAAGAGAATAGCAACAGTCAAATTCATTTGCTAAAAGTTCCTGTATTCCCTTTGCTCCTATGCTTCCTCCTTCTCTCTTGTCTTGAATTTCATCTAACTTGATTTTGAAGTTCTCTTCTTCTGTCACTGGTAAACGAGGCTTGCGCCCTCTGCCTTCTCGATCTATCAACCCCTCGTAATCAAAGTCTACAAAAAAAGACTGTAACCAGGATTTGATACTGTGACGGTGATAGAAAACTATACTTGCTGTTTCTTGAATCGATTTTCCTTCTTGCATATGCTGCAAAGCTTGGAGTTTTATCTTGATGTTGGCACTTCTTTCTACTTTGTAAGTAGCTAGAAAATCATACCCTTGAATTTGTGTAACTAAATCTTTTTTCGACATGACTCTAAAAATTTAACAGAGTTTTATCAAAAAGCCAGGACGCAATGCGTTAAAAGAATATCGAATTAATTTTTGGAAATGGTATTATTGGTGTTTAATTTAAAGAATCCCAGAATCAACTTGCTAGTGCAACCGAGAGGTAATGACAAGCTGAGAAAAAAGTAGCCACCAGACGATTTCATGGCAATCTCAGTTTTGAATAAAAAAAAGGAGGTTGTACTAGGGCGTGTCCTCATTTGACTGGACCTTTGCTTTGAAGTTTAAGCCAAATAAACATACACGCTATAGATAGTATAGCTTTGAAATTTCTAGCAAGCTTTTCAAATCGAGTAGCAATGCCTCTAAAATGTTTAAGACGAGCAAAAAGGTTTTCTATCTGATGTCGAGATTTATAAATATGACGATCAAAATCTTTATTTTTCTTTTTGCTATTTTTTCGTCTCGGTATTACAGGCTTTATCTTCTTACTATGAGCTTTATCTCGTATCTCATCTGAATCATAGGCCTTATCAGCAATCAAATACTCACTATGAAACTCATCAATTAAATCACCTGCAACTTGACTGTCGTGGACTTCACCCCCAGTGATTTTAAAACAGAGTGGATTTCCATGCGCATCGGAGGCCATGTGTATTTTTGTTGTGGATCCACCTCTAGATTTTCCCACAGCACGACTTTCTCCACGCCGAGCTCCACTAGCATGCTGATGAACCGATACGTAACTTCCGTCGATGGACACCCACTCTGTATCAACTTCTTCTTGTAAAGCAAAAAAAAATCATTCCATAACCCTTTTTGTGCCCACCTATTAAAGCGATTATATGCTGTCTTCCAAGGACAGAACTGTTCAGGAATGTCACGCCACGGACTGCCTGTACGTAATTTCCATAAAATGGCTTCCATAATATTTCTATTGTTTGCTGAATGATAACAGCCCTTCCCTCTTAATAATAGCTTCCAGATCCTTTCACATAGAATCTGTTAAAACTTTTCTTAACATAAATACCCCCTTTGTTATGAGCTTTTTACAATCTTTATAAATATTCAACAGGCCTAAGGTCTTGAAAAAGGTCTAGGCAAATGAGGACACGCCCTAGTGAATTGCAGTTAGGTCTTAAAAAAAAGTGAAATTATAAATAAAGAACCTCCGGGAACCCATAGATTCTTTTGAGGAGGCGATTTTTAAAAGAAAAGATTGAACATCATAATCTAAAGAATGAAAACTAAAGCCTGTTGTTTGAACTCATCTGTGTATAAAAACTTTTACGATTTAAATTCTTTCCTATTTATTTCTTTCATGTTCAATGTTTGTTTCTGCTTTGGCTTACAGGCTCCTTTGGTTAGTTACTGATGCACTGCATTATTTCTTAGAAATTTCTTATTTTGAGTTCACTTTTTCAACCCAGTCCACTTTTTATGGTCCCTCGGGGGAGAATCGAACTCCCATGCTCAAATGAACATACGATTTTGAGTCGTACGCGTCTACCAATTCCGCCACCGAGGGTTCTTAGTTAAAAAAATTACTTTACCATATAGAATATTTACAATCTATTATTTATTTTATGAAAAGTTTGTAAAAAACTGTTAACATAAAGTGTAATTTTTTAACAACTATGGGCTAATAATGTTGAGTTTTTATTTGTTTAGATTGTGTTACTTGTCATAAGCCTATGTGTTATAAAAATGAGATTTTGAAAGGAGGATCAAAATGAAAAAAATTATAGAAAAGAAATCATTTTCTTACTTATTAGTGTTAGCGTCAATTTCTCTACTTTTTTCTTTAGTTACTTTCAAGCTTATTGGAGGAGAGGTTAATTTTGAAGAAGAGTTAAACGAACCTTCATTTAGTAGCGAAAAGCTAGAAAGCTTGAATAAAAAAGTTCTAGAATATAGAGAAGAAGATGAAGTAGAAGGTTATGAGGTTTCCCCTAGAAAACAAGCTTTACCCTTAAATTCGCAAGAAAACGAAGAAGAGGAACAAAGCTTTCAACCACAAACCGTGGTGGTGGAGGATACTCCTATTACAGAGGAGCAAAGAAAACGAAATAAAATTAATAAAATTCTTCAAAGAGTTCAGCAAAATACCAATGATGAAGCCACCAAGCAACTTAATTTACAAAGGATAGGTCATGAGGAAAAATTAATAAGTACCATTGATGAAGCTTTTAATCAAAAAAAAGAAAAGCCGGCTGTAAGTCAGCCCCAACAAACTGTTAAACCACAAAAATCTTCAAACCAAGAAGTCTCTGATTACGAGAAAGAGATTTCAGAAGCACAAAGAGATGCTGTCATAAACTCCATCCAAGAAGAAATTAGCACCCTTTCTAATAAGTTGTCAGAAAAGCCTTCTCGTTCTTACACCAACTATTTAAACTCTAAGCATTATATTGGTGGTTTGTTCAACTTCTATACCACCTATCCTCAAGTTCTTAACGTAGACTTCCGCTGGAGCGGTGGTTTGTCTGTGGGTTTGAGACTAGATGATCCAGGTTTTATTTTAGAAGGTAACTTCATTTACAGTGATTACTACTTAGATGACAGAAGAGGCTTTAGTGAAGTCAAGCAATATAATTCTGAGTTGTTCTTAAAGTACTCTATTTTTCCTGAAAAAAGAGTGCGTCCTTATGGAGGTGTAGGACTATCTTACACAGTAAGAAAGTACTACAATATAAGAAGCCCTTCTTTTTCTAGAAACATAGACAGTCAAGCTCATACAACATCGAGAGCTATTGACATGGGGGTTCAAGCAGGAGTCGATATTTTTGTACAAAGACGTATGTCTTTAGGCATAGAATATCGCTACTACTACAACATTAACCATGAATCTGACTCTGATTCCGTTTTTATTGACTTCTTTGGAATCAATAGAAACTCTCTAGAAAAACAAAGCTATAGTATGGTTTCTGCCGTTATGAGGCTTAATTTCTAAAAACTACTTAAAAAGAGGCTTGTATTTTAAAAGGTTTTTTGATACTCTTTTTCAAGGATTCCATTATGAGAATGACTGGGGTTGTCTTTAGATAACCCTTTTTTAATGGCTCTTGAAAGGGAATTAAAGGAAGAAATGAAAATGCTAAAAGAGTATATGGACAAAATCGAAAAACTAGCCTCTCAAGTGGCCTTAGATCACAACTGTCTTCTCTATGACTTAGAGTTTAAGAACAGAACTTTAAGAGTTTTTATTGATAAAAAAAATCAGACTGTGAGCTTAGATCATTGTACTCAAGTCTCTGAAGATCTGGGAAGGCTTCTTGATCAAGAAGATCTGAAAGATCTGATCAAAACCTCTTACGATCTAGAGGTTTCAAGCCCTGGTCTGGAAAAAATCTTAAAGAAGTCTTGGCATTTTGAACAATCTTTAGGGGAAACTATAAAAATTAATATGAATAGCAAATATGAAGGAGATCGTTATTTTGAAGGAAAGCTTTCTTATTTCAAAAACAACAACATCATTTTAGAGAAAGAAGAAACGACCTATACCCTTCCTTTAGAGTTCGTTCATAAAGCTCAGGTTGTCTTTCATAAAAAGGATCATCAAAAAAGACAAAAAAAAGAGGATAAGTTATGACAACAGAAGTAAATTTTTCAGAGCTCAACAAGCTCATTGAGCTTTTAAGTAAGGAAAGAGGTGTTGAAAAGGCACTGATAACAGATGCTATGATTCAAGGAGTCTTAGCGGCAGCTAAGAAAAAATATGGAACTTATAGAGAGATTGAAGCTCAGTACAACGAAGAAACAGGAGAGATTGAACTTTATGAGTTTAAAGAAGTTATTGAGGATGATAAATTTGTAGATGAAGAAATAGAAATTAAAATGTCTGAGGCTAAGCACCTTGATCCAGAGGTTCAAGTTAATGACTTTTTAGGAACGAAATTAGATATGACGGGATTAGGACGTATAGCCGTTCAAACAGCTCGTCAAATCATGGGGAAAAAGGTGCGTGATGCTGAAAGAGAGATCATTTTTTCGGAATTTGAAAATAGAAAAGGAGAGATTGCTTCCGGGATTGCACGTCACGTGGAAAGAAGAAACATTGTTGTGGACTTAGGCAGAACAGAAGCACATATTCCCCCTAAAGATCAAATCCGAGGGGAGGTGTATAAACCGGGAGAACGTATTCAAGGTTATATCTTAGATGTACGTCAAACAACAAGAGGACCTCAAATTGTCATGTCGCGATCTTGTAATGAGTATTTAATTAAGCTTTTTGAACAAGAAGTACCTGAACTCTTAGAAGGTTTAGTGGAAATTGTTTCTGTGGCAAGAGAACCCGGCCAAAGAGCTAAAGTCGCTGTCCGATCAAAAGATCCTGATATTGATCCTGTGGGATCTTGTGTTGGTATGAAAGGAAGCCGTATTCAAAATGTCATTCAAGAATTAGGTGGAGAAAAAATTGATGTTGTCCTTTATGATGAAGGCACAGTACAGTCTGTATGTAACGCCCTTTCTCCTGCAGATATTACAGAAGTTTTTCTCAACGAAGATGAAAGGTCTATGGAAGTGATTGTAGCAGAAAACCAACTAAGCCTTGCTATAGGAAAAAAAGGACAAAATGTGAGACTTGCGGCTAAGCTTACAGGTTGGAAATTAGACATCATCTCTGAAGACGAAGCTAAAAACAGAATGGCTGAGTCTATCTTCAATATCATGCTGATTCCTGGAATGACGGAAACTATGGCTCAAAACTTTTTTCAATCAGGTTATCCTTCTTTTCAGGAACTGGCTAAATCCTCTTTGGATATGATCACAAAAGTCCCTGGCTATGAAAAACAAGAGGATGCTAAAAGAATTATAGAGGAGGCTCAGAAACTTTGTGAATACTATAAGGATAAGGAAATTCCTACTAAATTCAAAAAGAAAACAAGTGAAAAAGTAACCGATGTTCATTCTGAAGCCGAAAGGAAGCTAAAAGAAGAAATGTCTAAGCTGGAAAGTGAAAATCAAAAAAGCGAGAGTCGAAAAAGTGAAAAGAAAGGAAATAAGCCTGAAGAAAAGGATAGCCAACAAGTCACAAAAATTCAAGAAGAAACAACACCGCAGAACCCTCAAACACAAGTCTCTCAGACAATAAACACTCAAGCTGTGTTAGAAAAAAAAGAAGAAACAGGAGAGAAAAAGAAAAACTAAAACAATATGAAAGTTTACGATCTAGCAAAAGAACTTAAAATGGAGACTTTAGTCCTGATGGATCAAATCCGTCAACTTAAGATTCCTGTAAAAAGTCATATGTCATCTCTTGACGATGAAACATTAGCAACCATTCGTAAATTTTTTTCTGAACAAAACTTCCATAAGAAAAAGACAAAGAAAAAGACAAAAAAGAAAACAACAAAAAAGAAAGTTACACCAAAAATTCCCACAGCAAAAGTAAGAACTCCTATTACAGCTAAAAAAACGAGTCAGAATGAAAGTCTATCAACTCCTTCACAAAAAAAAGTTTTAAAAAGTAGAACCATCATTCGTAGAAAAAAAGAAGATATGGCTCCTCCTAAAGAAATTGAAAAAACATCTTTTCTCAAGAAAGAGATTGAAGTTGATTCAACTCATACTTCAGAAAAAGTTACAAACTCTGTAACAGATACATCTTCCACAGATACTTCTCCTAATATCAAAAGACGTAACATTCGTTCAGGGTTTGTTGTGGCTCCTTCTCTAGAAGCAGAAGAAAAGAATGCTAAAGAAAAGGCTGAGATTGCTAGGAAGAAGCCTGTAAAAAAACCCCAAATTCAAGCTCATTTTCTAAGCTCAGACTTCAAAAAAAGAGAAGTTGTCTTCCAGCCTAAGCAAAAAAAGAACATTCCTCTTAAAAATTTAAAGAAAACAGAAATTACAACTCCTAAATCCTCAAAAAGGGTTGTAAAAATGTATGAAACGATCGAACTTAATGAATTAGCTCAACAAATTAAAATTAAAAATAGGGAGTTGATAAAAAAATTAAAAGAAAGTGGTTTAGAGACAAGTCAGGAGAGCTTATTGGATTTAAATACAGTAGAATTTATAGCTTCTGACTTTGGCTTTGAAGTTCAAAACCTTCATAGAACTTTTAAAGATACTTTAGAAGAGGTGAGAGGTCAAAGGGAAAACGCTTCTGAAACAGTGATCAAGCCCCCTGTGGTAACAGTCATGGGCCATGTGGATCATGGAAAAACCACACTTCTGGATGCTCTTCGTAAAACAAATATGGTCAAACAAGAGGCCGGGGGAATCACACAGCATATAGGAGCTTATATGGTGATCACAGAAAATAAAAAAACCATCACTTTTATCGATACTCCCGGACATCAAGCCTTTACAGCAATGAGAGAGAGGGGAGCTCATATTACAGATATTGTGATTCTTGTTGTGGCTGCTGATGATGGTGTCATGCCTCAAACTATAGAAGCTTTAAACCATGCAAAAGCAGCTAAAGTTCCAATCATTGTAGCTGTTAATAAAATCGACAAACCCGGTGCCAGTACAGATAAAATCAAACAAACTTTAGGAGAGTATGAGCTTTTAGCAGAAGAATGGGGAGGAGAGACCATTTACTGTGAAGTTTCTGCCACTAAAAAACAAGGACTCAAAGAACTTTTAGAACAGATTGATCTTTTAGCTGAAATTTTAGAATTAAAAGCCCATCCTAAAAGTTTAGCAAAAGGTGTGGTTATTGAAAGTCGATTTGAAAAAGGGCAAGGTCCTGTGGCAACTTTACTTGTACAGGATGGTACTTTAAGAAAGTCAGATCCTATTGTGTGTGGAGATGTTCATTCAAAAATTCGTGTTATGGTAAATGATAAGGGGGAAAAAGTCAACCATATCTTATGTGGTCATCCTGTTGAGATTTCAGGTTTTGAAAAACCTCTACAAGCAGGGGAAAATTTTTATGCTTGTAAAACTGAAAAAGAGGCTAAAAAACTTTCAGAAACCTTTAAAAAAGAAACCCAAGAAGAAACTACAAAAGAGGACTCTGAACAAGAAGACATTTTTGCTAAACTTAAAAAGAAAGAAGTTAAAGAGCTTCCTATTATCCTTAAAGCTGATGTAGCAGGAAGCTTAGAGGCTATTAAGAATTCTCTTGAAAAACTCAATGAAGCCACCAGTGAAGTGGATCTACGTATAATTCATTCTGGAGTGGGAGCTATTGCTGAGTCAGACATTTTACTCATTTCAACTCTTAAAGGAATTGTTCTAGGTTTCAATGTAAGACCTGATAGTGGAGCCCATCAAAAAGCTAAACAAAAAACAGTTTCTGTTCATTGTTACAAAGTCATTTACGAACTTCTTGATGATGTGAAAAAAATGTTAAAAGATATGTTAAGCCCCGATGAAAAAGAATCTGTTACAGGGACTGTTGAAGTCAGAGAGATTTTTCCTATTACTAAGCAAGGCACTATTGCAGGATGTTTTGTTACCTCGGGGAAAATCACTCGTAACAGTCGCTTACGACTTTTAAGACAAGGACGTATGATTTACGAAGGAAAACTTAAAAGCCTTCGACGTTTCAAAGATGACGTCAAAGAAGTGGCATCGAATTATGAGTGTGGTCTTATTATTGAAAATTACAATGATATTAAAGTAGGTGATGTCATTGAAGCTTTTATTATTGAAGTCGTTAAAAAGGATCTGGATTTCTCATGAATTTAAGTTCCTACAATGGTATTTTACTAGTTAATAAACCTTCTGGACTGACAAGCCATGACTTAGTCCTCCATGTCAGAAAAACTCTTAAACAAAAAACAATAGGTCATACAGGGACTTTAGACCCTTTTGCTTCAGGGCTTATGGTTTTAGTCTTAGGAAAGGCTACAAAAATTTCAGATCACTTAAGAGATAAGCAAAAATCTTACACTTTAACAGTTAAGTTAGGCTTTACCACAGACACCTTGGATAAAACGGGGCAAATAAGCGGACCCTATCCTCTTGTTCAAGACAAAAGGCAAATAGAAAAAGCTTTAGAGGGAATGGAAGGGCATATGAAGCTTCCTGTTCCTAAATTCTCAGCCATGAAAATTAAGGGTAAAAAACTTTACGAATACGCAAGAAAAGGAGAAGATATAGAACTTCCTCTGAAAACAATGAATTTTTTTGATATGAAAATTCACAGTATAAAACTTGATGAAATAAGTTTAAGTTTAAAATGCTCTAAGGGAAGCTATATTCGTTCTTGGGTTGAAGCTTTGGGAAAAAAGCTTCAATCAGGTGGTTTCGTAGAATCTCTTTGTCGCACTCATGTGGCAGATTTTGAATTGACACAGGCTGTGGATCTTAAAGAGCTTTTGCCACTGCATTTTTCAAAGCTTTCTAAAAAAAGCTTTTACCCTTTGGAAGAACTTTTTTCTGATTCTAAAAGCCTGTGGGTGAATTCAAAAGAACAACGTTTGATGTTAAATGGGCAGATAGCCTATTCTCTTAAAAACCGCCTTGTCATAGAGCAGAAAAAAGCCAATCGTTCAGACAAGATAAGACCTGTGAGAGTTCTCAGTGAAGAGACAGGAGAGCTTTTAAGCTTCTTAGAGCTTGTACCGAGGAAAAAGCCTAAAATCCACAGTCTTTTTAACCATTGACAAAGTTTACTGTATTGACTAAGTTAAGTTGAGTGGGCTTCAAGTAGGAGGAATAGATGTTACAGAAACAGCAAAAAGAACAAATCGTCAACCAATTCAAAAACTATGATTTAGATACAGGAAATCTTAAAGTCCAAGTTGCTCTTTTAACAGAGCGTATCAGGGAGTTGACAGAACACTTTAAAATTCATAAAAAAGACTTTCACGGTCAAAGAGGGCTTGTGAACTTGGTCAATCGTCGTGTGAAGCTTCTTAAGTATTTAAAGCGAAAAAATGAAAGTAAGTATCGTGATTTGATTTCAAAACTGAATCTAAGAAAATAATATAACATAAGGAATAAAAATTATGAAGTTAGAAAATTTTGAGTTTTCTTTTTGTGGAAAGAAAATAACTTTAGAAACAGGAGAGATAGCATCACAGGCAGATGCTTCAATGTTTGTAAAATGTGGAGATAATCGTATTTTAGTCACCGTAATCTCTGATACTAAAGAATCACAATCTGATTTTTTTCCTCTCACAGTGGAGTACACAGAAAAGTTCTTTTCTACAGGAAGAATTCCTGGAGGTTATTTTAAAAGAGAGGGTCGCCCTGCTAATGAATCCATTCTCGTATGCCGTTTGATTGATCGTCCTATGAGACCATGCTTTCCTGAGGGCTATCGTCAAGAAACTCAAATTGTAGCTACAGTGTTAAGTTCTGATAGTCAATTTCCCTTACCCATTTTAGCTACCTTAGGAGCTTCAGCAGCTTGTCACATTTCAAACATTCCTTTTGATGGGCCTATTGCTTCTGTTCAGGTTGCAGAAATTGATGGTCAACTTGTAGGTAACCCCAGTTTAGAGTCTTTAGAAAAAAGCACTCTTAACATGATTGTATCAGGAACGTCTGAAGGTCTTCTCATGGTAGAAGCAGGAGCTCAATTTATAGAAGAAAAAAGAGTGATGGAAGCTTTAAAGTTTGCTCATAAGTCCTTAACGACAGCTTTAGATGTTCAAAACGAAATGAGAAAAAAGCTGGGAGAAAAGAAAAGAGAGTTTTTGCCTCCTCGTATTGATGAAAAGTTCATCACAGATGTGAAAAATTTCGCTACTCCTCTTTTAAGCCAAGCTCTTAAAACTCCGGAAAAAAAGAAACGATACGAACAAATCAAAGAAGCTTTGAGTAAAACCTTTGAAGAATTTACTGAAACCTCTGAAAACTCTGAGTCTGAATTAAAAGAACATGAAAATCAAGTTACTCAAGCTTTTAATGATCTAAAGTACAAATTAGCTAGAGACATGATCTTAAAAGAAAAAACACGTATTGATGGACGAAATTTTACTTCAGTAAGAAATATTAATTGTAGGGTGGGACTTTTGCCGAGAGTTCATGGTTCCAGTCTTTTTACAAGAGGAGAAACTCAAGTGATGGGATCTGTGACTTTAGGAACAAGTCTTGATGAACAAATGATTGATTCCCTTCATGGCTTAGTGAAAAAACAATTCATGCTTCATTATAACTTCCCTCCTTACTCTGTAGGAGAGGTGGGACGTATGGGAGGACAAAGTCGTAGAGAAATAGGTCATGGGTTTTTAGCGGAAAAAGCTCTCTCGGCTGTTTTGCCTGAGCACAAAGATTTTCCCTACACAGTTCGTCTTGTAGGAGATGTTATGTCTTCTAATGGTTCAAGCTCTATGGGAACTGTATGTGCTGGACTCTTAGCTTTCTTAGATGCTGGTATTCCCATAAAAGAAAATGTAGCAGGAATTGCTATGGGACTTGTTAAAGAAGATGATAATTTAGCTATCTTAAGCGATATTTTAGGTGATGAAGATCACCTAGGTGATATGGACTTTAAAGTTGCAGGAGGATTTTCCGGCATCACAGCTTTACAAATGGATATTAAAGTTAAAAGTCTTTCCTTTGAGATCATAGAAAAAGCTCTTTTTCAAGCACTTGAGGGAAGATGTTATATCCTTAAGGAGATGGAAAAAGTAATTCAAGAGCCTCGCAAAGACATCTCTCAGTATGCACCTCGAATCACAACCATTCAAATTAACCCTGAAAAAGTAAGAGAAGTGATTGGTGTAGGAGGAAAAGTTATAAGACAAATTACTGAGGAATCGGGAGCTCGTATTACTATTGAAGATGATGGTCGGATTCATGTGGCTTCTTCTGATCCTAAATCAAGTCAGGTGGCTATTGATAAAATACAAGCCATTTGTGCTGAAGCTGAAGTGGGAAAAACTTACAAGGGTAGAATCACTAAAATTACAGAGTTTGGAGCTTTTGTAGAAATTTTACCTAATACAAGTGGTCTTTTACACATTTCAGAGATCGCTCATAAAAGAATTCGCAAAGTATCAGATGTCTTAAAAGAAGGAGAAGAAGTAGAAGTGAAAGTGTTAGATGTAGATCGTTCGGGTCGTATCCGTTTGAGTAGAAAAGCACTTATAAAGACTCATTAGTTTAAAATTGAAAGTTTTTAACTTCAAGCCTTCTTTTTATAAAACACAAGTAAAAAATCTTAAACTGATTACAGAACATCATCCCTATTGTCGTTCAGTGAGCGTAGGGGTTTTTGTAAATTACGGTACACGTCATGAAAAACCTTCGGAAAACGGCATAGCTCATTTGCTTGAACATATGGTTTTTAAAGGGAGTTCGAATTATACGGCATTTGAATTGAATCAAAAAATAGAAGCACTAGGAGGAGAACTCAATGCCTTCACATCAAAAGAATTGACATGCTTCCATGCCAGTGTGCTAAGTGAACACTTAGAAACTGCTTTAGAAGTACTCTCTGAAATATCACAAAGAGCTCTTTTTACAGAAAAAAATCTAAAAAAAGAAAAAGAAGTAATCGTACAAGAGATTGAAAGTGAAAAAGATGATCCAGAACAAGTAATTTATAACCTGTACTTTGAAAAAGCCTACAAGAAAAATCCTCTTTCACAACCTATTTTAGGAACAACTAAAAAATTAGCTTCTCTCACGCTTAAAGATTTAGAAGAGACATATAAAAAAAAATACAAAACTCTTCTTATCTCTATAGCGGGTAATGTAGATCACCAAAAAAGTCTTTCATTTGTAAAGAAGTACTTTAAAAAAGAAAATATAGATTTTCAAAAACCTTCTTTAGCACCTGTTATCTCTCAACATTTTTCAGAAAGTAGAGTTGCTCAATTTCAACAAAGTCATTTGCTTTTAGGTTTTGAAACTCCCTGTTTTTGTGATGATGATAGGTTTGTAGCTCAACTTTTTACAACTGTTTTAGGAAGTGGTATGACTTCAAGACTCTACCAACTTCTAAGAGAAAAAAAAGCTCTTGTTTATTCTATTAATAGCTATTTAAGCCAAACCAATAACTCAGGTCTATTGCTTATCTCATCAGCTACTAAAGAATCAAATTTGAACCTTACTTTAGAACTTATCAACACAGAACTTATGGAGTTAAAAAACAAAGGTGTGAGAGAGGAAGAACTACGTTTTTTCAAAGATCAGTTAAAAGGAGAGATCATTTTAGCCTCTAATGATATAGAACATCGCATGGAATCTATTGCTTATTATGAAATGTATCATGAAGAGTACAAACAAGTTGATAAAGTTCTAAAAAGAATAGAGGAAATATCTATAAATTCTTTCAATACATTCTGTAACAAGCTTATAAAGAATATTAGCACTTTTGTTTTAAAATCCGATCCTGTAAAGTATAGATATTCATAAAAGTTTCGCTACAACTGCATAATTTTCTAGATTGATTATAATGTTGGTGGTATGAGACAAGAATATGCAAGCTACGAAGAAAAGAAAAGAACGATTCAAAATTATGCTTCCTCAAAAGAACCTCCAGGGCAGACGAGCCCATTTTCTAAGTTTTTGGAATCAGTGAAAAATTTAATAATAACAACAAAATACCCTGACTGCCTGAGACCTCGACAGACCGCAACGTACCGCTCTAAACTGCTCTATCTATCACGCCAAAAACAAAAAGTAAGGTAAAAGATGATTGAACAGAACGCAAACTGCCAGAACCTCCGGGAACCCACAGATTCCCGGAGGAGCCAATAATAAAAACTCCTGACTTCGACACAACACACTGCAACAAGTGAATAATTTCAAATAGTTACAATTTTTGGAGCCACAGGAAAGGGTTTTTTAAAGGTCAGCAGATTCAGCAGATGTTGTGGGAAAGAGGCTCATAGAGGAGTCTCTTTTAAGCGAAAAAGCACTGTAAATTTCTTCTACTTCCTTTGTACAACCTGATGGAAGGCGATAAAGTTTTTTCGTCTTTTTTTCTTTTAAAATACTGTACTGATCTCTTTTTAAGATCTTTCTCATTCTTTCAAAGCTTAAATTAGTCGAACGTGAAAAATTGACAAAAGCCTAGGATTTTTATGCTGTATGATCTTTATTCCTGTTACTTTCTACTATAGAGGGTTAAATATTTTAGAGGGTTAAATATTTTTTCATAACTTAAACAAAACAGTAGTTTTCAAGAAGGCGTACAGGCCTTTTAAGCCATTTCAGTGAAAAAAACGAAAAAAGACGCACCTCTAGCATTAACTTTCTAAAATTTTGAGAAGTTCCTGATAAAAGACTATTAACCCGAGTTTCGACTTTTTTCAGGGCTAAAGGCTAGCTGATATCAACAAACACCTCAGACCTTTGTAAGATTTTCTTGAAGAAGCAACTTACAAGGAAAAACACCTTGAGAGTTGCAAAAAACATACAAGGAGGTCTAAGATGTTTAATTCTAATTATATCATATCAATTTATGTTCTTGTCGATGATTTTTTAACCCCTCTCATACAGCAGCATCCAGAACTAGTTTCCAAAAATAAAAGAGGTTTTTCTTGTGCTATGTCTCCCAGCGAAATTATCACTCTTTGCTTACTTTTCCAAAGTTCTGGCTTTAGGAATTTTAAAGCCTTTTATCAGTTTGCAGAAGTCTATCTTAAACCTTATTTTCCTAAAATGTTGTCTTACTCCCGATTTGTGAACATCAAAAAAGACATGGCTTTTTTGATGTTTCTTTTCTCGACAAGCCTTATGAGTAAAACCACCGGCATATCATTTATTGATTCCACATCGATTTTTCTTCAAAAATAAAAGAATAGGACGAAATAAAGTGTTCTAAAAGTTAGCTAAAAAGAGGCAAAAGTAGTATGGGCTGGTTCTTCGGATTTAAACTCCATATTGTTATCAATCACCTCGGAGAACTTTTAAGTTTTACCTTAACTCCGAGAAATGTAGATGATCGAAAGCCTGTTATAGGTTTGTGTAAAGGGCTGGTGGGGAAACTCTTTGGAGACAAAGGTTATATTTCATCAGACCTTTTCAAAAAGCTTTTAAAAAAGGGAGTTAAGCTTATTACAAACGTCAAATTAAATATGAAGAATAAATTGATTCCCTTATTTGACAAGTTGATGTTGAAAAAACGTTCTGTTGTGGAAACAGTGATTGGAGTGTTAAAAGGAGAGTTTCATCTTGAGCATTCTCGCCATCGTAGCCCACAAAACTTTGTCATCAATCTTTTAGGTACTCTCATCTCCTATTGTTTAAAACCTAAAAAACCCTCCATTCAACTTAAAACTCAAGAACAGGGGCCTCTGAGCAATATATAAAAGTCGAAACTCGGGTTATTAATAGCATCCCCTTAGCATCCCCT
Organism: Bdellovibrionales bacterium; assembly: GCA_965219095.1. Taxonomy (GTDB): domain Bacteria; phylum Bdellovibrionota; class Bdellovibrionia; order Bdellovibrionales; family UBA1609; genus CBDCMT01. Next base: position 887,458 of record CBDCMT010000001.1, read on the forward strand.
TGTGATCCTAGGGTGTGTCCTCATTTACCTAGACCTTTTTCAAGACCTTAGGCGTGTTGAATATTTATAAAGATTGTAAAAAGCTCATAACAAAGGGAGGTATTATGTTAAGAAAAGTTTTAACAGATTCTATGTGGAAGGATCTGGAAGCTATTATAAGAGAGAAAGGCTGTTATCATTCAGCAAACAATAGAAATGTTATGGAAGCAATTTTATGGAAATTACGCACAGGCAGTCCGTGGCGTGATATTCCTGAACAGTTCTGTCCTTGGAAGAGAGCATATAATCGCTTTAATAGGTGGGTACAAAAAGGGTTATGGAATGATTTTTTTTTACTTTACAAGAAGAAGTTGATACAGAGTGGGTGTCCATCGACGGAAGTTACGTATCGGTTCATCAGCATGCTAGTGGAGCTCGGCGTCCCGACTTCAGCGTTTTCCACTACTAAAACTTCATAAAAGTGTGCGAGCTATGTTTAGAACAGAGTTGGGGGGTATTTTTCCAGACAGTGCATTTGTAGTGTCAGAAATCTTTTTTTGAGGTCTTTTCAAGGCTGGAAATTTCTTTTAACATTTAAATATGTTTGTAAAAAAGATTCCAAGAAAGAATAGTTTTATTTCAGTTCAGATTGTAGAGAACAAGAGAGTGCAGAATAAAGTCATCCAAAAAACCATTCAACATTTGGGGCAATATACAGTTTTAACCCCTAAAATCATATAAAAATCCTATAAGGCACCGTTTAAAATGTAGTGATCACGATTTTGCGTAACCACTTGAAATCATTAGATTCTTGAAAAGAAAACGCTGAAGTCGGGAAAAGTCGAAACTCGGGTTATTAATAGCATCCCCTTAGCATCCCCTTGTGATCCTAGGGTGTGTCCTCATTTACCTAGACCTTTTTCAAGACCTTAGGCGTGTTGAATATTTATAAAGATTGTAAAAAGCTCATAACAAAGGGAGGTATTATGTTAAGAAAAGTTTTAACAGATTCTATGTGGAAGGATCTGGAAGCTATTATAAGAGAGAAAGGCTGTTATCATTCAGCAAACAATAGAAATGTTATGGAAGCAATTTTATGGAAATTACGCACAGGCAGTCCGTGGCGTGATATTCCTGAACAGTTCTGTCCTTGGAAGAGAGCATATAATCGCTTTAATAGGTGGGCACAAAAAGGGTTATGGAATGATTTTTTTTTACTTTACAAGAAGAAGTTGATACAGAGTGGGTGTCCATCGACGGAAGTTACGTATCGGTTCATCAGCATGCTAGTGGAGCTCGGCGTGGAGAAAGTCGTGCTGTGGGAAAATCTAGAGGTGGATCCACAACAAAAATACACATGGCCTCCGATGCGCATGGAAATCCACTCTGTTTTAAAATCACTGGGGGTGAAGTACACGACAGTCAAGTTGCAGGTGATTTAATTGATGAGTGATCTTCCCCCCAAAAAAGTGGACAGTTTTTATGTTCTTAAATGTAATAGACGTTATATGATCTGACAGTTACCCTTTCTGGGTTGATAAAAAACTGTCTGTCAGTTTTTTATCAACCCAGAAAGGGTAACTGTCAGATCATATAACGTCTATTACAAATAAAACAAATAATTTGGTTGGGAGTATGGTCTTTATTTTCTATGACTTCTTTTGCAGATATTTATACCAATTACAGAACTAAAACAATAAAAGATTTACAGGGTGATAAGTTACAGGACTACAAAAAAGCCTTTGATTGGTTTGAAAAGTCAGCAAAACAAGGAAATGCAGAAGCTCAGAATAATCTTGGTGTGATGTATGTTAGGGGAGAAGGCGTTTTAAAGGATTACGAAAAAGCCTTTGATTGGTTTGAAAAGTCAGCAAAACAAGGACTTGCAGAAGCTCAGTATGCTCTTGGTGTGATGTATAGTGAGGAAAAAGGCGTTTTACAGGACTACAAAAAAGCCTTTGATTGGTTTGAAAAGTCAGCAAAACAAGGAAATGCAGAAGCTCAGAATAATCTTGGTGTGATGTATTATAAGGGAGAAGGCGTTTTACAGGACTACAAAAAAGCCTTTGATTGGTTTGAAAAGTCAGCAGAACAAGGATTTGTAGAAGCTCAGAATAATCTTGGTGTGATGTATAGTGAGGAAAAAGGCATTTTACAGGACTACATCAACAAGGCTTATAAATGGCTTATTTTATCATATGAGGGAAAAGGCGTTTTACAGGATTACGAAAAAGCCTTTGATTGGTATGAAAAGTCAGCAGAACAAGGAAATGCAGAAGCTCAGTATAATCTTGGTGTGATGTATTATGAGGGAAAAGGCGTTTTACAGGACTACAAAAAAGCCTTTGATTGGTATGAAAAGTCAGCAAAACAAGGATTTGCAGAAGCTCAGTATGATCTTGGTATGATGTATACTAAGGGAAAAGGCGTTTTAAAGAATTACCTCACAGCTTATGCATGGCTTATTTTATCAAAAGCTCAAGCACATGGCAAATTAGAAGCGATTGTAAGCGAATCATTATCTATACTAGAAAATAAAATGACTTCCTCGCAAATTGCAAGAGCTCAAAAGCTAGCAAATCAATTTAAAGCTGAGAAAACCATTTTAGAGGAACCTGTGAATTAAAAATGATGGATGAGTGGTAAAAAACTCTAAAAAAGAAGAAAAAAACAAAACCGAGCCTTATCATAAAAAATTGAGTCCTTTGTCCGGCTTCTTTTGCGTAAGTCGGTTTCTTAACAGCCCTTGACTTCTGTGGAGAGGATGTTTCTTAGATTTTAACGGGGTTTTTTTGAAAGAAGTGTAGTCAGTATAAGTTAGGAGCGGTTTAAAAACCGAGTTACGACTCATCTAAGAAATATCCTCCTCAGTAGAAGTCAAGGGCTGTTAAGAAACCGACTTACTCTTTTGCAGATATAGAAGATGACAGACAGTTTACGACTCAAAAAGTTCTTTATGACACAGAATTTCAAGATGATGAAATTGACAGTATAAAAGGGCTTTGTTGCACGTCCCGACTTCAGCGTTTTCCACTACTAAAACTTCATAAAAGTGTGCGAACTATGTTTAGAACAGAGTTGGGTGGTATTTTTCCAGAAAGTGCATTTGTAGTGTCAGAAATCTTTTTTTGAGGTCTTTTCAGGGCTGGAAATTTCTTTTAACATTTAAATATGTTTGTAAAAAAGATTCCAAGAAAAAATGGTTCTATTTCAGTTCAGATTGTAGAGAACAAGAGAGTACAGAATAAAGTCATCCAAAAAACCATTCAACATTTGGAGCAATATACAGATAAGAACAGGAGCTTCTGAACAATATATAAAAGTCGAAACTCGAGTTAATAGTAAGCTCCTTTTTATGAGCTTACTTCTTAGATGAGTCTAACTCTTCTAATCAGGGTTTTTAAGTCCCAGCTTTGCAAAAAAAGGCTGGTCATCCATATTTTCTTTTTGATAGACACTCTAAAAATTTAACAGAGTTTGATTAAAAAGCCAGGGGGCTATGCATTAAAAGAATGTCGAATTAATTTTTGGAAATGGTATAATATCCTGCAATAGGAGAAGAAATCAAGAAAAATAGTCTTACAGTGTACTAGGATCCAGTTTTACATTTCTTACAACTTTCCACAATCGTGTAAAGTGCTGTAGCTGTTCTTGAGCCTTTCCTGGATTCTTGAATTCTGACTTGGTGAGACTTTATCTTGTCTGTAATAGCCTTTTATTGTCATCATATAATAAACTGATTACCGTACTTTATCGGAAGTATTTAAATGGAGCTAAATTTGTGGGTCAATAAAGATTTTAACCAAGAGAGTTAAAAAAATGTGGAAAGAGAATTCTGACGTATAGGTGGATAAAGATAATAGCACAGATGAAATGAAATAAAGGAATTGTTAATGGCAACTAAGAAGAAAACTGTCAAAAAAAAGATCCAAAAATCTATAAAGAAAAAACAAACTCTTGAAGATATTGAAAAAAAGCTTTGGCTTATGGCAGATAAGTTTCGAGTCAATATGGACGTTACTGAATATAAACATGTTGTTTTAGGACTTATATTTCTTAAATATTTATCAGACGATTTTGATAAATTTCGCAAAAATTTAAGAAAACAATTCAAAGATCCAAAGCACGAAAACTTTTATAAAAACGCTACTAAAAATGGCATTGAGCAGGAACTAGAAAATAAAGATTACTATAAATCTCAAAATATTTTTTGGGTTCCTGTAGAAGCGAGGTGGTTTGGAAATACTGTAACGGGAGACCAAGGACTCCAAGATGACGCTGAACAAGCTTATATAGGGAAAAGAATTGATAATGCTATGGCAGTTCTTGAAAAGGAAAACTCAAAACTTAAAAAAGTTTTGCCGAAGGATTTTGCAAGACAACAATCCAATGTACGCTTAGGAGAGCTTGTGAATCTTATTTCCACTATTGGCTTTAACGACACTGAACGTCCCTCAAGAGACATTTTCACTCATGTTTATGAATATTTTCTGAGTCAATTTGCTTTTCAAGAAGGAAAAAAGGGAGGACAATTCTACACACCTAAGTCTGTAGTAAATTTGGTTGTAGAATGCTTAGAACCCTACAAGGGAAGAATCTACGACCCTGCTATGGGTTCAGGAGGCTTTTTTGTCTCAAGAAATCGTTTCATTAAAATGTACAGCGATCAAAAACACTTCCAAAAAACAAAACAAAATATCTCCTTCTATGGTCAGGAATCAAATCCAACAACTTGGAGGCTCGTTGCCATGAACATGGCTATTCGAGGAATAGACTTTAATTTTGGAAAAGAGCCAGCCGATACTTTTCATAAAAATCAGCACCCTGACTTAAAAGCAGACTTTATTATGACAAGTCCTCCTTTTAATATCAGTAATTGGGGTAGAGATAAACTCATTAAAGATAGACGTTGGAAGTACGGTATTCCGCCAAAAAATAATGCTAACTTTGCTTGGATTCAGCATGTGATCGATCATCTTTCCCCCAGAGGATATGTCGGAATTGTTTTGGCCAATGGTTCGATGTCATCAGATATAAACAATGAAGGAATGATTAGAAAAAAACTCCTTGAGTCTGATCTTGTAGATTGCATGATAGCATTCCCTGGGCAACTTTTTTTAAACACTCAAATTCCAGCTTGTATTTGGATTTTAGCTAAAGATAAGTCTGGAAAAGATGGGAAACGAAAAAGAAAAAATGAAGTGCTTTTTATTGATGCTAGAAATACAGGAGAGATGATTAACAGAACCCAAAGAGCCTTTTCTGATAATGAGATTCAGAAAATAGCTGGTATTTATCATTCTTGGAGAAATAAAGGTAAAAAATATGCAGATATAAAAGGGTTTTGCAAGTCTTCGGTTTTAGAAGAAATTAAATCTAACAATTATGTATTGACTCCCGGAAAGTATGTGGAGATAGACATAACTGAAGGTGATGTTCTTTCTTTTCATAAAAAAATGAATCAACTCACAAAGAGATTAAAAGATGAGTTTGCCAAATCAGAGAAGCTAGAAAAAGAAATCAAAAAAAATCTATCAAGTATTGGGTTTGAAGTATAAGAAGTGCAGAAATGAAAATAAACCTTTCACCGCTAGAAAAAACAATTCGATCTCTTGAGAGTTCACTGTTAGTTTATGATAAATATGAAAATACAGAGGATAAAGAACTCAAAGTTTCTTTAAAAGAAAGTGTCATTAAATCTTTTGAGATGTGTTATGAAATGTCTCGAAGCTTAATGGATCGTTATTTGAAAGAGTATACAGACGAAAAAGTTGATCAAATGACAATTCATGATATTTTTAGACATGGAGAAAAAAATGGAATTCTTTCCAGTGCAGAAATTTGGTTTGACTACAGGAAAAAACGAAATCAAACAAGCCATGTTTATGATATCAATATAGCCGAGGAAGTTTTCCTTACAGCCAGGAATTTTTTAGAGGATGTTCGATTTTTATTTAAAAAATTAGAGGAAAAAATTGAATCTTGATCTTGCCCCAGCCTACGAAGAGGTCGTCAAAAAAATTTTTAAAGAGCATATTCCTAATGACGAGGTATGGGCTTTTGGCTCTAGAGTGAGGTGGATGGCAAAGGATAACTCTGATCTTGATCTTGTGATTGTTTCAAGAAAAAAAACTCCATCTAAAACTCTAACTCTTTTAAAATTAGACTTTGAAAACTCAGATCTTCCCATTAAGGTGGATATTCTGGACTGGAAAAGCATTTCTAAAGAGTTTCAGAAAATTATCAAGGAGGAGTATGTTATTTTCCAAGAAAAGAAAATGAATTTTAATTTTAGGTCCTGGGAAAAGTTTAAACTAAGTGAAATAACTACCTTTTTAAACGCAAAGAAAGTTCCTTTAAGCGGTTTAAAGAGAAAAACAAAAAAAGGAAAATATAGGTATTATGGAGTTTCTGGAGTTGTTGATTATATTGATGATTATACTTTTGACGGCAAATACTTTTTGATCTCGAAAGACGGTGAGAATTTGAAGACTAGAAAAACGCCAATTGCATTCGTAGTTGAAGGTAAATATGGAATAAATGATCATGTTCATATATTAGATGAGAAAAAAGAAGGCATTCTAGACTATCTTGAAAATTATTTTAGATATTTAGATATTTCACCTTATATAACTGGAGCAGTCCAACCTAAATTAAACAAAAAATCTCTTGAAAAAATCAAAATACTACTTCCTAAGAGAGATGATCGACTTAAAATTAATAAAGTTGCGAACAATTTTAAGCTTAAAATAGAAATAAATAATAAAATAAATAATATTCTTGAATCTTTAGCACAAACAATTTTCAAATCTTGGTTTATTGATTTCGACCCCGTCTATGCCAAAAAGCTGGCATTCGACTCTGGTTTGTCAAAAAAACAAGCTGAACGTGTAGCTATAGCTATTATCTCTGGGGTTTGTAACCCTAAAAAGTTTGTTGAAGATTTCAAGAAAATGGATCATCTTTTATCTCAAAAGCTATCAAAAATGAACAAGAAAAAACAAAAAGAACTAGCTTATATGGCTTCTTTATTTCCAGGTGAGTTTGAAGATAGTGATTTAGGAGAGATTCCCAAAGGGTTTAATGTTTGCAGGATAGATCAAATACTCGAATTAGCCTATGGGAAATCTTTAAAAAAATCAAATCGTGTAGAAGGATCTTATCCTGTTTATAATTCAGAAGGACGCAGTGGTGTTCATAATGTTTATTCTGTTAAGGGGCCTGGAATTATTTTGGGAAGAAAAGGAACTACTGGTAGCCTGTATTGGGAGGATAATAATTTCTTTCCTGTAGATACTACTTTTTTTATAAAACCTAGAAAATCATATAAACTTACTTTTATTTTTTATCTTATGCAAACTTTAGGGCTAGAAAAGATGAATACAAATGCCTTAACTTTAAATTTTAATAGAAACAATGTCTACAAACTTAAGTTTGTAGAGTTTCCTAGAGAAATAAGAATTGTATATGAAAACTTAGTTGCTTCCATAAGAAATCTTATGTTTAATAATTTAAAAGAGGTTGAGGAAATAGAGAAGTTAAGAGACACACTTCTTCCGAGATTACTGGAAGGTAAGATAGGTTTATCAGACATACAGTGATTGTAAGTTAAAAATTTATACGATTGACCAATAGAGAAAAGGATAAGCTTTAAGAGACAACACTCAATCGTTTTAATAAATTGTTATTCTAGAAGGCGTTAGAAATTAACAGAACAGACATAAATGCCTATGATACATAGCAACGAATGAAGCTTCTTTGCAATTCTATAGTAGACTAAAAGCAGTGTAAGTAAAAAGGAGGACAGATTATGGTAAAACAAATCACCTAAATTCCCGACAAAAAATATACACTAGTGTTCTGACCAGTAAATTTTTTCACAATTTTCAAGCCTTTAATCCAGGTCATTTTATTAAATTATTTTGCCTCCTCAAAAGAATAAAAGTGAAATGCTTAGAGTTATACCAATTCCAAAAGTTAATTCTACATTTTCATGTATAAGTTTGATTTTTACTTTTAGAAATTTATAACTTTTAAGTACGGGTAAAGAGTGTATCAAATTCATTGGAAAGATATGATTTTCTAATGTTTATATACAATTTAGTTTACAGGCTCTTACAGGCTCGTCTCATTTTTTATAATGGAACTTTTCTCTGGCTGATTTTCTTGAAAAATTCCATTTTATTATAATCTTCCGTCTGTTCATAATATTCACCCAAGCCTTGGTTCTTTTTCTTAAAGTTTCTATGTCAGGTATTCTTGATTTTCCTAAACATTGACGAGAGTACATATTGATTGCAATTTCTGCTTGATTTAACCAACTTCCATGACTCGGAGTATAATGAACCTCAAAGCGAGACCATAGATGCAAACCTCGCTCTTTTCCATAAAAATCAGTAAGACTTTTTTTTCTATGAGTGTTCAAATTATCCATAACTAGAACAATCTTCTTGGAATCAGAATAATGTCTCTCAACAGAAGATAAAAACTTAGCAAAATCCGGACCTGTCCTTCTCTCTGTTACCTTATTCATATAAAAACCTCTCTTAGGCTCCACAGCACAGAAAACATTTGCTGTACCCTCTCTTTTATACTCATAATCTACTTTTTTTACTTCCGAGGGACGACAACCCGATGGAGGACGAACATCATCAAGTAACTGAAGAGGCTTTTCATCAATACACACAACAGGCTTTCCTTTAATCGGAGGCTTCTCATACACTTTCAAAACATCCTCCATCCTCTCTATAAATTCATCATTAAGCTCTGGTACACACCAACTCTTCTGTTGCCAAGGTTTTAGATCATGTTCTAAAAGAATAATCCTAACTTTTTCTTTGCTAATAGAGTCTACAATCTTGTTTTTTTCTGCCCTCTCTTTAATGAGCTCTAAAGTCCATCGATCAAAGCCCTCCGGAGGATCTGAGCAGACCATAGCTATAATCTTTGACTTTATGCGATCATCAAACTTTGGAGGTTTTCCAGGACGAGGATCATCTTCAAGAGCTTTTTTCAGCCCAGAATTCTCATAGTTTTTTTGGATGTTGAAAACAGTTCTAGGAGTTATCTCTAAGTAATCTGACGCCTCTACGGCAGTTAAACCTTTGTTCCTTAAGTTTAGAACATTGGCTCGATATATGGCTCTTGGATTTTTAGACTTCTTTATAATTTTAAGAATTTCTCTCTTATCTTTTGGCTTTAATAAATTGGCTCCTCCCGGGAATCTGTGGGTGAAAAGTAGCTAGAAATCCCCCAAAAAGGCTCATATTAATCAAAGCAAGAGTAAGACATTCTATCTTGTATTTTTGAGTTCTTTGAGGCCCTTACTGGCCTCTATCACCTCCGGTGATTGAACTCAAAAACATTCATTTTATTTGCTTTTATTTGCTGTGTTACATTAAAATTTTAAAAAAGAAGCACCTACTTCCCAGATGCCTTAAAATGTTATTCAAAAAAAAAAAAAAAAAGGAGGGAAGAGATGCTTTTGAAGACTATACTAAATGATTGTTTAAGATGGAAGTCTTTTGTATACGGAGACATTTATTTTTCAAAAGATAGAAAGTCAATTAATGTTCCTATTAAGGCTCGTAAAAATGGCCAAGCTTTTTGTAGTGTTTGTAAGAAGCCCTGTTCAGTGTATGACAGCAGTAAATCATCACGGGACTTTGAATCCCTTCCTATTTTAAGTTACAGGGTGTTTTTTGTTTATTTTGTAAGAAGAGTTAATTGTCCTTGCTGTGGGGTAAAAGTTGAGTATTTACCTTGGGCCGATGGTAAGAAGAGTTTAACGATCTTTTACATGAAGTATTTAGCAGACTGGTGTCGTCACCTGTCTTGGAAAGAGGTTTCTTGTAAGTTTCATGTCAGTTGGAATCAGGTCTATGCTTCGGTAGAATGGGTCGTAGAATATGGTTTAAAACAAAGGGTTTTAAAGGGAATACAAGCTATAGGTGTAGATGAAATACAATGGAAAAAGAACCATCAGTATCTCACCTTAGTCTATGAAATAAGCAAAGAAAGTGTTCGTTTGCTATGGATAGGAGAAAAAAGAACAGAAAAGAGTTTTAGAAAATTCTTTGATTTACTAGGAGAGAAGTCAAAAGATATACAGTTTGTGTGTTCTGATATGTGGAAGCCTTATTTAAAAGTCATAAAGGAGAGGGCAAGTGGAGCTTTACACATATTAGATCGGTTTCATATCGTAGCAAGACTCAATAAGGCTTTAGACGAAGTGAGAGCTTCAGAACACAAAAAAATGAAAGAAGACGGGTATGAACCCCTTTTAACAAAAGCTAGATGGCCCTTGTTAAAAAATGCAGAAAATTTAAAATCTTATGAGAAAGTAAAATTAAGGCATTTAATACAGTACAATTTAAAAAGTATCCGCTGTTATTTTTTAAAAGAAGACTTCCGACAGTTATGGACCTATGTTTCACCAACTTGGGCTGGTAAATTTATAGACAGTTGGACGAGACGAGTCATGCTTTCAAAAATTGAACCTATGAAAAGAGAAGCAAAAACCATACGAAGACATAAGCTACTTATTCTTAATTACTTCAAGGCTAAAAAAGCCTTCTCCTCAGGGATTGTAGAGGGTTTAAACAACAAAGTAAAACTCACTATGAGAAAATCTTACGGCTTTAGAACCTCTAAAGCTATAAAAATCGCCTTATATCATAACCTTGGAAAACTGCCAGAACCTCCGGGAACCCACAGATTCTTTTGAGGAGGCAATAAATTTAACATATGAGTATTAAAACATAAAAAATAAATAAATAAAATGACCTGGATTAAAGGCTTGAAAATTGTGAAAAAAATTACTGGTCAGAACACTAGTTGGAAAGTGGTTTGGGCTATCTTATCAGTTATTTTAAAGTCTCTTGCATGAGGTGATGCTTTTGCTATGGAGGGGAACTATTTAACCCTTGTGGTGATGAATTTTGTTATTGCTCTTTGTATGTTAGGAACACCTTTGGTTGTAAAAAGTTTAGTTTCTTCTGGATTATCAAGTTTTAGCAGTTCTTTAGTTCCTGTAGTAGGTATGACAATAGCCTCTGTTTACTCAAAAAGTGCTAGGATAGCCAAGTTAACAAAAAGAAATAAAGAAAAAGATGAAGTTTTTTAGGAAAGGAGTTTATATTATGAATTATAAAAAATATTTTGAGATATGGGCTGATGAACAGGCTCAAAACGTTTTTTTAAAAGGTTTACTCGGTTTTATGTTTTTCATAAATGCAGTTCTTTTAATTTCTGTCGTGATTTTAGCCACAAACGATCCCTTTATTATCTCTATAAGTGACACTGAATCTAAAATAGCTCATGTTTCAAAAGAAGAGACTCAAGAGCAAATTAAAAAAGAGTTAGAAAGGGCTATTGAAAGGTTTGTGAAATACAGACATAACTGGGATAGCGATTCAATACAAGAGAAATTAGAAGAATCCTCTCAATTTATAGCCTCTCATTTTAGAAAGAAGTTCCTAAGAGCTAATCAAGGACAATTAAAAGAAGCTAAAAAGAAGAAAATTAAACAAAGGTTTTATTTATCTTCTGATATAGTGTTTGATTTGGAAAACAAAAAAGCTCAAATTACAGGAGATAGGATTCTTATTGTTGATGGGTTTCGTGCTACACAACCTATGAGTTTTAGGTTGGGTTATGAATTTTCTAAGAGGACGGTTTTAAATCCAGAAGGGGTCTATAGTGCTTCCGTTTAGGTTTTCAGGTTCCTAAGATGGAGAAGTTATCAGTTATCAAAGTTTCTAATTTAGGCCTGTGGTTTCGTATTCCTCTAAAAAATTGACTTAAACTTCCCTTGAAATCGTCATAGTTTTCATAATATCGATTCGCCGTGACCTCTTTTTTCATAAACTTCCAAAGCCTTTCTATAGGATTTAAATTCGGTGAGTACGGAGGAAGTAAACAAGTTTTATATTCAACTCTTTCGCTAACTTCTTGACAGACTTCGATCTATTGTATCCGGCCCCATCTAAGATAAGATGAATCTCTTTTTCATCGGAATACTTCTTAATGAATATGATAGAGCATATCACATAGAAAAACTTTGTTAACTGTCTTATAACTCCTGACTACCGTCTTCAAACTATTGATCTCAATAGCTCCACAAACATTCACTCTTTTTCTCCAGCCTGAATTGGTCTTCACTTCAAACTTCTTACCCTCTCTTATCCAACCATATAAAATCGTAAGGCCCCACTCAGGATGTGTGGAATCAGCAAAGTAAACAGAACCGTCTTTCTTCTTAATTCTCTTGTATTTACGCACAAACTTTTTCTGCTCTTCTTTCTTTGCCTTACCCGGTATCGCTGTGGCTTTTTTATAAGAAAAACCAAGGCGATGGAGAAGATCAATTACACCACTTGTTAAAGTACGTAACACCAAAATTCTCCTCAATGAACTGAATAAGGGCCTGTGATGATGGAAAAATTCTTTTCTCTAATTCCTTTAAAAGCATTTTCTACTCTTTCTGAGTTAAAAAAGACCTTTTAGAATTGTAATTGTCGTTGATTAAACATTCTATCCCGCCTTTGTTATAACGATCTCTACAGGCTCTTATCGTGCCTTCATCAATGAAAAGAAAACGGGAAATATCTTTACACAACTCACCTTTATCTAAATGGAGGATTGTCATAATGCTTTTTGCGTATTTAAGATTTTTCTCTAGAGATAGTTCATAGAGTAAATCTTCTCGCTCTTTTTTTGATAGAAACCCTGACATATGAAGCTATTTTTAAAAACAAATGACTTTTTATCAAGATCTTAGAATAAAAACTAGACCTCAACTCAAAAAAAACGGAAAACTTAAACGGAAGCACTATATAACCGACTTACTTAAAATAGAACTTAAGTATGAGGTTTTTGATTCTTTTTTTTCTTATCTTTCTTCCCATCCTCTTAGAGGCTTGTGATGAAGAAAATCCCTTCTCAAAACTTAACTCCATAGCAACTCTTTTTTGCCCTCACCCACCTTGTCATTTTTTTAAGGCCCTTGTTGATGAAACCATCAGAAATGCAACTGTAAGAGTAGAAACAACAGTCATTTGTTCAGGACTTGTTATAAGACTTAAAAGAGGAGCAAAAAAATGTAAAGACCCTCTTCTTCTTACAGCAGGTCATTGTGTAGCACCTAGTAAAGATTATAAAGTTATTACGGTTTATAATCATAACGGTGATTTTGATATTCCAAGAAAGAATATCTTTTCTCTTTAAAAAAAATGTCTTAAACCTCACAACTGTCTTGTAAGTCCTGGTTATGTTCTGGATGATGAACTTCATTATTCAGGAGTGGATCAAGCCCTGATTCCTATGCCTAAACGATACCGCAAAAAAGGCAATATCCCTGCTTTTGAGATCGATATAGAAAGGGTAGCAAACAAAGAAGACTTAGATTCCTGCTTTAAAGACCCCTATCTTCAAGCAAGAATTACTTCAGTTTTAACAGAATCTCATTTAAAAAAGATGAAAAAAAATGAACTAAAAGCTATAAAAGATTACATACAAAGCCATACTTGCCACAATCTTAGTTGGATGAAAATACGAAGAAATGAAGGAGTGATCAAAAGGAGCCTAGGCCATAGATGTCCTGGTTTATATGGCATGTCGGGGTCTTTTATGAATTTTGAGTGTCATAACAAGAAAGCTCTTTTTGTTCATAAGGGACATCTCTTCATAGCTGCTAGTGATGAAGTTTACAACAGAGCAAAGGCAGGTGAGATCATTTACTCTTCTGAATATGAAAGAAAGGAATCTTTTAAAAACACAGCCATTTATATTGAACCTGAGCTTCTTGAATTTTATTTTAACAACTACTGTGATTCTAATGTGGCTTATCAAAAAGAAAAGGCTCCTCCCGGGAACCCACAGATTCTTTTGAGGAGGCAAAAAATATTGACCTATGAATTTTCAAAGTCTTATACAGACATTTAAAAAATACCAGTCATAAGATTTTAAACGCTTTGGGAAGATGTTAGGAAATAAAATGAGAAAAAGAAGAAAAGTTTCCTCAGTAGAAGTCAAGGGCTGTTAAGAAACCGACTTACAATAAAGCTGGGGTAGAAAAAGGAGGGAAAATCTTTACTCTTGCCTCTGTGTATACTCTTTTAACCAATAGAGCCTATATTGGAGAACGTGAAATCAATAAGAAGAAAAAAGAGATAAAAAGGGAAGTGGTAAAAGCTGTATGGAAGCCTATTCTTTCAAAATCTATTTTTAACAAAGCTCAGGGGATACTAAAAGCAAATAAAAATCGCTATAAGCCCGATGAGTGGAAAATCTATCCCTACCCCTTAACGAACAAGATTCAGTGCGGAGAGTGTGGCAAACTTATGGGAGGAAAGTCAGCTACAGGAAGAAATAAAAAGCATTACTATTACTCTCACACCAAAGGAAACAGTCTTTTTACAGAGACAGGAAAAAAATGTCGTCTCCATAGAATCCGAGCAGAGAGAACAGAAGATATTATCTTAAATGTTATTCAAGAGAAGATAACAAAACCACAAATTATCAATCAAATGATCAAAGACTATGAACAATCCAGCGCTAAGGAAGCTCCCAAAGTACAAGGCCAGCTCTTAAGTGTAGAAAAAGAAATAAAATCTTTAGTCAGGAAGCTAGAAAATCTTTCCATAAGGCTTTCTGAAATCCCTCATGACATTCCAGCAGAACCCATTTATGAGCAAATGAGAAGAATCAAAGAAAAACGAGAAAAACTTATGGAAAGTGAGTTATTTCTAAGAGAGGAGCTTTTAAAAAGAAGCCACTTAGAAGTAGATCAAGAAAGGCTTATAGAAAATCTCAAAGTAACTACTGAAAATCTAAGAAAAACTCCCAAAGAAAAGCATAAAGAAATCTATGATAATGTGATTGATTTTATAGAGGTTCACCCTCAAAAGGTACACTTGGGGCTTTATGCCCCAGCAAAACCAGTCTCATTAAGTTGTGTGGGTTCGACTAGTGTCTTACTTGGTGCCCATGAAGGGATTCGAACCCCCATACCTTGCGGTACTAGATCCTAAGTCTAGCGTGTCTGCCAGTTCCACCACATGGGCTGATAAATTATTTTTTTTCATTTTGCTTTCTAAACTATATATTTTTCATTTACTTTCTCGTGTAATTAAATTTTTATAATCAGAAAACCTTAATAGTTGTGCTAATTCTTTTTCTGTGTCCATTTCAATTTTTATAAGCCAGCCTTTTTCCATAGGGTCATCATTTAACACTCCTGGATCATCTAAAAGTTGCGTGTTTACTTCTACAACAGTTCCTGAAACAGGAGCATACAAATCACTCACAGCTTTTACACTTTCCACTACACCAAAAACATCACTTTGAGTAACTTTCTGCCCTTCTTCAGGCAAATCCACATAGACAATCTCTCCAAGGGCATTTTGAGCATATTCTGTGATTCCAACTGTCACTAAATTTTCATCCACATGAGCCCACTCATGATTTTTTGTATAATAGTTTATTTCAGGTATTTGAAAGTTCATGTTTTTTCCTCCTTTGATGGTCTTTTTATAAAAGGTGTATTTACAATTTTTGCTCTATAAGCTTTTTTTCTTATTATAACGTCTAAAAGTTCTCCTTTTTTTGCATACTCTTTTTTTACATAACCTATACCAATTGAAGCTTTCAAAAGAGGTGAATAGGTACCACTAGTTACCCATCCTAAGGGTTTTTTGTCAAATGAAATTAATTCGTAGCCTGCCCTTGCTATAATGGAATTTTCCATAACAAAACCAATTAACCTATTATTATAATTAGATTTTTTAAGATTTCGAGAGCCTAAAAATTCCTTTTCATTGTGTTTTATAGCCCAAAAAAGACCTGCTTCTAAGGGGTTTATTTTTTCTGTCAGTTCTTGCCCATAGAGAGGGTAGTTCATTTCTATACGAAGACTGTCTCTTGCAGCTAAGCCTATAGGGGGTACTTTTTTTTCTAAGATTTTTCTCCATAAAAAGGGGGCTTTTTTAGGTGAGAGAAAGATTTCAAAACCCTTTTCTCCTGTATAGCCTGTGGAAGCGATCATAAGATCTTCATGAAACATAAAACAAAAACGAGGTAAATCTCTAAAATCTTTAAAAATTTGCTTTAAAACCTCAAAACTTCTAGGCCCTTGTAAGGCAAGTTGGGCCCACTTGTGGCTTTCATTAGTAATTTTAACTTCAAATGAGTTATTTTGATTAAGCCATTGAAAGTCTTTTTCAATATTAATGGCATTGGTACACAAAAGATAATCTTTTTTTTCTTTCAAGCAGTAAACTATAATATCATCTATTACACCTGCTTTTTCGTTGAGAAGAAGGCTGTATTGGCTTTTGTGTTTTTCTAATTTTCCCACTTGGTTTGTAGTAAGCCACTCTAAAAAATCTAAAGCCTTGTCTCCTTGAACTCTAATCTCTCCCATATGAGACACATCAAAAACGCCAACATCTGTTCTTACTTTCATATGCTCTTGTTTTTGGCTTGTAAAATATAAAGGTAGCTTCCAGCCAGAAAAGTTGAAGATAAAACTTTTATTCTTATATTCATGGTAAAGAGGAGTAGTTTGTTCTTTATCCATTTTTTTTATAAAGCTCTACTGTATTTTCTAACAGTTGATAAATAGTCATAGGTCCTACACCTCCTGGAACAGGAGTAAAAGCTTTCACCTTTAAACCTTCACAATCAACATCACCGCATAGCTTTCTTTTACCGTTTTTTCTTCCTAAATCATGAATTCCTACATCAATCACTGTAGCATCAGATTTGAAGTAGGTTTTATCAAGAAATTTTTTCTTTCCCACAGCTACAACAACAATATCTGCACTTAAGGTCTCTTTTTTTATATCTTGCGTTTGAGAATGGCAGATGGTCACAGTAGCTCCTTCGTTTAAAAGGAGTGCAACCATAGGCTTTCCTACAATAGCACTACGACCTAAAACCACAGCCTTTTTTGTTTTTATGGGGATTTTATAATGAAGAAGTAATTTAAAAATTCCGTAAGGAGTACAGGGTCTTATTCCTGGTTGGTTGAGCCATAAACGAGCTTGGTTTATTAAAGTTAAACCATCTACATCTTTTGAAGGTGAAAGGTGATTAAGAATGTTTTGACTATCAAGGTGAGAAGGTAGGGGCAGTTGTAATAAAAGACTATGAATTTGAGGGTTTCGATTGCATTTATGAATTACTTCTATAAGCTGATCTTGGTTTATCTGAGAATCAAGCTTGATAAGATAGCTTTTAATTCCTGTTTTTTCGCAAGATTTTATTTTATGATCCACGTAGATCTTGCTGGCAGGATCGTTTCCTACAAGAATAACAGCTAGCTTAGGAGGTGAGGGAAGAGAGGAAATCTCTTGACAAAGAAATTCTAGTTTCTGAGAACACACTAATTGGCCGTCTATTTTTATCATTTCTGAATTTTATCATACTATTTGAAAAAAGCCTTTGTCACTTTTAAGACAAAAAACTCTCCTCCATTTATCAATGCAATGCGACTATTGATTGGAAACTTTAATTAGATTTTCATTGACTTTTTCTCAAAAAAAATCAAAAAATAAGTATGCCTTTTAAACAACAAGCAAAGAGTTCTTCAATACAGTCTCCTAAGAAGTTTCGTAAGAATCCTGATGTATCAGCTTTTTATCGCCTGCTCTATGAGTATGACTTGCGTACAGAGGCCTTTAGAGTTCTCAATGAAATGCTTTTTGAGAGGTTATTTCCAAAGGGAGTTCCAAAAGCTTTGACTCAAGAAGTTGAGAAAAGTCAAGAAAAACATATTATTAAAGACTCCGAGAATAAAATGGCAAAAACACCCTCCACATTAGTTAAAAAGAAAGGCAAAAAACAAGCTTCAAAATCTAAAAAGAAAGCTAAAAAACCTGTTCAAAAAAAGAAGGCTAAGAAAACCTCCAAAAAAACTTCTAAGAAAGCTAAGAAGTCCTCTCAAAGAAAGAAGGTTAGAAAGAGTGTCAAAAAACCTATCAAGAAAGAAGCTAAAATTCAAAAAAAGAAGGCTAAGAAAACCTCCAAAAAAACTTCTAAGAAAGCTAGGAAGTCCTCTCAAAGAAAGAAAGTTAAGAAGAGTGTCAAAAAACCTATCAAGAAAGCTAAAAAATAGGACCTGTCAATCAAATTGTGTAACTGATTTTTTCATTTCAAATTTTACCTTATTCTTTAATAATCCTAGAATCAACTTACTGGTCAGAACACTAGAGTTTGAAGAGTTTACAGAAAGGAACAGAAAACTCAGAATCTGGTAAGCCAATTAAAAGAGTCAACAAGATGATGAGAAGTCACTTTTTTGAAATAAAAAATGAAGATTAAGATTTTCTTTTTTTAAAATATCTATAGCTTTAGTGTCTCTTAAAATAAGACATACTACATCTGTGATTTGAGCTTTATTTTTTCTTAAAGCTTTAGCACTTTTCACCACTTGCCCTCCTGTAGTGATGACATCTTCTATAATGCAAATTTTTTTATTTTCAATACAGGCTCCTTCTGCGAGCTTGCAAGTTCCATAACTTTTTGCTTTCTTTCTCACAAAGGAAAGCGGCTTTTTTAATTTTAAGGAAAGAGCTGTGGCAAGGGGAATTCCTCCAAGAGTAAGTCCTGCTAAAACCTCTATGTGAGAAGGGATAAGAGGAATTAAGGCTTCACTTATTTTTTCTAAAAGCTCTGGATCGGATTCAATTTGGTATTTGTCAAAATATTCATCACTAAAGGTCCCTGAACGGAGTTTAAAATGCCCTCTCAAATAGGTTTTTTTATACACAGCTTGTGCTAATTTTTTATGTTCTGATGAATCCAATCTAAAAACTCCTTATGAACTTTATCGACAGAAAAACTTACAATACAAGGGCATTCATACTCATGATAAGAAAGGATTTCCTTTTTGACTGTCTCGAAAAGCTCTTTTTTTGTTTTAAAAATTCCGACACACTCTTGAGATTCTTCGACTTTTGATTTCCAAGAATAAATAGAGTTTACAGAAGGAAAAAGATTGGCACAAGCAATGAGCTTTTCTTTAACGAGATGGGCGGAGATTTTACGAGCTAGTTCTTGAGAAGGAAAAGTAGTGTAGATAAAGATCATGATCTTTTAGGAATATTTTTACTTTTTCTTTTTTCTTTCCATTTTTCAAGGGCTAAGGCTCTCATGTCAGTAACACTGTCATATTCATCTACAATCTCTACTCCTAAAAGAGTTTCAATGGCATCCTCTAATGTGATAATTCCTGAGAGAACTCCATAGTTATCTACAACACAAAACAAATGTTCTTTTCTTTTAAGAAACTGATCAATAGCAGCTCTTATGGACATTGTCTCAGGAACACTGTGAAGAGGTTTTATAAGATTTTTAAGTGTCAGGTTATGGAGATCTTGAGAAGATGCTTCTAAGATTTTATAACGGTGTACTACACCTACAATATTGTCTATAGTCTCTTTATAGACAGGAATACGAGAAAACCGAATGGTTTTATGTCCATCTTTCAAAAAAGTTTGAATTTTTGTGTCTTGTTCAAAAGAG
Organism: Bdellovibrionales bacterium; assembly: GCA_965219095.1. Lineage (GTDB taxonomy): Bacteria > Bdellovibrionota > Bdellovibrionia > Bdellovibrionales > UBA1609 > CBDCMT01. The sequence goes on from CBDCMT010000001.1 coordinate 906,964, forward strand.
TAGATGACCGTTCGAGGGGTCATGACTTCTGAAACAGGAATACTATCAAGACAGAGTAAGTTTTTGATGATGACACTTTCTTTTTCTTCTAAAGAGCCTTCACTTGCTCCTATTTGTGCTGTTTCAATCACTTCCTCTCTCGATAGAGTAAGATCATCGGTTAAAATATCTTTTTTGTATGTCTTTTCAAGAAGAATCACTAATGGATAAGCACAGTAAATCATAAGATGAATGACATAACCTGCAAAAGGTACAAGCATCCTCCACTTTCTAGCACCTATACTTTTGGGAATAATTTCTGAAAAAATAAGGATGATGAGTGTTAGGAACACACTAAAAATGGTTACATAAGTGTTGCCATAAAGTTTTTGTACTTGAGCCCCTACTCCTGCAGCACCTAACATGTTAGCAAAAGTATTCACAGTCAATATAGCTATTAAAGATCTTTCTAAATTATCTCGAAGTTTATAAACAAGTTGAGCACTCTTGATTCCTTCTTTAATTTTTACTTTTAAATAAGACGGACGTACAGAAAGAATGAAAGATTCAGCTAAACTGCAGGTAAAACTTATTGTAACAGCAAACAGAGCATAAAAGATAATCCCTGTCATAAAGTCAGATCACTTTCTAACATTTCACCTCATTATCTTGATAGATTAGACTTCCCATAGTACCTTTTTGACCTAAGTATTTACCCTGATAGGGGTGTTTAGCTTTTTGATCCATTTTACAAAAGACCATTTGACAAATGCGTCGCCCCCTTTCAAGCTCAATGGGAACTGTGTTAGCATTGTAAAGTTCTAAAGTAATCGTTCCTTTAAAACCAGCGTCCACCCAGCCTGCGTTTTGTATAAAAAGACCTATACGTCCTATAGAACTTCTTCCTTCTACAAAAGCTGTCAAATCGTCAGGGATTTCAAGATATTCCTCAGTTGTAGCAAGGATAAACGTTTTAGGTTCAATGGTAAGTTTCTCTGCTTTGTGACTTTTGTACTTAACTTGTTTATCTAATTTAATTGTGTCATCGTCTTCAATCATCAAAAACTCATTTCCTAAACGACAATCTAAAGAGGCAGGTTGTATTGAGCTAGACTCAAAGGGTCTGACAATAAGTTTTTTTTGGGTGATGAATTCTAAAATTGTCCTGTCGGAAAGAATCATTTCAATTAAGCTTCTTTTTGTTTTTTCTCTAAATGGATTTTAATAAGATCTTCTTGAACATTACGTGGCACAGCATGGTAGCGAGAAAACTCCATAGTGAACTCCCCTTTTCCTTGAGTAGCTGATCTAAGTTCTGTAGAGTAGCCAAACATTTCAGCTAAGGGAACTTCTGCATCTACAGTCACAAAACCTTCTACAGTTTGTGTGCCTTGAATGATTCCTCGTCTTTGGTTGATTTGCCCCATGATATTTCCCTGGAACTCTTCAGGAGCAGAAGTTTGAAGTCTCATAATGGGCTCTAAAATGGTGGGAGTAGCCTTTTTATAAGACTCTCTAAAAGCCGCCATAGCACAGATCCGAAAGGCCATCTCACTGGAGTCAACATCATGAAAAGCCCCATCAACAAGTTCTACTTTAACACCAATCACAGGGGCTTTAATGAGAGAACCTTTTGTCATTTGCTCTTGAAAGCCTTTATTGCATGCAGGGATGTACTCTTTAGGAATTCGTCCTCCTGTAATTTTACTATTAAAAATATAAGTTTCTTGGTCATCTTTTAAAGCTAAAGGTTCAATAGAACCTACAATTTTTGCAAACTGTCCTGCTCCTCCTGTTTGTTTTTTATGAGTATAGTCAAATTCAGCTTTTTGACCAATGGTTTCTCGATAAGCCACTTGAGGTTGTCCTGCTAAAACTTCACAATCAAACTCTCTTTTCATTCTTTCAATATAAACTTCTAAATGAAGTTCTCCCATACCTGAGATGATTGTTTCATTGGATTCTTTATCCCGGTGGACTCTCAAAGTAGGATCTTCTTTTTTAAATTTTTGAAGAGCCTTAGAGAAGTTATTGGATTGAGATTTTTCCTTTGGTTTAATTGCTAAAGAGATCACAGCATTAGGTACGAACATAGAGGTCATGGACACTCTTATGTTACCGTCAGTAAAAGTGTCTCCCGAAGAACAGTCCACGCCAAAAGTAGCTACAATATCTCCAGCCTTAGCTTCTATAATATCTTCCATTTCATCAGAATGCATATGAACCAGACGTGGAACTTTAACTTTTTTCCCGTTATTTACATTATAAATAAAATCTCCTTTTCTAAGAACACCTTGATAAATTCTCATGTAAGTGAGTTGTCCGAAGCGACCGTCTTCAAGTTTAAAAGCTAAAGCCACAAGAGGTTTGTCAGGATCAGGGACAAGGTTTACTTTTTCCTCATCCTTATCTTGATTAAGACCTTCATTGCTACATTCAGAAGGGTTAGGAAGGTAATCCGCTACTGCATTTAAAAGTAGCTGAACTCCTTTGTTTTTATAAGCTGAACCACAAAAGACAGGAGTAAGTTGTAAAGATAAAGTTCCTTTACGTACAGCTGTTTTAATCTCTTCTTGAGTAGGCTCTTCTTCCATTAAATATTTTTCACCTAAGGTTTCATCAAAATCTGCTACTTTAGCAATCAATTCTTTCCTCCATTTTTGCATTTTTTCAACTAAATTATGAGGGATTTCAGTCTCTTTAACCCTTTCACCGTCATCACCTTCAAAATAATAAGCTTTTTTTGTAATAAGGTCTATCACTCCCTCATGTTGATTCTCTAAACCAATAGGAATTTGCATCATAACAGAATTATGCCTTAATTTTTCACGAAGCTGCTCACAAACACGAAAAGGGTTAGCCCCTGATCGATCCAACTTATTTACAAAAGCAAGGCGAGGAACACTGTAACGCTTCATTTGTCGATCTACAGTAATGGATTGGGACTGAACCCCCGCCACACCGCAAAGAACTAAAATAGCTCCATCCAAAACTCTTAAAGAACGTTCTACTTCAATGGTAAAGTCCACATGCCCTGGAGTGTCAATAATGTTAATTTCAATGTCTTTTTTATCCCATCTTACATTAGTAGCTGCAGACTGGATGGTAATACCCCGTTCTTTTTCCAATTCCATAGAATCCATTTTAGCTCCCACACCATCCTTTCCTTTCACATCATGGATGGCATGAATGCGTCCTGTATAAAATAAAACACGCTCTGTGAGTGTTGTTTTTCCTGAATCAATATGAGCTGAAATTCCTATATTTCTTACTTTTTCAAGCACCCATTTTTGAACCATTTTATTTTTCTCCTTCAACTAAATTAGTATAAATTTACATTAATTTAGTATATGAATTTATCATGAAGTCTCTCAAAGAGCAAATCCTAGAATGGGGCTGGCCTGAAGATGAAGAGGTTGGCTGTGTCACAGACTTTACTACTGCTTCTATGCTTGTAGAAGCCTATAGTTTAGGCCTTTTTCCATGGCCTAGATCTGAGAGGTATGTGCCTTGGACCAGTCCCTTAGAAAGAGGGATTTTAGAGTTTAAAAATTTCCATAAACAGAGAAGTTTTTTAAAGTTTTTACCTAAAATCTCAAAATTATGGACTATAAGCTTTGACCGTGCTTTTCAAGCTGTTATTGAAGGTTGTGCTTTAGCCCACTCTGAGACATGGCTTACAGAAGATCTGAGAAACTCTTACTGTAAGCTTCATGAAAAAGGCCTTGCTCATAGTGTGGAGTGTTGGGAAAAGGACGAACTTATAGGGGGCCTTTATGGTGTGTTTATTGAGGGCTTTTTTAGTGCGGAAAGTATGTTCTATAAAAAAAGTCAAGCCTCTAAAGTATGCTTTTATTCTCTTACAAAACATCTTGAAAAAAACAAAATAACTTGGATGGATTTGCAAATGATCACAAGCTTCACTCAGTCTCTAGGAGCTCTCCTTGTTAAAAGGGATGAGTTTTATGAAAGGTATTTCCTCCAAAGGGATTTAAAGAAAAAAATTTTTTGGCCTAAAAAGCACAAGTTTGTAGAAGATTATCTTTGAGTCTTTATCGCTCTGTGCCAAAAAATCAAAGTTGTTTTATGGCTTTACAAGTGCTATAAGGGAGGTCTTATGAGAGAAAAACTACATCCTAAGATGAGAGAAATTGTATTTAAAGATGTTTCTTGTGATTTTTCTTATAAAACCATTTCAACGTTAAAATCTAAGGAGTCTATTGAGTGGGAAGATGGAAAAACCTACCCTCTTGTGTGTGTGGAAATCTCTAGTGCTTCTCATCCTTTTTATACAGGACAACAAAGGCTTGTGGATACAGAGGGCAGGGCTGAGAAATTCTTTAAAAAATACGGAAAACGACACGGTAAAAAGTAAAAAACTGCCCCTTAGCTTTTATTCCCAAGAAACCACTAAAGTAGCATGTGGGCTTTTAGGAAAAAGGCTTGTACGTATCTTAAAGAAGCAAAGACTCTCAGGTTTGATTTATGAAGTAGAAGCTTATTTAGGAGTGAGAGATCCTTCTTGTCATACTTATAAAAATAAAAAAAGTTTGCGTAATCAAGTTATGTATGAAAAGGGAGGAACATGTTATGTGTACTTTACATATGGTATGCACTACTGCTTCAATGTTGTAACATCTCGAAAGAGTGTTCCTGAAGCTGTCCTCATTCGTTCTGTATTTCCCTTTGAAGGTGTTCAAAACATGTTCTTTCACAGAAAGCATCTTAAGAGAAAAAAAGACATTGCTAATGGCCCAGCTAAACTTTGTCAAGCCCTTCAAATAGATAGAAAATTTAACGGAGTGAGTTTAGATAGTGATTTACTTTTTATTGAGAAGGACTTTAAAAAGACAGGAGCGGTACTTTCTTCCGAAAGAGTAGGGCTTAACCCTTCTTATGATTCCTGTTTTTGGCCTTTAAGATTTTATTTAAAAGAGTATGAATCTCTTATTACAGTTTAAGAACAAATTTGTGAGAAATCAACAGGAAGGATATTTTTTTTTTCTAGCTGTGAGTTAAACTGAAGTTCCATAAGCTTCCATGTATTCTCCTCTATAGATTCAGCATCTTTTTCCTGCACCCTTTTTAACTCACATAAGTTTTTTGCAAGATTTTCGTACTGAGATTTTTCAAAATTAAAAAAAGATAAATTTTGAATGATCTTTCTCGAAGCAGAGAAATCTTTTTTTTGAAAAATTTCTATAAAAGAATTCTCAAGAAGTTTTAACGTGTCTTGAGAGTTTTTTGATTTGTTATAAATAAGTTGAAGCACAGAAAACTTAGGCTGTCCTTTGATGTCTTTTATTTTTTCTATAATATTTTTTTGCATTTCTATGTCGGAATCCATTCGCAAAAGAAGGTCTGTTGCATAAATAGAGATATTGTTATTTTGAAGAGAAGTAGCTTCTAAGAGCCACTCTTTTCTTAAAAAATTGAGAGTCTCTGGTAATTTCTCTGAAGCTACTCCCAGAAAAAGAAGCCCCTTTTCTAAGCTTTGGTGATAGAGAGTTCTTTCAGGGTGAAAATAATCCTCTTTAGCCTGTTTTTGATTGCACCAGTTGTTTTCCTCATTTAAACAAGAAATAACTTTCTCAGAAAAAACTTGAATGGAATTGGCATATTCTTTAATTTTTTCCGAACTTAGTGCTTCTATCATGTTCTCTGGATGGTGATAAGAGAGAACTTCTTTTGGCAGAATTTCTTCTGGAGTTTTCTTGTGCGAAAGAGAATCTTCAGATAAGGCTTGAGAAGAATCGTCTTTACTACCTTTAGAACCTTCTTTACCTTCTGCACTAGATTCTAAATTTTCCCCTTCTTTTTCTTCTAATTCTTCTAAAGAAATTTCTTCACTTTTGCTCTTTTGTAAGATTTGTGTGGAGCTTTCTTGTCGAAAACTCATCCAAGTAAGAAAACTAAAAAACAAAAATAAAGTTATAATCGGTTTCATTATTGAAATTAATCTTTCATATTTTCCATGAGTTGAATTTTTTCTAAGGAACCTGACCAAATCCATAGATGTTTTCCTGGATTACCAAAGGGGTTAGAAACTTTGTACCAAAAAGGAAATCTTATATCTTGAGTATCTTTTTTATCAAAAATCACAACACGAATACTTTTTTTTCGATTAAAGGTTTGGAAAATAATGGTGTCTGCTGTACTAGGGCCTTTTCTTAGTCTAATGGATTTTGAAGATTTCAAATAGGCTTGTCCTATAAAATCTGAAAAATTATAAGAAAGAGCTTTATGTTTTATATAAAATTGAGTATTTTCTTCAGAAAGTTCGCAGTCAAGACGTATAGGTTTTTCTTTGATGAGGATGTTATTTTTATAAACATAGGCTCTTTGTCCTTTGTATAAAATAGGATAATAAGATGTTTTTCTGCCATTGAGTTCTGCTTGGCCCCCTAAGAGAAGAAATCGAGAGTTGAGTGTGGGACTATGGAGTTCAAGAGGTTCATTGTTTTTTGTTGTAGGAAGAATTCGAATATTAGTCCTTCTTACAATCAAAGCTTCTCTTGCGGGGTTTAAGAAAATATTATAAAGGGGAAGCTCTACAATACTCCAGGGTTTCTCATATTTTAAAACTTTAATCCCTAGGTTGAATTGAGTGTTATCTATAAAACCGCAGACTCTTTCTTCCCTTTTTTCTGAATAAAAAGGGACCTCTTCTTTTTTAAGAAAATGAGTGGGTCTGTATTTAAAACGATCGGGAAGTATGAAATTTTTGTTGTTAGAAATATCCATTTTTAAAAGTTCCTTAAGATATAAGTTTTTTTCTTTTTCGATAACATTGGCTGTAAAAATAGAACGAAAGTTGTAGACAATCTCTTCAAGAACTTTTCTTTCTAAGCTGTTTTCTGGAAGATATTGATGAAAAAGACTATCTCCTGTTATAATCAAACTATTAAGAGCTTCTTTTAATCTTTTCACTTTAGAATTATTTGGATTTAGGAAGTAACAGAATTTTTTGCGAATTCTTTCATTGGTTTTTAATCTTTTGAAGCTCACTAAAGATTTTCCTTGATTGTAATTTGAACTCCAAGTTGTTATTGCTAAGCGATAATATTTTGTTTCTCTTGTGTAACTTCCATTTATTTTTTGTCCTCGAAAAGGATTTTCAAGAAAGGTGTTAGAAGAACACATTTCGTTAAAGCTGTATAAGTTGTTTCTTATAATTTCAAAACCTTCATAAAGTATCTCTAAACCTATATTGATGTTGCGATATGTATCAAAAAGAGTGCTGGGATCGTTAAGGAAGTTTTTCCAAGTTTTTAAATTGAATTGCATAATCCCTACATCACCACGATGGTACAGTAATTGATAGCTGTTTTCCTTACAATTTTTTACAAAAATAGGAGAGTAAGTACTTTGAAGAGCTTCTGTAGGAAGTTTCATAAATCGATTGAATTCTTCAATAACATATTGAGATTTTGAAGGGCAAGAGTCTATGCTTTGGGTTTTTTTAACATGAATAAGACGGCTTTCATGCTGTCCTACAGCTAAAGCTGTAAGTAAAAAAGTGTAGTAGGTGTAGTTTTTATGATATTCAGGATTGTCATTATAATAATCTAATCTGACAAGTTTGTCGGCTCCTGTGATAAAGGCAATGAAAATACGACGAACATATTCTGAGAGACCCTTTTCGGTATTATTTTCCAAATAAATAGGACCTACAGGTTTGATGTCTGAAGCTATATTAATAAAATTTTTATTTTTATCTACAACTTTGAAAGTAGGATATAGAGTGCTTTTCCTATAAGTATTGAGATTGCTTTGGGCTGAAAAAATCCCAAAAAATAGCATGAGAATTACGAAAAAAATAACTTGCCTCATATATAAAAATATACAGCAAGATCAGTTCCTAGTTGAGAGGTGTTTTATTTTGAGTTGAGCCTTTGATCCATGTATTTTTTTTAAAACAGTGCCGTTTTTTGTCACTTTTTCAGTTTTTTGGACCTAAATTGTGTGACTGAAGATAATACACTGCAATGGAAGTGTTGCATTAAGTTATAGTATTCTTAAGGTAAATTGAAGGTTAAATGAAAATGCCCTTTCTGAAAGAGCCTAACAAGATTACGGACATATTCGAAGGGATTAATCCCTACTCTCATTCTCTTAATACACCCTGCTTGCAACATAAGCTCAGCAATTAATTGATTTCTAGAAACACTGATCTTACCTTGATTTTTTAGGGATAGCCTCTACTTCTTCTTAGGCTTTAATTTTAGAACTTTCCAATATCATTTATTTTGAGATAAGGGAGAAAAATCAAAAAAGAGTTTTACCTGTAGAAGCAAAGTGACACCCTTTCTTTTTCATATTTACAATTTTTTGACAAAATTGATACTTTATTTAAGGTGAGTTATATGAATTTTTTTTAAGACCTCTTATGTGCCTTATTTGCTTCATTTTTTTCAGAGTACACCAAATATCAATAATAAGGTTTTTTCGTATATAGCCTTGATTTTTATAAGAAAATTTGATCCTCTTACAATAAGACACACTCAAAAGGTGGCGTGGGAGAGTGGTTATCCAGAGGACTGCAAATCCTTGCACACCGGTTCAAATCCGGTCGCCACCTCCAACCTTAAAAATTAGACAACTTTACCTAAATTCGGGGTTAAAAATATACACCACAAGCCTTCTAAGGGCTTTAAAGTTTGAGAAAGGCCATTCTCCCTCTAAAAAGACAAAATTTTAGAACCCAAAGTCAAAGTCTTTTTTTTGCTCCTTCTTTTTTGCACCAGAAAAATGCTGATAAAGCTCGTACTATAGTGCTATCAATAGAAAGATGTTCGTTTTTAAAATCTTTTATAAGATGAGAGGAAATCTTCTTTAGAAATTCTAGATTTCTCCCAACGAGTGAAATGAGAGCGAACGTTCTTTAAGTGTCCATGAGGTTCCGAAAGAAACCTCCAAGAGGTTCCAGCCCTCAAAATCCATAGGACTTATACTGGTCACACTTTAGAATCCATACACAGAGAGGGGGGCTAGTTTTTGTAAAAATGTTTTGATAACATAAAGTTTTATGCAAACAATATCTTTTATGGGAGCCTTATTATCAAAAAAAGAGCGTCAAGAGCTTTTATCAGCATTAAAACGAAAAGATATGCTTATACCAATTACAGAAATTAATTTGACATTTTTATGTTCAAATTTAAAATTTTAAAATTGACTTAAGGAAAAGCTTCAGTTAGGAGATTTTAAAAAAACTTCTTTTGAGGAGGCAATTAATATTTCAAATCATCTATGAAAAAGTCAGTTATGCAATTTAGTTTACGGGATCAGATTACAAGCCCTTCCTTTTAAGAAAATGAGTGTTTAGGTTTTAATTCTTTTTGTCTTTGAGATAACAATTATAAAACATTCCTTATTCTTTGTGCAGGGAACTTTAATCCACCGCCTCATTTTAATTAAATACCTCCTTTTAACGTTCTCAAGTTTTAATTCTTTAACAGTATGTGCAGGAATTTTAGGATCAATACTACTATAGACCCTTGGCCCACGAATAAAAACTTCTACTTGAGATAAAATTTGATTTTGAATTTCATTATCCCTATCATAAATTTCATACCAAGGATTTCGAATGGTTGTGAGATAGTCATATTTACATTCATGGAGAAACTCAAAATTTCTATGAATCTGTCTATGATCTTCAGTGTACACTTCTATAACATTACCTTCTTTAATCTCTCTAAAGACTTCCGTAGGAGCAAGTACGTTATACTTATCAAAGAAAATCCTAAGAATCTTAACTTCTTCTTGATTTCTCAATTTTCCTGTATTCTCTAGAATGGGCTTTAGCTTGATGATCTCCAAATAGTTCCTTGCCTCCTCAAGAGAAGCGATTTGTTTTTCTTCAGGATCTTCAGAGAATTTTTGAAGAGAGTCAGAGGTGTAAGGGGTAAGGCTATAGCCTCTTCTCTCTAAAATGCTTTGTATTTCTTCAGTCATGAACTTCATTTGATCAATATGATCTATGTTTGATGAAATAAAAAGTTTCTGTTTCAATCTTGGTTTTGCCATTGGAATCTCTATCGGCTTTTTTAAGTAAATTTTTTAAAAAAAAGTAAAAAAGTGAGTTATTTTTACTTTTTCGTATCTTAATAAGACAACTTTTTTTCTCTTGTATCTTTTCAAGACAAATTTTTGATCCGAAAGGAAAGATTTATAAACAAATGAAGACTTTTAGGCACTACTTCTTTTAAAGGTATTAGGGGAATGGTATGTATAAAAGTAGTAAAATCAGAAGAGGATTGTTTTTAAAATTTTCTTCGATTTCTTTTGTGATTTTTTCCCAGCTTAACTCTTTCTTGAGGGCGAACTTGAAAGAAAATTCTCTATTTTTTTTCTTGAGTGATTCCGGGAGAAACCATTTCTTTTTCCAACTTCAAAATCAGTTTATCGACAAAAACAGCTAACAAGGCTGCGGGAATAGCTCCTAATAGGATCAACTGAGAGTTTACTGTGGCCAGACCTCTAAAAATGGGATCTCCTAAGCCCCCCTGCTCCAACTAAAGCGGCTAGTGTTCTGACCAGTAAATTTTTTCACAATTTTCAAGCCTTTAATCCAGGTCATTTTATTAAATTATTTTTATATTAAAAAGAATAAAAGTGAAATGTTTAGAGTTATACCAATTCCAAAAGTTAATTCTACATTTTCATGTATAAGTTTGGATTTTTACTTCTAGAAATTTATAACTTTTAAGTACGGGTAAAGAGTGTATCAAATTCATTGGAAAGATATGATTCTCTAATGTTTATATACAATTTAGTTTACAGGCTCTTACAGGCTCGTCTCATTTTTTATAATGGAACTTTTCTCTGGCTGATTTTCTTGAAAAATTCCATTTTATTATAATCTTCCGTCTGTTCATAATATTTACCCAAGCCTTGGTTCTTTTTCTTAAAGTTTCTATGTCAGGTATTCTTGATTTTCCTAAACATTGACGAGAGTACATATTGATTGCAATTTCTGCTTGATTTAACCAACTTCCATGATTCGGAGTATAATGAACCTCAAAGCGAGACCATAGATGCAAACCTCGCTCTTTTCCATAAAAATCAGTAAGACTTTTTTTTCTATGAGTGTTCAAATTATCCATAACTAGAACAATCTTCTTGGAATCAGAATAATGTCTCTCAACAGAAGATAAAAACTTAGCAAAATCCGGACCTGTCCTTCTCTCTGTTACCTTATTCATATAAAAACCTCTCTTAGGCTCCACAGCACAGAAAACATTTGCTGTACCCTCTCTTTTATACTCATAATCTACTTTTTTTACTTCCGAGGGACGACAACCCGATGGAGGACGAACATCATCAAGTAACTGAAGAGGCTTTTCATCAATACACACAACAGGCTTTCCTTTAATCGGAGGCTTCTCATACACTTTCAAAACATCCTCCATCCTCTCTATAAATTCATCATTAAGCTCTGGTACACACCAACTCTTCTGTTGCCAAGGTTTTAGATCATGTTCTAAAAGAATAATCCTAACTTTTTCTTTGCTAATAGAGTCTACAATCTTGTTTTTTTCTGCCCTCTCTTTAATGAGCTCTAAAGTCCATCGATCAAAGCCCTCCGGAGGATCTGAGCAGACCATAGCTATAATCTTTGACTTTATGCGATCATCAAACTTTGGAGGCTTTCCAGGACGAGGATCATCTTCAAGAGCTTTTTTCAACCCAAAATCCTCATAGTTTTTTTGGATGTTGAAAACAGTTCTAGGAGTTATCTCTAAGTAATCTGCTGTCTCTACGGCAGTTAATCTTTTGTTCCTTAAGTTTAGAACATTGGCTCGATATATGGCTCTTGGATTTTTAGACTTCTTTATAATTTTAAGAATTTCTCTCTTATCTTTTGGCTTTAATAAATTTAACATATGAGTATTAAAACATAATAAAAAAAAATTAAATAAAATGACCTGGATTAAAGGCTTGAAAATTGTGAAAAAAATTACTGGTCAGAACACTAGAGTGGTGATTCCAATAATGATGACTGCAGTCGTTCTAATGCCTGCTAAAATAAAAGGAAGTGCAAGAGGGATTTCCACATATCTTAAGATTTGACTATGAAAACTTAAAGGTTATGGAAGAAAGAGGGATCAACTATGTGGTGGCTTGCAAATTAAAAACTCTTCCTAAAGAAAAGAAGCAGGAAATTTTAGATAGCAAAGACTATAAACTGTGTAGCCTTGGGTTTGATCTTTTTTGGAGGAAGGAGTTTGAACATGAATCAAGGAGGCTTGTCGTAAGCTATTCAAAGAAAAGAACTCATAAAGATAAAAACCAGAGAGAACGTTTGATCAATCGTTTAATGAAAAAAGCAAGAAACAATCAAATTCCTGTCAATCAGTTGATTTCCAACCACGGAACAAAAAGGTTTATTAAAGTTGACAAAACAAAAGCAGTGATAGATGAGGAGAAAATATCTAAAGAAGCTCTATGGGACGGTCTTCATGGGATCATTACAAATATTAAAGAAAAATCGGCCCAAGAACTTTTAGAACGTTACCGAGGACTTTGGAGGATTGAAGAGGCTTTTAGAGTGAACAAGCACTCATTAAAAATGAGGCCTATTTATCATTGGAAGAAAAGACGTATAGAAGCTCACATAGCAATCTGTTTTTTAGCCTATGCCATCTCCTATACGATGAAACACAGACTCCATCAGGCCGGCCTAAATCTTAGCATTGATAAAATGAGAAAAATCCTCATAAAAGACCAATACAGTGTTTTAGAAGAAAAGGCGACTCAAAAGTTTTATCAAATTCCTTCTCGAAACACGAAGGAAATAGAGGCCATCTAGAGCCTTTCACCTTCAAAGAAACTCTACCATGAGGCTTCTTTCACAAAATTCCACCCAACAATAAATAACCCTGATTCTGTGACCCCAGAATCTCTTAACCTATTGTAATTATTAATTTGTCGCTATGTGTTGTGTCGAAGTCAGGATAAAAAACTCAAACAAAAAAACATCAAAGCCTTAGTCCTTCACCTTCTTGTATTAACAAGCCTGATCTAGACGGTAAATCAAAAAGACAGGTCACTGGTTTAAGCCATGATAGTGACCCTAAAGTACTTGCAGAAGGAGGTGAGCTTTTCGAGACAAATTCTAAACCCTTTAGCTGGCCTGGTTTTTAAGGCCTCAAAGGGAAAAGCAAAAAAAAGATGTAAAATAGGATTTCAAGACTTTATTTATAAACAAACCAACAAAGGAGGAAAATAAAATGTATGATCACTATATAGCCGTAGATTGGGCACAAAGTAACATGGCCATTTCAAGGATGACAGGCAAATCAAAAGATATTAAGACTATGGACACGATTTCAGATCTTGGGAATCTTCGTGCCTATTTAAAAACTCTGAAAGGTAAGAAGATATTGACTATCGAAGAGACTACAACTTCGATAGTGGTTGTATTCAGAATTAAAGGATAGTGTTGATGAGTTCATAGTCTGTGATCCTCTTCGGAACAAACTTTTAAGTGAAGGGGCTAAAACTGATAAAATTGATGCTGAAAAACTTGTTTTATTGTTACGCTCTGGCCTTTTGAAACCAGTTTTTCACTCAGGTGATGAATTCATTTACCTTCGTAAGATTGTCAGTGGGTATGAAGATGTGGTTAAAAGAGGAGTTCGTGTTAAAAACCAAAGATCAGCTCTGTTTCGAGCTTCCCATCTTGATGCTAAGAAGCAGACTCAATTAAAACGGGCAGAAGAGATATATTTGTTCTAGAAGGCTTAGATAAAGCTATCAGTTCTTATGGGGAGGAGAAAGCACGTTATGAAGCAGAGTTTAAGAGGCTAAGTAAAAAACACAAAGATATTAGAAATCTTAGTAGCATTCCAGGAATTGGTTCTATCAAGGCTATCAAGATTGTAGCCAGGGTTGTAGTGCCTCACCGATTTAAACGTAATTCCTGGTGGAGTGGACTGCGGACTTGTAAAGATACATAAAATGAGTGGCGGAAGGTCTTATGGAACTAAGAAGTCTAGGTTTTGCCCACAAATGAAAAGTGTTTTTAAGACAGCTGCACTCTCAGTTATAGGAAATAACAATGAATTTAATGATTTTTATGAAGAGCTGATCAAAAAAAATTATCCAACACATACTGCTTATTGCTAGAAGAATTGCAACTTTAACTTTAGGTGTTTTCAAGTCTGGGAAAAAAATATGCCTCCTCAAAAGAATCTGTGGGTTCCCGGAGGTTCTTTTGAGGAGGCAAAAGGGCTCCTCCCGGGAATCTGTGGGTGAAAAGTAGCTAGAAATATAAACCTTATGGAGAACGTAAAAATGTAAATAATAATAAAACGTAACTGCTCACTCTCGTAAGTTTTTATTTAAAGCCATAGAGATGGCTTCTAAAGAAGAATACCCTCTATTTCTCATTGTTTTAACATAGCTGGTAATGCGACAAAAATATTTCGCCATTTCTTCTGTTCTGAAACACCCTGACACTTTCTTTTTCACCTTAGTCATTCTTAGATCTCTTTCAGCTCTGTTATTAGTAGAATCTACGTTCTTTCTTTTAGAAAAACACAGTATTTCTGCTTCATACTTTTTAAATCGCAGCCAAAGGTTTTGAGCTTGTGTGTGCTTTAGTCGTCCTTTCTTGCCATTTTTCTTAGGAAATTCTGGAAGCTCTTTTAAGCCTTTTGTAAGAATACTCCTATACCTTCTCTGAAGAGTTTCGTACTCTTTTTGAGTCAGAACTCTTGACTCTTTTTTATGAACTAACTCCACAGTCTCTTTAAGAAGTTTTTTGAGATTTGTAGCCCATTTGAATCCATTGCTTTCTTCTATAAATTTAAGCTCTCTCAAAAGGTGAGCCACACACAAAGCATGAGTTATCTTATCATAACAAAAGTAAGGACTCCAACAATCATGCACAAGCACTCCTCCATATCTATCCAAGAGACCAATATCTTTTATGGCTTCCCTTCCACCTGAAAGGTGGAGAAACTGCAAGACTAATTCTCCTGAACTATAAGTATGAATCCAGTAGTTTTTACCCTTAACCCTCATAGAGGTCTCATCAACATGAATGACCTCTGATTCAAGTATCTTTTCTTTCATCTGCTCTTCCCAACTTTTAAGAAACTCTCCTAATTCAGCAATGTATCTCAACATAACTGCAGGAGAAATCATTCGACCTATAAGCCCCATGTAATGTTCCCCAACACGCTCTAAAAGACAGCATCTGAACTATAATGAAATTGATGATGGAAGCTCTAATGCCTATACCATACTGAAGAGGACCACTCATACCTTTAGGGAATTGACCTTTATTTCTAGCTCCACATGAGGGACAATCCTTAACTTCAGAAGTTACAGTATGGGTCTGAATTTCATAAAAAATATCAATCTTTTTACGCTTCTCAAGGCTTTTTACCTCTGCTGTCTTTAAACACATCCCACACTGAGAACACTCTGAGGGAGAGACAGTCTCCTCGCTGTTTTGTATCTTTACTGATAAGTCTAGAGCCCTTTTTCTGACTCCCACTAGCTTTCTTATTACGATTCCCTTGACGACTAAAATCTTGCGAAGGAGGAAGACCGCTGTTGCTGGAATTTTTTCGAACCTGTTTTTCTAAAAGCACAGCAATCAGAATGTTCACAACCTTAAAGAGAGATTCAAAAACCACAGAAATCTCAGTAGGCACAGAACCTTTCTTTGCAAACTTATCAAAGTCACTTCTTGTATTTTCAATCTCATTTCTGATGGAGGTCTTATTTATTGTCATTTGAAAAAAGTATTTAAAAGAAAATCTGTAAGAGCAAGACTTTTATCTTAAAACAGGTCTAAAGTTAGGGATAACTGAACAATGTAGGTGAGCAGTTACAAATCAGTTACACAATTTGGTTTACAGACTCAATTATAGATTCTCTATTCTTCTTGTTTTGAAGCCTCACAAGTAACATGTCTCATAGGGATGACCAGTCAGTCAAACCAGAAAAGTAAGTCACCGGTTTGAAGGATGATGTCTGTAGTTTCCTTAAAGTTTAAGAAAAGGCTTGGTCGTATAATTATGCGATCTTCTGTTTAAGTTCAAAGTTTATTTTTTATTGATTCAATCAGTTTGATCTTGTTCCATAGTTTTCGTTGTTAATTCATATCTTATGAAGATATCCTTCACTTCCTTTCTCATAACAAGGTTAGCACATTAAATCAACTGACAACTCTAGATCAGGGTAAGTGTTGCTATTGCTCCGAAACACTGAAGTCAGAATAAATAAAAATTATTTAAACAAATTCTCTACTTCTTTTCTTGAGTAATGCCGGGAGAGACCATTCCTTTTTCTAACTTTAAAATCAGCTTATCGACAAAAACAGCCAGCAAAGCTGCAGGGATAGCTCCTAATAAGATCAACTGAGAGTTTAATGTGGCTAAACCTCTAAAAATGGGATCTCCTAAGCCCCCTGCTCCGACTAAGGCGGCTAGAGTTGTGATTCCGATAATGATGACTGCAGCGGTTCTAATGCCTGCCAAAATAAAAGGAAGAGCAAGAGGGATTTCCACATACCTTAAGATTTGACCATTTGTAAGCCCTAAGCCCTTTGAAATCTGAATGTATTTTCTATCTAATTTTGAAATACCAGTGTAGGTATTTCTCACAAGAGGTAAAAGAGCGTATGCACATAAAGCGACTATAGCAGGTGCAAAACCAATGCCTAAAAGAGGAACTAAAAAACCTAAAAGAGCTAAGCTGGGAATGGTTTGTAAAAGGTTAATTACAGGAAAGAAAGTCTTGGCTAAAAATTCATAGCGGGTTAGTAAAATTCCCAAAGGAAAACTTAATAAAAGAGCGAAAAAAAGAGCTGTGAAACAAAGGTATAAATGCTCCTTTATGATTTTCCACAAATATGATCTTTTTGTAAAAGCATAGTGAAAAAAGTTATCTGTTTTAGAAGTAGTCCTGACCTTCCCTTTTATGAGATTATTTTCTAAAAGAAAATTGTGAGCTACAGTTGAAATCTCTTGCTTGTCTTTATCTACAGCCTTATTCATAGCTATCATTTCTTTTTCGGAAATAAGATCTTTCATGATATGAAAAGCTTTTCTCAAAGAAGGGCTTTGCTCTAAAGTTTTTTTCTTTGCTAAAAAACAAGCATAATAAGGGGGAAAAAATTTTCTATCATCTTTGAGAGTTTTTAAACGATAAGCTTTGATTCTACCATCCGTAGAATAAGCTGTGATAAGGTCTGCTTTTTTATTACGAACAGCAGAGTACATAAGACCCGAATCCATAGAAAGAATATTTTTAGGAGAGAACTTCAATCCATAGGTTTTTATAAAATGATTAAAGCCATCTGGTCTTTCCATAAACTCATGTGGTGTTGCTATTTTTTTCTTTTCTACTTTGTTGACCAGATCTGAAACATAAAAAACATCCTTAAAGTAAGGGTCTGATTCTCTAACTGCTATAGTATAGGTGTTATTAAAACCAAGAGGAGGAGACCATACAAGTTGAAACCTTCTTTCGTACTCTCTTTGAAGAAGGTTATAAATTTTATTAGGATCTTTTAACCCTTTCTTCTTTAAGATCATCACATACCCTGTTCCTGTATAATCAGGGTAGGCGTGAATGTCTCCTGAAAGCAGAGCTTCGAATACAAACTGGGTTCCTCCCAAAGCGTATTTTCTCACAACTTTTTGAGAAAATTTTTTCTCAAGTAAGAGGGCTAAAATCTCACTTAAAATGATGGATTCTGTAAATTTTTTCGAGCCTATGACAAGAGGTTTTTTAGCATGAAGAGTATTAAAATTAAAAAAAAATAAGAAAAGAAAAAAGGAAAACAGTTTCACTTGTTTTCTTTTCTTTTTCTTTTCATAAACTCAGCTACAAAATTATTTTTAGGATTTTCTAAAAAATACTCCTTTGTGCCCTGTTGAACCACTTTCCCTTTGTCCATTAAAAAAATCACATCTCCTAAGCGGAAAGCCTCCTGAAGATCATGAGTGACGACAATAATAGTTTTGTTCAATTTTTTATTGAGCCCTAAGATCTCTTCATGAAGGCTTTGAGTTAAAAGAGGGTCTAAAGCTGCAAAAGGTTCATCCATAAGAAGAACAGGAGGATCTTCCATCAAAGCCCTTGCAATACCGACTCTTTGTTTCTGCCCTCCACTTAATTCATGGGGATAGCGATGGCTGAGATTTTCATAAGATATGGATACAAGACTCATAAGCTCTCTGACTCTTTTCTCCCGCTTTTGAGAATCAAGTCCTAAAATTTTTGCTAAAAAAGAGATGTTGTCTTTAACAGTTAAGTGAGGTAAAAGTCCTGCTCCCTGTACAACATAACCAATACCACGGCGCCACTTTATAGGATGTACCTCGGAAGACTTCCAATCTCCAATAAAAATCTCACCTGAGGTGGGCTCAACAAGTCTATTGATCATTTGTAAAATAGTTGTTTTCCCACAGCCGCTAGTTCCCATAAAGCAAGCCATCTTTCCTTCATTAACCTCAAAGGAAATGTTATCAACAGCTACAATATCTTTTTGAAATTTTTTTGTTAAGCTTTTAACTTTGATCATTTTACTTTGAATACCCATGGTATTCTTGAGTGGTAAAGGCATCAACCTGTATAGCTTGATCCCTAAGATCTTCTGCATACAGAAGCTCTTCTGCTTCAGTTGAACTTATGAGCTTCATTTCTAGAGCTTTTGTTAATTGATCCCTCCTTCTCATCTTTCTTGGTATCTTTTTTTCTCTGACAGCTTTTTTGACTTTTTTGCGGATATTTTCTACTTTCTGAAGGGCTAAAAATGCTTTATCTAAAAGATGAAAACTATCGTTTTGAGGAATAAAAATACCTTTTGTTAATCTTTCTCTGTTTTTAGGAGATGTCATAACCTGACAAAGTTTACGTTCTACCTCTTCAGAAGGAAGGCCTTGAAGTTGATTCAAACGAGACCAATCATAAAGTATCTTAAAGAACCAACCTAAATAAGGAGGTTTAAAGTTTTTTAGTAAAATATCAAAACCTCTTTGAACATGGTATAGAGAAGTTCCACAAGCGTATTCAACATAAGGAAAGTCTTCTTTTTGACAGCCTTCTTGTTGGTAACGCCACAAGACAGCATGAGATATATAAAGCCATGAGACAATATCTGCAAACTGACCTGTAAGTTTTTCTTTAAATTTAAGTTTTCCCCCTAGTAAGATCATTGCAAGATCAGCTAACAAAGCAAAACTAGCACTCGCCCAAGCTATTTTTTGATAATATCTTAAGGTACCCTTAGGGGCTTTAGGATAAAAGTATAAATAACCTCTTGAAAGGCTTAAAATCAAAACACGACATAAAGTGGAAAAAATATGACTTATATGGGAGAAAAAAACTTTATCAAAATCTTTAAGGTTATTTTCCTCAACAGCTTTAATCTCTTTATAAGCATAGGGATGTGCTCTTAGAAGACCTTGTCCAAAAATCATAAGAGTTCTAGTTAAGATGTTAGCTCCCTCAACAGTAATACCGATAGGAAGTCCAATATAACCTACAGCTAAAGGATTAGAAGGGCCCATAGAAACGCCTTTGCCAGCAATAATATCCATACCTTTGATGAGTGCTGTACGAGAGGTTTCTGTACTATAGTACTTTGCTATAGCTGTGATTACAGGAGGACTGATTCCATCTACAAGAGCTCTTAAAGTAAAAAGCCTTAAACTTTCTATCCAATAATTACCAGCACCAATAAAACTTAGTGGTTCTCTAATTCCTTCAAATTGTCCAATGGAAACACCAAATTGTTTTCTTACCACAGAGTAAGCTGTACACACGTAATGGGTCAGCTTTAAAGAACTCACACTTTGTGAAGGTAAAGAAATTCCTCTTCCCATACCCAAACAAGCCATTAACATCTCCCAGCCATGTCCTGCTTTCTCTAAGCCCCCAATAATAGCTTCCTCAGCTATGACTTCCACGTCTTCTCCTTGAATGGGGCAATTATTAAAGGGAATGCCCATAGGATCATGTCTTTTTCCTCTTTTAATACCCTTTGTTGTGGAGGGGATTAAAGCCAAAGTAATACCTATGTTTTTTTTCTCAGATAAGAGATGATCAGGATCTTTGAGTTGAAATGCAATGCCAATCAAAGTGGCAATTCCAGAAAGCGTGATCCATCGTTTGTTCCAATTGATTCTTATTCCTAATTTCCCATCATTTCTTTTGTACAAAAGGCCTTTTGATCTCAAACTTCCTGCGTCACTACCTGCCTTAGGCTCAGTTAAGCCAAAACACGGAATTTCTTCTCCTGTAGCTAATCTAGGTAAGTAATAGTTTTTTTGTTTCTCAGTTCCGTAATGGAGTAAAAGCTCTGCAGGCCCTAGGGAGTTAGGGACCATAGCAGTAACCCCTACAGCTAAGGAACGAGAGGTTAACTTTTCAATCACACAGGCATGTCCAAAGGGACTAAAACCTAAACCTCCGTATTTTTTGGGAATGATCATACTAAAAAATTTCTTTTGACAAAGAAATTTAAAGATATCTTCTGGAATATCTCTGTTTTTCCAAATATTCCAATCATCAGTCATTGTGCAGAGTTCTTCGACCTCATGGTCTAAAAAGTCTTTCTCCTGTTGACTTAACTGAGGTTTTTTGAGTTGAGACCATTCTCTAAACTTAGGGATTCCTGAAAAAAACCCTGACTCCACCCATACGACTCCTGCATCTAAAGCCACTTTTTCTGTTTTAGAAATAGGGGGCAGAACCCTTTTCATAACTTTCATAATTATAGCAGAAAATAAATACCTTCTTATGGGAGAAATGTTAACTAGGAGTAAAATCAAAAAAACAAAAAAAGCAGTTTGAGGTGTTGTGTAGTAAAGAGAGAGGCTGGGAAGGGCTAAAAGCCAAAACCAAAAAGGAGCTCTTAAGTAGCCAAATAATAAAATAAGAAACACTACGAAAAGAGCTAAAAAAAAGGTCATTAATATCACAATAATTCCATTCTACACTAAGGAGTTTGTTTTTCAAGGTTAGGAGCGAAAACAACTACAAGCTGATGAGGCTTTAAAGAAACCTGTACAAAAGAACCGATTTGGTAGTTTTGAGAGGAAAAGCAAAGAAGTAAATCCCCTTTTTTTGACTTTAAGGATAACAAATATGAAGCTCCTAAAAAGGATGTGTTTAAAACTTTACACTCTAAACCTTGACCTAAGATCAACTGCTCTGGTCTTATAAAAAGCTGAGGCTCTGAAACATCTGTTTTTTGAAAGAGAGGTTGAAAGTTCCCTAAAGAGCAAGAGTTCTTCTCAAAGCTTTTAAGAAAAAATCCTGTCCCTAAAAGTTGTGCTACAAAGGGATGTTGTGGTTTTTGGTAAACTTCCTGAGGAAGACCTTTTTGAAGGAGCCGTCCTTTTTTCATAATACCTATGGTTTGAGCTAAGTTAAAAGCCTCTTGTTGAGAGTGAGTGACAAACAAAACTGTCTTTTTTTCTTTCTTAAAGAGCCGTTTTAAAGTGAAAGCTAAATCCTTTTTGTTATGTTTATCGATGTGAGAAAAAGGTTCATCTAAGAGCAAAAGATCATATGAGGAGTTTAAGGTGCGAGCTAGAGCTACTTTTTGACCTTCTCCTCCTGAAATTTCATGGGGGTATTTATAAAGAAGGGTCTCTAAGCTTAGGCTTTCTATTAAATAAGAGGGACACTTTTTTTTAATTTCAAGGTTTTCTAGAACATTCAAGTGGGGGAATAAATTGAGTTCTTGAAACACAAAACCTAAATTTCTTTTATAACAAGCTTTATTTTTTACATAAGAGCCTCTTAAAAAGATCTCCCCTCTATCATAGACTTCTAAACCTGCTATAAGTCTCAAAACGCTTGTTTTTCCCGAACCACTTTCTCCTAAAAGACAAGCTATTTCTTCTTTTTTAAGACAAAAGGAAATATTTAAAAGAGTGGGTTTTGTATCATAGGAAAAACAAACATTTTCAAACTTTAACATTTACACTCTCTTTACTTTCCAGCAGACTAAAAACGTTAAGACTACAATGCATAAAGAAAAAGGAGCTGCTCTCTCCCACTCTCCCTCAGAAGTAAGTTCAAAAATTTTAGCTGATAAAGGGCTCCATCCAGAAGGCCTCATCATCAAAGTCATGGGCATTTCTTTTAAAATCTCTATAAAAACCAAAACGAAAGCCAATCTATAAGTCGATTTTAACAAAGGAATCTGCAAACGAAAAAACACCTTAAAAGGTCGAAGTCCTAAGAGCATAGCTCCTTCATCTAAAGACCATTTAAGACGTTCAAAACCAGCTTCTAAAGGCTTCATTCCCACCATTAAAAATCTTAAAGAAAAGCCTAAAAACAAAGCTATTAAAGATGTAAGAGAAGCCCAAGAACTTAATTTCAAAACACTCACAGCCCACACCGTTCCCGGTATTCCATAACCTAAGATAGATATTTTTACCAAAGTCTTTAAAACTATATTCTTTTTCCTTATAAACCATCTTTGTGTGAAGCTAAAAACTAAACTTAGAACAATGACTATAAAGGCTCCTATGCTTCCTAAAAAGCAAGATTGAAAAAAAGAGTTAACATACTCTATGTCAAAAGACTTTCCCCAACTCCAAAAAACAAGTTGTAAAAGAGGAAATCCAAAACTTAAAAACAATAAAACACTTAAGAACAAAAAAACAAATACTCCCTTTAACCCAGAAAGTTTTTTCAAAGGAGTTTGGAAGCCTTGAGTATCTGTTGTGAAGCGAGCTTTTTTAAGAGCCTTTTCGCAAGAAAAAATCATAAAAAGTGAAATTAAAATAAGAGAAAGTGAAATCTGGGCTGAAATTTCCCATGAAAAAAAATCATACCAAGCATGATAGATCACCACACTCAAAGACCTGTAGTTAAAAAGTGAACTAGCTCCAAAGTCACTAATCACATCAAGACTTACAATTAAAAGCCCTGTCATAATCCAGGGTTTATGAGAAGGTAAAACGAGTTTAAAAAAACTTTTACCTTCAGAAAAACCTAAGCTCTGAGCCGTTTCTAAACACCTCATCCCATAACTTTTGAAAGCTCTAGAACATATAAAATACACATAGGGAAAAAGAGACAAGCTCATCACAAAAGAAAGGCCAAACAAATTGTTAACAGGAAAAAAAATATCATATCCATTCTGTCTTAAAAAGCTAAAAAAAGCTCCTGAATGAGAGAAAAATCCTAAATAAATAAAAGCTAAAACATAGGAAGGAAAGGCCAAGGGAAGGATGAGGCTTTTTGCAAAGAAATGACGTCCTAAAAAAGAGTATCTAGCACAAAACCAAGCCGATGACACTCCGAAGATAAGGCTTAAAGACCCTACAATTAAGACGAGAAAGAAAGTGTTCCTAAACGCTTGAGGTAAAATGTTAGTTAAAAACAAATTCCAGAGATGAGAGGGTTCAAAAAGAGAGTAAAAAAGAGGAAAGAGAGCTGTAAAAACTAAGAGTGAAAAAAAAACAAAAAACTTCGAAAAATAATTTTAGTCATAATGAACTTCATGCATTAAGCTTACAGCTTGAAGTTGGTGTTTTGCTATGTCTTGAAGACGAAAGGACTCATTAACTTTGATGTTATGGCTGAAAGAATCCAAAAGAACGTGTTCATGTTCAGTGTAAAACAAAGGGTATTCTAAATTTGCGTGAGCGAAAATTTTTTGTGCTTGAGGAGAAAAAAGCCATTTCACAAATTGTTTTGCTTCGAGATTCCTTTTTGACTGCGTTAAAATACCCACTCCTGAAATGTTCACATGAACCCCCATACTATCTTGGGGCCAAAAAACTTTTAACGTTTCAGAGATTTTAGAATCTTGCTTTAACAAACGCCCATAGTAATATGAGTTGGCTATCCCTACATCACATTGACCTGAACTGATAGCTTTGAGTAGGAGTGTGTCACTTGTAAAAACTTTTGTCGCTAGATTTTTCATCCAGTTTTTTAAAACTTGTTTTGTCTTTTCCTCACCCCAGGCTAAAAGAAAAAACGCCACAAGGGATTGGTTATAAACTTTTTTAGAAGTTCTCAGACAAAGACGGTTTTTAAACTTCGAAGATCCTAGGTTTTCATAATTAACAATCTCTAGAGGAGAGAGTTTTTTAGGGTTATAGAAAATAGAACGTGCTCTTAGGGACACACCAAACCAATACCCCTCATCATCCCTTAAGTGTTCAGGAACAAGATCTAAAAACTTTTTTTGCGGGCTTAGAAGCCCTTTTTCTTTAGCGAAGTCCAAATAGCCTGCGTCAACGGTCATAAAAACATCAGCCTTAAGGTTTTGGTTTTTAAGTTTTTCAATCAAGCTAGGAGCTTTGTCTGTATGAACTTTAAATGATACATGAGAGTTTTTTTCTTTGTAGGCCTTCAATACAGGCTTTAAAAGCTCTGTGTTTCTTTCTGAGTAAATTACTAGACTGTATTTTTGGGTCTTAGAATCGCCAGCTTGTAAAAAAACCCGAGCCTGGCCCATAAAAAAAGATAAAAAAAGAGCTAATCCGCTGAAAACAATGAGGAAAAAAGTATTTCGGTAAAGTATAAAAGGTCCTTTCTCTTGTTAATCTCAAGTTTTTGGAGGCTCTAAACCCCTTCTAATTGAAATTAAGTTTCACTTTCAAAAATCACTATTAGGAAGAAAAAAGTCAATAAAGATTTTGTTATAAAAATCAAATGATAGAGAAATGAAAACATTTTGAACTTGACTTTTAAGGTTCCTTGTATGAAATTCAGCTTCATGAGACAAGCTCGTTTTAAAGTGCAAAGACGTCTGGGAGGGGAGCTTCCTGGGCTAGGAAAACCAGGGGCTTTGGGGCGCCGTCCCTATCCCCCTGGAGAAAATGGCAATAAAAGGCGTAAATACTCTGACTATGCCCTCCGCATGGAAGAGAAGCAAAAAATAAGGCATCACTACGTTCTCAAAGAACGACAACTTAGACGCTTCATTCGCAACTCCAAAAAAGGACAAGCCACAACAGCTTGGATTGACACTCTTATAGGTCTTCTCGAACGTCGCCTTGATAACATTGTCTTTCGTTTAGGTTTTGCTCCCAGCATACGAGCTGCCAGACAGTTAGTCAGTCATGGACATGTTCTTGTCAATGGAAAAAAACTTGATATTAGTTCTTGTGTTTTAAACCAAGATGATGAAGTCACCTTAAGAGACAAATCTTATGAACATCAATCTGTAATTTATGCTCAACAAAACCCTCGATTCGATGTCCCAGATTATCTAAAAAAAGAAATGCTTAAAGGTAAAGAAGGTGGTGTTATTTTATCTATACCAGAAAGAGGGCATGTACCTTTTACTTTTGACGCTAGCCTTTTTACAGAATACTATGCTGCTAGAAAAGTTTAAAAGTTTGTGACAATTTTTGTCACCAGTGTTTAACAATTTTTGTTACTTTCCAAATTGTAAAAGGTTCAATTCTGAACAATGAGGAGTAAATATGGCATGTTTTTTGCAAGACTTTATTATAAGAAGGTTAAAAGTCTTTGCCTATAAGAAATAAATAAGACTAAAAAATAAAACAAAGGAGAGGAAAAAATGAACCAAATCAGAACACTAGTCAAAAAACTAAAAATGATAATAAAACAAACGAGATATTTTGTTTTATTAACCCTTATTTTGTGTTTGAACACCTTCGCTGTATCAGTCAAGGCAAACGTATTAAAAGAAAAGAAGGGAGAGGAATTTAAAGAGCAAGCTATTTATTATGGCAATACTCATAAATGCAGGATAGCAGAGCCTATTGAAGGAGAAAATAGCTCTGATATTTTGTGTTCCAAAAACCCCAAGACAAGCACGTTAAAAGAAAAGAAGGGAGAGGAATTTGAAGAGCAAGCTATTATTTATTATGGCGATACTCATAAATGCAGGATAGCAGAGCCTATTGAAGGAGAAAATAGCTCTGGTATTTTGTGTTTCAAAAACCCCAAGACAAGCACGTTAAAAGAAAAGAAGGGAGAGGGATTTGAAGAGCCAACTATTTATATAAGTAGCGATATTTATAAGTGCAGGATAGCAGAGCCTGGTATTTTGTGTTTCAAAAACTTCAAGACAAGCACGTTAAAGGATATCTATTATGGCGATTATAAATGCAGGATAGCAGAGTCTGTTGAAGGAGAAAATAGCTCTGATATTTTGTGTTCCAAAAACCCCAAGACAAGCACGTTAAAAGAAAAGAAGGGAGAGGAATTTAAAGAGCAAGCTATTTATTATGGCAATACTCATAAATGCAGGATAGCAGAGCCTATTGAAGGAGAAAATAGCTCTGATATTTTGTGTTCCAAAAACCCCAAGACAAGCACGTTAAAAGAAAAGAAGGGAGAGGGATTTGAAGAGCCAACTATTTATATAAGTAGCGATATTTATAAGTGCAGGATAGCAGAGCCTGGTATTTTGTGTTTCAAAAACTTCAAGACAAGCACGTTAAAGGATATCTATTATGGCGATTATAAATGCAGGATAGCAGAGTCTGTTGAAGGAGAAAATAGCTCTGATATTTTGTGTTCCAAAAAGAGGGAAAAAAAAGGCAGGTTTAGATAAAACTAACCTGCCTTAAATGGCTGTGAAGGCGATTTATAAGCCGGATTCTGTACTTTCTTGAGTTTTGCCAAAACTCAAGAAAGCTGTGTTCATTCATCTGAGAATAAAGTTACCTCTACTCTTCAAGCGATCGACCCGAAAACTTGTGCTGGCTACACTTACAAACGTTTTCCTATTTGATCTTGCTCCATGCAGAGTTTAGCTGATTTCACTCTAGCAGTTTTAATAAAAACCCTAGACATACTTTCTGTTCCACTAGTCCTCACCTCAGGGTGGGGGGGCGTTACCCCCTGCAATGCCATAAGGAGTCCGGACTTTCCTCCCTACACAAAAATGTAGAGCAAACACATAATCACCTCCTAAGATGAAAGCCTATCATAAGAATTTACAAAAAGCCATCTAAAATTTGATTGGCTAACTCATCAGCACGAGTGTTCTCTTCTCTTGGAATGTGGTAAAATTCAATATAGGGAATACGTTCGATAAACTGTCTGCATTCCAAAAAAATAGGTTTTAAATGAGAGGCTTTGACCTTATATTTCCCTTGGATTTGACGAATTAAAAGCTGACTGTCGGTTTTTAAAGTAACCTTTTTAAGTGTGTTTTTTTGTAAACTTGCAAGCTCTAAAGCTGTTCTTACACCTAAGTACTCGGCTACGTTGTTTGTTGCTTTGCCCACCTTATGGGCTAGTTCTAAAACAGTTTCCCCCTTCTTTGATAACACAACAACTCCAAAAGCAGAAGGGCCGGGATTACCACGACTGGCTCCATCTGTGTAGATGGCAACCTCAGAAGGCCAGACTTTTAAAAGTTCATTTTTCCACATGATTTTAGACTAAAAATTCTCTACATTATTGTCCATTTGCAACACATGTAGACATAATGAAAATTATTCTATAATTTGAACTTAACAAATGAAGTCTTTAGAAAAAAATAAAAAACTAATTCAACATAAAGATGTTCGAATTGATCCTTATTATTGGATGAAGAGAAGAGATGATACTTATGTCTTAAAGTTTTTAAATGAAGAGAATCAAAAAGTTGAAAAGGCCTTAGAAAGCGTTAAACCTTTGCGGAAAGAACTTTTTCAAGAAATGAAAGGTCGTATCGTAAAAGAGGACATCACAGTTCCTATAAAAAGAGGTTTTTTTTACTACTATATAAAGTACACAAAAAGCAAAGAATATCCTATATACTGTCGTAAAAAGGGTTCTCTTAAAGCTAAAGAAGAGGTTTTCTTAGATGTGAACTTCCTAGCAAAAGGTCATTCTTACTTTCAAGTTATTGCTGTAACTATGAGCGACGATCACAGCATGGTATCTTTTGCTGTGGATACAGTGGGAAGGAGAATTTACACCCTTTATTTTAAAGATCTGAAAAAAAGGAGAATCTTAAATACAAAAATTAAGGACGTAACCGGAAACCATGTTTGGACTCATGATAACAAGACTCTCTTTTTTACAGATTTAGATAAAACAATCTTGAGACATGATAAAGTGTATCGCTACAACTTAAAAACCAACAAAAAAACTCTTGTCTATACTGAAAAGGATAAAAGTTTTTTTGTAAATTTAAGTAAGTCAAAAACCAAAAAGTACATTTATATTGAATCCATTGCTAAAGAATGGAATGAAACACAGTACATAGAAGCAAACAAGCCTTATGGAAAATTTCAAATCTTTCAAGAAAGAAAGCCAAAGCTTGAGTATTTTGTAAGCCATGGAGAGAATTGTTTTTTTATTTTAAATAACCAAAAGGCTAAAAATTTTAAAATATCGAAAACTCAAGAAAACAAAACAGATATAAAGCACTGGAAGCCTTGGCTTAAACACAGAAAAGATGTGTTTCTAGAGAGTTTTGAAGTTTTTAAGGATTTTTTAGTTATTGATACAAAAGAAAAAGGTCTTTCTGAAATTTCTATTATTTTCAGAAAGAACAAGAAAATTAGAAAGCTTAAGTTTAAAGAAAAAACTTATATGGCACATTCTTTAGGTCATCCTGAGTACAATTCATTGAAATTTCATTATAGTTTTGAATCACTTAATACACCTCCTTCTGTTTTTGAGTGTAATGTGAAGACTTTAAAATCTAGATTAAAGAAAAAAGTCAAAGTTCTAGGAGGTTTTCGTTCCTCTTCTTATAAAACAGAAAGACTCTGGGCAAAAGGACATGATAATACTTTTATTCCTATCTCTTTAGTTTACAATAAACGTTTCAAAAGAAATAAGAACAGACCTCTTCTTCTGTATGGCTATGGAGCTTATGGTATTAGTTCGGAACCTTATTTTAGCTCTTCGAGATTAAGTCTTTTGAATCGAGGTTTTGTGTTTGCTATAGCCCACGTACGTGGAGGCTCAGAGATGGGAGTTAAATGGTATGAAAAAGGAAAAAAGCTTTATAAGAAAAATACTTTTTATGATTTCATCTCTTGTACTGAGTATTTAATTGAAAAAAAATACACATCCTCTGAACATCTCTATGCTTACGGAGGAAGTGCAGGAGGACTTCTTATGGGAGCTATCAGCAATATGAGATCTGATTTGTTTCATGGCATCATTGCAGCAGTTCCTTTTGTAGATGTCCTAACAACTATGCTTGATGATAGTATCCCCTTGACAACTATTGAATACGAAGAGTGGGGTAACCCTCATAAGAAGAAATACTACAATTATATAAAATCTTATTCTCCTTATGATAAGGTCAAGGCCCAAGACTATCCTCATTTTCTTATCCTTTCAGGCTATCATGATTCTCAAGTACAGTACTGGGAGCCTAGCAAGTGGGCTTGTAAATTAAGCTCATATAAAACAAGTGATAGTCTTGTTCTTCTAAAAACTAACATGGAGGCTGGTCATTCAGGATCTACGGGGAGATTTAAGTATTTAGAAGAAATAGCTCTTATGTGGGCTTTTTTAATTTACTTAGAAAAATAGCCTCCTCAAAAAAATCTGTGAGTTCCGGAGGTTCTGGCAGTTTTCCAACGCTGTGATATAAGGCCAATTTATTTTACAGTGCTAACTTTAAAAATAGGCTCTAAGCATTGGACTGCAGACTTAAGAAGAAACCATGCAAATTTTTGAGAAATCTTTACATCTTGATTGTAAAAAGCAATAAATTCGTCATAAGCTTGAGCACCTTTGTTTCTCTTAAATCCTCCATTTCCTGCACCTAAATTAACTTTGATTTCTTTTCTTTCTCCTTCCTGGAGAAGGTCTTGAATCAGAGTAGGATAAAGATTGTTTTTTTGAGGGAGTTCTAAGTCATAGCCAATAAAAACTCCTACAAGAGAACTGCCTCCTTGTTTAAACCCGTAAACAGCATCTATTTTGTCACCCTTTTTTAAAGTTTTAATTTTTATACTTGAGTTCCTATAAGCTTTAAAGATTTCTTTTGTAAGATGAGGATTATTTTTAAAGTGTTTATTAATGTAGAGTTGAGAGTAAAGCTTATAAACCCTGTTAACATCTGATTCTTTAAAATCAGAGAAAAAATATCCGCTTTTTTTAAACCTTTTCTTATCTGATTTAAGAGATTTTCGTGCAGAAATTTCCTGACCTTTACTGTCAACAATATAGGTTGTTCTGTTGTATACAAATTCATAACCTAGCCTCTTAAGATTTTCCATAAGATCATAGTTGATGGATTTGTTAAGTGATGGCCATAGAATAATTTTCTTAGGAAATTTCTTTTTAAGAGCAAACGTTATCTCTCTTACTTCATCAAATGTTAAATCTGAATAAATGTTTTCAGACAGGAGCCAATTGTTCACATAAATAACATCATTAAGGCCACAAAAATGAACAAAAGCTCCTATGAAATCGATAAGGGGAATAAGAATTTTTTTTCTTCTAGGAAGAAGTGACTTTGCGTAAGAAACATAATGTTCATAGGGGCTACATAAATAACAGTTCTTTTTGTTTCCAGAAGCTAAAATAATAGGAATGATCTTGTTTTCAATTACAAGAATATAAAAAACCCCTTCTGCATTGGAAATAAAGTGAGAGATACCTTCATTCATTAAGGTTTTAAGGAAAGGTTTGTCAAGGTGAACTTCTTGTTCTTTAGGCCAGCGAATGTTTTCTAGATTTTCTTTTGAATAAATTTCTATGTCCATAACACAGGTTTCTTAATTTTAACTTCTTCAGAGGGTTCAGATTTTGGTCTTAGAATTGTGTTGTCGGGAATGTTGGTGCCTTCCTTTAAAAGGGTATGAGGTGGAATGATACAATTAGTACCAATATTTACATTATTTTCAATAACCACATAAGAAGAAATACAGGACATAGCTCCTATGAAAACATGATCTTTAATTTCAACCGATTTAGAAATAGAAACATCAGCTTGGATGAAAACATGGTTTCCAATATTTGTTCCTGGGCCTACCTTGCTGAGCCCTCCTAAAACAGTAAAATCTCCTATGCGAATGGTTCCTGTTTTTAAAACTCCATTTTTAGGAACAAGAGAACTTGCAAGAATTGTTTTTTCACCTAAAACAGATTTTTTACCTAAGTAAAGAAGGTTAGGATCCATAATTTGAGAGTTTGTTGAAATGTGAGCTGTTCTATGTACATAAGCTCCTAAAGCTCTAAGAATAAAAATTTGAAGAAAGGAGTTTAAAAAAAGAATGGGTTGAAAAAGGGTTAAATAAAATTGAGAAGAAACTCTTCTTAAAGTCCAAAAAATATACTCTTTATTACTGGCATCAAAAAGAGAGTATTTACCAGGTTTTAAGGGAGGAAGAAACCAACTTAACAAAGAAAAAGGAATGAGCATAAAGAAAGGAATAAAAATACAAGAAAGGGGTATAGACCAGAAAAGATGATAACCTGAAGTCAAAAAAAAAGCCGAAAGAACAGGCAGAAGAGCAAAAAAAGAGGCTATAAAGAACCCAAAGAAAAAAATGATATTAAGGAGCAACATATTATTATTCTGGTGCTTCGTAAAGCTTATGTCAAACTTTCATACCAGACCTAAGCCTTATATAATAAAGACGTTTTCAAGAAAGAACGATACTCTATAAAAAGTTAGAAAATCTTAATTTCTTGAAATCTTTGTTCTAAAATTTTTTTCTTTTTGATAAGCCACATTAGAATCGCAGTAGTTGTTAAAGTAAAATTCAAGAAGCTCAGGCTCAATATAAATGGCTGTGTTTTTAAAAGATTCCTTTCTTTCATATTCAGAAGAGTAAATGATCTCACCTGCCTCTGCTCTGTCTCGAACTTCATCACTAGCAACTACGAGTCTTTCTCCTTGATAAACAAAAAAAGCTCTTTTATTATGACACTTAAGATTTATAAAAGACCCTGACATACCAAGTAAGAGAGGACATCTATGGCCTAATTTTCTTTTGATCACTCCTTCATTTCTTCGTATTTTCATCCAACTAAGATTGTGGCAAGTATGGCTTTGTATGTAATCTTTTCTAGTTTTAGGTTCATTTTTTTTCATCTTTTTTAAATGAGGTTTTGTTAAAACTGAAGTAATTCTTGCTTGAAGATAGGGGTCTTTAAAGCAGGAATCTAAGTCTTCTTTGTTTGCTACCTTGTCTATATCGATCTCAAAAACAGGGATATTGCCTTTTTTGCGGTATCGTATCGGCATAGGAATCAGGGCTTGATCCACTCCTGAATGATGAAATTCATCCTCCAGAACATAATCAGGACTCACAAGACAGTTGTGAGGCTTAAGACATTTTTCTTGAAGAGAGGAGATCTTCTTTCTTGGAATACGAAAAGTACCTTTATAATTAATAATCCTAATGAGCTTAAAATCCTTTTCAGGTGCCACACAATGACCTGCTGTAAGAAGAAGAGGGTCTTTACACTTTTTTTCTCCTCTTTTAAGTCTTATCACAAGTCCTGAACAAGTGCCTGCTCCTATCACTCTTACAGTAGCCTTTCTGATGTTTTCATCAACAGGGGTGTTGAAAAAATGACAGGGCGGGTGAGGACAAAAAAGAGTTACTATGGGATTAAGTTTTGAGAAGGGATTTTCTTCATCACAAGCCTCTAAGAGGATGGGAAGAAAGATAAGAAAAAAAAGAATCAAAAACCTCATACTTAAGTTCTATTTTAACATGTAAAGAGGGCTAAAAATAAAGATTTTTTAATGCTCATACTTACAATCAAAAAGTTGGCCTTTCAGACAGATAGTTCTTAAAACTTCATTGTTTTTTTCAATTAAGTCTATGTAGTAGGGAAGGTAATCGATCTTGCTCTTTGTTTGAGTTGCACTTCCTGAAAGGCCTCTGTCTTTATTCAATAAGGATCTAAGTTCCTCAGCTAAGTTTTTTTTCTTATCTCTTTTAAAGGAGGTGGTTTTTTTGATTTGAGAAGGAGGAATTTTAAAGCCTATGTAATTTTTACGAAATTCTGCTTGTTTATTAAAGCCCTTTCCTAAAACCCTGCTCTCTTCTTCTGAAAGATAGGAGTTTTGTTTTGTTTCAGGTGAGGTAGGTTTTGAGAAGGGCTGGGAGTTAAGAAGAGATCCGCTACTGTGGGCTTTTCCTTTGTTAAGGCCTGTGAGTGAGTTTTGAGAGGCTTTAGGTTGTAGATTTTTATCATTAGGTAAAGAAAGAAGAGGGGAATCATAATCATAGGAAGACTTATGCTGAATATTTTTTACTCTTCTAGCTGTATCTGGAGGAAGAAGGCTAAAAGAGGGCTTTGGGTATTTTTTACCTTTGTGTCGAGCTTGATTTAACAAACCTTTAGATAAAGTAAGAGCACAGGCTATGTTTTTTGCAGAACTCTGATGGCTTGATTTTTCTTGCTTCACCAGTTTGTTTCGGGAAACTTCGTTATTGGCACATTCCGATAAATACTCCGTATCAACATTACCACAAACCTTTTGACACTCATTGATAGCTCTTGTGCAAGCTGTATGGTGTGAGTTTGTATCGTATCTTAGAACAGCAGAGTTCACAGCCCCTTGAGAGCAGGAAGCTAGAGTGCCCATGGTGCCTGCAGCAGAAAGAGCAGGGTCTTTGGAGAAGGTAAGCAACATAGCACCTAAGCTTCCTAGAGTGGGCATGATTTTAACTTCTGTGGCTTGGTTGAGAGCTTGAGTGAACTCTTCTCCGCATTGAGCATCGGAAGAACAGCAGTTTTGAGTTTCTGTGATCTTTTGTTGGCAGAGTTGTTGAGTGGTTGCCATTTTTTCGGTGTTTTCTATACAAACACCATCAGTAAGTGTTTGGTTTTCATCATCACAAACGCAAACCCCTTCTTTGCGTGAAGAATTTTCAGGACAAGAAAGAAAACAACTAATAGTCCCGTTATCAAAGTCGTCAGAACAAGCTTTATAACAACAATTACCTCTTTTTTTGTACCCTTCTTTACAAACAGATCCGCTTGAATCAGGTTTCGAAAATATCAAAACACCGTTAGGGTCATGATGATAACCTGGACTACTGGGATCATTCATGCACCTTGATATTACCATATTAAATCTTTCTCCCTCAGGACAGAAGTAGCATCCACTTTTTCCAAAACTTTCTTGAACTAAAAAAATACCCAAAAGAAAAAGAAGAAAACTTAAAATATTTATGAAAAAGTGCTGTTTTCTCTTTACTCTTCTATTTTTTGAAAAAATTCTATTATAAAACAAAATGAAGTTCATATAGTTTTTTCGACAAAAGTCTATAAAAACTTAAATGAAAGTGTTTCATTTTGATACAAAAAGACCCTCAAGATGACCTTGCTTTTTCGTAACTCGGTTATCTGACCGCCCTATCCAAGCTTAAATTTCTCTTATAAGTTTTTCTTAGAGGGAGGATTTTATGGAAGAAGGGATTAATTTCTGTAATTGGTATTATCTCAATTTTTCATAAAAGACTCAGTACGTAACCCGAGTTTCGACTTTTTTCAGGACTAAAGGCTAGCTGATATAAACAAACATCAAATTAAATATAGAAAATAAATTGATTCCCTTAATTGATTCCCTTATTTGACAAGTTGATGTTGAAAAAACGTTCTGTTGTGGAGGTCAGTGATTGGAGTGTTAAAAGGAGAGTTTCATCTTGAGCATTTCGCCATCGTAGCCCACAAAACTTTGTCATCAATCTTTTAGGTACTCTCATCTCGTACTTACTTAAAACCTAAAAAACCCTCCATTCAACTTAGAACTCAAGAACAGAGGCCTCTGAAAAATATATAAAAGTCAAAACTCGGGTTATGTACGTGGATTTTTTGCGGTTGGGTAGAGCGGAAAATCTATGCACCACTTTTTGAGCTGAAAAAAGAACAGTTTAGAAAGTTTAAGGCTTCTAAACAAAGGAAAACTGAACATGACGTATTTTTTTATTAAAGAGTTTAACAAAAATGTTCGGATGCCATGCGTTAACAATGTCGAGTTAATTTATTTTTGGATTTGGATTTTTTTAATGCTTTTTTCAATTGTTTTAAAAGTTGTGTTTTATGTGAATTTAATGTAAAAAATTCATGTCTAGATAGGTAAGGAGAACGTGAATATGAGATCTATTTTTATTTATTTTTTGTTTTTATTTATGGTTCCTTTTTCCGTTCACGGTATAAAAGTAGGTACGTATTTCGTTGGCTTTGATTGGGTAAACTTTCATGAAGTGGATAAAAACCAACTCTATCGAGCAGCCCAAATGGATCCAAAGATATTGCAGGAGACTATAGAAGACTATGGCATTCAGACGGTAATAAATTTAAGAGGAGCAAAAGAACATAAGAAATGGTACCGAAAAGAGGTGCAAGTAGTGGAGGATACGGGTGTTGAGTATATTAGCATTAGAATGAGGGCAGGGACTCTTCCTAGAAAGGAAAACTTGGTGGAGCTTTTAGATGCATATAGGAGTGCTCCTAAGCCTATTTTAATTCACTGTGAGTCGGGAGCAGATAGAACAGGAGAAGCTGCAGCTCTTTACCAGATAGAACATATGAATATTAGCAAAAAAAAAGCTTCTAAGAAGTCCCTTTCTATGTACTATGCTCATATTGCTTTCCTTTGGCCAGCAAAAAAGTATTTTGTGGAAGAAGTGTATCAGGACTATAGGTGGGCTGTCGAAGAATATGATCCTTGTGCATACTCTTTTGCTCCTAGTAGTTGTGAGTGAAAACCTGTGAGCCTGTAAAGAATCGTTTTAAACTGATCTTTTTTCTAAAACTTCTTCTTGTTTGAAAAAAGATTTTAATCGTACTCTAAGCTTCTGAATGGCTTGAGCATGAAGCTGTGACACACGACTTTCTGTAACTCTTAAGACTTGTCCAATTTCTTTTAATCTTAGTTCTTCGTAGTAATACAGAACTAAGACAAGCCTTTGTCTTTCAGGAAGTTCATTGAGTACTCTTGTAAGAATTCTTTGCAAAGCTGTCATATCAAGAGATAGATGAGGGTTACTCATCTTACAAACTTCTAAAATGCTCATAAGAGACTTTTTATCCACGTTGCTGTAGGTTGAAGGTTCATCAATTGATAAAATACTGATCGGCCTAACTGCATTAACTAGTTCGTAATACTGATCAAGACTTAAGTTCATATAATCAGCAATTTCTTGATCAGTAACATATCTTCCTTTTTCCATTTCTAAATCAGAAACAGTTTTATCTAAGTGCTTAGCTTTATCTCTCAAAGAACGAGGAACCCAGTCCTTAGATCTTAATTCATCTAAAATTGCTCCACGAATACGAAACTCAGCATAGGTTTTAAACTTGTTTTTTCTTTCAGGATCGTATTTTTTCACAGCATCCATAAGCCCTATAATACCACTGGAAATAAGATCATCGAGTTCAATGTTAGATGGCAATCTTAAAGCGATCTTTTGAGCCACAAACCTTACAATAGGTGCATACTCTAAGATAATGTCTTCTAGATCCTTGTCTGTAAGCTCTTTATTCTCCTTGAGTTTTTTCTCTAAAAGATCTCTTTTTGACACAACTCCCCCCCTTTCTATAAGTTTAAAAAGAAATTTATAAAATTAAAAGTCCTGAACAAGGCTAGAATCTATCTAGACAACAGCCTAGAAGCTATAACCTACTTAATATATGTCATTTTTTTAATTTTTAAGATTTTTTTGTGTTTTTTAAAGCATCTCATTATGAGACACTTTTGGGCTTTTAGATAAAAAGTTATTTTTAAAATCTGCGAATTCAAAAATCAAACTGACAAGCCTTTCTTTTTGAGCTTTTTCAAAGCTATGGGGAATTTCAGGGCCTGAACTAAAGGAATGAAGGGGGCTTTGAAAGTATCTTTGAAAGTTGAACATCATACCATAGTTATGCACTTGATCTAGATAAGAAAAGATCACATCATCAAAGCAAAAAAGAGCTTTATAGCGACCAGCTGTCTTGAAGCCTTGTTCTTCCTTTTCTTTTAAAGACTGAACAAAATGTACAGTGTATCTTATATTTTCAGGGGGAAGAAGACGCTTTAAGGAGCAATAAGCTAACTCATCTTCTAAATCATAACTGGGACAATCCGTTAAAATGCAATCAAAATGCTTGAGCTTTTCATAAGCCTTATACCAATCTGAGGGCTTGCGAATCACTCCAAAGGGAACTTCTAGAGCTTGAGCATGGCGTTTTAATTGTTCAGTATTCTCTTCACATAAAGACAAAATCCCTATTTTCTTTCTTTGTTTTTTAAGTGCATAAGCATATTTAATTAAGCAAGTAGTTTTTCCGCTTTTTTCACCTCCAACAAAGCACTGAAAAAGGTTTTTGTCAGAATTTGCTATCTCTATTTGACTCATAATATACTTACAGACTTGAGCTTTCACTAAAGATATATTTCTTAAAAGATGTCTTGGCGTTGTCGCTTCAACAGATTTGACAATTTCAAAAGAGTACTCTGGACGAATGCCAGAGCAAATCATCTGTTTAAAAATTTTTTCAACCAACCTTGAAGGATCGTAATTAGAGTCATTTTTCTGAATATGATAGTTTTTTAAATGAGACTTTAAAATAGAAAGCTCTTTTTGTAGCTTCAAAAAACCCTGTTTTTCTTCTTTTTGTTTTTCCTGCTCCATAAGATAATTATAAGAAAGTGCTTGTGGGGAGGTTTTTAGAGCCTTTTTATGATCCACAGCAGTGACTTCAACGCTTCTCTCCCCTGCTAAACCAAAAGTTTTTTTGTATTCTTTTATAGAAAGTACAATAGCCTCACTTCCCATTTCTTTTTTTACAAGGCAAAGTGCATCCTTTAAACTCTTTGCTTCAAATTTTCGAATCTTCATCTTGTTTTAGCTTTTGAGAACTCCTCTTTATTCTTTCTTTAACATTTTTTAAAAGCTCTTCTTGATTTGAAGAAAACTCTATTTCCTCAGAAATAATTTCAAAAATCATAAAAGCTTCTCTAATAGAGCCTTCCTCTTCCAATAAAGTTTTTAAAATATAAAAAAGCTGTGTCATAGAAATTTTTTCAGGAATCAATTCAGAACACATATAAGGCTGATCTATCTTGATTCTTTCAAACCATTTTTTAGCCTCTAAACGAGTAAAAAGCAAAGCCGCATGGGTCTGCAAAACATGTTTTATGCGATAAGACAGCACTTGTTCAGGTTGAAAAACACGACATCCTTGAAGGGATGCTTTTTTTTCATCATCTTTAGAAATCCAATAGCTGGGAAGCCCCCAAATAGGTTCACTTGATTCAAAGCCGCAAAAAAACTCCAAATGCCTCTCATCCTCTATTAGAACAAGAAGTCTTCTTACAGGAATTCTTTCTTCGTAAATTACTTTTCCTTTGATAAAAAGTCTTACTTCTCCTGTTTTTAAATCCAAATTATCTCTTATTTGAATAAAAGGAATTTTATACCCCATGGAACGGCACAATTCTTTGCGCACACGAGAGAGTTCATGTAAAAAAGAAGATAGACAAGGAGTCCAATCATACGACATCTGTATTTCTAAAGGACTTGTGCTAATAAGCAAATGATCTTGTTTTTCACTTTGTAAAAAAGTAGATGAAGATTTTTTTTCTAATTGTTTTATAGATCTTAAGAGAAAGGGGGGCTTTCTTATTTCCGAAACCTCACTTTCTTTCTTAAAAGATGAGAGATAGGCTATAAGAAATAAACTGACAGAGGTTGTCATAAACAGAAAAACCGGAACTCCTGGTAAAAGACCTATGAACATCAAAATAAAGGCTACAGAATAAATAGTTTTAGATTGAAAAAGCTCTTTACTTAAAGTTTTAAGCAAGGTCTGAGAGCGACGACTTCCTGTAATTAGGATACCTGCTGAAATGGAAATTAAAACAGCCGGTATCTGATTGGCCAAACCGTCTCCTATAGTCAACATAGTGTAATGATTTGAAGACTCAGAGAAACTCAAGCCTTTTTGAAAAACACCAATAACAATACCTCCTACAAGATTTAGAGCCATAATACAGAGGCTTGCTATAGCATCTCCCCTCAAAAATTTACTAGCACCATCCATAGCTCCATAAAAATCAGATTCTCTTTCAAGATTTTCTCTTTTCTTCTGTGCTTGTTCTTCTGTAAGATGGCCTGCTTTAAGTTCTGATTCAATAGACATTTGTTTTCCTGGTAAAGCATCAAGTGTAAAACGAGCTACAACCTCTGCAACTCTCTGAGATCCATTAGAAATCACAATAAAATTTACAAGAACAAGGGTTAGAAAAATCACAAAACCAATGACAATATTATTATCACTCACAAGATAACCAAAAAAAGAAATAATTGATCCCACAGCTTCTGTTCCATAATGGCCTTCTGTGAGAATCTTCCGTGTCGAAGCCACATTCAAACAAAGTCTAAAAAAAGTTGTCAAAAGCAATAGCACAGGAAAGACGCTAAAATGAGAAAAATTTTCTGATTTGACCGTCACAATAAGAACGAACAAAGAAAAAGTCAAAGACATCATTAGGCCTATGTCTAAGGCTAAAGAGGAAACGGGAAATAGCATAAAGAATAAAGAACTTATGAAAAGGCCTATCATAAACATCTCTAAGAACTGAAATCTTTTGATCATTTTCTATTCCTCATTTTGTTTTTTATGAAACTCCACCGACCAGCTTCTTTCATTTCCCTTCTAGCTTCGTAATAAGAGACAAGGAGATCTTTTTGATACTCATAGTAGGAACAAATCTGATCTAAGGCAGATGATAGAAAAGACATTCCTAAGAAGAAAATTAGAATATAAAAGATAGATGTTTTTACAAAAGTAATTTGATCTTCTATAGAAGAGGTTGCAAAAAGTCCAAGCTCTAAAGAAAGCAAATAATTTATAAGAATGACAACTAAAATCATGAAAAGGATCCACTGAAAGAGAAGAGAGATAAGCTTTTCTTTGTTTTCTAATTTCAACTTTATAGGCTTAAAAAAACTTTTCTTAAAATGAAAACCTTTAGTAAAATGCTGGAAAAGAAAATGCATAACCCAAAAACTTACAAAGGGACTTAAGATTAACAAAAGATCCGAAAAACTTATGAATAACATTTTATTCCAAGACCTAGGATCTATAGATTGTTTTAAAATTTCGATAATTTTTGAAAAATAAATATCAGAAAACTTCATAAAAAAAATAAGCAAAAGAAAGCTAAAAACAGTTGACCAAGAACGAGAAAAAAGCTCTCTTTTTTCTTCTTTAAATTGCTTTTCCTTTAAAAAACTTTTATACTGTTTCATATCACACTACCTTCATCCAATAGAACATTCTCTCTAAAGAAAATTGGATTAAGCTATTTACAAAGTCTGATAAAAAAGGAAGGTAAGTTAAGAAGATAAAGAGAAAAGCTCCAAAAGCAAGCATTGTATCAGAAAGAAAAGTTCTCAAATAAGGAGACCATCGGTAAGTCAACAAAGTTAAAACTCTAAGAAGGAAAATACATATGACAAAAGGCAGGGACAGTCTCAATCCTATCTCCACAATTTGCTGAAAAAATAAAGACCAACTAAAACCATCAAAGTGAATCCAGTCATTTGATATAGGTAAAAGTTCGAAACTTTTCAAAAGAGCTGAAACAAAAGCATAATGTCCGTTTAAGCAGAAAAACAAAACTGTGATCAAAATAATTTGAAAATCGGAAAAAATATCCTCTCCTTCTATTTGATGGTGAAAAAAGGTAGCCTGAATCAAATTTCCTGAAATATGAGAAGCTACAAAAAAAATACGACTTAAAAACCCTAGAGAAAAGCCAATAAAAATCTCTTTAAAGCCTATCCAAAAAAGACCTGTTTTTGGCAAGTGAGGTGTTTCCTGAATCAAAAGAGGGAACAACATAATCGAAAGACCAAAAGCTAATGTAAATTTAATAAAAAAAGATACCCTGATTTTATCAAAAACAGGCCAAATCATAAGAAACGTCAACATACGCAATGAAATGAAAAAAAAGGACTCCATCACAGGGGAACTCCTTTGAGTGAAGGAATTATATGAAATATCTCCTTTGTAAATTCTAGAATCATATCAAACATCCAAGGGCTTAGAACTATAAGGACTATAGAAAGAACGATAACTTTGGGTACAAAGCTTAAACTTGCTTCTTGGACCTGGGTCATGGCTTGGAAAAAACCTAAAAGTAAACCTACAGCTAAAGATGTTACTAGTAAAGGAGAAGCTAACATAGCTGTCACTTTAAAAGCCTCTTGAGTTAAATTCAACATAATATCTTCCATAAAACCTCTAATAAAAACTCTTTACAAGAGCGTCTGTTAACAAAGACCATCCATCAACAAATAAAAACAACATAATTTTTAAAGGTAAAGAAATAGTAAAAGGTGATAAAGCCATCATACCCATAGACATAAGGAGTCCTGCCACAACTAAGTCAATAATAAGAAAAGGTATGTAAATGATAAAACCTATTTGAAATGCGGTTTTCAATTCAGAAAGGACAAAGGCTGGCAGTAAAGCCATATTTTTTTCTTCTTGATCTTGTTTTTTACTTAGTTTTTGAAACAATTGAAGGTCTTGTGGTCTTGTTTGATTCAGCATAAAAGCTTTCAGAGGCTTAAAGCCTTCCTCTAAAGCTTCTTTTTGAGAAATTTTTTCTTCAGCATAAGGTTGGAGGCTTTTGTTATAGATTTTTTCAAAAGAAGATGACATGATGAAAAATGTGAGAAGCAAGGACAAACCTATAAGAAGC
Organism: Bdellovibrionales bacterium; assembly: GCA_965219095.1. Lineage (GTDB taxonomy): Bacteria > Bdellovibrionota > Bdellovibrionia > Bdellovibrionales > UBA1609 > CBDCMT01. The sequence goes on from CBDCMT010000001.1 coordinate 948,548, forward strand.
TGGTAAGGTAAAAGTTGGGAAAGACCTAAAGCTTGTCTTAAAAAAGAAAAGATAATAATAAGGCGGGTAAAGCTTGTCATCATAATTAAAGCAATAGGTATGAGGGCTATCGCTACAAAGTTCATAACAACCTTTAAAGAACCTGCTATATCTTGGGAGTGATCGAGAAAAGAAATCAAATCCCCAGCCCAGGAGGTCAAAGGAAAAAACAGAAAAAGTAGAAGTAATTTTATTTTCAATTCAAGACACCTCTTCTGTAAATTTCAGCTCACTGTATTTATGAGGAGCTACTTCACAAGATGTCTGTTCTTTTTGAGTGTGATTTTTTAAAGGGCTTTGAGAGGGAAGTTTTTTAAGAAAAGATATATTATAGTCAGTAATTCCTAAAAGTAAAAACTCATCACCAATCTTCACAATAGATAAACTTTTTTTAGTACCTAAATAGTGCTGGTGGATGATTTCCATAGAGTAATTTTTGTTTTTGAAAAGAGGAGGGGTAAAAACATTCTTTTTTTTCCAAAATAAGAGCAAAAGCGTTCCTAAGAGAAGAAAAGATAAGAGTCCAAAAAACTTAGACAAAAAAGAAGATTGCTTATGGTTTAAACTTTCAAGTTTTGAAGGTTTTTTTAGCTGTAAGGCTTTCTGTGATGAAAACTCTTGTGAGGGGTTTTTTTTTGAAAGGACTTTTTTTCTGAACTTCTGACTGTTCTTTGTTGTTTTCCTAAACTTTGATTCCCCCGTTCTTTTTAAACCCTTTGTTGTAGCTAAAAGAGGTGCTGTAAAAGAACGGTTTGCACCTTGTTTAATAGCTATACGGAGCATATGAGAGCTAAAAGACAGATTGACTTTTCCTGAAAAATCTTTCGCTTGGAACTTTTTTTGATAAATGATCCGAGTCCTTAATATTTTTTTATTGAATTGATAAATATAAATACTTTTTACTTTGTCATTTTTTATTTTTTTTACAAACGGCTTCTTTAAGAAACCTCCAGGAATGTTTACCTGAACAGTCTGGTTAATGTAATCTACAGAAACTTTTTCAAAGTCTATGGTGTTATCGAAAATAAGCTCAGTAATAAACCAGTCTTTTTCTTGATAGGAATAAAAGTCTTCAAGATAGGATGTTTCCAAAAGAGAGGCACTTGACAAGGGAAAGTAGAAAAAGACTCCTAAAAAATATATGATGAATTTAAACATAAGCCCTCCTAGCTTTATTGGTTGTATTAAATTCTCTTAAAATTTTTCAAATAAACTTGAACAATTTCTCCTTTTGTTAGAAACTGATTTAATCGTGTTTTTATTTTATCCTGTATGAGGTTGACTTTTCTTTCATTAGAAAAATCTGAAAAATCTGTTTTAGATAACATCATGAGAGAAAATTTTCTTATTTGGTTTTCTGTATTTTTAACCTCTTTTTTAGCAGAATCTTGATTTAAATAAAACTCTACATCCAAACGGGCTATTTTTTTTCCTGATGAGGAGTTTAAATGTAGTAAAAAATCAGACAACTCAAGTTTAGGACCCTTATGATGAAGTATGATAAAATCTTTCCTCAAAATTTGATCCGTAATGACAAGTTGCTCATAAGACACCGATCGATTCCACTGAAAGTAAGTTAAAATTAGAAACACAACAATGACTTGAGAGCTTAAGAAAAGAGAGAGCTTTTTTTTGTTCTCTGAATCGGATTTATTCTCTGAAGGGATGTTGTAGCCAGACTTATAAGCTTCTAGCTTAGAAGCTGTATTATGACACTCCACTTTATAAGCACAGTTATGGTTTTTTTTCATACACTCAAACCTCAATACTTCATTTTACTCTCCGTAGAGAAGAACTACCATAGAGCTTTCGGACAAAATGCTTGATTTCTTTACAAAAACAGTCTCTTTGTCTTATTAAAATAGACTTTTGTGCCCGCTGTCTTAATTTTGACAAGCTTTCCTAATCAAGCTATACTTTAGTCCTAGTGTTGATTCAAAAGACGTTTTTACATTTTCTTTTTCTCCTTTTTTTCTTTTTTTGTTCTTTTTGTCTAGGAGTGTACTGGAGGGAGCTTGTTCGACCCTCTCAAGCCACCTCATCTAAATCATATCCCCCCCAGTTGCAACAAAAGTTTAGCTCTTCTAAAACTAGGGCAGGTTTCTCAAAATTGCAAAAAAAATCAAAACCTCAAACCCATTCTCTTCAAAAGAAAAAAAACTATACCCTGCAAATAGCCTCTTATAGGGATGAAAGAGATGCTGTTTACCACAGTCTTTCGCTAAAGTCTCAAGGCTATACAGCGTTTTATAGAAAAGCCCTTATACGAAAAAAAACATGGTATCGTGTGTTTATGGGTTTGTTTGACCATTACCAAGAAGCACGCACTTTTAAAAACAAACTTATAAGGAAAAATAAATTAAAGGAGGCTTTTGTTTTTAAACTTCATGAACCATCACTCTAAAAGCCTTTTTTTCGAAAACAAACTCAATTTAGCCCAAAACCAAGCTGTCTCTTGCATTGATGGCCCCCTTCTTGTTTTAGCAGGGGCTGGTTCAGGAAAAACAAGGGTTCTGACTTATCGTATGGCGGAAATCATCCTTAGGAAAAAAGCCTCTCCTACTGAGATTCTATGTGTCACTTTCACCAACAAGGCCGCAGAAGAGATGAAACTTAGAATTGAAAGTATTTTATCTGGCTTAGAGCTCAATTTACGTCAAAATCTCTGGGTGAGTACTTTTCACTCTTTTTGTTTTCGCATCCTACGGCAAACCATTCACCTTATAGGCTATGATTCTAACTTTTTAATCTATGACCAAGCTGATCAGTTGAATCTTATTAAAACCTGCATGAAAGAATTAAGGATAAACACCCAAACCTTAGACCCTAAAAAAGTTCAAAGTTCATTACAAAAAGTAAAAAATTTAGGTCTGTCGCCTTCTTCAGGGCAGCTTTCCTATTTTATGAGCCACAGAGAAAAAATCGTTTATAACCTCTACGAACAGAAGCTCAAAGAATCACAAGCACTGGATTTTAATGACTTGTTGTTAAAGACTTATGAAGTCTTTAACAAAAGCCCCCAAACCTTAGAACACTATCAAAACCATTTTCTTTATATTATGGTTGACGAGTACCAAGATACAAATGCCATTCAATATAATTTACTCAAACAATTAGCCCAAAAAAATAAGAACATCTGTGCTGTAGGAGATGAAGATCAATCAATTTACAGCTGGAGAGGTGCTGATTACTCTAACATCACAAATTTTAAAAGAGACTTTAGAGGAACAAAGACCATAAAGCTAGAGGAAAACTACAGGTCTTCTAAAAACATTGTAAGTGCTGCTAATGGCTTGATCTCTAAAAACAAAAAAAGAAGTGCTAAAACTCTATTCACTCATAATCCAGAAGGAGAAAAAATTCTTCTCTTTAATTTAAAAAATGAATACGATGAAGCCCGGTTTATTGCAGAGACCATCTCTCAAGAAATACAATTCAGATCTTTAGATGAAGTTGCCATTTTTTACAGAACAAATGCTCAGTCAAGAACTTTAGAAGAAGAACTTAGGAGACACGACTTAAAGTATAAAATTGTAGGTGGTATGAAGTTTTATCAAAGAAAAGAAATTAAAGATCTTTTAGCTTACTTGAGACTGATTGTAAATTCCAAAGACAACATGGCCTTTCAGAGAATCATCAATACTCCTATAAGAGGTCTTGGAAAAACAACAATTAATAAACTAGAGGATTTTTCTTTAGAAAATTCTAAATCATTCTACGAAGCTATCCCTATTTGCTTGGAAACAGATCTTTTTAACTCAAGTATAAAGAAAAAGCTTTTAGATTTTTATAAATTGATAGCTGACTTAAGAAAATTTTCCTTATCTCACTCTCCTAAAAACGTTTACACGAAAGTGTTAAACCAAACAGAGTACATAGAAATTTTAAAGAAAAAGAATCCCTTAGAAGCAGAAAACAAATCTGAAAATCTAGAAGCTTTCTATAATGCTTTAGAAGCTTTTGAAAAAAAGCATAAAAGAAAAGCAAAAATTGAGCTCTTTTTAGAAGAGTTGTCTTTGAGCTCCGATTCAGAAGATGAAGAACAACACTCTTCTGACTGTGTTCATTTAATGACTTTACATGCTTCAAAGGGTTTAGAATTTCCAGTTGTATTTATCATAGGTTGTAATGAAAACCTACTCCCTTCGTCACAATCCACCCAATCATCTCAACTTTTAGAAGAAGAAAGAAGGCTTTTTTATGTCGGAATGACAAGAGCAAAAGAAAAGCTCTATCTTTCCTACTCCCATACAAGAAAAAACTGGGGTGTAGAGGTTCATTATTTGTCTAGTCGGTTTTTAAGTGACTTGCCTGATGATTACATAGAGTGCTTTAACAAAACATCTTATAACATGTTCTCAAAAAAACATAAAAAACCTAATAGCCAAAAACTATGGAAAGCCCCTCTTCCCTATAACAAATCTAATAACTACAAAATAGATAAAACCATTCAAGACAGCAGGCATAAAGACGATTGGATTCAAACAAGACCAGAAGAAGAACCCTATTATCTGTGGAAAAAAGGCATGAAAGTCCTTCACCCTCAATTTGGAAAAGGTACAATTTTTAAAATCGAAGGAAAAGGCAATTCAGAAAAACTGAGCATTTCCTTTGAAGATCACAGGACAAAAAAATTTATATCTAAATACGTAAAGCTTCAAAGACTTTAACAAAACAAAAAGGGAACAAAATTTTGTCATTTTGATCTTAAAAAATCAAGCTACCTAACCCTTTGAAATTTAAGACAAAATAAAACAGTAGCAAAAAACTGTTTTACTTTTTAACAACTGATCATATTTTTTACATGTCCTTTTTCTTGTTTTTCATCAATCATTTCAATAAGTTAAAAATTCTATGGATTTTTTATTTTTTGGCCTTATTTTTGAAGTTCTTAAAAGTAAAGGAGGTTTTTATGAAAAAATCAAGTCCCATATTTTTAAGCCTTATGACTTTAGTAGCTTTTAACCTATGGTTGGAGCAAACCCCTACAGGAGGAACTGAAATGTTCTCTGAATCTGAATGTCCTGAAGAGAATACCTTCACTTCAGAAGACGGAAGGAAATTGTGTTGGGATCCAACTCTAGAACAAGCTACTACGTGTACAGACTGTACAAACGCAAAATCGTCAGTTAGGATCAGAGGAGGAATACTTCTTCGCAAAGGAGAGTATTTTACACCCTTTGATGAAGATAAAGTAAATTATGAAGAAATTTGGCCTGATAAACTTGAAGCCTGTTTTGAAGAAGACTTTTCCGAAGAAGCTAAAAGAACACTTATTAGCCTTTCTAGAATTAATGACGAAAGCCTATCGAGTAAAAAAGAGGAGTACAAAAAACAACTAGAAAACATCGAAGAGACCTTGAGGGAAGCAAAAAGAGAGGAAGTAAAGAACTTTGATTTCTTTGACGATACAGAAGATGATAGCTTTAAAGAGAAAGGGAGTGAAATTTGTGCAGGACAAATTGTGCATCTTATGAGTAAAAAAACAGTTGATTGGACTAAAAATCAAAGGTGGATCAAGGCTCTAAAGACAAAATTTTATAATATTTCTAAGCTTCATAATTTTGCAAAAAAGGTAAGTAAAGAAAAAATAGCTCTTAGTAAAATTAAAGATATTAAAGGCTACATAAATCAAAGGTCTAAGATAGATCAAATAGAAAAAGAACTCTATCAAATCTTTGTTAAAACAGAGGGTAAAGATTTCAAAGATGATTCTTTTAAAAGTCTTATTTCACAGGTAAAAGAAAATATTAATGATGGCATGATTAGACTTAAAGATGATCTTTTCCACAATAGGTGGGGAAATAATGGAAATAGGCGGGAAAATAATGGGAATAGGCGGGAAAATAATGGGAATAGGCGGGAAAATAATGGGAATAGGCGGGAAAATAATAGGAATGAAAACAACTCTAATAACCTTTCTCCTATATCTCGCCCTAATAATTTGAGGCCTTTGTGACCAGTCGGCCAACCAACCTCATTAACAAAATTGGCTATGGGCTAAAAGCTCATAGCCAAACGAGTTCCCATACCCCAAGTGTTGTTTTTTCCTCCTAAAGCAGATCCTGAAAACAAATAAGCTCCTTCAAAAATCCACTTAAACGAAGCTACAGGTTGATAAGTGAGCGACACATCCAATTCATAACCTAAAGTAGAACCTCTATTTAAAAGCTCTCTTCTTGCAAACGCAGCCACAAACGTACTCTGAAGGCTCCAATTCTGCTTCCATCTAAATTGAACACTAGGAGCTAAAAAATAAGCATTTGTAAGAGTCTCTCCTTCCAAAAACTCTGTACGACGAGACTGACCTTCCTCTGTTTTAGGATAAAAAAGATCAGTTCCCAAAGCATCACCTTCTCCTAAAGGTTGGTTAAATAAAATGTAAGCTACATTATAGTTGCGATCTAGAAAATAGCCCTCATAAAGATTTTCTGTACTAGGGTCGTCTCCGGAAACAACTCCTCCTTTGAGGAGATATGTGAATAAAGAGTGCTTACGAGGTATAAATTTCATGTCTCCTATTACAGCAAAACTTTTAAAATTGACAATTTGTGTTCCAGCCAAGAGGCCTGAAGAACCCCTATGAAAGGCTCCTTCAACAGCCCATTCAAACCTTTTAAGTTTCTTTTTAGCATAAAGATTCCATAGTTTAGAACTCACACCTTGATCGCTCCTACTTTCTCCAATACTGCCGGTAGGTAAATCATTAGCCTGAGCTGAACCTGTACGAGACTGGTAATAAAAGCCTGTTTCAATTCCTTTTTCATAGCTATGATAAAAGACTTTGAAATTCCTTTCAGAAAGATCATCAGCTTCACTACTTTTTCCTTCAGAGAACTTGCTGTAACCAAAAAAGACAGATAAATTACCAAAATGAGTCTCGTAAGAGATCATATCTCTTGTATCGTACCAGTGATCAAACTCGCTGTAACCACTATTATGAGTGATCCCTAAACCAAAATGAAGAGGGATTCTTCCTACACGAAGAATTCCATAACGGTGAGAGAAGGTAGCATACAGGTCACCTACTTGAAGTAGGCCTGAGTTTTGAGTCTGGGAGAGGAGATTAGAATCAAAAAAACTCCCTCCCCCTGAGCCGCTCCCTAAAAATTGGCCTAATTGGTTGTTTTTATTTACGCAATGATCTTTGTCACAGTTTAAAATATGAAATCTCCCTTGAACTGAAACTCCATCTCTTAAAATTAAAGTAGGCCTTAACACTAAATGATGAAGAGCGTACTTTCTACCTTTTGTTTTTCCACTTAAGCTGAGATCAGAAAAAGAACCGTATTCAAAGCGATAAACACCTTTCCAGTTAAACAAATTAGCGTAAGTTGGCAAATTTATGAATATTATGAGAATCAAATATTTTTTCATGATTGTCCTTTCCTTATGAGCTCTTCTTCATAATATTTATAATAAAGTACATTCCATTCCTCTGAACCTTCTATAACATTTCTTTTTAAAGAGCGGATTTTATTTTCTACATTTTGATCTATTTTTTTACACAAAAAGACAAACTCTTCTACCCCTTTTAAAGCCCATCTCCTTACCTCTTCTTGATTGCTGGATTTAATCATACCCTGCTTCAAAAACTCATTAACCAGTAAATAAGCTAAACTTTTTTGACGATCTACGGAAAGGTTCATAAAATAAAACCTTTCTTCTCAGCTAATTTCCTTTTTAGCATAGGAAACATTTTGTGTCTTTCAAAAGATTGGGTTTGTTCTAACTGATCCATCAAAAGATAAACTTCTTCATCCAAACGCTTTTCTTGATCAAAGTCAGTGCGTATGAGAGAACAGCCTTTTTTAATAAGGTCTTCTCTAGGCACTTCGTAGGAAATAAGTTTTCGTTCCTCGAGAGTATTTAAAACCATATTCACTAAACACTCGATTTGCTTTTCTCTCATACTTTTGACTAAAAAAACTCTTGGGGGTATTGTCAAGGAAGATGAAGAAAATTTTTCTTTTTTTTAGCTTATTAACGCTTCTTGTTATAGTTTTAGCCCTCCCTTACTATTTTACTTACACTCAGCTCATTGAAGATTTAAAGACTCAGAAATGGCTACCTACGTTAGATATTTATGTTCCTGAAGTCATGCTTAATAGAGGACAAAAAATGGATTTAGCTTTGTTTATTAGAAATCTCAAGAACCTAGGTTTTCGCAAAAGAGAAGTTTCAAAAAGACTTTTCGAAAAAGACTATAGTTTGCTTACAAAAGATGAGTGTAGAGAAAAGATCGATTTAGAAGAAAAAGACAATGTATGCCTTTTCATTTACAATAAGTTTTTACAAATTCTAGTTTTAGATCAAAACTTAAACATTTCAAACATCTTAAAAGTCTCTTCAAACAATCAAATTTTAGAAACAAAAAGTCTTAACTTTCACCCACAGCTTTTAGCACAAACATCTCAAGGGAAGTTTGTCTTACAAAATTTCTCTACCTTATCCCAAACACCCCTTTATTGTATTCACTCAACTCTTGCTATCGAAGACCATAGCTTTCTTGATCACAAAGGTTTTAATTTGAAGGCTATCTTAAGAGCTTTCACGAGAAATCTGTTAGAAGGGAGGTATGTTCAAGGGGGAAGTACTATAACACAACAGCTTGTAAAAAATTATTTTTTAACCAATGAAAAAACGATTAAGAGAAAAATAAAGGAGCTGTTTCTGTCCATTCTACTGGAACTTAAAGCCAGTAAGGATCAAATTCTAGAAACTTACCTCAATATCATTTACATGGGACAAAAGAAATCCTATGAAATCAGAGGATTCAATTCAGCTTCTTATTTTTACTTTGGAAAACCTTTGTCATCTTTAAATTTAAGCGAATGTGCTCTTTTGTCTGCTGTGATCAGAAGCCCTGGGACTTATAATCCTTTTCGACATCCTGAGAGAAGCTTAAAAAGACGCAACCAAGTTCTACAAAAGATGAAAAATAAAAATTGGATTAATGAAAATCAACTCAAAAAAGCTTCTTCCGTTCCTCTGCCACACCGCTTCTTTAAGATTCATACAAATGTCTTTCCTCCTTCTTTAAGCCAAAGTATTGTGGAATTTGTTCATAAAAACCATTCTCAGAAAAAAGGGCTAAAAGTCTTTGTCAATATTGACCTTCAAGTACAAAAGTGGGCTGAAGACTCTCTTCGAGAAGGGCTTAAACACTTAGAAAAAAAATTTCCTAAGCTAAAAGAAAAGACCCTACAAGCGAGTCTTATATCTATACACATACCCTCAGCAAAAGTTCTTGCCCTAGTGGGAGGAAGAGACTTTAAAATTAGCCAGTTCAATAGGGTCTTAAAGGCTAAAAGACAAATAGGTTCTCTTATGAAGCCTTTTATCTATCTTGCAGGATTTAAAAGTCTTGAAATAAATCCTCTCACTCCATTAAATGATAAACCCTTTGAGTATAGCTATAACAAAAAAACTTGGAGGCCTAAAAACTATAAAAACAAATTTTTTGGAAACATACCTCTTTTTTCTTCTCTCATTTATTCTCTCAATGCCTCTACAGCTAGATTTGGTTTGGAGAAAGTCGGTTTAGAAAATATTTTATCTGAAATTCAAAAATTAGACCTTCATCAAAACTTAGAAAAGTTACCTTCTATTGTTTTAGGTGCTTTTACCTTAACGCCTTATGAAGTAGCCCAAATGTACTTGCCTTTAGCAAGACAAGGTCTCACAAAAAAAATTGCTATGATAGATAAAATCTTAGATAAAAATGACAAAGTTTTATGGGAAAGCTCTCAAAAACAAAAAAAAGCTTTTGATTCCTTAAGAACGGCTCTTGTTTTATCCATCTTAAAACAAAACATGATTCATGGCACAGGACAACTAGCTTATTGGCAGAATTTTAGAAGACCTTCTGCGGGAAAAACAGGAACTACAAACAACTCTAAAGACTCATGGTTTGTAGGTTTTACTCCTGATGTTTTGACTGTGGTGTGGGTGGGTTATGATGATAATACACCCACAGAACTGACAGGAAGTTCCGCAGCCCTACTTCTTTGGCTTCAGTTTATGAAAAAAGTAAGACCTCTTTATGAGAAAAAAGATTTCCTATGGCCTCAAGAGCTACAGAAAGTTTCTTTTTTTCAAAACATAAAAACATCAAAAGTTAAAAAAATGGTGGAACTTTATATCAGAAAAGAAAACAAAGATGAAGTTCTCAAGCTCCTTAAGTTTTGGTACGAAAAAGCTAAGGAAAACTCAAAATAAACCTTATAGAAGGAAATGGACTATGAGAAGAACTTTAGTGTTGTGAAACGACTTTGTTGCATGCTAAGCCTCTGAGCTTAACTAAGGTCTAGCGATTCATTGATAAACACAAGATGCTTTCCTGTAACCTAAGACCTTAAAAATACAAAATAAGGATGGTTTAGAGGTTTTATGGGAAAATGTTTTTAAAAGATCGATTGGAGAAAGATCGATTGGAGAAAGTATAATAAAGAGTTCGTTAAGTGGTGGTATGCCAACTGGCTCTGTCCATTAAAACAATTCCATGATAGTTTTCTTGAATATTTTTAGATATCTCATCTAAGTGAATTTGCATCATTCCTGAATTACATTCTGGTAAAATCCAAGCACAGCCTTTATCTCTATCCGGACAAACTGCTCCAAAAATATAAGTGGATAAAAATTGTCTTTCTCTCACCACTCTAGGCTGTGTGCTGATCTTCCCCTGTTTCTGCGGACAGTCAATTTTCTATAGATGTAGAAAAACTTTCTAAAAGAAACAAATAGTTCTCTAAAACTTTTCTAATCAGGGTTTTTAAGTCCCAGCTTTTCAAAAAAAGGCTGGTCATCCATATTTTCTTTTTGATAGACACTCTAAAAATTTAACAGAGTTTGATCAAAAATCCAGGACGCTATGCGTTAAAAGAATAATGAGAAGCTTTCCTCCAAGCTCTCTTTCAAGTCTCTTGATGGCATAACTCAAAGCAGCCTGAGTGATCTCTAACATTTCTGAAGCTCTCGTCATGTTAAGAGTACTTGAAATTACAGTAAAATAGCGAAGATCATCCATCATTAAAGATTAATTAAATTAACCATGTCTTTTTTCTTTAAGTTTGTAATTTCAGGTAATGTGCAATTATATAACTTGGAGAAAAAAGAGGGAGGGATTTTTTATGTTCATGGCTTGTCCTAAAAGAAAAGATGGAAATATTGTCTGATTGTATCCTATAGAAAGGAGGGTAAACCTAAATCCAAAATAGTTCAGAAAAAAAAGGACTAAAGATAGAGGGTGCTATTCGTAATAAGATTACAGTAAATCTTTCAGATGTAGACAAGTGAAGAGCGTCGTAATAATGGCTTTAATGACATTCTAGGTTTTACTTACCAACAGTTGGGTTTTAATGATCTCATCCAAGCAGGAAAGAGTTGAGGAGCATTTTGGTAAAAATATAACTCTCAAACAAATAAAACTTCCTAAATCTCTTAAGGACAGTATTTTGAATAAGAGTAATTACAAAGATGATAAAGTTACAGTCGAGATCATCCATCATTAAAGAAATAAATATATCTTATTACAATGCTTTATCTAAAGGAGATAGAAACAAAAGAACAAAAAAATAAATTCGAGAGGCATTAAAAGTAGGGAACCCTTTTAGGCTTTAGTCCCTTTATAGCTAGTGCTCAAACTTGCAAAACTTTAGCAAGACAACCTGAGGGTCCTTTTTATCCAGAACATCCTCAAGAAGATACAGACAATGACTTAACTCAAGTTTTAGGTCAAAACGGGAATGCTTTAGGCAAAGTTATTAAAATTTCCGGCCAAGTTTTAAGCCAGGATTGTGAGCCTATAAAAGGAGTTTTAGTGGAAATTTGGCAAGCTAATACCTTTGGTCGCTACAACCATGAAAGAGATTCCAATCCCAAGCCCCTAGATCCAAACTTTCAATACTGGGGAAAGGCTCTCACTGACGAACAAGGACATTATAGATTCCAGACTAGGCTCTCACTTAAGCCGGGGGCCTACCCTGCCGGAGGTGACTGGATTCGCCCACCACACATTCACTGGAAAATACAAAAAAGAGGCTACCAAGAACTTACCATCCAGACTTACTTTTCTGATGAAGCAGAACTGAATAAAAAAGATCGCATATTAAGGAGCCTTCCTTTAGCAGAACAAGCTAAAGTAGTGATTGATTTTAAAGAGAGTCTCAATATAAAAGAAGGTGTTTTTAATATTCATCTTAAAGGTTTAATATAATAAATAATAAGGTTTAGATTTTCATGTATGTTCCTTAGAGGTGCTAACCTGAAAATTTAACCCAAAAATAATCATTATAAAAAAAGAAAGGAGAAAAAAACATGAAAATAAATAAGAATAAAATCAGTAAACTTTTTGGAGTGTTGGTTGTCGGAGGGGCCATGATAGCTTATGCAAATGACCCTGCTCCTACAGAAAAAGAAGAGGACTGTGAATTAGAAGTTACACTCAATAATGCATATGATTTTGAGCGTATGGTCCCTAAAAAATACACTACATGTATAGATGACAAGAGTGATGAAGAAATTCTTTCTATTATTAAAGAGAAAAAAAAAGCTGCCTGCTACACCCCTCATTGCGGTTGTTGGTTGGGGTGATGAAAAAAGGCTATCTAAAAATGATTGCTTCGACTTGGGCTCAAAGGGCCCAAGCCGAGCTTAGTGCAGAAGCAAGGTTTAAATTATTAGCAGAAGAACTAACAGATCTAGGTGCAAAACAAGAAGTCATTATTTTAACAAAAAAAGCAAAACAAGAGGAGAAAAAGCATGCTCAAATATGCTCTCAAGTTGCTTGTAGCTATGGACATCCCACTGGTTTTGAATCTTTTTCAGAGCAAAAAACAATAAAAAAAAGCTGGAATCAAAGAATGGTTCCAGAAGAACGTTTATTATGCGAAACCACACTTATGTGCTGTATAACAGAGACCATAAATGCAAGCCTTCTTAACTCCATATACATTGCTTCTAAAAATACTTCAACAAGTAAAGTCATTCGAACTATATTAAAAGATGAAGTAAAACACAGTCAAATAGGATGGGCTCATCTTAGCTCAGAGACACAAAAAAGAAACTGCCAATTTTTAAGTCATTACCTTCGTGAAATGTTAGAAATTTCTGTGAAAGATGAATTGTTTTTACCAATTTTAGAAGAGAAAGAAGATGAAGGTTTCTTTCATTATGGTGTAATGCCGTTTGCTCTTCGGTTGCAGCAATTTAAAGATACACTAAATGAAGTTGTGTTTCCTGGATTTGAAAAATTTGGAATTAAAACGTCTCAGGCTAAGAAATGGCTAAAAGAAAAGACTTTGCCACACAGTTTCTGAAACTTATGAAAACTCTGAAGATAGCCCAGGATCAACTTATTATTGATAAACATGTATAAACAAATATAGTCTGTTTTTAGGCAAGTAGAGACAGTCTTAATAAGAAACTTTATCTTGAAGCTCTTCTTATTTCATCTAAAAAAGGTTCTTTGATCACTTGGTTCCAAAACTTATACAATAAGAACTCTTTACATAAATTTCGTAGGAGGTAGCTCAAAAACCTTCTCTTGCCATGTGCATTGCTCCATTAAACGTCAAAAATTCTCGTACTTTGAAGCTTTTAAATAATTTCACCATTCCATAATTTTTGCAAAAAAACTTTCCAAGGTAAAATGTTAATTTTTTCTGAAGTGATCCTCTCTTCTTTATCCAAGGAAGTAGCAAAATATTTTTGGCTCCTCTCGGGAATCTGTGGGTGAAAAGTAGTAGAAATCCCCCAAAAAGGCTCATATTAATCAAAGCAAGAGTAAGACATTCTATCTTGTATTTTTGAGTTCTTTGAGGCCTTACTGGCCTCTATCACCTCCGGTGATTGAACTCAAAAACATTCATTTTATTTGCTTTTATTTGTTGTGTTACATTAAAATTTTAAAAAAGAAGCACCTACTTCCCAGATGCCTTAAAATGTTATTCAAAAAAAAAAAAAGGAGGGAAGAGATGCTTTTGAAGACTATACTAAATGATTGTTTAAGATGGAAGTCTTTTGTATACGGAGACATTTATTTTTCAAAAGATAGAAAGTCAATTAATGTTCCTATTAAGGCTCGTAAAAATGGCCAAGCTTTTTGTAGTGTTTGTAAGAAGCCCTGTTCAGTGTATGACAGCAGTAAATCATCACGGGACTTTGAATCCCTTCCTATTTTAAGTTACAGGGTGTTTTTTGTTTATTTTGTAAGAAGAGTTAATTGTCCTTGCTGTGGGGTAAAAGTTGAGTATTTACCTTGGGCCGATGGTAAGAAGAGTTTAACGATCTTTTACATGAAGTATTTAGCAGACTGGTGTCGTCACCTGTCTTGGAAAGAGGTTTCTTGTAAGTTTCATGTCAGTTGGAATCAGGTCTATGCTTCGGTAGAATGGGTCGTAGAATATGGTTTAAAACAAAGGGTTTTAAAGTGAATACAAGCTATAGGTGTAGATGAAATACAATGGAAAAAGAACCATCAGTATCTCACCTTAGTCTATGAAATAAGCAAAGAAAGTGTTCGTTTGCTATGGATAGGAGAAAAAAGAACAGAAAAGAGTTTTAGAAAATTCTTTGATTTACTAGGAGAGAAGTCAAAAGATATACGGTTTGTGTGTTCTGATATGTGGAAGCCTTATTTAAAAGTCATAAAGGAGAGGGCAAGTGGAGCTTTACACATATTAGATCGGTTTCATATCGTAGCAAGACTCAATAAGGCTTTAGACGAAGTGAGAGCTTCAGAACACAAAAAAATGAAAGAAGACGGGTATGAACCCCTTTTAACAAAAGCTAGATGGCCCTTGTTAAAAAATGCAGAAAATTTAAAATCTTATGAAAAAGTAAAATTAAGGCATTTAATACAGTACAATTTAAAAAGTATCCGCTGTTATTTTTTAAAAGAAGACTTCCGACAGTTATGGACCTATGTTTCACCAACTTGGGCTGGTAAATTTATAGACAGTTGGACGAGACGAGTCATGCTTTCAAAAATTGAACCTATGAAAAGAGAAGCAAAAACCATACGAAGACATAAGCTACTTATTCTTAATTACTTCAAGGCTAAAAAAACCTTCTCCTCAGGGATTGTAGAGGGTTTAAACAACAAAGTAAAACTCACTATGAGAAAATCTTACGGCTTTAGAACCTCTAAAGCTATAAAAATCGCCTTATATCATAACCTTGGAAAACTGCCAGAACCTCCGGAAACCCACAGATTCTTTTGAGGAGGCCAAAACTTAAAAAAGCTAAAAGTTGCTAAAAAATTGGGATCAAAAGTTGCCTTTAATAATGCAGGAGTCCTACTTTTTTCAAAAGACCTGGAAGATATTTATCTTCATACAAAAGTATCATGTGTGCTTTTTAAGGGGACAGAAAAAATTAAAGTTCTCGATAGAAAGATTTTTAATAAAGATATTTTGAGTAGTGTTGAAGAAGCTCTTGTATTTCTAGAAAAACATTTGCGGTGAGGATGTCCCATTTCTCGGTGGAATTAGTTAGAGGGCGATTTCATGTTTAAGCGACCTTTCTTTGTTTTGCAACCATTTTTTCTAAGTTTTCTTTAAAGTTTTTTAAATACATAAAGCCTCTGATTCGTTTAAATCTTTTCTCAGCATCAAAGAGAGTAACAGCAGCCCAACGACTCACTTGGTCTGCTCCTCTTTTCCAGTTCTTAACTCTCCCTGTTCTATACCTTGTGTAGGAAAACATGGACTCTATAGGATTTGTAGACAGTAAAGTCTTTTTTAAGGAGGGGGTAGCTTTAAGACGAATCACAGTCAAAGTCTCCTTACAAGCTTCTTCAAGAGATTCTAAAGCTGAATGGTTGATCTGTTTCAACCAACAAACTAACTCCTCATGCTCTTTCAAAGCCGATTCATAATCTACTGAACCATGAAGTCTTTTCCAACGAATGCGAAACTCTTGATGTCTTTCTTTTGGCAAATAATTGAGGATATTTCTTTCTTTGTGACGAATGCAACGTTGAACAACAGACTTTTTTCCCCAAACTGCCTTGATAGCCTTCCTTAGAGCTTTAGAACCATCAATAACAAAAAGATAGCCCTTATCTGAATCCATACCTCTAGAAACAAGGTTCTCTAAAAGATCTTTTGTCAGCTCGCAATTTTCTGTAGTTCCTTCTCGTAACCCTATAATGTGCTTTTTGCCCGTCACGTCGATACCTAAAGCAACCACCACTGTACGATCTCCAAAGCCTACTCCATCTATCATGACTGAAACAAACTCATGCTTAGACAAGTCCTTAGAGCTTATCTCATCTAAAGCCTTCTTAGAGGAATTTACAAAAGCTCTAGAAACAGAACTCTTCTTAACTCCTGTGCCACCAGAGATCTCCTCTAAAAGAGGATCGTAGTCCCTTGTTGAAACTCCATGGAGAAGGTGGTTCTGAATCTTTTCAGTGAAAACATCGTAGTTTCTCAAAGCAGAGTATGTTCGCAGTTTGACATCTTTTCCGTCTTTTTTAACTCTGGGCTTTCGAATCGAAACTCTTTGTCCTTGAGCATAAACAGACCCAGGATCGCTTCCATTTCGCATGCATTCTTCCTCTCGATCGTATAGTGGACCACAGAGCTTAGTGACTTCGTCATTAAATATCCAGTAGATTACGTCAAGAATTCTATGCTTCATATAGTTATGAACAGCATCTTGAATCTCCTTGTGATCCGATAGTTCTTGAATTGATATTTTTTCTTTTGTATTCTTCATTTTGGACTCCTTTTGTTTAATTTTTAATTCATTCTAAATATTTATTAAATCCTAGGTGGACTTAAAAATCCACCAGGGAGTCCTCTTATCTGCTCCATTTTTGAACAGAATTCCACCGAGAAATGGGACATCCTCTTTGCGGTTGGAATATAGAATTATTTCTGGAAAAATTCGGAGGGAGGAAATTTTAGAGATCCCTGAAAAAGCTCTGAGAGAAGCACTTATTAATGCAGTAACCCATAGAGATTATTGGAGCAAAGGTCATATCTCTGTTGAAATCTATGATGATAGAGTAGAAATTACCAATTTGGGAGGGCTTCCTAAAGGCTTAGATAAAAAAGATTTTGGTGAAATAAGTGTGCCCCGAAATTTGCTCATCGCCGGGTTAATGCAAAAAGCAGGGTATATTGAAGATGTAGGAATGGGAATTAAGAAAATGAGAGCTTTAGTAAAAAAAGCAGGGCTCCCGTCTATTCGATTTAAGTTTGGTAACTTTTTTACCATTATATTTCCTCGAAAGTCTCTTTATGAAAATGTCCCTAATAAAATGCCCAAAAATGTCCCTAATAAAATGCCCAAAAATGTCCCTAATAAAATGCCCAAAAATGTCCCTAATAAAGCCTTTGATCAATTGGATGCAAAAGGGGGAAGATTGCATAAGCTGTTAAAAATGCTAGAAAATATAGATTTTGGCACATTCTCTCCCATTGATTTTGCCAATAAACAGAGTTCTACCTTAAAGACAGTTAAAAGAGATTTGAGATTTTTAAAGGAAAAAGGCTTTATCTCTGTAAAGGGAAAAACCAAAGCTGCACAATACAAAGTCACCGAAAAATACAAAAAGCTAAAAAAGAAGCTCTAATACCATTTCCAAAAATTAATTCGACATTTTTTTTAACGCATAGCGTCCTGGCTTTTTAATCAAACTCTGCTACATTTTTAGAGTGTCGTCGAAAAAAGATTTAGTTACACAGATTCAAGGGTATGATTTTCTAGCTACTTACAAAGTGGAAAGAAGTGCCAACATCAAGATAAAACTTCAAGCTTTGCACCATATGCAAAAAGGAAAATCGATTCAAGAAACAGCAGGTATAGTTTTGTATCACCGTCACAGTATCAAATCCTCCTGACTTCGACACAACACACTGCAACAAGTGAATAATTTCAAATAGTTACAATTTTTGGGGCCACAGGAAAGGGTTTTTTAAAGGTCGACAGATGTTGTGGGAATGAGGCTCATAGAAGAGTTTCTTTTAAGCGAAAAAGCACTATAAATTTCTTCTACTTCCTTTGTACAACCTGAGGGAAGGCGATAAAGTTTTTTCGTCTTTTTTTCTTCTAAAATACTGTACTGATCTCTTTTTAAGATCTTTCTCATTCTTTCAAAGCTTAAATTAAGTCCTGCTTGTTTGAGTTTATAAACCATTGTGTAAGAGATCGCATAGGCTAAAAAACAAATGGCAATGTGAGTTTCTATTCTTCTTTTTTTCCAATGATAAACAGGCCTCATTTTTAACGTCGTCTTATTCACTCTAAAAGCCTCTTCTATTCTCCAAAGACTTCTGTAACGACTTAAAAGCTCACTGGCTGTCTTGTTTTGAACATTTGTTATAATTCCATGAAGACCGTCCCACAAAGCTTCTTTTTCCATTTTCTCCTCATCTATGGTCACTTTCACATCGTCAACTTTAATAAAACGTTTGGTTCCATGATTGGAGATCAACTGACTCACAGGAATCTCCTTGTTTCTTACTTTCTTCATCAAACGATTGATCAAACGCTCTCTTTGATTTTGATCTCTTTTGGCTCTTTTGTTTGAATAACTGACTATCAATCTTTTTCCTTCATGCTCTAGCTCTTTCACCCAAAAAAGATGAGACGTATCACAAGCCACTTGGGTGGGCTTATAGTTTTTATAACTTAAAACCTCTTCTTTTTTCTTGCTAGAAAGGGATTTTAACTTTGCAGCCACAACATACTCTATCCCCATCTTATCCATAGTCTCTAAATTCTTTCTTACAAACATAGCTCTATCAGCTACTAAAACAGCTCTTCTTACATTAAAACGAGTCTTTAGCTTATTTATAGACTCTACCAGTGTAGCCCCCTCACTTGTATTGCCCGGAAAAAGTTCATAGCTTATAGGATGCCCTTGTGAGTTTGTCATAAGTGCCAAAACAACCTGTGTCTCTTTAAATTTACAATCTTTACTAAAACCAAACCTGCGAATCTCATCCTCTGAAAAGCTCTCAAAATACAAGCTCCTCACATCATAAAGCAAAACATCCACCTCATGGTTAAACAAAGACAAGGTGTTCTCAGATACCTTTTTCTTCGAGGTCTCAATAAAAGGATAAAAACGATCCATAGCCCTATAAACTTTCTCTAAAGGAATCTGTCGGTTAAAATCTTCAAAAAGTGTTTCTACACTACCTCTTTTTGATTCTGGATTAAAAACTCTTGATAAAACACAGTGCTTTAAAAAATCATTCCACTCTAAATCTTTCTTTGTACCCTCAATCAAATTTACAAAACCTAACTCAGCATAAAGCTCATTAAAAACTTTCTCAATACCACAAACAACACGCTTTTTCTCCTCTAAAATACTGCCTGAAAACTGGAAATCTTTCTCACTCTTTTTTTTCTTCTCTTTCTTCTTCTCCTTAGGCCTTCTACCATAAACTAGCTTCTCACAACCTGAAAGCACAGGATTTCTTTGATTCTTAATGTCTATGATCAACTCTTCTGCTAACTTCTTAGCTTTTTTAACTTCCTTATCACTTGCAAAAATACCCATAGAACGAATGGTCTTTTGTACACACTTCCCCTTAAGCCAAACAGACTCTACAATCCGTACACTTTTTTTACCCTTAGACTTTGATGTTACTTTTACAAACATTCTTTAAAAAGGCTAAACAACTTTTGCAAACTTGTAAAATGGGCCGGGGCCACAGAAACAACCTAAAACCTGTGTATAACTCCTTCAACTAAAAACTAGAGGCAAAAGAACGGAAATATTTTTTTTAACTCACTGTGTTGTGTCGAAGTCAGGTGAGAGAGTCAATAATTTCATCTTGATATCGGATTCCTCCACTTTGTAAGTAGCTAGAAAATCATATGCTCTTCAATCTGTGTAACTAATTTTTTTTCGAAATCATTCCTAGAATTAATATGGCTTGATGAAAAAGTTTGAACATTACACATTAAAAATATCAAGTTGATTTTTTAGGTTTGTTGTAGTTTAAAAAAATTACAAAAAAAGAAAAAGCTATGGACATAAAAAATTCTCTAGAGACAGGCTTACTTAAATTTTTACCCAAAGGTATACACTAGGATTTTTAGCGTTGTATAAGATGTGTTTTTAAAATTGCCTCCTCAAAAGAATTATATTTTTTATAGATGGAATCCATAATTTATTGAGATGCTCGGGTAACATTAGAGTTTGAATTTTTTTATCCTTCCATTTTGGATTACCTTTTGAGTTGTTATCTGGTTTAGGAAGATCAAAATTGGGATTCAATCCAGACGATAAGACTAGAAAAATACCAGAAGGAGAGGCTGTAGAAGAAGGGCTTTGTTGAATCATCTTTTTTGAATCCCATTTATTTTAAAATGTCTGTCAAAAAATATGTCAAATCGAAATAAATGCTATTTGAGAGTTGATTCAACAAAATAGTAAAAATTACAACTTGAATGGTTTTTATTTGAATTTTTTATGCAGTACATTACTATGTTTTGAAGCAATTACTTGAAAGGTATGACTATCTGGAAGCAGAGCTCTCTTGGACTTAATATCAATCATCTATTGACAGAGCATCAGTAGCTTTATAAGATATTGCTTTACCTAAAGGTAAGAAAAAGCTTTGATTTCCCCTAAAAAAGCTTAATCGTCATGGGTTTGAAAGTATCCCATTGCTATCTTCTCATCATTTCCATTCCCGTTGTACTATTCTGGCCATTAGATACTTCCTGAAATCTGTTAATTTTGGTACTAGGTTTCAGGACTAAGAGCCTGTTTTTTTTCAACAGAATACTCCTGATAAATCATAAGAACGAGTTAATTTAGTCTCATTGAGTTTTTCTGGAGAACTTATAACACACTATTTTTATAGGTCTTTTTAAAGCTATGTTTTTCATAGGCTCTGTTTTTGGATTGAAATTTGATTCTGTCGTTAAGAGTTTTGAGCCATCAACAGGGAGTTGACAAAGCCCCTAAAACATAGTTCAATTTGAACTATGTCTTATAGGTATGAAGAGAAAAGAAATGGAAGCATCTATGTGTATGAGATAAGCAGTTACTGGGACAAAGAAAAAAAACAATCTCGTCAGAGAAGAGTTTATTTGGGCAAGAAGAATCAATCTACGGGGAAGCTTGAAGCCAAGTTGAACAAACATCCTATAGGTTCTGTAGGTGTTGGGGGGGTGCATCTTTTGCGAGAGATCAGCAAGCAATTAAATTTAGTGAAGGTGTTAAAGAAAGTTTTTCCGAAAGAATATGAGAAGGTTCTTTATTTGTCTTTTTTTAAAGTGATTAGGGGGGAAGCTTATTATCTTTATCCGTATTGGTGTCAAGAATCCTTTGTTTCTTCCAAGAATTGTCTTAATTCACCGGACATAAGTAATTTTCTTTTATCTATAGGTTTAGACGAGCAGAGAGTGGAGAGATTTTTTATGGAGTGGATTGGTGTACACAGAGAAAGCTCCAGAGTTTTTATGTTTGATATTACATCTATATCTTCTTATGGTGTTGAGAATGAGTTTTTAGAAAGGGGTTATAATCGAGATGGTGAGTCTTTGGATCAAGTCAATTTAGGAGTTTTAAGTCAGAGCAAGGAAGGTTTAGGCAAAGGAAGTTCAAGCCTTCCTTTGGGTTATCGATTGTATCCGGGCAGTATTACTGATGTTGTGTCATTAAGGAGCGTGTTACAGTTAGCCAAGGAATACGATTTAGATTTGAAGTGTTTTGTTTTAGATAAAGGGTTTTACAGCCAAGAAAACATAAAAGATTTAAACAGGGAGGCTTCATCGTATATCGTCCCTATGAGCTTTAGTACGAGTCTATCCCATGCTTTATTGGGATCTGTGAGTAAGGAGCTTGATTCAATTCCCTCTTCGTTTGTATTCCGTGGTCAAGTTTATTCTTACTGCAAACGAGAAATTAAAATTGGAAAGACTCGTTGTATGGCTCATATATATTTGGATGAAAAGAGAAGGGTGTCTAAAAAAAATGAAATGCTATTGAAGTTGGATTGTTTTGAGCGAAGATTTTCTAAGAAGAAATTTAGGACAAAGAAAGAGTGCGATGAGTGCATAGCAGAAACCTTAAAGAGTGCCAAGAAGCGCTTTACAGTTGTCAAGAAAAAGGGAGGTTTTTTTATTTCGAAAGATTTGGATTATATTAAAAAGCAGATGCGAAAAATGGGTGTGTTGATTTTACTTACCGATTGCGATCAAAAGCTTTCAAAAGATGAGATCTTAGAGTTGTATAGAAACAAAGATAGCATTGAAAAGATTTTTTTGTCTTTCAAGCATGATATAAATGAAAAGCGAACGAGGACTCATTCGCTACAAACCATGAGAGGAAGTTTATTTATTAACTTTATAGCTTTAATTTTAATCTCTCACATAAACAATGTGATGAAAGAAAAGAATCTGTACAAGAAATTTTCAAAAACAGAGGTCTATAAAATTTTAGATAAATTAAAGTTCTATAAATTGGCCACAGGACAAACAAGATTAGGAGAGTTGTCCGGTAAGCAAAAGAGCCTTTATAAAGCTTTTAATGTGACTCGGGAAATCCCACACAGCTTTAAGTTGTAAAATCCCCTCCAACTAATGTGACGCATTACGAGGGCCGAATAAAAACCTAGTACCAAAATTAACAGATTTCAGGATACTTCCCCATTCAGCAAAAAAGCCCTTTATTTTTCCTATACTCTAATATAAGTACCAACTTGTTTGAAATTAAAAAACTCTTGTTTTTTTTGATAAGACCGACTAATATAAAATGAGACTTTATATTAGTCGAAAAACTATGTATATTCAGCGCACCATCACTCAATCTCTATTAAAGGCCAGCCGCTCATTTCCTGTTATTCTGCTTACTGGCCCTCGGCAGGTGGGAAAAACAACACTGTTGCAAAATCTGCAAAAAGGCAAACGCTCTTATATTTCTCTTGATGATCTGGATAGACGCATTGCCGCTGAACAAAACCCGGCGGAATTTATTGATCGTCTCGAATTACCTGTGCTTATTGATGAAGTACAGTATGCCTCTAATCTGTTTCCTTATATTAAAATGGCTGTTGATAAGCTTAAAAAGCCGGGACTTTTTTGGCTCACAGGTTCTCAACAATTTGCCATGATGAAAAATGTTTCCGAATCTCTTGCCGGTCGGGTTGCTGTTTTTAAATTACAGGGGATTTCTCTTGCGGAAGAAGAAGGGCGTCCTTACACTCCTCCTTTTCTTCCTACAGTTAAGGCACTTAAAAAAAGACAACAGATAGGGAAACCTGTTTCTTCTCAAAAACTTTTCAGAAAAATATGGCGAGGCTCTTACCCTCAAATGGTGGTAAATAAAAAAACCACATGGCAGTTGTTTTATGAATCCTATATTGCTTCTTATATTGAACGGGATGTGAGAGATTATTTAAAAATTGACAATTTAGCAGCTTTTAGAAAATTTATTCGTGTTGCGGCAGCTCGCACAGGACAGGTGCTTAACTATCGGGAGATTTCAAAAGATACAGGAGTCAGTGAGCCAACAATTAAATCCTGGTTTCATGTTCTACAGGCAACAGATCTGATCACTATAGTGCAACCTTATTTTAACAATAGGACTTCTCGTTTGCTTAAAACACCAAAATTTTATTTTATGGATACTGGTCTTGCTTGTTTTTTAACAGGCTGGCTCAGTGCGGATGTTCTTGAGCGAGGAGCCATGGCAGGGGCTTTTCTGGAAACTTATGTTATTTCTGAAATTATAAAATCTTATATTCATAATGGTTATTCTCCACAAATATTTTACTGTGCCAGTAAAGACAAACAGGAAGTGGATTTACTTATAGAACAGTCAGGCTTTTTACATCCCATTGAAATAAAAAAATCCTCTTCTATTAGAAATATGAAATTCAAAGATTTTGATTTTTTTAAAAAACTAAAAACTTCCATAGGGCATGGCTGTCTTTTATACACAGGCTCTTCTCTTTTGCCTTTTAAGCCAAATGTTGATGCTGTTCCTATAGGCTTTATCTGAGTTTCTTACTTTAGTTAAGCGGATAAAATTCATATCATGAAAAAAACTCAAAAAAGTAGCAAAGACAGGTTGATATGAGTCGAAATGGTGGAGTAATTTTTAACGTAATTCATACTTCATTTGCTCCTTTTTTTCAAATTTCAATCAAGATCAAAAACTCATTTTAGGGTCATTAATGAAATGCCAGATTTACTTTACAACAAGTTATTAAAAAATGAAATGGAGTTCATGCCGCTTCCTCCTTTGGATAGTCCCGACTTCAGCGTTTTCCACTACTAAAACTTCATAAAAGTGTGCGAGCTATGTTTAGAACAGAGTTGGGGGGTATTTTTCCAGACAGTGCATTTGTAGTGTCAGAAATCTTTTTTTGAGGTCTTTTCAAGGCTGGAAATTTCTTTTAACATTTAAATATGTTTGTAAAAAAGATTCCAAGAAAGAATAGTTTTATTTCAGTTCAGATTGTAGAGAACAAGAGAGTGCAGAATAAAGTCATCCAAAAAACCATTCAACATTTGGGGCAATATACAGTTTTAACCCCTAAAATCATATAAAAATCCTATAAGGCACCGTTTAAAATGTAGTGATCACGATTTTGCGTAACCACTTGAAATCATTAGATTCTTGAAAAGAAAACGCTGAAGTCGGGAAAAAGTAGCAAAGACAGGTTGATATGAGTCGAAATGGTGGAGTAATTTTTAACGTAATTCATACTTCATTTGCTCCTTTTTTTCAAATTTCAATCAAGATCAAAAACTCATTTTAGGGTCATTAATGAAATGCCAGATTTACTTTACAACAAGTTATTGAAAAATGAAATGGAGCTCATGCCGCTTCCTCCTTTGGATAGTGAAACAACAGATGAAAATACTCCTGAATTTAAAAAAGAAGTGTTTATCGCAAAAAAATACAGATCAGGAATATATAAAAAATGCCTCCTCAAAAGAATCTGTGGGTTCCCGGAGGTTCTTTTGAGGAGCCTAAAAAATATCCAAGCAATTGAACAAGAACAAGAAGATAACCTTAACGAAGCTCATGAAAAAGTTTTAAGGTAGCTAAAAGACAGGATAAGAATTAAATTGGGAATGTCTCCCAGATCAACAAAAGATACACCCATAGAAGATCACTGTAAAAAGTCTGGATTGAATCCCAATTTTGATCTTCCTAAACCAGATAACAACTCAAAAGGTAATCTAAAATAGAAGGATAAAAAAATTCAAACTCTAATGTTACCCGAGCATCTCAATAAATTATGGATTCCATCTATAAAAAATATAATTCTTTTGAGGAGGCAATTTTAAAAACACATCTTATACAACGCTAAAAATCCTAGTGTATACCTTTGGGTAAAAATTTAAGTAAGCCTGTCTCTAGAGAATTTTTTATGTCCATAGCTTTTTCTTTTTTTGTAATTTTTTTAAATTACAACAAACCTAAAAAATCAACTTGATATTTTTAATGTGTAACGTTCAAACTTTTTCATCAAGCCATATTAATTCTAGGAATGATTTCGAAAAAAGATTAGTTACACAGATTGAAGAGCATATGATTTTCTAGCTACTTACAAAGTGGAGGAATCCGATATCAAGATGAAATTATTGACTCTCTCATCTATGCAAAAAGGAAAATTGATCCAAGAAACGACAAATATTTAAAACACCTCTCAAGGTTTAATTTAACTAAACAAACTTTATAAAAATTCTAAATCAAGCAAAAAAGTGATAATTTTTGTCACTTTTTGAATTTTTTTCAATATCCTAGGGTTTATTTTTATAAGGATTAAGTTTGGTAGATTTTTTATGTTATGCTTTTGTAATTTTTTTCATTTTGTAAAAATTTTCAATAATTGCAAGCTATATGTTTTCGTTAAGTTACTTTACTATGTTACTATTTGCCTAAATTCGAGATAAATTTTACTCACTAGGATTTTCCATTTTAGGTCACCTCAAAGAAACTCCATTTCTATAGGGGAAATACAGGAATTTTCAATCCAAAGAAAAATAAGCCTTGACTTTTCTTAGGTTTATAGTGAGTATTATACTCACTAGGAGGTGTTCATGAGCTTTATTAGAAGATACAAAAAGGGTGGTGTCGTTTATCTTGCAGAAGTAGAAAATCGATGGGTTAAAGGTAAAGTTGTTCAGAAATACATCCGTCATATTGGAAAAGAAGTTAATAAAGAGGCTGTCATTTCTCTTTCATCAAAAGATATTCAAATGGATGGTTAAAAATCTATGGTCCCTTGCTTGCCTTTCACAGCATTGCAAAAAAAATAAATCTTCCAGAAATTTTAGGGGGAATACTCCAACGAAATACTAAGCATGACTTACGCTCACTGTATAAATTATAAAAGCTTACGGAATATGCCAAAATGGTATGAAAGAACTGATTTAAATTTGCTTCTAAACTTAGATTCTTTGACAGAAAGTCGATTGGTTTCTGCAATGGACAGTATTAACGATGAGCAAATAGAAGCTTATCAGAAAACCATCTTTAATAAGGTCAAGAGAACATATAAATTAGATACCAAAGGTCTAGTTTATGACACTACAAACACTTATTTTCATGGAAAGGCCTGCTCAATGGGAAAACAAGGAAGAAGTAAGGATGGTCAAAGACAAAATGATCTTATTCAAATAGCTTTGGTGACAACACAAAATGAAGGAGTTCCTGTATTTCACAAAACATTTGATGGAAATATTCATGACGCAAGAACTCTTTCATGCGTTCTAGAGTATTTACGAAAAAGTCAAATTCGTCCTCAACTGTTTGTTTATGATCGGGGTGTAGTTTCTAAAAAAAATCTGATGTCCTCTAGAGAAATAGGCTTAAATACCTTATGTGGCTTGCCCATTCGAGAGAAAGAAAAGGCTATTATAAGAAAGTTTTCAAATAAAAAATTCCTGGACAACATATCAAGCATAGTCCGAGTCAATAAGAGTAGTTTTTATGTGGGAGGAGTTGCTTATAAATTAGCTTCAATTAGTGGAAAATTGGTAATTTGTTATAATGCATCGAAAAAATTAGAGGAAACAGAATCAAGAAGATTGGGCTTTCTTGAGGCTCAAGAATTAAGAAAAAAAGGGAAAAAGATAAATGAACGTTTTGAAAGATATTTAACAGCCACTGGCAGAATCAGGACAGAGCTTTTAAAAAGAGAGGAAGAGTTGGATGGATTTTTTTGTCTTTTCTGCACAAAGAAATCCATTTCAGAAAAGGAAATGGTAAGGATTTATTTTGACAAGGATGTTATAGAACAAGCTTTTAAAGTATTGAAAGGTATCTCGAATATACAACCTATCAGATTTTGGCTAAACAAAAAAGTTAAAGCCCATGTGTTCATATGTTATTTATCCTATCTTTTATTATCAATTTTAAAAATGAGATTAAATCATAAAAATGTTGGAATATCTCCACAAAAAGCCATTGAGGAGCTGGAAACAATGTATAATGTTTATTTTTCTGATAAAAAGAAAAAAGTAAGGTTGATGAAAACTGTTACTTTAAATAAGAAGCAAGAAAAAATACTGAATTCCATAGATTTAGGAATTTTGAGAAATCGCACTTCCATACTTTCTTAAATCCTAGTGAGTAAAAATTGTCTCAAACTTAGGTATTTGATGTTACCTTTTTAGAAAGGTTATTAGGGTAAAGGTTCTGTTCAATAAAAATCAGAGCTTAAAAATAAAAAAGCTTAAGAAGAGGTTTTCAGGATTTCAGGAAAAGGAGTTTTCTTGAAAAAAGTTAAGCACTCAAAGCCAAAGAGGAGATAGGGGCAAAATGAAAAAACATTTATTTTTTTTATTTACTTTTACTTTCTCCTCTTTTTCAATTCACACTTATATTTCTGAAAAGTCTAGTTCTTTGTTTTTGGGCATTTTTTCTTCAAAAGCTTTAGCTGAGAGTAAGAATGACACTCAGTCCATCACTTATCAAGAGTTGTTAGAAGCTCTTAAAAAGAAGCGAACTCAAGTGATTGAGTTTGAAAGAATAAAAGCCGTTGCTAAACAACTAGGTATAAGGGTATGGCTTTTTGGTGGTACAGCAGCTAGTTTTGCTCACTATGTGAAATGGGATTTAGAGAGATTGAAAGGTGATCTTCAATACTAGAAAGAGCATTTTGATTACAGCTATGTGCAAATCTACCGTTCTACTCAAGATATGGATTTAGTTATAGACGGACCAGAAGAGAAAGCCCAGAGACTACAATCTATTTTAAGAGAAGATCTTCCTTATTTTTCTGGTAACAAAGAGCATTGGGAGGTGAGGCTTTTAAGAGAGCCAATAGGGGATAAAGCACCTTTACTTCGTAGTTTTGAATTTTTAAACCAACACACTGATTCTCATTCTACAGGTATGATTGAGTTGACAGGAGGGTTCAAATCTTCTTCTGAGATCGATTCCCAACCGTCTATGGTTAAAGATTTAAGAGATTGGGGGTCTAAAGAATCTAAGTTTTTACAAGATGTCCTAGACGGAAGGCTTACCTACTATGATTCTAAAACCCATAAAGAAACTCAGAGGTACAAAGAGGGCAAAAACCCTGAGATATTTTCAGTGATAAGATATTTTACAAAACTTTTTCAATATCAGCTTGAGCCCAGAGAAAAGGACTTAAAAAGACTTAAAGAACTCATCAATGATTTTTCAAATAAAAAGCTCGAGACAGATTATGCACAGTACTGGGTTGAAGAAAACGGTAAAAAGTTAATCCTCCATGCAATGGATGTAGAGTATGCGTGGAATGTTTTAGAAAAAATTGGTTTAAGAAAAAAGCTTATGGGATTAGGATCCAAAGATGAAGAGAATTCTCTTTCATGGTGGATGAATAAGGAGCCTTTAAGGACAAAGCCTATTTCTGATAACAGATCTAAGAAAACAGCTCGAGAATTAGGAATAGAGATTGTTACTCATGAAACAAAAGATTTAAGAGCCTATGAGGTGATTACAAAATCTAAAAAAGGTTTCTCCAATGTGTTTATTTCAAGAAGAAACGTCTCCAGTGAAGCGGCAGCTGGGGGAGAGGGGTTTTATACCATAATTGGTAAAAAGGGAGGAGCAGGTACTGGTATATCCATCCGGTTTCGAATTCATCCCGAAGCTAAAGAAAGTGAGGATTTCATAAAAGAATCTGCTTATGATATGGTTATATAGTGCTTCCGCTTAGGTTTTCCGTTTTTTTTTGAGTTGAGGTCTAGTTTTTATTCTAAGGCCTTGATAAAAAGTCATTTATTTTTAAAAATAGTTTCATATATCAGGGTTTCTATCAAAAAAAGAGCGAAAAGATTTACTCTATGAACTATCTCTAGAGAAAAATATTAAATACGTAAAAAGGATTATGACAATTCTCCATTTAGATAAAGGTGAGTTGTGTAAAGATATTTCCCGTTTTCTTTTCATTGATGAGGGCACGATAAGAGCCTGTAGAGATCGTTATAACAAAGGTGGGATAGAGTGCTTAATCAACGACAATTACAACCCTAAAAGGTCCTTTTTAACTAAGAAAGAGGAGAAAATGCTTTTAAAGGAGTTAGAAAAAAGAATTTTTCCGTCATCACAATCTGTTATCCAGTTCATTGAGGAGAATTTTGGTGTTACGTACTTTAACAAGTGGTGTAATTGATCTTCTCCATCGCCTTGGTTTTTCTTATAAAAAAGCCACAGCGATACCGGGTAAGGCAAAGAGAGAAGAGCAGAAAAAGTTTGTGCGTAAATACAAGAGAATTAAGAAGAAAGACGGTCCTGTTTACTTTGCTGATTCCACACATCCTGAGTGGGGCCCTACGATTTCATATGGTTGGATAAGAGAGGGTAAGAAGTTTGAAGTGAAGACCAATTCAGGCTGGAGAAAAAGAGTGAATGTTTGTGGAGCTATTGAGATCAATAGTTTGAAGACGGTAGTCAGGAGTTATAAGACAGTTAACCATGTTTCCATATGTGATATGCTCCATCATATTCGCAAGAAGCATCCCGATGAAAAAGAGATTCATCTTATCTTAGATGGGGCCGGATACAATAGATCGAAGTCTGTCAAGAAGTTAGCGAAAGAGTTGAATATAAAGCTTATTTATCTTCCTCCGTACTCACCGAATTTAAATCCTATAGAAAGGCTTTGGAAGTTTATGAAAAAAGAGGTCACGGCGAATCGATATTATGAAAACTATGACGATTTCAAGGGAAGTTTAAGTCAATTTTTTAGAGGAATACGAAAACACAGATCTAAATTAGAAACTTTGATAACTGATAACTTCTCTATCTTAGGAAACTGAAAACCTAAACGGAAGCACTATATAGTGCTTAGGATCTAACTCCACCTTCTTACAACTTTCCACAATAGTGTAAAGCACTGCTGCTGTTTCAGCTCCTCTCTGAGTCCTTGACCCATGAAAGTTCTTTCTTCCCATCACAGAATGTCGAATCGTTCTTTCTGCTTCATTGTTGGTCATAGGAATTTTCTCATTTTCTAAAAATAAATTTAAGCCATCCCAATGGTTAAAGCTATAATCAATAGCCTTTTTTAACCCACTCTCAGGACGAGCTTTTCCATAAAGCTCATAATACAGATCCTGGAGTTTAAGAACTAAATCCTTTGATTCTGTTTGTCTTAAACTTTTGAGCTCTTCATAAGTTTTTGCCTTTGATTCAACTTTAAAAATCTCCCCCATAAGCTTTAATACTTTTCCACACTCCTCAGGGTAATTCTGTTCTATGTCAATAAACTTTTTTCTCGCATGAGACCAAAAAAAAGCAAGATCAATTCCCTTTTCACCCTTAAAATGTGTTTTATAACTAGCGTAGCCATCTGTTAAAATAGGCCCCTTATAAGAGCCTAAGAGTTCTTTAACAGAACAAGCGGCTCTCACTAAAGTAATAAAAACTTCCTCCCTGATGACTTATAACAAACATGTAGCCGTCCTTTTGATGTGAATTATTAATAGGCCATGGAGTTTCATCAATATGAATCGTTCTGTCTAGTTTAAGAAGCTCCTCTTTTGATCTTCCCCCAAAAAAGTGGACAGTTTTTATGTTCTTAAAGCCCTCCTTTGTTTAAATTCTTTTGGGCTCATGTATTTCAAGGAAGAATGCATTCTTACCTTGTTATACCAATCCATGTAAATTGCAATTTTTTTCTCCAACTCTTCCTTTGTTGTACAGTCTTTGTATTCCAGTTCATCCTTCAACGTATGGAAAAAGCTCTCCACAAACGCATTATCATAACAATTTCCTTTCCTAGACATAGATTGCTTGAGGCCAAAGAATTTCAATTCTTTTCTAAACCCTTCACAACAATATTGAACCCCTTGATCCGAGTGGATTATCAAGCCCTCTAAGTTCCCAGAAACAGATTGGACTGCGGCTCTCAGAGCCTGTTTTGAATGAACCCCGTCCAAGCTCTCACAGAGCTTCCAAGACTTAATCTCTCGATTATAGACATCTAAAAATACAACCAAATACAGAAATTTATCTCTAAAAGGAATATAGGTTAAATCCGAACACCATACCTGGTTTTCTTTTCCTGCTTGGCTCTGTCCTGTCTTAAACAACCGAGGAGACTTAATCATGAGAGGGTTATTCTTTGTTGTTCTAGGAACATAGGGTTTTTTCTGACGGGCACTGAGATTCTTTAGTTTCATAATTCGAGCTACTTTGTTTTCTCCAGCACTCACTCCGCAACGCTTTAATTCCCTATACACCCTGGGGGAACCATAACAGCCTTTATTTTTTTTAAAAATAGATTCTATGTTTTTCTCCAGATTTTTATCCTTTTCAAGCTTTCCCCTGGTTTTTAAAAAACTATAAAAACCAGAACGAGATCCTCTTAATAATTCGCAAATGCGAAGCACTGGATGCCCTTTCTCTTTTACATAAAACATAGCCTTAAATCTCATTTCAGGATTTCCTTTGAAAAAAAAGCCGCTGCCTCTTTCAATATACCTACACTCCGCCTCTCATAGACCAGCTCCTTTTTTAACCTCTTTATTTCCTCCAATGCCGAAGCCAAGTCATGGGAAGCTTGTCTTTCTACTTCAGGCTTTAGAAAACGCTTCCAAGAGCTTATCACTTGGAAATTTCTCAGTCCTAGCTTCTCTGAGGCTTCCTTTGCACCTATTTCCTCTGCCAATTCAATGGCTTGCTTTTTAAACTCTTCCGAGTACTGTTTTACTTTTTCCATTCTTTCTTTTACCTCCATTTTATGGAGACTTTAAGAGAAAATTGACTGTCCGCAGAAACAGGGGAAGTTCAACCTTTTGAGAGAGCTTAAATTTATAGAAGAAAGCAATGGATTCAAATGGGCTACAAATCTCAAAAAACTTCTTAAAGAGACTGTGGAGTTAGTTCATAAAAAAGAGTCAAGAGTTCTGACTCAAAAAGAGTACGAAACTCTTCAGAGAAGGTATAGGAGTATTCTTACAAAAGGCTTAAAAGAGCTTCCAGAATTTCCTAAGAAAAATGGCAAGAAAGGACGAATAAAGCATACACAAGCTCAGAACCTTTGGCTGCGATTTAAAAAGTATGAAGCAGAAATACTGTGTTTTGCTAAAAGAAAGAACGTAGATCCTACTAATAACAGAGCTGAAAGAGATCTAAGAATGACTAAGGTGAAAAAGAAAGTGTCAGGGTGTTTCAGAACAGAAGAAATGGCAAAATATTTTTGTCGTATTACCAGCTATTTTAAAACAATGAGAAATAAAGGGTATTCTTCTTTAGAAGCCATCTCTATGGCTTTAAATAAAAACTTACGAGAGTGAGCAGTTACAAATTATTAAAAAATAAAAACCCTTAATATTGTATTTTGAATGTGTATCAATTATAAAAATCTTTACAGGATCACAAAACGTTACTTCTTATTCTCTTTTTCTTCTAAACGACGAAGCTCTTCTTCAAGAAGTTTTTCGTCCTCTAATTCCTCCTCGACATCCTCAAGCCCCTCTTTTTTATCTTCTTTCTTAGGAAAAATTTCGTTAAGAGGTGCTTCTTGTTTGTCGCCTTTTTTTAAATTCTCTTCTAAATTCAAAGAATCGTCTAAAGCTTCTTTCTTCTCTTTCTTATTTTTATGTGAAATAAGCTTAGAAAACTCCTCTTTATGAGGATCCACACCTCCTAAGTATTTATCAATAAAATCCAGTCTGTTTTTAAGAGTTTTGCTAAAAAGGTTTCTTTGCTCATCTTCTGTGCGTACAATGTGAGGCGTGATGAACATAACAAGATGACGTTTTTCAGTTTTTCTTAGATAACCTTTAAAAAGCCATCCTATAAGAGGAAGGTCTCCTAAGATAGGAATTTTAGATTCGTTTTTCTGAGCCTTATCGCGTGCTAAACCTCCTAAAACAGCCGTTTCTTTATCATTAACTAAAATCGTAGTCTTAAGATCCCTTGTGTCAATAACCACACCGCCTCCCCTTCCTACTGTTGTGTCCTTTAACTGAGCTTGATCCTCTCTGACTTCCTCTATTTTTTGTTCCAATGATAATTTTACTTTATTTTTTCCAGGGCTAATGCGGGGGGTGAGTTTCATTTCAATTCTTGTTTTTTTGTACTCAACAGAAGTTGTTGTCTGACCTGTGCCTACGACTGATTTTTGAATAGGAACATCAGAGCCTACGGAAATGACCGCTTCTTCATTATCTAAAGCCATAATATTAGGACTTGATAAAACGTTACCTCCTCCATAATTTTTCAAAAACTTTATAAAACCTGATACAGATTTTACTTTTTGTGTCACATCTCCTAATTTCAACTCAACCATATCTCCAAAACCAAACCCGATTGTTCCTCCCCCATCATTGCCAACAGACAAAAAATCGGCTAAATTCCCTGTACTTACACCTATACGTCCTAAGCCATTTGTTCCTGGTATAAACTTATAGTAATTCAAATTCCATGTAAGCTGCTTGCTAGAAGAAAGCTCCATGATCACCATCTTTACAAAAACCTGATCCCTTGGAATGTCCAGTTTTTCTAATAAACTAAGTATGGTTTTATAATCCTGCCTACTTGCTGAAATGATCAAACTGTTGGTCTTTTTCTCAGAAACAAGGGATATGTTCTCTCCTAATAGATTACCTTGTGAACCACTTCGTATAAAATCATCATCAAAACGAGAAGATCTTCTAGGAGGAGATCTTCTTCTTTGAGTTTTGTTTTTATCCTTGGCTATATTATTAATGGTTTTAGCTATCTCCTCAGCATCTCCGTACTTTACGTAATAGACATAGAGTCCTCCGCTATCGGTGACACTAAAATCCAGTTTTTTTACCAAATCTTTTATTTCCACAATACCAGCATCATTTCCCACAACCACAAGAGAGTTGGTTCTTTCGTCAGGAAGCACAACAG
The DNA here is from genome assembly GCA_965219095.1 of Bdellovibrionales bacterium. Classification (GTDB taxonomy): domain Bacteria; phylum Bdellovibrionota; class Bdellovibrionia; order Bdellovibrionales; family UBA1609; genus CBDCMT01. Next base: position 982,902 of record CBDCMT010000001.1, read on the forward strand.
ACAGTTTAGAGCTTTTCTTGTCATCTGAACTCCTCCTTCGTGAGCGAAAACTGTAAGATCTCCTTGATCGGGAAGAAACTGAAGAAGGATTTTTTTGTTTTTCTATGATCTCTGTTAAAAGACTGGCAAGCTCTTTTGCCTTTGCATGCTGTATTTTGAGTACAACCATCTTCTCAGCAAAGCCCTTAACATCTAAAGCCTTAATAATTTGAGTGATCCTTTCTATGGAGCTACCGTAGTCTGTGATAATAAGAGAATTCGTGGGAGCGTAAGCTTGGATGTTAGAACTTTTACTTGTAGCACTGCCCTTTAAAATATTAATCGTCTCGCCAGCATCAATAAACTTAAGTTTAATAATTTTTGTAATCACTTGTTCTATGTTAGGAAAGTAATCTCCTGAATAAGTTTCAATAGCATGTTTGGAGGCTTCGCTGGATTTAACAATTTTCAAAAATTTCCCTGATTGAACCACTGTATAGCCCTTGCTTGCTAAAGCTGCTAAAAAAGCTTGATAAGCCTCTGCTACAGTGATCTGACTAGGTGTTATAATGGAAATGTTGCCTGATATATTGGGACTGAGAATAAAGTTTTTTCCTGTCATTCTACTAATAGCTTTCACAAGATCTTGAATATTAGCATTAGGATAATCAAAACTATCTATAATTTCAGGAAAGTTTTCATTGTTAATGTCTTCTGGAGCTGCAGTTTGAAAGCTCTTTGTACTCTTACCTCGACTAGGTAAAACAGGAGTTCTGCTCAGCCTGCTTCTTACTTTTCTTTCTTTTTCAGGATCAGAGGTTCTGCCATCAACTAAAACAACATAATTAAGACTCACAAAGAACAGATAAACAATGAACAAATAGAAAATATTTTCCTTTTTCAAATCACCTTCCCTAGCTTCACTCTATATTATACTTAAAAGTATTTGTTTGTCCATCACGTAAAACACTAATTTCTAAGTTTTTAGCATTTTTCAATTCATTGTAAATTTGAAGAGCTTTTTGAGGGTTATTTATATCCTCGCCATTGACCTCTAAAATACAATCTTTAACTTTAAAACCCAATTTTCTAAAAATACTAGAGCTTTTAATCCAAGAAAAACAAAAACCCTCAACCTTTCCTGTCTCTCCTCTGCGAGGTTTCATAGCAGCCTCCTTAAGAAGGTTTGGTAGATCAGCTGTTAGCTTGCTGATTTCAGAACGTTTCAAATTAAAAGTAGAATCCTCTTTTGAAATCACAGGTTTTTGTTGGGGACGAAAGCCTAGAAACTTTGAGCTTTCCTGTTTTTCTAACTCCACGTATTCATAGGTCCTTTTTTCTAAGTTTAAAAATAAAACCTTTCCTCTTTCAATAAAATAAATTTGAAATTTTTTGGCAAGTTCTTCACTTTCTTTGCCTGCTAATATCTGCCCTCCTACATCAAAAGTAGCCACTGATTTACTAGGGTTCACATGCACGATCGTACCAATGAGTTTGACAGATAGACTTGTTAAAGTAGCTTGAGAGGGATCTGAAGCAATTTCTTGTTCTTTGTCCTCTCTTTGCAAAGGCTCAGGCATCACACCACTTGCCAAAAACCAGTTGGTTTTTTGAAGGTCATGGTAAAAAAATGTAGAGGGCTTTAATTTTATGGTTTTCTTAACGAAAATGGGAAGGTTTTGAGGTAAAAAAGAGCTTCGATAAAAAACAAGCAACAAATCAGCCATCATAATCCCAAAAGCCATAACGAGCATAAAATGAAGGTAAAAACCTTTTTTTAGTAAATAATCTAACATACTCACCATTCAGACTAGCAAAGGAATACAAAAGACCAGAACTCTTTTTGAAAAATACAGACTAAAAGACAGATGAAAAAAAGGAGAAAAAAGATCCTGATCTTGCAATAATTATTGCTTAGCATTATAAGAGGGTTTTGAAAAATCATTAGAAAGAATATTGTTTTTATGTTATTGATAAAAGAAAGAGAAAACAGGACTTAAAAACACAAAAGTTTATGAATTTTATAAAAGAAATAAAGACAAAAAAGTTTTGGACCGATGGCATAGGCTCTTTGATTTTAGCAGTACTGCTTGCCTTGTGTATACGTTGGGCTTTCTTAGAGGCTTACGTAATTCCCAGTGGTAGCATGCTTCCCAGCCTTTTGATCAATGATCATATTTTTGTGAACAAAATTATTTACGGAGTAAGAGCCCCTTTCACAGGCAAATGGCTTGTTCGTTTGTCTGATCCTCAAAGAGGGGAAGTGATTGTCTTCCGTCCACCTGATGAACCTCATCGCTTTTTTATTAAAAGAATTGTGGGTATTCCGGGTGATAGAGTCTTCTATGAGAACGGAAGCCTTTATATCAATGACAAGTTAGTTGCTAAAAGGCCTGCTAAAAGCAAAAAAAGTGATTTTAAATGGCTTAGAGAAAGTGATTTTGCTTTTAGTGCTCCTGGTGCTCTTAAAAAATATGAACACTTTGAAGAAAACTTAGGAGAGAATACCTTTAGTGTTCTTCTAAAGAAGGACTCATTCCATGGAAACTTCGGCCCCTACACAGTACCTGAAAAAGGCTACTTTGTCTTAGGAGACAATAGGGATCACTCAAGTGATAGTCGCCTCTGGAAAACAAGTCACTTCGTTACTATGGATCTTATTTTAGGAAGAGCTAGTTTTGTATGGTTGAGTTGTGAAGAAACTATCTCTTGGATTCCTTTCCTCTGTAACCCTTTAGAACTCAGATGGTCTCGCTTTTTTCATTTTATGCACTAAATTTCTTTTTTCATATACAAGATTTCCCTTTATGTTGCAAAGCACATTCTTAAAGAGGTTTGTTTGGTCTCTTTAAAAGGAGTTTTTTGCTAAACCTTGATTGTTATCTAGCAATTTGTTAAAAAAATTTATGCACACTAAGCTTTTTACAAGTGAATCAGTATCAGAAGGACATCCTGACAAAATAGCAGATCAGATCAGTGATAGAATTTTAGATGCTTGCCTAGAACAAGATCCCTCATCTCGTGTAGCATGTGAAACTATGATCTCAACCAATTTTGTGACCATTTCAGGAGAAATTACATCGAAAGCCCAACTTAGAATAGAAGATCTTGTTCGTGATCAAATTCAGAGAATTGGTTATGACAACAAAGAAAAGGGATTTGATTACAAAACATGCAAAGTGTTTGTGGCTTTAGATAAGCAAAGTAATGACATCACTTTAGGAGTGAACCAAAAGGAAACAGGAGCAGGAGACCAAGGTATTATGTTTGGTTATGCTGTTAACGAAACTAAAGAGCTTATGCCTCTTTCCATTCAACTTGCTCATGAACTGATGTTTCAATTAACCCAAATAAGAAAAGAAAAAAAAGTGCCCTTTCTGCGACCTGACAGCAAAGCTCAAGTGACAGTGGAGTATGAAAAAGAAAAGATCAAACGTATTGATACTATTTTAGTATCAACCCAACACTCTTCTGACATAACTCAACAAGATTTAGAAGCCTTTTTAAGAGACGAGCTTATTGATCAAGTCATTGACAAAAATCTTATCGATAGGAACACAAAAATTCTTATCAATCCCACAGGCCGGTTTGTAATAGGAGGGCCTAAAGGAGATTGTGGTTTAACAGGAAGAAAGATTATTGTGGATACTTACGGGGGACATGGATCTCATGGAGGAGGAGCCTTTTCAGGAAAAGACCCCACAAAAGTTGATCGTTCAGGAGCTTATATAGCACGTTATATAGCTAAGAACATTGTAAGAGCAGGGTTTTGTGAACGTTGTCTTTTACAGCTTTCCTATGCCATTGGCATTCCTGAGCCTGTGAGTGTTTTTATAGAAGACTACGGTACTTCTCGTTATCCCACTGAAGTGATTTTGAAAGCAGTCAAAGAGCTTTGGAGTATGAAGCCTAAAGACATTATATCTGACTTAGAACTTTTAAAGCCTATTTACACAAAAACTGCAAGCTATGGGCATTTTGGGCGAAAAGACATAGATTTCAATTGGGAAAAAACAGATAAAGCTTTAGCCTTAAAAGATATAGTCAAAACCTTGTCATAAAGCTACCATAAAAGTATGAGTTCATCTCTCATTAGAAATTTTTGTATCATAGCTCATGTAGATCATGGAAAATCCACCTTGGCTGACTCCCTTTTACGAGCCACAAACACTCTCGAAGAAAGAAAAGCAAAAGCTCAGTTCCTAGACAATATGGAGTTAGAAAGAGAAAGGGGTATTACTATTAAAGCTCAAACAGTCCGTCTTTCTTATATATCTAAGGATCAAAAGACCTATCAACTCAATCTTATTGATACTCCCGGACATGTGGATTTTAGTTATGAAGTGTCTCGTGCCTTGGCTGCTTGTGAAGGGGCTATTTTAGTTATTGATGCTGCTCAAGGGGTAGAAGCTCAAACTCTCGCTAACGTGTATCTTGCTTTAGAGCATAACTTAGAACTTATTTTAGTTTTGAATAAAATTGATCTTCCTTCAAGCGATCCAGAAAAAGTGAAAAAAGAAGTAAAAGAAGCTCTTGGTCTTGACACAAAAAGTGCCATTTTAGCAAGTGCTAAAGAAAACACAGGTATTGAAAACATTTTAGAAGCCTTAGTAGAAAAAATTCCTCCTCCTCAAGGAAAAAGGAATGCTTCTCTTAAAGCCTTAGTTTTTGATTCATGGTTTGATTCCTATCAAGGTGTTGTAGTTTTGATTCGTGTTGTAGAAGGGGAGATTGCGGTAACACAAAAAATCACTTTTCTGTCTTCTCAAAACTCTTATGAGGTTTTAGAGTTAGGTGTTTTTAATCCTTTTGCTAGAGAGTTAAAGCAACTTAAAACAGGAGAGGTAGGATTTCTTATTTGTGGAGTCAAAGATATAAGAGAAATTACTGTAGGTGATACTATCACTTCCCATCAAAAACCTGCTGTAACACCTTTAAAAGGTTTTCAAAAAGTAAAACCTATGGTGTTTTCTGGAATCTTCCCTATTGATACATCTGAGTTTGGGAGCCTCAAAGAGGCTTTAGAGAAATTATCTCTCAATGATCCTAGTCTTACTTATGAACCTGAAAGTTCTCAAGCTCTTGGTTTTGGAATGAGATGCGGGTTTTTAGGTTTACTCCATATGGAAGTGATCAAAGAACGACTTGAAAGAGAGTTTAATTTAGATTTGATTTGTACAGCACCTTCTGTGATCTATAAAATCAGTAAAACAAATGGAGAGGTTTTAGAAATTGAAAATCCCTCACAAATGCCTGATGCTTCTCAAATTGCAGACATAAAAGAGCCTATGGTGAAAGTGTCTATCTACACTCCTTCTGATTATATTGGTAGCATTTTAAACCTTTGTGAGGAAAGAAGAGGAGTTCAGATCAAAATAGACTATTTATCAACAGATAGAGTTGTCATTGAGTATAAGCTACCCTTAAATGAAATTGTTTTAAACTTTTATGATCGTTTAAAATCCCTTTCAAAAGGCTATGCTTCTATGGACTATGAACTTTCAGGCTATGAAGCCTCCTTACTTGTAAAAATAGACATCCTCTTAGCAGGAGATCCTGTAGATGCTCTTTCTATCATTGTCCATAGACAAAAAGCTGAATACAGGGGACGTCTTTTAGTGAAAAAACTAAAAACTCTCTTAAAGCGACATCAGTTTCAGATTGCTATTCAAGCCGCCATTGGAGCTCAAGTTATTGCCCGTGAAACTTTAGGAGCCTACAGAAAAGATGTCACAGCTAAACTATACGGAGGTGATGTTACTCGCAAAAGAAAGCTCCTAGAAAAACAAAAAGCAGGAAAGAAAAAAATGAAACAAATCGGAGCCGTAGAAATTCCTCAAGAGGCTTTCTTAGCTATTTTAAAAGTAGAAGATTGAGCTAGGATGTCGTCAATTTAATGTGGTAACATTGTTGTAGGAAAGGGAGTGAAGGATGCTCAGTTAAGATATATAGTGCTTCCGTTTAGGTTTTCAGTTTTTTTCTCTAGAGAATCGATCGGAAAATCTAAGCGTATTCACTATATAGTGCTTCCGTTTAGGTTTTCAGGTTCCTAAGATGGAGAAGTTATCAGTTATCAAAGTTTCTAATTTAGATCTGTGTTTTCGTATTCCTCTAAAAAATTGACTTAAACTTCCCTTGAAATCGTCATAGTTTTCATAATATCGATTCGCCGTGACCTCTTTTTTCATAAACTTCCAAAGCCTTTCTATAGGATTTAAATTCGGTGAGTACGGAGGAAGATAAACAAGTTTTATATTCAACTCTTTCGCTAACTTCTTGACAGACTTCGATCTATTGTATCCGGCCCCATCTAAGATAAGATGAATCTCTTTTTCATCGGAATACTTCTTAATGAATATGATAGAGCATATCACATAGAAAAACTTCGTTAACTGTCTTATAACTCCTGACTACCGTCTTCAAACTATTGATCTCAATAGCTCCACAAACATTCACTCTGAACTTCCCCTGTTTCTGCGGACAGTCAATTTTCTCTTAAAGTCTCCATAAAATGGAGATTTTAAGAGAAAATTGACTGTCCGCAGAAACAGGGGAAGTTCAGCATTTAGAAGAAGAGCGTGAGCGTTTAGAAGAAGAGAACAAGCGTTTAAAAAAAGATAATGAACATTTTAAAAAAGAAAATAAGAAACTAAAAGAGGAGCTTCAATCAATACGCAAGCCTCCTAAGTGGGCTAAAAAGAACAAGAATAAAAATCCAGATGGAAGCCTTAAAAAAGGAAAAAAGAAGGGTCCTAAAAAGGGTCATAAAGTTCATCGAAGAAAAAGGCCTGAGGAAGCGGATCAGGAGACCACTTGGACTTCACTGGTTTGTAGTAAATGTGACTCTGATCTTCCTCCCTCTCATAAGTGGCATGTTCACTATCAGGTGGATTTACCACCTGTAAGTCAAGTCATCACCACGAAACACATTTTAGGCTGGAGTTGGTGCAGTTGTTGTAACAAGGAGGTTTCTGTCAGTGATAAGTTGGGAGCGAGTCTTTATGGTCCTAAGTTTCATGCTCAAGTGTGTTATTGGAAATATGAGTTGGGTTTAAGTTTTGGTAAAATAACAAATCTTTTGTCTGATCAATATGGTATGGAAATCAGTCGTGGTGTTTTGTCAGAGATTATAAGTCGTACGGCAAGGAAGTTTGAGGGGGCTTACGAGGATATCAAGTCCGTGTTATCGGAGCAGGGGCATTTGCATGCTGATGAGACAGGATGGAGAGTGAATGGGAACAGTCATTGGCTCTGGAGTTTTTCAAATGATGATGTGTCATTTTATAAGATTGATCAAACTCGTTCGCAAGATGTAGTTAAAAATGTTCTTGGAGAAGTTTTTCGTGGAGTTTTAGTTTCAGATTTTTATGCTGCCTATAACAAGATTGACTGTCAAAAGCAAAAATGTTGGCCCCATCTTTTAAGGGAGCTTCATGGGCTAAAAGAAAAACATCCTAAAAGCAAAGAAATTGCTCAGTTTTCTAAGAGAGCCAAACTTTTTTTCAAGAGGGGAAAAAGGTTGCAAAATGAATATGAGAGTAAAGAGAATATCGATCGAAAATACAAACTGCTTATGTGTGATACAGAAAAATGGGTATCAAAAAAATACAGAAGCCATGACTTACAAAGACTTTGTAAACGTTTGGTCAAATATCGAGATGAAATTTATACTTTCATTAAGACTGGAGTAGACCCCACTAACAATTATGGAGAGAGGGAAATTAGGCCTGCTGTACTTATGAGAAAAATCTCTTATTGCAATCGCTCAGAACAGGGAGCACATAACCAAGAGGTTATGATGAGTGTCGCTCGAACGGCCAAAAAACAGAATCTATCCTTCGTTGACATAGCTACTGAATACCTCTCTAAACATTAAAATCACTAGAATTTAAGTGAATAGTTACTAAAAACTTAAAGGGGTGAGCAGTTACAAAGTTTCTTGCATGGTAAGTAACAATACAAAGAATGACTTTATGAGGTGAGGATAGATAGCTTAACGAAGGCGTCTATCGTGCACATATAAATACGCCTGTATCAAAATTAATTCCTAATAATTTAACATCTCTACTGCTACCTTTTCCACAGAAAGGGCTTCTTGTCGTATAGAGGAACATATATTCTGATCGCCGTATTATTATCTCGATTCTCACATTTCTTGATTCCAGCCTCAAAAAGAATTTTACGCTCATAATCATTTAAAATACCATGCTCATCATAAGTAAGATGCGGACTTACTTCAGAAGCACGAAAGCCTTTTGAATAAAATCCTTTGTCACACTCTCCTTGGGTAAAATAGAATGACTTGCTTTCAAATAATTCTACGAAAGAGGACTGAGGAGTGGTTATTTTTTTTATTACTGGATCTTGATTCTCACATTTCTTGATTCTAGTACCAGCAACAAGAACCTTGAATTCCTTAGAAAGAGCCCTTGTTTCCTTAAACCCTTCTCTACACTCTCCTTGGGTAAGATAGAATTTTTCGGTTTCTGATGTTTTTATGAAAAAAGGAAGCTCCTCTGCATTGACTAATAGAGCGGCTGTGCTTAAGCACAAAATAGGGATTAATAAAAAACTAAAATATTTCATTTGATTTTTTTCTCCTTTCAATTTCTTTGACCATGCTTCAAACAAAGTCATTTGTTTTGGGTTTATTGATTTGGTTCATTTTACTTCTCCTTTCGATTTTTTTATTTAGGGTTAAAACCCCCGGGTTTTTTAATTGTTAATTACCTAAACTCGTGACTAAAAATGTACACTACAAAGCTATAATTTCCTATTTTCCATAAAAATCTCAGTTTTCATAGGGGAATTTTCGATTTTTAGATAAAATCACAAAAAATAACTTGCCTTGCATTTTCCTTTGTAGTGTAATATATTACACTACATGAGGGAGAAATATGAGCTTTATCAGAAGAATAAAAAGAGGAAAGGTAACATATCTTGCAGAAGTAGAGAACAAAAGGGTCGATGGAAAAGTTATCCAAAAGCATATTCGGTACATCGGGAAGGAAGAGAATGGTGAAACTGTAATTTCAATGAGTTCATCTGATCTTGAAATAAAAAAGGTCAAGGTTTATGGTCCTTTGCTTGTTTTAGATAAAATAGCTAGAGAAATAGATTTGCAAAAATCTCTTGGCCAATACTCCAATGAAATATTAAGCATGGTCTATGCTCACTGTTTAGATTACAAAAGCCTTAGAAAAATGCCAAAATGGTATGAGAGAACAGATTTAAACACTTTGCTAAATTTAGAGGATCTAACCGAAAGTCGTTTGCTTTCTGCTCTAGATTCTTTAGAGAGTGATCCAGAAAATTTACAGAAGAAAATATTTCAAGGTGTTCAGAAAAGGTACAATCTTGAGCTAAAAGGGTTGGTGTACGATGTTACCAATACATACCTTTATGGTAGCAAATGTCAGCTTGGAAAATTAGGAAAGAGTAAGGATGGGAAACGTGGAAATCCTTTGATTCAAATTGGTTTGGTGACAACTCAAAAAGAAAGAATACCAGTGTTTCATAAAACTTTTAGTGGAAACATACACGATAGCAGGACTCTACTAAGTTTATCCGATGGATTTGCAAACTATGGACTAAGTGGAGGAATGTTTGTTTACGACAGAGGCATTTTTTCAGAGAGAAACCTCAATGAAATCAATGATTTGGGCTGGAATACGCTTTGTGGGATTGCTCTCAGAAAAAAAGAGAAGGATTTGATTAGAAAAATGATAAGGCTAGACTCTATTGTTGATGTATCCCATCGCATCAGGTTATCAAGTGGTACCTTGTATGCTCAGAGCATTAATCACAATGTTGGAAAAATCAAAGGACGTTTAGTTGTTTGTTACAATCAAAGGAGAGCTTTAGATATAAGAGAATCTCGTTTGGACGAAATTGCAAACGCACAAATTCTTTTGTCTAAAAATATAAAACCAGGTTTGGAAAAATACCTTACTCCAACAGGAAGATTAAGGAGAGATCGGTTGAATTTAGAATCTGAGTTTGATGGTTACTCTTGTATATTTTCTACAAAAAAGATCTCTGCAAAAGATATTGTTAATTTGTACTATAAGAAAGAGGTAATCGAAAAATTTTTTAGGACCTTAAAGGGAATAACAAATTTGAGACCAATTCGTCATTGGCTTTACAACAGAGTTCAATCACATGTCTTTATATGCTATTTATCTTGTCTGATACTTTCAATTCTAAAAATGAAGCTTGAAAAGATGCAGATGTCTCCAGAGGAAGCTCTTGAAGAACTCGGTAGCATGTATAATGTCTATCTTTATGACCGAAAATAAAACTAGACTTATCAAAACAGTAGCTTTGAATAAAGTTCAAGAAAAAATACTAAGATTTATTGGAAAAAGTCTTGTCAAAAAAACGTCCGTCTGTAGTGTACATTTTTGAGCACGAACTCAGGTTAATTACTATATAGAGTAACGGACTGCTCTAAAAAATTCAACTAAAAAATTTTGCATTGTAATTTTTACATATGATTTTAAAATTTTTATACCTCACAGCTAAACCACAGCATTCAAGCACTTACTTCCTAATACTTTATAGATACTGATTGCACTTCAAAATCCACATATAGAGAGTGGGGTCTAGTTTTTGTTGAAATGTCTTGATAACACAGAGTTTTATGTAAACAATATTTTTTATGGGAGCCTTGTTATCAAAAAAAAAGCGTCAAGAGCTTTTATCAGCATTAAAGTGAGAAGATAAGAAAAGATATGCTTATCGGCTCCATATCATTCTTCTGTTAGATGATGGTTATAGTCAGCGATAAGATATCGGAACTATTTTTTCTTGATCCAGGTTCTATTAACCGTAAGTCGGTTTTTTAACAGCCCTTGACTCCTATAAGAAGATGTTTCTTAGATTTTAAAGGAGAAGTTTTTATTGATCTTGTTGTAAAACAAGCTTGAACAAGCCTGTAAGACGTTTTCCTAAGATCTTCCCCGTTACAAAAGTATTAGAGATAGAATAATTCTTAGTTTTTTTTCGTATTGTGATTTTCTTTGTGCTTTATTTTTTAAGAACCCCCCTCCTTATAGGAGTCAAGGGCTGTCAGACAACCGAGTTACTATTAACCGATGGCTTCAGAAGTATAAAGAAGGAGGAATAGACCTTTTAATAGCAGCTTCCTATGAGAATAGCACTAAACGTTCTAAGCTTTCTCTTAAAGAGGAAAAAGCCCTTTCGTCCCATTTGAGTAAGAATCTTTATCATAAGGCCAAGGACATTGCTGTGTATATAGTGAATACGCTTAGATTTTCCTGTCGATTCTCTAGAGAAAAAACTTGAAAACCTAAACGGAAGCACTATATAGTATTGCTCTTAGCTCTCAGGCCTCATTTCTTTTAATTTGAAATAAAAAGTTCAATAAGAACCTTGTTTATAATATATGTTATATGTTATGCTATATGCCATGTTTAGATGTTAAGATTTCCTCTAAAAAGGAGATGTTTCATCAGAAAAAAAAGATTCTCTTTGGATCTAAAAGTAGAACCTTAGAGTAATAAAAGGTGTAAGGATTTTCTATCTTGATATCTTTTATAGATTTATAGATAGGAGAAGAGAAAAATGAAATATTTACTATTTTTTTTGTTTTATACATCGCTTTTGACGTTAAGAGCAGAGACAGCTTTAGTTCAAAAAATTCTAGTAGAAAAAGGAGATGTCCTTACATATCCTTCAGATCTTAAACCGGTTAAAATAGAAGCTTTCATGAATGGTTGGTTTTATGCTTGTGCAATTATGCCGGGAGATTTTTTTGAAATAACTTCAATTCTTAATTATCAAGGAAATAGCAGAAGTGAAATGTCTATCAAAAAAATAGGAGGAGCACCTGGAGATCAAAAAATCTGTCCTATAGGTAGCCTTATTGACCATGGACTACAAGGAACATATGAGAAAATCAGAACAACAAAACTAGGAGATTTTCCTAGAGTGGTTAATAAGCTTTTTTATCCCTTTATTTTTGTATCTGAGAATTTAGAAAGAGTTCAAGAAAGAAAAAATTATCCTAAACTGGAAAATATAACTTTATCAAATTCTGAAACTATCATGTTTCTTAGAGAAGATAGCATCATTAAATATCCTCTGAATGCACCTTTTAGAAAAGTGATAATTACATCTTTTTTTTCTTCTTTTCATTGCACTGTAGCTCCAGGGGATTCTTTTAAAGTGGTACACATTATTGAATCTTTACAAAAGGGTGGTGCTTCAGTAAGTCTTGAAAAAACAGAAAGAACATCTGAGGAGCATGGAATTTGCCCTAAAAAAAGTGAGATAACTATCGATATAATACCATGTGAATTAATAAAAACGAAAGAAGGTGTTCCGGAAGGTGTAAACTGCAAACTTTCTTTTGGAAAACTTTTTAATTCAGTTGATAAAGGTGATTTTAATAATGAAGAAATTCTTAAAATTCCTTCATATGATCCTGTAAATGCACCTTTAGATGATTCTTTAGATTGGTAAAACCAACCATTCAAAAAATACAAAATCAAAGATAGATTCAATCGAAGAGAATATCCGTAATCCCCTTAAATTTTCAGAAAAGACACTTTCATAATTGGTATTAGTACTACTTTGGCAAGTGAATTAAATTGTGTAACTGGCTTTAAATGAATTTTCAAAGAAGTGGTCTCTTAAGTATCCTAGCATAGAAAAGTCTTAGGGAACTCACTGGGATAATTTAATTTACAAGATCCGTGTTTTATATTTAATTTACAGGCTCCTCTGATTTACAGGCTCAAAGTTCATGATTTTCTTAGGGATTAAAAAAACTTTTCTCGAATGACATCAAAAAAATCATAAAAATACTTTTTTACGTTCGACTAACCTAGACTTTTGGCAATTTTTCACGTTCGACTAACTAAAGAAAGAGTAAAAAGGCGAGCAGGTTTAGATAAAACGTAACTCGGTTATCTGACCGCCCTATCTGAGTTTAAATTTCTCTTATAAGTTTTTCTGCCTCCTCAAAAGAACCTCCGGGAACCCACAGATTCTTTTGAGGAGGCAAAAAAGAAGATACAGCTTTGTCGAGAGAAGAATTCCAACAAGAAGCTTATACGCTACCCAGAAGCACTTAAAAGAGAGATTCTAGATTTTTTGAAAGAAGGAAAGGTTTCTAAATTTTGTAAAGAAGCAAAAGTCAGCCTCTCTACAATCAATAACTGGAAGAAGTCTTATGTTTAACAGTTTCTCACAAGAAGTCTCTTTTTAAGGCCGTTTCTTTGAAAAAGGAAAAGTCATATGAGGATAAGAAGGTCTTAGTCTTAAAGGGTCTAAATTGGGAAGAGGTTTTAGAATTAGTGAGGAGTTTATGATTTTTTTATCTGAAGGCTATCGTATTTTTGTCTACTCTCAAAAGATAGACATGCGATGGAGTTTTGAGAGGTTGAGTTATCTGGTGAGAAGTGAGATGGAAGGAGAGATCAACTTAAGAGATCTTTATCTCTTTCTAGGTTTTAACAGAAAGAGATTAAAAGGTCTGTTCTATGATGGGAGTGGTCTTGTTTTACTAACAAAGAGGATGGAGAAAGAAAGGTTTATGAGTTTAAGTGATTTAAGTTCTCCCGAGTTAACAAGGAGTGAATTGAATCTTTTAGTTCATGGTTCGATTTTAAGAAAGTACGAGCTTAAGAAAAGATAATTTTTTTAGATTATTTTTTTAAATTTTTTTTATTTTTTTTTAAAAAAAAGCTTGCAAAACAAAAAAAGACGTGTTGACATTAATGTATGCAGATGAGTCTTTTTCCCCATTTAAAAAAAAAGCGAAAACCCTGAATATAAATATCTTCCTTCGTTTATTCGAGAGGAAAAAGATCTGGAAAATGTAAAGTTGATTTTCAATGAATTCATTCATCTTTATAAAAAAGAAAATAAGCGTTTAGAAAGAGAGTTAAATGAGCTTAAGAAGAAAAAAGCTCAAGAAGATCAATTAAAGCTTTTTAATGATGATCTACTTAGTAAGTTCAAGAAAATAGTATTTGGAAAATCCAGTGAAAAAAAGAAAACTATCTTCTCGTAGTAGAAAGAAGCTTAAAAAGACAATTCTGCTTGAATCTGAGAGTTTAGTTCCTGCTCCTAAAGAAGAGGAGATGAAGAATTTAGAAGAAATAAAAGTAGATCATAAGCTCACAGACGAAGAACTTTCTGATATAGCACAGCAGTATGGTTATCCTAAGGACAGTGAGTGGGAGGAATTAAAGATTCAAGACGTGTCAGGAGAGCTTGATGTTCATGTAAAAAGCTATGTAAGAAAAAAGCATCGTCTTTACAAGTATGAACTTCCCCAAAAAAGTGGACAGTTTTTTGGGGGAAGATCAAAAGAGGAGCTTCTTAAACTAGACAGAACGATTCATATTGATGAAACTCCATGGCCTATTAATAATTCACATCAAAAGGACGGCTACATGTTTGTTATAAGTCATCAGGGAGGAAGTTTTTATTACTTTAGTGAGAGCCGTTCAGCTTGTTCTGTTAAAGAACTCTTGGGGTCTTATAAGGGGCCTATTTTAACAGATGGCTACGCTAGTTATAAAACACATTTTAAGGGTGAAAAGGGAATTGATCTTGCTTTTTTTTGGTCTCATGCGAGAAAAAAGTTTATTGACATAGAACAGAATTACCCTGAGGAGTATGGAAAAGTATTAAAGCTTATGGGGGAGATTTTTAAAGTTGAATCAAAAGCAAAAACTTATGAAGAGTTCAAAAGTTTAAGACAAACAGAATCAAAGGATTTAGTTCTTAAACTCCAGGATCTGTATTATGAGCTTTATGGAAAAGCTCGTCCTGAGAGTGGGTTAAAAAAGGCTATTGATTATAGCTTTAACCATTGGGATGGCTTAAATTTATTTTTAGAAAATGAGAAAATTCCTATGACAAACAATGAAGCAGAAAGAACGATTCGGCATTCTGTGATGGGAAGAAAGAACTTTCATGGGTCAAGGACTCAGAGAGGAGTTGAAACAGCATCAGTACTTTACAGTATTGTGGAAAGTTGTAAGAAGGTGGAATTAGATCCTAAGGACTATATTTTAATGGTTGTGGGAAACTCCCTCGATAAGATACCTATTAAAACGCCTTTTGAGTATACAAGTGAGCTTCGTTCTTAAAGAATAAAGCACAAAAAAAATCAAAATTACGAAAAAAAACTAAGAATTATTCTAAAGAACTTCTCTAATACTTTTGTAACGGGGAAGGCCTTAGAGAAATGTTTTACAGGTTCATTTTACAACAAGATCAATAAAAATTTCTCCTTTAAAATCTAAGAAATATCCTCCTTCATAGGACAAGGGCTGTTAAAAAACCGACTTACGATAAAACTAACCTGCCTTAAATGGCTATGAATTCAGGGTACTGTATTTAAAAAAGATTACATAAAAGCAATTCGGTTTTTAAGTCGCCCTTAATTTATGCTGACTACACTTCAAAAATCTCCTTTTTATTTAGCTAGAAAAAGGGAATTTTTGAGTAACTCGGTTTAAAAACTGAATTACAAACAAACTCTAAATTTCACCGGAAAACCTAAAAGTACTGTCGCTGTATTTATGAACTGCTTATTAAGCCACTCTTTTTGAACTCATTTTAAAAATCAAAACAATAAGGATAGAATTTGCTATCCAAGAAAAAATACCAGAGGGAAGGAGAACTTGTTTTTGAGAAGCACCTGTGGATAGTACATGAAGAATCCAATAACCTGCTGTGAGACTCAGGGCTAAAGTTAAAGGATTGTAACCTGTTTTTGAATTATTTCGAATACCTATGAGACTACCTAGAAGAGCTAAAAGGAGACAAGAAAAGGGCAGTGCAAAACGCTCTTGTATAAGAGAACGCCATTTTTGTTTTTCTAAAAGTTTATTTGTTTTTTTAAGTTTACTTTTTAATTGTCTATAAGTATAGGTATTGAGGTTCTTTTTACTTTCTTTTTGTGAATGAAAAAGAAGATTCATTTCATAGCTGTCAAAATGAGCTTTCATATAGTTGCTATTTTGAATTCTATGAAAGCTTCCCTTATAAAGTTTTAATAAAGGTATAGTCTGATTTTTAAGTTTTATAAACTCACCAGATTTTGCCAGTACAGTAATAGAATCTCCAGACTCTCTTTCATCTTTAATGAAAATATTTTCTATTTTATTCTTTTTGGAATCACTGTCCTCTACATAAATGGTTAAATTCTCAAAATTTTTTATAAAAATTCCCTTCTGTATGAGAGTACTCATTTTAGAAATACGAATCTCCTCCTTTGTTTGTTGTAGATTGACCTCAGCTAAAGGGCTTAAATATAGATTGAACTGAAAATGAAGCCACATTGTTAAAAATCCTAAGACTATAGCAGGGCTTAACAGATCTTTCTTCCTAAATCCTAGAGAACTAAAAGCTATAACTTCGTTCTTAAGTGACAGCTTTGAGTAAGTTGTTAAACTTGCTAAGACACTAGATATAGGTAACATAAAGGGTGTCGCTTTAAAAATAAGGTCTTTTACCATTTCTAAAATTGTTAAAAAAGAAACTTCGTAAATAAGAAAAAATTCAATCAGTTGAATCAAGTCAAACATAAGAAGTATAAATAAGAAAAGAATACAAGAAATCAAAAAAGAGATAAAGAGATCTAAGAAAATATAAAAAAATATTCTTTCATTTTTAAAAAATGTCATCATTTTACTAATGATTATAGTTTAAAGAAAAGCTACAAAGAGGTCAAGGGTGTTTGACAGGGATTGAGTTAGGAACCTAATTTTTTATTAGTAAGCACCTTTTTGACAAAAGTCCCTAAATCTTCATCAAGTAGAGCTTTTATGGTAAAAGATTTCTCTTCTTTCCTTCCACAAATCTTGTCAATTTCTATTTCAGCTTCTTGAAAATCAGGCTGCAAAACAGAAGCTTTTTCAAAATTAATAAGAGCCTTGTCTTTATCTCTTTCAAGAAGTCCCATAAGTCCTTGTACATAGAGATAATAAGCATTATGCCTTTCTTCGTAGGGAATTTTTGCAAGATCATCGTAAATACTTCTTATAAAATGAGGGTATTTTTTAGGGTTTGCAAGACAGAGTTTTAATTTAGCCCAAACGAGATAAATCATATAGTCATTAGGAGGACTCTTTGATTTTCCGATTTTCTCCAGACTTTCTAGAGCCTCTTCAAAACGAGTTTTCTTTAGTAAACTTTTACACTCATTCATTAAAGTTTCAGATTCTAAAATTTGTTTGAGCTTTATAATCTCTTGTCGTTTATCGTAGATTCGTCCATCTTTAGAACTTACTTTAATGGTTCTGTAAGATTCATTGATAACGTTAAATATATTTTTATAAAGATCTAGAATTTTTTTAGGGGATTTACTGGGAGCTTTATCAGGATGAAAGCTTTGGCTCAATTGCTTGTAGCTCATATTGACTTGATCGAGAGAGGCTCTCTCTTTTAATCCAAAAATCTCATGAGCTTTTTTGTGTTTGATAGAGTTATAAATATGAGTCAATCTCTCATACTCCCTTTCATGGTCATCGAATGTACTCTCTTCGAGGCCTATAATTCCCACAGAAAGAAGCCCATAGATCCCTAATAAAAAATTTTCAGAGTTTTTATTTTTTTCTAAAAAATCGTTAAGGGAAAGGGGAAGTTTGGTTTTTTCTAATTTTTCATAAGTATCCTTTAAGAATTCTAGAGATTTGTAACGTTCAAAGAGATTCCAATCAACTCCCTTTGTAAGATTGTAATTAATTTTCGAAGAAAAAAAGCTCTTTAACCATTCAACTTTAAATTTAGGTAAAGCGATATTTTTTAGAAAGTAAAAGTTGATCATGGATTCATATTTTTCTTTGAATTCTGGCAGAGTTGCAAGCATCTTATGGTAATCTTTCTGAGTTTCTCTTTTATAAAATTTTACAAAAATCTCTTTGTTTTCAAAAATTTGACTAAAGCGAATTAAAAACTGCTCTCTATAAATAATACCAATAGCATGAGGACTTAGCATGTTAGCTTCAACAAGTCTTTGCCCAATCAAACCTATATCTTGAGCGAATACTTCTGGGTTTTCCTTAAGAATTTGTCCCTTAATAAGGCTTTTTGATATGGCAATAGCAAGAAAGCGAGATTTTTCATTTTTTTCTAAATTCATTTTATAAAATAAGCCGTCTTTTAGAGAAGCACCTCCCACACTCTCTCCTTGAGAATTAGAAAACTCTAAGTACCCTGAAATTCCTAACTTTTGACATTTATGAAAAATAAAAAAGATTTCAAAGCCATTTATTTTTTTAGGTCCAGATGTGTTTAAGACTTCAAGAAAGAGAGATTCCGTAATAAGTTCCTTTTTGTTAAATCCTAAGGCCGTTAAATCCTGATCTGTATTGTCTGCATTGGAGTTATTTTTATTTTTTATTTTGTGTTCACTTTTTTCTATGTAATGAATCAGATCATTATTAGAAAAGGGTTTTCTTAAAAACCCTACGGCATAACTCTTTCCCTTGTACATTTCAAAATTCTCCTTACTATAAACACCACTGATGAAAATAATAGGTATGAATTGTTTTGTCTCTTTTTGTATTCTTTCAGCAAGTTTAAAGCCACTTTCCTTGGGTAAAAGGCAGTCTAAAATAGCAAGCTTATAGTTTTGAAAGATAATGTTCTTGAAAGCGGTTGTAGGATCACTAAAATAGTCAACTTCATAGCCGGATTCTCTTAAAAACCTTATAAAAGGGAGAGAGGCTTTTTTGGAATCGTCAATAAAGAGAATTTTTGGCTTCACAGTACAATTTCGGTATTTTTCTTGAATTTCTTAAGGTTTTGTGCTTTACTTTGGTCTAGTTCGGGTGTTTCTCCGAGCCATGACTATAGAAAGGAGTATAAAAATGGCTATACAAAGTTTAACTGATGCAGAGTTTCAAAAAGAAGTGGTTCATTCTAAAAAGACTGTCCTCATTGATTTTTGGGCTGAATGGTGCGGGCCTTGCCGGGCTTTAGCTCCTAAAATCGAACAATTAGCAGAGCAGGTTCAGGATATTGAGGTGTTTAAAATCAATATCGATGAAAATCCAGAGGTAGCTTCACAATACGGTGTAAGAGGGATTCCTACTTTGCTTTTTTTTGATCAAGGCGAGCTAAAAGACAAGCTTGTAGGAAACCACAGTCTTGATAAATTAAAACAGTTTGTCCAAATCACTAAGGATTCAAAATAAAGGCTTAACTCTTTTTTGAAGGGCCTTTTTATGAGGTTTTTTGTACTTGTGTTTTAATTTATAGTGGTATCTACAGTTTTTGGAGCAAGTCTGAAGGCTTTGGTCATCTTTTTCAAGACAGCGTGAACATACGAACTCTAAGTTTTTACATTGTTTGCACTGAATTTTAGATGACCCAGGATCTCCACAGTGAACACAAAGGTAATAAGTGGAAGAAGGTTCGAGTTTTTGATCCACAGAAGCTCTATGATCAAAAACAAAGCACTCTCCCTCAAAGTTTTTATAAGGAAACTTTTGAAGATAAGCTAAAATTCCCCCTTCTAATTGGTAAACATGTTGAAAGCCTTTATTTTTCATTTCTAGAAGAGCTTTTTCACACCGCACTCCCCCTGTACAATAAATCAATGTCTTTTTATCTCTTTTTATATTTGTTTTCTGAATCCAATGAGAAAAATTTTGAAAGCTCTCCAACTTAGGATCAACAGCTCCTTTAAACCGACCTAACTTTGTTTCATAGTGATTTCTTATGTCAATGATCGTTACATTTTCTGTTTCTATGACCTTCTGCCATTGGCTAGAACTTAAATGGTTACGTTTATGTTGAGGAACTAAAGAGGGGTTAAAAGCTATAAGCTCTTTTCTTAAAGCCACTTTTAAACGGGAGAAAGGGTTAAAATGACAAGTATTGTCTTTAAAAGAATTTTTTGTAGGACATAGATTTTCAAGGTAGTTTTTTACAACCTCAACCCCTAGGTGAGGGCCTGAAAAAGAACAGTTCATACCTTCAGGACTTAAAATGAAAAGACCTTTTAGCCTCTCATTTAAAGCTTTTTGGTACAGTTTATCCCTAAAGTCTTTAGATGTGATATGAGTGGCTTTAAAAAAAGTGTAAAAGGAAGAAACTATAAAACTTTCCATAACCTTGCTATAGCACAAGAGAAGTTATCTATTGTCAAGAAATAAAAAGATGTGTTAGCTTAAGTCCATGTCTTTACTACTTAAAAATTCATCACATCCCTTAGAAGTAACCAAAATGACAAAAAAGTTTAGATCTTTTACAGCTGTGAACAAAATTTCCTTTGAAGTTGAAAGAGGGAAGATTTTTGGTCTTTTAGGACCCAATGGAGCTGGCAAAACGACAGCCCTTTCTATATTTGTAGGCCTTCATCATCCTACCTCTGGCTCCGTTCTTATTTTTGGCCACAATCCTTTCAAAGAGCCTTTGAAGACGAAACCACTTTTAGGCTTTGTTCCTCAGGAACTCATCAATTATCCCTTTTTTAACGTAGAAGAAATCCTTAAGTTCTGCTCAGGCTATTATGGTATTTTGAGAAACCGTAAAAGAAGAGAGTACCTTCTTAAAAGACTCGGTTTATGGGAACATAGAAAAAAACATGTTAAAAATTTAAGCGGTGGAATGAAAAGACGGCTTTTAATTGCTAAGTCTCTCCTTCACTCTCCACAGCTTCTTTTTCTCGATGAGCCTACAGCAGGTGTGGACGTTGAATTAAGGGATAATCTTTGGGAATTTGTAGGAGAACTGAAAAAAGAAAATGTTTCTGTTCTACTCACAACTCATTACTTAGAGGAGGCAGAAAAGCTTTGTGATGAAGTAGCTGTTATGAATGAAGGCTGTCTGAAGGAAAAAGATTCTACAAAAAATATCATATCTTCCTTTTCCCATAGGAGAGTAAAAATTTTACTGAAAAAAAATGCTCCTACCCCCTTTAATGAATCCCCTTTTTTGCTTTCACAAAAAAAAGAACTCATCATATTAAAGATTCCCTACAATTATAGTTTGGTACAAGTCCTGAAAGAAACAAAAGTTGACTTAAATCATATAGAAGAAATTTTTACTCAAGAAGGGAGCCTTGAAGAGGCCTTTAAAAAGATCATAAAAAAGGGTGCTAAGCAAAATGATTAATCGTATGTTGTGGATGCCCTTTTTATCTCTCTTTCATAGAGAGATTAGAAGAATTTGGAAAGCTGTGACACAAACTGTTTTAGCTCCTGTTTTTAACTCAGCCCTTTATATTTTTATTTTTGGAATTCTTTTAGGAAAAAATATTAATCTTGCAGAGGGATGGAACTATTTATCTTTTTTAATTCCTGGTGTGATTATGATGGGATGTTTGAACCAAGCTTTTGCTAATACAACAAGTTCTATTATGCAATTAAAATACGCAGGAGAGCTTCAAGACTTAAAAGTGGCTCCCCTCACAGAATTACAGATTCTTTTAGCTTTTAGCTTATCTTCTTCTCTAAGAGGTATGGTTGTAGGGCTTAATATTTTTTTTATAGGGCAAGTAATTTCTTTTTTTCAAAATGGAAGTTTTTTAACTGTGGAGCACCCTTTTTTAGCTCTCCTTTTCGCTTTTATAGGAACTCTTATTTTTGGCAACTTAGGAATTGTAGTGGGCTTTTGGGCAAAAAACTTAGAACAAATGGCTGCTATTAGTGGCTTTCTAATGCAACCTTTGGTTTATTTAGGAGGTGTGTTTTACTCTCTTGAAAATTTACCTCGATTTTGGAGAGCTTTATCAGAATTGAATCCTATTGTTTACATTGTGAATGGCCTTCGTTATGCTTTTTTAGATCAATCGGATTTTTCTATAGAGACTTGTTTTAAGTGGAGTTTTGGTTTAATAGTTTTTTTCTATGTAACAGCTTATTTCTTTGTAAAAAAGAGCTCTTATGTGAGAAGTGTTTAAAAATGATTCCTCTGATTTTTCCATAAAGTGACTAAAAGGAGATTGTTCATAAAGTCGTTAGGGTTTGAAGAAGGGACTCCCCCTGAGCTAACTTATGGTAACTGTTCACTTAAATTCTAGTGATTTTAATGTTTAGAGAGGTATTCAGTAGCTATGTCAACGAAGGATAGATTCTGTTTTTTGGCCGTTCGAGCGACACTCATCATAACCTCTTGGTTATGTGCTCCCTGTTCTGAGCGATTGCAATAAGAGATTTTTCTCATAAGTACAGCAGGCCTAATTTCCCTCTCTCCATAATTGTTAGTGGGGTCTACTCCAGTCTTAATGAAAGTATAAATTTCATCTCGATATTTGACCAAACGTTTACAAAGTCTTTGTAAGTCATGGCTTCTGTATTTTTTTGATACCCATTTTTCTGTATCACACATAAGCAGTTTGTATTTTCGATCGATATTCTCTTTACTCTCATATTCATTTTGCAACCTTTTTCCCCTCTTGAAAAAAAGTTTGGCTCTCTTAGAAAACTGAGCAATTTCTTTGCTTTTAGGATGTTTTTCTTTTAGCCCATGAAGCTCCCTTAAAAGATGGGGCCAACATTTTTGCTTTTGACAGTCAATCTTGTTATAGGCAGCATAAAAATCTGAAACTAAAACTCCACGAAAAACTTCTCCAAGAACATTTTTAACTACATCTTGCGAACGAGTTTGATCAATCTTATAAAATGACACATCATCATTTGAAAAACTCCAGAGCCAATGACTGTTCCCATTCACTCTCCATCCTGTCTCATCAGCATGCAAATGCCCCTGCTCCGATAACACGGACTTGATATCCTCGTAAGCCCCCTCAAACTTCCTTGCCGTACGACTTATAATCTCTGACAAAACACCACGACTGATTTCCATACCATATTGATCAGACAAAAGATTTGTTATTTTACCAAAACTTAAACCCAACTCATATTTCCAATAACACACTTGAGCATGAAACTTAGGACCATAAAGACTCGCTCCCAACTTATCACTGACAGAAACCTCCTTGTTACAACAACTGCACCAACTCCAGCCTAAAATGTGTTTCGTGGTGATGACTTGACTTACAGGTGGTAAATCCACCTGATAGTGAACATGCCACTTATGAGAGGGAGGAAGATCAGAGTCACATTTACTACAAACCAGTGAAGTCCAAGTGGTCTCCTGATCCGCTTCCTCAGGCCTTTTTCTTCGATGAACTTTATGACCCTTTTTAGGACCCTTCTTTTTTCCTTTTTTAAGGCTTCCATCTGGATTTTTATTCTTGTTCTTTTTAGCCCACTTAGGAGGCTTGCGTATTGATTGAAGCTCCTCTTTTAGTTTCTTATTTTCTTTTTTAAAATGTTCATTATCTTTTTTTAAACGCTTGTTCTCTTCTTCTAAACGCTCACGCTCTTCTTCTAAATGCTTGTAATCTTCTTCTAAATGCTCATGCTCTTCTTCTAAATGCTTGTAATCTTTTTCTAAACATTTTATTTCTTTTTGTGCTTTCTTAAGCACTATATAGTCCTTTCCGTTTAAGTTTTTAGAATCTAAAGGAAGAATTATCATATGAAACTATTTTGTAACTGCTCACCTACATTGTTCAGTTATCCCTAACTTTAGACCTGTTTTAAGATAAAAGTCTTGCTCTTACAGATTTTCTTTTAAATACTCTTTTCAAATGACAATAAATAAGACCTCCATCAGAAATGAGATTGAAAATATAAGAAGTGACTTTGATAAGCTTGCAAAGAAAGGTTCTGTGCCTACTGAGATTTCTGTGGTTTTTGAATCTCTCTTTAAGGTTGTGAACATTCTGATTGTTGTGCTTTTAGAAAAACAGGTTCGAAAAAATTCCAGCAACAGCGGTCTTCCTCCTTCGCAAGATTTTAGTCGTCAAGGGAATCGTAATAAGAAAGCTAGTGGGAGTCAAAAAAAGGGCTCTAGACTTGATAACAGTAAAGATACAAACAGTGAGGAGACTGTCTCTCCCTCAGAGTGTTCTCAGTGTGGGATGTGTTTAAAGACAGCAGAGGTAAAAAGCCTTGAGAAGCGTAAAAAGATTGATATTTTTTATGAAATTCAGACCCATACTGTAACTTCTGAAGTTAAGGATTGTCCCTCATGTGGAGCTAGAAATAAAGGTCAATTCCCTAAAGGTATGAGTGGTCCTCTTCAGTATGGTATAGGCATTAGAGCTTCCATCATCAATTTCATTATAGTTCAGATGCTGTCTTTTCAACGTGTTGGGGAACATTACATGGGGCTTATAGGTCGAATGATTTCTCCTGCAGTTATGTTGAGATACATTGCTGAATTAGGAGAGTTTCTTAAAAGTTGGGAAGAGCAGATGAAAGAAAAGATACTTGAATCAGAGGTCATTCATGTTGATGAGACCTCTATGAGGGTTAAGGGTAAAAACTACTGGATTCATACTTATAGTTCAGGAGAATTAGTCTTGCAGTTTCTCCACCTTTCAGGTGGAAGGGAAGCCATAAAAGATATTGGTCTCTTGGATAGATATGCAGGAGTGCTTGTGCATGATTGTTGGAGTCCTTACTTTTGTTATGATAAGATAACTCATGCTTTGTGTGTGGCTCACCTTTTGAGAGAGCTTAAATTTATAGAAGAAAGCAATGGATTCAAATGGGCTATAAATCTCAAAAAACTTCTTAAAGAGACTGTGGAGTTAGTTCATAAAAAAGAGTCAAGAGTTCTGACTCAAAAAGAGTACGAAACTCTTCAGAGAAGGTATAGGAGTATTCTTACAAAAGGCTTAAAAGAGCTTCCAGAATTTCCTAAGAAAAATGGCAAGAAAGGACGAATAAAGCATACACAAGCTCAGAACCTTTGGCTGCGATTTAAAAAGTATGAAGCAGAAATACTGTACTTTGCTAAAAGAAAGAACGTAGATCCTACTAATAACAGAGCTGAAAGAGATCTAAGAATGACTAAAGTGAAAAAGAAAGTGTCAGGGTGTTTCAGAACAGAAGAAATGGCGAAATATTTTTGTCGTATTACCAGCTATGTTAAAACAATGAGAAATAGAGGGTATTCTTCTTTAGAAGCCATCTCTATGGCTTTAAATAAAAACTTACGAGAGTGAGCAGTTACACTATTTTTTAAAACAAATGACGATTTATCAATACTTTTGAATAAAAACTAGACCCTAACTCAAAAAATCTGAAAATCTAAACGAAAAATATCATATAACATTATAGGCATAGGAGCTTTTAGTGAAATTTCAACAATTTACTAGAATTTTTCTGAACAGTTACAACTTATGGTATTATTAATAAATAGGCCTTCTCCTAAAAAAGTGGACAGTTTTTATGCTCTTAAAGCCCAGAGAGTTAAAATAAACGAATAATAGAAATAGATTTTATAGACAATCAATAAAGAAAGAGTTAGTGCCAGAAAGACAGTCTTGGTGATCTAGACAGTTCAGTAACCGTATGCAAAAAAAATGTCTTTTTTTGTCAATGACTTACTTTTCTTGCTTGACTGACTGGTCATCCATATGAGTATGTAGTAAAAAATCTATTGTTTTTTGCTATTAGAGAGACTGAGAGATTCTTTTTTTTGAAAGTATGTAGTAGGTTTTATCAATTTCACATCCATGAAAAGTTCTACCGTTTTCAAGTGCAGCAAGGGCTGTGGTTCCACTTCCCAAAAAAGGATCCACAACAAGATCTCCTTCATTGCTGTGTTTTTTCACTAGCTCAGAAAAAAGCTCTAAAGGTTTTTGTGTAGGATGGATTTTTTCTCCTTTATGCCTTGGTATAGGGTATTCATAAACCCCCTTATCATAACTTCCATGGAAAGTAGGCAAGCCTTCTTTAACACATGAAATGGCCACTTCTCGACTATTGGAAAGGTAGGTCGATTTCATATTAAGAGGAACAGGATTTGTTTTTTCCCATATTAAGAGTCTTAGCATTTTGAAACCTGCTTTTATCAAAGCTCTTGATAAATCAGAGATTTTCCACAAATCATACCATAAAATAGCTGTACCTCCTTTCCGTAAACATTTAAAGGACAACTCAGAAAACCGATCAAGGTTAATAGTTTTATGATCCCAACTTCCAAAATCCATACTGACAGCAAACCTTTCCACACCCCTTTTAACGCTTTGAAACCCTGTTTTTTTACTAATTGCATAAGGAGGGTCTGTGAGTATTAAATCTACAGAGTCTTCCTCCAGCTCCATCATAAAGCCTTGAAAATCACAGTGTTCTATACGATAAAGATTCATAATCAGTATTGCTCCTTAAACTTTTTAACATTAGCTTCGATTCTAACAAAAAAAAATCCTAAAAAGCAAAAAAACCTCTAAAACCTTCATGACTAAAAACGTCATAGCCTGTTAAATTTGCAACCCACTGTAATCACTTGATTTTAAAAAATTTTTGGATGAAATGTCTAAAATTTAGTCACTTAGCAAAAAAAAGAGAAATTCTAAAAAGCTATAAAAAAACAAGAAAAAACAATAACTTAGGAAAAATTCTCATTTTGGCACAAAACTTGAATGTTAAAAGAATAAGGAGCTATATAAAGCTCTAAAGAGAGGAAATTTTACAGCGGAAAGATAGTAAATGCGTAAATATAAGTATTTGAAACAGTTAAGGCCATTAGGACTATTTTTATGTCTTTATTTCTATACAGCTTGTTCTAATGTTGAGTTTAGTCATCAGTACTCTTATCAAGAAGGCGAATTCTTTGTAGGTCATGTTGATATCTTATTTGTTGTGGATAATTCGGGCTCTATGTCCTCTGAACATAAACATATAGCTTCTCGATTTAATATGTATATTAAATCTTTAGATGAGTCAGGTTTAGATTATCAAATTGCTATGATCACTACAGATGTTTCAGCTTCCCCTAATAATTCCCAGCATAAAAGCGGAAATGGCGACGGAGCTTATCAAGATGGTAAATTTCTTGAATTTGAAGAAGGTGTTACTATCCTCACAGAAGATCATTCTAGAAGAGTTGAACTTTTTAGCCGTTTGATTCAAAGAAAAGAAACTATTAGCTGTGAAATGAATAATTTCGTAAATGATGAGTGTGCTTCTTTTGATGAAAGAGGAATTTATGCTGCTAGTTTAGCTATAGAAAGACGAGATAGAAACTTTTTTAGAAAAGGAACTCATTTGGCTATTGTGTTTATTTCTGATGAAGACGAACGATCAACAGGAGGAGAGCCTTCAAATCATATCACTCTTCCTGAAGAGTATTTAACTTTAGATTCTAAAGATAAACCTGAACATTTGGTAGAAACTGTAAGCCATTTAAGTACTCAAAAATCTTTTTCCGTTTACTCCATTGTTGTGAAGCCAGGCGATTCAACTTGTCTGAAAAAACAAAGGGATCAAGGAGAGTTTTTCTCCGGAGAGTATGGTGATTTGTATGCTTCTTTAGCAGAACCTTCCATACAGTTAAAAGATCTGGGTCTTATTATGGATGGGTTTTTAGGAAATATCTGTGCTTCCAATTACGGAAGTCAACTAGATGTTATGGGACAAAAAGTCTCTGAAGACTCTAAAAAAATTCAACTCTCCTGCAAGCCTTTGGAATCATCTTCGCAAAATCAAACAGATCAAAACAATGAAAGTGATCAGTCTATTGTAGACTTAACATTTTATTTTGAAACCGATAAAGGGCAACCCTACGATTATAGGGGTACTTATTCTATAGATGGTAGCAATGTGTTGACTTTTTCTCCAACCCTTCCTCCTGGAATAAAAGTAAGATATGAATATACCTGTCCTTTGAGAAACAATAACAAATAACTTGAATATTGCTCTTACAAAGTTTGCCTCCTCAAAAGAACCTCCGGGAACCCACAGATTCCCGGGAGGAGCCTTATAATTTAAGTGACGAGAAGACAATAGAAATGTTCAAAGAGAGTCCTCAATGGCAGTATTTTTGTGGTCAGCCTTTTTATTCTTATGAAGATCCCTGTGATAGAAGTTCATTGACTAACTGGAGAAAGAGGATGGGGGCTGAGAAGATAGAAGTTCTCTTAGAGGAAACCATTGATTTAGCTTTGAGAGAGGATTTTGTAAAAAAAAAAGAGTTTGAGAATGTAGTTGTTGATACAACTGTTCAAGAGAAAGCAATAGCTTTTCCTACAGACAGCCGTCTTTATTACAAAGCTTTAAAGACTTTAGTTCACAGGGCTAAAAAAGAGGGTTTAGTTTTACGTCAAAGCTATAAAAGAAAGGCCAAGGAGTGTTTGTTTAAGAATGCTCGTTATGCTCATACAAGAAAAATACGTTTAGCAAGAAAACAGCAAAGAAAGCTTCATACTTATCTAGGTCGTGTGATAAGAGATGTTACAAGAAAAGGAGGTCCTAAGTTCTTGGAAGAGAATACATCTTTAAAAAGATGTTTATCTTTATGTGTAAGAATTTATAACCAAAAAAGAGGGGATAAGAACAAGGTGTATAGTGTTCATGCTCCTGAGGTTTATTGCATAGGGAAGGGCAAAGCCCATAAAAAATATGAATTTGGCAATAAGGTGAGTGTGGCAACTTCATCAAAAAATTGCTGGGTTTTAGGGGTAAAGTCATTTGAAAAAAATGTATCAGATGTTCACAGTTTAAAGCCAGCCTTATCTCAAGTTGAATCCTTAACAAAGGTTAAGGCAAAAAATTTGTATGTAGATAAAGGTTATCGTGGCAAAGAGCATCATCCTTCGGGAGTTAATGTTCATATTGGGGGAATGAGTAAAACATTAAGTCCCTACAAAAGAAAACTTCACAGAAGAAGAAGTTCAGTTGAGGCAATCATTGGTCATATGAAAATAGATTCTCGTATGGGAAGGAACTTTTTATTAGGATCACAAGGGGATGCTATTAATTGTAATAGTCGCAACTTAGTCTCTACCAATCTTTCCAGCAAGACTTTTTTCAGTAACTTAACTCTTCCTGATAAATTTCTAAAAACAAAGCTTCAAAAATTCGAAAAAACATACCTAACTGCAATTCACTAATGCAACTATCACATCTAAGAAATATCCTCCTCGTAGGAGTCAAGGGCTGTTAAGAAGCCGACTTACCTAAAGAAGATTTAATTTTCTATGGGCTGAAATTTTATATTTTTCTAACAGAAATTGGTTTTTTGAGGTGACTTGAAGGAAGCAATCCTAGGGAGTATTAACTGTCAAATATAGCTTAGTAAAATTTATAAAAAGCTTGTAAAAAATATAGTAAAAAAGTTAGTTGAACTTTTTTAATTGTCTTACTGTATAAAAAATGATAATAATGATGAAAAAATAATTGCGCTGGGTGTTTCAGTTAGTTTCAGAGGATAAATACGATTTTAAGGAATACAATTTTATGAACTTTAAAACCTTCTTGTTTGCTTTAAGCTTTTCAGTTTTTTTCTCATTCTCGCAGTCCACTTTTTCACAAACTCATGTGAGTTCAGACCAACTCACCGAAGCTATCAAAGAAGCTCGCCTCACAAATCCAGAACTTCGGTACATCAAAAACTTAGCTAAAAGAATGGGAGTCCGGGTCTGGCTTTTGGGAGGATCAGCCTCCAGCTTAGCTTACTATGTGAAAAAGGATCTAGAACGAAAGAAAGATAAGAACAAGGGCTGGTTTAAACCCCAAAAAGAACATTTCGATTACGACTACACAAAGATCTTTTTTCCCACTCAGGATATAGATTTAGTCGTAGAAGGGGGGTCAGAGGAAAAAGTCTCAAGGCTAGAAGAAGAAATCTCTAAAAAGTTTCCCTACTTTCAAGGAAATAGCAATAAAAGTGCTTGGGAGGTAAGGCCTTTAAGAGAATCAAGAGGTCCAAAGGCACCTTTATTGGAAGGAGATGTATTAAAACAGCATACCGATTCTTATTCTGTGATGATGATAGAACTGAGCGAATCTAAAGATCCTGTAGTAAGAAGCATCAAGGAGTGGGATTCCAGAAACCCTTCCCTTTTAGAAGATCTTCTAAAAGGAGAAATAAGCTATTATGATTCAAAAAATCATAAAGAAACTCAAAGGTACAACGAGGGTATGAATCCTGAGATCTTTTCAGTCATCCGTTATTTGATTAAAATGTTTCAGTATGAACTAAAGCCTAAAAAAGAAGATTTAGAAAGGATTAAAGAAATTATAAATGAATTTTCAGCTTCAGAATTAAAAACAGGTTATGCGAAGTTCTGGTGGGAGATGAATGTAAGAAAATTATTTATGCAAAATTCTGATCTAGAGAGAACTTGGAGAGTGCTTGATGAATTAGGTTTAAAAGAAAAGCTCATAAGCTTGGGAGGGGATCAAAAGAGAAAAGAAAGTCTTGCTTTTTGGTTTCATAAAGAGCCTTTAAGAACTAAAAAAATAAGAGAAGGAGAGGGAAGGACAGCTAAGGATCTGGGAATAGAGATCGTATCTCATGAAACAAGTGATTTTGAAGCTTATGAAATTATAACAAGATCTCTTGAAGGAAAGCCTAATATTTTTATTTCAAGAAAAAATGCTAAGGAGGAGGCTGCAGCATTTGGAGAGGGCTTGTACACAATGAAAGGGCTAACAGGAAGAGCCGGAACTGGTTTTACGATCCGGTTTCATGTACACCCTGAAGCAAGAGAGGGAGCGGATTTTGCATTAGATGGTGATATAGTTATTTTTCGCAACAAAGCTGTACTGAGAGTAATTCCTGATAGCTTTAATCTAAGTCTAAATTTCAGAGAATTTTTCGAGTTTTTGAAAAGAAGTGAAAAAAACTGGGACAATGAAAAAGGCTTGTTAGAAAGGTTAAAAAGAAAAAATCGTGAATTATTAAACAGTAAAGTCAGTGATAAGGATCTAGATTATGTTTATAAAGAGATTGTTTTAGATTCAATTGAAGGGAAAAATTCTTCATGGGAAGTTATCCTTCAAGAATGGCTTAAAAAATGGCTTACAATGGATATTTCCTTAAAGGATAAGGAGGTGATGAAAATACTGAAGTATTTGATCAAAGAAGGAGACTCTAGGGTTAGTTCCTATATTTTAGAGCATTTGTTATTAAAAGACTTAGTGATTCAAGAATACCATGAGGAATGGATGAAGTTAGTAAAATATGTAATTGAAAGAGGCTTTGGCTCATATATTATAGAGTTCGTTTTATCAAAAGACTTAGTGATTCAAGAATACCATGAGGAATGGATGAAGTTTATGGAAGTTTTGATGAAAAAACACCACTATAGCGTATATATTTCAGAGTTCGTTTTATCAAAAGACTTAGTGATTCGAGAATACCATGAGGAATGGATGAAGTTTATAGAAGTTATGATTGAAAAAGGCTATGGCGTAGTACATGTTGTGGCTAAAGTTTTATCAAAAAATTTAGTGATTCAAGAATACCATGAGGAATGGATGAAGTTTATGGAAGTTTTGATTAAACACAACTACTATGGCAAATTTATTTTACGATTCGTTTTATCAAGAGATTTAGTGATTCGAGAATACTATGAGGAATGGATGAAGTTTATGGAAGTTTTGATTAAACGAGACCGTATCGCAAGACATCATGTAACCAAGACTTTATTAGACAAGTCAGTAATTGAGAGCCTCCAGAAAGGAAAATTAGCTCAAACTTTGATTGAAAAAGGTATCCTTACTAGATCCATAAAAAAAGAGTTAGCTAAAAAAGATACTCAGTGGAAAGAATGGCTTCAAACTACGAGAAGAAAAAAAAGCTTTTTCTGCAAATTTCTTTTTTAAAAAAAAATAATCCTGTAATTTACCCAAATTCCACGCTAAAAATGATCACTACTGGTTTTCATTTCTCTGAGAAGTTTTTTGTCAATAGCCTTTATGTGTAATAGACGTCTATCAAAAAGTATGTCAAGAAAAAACACTTCTCCATTTACAAAAAATATAAAAAATTTTTTTTGCATACGGTCACGAATATTCTAATCATCTAAGAGAAAACTTCCTGCATTTCCTTTCCATTTTTAATGACTCTTCCTTTACACATTGTAAAACAAACATATTCCTATTATGCGTCTATCTGAACCTTTTTTAGTTTTAAATCATGAATTTATTCCGAAGATTTAAAACTTTAGATTATAGTAAATTTCAGGAATAGAGGATGTGCTATTCGTTAACATGAACCTTTTATAAGTATCGCTATTATTAAGCTATCTACCCTCACCTCATAAAGTCATTATTTGTATTGTTACTTACTATGCAAGAAACTTTAAACAGATGATTTTATAAGGTTGTTTTATTACCCAAATTCCACGCTAAAAATGATCACTACTGGTTTTCATTTCTCTGAGAAGTTTTTTGTCAATAGCCTTTATGATATTTTCTTGAATTTTGCTTAGAGCAACTGTTCAAGACATTTGAATTTTTTTCTTTTTATCAGAAAAATAAACTTTGTACAGGTTCTCTAGCTCTTTTAATGCTTGAATTGGCGAAATATCCAAATTGTAGAGATGTAACTTTAATACGGAAAGCAGAAGATAAGATAAATAACAAATAAAAACATGAGCCACTACTCTGTTGCAAAGCCAGTGTCGCACAGGATTTAAATTTGTAACTCCTTTTAAAATTCTGAAAGCTCTTTCTACGACATCTTTATCAAAATAAAGTTTGACCATATCTTTACCAGAAATATTCTTTGTAGAAAATATACAGGAGTACCCATCAAATTCTTCTGCTTTTTTCAGCTCCCGATCCTTGATCTTTCCTGTGGGAGTTAGATATTTTTTCAGCCCCTCCTTAATGGACTTGTTTTGAGATAGACAGTTTTGAGCAGCAACTATCTCATCATATCTCGCCTCTCGAATTGCATCCTTTCTTTTATGGTTGTAGCAGATTGCCAGTTTTCCTTTAACTTGGCCAAATGTATAATTCATGCTTTTAACGTAAAAAGTATTCTTGTTCAAAATTACCCTATTTGAAACGTTTACTATAGAACCGGACTTTAAAAAATTTCGTACTGTCTTCTTCTCAACCTCTCTCATAGGAATTCCGCACAATGTATTCCAACCCAATTCCCCTGTAAGAAAGGTTTTTAGACGATGCTATACCTCGATCATACACCAATAGGCCAGAACGAAGATTGTATTCTGAAAAACTATTAACAAGTGCCGTCAATGTCCTGCTATCGTGAATGTTACCCTTAAAGGTCTTGTGAAAAACAGGAATCCCTTCTTCTTGAGTTACAGCAAGACCTATCTGAATCAGAGGACTCTTCCTTTTCCCATCTTTGCTGTACCCTGGGTTACCTAGTTGACATTTACTTCCATAAAAATAAGTGTTAGTAACATCAGACAATTTTATTAGATGATAACTTGTATTCTTTTTGGCTCCTCCCGGGAATCTGTGGGTGAAAAGTAGTAGAAATCCCCCAAAAGAGCTCATATTAATCAAAGTAAGAGTTAAGACATCCTATCTTGTATTTTTGAGTTCTTTGAGGCTCTTACTGGCCTCTATCACCTCCGGTGATTGAACTCAAAAACATTCATTTTATTTGCTTTTATTTGCTGTGTTACATTAAAATTTTAAAAAAGAAGCACCTACTTCCCAGATGCCTTAAAATGTTATTCAAAAAAAAAAAAAAAAGGAGGGAAGAGATGCTTTTGAAGACTATACTAAATGATTGTTTAAGATGGAAGTCTTTTGTATACGGAGACATTTATTTTTCAAAAGATAGAAAGTCAATTAATGTTCCTATTAAGGCTCGTAAAAATGGCCAAGCTTTTTGTAGTGTTTGTAAGAAGCCCTGTTCAGTGTATGACAGCAGTAAATCATCACGGGACTTTGAATCCCTTCCTATTTTAAGTTACAGGGTGTTTTTTGTTTATTTTGTAAGAAGAGTTAATTGTCCTTGCTGTGGGGTAAAAGTTGAGTATTTACCTTGGGCCGATGGTAAGAAGAGTTTAACGATCTTTTACATGAAGTATTTAGCAGACTGGTGTCGTCACCTGTCTTGGAAAGAGGTTTCTTGTAAGTTTCATGTCAGTTGGAATCAGGTCTATGCTTCGGTAGAATGGGTCGTAGAATATGGTTTAAAACAAAGGGTTTTAAAGGGAATACAAGCTATAGGTGTAGATGAAATACAATGGAAAAAGAACCATCAGTATCTCACCTTAGTCTATGAAATAAGCAAAGAAAGTGTTCGTTTGCTATGGATAGGAGAAAAAAGAACAGAAAAGAGTTTTAGAAAATTCTTTGATTTACTAGGAGAGAAGTCAAAAGATATACGGTTTGTGTGTTCTGATATGTGGAAGCCTTATTTAAAAGTCATAAAGGAGAGGGCAAGTGGAGCTTTACACATATTAGATCGGTTTCATATCGTAGCAAGACTCAATAAGGCTTTAGACGAAGTGAGAGCTTCAGAACACAAAAAAATGAAAGAAGACGGGTATGAACCCCTTTTAACAAAAGCTAGATGGCCCTTGTTAAAAAATGCAGAAAATTTAAAATCTTATGAAAAAGTAAAATTAAGGCATTTAATACAGTACAATTTAAAAAGTATCCGCTGTTATCTTTTAAAAGAAGACTTCCGACAGTTATGGACCTATGTTTCACCAACTTGGGCTGGTAAATTTATAGACAGTTGGACGAGACGAGTCATGCTTTCAAAAATTGAACCTATGAAAAGAAAAGCAAAAACCATACGAAGACATAAGCTACTTATTCTTAATTACTTCAAGGCTAAAAAAACCTTCTCCTCAGGGATTGTAGAGGGTTTAAACAACAAAGTAAAACTCACTATGAGAAAATCTTACGGCTTTAGAACCTCTAAAGCTATAAAAATCGCCTTATATCATAACCTTGGAAAACTGCCAGAACCTCCGGGAACCCACAGATTCTTTTGAGGAGGCTTCTTTTTTAACATTTTCAAAAATACGTTTCTGCAAAGATGGAGCCTTGGATTCGTTAAGCTGATCGAGAGCTGAAAAAAGCCTTCTTTCAGTCAGCCCATCTAAGTTTAAAATGCTGTTTAAATCTGTTCGTTCATACCATGATGGCATATTATTGACGCTTCTGTAATCCAAGCAATGAGCATAGACCATACTTAGTATTTCATCTGAATAATTGCCAAAAACTTCGGGAAGACCAACTTTTTTTGCAAGGGCATGAAGAACAATCAAGGGACCACTGATCTTAACTTTATCGAATTGAATGTTCTCGGAAGATATAGAGATAACACGCTTATGATTCACTTCCTTTCCAAGATATCTCAAGTACTTCTGTACGACCTTGCCCTTGACCCGGACATTTTTCACCTCTGCTAAATAAGTGCTGCCTCCTCTTTTAATCTTCTTTATAAAACTCATAGTAGTTACCATTATGGTAACTACTTAAAAATAGAATGGCAAGAGCTTTTCACAGAAAAAAAAGGCAATAACTCCATTTTTACTGGAAAACTTCCATCTTATGGAACTTATCTTACTGTTAGAGCAATGTAGTGATCATTTTTAGCGTGGAATTTGGGTTTATTATTATTTACATTTTTACGTTCTCCATAAGGTTTATATTTTTTCCCAGACTTGAAAACACCTAAAGTTAAAGCTGCAATTCTTCTAGTTGGTAGCATTTCTAGCAGTGTGTGGTGGTAAATTTTTTTTGATCAATTCTTCATAAAAATCATTAAATTCATTGTTATTTCCTATAACTGAGAGTGCAGCTATCTTAAAAACACTTTTCATTTGTGGGCAAAACCTAGACTTCTTAGTTCCATAAGACCTTCCACTACTCATTTTATGTAGCTTTACAAGTCCGCAGTCCACTCCACCAGGAATTACGTTTAAATTGGTGAGGCACTACAACCCTGGCTACAATCTTGATAGCCTTGATAGAACCAATTCCTGGAATGCTACTAAGATTTCTAATATCTTTGTGTTTTTTACTTAGCCTCTTAAACTCTGCTTCATAACGTGCTTTCTCCTCCCCATAAGAACTGATAGCTTTATCTAAGCCTTCTAGAACAAATATAATCGGCCAAAAGAGATCTGCTATGTTGTTGGAATCAGTAAAAAATAAATAAATATAAATAACTTATCTATTACTGTAAGCACCTTGATTTTCCTGAAACTTCTCGATAGTACCTACATTTTAATTATTGATCACCTACAGATCACACATAAAATTAAGAAAATAATTTTATATGAGGAGTTCAAAAATTGTTAGAGGTATCCCTTGAAAATTGGAATCAAAGACAAAAGCTTAGCTTGCGCCATATAAATAATACTCTTCATTCGTGAGATCATAAGCATCATTTAGATCAGAAATAGATCAGAAAGTCGTATTTGATTGAGTGTTTTCTTTCAATAGAAGCGAGCTTGTAAATTAAATTGTGTAACTGATTTTTTTATTTTAAATTTTACCCTCGGTAAATCATCTATGAAAAAGCTAAACGAAATCACTATAATAAAGCAAACAGTAAGGTAAAGCAATGGCTTTAAATTAGACCCTCAATAGTCATAAGGGACATCGTAAATTGATTTTGGTTTTCTTCTGTTTCTCCATGAGTTACCCTTATCATAGGGATCATTATTTGGTCCATAAAGCCTTGGTCGGTTATAGGAGTCTTGATAGCGACCATCTCCGCCCAATCTTCCACCTGGTCTTACATCAGCAGCTCTTCCTCCGCACCTTTTTCCAAGAGAATCGGTTTGCCAAGAATAATCGCAATTGCCAGAAACAGCATCAAGTGGTATAAATGCTAAAAATAACCCTATAGCAATAGATGAAAAAGTTTTCTTCATAAAATTCTCCTTCCTTAAAAGAAGTATAACACAAAGCTTATGCTTTTCATAAGAAAAATTTGATCTGTAAAATAATGATACACTTGTAAAAGAAAATAAAAACCTAATAAACCTACTCCAAGTTCTAACGTCAAATATATTCATCAACATCTAGATGATAATATTCCTAATTTACTTGGCGAAGCAAAATTTTATATAAATCCATGTTATCATGGAGCTATGCAAGTTAAATTTTACACTGGAGCAAGTTAATTTATGAATAGAACTTGGAATACCAAAAGAAATGGAAAAAACTTCTCAAAAGAAGAGGAGCTTATAATCTGGAAAAAAGCTACGGCTATTCTTGGACATGATCCCTATGTAGTTCGCCAAGATAAATGTGGAGCAATGATTGATTTCAATGAATACGGAAATACTTCATCAAAATACGGCTGGGAAATCGATCATATTGTGCCAGTTTCAAAAGGTGGGGGTGATGAACTTAAAAATCTTCAACCACTTCAATGGCAAAATAACCGATCTAAAGGTGATGATCCTGACGATCCATCTCAATACTGCAGAGTCACAAGCTGAGTAAAAATCCTAATCCAATAAGCAATAAGTCAAAATCTCCGTGAAAAAGACTAAACTCATTAAAATGACTTGTTTTTTAGGGTTTTTTGGATTAAAATAATAATTGCAAGAAAGTTAAAAAACACATGCAGTAAAAAAAGGAGAAGAAATGGCAACGGCAGAACAAATTAAAACTTTAATAAAATCACATCTTCATAATGAAAATGATCGTTTTTTAACAACAGCATTACAGTTAGCTGCTTATGAAGCTCATAGGGGACATACAACGCTTGCTCGCGAAATCCGTTCTATTATAGATGATAAAAAGGTATCTCAGATTAAAGTTGTTTCTTTTCAAAGAGATTTAAGTGAGTTTGTTATTTCATCAGAACCAAAAACTAGGCTTGTAGATATTATCTTAAAACTAAATCTTAGAAAAAGAGTAGATAAAGTTCTTAAAGAATATTATCAAAAACATAAGCTTTTGAAACATGGAATGACAAATAGAAGAAAAGTTTTATTGGCAGGTCCTCCTGGAACAGGAAAAACAATGACTGCGTCTGTTATCGCAGGAGAATTGAAACTCCCTCTTCATACGATACAGATGGATAAAATTGTGACTAAGTTTATGGGAGAAACAAGTGCTAAGTTGAGACAGGTTTTTGACACTATTGAGGAATCTATAGGTGTTTTTCTTTTCGATGAATTTGATGCTATTGGCTCTGAAAGAGGAAGGGAAAATGACGTTGGCGAAATGAGAAGAGTTCTAAATTCTTTTTTACAGTTTATTGAGAGCGATAATTCTAAAAGCATTATCATTGCAGCTACAAACAACATGAAACTCCTTGATCAAGCTCTTTTCCGTAGATTTGATGATATTTTGTATTACAACCTGCCAACTGAAGAAGAAACTATGAAATTAATAGAAAACAGACTGGCATCATTTCTTGGAAATCTTAAAGCAGAACATCTTGTCGCTGAAACAAAAAGCCTAAGTCATGCAGAGATCGTTCAAGCTTGCTATGATGCTGTGAAAGAAGCTATTTTAGAGGACAAAACAACTGTATCAAAGAGCCTTATCTTTCAGATGTTTTCTGATAGAAGGTCAGCTTACAGCAGAAAGTAGCTTTAATAATTTATGCCAAAAAAATCTTTTTCTCATATCTTTATTTCCAGACCTACTGAAACTCCCAACTATACTTCTCCAAGGGGAGGCGGAGGAAGTACTAATATCCCAAAAAGAAATCGCCATCAACATGGCCGTTTTTTAAAAAGAAAGTTTAAAACCCTATGGAAAGAATCAAAAAAAGAAAATGAAAAACTTAAGGCTGTTGGGTTATCTGCTAAAAATGGCATCTATGTTGAATTTCAAAGCCAAAACGACTTTGATCTTATAACAAAAAGTTTAGAAAACATTAGTCAGGGTGTCCGTATTTTAAACATTCGTGAGGATCACAAAAACGACAAAAAAATAACTTTAGCAACCGTTTATATTCCAAATAATAAAGCTTCATATTTTTTGAAAAAGATAGAGGATTATTTAAGAAAAAATACTCCAAACAACTCCCCCAAAAACAAGAATCTCATAAACTCTATTGAAGATATTCGCTTAGCTGTTTTAGATTCTTTTTGGCAGGATAATAAAAAATTAATGCCAAGAAACAATCAGGTTGTGGGGTGTGAAGTTTGGCTTAGAGTGAGTTCGATACAGCAAGAAATCTCTGATTTAAATGACTCTTTTTTTTCTCTTTGTTCTAAATTAAAGATCAAATTCCTTAATGAGCAAAAAATTTCTTTTCCAGAAAGACTTGTTGTTTTAATTCATGCTAATAAAAAACAGTTGTTAGACTTAATTAAGTCGAGTGATCACATAGCTGAATTTCGTCGAGCTAAAGAGACGGCTAAGTTTTGGCTTGACCAAGAAAATATAGAACAACTAGAGCGGGTGAGGGATTTAGAAAAGAGGTTATCTATTGATCAAAAATCTAAGATTTCCATTTGTCTTTTAGATACAGGAGTCAATAATGGTCATCAACTCATAGCTCCTGTTCTATCAGATGAAGATTGCCATACTGTAAACCAAAAGTGGGGAATTGATGATAGTAATGGTCATGGAACTTTAATGTCTGGCTTAGCTATTTATAGTGATTTGCAAGAAGCTCTTAGAAACCAAGAAACTGTAAATATTCGACACAAATTAGAATCTGTTAAACTTATTCCGCCCCCTGGGCAATATAATCGAAGAGACCTATATGGGGATATCACAAAACAAGGCATTAGTGAGGCTGAAATTGCAAAGCCTGAAAATAAAAGAGTTATATGCATGGCTATCACAAGTAATGATGATAGAGATAAGGGGAGGCCTTCTTCATGGTCTGGAGCTTTAGACCAGATTACTTCGGGTGCAGAAGATGATAAAAGAAGACTTTTTATTGTATCTGCAGGTAATATAAAAAATGATGTTAAAGAGTTAAAAAATTATCCAAAGAATAACATAACCAATGCTGTTCATGATCCTGCACAATCTTGGAATGCATTAACAGTTGGGGCCTATACAAAAAGAGTTTCGATTACAGATGAAAAATTAAAAGGATACACTCCATTGGCAAAAGAAGGAGAGCTTTCTCCTTTTAGCACAACTTCTTGCTCTTGGGAAACAAAAAAGTGGCCTCTAAAACCAGATATTGTTTTAGAGGGTGGAAATATAGCCATTCATCCTAATGAAGACATTTCTGCAGGAAATGAAGACCTCCACTTATTATCTCTAAGTCACAGGCCTCAAGAAGCTCAATTTAATATTATTAATGGAACAAGTGCAGCCGCAGCTCAAGCAGCTTGGATAGCTTCTCAAATTCAGGTTCAGTATCCCAAAATATGGCCCGAAACTATTCGAGCCTTAATGGTTCATTCTGCTGAATGGAATGAATCTATGAAAAATCAATTTTGGGATGAAAATAAATCAGATAAACATAACTATAGAAATATATTAAGAATTTTTGGTTATGGAGTCCCTAATTTAGAAAGAGCCATTTCATCGTATAACAATAGTTTAACCCTGATTTCTGAACAAGAACTGCAGCCATTTACAAAAAATCAGTCTAGTTATTCAACAAAAGATATGCATTTTTATGAAATGCCTTGGCCTAAAAAAGAGTTAAGAGGATTCCCTGATAACACTTCAGTTCGATTAAGAATTACACTTTCTTATTTTATTGAACCGGGACCTGGTGAAATTGGCTGGAAAGACAGGTATCGTTATCCTTCTCATGGATTAAGATTTTCCCTTTGCAATCCTCAAGAAAATAAAAATGAATTCATACAGAGAGTTAATAAGTCTGTGAGAGATGAAGATTATGATAGCAGTTCAAGTTCATCAGACTCTCGCTGGATTTTTGGCTTTAACAATAGAGATTTGGGATCAATTCACAGTGATATTTGGGAAGGGCTTGCTCCTGAAATTGCAGAATGTAATTTCATATCTGTTTATCCAACAATTGGTTGGTGGCGAGAGCGTTCTCATCTCAAAAAGTTTGATAAAAAAGCAAGGTATTCATTAATCGTTTCTCTGTCAACACCAGAAGAAAATGTTGACATTTACACTCCTGTAAGAAATCAAATAACAACTACTGTTCCAATATAAACAATGGATTCCTTCTTTCCATAAAATCCTCTCCCTAAGAAAAACTTATAAGAGAAATTTAAGCTTGGATAAGACGGTCAGACAACTGAACTTACTGCTCATCAGCCCAAACCTCAAAGTATTTTCTAGGTATGATTTTCACACTAAAAGTTAGCTTAAAAGTAGTTTTTTTATTTTTTCGGAGATACGTTTTTTCTTGGTATATAGTGCTTCCGCTTAGGTTTTCCGTTTTTTTTTGAGTTGAGGTCTAGTTTTTATTCTAAGGCCTTGATAAAAAGTCATTTATTTTTAAAAATAGTTTCATATGTCAGGGTTTCTATCAAAAAAAGAGCGAAAAGATTTACTCTATGAACTATCTCTAGAGAAAAATATTAAATACGTAAAAAGGATTATGACAATTCTCCATTTAGATAAAGGTGAGTTGTGTAAAGATATTTCCCGTTTTCTTTTCATTGATGAGGGCACGATAAGAGCCTGTAGAGATCGTTATAACAAAGGTGGGATAGAGTGCTTAATCAACGACAATTACAACCCTAAAAGGTCCTTTTTAACTAAAAAAGAGGAGAAAATGCTTTTAAAGGAGTTAGAAAAAAGAATTTTTCCGTCATCACAGTCTGTTATTCAGTTCATTGAGGAGAATTTTGGTGTTACGTACTCAACAAGTGGTGCGATTGATCTTCTCCATCGCCTTGGTTTTTCTTATAAAAAAGCCACAGCGATACCGGGTAAGGCAAAGAGAGAAGAGCAGAAAAAGTTTGTGCGTAAATACAAGAGAATTAAAAAGAAAGACGGTCCTGTTTACTTTGCTGATTCCACACATCCTGAGTGGGGCCCTACGATTTCATATGGTTGGATAAGAGAGGGTAAGAAGTTTGAAGTGAAGACCAATTCAGGCTGGAGAAAAAGAGTGAATGTTTGTGGAGCTATTGAGATCAATAGTTTGAAGACGGTAGTCAGGAGTTATAAGACAGTTAACCATGTTTCCATATGTGATATGCTCCATCATATTCGCAAGAAGCATCCCGATGAAAAAGAGATTCATCTTATCTTAGATGGGGCCGGATACAATAGATCGAAGTCTGTCAAGAAGTTAGCGAAAGAGTTGAATATAAAACTTGTTTATCTTCCTCCGTACTCACCGAATTTAAATCCTATAGAAAGACTTTGGAAGTTTATGAAAAAAGAGGTCACGGCGAATCGATATTATGAAAACTATGACGATTTCAAGGGAAGTTTAAGTCAATTTTTTAGAGGAATACGAAAACACAGATCTAAATTAGAAACTTTGATAACTGATAACTTCTCTATCTTAGGAAACTGAAAACCTAAACGGAAGCACTATATTTATCGGTTAAAAATTTGAGCTCATATATCGAAAAATTATTAAAAGTAGTCTCTAAATCATCCATATCATTTACATCAGATGGTGATAGCTTGTCTAAAGACTCCTTGTATTGCTTTATTAGAAATTTTTCTTGTGTGCCTGCTATTTTCTGTAAGTTAGAAATATACTCATTCATAATACTGATTAGATTATCTTCGTTTAATTCACTCTCTTGTTTTGCATGAAAATAATTATTTCTTCTTTTAATAATTTTAGTAGAAGATTTTTCTAAAGAGTTGTCCTTTTCTGCAATGGTTCGAAATAGGCGAAAAACTGTCTTTTCATTAACTATAGAAAAGCTCGAAGGATGGATCTTCTCATCGCCTCCTACATACAGATCATTTTCTTCTCTAGAAAACCCACTTAAAGCAATAGAACGCTCCCTCTTCAGGGTATGATCATTTAATATACGGCTTAATTGATGATAAACTAAGGTCATGTAGAAAAGGTGGAGATAATAGAAAGCCCCCGTATAAATTTCAGATTCTATACATTTTGAAAAGCTTTTTAAATTATATTTTAAATATGTATTAGTTTTGCTATCAGATCTTATAGGAGTAAATTCGCATATTTGTGTTATTAAATTTTCCAAAACTACTTTGAATTCCAAACTTCTTCTATTTTTTTCTTAATTTTATTTTCGTTTATTTCGATTAGTTTTTTACAAGAACTGACACAGTCTTGCTCTTTTTCAATTTCAGCGA
Source organism: Bdellovibrionales bacterium (assembly GCA_965219095.1). Lineage (GTDB taxonomy): Bacteria > Bdellovibrionota > Bdellovibrionia > Bdellovibrionales > UBA1609 > CBDCMT01. Next base: position 1,025,789 of record CBDCMT010000001.1, read on the forward strand.
CAATTTCTTTTTGAACTGAGAGAGGAGGGAGGGGGATTTGGATTTTTTCTAAATTACCTTTTGTTATATGGACTAAGCCCACTCCTCCATGTAAATTTTTTTCAACTTCAGAAACAACTTTTTTTAAGGATAAGTGTAAAAATTTTCTTATATACTTTGAAGAATGTTCAACCTTAAAAATATGTTGGTTCAATATCCCCATACCTTTATCCCATATATGAGAACCAAAGGAAGTTCCTTTTGAGCCAGACCATGAAAACAAAAGATCTCCTTTGTTGACTAGATACGTATCGTCAATTTTCTTAGAATAATAATTGAAACTTGCATTAGGATTATTTAAATTCTGAATCCTTATTATAGGGATTCCAGATTCACTTTCTTTTTCCCAATCTGATGGCTTGAATGCCTTTCCATTTATAAAATTACAAACATCCCCCAACTTCACCATAGGCCATTTGGGATCAATTTTAAAAGTCGGTTTCCAGTTTTCAACAACCTGTTTTGCACCATCAATAATTTTTTGATAGCCGTCAATTTCAGCGACAATTTCTTTTTGGATTGAGAGAGGAGGGAGGGGGATTTGGAATGGGGATAGGTTTTGTCTAGTAATCTGAGGTTGTGCTGAACCTGAAATTATTTTAGATAAATCAGCTTCTATCAAGAGGTTAAATATAAATTTTTTATTTAACTCCTTTTCTTTTATTGGTTTTATAACCATAGCATTACCAGTAATCCAAGATTGCTTTTCAGAAATATTGATATTTCCACAAGTTGCACCCCTACAAGTAACCAAAACCTCACTTTCTTCGTGATTATATTTATCATATTTGCCAATAGGACCATTAGCACCAAAGACGACATATTTTCCAGACGAACTCATTTCTTTTTGCGAGATTGTTTTTGGTTGATAAATCTCACACACATCCCCCAGCTTCACCATAGGCCATTTGGTAACAACCTTTTTCTGTGGTCTATAGAGATTCCCACTTAAATTCCAACTTCCTTCATCAATAATCTTTTTCTTCTTACACCAAAAAGAAACCTCACTCTTTTCTTTGTTCTCCTTAGACCAAGATTTTAAAACTCGAAAAGCTTCTGGCAAATCATTTTCATCAATCTTTCTTCGAGTAGCTCCAAGTTCAAAGCCATCATTTTGTACGTTCACAAATAAAATCTCATCGGACTTTTTAGCTCTTTTTCTATCTAAAAACAAAATAGAAGTTTTAACACCACTATAAGGCTCAAACACTTTAGCTGGAAGACTCACTACAGCCCAAAGGAAACTCCTTTCTACAAGCATTTTTCTTAAAGCCTTGTAAGCTTTGTCTGATTTAAAGATAATTCCCTCCGGCACAATAATACCTGCTCTTCCATTTAGCTTTAAGTGCTCTGCTATGTAATCTACAAATAAAACTTCTGAGCGATTGGCTCGTACTGAAAACCTATTATGTGGCCTAATACCTCCTTTAGGCGTCATAAAGGGAGGGTTAGCTAATACGACATCAAAATCATTTCCCCAACGATTATCACTTGTTAAGGTGTCGTATTCAAAAATTTTAGGCTCTTTAAACTTATGAAGGTACATATTAACTAATGCAAGCTTTACCATATCAGGAGATATATCATAACCTTCAAAGTTTTTCTGTAACTGTTTTCGCTCACTCAGCTTTAGCTTTTTACCTTCGTATCTGCCATTACTTTGAATTTGAATAGATAAACCGTCGTTTTCACTTCTTTCAAAACTGTGTTCAGGTTTTTTTGGATCATAATTCCTAGAGTTATTTTTAACAATATGTTTATAAGATGAAATTAAAAACCCTCCTGTCCCACAAGCTGGATCAAGCACTGATTCATTTTTCTTAGGATCTAAAACCTCCACAATAAAGTCGATAATATGTCTTGGCGTCCTAAACTGCCCTGCATCTCCTTGGCTTCCTAAAATAGAAAGTAAATACTCAAAAGCATTGCCTAAATTTTCACTGTCATCATAGCTAAACCAGTCAATTTCTTTTAGGAATAAGCTTAAAGTTTCTGCATCTCTATAGGGGAGAAAAGCATTTTTAAAAACGTCTTTAAAAAGAGAGGGCAGTGTTTTATGTGTAGGGATTTGGTTAATAGCTTGAATGTAAAGATCAAGTCGTTCTTGGCCTGATAGCTTTTTTTCAATAATTTTAGGCCAACTGTATTTTTTAAACTCCCCTATAAAATAGGAAGCGTTTCCTCCATTCTCTCTAGACTCTTGATCTATGTCGTCCATAAATTTGTAAATTAAAGCTGTGGTAATTTGATCCACTTGAGCTTTGGGGTCGGGGACTTTACCTACAAGGATGTTTCTCGCAGAGTCTATTCTTCTTTTTGTTTCTTGATCTAACATAATTAAAATTTAATCCATATAAGTATTTAATGTCACATAGTTTTTTACATACTCTGGGACTTTAGTCTGCCACTTAGTGTTGCCATTTAATGCCTTGAAATCCGTCATGCTAAAACCTGTGTAGTTGTGGAGATCCCCATATTTCTTACTATCAATGATTTTCCTAAATTCACTATCTACAATATAAACACTCAAATAATTCTTAATAGGGAGAACGTGCTGATTTTCTGGCTTATAAATAGAGACAAATTTCTCACACTCATCTTCTAAAAGTTCTTCTCTAGTTGGAAAACGATCAATAAAGCCAAAAGTTCGCTCTAAAACCTCTTTCCATGAAAGCCTTCTATCTAGATTTTCAGATATTCTTATCTTCTCTAAATTCAAATAAAGCTCTGGTTTATCCTCGTATTCATATCTTACAATATTTTCTGCCACTTGCCAATTCTCCTCTTCAACAGCCTTTTTGATTCGATTATCATTATAAAAAACCTCTTTAGCCTTACCCCATAATTCTCTATCAACTTTCATGCCAGCCTCACCTACCTGTATTTCAGAGATAGTGCTTATTTTGTCCGGAACATGGATTTCAATCTCATCTATAGTTATGGGAGGACTTTCTTCTCCACTCCCGGCTTCTGCAGTTAATTGAGGTAGCTTTAAAGCTTCATCATAATTAAATTTTTCTTCAAAATACTCACAATTGGCAAAAAAATCAAAGAGTTTAAATTTTTCCTTTTCTATTTGGTGTTTTTTCTTGTTCTTGTCCTCATATTTAAATACAAACTTTCTCGTTCCTCGTCCTTTCATTTGCACAAAGTTAGTTGGAGAAAAAATTGGTCTCATTAAGCAGAGGTTTAAAATGTCTTGGCAGTCATAACCTGTTGTCATCATGCCTACTGTGACACAGACTCTTGTTTTACTGGTTTTATAGCCCTCTAAAAATTCTGTATAACCACTAAGTTTGTTGTTGGCAAAAAGAATAGTGTTTTGTTGAGAGTTTTCTGTATCAGAAGTGACTTGTCTAGCAAAATCTGAGTTGTATTTATCAGGCCACATCTTTTGAGCCATTTGATTTAAGATATGAGTGATTTTAGAAGCATGTTTTTGACTTACACAAAAAATGATAGATTTGCCAATTTCACCACTTATAGGATCTTTCAAGGCCTCTTCAAGGAAACTTTTACAAAAGACAATATTCGTTTTCTCGGAAAAGAACTTTTTCTCAAAATCCTTATTAAAAAAGGCTTGTTCTTCTTCACCCTCAGTATTTTCTATTTTAATGCTATATCCTTTTTCTGATAAAAGCTTTGTAGTAATTTCAGTTCTTGCATCGACAACTATGGGGTTGATAAGATAGCCTTCGTTAACTCCGTCAACAGGACTATATTTAAAAGTAGGCTCACTGTTTTCACAGCCAAAGGTTGTATAGGTATCAAGCAAGAGTCTTCTCTCCCATTTTCTTTGGTCTTTTTCTGAAAGCTCCAGTTTATCTACATTTTTTAAATAGTCACGAGGAGTAGCGGTTAACCCCAACTTGTATCCAATAAAGTACTCAAAGACAGAGCGACTGTTTCCGCTCATAGAGCGGTGAGCTTCATCTGAGATCAAAAGATCAAAGTCTGTTGGGGAAAAATGTTTCTTGTACTTATCCCCAGTTAAGAGGCTTTGAATTGTTGAAACAACAATTTCTGTTTTATTCCAATCGTCTTTATTTTGTTTATAGATTACACATTGGTAATCTTTTTTTAAGTAATCTTGAAAATTTTTATAGGCTTGATCTTCAAGTTCTAGCCTATCTACTAAGAAAAGTACTCTTTTAGCATTTCCTGTTCTCAAAAAAAGTTTAATAATGGCAGCAGAAAGTAGAGTTTTACCTGTTCCTGTTGCCATTTCAAAAAGAAACCTTTGATTTCCTTTTTTTATTGACTCTTGAAGAGCTTTAACAGCATTTAACTGGTAGGGGCGTAAAATACGAACATTGCCCATTTCACAAATTTCTTTTCTGTATTGTGGATTACTCCAATTTGAATCCGCTAAAAGCTCAGGTTTCTGAGAAACAGCAATATAATCTTCCTCAACAGTTTCATTATGTAACAACTTAGGATTTGGCTGAAAATTCATTCTGTAAGTTAAAGACTCTTGGCTTGGAAGTTCTCTTATGATCTCAGGATTTCCTGTTTCTAAATCCCAAAAGTAATGAAGATTTCCATTTGATAAAATAACAAAACGAACGTTGAGACCATGAGCATATTTTCTAGCCTGTTCTTTTCCGTCCAATGGATTTTTTTCTTCCTTTTTAGCCTCTAAAACCACAAGGGGAAAATTATTTTCATCGAGAAGTAAATAATCCACAAAACCATATTTTGTTTTTTCAAAGTCGTTTCCATGAGAAGCAATTTCACTTTGTGTGATTTTAACATTGGGTTCAAGCCTGATATTAGCTTTACCATTGTTGTCGTCAGAAAATCGCCACCCTGCTTTTTCAAGGAGTTTGTTAATTTTTATGCGAGATTGGGCTTCTTTTTTGTTGGGCATTTTTACCTTCCAGCTTGTTGAGCCGCTTTTTCGATCCAATCCCCTAAGCTTTGATGACCACTGTCAGTTATCCAGTTATAATAAGAACAACAAGGATATTCCAGAGTTCCACCATTATTGCTCTTGAAATTCATTGGTGGCTTGCTAAAAGGGTCTTCCCCCTTAGTTGATATATTACCATTTTGATCTTTTACATTATGAATGTAAACCCCAAGTAAACCATTTTTTCTATCAAGACTCTTTCTTATTTCATAATTAACATATTGACTCTCAGAAGTACTGGAGCCAATTAAAACACAAGTAACAGAAGTTCCTTTCAACTGCTCATCTATCCACTTTTCAATTGCTTCTTCTGTTCCTTTTTTAACCTTCTCAATATCAGAAGAGTCTATAAAGCCTGCGTTTTCATAGCTTCCTTTAGTAAGCCAGCTATGTCTAACTTGATTTATTCGCCAAACATCATCCCAATCAAAACTAAAAAATACTTTTCTTGCCATTTGTCATACTCCTTTTATTTAATAATTTGATTGCATTGTTATGAAGAAAACTAAAAATACAAATAATAACTGACCTATATAGAAAATGTTTAAAGTTAATGAAAACACAGATAAAATCCAATTACATTTTGATTTTTCAAAGTGTTTCGCCACATTCATTTCAAATTCAGTATCTTTTTGCACTCTCACATCATTATAAACTTTTCGAAATAATCGCTCCTGCCATAAAAAATACCCGTCTAAAATCCAAAAAAATATAACAGGAACAGAAAAAGATAAAATAATATATGGATTTTCCACATCAAATCTTGCTATTAAAACAATAGAAGCAACAACCAAGGTCATACTCCAACCTTTTAAAAGAAAAGAGTTATGAGCTATTCGATTGACTACCTTTTGTATCATCTCTAAATGTCGAACTACCTTTTCTTCTGAATCCATAAATAACCCTAACCTCTTTCTTTATACTTAAAATTCTAATAAAAAAGTAGTTCTAATCATTAGACACTCAACATCATTTTGTTGAGACTTTTCTCTAGAAACTGGGAGCCCTCTCATTTTGTAGGAGCATAACATAATTAAAGCATTTTTGCCTCCTCAAAAGAATCTGTGGATTTCCGGAGGTTCTGGCAGTTTTCCAAGGTTATGATATAAGGCAATTTTTAGGAATGGTATTACTCATCCTCTCTCTCATCAAGCTCTTTTTTAGTCTCCCTTTTTTTGTGCTGTCAGTTATTTTGGTTCTCAAAATGTTCAAAGGTTTTACGGCTAAACTTTCCAAAAGTAATGATTTCTGTTCGTGGTATAATGACTTCCATATCAATCAAATCAAAGTGGTTTTCATATTTAGGATAATAAGTGTTCCAGACTACCTCCTTTGTTTCTTTTTTTCTGTATCCACTCTTAAACGGTACTATAGAAATTGTTTGAGACTCATGTCTTGATTTTGGATTTTCTGGATATTTCCATAAAAGACCTTGATAGGTCTTTCCGTTTTTAAGAGTCATTAAAACTTCTTTTTTGTCCCATTCAATACATTTTTTATAAAAGTTATCTTGTACTGGTAGAAATATCCACTTAGCAATGAATTCAATTTGAGCTAATAATAGTAAAGCAGGCGTAAAAATTAATGATGCAATTAATAATATAAATAATTTCTTTTTTAGCCCCTCAAGACTACATGTTTCCATAATTAATTCAGCAGGAAGCCAAGTTAAAGCTGCTATCAAAACAAGGGTAAAAATATAAGGCCAGCCTGAAAGATTAACAGCTGTTGCTGCTAATCTTTTAGCAGGCCTATGTTTATTATAAAAATGAATGAAAACTATTCCGGGAATAGCCCAAAGAATATTATGAAAGTCTAGCATCTGGTTTTATGAGCTTTGTTTTTTTGCAACTGATTTGTTATGAGCTCTAATTGCTCGTTGTACTTCGGGATCATTCCAGAGCTCTTCTGCTGTTGGCCAAGGTTCTGCTGCTGTTCCTTTTTTACGGAAAAGCCAGTTTCCATAACCTAATTTTTGTTTTTTCTCTTTTGTTTTTTGTGTTGGTTTCACCCTATCTTTAATCCTTTTGGCCATAAATAAAAACCTCATTACCTAATTCTCATTTTACAGTCAAAAAAAGCAAAGAGCAAGTTAAAAAATCACGGAAATTTCTTGGTGTATTATAAAGGTGCCAAAAAAGAATACGTTGTCTTGTGACGTGGGCTTGGAGCTATCAACCATTTGATGAGGATGTCCGTAATCCCGTTAGACTTTCCAGAAAGGGCATTTTTTGTACCCTGAGTTTAGCTCAGGGGAGTCCTTTTTTCCAATCCTAACGATTTTACGGACAATCTTGTCCTGGAAAAAGTGGAGTCAACATACAAGCCGTTATAAAAAACTATGTTAAGTACTAAGGAAGCCAGGGTTCAGGTCAGCTTCGAGTGAAACTGTAAGGGTAAGGACCCCGCACTTGTGCGGGGGGCATCTATTTTTTCCTGAGAATCATAGAACTTCTTTCTTAACCTTTCAAAAATAGCTCTATCGTAACGAGATGTTCTTTCGAATAAACTTTTGTAGTACATAATTTCATTAAGGTCGTTATCAGAGTATTGAGCTTTATGAAGAGCAAAGTTTTTAAAAAAGTCACTTAGTTTTTTTTCTATGTATCCATTATCAAGACTTTCTATACTTACAGACACTCTGAAAGTAGAGCCACCACCTGCATAAACACTTTCAAGGAAACTGAAAGTAAGTAAGATTGATAAAATAATAATACTACCTTTTTTCATTTTGCCTCCTTTAAACTTTTCATAGATGAAATTTGGATTGCATTAAGTGTTATATTGTATATGTTACCGCTAGTGATTGGTTTTGACAAAGAAAATAGCTTATCAATAAGTTTTATATATTCCTCTCTAAATGTTTCCATAGTGGTATCATTTGTAGCAACGACTGTATTTTCTCCATGCTTAAGATTATCTGTATCTGTTTTCAATAAAGCGTCCTTACTTTTAAGAATATGACAATTCACGCTTTTGTTTCTTGAGAAGTTTTCTCCTGTAAGAATAAAGTTTAGCTTCCTAGCTCGATAAAAATCTCCATCTTTTACAAGAAGCCCTAATTCTCTTAACCCTTCTATAGCCTCATTTGCTTCTTTAAGATTGACTTGAAAAATCTCTGCTACAACTTGAGGTGAGGATTTGAGTGATTTCATAGTTAAATAAGCGTGGAGTGCTGTCCATAGGGTTAAAGACAGCCATTTGTCGTACAGTGTTTCTAGTTGAGTTTGTTTTTCTTTATTTATATTCATTTTTCTCCTTTCTTTAACATTCTAGATAGTGTTTAAGCCTGTAATAAGATTCTCCTAATTTATTTTTTGAGGCTTTTCTTTCTGTTGTTTTTAGCACTTCTTTTAAAAGAACTCGCTTTTCAAGTTCATTAAAATGATTCATAAGGTTTGTAACATCTCGTCCTATACGAATGTCACCTTCTTTTTGGCTAGAGGAGAGTTTTTCATCTAATAGAGACTTTAAATCAATTCCTAAAATCTCTAAAAGACAAAAAAGATGTCTTGATTTCAAACTAGTCCTGCCATTTAAAAATTTACTTAGAGATGTATTACTAATGCCCATAATTTTAGAAGCCTGACTGATACTCATTCCTCTTTCTTTCAGCAAAGAAGCCATTTTCATAGGAACTGGCCCATTGATTGCTTTTATTCTTAACATACAGGATAAGGCTATCATGGAACTTTCTAAAAGAAAACCCCTCTAAAATAAATTTATTTAGTTGTAAAATTTACAAGTATGATTTCTCTAACAAACATAAACTTTAGTTAAAAAACTATCTTCTTTTTTAACTAAAGTTTATGTTTGTTGTCTAAAGTTCCCATCTTCTAACTAAAGATCAAAAGCCATGGTCTTTAGTTAAAATTTTCATTTTTTTTCAAAAAAAACAAAAAAATCCTTTTTTTTCATTTAATTTAAATTCTAGGAAAGAAAAATACCTTTTCTAGAAAGGAGGAAAAAATGAAAAATAAAATAAAAAATGGAAGAAAGAGAAAGATCTCAAACAGAAGACCAAGTCCTGAACTTCTTGAGTTTTTGTGTGAATACAATGAAGACTTGAAAAAGTATATGGAATTAAAAAAATACATAGTCTATCACTAGAAGGGAGTAAAAATGACTTTAAAAACTACGATTTATTTTTTAAGCCTTACTCTGATGTCTTGTGCTGGGGGTTTAAATTTCAAAAATTTTGAAAAAGAGTTTAAAGAAATAAAAGATATTTCTTTCTTAAATGATGAGATAAAGGCTAGAAACATTTTTTTCAAAAAAGGTGTGTTCGTAACTTATGGACAAAATGTTTTTGTCGAAGCTGAAACAATTTATTTTGATGACACAGTGATTGAGACTTTTCCTGAAGGGAAGAGAGCAGGTATAGGCTTTAAGGGACGAGATGGAGGGGTGATTGAGTTCAAAGCAAAAAAAATTGTGGGAAAACTCCATGTAATTTTACGTGGGGAAAATGGTGGTCAAGGGCTTAAGGCTCGTAATTTAGAAGCTTATGAAGGAATGGGAAGAAAAGGTCGTGACGGAAAAGCTTCAAGATATAGTTGCTCTCGCATGAGAGGAGAAAGAGAGTGTCACTGTATATTGGTTCGTCATGGGGAAGATGGTGGTCGTGGAAAAAGAGGACTTCAGGGTGGCAGTGGTTTTAGGGGCGGTGATGCTGGTGTTTTTCTTATCCGTGCAAAAGAAATGAGTGAGTTTGAGCTAAGTTATAAAAGTGTAGCAGGAGGTGGTGGTAAAGGTGGTTTTGGTGGAAAAGGCGGCAGAGGGGGAAAGGGTGGAAAGTCTGATCATTCAAAATTTTGCCACGCTTATGAAGGAAAACACGGAAAACAAGGTTTAAGAGGCCTGACAGGAGAAAAAGGAGAGAAAGGACAAGAGGGTCTGTTTAAAATTAGGAAAAAGTTTTACCAGTAGGTGCTATCTATGAAGACACTCATTATCTTAGCCTCTTTTTTTCTTGTATCTTGCTCTCATTTTTCAAACTCTCAAACCAAAAGAGATGTTTTCAAAAAAGTAGCTTTAAGTATCGTGGTTGGCGGTATTTACGGCTCTACTTTGAAAGAAAACAAAAAGAAGAATGTTCTGCTCTTTTCCAGTCTTTTAGGTTTAGGGGTAGGAGTTTATGGTCTTTATCATCTTGATGAAAGTAAGCAACTTAAAGTCTTAAAAAACAACTTTCAGAATTAAAAGAAACAAAGGGTCTTACTTTTTTAGGGAAAAATAAAGCTCTCCTGCAACAAGGAGAAGTTCCTTTTTATAAAAAAGGACTTCCTTCTCATTTAAAGCACCTTGTTGTACCCAGCGAATGGAGTCTTTATGAGTTGGAAGAGGAAATAGGTGGAAAAGAATGGATACAAGTTGAAGTTTTGAAAGTTTTAAAAGGAAATAGGCTTTTTGAGTTAAAGCCTTCAAAAATCAACCCTTATTTACGAAAGGAGATGAAATGAAAAAGCATATAATCTTTATGTTCATTTTAATGATTTGTTTTTGTCTTGAGGCACGAGATTTAGAAGCCAGTTTAAGAGACATCAGTGAGACTGTAAGAAGTATAGGGATCATTTTAGGTGTTCTTTCTTTTTTGGTTTCAGGAGTTTGTTTTTACTTTTCAAAAAGTACAGGCATAGAGAGGTTTCAATCAGCAGCTGTAGGAACGCTTATTTTTGCCACCTCATCGACTATTTTTTCTATTATTTTTAATTCATTTAACTAGAGGAAGGAAGTTATGCACAGTTCAAAGATATTAAATAAGCAGTCAAATTTTTTAGGTCTAAGTACTTCTGATTTTCTTTTTTTAAGTGGGTTTTACATGCTCTCTCAAGCTTTGCTTTTCCCTTTAGGTTTTGAGTTTTTTGGATTGATCCTTGTTATTCTACTTTTGTTTTTCCTGATTCCTATAAGGTTAAAGTACAGAAAGAAAATTATAAGAAATACTCTTTTTTATCTTTTTATAAAAATTTTTAAACGAGGATTTGTGAATGTTTATAAAAAAGTATGAGAAACTAAAGGACTACACTTGGCTTTCTAGAGGATTTTTAGGGAAAACCTTTAAGCTGTGTTTAAAAGATTTTGAAAGCCTTGAGAACGAAAACCTTTACAATTCTATAGAGAATTTTTTAAAGAACTTAAGAGTAGAAGACTACGCTAGCTTTTCTTTGTTTTCCAGTGTTTCTTATGACTCTAGCTTTGATAACAAGAGGAGAAATGATTTAAAAAAGGTTGGTTTTGTGAAAAAAAGACTTTTTTTCAACATCTTCTCTCAAAAGAAAACCCCTCTTTTTTGTAAAAAAAGTGAGATTTTTGAGCAAATGGAAAGCATCAATCAGTTTTCTGATAGCTTTCTAGAACTAAAGCCTATTTTCATTAAATCCTTTTTTAAAAAACTATTTAATGTTGAAAGGTTAAAACTTGAACCTTTTGGCTTTTCTAACAAAGACGAGGTTTTAGGGATTTTAAAACTTCATACTCTTTCTAGCTCTCTTTTAGATTTAAAAAATCTAATTTTTTTAACAGAAAGACTCCCTCTTCCTTTTGAGTATCATATAAAGATCAAAAAAATTGATAAGTTCAAACAAAGAGCAAGCCTTTCAAGACAAACTAAGCAGGAGGCTAGAGAGGTCAGTCAAGAGAGTTTTTTACGCTATCAGGCTACTCAGGAAGCCTTGTGTGATATGGAGCTTAGAGGAAATGATTTTTTTCAGTTTGAGGTGCACGTTGTGTTAAGAAGGGATTCCAAAAGAGTTTTGAGAAATGACCTTCTTCTTTCTCAAAAAGAACTTACTTTACTTGGTGATTTTCACATGGAAACTGTGGGAGCTTTTTCTTCCTTTTTATCTTTATTACCAGCCCATAGTTTCCATGTTCCTTTAATATGTCAGGATAGAGAACTGGGGTGTTTTCTCCCTCTTTTCACAAGAGGAGTAGGAGGGTTTCAAGCCTCAAAATCCTCTCTTATTTATCACAGAGTTGATCAATCTTTAGATGAATTTAATCCTTTCCACAAGGATTATGATAACTACTGCGGAGTGGTTATTGGAAAATCAGGACGGGGGAAGTCTGTTTTTACTAATCTTCTTCTTGGCAGTCTTTCTTATGACCAAAGCCTTAAAGTCATTTTGGTTGATGTAAAAGGTTCTTATCAAAAGAGAATTAAAGAGCTTGAAGGACAAACTTATAACATATCGGTGGACAAGTCTTGTGCTCTTGACCCTTTTAGACAGCTTACAAACAAAAAAGAAAGTATTGAAATCATTTTATCTTTTTTGAAATCTTTAATTGCAGAAAAGCTCTCACCTCGAGAAGAATCAAACCTTGAAAGAAGCCTTATAGAGTACGCAAGCCAAGCTCAAACCCCAAGCCTAGAAGAGTTTGTAAAAACATTAAAGAGTTTTCAAAAAATACACATTTTAGAGAGGTGGACTAAAGGCTCTTTAAAAGAAAATATTTTTTCAAACTCAGACTCCAATTTTGAATTAAAAAATCTAAATTATTTTAACTTTAGTGAAATTATGACAGCTCAAGATAGGGACACCTCTTTAGCTGTCATGTCGGCTGTGATGAGTGAGTTCTCTCACCAGCTCTTAGAAAAAGAAGATCATGACAAACTCATTTTTATTGTGGATGAAACACCTTTTTTCATTCAGCACTCTTTTGAGACCTTTAAACTTTTGAGTAAAAACGTAAGAAAGCTTAACGCTTCTCTTCTTCTTATAGCTCAAGTTTCAAGTGATTTGATTTTAGGGGGTGACAGGTCTCTTATTGACAATAGTGAATTTAAAGTTCTTTTTTCCCTTGATGACCAAGAAAAGGTCTTTCAGCAAAGATTTTCTCTTAGAGAAGAGGAAATGGAGGTTTTAAAACAATTAAGGACAAAAAAAGGTGAATACTCTCAGTTTTTATTGAAAGACTCACTTTGTTCTAAAGTGGGGTTTTTACGATTAAGTGACAAAGAGTACATACAAGTCACAACAAACCCTAAAGAGTTTCAAAAACTAAACACTCTTAAAAAAATGTACCCTTTTTATAGTGATGAAACATTATCCCAAGCCTTTAGATTTTTAGAGAGGTTATCATGACAAAATTTTTCACCCCCTTAATTTTATTATTTTGTCATGATGCCTCTTGTTTTATCGATGCTTTTTTTAAGCCTGTAGAAAAGGTAGCTGACAAGGCTTTAATTTTAGATTCTCTTTCTGATCTGTTAAACGAGTTAAAGGGTAACAAAGACCTTGAGAAAGAACTCAAGCTTTTAAGCCAAGACATTTCTGATTTTGAACATGAAGCAAGAAGCTACAAGTACCTTTCAAAAGACCTTAGAAATATCTTAAACCCTTCTTTCAACTCTCTTCAAAGCCTTCACCAGAAGATCAGATATTCTACAAACTATATGAGAAGAGTAAAAAATTTCAAGAAAAGACTTCTTAACAAGTTCGGATCTTCGTCTTCTGCAGTAACAGCTAGTGAACAGATGAATACCAACTCTCTTTTGAACGAAACTTTAAGAAATCAGCACCTTTCAGAGATAAGAAGAGAGAGAAAAAGAATCGCTAAACAAAGACAAAAATTAAAGTCTTTGAGAGATGAAAAACAGTTTTTAAAAAAGCAATTTCACGAGATCAATAGACATTCTAAACATTATGGTTTTGGAGCCTTCTTTCCTTTTAAGAACAGGAGTGAGAAATGACAGATTTCCCTTTTCATTATGATATTTTCTTAAAAATGCTTGATGTTTTTAAGTCTTTTAGAGGTGAGCTTATAAAGTTCTTCCCTCTAGTTTTTCTTTTCAGAGTTATTTTTAGTTTTATAACTTTTAAAAATACTAATGATTTTATGACTCTTTTGAAAGACACTTTTATTTTATGGGGTTTATTTTACTTTTTTTACGATTTTGTCATTTTTTCAGTTCAGATTCCTTCTTTTTTAAGCTCTACGTTTCAAACAGATGAAATCTTTGAAGTCATTTTAGAAGATAACAGTTGGTTTACCTTTTTTACAGCAAGGTTAGGCAGTTGGTTTGCTGTTTTATCTTATTGGATCAGTTTTGGGCTTTATATTTTTATGATCTCTCTTTTTATTCTCTTTAGCCCCTTTGTGTTTTTTATGAGTTCAAGTCTTTCTTCTTATGGAGCGTTCAAAGTTTTCTTAAGCTCATTTATTTTCATTCTTCTTTGGCCTATTTTTTGGTATGGGATCAACTTTACTTTAGTTGAAATTCTCTTAGGAGAAAATGCTTTTGTAAATCATGTTATTTTGATCTTAGGAAATTTCTTAAAGGTTATTTTTCCTTTATTTTTTATAGGTTTTATAGCCAAGTTTTCATTAGTCAGTAAGCTAGGCTCTGTTGCAAAAGGAGTTGGTCTTGTAGGAGCTTCAAAGTTTGCAAACAATAAAACTGTGCAAACTATAAAAGCTGTAGGAGGTGATCATTACCTCACCCAAGCCTCTAAAACTTTTCATCAAGCTAAGAAGAATCTTTATAAAAAACTAGGAGGTAATCCTTTCCATATGAAAAATGACATCACTCATACCTATAACCACAATAAAAAAGACTCTATAGCAACTCATTCTCACTTCTTACAAAAACAAAGCTCTTCTTCTCACGACAAAAAAACTCACCTTAAACACAAAAGCAAAACTCAAGATTTCTATGAAAAAAACCTCGTCCTTAGAGATAGACCAATGATAAACTCTCAAGACATAGGTTCAAAGAATTTTGAACCTCAAAATTCACAAAAAAAATCACTAAACGAAAGGAGACAAAATGAGAACATTTCTAAAACTCATCAAAGATGAATTTGTGTTTTATACATTGATTCTTTCTCTGTTCTTATGGGGCTTTTCTTCAAGCCTTTACTTAATTTTTAAAGAAGATAGGAGTTTTGTTATAGAAAAAGACTCTCAAGGGTTTTTAAAGATTCTAGGAACTAAAGACCTTTCTTCTAGAAGAGAGGTGTTTTTAAGGTTGTTTGTCATACTAAGTTTTAACTACGATACAAGTTCTTTTAAAAAGAACCTGTCTATGGCAGGAGAGCTTATGAGTGATGAGTTTTGGAGAAAAAAGAGAGCTTATTTTCTTAAAGTCTTTGAAGAGGTGAGGATGAAAAAAATCTCTCAATTTGCAGAGATTTCAAAACTCATAGAAACTTCAAACAATACTTATAAAGCTCATTTGAACATCATTATCTTTCAAGGCAAACAAAAGACTGAAAAAAAGGGAAAACTTCTCATCAAGCTGCAAAGTGCAGAAATGAGAGCTCAAAATTTATATGGATTCGAGGTGTATGATGTTCAAATTTTATAGTATATTGGTGCTTCTGTTTTTGTAACTGCTCACTCTCGTAAGTTTTTATTTAAAGCCATAGAGATGGCTTCTAAAGAAGAATACCCTCTATTTCTCATTGTTTTAACATAGCTGGTAATACGACAAAAATATTTCGCCATTTCTTCTGTTCTGAAACACCCTGACACTTTCTTTTTCACTTTAGTCATTCTTAGATCTCTTTCAGCTCTGTTATTAGTAGGATCTACGTTCTTTCTTTTAGCAAAGCACAGTATTTCTGCTTCATACTTTTTAAATCGCACCAAAGGTTTTGAGCTTGTGTATGCTTTATTCGTCCTTTCTTGCCATTTTTCTTAGGAAATTCTGGAAGCTCTTTTAAGCCTTTTGTAAGAATACTCCTATACCTTCTCTGAAGAGTTTCGTACTCTTTTTGAGTCAGAACTCTTGACTCTTTTTTATGAACTAACTCCACAGTCTCTTTAAGAAGTTTTTTGAGATTTGTAGCCCATTTGAATCCATTGCTTTCTTCTATAAATTTAAGCTCTCTCAAAAGGTGAGCCACACACAAAGCATGAGTTATCTTATCATAACAAAAGTAAGGACTCCAACAATCATGCACAAGCACTCCTCCATATCTATCCAAGAGACCAATATCTTTTATGGCTTCCCTTCCACCTGAAAGGTGGAGAAACTGCAAGACTAATTCTCCTGAACTATAAGTATGAATCCAGTAGTTTTTACCCTTAACCCTCATAGAGGTCTCATCAACATGAATGACCTCTGATTCAAGTATCTTTTCTTTCATCTGCTCTTCCCAACTTTTAAGAAACTCTCCTAATTCAGCAATGTATCTCAACATAACTGCAGGAGAAATCATTCGACCTATAAGCCCCATGTAATGTTCCCCAACACGCTCTAAAAGACAGCATCTGAACTATAATGAAATTGATGATGGAAGCTCTAATGCCTATACCATACTGAAGAGGACCACTCATACCTTTAGGGAATTGACCTTTATTTCTAGCTCCACATGAGGGACAATCCTTAACTTCAGAAGTTACAGTATGGGTCTGAATTTCATAAAAAATATCGCCTCCTCAAAAGAATCTGTGGGTTCCCGGAGGTTCTGGCAGTTTTCCAAGGTTATGATATAAGGCGATTTTTATAGCTTTAGAGGTTCTAAAGCCGTAAGATTTTCTCATAGTGAGTTTTACTTTGTTGTTTAAACCCTCTACAATCCCTGAGGAGAAGGTTTTTTTAGCCTTGAAGTAATTAAGAATAAGTAGCTTATGTCTTCGTATGGTTTTTGCTTCTCTTTTCATAGGTTCAATTTTTGAAAGCATGACTCGTTTCGTCCAACTGTCTATAAATTTACCAGCCCAAGTTGGTGAAACATAGGTCCATAACTGTCGGAAGTCTTCTTTTAAAAAATAACAGCGGATACTTTTTAAATTGTACTGTATTAAATGCCTTAATTTTACTTTTTCATAAGATTTTAAATTTTCTGCATTTTTTAACAAGGGCCATCTAGCTTTTGTTAAAAGGGGTTCATACCCGTCTTCTTTCATTTTTTTGTGTTCTGAAGCTCTCACTTCATCTAAAGCCTTATTGAGTCTTGCTACGATATGAAACCGATCTAATATATTCAAAGCTTGACTTGCCCTTTCCTTTATTACTTTTAAATAGGGCTTCCACATATCAGAACACACAAACTGTATATCTTTTGACTTCTCTCCTAGTAAATCAAAGAATTTTCTAAAACTCTTTTCTGTTCTTTTTTCTCCTATCCATAGCAAACGAACACTTTCTTTGCTTATTTCATAGACTAAGGTGAGATACTGATGGTTCTTTTTCCATTGTATTTCATCTACACCTATAGCTTGTATTCCCTTTAAAACCCTTTGTTTTAAACCATATTCTACGACCCATTCTACCGAAGCATAGACCTGATTCCAACTGACATGAAACTTACAAGAAACCTCTTTCCAAGACAGGTGACGACACCAGTCAGCTAAGTACTTCATGTAAAAAATTGTTAGGTTTTTCTTCCCATCTGCCCAAGGTAAATACTCAACTTTTACTCCACAGCAAGAACAATTAACTCTTCTTACAAAATAAACAAAAAACACCCTGTAACTTAAAATAGGAAGGGATTCAAAGTCCCGTGATGATTTACTGCTGTCATACACTGAACAGGGCTTCTTACAAACACTACAAAAAGCTTGGCCATTTTTACGAGCCTTAATAGGAACATTAATTGACTTTCTATCTTTTGAAAAATAAATGTCTCCGTATACAAAAGACTTCCATCTTAAACAATCATTTAGTATAGTCTTCAAAAGCATCTCTTCCCTCCTTTTTTTTTTTTTTGAATAACATTTTAAGGCATCTGGGAAGTAGGTGCTTCTTTTTTAAAATTTTAATGTAACACAGCAAATAAAAGCAAATAAAATGAATGTTTTTGAGTTCAATCACCGGAGGTGATAGAGGCCAGTAAGGGCCTCAAAGAACTCAAAAATACAAGATAGAATGTCTTACTCTTACTTTGATTAATATGAGCTCTTTTGGGGGATTTCTACTACTTTTCACCCACAGATTCCCGGGAGGAGCCAAAATATCAATCTTTTTACGCTTTTCAAGGCTTTTTACCTCTGCTGTCTTTAAAAACATCCCACACTGAGAACACTCTGAGGGAGAGACAGTCTCCTCGCTGTTTTGTATCTTTACTGATAAGCCTAGAGCCCTTTTTTTGACTCTCCCTAGCCTTCTTATTACGATTCCCTTGACGACTAAAATCTTGCGAAGGAGGAAGACCGCTGTTGCTGGAATTTTTTCGAACCTGTTTTTCTAAAAGCACAACAATCAGAATGTTCACAACCTTAAAGAGAGATTCAACAATCACAGAAATCTCAGTAGGCACAGAACCTTTCTTTGCAAACTTATCAAAGTCACTTCTTATATTTTCAATCTCATTTCTGATGGAGGTCTTATTTATTGTCATTTGAAAAAAGTATTTAAAAGAAAATCTGTAAGAGCAAGACTTTTATCTTAAAACAGGTCTAAAGTTAGGGATAACTGAACAATGTAGGTGAGCAGTTACCTGTTTTTTTCTGAGCTTACTTTAGCTAAAGTTCAAAGGCTTTCCAGTCAGTTTGTTAATTTATCAAAGCCTTTGAAGGTTTATGTTCATCCTGGAAGAGTGAGTCTTTTAGAGTTTCCTTGTCATATTGAAAAAACAGTTATGGGTTCATCTTCTGATCTAAAAGTTCATATAGTAGAAAAGTATCCTAAACAGATTTTTTTATGGTTAAAAAATTACAAAGCTCAATCAACCAATCTTATTATCAACTGTGAGAAAAAAGTTTTTATCATAGATATTTTAGCTTCTCATACTAACCACCAGGACTATGTTAAAATTTTATCTAGTTTTGAAGTCCCTAAGATAAAAGCAAAGAAGATTGACGGATCAAGAATGAAAGGACGTTCAAAGTGAGGTGGTTTTTCTTTTTAGTTGTTTTTCATCATTATGTTTTAGCTTTTCAAGGGGTGAAAGTGAAAATTTCCCCTTTGCCCCAAGAAAAAAGAAGGAAAATTCGCTCTCTAGAAGATTTGCCCTCTCGTAAAAACATGAGGGGAAATCTTTCAAGAGAGCTTTTAAGACATTCTTCAAAGCTGACTCAAGGTGAGGTCATTTATGTGAAAGAAACAATTCCTCGGTTAGGTGATGTTTTATCTCTTAAAATCTCTTTTGACCTTTTCACTTCGTCCTTATTCTCGCAACCTGTCGTAGCTCAAGTGATAGGGGGAAAGTTTCAAGGCTCAAGACTTGTAGGAAAAGCAACTCTTAATACCTCTACAAAACAAGTTCTTATTGTTTTTGAAAAAATGAAGCTTTTTAACTCAGAAAAAGAGATAAGTCTAAAGGCTCAAGTTTTTTTCAAGGATAAAAAATTTGATATGAGAAAAGTTCAGCACAGAGACTCTCAGGAGATCTTAAATTATCTTTTAGAAAGAGCCTCTTATCTTCTTAAAGAAGAGAATAAAACTCTTTCAGAAAGTCTTTTAGAGGCTAAAAACTTTCAAAGTTATTTAAAAACTGTAATAAAAAAAGGAGGTTACCTTGTTTATCTCAAAGCCCCTCTTTTTGTAAAAGCTGTTGTGCTGAAAACTCATCAAACGAAAGGAGAAAATAAGTGAAAACTATCAAAATCAAAGTTAAAGAAAATCAATTTGAAAGAATAAAACAGTTAAAACTTAAGCTCAAAAAAAGAGGTTTGTCTAAAGAAGGTTTAAGCCTTGTTTTCAGCCTTATTTTTCAAAAAGCCCTAGACAAGCTAGGTGATGAGTTTTTTAGAGAGGTTTTAAATGAACTGACCCCTATTAGTTATAAGATAGAGTGTCTTTCCCAAAATGAAGACAACAAACGTAAACTTTTAGATATGGTTGAACAAATGGAGAAAGAATTATGAAAAAAAACATATCTCTTCAAAAAAGAGATATAGAGATTATAGAGTTTTTAGAAGCTCAAAGGTTTGCCACATTAAAGCAAATTAGAAATCTCTTTTTTTCTTCTTCCAGCTCTTGTTATAAACGACTCTCTTATCTTCTTAACCAAGGCTTTGTTTCTTCTTTTTCAGTCAAAGACATTTTAAGACATTCTTTTAGAAAGAGAAGTCTTGTCAATTTAAAAAAAATAGGAGTTCAAAATAACATCAAAATCTACACCCCTAAAAATAGGAAAAAAAAGCTTATGTTTGACAAGTTTCTCTTACATCAGCTTATTGTCAACGAAGTAGCTCTGAAGTTAAAAGAGGAGTTTTCCAGTCTTTTCATCTTGTTTGAAAAGGATTTTTATAAGTTTTCTTCTTATTACTTAAAATCATTAAGAAAACTCAGGCCTGATTTTAGCTTAGAGGGTGAAGGCATGAAGATTGCTGTAGAGGTAGAAACAAGCCTCAAGTCAAAGAGAAGGTATTTTGAAAAAATCCATGAATATAAGCACTCTATCTATACTCATGTGCTTTATATTTATCTTACTGAACATCATAGGTGCTTTTTACAGGAAATTTTAAGACGAGCTTATTTCATAGCTCTTGCTAAACATTCAAACCCTATGAAAGTAGAAAATTATTTTTTTGGATATTTGCCTTTAAAAGATTGGATCAAAAAAACAAATGAAAGGAGAAAGAATGAAAAAAAATGAAGATTTTGATGTAGAAAAAAGTTTCAATATACTTTTTATGATTTTCTTTTTAGGGGGAGTGGTTGCACATAAAGAGATTAAAAAAGCTCCTTATGCTTCTAAAAGGCTTGCGAAAAACTATAAATTTATAATTTGTATTTTTATTGGCCTTGTCATTTTAGAGACTCTTTTTCATTTATTTGTTTTAGACCTTTTGTTTTTCTGGTTAGCACAGCTTTTTGTATTTTGGATCTTTCAGGCTTTTTTACTTTTTATAACTTGTAATTTTTGGCTTAAGGATGAGAACATAAAATCCAAAAAACGCATTACAGTGGATCATTTGGAGGGAGAAGAAGTTGATTTCAAAACTTTTGAGAAGGCTCTTGAGTCTAAAGACTCAGCTCCTATAGGAGCCAATTTTGTCAAAAAAGAGCTTGTAAGTTTACCTGTCAGTTCTAGAACAGAACATTTACTTGTTACAGGAGCGACAGGCACAGGAAAAACAACCTTGATGATGAATTTACTGAGGCACAGTTTTTTGCATAAACACCCTCTTGTGATCCTTGATCCTAAGGGGGAAATAAAGGACATAGAGATGATAAAATTCCTTTTTTGTGAGTTAGGAAGAAAAGAGGAAGACTTTAAGCTTTTTTCTCTTGCACAGCCTGAAAAGAGCTTGTCCTACGATCCTTTGAAGTATGGAACAAGTGAACAAGTGAGGTCGAAACTGATGCTTGGCCTTAGTTTTACTCATGATTATTATGCTTCACAAGCCAGTCAGTATCTTTCTATCTTGCTTTCTTGTTTTGAAGCTCTAAAAAAGAAAATGAATCTTAAAGAATTAAAAGGCTCCTCCCGGGAATCTGTGGGTGAAAAGTAGTAGAAATCCCCCAAAAAGGCTCATATTAATCAAAGTAAGAGTAAGACATCCTATCTTGTATTTTTGAGTTCTTTGAGGCCCTTACTGGCCTCTATCACCTCCGGTGATTGAACTCAAAAACATTCATTTTATTTGCTTTTATTTGCTGTGTTACATTAAAATTTTAAAAAAGAAGCACCTACTTCCCAGATGCCTTAAAATGTTATTCAAAAAAAAAAAAAAAGGAGGGAAGAGATGCTTTTGAAGACTATACTAAATGATTGTTTAAGATGGAAGTCTTTTGTGTACGAAGACATTTATTTTTCAAAAGATAGAAAGTCAATTAATGTTCCTATTAAGGCTCGTAAAAATGGCCAAGCTTTTTGTAGTGTTTGTAAGAAGCCCTGTTCAGTGTATGACAGCAGTAAATCATCACGGGACTTTGAATCCCTTCCTATTTTAAGTTACAGGGTGTTTTTTGTTTATTTTGTAAGAAGAGTTAATTGTTCTTGCTGTGGAGTAAAAGTTGAGTATTTACCTTGGGCAGATGGGAAGAAAAACCTAACAATTTTTTACATGAAGTACTTAGCTGACTGGTGTCGTCACCTGTCTTGGAAAGAGGTTTCTTGTAAGTTTCAGGTCAGTTGGAATCAGGTCTATGCTTCGGTAGAATGGGTCGTAGAATATGGTTTAAAACAAAGGGTTTTAAAGGGAATACAAGCTATAGGTGTAGATGAAATACAATGGAAAAAGAACCATCAGTATCTCACCTTAGTCTATGAAATAAGCAAAGAAAGTGTTCGTTTGCTATGGATAGGAGAAAAAAGAACAGAGGAGAGTTTCAACAAGTTTTTTGATTTACTAGGAGAGAAGTCAAAAGATATACAGTTTGTGTGTTCTGATATGTGGAAGCCCTATTTAAAAGTAATAAAGGAAAGGGCAAGTCAAGCTTTGAATATATTAGATCGGTTTCATATCGTAGCAAGACTCAATAAGGCTTTAGACGAAGTGAGAGCTTCAGAACACAAAAAAATGAAAGAAGACGGGTATGAACCCCTTTTAACAAAAGCTAGATGGCCCTTGTTAAAAAATGCAGAAAATTTAAAATCTTATGAAAAAGTAAAATTAAGGCATTTAATACAGTACAATTTAAAAAGTATCCGCTGTTATTTTTTAAAAGAAGACTTCCGACAGTTATGGACCTATGTTTCACCAACTTGGTCTGGTAAATTTATAGACAGTTGGACGAGACGAGTCATGCTTTCAAAAATTGAACCTATGAAAAGAGAAGCAAAAACCATACGAAGACATAAGCTACTTATTCTTAATTACTTCAAGGCTAAAAAAACCTTCTCCTCAGGGATTGTAGAGGGTTTAAACAACAAAGTAAAACTCACTATGAGAAAATCTTACGGCTTTAGAACCTCTAAAGCTATAAAAATCGCCTTATATCATAACCTTGGAAAACTGCCAGAACCTCCGGGAACCCACAGATTCTTTTGAGGAGGCGTTTTTTTAATGAGGCTTTTGTTTTTTTTCCGAACAGCTTTTTCGCATTTTTTAGGAAGACATAGATTGCTGTCAACAGTTACTTCTATTAAACCCTTAGAGCATTTATATGAGTATGTTGAGTATGCTTTTTTCCAACCCTTTCTCTCTTACGTGTTTCTATCCGGCTCTCTATCTTTGTTTTATCTTTAGAAACACAAAGAAATCTTGCACTCGAAAAAGTTGAAGGACATGCTTTCTGCCTAAAGCCTGTGCCTATTATTTCCCATGGTTTAGGAACAATTTGTACTTCACATCTAGAACATATACTTCCCCTCTGAAGTATTGTATATTCCTTAGTTTGATGATTAATAGCTATTACATCTTGGGCTTTTATTCCTAAAACCTCTTTAGTAGCACAGCTAAAAATAAAAAAACTAATAACTACAGCTATTTTTTTACAACTCATAGCTTAACTATAGAGATTGAAGCAATAAAAAACAATCTTTTTGGCTTTCTTGCTAAAGACAAATCTTTTGAGCAAAGCAATTGCCACGAAGCATTATTTTTCTTAGAGTCTTGAGACTTCTAAGAAGAAAATAGAAAATAGAAAGTAGAAAGTAGAGAATTGTAAGGAGGTTTATGGTTTTGGATTTTACAGAAAAAAACAAAGCGATTTCAGAAGATTGTCAATTAGCAAGAAATGTGATTAAGGAAGTCTCTAAAGTGATCGTTGGTCAAAAGTCTATGGTGGAAGGTCTTATGATAGGTTTGTTAACTAATGGACATATTTTGCTTGAGGGTTTACCGGGTTTAGCTAAGACTTTGACCATTTCTACTTTAGCCAAAGTGACTTCCCTTAATTTTCAGAGGATTCAGTTCACGCCTGACCTTTTACCAACAGATTTGATTGGGACTATGGTATTTCATCCTAAGACAGGTGATTTTTATCCTAAAAAGGGGCCTATTTTTTCTCATATTGTTTTAGCTGATGAGATCAATAGAGCAGCAGCGAAAGTACAAAGTGCTTTGTTAGAAGCCATGGCAGAAAAGCAGGTAACTATTGGAGAGGTCTCCTATGAGTTGGAAAGGCCCTTTTTAGTTTTAGCTACGCAAAATCCTATTGAACAAGAAGGTACTTACCCTCTTCCAGAAGCTCAGATGGATCGTTTCATGATGAAAGTAGTTGTGGCTTATCCTAACAGAAAAGAAGAGCTTGAAATTTTGAAGTCTATGGTTGTTGAGGAGGAAAAGAAAGTGAACGTGGTGATGGGTAGGGAGGATGTGTTTCGCCTTAAAAAGACCGTTGAGTCTGTTTATGTAGACGAAAAGCTCAACACTTACATTGTGGATCTTGTTTTAGCGACAAGAGAACCTGAAAAGTATGGGCTTAGCCGCTTGAAGCCTTTTATCAATGTGGGAGGTTCTCCTCGTGCTACCATCAACCTTTCTCGAGCAGCTAAGGCTTATGCTTTTTTAAATCAAAGAGCTTACGTGACAGCAGAAGACATAAAAGCCATTTTGTGTGAAGTTTTAGGACATCGTTTGGTTTTAAGTTATGAAGCAGAGGCTGAGGGTGTTACTGACTACGAAATTATTAAAGAGTTAGTCCAGCAAGTTGAGGTACCTTAGTGGGTGAGGGCAAATTTGATCGTGATCTGATTCAAAAGGCCAAAAAGATTGAAGTTTACGCTAGAAAAAAAATTACAGACACTTTCTTAGCTGATTATCAATCTGTGTTTAGGGGCCAGGGAATGAGTTTTAGAGACTTTAGGGAGTACTCTCCTGGAGATGACATTAGAAACATCTCTTGGCCTTTAACAGCTCGTACGGGAAAGCCTTTTATTAAAACATTTGAAGAGGATAGGGAGCAGACCCTTATGTTTGTTGTGGATGTGAGTGGTTCTCAGTTTTTTGGGACCAAAAACAAAATGAAGTTTGATTCTATTTGTCAATTTGTTGCTCTTATTGGTTTTGCAGGAGTGTTTCATCGCAACAATGTAGGACTTTGCCTTTTTAGCGATAAAGTAGAACATTTAGTCCCGCCTAAAAGAACGGTCCATCAGGTACAAAGGTTTTTATTGGATCTTTATTCCTATGAGTTCTCCCATAAGAAAACATCTCTTGTGTCTGTTTTAGGGTATTTAAGAAACTATTTGAAAAAAAAGACTTATGTGATCTTATGTAGTGATTTTATGGATCGAGATTTTGAAAAGGATTTAAAGCTTTTAGGGACAAAGCATTCTGTTTTAAGCGTTTTTGTAGAAGATGAGGGAGAGGTTAACCTCCCTTATCTAGGACTTGTGGATTTTGAAGATCGAGAAACAGGTGAGATTTATACTGTAGATACATCTTCTCCTTTTTTTAGAAAAGATTATAAAAAAGCCTTTTTAAAAAAAAGTTTTGAGAGGCTTGAAGCTCTTAAAAAATCTCACTGTGATGTTTTAAAGCTTTCTACAAAAGATGATATTTTTAAAACAGTGAATCATTTTTTTCAGAAAAGGAGATCTTCGCATTGAGTTTATGGAAATGTGAAATCAAACCTCTTAAAAAGCCTTTGGATCAGTTAAGAGTAGGAGATAAATTTGATCTCCTTTGTTCTAACTCTGAAGGGTTTAAAAAGAAATTTGTAAAAAAGCCTTATGTTGTATTTAAGAATAAAAAAAAAGAGTTTGCTTTGCATTTGTTAGAGACAAAGCTGGATGATCATCAGAAAGCTCATTTTGAAGCTACAAGCTATAGGGCTGAAGCTCATAAAGATCTTAAATTTCAAATTACCGATGGAGAGGTTTTTTTTAACTCTCGCCTTACGTTCCAAGTCAAAAGTGTTCTTAAGCCTGATTCTCAAATGATAGGCCCTGTAGGTCCTCTGAAAATGTCTTACGCACCTTATTTGTGGTGGGGGCTTGGTTTTATGAGTTTTGTGATTTTTGCATACATCTGTTATTTTTTTTACAGAAAGTTCAAATGGAAAAAATCTTTAGAAGACATTCAGTTTGGAAAAGAAAGAGCCTATAAGGATTTTTATAAAAAGACAAGAAAACTTTTAAAAGAACGCAAAGAAGAAAACAACAATTTCAAAGAACTTCAAAAAGAGTTCAAAGTTTTTTTAGCCTGTTGTTTTCGTATGCCTTTTCATAAAGATATTTGGAATTTATCCCATTTAAAAAGAAAACTTTATAGGAGAAATAAAAGTTATTATCAAACCAATAGTTTAGAGCTTTTTCAGCTTTTGTCGGAGCTTTCTTATGAGGGAGACTGCTCCTACGATGCTTTCTCAAATATGGTGTACCGATGTTATCATGTTTCAGAGAAGATTTTAAAGGACTGGAAATGATCTTTCTTTGGCCTCTTTGTTTTCTGCTTCTTATTCCTTATGTGCTTTTACTCTTCTTTTTTAAAAAAAAGAAGGCTTTTCCATTTAGTTCTGTAGAAGCTTTCTCTAAAGTCACTCCTAGTTTAAAAGTAAAGCTATCCTTTCTCCCACAGGTTTTACTACATTTCTCTTTTATATTTCTTGTTATAGCTCTTGCACGTCCGCAAGAACGTTCTGAAATGGTACAAAGACAAATTAAAGGCTTAGATATTATGATTGTTCTGGATGTGTCAGAGAGTATGTTGATTGAGGATATGAAACCTCAAAACCGTTTAGAGGCTTCAAAGCTTATGATTGAGGAATTTATTAAAAAGAAGGTTTCAGCTCGTATAGGTTTGGTTGTGTTTTCTGGAGAAAGTTTTTCTCCTGTGCCCATGACTTTAGATTATCCTTTTTTGATTCAAAAATTAAAAGAAGTCAATAGCTCGATACGAATCAAACAGGGGACAGCTATTGGTTTATCTTTACTTAACGCTGTGGATCGTTTGAAAAATTCCAAGGCGAAGACCCGTGTTGTTATTTTCTTAACTGATGGTGAGAACAATTCAGGCAACATTGCCCCAGAAGTGGCTTTGGATATTGCACAAAAGTATGACTTAAAAATTTATACCATTGCTATGGGAAAAGCAGGACCTGCTCGTATTCCTACTTATATGAAAGTTCCCGGAGGGAAAGTTATAAAAAGGTATCGTCCCTATGTAAGTCGGGTGAACAAGGGTTTACTTAAAAAAATGGCTGATACGACAGATGGACGGTTTTTTGAAGCTCAAGATAGTAGTGTGTTAAGAGAAATTTTTAAAACCATAAACTCTCTTGAGAAGTCAAAAATTAAAGTAGAAAATAAAATTCGTATTGAAGAGAAATTTCATAAATTTTTACTTTTCTCTTTTTTCTTGTATCTTATTTCATTCTTGCTTCAGGAAACTGTTTTTAGGAGGCTGAGTTAATGTTTCGTTGGGCAGAGCCATTTTATTTTTGGTTTTTTGGTTTTTTGGTTTTTATGATTTTTTTGTATCTTTATAGTTGGAAAGCACAACAGAGGGTCTTAAGGAATCAGATAGGAGATGAAATTTTGAAAAGCTATATGAAAACATTTTTAATAAAAAACAAAAAGCTTAAGAATTTGTTTCAAATCCTTTGTCTTTTAGGGATGGTGTTGGCTCTTTGTCGCCCCCAATGGGGACAGAAAGAGATGTTAGTGGATAGCACTGGAGCTGAAGTAGTTGTTCTTTTCGATGTATCAAAAAGTATGTTAGCTGAAGATTTAAGCCCTAGCCGGTTAGAAGCTGCTAAAAAAGAAGTAGCTAAGTGGGCTGTTAGTTCCCATGTTCAGAATAGGTTTGCTTTGATTGCCTTTGCAGGCTCTGCTGTTACCGTTTCTCCCTTAACTCAAGATGAAGATGCTTTTAAAAGTTATCTTGAGTTTTTGAGTGAGAATGTCATCACTTATCAGGGAACAAGCTTTTCTGAAGCTTTAAAGGAGGCTGAAGGAGTCTTTAAAAGAGGGGGGTTGATTGGCTCGGGAAATAAAATTGCAGGAGTGAGGCTTGTTTTACTTGTTTCTGATGGAGAAATTCATGACAGTCTTCCAAAAGAAGCTTTAAAGTTTTTTAAGGACAATAAAATTCCTATTTTTACTCTTGGTGTGGGAACTAAAAAAGGAGGACTCATTCCTATAAGAAATTCACAAGGTGGTTTTATTAATTATTTGCAAGATTCTAAAGGAGAGGTTGTGTTAAGCATTTTTCACAGTCAGGGGTTAAAAAGACTTGCTAAAGAAACAGGAGGAAGCTTTATTCCTCTTACGCAAGACGGCAGTCTAAAGCGAAAAATCAACGAACAGATGAACAAGCTAAAAAAATCTCAACTTAAGAGCCAAGAGGTGTTTTTAGACTTTGATGAAAAGTATTTTTGGTTTCTAATCATGTCTTCTGCTTTCTTTTTTCTCCAAAACGCTTTAAGATTAAGAAAGGAGGTCAAAGGGTGAGAGACTTTGTCTTTTTCGTTTTCAGTTTCTTTTTTGTATTTCATGTCTTATCAGAAGATGGACCAAAAAAACTACTAGAAAAGAAAAAAAAGAGGCCCTCTCCTTCTTTTTCTACAGTTTATTACAATAACAAAGCCCTTTCTAAGCTGAAATCCCTTTTAGAAAAAAAACAAAAAGAACCTAAAAAACCCATTGACTATGAGCTTTTAAGCAAAGCTGAAGGCCATCTTTATAAAGCTTTGAAATATGATAGTGAAAGTCCTGTTTTACATTTTAATTTAGGAGTTTTTCTTGCTTTAAAAAACAAAGCTTCTACAGCTTTAAAGGAATGGGATTTTTCTTTGAAAAACTGGCTTCCAAAAGAACTTTTAGAAAAGTTTATGACTTTGTTTAACAAGGCTTTTTTAGAGGGGCTTTTAGGACAAAAGAAGAAGTCTTTAGAGCTTTATCAGAAAAGTTTAGAAATAACACCTGAGTCTTTAGAAGTGAGAACTAATATTGAACTTTTGTTCCAACAGCAAAAAAATCAAAAAGGAGGAAAAGAAGGAGGAGAATCAGAAGGAGAACCTTCGCAAGGACAGGGACAAAATCCTCATGAGCAAAAACAAAAACAAAACCCCTCTCAACTTAACAAGCAACAAATCAAACAGCTCTTTAATGAGATCAAACAACAGGACCAGAACATTAAAGAAAAAAATCTTAAAAGAAACCAAAAAGGACATCACCGTGATAAGAATTGGTAGTTTTTTTCTTTGCTTTTTGTTTTCATTTTTAGCTTTGTCTGAAGTGAAAAATTATGTAGATCGAAATAAAATTTATGAAAACGAAAGTGTTAGAATGACGATTTCTGTTGATGTTTCTGATAAAGAAGTGGAGTTTCCCTCTCAGTTTCAATTCAAAAACTTTCGTATTTTAAGTCGCTCCTCAAGTCAACAGATGAGTATGAGTTTTATTCAAGGAAAGATGATTCGTAAAAAGACCAAAACTTTAGATTTAAGCCTTCAACCTAAAAGTACAGGTCAACTTACTATTGAGTCTATCAAGATCAAAGTAGGCTCGCATAACACCTTCACAAAAGCTTTAAAGATCGTAGTTTTAAAAGGAAAAAACCCTCACTCTCAAAGAACACAAAGGAGAGGGGGAACGTTTTTTTCTCCTCCTCCCTTAGGTAGATTTCTCCGCTCCCGGCCCTTTGACAATCTTGATCAGATGATTTCTAAGTCTCCTCCTGAACTTGTTTTTGAAGTGGATCAAACGAAAGCCTATGTGGGCCAAAGGATCTTAGGACGTCTGATTCTATACTCTTCAACTCCTGTGAGAAGCACTCAGTTTGGTCAAATTCCCAACCTTAAAGAGTTTTGGAGACAGGATTTAGAAATTTTCAATCTCTCGCGCACAGAGACTGTCATAAGAAAGGGAGAGCGTAAGTTTAAAACAGCTCTTACTTCTATGGCCTTATTTCCTTTAAGATCAGGAAACTTTACGATTGGTTCTTTTGAAGCTGTTGTGAGTTTTTCTAGTTTTTTTGATTCAAAAAGCCTGAGGCTTTCAAGTCAGAAAAAACGTGTTCAAATCAAAGAAGTTCCTAAAGGCACTCAGCCAGAAAATTTCTCACAATTAGTCGGTGAACTTGAACTCAAAGCTGAGTTGGGTCAAAAAGAAGTGACTCAAAACAAACCTTTTCTTTTTCACTTAACCATCGAAGGGGTTGGAGCTCTTCATACTTTTAGTCTCCCTCCTCTTGTTTGGCCTAAAGAGATTCAAGTCTATGATATAAAATCTGTATCGGATATTTCTAGAAAGGGAGTCTCTAGGAAAGTTTTTAAAATCTATCTTGTGTCTAAGAATTCAAAAACTCTTAAGATTCCTCCCTTAACTCTTGTTGTTTTTAATCCTTATCAGAATCTTTATGAAGAACTTCGTACAAAAGAAGTTGAAGTTTATGTTAAAAAAAACATGGATCAAAAAAACACACCATCTGTAAGTTCTTTCGTAGAAGAGGGAGAGAATAAGAAGAATTCGAGGTATGTTTTTAAACTAGATTCTAAAAATATGAAAGTGTTTTCTTTGAAAGAACTTCTGGTCATTTATTCTGTAACATTTTTATTAGCTTTTGTTTTAGGCTTAGGTTTTATGAGAATGAAAAGACAAAAGCAGGAAAATCTTCTAGAGGTTTTTAAAGGAAAACTTTTGCAAGCACAAAAGCAATTAGAGAAAGAGCGACGTAAAGGAGCTTTGAAAGTTCTAAGACTTATAGAGGAGAGTGTTAATCATTTAGCTCAAAACAGAAGTTTTTCCACTTCCTTTCGTCATCGCCTAACACTTGATCAAAGAATTTCTATGTGTTCTTTGAAAATACAAAAAATCTTATCTCCTGAATTAGAAAAAATAAATGAAAAGTGGGAGGCTTTAGCTTTTGCTCCAGAAGATTCTGTTTTAGAAAATCAAAGTAGCAAGGAAGATTTGGTACAATTAGCTCATCAAACCTGGGCTGTCTTAGAGAAGTCTTTTGAAGTTAAAAGAGAGGAAATAAACTATGGTGCTTAATGTTGTGCTATTGGTGTTGAGCTTTTTTAGCTTTTTTGTGGAAGCATCTGTTGTGAAAGTTTATATTTCTCCTCATATTCATTCTCAGTCTAGATGGTTTTCTAAAGAAACTAAAATATTTCAAAAAACTAAGGTAAGTTATAATTTTTATAAGGTGAAAAAAGATTATCTTTCGAAAAAATTTATGTCATGCCTAAGTTTGACGAAAGCCATGAAAGGCTATCATAGTTTTTATAGAAAATGGATTTTAAACTATCGGCTCAAGTGTGCTCTCGGTTCGAACAACATAGCTCGTATGAGAGCTGTTTTAAAAGAGGTCCATATAAAAAAAATAAAAAACTCCTCTGTGTATCATATAATGGCTCCTTCTTACATAGAAGCTGGCTTGAGAGTTTTAGAGTATCTTCTCTCTAAGAACAGAAGAGAGGCTTGGGTATTAGGTGAAACTCTTTTGCAACTTAAGGAACGTATGAAAAAAGATGAGAAGTTTAAATTTTATCTTCTTATGGGAGAACTTGCTTTTATTGAGCAAAAAAATGATTTAGCTCTTAGCTATCTTCATAGAGTGTCAGACGTAAAGGTAAAAGAGATTTTTTTAAAAAACTTAAAGAAGTTTGAGGGGCTTTTAAAAAGCTATTTTCCTCAAGGGTATGATTTTTTTACCTTAAAACAAAGAGAAGAAGTTGTTTTTTACTCTGAAAAAGAAAGAGAGATTTTTGAAGCTTTTCTGAAGTACTTACAGCAAAAAAATTACGTTGATTCTCTTCAGGAAGGACTTTCTTTTTTAGAAAATTTTCCTGAGTCTCAAAATGGAAAAAAAATTTCAAAAGAAATGTTAAAGATTTATTTTAAAGCTCCTAAATCTTATGAGGCTAAAATTTTAAAGCTTTTCTCTAAAGCCTATCCTCATTGGAGGCTTCAATGGGCTTATGAAATTTACCTTAAAGGAGACTTTAAATCAACTTTGACTTTGATAGAGGGCTTGAGGTCTTCTTTAGAGGAAACTACTTTACTGAAGAAGGCTCTCTTTATTTTAGCAAGATCTTACTATCATTTAGGCCACTATAGGAAGAGCCTAAGAGTTTATAAAGATCTTATTAATTTAGAATCTCAGAAGTACATTTTTGACAGTCTATTTAAAGCAGGGCTTCTTCATTACCGTTTAAAGGAATACGAAGAGGCTGTGAATTATTTTGAAAGGTTAAGTCAGTTGGCTGAGAAAAAAAAGAGAGTTCACCTAGAAGATAAAGCTTTTTATTGGCTCTGGAAAAGTCTAGGAAAAATGAAGTCAAGAGCTGTCTTTGAGAGAAGGAATAGAATAAAAAAATCTCTTTTAGAAAAATATCCTCTTAGTTACTATTCTCTTTTAGTAAAAGGGCTGACTTCTCAGGATAAAAGGCTTAAGAAAGAGGATCTTCTTCAAATTAAAAAACAGAAATTAAGTTTATGGCTTTTAAGCGGACAGTCAAAAGATTGGAGTAAAATACAGTTTTTAATAAAAGTGGGTTGGTTTGAAGAAGCTCAAGCTGAACTTAATGCCTGGCCTAAACCCTTTTTAGATCAAGAAAAAATTGCAAGAGGGATTTTAAGGGCTCAGGCCTTTGATTACACAAAGACTTCTAAGTATTTTTACGATGTTTTTTATAAGAACCCTTCTTTTATCTCTTTGGAGCTTGTGAGTTTAATCTACCCTGAAGAGTATAAAAAAACATTTCAGAAAATGAGTCGAAAGTATGACCTTCCTTATGTCTGGCTTTTAAGTCTTGTCAGACAGGAGAGCCATTTTGACAGAAAAGCTGTCAGTTCTTCTCAAGCTGTAGGCCTTACTCAAATGATTAAAATGACTGCTTATGAGGTAAAAAAGGATTTAAAACTAAAATCCTTTCAGTTTCCTGAAGATCTGACAGATTACAAAATCAGCCTAAACTTTGGAGCTTATTATTTAAAAAAACTTTTAAAAGCTCAGAAAGGCTATCTTCCTTTTGCTGTTATGGCTTACAATGCAGGTTTAGGGCGTGTGAGAAACTGGTTAAAAGCAAGAAAAAACCTTTGGGGGGATTTTCAGAGACAAACTATCTCTTTTGATCAGATGGAGTTGTTGATAGAGGAAATTCCATGGAAACAGACCAGAGGTTATACAAAGTCTATTTTAAAAAACATCATCTTATACAAGTTGATTTATAAGGGGTATGTGGATTTTAAAAAACCCATATGGACTGAAGTATAGTCATGTTTGGTAAAGTAGTCATTAGGGATCAAAAAAGTTAGAATGTTAGGAGGGGATGAAAGCATGAAGAATTTAAGGGGAATGTTTTTGAGCATATTTTTAAGGCACAGATGTAGTATTTTTTTTATTTTGTTTTTGTTTTTTCTTTCATGCATATCATGCAGTTCAAACCCGTATAGAGAAAATTTAAGCCGTTATTATCAGCTTGATGGGCATCCTAGTCGAGGTAATGAAGATATCGATGTAATGTTGGGACCTGTTCCTGTAGAAGAGAACAAAGAGGTGGCCAGGTGGATCGATTACTTTCAAAACAGAGGTTACAGGCATATGGTTT
The DNA here is from genome assembly GCA_965219095.1 of Bdellovibrionales bacterium. Taxonomy (GTDB): domain Bacteria; phylum Bdellovibrionota; class Bdellovibrionia; order Bdellovibrionales; family UBA1609; genus CBDCMT01. The sequence continues at coordinate 1,059,031 of CBDCMT010000001.1, forward strand.
TGTATTTAGAGCGTTCTACAAGATACAGGCTTCTTATGAAAAGAATTTTAAAAGAGGAGGGAATGCCTGAAGATTTGGTTTATATTGCTTTGATTGAATCAGGCTTTAGCCCTAGAGCTTATAGTCGTGCTTCTGCTGTAGGCTACTGGCAGTTTGTGAGAGATACAGGGCGACGTTATGGCTTAAAAATCAATGCTTATGTTGATGAAAGAAGAGACTTTATTGCAGCCACAAGAGCAGCAGCTAATTACTTTAAGTCGCTTTACAATCTTTTTGGGAATTGGTACTTAGCTATGGCCTCTTATAATGCGGGGGAGAATCGTATTAAAAACATTGTTATGAAATATCAGACAAGAGATTTTTGGTACTTAGCAAGAAATAAAAAATTACCTAAAGAGACTATGAACTATATTCCTAAATTTTTAGCAGCAACTCTTATAGCTAAGCATCCTAAAAAGTATGGATTTAACAATTTAAACTATCAACCTCCTATTTCCTTTGATATGGTTCCTTTAACTCACTCTACTGACCTTCAAAAATTAGCTATTCATATGAACATTTCTTATGAAACTTTAAGGCGTTTGAATCCTGCTTTCTTAAGCCGTTATGCTCCCGCTTATCGCACAGGAGGAACGATTTTAAAAGTTCCTAAAAATCGTAAACTTATGGCAACTGTAGCTTTGCAAAAAGCAAGAGTAAAATTTCGTTACACAAAAGATTATGCTTATTATAGAGTTAAAAGAGGAGACACTCTTTCTGAAATTGCAAGAAATTATAGAGCTTCTATAAGGCAGCTTCAAAGGATCAATGGACTTTCTTCCCGTTCTTTTATAAGAGTAGGACAACGTCTAAAAGTTCCCACAGCTTCACCTTACAGGAACCGAAAAAAACGCCTTCATTCAAAAAACAAGATTGCTATAAAAAACATCTCTAAGAGATATTATAGAGTTAAAAAAAGAGATACTTTGTGGGAAATAGCCTCTCGTTTAAAGATATCTTACAAAAAACTTGCAAGGTATAATAACATTTCTTTACGCTCTAAACTTAAAGTAGGACAACTGTTAAAGATCCCTAGAAAGAAAATAAAAAACATTAAAAAAAGATCTCTTTCCCAATCTAAGAAATATAAGTATCACTCTGTAAAAAAAGGGGAATCTCTTTATTTAATTGCAAGAAAATATAACACCACTGTCAGTCGTTTAAAAGAACTCAACGATCTTTCTGAAAATCATATCTCTATAGGACAATCCTTGATTGTTAACTTTTTTCCTTAACCTAGCACTTTAATCAGTTAGCTAGAAAAAAAAGGGATTTTTGAAGTGCAGTCAGTATAAATACCTTCTTTCAATATGTCTCTTAAAAGCTTCCACCTTTAAAGGAGAGTTTGTTACTTTATTAATCAGTTCAGAAGCTTTATAAAAACAACCCCATTTCCATACATTCTCTTCAAGCCAGACTAATAAAGCTTCGAAATTTCCTTTGGAAAAATCTTCTTTGAGACTCTCTATCTTGTCAGAAGCTTTGAAAAAAAACTGAGCGGCAGACAAAGCTCCTAAAGTATACATAGGGAAATAACCAAAAGCTCCATAAGACCAATGAGGATCTTGCAGACACCCTAGATCATCTCTACCTTTTGTTGATAGGCCAAAATACTCTTCCATCTTCATATTCCATAGCTCAGGGATATCAGATACCTTGATCTTATCTTCTATAAGTTCTTTTTCAATTTCATATCTTAAAATCACATGAAGAGGATAAGTCATCTCATCAGACTGTACACGACTGCAACCCCTTTCCACTTTAAGAACCTTTTTACAAACATCCTCTAAAGACCATTTTTCGGTTTCAGAAAAATGTTTTTTGATTAACTTTAACATGAAAGAAAGAAACTCTTTGCTTCTACCAACTTGCATTTCAAACAAAAGACTTTGGCTTTCATGAACAGACATGCCAAGAGAATTACCCACAGGTTGTCCTGTCCAAGCTTCAGGAAGACCTAACTGATAACTGGCATGCCCTGTTTCATGAACCGTTGCCAAAAGCCCTTGAAACAAATCATGCTCTTTATAAAATGTTGTGATGCGGGCTTCTCTTTTATAAGCTGAACAAAAAGGGTGTATGGCTTCATCAAGACGTCCCTTTTCAAAATCAAACATAAGATATGACATAACTTCTTTAAACAGCCTCTCTTGTTGTAAAGGCTCAAAATAAATATCTTTATGATTCGGTCTAGCTTCTGGGAAAGCACTTACTTTAGGCATTAAAAATTCTTTAAGTTCTAAAAAAAGCTTATCAATGTGTTCCACTGTTTCCCCCTCTTCAAAAGAGTCAATGCATGCATTGTAGCGGGTTGTATTTTTCAATTCAGCTTTTAGATCTGCCTTCTTTTTTACGTATTCAACAGTCTTTTCTAAAGCATGAGAGAAGCTTTTCCAATCATTGTTCTTCTTTGCGTCTATCCAAACGTTATGAGAATGAGAACTGGCTAAAGAGAACTTTCTTACAAAATCATCATCAAGAAGATTTGCCTTTTGAAAAATATCGTACATAACTTCTAAGTTTCTTTTTTGCCAAACTTTTAAATCTTTCTCCTCAAAGGCCTTTTCAAATAAATTCTCTAGCCTTTTATCTGTTAATCTTTCATGGATTACAGAAGATAGCTCAGACATTTGTTCTGAACGGCAAGGTAGAGCTTTTTTTCCCGTAAGAACGTTTTTATCCCAATTTAAGAGGCCTTGGATGGTTGTTAAATGAGATAGACCCTCAAAATGTTTTTCTAATTTTTTGTATTCTTTCATAATTACTCCTCCTTTTTTTTGACTTCTTTTGAGGAAATTAAATTTCCTGTAATAGCATGAGAAGCTCCTTCTTCTCTCACACCTGCTTTTTTTCTTTTTCTTAAAGCTTCGTTCTTTTCTTTTTCTACCTGTTCTGAAAGATCAATGACTACATCTCCGTAACACTTCAATTGACAAGATAAACGTCTTTGATCTAAAAAATAACCTGTGCCAATAAGATCTTTTTCATGGCTGAGAGGAGGAAGAACACAGTTTTCTCCTTCTAAGATACGTACACGACACTCTGTGCAAGAAGGCTCTCCATTACAAATGGACTTAATATAAATACCTTTCGAATGGGCTAATTCCATTACAGATTGATGAGGTTTTATTTCAAATTCTACATTTTGAGGTAAAAACTTAACTTTCATTTTAATCCACCTTTACTCGTATAAAATTTTTTTTTCCTACTTTCAAAGTAAAATAATTCCCCGATCGAAGTGATAAACATTTTTTGTAATCCAAAATTTTTTCATTGGTTTTTACAAGATGACCTTCTTTAGATTTAACCTCTCCTTCTAAAATCAAAACAGCTCCTCCTTGAATGAGACGTCTTGCTTCCGAATTAGAAGAGGCTAGCTCTAAGAATGATAGAAGTTGGCAGATGTTTAAGTCTTTAGGTTTTACATTCACAACCCTTACTTCCTTAGGCACTCCCTTTTTTTGAAAGATGGTCTCAAACTCCTCTTCGGCCTTCAAAGCTTCCTTTTTTCCATAAAATCTTGTTACAAAAAATTTTGCTAAATTCACTTTGACCTTTCGTGGATGCAATTGTGATGAGTTAAGGCCCCTTTTTAACTCTTCTAATTCCTTCACTGTTTTATCAGTTAAAAGCTCATAATAGCACAACATAAGGTCATCGGAAAGCTTCATAGTTTTTCCAAACATCTCTTTAGGAGGGTCGTTAAGAGCTATATAGTTGTCGTAGCTTTTTGACATCTTTCTTATACCATCTAGACCTTCTAGCAAAGGAACTGTCATAATACACTGTGAGCTTTGTCCATAATGTTTTTGTAAAACTCGTCCTACGAGAAGATTAAAAATCTGATCCCCTCCCCCTAATTCCACATCAGCTTTTAAAATCACAGAATCATAGCCTTGCACTAAGGGATAGAGAAATTCGTGAATTGATATAGGGATTTCGTTTTCAAAACGTCTTTTGAAATCCTCTCTTTCTAACATACGGGCTACTGTGTACTGACTAGTTAAGTGAATCATATCTTTTAAATTCATTTTTGAGAACCACTCAGAATTATAACATGTTTTTGTTTTTTTGCGATCTAAAACTTTAAATACTTGATCTTCATAAGTTTGAGAATTTTTTTTTAAAATTTCTTTAGTTAAAAGAGGGCGGGTTTTGTTTCTTCCTGTGGGATCACCTATGAGAGCTGTAAAATCTCCGATAAGAAAGATTGCTTCATGACCTAAGTCTTGCCAAACTTTCATTTTTTGTAATAAAACGACATGGCCTAAATGAAGATCGGGATTAGAAGGATCAAAACCTGCTTTAATTCTTAATGGTCTTTTTTCTTTATAACTTTTTTTTAATTTATCAAGAAGTTCTTTTTCTGAAACAACATCGAGAATTCCTTTTTTAAGTTCTTTGAGTTGGTCTTCAGGTCTTAGTTTAAACATACTATCTTGCAAACTCGACAATACGATTTTCTCTCAAAACAGAGATCTTGATTTCTTTAGAGTAATTTAATTGTTTTTCAATTTTCTTAGCAATATCGTAGCTTAAAACAACAATCTGTTCATCCGTTACAACCCCGCTATCTACGATCACACGAATCTCTTTTCCTGCTTGAATGGCATACGTTTTTTCAACACCGTCAAAACTATTACCTATGGATTCTAAATCTTGTAATCTTTTAACAAATTGCTGAAACTGGGAGCGTCTAGCTCCGGGGCGGTTTTTTGAAAGGTTATTGGCTACTTGAACAATATGGGCTAATAAAGTGTCAGGATTTTCCATAGAGAGTAAAGAATCGTCTTCATGATAGGCTATAGCATAACAAACTTCAGGAGTTTCTCCTTGTTTAGAGGCAAAGTCAGATCCTGCTTGAGGGTGGCTTCCTTCATAAGTGTGATCTAAAGCATGCCCTATGTCGTGAAAAAGACCTGCTCTTTTAGCTAAAGCTTCTTTATAACCTAATTCTTTAGCAATTAAACCGGAAATAAAAGCCACCTCTATGCTATGTTCTAAAAGGTTTTGTGTTTCACGATGGCGGTATTTTAAAGTTCCCAACAACTCAGAGATCGCAACAGGCACATCTAAAACTCCTAATTCAAAAGACGCTTGCTCCCCTTCTTGTTTGATGTCGGAAATAAGCTTGCCTTTGACCTTGTTAACAACCTCTTCTATACGAGCTGGATGAACTCTACCGTCTGCAATTAAAGTATCTAAGGCCAAACGAGCCACTTCTCTGCGAACAGGATCAAAACTAGAAATGATCACACTATCAGTGGTCTCATCCAAAAACATATCCACACCACAAGAGGCTTCCATGGCTCTTATGTTACGTCCTTCTCGACCAATAATGCGTCCTTTCACTTCACTTTCCCTAGAAATGGGTACTGTGGTTGAGGTTCTTTCAATACACACATCAGCCGAATAACGGGAGATGCTTTTAGTTAAGATATCCAAGGCTTTCTTACGAGCTTCTTGTTTGATTTTTATTTCATCTTCGAGCATCTTTTGACTTGCCATCTGTTTAGCGTCTTTTTCGACAAGTTGCCTTAACTCTCTCATAGCTTCTTCTTTCGTAAGGTTAGCTCTTTTTTCAAGTTTATCTTGCAGATCTTGAATCATTTTTTCAGCTTGTTGGTTGAGTTTTTGTACATAGGCTTCGGTTTGTTTAGCTTTTTGCTGTCTTTCCGAAAGGGCTTCGTGTTTTTGTTCAAGCTCTTGTTCTTTTCTCTTATAGTTTTTTTCTAAACGAATCTCTTTTTCTTTCAAATTTGTTTGTAGGTTTTTTACTTTTTGCCTTTCAGCTTGTGCTTCTTGTTCTATATTGCGACGAATGCGTCTATCAAAGTCTTTGGCCTTTTTCTCAGCATTTTTTTCAATTCTCAAAGCTTGAGAGCGGGCTTTATCTATAACTCGATTAAACTCTTTACGTACTTTTCTGGAGCGTTTTTTAGACTGTATGCGATCATAAAAGAAAAACATAACTGCACAAAACAAAACACCTAGAAAAAATCCCAACTGAGAAAACCAACTTAAGAAATCCATCTTTTTTCTCTTCCATTTTCTTTTTCTATTTTGAGCAGATAATTCTCTGTTACAAGATAATCCATAAGAACGTCATGAGTTTCAAAGGGTAAGTCTTCTTCTGAAACCTGATCCGAAAAACAAAAACCTGCTTTAAGTCCTTTGTAATGTTCTAAGGCCCTGTCATAAAAACCTTGCCCATTTCCTAAACGACGCCCCTTTTTGTCAAAAGCTATCCCTGGGACTACCACCAAATAACAATTCTTCACATCTATAAGAGAGCCTGTATGAAGGGCGGGCTCTTTGAATCCTAGTTTATTCTTTTCTAACTTAGAGTGAATGTAAAAATCAAGATTTTGAGCCTTTCTTCTAGGGTAGGCCCAAATGATAGAGGAATCTAAGGAGGATACCATAAGCTTAGCTTCTATATCTTTAGGACAGTAGGTCGCACATATGAGTTCTTTTTCAGAAGGTAGAAGCTTGGATAAAAACTGAGTTAAGGAGAGATGAATCGATTCTAGACAGCTTTTATGGCTTTCTATAAAACTCATTCGCTTTTTTAAAAAACTCTTTCTAACAGATTCTTTTTCTGCCATAGATGATTTTCCTCATTTTAAAAAAAGAAGAGATCATTAAATTTCTACTTCTTTTTCTAAAGGGGCTTTTTCTATTTGTGACAGAATTTCTAGAGTTTGTTTTTGAAGGTTTTGTAATTCAGCTTTTGTGGAGGTTTTTAAAAGAAAATACTCTTCTGCTAAGTGAAGAGCAGCTAAAGTTAAGGCATTTTGGTAGGAAACACCAGACGCCTGTGCTTGCTGAACTTTATCATTAACAAGCTGAACCATTTTATTAACCGTCCTTTCATCATGAGATGAACGTAGAGAAAAATGTAAATCTCCTATTTTAACTTCATAAACTTTTTTATTCCCAGAAGGCATAAATTAACCTCAATTTGAATTCTGAAAACAAGTAGGACTCCTAGCCCCGCTTTTTTCTTATATCATATGTTACTTACCTCTTTAAAGACTAAATGAATTTCTAAAAAAAATCAACAAACAGCTTTAAGCTCCCTACTTTTGTAAGACTTTAGAGCTTTTTTAGCTTCTAGAAGGAGAAGAGGGTTTTTCGAGAAAAGCATGACATTGAGCGAAATGTATCAAATTGAGATGTCGCACAAAATTTTAACGACTGTCTAAAGTCTAAGTGCTTAAAATAAAATAAACCCCCTTCTAGCTAGGAATAAAACTTGCAGGTAATAAAAGAAAGAAGAGGGGATAGTTATGAAACAAGAACAAGCACTGATTATAATTTTAGCTGTAATCATAAGCCTTCTTTTCTTTCAAAACTGCTCAAGCTCTTATCCTGTAGGAGAAAGTAGTCATCTCTCAGAGGTTGAAATTACTCCTGGTCCTGATACTGATGAGAATAATGAGGATGATTTTAGCATTGATATTGATGATATTGGTGATGGTCCTATAACAGATAAGGGGGTTTCATTACTTCCTAAAGATTTGAAAAATTTAACAGCTACTCTTCTTTTAGAATCTCCCGAAGATTGCGAAAGAACTTGTAAAGAACAACAATGTCTCGGTACTGTTGATGAAAACAGTGAGCAACTCCTTCAAGCTTGCTTAGCTAATGTTGAGAATTGTGAAAACAATCTTATCAAAACCTGCATCCAAGAAAGCATAACTACTTGTAGTAGAGATAAGGGTTTATGCCGTCCTTTAAAAATTCACCCTGATCCTTATACACTAGAGAGTTTTACAGTTCCTGGTGGTTACAGAAAAGCACAAGTCGTAGTAGAACATTGTACAGACCGTAATGATGTGTTGGTTATTGAAGGTCCTTATTTTTATTTTAAAACTCTTAACTCTGGAGATCTTTGGAACGCTCGTTTTGGAGCTAATGTAGGACGAGGCCCTCGCTGTAAAAAAGAAGGGCTTTTAGATATTGCAAAAGTGAGAATACGAACTACGGATACTAATGGCAAATTTCATTCTGAAAAAGAATACATATGGAAGTCTCCTGCTTATCTATCTTTTCCTATGACAAACAGAATGATTACTGATATGGACGATTCAGAACCTGTATTTGCTCATTATAAGGGTGCAGTAGGCCCTGGAGCAAAACTTCATAAAATCTATGACAACTATCATCTTAAAGGACAGCTTTCTTTTATTATGGAATACATCTTTTGGTATGATCCTAAATACACAACAATCTTTGATTTTTACTACAAGAAAAAATCTAATACCGTTTCTAACTAATTGTAAAAAACTTCATAAAGCATCTATGAAAAGGTATGCAAGAGAAAACAGCTCTCCATTTACAAAAAAGACATTTTTTTTCATACGGTCACAGAACTGTCTAGATCACCAAGGCTGTCTTTCTGACACTAACTCTTTTTTTATTGATTGTCTATAATCTATTCCTATTATTCGTCTATTTTAACTCTCTGGGCTTTAAGAGCATAAAAATTAAGAAAGAAGCATTTCATGGCGAGTGGAATTATAAAATACTATCCCACTAAAAGTGTCTAAGTTATTTTTTAACAGTTACTTACTGGCTTTAGAGAGATTAACGTTGAGAACGGAGTTACACGATTTAGTTTACCCATTTTATGGAGTTGGTGGAGTATCACATTTTAACGTTCCATTAGGTTCAAAACCCTTTACAAATTTACCTGGGGCACAGTCTCCTCCCTCCTGACTTCGACACAACACAGTGAGTTAAAAAAAAATATTTCCGTTCTTTTGCCTCTAGTTTTTAGTTGAAGGAGTTATACACAGGTTTTAGGTTGTTTCTGTGGCCCCGGCCCATTTTACAAGTTTGCAAAAGTTGTTTAGCCTTTTTAAAGAATGTTTGTAAAAGTAACATCAAAGTCTAAGGGTAAAAAAAGTGTACGGATTGTAGAGTCTGTTTGGCTTAAGGGGAAGTGTGTACAAAAGACCATTCGTTCTATGGGTATTTTTGCAAGCGATAAGGAAGTTAAAAAAGCTAAGAAGTTAGCAGAAGAGTTGATCATAGACATTAAGAATCAAAGAAATCCTGTGCTTCCAGGTTGTGAGAAGCTAGTTTATGGTAGAAGGCCTAAGGAGAAGAAGAAAGAGAAGAAAAGAAAGAGTGAGAAAGATTTCCAGTTTTCAGGCAGTATTTTAGAGGAGAAAAAGCGTGTTGTTTGTGGTATTGAGAAAGTTTTTAATGAGCTTTATGCTGAGTTAGGTTTTGGAAATTTGATTGAGGGTACAAAGAAAGATTTAGAGTGGAATGATATTTTAAAGCACTGTGTTTTATCAAGAGTTTTTAATCCAGAATCAAAAAGAGGTAGTGTAGAAACACTTTTTGAAGATTTTAACCGACAGATTCCTTTAGAGAAAGTTTATAGGGCTATGGATCGGTTTCATCCTTTCATTGAGACATCGAAGAAAAAGGTATCTGAGAACACGAGGATGTCCCATTTCTCGGTGGAATTAGTTAGAGGGCGATTTCATGTTTAAGCGACCTTTCTTTGTTTAACAATGAGGTGGATGTTTTGCTTTATGATGTGACGACCTTGTATTTTGAGAGCTTCTCAGAGGATGAGATTCGCAGGTTTGGTTTTAGTAAAGATTGTAAATTTAAAGAGACACAGGTTGTTTTGGCACTTATGACAAACTCACAAGGCCATCCTATAAGCTATGAACTTTTTCCGGGCAATACAAGTGAGGGGGCTACACTGGTAGAGTCTATAAATAAGCTAAAGACTCGTTTTAATGTAAGAAGAGCTGTTTTAGTAGCTGATAGAGCTATGTTTGTAAGAAAGAATTTAGAGACTATGGATAAGATGGGGATAGAGTATGTTGTGGCTGCAAAGTTAAAATCCCTTTCTAGCAAGAAAAAAGAAGAGGTTTTAAGTTATAAAAACTATAAGCCCACCCAAGTGGCTTGTGATACATCTCATCTTTTTTGGGTGAAAGAGCTAGAGCATGAAGGAAAAAGATTGATAGTCAGTTATTCAAACAAAAGAGCCAAAAGAGATCAAAATCAAAGAGAGCGTTTGATCAATCGTTTGATGAAGAAAGTAAGAAACAAGGAGATTCCTGTGAGTCATACCATTTCCAAAAATTAATTCGACATTCTTTTAACGCATAGCGTCCTGGCTTTTTGATCAAACTCTGTTAAATTTTTAGAGTGTCGAAAAAAGATTTAGTTACACAAATTCAAGGGTATGATTTTCTAGCTACTTACAAAGTAGAAAGGTAACTGCTCACTCTCGTAAGTTTTTATTTAAAGCCATAGAGATGGCTTCTAAAGAAGAATACCCTCTATTTCTCATTGTTTTAACATAGCTGGTAATACGACAAAAATATTTCGCCATTTCTTCTGTTCTGAAACACCCTGACACTTTCTTTTTCACTTTAGTCATTCTTAGATCTCTTTCAGCTCTGTTATTAGTAGGATCTACGTTCTTTCTTTTAGCAAAGCACAGTATTTCTGCTTCATACTTTTTAAATCGCAGCCAAAGGTTTTGAGCTTGTGTATGCTTTATTCGTCCTTTCTTGCCATTTTTCTTAGGAAATTCTGGAAGCTCTTTTAAGCCTTTTGTAAGAATACTCCTATACCTTCTCTGAAGAGTTTCGTACTCTTTTTGAGTCAGAACTCTTGACTCTTTTTTATGAACTAACTCCACAGTCTCTTTAAGAAGTTTTTTGAGATTTGTAGCCCATTTGAATCCATTGCTTTCTTCTATAAATTTAAGCTCTCTCAAAAGGTGAGCCACACACAAAGCATGAGTTATCTTATCATAACAAAAGTAAGGACTCCAACAATCATGCACAAGCACTCCTGCATATCTATCCAAGAGACCAATATCTTTTATGGCTTCCCTTCCACCTGAAAGGTGGAGAAACTGCAAGACTAATTCTCCTGAACTATAAGTATGAATCCAGTAGTTTTTACCCTTAACCCTCATAGAGGTCTCATCAACATGAATGACCTCTGATTCAAGTATCTTTTCTTTCATCTGCTCTTCCCAACTTTTAAGAAACTCTCCTAATTCAGCAATGTATCTCAACATAACTGCAGGAGAAATCATTCGACCTATAAGCCCCATGTAATGTTCCCCAACACGCTCTAAAAGACAGCATCTGAACTATAATGAAATTGATGATGGAAGCTCTAATGCCTACACCATACTGAAGAGGACCACTCATACCTTTAGGGAATTGACCTTTATTTCTAGCTCCACATGAGGGACAATCCTTAACCTCAGAAGTTACAGTATGGGTCTGAATTTCATAAAAAATATCAATCTTTTTACGCTTCTCAAGGCTTTTTACCTCTGCTGTCTTTAAAAACATCCCACACTGAGAACACTCTGAGGGAGAGACAGTCTCCTCACTGTTTGTATCTTTACTGTTATCAAGTCTAGAACCCTTTTTCTGACTCCCACTAGCTTTCTTATTACGATTCCCTTGACGACTAAAATCTTGCGAAGGAGGAAGACCGCTGTTGCTGGAATTTTTTCGAACCTGTTTTTCTAAAAACACAACAATCAGAATGTTCACAACCTTAAAGAGAGATTCAACAATCACAGAAATCTCAGTAGGCACAGAACCTTTCTTTGCAAACTTATCAAAGTCACTTCTTATATTTTTAATCTCATTTCTGATGGAGGTCTTATTTATTGTCATTTGAAAAAAGTATTTAAAAGAAAATCTGTAAGAGCAAGACTTTTATCTTAAAACAGGTCTAAAGTTAGGGATAACTGAACAATGTAGGTGAGCAGTTACGTAGAAAGAAGTGCCAACATCAAGATAAAACTCCAAGCTTTGCAGCATATGCAAGAAGGAAAATCGATTCAAGAAACAGCAAGTATAGTTTTCTATCACCGTCACAGTATCAAATCCTGGTTACAGTCTTTTTTTGTAGACTTTGATTACGAGGGATTGATAGATCGAGAAGGCAGAGGGCGCAAGCCTCGTTTACCAGTGACAGAAGAAGAGAACTTCAAAATCAAGTTAGATGAAATTCAAGACAAGAGAGAAGGAGGAAGCATAGGAGCAAAGGGAATACAGGAACTTTTAGCAAATGAATTTGACTGTTGCTATTCTCTTTCTGGGGTTTATGTTTCTTTAGACCGTCTTAATATTGTATGGATCAGTGGTCGTTCTCTTCATCCTAAAAGTTCACAAGAAGCTATGGAACAGTTTAAGGAACATTTTCCAGAAGAGGTGGAGAAAATAAAGGAAAAGATTCAGACTAATAAAATAGAGATTTGGTGGCAGGATGAATGCAGAATAAGCTCAGCAAGGTTCTTTAAGCAGGATTTGGGCAAGAAAAGGCACACGGCCTAGAGTTGTGAGGCAAAGACAATTTTTATCCACTTATATTTTTGGAGCAGTTTGTCCGGATAGAGATAAAGGCTGTGCTTGGATCTTACCGGAATGTAATTCAGGGATGATGCAAATTCACTTAGATGAGATATCTAAAAATATTCAAGAAAACTATCATGGAATTGTTTTAATGGACAGAGCCAGTTGGCATACCACAGAGACTTTGATAGTTCCTAAGAATTTATCCCTGATGCCTTTACCTCCTTATAGTCCAGAATTAAATCCCATGGAACAAGTCTGGCAACAATTACGAAGGATCAAATTATCGAATGCATGTTTTAAAAACTATGACCATATAGTGAATACTTGTTGTGAGGCCTGGAATACTTTTTGCGATCAGGAGGGCAGGATTAAAAAATTATGCACTCGATCTTGGGCAAAACAACAAGATGAATCAAGCTTGTAAATTAATTTGAACCTATAAATTAAATTGCGTAACTGATTTTTTTCATTTTACATCTTAACCTCACTTTTTTACACTTATTTTAACCCATCAATCGATTCACACAACAATAGATATACATAAAATAAACATATCTTATGAAAACTCAACCTCCCTTCAAAAAAAACTTTTTTAAAGCCTCCTAATTGAAACTTTTCCTTAAGTCAATTTTAAAATTTTAAATTTGAACATAAAAATGTCGAATTAATTTCTGTAATTGGTATCAGTTGATCTCCAATCATGGGACCAAACGTTTTATTAAAGTTGACAATGTGAAAGTGAGCATAGATGAGGAGAAAATAGAAAAAGAAGCTTTGTGGGACGGTCTTCACGGAATTATAACAAATGTTCAAAACAAGACAGCCAGTGAGCTTTTAAGTCGTTACAGAAGTCTTTGGAGAATAGAAGAGGCTTTTAGAGTGAATAAGACGACGTTAAAGATGAGGCCTGTTTATCATTGGAAAAAAAGAAGAATAGAAACTCACATTGCCATTTGTTTTTTAGCCTATGCGATCTCTTACACAATGGTTTATAAACTCAAACAAGCAGGACTTAATTTAAGCTTTGAAAGAATGAGAAAGATCTTAAAAAGAGATCAGTACAGTATTTTAGAAGAAAAAAAGACGAAAAAACTTTATCGCCTTCCCTCAGGTTGTACAAAGGAAGTAGAAGAAATTTATAGTGCTTTTTCGCTTAAAAGAAACTCTTCTATGAGCCTCATTCCCACAACATCTGTCGACCTTTAAAAAACCCTTTCCTGTGGCCCCAAAAATTGTAACTATTTGAAATTATTCACTTGTTGCAGTGTGTTGTGTCGAAGTCAGGATAAAATACTATCCCACTAAAAGTGTCTAAGTTATTTTTTAACAGTTACTTACTGGCTTTAGAGAGATTAACGTTGAGAACGGAGTTACACGATTTAGTTTACCCATTTTATGGAGTTGGTGGAGTTGGTGGAGTATCACATTTTAACGTTCCATTAGGTTCAAAACCCTTTACAAATTTACCTGGGGCACAGTCTCCTCCCTGTAGTCCGCAATGGATGATCACTCCGTTGGAGTCTGTTGTCACAAATAGTCGTATATCATTGTTTACTACTTTATTTCCCCCACCTACTTTTAGATATTTTATTTTAAGTCTAAGCCTTACTGTTCCTCTTGCAAAAGATGGTGGAGTGGAATGAGGGAAAGTGTCAGAGGAGTTTATTGTACGAATGTTCATAACGTCGATCAAAAGAATATTGTTATTACCACCATGCCTTGATCCTGTAACAATGACTGGTCGGTTTTCCCTATCTCTAATTCCGTCTATTTTTCTGTTATCGTAGTCACCACTCTGAGGTATAACATATTGCTCTAGACTCTCGATGTCGTTAGGGTTGTTGGTATCCTTTCTTCTTTTTGTAAATGTTTTTGTACATGCCTCTGGTTCCATCAGATATGAAAGAACTTCTCTTTTAAGATCTATTTGAGCCAACCTTGCTTCTAAAAAGTTAATGGCTATTTGCTGATTGTTCATCATTGTCATAAAGCCTGAAGTCAAAATAGAGAGGATGACTAAAGCAACCATCACTTCAATAAGAGAGAAGCCTTTAAAAGAGGTGCATTGATCTTTGATACTTGCGTTCATTAGCTTACTTATACTATACTATAAATCAAGAAAAAATAAAAATAAAAAAAGTAATTTTTGAAATAAGTACGTTTGGTATATAGTGAATACGCTTAGATTTTCCTGTCGATTTTCTAGAGAAAAACCCTGAAGACCTAAACGGAAGCACTATATAATCTTTTAATGTGTATGATACGCTTTAAAAATTATACCCTGGAGCTTTTTGGAACGTTTATTTTTGAGACAAACATAAAGCGATCCTTGCTTTAAAAAAAAATTTGAACTCTTAGAGATTGTAAAAGTGAAAATATAAACTTATGGATATTAAGGGCAATTTTCTTCTTGAAAAAGAGTACACATGGAAGTCTCCTGCTTATCTTGTCATAAGGATAGCTTTCTTTTATTATGGAGTATATCTTTTGGTATGATCCTAAATAGTCGAATCGTGAAAAATTGCCAAAAGTCTAGGTTAGTCGAACGTAAAAAAGTGTTTTTATGATTTTTTTAGATGTCATTCGGTGGAAGTTTTTTTAATCCCTAAGAAAATATCATAAAGGCTATTGACAAAAAGCTTCTCAAAGAAATGAAAACCAGTAGTGATCATTTTTAACGTGGAATTTGGGTAGTTAAGGCTTCTGAGTTGTAATAGCAAAACGTTTAGCACCACCTAACTTTATAACATCCATAACACTTATCACTTGTCCATGGGAGGCACGGCGGTCAGCTGAAATAATAGCTTGAATACGAGGCTTGGTCTTCACTAAAGCTTTAACATGATTTTGAAGTTGTTTTAAGTGTTTCATTCTTTTGCCGTTGAGAAACACTCTTCCACTGCGATGAATGGATACGGAAAGGGAAGAAGGGGTTAAAGTTTCGCCACTACTGGCTTTAGGGAGATCAACATTGAGAGCTGGCCTTAAGATAAGGGGTGTTGTTACCATAAAAATAATTAAAATGACTAGTATAATGTCAACAAAAGGAACAATGTTGATTTCAGAAAGAAGTTCTTCTTGGGAAGATGAAAGTTTATAAGCCATGAGATCTTACATCTTTCTTAGACAAAACAGAGGCTAAGCAGATATCCTTTGTGCTGTTAAGACCTTGTAAAATGTATTTGACTTGTTTTTGAAAGTAATTGTAAAAGATTCCTGCAGGAATAGCTACAAGCAATCCAAAAGCAGTTGCAACTAAAGCTTTTGAAATTCCTATCATAACAATCGTTGCCTCCCCTTGGCTTGTAGCAAGACCTTGAAAGGCCTCCATGACTCCAAAAACCGTTCCTAGAAGGCCTATAAAAGGAGCATTAGAAGCTGTAGAGGCTAGAAAGGTAAGGTTTTTTTCTAAGAAAGGCCTTTCTTCTAAAACAAAAGAAGAAAGAAGTTCTTCTAACCCCTTTGATCCATATTGAGATGCATGCTTTAAGCCTAGATCTAAAAAACGTCCCTCTAGAGATTCCCAGTCTTTTGAAATCTTATCTAAAGACTTAAAGTCAGCTTGCCTCACACTCTCTCTAATATGGTAGTGGCTTTTTTGGCTGGATTTTTTGATTTTTTTAAGAAAGAAGTAGCGCTCAATGATAAAAGAAAGGCTGAACACACTTATGATAAGAAGTATAATAAGGGTGAAATCATGACCATATTTAGAGATTTCAAAGAACGCTTGATTCACTATAACTTAATTATCTCCAACCTTAAAATGCTTCGTCAAGCTATGATAAAAATGAGGGTTTAGTTTAGACTTTTATCGAGATTTTTTAAAGCCTATAATGTGAAGAGCCTGTTAAATTAAATTGTGTAATGAACTTTTTTAATTTTAATTTTAATTTTATGAATTTCTCTTGATTTTTGCTTTCATTTCAAAATAAATGCTCTAATGAATCCATGTTGTGCTTTCCGTTACCTCCTACTGAAGAAAGTTCCTATCAAAAAATCACTATTTTAGCACTATTTTATGCCATCAATAAATCAATGAGCCCTCCTTTTATGCTATGACCCTTTATTTTTCAAAAAAATCTTGATTTTCTTCCGATTTTCCTTCATAAGTGAGGGTGTTATGAAGACTATAGGTGGCTTGAGGCCTGTTTTTTGGTTTATAGCATTTAGCTTTGTTTTTCCCCTCTCTTCTGTGTCTTTAAAAAAAGACAGCTATCTTTTTAATATTCATCAATTTCTATTTAGAGGAAAGCGCTCAGGAGAGGCCTACTTTAATAGAGATGGGTCTCAGATGGTGTTTCAAGCTGAGGGAGAAGAAGATAATCCTTTTTATCAAATCTATACCCGTGATATGAAGACTGGTGAAGTAAGGCGAATCTCTTTGGGTTGGGCAAAGACCACTTGTGCTTGGCCCCATTACCAGTCTACAGCTGAAAAACCTTATGTTTTATTTGCTTCTACTCATGGAGAAGGTAAAAAGCTTTCTTTGGAAAAACAAAAAAACTTTCAGGCAAAAAAAAACTATGCTTGGGATTATGATTCAGCCTTTGATTTGTATGAGTATAGAAAAGGATCTTATAAGAGATTAACTTCAGGCTTAGGTTATGATGCTGAAGGGAGTTATTCACCTGATGGAAGGTTTGTTGTTTTTTCCTCTAATGCTTGGGCTTATAGAAAGTTTTCTCGCTCCAAAGTTGATAAAAATCCTTCTTTTTATTTAGATCTTTTTCTTATGGAGCTTTCTAACAAAAAAGTATTAAGGCTTACTCATACTTTAGGCTATGATGGGGGTGCTTTTTTTAGTCCCGATGGGAAGTCTATTGTGTGGCGCAGGTTTTCTCCTAAAGGTAGAGAGTCTGAAATTTTTAATATGAAAATTGATGGTTCTGAGGTGAAACAGTTAACCCATCTCAAGACTATGAGTTGGGCACCTTTTTATCATCCTTCAGGTGAGTATATTATTTTTACAACAGCTTTGCATGGTCATAGAAATTTTGAACTTTATGTTGTGGATGTAGAAGGAGTAAGACAACCTCTTCGCATTACTTATAATAAAGTTTTTGATGGTCTTCCTGTTTTTCATCCTAATGGAAAAGAGCTTTTCTGGGTGCAGAAAAGAAAACAAGCCCATGTTTATAAAGCGATTTGGAATCATAGAAAAGTTCAAAAAGATTTAAGATCTTCTCCTTACCGCAGAAAAAAAAAGATAAGCCAAAAAAAATTAAAAGAGTGGGTTTATTATCTAGCTTCAAAAAAGCTTAGAGGTAGAAATACAGGAAGCCTTGAGGAGAAAATCTATTCCCAAAAATTAAAAGAAACTTTTAAATCTTATGGTCTTCAAATTTTCCCCTCATCCCAAAGTGCTTTTGATGTTGTTAGAGAAAGAAAGGTTCTATCCGAAAGCTTTCTTAAATTGGAAGGAAAGGCTTTGAGACTTAAAAAACAGTGGATGCCTATAAGTGCAAGTGATTCTGTGGTTCAAGCTAAGGTGGTTTTTTCTGGTTATGGTTTAGATATTCCAAAGACTAATAAGACAAAAGCCTACCGATCCTATAAGCATAAGGTCAAGGGCCACTGGGCTTTAATTTTAGACGGGTTACCTGAAAACTTAAGTTCAAGGCAAAGAAGTCAACTTTACCCTTACTCTCATATAGAGCAAAAGATGCTAACAGCTCGTAAGAAAGGGGCAAAAGGGCTTCTTGTGGCAACAAAAAAAGAGTTTTTTTCTCAGGCTCCTTTACACTCTGATTCTTTTCCTGTGGTCTTTATGCCACATAGCTTGATAGAAAAGTTAAAAGGAAAAAAGGTATCCTTTTATGCTAAGTTTAAAGACAAAATCACAAAGGCTCACAACACTTTAGCCTTCCTGAAAGTTAAAGGAGCTCAAAACACTGTTATTGTAGGAGCTCATGGGGATCATTTAGGCCATGGAGCTCATCCTTCGTCTTTTGACGGAGGGCTTCATTATGGAGCTGATGATAACGCTTCAGGAGTGGCTGGGTTAATGGAGTTAGCTTTTTATTTTTCAAGACCTGAGCTAAAAAATCATTTAAAGCAGAACATTTTATTTGCCGTATGGAGCGGGGAGGAATTAGGGCTTCTTGGTTCTAGAAGTTTTGTAGAAAAGGGTTTAGTAAAGAATGTTTCTGCTTATGTGAATATGGATATGATAGGGCGTATGAAAGATAAACTTTATGTGCAAGGCTTAGGTTCAAGCTCTGATTGGAAGAAGATTTTAAAAAAAATAAGAATCCCTTATGCGAAGTTTTCCCTTTCCTATCATGATGATGTGTTTTTACCTACAGATACGATGAGTTTTTATGATCATGGAATTTGTATTTTAAATTTTTTCACAGGAGTTCATGAGGATTATCATAAAGAAAGTGATCAAGCTTCGAAGATCAACTTTCAAGGCCTCCTTTTTGTGACCGAAACGGTAAGGCAGGTTGTGGAAGCAATTGCTAAAAGCCCTCAAATTTTAAAATATGAAAAAAAAGAACCTATAAGACCTTACAGGTCTCAAAGACGAGTTCGTAGAAATATGGCCTTTCAAGTCTCTTTAGGAACAGTTCCTGACTATGCATATAAAAAAGCTCTTAAAATCTCATTAGTTCGCAAAAAAAGTCCCGCCTCTAAAGCAGGACTTCAAAAAGGAGATATTATTGTAAAGTTAGGATCTGTTCAGGTAAAAAACCTTTATGATTATGTTTACGCACTGTCTCAATTAAAACCCCTTCAAAAAGTCCCTATTGAATGGTTAAGAGGTGAGTCAAAAAAGACAGCCTCCATTTTTCCAGAGCCTCGTCAGCACTAACTTAAACACCATTTTTTTAGTTTTTTAGCCTATGGTCTAGGATAAGAGATTTTGATTTGAGTCCTTTTTTAAAGAAATTTATAATGGTTTTAAGGAGTTAGTGGTTATGAACCGATCAGATCTTGTCAGAAATATTTCTGAAACAGCAGACATTACTTTAGTCAAAGCTGAAAAATTAGTGGATCTTATTTTTGATTCTATGATAGAGGTTTTAGAAAACAATCATCGTGTTGAGATAAGGGGTTTTGGCACTTTTGTTAATCGTTATTATAAGTCTTACGAAGGACGCAACCCTTACTCCGGTAAAATTGTTTATGTTAAGGATAAGAGAGTTCCTTTTTTTAAAGCAGGGAAAAAACTTAGGGACTTGATCAATTCTAAAAGATAATCTTAATGCTTTCGTGTCTCTTATTTACGAAGTAAACATCAATGTGGAAAAACAAAAGGCCGTTAGGAATTGGCTTAAAGAGCATATGGAAGAGATGTTGGAGTGTGAGGGCTTTAAAAAGGCCTTTCTTTTTGAGCATTCTGAAGGCTATGTGGTTCACTACTTTGTGGATTCTCAGAAAAGCCTTCAAAATTATCTTCATGGCCCTAAGAAAGAGGCTATGAGGGCTTTAGGCTTGAAATTTTTCGAAAGTAGAAAAGTTGAAATCAATCGACGTATTTTAGTTGAAATTTTCTGAAATATAATCTATAGTTTTTTGCAGTCACTTATCAAACAAATAAAAGGAGGATGTTATGGGACAGACAAAGAAAAGTTCAAAAGTATCAGATTCTCTTGTGAAAGAGATTCGAAAAATAGGAAAAAGGTTAGGAAATATTGAAAAGATTGAATTGGCTGCTATTGCTAAAGATCTTTTAAGGTTAGGTAAAGGAAAAAAAGCTCAGGCTAAAGAATCTCTACAGCTTTATGCTATTGTTAAAGATCTTCTGAAGGTAGGAAAAAGCCTCAATAAAGAGAAGATTGAAGCGTTAGGAAACGAAGGGTTAAACATGTTGTTAAAATTGCAGCCTAAACTTGAAAAAGAATGGAATAAGATCAAAAAAGATATAGATAAGGAACTTCTCAAAGTAGAGGGCCTTTTTAAAAAACTCAGAACGTCTATGAAAAAACACAATAGAAAAACAACAAGAACAAGAAAGCGTAAAACTAAAAGAAAAGTTGGTAAGAAAAAATAGTTGATCCTATGAAGCTTTTTTATGAAGAGAGCTTTGTGAGACGTCATATAGGCCCTGATGAAAAACAGATAGGGCGGATGTTGTCTTTGCTTTGTTTTAAGAGCTTAGATGATATGGTGTCTCATGTTGTACCTGAAAAGATACTAAGTTCTTTTTCTTGTAAAAAAAATGAGGCTTTAAGTGAAAGAGGGTTAAAAGATTATGTAAGCCTTCTTGCTTCTATGAATCATATTTATAGGAGCTATATTGGTCACGGCTATTACGGAACAATAACTCCTAGTGTTCTTCAGAGAAATATTTTAGAGAATCCTAGCTGGTACACAGCTTATACGCCTTATCAGGCTGAGATATCTCAAGGACGTCTAGAAGCTTTGATTAACTTCCAAAACATGGTTTGTGATCTAACAGGAATGGAGATTGCTAACAGCTCTCTTTTAGATGAGGCTACAGCAGCTAGTGAAGCTATGAGTTTGTGTTACTCTCTAAAGTCAAATCAGGATGGTTCTTTATTTTTTATTGATAAAAACATTTTTCCTGCAACTCGTTCTATTTTGTTAACAAGGGCGGAGTCCTTAGGAATTAAGTGCGTGGAAGGAGATATAAATAAGTTAGATCATAAAAGTAGAGCTGGTTGTTTTGCTGTGTTCGTTCAGTATCCTTCTAAGAGTGGGATTCTTCGAAAGCAGGCTAAGGGTAAGTCTAAGCTCATTGTTTCTAGTGACCTTTTAAGCTTGACTCTTTTAGAACCTCCTGGAGAGTGGGGTGCTGATGTGGTAGTAGGGAGCACGCAACGTTTGGGAGTTCCTATGGGTTATGGAGGGCCTCATGCGGCTTATTTAGCAACAAAAAAAATTTATAAAAGACGTCTTCCGGGACGTCTTGTAGGAGTGTCTAAGGATGTTTATGAGAGAACAGCTTATCGCTTAGCTTTGCAAACCCGTGAACAGCATATTAGAAGAGAAAAAGCTACAAGCAATATTTGTACAGCACAAGTTTTACTAGCGGTTATGGCTTCTTGTTATGCTGTTTACCATGGCCCTAAAGGGCTTAAGGCCATTGCTTCTCAGATTCATGAGAAAACAAAACTCTTAGTCTCTGAGCTTTTAAAACAAGGACTTAAAATTCCTCAAGATACGTATTTTGATACTTTTGAAATCTTTATGGCTCAAGATCAGATTGATGAAGTGAAAAAAAGGGCTGAATATGAAAGAGTTAATTTATTTTATTCTCTTGACCGCATCCGGTTATCTTTAGATGAAACTGTAACGAAAAAAGATATAGAGGATCTTATTTTCATTTTTACAGGTAGCAGACAAAATCTTCCCGAAGATCTTAAAGTGGATCTGTCTTATGAACCTCTATGTTTTAAAAGAAAGAGTGAGTTTCTTACTCATAAGATCTTTAACAGTTATCACTCAGAAACGGAGATGATGAGATATCTTCATAGTTTGGCGAAAAAAGATCTAGCTTTAAATCAATCTATGATTCCTTTAGGTTCTTGCACTATGAAGTTAAACAGTGCTACGGAAATGGAGGCTATCACAGATATTCGTTGGTCTAACTTACATCCCTTTGTTCCGCACTATCAAGCTAAAGGTTATGAAGTGATGATGAGAGAATTAGAAGATATTTTAAAAAAGCTTACAGGTTTTTCTGCTTTTTCTTTTCAACCCAATGCAGGCTCTCAAGGTGAGTATGCCGGTCTTTTAGCTATTAGACAGTATCATAAAAGCCGTGGTG
The DNA here is from genome assembly GCA_965219095.1 of Bdellovibrionales bacterium. Lineage (GTDB taxonomy): Bacteria > Bdellovibrionota > Bdellovibrionia > Bdellovibrionales > UBA1609 > CBDCMT01. The sequence continues at coordinate 1,081,177 of CBDCMT010000001.1, forward strand.
ATGAGAAAAGAAATATCTGTTTAATACCTACATCAGCTCATGGTACGAATCCTTCTAGTGCTGTTTTAGCTGGTATGGAAGTTATTCCTGTAGCTTGTGATGAAAAAGGCAATATTGATTTAGAAAACTTAAAATTGAAACTTAAAAAATATAAAGAAAGGATTTCATGTTTTATGATAACTTACCCCTCAACTCATGGAGTTTTCGAAGAGAGTGTGAAGGAAATATGTGCTTGGGTGCATGAGTATGGAGGACAAGTTTATATGGATGGAGCTAATTTTAATGCTATTGTAGGTCTTTGTCGTCTTCTAGATTTAGGATGTGATGTGGCTCATTTGAATTTACATAAAACCTTTTGCATTCCTCATGGTGGTGGGGGACCGGGAGTCGGACCTATTGGTATTGCAGAACATTTAAAAAATTACCTACCCTCCCATGATGTAGTGGATTTAGGTTTTAAAGGTAAACCTGTATCTCAAGCTCCTTGGGGAAGTGCAAGTATCTTGCTTATTTCTTGGAGTTATTGTCGTATGATGGGTTTTGAAGGATTGAAAAAAGCCACACAAGTAGCTATTTTGAATGCTAATTATTTACGTCATCGGTTAAAGGATCATTACGAAGTGCTTTTTACAGGTCAAGGAGGTTTTGTAGCTCATGAATGTATTTTAGATTTTAGGTCCTTTCAATTAAAACATGATATCACTGTAGACGATATAGCCAAAAGACTTATGGATTATGGTTTTCATGCTCCCACACAGAGTTGGCCCCTTCAGGGAACTCTTATGATAGAGCCTACAGAAAGTGAAACAAAAGGTGAATTAGATAGGTTTTGTGAAGCTTTGATCGCCATTCGAGAGGAGATTAGAGAGATTGAGACAAAAAAAATCAAGAAAGAAGATAGTGTTTTAGCTAAAGCACCTCATACTATAGAGGATCTTATGCAGAAAAACTGGGATAGAGCTTACTCTAAAAACAAAGCTTTTTATCCTCTGCCATGGCTTAAAGATAAAAAATTCTTAATTCCTGTGAATCGTATTGATAACGTTTATGGTGACAGAAATTTATTTTGTACTTGTGTTCCTTTAGAGGAATATACTTAAATTCGATGTGAGAAATATACACTATATTTTTCATTTTAAGAGGTTCTTATCTGTAACTCGGTTTCTTAACAACCCTTGACTCTTACGAAGACGGATGTTTCTTAGATTTTAAAGGAGAAGTTTTTATTGATCTTGTTGTAAAACGAGAACCTGTAAGACGTTTTCCTAAGGCTTTCCTCATTATAAAAATATAGAGAAGTTCTTCCAGAATAATTCCTAGTTTTTTTCCGTATTGTGATTTGCTTTGTGTTTTCTTCTTTAAGAACGAAGTTCTCTTGTATAATCGAGAGGCGTTTTAATAGGTATCTTTTTGATAGACTTTTTTAAATTAATCCCTTCTTCCATAAAATCCTCCCTCTAAGAAAAACTTATAAGAGAAATTTAAGCTTGGATAGGGCGGTCAGATAACCGAGTTACAGCTTTCCTAACTAGTCGAACGTGAAAAATGCACAAACAGCTAAAAACACTTGTTTTTTTGTAATTTTTGCATAAAAATAATTGCAAGGAAGTGGAAAAACAGATAAAAAACCTTGCAAAACAGAAAGGAAAAAAGATGAGGCCAAAAGACATGTTCAGCACACAAAAGAGAAGCCCTCTTAATTTTAGAGTAAACGACATTGTTCATAAGAAGCATCCGCTTGTCATTTTAGCTAATAAAATAGACTGGGATCGTTTTGATAAAGATTTTGGTTCGAAGTATGATGAAAAAAAAGGTCGTCCAGGTCTTTCAACTCGTTTAATGGTGGGACTTCAGTGCTTGAAATACATTTATAATTCACCTAAATTCGTGACCAAAAATGTACACTACAAAGCTATAATTTCCCATTTTCCATAAAAATCTCAGTTTTCATAGGGGAATTTTCGATTTTTAGATAAAATCACAAAAAATAACTTGCCTTGCATTTTCCTTTGTAGTGTAATATATTACACTATAGGAGGGAGAAATATGAGCTTTATCAGAAGAATAAAAAGAGGAAAGGTAACATATCTTGCAGAAGTAGAGAACAAAAGGGTTGATGGAAAAGTTATCCAAAAGCATATTCGGTACATCGGGAAGAAAGAGAATGGTGAAACTGTAATTTCAATGAGTTCATCTGATCTTGAAATAGAAAAGGTCAAGGTTTATGGTCCTTTGCTTGTTTTAGATAAAATAGCTAGGGAAATAGATTTGCAAAAATCTCTTGGCCAATACTCCAATGAAATATTAAGCATGGTCTATGCTCACTGTTTAGATTACAAAAGCCTTAGAAAAATGCCAAAATGGTATGAGAGAACAGATTTAAACACTTTGCTAAATTTAGAGGATCTAACCGAAAGTCGTTTGCTTTCTGCTCTAGATTCTTTAGAGAGTGATCCAGAAAATTTACAGAAGAAAATATTTCAAGGTGTTCAGAAAAGGTACAATCTTGAGCTAAAAGGGTTGGTGTACGATGTTACCAATACATACCTTTATGGTAGCAAATGTCAGCTTGGAAAATTAGGAAAGAGTAAGGATGGGAAACGTGGAAATCCTTTGATTCAAATTGGTTTGGTGACAACTCAAAAAGAAGGAATACCAGTGTTTCATAAAACTTTTAGTGGAAACATACACGATAGCAGGACTCTACTAAGTTTATCCGATGGATTTGCAAACTATGGACTAAGTGGAGGAATGTTTGTTTACGACAGAGGCATTTTCTCAGAGAGAAACCTCAATGAAATCAATGAATTGGGCTGGAATACGCTTTGTGGGATTGCTCTCAGAAAAAAAGAGAAGGATTTGATTAGAAAAATGATAAGGCTAGACTCTATTGTTGATGTATCCCATCGCATCAGGTTATCAAGTGGTACCTTGTATGCTCAGAGCATTAATCACAATGTTGGAAAAATCAAAGGACGTTTAGTTGTTTGTTACAATCAAAGGAGAGCTTTAGATATAAGAGAATCTCGTTTGGACGAAATTGCAAACGCACAAATTCTTTTGTCTAAAAATAAAAATATAAAACCAGGTTTGGAAAAATACCTTACTCCAACAGGAAGATTAAGGAGAGATCGGTTGAATTTAGAATCTGAGTTTGATGGTTACTCTTGTATATTTTCTACAAAAAAGATCTCTACAAAAGATATTGTTAATTTGTACTATAAGAAAGAGATAATTGAAAAATCTTTTAGGACCTTAAAGGGAATAACAAATTTGAGACCAATTCGTCATTGGCTTTACAACAGAGTTCAATCACATGTCTTTATATGCTATTTATCTTGTCTGATACTTTCAATTCTAAAAATGAAGCTTGAAAAGATGCAGATGTCTCCAGAGGAAGCTCTTGAAGAACTCGGTAGCATGTATAATGTCTATCTTTATGACCGAAAAAATAAAACTAGACTTATCAAAACAGTAGCTTTGAATAAAGTTCAAGAAAAAATACTAAGATCTATTGGAAAAAGTCTTGTCAAAAAAACGTCCGTCTGTAGTGTACATTTTTGAGCACGAACTCAGGTAATTTAAGTGACGAGAAGACAATAGAAATGTTCAAAGAGAGTCCTTAATGGCAGTATTTTTGTGGTCAGCCTTTTTATTCTTATGAAGATCCCTGTGATAGAAGTTCATTGACTAACTGGAGAAAGAGGATGGGGGCTGAGAAGATAGAAGTTCTCTTAGAGGAAACCATTGATTTAGCTTTGAGAGAGGATTTTGTAAAAAAAAAAGAGTTTGAGAATGTAGTTGTTGATACAACTGTTCAAGAGAAAGCAATAGCTTTTCCTACAGACAGCCGTCTTTATTACAAAGCTTTAAAGACTTTAGTTCACAGGGCTAAAAAAGAGGGTTTAGTTTTACGTCAAAGCTATAAAAGAAAGGCCAAGGAGTGTTTGTTTAAGAATGCTCGTTATGCTCATACAAGAAAAATACGTTTAGCAAGAAAACAGCAAAGAAAGCTTCATACTTATCTAGGTCGTGTGATAAGAGATGTTACAAGAAAAGGAGGTCCTAAGTTCTTGGAAGAGAATACATCTTTAAAAAGATGTTTATCTTTATGTGTAAGAATTTATAACCAAAAAAGAGGGGATAAGAACAAGGTGTATAGTGTTCATGCTCCTGAGGTTTATTGCATAGGGAAGGGCAAAGCCCATAAAAAATATGAATTTGTCAATAAGGTGAGTGTGGCAACTTCATCAAAAAAATGCTGGGTTTTAGGGGTAAAGTCATTTGAAAAAAATGTATCAGATGTTCACAGTTTAAAGCCAGCCTTATCTCAAGTTGAATCCTTAACAAAGGTTAAGGCAAAAAATTTGTATGTAGATAAAGGTTATCGTGGCAAAGAGCATCATCCTTCGGGAGTTAATGTTCATATTGGGGGAATGAGTAAAACATTAAGTCCCTACAAAAGAAAACTTCACAGAAGAAGAAGTTAAGTTGCGACTATTACATCCTCATTTCTAAGCTGTCTGATATTCGTTATCGTCAAGGCGTTTTGCTTGGTAGAATGGAAAGTCTAGGCTTTCAATTAAAGCGTGAAGCTAGTCTTAGTATTCTGACAAGTGATGTGGTGAAATCCTCAGCTATTGAAGGAAAAAACCTTAATTCAGAGCAAGTACGTTCATCCCTTGCTCGTCGACTAGGCATTGAAATAGCTGGACTTCTACCAGCTAGTCGTGATGTCGAGGGTGTTGTTGAGATGATGCTCGATGCTTCCCAGCACTTCTCAAAGCCTTTGACAAAAGATCGTCTTTTTAACTGGCATGCAGCACTGTTTCCAACAGGAAGAAGTAATATGCACCAGATTACAGTTGGTGGTTGGCGTACCCTTGATGCAGGACCAATGCAGGTGGTATCAGGTCCTATAGGAAGTAAGAAGATTCACTTTGAAGCACCCAGTGCTGATAAGCTGGAAAATGAAATGCAGACCTTTTTGGCATGGTTTGATAATGGTGGTGGTATTGATCCAGTTCTGAAAGCCGGTATTTCTCATCTCTGGTTTGTAACAATTCACCCTTTTGAAGATGGAAATGGTCGTATTGCCAGAGCGATTGGTGATATGGTGCTTGCACGTGCTGACGGCACACAAGATCGTTTCTATAGTTTATCTACCCAAATTGAATCTGAACGCAAAGATTATTACGATCAACTAGAAAAACAGCAAACTAGTTCACTGGAAATTACTTGCTGGTTAGAGTGGTTTTTAGATTGTTTAGGGCGCACACTTTCGAGTACGGAGATAAGGCTTAGTAAAGTTTTCTTCAAGGCACAGCTTTGGGATAAGATCAACAAGAAGCCTGTTAATGATCGGCAAAGCTTTATCATCAACCGGATGCTGGAAGATGACTTTAAAGGACATATGAATACGTCTAAATATGCTAAGCTGGTAAAATGCTCAAACGATACAGCATTGCGCGATATACAAGACTTAAAAAAGCGATATATCTTGATTCAAAACCCCTCTGCTGGACGTAGCACAAGTTATAGGCTGACTGATAAGGTTAAATAGTCGTTGCTTTCCATAAATGTAAAATGATTTGAGATCGGTATTTATGAAAATCAGTTACAAAAAACCTACTTACAGATAACCGAATTACACTATAACCATAATCTAAAAGAAGAATGATATGGAGCCGATAAGCATATCTTTTCTTATCTTCTCATTTTAATATAAAAGCTCTTAACATCTTTTTTGATAATAAGGCTTCCATAAAAGATATTGTTTACATAGAATATTTTGACAAAAACTAGATCCCACTCTTTGTGTGTAGATTTTGAAGTGCAATTTAGTATATTTTTTGTAAAAGGAGAAGTGTTTTTTCTTTTTATAGGTAAATCTAAATTCTTTCCCATTTTTGTTTTCACCACGATTGTTGCTCCTTCGTTTGTTTTTTCTATGTTCGCTTTTCCCTACAGTTAGCCTTTGACATATTACATCATTGTATTACAATTGTATCTTATTTTTGAGTTCACTTTTTTAGCGCAGTCTAGTTTGTCAATTCAAATAAAGGGTTTTGCATAAAAAGAAAAAGAGTTTAAAAAAAATTATAATGAGGAAAGTATTTTCACAGGATGTTTTTCTTGATCTTTAACCGCCCGTCATGGTATTTTCCTACTGGAGGTTTTATGAGAACTTCGCACTCTCAGAAGAACAGGTGGGGTAGAGATCAAACAACAAAGTGTAGCTTATTTTTTATAGGGTTGTGGATAGGAGAATGACCTTAAATGGCTTTAAGTGATTAACTTAGAAGCCAGTGAAAAACTAAAGCCGAAAGAGGGGGATAAGAGTTTTTTCCCAGTAAGTAGAACTCAAAACGAATTAATAACAGAAGGATCTTACTTTTTAAGTTTGACATCTTTCATTAGGAGTACGATATGGAAAGAGAAGACTATATTAATGATTTTTTTTCATCTAACAAAGGAAAAAAACTTTTAAATTTAGATAAAAAAGTTCTTGCTGAAGCCCTTTATAAAGCCTCTCTTAGAAATGGGAATGTTCACCTTGTTTTGGAAAGACTAACATCAAGTGACAGTGAAAAATGTTGTGCGTTTTAGAGAAAGGCTGAAAGAATACAAACGTTCAGATAGATTTATTAGATATTATACGGGTGAATTCTTTTCTGAACTAGAAGACCTATTGATTGATCTAAAAGAATCAACTTTCACTCCTGAAGAGGGTTTGTCTTTAGTAAAAGAATTCTTTGAGGTGGACGGTGACATTATGGAATCTTGTAATGACTCCGATGGAGAGGTTGGAGACATTTTTCACTATAATGCAACAGATCTTTTTAGAGAGTATGCAAAGCAATGTAAGGATAAAAAATGGGTTACTGATATTCTATTTAATCTAATTGTAAAAGACGATTATGGGCTTCGTGAAGAACTAAGCACCAAAGTAGACGAATTTCTACCTGAAAAAGAAATAAGGAGGATTATAGATAGACTTTGGAATCTCCGTAAATCCAATAAAAACAAGGGTTATCCCTATTTTTTGTTAGAACGTATGGCAAAGGCTATAAAAGATCCTTTTCTCTATGAAAAAATAATTGACCTTAGTGGTAAAAAAGATAATGGTAATAACTTCTTTAAATTAGGAAAGATGTGGCTTTTTTGTGGTGATCCTAATAAAGCTCTCTTTTATTTACAAAAAATAAATAAAGATAATTACTATGGTTCATCTGGCGATCTTGACGATCTTTTATTAAAAATCTATAGAGAGTTAGGAGATAGGAAGAAACAAAAAGAAATTTCTTGGGAGATTTTCAGGGACTATCGAATAAAGGAAAAGTTTGATGAGGTTGTAGCTATTGAAGGAAACAGCAAAAGACCAAAGCTTTTAAAAAATGAAGTTGCGCTTATTTTTCGAAATAAGCAGCTAGCAGAAGAAGATGTTAATTTTATGTTGGAGTTAAAACTTATTGATGAGTCTGGTGATTATATTTTCAAGAGAAGACAACATATTGATGGAGACTATTACCTCGATCTTGTGGAATGGGCTGATATTTTCAATAAAAATAAAAAGCCTCTTATTGCAACAATCATCTATCGTGCTCTATTGGATTCTATTTTAGGTAGGGCAAAATCACGTGCTTATCACCATGGTGTAGATTACCTTCGTTGTCTTGATAGAATTAATAAAGATGTAAAGGATTGGATGGGAGTTCAAACTCATGATGCTTACTTTTTAGAAATCAAAGAAAATCATGGAAGGAAGTATAGTTTTTGGGAGCAGTATAACGGCAATTAGCCTCACTAACCCAATAGTATCAGGCGATAAAAATGATATTCAAGGTGGAGAAGGTGGAAATTAAAGATTTTTATAGCATTACTCTGTCCTGAGTTTGTCTTTTGTGATAGTGCGACTATCACAACTAATTATTGGATTTTTTGGATATTCATTTTGGAAGTCAGAGGGCACAAAATTATGCAACAAGTCAACTATTTGAGCTTTTTCTTTAGTTTTTTGTATTTTCTAGCCTTTAGACTTCCTTCGACCAAAATTAACTGATGCTTCCTCAAAAACTCTATATCTCTTTCTATTGTCCTCAGAGTAACTTCTTGCTCTTTAGCAAATGAAGATACAGAAAACCTTTCACTTTCTATTAATAGTATTATTTTCAATAACTTATAAGCCCTTTTGGGGCCGATCTTTAGTGCTACTCCGACATTTTCAGCGACATCATCTCTGGAATACTCCCTATTCTCTGCAGGAGCAGAAGAAGAAATGAAGTTCCCTCCAGGGAGAGGATTTCTATAAAAAGTCACTGTCGTAAAATTGGTGTAACTGCTCACTCTCGTAAGTTTTTATTTAAAGCCATAGAGATGGCTTCTAAAGAAGAATACCCTCTATTTCTCATTGTTTTAACATAGCTGGTAATGCGACAAAAATATTTCGCCATTTCTTCTGTTCTGAAACACCCTGACACTTTCTTTTTCACCTTAGTCATTCTTAGATCTCTTTCAGCTCTGTTATTAGTAGGATCTACGTTCTTTCTTTGTAACTGCTTACCCACATTGTTCAGTTATCCCTAACTTTAGACCTGTTTTAAGATAAAAGTCTTGCTCTTACAAATTTTCTTTTAAATACTCTTTTAATTAGGTTGCCAGATTCTGAGTTTTTACATTTATCGGAAAGTCTTTGGCTTTATTGATTTTTAACAGGTGATTTTTTAAATTCTCCTCTTTCTTTTTCAATTTTTTTTATACTTAAGAAAACAATTGCTAATGTTTAATATTATATAAAGGGATTTTTCAAAACAAAAGTCTAGATTTATTGAAAAAAATCAAAAAAGGTTTTCTGTTTCTTTCCATGAGTTAGAGTCAGTTGCTAGGCTTTAAGCAAGGTAACTAACTACAAATCAAAACAAAGGAGATAAAATGAAAATGAAATGGACTTTAAATATAGTAGCTCTATTATTCTTAGGGGGTTTAGGAGTTGAAGCCAAGGAGTATCTTATTAAACTGGATTCTGAGCAAGTAACAAAGACTCAGTTTCATGTAGCTTTATCTATAGTAAGTTTTTCAAAGATAGAGGCTAGAGATATTAAGTTTAACGGCTGGCATGTAATTGATCTAGATGAAAGTTCCCCTCTTTCACATGAAGCCTTAGAAGTTTTAATAGAAGAGGGAGTCCTTCAAGAGAACTTTACTTACCGTTATGCTTTCCAATTGCCAAAAGTTTCAGAAGATTTTCTTGAGAATCTAGAGCAGATCAGTTCTCAGGGTTTAGACTTATCGTTTAGAGATTTTTTACAAGCTCCTCCAGATAACCCTGACTTTCTGAAACCTTCTTCTCAAAATAGGGGTAGGGATCCTCTCTTTAATAAGCAATGGGGTATGAAGAATATAGGCATGGATATTTCTATGGCGAATGAAAAGGGAGAAGAGATTGTTGTGGCTGTGATTGATACAGGGGTGGACTACACACACCCCGATTTAGTAGAGAATTTGTGGGTTAATAAAAATGAAATTCCTAACAATAACATTGATGATGATGAAAATGGTTATGTGGATGACATTTATGGCTGGGATTTTGTATCCAACGATAACAAGCCTTATGATTTGAAACTCCCCGATTATCAAATTATTCTTTTGAAAGGAAATCCAGGTCATGGAACTCACTGTGCTGGTAATGTGGCAGCAAGAGGAAACAATAAAGAAGGAATTTTAGGTGTTGCACCTTATGCAAAAATTATGGCTATAAGATTTTTAGGGGAACGAGGACAAGGTTCATCCGAAGGAGCTGTTAAGTCCATTCGTTATGCTGTAGATAATGGAGCTAAAGTTCTTTCTAACTCTTGGGGAGCTCCTGCAAGTAATTGGAGGCAAGATCCTAATGCTGATAGAGCTTTAAAGGAGGTCATAGAGTATGCTGAGTCAAAAGGAGTTTTATTTATAGCAGCTGCAGGTAACGGTGACAAACAAGGTAATGGTTATAGTAATGAAGATCAATCTAGAGCTGTTCTTCCTGCTAGTTATGAGTATGAAAGTATTATTAGTGTGGCGGCTTTAGATATAAACGATGGTTTAAGTAAATTTTCTAACTACGGAGCTACAACTGTTGATATAGGAGCACCTGGAGTGGATGTTTTTTCAACAGTTGTAACTTTAGCCCCTGTTCGATACAACAATGTAGTTTTAGATTTATCTAGTTTAGGAGGGCCAAAAATCACTTGGAGTGGAACCTCTATGGCAACACCCCATGTAGCAGGAGCGGTAGCTCTTTACTGGAGTCAAAACCCTGAAGCTCATTGGAGGCAAGTGAAGAAAGCTATTCTTGAATCTGTAGTTAAAATAAATGCTTTATCAGGAAAAGTCACATCGAATGGTAAGTTGAATTTAAAACAACTTATGAGAAAATAAAAAATAGCAATTGAAGAGGGATCTAAGATAAAGAGTTAAGAAAAGTTAAGAGATGGCATAAGTATTTGAAATTTTAAAAATTTAAAAAGAGTTTTCCATAGGAGGGAAAACTCTTTTTTTATGAGAGTATTCGATGTACTTTACTAAATTCGCCTCCTCAAAAGAATCTGTGGGTTCCCGGAGGTTCTTTTGAGGAGGCATTTTTTTTAACTCTGAATATCTCATACTCAACCCCTCCTTAGGTATCTTTGAGCCTATTATAATACCATTTCCAAAAATTAATTCGACATTCTTTTAACGCATAGCGTCCTGGCTTTTTGATCAAACTCTGTTAAATTTTTAGAGTGTCGAAAAAAGATTTAGTTACACAGATTCAAGGGTATAATTTTCTAGCTACTTACAAAGTAGAAAGAAGTGCCAACATCAAGATAAAACTCCAAGCTTTGCAGCATATGCAAGAAGGAAAATCGATTCAAGAAACAGCAAGTATAGTTTTCTATCACCGTCACAGTATCAAATCCTGGTTACAGTCTTTTGTAGACTTTGATTACGAGGGGTTGATAGATCGAGAAGGCAGAGGGCGCAAGCCTCGTTTACCAGTGACAGAAGAAGAGAACTTCAAAATCAAGTTAGATGAAATTCAAGACACAAGAGAAGGAGGAAGCATAGGAGCAAAGGGAATACAGGAACTTTTAGCAGATGAATTTGACTGTTGCTATTCTCTTTCTGGGGTTTATGCTCTTTTAGACCGTCTTAATATTGTATGGATCAGTGGTCGTTCTCTTCATCCTAAAACTTCACAAGAAGCTATGGAACAGTTTAAGGAACATTTTCCAGAAGAGGTGGAGAAAATAAAGGAAAAGATTCAGACTCATAAAATAGAGATTTGGTGGCAGGATGAATGCAGAATAGGCCAGCAAGGTTCTTTAAGCAGGATTTGGGCAAGAAAAGGCACACGACCTAGAGTTGTGAGACAAAGACAATTTTTATCCACTTATATTTTTGGAGCAGTTTGTCCGGATAAAGATAAAGGCTGTGCTTGGGTTTTACCGGAATGTAATTCAGGGATGATGCAAATTCACTTAGATGAGATATCTAAAAATATTCAAGAAAACTATCATGGAATTGTTTTAATGGACAGAGCCAGTTGGCATACCACAGAGACTTTGATAGTTCCTAAGAATTTATCCCTGATGCCTTTACCTCCTTATAGTCCAGAATTAAATCCCATGGAACAAGTCTGGCAACAATTACGAAGGATCAAATTATCGAATGCATGTTTTAAAAACTATGACCATATACTGAATACTTGTTGTGAGGCCTGGAATACTTTTTGCGATCAGGAGGGCAGGATTAAAAAATTATGCACTCGATCTTGGGCAAAACAACAAGATGAATCAAGCTTGTAAATTAATTTGAACCTATAAATTAAATTGCGTAACTGATTTTTTTCATTTTACATCTTAACCTCACTTTTTTACACTTATTTTAACCCATCAATCGATTCACACAACAATAGATATACATAAAATAAACATATCTTATGAAAACTCAACCTCCCTTCAAAAAAAACTTTTTTAAAGCCTCCTAATTGAAACTTTTCCTTAAGTCAATTTTAAAATTTTAAATTTGAACATAAAAATGTCGAATTAATTTCTGTAATTGGTATAACACAACTTAATTCACTTGCCAAAGTAGTACTAAGTATTTTTGATAATTTTTTACAAATTCTCTTTTTCCAACGAAAAGGGTTTTTTGAAAGTCCTTGCCCTAGAATTTGATCTCGAAATTAGTTCTTCTCTTCTCCATCAAAACAAATAAGAATTTTTTGTGAAAAAATTGTAAAAATACACACTCAAATATGAAAAAATTGTTGAACTGGATTCCTCAGTCGTTTAGAGCTTTTAAAGGCTTTTCTGAAAAAGTATCGCAAAAAAAATGTGCAAAAAAGTGTATAAATTTTATACACTGACAAAAATTATCACATCTTCTCAAAGTCTTTCTGCTTCAAGTTGCTGTTATAAATAAAAAAAATAAAAAAATTTCTTGATTTTTTTGCAAACTTAGCTTACTATATTCTAATAAAAGAAGTAAAGATAAGGAAAGGAGATAAAGAACATGAAAACAAAAGACATTTTTAAAACTATTTTTCTGCTAGGAGTTCTAACAGTTGTTTTTCCTTCCGTAAGTTCTGCTACAAGAGGAAAACCCAAAGCTGACATGAGAAAAAAAGGAATTGATGCAAAAAACATTATCGGCAAGAACGTAAATAGTAAAGTAAGATTAGGAGAACTAGGAAAAATACTAGAACAGAAGAAAGTTTCTGATGAATCGTTCAATACGCTAAGAGCAGGAGCTGGAAAAGAACTTTTAGAGGCTCTTACAACATCTAATTAAAGCAGATGATGAAGCTAGTGTTCTGACCAGTAAATTTTTTCACAATTTTCAAGCCTTTAATCCAGGTCATTTTATTAAATTATTTTTATATTAAAAAGAATAAAAGTGAAATGTTTAGAGTTATACCAATTCCAAAAGTTAATTCTACATTTTCATGTATAAGTTTGGATTTTTACTTCTAGAAATTTATAACTTTTAAGTATGGGTAAAGAGTGTATCAAATTCATTGGAAAGATATGATTTTCTAATGTTTATATACAATTTAGTTTACAGGCTCTTACAGGCTCGTCTCATTTTTTATAATGGAACTTTTCTCTGGCTGATTTTCTTGAAAAATTCCATTTTATTGTCATCTTCCGTCTGTTCATAATATTCACCCAAGCCTTGGTTCTTTTTCTTAAAGTTTCTATGTCAGGTATTCTTGATTTTCCTAAACATTGACGAGAGTACATATTGATTGCAATTTCTGCTTGATTTAACCAACTTCCATGACTCGGAGTATAATGAACCTCAAAGCGAGACCATAGATGCAAACCTCGATCTTTTCCATAAAAATCAGTAAGACTTTTTTTTCTATGAGTGTTCAAATTATCCATAACTAGAACAATCTTCTTGGAATCAGAATAATGTCTCTCAACAGAAGATAAAAACTTAGCAAAATCCGGACCTGTCCTTCTCTCTGTTACCTTATTCATATAAAAACCTCTCTTAGGCTCCACAGCACAGAAAACATTTGCTGTACCCTCTCTTTTATACTCATAATCTACTTTTTTTACTTCCGAGGGATGACAACCCGATGGAGGACGAACATCATCAAGTAACTGAAGAGGCTTTTCATCAATACACACAACAGGCTTTCCTTTAATCGGAGGCTTCTCATACACTTTCAAAACATCCTCCATCCTCTCTATAAATTCATCATTAAGCTCTGGTACACACCAACTCTTCTGTTGCCAAGGTTTTAGATCATGTTCTAAAAGAATAATCCTAACTTTTTCTTTGCTAATAGAGTCTACAATCTTGTTTTTTTCTGCCCTCTCTTTAATGAGCTCTAAAGTCCATCGATCAAAGCCCTCCGGAGGATCTGAGCAGACTATAGCTATAATCTTTGACTTTATGCGATCATCAAACTTTGGAGGTTTTCCAGGACGAGGATCATCTTCAAGAGCTTTTTTCAGCCCAGAATTCTCATAGTTTTTTTGGATGTTGAAAACAGTTCTAGGAGTTATCTCTAAGTAATCTGCTGTCTCTATGGCAGTTAAATTTTTGTTCCTTAAGTTTAGAACATTGGCTCGATATATGGCTCTTGGATTTTTAGACTTCTTTATAATTTTAAGAATTTCTCTCTTATCTTTTGGCTTTAATAAATTTAACATATGAGTATTAAAACATAAAAAAAAAAATAAATAAAATGACCTGGATTAAAGGCTTGAAAATTGTGAAAAAAATTACTGGTCAGAACACTAGGGATATTCTTAGGACAATTTTTCCAAAAGAGTTGGCTGGATCTTGGAAACTCCGTTCTACATCAAAACAAATTTTGAGAGGAAGGCTAGGCCTTGGCCTTATAAATGTAAATAATTCTCAATGGCCCGGGCCTGAACCGATACCGATATCACGTGTAGTGGATGATCTTAAGTCTCTCCTCGATCAAAGAAAGGATACTAATTTTAGAGTTCAAATGGAAGAATTGATAGAAAGAGGAAGTTTTGATGTTGAGAAATTAACTGAGCAGGACATACAAAGAGATGACATAAGTTTAGCAGAACATCTTAGCCAAAAAGAAAATTCTTTGAAATTTATAAGCTCTTTAGTTAGCAGCAAAAGCCTTTGCCATTATGTTCATTTTTTTCTCGCAAAAGAAATTTTAATAGACAAATCAATAATGGAGAAGTTCTCCTCGTATTTTGATGTTTGGGTTACGAAAGTCCTGATGAGAAGATTAAGATTTAAAGGGTTCTATACTTTTTTCGAAAACCCCATGCTAGACCTCTTGGCAAAAGATTTCGTAATTCTAAAACACGCTCTCTTATGGGAAAGTTGGATTAAAGAATTGATAAGAATAAGGAGCTATGATTTTCAACGTACTCTATGGAAGAAAGTTTTGTCAAGAGAAATGGCAATGAAACATCCTCAGTGGGAAAAGTTAGTTAGAGCTTTAGACGAATCTCTTTTAAAAGACGAATCCATCCAAAAGCTTCTTTTAAAATACAAGGCTGCCCAAGTAGCAGCACCAACGAAACAAGAAGAAAAACCTAACACAACTCCATCTTCAGAAAACGACAGCAACTCATGCAAATCATTTTTTTAGCATAACTCAGTCGTTGAGCCACCTATAGTGCTTCTGCTTAGGTTTTCCGTTTTTTTTTTGAGTTGAGGTCTAGTTTTTATTCTAAGGCCTTGATAAAAAGTCATTTATTTTTAAAAATAGTTTCATATGTCAGGGTTTCTATCAAAAAAAGAGCGAAAAGATTTACTCTATGAACTATCTCTAGAGAAAAATCTTAAATACGCAAAAAGGATTATGACAATTCTCCATATAACAAAGACGGGATAGAGTGCTTAATCAACGACAATTACAACCCTAAAAGGTCCTTTTTAACTAAGAAAGAGGAGAAAATGCTTTTAAAGGAATTAGAGAAAAGAATTTTTCCATCATCACAGGCCCTTATTCAGTTCATTGAGGAGAATTTTGGTGTTACGTACTTTAACAAGTGGTGTAATTGATCTTCTCCATCGCCTTGGTTTTTCTTATAAAAAAGCCACAGCGATACCGGGTAAGGCAAAGAGAGAAGAGCAGAAAAAGTTTGTGCGTAAATACAAGAGAATTAAGAAGAAAGACGGTCCTGTTTACTTTGCTGATTCCACACATCCTGAGTGGGGCCCTACGATTTTATATGGTTGGATAAGAGAGGGTAAGAAGTTTGAAGTGAAGACCAATTCAGGCTGGAGAAAAAGAGTGAATGTTTGTGGAGCTATTGAGATCAATAGTTTGAAGACGGTAGTCAGGAGTTATAAGACAGTTAACAAAGTTTTTCTATGTGATATGCTCTATCATATTCATTAAGAAGTATTCCGATGAAAAAGAGATTCATCTTATCTTAGATGGGGCCGGATACAATAGATCGAAGTCTGTCAAGAAGTTAGCGAAAGAGTTGAATATAAAACTTGTTTACTTCCTCCGTACTCACCGAATTTAAATCCTATAGAAAGGCTTTGGAAGTTTATGAAAAAAGAGGTCACGGCGAATCGATATTATGAAAACTATGACGATTTCAAGGGAAGTTTAAGTCAATTTTTTAGAGGAATACGAAACCACAGGCCTAAATTAGAAACTTTGATAACTGATAACTTCTCCATCTTAGGAAACTGAAAACCTAAACGGAAGCACTATATACTATACAAAGCTAATTTGCCTCCTCAAAAGAATCTGTGGGTTCCTAAGGCTCTTATCTTATGTTTTTTTTAAATAATTTTAGTTTACAGGATCAAATTTTAAATTTTCACGAAGTTGTCGTCTTTGTTCATCAATTTCGGCTTGTTTTGTTGTATTGAACTGAACTTTTTTAATAAGGCCACTATTTACTTCTTTGACTTTGAAATAAAGAAATTGGTTTTCCTGAGTATGAGAAATAACAGTAATTTCAAAAGATACTTCCTTTAGTTCTCTGAGGATTTGGGGGGTTCTTCCTTGAAGCTCACCCTCTTTGAGGGTGATTTTTTTAGGCAAGATCCATCGATAAGTATAATCTATAGAACTTAAGAGTTTGTGAGATAAGGTCGCTTTTAAAGTAACCTCTTCTCCTTTAACGATGGGGTCTGTTTTTTCATCAGATCTTTTAAGAGAGATTTTTATAGAAGAAGTAGCTTTTCTGTAGTAGTGATGAACATGTGAAATCTCCTCCTGTGGGGGATGAGAACGAAAACAACCTGCTAAAAGTAAAGAAAAAATAAATACCACTAAGTGATAAAAAAGTGGATCTTTTTTTAAAAACATAAATTCTCCTTTCCTAAAAGGGTTTTGATTTTTTTCATTAGTTTTGGCATAAATATTTATTTCCTAATTTTAAACTAAAATTAACAGGATCAAGATTATCTCCTTTAATAATATCAGAAATGGAAACGAATCTGTTAACCCAGATGATGTACTGTTCTCCTTTTTTTATATTGAAGCCTTCTAAGTCAACTCTTGTTTTATTTTTTCTTTCACCTACAAGGCACCAATCCTTTATAAGTCTTTTTTCTGGTAAGTGTTGTGGGCATGTTGTATCATTATTTTTTCTTAAAAGATAAAGACTTAAATTATTATTGCTATTTTCAAGTTCAAGAAAAAAAGAGAGGTTTTTTTCTGGTGTATAGATATCTGGTGTATAGATAAAAAAGAGGTTGTTTTGTGGATGTGTGTACTCCCAAGCTTCTTGTTGTTTTTCAGGGCTTAAGGGGAGATCTGTTGAAAGATAAGGAACACCTTCTATTTCTATAGAAGAAGGACAAGAAGAGGAAGAGGGGAAAAAAGATTTAAAATAGGGAGTTTGATCTTGTTTTTCTTCTGTCAGGAAGTTTTGAATTTCAACATTTACAGATGTTGAACATGAAGCAATAGAATCTGTTTTAAAAAAAATTAAATAAGACTTAAGAAAGTGGCTGAAATCTATATAGTCTTTTGAATTCTTTAATTCTCTTAAAGCTGAATAAATTCTTAGATAGGATTTTCTTTTATCATCAGGAGTGTTTCCCTCTATTTTGTACATTTTCCACAAGGTGCGTGTTATAGAAGTTTCTCTATAATTTCCTTCTCCCTCCACTTCCATTCTAGGAATATCAATCTCTCCCCAATATTCAACCGATTCTTTTAAAACGTTTTCTTTTGTAGAAAAAGTTAACCTCAACGAATCCTCTCCTCCCAGAAAGTCTATATAATAAGGAAAATCTTCTCCCCTTTTGTCAGTTAGTGTGAAAATAGAGAAGAAATCACTCATAGCCTCACTATAAGCCAATCTAGGGTCAAAAGTTCCCCCTCTATCATGAGACCCACCTGGGCTTGATGTTTTAGAAAGAAAATAATCAAGATAATGCCAGTACTCATGAAGGATGACAGAATCATCAAAATGATCTGTATCAGCTTCTTTGGTATCTCCAGAAATTCCTCCTAAAATAAACATACGTTTTTCTTTATAAGAATTAATCACAAAACTAACTCCTAAGTCTTCTACACTATAATAAAAGTTAGGATTAAAACCATAATCCCAATAAACACCTAAAAAACTATCAAGAGAGCTGGGGATACTAAAACTTGAAGCCTTACAGTATGTAGAGTTAGTCTGATTAGAATTAGAACAGTCACTGGGAGGATCTCTAGTGACTTTCATAAGGATGTCGTTAGCTGTTAGGAGGAGGTTAAAAATATGAAAAGCTCCTGTGGTTTGTTCTTCTTCTAAAGTAAGATTCAACTCCCCTTTATCTTGATGGAGGCTGAAAGTTTCTGAAACAAAAGTATAAGGTTTTTGTTCTTCAGGACAGTTGAAAATGGCAAAATTTCCTTTGCTTCTTTCTACTTGTGTTCTCACCTCAAGGGTGTACTTATTTTTTTCATCAGGATCTTTAGGAACTGTAAAACTAAAGTTTCCGTTCTCTTTAGTGTAGGCATATTGTATTTCACTTGTGTTGTTGTTGTTTGTGTTATAGGACTTCACAATCAAAAGAGCATGGCGGATGGGTCTTATTTCTTCATCAAAACTTTCAGCCTCCATTTTAATAACTTTAGCTTTATATTCTGCTCTTCCTGAAAGTATGACAGTGGGAAAACTTAATGTTTTAGGGACTTTAAAGTATTTAGAAGAATCTGTAATAATGTTCTCATGAGGACTTCTTCTTTCTTTACAAGAATATGAGGAGAGGATTGTAACAATTTTTTTTTTGTTACAAGCTGTAAGAAGACTTAAGGCTAGTATTAAAGAGATACTTTTCATCATGAATTTATCGTAAAAACGCACACTTTTCATAAGAGATAAAGGACTAGTTTTAAACTCTTGTGAAAATAAGGTGTTTCGTAGTAAAGTTAAGTATGGTTCAAGGCTTTAATACAGACATTGATTTAGGAAATATAAAATACCATGTTCAAACAGAGGATTGGGGTGTTGATCACCCCTATTTTATCACGTCTATTTTTAAAGCTGGTATTCTTTTAAAATCTATTAAAGTTGCCTATAGGGATGTTTTTGAAACCAGTGATGATATTGATTTTATTCAAGTGCGTTCTGTATTAAAAACACAACACAGCTACGTTCTCAATTGGGTTCGAAATCAATTTGAACAACAGAACATGGGAAGAAGGGATTTGTGAAGTTTGGTTTGTTTAGTTCTTTTCTCTTTGTAAGTGCCTTTAGCTTTGCAGAAAGTGTTAGTATCTTACAAAAAAAACTCTTTGAAACCAAAAAAACTCTTTACAAATTCTCTCAAGATTTAAAGTCTGATCTTTTTGTATTGGAGCTTGTAGAGCATCAGATAGGAGATGTCAAAAGTAATCTCTTTCATTTCAAACAGCAAAAAAAAAACTAGATAGTCACAATCAAAAAAGTTTAGAAAGAAGTTTAATTTTAAAAAAAGAATATTTGCTATCTGAAATAAAGAAGAAAAGAAAATACATGAAAACTCTTCAAAAGAAAAAAAAGAATCTTATTGACCTTTTGAGTCAAAAAAGAAAGAAGAAGAAAGAACTTCTCCCTCTTTCCTTTGATGAAGCTAAGGGTCTTCTTTCTCATCCTTGTCAGTTTTGTGTTGTAAGAAAAAGATTTGGTTTTCGAGAGTACTTCCATTCTATTCTTATACCCTATAAAGGAATCCGTTATCGTTTGCAAAAAAACGATCAAGCAAGAAGTGTTTTTAGAGGAAAAGTTATGTGGGTTGAAGCTATTAAAGGTTATGGCAAAACAATAATTTTAAAACACTTAAGCAACTATTATACAGTTTATGCAGGACTTAAGTCCATTAACGTAGTAAAAGATCAACTTGTTGCAAAAGGGCAAACTTTAGGCCAAATTAGAGGAGAATTATATTTTGAACTTAGAGAATTTGATGAAGCAGTTGACCCTCTTCTGTGGTTTCAGAGACAATAAAGAATATGAAAAACATTTTTAAAATCATATTTATGATCAGCTTTTTGAGTTGTGCTTTCATCTTCCATAGACCTCTTTTATTGTGGGCTAAAGATAAATATACAAGATTTAAAACGATTACGGAAGTTTTGAATTTAGTCGAAAACAACTATGTTGAAAAGGTTAATATTGATAAACTGTTAGTCGGTGGCATCAAAGGTATTCTCAGTGAACTGGATCCTCATACTACTTTTTTGACCAAAAAAGCTTTTGAACGATTTCAAGATGACTCCACAGGAACATATGGAGGTTTAGGAATTAACATTACTTTGAGGGAGAAGTTTATTATAGTGATTGCCCCCATTGAAGATAGCCCCGCATGGAAGGCCGGTGTAAAAGCAGGAGATAAGATCATAGGGATTAACAAACAAAGTATTGAAGGTCATAACCTTTCTCAAGTTTCTGAAAAACTAAAAGGAAAGCAGGGTACAAAGGTCACATTAACAATTTTAAGAAAGGGACTAAAAAACCCTAAATTCATTACCATTAAAAGAGGAAAAATTTTTCTTAAGTCAGTCAAATACAAAAGCTTAGGAGATGGTTATGTTTATATAAGAATTACAAGTTTTATTAATAAAACAACAAAAGATTTAAAGAGAGTTTTAAGAAAATATATGAAAAAAAATAAAACAATTAAGGGGCTTGTTTTAGATCTTAGAAACAACCCTGGAGGTCTTTTGAGCCAAGCCATAAAAGTCAGTGATCTTTTCTTAGATAAAGGTGATATTTTATCTACAATAGGGAGAGATAAACAAGTTAAAAAAACAGTAAAATCTACAAAGCTTGGAACTTACAAAGGCTTTCCTATTGTAGTTCTCATCAATGCTTATTCAGCAAGTGCTAGTGAGATTGTGGCAGGAGCCTTGAAAGATAACAAGAGAGCTCTTCTTATAGGAAAGAGAAGCTTTGGAAAAGGCTCTGTTCAAACATTGATTGAACTGCATGACGGTTCGGCTTTAAAACTAACCGTCTCTCGTTATTACACACCTAAAGGAATTTCTATTCAAGCTGAAGGAGTAAAGCCCGATATAGAAATCAAACAAATTGATTTAACTACAGCTTATGAAAAGGAAGAAAAAAAGTTTTCAATTTTTAGAGAGAACAACATAAGAGGCCATTTAAAAAAAGAAGATTCTTTAAAAACCAAAAACCACCAATATGAGGTTTCAAAAAAGGTGCGTGAGTTACTCCAAAAAGATTACCAACTTTTGGAGGCTTATCGTTATGTAAAGGCTTTTAAAACCTTTGAGAGTTTTAGTCGCTAGCCTTAATAAATGTGATAGTTGTAACTTATACCATTTCCAAAAATTAATTCGACATTCTTTTAACGCATAGCCTCCTGGCTTTTTAATCAAACTCTGTTAAATTTTTAGAGTGTTGAAAAAAGATTTATACCAATTACAGAAATTAATTCTACATTTTTTAAAAAAACTTCTCTAACACGAAGCGGCGTATAATTGAAAGTTATTTTCAATTATGAAATAATCCCACTTATATGAGCGAAACAAAAAATGAACTTTTTCTGCCAGGAGGACTAAATGTTAGTCCTCCTAAGGCGTATAAATTTGACAAACAAGTTTATTCAGACAATGACTTGAAAGATATGATCAGGGAGATGGGTTTGAAATTCACCTCTCAGAGGCTTTTGATTTTAAAAACGATCTTCTCTTATGATAAAAAGCACATTACAGCACAATCTCTTTTTGAGAAGCTGTCTGAAATAGAACCCTCCTTAGGATTTGCTACAGTTTATAGGTTCTTAAGAGTTTTAACCCAACATGGTTTTATGATAGAGGTGCGTATGGGGGCTATGCCTGCTCGTTATGAACTTACACCTCAAAAGCATCACGATCATTTAACTTGTATATACTGCGGGAAAATTGTGGAGTTTGAGGATGATCGTATTGAAAGACTTCAGGAAGAGGTTAGTCGGAAAAACAAATTTATCTTAGTTCATCACATACTAGAACTCTACGGTGTGTGTGAAAACCAACATTGTAGAACAAGATACAAAGAAAAAAACTTATTACCCCATTAAAAAATAAAACATTAGAGAACATGGAAAATATAGAAAATATAGGGAAAAAGGGTTTTATGGGGGGAGTAAAAAACCGCAATCTTAAAACTAAAAATAAAAAAAATATGAAAAACATGGAAAATAGAGGAAAAAAGATTTCTGTAAGAGGAGCAAGAGAACACAATCTTAAAAATATCAATTGCTTTTTACCTCGTGATAAACTGGTTGTAATCACTGGTTTAAGTGGCAGTGGAAAATCGAGCTTGGCTTTTGATACAATTTATGCTGAAGGACAGAGACGTTATATTGAAAGTTTATCATCTTACGCTAAGCAATTTTTGAAACAACTTAAAAAACCGGAATATGAATCCATTAAAGGACTTTGCCCCTCTATTGCTATTGAGCAAAAAACAGTCAGCTATAACCCTCGTTCTACTGTGGGAACAGTAACAGAAATTTTTGATTACTTAAGACTCTTATTTGCGAGGGTGGGAGAGCCTTTTTGTCCTAACCACAAAGAATCTCTTAAGGGTCAAAGTTTAGATGAGATTTTTAGCGACATTATGAAACTTTCTCAAGGAAGCAAATTCTTAGTCATATCACCTGTTGTAAGAGGAAGGAAAGGTGAGTTTTTTAACAAAGCCCAAGAATGGCTTAAGAAGGGTTTTCTGAGGGCACGAGTTGATGGTGTTTGGCTGGAACTTTCACGAAT
Organism: Bdellovibrionales bacterium; assembly: GCA_965219095.1. GTDB lineage: Bacteria > Bdellovibrionota > Bdellovibrionia > Bdellovibrionales > UBA1609 > CBDCMT01. The sequence goes on from CBDCMT010000001.1 coordinate 1,103,873, forward strand.
GAACAAGCTTTCAAAACAAAAAAAACATAACATCGATATTTTAATTGATCGTTTGGTTATGAGACCAGAATACTCTGATCGTTTAAAAGAGAGTTTAAAATGGGCTACAAAACTTTCTGGAGGCTTTGTAGGAATAGAGCTTCTTGAAAAGAAAATAAAAAATTACTCTATAAAAAACTCTTGTACTTTTTGTGATTATGTTTGTCCTGATCTTGAACCAAGAACTTTTAGTTTTAACGATCCTAAAGGTATGTGTACTGTGTGCCATGGTTTAGGTTCTTGCAAACTTAAGATCTATGATAATAGTTATGAATATGAGGAGAATGATGAAATTGATGAATTAGCTCTTGACCTATGTCCTACGTGTAGAGGTTATCGTTTGAATCAGTCTGCTTTGAATGTTTTTCTTCAGTCTCGTCATATTGGAGAACTTTCAGAACTTTCCTGTGATAGGCTTTTGAAATTTATGAAAGAACTTTCTTTTGAATTAAATGATCGTAAAAAACAGATCGCTGAAAAAATCATTGAACAGATTGTTGTACGTTTGGAATACATGGTTCATATAGGTACTGGTTATTTAAGTTTGAACCGTCCTACTCGTACCCTTTCAGGAGGAGAAGGACAGAGAATTCGTTTAACTCATCAACTAAGCTCTTCTATGAGAGGTATTCTCTATGTTTTAGATGAGCCCAGTATCGGTCTTCACCCTAAAGATCATTTTAAGCTTTTAAAAATCTTAAGAGAGATTCAAAAAAAAGGAAACACAGTAATCCTAGTAGAGCACGATGAAGAGACCATAAGGTTTGCTGATCATATTTTGGATCTAGGGCCTAGGGCTGGTTCTTTAGGAGGAAAACTTATTGCAGAAGGTAGTCTTCAAGATATTATGAAAAACAAAAAAAGTCTTACAGGACAGTATTTGTCAGGAAAATTATCCATTCCTATACCGAAAACAAGACGAAAAGCAAAACGATTTTTAGAAGTTAAAGGAGCTTCCGGCCACAATTTGAAGAATTTAAATGTAAAATTTCCTTTAGAGACCTTTTGTGGTATTACAGGGGTGTCAGGAAGTGGGAAATCAACACTCGTAAGAGAAACCCTTTACAGAGTTTTAGCACGGAAGTTCAAGAAAAGCTCTTTTAAACCAGCTTCTTACAATAAGATTTCAGGTTTTAAAAACTTGGATAATGTAATTGAGATCAACCAAAAGCCTATAGGAAAAACCTCCCGCTCCGTCCCCTCTACTTACATAGGAGTTTTTACTCTTATAAGAGAGCTTTTCAGCCAACTTCCTGAAGCTCAGATGAGAGGGTATAAGACGGGACATTTTAGTTTTAATGTGTCGGGAGGACGTTGTGAAAAATGTTCCGGCCTAGGAGAAGTGAAATTAAACTTTCGATTTATGAGAGATTCTTATGTGCTTTGTGATGAGTGTTCAGGCCTTCGTTATAATAGCGAAACTTTAAGCATTCGCTTTAAGGATCAATCCATTGCTGATATTTTAAAAATGACTGTAAAAGAGGCTTGTGATTTTTTTTCTCATCACAAATTGATTTATAAGAAACTTGATACTCTTCAGAAAGTAGGGCTTTCTTATTTAACTTTAGGACAAAATTCTGCTACTCTTTCAGGGGGCGAGGCTCAGAGAATTAAGCTAGGACGTGAAATTTCTAAACAATCAAAAAAACATACACTTTATATTCTTGATGAACCTACTACAGGACTTCACTTTGATGATGTATATCTTCTTATAAAACTTCTTCATAGTTTAGTTGACAAAGGCCATACAGTTTTAGTGATTGAACATAATTTAGATATTATTAAAAACTGTGATTACATTATAGATATGGGGCCTGAGGGAGGTGTTAAGGGTGGCTTTGTTTTAGCTGAAGGAACCCCTGAGCAAATTGTAAAAATAAAAAAAAGTATAACAGCTCCTTTTTTGAAGCCTCTTTTTAAAATCAGAGCTTCTAAGTAAATATGAAATATTACATTCATCAAATGGATCCTTTCTTAATACAATTCACAGATAATTTTGGAATCCGTTGGTATGCTTTAGCTTATATTTTGGCTTTTGTTGTGGGCTATTACTTCATGATTCATCTTGTAAAACATAAGAAAACGGTTTTAAAAAAAACTAAAGATGTTTCTGATTTTTTGACGTTTGTGTTTTTAGGAGTTTTCTTAGGAGGACGTTTAGGCTATGTACTTTTTTACTCCCCTGAAACTTTCTTCCAGTTTTCATCTTCTTTTCCGTTTTGGGAGGCTTTGAGCGTTCATAAAGGAGGTATGTCCAGTCATGGAGGCTTTATAGGTGTTATTTTAGCTTGCTGTTTGTATGGTCGTTTTTTCTCGCTACCTTTCTTAGGCCTCTTGGATCTTTTAGCTCTGCCTGCAAGTTTAGGTTTTTTTTTAGGGCGTTTAGCAAATTTTATTAACGGAGAACTTTATGGAAGGGTAGTGGAGAGTCCTTTTCGGTGGGCTGTTCAGTTTCCTTCAGAAATGTATGAATGGGTTGTAAGGGGTGAAAAAGAAAAACTCTATACCCTTTCTCATGCTGTTAAGGCTCTCGATCCTCATATTTTAAATTGGAAAGAAATAGTTTTTGAATTTCCTCTTCAAAATAGAAATTTGATTTTTTCTGCGGTAGATCGATTGATTAAAGCTTCACAATCACACAATGAAGCTGTGTTAGAGGCTCTCTCTTATGTCCTTTCACCTCGCTATCCCTCTCAACTTTATCAATCTTTTTTAGAGGGCTTTTTAGTGCTTTTAGTTTTGATGTTTGTTTGGAAAGTTCCGAGAAAGTATGGCGTTGTGGTTAGTGTTTTTGGCATAACTTATTCTCTTATGAGAATTTTAGGAGAAAATTACCGTATGCCTGATTCCCATATTGGTTTTGAGCTTTTAGGTCTGACAAGAGGGCAGTGGTTGAGTATAGGTCTTTGTTTAGCAAGCATAGGATTTTTACTTTATTCTTTAAAGACATCTTTGAAAAAACATGGAGGCATTTTTTAAGTGTCCATTTTGAAAATACCAAACTGTTTTGATAGTCATGTTCATTGGCTTGAAACAGGAGCTTCAGCTCGTAGACTTAGTCTGTCAGGTTTGAAAAAGGCTGAAGATGTGAAAACTCTTGATATAAAAAAAGAAAATTTTTTAGGTCACTGGCTTATGGGGTTTGGCTGGGATGAGCATAACTGGCCTAGGAATAGTCAAGCTCATAGGAAGATTTTAGATGAAGTTTTTGATCATCCTGTTTGTTTTTACAGAACAGACTTTCATGCTCTTTGGCTTAATACCTTAGCTCTCAAAGAGGTGGGTCTTTATGAAAAAAACTTGTCTCAAAAATTCTCTTTAGATAAAGGCAGAATTTTTGAAGATGAAGAGGGTTTGCCTACAGGTGTTTTAGTGGAAGGAGCTTTTTCACTTGTAGAAGAAAGAAAACCTAAAGCGTCTTGTGAGGACATACGATGTGATCTTTTAAAAGGTATGGAGATTTTTAACCAAGCGGGGTTTTCTCATATTAGGGATTTTATGGCCATGGACACACCTTTGGAGCAAGCTTTGAAAATTGAAAAAGAAGGCCAACTGACTTTAGCGGTAGAGACGTATTTTTATGCTCAAGATGATTTTGCACGAAGTTTAAATAAAGCCCTTGAAGTAAAATCAGAATGCTCTTCTGAACAGTTGAGATTCAAAGGTTTAAAGATCTTTTTAGATGGAGCTTTAGGTTTAGAAGGAGCTTATTTAAGTAAAAACTATAAGGATTCAAACCATTCAGGATTCTTATTGTTTTCTTTTTCTGAACTCAAAGAAAGGCTTGAAGTTGCTTGGGAGTACGACTTAGAAGTAGCCGTTCACTGTATAGGAGATGAATCTAGTCATCAGCTAGCTTTGGCTACAGAAGCACTTTTTAAAAATAATAAAAAAGGAAAGCTACATGTTGAGCACGGAGAAGTTTTAAGAAAAGAAACCATTCGATGTTTCAAAAAACTGGGAGTAAGAGTTCATATGCAACCTTGTCATTTTCTTACTGATAAGAAATGGCTTTATAATAAGTTAGGAAGCTTTGAGAACGTTTTTAACTGGAGTTATTTAGAAGAAAAAGATGTTAAATTTGACTTTGGAAGTGATAGCCCTATTGAAAGCCCTTCTCTTTTTGACACTCAAAAAGCCCTGAAAGAAGCTCATAAAAAGGGAATTTTACCTATAAAACGAGACTGGTGGCTTTATCATAGTCATGAAGATAGTCATTGGGTTAGTGATACTTATACAGAGGTTGAAGATTTTAAAAAAATAAAAAGACTTGTTTTCAAAGGAAAGACAGTTGCTTTCAGTATGATATAGATACTCATAAACAATAACATCTTTTATACTGAGGGAGTCGGACATACTTTTGGCTCTGTTAATCGAGCTCAAAGGTGCGAGAAGGAAAGAAATTTCATAAGCTCAAAAATTGATTTTTGGAAATGGTATTAATTGTAATAGACGTTATATGATCTGACAGTTACCCTTTCTGGGTTGATAAAAAACTGTCTGTCAGTTTTCGTTCTGTTCAATCATCTTTTGCCTTACTTTTTGTTTTCCGTCAAGGAAAGTTTCCATAGGTGTTCGACCACAACACATTTTTCCCTGATGAGTTCTCCTTTCATTATATTTTACAAGCCACAAGTCAAGGTCAGACTGCAACTCTTCTATGCTTTTGTACACTTTTTTTCTAAACTCCACTTGATAAAACTCCTCTAAAATTGTTCTATGAAATCTTTCACAGATGCCATTGGTTTGAGGATGTCTTGCCTTTGTTTTTGTGTGTTCTATATTGTTGATAGCCAAATAAAGCTCATAATCGTGACGATCTTGAACTCCACAGAACTCTGTACCCCTATTTGTTAACATACGAAGCAGGGACACATCATGGTCTTCAAAGAAAGGGAACACTCTATCATTGAGAAGGTCAGCTGCTGTGATAGGTGTTTTCGTTTTATAGAGCTTACAGAAAGCAACTTTTGAGTAAGTGTCCACAAAGGTTTGTTGATAAAGACGTCCTACACCTTTCATAGTTCCCACATAAAAAGTGTCCTGTGAGCCTAAATAACCAGGATGAGCTGTCTCTACCTCTCCGCACTCTAAATCCTCTTGTTTCTTCTTCTCTAGGGCTTGTAACTGCTCCTCTGTGAAAACCAAGCCTTCCTCTGCAGACTTCTTTTCTAAAGCTTTCAAACGCTTTTTGAAAGTCTCTAAATTATTTCTTAGCCAGACCCCTCTAACTCCTGCAGGAGAAATAAAAATTCCTTTTTTCCTTAACTCATTGGACGCTCTCAACTGTCCATAGGCAGGAAGTTCTATAGCGATCCTTAAACAAGCCTCTTCTGTCGTTTGATCAACTCTGTTTTTTAAATTAGGCTTTCTACGACTTTGCTCTCTTAATGATTCTAAACCTCCTTCCTCTTTGAGTGTCTTGTAACGATAAAATGTATCTCTTGAAAAGCCCATCACCTTACAAGCTTGAGATACATTGCCTAACTCTTCTGCTAATTGCAAAAGACCTACTTTTGATTTTATAATTCTTTCTTTTACCTCCATTTTATGGAGACTTTAAGAGAAAATTGACTGTCCGCAGAAACAGGGGAAGTTCAATTCCCTAAAGGTATGAGTGGTCCTCTTCAGTATGGTGTAGGCATTAGAGCTTCCATCATCAATTTCATTATAGTTCAGATGCTGTCTTTTCAACGTGTTGGGGAACATTACATGGGGCTTATAGGTCGAATGATTTCTCCTGCAGTTATGTTGAGATACATTGCTGAATTAGGAGAGTTTCTTAAAAGTTGGGAAGAGCAGATGAAAGAAAAGATACTTGAATCAGAGGTCATTCATGTTGATGAGACCTCTATGAGGGTTAAGGGTAAAAACTACTGGATTCATACTTATAGTTCAGGAGAATTAGTCTTGCAGTTTCTACACCTTTCAGGTGGAAGGGAAGCCATAAAAGATATTGGTCTCTTGGATAGATATACAGGAGTGCTTGTGCATGATTGTTGGAGTCCTTACTTTTGTTATGATAAGATAACTCATGCTTTGTGTGTGGCTCACCTTTTGAGAGAGCTTAAATTTATAGAAGAAAGCAATGGATTCAAATGGGCTACAAATCTCAAAAAACTTCTTAAAGAGACTGTGGAGTTAGTTCATAAAAAAGAGTCAAGAGTTCTGACTCAAAAAGAGTACGAAACTCTTCAGAGAAGGTATAGGAGTATTCTTACAAAAGGCTTAAAAGAGCTTCCAGAATTTCCTAAGAAAAATGGCAAGAAAGGACGAATAAAGCATACACAAGCTCAAAACCTTTGGCTGCGATTTAAAAAGTATGAAGCAGAAATACTGTGCTTTGCTAAAAGAAAGAACGTAGATCCTACTAATAACAGAGCTGAAAGAGATCTAAGAATGACTAAAGTGAAAAAGAAAGTGTCAGGGTGTTTCAGAACAGAAGAAATGGCGAAATATTTTTGTCGCATTACCAGCTATGTTAAAACAATGAGAAATAAAGGGTATTCTTCTTTAGAAGCCATCTCTATGGCTTTAAATAAAAACTTACGAGAGTGAGCAGTTACAATTAAACATCTTAGACCTCCTTGTATGTTTTTTGCAACTCTCAAGGTGTTTTTCCTTGTAAGTTGCTTCTTCAAGAAAATCTTACAAAGGTCTGAGGTGTTTGTTGATATCAGCTAGCCTTTAGCCCTGAAAAAAGTCGAAACTCGGGTTATTATATCTTATATCACAGCATTGGAAAACTGACAGAACCTCCGGGAATCCACAGATTCTTTTGAAGAGGCAAAAACTTTAGTTGTGCTCTCTAAAAAGAGAGGCTGAAACCAAATTCCAGCCTCTCTTTTTAAGTGTGATAGTTGTGTTGTTTTAATCTTCCCAAGAGTTAACACCATAAACATCAGAGGTTTGACCATTGTCATTTGTAAATTGAACAATATAAGTACCCCTAAAAACAGAAATAAAAGTCTCTTTCTTTTCTATATCATAAGTGTGACTAACAGCATGTCGTCCCTTTGAAAACCAGAAAAAACTAGAGTTTTCACCATCAAAAGAAAAATATGGAACTTCATAACTTCCATCTTCATTAAATCTTATCATTTTAGCATATTCATCAAGGTTTTTTGATGCGTTATATTTACACATAGTTTTTGTATCAGGACTGTAATTCCCATATAAATTACACCATCTAATACTGCTTTTATTATAAGAATTTATATAAATATCTCTGATTATCAAATCTTGCATTTTCTTGTTAGTAAGATCCAAATAAAGAGAGTATTTTTGACCTTGAGAATTGATCTTAATTGTGTCAAGATCGATATCAATTAGAGTTTCTTCTTTCACTTCAATAAATTGCCTTGTGGTACTATAAATTAAGGCATAAAGCCCTTTTTTAAGAGACACCTCTTTGTTTAATTCTTTTTTTGTTAAGTAATGGCAACTATATTTTTTGGGAACCTCGAGAGTTCCTTCACAGGCAAAGATACCATATTCAGAATCTTGCCCTTCTCCTGGAACGCCATTAACCCTTAAAATCCCTTCTGTATTTTTAGGAGGAGTTACTGCTAAGGGTGAAGCCTCCAGAGAGTGATGTGATTGTTCTAGTGAAGCTTGTAAAGTTAAGCTCTGAACTTCTCCTTCCACGACGTCTCCATAAGAAAGTCCTCCTAAAGACATCAAAAATAAAAATGTTAGTATTAGTTTTTTCATAACGTAAAATCCCTCCTTTTCTAATGTTTTTTCGTTATTTTGTTTCTTAAGTCCTATTTTCTAACCTACATAATAAAGGAAAAGACTCTTATCCTTTGTTAAAAGCATACCTTGTATGAAAAAAAAAAGAAGAGATAACTTTTTGCGTTATGATTCTTATTTCGGGGTGGTAAAGGGTTTTAAGCTAAAGTTTAAAAAATACAGTTAAACAAAGACTATTTATTTTTCTACTTTTTTAAATCTTAAAGTTAATAACCCGAGTTTCGACTTTTTTCCTGACTTCGACACAACACACTGCAATAAGTGAATAATTTCAAATAGTTACAATTTTTGGGGCCACAGGAAAGGGTAACTGTCAGATCATATAACGTCTATTACAGTTAAACAAAGACAAGGTGTTCTCAGATACCTTTTTCTTCGAGGTCTCAATAAAAGGATAAAAACGATCCATAGCCCTATAAACTTTCTCTAAAGGAATCTGTCGGTTAAAATCTTCAAAAAGTGTTTCTACACTACCTCTTTTTGATTCTGGATTAAAAACTCTTGATAAAACACAGTGCTTTAAAATATCATTCCACTCTAAATCTTTCTTTGTACCCTCAATCAAATTTACAAAACCTAACTCAGCATAAAGCTCATTAAAAACTTTCTCAATACCACAAACAACACGCTTTTTCTCCTCTAAAATACTGCCTGAAAACTGGAAATCTTTCTCACTCTTTTTTTTCTTCTCTTTCTTCTTCTCCTTAGGCCTTCTACCATAAACTAGCTTCTCACAACCTGGAAGCACAGGATTTCTTTGATTCTTAATGTCTATGATCAACTCTTCTGCTAACTTCTTAGCTTTTTTAACTTCCTTATCGTTTGCAAAAATACCCATAGAACGAATGGTCTTTTGTACGCACTTCCCCTTAAGCCAAACAGACTCTACAATCCGTACACTTTTTTTACCTTTAGACTTTGATGTTACTTTTACAAACATTCTTTAAAAAGGCTAAACAACTTTTGCAAACTTGTAAAATGGACCGGGGCCACAGAAACAACCTAAAACCTGTGTATAACTCCTTCAACTAAAAGCTAGAACCAAAAGAACGGAAATATTTTTTTTTAACTCACTGTGTTGTGTCGAAGTCAGGACTTTTTTCAGGTCTAAAGGCTAGCTGATATAAACAAACATCTCAGTTCTTTGATAAGATGTCTTGAAGAAGCAACTTACAAGGAGGTCTAAGATGTTTAATTCTAATTCTAATTATATCATATCAATTTATGTTCTTGTCGATGATTTTTTAACCCCTCTCATACAGCAGCATCCAGAACTAGTTTGCTAAAAATAAAAGAGGTTTTTCTTGTGCTATGTCTTCCAGCGAAATTATCACTCTTTGCTTACTTTTCCAAAGTTCTGTCTTTAGGAATTTTAAAGCCTTTTATCAGTTTGCAGAAGTCTATCTTAAACCTTATTTTCCTAAAATGTTGTCTTACTCCCGATTTGTGAACATAAAAAAAGACATGGCTTTTTTGATGTTTCTTTTCTCGACAAGCCTTATGAGTAAAACCACCGGCATATCATTTATTGATTCCACATCGATTTTTCTTCAAAAATAAAAGAATAGGACGAAATAAGGTGTTTCAAAAGTTAGCTAAAAAAAGGTAAAAGGAGTCACAGGCTGGTTCTTCGGATTTAAACTCCATATTGTTATCAATCACCTAGGAGAGCTTTTAAGTTTTACCTTAACTCCGGGAAATGTAGATGATCGAAAGCTGAGTTATGGATTTATAGTAAAGGGCTGGTGGGGAAACTCTTTGGAGACAAAGGTTATATTTCATCAGACCTTTTCAAAAAGCTTTTAAAAAAGGGAGTTAAGCTTATTACAAACGTCAAATTAAATATGGAGAATAAATTGATTCCCTTATTTGACAAGTTGATGTTGAAAAAACGTTCTGTTGTGGAGGTCAGTGATTGGAGTGTTAAAAGGAGAGTTTCATCTTGAGCATTCTCGCCATCGTAGCCCACAAAACTTTGTCATCAATCTTTTAGGTACTCTCATCTCCTATTGTTTAAAACCTAAAAAACCCTCCATTCAACTTAAAACTCAAGAACAGGGGCCTCTGAGCAATATATAAAAGTCGAAACTCGGGTTATAAATTAAATTGCGTAACTGATTTTTTTCATTTTACATCTTAACCTCACTTTTTTACACTTATTTTAACCCATCAATCGATTCACACAACAATAGATATACATAAAATAAACATATCTTATGAAAACTCAACCTCCCTTCAAAAAAAACTTTTTTAAAGCCTCCTAATTGAAACTTTTCCTTAAGTCAATTTTAAAATTTTAAATTTGAACATAAAAATGTCGAATTAATTTCTGTAATTGGTATAAGGAGCCCTGTTCAGTGTATGACAGCAGGAAATCATCACAGGACTTTGAATCCCTTCCTATTTTAAGTTACAGGGTGTTTTTTGTTTATTTTGTCCTAAAATCCTGCTGAGTTATAACTAGTGTTCTGACCAGTAATTTTTTTCACAATTTTCAAGCCTTTAATCCAGGTCATTTTAAAAGAATCTGTGGGTTCCCGGAGGTTCTTTTGAGAAGGCCAAAAATTTTATAAAAAATATAGTAAAAAAGTTAGTTGAACTTTTTTAATTGTCTTACTGTATAAAAAATGATAATAATGATGAAAAAATAATTGCGCTGGGTGTTTCAGTTAGTTTCAGAGGATAAATACGATTTTAAGGAATACAATTTTATGAACTTTAAAACCTTCTTGTTTGCTTTAAGCTTTTCAGTTTTTTTCTCATTCTCGCAGTCCACTTTTTCACAAACTCATGTGAGTTCAGACCAACTCACCGAAGCTATCAAAGAAGCTCGCCTCACAAATCCAGAACTTCGGTACATCAAAAACTTAGCTAAAAGAATGGGAGTCCGGGTCTGGCTTTTGGGAGGATCAGCCTCCAGCTTAGCTTACTATGTGAAAAAGGATCTAGAACGAAAGGAAAATGAGAACAAGGGCTGGTTTAAACCCCAAAAAGAACATTTCGATTACGACTACACAAAGATCTTTTTTCCCACTCAGGATATAGATTTAGTCGTAGAAGGGGGGTCAGAGGAAAAAGTCTCAAGGCTAGAAGAAGAAATCTCTAAAAAGTTTCCCTACTTTCAAGGAAATAGCAATAAAAGTGCTTGGGAGGTAAGGCCTTTAAGAGAATCAAGAGGTCCAAAGGCACCTTTATTGGAAGGAGATGTATTAAAACAGCATACCGATTCTTATTCTGTGATGATGATAGAACTGAGCGAATCTAAAGATCCTGTAGTAAGAAGCATCAAGGAGTGGGATTCCAGAAACCCTTCCCTTTTAGAAGATCTTCTAAAAGGAGAAATAAGCTATTATGATTCAAAAAATCATAAAGAAACTCAAAGGTACAACGAGGGTATGAATCCTGAGATCTTTTCAGTCATCCGTTATTTGATTAAAATGTTTCAGTATGAACTAAAGCCTAAAAAAGAAGATTTAGAAAGGATTAAAGAAATTATAAATGAATTTTCAGCTTCAGAATTAAAAACAGGTTATGCGAAGTTCTGGTGGGAGATGAATGTAAGAAAATTATTTATGCAAAATTCTGATCTAGAGAGAACTTGGAGAGTGCTTGATGAATTAGGTTTAAAAGAAAAGCTCATAAGCCTGGGAGGAAATAAATGGGAAAAAGGAAGTCTTACTTTTTGGCTTCATAAAGAACCTTTAAGAACTAAGAAAATAGGAGAAGGAGAAGGAAGGACAGCTAAGGATCTGGGAATAGAGATCGTATCTCATGAAACAAGTGATTTCGAAGCTTATGAAATTAGCCTCCTCAAAAGAATCTGTGGGTTCCCGGAGGTTCTTTTGAGGAGGCAAATTTAATTGCTTGCTGATCTCTCGCAAAAGATGCACCCCCCCAACACCTACAGAACTTATAGGATGTTTGTTCAACTTGGCTTCAAGCTTCCCCGTAGATTGATTCTTCTTGCCCAAATAAACTCTTCTCTGACGAGATTGTTTTTTTTCTTTGTCCCAGTAACTGCTTATCTCATACACATAGATGCTTCCATTTCTTTTCTCTTCATACCTATAAGACATAGTTCAAATTGAACTATGTTTTAGGGGCTTTGTCAACTCCCTGTTGATGACTCAAAACTCTTAACGACAGGATCAAATTTCAATCCAAAAACAGAGCCTATGAAAAACATAGCTTTAAAAAGACCTATAAAAATAGTGTGTTATAAGTTCTCCAGAAAAACTCAATGAGACTAAATTAACTCGTTCTTATGATTTATCAGGAGTATTCTGTTGAAAAAAAACAGGCTCTTAGTCCTGAAACCTAGTATCAAAATTAACAGATTTCAGGAAGCATAGGCAAGAGTATTTATCTCTAAAAATTCTATAAAATCCTACTTTTTACAAGGGGGAATAAGAAATTTTCCAGATTCTGAGCAGAACTTAAATCCTAGTGTATATTTTTTGTCGGGAATTTAGGTCATTAGTATTTAAGAATCAAGGCAAAATACTTTCGTTGTTGCTTAATGGAAGTTCGATACATCCAAAGTACTGAAACGACTATTTTATCTTTAAAAAAAGATTTCTGACACTACAAACTTACTTTCTGGAAAAATGCCCTCCACTTCTATTTTAAACATAGCTTACGTACTTTTATGTAGTATTAGTAGTAGAAAACGCTGAAGTCGGGTTTAAACTGAGTTTTTTTTATGATTTTTAGTGGGAAAATTGTAGTACCAGTTTTTTAATCACTCTGTGCAAGAATTTGCTTCCCATGCAGACTTTTTTAAGTGAACGAACTATCATAGGAAAGCTTTTTTGAAGATACTGCTAAAAAATTTTGTTACAGACTCCTCCTCCTACACCATTTATAATATTATTAATTTTTTCTTCATTGAGCGCACCTTCCTTTAAAAGAGCTTGAGTAAAAGCTTCTACTGTTTCCTTTTTTTCATCTAAAATTTTATTAGCTACTTCTTCCGCCTCTTGAAATATTTCTGATCGAAAGTTCTTAAAATTCTTTTTCTTTCTCCATGAAGAGTTCCCTGCAGCACCAGACTCATAGAATTTCTTTGTGACCTTTTGAGCTTTTTCGTAATCATTAGACATTCCTGTATCATAAGGATAACCAGCTCTCTTTTGGCTGATTCCTCCAGCTAAAAGTTGAGCTACTAGTATGACAAGAGCCTCTCTATCAAGATTTAATTTAGGAATAGAAGAGTTTTCCTCTTCATATCGTGCATAACCTGCAACATCACCTCCAGGAATGATAGTAAGATAAACTAATTTTTGGCCTGTTATGTGGGGATCATTGAGAACAGCATGCCCTGCTTCATGATAAGCTACTATTTTAGCCTCTTTTTTTCCGAGTAGTATCTTCTTTGTAGCATTCTGAGTTACGTCTAATGTTTCTTGGAAAAGCTTTGTGTTTTTAGAAGAAACTTCTGCTGTAAAACTTACTTTTCTTTTAAAGTCTTTACCTTCGACATAAAAGGTTTTAGGAAGATTATCTTCCAAAGATAAGGTGATTGTAATAGAATCATTTTGTTTATTTTCCTGGGTTAATCTAAATCGAGCTTGAGTAATAAGAGACTTGATTTGTTGGTCAACAACATTTTTCAAACTCCGGCCCCCTTGGCCTTGAGTAAAGAAGACTTCTGAAAAGGAATTTAAAAATTCCTTACTATAATTGATTTTGCCTCCCCATTTTTCAGTTTCTTTTTTAATAGGTTCTAAGAACTTTTCAACAATGACATTTACTTCGCTTGTTAATAAAGGCTTGTAAAGAGCAATGAGAGACATCCTGCTTAAGAAAGCTTCTGGAACCCCTGCCTCTAAGAGAAGCTTTCTTAATTGCTCTGTCTCTTTAGCCTCTTCCCAAATAGCTAAGCGCAGGTCCTCGTGGCTGACACCTTGAAAAATCTTTTCTCCATCATTTCCTGTAAAAATAAATGTATATTTTGATAGGTTATAAGTTTGATCTGTTACATTGGAAGTCCATTTTCCCTCATCGGTTAAGTTATAAAAATGTTTCATTATAGTTTCTTTTAAGTGCTTATCATAGCCTCCTGCATTAGAAGCTTCATCAAACACAATAACGCCACCAGTTGGATTGTTTCTCAGAGCTCGCTCAAAAAGACTTTCCCTATCTGAGCCTGCAAATCCTTTGGGGGAGCCAAAAATATCGTTCATTTGTCCTGTGTACGTTATGTTTGAAAGAGGTATAATGACAGCTCGCTCTTCACTTCCGTGAAAAATCTTAGCTATAACACGTGCTGTTTCTGTCTTTCCTGTACCTGTGCTTCCTAAAAGAAAGAAACTTAGAGGCTTCTTATTATTTGTGAAGCTTTTATGAGCTAAAATAGCTTGGCTTATCTTCTCAGCAAGCTCATCCTGACCTATAAGACTTTTTGTAAAGATCTCTTTAAAATGAATCAGCTTATTTATGAATTCTTGGTTCTCAAAAACATCTTTAAATTTCTTTTTAGGAGCTGATGAAAGAATCTCATCTCCTCCTTTCTTTCTCTTAGATGAAACTTTAACCTGACTTCCTTTTTCTAAAAGGCTGATCTGAATTACTTCCTGATCCTTTAAACTCCATTGAGAGCGAAAGTTGACGATAGCTTCTCCAATGTATTTTTCTAGATTTTTGATAACAATACGTACACCGTTTTGTGGATTAAAAACATTTTTCACAAGATATTCTATTAATTTATCATCAATCTCTAATTTTATTTTAAAAGTTTTTTCTGTATCTTTGATTATTTGATCAGCCTTTTTTCTTGCAATTCTCAATGCTAAATTTAAATCAATAGGATTAGCAATGATATAAGAATCCACTCTTTCAAGAATAAGGTTAGGGAGTTGAGCTGTGTCAAGTCCGTTAACTTTTTCCCTAAAGATATTTTTTATCATAGAGGGATTGTCTTTAAGAAGAGTTATATGTTCATTCCACTCTCTTTCGGTCCAGTTTTTCATCCCTTTAGGAAATAAGACATTATCTCCTCGGTTGCTTGTTAAAAGAATAATGACGTTGTTCGCCTTTCTTATCTTCCCATCAGCACCTGTAATCGTTCCTGTATCGAAAAATTCCATAAATTTTTCCCAAAAATCTTTATGAGCTCTCTCTGCTTCATCTATAATAATAATACCTCCTTTGCCTCCACGAGCTGGATCATCTAACCAATTCATAAGCTCTCCTGAAGTTTTATCAGAAGATATAACTCCCGGTGGTGCTCCCAATAAAGCATTAAGAGAGAGGCTTCCATCTTTATATGTGTTGGCGTCAATATGCATCACTGGATTGTTTGCAGAAGGGAAAGCTAATTGAGTAAACTCTTTAGCAACCATGGTCTTTCCTACTCCTGTGGAACCTAGTAAAAGACCTACCCTGATTCTACGTTCTTTATCCTGGATGTTCTGAAGCCATAAATTAACAATATCATTGATCATATGACTCTGACCGAGAACTTCTTCATTTAACTTCTTTTTTAAATCATCAGCATACTTTGCAAATCTTACCCCATCTCTAGGATCAGCAGGTAGATCATATCTTTTAATTAAAAAATCTGAAAAATCTTGCTTTGTAATAGAGACAGTCTTCTTATTTTCCCCTTTCCTTCTTTGAACAAAAATAGCTAAGTCCATAAGAGCTTTTATTGAAGCACTCACTCTTCCATTATCCGGAACAATAAATAGTGATTCCTCCACAACTCTCCTAATGACTTCATTGTCTTCGAATTCAACCTGATATTTTCCTTCTATTTTGGGAATCCAAGAAAACTTTAAAAGCTCCATGACCTCTTCAACATTGAACTCAGGCACTGCAACCTTTTCAAAACGACGTTTAATAGCATCGTTGTCTTTAAATTTAGCCATAAATTCTTTTGAGGTTGTCGCTCCTATAAAATGAATGCCGTTACGCTCAGAATCTAAAAAAGGCTTCAAAGATTCAACTTGAGATTTACTTAATGTATGGACTTCATCTAAAAATACAATGATGGGTTTTTTTGTAGCTTCTTGAATGGCAAGTACAGCTTTAAAATAATCTTCTATAGCAGCGGCTTGTGCAGAGGAGCTATCCGACAAAGCTATTTTAGAAATACGAGCTGGTGATGTAGAAAGCAGTTCAGCTTTTCTTAAATAATCATAAAAACTCAGATCAGGGAATTCTTTGTCTATGATCATTTGTGTTATCTTTTCAACAACAGTGGTTTTTCCAGAACCTGCCGGACCGATAAGAATGGGGTTTTTTCCTTTCAACCTCACAAGAATGTCAATTGTATGATTAGCTTCCTCATTTCTTCTATAAATAGTACGCTCAGGAGAATTTCTTTGGATATCAGTAAGGAATTCATTGGTTCCGTTAAACAAAGTATCTACATATTCCATCAGTTTTCTTGAAGATACCTTAAGCAATTGATCTTTAAAGTATAAACTTTCTTTATCTTCTAATTGAGGATTTGTTTCTATTTTTTCCTCAAGATTTTCTATAGAACTCTCTATATGAGAGAATGAACGAGGGTCTATTCTTTCTTTGTTTTTATCTATTAATCCCTTCAAGTCATTAAAGTTATCATCATATTTCTTATGCACCATATTGGATAAGCTTACTAAAGCATCTCCAACTATATACGAATTAGGAGCATTGGAGGCTTTTATAGAGAATTCCTTCTTAATAGTTTCCATCAAAAATTCTATGACAACATTATTGTGATACTCCCCTAATTTTTTAAGAGAGTTGCTAGCTTCTATAAGTTTTTGAGTTGAGCGTCTAGGATTATATTCATCTTGAACTGGGCTTATTTTGTTAAATAAATTATATGCTTCTTCAAGCTTTGTTGAATCAGTCTGTTCTTGTGCGAAAGTTAGCCCATGAAGAGCCGCTAAAATAAAAAAAATGCATAAATATGAAATGATTGTTTTTAATATTTTCATGGCTTATCACTATTTTTTATCGAACACCCTCTTTAATTATTTAAAAATCACCAACCTTTAAGTGATTTTAAACTTTGTATTAGAGAAATTCAATAGAGTATGTATTTTTTTTAATGAAATAATAAAATTTACATAAGAGCTTTATATTATCGAGACATTTTGACAAAAACTAGGCCTATTCTCTGTGTGTGGATTTTGAAGTGCAATCAGTATAGAAGAAAAATCAAAAAGATATCTATGAGAATCTCTTATGACAAAGAGTTTTCTGTGGATTCTGAAAGGGAGATTATAAAAACAAGTTTTAATAAAAACTGCCAGAACCTCCGGGAACCCACAGATTCTTTTGAGGAGGCGATTTTTCTTTTAAGAACTCTTTTCTGAAATTTAAAGGTAAAATCAACTATTCTACTCTATCAAAAATTATCAAATCTTGGGAATACTCCACATCCCTTTTGCTTCCAGGAGAATGCGGCACTGTAAATTAAATTGTGTAACTGATTTTTTCATTTTAAATTATGGACTCTTTTTTGTAACATTCTTTGCAAAGCTCTTAATAATCAGGTCTTTCGTTATTACATTTTAAAATCATATAAAGAAGAACACCTGTACCCTCACAGGTTTATCTAATCCTTTTTTCTTCTTTAAGTTTCTTTAAATCTACCAACTTCTTTTCTCTTTTCCTAGGAGCATGAGCTAAGACTTCTATACTCTTAAAAGCAGGCTTTTTTTCGTTTTTTATATTAATAATAATCTGTTCTGCAAAAGATAGGGCTTGTTCCGAGGATGTCCCATTTCTCGGTGGAATTCTGTTCAAAAATGGAGCAGATAAGAGGACTCCCTGGTGGATTTTTAAGTCCACCTAGGATTTAATAAATATTTAGAATGAATTAAAAATTAAACAAAAGGAGTCCAAAATGAAGAATACAAAAGAAAAAATATCAATTCAAGAACTATCGGATCACAAGGAGATTCAAGATGCTGTTCATAACTATATGAAGCATAGAATTCTTGACGTAATCTACTGGATATTTAATGACGAAGTCACTAAGCTCTGTGGTCCACTATACGATCGAGAGGAAGAATGCATGCGAAATGGAAGCGATCCTGGGTCTGTTTATGCTCAAGGACAAAGAGTTTCGATTCGAAAGCCCAGAGTTAAAAAAGACGGAAAAGATGTCAAACTGCGAACATACTCTGCTTTGAGAAACTACGATGTTTTCACTGAAAAGATTCAGAACCACCTTCTCCATGGAGTTTCAACAAGGGACTACGATCCTCTTTTAGAGGAGATCTCTGGTGGCACAGGAGTTAAGAAGAGTTCTGTTTCTAGAGCTTTTGTAAATTCCTCTAAGAAGGCTTTAGATGAGATAAGCTCTAAGGACTTGTCTAAGCATGAGTTTGTTTCAGTCATGATAGATGGAGTAGGCTTTGGAGATCGTACAGTGGTGGTTGCTTTAGGTATCGACGTGACGGGCAAAAAGCACATTATAGGGTTACGAGAAGGAACTACAGAAAATTGCGAGCTGACAAAAGATCTTTTAGAGAACCTTGTTTCTAGAGGTATGGATTCAGATAAGGGCTATCTTTTTGTTATTGATGGTTCTAAAGCTCTAAGGAAGGCTATCAAGGCAGTTTGGGGAAAAAAGTCTGTTGTTCAACGTTGCATTCGTCACAAAGAAAGAAATATCCTCAATTATTTGCCAAAAGAAAGACATCAAGAGTTTCGCATTCGTTGGAAAAGACTTCATGGTTCAGTAGATTATGAATCGGCTTTGAAAGAGCATGAGGAGTTAGTTTGTTGGTTGAAACAGATCAACCATTCAGCTTTAGAATCTCTTGAAGAAGCTTGTAAGGAGACTTTGACTGTGATTCGTCTTAAAGCTACTCCCTCCTTAAAAAAGACTTTACTGTCTACAAATCCTATAGAGTCCATGTTTTCCTACACAAGGTATAGAACAGGGAGAGTTAAGAACTGGAAAAGAGGAGCAGACCAAGTGAGTCGTTGGGCTGCTGTTACTCTCTTTGATGCTGAGAAAAGATTTAAACGAATCAGAGGCTTTATGTATTTAAAAAACTTTAAAGAAAACTTAGAAAAAATGGTTGCAAAACAAAGAAAGGTCGCTTAAACATGAAATCGCCCTCTAACTAATTCCACCGAGAAATGGGACATCCTCCTTGTTCCAGTCTCTTTTTATCTGTATATTGCCCCAAATGTTGAATGGTTTTTTGGATGACTTTATTCTGCACTCTCTTGTTCTCTACAATCTGAACTGAAATAGAACCATTTTCTCTTGAAATCTTTTTTACAAACATATTTAAATATTAAAAGAAGTTTCCAGTCCTGAAAAGACCTCAAAAAAAGATTTCTGACACTACAAATGCACTTTCTGGAAAAATACCCCCCAACTCTGTTTTAAACATAGCCTGCACACTTTTATGAAGTTTTAGTAGTGGAAAATGCTGAAGTCGGGACACTCTAAAAATTTAACAAAGTTTGATCAAAAAATCAGAACGCTATGCGATAAAAGAATGTCGAATTATTTTTTGGAATTGGTATGAAGAGGATGTTTCTTAGATTTTAAAGGAGAAGTTTTTATTGATCTTGTTGTAAAACGACTTTACAGGGACAATCTCGAAAGTTCGCTAAAACATTACAAAAAAAGTCACTTAGGCCTAGCTAAAAATTAGACACTTTAACCCCTTAAAATTATTACACTTTTTCTGATCCGGGAAAAATCTTTATCAATCTAACAGGGTTGGTCTTTAGGGGATTTTCTAGAAACAAAAAAATCAAGCAATTTCAATAGGTTAAAAAATGCCTTTTTGGCACACTTTGTGCTTCTAAAAGGGTATGAAAGAGAATATGATAGCTTTTATTTCAGGTATTTTCATAACTTTGTTTTTCCTCGTTCCTACAAAGAGAGAAAAACAAAGTAGTTTTTATCAAGATAAAAAGTCTTTTTTTGAAGAAAAATCTTATACAACAAAGATGGCAAATAAAAGAATTCAGCTTCCTAGAAAACAATCTTACAAAAGAAAAAAACTAAGGCTCTCTAGTCGTGGAAAACAACTAAGGTTCTCTACTCATGGAAAAAAACTTCAAAAAACAGATTCTCTTATAAAAAACTCTAAAGATAAACGGGTGCATCAAGTGCAAATCGGTAATGAATCAAAGCCTTCAAAAAGCAAACAACTTCAAAAAAATAAAGACAAAACAAATAGCAAAAAGGATGGTTCCTTGTCACAAAGCAAAAAAGAGTCTTACAAGAAAGATTCTAAAGCAAAAAAAACAGCACCCTCTTCTCTAAAGCCTCAAACGGCAATTACTTTATATCCTCCGCACTCTTTTGTTGAAAATGGAAAACGCCCTGCTCATATGAGAACAAAACCTAAAAACTTCCATTTCACAAATGAAGAAAAAACTCTCAGCCATTGGATGGATCGTATTGTAAAAAAGGAAGACAAAAAAGCTCTAGAAGAGTTTGTCTATTTTTTGAATTTAAAAAAGATCAAAAATTCTATCTTTAAAGATGTTTTAGAAGCTATGTTAGAAAAAGGATCTCTTTATCCAAAAGCTATGAATCTTTTAGAAAAAAACCCTTCCTCTCTATCCTTTTATATCTTAAGCCAACACTTAAGAAAGGTGTCAGATGAAGAGAAGGAAAACTCTTTAAGGGAGAGTCTGCATTCTTATTTAGAGCCTCATAAAATAAGTTATCTCATACAAGTTTTAAGAAATGAAGGGCTTTCTTCTCAAACGACATACAAAGCTCTTGAAATCCTGTCTCAAAGGGAAGAAAACATACAAAACTTAGCTTATGACACAAAAAGAAACCTCTTTACCGCTTTAGCTTATTTCCAAGAAGAACACAATAAACTTCTTTATTCTCGAAAAGAACTTTCTAAACTAGAAGAAGAAAACTATAGTCTAGCTTATGATATTATGGGACTTATGAAGAGAATTGGTTCTTCAGAAGCTATTTAGCTTTAGACTTTTTTCTTGTTTTTGATTTTTTCTCCTGACCTTCATCTATTTTTTTCCTTCTTCAGCTATAGAAATGATTAAAGGTTCCGATAATGAAATAAAGGGGAAGAACATGAAAGAAGTTATAAAAACTCTAAAAGCCAGGAATTTAATTTTAAAAAATTTTTACAAAAAAAATCGAGAACAAATTTCAAAAATGAAAGTCTCTCGAGATTTTGATATTAGAAAATTCTATTTTCAAAAAGAGAGTTTATACCAACAGCTTAACTTTACAAATCAAAACCTTCGTGAATCTATGAAAGAACTTGAAGATCTATCTGCCTCCCATCTTATGATTTTTAAAAAAGATATTCTAAGAGAGCTTATGGTTAAGGATCATTTATCTAAAGCGATCCTTGATCAAGATCTTGAGATTCTCTCTATCTTAGATTCTATGAAATCAAACATCATCAGGAAGCTATCCACAGCAGATATTGCAGGTTGAAATTTGATTGAAAAAGTTTAAACTATAGATATGGACTTTCTATGGCTCTCTAGAGGAAACCTGCCCTTGCTTCTAAAAAATTCTTGCTATGCTTTTAAAGAGCTTAGAAAAAATGAAGCTCAAAATATAAAATCTTCTATCCTTGTTTTTGATAAAAGCTTCAAAGAAGTGTGGCATGAAAACCTTGCATCTGCAGTTAAAGTCTTTTTTTGCCACAACAAAAGTCAAGATCAAGGGCTTATTGAAGCTGTGAATGGCTTAAAAGTTTTTAGTGTTATCGATGAAGCAAGTTCAGAAAATGAAGTAGACTTTATTTTAAAAAAAGCTTTAAATCACTATGAAGAAAAAAGTGCTCAAAAGCTTTTTTTAGAAGGCTTAAAATTAGAAAATGAAAAATTAGTACAAAAAAAATCTAAGAAAGAAAAAGAGTATCATAAGTATACTCTAAATTTTAAACATATAAATTCAGAAACTCAAAAAGCTCTAAGAAAAAGAAAAGACATAGTACATTTAGCAAAAAAACTCTCTGGTATCACAGTCATTGATGATTTTTTCAAAGTTCTTCAACAAGAGATAAAAATCTTTCATAAGGTTCACAGTCTTTATCTTGTTTATACGGATCATAATAAACAGTCCTTTCTCTTGTTTTCTAAAGAAAGGTTTATCAAAGAAAAACCCTTAGGAAGGGTTGACCGTCTTCTTCAAGCTTTCAACCATTCTCACAAGCTAGCAAATCTTATCAAAAGGCCGGTTTTACCTATAAAACAATTTGTTCTTTTGAAGAATCCTCCTTGTACTCTCATTTTTGAAGCCACTTTAAATGTTGAAGAAGAAAAGGTGTTTTCGTCTTTTCTAGAGAAAAGACAAAAGATTCTAGAACTTACTTTTGAATTAGCCTTATTTCAAAATCAAATGAGAAAAACCATGCAAACGTGGGAAAAAGTTTTCAATGGCATACAAAACCCTCTTGCTGTAATCAAAAGAGATGGTTCCGTGATAAGAGCTAATAAACACTTCTTTCAGATGAACTTGTCCCGTAAATGCTATCAAACTCTACAAAATCAAAATAAGATTCGTGTTAATAGTTTTCTTGAAAACCACCTTTTTGAAGAAAAAACTCAACGAACCCCTATTGTTGTTAAAGACAAAATTTATGAACTTCATTCTTTTCCTATTAAGTTCTCTTATGAAAAAAAAACCTCTGCTGTTATTAATTATTACATTGATGTAACTAAGGCAAAAAAGCTTTATAGCCAAATGATACAAAATGAGAAAGCCATGGCTTTGGGACACTTAGCCCAGCAACTCACCCATGAACTTAACAACCCTTTAACAGGAATCAAGTCTATGGCCCAGATTTTATCTTCAAAAGCCTCGTCTGCGGTCAAAGAAGATCTCAACTACATTCAAGAAGGTGTAAATCAGTGTCTTTCTATTATTCAAAATCTTCATGATTTTTCTTGTGAAGCACTTGATCTTAAAGTTGTATCCTTAAGGTTTCTTGTAGAAAAAACCCTTCCCCTTTTAAAATCTGCAGTCAGTTTTTTTGAAAGAGAGACCACATTGGATCAAAAACAAGATTTTGTAAAAATACAGCCTCAGCTTATACAGCAAGTGATCTTCAACCTTGTCAAAAACGCCTCCCAAGCTATGGAAAAGCACAAAGGAAAAATTGAAATCAGAACCAAAGTTTTAAAAAACACAGTGCGATTTTCCGTAAAAGATACAGGCTCAGGGATTGATGACAAGTTAAAAAAGGCCATCTATGAACCTTTTTTTACTACTAAATCATCTTCCGATGGAACAGGCCTAGGCCTTCATTTATGTAAAACTATCATTGAAAAAATGGGGGGGGAACTTGACTTTCAAACTTCCCTTTCAAAAGGAAGCCTTTTTTATTTTGATCTACCCCGGATTGAAAGACACTCCCTATGAAAGTTTTAGTAATAGATGATGAAGAGCTTATAAGAAGAACTTTGGTGCATGTAGCTGAGAGCTTTGATTTTACAGTCAAAGAAGCTCAAGACAGTCATGAAGGAGAAAGAATTTGGTGTTCTTTTCAACCCGATCTAGTGTTTGTAGATGTTCTTATGCCAGGTCAAACGGGTCCAGAATTGATAAAAACGATGTCAAAAAGACATTCCTCAAAAATTGTCCTTATGTCAGCTCTCACTCAAGACTATGACACCAAAAAGGCCCAAGCTTTGGGTGCTGATTGGTTTGTAGGTAAACCTTTTGACAACATCTTTGATGTTTTTCAAAAAGCTAAGTGTCTCATAGACAAGTAAGGCAAGACAAGTTTTTTTCTTGACAAGACCTTATAAACCAAAGAAGTATTAAGTATGAAGAAAACGGCTCTTTATGCTGGAAGCTTTGATCCCATCACTTACGGGCATATAGATCTTATTGAAAAAGCTCAAAAAATTTTTAATAAAATCATTGTTCTTGTCTCTTCTTCTGAAAAAAAACCCCCTCTCTTCTCATTAAAAGAACGTCTCAATCTTGTAAGAGAAAGCGTCAAGCATTTTCAATCTGTAGAGGTTGATTCCTCTGAAATCCTTACAGCAGAGTATGCTAGAGAAAAAGATATTTGTATTTTGCTAAGAGGCCTTCGTACAGCATCTGATCTTGACTACGAACTGCGTTTGAATTGGATGAATCAACAAATCAACAAATCATTGGAAACAGTTTTTGTCACTCCCTGTCCTAAAAATTTCCTTATTTCTTCTCAAATTATAAAAGAAATCGCAAAAATAAAACCTAAGGAATTAGAAAATTTTGTTCCTCCTTTAGTGGCTCAAAAGCTAAAAGAAAGATTGAGCCTATGAATCAACTGTCACAAAGAGCTTGCAATTTAAAAAGCTCTCCCACACTTCGTTTAAACCAAAAGACAAAAGAACTAAGAGATAGAGGTGAAAAAGTAATTTCCTTTGCAACAGGAGAGCCTCAATGGCAGGCACCTCAATACGTTATTGAAACTGAATATGAAAGCCTTAAAAAAGGGGCCACTCGCTACACTCCTTCTTCAGGAATAGAGGAGCTTAAAAGTGCTATTGTCAACAAAATTAGAAAGAATCTCTTTCTAGACTATGAAGTAAATGATGTTAGTGTTTCCACAGGAGCTAAGTTTGCCACCTTCGCAGGCCTTCAAATTCTTTGTGATCCTAAAGACGAAGTCATTGTGATAGCACCTTATTGGGTTAGTTATCCTGAGATGATTCGTTTAGCAGGTGCTACACCTTCTGTGATTTCTACTTCCAGAGAATCAAACTTTAAACTCACAGCCGAACAGTTAAAAAGACACATCAATGAGAATACAAAAGCTCTCATACTTAACAATCCTGTCAATCCAACAGCTCAAGTTTACACAAAACAGGAGTTAGAAGGCTTAGCTAAAGTTTTAAGGCGTCATCCTCAAGTTTTTGTTCTTTGTGATGATGTTTATTATGATCTCTCCTTTAGTCGTCCTACGCACTTTTTAGAAATAGCTGGCGATTTAAAAGATAGAACCCTTCTTTTAAATTCTGTATCTAAAAGCTATTCTATGACAGGCTGGAGGATTGGTTGGTCTGTGTGCTCTCATAAAGAGGTCATTTCGGCCATTAACAAATATCAAAGCCAATCCATTAGCTGTACTTCTCATGCAGGACAATTTGCTGCTGCTGCAGCTCTTCAATCAGGTGATCTTTTTATTAAAGAATCTCTTGAAAAACTCATTGATAAAAAAAATTTTGTTATGACAAAACTTTCAGAATTAGATCTTAAAGCTATTACCCCTCAGG
This sequence comes from Bdellovibrionales bacterium, assembly GCA_965219095.1. Taxonomy (GTDB): domain Bacteria; phylum Bdellovibrionota; class Bdellovibrionia; order Bdellovibrionales; family UBA1609; genus CBDCMT01. The sequence goes on from CBDCMT010000001.1 coordinate 1,128,848, forward strand.
CTACATTCTACCTCTGGGTATGTATTGAAGACTATCTTACAGGGCCTTTAAAAACCTCTCGTGAATTTTCAGAAGCTCTTCTAGAAAAACATATGGTGGTTGCTGTTCCCGGTATTGACTTTGGACTAGATGGTTACTTACGTTTAAGCTATTGTCTTAGTTTTGAAGACATTAGAGAGGGGCTGATGCGTTTGAAACTTTTTACATCTTCTTTAAAAAACTAGTCTTTTATCTAAGTTTACCTTTACAGACCTTTGTTTTAAAATAAAAGTGTCCTTATATTAGGAATTTAGATATGGCTTTTCTTATTTTTATACAGATGGTTTTTAATGTGGCTCTTAGTTTTTTTGTATTAGCTTTGTTAAAAAAACAAAATGCAGATAGGAAAGATGAAAGACTTAGTCAAGCCCTTAGGCTTTTAGAGAAAAAAATATCACTCCTTCAAGAACTTTCTAGGCAGATTGATCATCAAGTTTTTTCTACAGCTAACGCATATAAGATGGGCAGATCAAAAATAGAGAAAGCAAAAAAACAAACTCAAACCTTTAAAGACAGCTGTGATCAATTTAAAAATAAAAACAGCAAAGACAACTGGCCTTCTAAAGTTTATGACTTTAAAAACCATGTATCCCTAAAAGCTAAGTCTTTTGCTTATGATTTAAAGAACGTTGCTTCTAAAGAGCCTCCCTTAACTTTAAAAGATAAGCTTCAAACAAAAAAGGACAAGCCTCAAACAAATTTAAAACTTATTTCAAAAGATGATTCACCAGAAGACAGCTTATAACTCTTGTTGACTTACACGAATGAAGTGAGTTAAGTAATAACGAACCATAGAGGTTAAGTCCACACGAAGATTTTTGAAAGACCATTCTAACTCTCCGTAGGCAATAAATTGTGCTTGAATTTTATGCTCATCTTGCAAATCATTTTTCTTGTCATTTTGAATTAAGTGGATGCAAATCTCCCCTGGTTTAAGAGTGTAAAAAACCATCTGAAAACCATGTCGGAACAACATAAATCCAGGTCTTTTTATAGATAGCTTGTAGATTTTAAGGCGGGCTTTACGACCTTCTTCTGTATCTTCTTTAAACTCATTGAAATAGATAATGTATTTTTCAAAAATATCCTTTATTAAGGATAAAGATTCTTTGGTTTTTTCTTCTAAAATTTCTTTTGGGCTAGTTTGTACTCCATAAAAATTATTGGACAAAAGCTCGCCTTCTGTCATAGCCTGTTCTTCTAGAACTAGTTTTTCTAACCAATCATGTTGAATTTCCAAAACACCTTCCTTCTTTTCAATATAACCCTAAGTTTATGGTTATATTGTGATTTATGAAAGTCAACGTAGTTTTTTTGCTAAGCGTCATAGCTCCATTTTAAACTCAAATCCATCTAAGCTAGTTAGAGAAGGTATAGTAAAATTATAAATAAAACTAAAAAAGGACATTTTTTATGACAAAAATAAAACAATTTATTTTCTCCTCTTTTCTTCTTATGTTTCTTGCATCTTGTTCTTCTATGAAGGCCAAGGTAGGAGATGTAGAAAAGGATCCTAGCATTAGTACGACAGAACTTAGTTTTAAACCTCAAGGAAGTGATGCAGGTTTTGATGGTTTAACAACTATTAATTTTGAATTCGATCGTGCGGACTTAACAGAAAAAAGTCGCAAAACCCTTGAAGAAAATGCTCACTGGATTAAAACTAATCCTAATTATATTATCGAAATTGAGGGTCATTGTGATAATCGAGGTTCTGTACAGTACAACATTGCTTTAGGCGAAAGAAGATCTAATATGGTAAGAGGTTATCTTATTAATTTGGGTGTACCTAGAGAGAGGATGTCTGTTATCAGCTATGGAAAAGAAAAATTAATTGCTTTAGGAAATGATGAGGCCTCTCACTATAAAAATAGACGAGCTAACTTTAAGCCCATCAAGAAATAAACTATGAAAAAAACTTTTCTTAAAAGTTTTTCATTTTGTTTTATATCCTTATTTTTCCTACAATGTGCAGGAACGCCTCCCGTTTATATTTACAATCAGGCTTCCCTAGCTTTAAAAAAAGCCAGAGAAGCTTATGGTAAAACGTACTCTCCTAAAACTCTTAAAATATCTCAAAGGTATTACAACCAAGGAGAAAAACTCTATACAGAAAGAAGGTACAGAAAAGCGAAAGAAGAATTCCTAAAAGCCATTAAATGGGCTGAAAAAACAGAAAACCTTTCTTTAATAAGAAAGATAAAAGAACAGGAAGAAATAACAGAAGAAGAAAGAAAGTCAGCACAATGAAAAAAAAATTACTGCTTATCATAACTACTTTGCTTTTTAGCACTTCTTGTTTTAAAACAAGAAGTGAATTGCAAGGTAGAATCAACACTGTTCCTGAAGCTATACCTCTTGAGTCCCAAGAAAACTCACAAACTACACCCTACAGTAAGAGAAGTATAAGAACTTGGGATCGGTTGAATGAAATCGAACAACAACTTCAAGAGCTTCGTTCAGAAATTGAGATTTTACAAAATCAAATCTCTCAGGCCAATTACAAGGACAAAAATCCTCCCGTCAATTCTTTAAATAAAAACTATTCAAACAAAGCTTACGAGGAGGCTTTGTTTGATTTTGAAAAAAATCTGAAAAATTTAAACAAACGGCTCAATCAATTGGAAGAAAAACAAAAAGTTTATAAAAAAAAGAGTACAAAAGGAAGTAAAAAGAGTACAAAAAAGAGTGTAAAAAACAAAACCATTGTGAAGAAAGAAAACATTCTAAATTTTTTACACCATCGTGCTGAGAAAGCCTTTAAGACAAAAAACTGGACTCTTTCCATAGAACTTTATCAAAAGTTAAGGAAGAACTCAAAAGGGAAAACTTACAGACAAGCCACTTATAAGATTGGAGAGGCTTTCAGTCGTTTAGGTATGAAAAAAGAAGCCCAACCTTTTTTAGAAGAACTTGTTAAAAAGTACCCTAAAACTTTAGAGGCTAAACAAGCGAAAATAAAGTTAAATCAGTTTTATCATCAGTGATTAAAAAAGTTCTAGCTATTGAAACAAGTTGTGATGACACAGCTGTGTCTGTTGTCAAAGAACCACAGGAAGTGGAGGTCTCTTTATCTGCAGATCAAATAAAAGCTCACATGCCTTTTGGCGGTGTTGTACCTGAAATAGCAGGACGCAGGCATTCTCTTGTGCTACTTTCTCTTGTGAAAGAAGCCCTTCGTTTAAGTGAAAGTACTTGGGAGGACATTGATGGCTTATCTGTTACTAACAGACCTGGTCTTTTAACCTCCCTTTTTGTAGGAGTGATGACAGCAAAAACCTTAGCTCTTTGTCAGAAAAAACCTCTCATAGGAGTCAATCACTTAGAAGCCCACATCTATGCTCCTTTTTTAAGTGATAAAGAACATAAAGCTCCCCGCTTTTGGAAAAATTCTTTTCTAGCTCTTGCTGTAAGCGGGGGACATACTCACCTTTACAAAGTACACAAGTTTACTCGCTACGAACTTTTGGGAAAAACACTGGATGATGCTGCAGGAGAGGCATTCGACAAATTTGCTCAACTTCTTTCTTTGGGCTTTCCGGGTGGCACTCTTGTGGATCGTATGTCTCAAGGTGGAGATGCTCACAAATATCTTCTTCCAAGACCTCTTATAAAAGAAGATCATTTCAACTATAGTTTTTCGGGGCTTAAAACAGCCTCCTATCGGTTGATTCAAACTATGACTCCGCAGGAGAGAAAGGACCATCTTAAGGATCTTTGTGCTAGTTTTCAACAGGCTGTTTCAGAGTCTTTAATGAAAAAACTCAAAAAAGCTCAAGAAAAGTTAAAAATTGACCGTGTTGTTCTTACAGGAGGTGTAAGTGCTAACTCTCTTTTAAGAAGCATGTGTCTTCAGTGGGCTCAAAAAAAAGGTCTTGAAGTTGCAATACCCCCTTTAAGATATTGCACAGATAATGCAGCTATGGTGGGGCTTGTGGGTCTTAAAAGACTTCAACTTTATGGAGGAGAAAGACTTCAAGCCATTCAAGCTATGTCTTGTGTCAAAAAGGACGATTTTATTTCATGAACTCTCAGAGCGTCAAAGATAAGCTCAGACAATTAGGAATCTCTCCTAGAAAATCACTAGGACAAAATTTTCTTATCAATAAAAGCATTTGCTATCAAATTATAGAAAAAACCCGTCAACTCAAACCCTCTTATTACGTAGAGATAGGTCCTGGTCTAGGAGCTTTAACACAGTTCTTAAACCCTAAAAAAAGTCTTCTCATTGAAAAAGAGAAAGCTTTTTTGCCTTATTGGAAAAAGTCAGGCTTTCTTGTTTTAGAAAGGGACGTTTTAAAAGTTGATTTTAGTACTCTTCAACTTAAGCCTAAGACTATTCTTCTCAGTAACCTCCCCTACACCATAAGCTCTCGTTTTTTAATTCAGATCTCTTTACAACATAAGAATTTGATCGAGTGGATGGTTTTAATGTTTCAAAAAGAGGTGGCACAAAGAATACTAAGCCCTCAAGGGAGTAAAAACTATGGTATTTTATCTGTTATGACCCAAACCTTATGGAATATAGAAAATTTTTTAGAAGTTTACCCTAAAGACTTTTATCCTCCTCCCCAAGTTGCAGGACAGGTTCTTGTATTTAAAAAAAAACTCTCTCCTTTCAAGACCTCTCACCAAATAAAAAAGTTTCTTTTATTTGTAAAAAAAGCCTTTCTTTATAGAAGAAAGTACCTGAAAAGTAACTTAAAGTTAAAAGATTTAAAAACCTTAGAGGCTCTTAACATTTCCTACAAAGCAAGAGCTGAGGATCTAAGTCCAAGAGACTTTGTCAAACTTTTTTGCTATATTAAAAAACATGAGACAAAAGAATCCACCTAAGAATGCTTTGTTTGTTGCAAAAAACAAAAAAGCCAGTTTTAACTATGAAATTTTAGAAAGCTTTGAAGCAGGCCTGCAACTCAAAGGTAGCGAAGTGAAGTCGTTGAGATTAAAGCTCTGTAGCCTTTCTCAAGCCTACATTTCTTTTGCCAAAAAGGAGGCTTTTGTACAAGGTATGCATATTGCCCCTTACCCTCATGGGGGTTTAAATAACCACAATCCTCTACGTCTTAGAAAGCTTCTTCTTCACAGAAGGGAAATTAATCGTTTGATGGGTCTTTCCGATAAACAGGGAGTTACGTGCGTTCCTTTAGAAATTTATTTTAATAAAAAACAAAAAGTGAAATTGAAAATAGCTCTTGTAAGAGGAAAGCATAAAAAGGACAAACGAGAAACATTGAAGAGAAGACAAGCTCATAGAGAGATGGCTCGTGAAATGAAAAAGAAAAATCTGTAAACAATATCTATAGCGATAGCATTTAATTTTGCCTCCTCAAAAGAATCTGTGGGTTCCCGGAGGTTCTGGCAGTTTTCCAAGGTTATGATATAAGGCGATTTTTTAAGTGTAGTGAGGTCTAGTTTTTTGATAAAATCTTGATAAAGAAGAAGTTTTTTTAAGAACGTAGTTGTATGAGTAAATTTTAATTAAGTTTTATTTTCTGATCTTCAAGAATTTCTTTTGTTTTCTGAGACCTATAAGAAAAAATTTTTTCTAAATTTTTTCTTATAAAATAGTCTGTTACTCCGAGATCTAAAAATCTTAAGGGAAGTGTGTAAAAAATTCGATCCTTTATAAGAGTTCCCCTTTGAACTTCTTCAAAAAAATGATCATGCATCCAATGATTGTAAGGACCTTTTTTTTGGGAGTCTGTAAAATAGTGAGGAGGATTCCAGTCTGTGATTTCTGTGATCCAAGAAAGAGGAAATTTAGAGATTTTGAATTTGTAGTGAATGTGGGTGTGTTTTTTTATTTGTTCTGTTGAGATATGAATGATTTGCAATTGCAAAGAAGGGGGAGTGATCTTTTTAAGATTGTAGGGGTTGGAAAAAAACTTAAAAACCTTTTGAAGAGGTTGAAAGACCCATAAATTTCTTTCAAGAAGAGAAGCTCCTTTATGAAGATAAAGATCTTTGAAAGCTGTCTGGAGTTGAGGGAATTGAAACTTAAAATTTGTTTCTTTTGAGAATCTGTGAGGTATAACTTTTTGACTTGCTAAAACTAAGTTGGCTCTTTGTCCTAACATAATCTTAAGAGCTATTTTTGGAGCAGGGAGATTGAGTTTGAAAAGAGGCTTTAGCTTTAAAGTTTCATAAAAAATTTTTGTAAAATCTTTGTTTCTTATAGGGGAGTTTGTTGTGGCATTAAAAGCCCCGTAGAGGTTCTCATTGTCTAGAACGTAAAGAAAAAGTCTCACAACGTCTTTAATATGTATCCAGCTCATCCACTGACGTCCAGAAGCTAAGGGTCCTGCTATGCCTTTTCTAAAAAGAGGTTCTAATTCTTTTAAAAAGCCTTTATTGCGATCAAGGACAAGTCCTAAACGTAAAACAACAACTCTTAAAGCTTTAAGTTCTAAGAGGGGGTTTTCCCATTCTTCACAAACTTTCGAGAGAAAACCATTCCCCTTGGCAGAATCTTCTGTTTGCTCTTTCTCTCCTTCACCATAAAACCCAATAGCTCCTGCTGAAATAAAAGCTTTCACATCCGTTCTATGATGATTTAAGGCTTTAACAAGCTTTGTAGTCAGTTGAGAACGGGAGTTAAGAATTTCTTTTTTTTGAGTTGTGGTCCATTTTTTTGAAGCTATAGCTTCTCCTGCTAAATGAAATACAGCTTCCACACTTTCAAAAGCCTCTTTATTTTCTATGTCATCCCATAAAAGAAGTTTGTGGGGGTAAGGAAAGTTAGGTTTTTTTTGTCGACTTACAATTTTTAATTTATAACCTTTTTTAAGTAAACTTTCAGAAAGTTTTTGGCCGATAAATCCTGTAGCACCTGTAATCATCACATACTTCATGCTTTGTTAGAGTACCATAAAAGAGAGGCTTAAATATTTAACTTAATAACCCGAGTTTCAACTTTTTTCAGGGCTAAGGTCTAGCTTATATAAAAAAACACCTTTAGACCTTTGTAAGATTTTCTTGAAAAAGCAACTTACAAGGAAAAACAACTTGAGAATTATAAAAAAAACATACTAAAGAGGTCTAAGATATTTAATTCTAATTATATCAATTTATGTTCCTGTCGATGATTTTTTAACCCCTCTCGTACAACAATCCAGAGCTGATTTTTCAAAACAAAAGGAGTTTTTCTTCTGCTTATCTCCCAGAGAAATCATCACTCTCTCTACTTTTCCAAAGTTTTAGGCTTTAGGAATCTTAAAGCCTTCTACCAGTTTATAAGAAGTCTATCTTACAATCTTATTTTCCTAAAATGTTGTCTTATACCATTTCCAAAAATTAATTCGACATTCTTTTAACGCATAGCCTCCTGGCTTTTTAATCAAACTCTGTTAAATTTTTAGAGTGTCTATCAAAAAGAAAATATAGATGACCAGCCTTTTTTTGAAAAACTGGGACTTAAAAACCCTGATTAGAAGAGTTAGACTCATCTAAGAAGTAAGCTCATTGAACTTCCCCCAAAAAAGTGGACAGTTTTTTGGGGGAAGATCACTAGAAATAAAGGTCAATTTCCTAAAGGTATGAGTGGTCCTCTTCAGTATGGTGTAGGCATTAGAGCTTCCATCATCAATTTCATTATAGTTCAGATGCTGTCTTTTAGAGCGTGTTGGGGAACATTACATGGGGCTTATAGGTCGAATGATTTCTCCTGCAGTTATGTTGAGATACATTGCTGAATTAGGAGAGTTTCTTAAAAGTTGGGAAGAGCAGATGAAAGAAAAGATACTTGAATCAGAGGTCATTCATGTTGATGAGACCTCTATGAGGGTTAAGGGTAAAAACTACTGGATTCATACTTATAGTTCAGGAGAATTAGTCTTGCAGTTTCTCCACCTTTCAGGTGGAAAGGAAGCCATAAAAGATATTGGTCTCTTGGATAGATATGCAGGAGTGCTTGTGCATGATTGTTGGAGTCCTTACTTTTGTTATGATAAGATAACTCATGCTTTGTGTGTGGCTCACCTTTTGAGAGAGCTTAAATTTATAGAAGAAAGCAATGGATTCAAATGGGCTACAAATCTCAAAAAACTTCTTAAAGAGACTGTGGAGCTAGTTCATAAAAAAGAGTCAAGAGTTCTGACTCAAAAAGAGTACGAAACTCTTCAGAGAAGGTATAGGAGTATTCTTACAAAAGGCTTAAAAGAGCTTCCAGAATTTCCTAAGAAAAATGGCAAGAAAGGACGAATAAAGCATACACAAGCTCAAAACCTTTGGCTGCGATTTAAAAAGTATGAAGCAGAAATACTGTGTTTTGCTAAAAGAAAGAACGTAGATCCTACTAATAACAGAGCTGAAAGAGATCTAAGAATGACTAAAGTGAAAAAGAAAGTGTCAGGGTGTTTCAGAACAGAAGAAATGGCGAAATATTTTTGTCGCATTACCAGCTATGTTAAAACAATGAGAAATAGAGGGTATTCTTCTTTAGAAGCCATCTCTATGGCTTTAAATAAAAACTTACGAGAGTGAGCAGTTACGTTGTAATAGTCGCAACTTAATCTGACACGTCTCGAAATGTCAAAGAGATGAAAAGAGGTTACCCTTTTAAATAAACAATACCACCCCAAAGGGTGGAGAAAGGATAACAAAAATGACATATCAAGAAAGAATTATAAAATCAAAAGTAGGTCTTTTGCAATTAGCAGAAGAGTTAGGCAATGTATCTCAAGCTTGTAAGGTGATGGGCTTTTCAAGAGATACATTTTATCGTTACAAGACACTCAAAGAGGAAGGAGGTTTAGAATCATTAAGAGAGCAAAGTCGTAGAAAGCCTAATTTAAAAAACAGAGTTGATCAAACGACAGAAGAGGCTTGTTTAAGGATCGCTATAGAACTTCCTGCCTATGGACAGTTGAGAGCGTCCAATGAGTTAAGGAAAAAAGGAATTTTTATTTCTCCTGCAGGAGTTAGAGGGGTCTGGCTGAGAAATAATTTAGAGACTTTCAAAAAGCGTTTGAAAGCTTTAGAAAAGAAGTCTGCAGAGGAAGGCTTGGTTTTCACAGAGGAGCAGTTACAAGCCCTAGAGAAGAAGAAACAAGAGGATTTAGAGTGCGGAGAGGTAGAGACAGCTCATCCTGGTTATTTAGGCTCACAGGACACTTTTTATGTGGGAACTATGAAAGGTGTAGGACGTCTTTATCAACAAACCTTTGTGGACACTTACTCAAAAATTGCTTTCTGTAAGCTCTATAAAACGAAAACACCTATTACAGCAGCTGACCTTCTCAATGATAGAGTGTTTCCTTTTTTTGAAGACCATGATGTGCCCCTGCTTCGTATGTTAACAGATAGGGGTACAGAGTTCTGTGGAGTTCAAGATCGTCACGATTATGAGCTTTATTTGGCTATCAATGATATAGAGCACACAAAAACAAAGGCAAGACATCCTCAAACCAATGGCATCTGTGAAAGATTTCATAGAACAATTTTAGAGGAGTTTTATCAAGTGGAGTTTAGAAAAAAAGTGTACAAAAGCATAGAAGAGTTGCAGTCTGACCTTGACTTGTGGCTTGTGAAATATAATGAAAGGAGAACTCATCAGGGAAAAATGTGTTGTGGTCGAACACCTATGGAAACTTTCCTTGACGGAAAACAAAAAGTAAGGCAAAAGATGATTGAACAGAACGAAAACTGACAGACAGTTTTTTATCAACCCAGAAAGGGTAACTGTCAGATCATATAACGTCTATTACAGTTACGTTTTATTATTATTTACATTTTTACGTTCTCCATAAGGTTTATATTTTTTCCCAGACTTGAAAACACCTAAAGTTAAAGCTGCAATTCTTCTAGTTGGTAGCGTTTCTAGCAGTATGTGGTGGTAAATTTTTTTTGATCAATTCTTCATAAAAATCATTAAATTCATTGTTATTTCCTATAACTGAGAGTGCAGCTGTCTTAAAAACACTTTTCATTTGTGGGCAAAACCTAGACTTCTTAGTTCCATAAGACCTTCCACCACTCATTTTATGTAGCTTTACAAGTCCGCAGTCCACTCCACCAGGAATTACGTTTAAATCAGTGAGGCACTACAACCCTATCTTCTTACCTTTCAGAGTTTTTAAATAGGCACGAAGATTCCCAAGATCTGAAATCGTGTCCATAGTCTTAATATCTTTTGATTTGCCTGTCATCCTTGAAATGGCCATGTTACTTTGTGCCTAATCTACGGCTATATAGTGATCATACATTTTATTTTCCTCCTTTGTTGGTTGTTCATAAATAAAGTCTTGAAATCCTATTTTACATCTTTTTTTTGCTTTTTCCTTTGAGGCCTTAAAAAGCAGGACAGCTAAAGGGTTTAGAATTTGTCTCGAAAAGCTCACCTCCTTCTGCAAGTACTTTAGGGTCACTATCATGGCTTAAACCAGTGACCTGTCTTTTTGATTTACCGTCGAATTAATTTCTGTAATTGGTATTACTTGTAGTTTTATAAGAGCTTAGCTTTTGTACTTACTTTTGAAAGCCAGGATTTAATTGTTGTATTATCTCTAGCGACATCCTTTCTGGTACTTTTTTATCTGGTACTTTCTTATTTTCCTGTTATATAGTGCTTCCGCTTAGGTTTTCCGTTTTTTTTGAGTTGAGGTCTAGTTTTTATTCTAAGGCCTTGATAAAAAGTCATTTATTTTAAAAAATAGTTTCATATGTCAGGGCCTCTATCAAAAAAAGAGCGAAAAGATTTACTCTATGAACTATCTCTAGAGAAAAATCTTAAATACGCAAAAAGGATTATGACAATTCTCCATTTAGATAAAGGTGAGTTGTGTAAAGATATTTCCCGTTTTCTTTTCCTTGATGAGGGCACGATAAGAGCCTATAGAGATCGTTATAACAAAGGCGGGATAGAGTGCTTAATCAACGACAATTACAACCCTAAAAGGTCCTTTTTAACTAAGAAAGAGGAGAAAATGCTTTTAAAGGAATTAGAGAAAAGAATTTTTCCGTCATCACAGGCCCTTATTCAGTTCATTGAGGAGAATTTTGGTGTTACGTACTTTAACAAGTGGTGTAATTGATCTTCTCCATCGCCTTGGTTTTTCTTATAAAAAAGCCACAGCAATACCGGGTAAGGCAAAGAGAGAAGAGCAGAAAAAGTTTGTGCGTAAATACAAGAGAATTAAGAAGAAAGACGGTCCTGTTTACTTTGCTGATTCCACACATCCTGAGTGGGGCCCTACGATTTCATATGGTTGGATAAGAGAGGGTAAGAAGTTTGAAGTGAAGACCAATTCAGGCTGGAGAAAAAGAGTGAATGTTTGTGGAGCTATTGAGATCAATAGTTTGAAGACGGTAGTCAGGAGTTATAAGACAGTTAACGAAGTTTTTCTATGTGATATGCTCTATCATATTCATTAAGAAGTATTCCGATGAAAAAGAGATTCATCTTATCTTAGATGGGGCCGGATACAATAGATCGAAGTCTGTCAAGAAGTTAGCGAAAGAGTTGAATATAAAACTTATTTATCTTCCTCCGTACTCACCGAATTTAAATCCTATAGAAAGACTTTGGAAGTTTATGAAAAAAGAGGTCACGGCGAATCGATATTATGAAAACTATGACGATTTCAAGGGAAGTTTAAGTCAATTTTTTAGAGGAATACGAAAACACAGAGCTAAATTAGAAACTTTGATAACTGATAACTTCTCTATCTTAGGAAACTGAAAAACTAAACGGAAGCACTATAGATAGTTTCAACCTCTTTTGTATTTTCAAGAATTTTATCAAGTTCATTTGCATAAACATGATTTCTTTTCTTCCTTTCATTATTTACGTATTCTTTAGCAAACGAATAGAAAGAATGTGAATCTCCATCAACATGGGCTTTTAAAATTTTTTTCATATAATCTTTATTTGCACTCATTATAATTTTCCTCTCTATTTTTGATTCCAAACTTTTTCTATTTTTTTCTTAATTTTATTTTCGTTTATTTCGATTAGTTTTTTACAAGAGTCAACATAATTTTTCTCTTTTTCAATTTCAGCGACAAATTCTTTTTGGACTAAAAGGGAGGGGATGGATAGCTCAAGAGATTTTACCATGGGAACAGTTAATTGTTTAATAGAACTGCCTGTATCTCCAATATAAGCCTTTTGAATTGAATAATTTAAAAAATGAACATCTACTTTCTTATTTTTTGGTGTTACAGTAATTAGTCTTATAGCAGGATAAAATCTTTCCAATCGAACTTCGCTGTACCCTATAGTTCCTCTTGCTGATATAGTTACGCTTTCTTCTTCAATTTTAGCTTCTTTTGCGTACCCATATAAAGCATTGTTTTCTGTGCCATTTGTATATATGGGTATTTTATACAACTTATCTTTAACCTTAGAGTAGTTTTTTGGAACATCTCCTCCTGCTGATACTTTAAAAAAACTTGCATCTCCCAACTTCACCATAGGCCATTTGGGATCAATTTTAAAAGTAGGTTTCCAGTTTTCAACAACTTGTTTAGCTCCATCAATAATTTTTTGATAGCCGTCAATTTCAGCGACAATTTCTTTTTGAACTGAGAGAGGAGGGAGGGGGATTTGGATTTTTTTAACTTTATCTATAGTAATAGAATCAAAAACCGATCCTCCACCTCCTTTTATTTCTTTCTCCATTGCTTTCAAAATTACAAATAAAAAAACTCTGCTAATTTTAATAGATCTAATGGCACAAAGCCCTCTTCCAATGCAAATTTTTTGTTTTGCTATATTAACAGGTCCGACAGGGGCTCTAACCGACATTAGAATATCATTTTCATGAGCTATTTTTGTTGTCTTAGATGTCCAAAGTTTAGGTTTGCTAATATATTTTTCTGTAAATTCAGCTTTTCCCTGATAAAAAGGTAAGCCTTGTCTTTCTTTGTTATAATACTTACTTTCTGGAGATTGCCCTGCAATAATCTCACACACATCCCCCAATTTCACCATAGACCATTTGGTAATAACTTTCTTTTTAGGTCGATAAAAATTACTGCTTAAACTATAACTTCCCTCTCCTATGATTTTTTTCTTCTTACACCAAAAAGAAACCTCACTCTTTTCTTTGTTCTCTTTAGACCAAGATTTTAAAACTCGAAAAGCTTCTGGCAAATCATTTTCATCAATCTTTCTTCGAGTAGCTCCAAGTTCAAAGCCATCATTTTGTACGTCCACAAATAAAATCTCATCGGACTTTTTAGCTCTTTTTCTATCTAAAAACAAAATAGAAGTTTTAACACCACTATAAGGCTCAAACACTTTAGCTGGAAGACTCACTACAGCCCAAAGGAAACTCCTTTCTACAAGCATTTTTCTTAAAGCCTTGTAAGCTTTGTCTGATTTAAAGATAATTCCCTCCGGCACAATAATACCTGCTCTTCCATCTAGCTTTAAATGCTCTGCTATGTAATCTACAAATAAAACTTCTGAGCGATTGGCTCGTACTGAAAACTTATTATGTGGCCTAATACCTCCTTTAGGCGTCATAAAGGGAGGGTTAGCTAATACGACATCAAAATCATTTCCCCAACGATTATCACTTGTTAAGGTGTCGTATTCAAAAATTTTAGGCTCTTTAAACTTATGAAGGTACATATTAACTAATGCAAGCTTTACCATATCAGGAGATATATCATAACCTTCAAAGTTTTTCTGTAACTGTTTTCGCTCACTCGGCTTTAGTTTTTTACCTTTGTATCTGCCATTACTCTGAATTTGAATAGATAAACCGTCGTTTTCACTTCTTTCAAAACTGTGTTCAGGTTTTTTTGGATCATAATTCCTAGAGTTATTTTTAACAATATGTTTATAAGATGAAATTAAAAATCCTCCTGTTCCACAGGCTGGATCAAGAATCGATTCATTTTTCTTAGGATCTAAAACCTCCACAATAAAGTCGATAATATGTCTTGGCGTCCTAAACTGCCCTGCATCTCCTTGGCTTCCTAAAATAGAAAGTAAATACTCAAAAGCATTGCCTAAATTTTCACTGTCATCATAGCTAAACCAGTCAATTTCTTTTAGGAATAAGCTTAAAGTTTCTGCATCTCTATAGGGGAGAAAAGCATTTTTAAAAACGTCTTTAAAAAGAGAGGGCAGTGTTTTATGTGTAGGGATTTGGTTAATAGCTTGAATGTAAAGATCAAGTCGTTCTTGGCCTGATAGCTTTTTTTCAATAATTTTAGGCCAACTGTATTTTTTAAACTCCCCTGTAAAATAGGAAGCGTTTCCTCCAAGCTCTCTAGACTCTTGATCCATGTCGTCCATAAATTTGTAAATTAAAGCTGTGGTAATTTGATCTACTTGAGCTTTGGGGTCGGGGACTTTACCTACAAGAATGTTTCTCGCAGAGTCTATTCTTTTTTTTGTTTCTTGATCTAACATAATTAAAATTTAATCCATATAAGTATTTAATGTCACATAGTTTTTTACATACTCTGGGACTTTGGTCTGCCACTTAGTGTTGCCATTTAATGCCTTGAAATCCGTCATGCTAAAACCTGTGTAGCTATGGAGATCCCCATATTTCTTACTATCAATGATTTCCCTAAATTCACTATCTACAATATAAGCACTCAAATAATTCTTAATAGGGAGAACGTGCTGATTTTCTGGTTTATAAATAGAAACAAATTTCTCACACTCATTTTCTAAAAGCTCTTCTTTAGTTGGAAAACGATCAATAAAGCCAAAAGTTCGCTCTAAAACCTCTTTCCATGAAAGCCTTCTATCTAGATTTTCAGATCTTCTTATCTTCTCTAAATTCAAATAAAGCTCTGGTTTATCCTCGTATTTATATCTTACAATATTTTCTGCCACTTGCCAATTCTCCTCTTCAACAGCCTTTTTGATTCGATTATCATTATAAAAAACCTCTTTAGCCTTATCCCATAATTCTCTATCAACTTTCATGCCAGCCTCACCTACCTGTATTTCAGAGATAGTGCTTATTTTGTCCGGAACATGGATTTCAATCTCATCTATAGTTATGGGAGGACTTTCTTCTCCACTCCCGGCTTCTACAGTTAATTGAGGTAGCTTTAAAGCTTCATCATAATTAAATTTTTCTTCAAAATACTCACAATTGGCAAAAAAATCAAAGAGTTTAAATTTTTCCTTTTCTATCTGATGTTTTTTTTTGTTCTTGTCCTCATATTTAAATACAAACTTTCTCGTTCCTCGTCCTTTCATTTGCACAAAGTTAGTTGGAGAAAAAATTAGTCTCATTAAGCAGAGGTTTAAAATATCTTGGCAATCATAACCTGTTGTCATCATGCCTACTGTGACACAGACTCTTGTTTTACTGGTTTTATAGCCCTCAAAAAATTCTGTATAACCACGAAGTTTGTTGTTGATAAAAAGAATAGTGTTTTGTTGAGAGTTTTCTGTATCAGAAGTGACTTGTCTAGCAAAATCTGAGTTGTATTTATCAGGCCACATCTTTTGAGCCATTTGATTTAAGATATGAGTGATTTTAGAAGCATGTTTTTGACTTACACAAAAAATGATAGATTTGCCAATTTCACCACTTATAGGATCTTTCAAGGCCTTTTCAAGGAAACTTTTACAAAAGACAATATTCGTTTTCTCAGAAAAGAACTTTTTTTCAAAATTCTTATTAAAAAAGACTTGTTCTTCTTCACCCTCAGTATTTTCTATTTTAATGCTATAGTGCTTCCATTTAGATTTTCAGTTTTTTTCTCTAGAGAACCGACCGGAAAATCTAAGCGTATTCACTATATAGCTGACTTTTTCATGGAGAAGAGAGTGGAACTACGCAATCCAAGTTTAAACATAAATATCTAAGTTATTTTTGCACAGATCCTAATGAAATATTTCAGGGTCACTGTGGTGCTTAAACTGGTGACTTTCTTTTTAATTTAAAGGAAAAAATTGAAGGAAAATGTATGACAATTTTTGTCACTTTTTTCTGTCATAACCATGAAACATCTTACATTATATAGTGCTTCCGCTTAAGTTTTCAGGTTTTTTTTCTATAGAATCGACCGGAAAATCTAAGCGTATTCACTATATTACAGTAGATTATACCATTTCCAAAAATTAATTCGACATTTTTTTAACTCATTGCGTCCTGGCTTTTTGATAAAACTCTGTTAAATTTTTAGAGTGTCGAAAAAAGATTTAGTTACACAGATTCAAGGGTATAATTTTCTAGCTACTTACAAAGTAGAAAGAAGTGCCAACATCAAGACAAAATTATTGGCTTTGCAGCATATGCAAGAAGGAAAATCGATTCAAGAAACAGCAGGTATGGTTTTGTATCACCGTCACAGTATCAAATCCTGGTTACAGTCTTTTTTTGTAGACTTTGATTACGAGGGATTGATAGATCGAGAAGGCAGAGGACGCAAGCCTCGTTTGCCAGTAACAGAAGAAGAGAGGTTCAAAATCAAGTTAGATGAAATTCAAGACAAAAGAGAGGGAGGAAGCATAGGAGCAAAGGGAATACAGAAACTTTTAGCAGATGAATTTAACTGTTGCTATTCTCTTTCTGGGGTTTATGTTTCTTTAGACCGCCTTAATATTGTATGGATCAGTGGTCGTTCTCTTCATCCTAAAAGTTCATTAAGAAGCTATGGAACAGTTTAAGGAACATTTTCCAGAAGAGGTGGAGAAAATAAAAGAAAAGATTCAGACTCATAAAATAGAGATTTGGTGGCAGGATGAATGCAGAATAAGCTCAGCAAGGTTCTTTGAGCAGGATTTGGGCAAGAAAAGGCACACGGCCTAGAGTTGTGAGGCAAAGACAATTTGCCTCCTCAAAAGAATCTGTGGATTCCCGGAGGTTCTGGCAGTTTTCCAAGGTTATGATATAAGGCGATTTTTATAGCTTTAGAGGTTCTAAAGCCGTAAGATTTTCTCATAGTGAGTTTTACTTTGTTGTTTAAACCCTCTACAATCCCTGAGGAGAAGGCTTTTTTAGCCTTGAAGTAATTAAGAATAAGTAGCTTATGTCTTCGTATGGTTTTTGCTTCTCTTTTCATAGGTTCAATTTTTGAAAGCATGACTCGTCTCGTCCAACTGTCTATAAATTTACCAGCCCAAGTTGGTGAAACATAGGTCCATAACTGTCGGAAGTCTTCTTTTAAAAGATAACAGCGGATACTTTTTAAATTGTACTGTATTAAATGCCTTAATTTTACTTTTTCATAAGATTTTAAATTTTCTGCATTTTTTAACAAGGGCCATCTAGCTTTTGTTAAAAGGGGTTCATACCCATCTTCTTTCATTTTTTTGTGTTCTGAAGCTCTCACTTCGTCTAAAGCCTTATTGAGTCTTGCTACGATATGAAACCGATCTAATATATTCAAAGCTTGACTTGCCCTCTCCTTTATGACTTTTAAATAAGGCTTCCACATGTCAGAGCACACAAACCGTATCTCTTTTGACTTCTCTCCTAGTAAATCAAAGAATTTTCTAAAACTCTTTTCTGTTCTTTTTTCTCCTATCCATAGCAAACAAACACTTTCTTTGCTTATTTCATAGACTAAGGTGAGATACTGATGGTTCTTTTTCCATTGTATCTCGTCGACTCCTATAGCATATATCCCCTTTAAAACCCTTTGTTTTAAACCATATTCTACGACCCATTCTACCGAAGCATAGACCTGATTCCAACTGACCTGAAACTTACAAGAAACCTCTTTCCAAGACAGGTGACGACACCAGTCTGCTAAGTACTTCATGTAAAAGATCGTTAAACTCTTCTTACCATCGGCCCAAGGTAAATACTCAACTTTTACCCCACAGCAAGGACAATTAACTCTTCTTACAAAATAAACAAAAAACACCCTGTAACTTAAAATAGGAAGGGATTCAAAGTCCCGTGATGATTTACTGCTGTCATACACTGAACAGGGCTTCTTACAAACACTACAAAAAGCTTGGCCATTTTTACGAGCCTTAATAGGAACATTAATTGACTTTCTATCTTTTGAAAAATAAATGTCTCCGTATACAAAAGACTTCCATCTTAAACAATCATTTAGTATAGTCTTCAAAAGCATCCTGAGTTCGCCCTCAAGAAAGGATTAAATTTATAACTATTTGATTTCATTGGTATTTTTTTGCTTGACAACATAGTATGTCTTTAGTATGTTCATATTTATAGGGGGGGGATTATGTACATAACAAGTCCTAAACGCAAAAACGGTAGCACAGTGGTTCGTCTTGTGGAATCTTTTTGGAAAGAAGGCAAAGTAAAGAATCGCATTATCAAAACCATAGGACAATCTAAAGATTCCAAGATCGTAGAGAAATACAAACAAGAAGCTAAAAAGCTTCTTGAACAACATAAAAAGGGTCTTCTTTCACTTTCAAGCCTTTCAGAAAAGATTCCTATTGATCTCCTACGTTTCCAAGGTGAGAGAAGACATAACCATGGTTTTGAGGACATTTTCGGAACAGCATGGGAGGATTTAGGTTTTAAAGATTTAATAGAAACTGGAAGAAAAAAAGAGGCTATAAACCAAGTACTCCGTGAGGTGGTTTTTATGAGAGTTTTCTCTCCTTCAAGCAAGCTAAGAAGCTGTTCTCTAATAGAGAAGTTCTTTAGTAAACAAATATCTCATAAACAGGTCTTGACTATGATGGATAGAGTTTTTAAAGAGGAGGATGTTTTGAGGCAAAAGGTTTTCGAATCTCTAGCATCCAAAGGTTCGGACTTTAATGTTTTACTGTTTGATGTAACAACCCTATATTTTGAATCTACCATGCAGGGAGAATTAAGGGACTTTGGTTATAGCAAGGACGGAAAGTTTAATGAAACTCAAGTGGTTTTGGCTGTGCTAGCCAATACAGAGGGTTTGCCTTTAGCTTACGAGGTGTTTCCTGGTTGCACATCAGAGACCAAGACTTTGCAATTTGTTTTAAACCAAGCTGTAAAGAAGTATAAGGTAAAACGAATTCGTGTGGTGGCTGATAGAGCTATGTTTTCAGATAGCAATTTTAAGTTTTTTGAAAGTTTAAATAAGAAAGGAATTGAGGCTGAGTATGTGGTATCCTGCCCTTTAAAGAAACTACCTAAAGAGAAAAAAGAAAAAATTTTTGAATTTAAAGAACTTAAAAAAGAGAGCCAAAATTCTGAAGTTTATGAGTTTTCCTACAAGAATCGCAAGGTATTTGTTTCTTACAGTGAAAAGCGGAGATTACAGGATGAAAAAAAACGACAAAGATTGTTAGAAAAACTCAAAAAAATTTGTAAAGACGGTAAAATTTCAGCCACTAAGTTAGTAAGTAATCGTGGGGTTCGAAAATACCTTAAAACTCTAAAAGGAAGTGTTCAGATAGATGCAGATAAAATCTTTCAGGACAGCCTTTGGGATGGCCTCTATGGAGTTTGCTCTAACATAGAATGTGAAACAAATAGGAAACCTTTAGAATTATACCGGTCACTTTGGAAAATTGAAGAACTGTTTCGTATTAACAAGCATACCTTGAAGATGCGTCCTATCTATCACAGACTCTCTGAAAGAATTAAATCTCATCTTTTTATTTGTTTTTTGGCTTACACTGTCTTGAAGTATGTAGAACTCTCTTTAAAAAAAGCTACTCTTCATTACAGCCTTAATGAGCTTATTGATACTTTAAAAGAGGTTGAATCTTTTGTGATTGGAGACAAAATGAAAAAACCTTCTGTCTCCTATTTTGTCCCCAGAGCTTTATCCAAAGAAGCCAAACAGATTTATGCTGTATTTAAAAAAGATTACATAAAAAAACCTTTTCGCATAGAAAACTCTTCCTAAACTTAAAATAACCCATCTAAAACCTAGTATGTCTAAAATCTGGAGGCAATCCAGAAAAATCTAATATATTCAAATACTTATGAATTTTATCGTTTGTTAAAGGGCGAACTCAGGAAAAATTGTTAGGTTTTTCTTCCCATCTGCCCAAGGTAAATACTCAACTTTTACTCCACAGCAAGAACAATTAACTCTTCTTACAAAATAAACAAAAAACACCCTGTAACTTAAAATAGGAAGGGATTCAAAGTCCCGTGATGATTTACTGCTGTCATACACTGAACAGGGCTTCTTACAAACACTACAAAAAGCTTGGCCATTTTTACGAGCCTTAATAGGAACATTAATTGACTTTCTATCTTTTGAAAAATAAATGTCTCCGTATACAAAAGACTTCCATCTTAAACAATCATTTAGTATAGTCTTCAAAAGCATCTCTTCCCTCCTTTTTTTTTTTTTTGAATAACATTTTAAGGCATCTGGGAAGTAGGTGCTTCTTTTTTAAAATTTTAATGTAATACAGCAAATAAAAGCAAATAAAATGAATGTTTTTGAGTTCAATCACCGGAGGTGATAGAGGCCAGTAAGGGCCTCAAAGAACTCAAAAATACAAGATAGGATGTCTTACTACTCTTACTTTGATTAATATGAGCCTTTTTGGGGGATTTCTAGCTACTTTTCACCCACAGATTTCCGGAAGGAGCCGACAATTTTTATCCACGCTAAAAATGATCACTACTGGTTTTCATTTCTCTGAGAAGTTTTTTGTCAATAGCCTTTATGATATTTTCTTGAATTTTGCTTAGAGCAACTGTTCGAGACATTTGAATTTTTTTCTTTTTATCAGAAAAATAAACTTTGTACAGGTTCTCTAGCTCTTTTAATGCTTGAATTGGCGAAATATCCAAATTGTAGAGATGCAACTTTAATACGGAAAGCAGAAGATAAGATAAATAACAAATAAAAACATGAGCCACTACTCTGTTGCAAAGCCAGTGTCGCACAGGATTTAAATTTGTAACTCCTTTTAAAATTCTGAAAGCTCTTTCTACGACATCTTTATCAAAATAAAATTTGACCATATCTTTACCAGAAATATTCTTTGTAGAAAATATACAGGAGTACCCATCAAATTCTTCTGCTTTTTTCAGTTCCCGATCCTTGATCTTTCCTGTGGGAGTTAGATATTTTTTCAGCCCCTCCTTAATGGACTTGTTTTGAGATAGACAGTTTTGAGCAGCAACTATCTCATCATATCTCGCCTCTCGAATTGTATCCTTTCTTTTATGGTTGTAGCAGATTGCCAGTTTTCCTTTAACTTGGCCAAATGTATAATTCATGCTTTTAACGTAAAAAGTATTCTTGTTCAAAATTACCCTATTTGAAACGTTTACTATAGAACCGGACTTTAAAAAATTTCGTACTGTCTTCTTTTCAACCTCTCTCATAGGAATTCCGCACAATGTATTCCAACCCAATCCCCCTATGTGAGAAAGGTTTTTAGACGATGCTATGCCTCGATCATACACCAATAGGCCAGAACGAAGATTGTATTCTGAAAAACTACTAACAAGTGCCGTCAATGTCCTGCTATCGTGAATGTTACCCTTAAAGGTCTTGTGAAAAACAGGAATCCCTTCTTCTTGAGTTACAGCAAGACCTATCTGAATCAGAGGACTCTTCCTTTTCCCATCTTTGCTGTACCCTGGGTTACCTAGTTGACATTTACTTCCATAAAAATAAGTGTTAGTAACATCATAGACAATTTTATTAGATGATAACTTGTATTCTTTTTTAACATTTTCAAAAATACGTTTCTGCAAAGATGGAGCCTTGGATTCGTTAAGCTGATCGAGAGCTGAAAAAAGCCTTCTTTCAGTCAGCCCATCTAAGTTTAAAATGCTGTTTAAATCTGTTCGTTCATACCATGATGGCATATTATTGACGCTTCTGTAATCCAAGCAATGAGCATAGACCATACTTAGTATTTCATCTGAATAATTGCCAAGAACTTCGGGAAGACCAACTTTTTTTGCAAGGGCATGAAGAACAATCAAGGGACCACTGATCTTAACTTTATCGAATTGAATGTTCTCGGAAGATATAGAGATAACACGCTTATGATTCACTTCCTTTCCAAGATATCTCAAGTACTTCTGTACGACCTTGCCCTTGACCCGGACATTTTTCACCTCTGCTAAATAAGTGCTGCCTCCTCTTTTAATCTTCTTTATAAAACTCATAGTAGTTACCATTATGGTAACTACTTAAAAATAGAAGGGCAAGAGCTTTTCACAGAAAAAAAGGGCAATAAGCCCATTTTTACTGGAAAACTTCCATCTTATGGAACTTATCTTACTGTTAGAGCAATGTAGTGATCATTTTTAGCGTGGAATTTGGGTAAATTAATTAAATTAAATTGTGTAACTGATTTTTGTCATTTTAAATTTTAACCTCACTTTTTTACACTTATTTTAACCCATCAATCAATTCACACAACAAATAGATATACCTGAAATAAACTTATCTTATGAAAACTTAAACTCACCTTAAAAGAAGTTTTTTTAAAACCTCCTAACTGAAACTTTTCCTTAAGTCAATTTTAAAATTTTAAATTTGAACATGAAAATGTCGAATTAATTTCTGTAATTGGTATAAACTTTCACAAAAATACAGGCTTAATCGAAAAAAAGGGGAAACACACCCTTTGAGGCCTTAAAAACCAGGCCAGCTAAAGGGTTTAGAATTTGTCTCGAAAAGCTCACCTCCTTCTGCAAGTACTTTAGGGTCACTATCATGGCTTAAACCAGTGACCTGTCTTTTTGATTTACCGTTATATGATCTGACAGTTACCCTTTTATATTATACGAAGTAAATTCTGATATCTTGGAGATTTAGGTTTAATGAGAAGAAAGTGTAGATTGGATGATTTTTTGACTGGCCGCACTGTTTCTTGGTAAATGAACATAGATGAAGTAAAAACTGTCTAATGGCTTTTAGAATGGTTTTTGAAGATGGCAACAAAAAGCTCTGCTATAGAATTTTTTAATGAATGATTCAGTCGAAAAAGTAAAACTTTCTTTCTGGTCTTTACTAGTTTGGATTTTTGTTGCTAGTTTATTTCGTTTAATTCCCCACCCCCCTAACTTTACTCCTCTTTTGTCTATAGCTTTATTAGGAGGAGTATATTTTGAAAAAAAGACTTTTAGTTTTTTGCTTACTTTTTTAGTTATTTTTTTAACGGATCTCATTATAGGACTGCATTCTTTAATATGGGCTGTTTATTTATCGCTAACCTTTATTATTTGCATGGGATTTTTTCTAAGAAAAAAAGTAGGGATAATTTCTGTTTTATTGATATCTTGCCTTTCTTCTGTTGTGTTTTTCTTAATTACAAATTTTGGCGTTTGGTTAACATATGATATGTACTCTAAAACTTTTTCTGGTTTGATGGCATGCTATGTAGTAGCTTTACCGTTTTTCCATAATACTTTGTTAAGTTGCTTGTTTTACTCTTCTGTTTTGTTTTTTAGTTTTTCCTTTTTTAGACGAAAAGTTCTAATTTTAAACACTCAAAAGTCCCTACATTCATTAAATAATTGATAATATTTCTTACAAACAATATAGTGCTTCCGCTTAGGTTTTCAGTTTTTTTTGAGTTGAGGTCTAGTTTTTATTCTAAGGCCTTGATAAAAAATCATTTATTTTTAAAAATAGTTTCATATGTCAGGGTTTCTATCAAAAAAAGAGCGAAAAGATTTACTCTATGAACTATCTCTAGAGAAAAATCTTAAATACGTAAAAAGGATTATGACAATTCTCCATTTAGATAAAGGTGAGTTGTGTAAAGATATTTCCCGTTTTCTTTTCATTGATGAGGGCACGATAAGAGCCTGTAGAAATCGTTATAACAAAGGCGGGATAGAGTGTTTAATCAACGACAATTACAATCCTAAAAGGTCCTTTTTAACTAAGAAAGAGGAGAAAATGCTTTTAAAGGAATTAGAGAAAAGAATTTTTCCATCATCACAGGCCCTTATTCAGTTCATTGAGGAGAATTTTGGTGTTACGTACTTTAACAAGTGGTGTAATTGATCTTCTCCATCGCCTTGGTTTTTCTTATAAAAAAGCCACAGCGATACCGAGTAAGGTAAAGAAAGAAAAGCAGGAAAAGTTTGTGCGTAAATACAAGAGAATTAAGAAGAAAGACGGTCCTGTTTACTTTGCTGATTCCACACATCCTGAGTGGGGCCCTACGATTTCATATGGTTGGATAAGAGAGGGTAAGAAGTTTGAAGTGAAGACCAATTCAGGCTGGAGAAAAAGAGTGAATGTTTGTGAAGCTATTGAGATCAATAGTTTGAAGACGATAGTCAGGAGTTATAAGACAGTTAACGAAGTTTTTCTATGTGATATGCTCTATCATATTCATTAAGAAGTATTCCGATGAAAAAGAGATTCATCTTATCTTAGATGGGGCCGGATACAATAGATCGAAGTCTGTCAAGAAGTTAGCAAAAGAGTTGAATATAAAACTTGTTTATCTTCCTCCGTACTCACCGAATTTAAATCCTATAGAAAGGCTTTGGAAGTTTATGAAAAAAGAGGTCACGGCGAATCGATATTATGAAAACTATGACGATTTCAAGGGAAGTTTAAGTCAATAAAAAATGGAAAGGAAATGCAGGAAGTTTTTTCTTAGGTGATTAGAATATTCGTGACCGTATGCAAAAAAAAATTTTTATATTTTTTGTAAATGGAGAAGTGTTTTTTCTTGACATACTTTTTGATAGATACTCTAAAGTGTAATAGTCGCAACTTAATCTGACACGTCTCGAAATGTCAAAGAGATGAAAAGAGGTTACCCTTTTAAATAAACAATACCACCCCAAAGGGTGGAGAAAGGATAACAAAAATGACATATCAAGAAAGAATTATAAAATCAAAAGTAGGTCTTTTGCAATTAGCAGAAGAGTTAGGCAATGTATCTCAAGCTTGTAAGGTGATGGGCTTTTCAAGAGATACATTTTATCGTTACAAGACACTCAAAGAGGAAGGAGGTTTAGAATCATTAAGAGAGCAAAGTCGTAGAAAGCCTAATTTAAAAAACAGAGTTGATCAAACGACAGAAGAGGCTTGTTTAAGGATCGCTATAGAACTTCCTGCCTATGGACAGTTGAGAGCGTCCAATGAGTTAAGGAAAAAAGGAATTTTTATTTCTCCTGCAGGAGTTAGAGGGGTCTGGCTGAGAAATAATTTAGAGACTGATCTTCCCCCAAAAAAGTGGACAGTTTTTTGGGGGAAGATCACCACTCATACCTTTAGGAAATTGACCTTTATTTCTAGCTCCACATGAGGGACAATCCTTAACTTCAGAAGTTACAGTATGGGTTTGAATTTCATAAAAAATATCAATCTTTTTACGCTTTTCAAGGCTTTTTACCTCTGCTGTCTTTAAACACATCCCACACTGAGAACACTCTGAGGGAGAGACAGTCTCCTCACTGTTTGTATCTTTACTGTTATAAAGTCTAGAGCCCCTTTTTCTGACTCCCACTAGCTTTCTTATTACGATTCCCTTGACGACTAAAATCTTGCGAAGGAGGAAGACCGCTGTTGCTGGAATTTTTTCGAACCTGTTTTTCTAAAAGCACAACAATCAGAATGTTCACAACCTTAAAGAGAGATTCAAAAACCACAGAAATCTCAGTAGGCACAGAACCTTTCTTTGCAAGCTTATCAAAGTCACTTCTTATATTTTCAATCTCATTTCTGATGGAGGTCTTATTTATTGTCATTTGAAAAGAGTATTTAAAAGAAAATCTGTAAGAGCAAGACTTTTATCTTAAAACAGGTCTAAAGTTAGGGATAACTGAACAATGTAGGTGAGCAGTTACTAATTTTCTCCCTTTTAAGGATTTAAACCTTTTCTTTAAGCTTTAAAAAAAAAAAAATATTTTTGTAACTGCTTGAAATAATTAGCTTTTTTCATCATGGATGTCTTCTTGCAGTAAAAAGGAGGAGGTAAATATGAAAAAATTATTTTTTACGATGGCAATTTTCCTGAGCGGAATTACAGCGATGGCTGAATGCGATCATACCCCCTAGAAAGTATCATTTAGAAGATAACACAAATTCTGATTCTAATCAGAATGATCGCAGAGTTCAGCCTAAATCTTCTGAAGGACGGCAATAATTGAAACTCTGAAAAAATTTAAAAATATTTTTAAATTTTTTCAGAGTTCGGGGATTAATGAGTTAAGAAGGCGTAAAAAGAAGTAGAAAAGAAAGAAGTTAATTTTCAAAGCTCTTTAGGCTTTTCATCCTTATCTTTTTCGAGTTTGTCTTTATAGGATTCTTTTTTTCTATTAAGCTTTATTTTTTCCATAAGCTTTTCTGCTGAAAGGTTTTTAGATGCATATTCCCATAAGATTTTCAAGTTAATTTCTTGAAAGATAGAAGTGAGGGGAGATTTGTGAATCCAAGACCACAGCCTTTCTTCAAAGGTTTTCTTGCCCCATGAAATCTGCATAAAGATTACAAAGGCAATTGTCAGTACAAAACTTTTCAGTACAAGTACAAAAGAAGACATGCTAATATATTATAAGAAAGAAAAGGAGAAAAAAAAACTCTTTTTATAGTAATTATGGAAAAAATCCTTTCAAAGCTACTTGCCTTTGGTGCTAATTTAGTAGGATTTAAGGCTTACGGCTTTATTATTTTAATTTTGATAATTTGTGGATTAGGAGTCCCTATACCTGAAGACATTACTTTGATTTTAGCAGGTTTTCTTGCAAGTCAAGGTAATATTAGTCTTTCAGGAGCCTTTGTTGTAGGTTTTGTGGGTGTCCTCATTGGGGATACATTTTTATTTTTTTTAGGACGAAAGTTTGGTTACAGAGTTTTTAGACTTAAGTTGA
Source organism: Bdellovibrionales bacterium (assembly GCA_965219095.1). Taxonomy (GTDB): domain Bacteria; phylum Bdellovibrionota; class Bdellovibrionia; order Bdellovibrionales; family UBA1609; genus CBDCMT01. Next base: position 1,155,553 of record CBDCMT010000001.1, read on the forward strand.
TAAAAGGGATTTTTAGTGAAAAAAGACTTCAAAAGGCTAAAAATAGGATCCATAGAAATTCTAAGTTCATTTGTTTTACAGCGAGGTTTTTACCAGGACTTCGTGCCTCTATTTATCTTGTATCAGGAGCTATGAAAGTTTCACCCTTTGTTTTTTTATTTCTAGATGGTTTCGCAGCTCTTATTAGTGTTCCTATTTGGGTGTACCTAGGTTGGTATTTAGGAACAGAGATTGATTTTGAAAATTTATTTGAAAGTGAAGCATTCCAGCAGATTAAAGACATTCAATTCTACTTTTTTGCAGGCATAGTCTTTATTATTACTATTTATGTCGGTCGATCTTTTTATAAAAATTATAAAGCTAAAAGAGATCAATAAGTTTTTCCTTATAATCCTACATTCACTTTCCGTATGGCAGACTGTGAGAGTATAAAAATTTGCCTTCTCAAAAGAATCTGTGAATTTCCGGTGTTTCTGTCAGTTTTCCAAGGTTGTGATATAAGGCGTTTTTAGAGCTAAATTGTGTAACTGATTTTTTCATTTCAAATTTTATCTCAGTTCCATTGTTCTGTTGTTAATTCCTATCTTCTTAGCTATCCTTGACCCCCCTTTCTTAGGCTAAAGTTATACCATTTCCAAAAATTAATTCGACATTCTTTTAACGTATAGTGCTCTGGCTTTTTGATCAAACTCTGTTAAATTTTTAGAGTGTCAAAAAAAGATTTAGTTACAAAGCTTCAAGGGTATGATTTTATAGCTACTTACAAAGTGGAAAGAAGTGTCAACATCAAGACAAAGCTCCAAGCTCTGCACCATATGCAAGAAGGAAAATCGATTCAAGAAACAGCTAGGTATGGTTTTGTATCATCGTCACAGTATCAAATTAAAACTCAAGAACAGAGGCTTCTGAACAATATATAAAAGTCAAAACTAGGGTAATAGGAGCCTGTAATAATTACAGGCTCTTCTACAAGCTCTCTATTCTTATGGTTTGGGCTCACAAGTAATCTGTTCTCTATAAACTTTTATTAATGTTTCATTTAAAGTATTTAAAACATAAACCTTCTTATCCCAAGAACCTACGACAATTTTATTATCATTCATTATAGCAGGAAAGGAATAAACCAAGCCACCTGTTTTAAAAGAAGCTACTTTAAATAATTCATTACCTGAAAGCTCTAAAACATAAACCTTGAAATCATCAGAGCCTATGACAATTTTATCATCATCCATTATAGCAGGAGAGGAACGAACCAAGCCATCTGTTCTAAAAGAAGCTACTTTAACTAACTTCTTACCCCTAAGCTCTAAAGCATAAACATTTTCATCATCAGAACCTATGACAATTGTTCCATTATTCATTATGGCAGGAGAGGAGCGAACCGCATCACCTGTTCTAAAAGAAGCTACTTTAACTGTAACTGCTTACTCTCGTCACCACAGGCACACAGTAGTGATAGGTTATAAAAGAGTGGTTGGGTTGGGTGTCTTCTCATTTCTCCAAGCCTTTCTTCTTTTTTTCTTTAGCATTGTAAACTTGAAGAAAAATTTGCTTGTTTTGAAGTTTATCAATAAGAAGAGCTTGACCTCTTTTTAAAGACTTAAAAACATCAAAATCCACTTTCATCTTTTTGGTGTTAAAAAGTGAACCTAAGCCTGTTTTTATAGCACTTCCTTGAAGAATTTGGCTTTGAGCTTTTAGGATTGCAAGGTCTTGAGATTCTCCTTCTATCTTCATAAGAAGCCTTAAATTCTTTTTTTGTTTTTTATACTGTTTAAATTTCATGTCTATATGATCTTGATTTGAAGGTGTTTTGCGTTTTTGAGTTCAAAAACATGTTCATCAGTGATAAGAGAAATGGATTTTTGAACAAAGTTTTTTGGGTTTATTTTCTTAGCATAAGAGCTTTGATTAGCTTTTTTAAAAAGATCTTTTGTTTTTAAAAAAGTACGTTTTTCAAGAATAAGACGTGCTACTTTCTTCTTAACTTTTATGCCTTCTCTTTTTGTGTCTTTATTTAATTTATTTCTTTTCATAAATAAACCTTTCTTTTTTAGTAACTGCTCACCTACATTGTTCAGTTATCCTTAACTTTAGACCTGTTTTAAGATAAAAGTCTTGCTCTTACAGATTTTCTTTTAAATACTTTTTTCAAATGACAATAAATAAGACCTCCATCAGAAATGAGATTGAAAATATAAGAAGTGACTTTGATAAGTTTGCAAAGAAAGGTTCTGTGCCTACTGAGATTTCTGTGATTGTTGAATCTCTCTTTAAGGTTGTGAACATTCTGATTGTTGTGCTTTTAGAAAAACAGGTTCGAAAAAATTCCAGCAACAGCGGTCTTCCTCCTTCGCAAGATTTTAGTCGTCAAGGGAATCGTAATAAGAAAGCTAGTGGGAGTCAAAAAAAGGGCTCTAGACTTGATAACAGTAAAGATACAAACAGTGAGGAGACTGTCTCTCCCTCAGAGTGTTCTCAGTGTGGGATGTTTTTAAAGACAGCAGAGGTAAAAAGCCTTGAGAAGCGTAAAAAGATTGATATTTTTTATGAAATTCAAACCCATACTGTAACTTCTGAGGTTAAGGATTGTCCCTCATGTGGAGCTAGAAATAAAGGTCAATTCCCTAAAGGTATGAGTGGTCCTCTTCAGTATGGTATAGGCATTAGAGCTTCCATCATCAATTTCATTATAGTTCAGATGCTGTCTTTTAGAGCGTGTTGGGGAACATTACATGGGGCTTATAGGTCGAATGATTTCTCCTGCAGTTATGTTGAGATACATTGCTGAATTAGGAGAGTTTCTTAAAAGTTGGGAAGAGCAGATGAAAGAAAAGATACTTGAATCAGAGGTCATTCATGTTGATGAGACCTCTATGAGGGTTAAGGGTAAAAACTACTGGATTCATACTTATAGTTCAGGAGAATTAGTCTTGCAGTTTCTCCACCTTTCAGGTGGAAGGGAAGCCATAAAAGATATTGGTCTCTTGGATAGATATGCAGGAGTGCTTGTGCATGATTGTTGGAGTCCTTACTTTTGTTATGATAAGATAACTCATGCTTTGTGTGTGGCTCACCTTTTGAGAGAGCTTAAATTTATAGAAGAAAGCAATGGATTCAAATGGGCTACAAATCTCAAAAAACTTCTTAAAGAGACTGTGGAGCTAGTTCATAAAAAAGAGTCAAGAGTTCTGACTCAAAAAGAGTACGAAACTCTTCAGAGAAGGTATAGGAGTATTCTTACAAAAGGCTTAAAAGAGCTTCCAGAATTTCCTAAGAAAAATGGCAAGAAAGGACGAATAAAGCATACACAAGCTCAAAACCTTTGGCTGCGATTTAAAAAGTATGAAGCAGAAATACTGTGTTTTGCTAAAAGAAAGAACGTAGATCCTACTAATAACAGAGCTGAAAGAGATCTAAGAATGACTAAGGTGAAAAAGAAAGTGTCAGGGTGTTTCAGAACAGAAGAAATGGCGAAATATTTTTGTCGTATTACCAGCTATGTTAAAACAATGAGAAATAGAGGGTATTCTTCTTTAGAAGCCATCTCTATGGCTTTAAATAAAAACTTACGAGAGTGAGCAGTTACCTTTTTTATTCTTTTAATTTCTAACTTAAGTGATAGTTTTTTATTTTTTTTCACCCTTTAGCTTAAGAGTTTTTAAAAAAGCTGAAATAGGGGTCAGGCAGGTTTTTTAAATTTGCAAGAGATAGCTAGAAAATAAATAATTTCAATAAGTTATAATGCTTAAAAATATTTTTTCACTGTGGAGTTTTCATCATCAATTCATCACTTGTTTTTACTCCCTTTTTTGTTTTTTAAAAGAGTCTTTTTCTTTTTTTTAAAAACTACAATCTCTCTTCTCTAAAATGGGCTAAGCTCATTAAATTTTTATCCATGAAATCCTCAAACAGGCTATAAAAATCTTAGAAGGGCTATTAAAAAAAAAAGACTTTTTTCTTCATCCATTAAGCTATTTCTTCTTCTTTTTTTAAAAAAAATGTATAAAACAGCTAAATTTCAGGCTTTGAAAGTAGCTTTTTAAAGCTCTTTGAAGCCGATTTTTTGACCTGTAGCTACATAGGATTTGAACCCTGTAAAAACTCTTTTTTATCTTTTAGAGATATAACATTTTCTGTCTATGGCCTCCTTTTCTTTTATGAAGCGTTGGCATGGGTATTCTTTTTTCTTATTTCTTCGAACAAATAGAGCTTATCTTGACCGGACATGGAAAATTTCCCCCTCACTATAGGGGAGGTGCTAACCCCCATGGGGGTTAGATTCCTTCTAAGTAATTGAATTTCTTGGTTTTTTTGTTTTTTAGCTTCTGAACTGGAAATGTTTAATTTTTTAGAAATCTTTCGTTCTGTCAAGTCTCATAGAGGGCCATTTGAATCACACTTTTTTTTTACTTGAAAGTAACTGAGAGTAGATTTTTTTAAGAAGCTGACCTAAAAATTCATCTTTATAAAGCTGCTTTTGGATTTTCTTTTTGCTACTCCTTAAACCTCATCTCGATACGATCCTGATTAGTCGAACGTGAAAAATTGACAAAAGCCTAGGATTTTTATGCTGTATGATCTTTATTCCTGTTACTTTCTACTATAGAGGGTTAAATATTTTTTCATAACTTAAACAAAACAGTAGTTTTCAAGAAGGCGTACAGGCCTTTTAAGCCATTTCAGTGAAAAAAACGAAAAAAGACGCACCTCTAGCATTAACTTTCTAAAATTTTGAGAAACTCCTGATAAAAGACTATTAATAGCATCCCCTTGTGATCCTAATAAAAAGTTCCTTCCCATACGAGAATCTATTTTCATATGACCAATGATTGCCTCAACTGAACTTCTTCTTCTGTGAAGTTTTCTTTTGTAGGGACTTAATGTTTTACTCATTCCCCCAATATGAACATTAACTCCCGAAGGATGATGCTCTTTGCCACGATAACCTTTATCTACATACAAATTTTTTGCCTTAACCTTTGTTAAGGATTCAACTTGAGATAAGGCTGGCTTTAAACTGTGAACATCTGATACATTTTTTTCAAATGACTTTACCCCTAAAACCCAGCAATTTTTTGATGAAGTTGCCACACTCACCTTATTGCCAAATTCATATTTTTTATGGGCTTTGCCCTTCCCTATGCAATAAACCTCAGGAGCATGAACACTATACACCTTGTTCTTATCCCCTCTTTTTTGGTTATAAATTCTTACACATAAAGATAAACATCTTTTTAAAGATGTATTCTCTTCCAAGAACTTAGGACCTCCTTTTCTTGTAACATCTCTTATCACACGACCTAGATAAGTATGAAGCTTTCTTTGCTGTTTTCTTGCTAAACGTATTTTTCTTGTATGAGCATAACGAGCATTCTTAAACAAACACTCCTTGGCCTTTCTTTTATAGCTTTGACGTAAAACTAAACCCTCTTTTTTAGCCCTGTGAACTAAAGTCTTTAAAGCTTTGTAATAAAGACGGCTGTCTGTAGGAAAAGCTATTGCTTTCTCTTGAACAGTTGTATCAACAACTACATTCTCAAACTCTTTTTTTTTTACAAAATCCTCTCTCAAAGCTAAATCAATGGTTTCCTCTAAGAGAACTTCTATCTTCTCAGCCCCCATCCTCTTTCTCCAGTTAGTCAATGAACTTCTATCACAGGGATCTTCATAAGAATAAAAAGGCTGACCACAAAAATACTGCCATTGAGGACTCTCTTTGAACATTTCTATTGTCTTCTCGTCACTTAAATTATAAATGTATTTCAAGCACTGAAGTCCCACCATTAAACGAGTTGAAAGACCTGGACGACCTTTTTTTTCATCATACTTCGAACCAAAATCTTTATCAAAACGATCCCAGTCTATTTTATTAGCTAAAATGACAAGCGGATGCTTCTTATGAACAATGTCGTTTACTCTAAAATTAAGAGGGCTTCTCTTTTGTGTGCTGAACATGTCTTTTGGCCTCATCTTTTTTCCTTTCTGTTTTGCAAGGTTTTTTATCTGTTTTTCCACTTCCTTGCAATTATTTTTATGCAAAAATTACAAAAAAACAAGTGTTTTTAGCTGTTTGTGCATTTTTCACGTTCGACTGATTAGAAAGTGTTTCATCTCTTAAGCTCAAATAAATGATTCTCTGTTTTAAGAGAAAGGGCTTTTTTGAAAATATCTTTGGCTTTAAATAAAAACTTACGAGAGTGAGCAGTTACAAAATAAAATTATGAAAAAGAATGTAATAACTACAGAGCGTAGTGGATTTTATATAAGGAAACTCTCCTTCTTCCATAATGAATCAAAAAAGGGAAGTTCTAGAAAGTTACTGAAGGTGTTCCTAAATCTATTTTACAAAATTCCAAGGCATAAAAGGCTAACCAACCCATACATGATCAAACAGTAGCATATAATAATTACACTCTTTACTTAAATCACAATTTTTGCTAATACATTATACACTGAATCGTAACTTCAAAAACCCTCTTTTTATCTAAGCTATAAAAATAGGCTTTTAAAGCACAATTAGTATAGTAAAAATCATATGAAAGGAAAGGATTTTGAAAAATTTTAAAAAAAAGTATCTTGTTGCTTTATCCTCTATGTTGGCTCATCAAGCCTTTGCAGGTTTTATGTCTTTAAACCCTCTGTTCCATCCCTTAGCTAATGATTTAGTTTGCAACGAAGAAACAAAATTTCTTTGCAAAAAAATAGGCTTAAAGAAAGAAGAAGTTATTGATACAGAAAAACTTCTCAGCCAATCAGACTTCAAAATAGACTACTCCCTTTTTAATCCTAAGGAGAGTGATATTTGGAAAAATAGAAAGCCTATTAAAATTTCTAATCCTCGTTTAATAGAAGATCATAAGAAGGTTAAATTTAGAGAAGTGTCTCCTGTGGGATCTGGCATGTTTCGATTTCTTATAGAAGATAAAAAGGGACAGCAATATCGTTTTATTATTGGAAGGAAGTCTCACAATATTTTATTACGGCGGGCCCTTCTAAGAAAGCTGGGATATATCGTTCCTGATTCCAGTCACGTTAAAAAAGTGTCCGTTGAATTCAAAAACTCTGTAGCATGGAGGACTTTTCTAAAAAACATGTCCTACGGTGTAGGAACTTCTAACTTATCTAGATGGGTGACTAATATAGATAAAAAATCTCTGGAAGATCATCCAGACAAAACAAAATGGGTTATCAGAAAAGAAGCCTCATATGAGAAGAACACATTAATTCTACAAGATGTTATTGTTACAACATCTTGGGATCAACTGTACGATTTATCTATCGTCTTCATTAGTTCTGTTATGAAGAACAGAAGAGTTTTCAATTCTCTTCTGATTCCTTATGCTTTAGTTGATGTACCAGAAAGTTTCAATAAATTCAATTGGAATATGGGAAAACAAACCAACGAACAAATTTTTTTTAAAAGTGATTTCTTAAAAGACTTTCGTATGGGATATGAAGATGGGAAATGGATAGCAAAAAAAATACTTGATCTTGAAAGAAAAGATTTTGAAGACATTGTTAAAGAAGCTGCACTTCCTCAACCTGTATCTCTTCTAGCTATAGAAAAACTCATTTCTAGGAGGAATTCTTTGTGCCTTATTTTCTTTCCTAATAAACAGTCATGTATTATGGAAATTGATTTTAAAAAAACAGATCCGCAACATCCTCATCTTTTGAAAAACGGTCGCCTCCTCTTAGATACTAAAAATGGTGATCCTAAAGATTCAGACCATTGGTGGGAGGGTTATGGCTCTCGATTTTCTTATGGCCCTGATGAAGCTCCTCTTTCACGAAAAGAAATGACAGCCTTTTTTACATCTCAAATCTTTAGTAATCTTATCTCTAATTTTGTAAGTGATATCAACAAAGATTTTCTCCCTAACTCAGATAACAGTATTCAAAGGAAAGCCTATAAAGAGTATACTGAAGATTATCAAAACCAAATCATCGAAAGAATCATGGAGGGTAAAGAACCTAAAAATAGAATCACCTCTCTTAAAAATTGGTCAAAAGATATTCTTTATGTTCGCCTAAATGCTTCTCGAGATATTATTTTTGGAGGTTATTTAGGAACAAGCCACAACATTCAATTAGTTCACTCTTTTGGATGGGCTGTAGATGCAGGTTGGTTTTTAGGATCTCATGGTGGTCCTAGGGATCTCTCTCTTTCTGGAAGATCTGGCTTAGCTTACTCAGAAAATTACACGCAAGTCACCCCCTCTATAAGTATAAAAGAGGCCAATAAGACTCCTTATAAAAACATCTTTGTTCATTTTATGATGAAAAAAGTAAGTGAGAAATTAAACAAGGTAAATGATCTGAAAAAAAAGAAAGAGATGGATTTTCAAAACAATCCTCAATCTACGAAAAAAATAAAAGAGGAGGAAGAAAAATTAAGAAACGAATTAAGTGAAATTTTAAATGAGCATTTAAAGGTGGGAGAATCTTTTATCATTACAAGAAATATAGGACCTTTTGCAGCTTTAAATGCCATTTTATCTATCAGCCCTCATACAAAATTATCTTTGAATTTAAGAAATCAAATTACAGAGTTAGAAAGAGTTCATATTCTTAGAAAAGACCAAAATACAGTTCACATTTATTCCTCTAATGCTACTCGTTTTAATTGGGGCTTCACTCTACAATTAAGAAAATGGATACCTATTTTTACTTATAAAAATAGAAAGGCCAGATCTGTTCTGAAGCCTGTAAATGTAAAATTCCTTTCTTTAAATATACTTCCAGACATCAAAAAAAACCCTGAATTTGAACAAAATTCTATAGTTTTGAAGAACTTTTTTTCTGAACCTTTAAGCACAGAAAATATTTCAGATTTCATTGATGCGAAAGATTATGTTGAACTATCTAGCCATTTTACAGAAAGTTTCAAAGATTTTAAATTTTTATGGCAATCCTCATCCACTTTAGAGCAAAATAATATTATTAAAGTAAAAGAATACAAAAATAAGGAGCCTTTTCAAAAAAAATTCATTTGGGCATCTTCAGGTAAAAGGACTGGAGTTAATTATCAAAGTGTATTTCTTGATATCTTAAACCATATTATAGAAGAAAATTTAGGCCTTGAAGACATTAATGTGGGATTAACAAACACAAATCGACCTTCAGAAACTATTTTTGGCCATTCTACAGTCCAGCAGTCTTTCTATGAGGGAGTGATCGAAGAAGAAACACAAAACGTAAAAGAAGCTTTTGTCAACGTTTCTTATCGCTGGAAAGGCTGGGCTCTTTCTAAAGAAAAGCTGGAAGCATTAATACGCAAACTCAATTCCTTTCAAAAATCCTTACAGGTCAAAACAAACCTTCCACCTCTTCCTATTAGTTCTTTTTCTCTAACAAATCAGCTTCAACTTTATTCTATCTTTTATAATATTTATATCTATGAAAAAGGAATCCAAAATATAGCTAATTGGGGAAAGCCTTTGGACTCACATAAATTAGATAAAAAAAATTATGAAAAAAGAAGATCCGAAAATCTTTACAAACTTTTTGAAATGTATGGAGGTTTTCATAATGTAAATTGTGATCATACTGAATCTTTTAGTATGGGAGGAGATTGCTACTTGTATGCTAAACGACGTCTCATCGATGCTTTCAAAAAGGCTCAAGATCTTTACCAAAAAACTATAAAAACAAGCCAATATAAAAAAATAGCAAGAACTACATTAAATATGACTCTGGCACTTGAGCCGATAAATTTTGATGGTCTGATCAATGCAATAGGAGGAAGTACTCATATTTACACAAAAACAGGTGCTTTTGGCTATAGAGAAGGGGATGAAGGCAATCACAAACCTATTTTTGGAAATTCGAAAGGAAAGCTCCCAGAACAAAAAAATTTAGGTCCTATTCAACACACTCGTAATAGATTAGGAATTTCAGAAGGCGAGCTTTATCTTTATTGGCTTTTAAGGAGGCTTTAATGAAACAAATGTTAATTTTTATTTTATGTTTTTTTTTTCTCTCTCTTCCTGCAACCATAAAACCTCATAGTAATTTTAACCCATACTTCAATGATCCTTTTTTTGTTTACCAATGGGGGCTTTCAGCTCAAAATCAAATTTTTATCAAAGATTTAACTGACATTAAATCAAAAAAAATTCATATTTCCCCAAAAGCTTCTATTGGTTTTTTTGAACCCCATAACCAGCCACTCACAGCTAAAATGAAAAAGGAAGTGGTGGTTGCTGTCATAGATTCTGGTTTAGATATATCTCATAAAGATTTAAAAGGAACTATATCTTTAAGCTCAGATTGTAACGAACTCCACCTCCCTCCAACTGGAAAAGCCCACGACATCAAAGACAAGGATAAGAATGGTTACAGGGGGGATTGTATGGGATGGAACTTTTCCGTTAAAGATGGAAACAACAAAGTTTACGATGATAAGGGACATGGAACTCACGTATCTAGCATCATATCAGCAACTTCTAATAATGATGAAGGAATTGCAAGCCTCTCTGCACAAATTAAAATTCTACCCATTAAAATTTTTCGCAACACAACAGAAAAAGAGAAATCTACATATAGAGAAGAAAAAGAAAACTATAGTATTGATTTTTCAGAAAACATCATCAAAAAAGCCATAGATTATGCAGTTTCTAAAAATGTTGATGTTATTAATATGAGTTTTGGTTGGCCTTTGGTGATTCAACATCCTTCTTTAACAGAATCCCTTCAAAAAGCTCTTGATAAAAATATTACAATTGTTGCTGCTGCGGGAAACAGCCACCACAATGCCTTTATTTTACCATGTGCTATTGAGGGAGTTTTATGCGTGGGTGCTTCAAATGGACTAGGAAAATTAGCAGAATTTTCTAATTATGGAGGCCATGTGGATCTCTTAGCTCCAGGAGAAGAAATTTTTGGAGCCCTTCCTCTATCACAAGCCACATATGAAAGAACTTTTTCTATTCCAGGCTATGGTCCTTTGACGGGAACAAGCCAAGCAGCACCTTGGGTTTCATCTGCTGTTGCTTTTTTAAAAGGAATTTTCCCTCAAATTCAAAATGATGAAATTAAAGCCAGATTATTTCTAAGTTCCTCTCATTTTGACGAACACAAAAAAACTCTTCATGGACTTTTTAATTTAAAAAAAGCAATTGAAGTCAAAAAAAACCCCGTTATAAGACCTATATTTAAAAGTCAGAAGGAAGTGGAATTGATAAATGGTCAAGCTAAAATAAAATTTAAATTAAAAAATTACTGGGAGACGACAAAAAATTCTATCAAGATTTCTGTTTCAACAATAGATCCCCCTATTCAAAAGTATAGTTTTACGTATCCACAAGGTTTAAAAAACAAAGAGATCAAAACGATTTCCTTTAATCTTTCTCTTCCCTATGAATGGGTACATAGCAAGATTTCTCTTCTTGTCTCCATTCAAGAGGGAGATGGTAAAAAAGAAGATTTTTTTCATGAAGTGGATGTTTTTAAAAGCTTTCAACTATTTTCTTCACAAAAAATATCAATCCCAATTAATCATGAAATTCAACTTTTATTAAAAGAACGTTTTAAAAGTAAAAGGGGCATTACACCTTTCTTTGAAATAGGGAAACCTTCAGGATCTCCTAGTTATTATTTAACCAAAACTGAAGAAGGGGGAACAAAAGTTTTTATTTGGAAAAAAGGGAGATACGGCCTTGATCTCAAAGAGGTTTTTATTCCTAATCTATTAAATGGACAAGGAACACTATCCCCTTCTCTTATTAAATATGACTTTAATCATGACGGGAAAGATGATTATCTTATTAGCGGGCTTTCAAAAAAACATGATGAGTCTAATAAAGATTTTGAACAAACTGTTTTATTTTCTTTTTTCGATCACAACCTGGAACCTCTATTTAAAAACATTTCTCATCATTGGAAACAAAAATTTCAAAGAATAGTTTTTAGATGGGAGAATCCTAAAGTGAGATTTTTAACTTATTCTTTTGAAGGTGAGAAGATAAGCCTTCCTTTTCTTATAGGAAGAAATTACCCTCCTGAAAAAGATCTTCTTACACATCCAGATGATGCTTTTTTAAATAGGAATAGAAATTATATTTTCTATTTACATCCTGTCATTAAAAGAAATTCCCAAGGTAATGAGGAGGTAATTTTAGAAGAAAGGATTCTAGATTCTTATCATTTCATGAAAAACTTAAAAGAAAAATTAACTCTACACCAAAAATCAGAGAAAAATATCCCTGAAAATCTAAATGCTGAAAACCCTCTAACTACCTTACAGTTTCTTTCTTTGTTTCCTCAAAAAAACAAGGAAGAATTAAAGGGTCTTCTAGCTATAGGGGAGGGGGGAAGCAAAAAATACTACATCATTCACTGGAAAAGTAAGTTTTTAGAAAATAACTTTAAAGAAGCAGATTATGACATACGCAGCTTAGATTATGGAAATAAAAAATTAGATGGAAACACACTTCAAACTCTCTTTCGCATTTCTAAAGACAAGGTTCTTCCTTCGGAATCTTATGTCTTTATTCGACATTACAAAGATTTAGAAAAGCCCTCAAGAGTACTCATAAGTGGATCAGAGAATAACTCTAAAACTGCTAGTGTGTTTACCCCTTCCTTTAAAAATAAAAGTGATAGGTTGACTTACTTTAAAAAAGCGTATGAAACAGATGAGCATTACATTGTTTTTTATGAATCTCAAAATCAAATTATAGCAAAAACTATACCTCTTTCAAAAAAAGACAACTTAGAAAACTTTACAAGAGAAAATAAAGAGGGAAAAACTTTCTTTAAGCGAGTCATTCGCTCCGCTCTATTTCCAGATGTCTTTTTTAGCGAAAGACTTTCTCCTTTAGTGATTAAGAGAGGGACAGTTTTAAAACCAGCTCTATATGTCAATGCATCAGAAATCTACTCTCAAAAAGTTTTCCTTTGGTTCCTTGATGAACACAAGGGAGAATTTTTTGCACCTATAAAGTACAGCCTTAAAGTTCCTAAAAATTGTCTTAGTTTAAAACCTACTCCTTACGGCGAAGGTGATGAATATAAAGCAGTTTTTATGTGCCAAAGAAAAAAAGACTCCAACATCTTTTGGACCCTTTATTATTACACTTTTAATTAGGGCATGTCGTCAATTAATCTAACCAAACCATAAAGAAGCTAACATAACTTAAAGCTAAGAAGTGTTTTCTCTTTTTGATAGACATACCGGGAGACCTTTGAGTGCATATTGATAACAATTACAGAAATTAATTCGACGGTAAATCAAAAAGACAGGTCACTGGTTTAAGCCATGATAGTGACCCTAAAGTACTTGCAGAAGGAGGTGAGCTTTTCGAGACAAATTCTAAACCCTTTAGCTGGCCTGGTTTTTAAGGCCTCAAAGGGAAAAGCAAAAAAAAGATGTAAAATAGGATTTCAAGACTTTATTTATAAATAAACCAACAAAGGAGGAAAATAAAATGTATGATCACTATATAGCCGTAGATTGGGCACAAAGTAACATGGCCATTTCAAGGATGACAGGCAAATCAAAAGATATTAAGAAAGACTATGGACACGATTTCAGATCTTGGGAATCTTCGTGCCTATTTAAAAACTCTGAAAGGTAAGAAGATATTGACTATCGAAGAGACTACAACTTCGATAGTGGTTGTATTCAGAATTAAAGGATAGTGTTGATGAGTTCATAGTCTGTGATCCTCTTCGGAACAAACTTTTAAGTGAAGGGGCTAAAACTGATAAAATTGATGCTGAAAAACTTGTTTTATTGTTACGCTCTGGCCTTTTGAAACCAGTTTTTCACTCAGGTGATGAATTCATTTACCTTCGTAAGATTGTCAGTGGGTATGAAGATGTGGTTAAAAGAGGAGTTCGTGTTAAAAACCAAAGATCAGCTCTGTTTCGAGCTTCCCATCTTGATGCTAAGAAGCAGACTCAATTAAAACGGGCAGAAGAGATATATTTGTTCTAGTGTTCTGACCAGTAAATTTTTTCACAATTTTCAAGCCTTTAATCCAGGTCATTTTATTAAATTATTTTTATATTAAAAAGAATAAAAGTGAAATGTTTAGAGTTATACCAATTCCAAAAGTTAATTCTACATTTTCATGTATAAGTTTGGATTTTTACTTCTAGAAATTTATAACTTTTAAGTATGGGTAAAGAGTGTATCAAATTCATTGGAAAGATATGATTTTCTAATGTTTATATACAATTTAGTTTACAGGCTCTTACAGGCTCTTACAGGCTCGTCTCATTTTTTATAATGGAACTTTTCTCTGGCTGATTTTCTTGAAAAATTCCATTTTATTATAATCTTCCGTCTGTTCATAATATTCACCCAAGCCTTGGTTCTTTTTCTTAAAGTTTCTATGTCAGGTATTCTTGATTTTCCTAAACATTGACGAGAGTACATATTGATTGCAATTTCTGCTTGATTTAACCAACTTCCATGACTCGGAGTATAATGAACCTCAAAGCGAGACCATAGATGCAAACCTCGATCTTTTCCATAAAAATCAGTAAGACTTTTTTTTCTATGAGTGTTCAAATTATCCATAACTAGAACAATCTTCTTGGAATCAGAATAATGTCTCTCAACAGAAGATAAAAACTTAGCAAAATCCGGACCTGTCCTTCTCTCTGTTACCTTATTCATATAAAAACCTCTCTTAGGCTCCACAGCACAGAAAACATTTGCTGTACCCTCTCTTTTATACTCATAATCTACTTTTTTTACTTCCGAGGGATGACAACCCGATGGAGGACGAACATCATCAAGTAACTGAAGAGGCTTTTCATCAATACACACAACAGGCTTTCCTTTAATCGGAGGCTTCTCATACACTTTCAAAACATCCTCCATCCTCTCTATAAATTCATCATTAAGCTCTGGTACACACCAACTCTTCTGTTGCCAAGGTTTTAGATCATGTTCTAAAAGAATAATCCTAACTTTTTCTTTGCTAATAGAGTCTACAATCTTGTTTTTTTCTGCCCTCTCTTTAATGAGCTCTAAAGTCCATCGATCAAAGCCCTCCGGAGGATCTGAGCAGACTATAGCTATAATCTTTGACTTTATGCGATCATCAAACTTTGGAGGTTTTCCAGGACGAGGATCATCTTCAAGAGCTTTTTTCAGCCCAGAATTCTCATAGTTTTTTTGGATGTTGAAAACAGTTCTAGGAGTTATCTCTAAGTAATCTGCTGTCTCTATGGCAGTTAAATTTTTGTTCCTTAAGTTTAGAACATTGGCTCGATATATGGCTCTTGGATTTTTAGACTTCTTTATAATTTTAAGAATTTCTCTCTTATCTTTTGGCTTTAATAAATTTAACATATGAGTATTAAAACATAAAAAAAAAATAAATAAAATGACCTGGATTAAAGGCTTGAAAATTATGAAAAAAATTACTGGTCAGAACACTAGAAGGCTTAGATAAAGCTATCAGTTCTTATGGGGAGGAGAAAGCACGTTATGAAGCAGAGTTTAAGAGGCTAAGTAAAAAACACAAAGATATTAGAAATCTTAATAGCATTCCAGGAATTGGTTCTATCAAGGCTATCAAGATTGTAGCCAGGGTTGTAGTGCCTCACCGATTTAAACGTAATTTCTGGTGGAGTGGACTGCGGACTTGTAAAGCTACATAAAATGAGTGGTGGAAGGTCTTATGGAACTAAGAAGTCTAGATTTTGTCCACAAATGAAAAGTGTTTTTAAGATAGCTGCACTCTCAGTTATAGGAAATAACAATGAATTTAATGATTTTTATGAAGAATTGATCAAAAAAAATTTACCACCACACACTGCTAGAAACGCTACCAACTAGAAGAATTGCAGCTTTAACTTTAGGTGTTTTCAAGTCTGGGAAAAAATATAAACCTTATGGAGAACGTAAAAATGTAAATAATAATAAAACAACCTTATAAAATCATCTGTTTAAAGTTTCTTGCATAGTAAGTAACAATACAAATAATGACTTTATGAGGTGAGGATAGATAGCTTAATAAAAATGATATTTATAAAAAATTCATTTCGACGAATAGCACATCCTCTATTCCTAAAATTTACTATAATCTAAGGTTTTAAATCTTTGGAATAAATTCATGATTTAAAACTAAAAAAGGTTCATATAGACGAATAATAGGAATATGTTTGTTTTACAATGTGTAAAGGAAGAGTCATTAAAAAATGGAAAGGAAATGCAGGAAGTTTTTTCTTAGGTGATTAAAATATTCGTGACCGTATGCAAAAAAAATTTTTTATATTTTTTGTAAATGGAGAAGTGTTTTTTCTTGACATACTTTTTGATAGACACTCTAAAAATTTAACAGAGTTTGATTAAAAAGCCAGAGGCTATGCGTTAAAAGAATGTCGAATTAATTTTTGGAAATGGTATAATTATAGGCTTTTACTTGAAATGAAAATCAATTACACAATTTGATTGATAGACTTAGGATCTGATTTACAGAATCTTTACAAACTCTAAGCGGGCTTCCTTATGTTGGCTACCCGCTTTATTTTTTTCTTTAAATCTGTTCTTATGATCACACTACTACTTTTTGAACTCTATACATACAATTTTACTTCGCATATTACTCAGAAAAAAGAGAGCTTGCAAGAGTCATAACTTGAGAAGAAGTAACGCCTAACTCACTAGCAACTTCTCTCCATAAAGTGACAAGCTTTTTTGTATCTGATGATGCAGATATAATTTCTGAATAACTCACTCCCAACATGTTTCTGGTCACCTCATCAACTTCATCTTTTGTCCAAGTATCCTTGTCTGTATTAGAAAATTGAATAGCTAAAGTTGCTACCTCTTGAGCTTTTTGTTGAGAAAAACCAAATTCTGTTACTAATCGATTTTGAACGCTATTTATTTTTAACCTCTCCACATGAGCATTTAACTGACCTAAATCATGATTAACAGTTTTTGCAATTTTAAACCGCACACCTGTTAAAGGATCTTCAAACAAGCTTTCATTTCCATAGACATCTCTAAGATCATGATAGAAGTAGTCGCTGTATCTTCTAAGATAGTTTTCTAAATCTTCCCCTACATTGTAATAATCAAGATCATAGGCTGTGTATTCATCTAAATCACCGTCATAAACCACAATGTAATCATATTGACGAGTGTTCACCTTTACAAGATCTACGTCATAACCTAAAAGACGGTTCAACCTTGTAACAAATGCTTCCGCTAACTCTCTGTGAGTGTAATGTCCCCCGGTAACTGACTCGCTACCACTACCTCCTCCACATGCTGTTAGTAGCAATGATGCTACAGTGACAGCAAAAATAGTTTTTATTATACTTTTTTTCATTTATCCTCCTTTTTTATTGTTTTTTTGTTTTTATTTTCCTTTGTAGCTTTTAATTTATTTAATTTATTTAATTTATTAATAAAAGTAAAAACTTTAAAAACTTATCGAAGCTAGTAATAGCTAATCACGATTGAAAGGTCAAGCTTAAATGGCATTATGTGCTATAAACATTTTGTTTCTAATATAACAGGCTTTTAGAGCTTACTTTAGCGTAAATGAGTGTGAGGAGAAAAGCTGTTTTTAAAGAAACAATTGTTTCTTTAAAAACAGAATAAGAAAAAACCCAAACCTTAAGGTTTGGGTTTTTTAAGATTTTTTTTAGCTTAACTCAAGATTTTACATCATAGGCATGCCGCCACCAGGAACTCCTGTTCCAGGCATCATAGGCTGATTGTTTTCCGACTTAGGGGCATCTGCAATCATTGTTTCTGTTGTTAACATAAGAGATGATACAGAGGCTGCGTTTTCAAGAGCACAACGAACAACTTTTACAGGATCAATCACTCCTGCATTCAAAAGATTTTCATATTTTTCAGTCAGAGCGTTAAAACCAAAGCTTGCCTCTTTTTCCGAAAGGGTACGATCAAGAACAATAGCTCCATCAAGCCCTGCATTAATAGCGATTTGACGGATGGGTTCTTCACAGACTCTTTGAATGACTTTGGCACCAAAGAACTCATCTGTTGTGTAATCAGATTCTTTAATGGCTAAACGAGAGGCTCTAAGAAGAGCTGTTCCGCCACCTGCTACAATACCTTCCTCTACAGCAGCACGAGTTGCATTAAGAGCATCTTCCACACGGGTTTTCTTTTCCTTCATTTCAACTTCAGAGGGAGCACCTACATGGATGACAGCAACACCACCAGCTAGCTTCGCAAGTCTTTCTTGAAGCTTTTCTCTATCATAATCACTTGTTGTGCTTTCAATTTCTCTTCTGATTTGTTCTACACGATCTCTAATAGCTGATTTTTCACCACTACCATCAACAATAGTTGTATTTTCTTTGTCAATTACAATTCTTTTTGCTTGGCCTAAACTTTCTACAGTAGCGTTTTCTAAAACATTACCTGTCTCTTCGCTGATAACAGAACCTTTTGTAAGGATAGCAATGTCTTGCAACATAGCTTTTCTGCGATCACCAAAAGCAGGAGCTTTTACACTAGCCACATTCAAAGTTCCTCTAAGTTTGTTCACCACTAAAGTCGCTAGAGCTTCTCCTTCTACATCTTCAGCGATGATAAGAAGAGGACGTCCTTGTTTTGCAATATTTTCTAAGATACCTACCATGTCTTTCATTGCAGAAATTTTCTTATCGCAAATCAACACATAAGCATTTTCTAGAACACAAGTCATGTTTTCAGTATTTGTAACAAAGTAGGGAGATAGGTAACCACGGTCAAATTGCATTCCTTCTACAACAGTTAGCTCTGTTTGAGCTGTTTTACTTTCTTCAATAGTGATAACCCCTTCTTTTCCTACTTTTTCCATAGCTTGAGAGATCATCTCTCCAATTTCAGAATCATTGTTGGAAGAAATAGTTCCCACTTGTGTGACCTCTTTTGAATCTTTGATTTTTTTACCCATCTTATTCAACTCTCTAGTAATAGAGTGAACAGATTTATCAATACCTTTTTTGATAGCCATAGGGTTATGTCCTGCAGACACTAATTTAGCTCCTTCACGGAAAATAGCTTGAGCTAAAATAGTTGCTGTTGTGGTTCCATCCCCAGCGTCATCATTGGTTTTGCTTGCCACTTCTTTGACCATTTGAGCACCCATATTTTCAAACTTATTTTCAATTTCAATCTCCTTTGCAACAGTCACGCCATCTTTTGTAACAAGAGGTGAGCCAAAAGATTTTTCAATCACAACATTGCGTCCTTTAGGACCTAAGGTGACTTTTGTGGCATTAGCTAAGGTATTCACTCCTTTGAGAATAGCACCTCTTGCCTCTTCACTAAATTTCAATTCTTTACTCATTTTTTTTACTCCTTTCTATATTTCTATATATTTATTATTTCTTACCTTTACTTTATGTTAGTTCCTTTTAGAAGATGCCTAAAACATCGTCTTCTCTCATCATTAAAAACTCTTCGCCTTTAAATTTGAACTCTGTACCTGAGTACTTGTTGAAAAGCACTTTATCGCCTCTTTGGACTTCTAAAGGAATTGTTTTCCCATCGTTGTTCATGCGTCCTTTACCTGTTGCCACGACTTCCCCTTGAATGGGCTTTTCTTTAGCAGAGTCAGGAATGATGATTCCACCCCTTGTTTTTGTTTCTTCCGCCACACGACGCACTATGATGCGATCATTGAGAGGGCGGACTTCAATATTATTGGTTGTTGACATATAAGACCTCCTTTTTGGTTTCATTATTAAAACTTTTCTTATCAGTTTATTTTGTGTATCTAGCAAGGACTTGTCAAGGTAGGTGTGTAAAAAAAACATAGTCTCTTTAAGGGTTTGAAAACAAACAGAAATTTGAAAATTTTTCATTTCTCTAGCAAAAAGTCTATTTCTGGGGGCTATGGTAAAAATCTTTTAAATTCAATAACTTACAAAAGATTTTGACTTTTACAAAACCGTCCTAGTGCAGTAAGATGAAAGTCTAAATTTATGCCTTTTTTTTAAATTATTACGATATGAAAGTTTTTTTATCTCTTGTTTTTTTCATGGCTTTAGTGAGGTTTTTTCACAGTGTGTCAGTTTTTGAGCCTCTTGTTGCCACCGTTCTTTTAGCAAGTCTTTATTACCCTCAGCAAAGAAAAGGCTTTTACATATCTATTTTATCCTTTTTAGCCGTTGATAGCTTTACAGGTTTTAGAGACAGCTATCAGGTTCAACTTGCAAGTTATGCAAGTCTCTTCTTTGTTTTTCTTCAAGGAAGTTACGGGCTTTCTTTTTTTAGACGTTTAAGAACAATCCATATTTCAAGCCTATTATCCATTTTATTTGTTGTTCTCTCAGCTTCATTTACATTCTTTATAACTTATAGTTTTTCTGTGTGGGCTTTTTCCGATTTTTATAGCTTTCACTTTTTCGATGTTTTAACGGAGAACTTTTACTCTCTTAAATATCGTATTTTAGGAGATTTGTTTTATAGTTCTTGTTTATTTTCTGTTTATTTTTTTGCTAACAAAAGCTAATTCATAATATGTTTTAAAAAAGTTCTTAAATCATGGATTTCATCTTTAAGATCAATAGTGTGATTTTTTTTGTATTCTTTCCAAGTTATATCGAATCCTAATTTTTTTAAGTTATCAACTTCCTTTTTTGTGTTAGCAAGATAGAGGACTTGATCCTCTGTTCCATGGGTTAAGAGGATTTTTTGTTCTTTAGGAGCTAAAATTAAAGAAGGATCTTTGAAAAGAGATTCTGTACTGTAAAAAGTGCTGACTCCTATAAGAGCACAAAAGTGATATAAATTCTTAAGCATAAGTTCTAAAGCCATAAAACCACCTTGAGAGAACCCAAAAATGATCATCTTGTTATCTGGGAAGCTTTTTCTTGTCTCTTCGATAAGGTTTTCTAGAAGTTTACGAGTATGATCAATTTCTGTTTGTTGAGGGTTTTCTATATCAAACCAAGAATAACCTATCCCGTAGGAATGGGGAGCGTTGACAAGAAGGTAGTTTAAACATGGGAGGTTGAGACATTGGGGAAAGCTAAGATAACCTTCAATGCTATCACCTAAACCATGGAGAACGATCATAAGATAGGAGGCGGAGTGTGGGGAAAGTTTTGGAACAAAAAGCGTATCTAAACCGCCAATGTTTTTAAGCGTCATAAGCTTTTTGAGTTAAAGTTTCTAGAGTATTTCAACAAGTACTGGAATCCTGAAATCCAAGATAAAACAAGACCTATAAGGAGGACTACTGTCCCGATAAGAGGGAGGGGCATATGAAAGAAAGACTCAGGTTTGTATAGAATGAGCATAGAAATTCCTGTCATTTGAAATCCTGTCTTCCATTTTCCTAGTCTGTGAGATTGAATGGAGATTTTGTTTTTTGTTGCCATAATGCGAATGCCTGTGACAGTAACCTCTCGTACGAGAAACAAAATGGCAATCAAAGAGGAAATATGTTTTAAATCGACTAAAATCAGAAAAGAGCTTAAAACTAAGACTTTATCTGCGACAGGATCAATCATTTCTCCTAAAAAAGATTCACACTTCCATTTACGGGCTAAAAACCCGTCTAAAGAATCTGTGATGCTGACCGCAATAAAAAACAACATAGCCAACCAGTAAGAGTCAAAAGGAGGAAAATAGATAAGACTGTAAAGGGGAAAGATAGCTAAAAGGCGGAAAATGGTGAGAAAGAGAGGGAAGTTTTTTTTACACAACATAGCCTTTGTATTATAAAAGGAAAAATCTTAATTGTCATATTAGTAGTAAAATGTTTAAACTTCATTTATGGATCGTCATCTGACTTTAGAGTTTGTTCGTGTTACAGAGTATGCTGCCTTAGCAGTTTCTTATTTTATAGGCCGAGGAGATGAAAAAAAAGCTGACAAAGTAGCTGTGGAGTCTATGAAAAAGGCTTTTAATACTGTTAAGATCACAGGAAAAGTTGTGATTGGAGAAGGAGAACGAGATGAAGCTCCTATGCTTTGTATTGGAGAAAATTTAGGACAAGGAGGGGTTGAAGTGGATATTGCCGTGGATCCTTTAGAAGGAACAAAGCTCTGTGCAAACCATGATGAAGGCTCTTTATCAGTCCTTGCTGTTTCTGAAAAAGGAGGTCTTCTTCATGCTCCTGATACTTATATGAGAAAATTAGCTGTAGGGCCTAAAGCAAGAGGAAAAGTTCATTTAAACCAAAGTGTCTCTGATATTTTCAAAACACTAAGTCTATCACTACTAAAGCCTATTGAAAGCTTAACAGTAGCTATCCTAGATAGGCCTCGCCACAAGGATCTGATTGCAAAGTGTCGAAGTGTGGGGGTCAAGGTGAAACTTATCTCTGATGGAGATGTGTCAGCAGCCCTTGCTACCTGTTGGCCTGATTCAGGAATCGATGTTCTTTTAGGCACAGGAGGGGCTCCTGAGGGAGTCATAACAGCAGCAGCATTAAAATGCTTGGATGGGGATTTTCAAGGCCAGTTAGATTTTAATGAAGATAAAAACGGAAGTGTTCAGAAAAAAAGAGCTTTAGAAATGGGAATTAAAGATTTGAATCAAATTTATACCATTGATGAACTGGTCTCAAAACCTGTGATCTTTTGTGCCACAGGAGTGACAGATGGACCCTTTTTGAAAGGGGTTTGTGAGCTTTCGGATCAAAAAATCACAACTCAGTCTATGGTTATGCGTTCTGATACAGGTACAGTACGTACAGTATGGGCTCAACATAATTTGCATAAAAAACAACTTAAATAGGCTAAGCAAGGTTAAAAATTAGATAAGAGGGAGGATTTATGAGAAACGAGAGTGTTTCTAGGGTCTTTTTTTCTTGACACAGAGTTTGAGAAGTTGAAAAATAGTGAAGAAGGCTTATGGCAAAAGCAGAAATTACAGAATACTTTGACTGCACTCCTAAAGATTTTTTTAAAATTGTGTCTGATTACGAATCTTATCCTGATTTTTTACCTGAAGTTAAAAATGTTAAAATTCTCAAAGAAGAAAACCACAGAAAACTTGTGAAGTTTTCTGTTTCTTTGATTAAATCCTTTTCTTATCGCTTGTGGATGGAAGAAAATCGTCCTCATAAGATCACTTGGAGTTTAGACTCGGGAGATATGTTTAAAGTATCTAATGGTAGTTGGTCTTTGGCCTTAGATAACAATCGCACTAGAGCAACCTATTTTGTAGAAGTAGAATTTAAGGGATTTGTTCCAGGGCCTATTGCAAAAGGTCTAGTAAGTTTAAATTTACCTAATATGATGAGTTCTTATAATGAGAGAGTTAAAAGTCTTTCAGGTTGATTGATCATTTAAGCCTGTCTTGAAGCTTTCCTGATTGCCTTAGTTTTGAAAGCTCTTTAAAGCCTCCTATCATTTCAGATCCTATAAAAATTTGTGGTACAGTTTTGTGTTTTGTTTTATTGATAAGCTCCTTGAGTTCTTCCTCTCTACCGTCTAAGCAGATCTCTTCGAAATCTAGCTTTTCTTCTTCTAAAAGTTTCTTAGCTCTTATACAGTAAGGACAGTATCCCCAAGTATAGATTTTAATTTTTTTTGCATTAGCCATAAACTTGTATTTGTATAATTTTTAGTTTTATTTTTTTCTTGATTTTTTACACACAGATTGAGCTATAGAAAGAGCTTTGTTAACATCCTTATCTTTAAAAGTTGTCTTTACTCCTTGTGTGAGTCTTGTTTTTTCTTTTTGGATGTTTTCTAGGCATTTTGATTTAGAATCAACAAAAAACTTTTCATTCATATTTTCAAAGGTGGCCTGAATTTTAAGAACTTTCCCTAAAGTTTCTTTAGAGACATCTCTTGTGCCTGCTTTGTTGATCTTTTTTCTAAGCTCTAGGAAAAAAGTTAAAGACAACTTAAAAGTTTTAGATTTTTTGATGCTTCCATGAGAGGTCTTAATAAAACTCTCAATACTTTTGTTGTTTTTAAAATTAATTTTTTTCTCTAATCGAGCTTGTAAATAAAAGTTAAGAAAGAGTGTGAAAATTAAAAAGAACGTTGTTGTTAATTTTTTCATAGGTTTAAGCCTCCTTTAAAAGTAAGTTATAGGAAGTCTACGTCTCTGCATTTTTTTTCATTATCTTTTAGTTCTTTTAGGTCATTTTTTATTTTCTCATTGTATTTTTTAGCACTTTGAGCTTCCCTTGAATTTGTGTCGCATACAAATAAAAGGCCTCCGAGATAGCCTGAATGATAGCCTCCTGCTAAAGCTTTTGCTTTATTCTCTTTATTTTTATTTATTTTTTGTTTACATTCACTTAATACTTTTGGTTTTACTTTGCTGTATCTTGATGTTTCAATATAACCTTCTAAAACTTTTAAATATTGGGCCGAAAGATACAGGCTTTGCTTTAGATTTTCTTTATTCATTTGTATGATTTTACAAACATCTCCTTTTGATTTTTTATTTCCCAAGAATTCTGAAAGATCAAAAGTTTCTTTTAAGCAAGAATGATTTTTCTTTTTTGTTTTTACATCACTAATGGCAGGACCTGTAATTTGTCCTATTCCCATACTCCAAGCCCAACCATTTTGCTCTAGAGCATTAATATGAAATCTTGATTCATGGTTTAAAATTTGAAAGAGATTCTTCTTTTCTTGATTATCCATAACAAAACATTCTGTTGTTATTTCATCAAAAGCTTCAGCTACAACAGCTCCATAAGTAGGGAGACTTTCACATTTTATTTTTGTTGGTGTTTTATCGTCGTCACATGTATAAAGAGTAGACCTGTTTATGGTTTTTTGAGAAGCAGAAATGCATTTTGCTAAATCAGTTGTATCCTCAGAAGAGGGAAAAGGATTGCATGGGCTTGTTGTTTGTGAAGGAGAGGGAGTTTTTGGTTTAACTTCTTCTACTTTTGATGGTATTTTATCTTCACATTTTTCAGTTTTAGTACATACATCACTTTCTCTACTACTATCATCTATCTCAGAAAAGGAAAGGGAAGCAGGTGACTTTTCTTCATTGAAAGCAGCAAGATCATCGCAATAAGGTGTGGTTGTTATACTCTTATCGTATGTATGATCGGGACTAAGATCACAGCGAGCTAAAGTGTGTCCTTTGTTATCATATTCTGCAATCGTTCCTCCATTTTTATATTGGTTTTCTATTTTTGATTCTTTTACAAACTTCTTACACTTGTGATCAGGACAACTAATAATTTTATTACTTTTACCTTTATTAGAGCCCTGTTCTTTCTCAATTTTTTCCTTAGTTGTTTTATCAGATTCTTCACCACTACCATAGTCGTCACCACCACCTGAACTTCCCTCATTAGCATCATCACCATCATCGTCATCATCGCTGTCGCTAGTTATTTTATCAAATTCTTCACCACTACCATATTCGTCACCACCACCTGAACTTCTCTCATTAGCATCATCACCATCATCGTCATCATCATCGCTGTCGCTACTTGATGAACTAAATAAACCAAAGAAACCTTCGCCGATATCTCGAAGCAAACCTGCTCCTAAAATACCGAAAGATTGTCCTGCGTAGCCGAATTGATGCCCTCCTAATGGGGGGATTTGCAATTGGACTTGTCCGCTAGCCCCTAGACCGAAGAGACTGTTACCACCATAACCACCGTAACTACCGTAACCACCGTAGGGATAGTTGTTAGCAAAGGAGTAATTACAAGATAATATGTTACAGGCTTCTAATTTGAATGACACAAAAGTTATAGAAAAATTTATAAAAAGAAAAATATAAAGATACTTCATCAATTATATTGATCGGCTTATTTTGCCTTTATCTATCTAGACGAAAGAACAGAAATTAAAAAAGAAATTTAATAAAAGTGATTCATTTTGAAACAACACTAAAGAAGAGGAGTTTTCCTGCCGATAAGGTGAAAAAGAGGGGGAATTATGCCTTTAGGTAAAGTGATTCATTTTCATAAGTATTTAAAAAACAAAGATGTGTATAGAAATAAAAAAAGGTCTCGTTTCAAAAAACAGAAAAAAAACCTCTTAGACTTTACTTTGAGAGGACAGAGGATTGTAAAAAAAGAACAACGAGAGGTTAAGAGAGTTGTTTTAAATGGCCTTGTAGGAATTACTATTATAGTTCCTTTACGAGGTCTTATGAGAGTTGAGGTGCAGGACATTTCTACAAAAGGAATTTCATTTGATTTTCCTAAATCTTATGGCAGCTTTAGAAGAAAGGAGCTTCTTGAACTGCGACTTTATTTAAACCATGAAGTTTATGTACCCTTTTCAGCTAGAGTGGAGAGCAAAAGGATTTATTTTAAAAACGGCACAGAAATTGTTCGTCATGGTTTGAAGTTTCAAGATGAGCCCTCAAATAAAGAGTCTTTAAATGCTTTTATTTATTTTTTAGAAACCATTGCAGTTCACTGTAGAACTGACTCAGGTGATAAACTCATATTAGATGTATAAAATTTTTAAAGCTTTTTTGTAGAGCTATTTGACTTTCTTTCTATCTGATAGCCATAATAAAAATATGGCCTCGTCAAAACTTTTTACAAAAGCCAACCCTCCAGAAATTCGATCTCATTGGAAACATAAAATAGTGCTTGATACGAATGTTATTTTATTTGATGGCTTAGCTCTTTTAAAATTTGAAAAGTCTGACATTCATGTTCCCTTTTCTGTTATAGAGGAGATTGATCGCTTTAAAAGAGATCTTGGCGAAACAGGAAGAAATGCAAGACAGTTTAGTCGCTTTTTAGATATTTTAAGGGCGAAGGGTTCTTTAGCTTCTGGTGTGGCCCTTAAGACAGGTTCCTTTGTTTATGTCAGTACAGATCATTTTACAAGAAGCCTTTCTCCTGAAATTAATTCTGAAAAAGCTGACAACCGTATTTTAGCTCTCTCTCTTTATTTGCAGGAGACATATCCTGATTCTGATATCAAATTGATTTCAAAAGATATTAATTTAAGAATTAAAGCAGATGTCTTAGGTCTTTGTGCTACTGATTTTGAGCCAGAAGGCCCTTCTTTTGAAGACCTTTATTCTGGAGCTATAGAAATTTTTATATCTAATGAGCAATTTGAAAATTTTGCCTTGAAAAAATCTTTACGTTTAGAAGAAAAATTTCTTCCTAATCAGTATATCTCTATGAAAAATAAAGAAAATAAATCCCTTTGTATTTTAGGACGCTATTGTACTAAACAGGGTAAGATTCTACCAATTCAGGAAAAAGAAGAGAGTATTTGGGGAGTTCACCCTAGAAACGTAGAGCAGTCTTTTGCTATAGATGCTCTTTTAGATGATTCTTTAAAATTTGTTTCCCTTATTGGAAAAGCAGGAACAGGAAAAACACTTTTAGCTTTAGCTGTGGGTCTTTATAAAACTTTAGATGAAGGAAGCTTTAAACGTCTGCTTGTAAGTCGTCCTATTTTTCCTATGGGAAAAGATATTGGTTATTTGCCAGGAGATATAGAACAAAAATTGAATCCTTGGATGCAACCTATTTTCGATAATGTGGAATTTTTATTAGGCTCAGGGAAAAAAGCTTCTGGTCAAGTGCAAGAGCTCATAAATCAAGGCATGTTGAACATCGAACCCTTGACTTACATCCGAGGACGTAGCATTCCTAATCAGTTTTTGATCATCGATGAAGCTCAAAACCTCACTCCCCATGAAATCAAAACTATCATCACAAGAGCAGGGAATGAAACTAAGATCATCTTAACAGGTGATCCTTATCAAATTGATAACCCTTATGTTGATTCAGCTAATAGCGGTCTTACTTATTCTGTGGAGCGTTTCAAAAGTTATGATATCTCAGCTCATGTGACTTTTAAAAAAGGGGAACGTTCTGTTTTAGCAGAACTTGCAGCTAATATCCTTTAGTCTAGCTTGACCAAAGTTTTGAGGTTAAAAAACTTATCTTTTTATCCGATAACATTTTATGAGTTTTTCAAAAGAAAAGGTTTTTGAAAAAACCGTAAAAAACTTTTTAAAACCTATTTGGGTTTATATGCAGGATAATAAGGTTACAGAGATTATGATCAATGGACATAAAAATATTTTTATAGAGGTTGATGGAAAGATTCAAAAAACAAAATCCCAGTTTGATGATGAAGACATGTTAAAAGCTGCGGTAACTAACATTGCTCAGAGTATGGGACGTAGAATTGATAATAAAAACCCTTGTTTAGACGCAAGACTACCTAATGGTTACCGCATCCATGCTGTTTTGCCTCCTTGTGCTCGTAATGGCACTACAGTGGCAATTCGTAAATTTTTTGAAGTTCAAATGAGTTTAAAAGATACGGTTAAAAAGGGAGTTCTCAGCCAAATTGCAGCTATGTTTTTAGATGTATCTATAAAAATAGGTAAAAACATTATTGTAAGTGGAGGTACAGGTTCTGGAAAGACAACTCTCTTAAGCACTCTTTGCCAAAGAGTGCTTCAAGGGGAAAGAGTGATTATAATCGAAGACGCTTCAGAGCTTCGCTGGGATTACGATCATGCTGTATTTTTTGAAACACGTCTTCCTGATTCCCAGGGAAAAGGTGCTATAGGTATTAATAAGCTTTTAAAAAGTAGTTTGAGGCTACGCCCTGACCGAATCATAGTAGGCGAGGTAAGAGGTGCTGAAGTTTTAGATCTTATACAAGCTATGAACACAGGTCATAAGGGTTGTATGGGGACCATTCACGCAAACACAGCTTTAGACGCTCTTTTTAGAATGGAAGCTCTAGCTCAAGAAGCAAAAAACTCCTTAAGCAAAGAAGTTTTAAGACATCAAATTTCAGAAGCATGCGATTTAATCATTCAACTGTCTCGATTCTCAGATGGTAAGAGAAGAGTTGTAGAGATAGTTGAAGTTTTGAACTCACAATTTAGAGAAGGTTCATCAGTTTATAAAGTGAGAACTCTATTTAAGAGATCATCTTTAAAGAGAACAAAAGAAGGATCGCTTGAGTCACAACTTGAACCCACAGGCGAGATTCCTTCTTTTATGCAAGAAATTAAAGACTTGAAAGCTTATTTTTCAGAAAAGTACTTCAAAAAAGCTTCTTAAGTTATCTTGAACCTTAAAAAATTAACTGATAATAAGTTGATGAACCTTGTCCATAACGGGCTATAAAATTTTTATCCACTAAAGTTTTCAAGTTTGCTTTGATTGTTCTTTCTGAGAAACCTGTTTCCCTAATAACATCTTTAGTTTGAATTTTTTCTTCTGCTTTTTCTTTAAAACATGTCAGAATTTTTACTGCTTTATAGGATAGCTTCTTAAAATCTTTAGCTTTTTTTGCATAAAAATCGATGTCAGCCATAGATTCCTTTAAGATTTTTATCATGTATTTAAGAAGGTGTTGAAGATTATATTCTTTAGAATTTGATTTATACACCCCTCCTGAACACTGATTGAGAACAATATAATATTCTTCTTTATGTTTTTCTATATGTCGATCTATTGCTAAATAAAAAGCAACTTTAGATAGTTTTTTATCTGGGCAATGAAGAAGAGACATTAAGAATAAAGCTCTCCCTAATCTTCCATTTCCATCTTGAAAGGGATGAATGGCTAAAAAACGATAGACAAACTCTACTGCAACAGCTAAAGACCATGGTTCTTCTATAATAGCTTTATTGTACCATTGAATAAGCTCTTTCATTGCCATGCTTGTTTCTGTTCCCGGGGTTGCTGTCTTAAAAATATCTTTTTTTTCGCCAGTTTTATGATATTCAGCTATCACTGAGTTTGGTTTATCTTTGTAGGTGCCTTTTTTCATTCCTAATCTCTCGTCATATTGTAATAATTCTTGGTGTAAACCTCTAATTGTATGCTCTGTTAAAGGAAAATAGCTCTTAGCTTGTTCATAAATAAGTAACAGAACAGTTCTGCACCCAACTACTTCTTCTATGCTTCTTTGTCGATCTTTAGAAAGTTTATTTTCTATTTCTAACCTATGAGCTTCAAAGGCCGTCTTTTTACCATCTTTTCCAAGTATGGAATCCAACCAATCCACTTCACTGTCCGTTAAAATTGCATTTTCAATTCTTGTTGAAGCCCCCACCATGCTAATCCAAGCATACCTATGAATAGACTCCTGTTCGTCTTTTGGTAAAAACTTTAAAAAGGTGAATTTCTCGGACATCAGCTCTTTAAGAGATAAAAGTTGCTTCACAGTTGGGTTATCTATTTGAAATGACAGCATATTTTCTATTATCTCATATCAGGCAATATCAGGCAATAAAATTTATAAATTTATTGCTCGATATTGCCTGATATGGATTAGAATGAGACTGTTATGGCGTTGTTGCGTAATTCTTCTTGAGAGCAGTTCTATTTTCATGATTTTTTAAGTTTTTTAATACCAATTACAGAAATTAATTTCTGTAATTGGTATTAAAACGTAATTATTGATATCCGTACAGGCTTTCTTGAATAACTCATCTCAAGTGGTTTTAAATTTGATTTAAGAATTTTATTCCTTTTCAAATCAAATTAAATTTGAGACATTTATTTAACAAAACCCATAACAACTATCGAAAGAAGTTTGTACGTTGTGGACTTTACTAAAAAAGTGGGGTCAAAATTAAAATATATGCTATGCGTTAATTTTAGCCCCGCTTTTTCAACACAGTCCATGGAGTTGATTGTTTTTACATCGAACTTTAATAAATCATCTACAGTTAGGTTTTTTCTCAATGATTTACTTTTCTTGCTTGACTGCCTGGTCATCCATATGAGTTTTTTCATTAAATTTTCCAGTAAATCCCTTAAATAAAAGCCGAAAGAAAATAAGAAAGCTTCACTGTTTTATCAGAGAAGCTAATTTTTTATGCTTCTTACATCCAATAACAGAAAAGTCTCTCTTGTAAGGGTTTTTAATTTTTTTGAAGAAGTCTCTCTTGACTCTATAAATCATTTTTAAAGATTCTTCAACTTTATGAAAAATTTCTTTATTTTTTAAACTCTCTTCTACAGATGAAAAAACTTCTAGGGGGAACTTATCATCACAATAAAGTAAGAGATTGCAGCCAGCCTTCAAAGCTCTTAAAGGAATTTCTCTAAGCGGATAGTATAGACGAAGGGCTTTCATATTAAGGTCATCGGAGATTATAAGATCTTTGTACTCAAGGCTTTCTCTTAAAATATTTTTTAGAAATCGAGAAGAGAAAGTTACAGGGTTACAAGAGTCCACATTTTGAAATAAAATATGAGCTGTCATGATCATTTGAGAAAGTGGTTTCTTATAACAGAGAAGCTCTCTTTTTTTTAAATTTTCTAACCTCCTATTCTCTTTAGGAAGATTTTCATGACTATCAACTAAAGTATCTCCGTGTCCTGGGAAGTGTTTTGTACAACAAAAGATTTCAGCTTCCTTGTAGCCGTTTATAAGATTTTCAGCTAAAGAAAGCACTTTCTCGGGATTTTCTCCTAAAGAACGATCGCCAATGACTGTGTTCTGAGGATTGGTTCTCAGATCAAGACAAGGGGTGAAATTAAGGTTTAAACCTACAGACTGCATTTCTTTACCCATGAAAAAAGCCATCTCATAAGCTAGAGACTTGTCTTTTTTTTCAAGATGACTTAAAGATGGCCACTGGGTAAAGGGTTGTTTTAAACGATGAACTCTTCCCCCCTCCATATCCACACCGATCCAAAGGGGTTCAGAGGTAAGAGTTTTGAGTTTGCAGGAAAGTTTATAAATTTGTTCAGGGCTTTTAAGATTTCTTGAAAAAAGAATTACCCCTCCTATTTGTTTTTCTTCAATAAACTTTTCTTCTGAAGATTTAAGTTCATAGCCTTGAAGACCTGTAAAAAAAATTTGTCCCAGCTTATTGTTTTTTATCCAGGACATCTCTCAAGCCCTCCCCCAACAAATTAAATCCCAAAACCAAAATCAAAATGGCTAATCCAGGAAAAAGACTGATATGAGGAGCTTCTAATAAAAATTCTCTTCCTGAACTAAGAAGGTTCCCCCAGCTAGCCACTGTATCAGGAACTCCTAAACCTAAAAAACTTAAACTTGATTCCGCCACTACGATACCTCCTAGAGCTAAAGCCATCTGAATCACCAAAAGCCCCATTAAATTAGGCCAAATGTGTTTTACTAAAGTCCTAAAAGGATGAAAGCCTAAAGCCACAGTACTTTGAACATACTCTTTTTCTTTTAAATGCAAAACTTCACCTCTCATCAGCCTTGCAAAACCAGCCCAAGAAGTCAGACACAAAGCTATGATGATATTCTTTGCAGAAGGTTCCAAAACAGCCATGATAGCTAAAGCTAAGAGAAATCCTGGAAAAGCATAAAAAATATCAACTAAAATCATCAATATACGATCGCAATAACCTCCAAAATAGCCTGATAGAGAGCCTAAAATAAGACCCAAAAAAGCTGTCAAAAAAACCACCATAAGAGAGATGCTTAAACTGGTACGTGCTCCATAAACAACTTGTGAGAAAACATCTTTACCTTGTTCATCTTGTCCAAAAAAATGCTGTAAAGAAGGAGGGCGGTACCTTTCAGAAAGATTAATATCTTGAGGGTTGTGGTAAGTTAGAAGAGGAGCACATAAAGCGGCTAGAACGATAAAGCACACTAAAACTCCTCCTAACTTAAGTTTGTACATTCTTGACTCCTACTTTTACACTAGGATTGATAAAACCGTAGCTCAAATCTGTAATCAAATTAACGACTATATACAAAACTGAAATAAAAAGAACACAGCCTTGAACCAAAGGATAATCTCTTTGTTCAATACCTTCGAGTAAAAGAGTTCCTATACCCGGCCAATCAAAAATAGTTTCTGTAATTACAGTTCCTGTGATGAGAGCTGCGAGTTGGAGACCGAAAATGGTCACAATAGGAATGAGTGCATTTTTAAGAGCATGGCGAAAATAGATGCGAAAAAAAGGAAGTCCTTTAGCATAAGATGTTCTGATGTACTGTTCATTCAGTACATTTAAAAGAGAGATGCGAGTTACTCTCATCATCACAGCTCCTAAAGGGAGAGCTAAACTCAAAGTCGGTAAAATCAAATGTTCTAAACCTCCTCTTTCACTCACAGGAAGAAGGTTTAATTTTATAGAAAAAAACCAAATCAGAACAGGAGCTAAAAAAATTCCCGGTATAGAAAGAACTAACATACTGTAAACCATTAAGATATGATCGATGAAATGACCTTTTTTCACAGCACTCATAACTCCTAGAGGGATTCCTATTAACAAAGTAAGAAAAAGAGCTGCTAAACTGAGTTCTAATGTGGCTGGAAAGCGAGTGCGAATTTTTTCAGAAATTCTAGCACGACTGTATAGGGAGCGTCCTAAATCAAGATGAACTAATTTTTTTAAAAAACTTCCATACTGTTTGTAAAGAGGTAAATCCAAGCCAAACTCTTTTTGAAAAGCCTCTTTTTCTAAACTGCTAGTTCTATCCCCTAAAATAAGATCTGTAGGATCTCCTGGAATCAAATGAATCACAAAAAAACAAATAGTCACAATTCCTAAAGTAACAGGGATGACAGACAACAGTCTTTTAAGCCAATAGTTCAAAAACGATCCTCCTCCTCCCTAGAGAGCAGGTGAAGGGAATGAATGTGGCCTGAGGGTATGTTTTTGAAGACTTTCTTGAGTTCTCTCATAGGAAGTTTTTCTTTCACAAAATCAAGAGAAGAAAGAAGTTGGAGTTTGAGATCAAAGACAGAAAATTTCACCTCTAAGACCTCTCCTAAGGGAGTAAGTTTAAGCTTTTGGCTTAAACTTTCTGAACTTTTGATCCAAAAAAAAGGCCTTGTAGGCTTTAATTGTCCTTTGATTATTTTTGCTTTTCTTTCTGAAAAAACTTCGTATTCATACATTGTAGATAAGGAAGAGTTTTTATGTTGTTCTACCCAAGAGTTTATGACAAAAGAACTCAAAAGAAGCGGTTTAGAGAAAACTTTTGACAAAAATTTTTTTTCTCCTTCCTTTCTTCCTTGAAATCCTTTAAAATGCCACTTTTTTTTCTTCAAAAAAAATTGTCCTTGAGATAAGAATACCTTTTGACCTTGCTTTCTTATGTCTTCATAAGAGAGGGCTTGTAAAAGCTTATTTGAACGGGACTTTAAGATTTCTGTGAAAGGTTTTTTCCCAGGAAAATGAAGCTTTGAATAAGTAGTCCATTGAAAGCCGTAGCTTTTCTTTTCATAGCGACTTACACTAAAGCCTATGGGTTTTTGGTCTAAAAGGATGTGATAGTAAGCTTCAAAAAGAACCTCTGAAAAAGAGGACGTAGAAAATATAAAAATAACCCAAAAGATCAAGACTTTCATCTTTACTTTAGTATGCTTGAAGCCTAGAGATCTGTCAAATAAGGTAAAAAAAAGATAAAATAAACTTAATGAATATCAAAAAATCAAAAGGTCAACTGAGTATATTCGTGGTTCTTATTTTTCAAATTATCTTTGTTTTATTTGCTATGACCGTTAACATAAGTCTTGTAATCTATGATAAGATCAATTTACAAAATGCTGTGGATCTTTCAGCCTATTATGTGGCTCAGAAGCAAGCTGAAATTTTAAATGTTGTTGCTCATCAAAATTATCAAATCCGTCAAGCTTGGAAGCTTTTGTCTTTTCGCTATAGAGTTTTAGGAACTTTAGGTCTCAATGATCATCCCGTAGAATTCCCCAATATCAATTATCTTGAAGAACCATTTGATCCTGTACCTACAATTTGTATTTCTAATTCGTATTGGAATAATACTAAAGATGGTGCCAGCGAAGAATGTCAAAAAGTTCTATTCAAACTTCCTCCCCTCCCTAGGCTTGTCCCTATAGCACCTACACCCTATGTTATAGCCGCTCAACTCATAAACGAACGGAATTTACAAAACTATGAAGATGCTTGTAAAAGGACAAAAGGGCTTAATTGGTATTTTATGGCTCGTATTCTGTCTTCTTTTCGCATAGATCAAAGAAACAGACGAAGGGTCATTAACAGTATGGCAGAACTTTTAAAAAACAATCATTTCACAGAACTTGAAGGAGTCTCTGTTTTAGAGGGAGCAAGAAAAACATTTTTAAAAAATTTAAGTGAAAAAAATAGAGAAGGTTTTGAAACAACTGAGACTTTGCAAGGAACGGAAAAATTTGTCATTTTAAATTCCCTTCAGGGCTTAGAGCCTCATGAGTGGCTTGTCCCTATTAAAGTAGAACCCCTTGTTTATTTCAGTGAACTTAGTAAAGTTACCCGAAATGTAGGTGTTGCTTGTGATACGTACCTTAAAAACAATAATGACAATTTTTCTTTAGATGAAGATGTAAGAGACGATCTTAATCTTACTCAAGCAGATGTTAACTCTCTTAAAGAATGGTCTCTCACACATGTATCAAATAATTCTAATATAGGTTTTTTAGATTTCACTTTAGGTGTGGAAAAAAACCCTTGGCTTGTGGTCTATTCAGCAACAGCAGCTCTTTTTAAATCACGTCCTATTTTCACTCCTTTTGGAGAAAAACAAATCACTTTGAGAGCACGTGGTTTTGCTAAACCTTTTGGAGGAAGAATAGGGCCTTGGGCCTATACGGCTTGGCCTACTTATAGTCAAGAATCTCAAGGAGGGAACCCTACAGAAAGTGTGATTAAAGTAAGAACTGATATTGGTGCAGCAGGTACTTTCGATCCTAACGATAGGAACAACTATCAAGCCTTTTTACCTAACTTTTCACGTTATCCAGGAGACCGGTTAGGACTTCGATCAAAAAAGGCTCTCTCTGATTTTAAGATAGAATCAAGGGATTTGTTTTTATCTCACTACAGCTTTACGCACTTTCAAGAAAACATTGCTAATGATTTAATAGCACATCAGGTGAGACTACCTAACAGATCCCCTGTTAACATACCCTTAGGAGAACTTACAAATAACAGAAAGTTAGAGATCGCAGCTATCCGCCCTAATCTTTTTGACATTTATTATTATTCTATTATGAATAACTTTGGGCAGTCTTATTTGCAGAAAATGAGAAAAAACAGAGATATTTTAAATTTAGGAGGAATTCCTTTAAGAGGTGACCTTATAGCAAGAGACTTGACTTTTGAGGAGGTCTTAAGTGTTAAAGATCAACTTCATCTTTTGTATACAAAAGTTATTCATAAACCTGATAGAATTTCTTATATGATCAATGATGGTGACTGGACTAAGTTACTCACTGACTGGACTTCTTCTCAATTCAATCAGTATAAAACAGCATCCCAAGAAGAAGGTTTTATGAGATGTGATCATAGAGAGCTTGAAGAAAGAAGGGGAAATCTCGTTCTTTTCCATAGAAATGAAAACATCACATTACCTCATAGCTGTATCGGACCTGGTCGCTCTGGTTACTCCGTTAAATTTGTATCAAAGCATTTTCTTAATTCTAACCAACATAGCTTAGGGGGGGATTACCTTGGACAAGGTACTCTTCTTAATCCTCCGCAGAAGTTCAAACATCTCGGATTTTGAAGGAGTTAAGATCTTTTTCTAAATTAGTCGAATGTGAAAAATGCACAAACAGCTAAAAACACTTGTTTTTTTGTAATTTTTGCATAAAAATAATTGCAAGGAAGTGGAAAAACAGATAAAAAACCTTGCAAAACAGAAAGGAAAAAAGATGAGGCCAAAAGACATGTTCAGCACACAAAAGAGAAGCCCTCTTAATTTTAGAGTAAACGACATTGTTCATAAGAACCATCCGCTTGTCATTTTAGCTAATAACCCGAGTTTCGACTTTTTTCAAGACTAAAGGCTAGCTGATATAAACAAACATCAAATTAAATATAGAAAATAAATTGATTCCCTTAATTGATTCCCTTATTTGACAAGTTGATGTTAAAAAACGTTCTGTTGTGGAGGTCAGTGATTGGAGTGTTAAAAGGAGAGTTTCATCTTGAGCATTCTCGCCATCGTAGCCCACAAAACTTTGTCATCAATCTTTTAGGTACTCTCATCTCGTACTTACTTAAAACCTAAAAAACCCTCCATTCAACTTAGAACTCAAGAACAGAGGCCTCTGAAAAATATATAAAAGTCAAAACTCGGGTTAATAAAATAGACTGGGATCGTTTTGATAAAGTTTTTGGTTCGAAGTATGATGAAAAAAAAGGTCGTCCAGGTCTTTCAACTCGTTTAATGGTGGGACTTCAGTGCTTGAAATACATTTATAATTTAAGTGACGAGAAGACAATAGAAATGTTCAAAGAGAGTCCTCAATGGCAGTATTTTTGTGGCCAGCCTTTTTATTCTTATGAAGATCCCTGTGATAGAAGTTCATTGACTAACTGGAGAAAGAGGATGGGGGCTGAGAAGATAGAAGTTCTCTTAGAGGAAACCATTGATTTAGCTTTGAGAGAGGGTTTTGTAAAAAAAAAGGCTCCTCCCGGGAATCTGTGGGTGAAAAGTAGCTAGAAATCCCCCAAAAAGGCTCATATTAATCAAAGCAAGAGTAAGACATAGCTTTGCAACTCAAGCCCTCATTGTGACAAGAGACTTATCAGCTGTACAAGCCAGTCTTGGCCATACAGATCAACAAGTAACTCAAAAATATGCAAAAACTGTGGCTTTGCTAGAGAGTAATACTGTGAAAAGGTAGCAGATTTTCTCAAAATCAAATAAAGGCTGTGCAATCACGAATCAATCACAAACAACCTTTGTTTATTTTGTTCTGAGAAAAAAAGAAAACTTTTACTGATTTTGTCTCTCAAAAAATCACGAACACATCGTAAAAAGCCTCTAAAGAAATTTATCAGGAAGAGTTAAGTTACTGAAAAAAAAGACTTTTTTCGTCTTGAAAAAAGTCTTTCTGGAAAGATTGGTAGAGACAAGTCAGAACTATCACAGTTTATCAATGAATCTCTAGACCTTAGTTGATCTCAGAGGATCAGCGTGCAACAAAGCCCTCCTCAACAATAAATTATCATTTTTCTATGTCGCATCTTCTCATAAATTTCCATTTCTAAAGTTAACTAATAGTCAATTTCTCATAGTAGCTTACTTGATAGATTAGAGATTGACAAGGAGGCAGTATGAAAAATGATCCCTATAGGATGTTTAAATTAAAATTAAAAAAAGCGATTTCAAAAGAGTACCCTACTATTGAAAAGTTTTGTTTTGAAAATGATATCCATAAATCAACTATTTCAAGGCTTTTGTCTGGTAAAAGGACAGAGTTTAAAATTAAGACTCTTCAAAAAATTGCAAAGGCTATTAAGAAAAAACTTGTGATTAATGTAAAGTAGAGTTTTTTTAAACTCTAGAACAAGATTGCTTGCGGTCTTTTTATACTAAGGGTCTTTAAATTTTTCCCTTCCTCTTTTGATACTAGTCGTTCGTGAAAAATGGCCGTGAAAAAGTTAGCTAGTAATGACTTGCTTTTTGTGATCCCTTACTGGAAATAGTTGTAAGAAAAGAAAAACTTTTTTATTAAGATGAGTTCTCTATAAAAGAAGCCTAGAGATTTTTTTTTTAAATTTCAAATCTTTCTAGGGCGTGTCCTCATTTGCCCAGACCTTTTTCAAGACCTTAGGCGTGTTGAATATTTATAAAGATTGTAAAAAGCTCATAACAAAGGGAGGTATTATGTTAAGAAAAGTTTTAACAGATTCTATGTGGAAGGATCTGGAAGCTATTATAAGAGAGAAAGGCTGTTATCATTCAGCAAACAATAGAAATGTTATGGAAGCAATTTTATGGAAATTACGTACAGGCAGTCCGTGGCGTGATATTCCTGAACAGTTCTGTCCTTGGAAGAGAGCATATAATCGCTTTAATAGGTGGGTACAAAAAGGGTTATGGAATGATTTTTTTTTACTTTACAAGAAGAAGTTGATACAGAGTGGGTGTCCATCGACGGAAGTTACGTATCGGTTCATCAGCATGCTAGTGGAGCTCGGCGTGGAGAAAGTCGTGCTGTGGGAAAATCTAGAGGTGGATCCACAACAAAAATACACATGGCCTCCGATGCGCATGGAAATCCACTCTGTTTTAAAATCACTGGGGGTGAAGTACACGACAGTCAAGTTGCAGGTGATTTAATTGATGAGTTTCGTAGTGAGTATTTGATTGCTGACAAGGCCTATGACTCGGATGAGATACGAGATAAGGCTCGTAGTAAGAAGATAAAGCCTGTGATACCGAGACGAAAAAATAGCAAAAAGAAAAATAAAGATTTTGATCGTCATATCTATAAATCTCGACATCAGATAGAAAACCTTTTTGCTCGTCTTAAGCATTTTAGAGGTATTGCCACTCGATTTGAAAAGCTTGCTAGAAATTTCAAAGCTATGCTATCTATAGCATGTATGTTTATTTGGCTTAAACTTCAAAGTAAAGGTCCAGTCAAATGAGGACACGCCCTAGACAAGGCTTCTTACGAGAGTTTTTTAAAATTTTAAAAGACAAAATGAGAAATAGGTATGGCTTAGCGATTTGACAAGGCGAGTCTTAAAGTTTCTTCTTTTATGGCCTCAAATATCTTTAAAAAGTTTGTGGAAAAGGCTTAGAGAGAATGTGTTCCTTGTAAGAGGAGGCCGTTAGAGGAAGCCCTTGGTCTTAACTTGAAAGAAGAAGATTTTCATTATATGTTACAAACGCAAAAAAAATCTTTGGAGTTCAATGGAAAGACTCAAGACCCTTTGTTCATGATGAACAAAAAAACGAGCTTTTACCTTTTTTAAAGAACATAGGAACTCTTAGTGAAGGTTAAGTGGTAGATATAAATGTTGATATGAGTGTAAAATTTTCTGAACTAAAATTAAATTCTTATTTGAAAGAAGGCATCGAACAACGAGATCTTATTCACTGTACAGATATACAAGAACGTAGTTTTGTGCCTGTTGTGATGGGTAAAGATGTTGCTGGTTTAGCTCAGACAGGTACAGGAAAGACATTTGCTTTTCTCATACCGCTTATGGAACGTCTTTTAAGATCCTCAGATAAAAAAAAGGGCTTTAAAAACTTTTCACCCCATCATTGGATTTTAATTCTGGTCCCCACAAGAGAGTTAGGAGAACAGGTCTATGATCAGATCCATCTGTTAGATAGAAAAAATCGATTTTCATCAGCTTTAATCTTAGGTGGCTTGTCTTATGAAAAACAGATAAAAGATTTGAAAAAGAAACCTCGTTTTGTAGTGGCGACTCCGGGAAGACTTGGTGATTTAGCTAAGGATAGTTATGTTCAGCTTTCACAAGTCAGAGCCATTGTCTTTGATGAAGCTGATAGGTTGTTTGATATGGGATTTCAACCACAGGTACGCTCTATCTTAGAACGAGTCCCTAAAGACAGGCAACTTCTTATCTACAGTGCGACTTTAAATTTTGAAGTGTTGGAAATGGCTTATGAATTTTTAGCTCACCCCATAGAAATTAATATTAGTCAAGATCATTTAAAAGCTCATAATGTAAGGGATTGTCTTTTTCATTTAGGAATGAATGAAAAACCAAATTATCTTATTTCTATTTTAAAAAAATACAAGCCCTCTCAATCTATTGTTTTCACTAATTTTAAAAGAAATGTTGAAAAGTTGTCATACTTTTTGAATACAAATGGTTTTTCAGCACAAGGGATTTCAAGTCTTTTGAATCAGAGTCAGAGAAGACGTATTATGGATAACTTTAAAAATAAGAAAATCTACTCCATTTTAGTTGCTACCGACGTGGCAGCTAGAGGTCTTGATATTAAAGGGATTGACTTGGTGATTAACTATGAGTTGCCTGAGTTTTCAGAAATATATGTTCATAGAATAGGTCGTACAGGACGGGCGGATGAAAAAGGCTTAGCTTTTAGTTTTGTTTCTGATCGGGATGTGGAGGCTCTGCAACGTATTGAAAAATTTCTTAACTTATCAATTCCTGTGGAATGGCTTAATGATGGAGATCTGGTAACAGATCTGAAACCTTTTCCTAGAAGTGCTCCTTCTGAGCACATCAGATTACATAGAGTTTCTCATAAAACAAAAAAACCTAAAAATCTTTCAAAAAGGAAGGATAGACGAAAAATACAAAGGATTGAAAAAAAATCGGCCTCTAAAAATCCTTACAAGAGAAAATTTAAAACCAAAAATAAAGTTCAAGAAGTAACATTTAGGAAAAAAAGAAAATCTGGGAGTGTATCTTATAAGAAAAAATTTAATACAAAGAAAAGGAGAAAAGGCGACACTATGAAGAAAAGGTTTGCAAAAAATCAAAAAAAAACAAGCTTTTGGAAACGCTTGTCTTCTATTTTTAAAAATCGATAAAAATGGAGCCTAAATTGTGTAATTGATTTTTCATTTGAAATTTTAACTCTCAGGGTTTTTTAATCAAACCTTACCACATGTTCAATAGCAAATCTAAATGAATTTTTCAAATTCTTTCCAGTCTTTAATTTCAATACCTAATTCTAAAGCTTTATCTAGCTTAGAACCGGGAGCTTCACCCCTTAAAACAAAGCTTGTGTTTTTACTGACTTGAGAAGGACTCTTTCCTCCTAATTCCATAATAAAGTCTTTGATTTCATCTCGGCTCAGGGGGAATGTCCCTGTGATCACAATATTAAAACCCTTGAGACTTTTGTTCTTTCTTGATTTTTTTTCTTCAATTTTGATTTTTGTCTTAAGTTTTTGAATTTGAAGGATAAGCCTTTGCCTTTCATTGATGATAGATTCCGAAGCCATAGGACCTACAATGTTGGAAAGCTCGTCTCTTTCAGAACTAAGAAAGTTATCTAAAGTTCTAAAATAGGCAGCTAAGTCTTTGGCTTTGTACTCTCCTATAAGAGGAATCCCTAAGGCAAAAATGAATCGACTAAGAGAGGTGTTAGAGCTTTTTTTAATACTTGCAAGAATGTTGTTTGTTGACTTTTGTTTTTTATTTTCTAAAAGGAGGATTCTTTCTTTTGTCAAATTATAAATATCAGAAAAAGAGGATATGAGTTTTTTTTCAATAAGCTGGTCTACGGTTTTGCTCCCTAGGCCTTCAATGTTCATAGCTTTTTTAGAAACAAAATGTTTTATAGTTAAACTCAGCATGCAGTTTGGATTTTTGCAAAAGTATTTAGTTTGTCTTTTGAGAACGTGTTTCTTATTTTGTTCTTGACATTGAGGGCAAAACTTTTCTTTTTTTGAAAGTCGTTTTCTTATAAGCTCCCATTCTAAATAAGAGCACTTAGAGTTTGAGCAAATAAGGCGAAAGTGAGCTTTTTTGTGACAGCTAGGACATGTTTGAGGGATTTGATAGCCTTTTTCTCTCTTTATGGGGTTTTTAAGAACACGAATCACTTCAGGGATTACATCCCCTGCACGATGGATTTCAACGGTATCACCTTTTTTTATTTTTTTTCTATCTATCTCTTCTTGGTTATGCAAGGTGGCGTGAGAGACTAAAACACCTCCTACTCTTACAGGCTTCATTTTAGCTACAGGGGTTAGGGCTCCTGTTCTTCCTACTTGTATTGTGATGTCTTTAATTTTTGTGATAGCAGTTTCTGGGGTGAACTTCAAAGCTGTAGCCCACCGAGGATTTCTTGCTATAAATCCTAATTCGTCTTGATATTTAAGTCCATTGACTTTGACAACAACACCATCGATTTCAAAGGGGAGCTTATGTCTTTTTTCAAGAAGTTCTTGGTAATACTTTTTAGCTTTTTTGAGGTTTCCTTTTTTAGGTTCTACAGAGTATAAGAGAGGACTTTTTCTTTTAGAGACAAATTTAAAGATACTATTTTGTGTTCTGGGAGCTGTTTCAAATCGGCTCACTAAGTCATAGGGAAAGAAGATAAGAAGCTTTTTTTCTTTTTCTGTTAAGTCAAGCTTCCGTAAAAGACCTGAGGCTGCGTTTCTAGGGTTAGAAAATGTTTTAAGCCCTAAATTTTCAAGTTCTTCATTCATTGTTTTAAAATCGTTTTTTAAAATTAAGACTTCTCCTCTAATTTCAATTCTTTCTTTCTTGTGCTTGATGGTTTTGGGGATGTCTTTGATTCCCTTAGCATTTCTCAAAATGTCTTCTCCTATATATCCATCTCCTCGTGTTAGAGCATGTTTTAAGACGCCATTTTCATAGACAAGTTCTAAACCAACTCCATCGTACTTAGGTTCAAAGAAATAATCTATTTTTTCAGTCTCTAATAGGTTGAGATTCTTTTTTACACGTTTATCGAAGTCTTCTAAGTCTTGTAAATTGTAACTATTTTGTAAAGAAAGCATAGGCTTTGTATGGGCTATTTTTTGAAAATGTAAGGACAGATTTTTAGAGATTTTTTGAGTCGGAGAGCTTTTTGTGAGGAATTCAGGATAGGCTTTTTCTAAAGCCTCAAGCTTTTTAAAAAGAAGGTCGTATTCAAGATCCTTTATAACAGGGGTGCTTTTTTCATAGTAGAATTTATCGTGGGTTCTAATTTTGGTTCTTAAATTTAGGATTTCTTTTCTGACAGTCTTTTTTTTTTCTAGAGCTTTCTTCTTTTTTAGAGTTTTTTTCATGAGTACAAAGTAGCAATTCATGCATCAAGGGGTCAATCTTTTTTAGAAGAGCTCTTATATAGTGCTTCCGTTTAGGTTTCCAGTTTTTTCTCCTAGAGGGGATAGATGGGAAATCTAAGTATATTCACTATATAAGGGATTAAGGGTGGTTGATTTTAAGGGTGGTTTGATGGTATAGCTTTACTATATGAGAGAAATAAAACAAATAGCCCGCTTAAGCCGGCTTTCTTTTTCTGAAAAAGAACTTAGTTTGTATGAAGATTTTTTTAAACGCCTCTTAGAGTTTGTGGATCAGGTAAGTGAAGTAGAAGTGGGCTCCGAAAAGCCTCTTGTGAATCCTTTTAGGGGAGCGACAAAGTTTCGAGGTGATGAAATAGAAGTGTGGAGTAAAGGTAAGTCCGTGGTGAAACAAGCCCCAT
Source organism: Bdellovibrionales bacterium (assembly GCA_965219095.1). Lineage (GTDB taxonomy): Bacteria > Bdellovibrionota > Bdellovibrionia > Bdellovibrionales > UBA1609 > CBDCMT01. The sequence continues at coordinate 1,199,323 of CBDCMT010000001.1, forward strand.
CTTCTGAAGGAGCTTCTTTCAAAGTTCCTCCTGTTTTGTAGAAAGAGATCGTTATGAGTTTCTCACAAATGAGCCTTACTGATTTAGCTGAAGGAATCCAGAAAAAGAATTTTTCTTCTAAAGAGCTTGTGTCTTACTTTTTGGATCGTGTTGAGAGCTATGATTCTAAGCTCAATTCTTTTATTAGTGTTAATGAAAGAGCTTTAGAGGAAGCTAAAGCTCAGGATGTAAAAAAAACGAACTCTCTTTTAGCAGGAGTTCCTATTTCTTTAAAAGACAATTTTTGTACAGAAGGACTTAAAACTACGGCTGCGTCTAAAATTTTGTCTTCTTTTGTGCCTGCTTATGACAGCACTGTTGCAAAGAGATTAAAGAATCAAGGGATGATCATTTTAGGAAAAAATAACATGGATGAATTTGCTATGGGTTCTAGCACAGAGACTTCTTATTTTCAGCCTAGTTACAACCCTTGGAATAGGGAGCATACGCCTGGGGGATCAAGCGGAGGTTCTGCAGCTTCTGTAGCCGGTGGTTTAGTGCCTGCATCTATGGGGACAGATACAGGGGGTTCTGTTAGACAACCGGCTTGTTTTTGTGGACTTGTGGGATTGAAACCCACCTACGGTCGTATCAGTCGCTACGGAATTATTGCCTATGCTTCTAGTCTTGACCAAGCAGGGACCTTAACAAAAACAGTGGAAGATAGTGCTTGTCTTTTACAGATTCTTTCTGGTTTTGATGAAAAAGACAGCACTTCATCCTTAGAGCCTGTATTGTCTTTTTCAAACAGCCTTAAAAGGGGTGTGAAGAATTTAAAAATAGGTGTTTTGAAATTGCCTTCTTCTGTTCACGTTGAAAGTGATGCTTTAGAGATTTTTGACAAAGCGGTGAAAGTTTTAAAAGACGAAGGATCTAAAATTATTTCTGTTGAGTTAAAATACATGGATTACTTTCCTTCTGTGTATTATATTATTGCTCCTTGCGAAGCTTCTAGTAATTTATCTCGTTACGATGGTGTTCGCTATGGTTTTCGTTCCAATTTTTCTGAAAGACCGGCTCAAAACTTAGAGGAGTTTTACAGTCGCACACGAGGGGAGGGCTTCGGACAGGAAGTCAAAAGAAGAATTCTTATGGGGACTTATGCTCTTAGCTCAGGTTATTATGATGCTTATTATTTAAAAGCTTGCCGGGTGAGAAGTTTGATTCAAAAGGATTACCTAGAGAACTTTAAAACATGTGATGTAATTTTATCTCCTCCTTCTAGCTCTACAGCTCCTGTTCTCTACCGAGATCAAAATGATCCTATTAAAACGTACACGAATGATCTTTTTACATTGGGAGTTAATTTAGCGGGTCTACCGGCTTTAACTTGCCCCATAGCTTTAAGTGCGAAAACAAACTTACCTTTTGGAGTCCAGATCATAGCTGCCCCTTTTAGGGAGGAAGTTTTGTTTCAAGTAGGACAGTTTTTAGAAGATCATTTTGAATTTTATAAAACAAAACCTCAGGAATTTTTTTCATGAACTGGGAGTCTGTCATAGGAATTGAAATTCATGCTCAGCTTAAAACAAAGAGTAAACTTTTTTGTTCTGATTCCACTCACTTTAAAGCTTTTGAAAATGAAAATACAAGTCCCATAAGCTTAGGGATGCCGGGAACTCTGCCTATGATCAATAAGCAGTCCGTATTTTGTGCTATAAAAGCAGGCCTTGCCTTAGGTTGTCGTATTCGTCATAAATCAGTTTTTTCTCGCAAAAATTACTTTTACCCTGATTTACCTAAAGGGTATCAGATCTCTCAAAGTTCAGAACCTCTTTGCGAGAAAGGGGAGGTAGAGTTTTTATCGCAAGGAGAGCTTATGAAAGTAAGTATTGAAAGAGCTCATATGGAAGAGGATGCAGGGAAATCACAACATCAAGGCCATCAAACACTTTTAAATTTCAATCGAGCAGGTAATCCTTTGTTAGAAATTGTATCTTATCCTGATTTGAGAACACCGGAACAAGCTTCCGAATACTGCCGTACGGTTTGTAACATTTTAAAGACGGTGGATGTTTGTGATGGCAACTTAGAGGAAGGCTCTTTAAGATGTGATTGTAATGTGAGTGTTAGGAAAAAAGGTGAGACTAAATTAGGGACAAAAGTAGAGCTAAAGAATATTAATTCGTTTCGTTTTATTTATAAAGCGATTTCCTATGAAATAACTCGTCAAATTGATGTTTTAAACTCAGGAGGTCAAATGGTTCAAGAAACAAGGCTCTATGACAGTACAAAAAACAAAACCTTTTCTATGAGAAGAAAAGAAGAAGCTCATGATTATAGGTACTTTCCTGATCCCGATTTGCTTCCCTTAGAAGTAAGTGAGAAGTGGATTGAAACTATAAGAAAAAATCTACCTGAGCTTCCTCTTCAAAGAGCTCTTAGATTTCAAAAGGAATATAAAATTCCTGAGTACGATGCACACTTGTTGAATCAGGAAAAAGAAATCGCTGATTTTTTTGAGCAAGTGGCCCAAAAAAGTAAAGAGCCGAAGTTAAGCTCTAATTGGATTATGGGTGATATGTTGCAGAAGTTGAAAGAGGAAAAAAAATCTGTAAATGATATGAAGATAACATCCGATCAGTTGTCACATATGATCAAATTGATTTGTAACAAAACTATTTCTGGAAAAATAGCAAAAACTGTGTTTTCTGAGATGTGGGGTACAGATAAAATGCCTGAAGTAATTGTAAAAGAAAAAAATCTTGTTCAAATTACAGATGAAACAGTAATTGAAGAGCTTGTTAACAAAATCATATCAAGCCATCCGGAACAACTTAAAGAGTACAGGAGAGGAAAGACAAAGATTTTTGGTTTTTTTGTAGGACAGTCTATGAAGGCCTCTAAAGGTCAAGTCAATCCTGAAATTTTGAATCAAATCTTAAAGAAAAATTTGGATTCTTAGATGAAAGTCGCCGCCTTAGATCTAGGATCTAATACGTTTTTACTTCTTATTGTGACTATAGAAAAAGGAAAGATCAAAAAAGTTCATAAAGATGTATCTGAGTATGTACGTCTCAGTGAGGGAGTCAATGAAACAGGTCTTCTTTCAGATAAAGCTCTTCAAAGAGCTGAAAAATGTTTTATAAAATTTAGAAAAATAATTCAAAAAGAAAAGATCAAAAAAGTTTGTGCTGTAGCTACTTCTGCAGCGAGAGATGCGAAAAATAAAGATCAACTCAAAAGCTTGGCGAAACAATATGACATTCCCCTTAAAATTATAGATGGAAAAGAGGAGGCCTCATTGACTTTCTTAGGTTGTTTAGACGGACAAATAGAAAAAAGTCAGTTGGTTGTGGACGTGGGAGGCTATTCTACTGAGCTTACCTATTGTGTAGAAAAAAAAATTTATCCTACAAGTTTGAATGTGGGGGCTTTACGTTTGATGGAGATGTTTTCTCAAGAGATTTCGAATTCAGGAATCATTAAACTTCAAACTTTAAGTAATATGAGAGAGGAAATTATAAAAGAAAGTTTGCCTCCTCTAAAGTATATGCCGTCCTCTCTCCTTTGGTCTGAAGTGTGGGCTGTAGGAGGAACTCCTCTATCCCTTCTTAATCTTTTGCAAAATGAAGCTGTGTTAACTGTAGAGAATTTATCCAGACTTACAAAGACTTTAGCCTCTCTTGAACTTGAACAAAGAAAAGCCTTTTTGGGAAAACAAGCTCCTAGGGCTGATATTCTTCCTTTAGGAGCCTTAATCTTAGAGACTCTTGCTTCTGTCTTAAATTTATGGGGCTACCGGGCTTCTCATAAAGGAGTTCGTTTTGGTCTTGTCTTTTGTCTAGATTGAAAATATTTGTTTTCTAAGAAATATTTGTATTTTTGGAAAAAAGTAGTAAGCTAAGGCTAAGTATGCTCTTTAGAGGACAGAATCTTATATTTTTCTTTATGGCGAGTTGTTTTCTAGTGCAGTGTAGTTCTGTAAAAGATAATACAGCAAAAAACCAATCGAATTATTCAGAATATGACACAGAGCTTTCATATGCTTTAGAAGACTTTGATCTTTCCGAAAAAGAAAAAACACATTCAGTTCAACAGGAGAAGAAAGAAGATGAAGAAGACGATTTAGCTCACTCAGAAAGTGCTCTTGATTCTGATACAAGTTCTAGCACAAGTCTAGAGGAAGAATTTGAAAAGGAGCTTTCAGAACAAGAGAAGAATATTACTGACAATTCAGTAAAATCTGAAGAAGATTTAGTTTCTATTTTTGAAAAAGAATTAGCAGCAGAAGAAGAATTAGAGAAAAAAATAGAACCAAAAGAGACACAAACAGACTTAGAAAAAGATTTCGAATCTTTAATGGCGGAAGATAAGACATTACAAGACGAAAAGAATGAAGAAACTGTGTCTCAAGATAGCTCTCAAGAAGGGATGCAAAAAAAAGTAGATTCTCATACAGATACAGAGTTATCTGATTCATCTGATAAAACAGAAGAGGAAGTAATTTCTTCAGATTCAGAAGCTTACACTGATAAAACAGAAGAAATTATTTCTGAAAAAGAAAAAGAAGATGGTTTTAAGAATTTAGCAGAAGATAGTAGTCAAGATGAATCCTTTAAACCAGTGAGAACTTGGATTCCTGTTAAAAAAATGTCCTTGAAACCTTTTAGAAAAGGTGGCCAGTGGGTTAACTCTATTTATTTTGCAAGACCTTATGACAATTTAGAAATTATTGCTACTAAAGTCTATGGGAATTCTGATACTTCCCGTTTGTTGAAGATCAACCCTCATTTTAAAAACAAAAGTTTAAAAGTAGGTGATAAGGTTTATTATAATTCTCCCACAAGGCCTCAGGATCAATCCCAAGTTCTAACTTACTATGAAGAGCTAGGTCTTTCACCTGAAACTTATGTTTCAAAAGATGCAGAGAACATTCGTGTCATTTCAAGAAAACTTTTAGGAGATAGTGGCAGTTGGAAAGAGGTTTGGGCTTATAATCCACAAATAGAATCAAAAGACGTTTTGCCTTCAGGTACTGTGATTCGTTATTGGCCTCAACAAGCTCATAAAAAAGTTTTAACAGCAGTATCTTCTTATAATTCTCAGATTGATGAACATAGGGAGGAGGATCTAGCCTCTGAAAATAGGACTTTTCGTAAAGAAAATCCAGTTCAAGTTGAAACAGAAGCTGTGATTCAGGAGGATTCATCACAACAGAAAAAGGAACCGAATCATTCTGCTTCCCTACAAAATAATCCTCAAACAGAAAAGAACACTCTTACATCTGAGTCCCATATTCCACAACAACAACAGATGGCACAAAACAATTCTTCTGACATTCCAGTTGTTGAACCAGAAGAAGAGGTACCATCAGAGGAAGCCGAAGAAGACTCCATTGATGGAAAAACCATGGCTTCAACTCAATCTCAAATGAGTAAAGGAGATGGGATTGAAACAAAAGAACAGAATCTTATTGATTATGCTTCTTATGGTGCTTTAGTTTTTGGTGTTTTAGGGCTTATTTTTGTCGTTGCAAGAAGAAGAAAATTAAAAGTTCATACATCACCTTTTAAAAGCTCACATAATCATAATCAAGATACTCAAGTGACTCAAGTCACGCAGGTAGAGTAATTTTTCTTAAGCTTTCATGTATTGATGGATCTTTTATGAGATGCTAAGCTTAGAGAGTGATGTTACTATGCTTTTTTCTTTTTTCTTTCACTTTTTCTTCATTATCTCACTTCGATCTATCGCCTCAGAAATTTTTATCTGAATCTTTTTCCATGTCAACAAAAGGATGGAAGCAGACTGCTCATTATGATCTTGATGAACAGGGACTGTTAGGAGAGTATTTTGTAAGCGAAAAAAACATGATAGGCTCTCTTACAATTAGAAAGGTTGTTTCTAAGCCATTATTTTTATCAATTTTAAAACAAGACTTTATTCATAGCGGATTTAAGGTTAACCGTGCACGTAAACTAAGGAAAGGTATTTTTGTTTTTGAATTGTACCATAAATTAACGAGAAAACATATGATACAACTATCCTTTGTTAAAGAAGATCATTTGATCGTTTTAACTTGTAAATCGCATCAAGATTATTTTGAAAAGATAAAACCTCTTTGTTTTAGAACTTTAAGAAGTTTTCAGTGGATTCTCTAAACCTCCTAACTTAGAGTTTATATTAAACTTAAAAATTAACTCCACTTTTTAGTAGAGCAGTCTATTCATTTTTTAAGTGTTCTTAGGTTTATAAGGACATCTAATACCAATTATAGAAATTAATTCGACGGTAAATCAAAAAGACAGGTCACTGGTTTAAGCCATAATAGTGACCCTAAAGTACTTGCAGAAGGAGGTGAGCTTTTCGAGATAAATTCTAAACCCTTTAGCTGGCCTGGTTTTTAAGGCCTCAAAGGAAAAAGCAAAAAAAAGATGTAAAATAGGATTTCAAGACTTTATTTATAAATAAACCAACAAAGGAGGAAAATAAAATGTATGATCACTATATAGCCGTAGATTGGGCACAAAGTAACATGGCCATTTCAAGGATGACAGGCAAATCAAAAGATATTAAGACTATGGACACGATTTCAGATCTTGGAAATCTTCGTGCCTATTTAAAAACTCTGAAAGGTAAGAAGATATTGACTATCGAAGAGACTACAACTTCGATAGTGGTTGTATTCAGAATTAAAGGATAGTGTTGATGAGCTCATAGTCTGTGATCCTCTTCGGAACAAACTTTTAAGTGAAGGGGCTAAAACTGATAAAATTGATGCTGAAAAACTTATTTTATTGTTACGCTCTGGCCTTTTGAAACCAGTTTTTCACTCAGGTGATGAATTCATTTACCTTCGTAAGATTGTCAGTGGGTATGAAGATGTGGTTAAAAGAGGAGTTCGTGTTAAAAACCAAAGATCAGCTCTGTTTCGAGCTTCCCACCTTGATGCTAAGAAGCAGACTCAATTAAAACGGGCGGAAGAGATATATTTGTTCTAGAAGGCTTAGATAAAGCTATCAGTTCTTATGGGGAGGAGAAAGCACGTTATGAAGCAGAGTTTAAGAGGCTAAGTAAAAAACACAAAGATATTAGAAATCTTAATAGCATTCCAGGAATTGGTTCTATCAAGGCTATCAAGATTGTAGCCAGGGTTGTAGTGCCTCACCGAACCGAGGGGTTATTTTATATAACCTCTTGAAAACACTAAAAAGAGAATAAAAACAATAACTAACACTTCCTTGTTTCAGGCCAAATGCACACACTTTTTCACAGTTTTGGATAGTTAATCACGAACAAATCACGAACAAACTCCTCAAGAAAATGGTAGGGAGAATAAAAACCGACCCACATAACTAGTCGAACGTGAAAAATTGACAAAAGCCTAGAATTTTTATGCTGTATTCTCTTTATCCCTGTTACTTTCTATTATAGAGGGTTAAATATTTTTTCATAACTTAAACAAAACAGTAGTTTTCAAGAAGGCGTACAGGCCTTCTAAGCCATTTCAGTGAAAAAAACGAAAAAAGACGCAACCTCTAGCATTAACTTTCTAAAATTTTGAGAAGCTCCTGATAAAAGACAATTAATAGCATCCCCTTCTGACCCCAATAGAAAGTTTCTTCCCATACGAGAATCTGTTTTCATATGACCAATGATTGCCTCAACTGAACTTCTTCTTCTGTGAAGTTTTCTTTTGTAGGGACTTAATGTTTTACTCATTCCCCCAATATGAACATTAACTTCCGAAGGATGATGGTCTTTGCCACGATAACCTTTATCTACATACACATTTTTTGCCTTAACCTTTGTTAAGGATTCAACTTGAGATAAGGCTGGCTTTAAACTGTGAACATCTGATACATTTTTTTCAAATGACTTTACCCCTAAAACAAAGCAGTTTTTTGATGAAGTTGTCACACTCACCTTATTGCCAAATTCATATTTTTTATGGGCTTTACCCTTCCCTATGCAATAAACCTCAGGAGCATGAACACTATACACCTTGTTCTTATTTCCTCTTTTTTGGTTATAAATTACACATAAAGATAAACATCTTTTTAAAGGTGAATTCTCTTCCAAGAGCTTAGAACCTCCTTTTCTTGTAACATCTCTTATCACACGACCTCGATAAGTATGAAGCTTTCTTTGCTGTTTTCTTGCTAAACGTATTTTTCTTGCATGAGCGTAACGAGCATTTTTAAACAAACACGCCTTGGCCTTTCTTTTGTAGCTTTGACGTAAAACTAAACCCTCTTTTTGAGCCCTTCTAACTAAAGTCTTCAAAGCTTTGTAATAAAGACGGCTGTCTGTAGGAAAAGCTATTGCTTTCTCTTGAACAGTTGTATCAACAACTACATTCTCAAACTCTTTTTTTTTACAAAACCCTCTCTCAAAGCTAAATCAATGGTTTCCTCTAAGAGAACTTCTATCTTCTAAGCCCCCATCCTCTTTCTCCAGTTAGTCAATGAACTTCTATTACAGGGATCTTCATAAGAATAAAAAGGCTGACCACAAAAATACTGCCATTGAGGACTCTCTTTGAACATTTCTATTGTCTTCTCGTCACTTAAATTATAAATGTATTTCAAGCACTGAAGTCCCACCATTAAACGAGTTGAAAGACCTGGACGACCTTTTTTTTCATCATACTTCGAACCAAAATCTTTATCAAAACGATCCCAGTCTATTTTATTAGCTAAAATGACAAGCGGATGCTTCTTATGAACAATGTCGTTTACTCTAAAATTAAGAGGGCTTCTCTTTTGTGTGCTGAACATGTCTTTTGGCCTCATCTTTTTTCCTTTCTGTTTTGCAAGGTTTTTTATCTGTTTTTCCACTTCCTTGCAATTATTTTTATGCAAAAATTACAAAAAAACAAGTGTTTTTAGCTGTTTGTGCATTTTTCACGCTCGACTAACTATGTTATGCTGTACTAGGTTTATAAAAAAACAACCTTCAAAAGGATACATGGCTGTTTGTCAAGGAAGTGATATTTAAAGTGAGAAAATCAGTTACACAATTTAATTTACAGGATCATAATACAGTTTTCTGACTTTGCTTTTTCAACATTATTCTCTTGAGAAAGTTTACTACATCTGAATGTCCTTTTGCTGTCGCCCCCATAAATGCTGCCATTATTACTGTCGTTCTGTATTTATTAACTTTAGTATCTAGATTTAGATTTGAAACTTCAAAAAGAACTCTTACACTATCGAGATGTCCGTAACGTGCTGCATACATAAATGCTGTTATTCCGTTATTATCTTTAGCATTTACATTTGAAACTTCAGAAAGAAACTTTACACTATCGAGATGTCCGTAACGTGCTGCATACATAAGTGCTGTCGTTCCGTCATTATCTTTAGCATTTACATTTGAAACTTCAGAAAGAAACTTTACACTATCGAGATGTCCGTAACGTGCTGCAGACATAAGTGCTGTCATTCCGTATTCATCTTTAGCATTTACATCTAAACCTTTAACTTTAAAAAGAAGCTCTAGAATATCGAGATGTCCGTAACGTGCTGCATACATAAATGCTGTCGTTCCGTATTCATCTTTAGCATTTACATTTATTACTGGAAATTCGAGAAGAGACTTTACAAGATTTGAATCTCCTTTCTTTGCTGCATCTATAAGTACACTTTCTAAATCAGCACCATTTTTATTAAGAACTCTTGCAAAACTTAAATCCCCATTTTTTATTGCTTTCGTAAGTGCATTTTGTAGTGATTTATTATTCGCATTGGCTTTGTATGACAAAAGAAGCTTCGCCATTTCTTTTTGACCAGAATTAAGAGCATATTCCAACATAGTTTCATTTTTATAACTAATCCTATAATTCACAGGTACTTCAATTTGACACTGTTCTAATATTTTTCTAAAAAGATTAATTCTTCCTTCGGAAATAACTTCTTTTAACTCTTTTCTAAAGTATTTAGAGCAATCCACATATTCAGGATCCACATCTTCAGAAAAAGCAGGAAAGCTTAAGCTTATTAAAGCTCCCATGGTAAATAAAGCTATTAAAGCCTTCCTTATATTATTGTTATTTGGTTTCATAACATCCTCCTTTTATTTGTGAAAGATATTTATTTCAAACAGCTATCTTTCATTTTTTTGTTTTTAAGTCCTATTTTCTTATATTATTATACCATTTCCAAAAATTAATTCGACATTTTTTTAACTCATTGCGTCCTGGCTTTTTGATAAAACTCTGTTAAATTTTTAGAGTCATGTCGAAAAAAGATTTAGTTACACAGATTCAAGGGTATGATTTTCTGGCTACTTACAAAGTAGAAAGAAGTGCCAACATCAAGACAAAATTATTGGCTTTGCAGCATATGCAAGAAGGAAAATCGATTCAAGAAACAGCAAGTATAGTTTTCTATCACCGTCACAGTATCAAATCCTGGTTACAGTCTTTTGTAGACTTTGATTACGAGGGATTGATAGATCGAGAAGGCAGAGGACGCAAGCCTCGTTTGCCAGTGACAGAAGAAGAGAACTTCAAAATCAAGTTAGATGAAATTCAAGACAAAAGAGAGGGAGGAAGCATAGGAGCAAAGGAAATACAGAAACTTTTAGCAGATGAATTTGACTGTTGCTATTCTCTTTCTGGGGTTTATGTTTCTTTAGACCGCCTTAATATTGTATGGATCAGTGGTCGTTCTCTTCATCCTAAAAGTTCATTAAGAAGCTATGGAACAGTTTAAGGAACATTTTCCAGAAGAGGTGGAGAAAATAAAAGAAAAGATTCAGACTCATAAAATAGAGATTTGGTGGCAGGATGAATGCAGAATAAGCTCAGCAAGGTTCTTTGAGTAGGATTTGGGCAAGAAAAGGCACACGGCCTAGAGTTGTGAGGCAAAGACAATTTTTATCCACTTATATTTTTGGAGCAGTTTGTCCGGATAAAGATAAAGGCTGTGCTTGGATTTTACCGGAATGTAATTCAGGGATGATGCAAATTCACTTAGATGAGATATCTAAAAATATTCAAGAAAACTATCATGGAATTGTTTTAATGGACAGAGCCAGTTGGCATACCACAGAGACTTTGATAGTTCCTAAGAATTTATCCCTGATGCCTTTACCTCCTTATAGTCCAGAATTAAATCCCATGGAACAAGTCTGGCAACAATTACGAAGGATCAAATTATCGAATGCATGTTTTAAAAACTATGACCATATACTGAATACTTGTTGTGAGGCCTGGAATACTTTTTGCGATCAGGAGGGCAGGATTAAAAAATTATGCACTCGATCTTGGGCAAAACAACAAGATGAATCAAGCTTGTAAATTAATTTGAACCTATAAATTAAATTGTGTAACTGATTTTTTTCATTTTAAATTTGAACATGAAAATGTCGAATTAATTTCTGTAATTGGTATAAATTACAAAATCTTTACCTTCCGATATCGGAAGGTAAAGATTCAAATTTTATTTTGTTTTAATACTTACTGTACACACTTTTCAAGGGCTTTCGCTATTTTTAAACTTCTCTGAGATACTTCTAGAACGCCTTCCGCATATATCTTGCCAGCCTCAGAAAATATTTCTTTATATGACAGAAATAATTCCCCATTAATACTATCATCACAACCTTCACCCTTTTTGCAAAGCTCTGATAGCTGTTGAAACCCATCTGCAAATGTATGAAATATCACTGAGGTCAAGTTCAAAGCTAAAACAGTTTCTATCTGTAATGTAATACCAATTACAGAAATTAATTCGACATTTTTATGTTCAAATTTAAAATTTTAAAATTGACTTAAGGAAAAGTTTCAATTAGGAGGCTTTAAAAAAGTTTTTTTTGAAGGGAGGTTGAGTTTTCATAAGATATGTTTATTTTATGTATATCTATTGTTGTGTGAATCGATTGATGGGTTAAAATAAGTGTAAAAAAGTGAGGTTAAGATGTAAAATGAAAAAAATCAGTTACGCAATTTAATTTATAGGTTCAAATTAATTTACAAGCTTGATTCATCTTGTTGTTTTGCCCAAGATCGAGTGCATAATTTTTTAATCCTGCCCTCCTGATCGCAAAAAGTATTCCAGGCCTCACAACAAGTATTCAGTATATGGTCATAGTTTTTAAAACATGCATTCGATAATTTGATCCTTCGTAATTGTTGCCAGACTTGTTCCATGGGATTTAATTCTGGACTATAAGGAGGTAAAGGCATCAGGGATAAATTCTTAGGAACTATCAAAGTCTCTGTGGTATGCCAACTGGCTCTGTCCATTAAAACAATTCCATGATAGTTTTCTTGAATATTTTTAGATATCTCATCTAAGTGAATTTGCATCATCCCTGAATTACATTCCGGTAAAATCCAAGCACAGCCTTTATCTTTATCCGGACAAACTGCTCCAAAAATATAAGTGGATAAAAATTGTCTTTGTCTCACAACTCTAGGTCGTGTGCCTTTTCTTGCCCAAATCCTGCTTAAAGAACCTTGCTGGCCTATTCTGCATTCATCCTGCCACCAAATCTCTATTTTATGAGTCTGAATCTTTTCCTTTATTTTCTCCACCTCTTCTGGAAAATGTTCCTTAAACTGTTCCATAGCTTCTTGTGAAGTTTTAGGATGAAGAGAACGACCACTGATCCATACAATATTAAGACGGTCTAAAAGAGCATAAACCCCAGAAAGAGAATAGCAACAGTCAAATTCATTTGCTAAAAGTTCCTGTATTCCCTTTGCTCCTATGCTTCCTCCTTCTCTCTTGTCTTGAATTTCATCTAACTTGATTTTGAAGTTCTCTTCTTCTGTCACTGGTAAACGAGGCTTGCGCCCTCTGCCTTCTCGATCTATCAACCCCTCGTAATCAAAGTCTACAAAAGACTGTAACCAGGATTTGATACTGTGACGGTGATAGAAAACTATACTTGCTGTTTCTTGAATCGATTTTCCTTCTTGCATATGCTGCAAAGCTTGGAGTTTTATCTTGATGTTGGCACTTCTTTCTACTTTGTAAGTAGCTAGAAAATCATACCCTTGAATTTGTGTAACTAAATCTTTTTTCGACACTCTAAAAATTTAACAGAGTTTGATCAAAAAGCCAGGACGCAATGCGTTAAAAGAATGTCGAATTAATTTTTGGAAATGGTATAAGGTAGGTATTAGGAAGATTTTTACATGTTACTTCCTCCTCATTTGTTTTGATTCTTTCAAGGCTATCTCTTGATTCTTGAACCATATTTTTAAGATTTTCTTGTTGCTGTTTTACAAGATCACCAGAGCTAGGATGTGTCATGATTTGTGCCGGTGATATTATACTTAGAGTCATTACTGCTGAAACGAGTAATGAAGTGGTTAGTAGTTTTTTTGTTGTATTCATTTTGTTCTCCTTTTTGGTTGTTGCTTTCTCAGCTTTCCTTTTTCTTTTGAGCTGATTGGTTTTAGATTATCTTGAAAATTATATTTTTCAATTATTTTTTGTTGCAAATTTAAAGAAAGTATTATATTTTAAATATAATAATGAGTGTTTTTCGTGAAACAAACTATAAAAAAGTGCTGAAAACTAGACTAAAGGAAGAGTCTCTTAAAAGGCCCAGCCTCAATCTTAAAAAAATAGCCAAGACCATTCGCATCCAGTACACCTATCTTTCTAAAGTGATGAACAGTGACTACATTCATTTAAGCGAAGATCATCTTTATGAAATGGGAAATGTCCTTAACTTTTTAACCGATGAAATGGAATATGTTTTGCTTTTAAGAAATTATGAGGCTTCTCAAAGCATGAAACGGAAGGAGTACTTAAAAAGCAAAATTTTATATATGAGAAACAAGAAAGAAGTTTACGCTCAAATTGAAGAGCTTGAAATTTCACAGAAAGATATTGAATTTCTCCTCTCCCCTCTTCATTGGATCATTTATTTTATCTTAGGTGTACCTTCTTACAGAGAGAACCCTAAAACAATAGCTCGAGTTTTAGGAATCAGTCAAAGTCAACTCGAAATAGGTTTACAGACTTTAAAAAAACTTTCTTTAATTGAAGTAGAAAAAAACATTTATCACATCTTAAGAATTAATAAACATCACTTTCACTACAATGTACAGCACCCTCTTACAAGAGTTCATCAACAAATGCTCCGCAGTTTTTGTGATACACAGCTTCTGAAGCTGTCTGAAGAACAAAAAAAGAGATTTATGGTGACCTTCAACGCTGATGAAAAAATCTTTTTAGAAATTCAAGAAAAGTTTTCTTCTTTTTTAAGAAGTATCGAAAAAAGGGTTTTAGTGGCACCAAATTTAAAAACTTATCAAATGAATTTTGAGCTTTTTGAGTGGGGTTAGCTCACTGCGATGTTGACTTTGTTTTAATCTTTTTGCTAAAAAGATTTGTTATGTTCTTTTTTATTTTTCTCTTCTCTTTATGGTCTCAAGCCGGTACATGGGGTTCTTCTGGAGGAGAACTTTTCAAGGATGCCAACAACCCTTGGTTTTTAAAGAACACTTCGTCTGTCAACTACTGCATAGAAATTGATCAAGAAGGGGTTTCTTTGGAAAAAACCGCTGTTCATGAGTTAATAAAACTAGCTATTGATTATTGGAAAGAAGAGTTAAAAGGAAAAGGTGAGAGTTTAGGTTTGGGCACACAAAAGTTTGTTTTCAACAATTCCTGCTCTGGAGAGGAAGATATAAAATTCCAGTTTGGTTATAATACTCTTACTGAAGAGCAGTTAGAGTTTTTTAAAAAATATGGAGAAAAACCACAAAATTATTTGGGACTAGCTTTAAAAACTCAATACGATAGAGTTAACCTAAAAGCAAAGGGATTTGTTTTTATATCTTCTGATAAGGGTGAAGATAATTATAATTATGGGAAACCACAAAGCCGTAGATTTGAGGAAAGCCTATGGAGTCATAAAGGAATTTTATTTCGTTTACTTCAGCATGAAATAGGTCATGTTTTTGGAATTCATCATACACAAAATAGTTTTATGTCATCAGAATTTCCTGCTAATCTGCTAAAGAACTTCAGACAGTTCAGAGATCTAAAGTCAGCACAGAAAAATCACTTTTTTGAACTTAGAACAAATCGTAACATTTCTTGCGATGATTTCTTTTTTAAGGAGATTAAAAAAGAGTACAATCTTGACAAAACCATTAAATGTTCCTATTTGAATACAAAAGACAACTGGCTCACACTTGAAATTTTTCTATCTGACGAAGATCACCTTGAGAAATTCCTTTTAGGAACAGGGGTTAAAGGCAAGATAGTCAGTGTGGAACTTGAGTTTCCCATTAAAGTTTTCTTACCTGAAGGGCAAAAGGTTTTTTTAGATAGGGACTATGGAAATTTTTTAAATGGCCCTTCAAGAAAAAAAATAACAAGAATTTTCTCTTTTGAAGAAAAAAATAAAAAAAAGTATTCTATTTTATTAAGGTTTTCGCCTGATTCCTTGGAGTTATACTTTGGTCGTGGAGGAAAATTTGAAAAAGTTTACTGATACCTTAAAATTTGCTTTGTTGTCCCTATCTTTATTTTTAATATCCTGCCTTCCTCTTGTTTCCTATAAAAAACCTGTTTGCAATACAGAAAACAGGATAGATTTTATTAATCTGGAGGGCTCTTATTACTATCATATGAATTTAAATGAAGAAAGTAAGAATCATCTTTATACGTTTTTCTTTTTAAGAGAATCAAAAGGTTTATACAAAATAATCTCCCCCCATACATTAACAGACTTATCAGCATCTGGTTGCCTTTATAACGGTTATCCTTATCTTGAGGTGCTTTTTGATAAAACCTATATTCTTCATAGGTTGACACAAAGCCCTAAAGGAGACCTTACCCTCCTTCACTTTTTTGCTTATAAAAATTTATTAACAACAAATAAGATTCCTTATACCGAGCCGGATCTTAACGATTGGAAAGAGTTCGCACTAGGTGAATTGCCTTTAGATTTCTTATTGAAAATTGTATACGGTTTAAATATTGACAATCGTAAAATAGGTGTAGAGAAATTTTTTCAGATTATTGATCCTAGCTCTTGGCAAATTGTTTTGTATAAAGAAGACTAAACTAAAATATAATTTGTTTGTTTGTTTTTTTGATATTTCTTCTAGTGATTGTCTTTAGTAGTACCAAATCAATGACAAGCACGTGGTTTCGTCTAAAGTCCCAGCTCACTCTCTTAAAACATTAGAAAAGGAGGGTCAAACTAACTAGTGTTCTGACCAGTAAATTTTTTCACAATTTTCAAGCCTTTAATCCAGGTCATTTTATTAAATTATTTTTATATTAAAAAGAATAAAAGTGAAATGTTTAGAGTTATACCAATTCCAAAAGTTAATTCTACATTTTCATGTATAAGTTTGGATTTTTACTTCTAGAAATTTATAACTTTTAAGTATGGGTAAAGAGTGTATCAAATTCATTGGAAAGATATGATTTTCTAATGTTTATATACAATTTAGTTTACAGGCTCTTACAGGCTCGTCTCATTTTTTATAATGGAACTTTTCTCTGGCTGATTTTCTTGAAAAATTCCATTTTATTATAATCTTCCGTCTGTTCATAATATTCACCCAAGCCTTGGTTCTTTTTCTTAAAGTTTCTATGTCAGGTATTCTTGATTTTCCTAAACATTGACGAGAGTACATATTGATTGCAATTTCTGCTTGATTTAACCAACTTCCATGACTCGGAGTATAATGAACCTCAAAGCGAGACCATAGATGCAAACCTCGCTCTGTTCCATAAAAATCAGTAAGACTTTTTTTTCTATGAGTGTTCAAATTATCCATAACTAGAACAATCTTCTTGGAATCAGAATAATGTCTCTCAACAGAAGATAAAAACTTAGCAAAATCCGGACCTATCCTTCTCTCTGTTACCTTATTCATATAAAAACCTCTCTTAGGCTCCACAGCACAGAAAACATTTGCTGTACCCTCTCTTTTATACTCATAATCTACTTTTTTTACTTCCGAGGGACGACAACCCGATGGAGGACGAACATCATCAAGTAACTGAAGAGGCTTTTCATCAATACACACAACAGGCTTTCCTTTAATCGGAGGCTTCTCATACACTTTCAAAACATCCTCCATCCTCTCTATAAATTCATCATTAAGCTCTGGTACACACCAACTCTTCTGTTGCCAAGGTTTTAGATCATGTTCTAAAAGAATAATCCTAACTTTTTCTTTGCTAATAGAGTCTACAATCTTGTTTTTTTCTGCCCTCTCTTTAATGAGCTCTAAAGTCCATCGATCAAAGCCCTCCGGAGGATCTGAGCAGACCATAGCTATAATCTTTGACTTTATGCGATCATCAAACTTTGGAGGCTTTCCAGGACGAGGATCATCTTCAAGAGCTTTTTTCAACCCAAAATCCTCATAGTTTTTTTGGATTTTGAAAACAGTTCTAGGAGTTATCTCTAAGTAATCTGCTGTCTCTACGGCAGTTAATCTTTTGTTCCTTAAGTTTAGAACATTGGCTCGATATATGGCTCTTGGATTTTTAGACTTCTTTATAATTTTAAGAATTTCTCTCTTATCTTTTGGCTTTAATAAATTTAACATATGAGTATTAAAACATAATAAAAAAAAATTAAATAAAATGACCTGGATTAAAGGCTTGAAAATTGTGAAAAAAATTACTGGTCAGAACACTAGTACAGCATAACATTAAATTTCAATATATTTGACTTGTATTTTTGTTGTTCCTATAATATTTGTTGTAGTTTAATAAAAAGTCCAAGGAGGGGATATGAGATCAAAGATGAAATTAAAAACAAAGGCAAGAGCAAATCCAAAAGCAAAAAGAAAGCCAAAAGTAAGGATAAAGTTAAAGAGTTCAGAGAAGACAAAATTAGAGAAGATGTTGAAGAAGGGAGTGAATCAGTCTCGAGTTTTAACACGAGCCAGGGTTTTACTTTTAAGCCATCAAGGGAAGGGTTCCACAGAGGTTTGTGAGATTCTTGGAGTGAGAACTTTAGGGACTATTCAAAATATCAAAGAAGGGTACTTGAAGGGAGGATTAGGGAGAGCACTTTATGATGCTCCTCGTCCTGGAAAGCCTCCTAAGTTTACAGGGAAGCAAAGGACGAAGATTACGAGTTTAGCTTGTACGAAAGCTCCTGAAGGTTATGGTCGATGGAGTTTACAGATGCTATCTGATAAGTTGGTTGAGTTAAATGTTGTAGACTCTATTTCTCACACCCATGTGGGTCGTATATTAAAAAAAACGAAGTCAAACCTCATTTAAAAAGACAGTGGTGTTTAAGCAAGATCGATTCTCATTTTATTTGCCAAATGGAGTCTGTTTTAGAAGTTTATGAAAGAAAGCTAGATTCTAATCGTCCTGTTCTTTGTTTTGATGAGCGTCCTTGTCAATTGATAGAAGATGTTTTGATGCCAGTTCCTGTAAGCCCTGGAAAAGAAAAAAGAGAGGATTATCATTACAAAAGAAATGGAACCTGTGTTGTGTTCTTAGCCATAGAGCCATTGAGTGGAAGAAGAATTGTAGAGGTAAGAAAGAGAAAAACAAAGAAAGATTATGCTCTTTTCATGAGAAAAACGTCCTTATATTATAAGGACGTAGACAAGATCACATTGATACAAGATAATTTAAACACTCACAATGGCTCTTCTTTTTATGAGAACATGCCAGCTCAAAAGGCCTTGGAGTTAAAAAATAGACTTGAGATGATTTATACTCCTAAAAAGGCCAGTTGGTTAAATATGGCAGAAATCGAGTTTTCGGCTCTTTCGAAGCAATGTTTAAACCGACGTATAGGAAGTTTTGAACAACTAAAAAAAGAAGTAGAAACTTGGACCCGTAAGAGAAACAAAGACAGAATCAAAATCAATTGGCAGTTTACAAATAATAAGGCTAGAAATAAGTTTAAGAGGCATTATGAAAATATTAAAATTTAATGTTATGCTGTACTAGTGTATATTTTTTGTCGGGAATTTAGGGAAATAGATTTAAATGGTTATTTTTATTTGCAGAGTTCTTGATCTACTTCCAACCCTCTGAGATAGATAGTTTAGAGATCTTTAAAAAATCGGCTCCTCCCGGGAATCTGTGGGTGAAAAGTAGTAGAAATCCCCCAAAAGAGCTCATATTAATCAAAGTAAGAGTAAGACATTCTATCTTGTATTTTTGAGTTCTTTGAGGCCCTTACTGGCCTCTATCACCTCCGGTGATTGAACTCAAAAACATTCATTTTATTTGCTTTTATTTGCTGTGTTACATTAAAATTTTAAAAAAGAAGCACCTACTTCCCAGATGCCTTAAAATGTTATTCAAAAAAAAAAAAAGGAGGGAAGAGATGCTTTTGAAGACTATACTAAATGATTGTTTAAGATGGAAGTCTTTTGTATACGGAGACATTTATTTTTCAAAAGATAGAAAGTCAATTAATGTTCCTATTAAGGCTCGTAAAAATGGCCAAGCTTTTTGTAGTGTTTGTAAGAAGCCCTGTTCAGTGTATGACAGCAGTAAATCATCACGGGACTTTGAATCCCTTCCTATTTTAAGTTACAGGGTGTTTTTTGTTTATTTTGTAAGAAGAGTTAATTGTTCTTGCTGTGGAGTAAAAGTTGAGTATTTACCTTGGGCAGATGGGAAGAAAAACCTAACAATTTTTTACATGAAGTACTTAGCAGACTGGTGTCGTCACCTGTCTTGGAAAGAGGTTTCTTGTAAGTTTCATGTCAGTTGGAATCAGGTCTATGCTTCGGTAGAATGGGTCGTAGAATATGGTTTAAAACAAAGGGTTTTAAAGGGAATACAAGCTATAGGTGTAGATGAAATACAATGGAAAAAGAACCATCAGTATCTCACCTTAGTCTATGAAATAAGCAAAGAAAGTGTTCGTTTGCTATGGATAGGAGAAAAAAGAACAGAAAAGAGTTTTAGAAAATTCTTTGATTTACTAGGAGAGAAGTCAAAAGATATACAGTTTGTGTGTTCTGATATGTGGAAGCCCTATTTAAAAGTAATAAAGGAAAGGGCAAGTCAAGCTTTGAATATATTAGATCGGTTTCATATCGTAGCAAGACTCAATAAGGCTTTAGACGAAGTGAGAGCTTCAGAACACAAAAAAATGAAAGAAGATGGGTATGAACCCCTTTTAACAAAAGCTAGATGGCCCTTGTTAAAAAATGCAGAAAATTTAAAATCTTATGAAAAAGTAAAATTAAGGCATTTAATACAGTACAATTTAAAAAGTATCCGCTGTTATTTTTTAAAAGAAGACTTCCGACAGTTATGGACCTATGTTTCACCAACTTGGGCTGGTAAATTTATAGACAGTTGGACGAGACGAGTCATGCTTTCAAAAATTGAACCTATGAAAAGAGAAGCAAAAACCATACGAAGACATAAGCTACTTATTCTTAATTACTTCAAGGCTAAAAAAACCTTCTCCTCAGGGATTGTAGAGGGTTTAAACAACAAAGTAAAACTCACTATGAAAAAATCTTACGGCTTTAGAACCTCTAAAGCTATAAAAATCGCCTTATATCATAACCTTGGAAAACTGCCAGAACCTCCGGGAACCCACAGATTCTTTTGAGGAGGCAAAAAATCTAAAATCTTTTGAAAATGATCAAGACGATTTTTTCTTTTTGTAATACCATGACCCTCATCCTCATAAATGACAAGTTTTGTTTTTTTACCTGATTTTATGAGTTGATTGTAAATAGAAGTAGCTTCAGAAAGAGGAACACGAGGATCTTTAGCTCCTTGGATGATGAGAAGAGGAGCCTGAATCTTATCGATAAAATAAATAGGAGAACGTTCTTTCCAAAGTTCTATATGAGATCGATCTCCCATTTCATGTTCCAAATAATCCTTAAATTCTTTTTTAGTTGTGCTAAAAAAAGTTTCTAAATTACCTAAATTCGTGACCAAAAATGTACACTACAAAGCTATAATTTCCCATTTTCCATAAAAATCTCAGTTTTCATAGGGGAATTTTCGATTTTTAGATAAAATCACAAAAAATAACTTGCCTTGCATTTTCCTTTATAGTGTAATATATTACACTATAAGAGGGAGAAATATGAGCTTTATCAGAAGAATAAAAAGAGGAAAGGTAACATATCTTGCAGAAGTAGAGAACAAAAGGGTTGATGGAAAAGTTATCCAAAAGCATATTCGGTACATCGGGAAGGAAGAGAATGGTGAAACTGTAATTTCAATGAGTTCATCTGATCTTGAAATAGAAAAGGTCAAGGTTTATGGTCCTTTGCTTGTTTTAGATAAAATAGCTAGGGAAATAGATTTGCAAAAATCTCTTGGCCAATACTCCAATGAAATATTAAGCATGGTCTATGCTCACTGTTTAGATTACAAAAGCCTTAGAAAAATGCCAAAATGGTATGAGAGAACAGATTTAAACACTTTGCTAAATTTAGAGGATCTAACCGAAAGTCGTTTGCTTTCTGCTCTAGATTCTTTAGAGAGTGATCCAGAAAATTTACAGAAGAAAATATTTCAAGGTGTTCAGAAAAGGTACAATCTTGAGCTAAAAGGGTTGGTGTACGATGTTACCAATACATACCTTTATGGTAGCAAATGTCAGCTTGGAAAATTAGGAAAGAGTAAGGATGGGAAACGTGGAAATCCTTTGATTCAAATTGGTTTGGTGACAACTCAAAAAGAAGGAATACCAGTGTTTCATAAAACTTTTAGTGGAAACATACACGATAGCAGGACTCTACTAAGTTTATCCGATGGATTTGCAAACTATGGACTAAGTGGAGGAATGTTTGTTTACGACAGAGGCATTTTTTCAGAGAGAAACCTCAATGAAATCAATGATTTGGGCTGGAATACGCTTTGTGGGATTGCTCTCAGAAAAAAAGAGAAGGATTTGATTAGAAAAATGATAAGGCTAGACTCTATTGTTGATGTATCCCATCGCATCAGGTTATCAAGTGGTACCTTGTATGCTCAGAGCATTAATCACAATGTTGGAAAAATCAAAGGACGTTTAGTTGTTTGTTACAATCAAAGGAGAGCTTTAGATATAAGAGAATCTCGTTTGGACGAAATTGCAAACGCACAAATTCTTTTGTCTAAAAATAAAAATATAAAACCAGGTTTGGAAAAATACCTTACTCCAACAGGAAGATTAAGAAGAGATCGGTTGAATTTAGAATCTGAGTTTGATGGTTACTCTTGTATATTTTCTACAAAAAAGATCTCTACAAAAGATATTGTTAATTTGTACTATAAGAAAGAGATAATTGAAAAATCTTTTAGGACCTTAAAGGGAATAACAAATTTGAGACCAATTCGTCATTGGCTTTACAACAGAGTTCAATCACATGTCTTTATATGCTATTTATCTTGTCTGATACTTTCAATTCTAAAAATGAAGCTTGAAAAGATGCAGATGTCTCCAGAGGAAGCTCTTGAAGAACTCGGTAGCATGTATAATGTCTATCTTTATGACCGAAAAAATAAAACTAGACTTATCAAAACAGTAGCTTTGAATAAAGTTCAAGAAAAAATACTAAGATCTATTGGAAAAAGTCTTGTCAAAAAAACGTCCGTCTGTAGTGTACATTTTTGAGCACGAACTCAGGTAAATTAGAGGGACCAGCCACATCAATACCAGCAGCCCAAACATTAGGCTGCTTTGTTAAAGCCATAAGCGTCATATAGCCACCGTAACTTCCTCCGTAAGCAATAACTTTTTTAGGGTCCACATAACCTGTCTTTAAAAGAAACTTAACACCATATTTCAGGTCTTCTAAATCTCCGCCTCCCCAATCCATATTGTTTAAATCTTCATATTCTTTGCCATAGGATGAAGAGCCTCTAATATTAGGAGCTAAAATAATAGCCTCCTCAAAAGAATCTGTGGGTTCCCGGAGGTTCTTTTGAGGAGCCTTATCTTTTAAATCAACTATCTCTAGGGAGTAGGGAAGTGTTGCTGAAATCCTTTTGTAGAGAATTTTTTCGTTGTCTAAAAAAACAAGACCATAAATCCAGCCATTTAGAGTTACTGTTTGAAATACCTTAGACGCTTTCCCTTCATTTATGTCAGCTATAACAATATCCCTATTTCCATGAGAAAAGCATAAGAAAGCTATTTTAGAACCATTCTTAGAAAAGCGAGGAGAGAAACATTCTCTGTTTTGATGGATCCATTGGACTTTATCAGTCTCCATGTTTAAAAAACTTATTTCAGAGAAACCTCTCTTTTCTGGAATCTTAGTTAAAGGGAGGTATTTTTTATTCTTAGATAATCTGCCAGGATAAGCTAGAAAGTTATAACCTTTATAAGATTTTTCCTTAAGAGAATAAATTCTTAAATTTCCTTTTGAAAAGTCATTAGTTGCGGAAAGAGCAATTTTATTTTCACTCACCCAAACAGGTCTTCTCTTTGAAACCTCATCAAAAGTAATTCGAGTTAAACTTTTATCTTTTAAAGATAAAGTATAGAGTTGTGGATGTTTTGGTGAGGCTTGATTTGAAATAAGAGCTATTTTATCTCCTTGGGGAGACCACTTAGGAACTGAAAAATAAGCTTTTGGGTTTTTTGTAAGAGCTTTAAACTCTTTTGTTTTTAAGTTTAAAAGAAAGATTTGGTACATCTCATTTCTATTTTCATCTTTAAGAAACAACGCATACTTTCCATCAGGCGAGACAGAAGAGATTAAAAAACTTTCCTTTGTTTTAACTAAAAGGCTTCTCTTGTTTTCTTTTATGGAATAAATAAAAATATGATTCTTCTTGCCATTCCATTCTTGAATAAGGATTTTATCTTTATGCATCCTCGAAAGAATCTGTGGGTTCCCGGAGGTTCTGGCAGTTTTCCAAGGTTATGATATAAGGCGATTTTTATAGCTTTAGAGGTTCTAAAGCCGTAAGATTTTCTCATAGTGAGTTTTACTTTGTTGTTTAAACCCTCTACAATCCCTGAGGAGAAGGTTTTTTTAGCCTTGAAGTAATTAAGAATAAGTAGCTTATGTCTTTGTATGGTTTTTGCTTTTCTTTTCATAGGTTCAATTTTTGAAAGCATGACTCGTCTCGTCCAACTGTCTATAAATTTACCAGCCCAAGTTGGTGGAACATAGGTCCATAACTGTCGGAAGTCTTCTTTTAAAAAATAACAGCGGATACTTTTTAAATTGTACTGTATTAAATGCCTTAATTTTACTTTTTCATAAGATTTTAAATTTTCTGCATTTTTTAACAAGGGCCATCTAGCTTTTGTTAAAAGGGGTTCATACCCGTCTTCTTTCATTTTTTTGTGTTCTGAAGCTCTCACTTCGTCTAAAGCCTTATTGAGTCTTGCTACGATATGAAACCGATCTAATATATTCAAAGCTTGACTTGCCCTTTCCTTTATTACTTTTAAATAGGGCTTCCACATATCAGAACACACAAACTGTATATCTTTTGACTTCTCTCCTAGTAAATCAAAAAACTTGTTGAAACTCTCCTCTGTTCTTTTTTCTCCTATCCATAGCAAACGAACACTTTCTTTGCTTATTTCATAGACTAAGGTGAGATACTGATGGTTCTTTTTCCATTGTATTTCATCTACACCTATAGCTTGTATTCCCTTTAAAACCCTTTGTTTTAAACCATATTCTACGACCCATTCTACCGAAGCATAGACCTGATTCCAACTGACATGAAACTTACAAGAAACCTCTTTCCAAGACAGGTGACGACACCAGTCTGCTAAATACTTCATGTAAAAGATCGTTAAACTCTTCTTACCATCGGCCCAAGGTAAATACTCAACTTTTACCCCACAGCAAGGACAATTAACTCTTCTTACAAAATAAACAAAAAACACCCTGTAACTTAAAATAGGAAGGGATTCAAAGTCCCGTGATGATTTACTGCTGTCATACACTGAACAGGGCTTCTTACAAACACTACAAAAAGCTTGGCCATTTTTACGAGCCTTAATAGGAACATTAATTGACTTTCTATCTTTTGAAAAATAAATGTCTCCGTATACAAAAGACTTCCATCTTAAACAATCATTTAGTATAGTCTTCAAAAGCATCTCTTCCCTCCTTTTTTTTTTTTTTGAATAACATTTTAAGGCATCTGGGAAGTAGGTGCTTCTTTTTTAAAATTTTAATGTAACACAGCAAATAAAAGCAAATAAAATGAATGTTTTTGAGTTCAATCACCGGAGGTGATAGAGGCCAGTAAGGGCCTCAAAGAACTCAAAAATACAAGATAGAATGTCTTACTCTTACTTTGATTAATATGAGCTCTTTTGGGGGATTTCTACTACTTTTCACCCACAGATTCCCGGGAGGAGCCAAAATTTTTTCATACAATAACTCTTACTGCCTAAGTTTGAGACAATTTTTACTCACTAGGATTTAAGAAAGTATGGAAGTGCGATTTCTCAAAATTCCTAAATTTATGGAATTCAGTATTTTTTCTTGCTTCTTATTTAAAGTAACAGTTTTCATCAACCTTACTTTTTTCTTTTTATCAGAAAAATAAACATTATACATTGTTTCCAACTCCTCAATGGCTTTTTGTGGAGATATTCCAACATTTTTATGATTTAATCTCATTTTTAAAATTGATAATAAAAGATAGGATAAATAACATATGAACACATGGGCTTTAACTTTTTTGTTTAGCCAAAATCTGATAGGTTGTATATTCGAGATACCTTTCAATACTTTAAAAGCTTGTTCTATAACATCCTTGTCAAAATAAATCCTTACCATTTCCTTTTCTGAAATGGATTTCTTTGTGCAGAAAAGACAAAAAAATCCATCCAACTCTTCCTCTCTTTTTAAAAGCTCTGTCCTGATTCTGCCAGTGGCTGTTAAATATCTTTCAAAACGTTCGTTTATCTTTTTCCCTTTTTTTCTTAATTCTTGAGCCTCAAGAAGGCCCAATCTTCTTGATTCTGTTTCCTCTAATTTTTTTAATGCATTATAACAAATTACCAATTTTCCACTAATTGAAGCTAATTTATAAGTAACTCCTCCCACATAAAAACTACTCTTATTGACTCGGACTATGCTTGATATGTTGTCCAGGAATTTTTTATTTGAAAACTTTCTTATAATAGCCTTTTCTTTCTCTCGAATGGGCAAGCCACATAAGGTATTTAAGCCTATTTCCCTAGAGGACATCAGATTTTTTTTAGAAACTACACCCCGATCATAAACAAACAGTTGAGGACGAATTTGACTTTTTCGTAAATACTCTAGAACGCATGAAAGAGTTCTTGTGTTATGAATATTTCCATCAAATGTTTTGTGAAATACAGGAACTCCTTCATTTTGTGTTGTCACCAAAGCTATTTGAATAAGATCATTTTGTCTTTGACCATCCTTACTTCTTCCTTGTTTTCCCATTGAGCAGGCCTTTCCATGAAAATAAGTGTTTGTAGTGTCATAAACTAGACCTTTGGTATCTAATTTATATGTTCTCTTGACCTTATTAAAGATGGTTTTCTGATAAGCTTCTATTTTCTCATCGTTAATACTGTCCATTGCAGAAACCAATCGACTTTCTGTCAAAGAATCTAAGTTTAGAAGCAAATTTAAATCAGTTCTTTCATACCATTTTGGCATATTCCGTAAGCTTTTATAATTTATACAGTGAGCGTAAGTCATGCTTAGTATTTCGTTGGAGTATTCCCCTAAAATTTCTGGAAGATTTATTTTTTTTGCAATGCTGTGAAAGGCAAGCAAGGGACCATAGATTTTTACACCATCCATTTGAATATCTTTTGATGAAAGAGAAATGACAGCCTCTTTATTAACTTCTTTTCCAATATGACGGATGTATTTCTGAACAACTTTACCTTTAACCCATCGATTTTCTACTTCTGCAAGATAAACGACACCACCCTTTTTGTATCTTCTAATAAAGCTCATGAACACCTCCTAGTGAGTATAATACTCACTATAAACCTAAGAAAAGTCAAGGCTTATTTTTCTTTGGATTGAAAATTCGTAACTGCTCACTCTCGTAAGTTTTTATTTAAAGCCATAGAGATGGCTTCTAAAGAAGAATACCCTTTATTTCTCATTGTTTTAACATAGCTGGTAATGCGACAAAAATATTTCGCCATTTCTTCTGTTCTGAAACACCCTGACACTTTCTTTTTCACCTTAGTCATTCTTAGATCTCTTTCAGCTCTGTTGTTAGTAGGATCTACGTTCTTTCTTTTAGCAAAACACAGTATTTCTGCTTCATACTTTTTAAATCGCAGCCAAAGGTTTTGAGCTTGTGTATGCTTTATTCGTCCTTTCTTGCCATTTTTCTTAGGAAATTCTGGAAGCTCTTTTAAGCCTTTTGTAAGAATACTCCTATACCTTCTCTGAAGAGTTTCGTACTCTTTTTGAGTCAGAACTCTTGACTCTTTTTTATGAACTAACTCCACAGTCTCTTTAAGAAGTTTTTTGAGATTTGTAGCCCATTTGAATCCATTGCTTTCTTCTATAAATTTAAGCTCTCTCAAAAGGTGAGCCACACACAAAGCATGAGTTATCTTATCATAACAAAAGTAAGGACTCCAACAATCATGCACAAGCACTCCTGCATATCTATCCAAGAGACCAATATCTTTTATGGCTTCCCTTCCACCTGAAAGGTGGAGAAACTGCAAGACTAATTCTCCTGAACTATAAGTATGAATCCAGTAGTTTTTACCCTTAACCCTCATAGAGGTCTCATCAACATGAATGACCTCTGATTCAAGTATCTTTTCTTTCATCTGCTCTTCCCAACTTTTAAGAAACTCTCCTAATTCAGCAATGTATCTCAACATAACTGCAGGAGAAATCATTCGACCTATAAGCCCCATGTAATGTTCCCCAACACGCTCTAAAAGACAGCATCTGAACTATAATGAAATTGATGATGGAAGCTCTAATGCCTATACCATACTGAAGAGGACCACTCATACCTTTAGGGAATTGACCTTTATTTCTAGCTCCACATGAGGGACAATCCTTAACCTCAGAAGTTACAGTATGGGTCTGAATTTCATAAAAAATATCAATCTTTTTACGCTTCTCAAGGCTTTTTACCTCTGCTGTCTTTAAAAACATCCCACACTGAGAACACTCTGAGGGAGAGACAGTCTCCTCACTGTTTGTATCTTTACTGTTATCAAGTCTAGAGCCCTTTTTCTGACTCCCACTAGCTTTCTTATTACGATTCCCTTGACGACTAAAATCTTGCGAAGGAGGAAGACCGCTGTTGCTGGAATTTTTTCGAACCTGTTTTTCTAAAAACACAACAATCAGAATGTTCACAACCTTAAAGAGAGATTCAAAAACCACAGAAATCTCAGTAGGCACAGAACCTTTCTTTGCAAGCTTATCAAAGTCACTTCTTATATTTTCAATCTCATTTCTGATGGAGGTCTTATTTATTGTCATTTGAAAAGAGTATTTAAAAGAAAATCTGTAAGAGCAAGACTTTTATCTTAAAACAGGTCTAAAGTTAAGGATAACTGAA
Source organism: Bdellovibrionales bacterium (assembly GCA_965219095.1). Taxonomy (GTDB): domain Bacteria; phylum Bdellovibrionota; class Bdellovibrionia; order Bdellovibrionales; family UBA1609; genus CBDCMT01. The sequence continues at coordinate 1,227,762 of CBDCMT010000001.1, forward strand.
CAATGTAGGTGAGCAGTTACAAATTTTTCTTATAAGTTTTTCTTATAAGTTTTTCTATAAAAGGAGGGATTTTATGGAAGAAGGGATTAATTTAAACTCAGATAGGGCGGTCAGATAACCGAGTTACGATGAGTCTAACTCTTCTAATCAGAGTTTTTAAGTCCCAGCTTTTCAAAAAAAAGCTGATCATCCATATTTTCTTTTTGATAGACATTTTTATGTTCGAATTAATTTTTGTAATTGGTATATGGTCTTGAGAAAGAGCTTTTTTAGTGAAAAAATGGTTGTGCTAGTAAATGTAGTTAGGTATCATAAAAAATATGAGATTTTTTAAGAAATTTAGCTCTTTTTCGAACCTTTATGTGATTTTAGCGATAGGTTTGATTTTATTTTGCCTTGTAAATATTAGTATCTTAAGAAAAAACAATATAAAAAGAGATATAGCTCAAATTACCGCAATAGATGAAACGGGACGATATCTAGGGAAAGAAAAGTTTCCTTTCAAACGACTATTAGGCCCTAAATGGAAAGTGCCAAAAGAGTTTCTCTGCTCTTTGTTGATGAGTTCAGATGGTAATGGAGCTTTTAAAGTGAAGGCTAGTTTTTCAGATATTGACATTAAACCCTTAACGTTAAAGAGTGATGATAAAGGCTTTTATTACTATGCTCACTTTGAGAGAGATCAAATAGAATTTAAAAAGGTAAGAGAAGGAGAGCTTTGTAAAGAATCTTTAAATGAATTAAAGGATTACAATAAATCTTGGAGTCGTACGAAAACTCATAATTTTACTTTGATGTTGCAGCTTGTTTCGGGAGACATTCCTGCGGTTGTTGTTCTAAAAAAAAGGTCTTCTTTTAATACACGTAATTACATAAAAGAATGCCTTTTCACCTTAACAACTAGTGACAAGAATGCTCTACGAAAGGGGAAAAAGGACAAGAAAGTTTGTGTTCTTCAGTAAAAGCAATCTTGTAAGCTAAATTGTAGAGCCTGTTAATCATGGCTATAAATTTAAGAGGTTTTTTTATTGACTTAGAGGAAGAACAGGTGTAAGGTTTTTTGTATATGGAAACATCTACTTCAGAAAAAAAAATACATTTTTTCGATAAATGGGGAATTTACCTTTCAGGAACTTGTGTTATTCATTGTATACTTGCTCCTATTTTTCTTATTTTTTATCCCACTTTTAGTTTGGTTTTTCTCTCTAATGAAGCACTTTTTCATTTTTTTATTTCTGTTTTTATTTTACCTAGTTTTCTTTTTGTGCTTTACTCCTATTTTAAAATTCACAAACAAAAAAAACCTTTAGTTTATCTCTTTTTAGGATTTTCTTTTATTCTTTTTTCTGCATTTTTAGCTCATGATGTTTTAGGCCACATTTCAGAATATCTTTTTTCTATTCTAGGAAGCCTTCTTATGATAAGAGGTCATTTTATCAACCATAATCATTGCAAAGCATGTAGGACAAAACAACATTGCCTTGGAGAAAAAATCTTTAAATAAAATTATTTACAATCACGAAGGTCCCCTCTAGAGCAAATCTTAGCTAGAACTTCATTTTGTACATCAATAATGCTTTCATTCACTCTGTCAGATACATCAGAAGGGTATCCTGGAATGTAATCAGATTTATGGGTTTTTTTCTTCTTCTTCCGAAAACTTTCAAGAAGACTAAAAAAACTATCTTTTCTTGTCCCATAAGATCCACCTTTTGCTTTAGAGTTTTTCTTAGAACTTCCACTTCCCATACCGCTAGTATAACCTTTTAGCTTTCCTGACTGATCGTCATATGTTTCTGACTGTTCGGAAGTTTTATCACTGTCTTCTCCTTTTTCGCTCTGAGAGTTTTGACTTGAACTTAATGGGTTTCTTAAAGAAGAGTCCAAACTTGAAACAGTAGAGCCTCCTTTTTTTTCATAGGCTTTTTGATAGGAGGGCGATTTAATATCGTCTGCTTTAGTAAGAGGTGGTGGATTTTGTATCCGAGGAAGTATTTCATATGGAGTGGTGGATCCATAGCCGCCGTCATTGCAGTCATTACAAGGTAGTGGTAGTGGTAGTAGATCTTTATCATCTTTATCATCTTTATCATCTTTCAAAGCTATCGCACAGGCTGTGGATCCTGCTACATTGGCTAAAGCAAGTAACAATTGCCTGTTTAATTTTTCTAAGTTTTTTGTATCTGTAAGAAAAGAGCATTTATGTGGGCCTTTTCTTCTCTTCTCTGCTATCTGTTTTTGACAGGCTCTTTTGTGTTTATAACTCTTATGAGCTAGAAGAGCAGCAGGAACTGAGTTTGCAAGACAGGCATTTTTAATTGAGTCAGTCATGGCTCCTGTAACAGCAGAGATTCCTAAACCCCCCATAAAGAGAGTCACAAAACTAGCATCATTTATGGCATTTATATTTAGAAAGCCTGTTGCTTTTGGACAGTTAGCTATGGCAAAACTCTCAATCATACAACAAGGAAGGGGGGTACAGTCAGCGACGGAACTTTCATTTATTTGTATAAAGACCAGTAATAAAAGTATAGATAAATGTTTCATTTCTCCTCCTTTTACTTTTTTCTTAAACCTTTTATCGGAGATCTCAGTATTAATCTTTAGTCCAGAGCGGTTCATTTTGAGACAAAAAAGAAAACTCCTGCGATTTAAAAAAAAACGCTCAAAACAGCCCTTTAATATGGCTTTAAGCTCAAATTTTTGTAAGAAAATAACAAAAAATCTTAAAAAAGGGCTTCACCTTTTAAATCGCTATGCGTTATTTTTTTTTCTTATTTTGCTCAAAGTGTATTAGAGTGAAGATGAAGTATAAGTATAATGAGGTCAACAAGGGAGGTGATATGGCAGATATACTCGTTGTAACAAGTAAGGTAAAAAAGGTCATCAAAGAAACTGGTGATTGCAACACTTCAGGTGAAACCATACAAATTTTAAGTAAAGCCGTAGAGGCTTTATGTCGTCGTGGAATTGAGAGTGCTAAAAATGATGGTCGTAAGACCGTTATGGCAAGAGATATTCCTATTGACCATATTTAGGATTTCTAAAGAAGAACTTTCCTCTTTGGGAGGCGAGGTGAAAAGGGGTCGAATAAAAATCTCGGCTCTTTTTTTCTAGGACTTTTCCTTTTAACCATGGCCTCCTCTTAAGAAGTTCTCATGGCTTGTGTCTTTTTGACAGGCTATGGGAAAGGAGGAAAAAAAATCTTTTGTATAGTTTTTGATCTCCTGTAAGGTCTTTATTTGAAAAGCTTTCTTTCTAAAACTTGCTGACTCAGGATAACCTGAAGAGTACCAACTAGCAAATTTTTTAATTTGAAGCCCTACTCTTTTTTCATCATAATGCTTTTCTAAATGAAAAGCAAGTTTGTCAATAAGAGAGCTAATTGTATAAGGTAAATCCCATGCTTTATTTTTATAAAGACTGAGAGTTTGATGAAAAATAAGAGGGTTTTTTAAAGCTCCTCTACCTATCATTACAGCATCACAGTTTGATTGCTTTAAATATTTAAGAGCTTTTTGAGCACTAGTTAGATCACCATTTCCAATAATAGGAAGTTTTGATGTTTCTTTGACATTTTGAATGTAATCCCAATCGGATAAGCCTAAGTAAGCTTGTGTTCTTGTTCTTCCATGGATAGTCATCCAAGAGATTCCTTCATTATAAGCAATATGGCTGACTGTGTGGGCATTTTTTCGCTCTTCGTTCCATCCTGTTCTTACCTTTATTGTCAGAGGAATATGAATGGCTTTTTTTACTACTTTAAGAATTTGAGTCAGACGTCTTAAATCTTTAAGGACTCCTGCTCCTGCTCCTTTTTTCACAACCTTATTCACAGGGCAACCAAAATTAAGATCCACAAAATCAGCTCCCTTCTCTTCTACATGTTGAGCTAAGAGGGCTAAATGGTCTAAATTTTCACCAAAAATCTGAACCCCTATAGGATGCTGATCTTCTGTGAACTTCATAAGCGTTTTTGTCTTAGGGCTGTTGAACTGAAAGCCTGTTGCTGACACTAACTCTGTGGTCATGATTCCACACCCCAGCTCCCTCATAAAAGAACGAAAAGCACAGTCTGTAATTCCAGCCATGGGAGCTAAAAAAAAGGGATTGTTTCGTAAATGTTTTATTAAATCCATACTTACTTTTAGCTTTTCTCTATGTGACAAGCAAGTTTGAGATTGACAGAAGTCAGTTAAAGTAGGAATCTCTATCTTACAAGGCTCGGTAGCTCAGTTGGTAGAGCAGAAGACTGAAAATCTTTGTGTCGACGGTTCAATTCCGTTTCGAGCCACCATTTCAGGAATTTCTCAAGATTTTTGGTTTTGTAAGTTTATAGAGCGGTTTTGCGTGAAGATATTGCAGATTTCGGTCTTTTAAAACAGGGTTCGATAATACAATTTTAGCAAGTCTTACTTTTTGTAAGAGAATTTTCGTTTAACTTCATAAAATCACAAGCTCTTCTAAGAGTTTGATAACCTTTTTTCTTTGATAAAAATACGAGTTTCTAGAGTAAAGAAGTTCATGGAGTTTCTTTATCATGCCTAAAATCTCTCTTAGTTATAACTAGGTTTGAGTTTTTTCAACAATTTAAACGCCGAAAAAATTTCTTTTTGACATTTTGATACTTCGGCTAAAATGATCTTATCATTTGCAAGATGGTAAACTTTAAGCTGATCAAGTGTTCTAAATAACTCTTTTTTAGTAACTTTTTTGTATAACTTTTCTTGATTCATAATTTTATAAATATGAGAAATTAAAATCAAAGCTAAAAAGTTTATAAAAACACTTCCCTTCATTGAAGTGGATGATTTTACCCTACTTCTTTTTTCAAGAATATTGTGCTTAAAAGATCTAAATAATCTTTCTATCCCATCTCTACTGCGATAAAGTGATAACACATCCTTCCGATCTAAGCCCCTTTCATTTGTAATAAAAATAAACTTCCCCATTTCCATAACTGCCTCTTTGAGGAAAACTTCATCTCTTTCTATAGTAATAACCCTTTTATTTCTCTTCTTTACTTTAATATATTCTTCAGCACTTATTTCATCTTTAAAATCCTTCTCTGAAAAAATTGATTCCAAATATGACATTTTTCTTATCAACAAACTCTCCTCCCTTGCTCTTCTTTCTTTATCTAAAAAAATATGCGCTACACACATAACTCCATTTATTTCTACCTTAGTCCTTACATAAGAATAAACATTTTCATTGTATAAAAAAGAGCAAATAGGTTTGCTGATTTCTTCATCAAAATCATAAACCAATTGTTTTGCTTTTCGTGTTGTAAAGACCAGTGGTAGGAGGAATTTTAGCCCTTTGTTATTCATTTCTCGTATATTTTCCTTGCTATAAAAGCTTCTATCCATAACAAAATAATTAACATTAAGTTTATAGTACTTAATCAGTTTAATTATGTTTTTTTAAAGTTACTACATCCGATATACTTCCAGGATATATTCTATAAGCTAAAGGTAGTTGAATAGAGTTTTTCTCACGTCTACTAATAATCCCTAAATTTGTTTGACCGAGATTCTTCTTGTCACGGTTATAGCTACGATCAACTAGTTCGTTATTTTTAGAATAAGAAAAAATGGATGAAATATCAAACATAACTGAATATTTATTGTCCTACTCATTAATCCAATTGCTAAAAAACACTTCAATTTGCTTTTTATTTTTTCCAATATCCAGAGCATGAGGATGTCCCATTTCTCGGTGGAATTCTGTTCAAAAATGGAGCAGATAAGAGGACTCCCTGGTGGATTTTTAAGTCCACCTAGGGTTTAATAAATATTTAGAATGAATTAAAAATTAAACAAAAGGAGTCCAAAATGAAGAATACAAAAGAAAAAATATCAATTCAAGAACTATCGGATCACAAGGAGATTCAAGATGCTGTTCATAACTATATGAAGCATAGAATTCTTGACGTAATCTACCGGATATTTAATGACGAAGTCACTAAGCTCTGTGGTCCACTATACGATCGAGAGGAAGAATGCATGCGAAATGGAAAAGCGATCCTGGGTCTGTTTATGCTCAAGGACAAAGAGTTTCGATTCGAAAGCCCAGAGTTAAAAAAGACGGAAAAGATGTCAAACTGCGAACATACTCTGCTTTGAGAAACTACGATGTTTTCACTGAAAAGATTCAGAACCACCTTCTCCATGAAGTTTCAACAAGTCTCTACTAATCTTTTCAGCAAGACTTTTTTCAAGACGAAAAAAGTCTTTTTTTTCAGTAACTTAACTCTGCCTGATAGATTTCTTTAGAGACTTTTTTACGATGTGTTCGTGATTTGTTCGTGATTTTTTGAGAGACAAAATCAGTAAAAGTTTTCTTTTTTTCTCAGAACAAAATAAACAAAGGTTGTTCGTGATTTGTTCGTGATTGCACAACTTTCATTTGATTTTAAGAAAATCTGCTACCTTTTCACCAGTATTACTCTCTAGCAAAGCCACAGTTTTTGCATATTTTTGAGTTACTTGTTGATCTGTATGGCCAAGACTGGCTTGTACAGCTGATAAGTCTCTTGTCACAATGAGGGCTTGAGTTGCAAAGCTATGTCTTAAAATATGCGTTGAACGCCAAGGGAGCTTTAACGACTTAAAAGCCTTATTGTAACTTTCTTGAACAGCATTATATTTGAGAAGGCCACCCTTTTTATTACAAAAAACAATACTGGAAGAATGGCTTTTAAATTTCCATTCAGTGAGTTTGTTTATAAGTACTTGAGGGAGCATGATCATTCTTGTAGATTCCTGTGTTTTTGTTGTTTCTGACATATAAGGGTCTTTAGTTTTATAGTCCCAGCTTACATTTCTTACAATTTTAGCTGTTTTTTTCTCAAAATCTATTTCACTCCATATAAGCCCACAAGATTCACCGATTCTAGCACCAGTTAAAATCATAAAATGAGCTAAGTACCAGTACACTGGATTACTGCCTTTTTTTAACTCTTCAAGCCAGTTTAAAATTTCCTCTTGTTTCATGTAATAGTCAGGACGTCTTGCTTTTAAAGGCTTATAAATGCATTTTTCTCTATGTCTTTTTACAATAGGGACATTAAAATCAGCATCAATGTAATCACGCCACCATTGTAAGATAGAGCGAAGAAGCTTTATTTCTTTAAGCAGAGACTTTCTTCTTGGATTTTTTAATGTAGGATGTTTTAAAAACCAATCAAGCCATACATCAACAGCATGAGAAGAAAATTCGTTCATTTTGAATTTTGCAAGAGGGCTTTTTATGAAGTAATTAAATCGAAATTCATATCCTTGCCTTGTTGATTTTTTGAATTTTGGCAGACGTTCTTTCTTATATTTTTCAAGAGCCTCTAAAAAAGTAAAATCTACATAAGGATTTTTAGTTTTGTTTAGTCCTCTTTCAATTTCTGCTTTTTCTTTTTCATGCCAGAAAAAGGCATCTGATTTATTTTCAAAGCTCTTGCTTTTAAATCTCTTTCCGTTGAGATAAATTTCAGCAACATAGAAAGCTTTGTTGTTTCTTTTACGTTTAGTTATCGACATGGTTTCTCCTTTCGGTTAATCCAAGCTTCAATGCTCTTTCGTCTAAAATAAGTTTTGCCTCTAATACGGCAAAAGGGTACTTCTCTTAAAGAAACCCAGTTTCTTATTGTACGAGGAGCAACACCAAACGCACACGCTAAGTCTTCCACAGTTATTAAATTGTCAAAGAACAGACTCTCATTTTTTTGAGAGCTAATAGTACTTTTTAGAGTACTATTTTGAGAATTATTTTTCAATGTTTTTTTCATTTTTTTAACTCCTTTCAAAAAAAGCTAGAGAGCTTTTTAAAGCCCCCTAGCAGTTGATTTTTTAGCCTTTTAAAAAGGCACTTCTTCTGTCTCGCTTTTTTTCTCTTTTTTTGACACTCTTCCTACAACCAAAAGCTCCCCTGAAACAGGCAAGCTTGAGAGCTTAAGAGAGAAGCCGTCTTTTGTTTTTAGAGGGAAGGCTACGCCCACCTTTAAAAACTCTGATTTTTCCTTACCGGATATGGTGAATTTACGCACTCAAAAAAGCGTCGTAAATTTTACTTTTTTCGTTTTGCATTATGCTACTCCTTTCATAATTGATTTGTTATTTGTTTTTTGACCCTTTTTTACTCCTTTCTGAGCCATTAAAAAACTCAAGTTAAACTCAAAAAAAACAAGAATCTTTTAACCTGATAGAGAAAATTTTTAGCTTAAAAGTCCTAAAAATTTTCTCTATTTTTTCTCCTCCCACACCCCCTTTCCTCTTCCCACATCTATACACCCAACTCTGTGGTACCGTGACCACCCTCTCCCATACTAAAAAAAGTATGAGCGGGAGAGGGTGGTCACGGTGAAAACCTAAGGTTTTAGCAGAGTTGGGTGTGGGAAAACAAAGGGAAAAGGAAAGGGGGTGCATGCAAGACATGTTTTTAGCACTATAAGAAAATTCCAGAATTTTTTTAAAACCTTTCATAAAGCTCACTCCTTTAAGTTAAAAATTTGAAACAAATCTTGTGAGGTTTTGATCTTATCAATGAGTACGGCTTGACCAACTTAACTGTCTTTCTTTTACTTGCAGGATTTTGTATCCAAAATAAAACAATATCTTTAAAAAGCTCGTTACATTCTTTTTACCTCCGATCTGTTTTTACAGAGTAGTTAAAAACGCTGAAGTTGGACCCATTCTTAAAAAGAAGTTCTCTGCTCTCCTTTTTGAAAGGTAAAAATTACATCACTATAAAAAATTTATACAGTTTTTATAGTTTTAAAAAAAATAGTTTGTGTTTTAACTTCTTTATGATAGACTCACTTTAATGATTATGAAAACAAGGCCAGACTGGAAGTCTAAAGTTAAGGGAGTAGGTGACAATTTTTGTCACCTTTTGAATTTTTTTTACAGTCTTAGAGGCTCAGCTTTAAATAATAAGGAGTTAAGCTTGGAATAGTTTTTGCTATATATAATTTTAGAAAGGTTAAAGCTCCTTACCTAGATATAAGAAAATAGGACTTAAAAACAAAAAAATGAAAGATAGCTATTTGAAATAAATATCTTTCACAAATAGAAGGAGGATGTTATGAAACCAAATAACAATAATATAAGGAAGGCTTTAATAGCTTTATTTACCATGGGAGCTTTAATAAGCTTAAGCTTTCCTGCTTTTTCTGAAGATGTGGATCCTGAATATGTGGATTGCTCTAAATACTTTAGAAAAGAGTTAAAAGAAGTTATTTCCGAAGGAAGAATTAATCTTTTTAGAAAAATATTAGAACAGTGTCAAATTGAAGTACCTGTGAATTATAGGATTAGTTATAAAAATGAAACTATGTTGGAATATGCTCTTAATTCTGGTCAAAAAGAAATGGCGAAGCTTCTTTTGTCATACAAAGCCAATGCGAATAATAAATCACTACAAAATGCACTTACGAAAGCAATAAAAAATGGGGATTTAAGTTTTGCAAGAGTTCTTAATAAAAATGGTGCTGATTTAGAAAGTGTACTTATAGATGCAGCAAAGAAAGGAGATTCAAATCTTGTAAAGTCTCTTCTCGAATTTCCAGTAATAAATGTAAATGCTAAAGATGAATACGGAACGACAGCATTTATGTATGCAGCACGTTACGGACATCTCGATATTCTAGAGCTTCTTTTTAAAGTTAAAGGTTTAGATGTAAATGCTAAAGATGAATACGGAACGACAGCACTTATGTCTGCAGCACGTTACGGACATCTCGATAGTGTAAAGTTTCTTTCTGAAGTTTCAAATGTAAATGCTAAAGATAATGACGGAACGACAGCACTTATGTATGCAGCACTTTACGGACATCTCGATAGTGTAAAGTTTCTTTCTGAAGTTTCAAATGTAAATGCTAAAGATAATAACGGAATAACAGCATTTATGTATGCAGCACTTTACGGACATCTCGATAGTGTAAGAGTTCTTTTTGAAGTTTCAAATCTAAATCTAGATACTAAAGTTAATAAATACAGAACGACAGTAATAATAGCAGCATTTATGGGGGCGACATTAAAAGGACATTCAGATGTAGTAGACTTTCTCAAAGGAAAAGGACTGATATTGAAAAAGTAAAGTCAGAAAACTGTATTATGAGCCTGTAAATTAAATTGTATAACTGATTTTCTCATTTTAAATATCACTTCCTTGACAAACAGCCATGTATCCTTTTGAAGGTTGTTTTTTTATAAACCTAGTACACTGGAATTTTAATTTTTTCTATGTTTAAGATTCATTTTCTTTTAATTTTAGCTATCCTTTTTTCTGTATATTGTCAATACAAGAGGCATTATGTTTTGCCATGAGGATTTTTTTTATGAAAGAAAAAACTAACCAAGGAGGGGTTATGAAAAGAAGAGTTAAAAAGAAAAGAGTCGAGATTCGATTAAAGAAGAAAGATGTAGAAGAGTTAAGTCATTTTGTAAAAAGAGCAAAAGCCAAAGCGAGAGAAATCATGAGGACCCATGTTTTACTTTTAAGCCACAAGGGTCGTTCTCCCACCGAGATATCAGAGTTTTTAGACACGACTTTAAGAACAGTTCAAAACATAAAGGAGCGTTATAATTCAGGAGGAATCAAGAGAGCTCTTTATGATGCTCCTCGTCCTGGTCAGCCCAGAATTTTTAATGGGAAAGCCAGGGCTCATATAACAGCTTTAGCCTGTAGTAAGCCTGATGAAGGGTCTGGGGTTTGGAGTTTAAGGTTGTTGGCAGATAGGGCCGTGGAATTAGGTTATGTTGATAGTATTTCTCATACACAAGTTAGAAAGATTTTAAAAAAAAAATGAGCTCAGGCCCCATTTAAAACGTCAGTGGTGTCTGGGGAAACTTGATTCTAATTTTATTTGGCAGATGGAGAGGGTTTTAGATACTTATGAGAGAAAATACGATTTAAAAAATCCGGTTCTATGTTTTGATGAAAGGCCTTGTCAGTTGATTGATGATGTTTTGATTCCGGTTCCTGTCAGTCCTGGAAAAGAAAAAAGAGAGGATTATCATTATAAAAGAGAGGGGGTGTGTGTAGCTTTATTGGCCGTTGAGCCTTTGACAGGAAAGAGGATTGTGGAGGTGAGTCGTAGAAAGACGAAAGTAGATTATGCAAGGTTTATGAAAAAGGTGGCTGCAAAGTATAAAGGTTGTGAAAAGATCACATTGATACAAGATAATTTGAACACTCATAATCCCTCTTCATTTTATGAAAATATGAAAGCAGAGAGTGCTTTTGATTTAACAAATTGCTTTAAGATGATTTACACACCGAAGAAGGCGAGTTGGTTAAATATGGCAGAGATTGAGTTCTCAGCCCTTTCAAAGCAATGTTTAAATCGTCGTATAGGAAAATTCTCTAAGATGGAAAAAGAGATCACAGCTTGAGCAAAAAATAGAAATAAAAAAAGGATAAAAATAAACTGGCAATTTACGAACACTAAAGCAAGAGAAAAATTTTCATCCTCATATAAGAATATGAAAAATTAAAATTCCAATGTACTAGTACAGCATAACATAGTTATGTGGGTCGGTTGCTATTCTCCCTACCATTTTCTTGAGGAGTTTGTTCGTGATTTGTTCGTGATTAACTATCCAAAACTGTGAAAAAGTGTGTGCATTTGGCCTGAAACAAGGAAGTGTTAGTTATTGTTTTTATTCTCTTTTTAGTGTTTTCAAGAGGTTATATAAAATAACCCCTCGGTTCAACAAGGGACTACGATCCTCTTTTAGAGGAGATCTCTGGTGGCACAGGAGTTAAGAAGAGCTCTGTTTCTAGAGCTTTTGTAAATTCCTCTAAGAAGGCTTTAGATGAGATGAACTCTAAGGGCTTGTCTGAGCATGAGTTTGTTTCAGTCATGATAGATGGGTAGGCTTTGGAGATCGTACAGTGGTGCTTGCTTTAGGCATCGACGTGACGGGCAAAAAACACATTATAGGGTTACGAGAAGGAACTACAGAAAATTGCGAGCTGACAAAAGATCTTTTAGAGAACCTTGTTTCTAGAGGTATGGATTCAGATAAGGGCTATCTTTTTATTATTGATGGTTCTAAAGCCCTAAGGAAGGCTATCAAGGCAGTTTGGGGAAAAAAGTCTGTTGTTCAACGTTGCATTCGTCACAAAGAAAGAAATATCCTCAATTATTTGCCAAAAGAAAGACATCAAGAGTTTCGCATTCGTTGGAAAAGACTTCATGGTTTAGTAGATTATGAATCGGCTTTGAAAGAGCATGAGGAGTTAGTTTGTTGGTTGAAACAGATCAACCATTCAGCTTTAGAATCTCTTGAAGAAGCTTGTAAGGAGACTTTGACTGTGATTCGTCTTAAATACCCCCTCCTTGAAAAAGACTTTACTGTCAATTCTATAGAGTCCATGTTTTCCTACACAAGGTATAGGACAAGGAGAGTTAAGAACTGGAAGAAAGGAGCAGACCAAGTGAGTCGTTGGGCTGCTGTTACTCTCTTTGATGCTGAGAAAAGATTTAAACGAATCAGAGGCTTTATGTATTTAAAAAACTTTAAAGAAAACTTAGAAAAAATGGTTGCAAAACAAAGAAAGGTCGCTTAAACATGAAATCGTCCTCTAGAATTCCACCGAGAAATGGGACATCCTCGTTTCCAGTCAAAGCTAAGAAAAACAAAATACTTGATTTAAAACAAAAATCTTTCTATAAAGGAAGAAGAAAGTTTTTTGCAGGGGGTTAGCTCAGCTGGTAGAGCACCACCCTTACAAGGTGGATGTCATCGGTTCGATTCCGGTACTCCCTACCAATCTTTCCAGCAAGACTTTTTTCAGTAAATTAACTCTGCCTGATATAGTGCTTAATGCAATCTAAATTTTATCTATGAAAAGTTTAAAGGAGGCAAAATGAAAAAAGGTAGTATTATTATTTTATCAATCTTACTTACTTTCAGTTTCCTTGAAAGTGTTTATGTAGGTGGTGGCTCTACTTTCAGAGTGTCTGTAAGTACAGAAAATCTTGACAATGGATACATAGAAAAAAAACTAAGTGACTTTTTTAAAAACTTTACTCTTCATAAAGCTCAATACTCTGATAACGACTTTAATGAAATTATGTACTACAAAAGTTTATTTGAAAGAACATCTCGTTACGATAGAGCTATTTTTGAAAGGTTAAGAAGGAAGTTCTATGATTCTCAGGAAAAAATAGATGCCCCCGCACAAGTGCGGGGGCTTTACCTTACAGCTTCACTCGAAGCTGACCTGAACATGGTTTCCTTAGTACTCAACATAGCTTTTTATAACGGCTTGTATGTTGACTCCACTTTTTCAACACAGTCCAGTTAAGGAAGATTGTCGGTAAAATCGTTAGGATTTGAAAAAGGGACTCCTCTGAGCTAAACTCAGGGTACAAAAAATGCCCTTTCTGAAAGTCTAACGGGATTACGGACATCCTCTCAAAGGCCTTTTAAGGCCTCATGGTTGATAGCTCCAAGCCCACGTCACAAGACAACGTATTCTTTTTTGGCATCTTTATAATACACCAAGAAGTTTCCGTGATTTTTTAACTTGCTCTTTGCTTTTTTTGACTGTAAAATGAGAATAGGTAAGGAGCGTTTTTATTTATGGCCAAAAAGATTAAAGATAGGGTGAAACCAACACAAAAAACAAAAGAGAAAAAACAAAAATTAGGTTATGGAAACTGGCTTTTCCGTAAAAAAGGAACAGCAGCAGAACCTTGGCCAACAGCAGAAGAACTCTGGAATGATCCCGAAGTACAACAAGCAATTAGAGCTTATAACAAATTAGTTACAAAAAAACAAAGCTCATAAAACCAGATACTAGACTTTCATAATATTCTTTGGGCTATTCCCGGAATAGTTTTCATTCATTTTATAATAAACATAGGCCTGAAAGATTAGCAGCAACAGCTGTTAATCTTTCAGGCTGGCCTTATATTTTTACCCTTGTTTTGATAGCGACTTTAACTTGGCTTCCTGCTGAATTAATTATGGAAACATGTAGTCTTGAGGGGCTAAAAAAGAAATTATTTATATTATTAATTGCATCATTAATTTTTACGCCTGCTTTACTATTATTAGCTCAAATTGAATTCATTGCTAAGTGGATATTTCTACCAGTACAAGATAACTTTTATAAAAAATGTATTGAATGGGATAATAAAGAAGTTGTAATGACTCTTAAAAACGGAAAGACCTATCAAGGTCTTTTATGGAAATATCCGGAAAATCCAAAATCAAGACATGAGTCTCAAACAATTTCTATAGTACCGTTTAAGAGTGGATACAGAAAAAAAGAAACAAAGGAGGTAGTCTGGAACACTTATTATCCTAAATATGAAAACCACTCTGATTTGATTGATATGGAAGTCATTATACCACGAACAGAAATCATTACTTTTAGAAAGTTTAGCCGTAAAACCTTTGAACATTTTGAGAACCAAAATAACTGTCAGCACAAAAAGAGGGACTAAAAAAAGAGCTTGATGAGAGAGAAGATGGGTAATACCATTTCTAAAAATTATTTGTAATAGAGGTCTATCGAAAAGTAGTCAAGAAAAAATCAGTTACACAATTTAATTTACAGGCTCAATTTAAAATCTTATGAGAAAGTAAAATTAAGACATTTGATGAAGTACAATTTAAAAAGTATCCGCTGTTATTTTTTAAAAGAAGACTTCCGACAGTTATGGACCTATGTTTCACCAACTTGGTCTGGTAAATTTATAGACAGTTGGACGAGACGAGTCATGCTTTCAAAAATTGAACCTATGAAAAGAGAAGCAAAAACCATACGAAGACATAAACTACTTATTCTTAATTACTTCAAGGCTAAAAAAGTCTTCTCCTCAGGGATTGTAGAGGGTTTAAACAACAAAGTAAAACTCACTATGAGAAAATCTTACGGCTTTAGAACCTCTAAAGCTATAAAAATCGCCTTATATCATAACATTGGAAAACTGCCAGAACCTCCGGGAACCCACAGATTCTTTTGAGGAGGCAAAAAAAATAATATGGACATGACAGTTTGGCTTGAGTATTTTGTAAGAAGCTTCTTATCTCAAATGAGTGAAATTATGTCTGTTGGAAAAAAAGTCATTCGTAAAGATGCTTTCGTAGAGAAGTACAGCTTGTCGAAGCGATAGGGAATAATTATTGAGCATATTTTAGAACATGAAAGTCTTGCTTCTAAAGACTTTGATAAGATTTGTATAAAGATGGGGTGTGTAGATAAAAATATGAAAAATAAGACAATACCTAAGGTGACAAGAAGAATTCTACAAAAAGATCTGAAAGATTTGATTGACAAAAAAATTAGAGTCCTACCGGGAATTTGTGGGTAAAAACGCCTAAAGCAGCTCATAAAATTGATGATTTAGTGTGACAAAGAAGTAGGGCATCTTGTCTTTGAATGTTTGTAACTGCTTACGCCAATTACAAAAATTAATTTCGACATTTTTTTCTAAATCATTGAAATTTTGTGTGATGATCTAAGGAAATGTTTTGTTATGAAGGTTTTAAAACCTTCCTTGAGAGAGGTGTTTGAGTTTTCATTAAGATATGTTCATTTCAGGTATTTTATTTATTGTGTGAATCGATTGATGGGTTAAAATAAGTATGAAAAAGTGAGGGTAAAATTTAAAATGAAAAAATCAGTTACACAATTTAATTTGCAGGCTCTCATTTGAGCATTCTCGCCATAGTAGTCCACAAAACTTTGTTGTCAGTCTTTTAGGTGCCCTCATTGCTTACTTGCTTAAAATCTAAAAACCCTCCATTCAACTTAAAAACTCAAGAACAGAGGCTTCTGAAAAGAAAATATGGATGACCAGCCTTTCAAAAGGGCTGGTCATCCATATGAGTAAATAAAAGTCAAAACTTCAGGTATTTACCTGAGTTCGTGCTCAAAAATGTACACTACAGACGGACGTTTTTTTGACAAGACTTTTTCCAATAGATCTTAGTATTTTTTCTTGAACTTTATTCAAAGCTACTGTTTTGATAAGTCTAGTTTTATTTTTTCGGTCATAAAGATAGACATTATACATGCTACCGAGTTCTTCAAGAGCTTCCTCTGGAGACATCTGCATCTTTTCAAGCTTCATTTTTAGAATTGAAAGTATCAGACAAGATAAATAGCATATAAAGACATGTGATTGAACTCTGTTGTAAAGCCAATGACGAATTGGTCTCAAATTTGTTATTCCCTTTAAGGTCCTAAAAGATTTTTCAATTATCTCTTTCTTATAGTACAAATTAACAATATCTTTTGTAGAGATCTTTTTTGTAGAAAATATACAAGAGTAACCATCAAACTCAGATTCTAAATTCAACCGATCTCTTCTTAATCTTCCTGTTGGAGTAAGGTATTTTTCCAAACCTGGTTTTATATTTTTATTTTTAGACAAAAGAATTTGTGCGTTTGCAATTTCGTCCAAACGAGATTCTCTTATATCTAAAGCTCTCCTTTGATTGTAACAAACAACTAAACGTCCTTTGATTTTTCCAACATTGTGATTAATGCTCTGAGCATACAAGGTACCACTTGATAACCTGATGCGATGGGATACATCAACAATAGAGTCTAGCCTTATCATTTTTCTAATCAAATCCTTCTCTTTCTTTCTGAGAGCAATCCCACAAAGCGTATTCCAGCCCAATTCATTGATTTCATTGAGGTTTCTCTCTGAGAAAATGCCTCTGTCGTAAACAAACATTCCTCCACTTAGTCCATAGTTTGCAAATCCATCGGATAAACTTAGTAGAGTCCTGCTATCGTGTATGTTTCCACTAAAAGTTTTATGAAACACTGGTATTCCTTCTTTTTGAGTTGTCACCAAACCAATTTGAATCAAAGGATTTCCACGTTTCCCATCCTTACTCTTTCCTAATTTTCCAAGCTGACATTTGCTACCATAAAGGTATGTATTGGTAACATCGTACACCAACCCTTTTAGCTCAAGATTGTACCTTTTCTGAACACCTTGAAATATTTTCTTCTGTAAATTTTCTGGATCACTCTCTAAAGAATCTAGAGCAGAAAGCAAACGACTTTCGGTTAGATCCTCTAAATTTAGCAAAGTGTTTAAATCTGTTCTCTCATACCATTTTGGCATTTTTCTAAGGCTTTTGTAATCTAAACAGTGAGCATAGACCATGCTTAATATTTCATTGGAGTATTGGCCAAGAGATTTTTGCAAATCTATTTCCCTAGCTATTTTATCTAAAACAAGCAAAGGACCATAAACCTTGACCTTTTCTATTTCAAGATCAGATGAACTCATTGAAATTACAGTTTCACCATTCTCTTCCTTCCCGATGTACCGAATATGCTTTTGGATAACTTTTCCATCAACCCTTTTGTTCTCTACTTCTGCAAGATATGTTACCTTTCCTCTTTTTATTCTTCTGATAAAGCTCATATTTCTCCCTCTTGTAGTGTAATATATTACACTACAAAGGAAAATGCAAGGCAAGTTATTTTTTGTGATTTTATCTAAAAATCGAAAATTCCCCTATGAAAACTGAGATTTTTATGGAAAATGGGAAATTATAGCTTTGTAGTGTACATTTTTGGTCACGAATTTAGGGTATTTAGTGTGCACATTGAAACCAGCCTGTATTAAGATCAAATCCTATTACCTAAGTTTGAGACAATTTTTACTCACTAGGATTTAAGAAAGTATGGAAGTGCGATTTCTCAAAATTCCTAAATCTATGGAATTCAGTATTTTTTCTTGCTTCTTATTTAAAGTAACAGTTTTCATCAACCTTACTTTTTTCTTTTTATCAGAAAAATAAACATTATACATTGTTTCCAACTCCTCAATGGCTTTTTGTGGAGATATTCCAACATTTTTATGATTTAATCTCATTTTTAAAATTGATAATAAAAGAGGCTCCTCCCGGGAATCTGTGGGTGAAAAGTAGCTAGAAATCCCCCAAAAAGGCTCATATTAATCAAAGTAAGAGTAAGACATCCTATCTTGTATTTTTGAGTTCTTTGAGGCCTTACTGGCCTCTATCACCTCCGGTGATTGAACTCAAAAACATTCATTTTATTTGCTTTTATTTGCTGTGTTACATTAAAATTTTAAAAAAGAAGCACCTACTTCCCAGATGCCTTAAAATGTTATTCAAAAAAAAAAAAGGAGGGAAGAGATGCTTTTGAAGACTATACTAAATGATTGTTTAAGATGGAAGTCTTTTGTATACGGAGACATTTATTTTTCAAAAGATAGAAAGTCAATTAATGTTCCTATTAAGGCTCGTAAAAATGGCCAAGCTTTTTGTAGTGTTTGTAAGAAGCCCTGTTCAGTGTATGACAGCAGTAAATCATCACGGGACTTTGAATCCCTTCCTATTTTAAGTTACAGGGTGTTTTTTGTTTATTTTGTAAGAAGAGTTAATTGTTCTTGCTGTGGAGTAAAAGTTGAGTATTTACCTTGGGCCGATGGTAAGAAGAGTTTAACGATCTTTTACATGAAGTATTTAGCAGACTGGTGTCGTCACCTGTCTTGGAAAGAGGTTTCTTGTAAGTTTCATGTCAGTTGGAATCAGGTCTATGCTTCGGTAGAATGGGTCGTAGAATATGGTTTAAAACAAAGGGTTTTAAAGGGAATACAAGCTATAGGTGTAGATGAAATACAATGGAAAAAGAACCATCAGTATCTCACCTTAGTCTATGAAATAAGCAAAACCCGTGTACGCTTGTTGTGGATAGGAGAAAAAAGAACAGAAAAGAGTTTTAGAAAATTCTTTGATTTACTAAGAGAGAAGTCAAAAGAGATAAAGAAGATGGGTATGAACCCCTTTTAACAAAAGCTAGATGGCCCTTGTTAAAAAATGCAGAAAATTTAAAATCTTATGAAAAAGTAAAATTAAGGCATTTAATACAGTACAATTTAAAAAGTATCCGCTGTTATTTTTTAAAAGAAGACTTCCGACAGTTATGGACCTATGTTCCACCAACTTGGGCTGGTAAATTTATAGACAGTTGGACGAGACGAGTCATGCTTTCAAAAATTGAACCTATGAAAAGAAAAGCAAAAACCATACAAAGACATAAGCTACTTATTCTTAATTACTTCAAGGCTAAAAAAACCTTCTCCTCAGGGATTGTAGAGGGTTTAAACAACAAAGTAAAACTCACTATGAGAAAATCTTACGGCTTTAGAACCTCTAAAGCTATAAAAATCGCCTTATATCATAACCTTGGAAAACTGCCAGAACCTCCGGGAACCCACAGATTCTTTTGAGGAGGCCTTTTTTTTAAGTTTCATTTAGTTATAGTTTTTATTTGAGGCTGAAAAAAGGGGTTTTTATGATTCCAGCCTCTTTTACAAAACTGTAGGGTTGTTTAAGCTTTTTGTATATGTTCATTAGAGTTACAATGAAGTCCAATGGGAAAAAGACAGTAAGGATCATGGAGCCAGTTTGGATTCAAGGTAAGTGTGTTCAAAAGACAGTTCGGTCCATGGGAATTTTTGAAAATGACTATGAAATCAAAAAAGTTCAGAAGCTTGCAGAGGAGTTCATGGTCAATATATAGTGCTTCCGTTTAGATTTTCAGGTTTTTTCTCTAGAGAATCGACCGGAAAATCTAAGCGTATTCACTATAGAATGAACTGCACTGAAAAAGTGGAGTTCAGTTTAAAGGAGTGGATGGAAAAGTCTGGTGGCAGAAAGTCTAAATATTTTGAGTTAATTTTTAAATTTGGTATTACTTATATTTTCCTTTTGATAGACATCTTATAAGTGATAGTTTAGGCCGTCCTGTTTGTTTGAGCTTAACAAGAAAAGAAGCACATGATATCACTCAAGTTCCTGATTTAATAAGAGGTTTGAAATGTGGTTTTGTTATAGCTAATACCGAATCCAGAAATTAACTTGACATTTTTAGCACATAGAAGTCAGATTTTTTCATACAATCTTGTTAAATTCTTAGAGTGTTGAAAAAAGATTTGGTTATACAGATTCAAAGTATGATTTTCTAGCTACTTACAAAGTGGAAGGAGTAACTCGTTAAGATCACGTGTAGTTCTGAGTGATTCTTTTTAAAGATACCAGAGGATGTCTTTCTCATTTTAACTATGAGGATTTATTAAACTGTCTTTACGAAGGCTCTAATTAAAATTGGCGATCACGGGAGGATTTGAACCCCCGACCCACTGCTTAGAAGGCAGTTGCTCTATCCATCTGAGCTACGCAATCACATCTGATGTGGTGTCTAAGATAACGCCCTAACACACTCTAATTAATTCTATTAAGTTTTTTTCCTAAGGTCAAGAGGGCAAATTCTAGATTTTTTGCCTCCTCAAAAGAATCTGTGGGTTCCCAGAGGTCTTTTGAGGAAGTATATTCTATCGTTGTGCTAATCCTAAGTACCAAGAGAAAAGAAAGACTACGAATGAAAAAATCCTCATGGAGCAAATAATAGAAAGTTTAAATCTTTCTCAAACTTCATTCCTTAAGAAATCAATCAATTTTTAAAAAACATTGAAAAGAACTTACCCGAGATAATTCTCAATCAGATAAAAAAAGTAAAAGAGCTATTGGGGGAACAAAAAAAGCTAAAATGGGAAAGGTAAAGCTAGGATCAATGTTGTTCCTCCACCAATGAAGAACTGAGCCTAAACGTCTTAACTCCATTTTAAAAGAGTGACGTTGATTTTTGCACTTTTGCTTCTTAAAAAGCCATTCAATCCAATGATCTATACTGATGTGATGTAAGTTTGACATTCTAACTTTTGCTAAAGGACTGTTAAGTAAGAATTTTTGGCATATGTTTTGAATTTTCTTTTGACTGCTAGCTCTTAAAGAAACAACATACTCTTTAAGATATCTTTTTACACAATCTTCAAAGAAAATCTCCTCTCTTTCTTGTGGAAGAAAGTTAGTTCCATGAAAAAATCGTTGCTTTTGTTTTTCTTCCCATAGAATAGCTTCCGTCTTTGTTGGAAAAGACTTGGATTTGACACGAACTCCTCTAACATACACTTGAGCATAATAGACAGTTTTATTTTTTCCTTTTCTTTTTGTTATCGACATGATTTCTCCTTTTGTTGAAGCCATTTCTCTAACTTATCATTCGGGAAATAGACGTTTCGGCCTATTTTCAAGAAAGGGATTTTTCTCATAGACATCCAATTACGGATGGTCTTAGGAGAAATTTCCAAAAACTCCGAAAGCTCTCTAAGGTTTATTAAATTGTCAAAGAACAGGCCCTTTTTTTGAGGGCGAATAGTGTTCTCTAAGCTACTATTTTTTTTGATTGGTTTCAATTCTTTTTTATTCATTTTTATTTCTCCTTTCAAAATATAACTAGAGAGCTTAAAAAGCTCCCTCATTTGGTTATTCTAAGCCTTTAAAAAGGCTCTTTTTTTGGTACTCTTTCTATAACCACAAGCTCCCCTGAGACAGGCAAGCCTGTAAGTTTCAAAGAAAAGCCCTTTTTGTTCTTCAAACCGAAGGCTACACCTATTCTTTGGTAGTCCACTTCTTCGTTTCCCTGAGAGTCTTTATAAGCTCTGGCTGAGAGTGCGTCATAAATTGTAGTTTTTAGTTTCATTTCTACTCCTTTCCTTTCCTTTTCCACCAACCAACCTACTACCCAACCCAACCACTCACACCACACATCACACACCACATCTACCAGAGAGATTAGAAAGTGAACCTAAGCCTGTTTTTATGGCACTTCCTTGAAGAATTTGGCTTTGAGCTTTTAGGCTTGCAAGGTCTTGAAATTCTCCTTCTATCTTCATAAGAAGCTTTAAATTCTTTTTTTGTTTTTTGTACTGTTTAAATTTCATGTCTATATGATCTTGATTTGAAGGTGTTTTTCGTTTTTGAATTTAAAAACATGTTCATCAGTGATAAAAGAGATGGATTTTTGAACAAAGTCTTTTGGTTTTACTTTCTTATCGTAAGGGCTTTGATTAGCTTTTTTTAAAAGATCTTTTGTTTCTAAAAAAGTATGCTTTTCAAAAATAAGACGTGCTACTTTCTTCTTAACTTTTATGCCTTTTCTTTTTATGTCTTTATATAATTTATTTCTTTTCATAAATAAACCTTTCTTTTTTATTCTTTTAATTTCTAACTTAAGTGATAGTTTTTTATTTTTTTGCCTCCTCAAAAGAATCTGTGGGTTCCCGGAGGTTCTGGCAGTTTTCCAATGTTATGATATAAGGCGATTTTTATAGCTTTAGAGGTTCTAAAGCCGTAAGATTTTCTCATAGTGAGTTTTACTTTGTTGTTTAAACCCTCTACAATCCCTGAGGAGAAGGTTTTTTTAGCCTTGAAGTAATTAAGAATAAGTAGCTTATGTCTTCGTATGGTTTTTGCTTTTCTTTTCATAGGTTCAATTTTTGAAAGCATGACTCGTCTCGTCCAACTGTCTATAAATTTACCAGCCCAAGTTGGTGGAACATAGGTCCATAACTGTCGGAAGTCTTCTTTTAAAAAATAACAGCGGATACTTTTTAAATTGTACTGTATTAAATGCCTTAATTTTACTTTTTCATAAGATTTTAAATTTTCTGCATTTTTTAACAAGGGCCATCTAGCTTTTGTTAAAAGGGGTTCATACCCGTCTTCTTTCATTTTTGTGTGTTCTGATATGTGGAAGCCCTATTTAAAAGTAATAAAGGAAAGGGCAAGTCAAGCTTTGAATATATTGTAACTCGGTTATATGACCGCCCTATCCAAGATTAAATTTTTCTTATAAGTTTTTTTTAAGAGGAGGGATTTTATGGAAGAAGGGATTAATTTAAAAAAGAAGATACAGCTTTGTCGAGAGGAGAATTCCAACAAGAAGCTTATCCGCTACCCAGAAGCTCTTAAGAGAGAGATTCTAGATTTTTTGAAAGAGGAAAAGGTTTCTAAATTTTGTAAAGAGACAAAGGTCACCTCTTCCACGATCAATAACTGGAAGAAGTCTTATGTTTCAACAGTATCCCCTAAGAAGTCTCTTTTTAAGGCTGTGATCTTCCCCCAAAAAAGTGGACAGTTTTTATGTTCTTAAAGCCCTCCTTTGTTTAAATTCTTTTGGGCTCATGTATTTCAAGGAAGAATGCATTCTTACCTTGTTATACCAATCCATGTAAATTGCAATTTTTTTCTCCAACTCTTCCTTCGTTGTACAGTCTTTGTATTCCAGTTCATCCTTCAACGTATGGAAAAAGCTCTCCACAAACGCATTATCATAACAATTTCCTTTCCTAGACATAGATTGCTTGAGGCCAAAGAATTTCAATTCTTTTCTAAACCCTTCACAACAATATTGAACCCCTTGATCCGAGTGGATTATCAAGCCCTCTAAGTTCCCAGAAACAGATTGGACTGCGGCTCTCAGAGCCTGTTTTGAATGAACCCCGTCCAAGCTCTCACAGAGCTTCCAAGACTTAATCTCTCGATTATAGACATCTAAAAATACAACCAAATACAGAAATTTATCTCTAAAAGGAATATAGGTTAAATCCGAACACCATACCTGGTTTTCTTTTCCTGCTTGGCTCTGTCCTGTCTTAAACAACCGAGGAGACTTAATCATGAGAGGGTTATTCTTTGTTGTTCTAGGAACATAGGGTTTTTTCTGACGGGCACTGAGATTCTTTAGTTTCATAATTCGAGCTACTTTGTTTTCTCCAGCACTCACTCCGCAACGCTTTAATTCCCTATACACCCTGGGGGAACCATAACAGCCTTTATTTTTTTTAAAAATAGTAACTGCTCACTTTCGTAAGTTTTTATTTAAAGCCATAGAGATGGCTTCTAAAGAAGAATACCCTCTATTTCTCATTGTTTTAACATAACTGGTAATGCGACAAAAATATTTCGCCATTTCTTCTGTTCTGAAACACCCTGACACTTTCTTTTTCACCTTAGTCATTCTTAGATCTCTTTCAGCTCTGTTATTAGTAGGATCTACGTTCTTTCTTTTAGCAAAGCACAGTATTTCTGCTTCATACTTTTTAAATCGCATCCAAAGGTTCTGAGCTTGTGTATGCTTTATTCGTCCTTTCTTGCCATTTTTCTTAGGAAATTCTGGAAGCTCTTTTAAGCCTTTTGTAAGAATACTCCTATACCTTCTCTGAAGAGTTTCGTACTCTTTTTGAGTCAGAACTCTTGACTCTTTTTTATGAACTAACTCCACAGTCTCTTTAAGAAGTTTTTTGAGATTTGTAGCCCATTTGAATCCATTGCTTTCTTCTATAAATTTAAGCTCTCTCAAAAGGTGAGCCACACACAAAGCATGAGTTATCTTATCATAACAAAAGTAAGGACTCCAACAATCATGCACAAGCACTCCTGCATATCTATCCAAGAGACCAATATCTTTTATGGCTTCCCTTCCACCTGAAAGGTGGAGAAACTGCAAGACTAATTCTCCTGAACTATAAGTATGAATCCAGTAGTTTTTACCCTTAACCCTCATAGAGGTCTCATCAACATGAATGACCTCTGATTCAAGTATCTTTTCTTTCATCTGCTCTTCCCAACTTTTAAGAAACTCTCCTAATTCAGCAATGTATCTCAACATAACTGCAGGAGAAATCATTCGACCTATAAGCCCCATGTAATGTTCCCCAACACGCTCTAAAAGACAGCATCTGAACTATAATGAAATTGATGATGGAAGCTCTAATGCCTATACCATACTGAAGAGGACCACTCATACCTTTAGGGAATTGACCTTTATTTCTAGCTCCACATGAGGGACAATCCTTAACTTCAGAAGTTACAGTATGGGTCTGAATTTCATAAAAAATATCAATCTTTTTACGCTTCTCAAGGCTTTTTACCTCTGCTGTCTTTAAACACATCCCACACTGAGAACACTCTGAGGGAGAGACAGTCTCCTCACTGTTTTGTATCTTTACTGTTATCAAGTCTAGAGCCCCTTTTTCTGACTCCCACTAGCTTTCTTATTACGATTCCCTTGACGACTAAAATCTTGCGAAGGAGGAAGACCGCTGTTGCTGGAATTTTTTCGAACCTGTTTTTCTAAAAGCACAACAATCAGAATGTTCACAACCTTAAAGAGAGATTCAACAATCACAGAAATCTCAGTAGGCACAGAACCTTTCTTTGCAAACTTATCAAAGTCACTTCTTATATTTTCAATCTCATTTCTGATTGTCATTTGAAAAGAGTATTTAAAAGAAAATCTGTAAGAGCAAGACTTTTATCTTAAAACAGGTCTAAAGTTAGGGATAACTGAACAATGTAGGTGAGCAGTTACAAGTAATTAAGGATAAGAGTTTTATGTCTTCGTTCTGCAAAAATAAAAGAATAGAACGAAATAAAGTGTTTCAAAAGTTAGCAAAAAGAGGCAAAAGTAGTATGGGCTGGTTCTTCGGATTTAAACTCCATATTGTTATCAATCACCTCGGAGAACTTTTAAGTTTTACCTTAACTCAGGGAAATGTAGATGATCGAAAGCCTGTTATAGGTTTGTGTAAAGGGCTGGTGGGGAAACTCTTTGGAGACAAAGGTTATATTTCATCAGACCTTTTCAAAAAGCTTTTAAAAAAGGGAGTTAAGCTTATTACAAACGTCAAATTAAATATGAAGAATAAATTGATTCCCTTATTTGACAAGTTGATGTTGAAAAAACGTTCTGTTGTGGAAACAGTGATTGGAGTGTTAAAAGGAGAGTTTCATCTTGAGCATTCTCGCCATCGTAGCCCACAAAACTTTGTCATCAATCTTTTAGGTACTCTCATCTCCTATTGTTTAAAACCTAAAAAACCCTCCATTCAACTTAAAACTCAAGAACAGGGGCCTCTGAGCAATATATAAAAGTCGAAACTCGGGTTAGTATGGTCTTCAAAAGCATCTCTTCCCTCCTTTGTTTTTTTGAATAAACATTTTAAGGCATTTGGGAAGTAGGTGCTTCTTTTTTAAGATTTTAATGTAATACAGCAAAAATCAAATGAGATTGTTAAACTAAAATCGCTAAAAGCGATTCGAGACAGGAGTCTCAAGCTCAACAATTAAAGACAGAATGTCTTACTCTACGTTGCTTTCCTGATGTCCATTTTAAGCCTTTTTTAGCTGGTTTTTACCCACAGATTCCCAGGAGGAGCCTTTTTTACATGAATTTCGTCAAATACAATATAATCTAAACTACAATTCCATTCTTTCTTTTCTATACTCAAACGATCTTCGGAGTGTAGTAATTCAAATAATCATGATGACGTGAAAGCATGCGAGATAGAGTTGTCTTTCCAGACTGACGAGGGCCGCTAATGATTAAAATTTGTAACTGCTCACTCTCGTAAGTTTTTATTTAAAGCCATAGAGATGGCTTCTAAAGAAGAATACCCTCTATTTCTCATTGTTTTAACATAGCTGGTAATACGACAAAAATATTTCGCCATTTCTTCTGTTCTGAAACACCCTGACACTTTCTTTTTCACTTTAGTCATTCTTAGATCTCTTTCAGCTCTGTTATTAGTAGGATCTACGTTCTTTCTTTTAGCAAAACACAGTATTTCTGCTTCATACTTTTTAAATCGCAGCCAAAGGTTTTGAGCTTGTGTATGCTTTATTCGTCCTTTCTTGCCATTTTTCTTAGGAAATTCTGGAAGCTCTTTTAAGCCTTTTGTAAGAATACTCCTATACCTTCTCTGAAGAGTTTCGTACTCTTTTTGAGTCAGAACTCTTGACTCTTTTTTATGAACTAACTCCACAGTCTCTTTAAGAAGTTTTTTGAGATTTATAGCCCATTTGAATCCATTGCTTTCTTCTATAAATTTAAGCTCTCTCAAAAGGTGAGCCACACACAAAGCATGAGTTATCTTATCATAACAAAAGTAAGGACTCCAACAATCATGCACAAGCACTCCTCCATATCTATCCAAGAGACCAATATCTTTTATGGCTTCCCTTCCACCTGAAAGGTGGAGAAACTGCAAGACTAATTCTCCTGAACTATAAGTATGAATCCAGTAGTTTTTACCCTTAACCCTCATAGAGGTCTCATCAACATGAATGACCTCTGATTCAAGTATCTTTTCTTTCATCTGCTCTTCCCAACTTTTAAGAAACTCTCCTAATTCAGCAATGTATCTCAACATAACTGCAGGAGAAATCATTCGACCTATAAGCCCCATGTAATGTTCCCCAACACGCTCTAAAAGACAGCATCTGAACTATAATGAAATTGATGATGGAAGCTCTAATGCCTATACCATACTGAAGAGGACCACTCATACCTTTAGGGAATTGACCTTTATTTCTAGCTCCACATGAGGGACAATCCTTAACTTCAGAAGTTACAGTATGGGTTTGAATTTCATAAAAAATATCAATCTTTTTACGCTTCTCAAGGCTTTTTACCTCTGCTGTCTTTAAACACATCCCACACTGAGAACACTCTGAGGGAAAGACAGTCTCCTCGCTGTTTTGTATCTTTACTGTTATCAAGTCTAGAACCCTTTTTCTGACTCCCACTAGCTTTCTTATTACGATTCCCTTGACGACTAAAATCTTGCGAAGGAGGAAGACCGCTGTTGCTGGAATTTTTTCGAACCTGTTTTTCTAAAAACACAACAATCAGAATGTTCACAACCTTAAAGAGAGATTCAAAAACCACAGAAATCTCAGTAGGCACAGAACCTTTCTTTGCAAGCTTATCAAAGTCACTTCTTATATTTTCAATCTCATTTCTGATGGAGGTCTTATTTATTGTCATTTGAAAAGAGTATTTAAAAGAAAATCTGTAAGAGCAAGACTTTTATCTTAAAACAGGTCTAAAGTTAAGGATAACTGAACAATGTAGGTGAGCAGTTACTAAAATTTTTTGTCTGAGATCTCTTTTCAAAAAAGGTTCTAAATAACGCTTCTCTCTCACTTTATGTTTATTATAATCGCTTTCTTAAAGAAAGGTTAGGCTGTTTAGGACTTTGTTCCTAAATAGTACGAACTTTTTTGGAGAAGGCTCCTAAATGGTCTTCTGATGGGGTGAGTGATTGAGCAGCTTAGAAGTCACATGAACTTCTCCTTATGAGAGATCTGTGCTTTGCCTCTTAAGTTTCAGTTTGCTTCGAAATGTTTTTTCGAAAGAATTTAAACATAACTGGTTAGAGGAAAAATCTTTGAGTAGCTACAAAACTTTATTGCTCTCACAAAGCTACAACTTTTAGCCCCTCTTTTTCTTTTTTCTCAATAAAATCAGAAAGACAATGCCTATGGCATGAAGTATGTTCTTTTTCAACACAAGCTAGAGCTATCCTTTTTTTTTTATTTAAAAGCTCTCTAAGAACGTTAATACTTTCCTTTTCTGTTTTTAAAACAGTTGATCTATAAACTTTAAAAAGTCCCTTTAAATCTCCTATGGGCTTGTATTTTTTCCTCAGTTCAAGTTTTACACCTAAATTATTTAAAGCTCTGTACTCTATATTCAACTTCCCACAAAGTTCTTTTAGTCTACTTTTAGAAAATCCATACTTTCTACTCACAGACGTTTTTCTTACATCACAGAGGACCTTCACACCATTTTGAAAAAGGAGATTCAAATAAGAATCAATACTTTTTCCTTCGTAACCTATGGTGAAAAGAATCTTTTCATTGCTTAGCTTTGGATAAGACAACACTTCATTTCTTTCTTTTTTTAAGCGGGGGTTTTTTGATTTTTTACTATAAAAAGCATAATAAGGATCTTTTAAGAAAACTGCCTTTAAAAGCTTGTCTCCTTTCTTGAATCGATATTTACTTTTTATAAACGAAAGGAATTTTAAATCTTTTGTTTTAAAACCTTTCTTGAGTTCTTTTAAATTTAGCCTTTTTTTTAAAATCCATTTTGTTTTTGTCTCAGTAAAAAGCTTAAGGTTTTTGAGCGTTTCCAAATCTCTTTCAGCTTGAAAGGAGAAAGCTCTTTTCTGAAAAGAAACAAAATCATAAAAGGGTTTTGAAAGTTCTTTGGTCCACAAAAAAAGATAGCTCTGAAAATCAAGTTTGTTGATTTCAGGGCCTAAGGTCTTAAAAAGTAGCAAAAGCCCTCTTTTTCTATAAAACATTTTTTTTCATAACCTAAAACTTTAGTTCATATTTAGTTTATCTTTAGGCTCCTATAGGAATCAAACTTTTTTACAAAACGTTTTTTAAAAAAGTGTAGACCTAATAATTTTTTAGAAGTTCAATAAAAGTACGCACCATAACTCCTGTGGCTCCTGTTTTAGGAACGTAGGGAAGTCTATTGCTGGATTTATCAGAAGTTCCTGCAATATCAAAATGAGCCCAGGGAATTTCTTTTTTTACAAAGTGGCCTAAAAATCCAGCTGCTGTAGAACTTCCCATGCCCATACTTTTTTGTATGTTTTGTAAATCAGCATAAGAACCTTTCATTTCATCGTAATGCACTTTTTCTAAAGGCATACGCCATACTTTCTCTCCTGAGCGTTCGGAGGCTTGTAAAATGCTTTTACTGAGTTTTTCATACTCTGTAAAATAACCTGTATAAACATTACCTAAGGAAACCACAATAGCGCCTGTTAAAGTAGCGATATTGAAAATGGCGGCAGGTTTTTTTTCACTTGCATAAGAAAGAGCATCCATAAGAATAAGTCGCCCCTCGGCATCTGTATTTAACACTTCTACAGACATTCCATTTCTTGCAATTAAAACATCACTAGGACGTGTAGCTCTTTCTCCTACAACGTTTTCAGAAGAAGGAATAAGCCCTAAGACATTCACCTTTAATTTTAATTTTGCAATAGCTAGGAGAGTTGCTATGACTGTAGCTCCCCCACACATATCATATTTCATATCGGCCATATGGCCTGGTGGTTTTAAAGAAAGGCCACCACTATCGAACGTAAGTCCTTTTCCTACAAAGCAGACAGGCTTTTTACTCCCTCTAGCTCCTTTGTATTCCATAATAATAAAACGAGGCTCTACACCACTTCCTAAAGACACTCCTTCAAGACCGCCCATTTTTTCTTTTTTGATACGAGCTTCATTCCAAACACTAACTTTTAATTGAGCTAAGTTTTTTGCTTTTTCTTGAGTTTTCCTAGCTAAAATGGGAGGGTTCATGTAATTAGGAGGAGTGTCAGAGAGAGTTTTTGCAAAATTAGTACACTCAGCTAAAATTACACCTTTTTCTAGGGCTTTTTTATTGGAGATCAAAACAGAGTTCATGAGAAAATAAATTTCTTCAAGTGAAAAACTAGGTTTTTTGTCTTTCTTCAAGCCCTTATAGTTATAAGAGGTAAGAAGAATCCCTTCGGCTAAAGCTTGTAGGGTCTCTTTTTTTTGTCTGAACGAAAGAGTTTCTAAAAGAACTCCCGCTTTTTTTACTTTTTCAATTTGAAGCCTTTTAAGAATTATAGAACCTATTTGTCTTATTTTTTCTAAATGAAGTTCTTTTAAATCCCCTATGCCTATAAATAAAAAATGTTTATTTGAATGAGCATAAGGTACAAACAACATTTCCTTTTCTTCGCCTAAAAAACGTTTTTCTTTGATAGGCATTTCAAGCCATTCTGACATATGTTGAGGAAGACTTGATGTTTTGATTTTTTTCTCCTTGTCTTGCCAGCCCACAAAAGCTACCAACGTATCAAACTGAGAATATTTTATAGGCTTTAGTTGTATTTTCATAGTTTTTAACTCCTTCGTATTTAATATTTAACTAGACTTTTTGTTAGATTTCAAGATGATTTTTGTGAAAACCCTGACTCAAGTTTGACCTCGAAAAATCCGAAGAGCTTATGTCAAGGTCATTTTATACAATAAGGAGATCTTTCATATATGAGTACACCAAACACACTTTTAAATTATCTTACGCCTGTTGTCATTGAGCAAACCCCTAGAGGAGAGCGCTCTTACGATATTTATTCAAGACTTCTCAAAGATCGAATCATTATACTAGGGACAGATGTTAATGATGCTGTGGCTAATGTGATTGTGGCTCAAATGTTTTTTTTAGAAATGGAGAACCCTGACAAAGACATTAATCTTTATATCAACACCTCTGGGGGAAGCATTAGTGCAGGACTTGCTATTTATGATATTATGCAATTTGTCAAATGCAATGTGAGTACAACTTGTATTGGTATGGCCGCTAGTATGGGTTCTCTTCTGCTTTGCGGAGGAGCTAAGGGCAAACGTTATATCCTCCCCCATTCAAAAACCATGCTCCACCAGCCTCTGATTATGGGGGGGCTTTCTGGACCAGCTAGTGATATTGAAATCCATACTAAAGAGCTTTTAGAGACCAAACAAAGGTTGACTGAAATTTATGTGGAACATACAGGTAAAAAATTCAAAGATATGACAAAGATTATGGATAGAGACAGCTTTTTTAACGCAGAGCAGTCCGTGACACTTGGAATTGTTGATAAAATTGTACAATCCCGTAAAAAGGTGAAATAAAGGGAATAAGAAAAGAAAGGTGTTTTATGAGTAAAAAACCCCCTATTGATTCTTTAAGCTGTCATTTTTGCAATAAAAAGCAAAAAGAAGTTAAGAAACTTATAGCAGGTCCTGGTGTTTATATTTGTGATGAATGTATTGAGCTTTGTAACCAGATCATTTCTGAAGAAAGAGAAAGAGATAAAGCTCTTGAAGGGGGTTTGAATTTTACTTTTGATATTCCCGTACCTCAAGAGATAAAAAAACAGCTTGATAGCTATGTTATAGGCCAAGAAGAAGCTAAAAAAGCTTTATCTGTAGCTGTTTATAACCATTACAAAAGAATTTCTTCAAATGCTAAAGGATCTCAAAAAAACAACGTAGAGATTACAAAAAGCAACATTTTGTTAGTCGGTCCTACAGGCAGTGGCAAAACTTTATTAGCCCAAACTATTGCTAGAATTTTAAATGTACCTTTTGCTATGGCGGATGCCACAACTCTAACTGAAGCAGGTTATGTGGGAGAGGATGTTGAAAACGTCATATTGTCTCTTCTGCAGTCTGCCGATTATGACGTGGAAAAAACGAAAAGAGGTGTTATTTATGTTGATGAAATTGACAAAGTTACTCGTAAATCAGAAAACCCTTCCATTACAAGAGACGTAAGCGGAGAAGGTGTACAACAAGCTCTTCTTAAAATTCTAGAAGGAACTGTGGCTAATTTGCCACCTAAAGGAGGAAGAAAACATCCTCAGCAGGATTTTATTAAAGTCGACACCACGGAAATTTTGTTCATTGTAGGAGGAGCTTTTGTAGGGCTTGATAAAATTATAGAAAATCGTCTTTCTAATCGTGCTCTAGGAATTACTGCTCAAATTCATACATCAGAAGAAAAAAGAGAATTTCATTTCAATCCTATAAAAAACGTAGAACCTGATGACTTTGCAAAGTATGGATTGATTCCTGAGTTTATAGGAAGGCTTCCTGTGTGTGCTATTTTAGACAACTTAGATGAAGCCCATCTTTTAGATATTTTAATCAAACCTAAAAACGCTATTACAAAACAATACATTAGCCTTTTTAAATACGAAAATATTGATTTAAAGTTTACCAATAAAGCTCTTAAAGCAGTTGCTAAGAAATCTCTTGAAAGAAATACAGGAGCTAGAGGCTTAAGAAGTGTTCTAGAATCAGCTATGTTAGAACTTATGTACGATATTCCTTCTCAAAAAAATGTTAAAGGAGTTATTGTAGATGAGGGTGTTATTTTAGAAGATAAAGATCCTAAAATTATTTTTGAAAAACTTTCAGATAAAAAGCCTCAAAAAAACTCTTCTTCAAGCCGAAACAATTCCTCACAAGAAAGTGCTTAAAAACAAAGATGAAAAACATTCTAAGGGCCAGAGCTTGTGTATTTATTTTTTTATAGACATCTTTTAAGATTTATTAAGTTTTCTTTAAAAGAGTTTCAATACTTACACAGACTCTGATGGGTTTTGTTGTGCTGAAAACAAGCCTAAAGTCAATTAACAGAAAGTTTCTTTTTTCTACGATTTCTTTGTGATAAAATAGATTCACTACAGGAGGGTAAGTAGATAATATGAGTAAGAAAAAACCAGATGTCATACAAGCTCCTTTGCTTCCTTTAAGAGATTTGATCATCTTTCCTAAGATGATGATGTTTTTTTTCGTAGGTCGAGAAAAAAGTATCAATGCTCTCGAGGAAGCTATGTCTAAAAAGACCAATATTATCTTATCAGCTCAAAAGGATGCTGCTCTCAGTGACCCTACAGAAGATCAGATTTATAGTATAGGAACTCTTGTGTCCATACTTCAAATGTTACGTCTTCCTGATGGCACTGTTAAAGTTCTTATCGAAGGAAAGCATAGAGTGAAGATTGACAAGTTTATAAAAAACGAAAATTTTCTTCTTATTGAAGCAAAAGAACTTATAGCCCCTGAAGAAGACTCTGTTGAGCTTAGTGCACTTATGAGATCTTTAAAAACAAGCTTCGAAGATTATGTGAAACTTAACAAAAGTATTTCTCCTGAGGCTCTTATGAAAGCTTCAAGTGTAGAGGATCCTTCCACCTTATCTGATATCATTGCTGCTAATATAAATCTTAAATTAGAAGACAAACAAAAGTTGCTTGAAACGATAAAAGTTGGAAAAAGGCTTGAAACTATTTTAGAGATCGTTACAGGTGAAATCGAGATCTTAGAAGTTGAGAAAAAAATTCGTGGCCGTGTGAAAAAACAAATGGAAAAATCTCAAAAAGAATATTACTTAAACGAACAAATGCAAGCCATTCAAAAAGAATTAGGAGAAAAGGATGCTTATGCCACTGAACTTTTAGAGCTTGAGAAACAGGTTAAAAATAAAAAGATGCCTAAAGAGGCGAAAGATAAAGCTCTTAAAGAAATCAAGAAGCTTAAAATGATGTCTTCTGCAAGTGCGGAAGCAACTGTTGTGAGAAACTATGTGGATTGGATTTTTGGACTTCCTTGGCAAAATTATAAGCCTCTTAAAACAGATTTAAATTACGCTCAGAAAATTTTAGATGAAGATCATTGGGGCTTAGAAAAAATTAAAGAAAGAATTATAGAGAACTTAGCTGTTCAAACTCTTGCAAAAAAGAATACAGGTCCTATTTTATGTCTTGTAGGTCCTCCCGGGGTTGGTAAAACCTCCTTAGCCCGTTCTGTAGCACGAGCCTTAGGACGGGATTTTGCACGTATCTCTTTAGGAGGGGTCAGAGATGAAGCTGAAATACGAGGTCATAGAAAAACCTATGTAGGAGCTATGCCGGGAAAAATACTTCAATCTATGAGAAAGGTGAGTTCTGGAAACCCTCTAATTTTGTTAGATGAAGTTGATAAAATGAGTTCTGATTTTCGAGGTGATCCTTCTTCAGCTCTCTTAGAGGTTTTGGATTCAGAACAAAATAACTCGTTTCAAGATCATTATTTAGAGCTAGAATACGATTTATCGAAAGTGATGTTTGTGACCACAGCTAACTCACTTCATAACATTTTAAAACCTCTTCTGGATCGTATGGAGGTGATTTTTCTTAATAGCTATATCGAACAAGAAAAGTACCATATCAGCACAAAGTATCTTATTCCTAAGCAAATCAAAGAGCATGGCTTGCAAGAATTTGGACTTCAATTTACAGACAATGGTATTTACGAAGTGATACGTCACTATACAAAAGAAGCCGGTGTTAGAAGCCTTGAAAGAAAAATAGCTACTCTTTGTAGAAAAGTAGCTAAAAAGATCATTTTAGAAAAACAAAACCTCATAAAACAAGATTCTAAAGATTCTACAAAAAAATCAAAAACTTCTGGTATTGTTTTAAATGCAAAAAAAGTAAGACAAATGCTGGGTAAAGAAAGAGCTATTTTCAGTAAAATTGAAGAAAAAGATGAAATAGGGGCAACCCATGGACTGGCTTTCACAGAGGTGGGAGGAGATCTTCTTTTAATTGAAGCTACTGTGGTCCCGGGAAAAGGAAAATTTGTGATCACAGGTCAGTTGGGGAATGTCATGAAAGAGTCATGCTCTGCAGCACTTAGTTATGTTCGATCAAGAGGTCCTGTTTTTGGACTTGCTAGCGATATTTTCACTGAAAATGATGTACATATTCACGTTCCAGAGGGAGGAGTGCCTAAAGAAGGCCCTTCGGCGGGTATTGCTATTACCACAAGTATTGTTTCAGCGTTCTTAAAAATTCCTGTCAGAAGAACTGTGGCTATGACAGGAGAAGTAACTTTGAGAGGCAAGATTTTGCCTATTGGAGGGCTTAAGGAAAAAATCTTAGCAGGTCATCGTGCAGGTATTAAAACAATCTTTATCCCACAAGAAAACAAAAAAGACCTTATAGATATACCCAAGACTATTCTTAAAAGCTTAGATGTTATTCCTGTAGAATATGTGGATCAAGTTTTAACACAAGCCTTAAATGTTAAATCCTCTAAAGAGATTTTTAAGATAACATCTTTAAAGGTGCGTAACTTGAAAGCTAAAAACAACTCTGATAATAAAACTCCACCCCTTTGCTAATTCCATAAAAAAATTTCTTTTTCTAAAACTTAATGAGAATAAAAGCAGTTTTTTTCTTAAGAAAATGAAATTTTTACATTTCAAAAAGACATAAAAGGTATGAGAAATAAAAAAAAAGTAAATGCTGAGCGTCAATCACTCTAAATTTTTAAGAAAATGTGTAAAAATTAAAACTAATGAGAGAGGATGTAGGAAATCACTTTATTGATAAGTCTTTTCAACAAGACATGGTAAGCTCTCATGCTTATCATAATAATTCTTTAGAGGACATTCAACTTAAGTTCCAGCTAGGTCGTTTAAAAGAGGCCGGAAGACAATTAAACACTTTTCTTTTTAACAAAGATAGACAAAATCGTATTCTTCCCTATTTTGATGCTTTTAATATTCTTATCCTTGTTTATAAAGAAATGGGTGATCAGGAGGCCTTTTATAACCTTCAAAGCTTTTTTAAACAGGAGTGCGAAGTGTTACCAGAAATAGAAAAAACCTTTGAATTTAATTTTTATGTAGGTTCTTGTAATTACTATATAAGAGATTATCAAAAAGCTCTTTATTTTTTTCAAGAAGCTTTGAACATAGCTTTAGAGAGAAATAACAGAAACCACTTATGTCGCTTATCTTTTTGTTTAGCTCAAACTTACAAAGCTTTAAAACAAAACGAAAAAGCTCTTGAAGAACTGAATAATTTGTCTGTATTCTTCCAAGTTATGCCACTTTTTGATCTTGAAATGCAGGGGATCATTTTAAAATCAAATATCTTCAAGCATCAGCAAAACTTTTCATTGGCTTTAAACACTCTTCTATGTGCTTTTGATAAATTAAGAAAAGAAAAAAATTATTATTTTTTAGCTCACTTTTTATTTGAACTAGGGCTTACTCATAAAGGCATTGGAGAAACAAAGAAAGCTCTTTCTTATTTCCATTCCTTAAATTACATTATAGATGAGGAAAATTTCCCTTACCTCTTCAAAAAAACCAAAGATAATCTTAACCTTCTCAGCCCTTATGAGCAAAAAGAAGGTTATGACATTATTTTAAATATCTCTCACCATAAAATTACAGAAAAAATAAAAGGAGAGATTGACTTTAAAAACCAATATATGTTGTTTAATGTTTTAAAACTTTTCATCCTAAATCCTAACAAGGTATTTTCCAAAAAAGAGTTAACGGAAAAAATTTGGAAAGAGGAATATAACTCAAAGTCTCATGACAATAAAATTTATGTGACTATCAAACGTTTAAGAGAGATTTTAGAAACTAAAGATACTTGCTCCCGTTATATTTTCCGCTCAAAAGGCGGGTATCATTTAAACTTAGATTTAAAAATCCTTGTTCAATAATCCATAATTT
This sequence comes from Bdellovibrionales bacterium, assembly GCA_965219095.1. GTDB lineage: Bacteria > Bdellovibrionota > Bdellovibrionia > Bdellovibrionales > UBA1609 > CBDCMT01. The sequence continues at coordinate 1,264,521 of CBDCMT010000001.1, forward strand.
TTCTATTTTTCTAAGCGTCTTACCTGTGAGTTTCCAGGAGGATGTCCCATTTCTCGGTGGAATTCTGTTCAAAAATGGAGCAGATAAGAGGACTCCCTGGTGGATTTTTAAGTCCACCTAGGATTTAATAAATATTTAGAATGAATTAAAAATTAAACAAAAGGAGTCCAAAATGAAGAATACAAAAGAAAAAATATCAATTCAAGAACTATCGGATCACAAGGAGATTCAAGGTAACTGTTCAGAAAAATTCTAGTAAATTGTTGAAATTTCACTAAAAGCTCCTATGCCTATAATGTTATATAGTGAATACGCTTAGATTTTCCGGTCGATTCTTTAGAGAAAAAACATGAAAACCTAAACGGAAGCACTATATGATGTTTTTCGTTTAGATTTTCAGATTTTTTGAGTTAGGGTCTAGTTTTTATTCAAAAGTATTGATAAATCGTCATTTGTTTTAAAAAATAGTTTCATATGATAATTCTTCCTTTAGATTCTAAAAACTTAAACGGAAAGGACTATATAGTGCTTAAGAAAGCACAAAAAGAAATAAAATGTTTAGAAAAAGATTACAAGCATTTAGAAGAAGAGCATGAGCATTTAGAAGAAGATTACAAGCATTTAGAAGAAGAGCGTGAGCGTTTAGAAGAAGAGAACAAGCGTTTAAAAAAAGATAATGAACATTTTAAAAAAGAAAATAAGAAACTAAAAGAGGAGCTTCAATCAATACGCAAGCCTCCTAAGTGGGCTAAAAAGAACAAGAATAAAAATCCAGATGGAAGCCTTAAAAAAGGAAAAAAGAAGGGTCCTAAAAAGGGTCATAAAGTTCATCGAAGAAAAAGGCCTGAGGAAGCGGATTAGGAGACCACTTGGACTCCACTGGTTTGTAGTAAATGTGACTCTGATCTTCCTCCCTCTCATAAGTGGCATGTTCACTATCAGGTGGATTTACACCTGTAAGTCAAGTCATCACCACGAAACACATTTTAGGCTGGAGTTGGTGCAGTTGTTGTAACAAGGAGGTTTCTGTCAGTGATAAGTTGGGAGCGAGTCTTTATGGTCCTAAGTTTCATGCTCAAGTGTGTTATTGGAAATATGAGTTGGGTTTAAGTTTTGGTAAAATAACAAATCTTTTGTCTGATCAATATGGTATGGAAATCAGTCGTGGTGTTTTGTCAGAGATTATAAGTCGTACGGCAAGGAAGTTTGAGGGGGCTTACGAGGATATCAAGTCCGTGTTATCGGAGCAGGGGCATTTGCATGCTGATGAGACAGGATGGAGAGTGAATGGGAACAGTCATTGGCTCTGGAGTTTTTCAAATGATGATGTGTCATTTTATAAGATTGATCAAACTCGTTCGCAAGATGTAGTTAAAAATGTTCTTGGAGAAGTTTTTCGTGGAGTTTTAGTTTCAGATTTTTATGCTGCCTATAACAAGATTGACTGTCAAAAGCAAAAATGTTGGCCCCATCTTTTAAGGGAGCTTCATGGGCTAAAAGAAAAACATCCTAAAAGCAAAGAAATTGCTCAGTTTTCTAAGAGAGCCAAACTTTTTTTCAAGAGGGGAAAAAGGTTGCAAAATGAATATGAGAGTAAAGAAAATATCGATCGAAAATACAAACTGCTTATGTGTGATACAGAAAAATGGGTATCAAAAAAATACAGAAGCCATGACTTACAAAGACTTTGTAAACGTTTGGTCAAATATCGAGATGAAATTTATACTTTCATTAAGTCTGGAGTAGACCCCACTAACAATTATGGAGAGAGGGAAATTAGGCCTGCTGTACTTATGAGAAAAATCTCTTATTGCAATCGCTCAGAACAGGGAGCACATAACCAAGAGGTTATGATGAGTGTCGCTCGAACGGCCAAAAAACAGAATCTATCCTTCGTTGACATGGCTACTGAATTGTAATAGTCGCGACTTAATCTGACACGTCTCGAAATGTCAAAGAGATGAAAAGAGGTTACCCTTTTAAATAAACAATACCACCCCAAAGGGTGGAGAAAGGATAACAAAAATGACATATCAAGAAAGAATTATAAAATCAAAAGTAGGTCTTTTGCAATTAGCAGAAGAGTTAGGCAATGTATCTCAAGCTTGTAAGGTGATGGGCTTTTCAAGAGATACATTTTATCGTTACAAGACACTCAAAGAGGAAGGAGGTTTAGAATCATTAAGAGAGCAAAGTCGTAGAAAGCCTAATTTAAAAAACAGTGATCTTCCCCCAAAAAAGTGGACAGTTTTTATGTTCTTAAAGCCCTCCTTTGTTTAAATTCTTTTGGGCTCATGTATTTCAAGGAAGAATGCATTCTTACCTTGTTATACCAATCCATGTAAATTGCAATTTTTTTCTCCAACTCTTCTTTCGTTGTACAGTCTTTGTATTCCAGTTCATCCTTCAACGTATGGAAAAAGCTCTCCACAAACGCATTATCATAACAATTTCCTTTCCTAGACATAGATTGCTTGAGGCCAAAGAATTTCAATTCTTTTCTAAACCCTTCACAACAATATTGAACCCCTTGATCCGAGTGGATTATCAAGCCCTCTAAGTTCCCAGAAACAGATTGGACTGCGGCTCTCAGAGCCTGTTTTGAATGAACCCCGTCCAAGCTCTCACAGAGCTTCCAAGACTTAATCTCTCGATTATAGACATCTAAAAATACAACCAAATACAGAAATTTATCTCTAAAAGGAATATAGGTTAAATCCGAACACCATACCTGGTTTTCTTTTCCTGCTTGGCTCTGTCCTGTCTTAAACAACCGAGGAGACTTAATCATGAGAGGGTTATTCTTTGTTGTTCTAGGAACATAGGGTTTTTTCTGACGGGCACTGAGATTCTTTAGTTTCATAATTCGAGCTACTTTGTTTTCTCCAGCACTCACTCCGCAACGCTTTAATTCCCTATACACCCTGGGGGAACCATAACAGCCTTTATTTTTTTTAAAAATAGATTCTATGTTTTTCTCCAGATTTTTATCCTTTTCAAGCTTTCCCCTGGTTTTTAAAAAACTATAAAAACCAGAACGAGATCCTCTTAATAATTCGCAAATGCGAAGCACTGGATGCCCTTTCTCTTTTACATAAAACATAGCCTTAAATCTCATTTCAGGATTTCCTTTGAAAAAAAAGCCGCTGCCTCTTTCAATATACCTACACTCCGCCTCTCATAGACCAGCTCCTTTTTTAACCTCTTTATTTCCTCCAATGCCGAAGCCAAGTCATGGGAAGCTTGTCTTTCTACTTCAGGCTTTAGAAAACGCTTCCAAGAGCTTATCACTTGGAAATTTCTCAGTCCTAGCTTCTCTGAGGCTTCCTTTGCACCTATTTCCTCTGCCAATTCAATGGCTTGCTTTTTAAACTCTTCCGAGTACTGTTTTACTTTTTCCATTCTTTCTTTTACCTCCATTTTATGGAGACTTTAAGAGAAAATTGACTGTCCGCAGAAACAGGGGAAGATCAGTTTTTTATCAACCCAGAAAGGGTAACTGTCAGATCATATAACGTCTATTACAACTGAATACCTCTCTAAACATTAAAATTACTAGAATTTAAGTGAACAGTTATACCAATTACAGAAATTAATTCGACATTTTCATGTTCAAATTTAAAATTTTAAAATTGACTTAAGGAAAAGCTTCAGTTAGGAGATTTTAAAAAAACTTCTTTTGAGGGGAGGTGAGTTTTCATAAGATATGTTTATTTCAGGTATATCTATTTGTTGTGTGAATCGATTGATGGGTTAAAATAAGTGAAAAAGTGAGGGTAAAATTTAAAATGACAAAAATCAGTTAAACAATTTAATTTATAGGTTCAAATTAATTTACAAGCTTGATTCATCTTGTTGTTTTGCCCAAGATCGAGTGCATAATTTTTTAATCCTGCCCTCCTGATCGCAAAAAGTATTCCAGGCCTCACAACAAGTATTCAGTATATGGTCATAGTTTTTAAAACATGCATTCGATAATTTGATCCTTCGTAATTGTTGCCAGACTTGTTCCATGGGATTTAATTCTGGACTATAAGGAGGTAAAGGCATCAGGGATAAATTCTTAGGAACTATCAAAGTCTCTGTGGTATGCCAACTGGCTCTGTCCATTAAAACAATTCCATGATAGTTTTCTTGAATATTTTTAGATATCTCATCTAAGTGAATTTGCATCATCCCTGAATTACATTCCGGTAAGATCCAAGCACAGCCTTTATCTCTATCCGGACAAACTGCTCCAAAAATATAAGTGGATAAAAATTGTCTTTGTCTCACAACTCTAGGCCGTGTGCCTTTTCTTGCCCAAATCCTACTCAAAGAACCTTGCTGAGCTTATTCTGCATTCATCCTGCCACCAAATCTCTATTTTATGAGTCTGAATCTTTTCCTTTATTTTCTCCACCTCTTCTGGAAAATGTTCCTTAAACTGTTCCATAGCTTCTTGTGAAGTTTTAGGATGAAGAGAACGACCACTGATCCATACAATATTAAGACGGTCTAAAGAAACATAAACCCCAGAAAGAGAATAGCAACAGTCAAATTCATCTGCTAAAAGTTCCTGTATTCCCTTTGCTCCTATGCTGCCTCCTTCTCTTTTGTCTTGAATTTCATCTAACTTGATTTTGAACCTCTCTTCTTCTGTCACTGGCAAACGAGGCTTGCGTCCTCTGCCTTCTCGATCTATCAATCCCTCGTAATCAAAGTCTACAAAAAAAGACTGTAACCAAGATTTGATACTGTGACGATGATAGAAAACCATATTTAGCTGTTTCTTGAATCGATTTTCCTTCTTGCATATGCTGCAAAGCCAATAATTTTGTCTTGATGTTGGCACTTCTTTCTACTTTGTAAGTAGCCAGAAAATTATACCCTTGAATCTGTGTAACTAAATCTTTTTTCGACATGACTCTAAAAATTTAACAGAGTTTTATCAAAAAGCCAGGACGCAATGCGTTAAAAAAATGTCGAATTAATTTTTGGAAATGGTATTAGTATAGTCTTCAAAAGCATCTCTTCCCTCCTTTGGGTTTTTTTAAGGCATCTGGGAAGTAGGTGCTTCTTTTTTAAAATTTTAATGTAATACAGCAAATAAAAGAATGTTTTTGAGTTCAATCGCCAAAGGCGATAGAGGCCAGTAAGGGCCTCAAAGAACTCAAAAATACAAGACAGGATATCTTACTCTTGCTTTGATTAATATGAGCTCTTTTTGGGGATTTCTAGCTACTTTTTACCCACAAATTCCCGGGAGGAGCCAAAAATTATTGTTTCTCAAGGTGCTATAAATCAGAGAGTCTATCAGCTTAAAAACGACCTTTAAACTTGCGACAAACTTGCGACAGAAAAGTTTATAGCTATCTGATACTACTGAACTTCCCCAATCCCTATTAATCACTTATAAGTGTCTCTTGTTGAAGTTTAAAGATCATCCTCATAGGAATATCGGGTCTTCCTACTAAAGAGTATAGCAAAAAGAAGATCAGAAAACAAACAAAGTCGCTCAATTTTAGAAGTGACCTACCCATTTTAGACCTAAAGTAGCAATTCCAAGAAAACTAAAGAAACTAAAAATATCTGTAAACATAATGACTAAAACACTGCTCCCAATAGCTGGATCAAAACGTAGACGTTCCATTGTTAGAGGAATGAGAGTTCCCATTATAGAAGCTAAAAGACAGTTTAAGAGGATGGATACAAAAATCACTCCTGCAACGAGAAGATTTCCTTTCCAAAGATAAACTAGAACAGAAGCTAGAAGTCCTATGGCCATTCCTAAAATAGCACCCACTAAAATTTCTTTCAATATGGCCTTTTGTTTTGTGATAAAGTTAAAGTCACCTGTGGCAAGTCCTCGTGTTATGATAGTGAAAGTTTGAATAGCTGTGCTCCCTCCCAGTCCTGCGACAACGTTTATTAAACTTGCTAAAATAATAAGCTCTTGTATTGTGCTTTCAAAGTAGTTGATTACTAAACTAGCTAAACTAGCTAAACCTAAGTTTAAAGCCAACCAAGGCAGACGGTTTTTAAATTTAAAGCTAAAAGAACTAAAAACTCTATCATTTTCTTGAAGGCCGGCTTGAACATAAGCACTAGCTGTGATCTCTTCTTGTAGGATATCGACAACACTGTCAATTGTGATAAGCCCTAAAAGCTTTCTTTGTGAATTAACCACAGGTATGGCAATGAAATTGTAATGGGAAACAATTCTAGCCACTTCTGAGGGAGAGGTTTCAGGAGAAAGTGTAATGATATCTTTTTTGATCAATTGAGAAAGAGGTGTTTCATCATCGGCTGTAACAAGCTCTCTTAAGTTTAAAACTCCTTCTAAAACACCGTTTCTGTCGGTACAGTAAATATAATATATTGAGTTTTCTTGAGCTTTTGTTCTTAAATAGTTGAGTGCTTGTTTTGCTTTAAAGTGAATGGGTATGGTAAAGACCTTTGCTTCCATAAGACGTCCTGCTGAGTTTTCAGGATAGTTGAGAAATTGTTCAATGCGTGTGGCCTTCGAACGATCAGGAAGTTGTAGGAGAAGGTCTTTTTTTTGCTCTGATTTTAGAAAGTTTAAAAGATAGGCTCCTTTATCTTCAGAAGAGGTCATAAGGAGTTGGTTGAGGAAGCCTTGGGAGAGGGTTTTTAGGAACGAAGAAACTTGACTTTCAGGCAGTTCATAAAGCATATCGCTGGCTTGCCCTAGATTCATAAGGGAGGTAAACAACCTATGTTTCTCTAAATCATTAAGCTGGGAAAAAAACCCAGCAAGGTCTTGGGGGGAGACTTTATTGAGAATGGATTTCAAAGACCTTTGATTGTTGGCTGATAAGAGTCTTTTAATGATTGAAATATGAATAGGACTTAGTTTCATACAAATTTACCTTGTAGTTTGTGGTTATTTTAAATATAATAATATTTTAGATTATTCAATTTTTTAAAGGAGAGGTATGTCAAATAAGGTACCTATGACACCGCAAGGAAGGGAAACTTTAGAAACAGAGCTTAAAAAGCTTCTTCAACAAGAGCGTCCTCAGGTGATTAAAGATATAGAAGAGGCTCGAGCTCTTGGAGATCTGAGTGAGAATGCTGATTATGATGCAGCAAAAGAAAAACAGGCTTATATAGAAAGTCGTATTACCGCTCTAGAAGATAAAATCGCAAATAGTGAAGTCATTGATCCTTCCACCATTCAATCTGACACTATTGTTTTTGGAGCCTATGTTCATCTTCTGGATTTGGAAACTAAAGAAGAAACAGAATATCAGATTTTGGGGGAAATAGAAGTAGATGTAAAGAAGGGTAAAATTTCTATTCTATCCCCTTTAGCAAGAGCTCTTATAGGTAGAAAGAAAGGTGATATGGTGGAGTTTATGAGTCCTAAGGGCTTAAAAGAGTATAAAATCATAGACTTTTACTTTCGATGAAACAAGAAGCCTATTTAAAAAGCTGGACTTCTTTTTTGGTATCTATACTTTTGGCTGTTTTTTTAGGGGGAGCCTTTCAAGCTTTTTTTTCTAAAACCTTCTTTCAAAATAAAGTAATTTCTTATTGGGAAGAAAAAGGTATGTTTTTTCATCTTTCATCAGAGAGTACAGAGTTGATCTTATCTGAGAAACTTTGGCCTAGTTTAGCTTTACAGATTAATAATGTGAAACTCACTTCTGTTAAAAAGTGTTCTTTTTTTGATACCATAACCATTGAAAAATTAAGAGTCTCTCTTTTGAGAAAGGTTTTGAGAGCTGAGAACCTTGTCATAACGCCTTCAGATTGTGTCCCTAAGTTGAAAGCTTTAAAAGACAAGAAGGTTTTAGAAAAGATAGCTTATAGTTTAGAACAACAATGGCCTTGGATTGTGAAGGCTTTTAAAGGGCTTTTTGATGTTTTTTATGTGAATCGTTGGTCCTATAACGATGTTGTTAAAGGAAACCAAGCCCTCATAACACCTCTTATAAAAGATCTTGCTTTAGATCTTAAAGGAGATTTTGTGTTTTATGAAAACACTTGGAAAGCTCACTTGAAGCTTAAAAGAGGCTTGATTCAATGGATATGGGAATCAAAATTTAAAGAATCTGTGATCACAACGGAGGGTTCTATAAACTATCCTCAGTACAATTTGATTTCAAAAGCAAAATTTTCTTATGTTCCTATATCAAAGGTTTTAGAGTGGATGAGTGTTTTTTCTTCAGATTTTCGTAGTTTTTATGCACCTTTATTATGGCTTTCTTGTGAGATCAATTTAAAAGGTTCTTTAGTTAATCCTGAAACCATGGCCATGAATGTTTATAAATGTGGCCTTTCAGGAGAAGATAACAAACTTTCTATACAGGATATTATCATTTTTCCTTTTTCTGAAAAATATTTTCAACCTTTTGAAGTTGATGTATCTCACCTAAATTTTGATAAGATTTCTCAATTTGATCTTGTTAAAAAAAAATTTTCTTTAGAAGGAATAAAACAAAAGGGCTATTTAAAGGGAAAGCTTCAAGTGTTTTCAGTTAAAAACATAAGATTTCAAGGTGAATTAGTGGATCTAAAACTGAATGTTTTAAAAAATCCCATTAAAAAAATCGAAGGGTCTTTTTTTATCAAAGAAAGACAATATGAATTTTTTGTCAACGACGTAAAATGGCAGGATGATGAGGAAACTCAATTTTCAGGACAGGTGTCTTTAAAAGGAGATGTAAAAAAAAACGAAGCTTTTCTTCGCTCTGATATTTCCTTTTTTGAAATTCCTAAAGGCCTTAAGGAAGATTTTGATATAGAGGCAGGTTATTTTTCTTTAAAATTCCAAGGTTTATGGGAAAACAGAGGCCTTAAGGCCTTTAAAGGTCTTTTAAAGGCTTCTTTTTTTGAAAAGAAGCCCTATCGATTTAAGGATATGAGCTTAAAATTTGAAAGAAACAAACAAGATGGAAGTCTTAAAGGAAAAGTCGGAGTAAGTTTTTTAGAGGTAAGCTCTGAATCTGAATTTTATAAAAATTTTAAAAAATTGATTGCTTCAAAAATCACTTTAACAGACTCTGAACCTTTGTTCTTTGAGAGGTTGAGCTTTGTATTAAGCCAAAAGAAAAGCAAGTCCTTGGAGTGGAAAAAAGGTAGGTTTCAATGGACTCGCAAAAAGGCTATTTTTAGAACAGAAGGTGTTTTCAAGGACAGAAAGCTCTCGGGTCGTCTTTTAGTAGTTTTTCCCCCCTCTCCTATTTCATTTTCTTGGAAAGTGAAAGGAGAACCCTTAGTCCCCATATTTCATCAATAATTTTAGGCTCTTCCCGGGAACCCACAGATTCTTTTGAGGAGGCTAATTTTATAACATTGTGTCATAATTTACTTTTTCGCATAGCACTATAATGATAAACCTTAATTTAATTAGTAGGTTAGCTCTTTAGCCCTTTTGAGTGGGTAGGGATTTAGAGTTTGTATTTTCTATTGTATTGATTTTTTTTGATTTTTTATATAAAAGGAGTATAGAGTAACTTTAAAAAAGGTCTTAAGAATGAAGTTTATTACTAGTAGAATGCATTTAGATAGAGATAGAGATAGAGATAGGGATGATAAGGATTTCTTGAGTCCCTTTGATGAACCTCATGCCTTTGATGAGCCTCAAACCCCACCCCTCCATGAACTTTTCAAAGGTGTTGGAGTTGAAGATGATCTTAAGTATTTAGATGATATAGATAATATTTTAGAGATGAAAGAAGATCAGTATCCTGAATTTACTTTAGCTAAGAATAAGGCTCGGTTTTTAAGGATGTTTTCTTGGTACAAAAATAAAAACGAATGGCTTAAAGTAGCTCCCTTAAGTGGAGTGACAAGACTTTTTAAACAGCAGACCAAGGAACTAGAAGGTATTCGTTCTCATAAGATGGATTATGAAATGGAATTAGAAATGGGAACCTTAACTCCTAGTCAAAAATCTTATCGCAAAGATGAACTTAAAATGTGTAAAGTTCATGAGAGAATGGCAATTTATCTTATTTCAAAAATGCAGTTTAAGATAAAAAACTCTCGTCGTTAAAAGTTTTCCCCTCACCTTCTATCTTACTGGTATTTTTATTATTTGTAGTCCAATGATCGTTGTTGTGTAAAGGAAAAGTTTTTAAAATAAATTTTTACAGGTTTTTTAGAAGCTTTTCCCGACTTCAGCGTTCCATTACTAAAACTTCATAAAGTGTGCAAGCTATGTTTAAAACAAAGTTGGGGGGTATTTTTCCAGAAAGTTGCATTTGTGGTGTCAGAAATCTTTTTTACAAAGCCATTACACAATTTAAATTATAAGCTCAATTTCGAACTACGATTAGTATAGGAGATCATCATGGTTCTAATTTCCGTCCCTTTAGTACTTTTCAAAAATATTAAACAGGCCTTACTTTAAGAGTGTTATTTTCAAGTTCATGTCTTAGAATGTTTTCAATAGCTTCTAAAGTACCCATTGCAGCACTAGGACACCCTTCACAAGCTCCTTGATAAAAAATTTTAAGCTCATTATCCTTGAGTTCAATTACCTCTAAGTCTCCTCCATCAGCTTGAAGTCCCGGTCTTATAGTGCGATCTAAAATTTCTTCAATCTTATTTAAATCCTCTGATTCATGTTGTTTTCTTATTTTCTTAATTTTTTCATCTTCAAAATCAAATTCTGGATCATGGAGTGGAAATCTTGTTTTTAAAACAGATTCTACACATTTGAAGAACTCTTCTAAGGATAAATCACCTGAATGAGTCAAAGTTAAGAAATTTCTAAAAAGATGAATCTGCTTAACACCAGAAATCTCGAAAAGTCCTATAACAAGCTTTAAATCTCTTGCCTCTTCTATAGAAGAAAAAGAAGCTTTTCCTCTTGTTTTAAAAGGAAGGTTACAAATAAACCTGAGAGCATAGGGGTTAGGGGTTTCTTGCATTTTAATTAAAATGTCATCAGGTGAAATTCTTTCGTAATTCATTTTAAAACCTCCACAGCTTTTTCCAAAGCAATTTTTAACTGATCAATTTCATCAAAAGTGTTATAAACGGAAAATGAAACCCTCACTGAACCTGTGAGGTTGAGTTTTTTGAATAAAGGTTGCGTACAATGATGACCAGATCTTAAAGCGATTCCCTGCTCACTTAAGATTTGTGCTATATCAGAGTGATGAACCCCTTTCACATTAAAGGATAAAATGGGAACTCTTTTTTGAAAGACATTTCCTATGAATTCAAGATCTTTAATCTCAGAAAGATTTTGAAAGGCTTTTTCTAAAAGTTTTTTTTCATAATTTTCAATAGAATCCCACCCTAAACTTTTAATATAATCAATAGCTGTTCCTAAACCTAAAACCTCTGCGACAGGAGGTGTTCCTGACTCTAATTTAAAAGGAAGGTCTAATAGAACTGTATCCTCAAGACTTACACGATCAATACTACCTCCTCCATAGCGCAGAGGAGTGAGTTTGCTTAAGCTCTCCTTTTTTCCGTAAAGAATTCCCACTCCAAAAGGGCCGAAAAGTTTATGTGAACTAAAAGCCAAAAAATCACAATCAAGCCTCTGAACATCAAGAGGAAAATGAGGGGCTGCTTGAGCTACGTCTAAAAGAACCAAAGCTCCCTTGAGTTTAGCTTCTTTTATATACTTTTCAACAGGGTTAATAATTCCCAGAGAATTAGAGACATAATTTAAAGCTAAAAGCTTTGTACGAGAAGTCAGAAGTTTCTCATATTCTGAAAAGATAAGGTTTCCATCCTTATCCACAGGAATAATTTTTAAAATTAAAGACTTTCTTTTTGCAAGCATTTGCCATGGAATAAAGTTAGAATGATGTTCTAACTCAGAGACAATGATCTCATCCCCATCACAGAAGTAAGATTCAAGCCCTCGAGCAACAGAGTTAATAGCATCTGTTGTTCCATAGGTAAAAACAATTTCACATATATCCTTAGCTTTAATAAAATTCTTTATTTTCAAACGTGTTTTTTCAAAGAGGTTTGTCGCTTCCTCACTTAAAAAGTGTTGTCCTCTGTGTACATTTGATATTTTAAAAGAATAAAACTGATCCAAAGCCTCTATAACCGTTTTAGGCTTTAAAGAGGTAGCCGCCGTATCAAAGTAAATAAAGGGCTTTCCATTTTTTTTCTCTAAAGAATGAAAGTTATCTTTAAAAACAGGCTCTATCATAAAGTCTCCTTGTTTAAAAGTCCTTTGCATTCATCAATGATAAGATTCTGAAGCCTTCTATCTTTTACAAGTACAACAAGCTCATTCACAAAAGCTTTCAAAAGCAGTTCTTCAGCTTTTTCATATTTTAAACCACGAGACATAAGATAAAACATATCTTGAGAGTCTAAGCCTCCTACAGTAGCTCCATGTTGAGCTTCTACATCGTCAGCATAGACTTCTAAAACAGGTTGACTATCAACTTTTGTACGATTTCCAAAAACTAAGTTTTTATTCAATTGGAAGGATTTCGTTTTTTGTGCTTCTTTCACAATATGACTGAGACTTCTGAAAACCCCACGGGATTGATCACAAAGAAGGCCCTTAAAGATCTGTGAACTTAGACTTTCTGGAGCTAAATGAACTACGCTGACTTGATGGTCTTTTGTCTGTGTTCTTCTTCCTAAGTAAAATCCTTTTACAAGGGCTTTTGCGAAAGAACCCTTTATTTTTATGTTAAATTCATGCCTTGCGAAGAAAGATCCTAAAGATAACAAAAAAATTTCAAAATGACTTTTTTCTGAAAGCTCAACAAAATTTAAATCTGTATGGAAAGTATCTTCTTTAGACTTTTGAATTTGTAAGGCATTTAAAGTAGCCATTTCTTCTAAGAAAATAGAACACGAACGATTCATAAAAGAGCATGAATTTTCAAAAACTTCTACAAAAGTTGCTTGAGCTCCCCTCTTAAGGGTTATTTTATTTTTAAAACAAATCCGAGAAAAATTTTGAGAAGAAGAGTTTATATGATGTATAAAAATAGGTTGTGAATTTGAAAAGTTTTTGTCAATTTCAAGATTCACACCTGGTTCAAAAAAAGAATCATTAAATAAAGTGAGCTTGTTTTTATTTTGCCTCATAAGAAGTTTTTGTTCTTGAGGTGAAAGGGGATAGATCGTAACTCCTTGAGAGGGCAGAGATGATAAATTTCTTTGAAAAATTCCATGATAAAATACAAGAGAAAAATGATCTTTTTTTATGTTGTGACAAGGGGGTAGATTTTTCTCACTTAAAGAGAAAAGCTCTAGCTTTTTAAGACCACTATGTCTCCAAAAATCAAAATCTTTTTTTTCAAAAGCTCGTCCCTCTAAGAATTCAAAAAAAGACTTCCTACGCTCTTCATCGAAAAGAATGTTTTCTTTAGCAAGCAATTCACAAAACTGACTTTCAAAGGTTTTCATAAATGCCTCTCTTGATGAACATTCTTTACAAAACTTTCATAGCCATTTTTTTCAACGTCTAAAGCTAAAGAGCTTGATCCTGTTTGAATGATTCTGCCATCATAAAAAATATGAACAAAATCAGGTTTCACAAGCTCTAAAATTCTGTGGTAGTGAGTGATGAACAAAAAGGATCTGTTAGGAGCTTTGAATTGAGAAAAAGCTTCACTCACAATACGTAAAGAATCTACATCTAAACCTGAGTCTAGCTCATCAAGTAAGACAAATTGAGGTTTTAACAAAAGCATTTGAAGTATTTCATTGCGTTTTTTTTCTCCTCCTGAAAAACCTTCATTAACAGATCGGTTAAGAAAACTTAAGTCCATTTTTAACATTTCAGAATATTTTTTAAGAAGTTTATTAAACTCTTTATCATTTAAAATTTCAGCCCCTTGTGCCTCACATAGAGAATCAAAAGCAACTTTTAAAAATCTTTTATTCTGAACTCCTTGTATTTCAGAAGGATATTGGAAGCTTAGAAAAATTCCTTTTCGAGCTCTTTCTTCTACATCTAAGTCTAAAAGGTTATCTTGATTCACGCCATCAGAGTGCATAATACTTCCCTCTGTTACAATGTAATCAGGATGTCCTGCGATCACTTTAGCTAAAGTGCTTTTCCCTGAGCCATTAGGCCCCATAAGGGCATGAATTTCTCCTGGATTCACCTCTAAGTCCACTCCCCTAAGAATGTTCTTTTCTTCTGCACAAGCTCTCAAATTTTTTATCTTTAACATATTAACTCCTTTAGCCAATACTGTTTTCTAATTTCATTTCGATTAAGTTCTTAGCTTCTTCTGAAAACTCAAGAGGCAGATGTTTAAAAACTTCTTTACAAAATCCATTTACAATAAGGGAAATAGCTTTTTCTGTGCTAAGCCCTCTTGATTTTAAATAAAAAATTTGCTCTTCGCTCATACGAGATGTACTGGCTTCATGTTCTACAATGGAACTAGAGTTTTCAACTTGGAGTGTGGGGAATGTGTTTGCATTAGATTGAGCACCCACTAAAAGAGAATCACATTGTGTGTAGTTTCTTGCACCCTTAGATGAGGGAAGAATATGAACATGCCCCCTGTAACTATTACGGGACCTATTTGATGAGATTCCTTTAGAGATAATGGTACTTTTTGTTCTTTCACCAATATGAATCATTTTCGTCCCTGTATCAGCTTGCATGTGGTGATGGGTGAGAGCCACTGAGTAAAAAGAACCTGTGGATTCTTTTCCTTGCAGAATCACGCTGGGGTATTTCCAAGTTATGGCAGATCCTGCTTCTACTTGCGTCCAAGAAATGCAAGACTTCTCACCCTGTGCTCTAGCTCTTTTGGTTACAAAATTGTAAATACCGCCCCGTCCTTTTTCATCTCCTGGATACCAGTTCTGCACTGTAGAGTAATTAATGACAGCACCCTTTAAAGCCACCAATTCTACAACCGCTGCATGCAGTTGATGATTATCTCTTTGAGGTGCTGTACAACCCTCTAAATAGTTAACAAAACTTCCTTCATCGGCAATGACTAAAGTTCTTTCAAATTGTCCTGTGTCTTCGGTGTTAATGCGAAAATACGTAGATAAATCTAGAGGACAAGTCACATTTTTAGGAATATAACAAAAAGAACCATCCGTAAAAACAGCCGAATTAAGACAAGCAAAAAAATTATCTGTATGGGGAACAACTGTTTCTAAGTACTTTTGTACAAGTTTAGGGTGATTTTGAACTGCTTCAGAGATAGAGCAAAAAACAACACCACTTTTTTCTAAAACTTCTTGGTGTGTTGTACCTATAGAAACACTATCAAAAACAGCATCCACAGCAACACCACTAATACGTTTTTGTTCTTGGAGAGGAATCCCTAGACGTTCAAAAGTTCTTAGAAGTTCAGGATCAATATCATCTAAAGACTTTGGATTTTCTTTAGGTTTAGGAGCTGAATAGTAACAAATGTCTTGATAATTGATGGGAGCATAGTCAAAACTAGCCCAGTGGGGTTCTTTTAAAGTTTTCCAATGTTTAAAGGCCCGCAGTCTTTTTTCAAGAAGCCATTTAGGATCACATCTTTTTTTTGAAATATCTCTTATAACTTCTTCGTTCAAACCCTTTTCAAAAGATTCCACTTCCACATTAGTTACAAAATAATTTTTTTTCTGTTTTTTAAGATGGGAAAAATGTTTATCCATATCTTTTATCCTTTGTTTGCTTTGAGTTTAAAAGATCATCTATATTAATGGATTCGTAAAAATTCTTGAGTTTATGATGAAACAAACGAGACGAATCCTGAATATTACAGTGACTCTCTAGTTCACAAAAACCATTTTCTGCAAGACATTTCACTGTAGCAAGCTTTCCATTTAAAGTTTCTGAAAGCTCAAGAAAAGAGATTTTACTCAACTCCTTTATCAAAAGGTAACCACCCTTTAACCCTTGTCCTGAATCCAGCCAGCCCGCTTGGCCCATCTTCTGCATCACACGACTTAAAGGATCAAAAGGAAGACCTAGTTTATTAGCTATTTCTCTTACAGAAATCCTTTTTCCCTGTTTTTGAGAGCTTAGGTAATTAAGAGCCATAAGAGCGTATTCTACCTGTCGACTTAAAGTTCTCATCAAGACCACCTTTTCTATGTCTATTATAACAGAAGTCAAGCCTAACTTCTATAAAATAAGTAATTTTTCTACTTATTTCACAAAGCTATTATTTAAATTTCACAATATTATCAAATAGTTATAAATATAAGCCTCTAGAATAAAATATGATTTGTTGCATAATAAGTCAAATTATATGGTTTATTAGTTGCGAAAGCCCATTTTAGCTTGCATTGCTCAAGTAATACCATTTCCAAAAATTAATTCGACATTTTTTTAACACATTGCGTCCTGGCTTTTTGATAAAACTCTGTTAAATTTTTAGAGTCATGTCGAAAAAAGATTTAGTTACACAGATTCAAGGGTATAATTTTCTAGCTACTTACAAAGTAGAAAGAAGTGCCAACATCAAGACAAAATTATTGGCTTTGCAGCATATGCAAGAAGGAAAATCGATTCAAGAAACAGCAGGTATGGTTTTGTATCACCGTCACAGTATCAAATCCTGGTTACAGTCTTTTTTTGTAGACTTTGATTACGAGGGATTGATAGATCGAGAAGGCAGAGGACGCAAGCCTCGTTTGCCAGTAACAGAAGAAGAGAGGTTCAAAATCAAGTTAGATGAAATTCAAGACAAAAGAGAGGGAGGAAGCATAGGAGCAAAGGGAATACAGAAACTTTTAGCAGATGAATTTAACTGTTGCTATTCTCTTTCTGGGGTTTATGTTTCTTTAGACCGCCTTAATATTGTATGGATCAGTGGTCGTTCTCTTCATCCTAAAAGTTCATTAAGAAGCTATGGAACAGTTTAAGGAACATTTTCCAGAAGAGGTGGAGAAAATAAAAGAAAAGATTCAGACTCATAAAATAGAGATTTGGTGGCAGGATGAATGCAGAATAGGCCAGCAAGGTTCTTTGAGTAGGATTTGGGCAAGAAAAGGCACACGACCTAGAGTTGTGAGACAAAGACAATTTTTATCCACTTATATTTTTGGAGCAGTTTGTCCGGATAAAGATAAAGGCTGTGCTTGGGTTTTACCGGAATGTAATTCAGGGATGATGCAAATTCACTTAGATGAGATATCTAAAAATATTCAAGAAAACTATCATGGAATTGTTTTAATGGACAGAGCCAGTTGGCATACCACAGAGACTTTGATAGTTCCTAAGAATTTATCCCTGATGCCTTTACCTCCTTATAGTCCAGAATTAAATCCCATGGAACAAGTCTGGCAACAATTACGAAGGATCAAATTATCGAATGCATGTTTTAAAAACTATGACCATATAGTGAATACTTGTTGTGAGGCCTGGAATACTTTTTGCGATCAGGAGGGCAGGATTAAAAAATTATGCACTCGATCTTGGGCAAAACAACAAGATGAATCAAGCTTGTAAATTAATTTGAACCTATAAATTAAATTGTGTAACTGATTTTTGTCATTTTAAATTTTACCCTCACTTTTTCACTTATTTTAACCCATCAATCGATTTACACAACAAATAGATATACCTGAAATAAACTTATCTTATGAAAACTTAAACTCACCTTAAAAGAAGTTTTTTTAAAACCTCCTAACTGAAACTTTTCCTTAAGTCAATTTTAAAATTTTAAATTTGAACATGAAAATGTCGAATTAATTTCTGTAATTGGTATAAGTCTTATTCAAAGGGTGCGATATTTTTAAACTTAAAAGTATTTTATCTTGAGGAGTTTTTAATTTGAATTCTTACTGAAAAAGTGTTTGAAATACTCTGTAACTTCTTTAGGAAATTTCTTACTTTTAGGTGAGAAAGAAAACTCTTTATAAATGCGAAGATAGTATAATTCATCCTCCGCAATAGCTGTGATTTTACCCTTACCAATATAAAACTCTAACTGCTTGATAGGTTTAATAGAGAATTCCCAAAGAAAACTAATAGTACCATTCCAAATTCCATTGATTTCAGGTATTTCATAAGGAGTAAAAGTTTCTGACAGCTTCTGTATGAAGTGATTTGTGTTCTCTAGAACACCATCATTCAGCAAAACAGTGTCCCCCTCAAAACTCTTTAAATTATCAGAAACTAGTAAGCTCTTGAGTTTTTTCTGTATTAAAAAAGTGTTTGGTTTGAATTCTATAATCATTTTTCACCTCCCTGTGATTTTTTAATCCTCCTTAATGACGATATTTTCTTTTACCTAACTTCTACCCAACCTCCCACATATCTTCAGGATAAAAGCATAGCACCTAATCATATCTATCAAAACTACTTTTAGTTTAATCTATAGTTCTTTAGAAGTCAAGAATTTCGAAGAAAAAATTTTTACAAAAGCTTTAGGAGGTAGGGAATGATATCTTCATTTAATAAATAAATATAATTTAAGAACATCTTATGGGAAATTAAGGAGTGGTTGGGGTTTTTGAACAAGCGGAAACCCCGCCATATACTGGCTACACTTCAAAAATCCCTTTTCTATCTAGTCGAACGTGAAAAATGCACAAACAGCTAAAAACACTTGTTTTTTTGTAATTTTTGCATAAAAATAATTGCAAGGAAGTGGAAAAACAGATAAAAAACCTTGCAAAACAGAAAGGAAAAAAGATGAGGCCAAAAGACATGTTCAGCACACAAAAGAGAAGCCCTCTTAATTTTAGAGTAAACGACATTGTTCATAAGAAGCATCCGCTTGTCATTTTAGCTAATAAAATAGACTGGGATCGTTTTGATAAAGTTTTTGGTTCGAAGTATGATGAAAAAAAAGGTCGTCCAGGTCTTTCAACTCGTTTAATGGTGGGACTTCAGTGCTTGAAATACATTTATAATTTAAGTGACGAGAAGACAATAGAAATGTTCAAAGAGAGTCCTCAATGGCAGTATTTTTGTGGTCAGCCTTTTTATTCTTATGAAGATCCCTGTGATAGAAGTTCATTGACTAACTGGAGAAAGAGGATGGGGGCTGAGAAGATAGAAGTTCTCTTAGAGGAAACCATTGATTTAGCTTTGAGAGAGGATTTTGTAAAAAAAAAAGAGTTTGAGAATGTAGTTGTTGATACAACTGTTCAAGAGAAAGCAATAGCTTTTCCTACAGACAGCCGTCTTTATTACAAAGCTTTAAAGACTTTAGTTCACAGGGCTAAAAAAGAGGGTTTAGTTTTACGTCAAAGCTATAAAAGAAAGGCCAAGGAGTGTTTGTTTAAGAATGCTCGTTATGCTCATACAAGAAAAATACGTTTAGCAAGAAAACAGCAAAGAAAGCTTCATACTTATCTAGGTCGTGTGATAAGAGATGTTACAAGAAAAGGAGGTCCTAAGTTCTTGGAAGAGAATACATCTTTAAAAAGATGTTTATCTTTATGTGTAAGAATTTATAACCAAAAAAGAGGGGATAAGAACAAGGTGTATAGTGTTCATGCTCCTGAGGTTTATTGCATAGGGAAGGGCAAAGCCCATAAAAAATATGAATTTGGCAATAAGGTGAGTGTGGCAACTTCATCAAAAAATTGCTGGGTTTTAGGGGTAAAGTCATTTGAAAAAAATGTATCAGATGTTCACAGTTTAAAGCCAGCCTTATCTCAAGTTGAATCCTTAACAAAGGTTAAGGCAAAAAATTTGTATGTAGATAAAGGTTATCGTGGCAAAGAGCATCATCCTTCGGGAGTTAATGTTCATATTGGGGGAATGAGTAAAACATTAAGTCCCTACAAAAGAAAACTTCACAGAAGAAGAAGTTCAGTTGAGGCAATCATTGGTCATATGAAAATAGATTCTCGTATGGGAAGGAACTTTTTATTAGGATCACAAGGGGATGCTATTAATAGTCTTTTATCAGGAGTTTCTCAAAATTTTAGAAAGTTAATGCTAGAGGTGCGTCTTTTTTCGTTTTTTTCACTGAAATGGCTTAAAAGGCCTGTACGCCTTCTTGAAAACTACTGTTTTGTTTAAGTTATGAAAAAATATTTAACCCTCTATAGTAGAAAGTAACAGGAATAAAGATCATACAGCATAAAAATCCTAGGCTTTTGTCAATTTTTCACGTTCGACTATCTAGATAGAAAAAATGATTTTCAAAACAGGGTTAGCATATTTATAAAAATTACACTGTTAAATGGCCTTGTTGTACACAAGCGTTTTAGATCAAGTTCCTGAGTTTGCCCTTTCATTAAAAAAACACTTTCAAATCAAAAATAATGCAGTTTCATGTCTTTTTTCTTTAAGTTTGCAATATGTCATGTAATGTGCAATTATATAACTTAGAGAAAAAAGAGAGAGGGATTTTTTATGTTCATGGCTTGTCCTAAAAGAAAAGATGGAAATATTGTGGTTAGGCTGATTGTATCCTATAGAAAGGAGGGTAAACCTAAATCTAAAATAGTTAAAACTATCGGTCAATCTAAAGATCCTAAAGCTGTAGAGCGGTATAAAAAGATAGCTAAAGAATTAATTGAAAAAGAAAAAAAGGGACTTGTTTCAATAGAGGGTGCTATTCGTAATAAGATTACAGTAAATCTTTCAGATGTAGACAATGAAGAGCGTCGTAATAATGGCTTTAATGACATTCTAGGTTTTACTTACCAACAGTTGGGTTTTAATGATCTCATCCAAGCAGGAAGAGATCCTAAAAAGCTCAATGCTATTTTAAAGAATCTAGTTTTGATGAGAGTTTTTGATCCATCAAGTAAATTAAAAAGTTCCTATTTACTTGAGGAGCATTTTGGTAAAAATATAACTCTCAAACAAATTTTAAATTTGATGGATCACATATCAGATCAGGAAGAAAACATTAGGGATAGAATTTCCCAAGTTATTCTTAATGGGGAAAAGAGCTTAGACATTGTCCTTTTTGATGTAACGACCTTGGCCTTTGAAAGTGTTGTCCCAACGGACTTATTAGATTTTGGTTACAGCAAAGATGGTAAACCTGGAGAGGTTCAAGTTGTTTTAGCTGTTTTATCGAATCAGAAGGGTTTGCCTATAAGTTATGAATTATTTGCTGGCAACACTTCAGAGTTTGAGACCTTTGAATCAATGATTAAGGGGGTTTCTAGGAAGTATAACCTTAGAAAGATAAGGGTTATAGCAGACCGAGGTTTGTTTTCCAATAATAATCTTGAAGCTTTAGAGGGGTTAAATTCAGAGGGAATCAAAGCTGAGTACATTGTTTCTTGTCCCTTAAAAAAACTTCCTAAATCTCTTAAGGACAGTATTTTGAATAAGAGTAATTACAAAGATGATGGTACAGAAGGCTCTAAAATCTTATACCATGAGGTTGAGTATAATAACCGACGAATTATTATAAGTTACAGTGAGAAACGTGGGCGACATGATATAAAAAAAAGGGAACGTGCTGTAGAAAAGCTAAAGGAGTTAGAAAAAGATGGAAAGATTAAAAGTTCTAAGCTGATAAAAGGTGGAGGGAAAAATAAATATATACAAAAAGTTCGTGGGGACACAAAGATTGATTGGAAAAAAGTGGAGCAAGACGCCTTGTGGGATGGTCTATATGGAGTTTGTACAAATTTAAAATCAGAGTCTGTTCATGCCATTTGTGAGGCCCGCTACAATCTTTGGCGAATTGAAGAGCTGTTTCGGATTAACAAACATAATTTAAAAATGCGCCCCATATATCATAGAAAAACTCAAAGAATAAGATCACACATAGCTATTTGTTTTTTAGCTTATGTGGTTCTGAGAAGTACAGAAATAACTTTAAAAGAAGCAGGGGTGAATATTAGCTCCCAAGAGCTTATTGAGACTCTTAAGGATGTAGAGACTAATATTATTCGAAATAGAGTAAAAGTTCCCTCTAAAGCTTATGGCCTTCCTCGTAAGTTATCTGCAAAGGCTAAGAAAATTTATAAGCTCTTTGGAAAGGAGTTTCCTGAAAGAGCCTATGAAATAACATAATTGTGAATGTTTATTGGAGAGCTTTTGGTATGTAGAAAAATGTAGTATGTCTTTTTAAGTAACTGTTCACTTAAATTCTAGTGATTTTAATGTTTAGAGAGGTATTCAGTAGCCATGTCAACGAAGGATAGATTCTGTTTTTTGGCCGTTCGAGCGACACTCATCATAACCTCTTGGTTATGTGCTCCCTGTTCTGAGCGATTGCAATAAGAGATTTTTCTCATAAGTACAGCAGGCCTAATTTCCCTCTCTCCATAATTGTTAGTGGGGTCTACTCCAGACTTAATGAAAGTATAAATTTCATCTCGATATTTGACCAAACGTTTACAAAGTCTTTGTAAGTCATGGCTTCTGTATTTTTTTGATACCCATTTTTCTGTATCACACATAAGCAGTTTGTATTTTCGATCGATATTCTCTTTACTCTCATATTCATTTTGCAACCTTTTTCCCCTCTTGAAAAAAAGTTTGGCTCTCTTAGAAAACTGAGCAATTTCTTTGCTTTTAGGATGTTTTTCTTTTAGCCCATGAAGCTCCCTTAAAAGATGGGGCCAACATTTTTGCTTTTGACAGTCAATCTTGTTATATAGTGCTTCCGTTTAGGTTTTTAGAATCTAAAGGAAGAATTATCATATGAAACTATTTTTTAAAACAAATGACGATTTATCAATACTTTTGAATAAAAACTAGACCCTAACTCAAAAAATCTGAAAATCTAAACGAAAAATATCATATAACATTATAGGCATAGGAGCTTTTAGTGAAATTTCAACAATTTACTAGAATTTTTCTGAACAGTTACTATAAAATAACCCCTCGATTTGAGGTGTTTGTTGATATCAGCTAGCTTTTGGCACTGAAAAAAGTCGAAACTCGGGTTACTATATTTTTCATTTTAAAAGATTCTTATCCATGGATTTGAGTATTTTTTTCGATGCTTGATCAATGTGACTATTTTAGGAAATTCGCACCCTTCTTCTTGCATAATCATGTAAACTTTATACATACCATTCCCTAATGTCTTTCAAAAGAAACAGTACCTAAAAGTCTTCATTTGTTTATAAATCTTTCCTTTCGGATCAAAAATTTGTCTTGAAAAGATACAAGAGAAAAAAAGTTGTCTTATTAAGATACGAAAAAGTAAAAATAACTCACTTTTTTACTTTTTTTTAAAAAATTTACTTAAAAAAGCCGATAGAGATTCCAATGGCAAAACCAAGATTGAAACAGAAACTTTTTATTTCATCAAACATAGATCATATTGATCAAATGAAGTTCATGACTGAAGAAATACAAAGCATTTTAGAGAGAAGAGGCTATAGCCTTACCCCTTACACCTCTGACTCTCTTCAAAAATTCTCTGAAGATCCTGAAGAAAAACAAATCGCTTCTCTTGAGGAGGTAAGGAACTATTTGGAGATCATCAAGCTAAAGCCCATTCTAGAAAATACAGGAAAATTGAGAAATCAAGAAGAAGTTAAGATTCTTAGGATTTTCTTTGATAAGTATAACGTACTTGCTCCTACGGAAGTCTTTAGAGAGATTAAAGAAGGTAATGTTATAGAAGTGTACACTGAAGATCATAGACAGATTCATAGAAATTTTGAGTTTCTCCATGAATGTAAATATGACTATCTCACAACCATTCGAAATCCTTGGTATGAAATTTATGATAGGGATAATGAAATTCAAAATCAAATTTTATCTCAAGTAGAAGTTTTTATTCGTGGGCCAAGGGTCTATAGTAGTATTGATCCTAAAATTCCTGCACATACTGTTAAAGAATTAAAACTTGAGAACGTTAAAAGGAGGTATTTAATTAAAATGAGGCGGTGGATTAAAGTTCCCTGCACAAAGAATAAGGAATGTTTTATAATTGTTATCTCAAAGACAAAAAGAATTAAAATCTAAACACTCATTTTCTTAAAAGGTTAAAGCTAATTTTTACTTCTAATCTTATGAACCTTTGTGTTCATCACATATAGTGCTTCCGTTTAAGTTTTCCGTTTTTTTTTGAGTTGAGGTCTAGTTTTTATTCTAAGGCCTTGATAAAAAGTCATTTATTTTTAAAAATAGTTTCATATGTCAGGGTTTCTATCAAAAAAAGAGCGAAAAGATTTACTCTATGAACTATCTCTAGAGAAAAATCTTAAATACGCAAAAAGGATTATGACAATTCTCCATTTAGATAAAGGTAAGTTGTGTAAAGATATTGCCTGCTTTCTTTTCATTGATGAGGGCACGATAAGAGCCTGTAGAGATCGTTATAACAAAGGTGGGATAGAGTGCTTAATCAACGACAATTACAACCCTAAAAGGTCCTTTTTAACTAAGAAAGAGGAGAAAATGCTTTTAAAGGAATTAGAGAAAAGAATTTTTCCATCATCACGGTCTGTCATCCAATTCATTGAGGAGAATTTTAGTGTTACGTACTTTAACAAGTGGTGTAATTGATCTTCTCCATCGCCTTGGTTTTTCTTATAAAAAAGCCACAGCGATACCGGGTAAGGCAAAGAGAGAAGAGCAGAAAAAGTTTGTGCGTAAATACAAGAGAATTAAGAAGAAAGACGGTCCTGTTTACTTTGCTGATTCCACACATCCTGAGTGGGGCCCTACGATTTCATATGGTTGGATAAGAGAGGGTAAGAAGTTTGAAGTGAAGACCAATTCACCTAAATTCGTGACCAAAAATGTACACTACAAAGCTATAATTTCCCATTTTCCATAAAAATCTCAGTTTTCATAGGGGAATTTTCGATTTTTAGATAAAATCACAAAAAATAACTTGCCTTGCATTTTCCTTTGTAGTGTAATATATTACACTACAAGAGGGAGAAATATGAGCTTTATCAGAAGAATAAAAAGAGGAAAGGTAACATATCTTGCAGAAGTAGAGAACAAAAGGGTCGATGGAAAAGTTATCCAAAAGCATATTCGGTACATCGGGAAGGAAGAGAATGGTGAAACTGTAATTTCAATGAGTTCATCTGATCTTGAAATAGAAAAGGTCAAGGTTTATGGTCCTTTGCTTGTTTTAGATAAAATAGCTAGGGAAATAGATTTGCAAAAATCTCTTGGCCAATACTCCAATGAAATATTAAGCATGGTCTATGCTCACTGTTTAGATTACAAAAGCCTTAGAAAAATGCCAAAATGGTATGAGAGAACAGATTTAAACACTTTGCTAAATTTAGAGGATCTAACCGAAAGTCGTTTGCTTTCTGCTCTAGATTCTTTAGAGAGTGATCCAGAAAATTTACAGAAGAAAATATTTCAAGGTGTTCAGAAAAGGTACAATCTTGAGCTAAAAGGGTTGGTGTACGATGTTACCAATACATACCTTTATGGTAGCAAATGTCAGCTTGGAAAATTAGGAAAGAGTAAGGATGGGAAACGTGGAAATCCTTTGATTCAAATTGGTTTGGTGACAACTCAAAAAGAAGGAATACCAGTGTTTCATAAAACTTTTAGTGGAAACATACACGATAGCAGGACTCTACTAAGTTTATCCGATGGATTTGCAAACTATGGACTAAGTGGAGGAATGTTTGTTTACGACAGAGGCATTTTTTCAGAGAGAAACCTCAATGAAATCAATGATTTGGGCTGGAATACGCTTTGTGGGATTGCTCTCAGAAAAAAAGAGAAGGATTTGATTAGAAAAATGATAAGGCTAGACTCTATTGTTGATGTATCCCATCGCATCAGGTTATCAAGTGGTACCTTGTATGCTCAGAGCATTAATCACAATGTTGGAAAAATCAAAGGACGTTTAGTTGTTTGTTACAATCAAAGGAGAGCTTTAGATATAAGAGAATCTCGTTTGGACGAAATTGCAAACGCACAAATTCTTTTGTCTAAAAATATAAAACCAGGTTTGGAAAAATACCTTACTCCAACAGGAAGATTAAGGAGAGATCGGTTGAATTTAGAATCTGAGTTTGATGGTTACTCTTGTATATTTTCTACAAAAAAGATCTCTGCAAAAGATATTGTTAATTTGTATTATAAGAAAGAGATAATTGAAAAATCTTTTAGGACCTTAAAGGGAATAACAAATTTGAGACCAATTCGTCATTGGCTTTACAACAGAGTTCAATCACATGTCTTTATATGCTATTTATCTTGTCTGATACTTTCAATTCTAAAAATGAAGCTTGAAAAGATGCAGATGTCTCCAGAGGAAGCTCTTGAAGAACTCGGTAGCATGTATAATGTCTATCTTTATGACCGAAAAAATAAAACTAGACTTATCAAAACAGTAGCTTTGAATAAAGTTCAAGAAAAAATACTAAGATCTATTGGAAAAAGTCTTGTCAAAAAAACGTCCGTCTGTAGTGTACATTTTTGAGCACGAACTCAGGCAATTCAGGCTGGAGAAAAAGAGTGAATGTTTGTGGAGCTATTGAGATCAATAGTTTGAAGACGGTAGTCAGGAGTTATAAGACAGTTAACGAAGTTTTTCTATGTGATATGCTCTATCATATTCATTAAGAAGTATTCCAATGAAAAAGAGATTCATCTTATCTTAGATGGAGCCGGATACAATAGATCGAAGTCTGTCAAGAAGTTAGCAAAAGAGTTGAATATAAAACTTATTTATCTTCCTCCGTACTCACCGAATTCAAATCCTATAGAAAGGCTTTGGAAGTTTATGAAAAAAGAGGTCACAGCGAATCGCTATTATGAAAACTATGACGATTTCAAGGGAAGTTTAAGTCAATTTTTTAGAGGAATACGAAAACACAGGCCTAAATTAGAAACTTTGATAACTGATAACTTCTCCATCTTAGGAACCTGAAACCCTAAACGGAAGCACTATATAGTGCTTCCGCTTAGGTTTTCCGTTTTTTTTTGAGTTGAGGTCTAGTTTTTATTCTAAGGCCTTGATAAAAAGTCATTTATTTTTAAAAATAGTTTCATATGTCAGGGTTTCTATCAAAAAAAGAGCGAAAAGATTTACTCTATGAACTATCTCTAGAGAAAAATATTAAATACGTAAAAAGGATTATGACAATTCTCCATTTAGATAAAGGTGAGTTGTGTAAAGATATTTCCCGTTTTCTTTTCATTGATGAGGGCACGATAAGAGCCTGTAGAGATCGTTATAACAAAGGAGGGATAGAGTGCTTAATCAACGACAATTACAACCTAAAAGGTCCTTTTTAACTAAGAAAGAGGAGAAAATGCTTTTAAAGGAGTTAAAAAAAAGAATTTTTCCGTCATCACAGTCTGTTATTCAGTTCATTGAGGAGAATTTTGGTGTTACGTACTCAACAAGTGGTGCGATTGATCTTCTCCATCGCCTTGGTTTTTCTTATAAAAAAGCCACAGCGATACCGGGTAAGGCAAAGAGAGAAGAGCAGAAAAAGTTTGTGCGTAAATACAAGAGAATTAAAAAGAAAGACGGTCCTGTTTACTTTGCTGATTCCACACATCCTGAGTGGGGCCCTACGATTTCATATGGTTGGATAAGAGAGGGTAAGAAGTTTGAAGTGAAGACCAATTCAGGCTGGAGAAAAAGAGTGAATGTTTGTGGAGCTATTGAGATCAATAGTTTGAAGACGGTAGTCAGGAGTTATAAGACAGTTAACGAAGTTTTTCTATGTGATATGCTCTATCATATTCATTAAGAAGCATCCCGATGAAAAAGAGATTCATCTTATCTTAGATGGGGCCGGATACAATAGATCGAAGTCTGTCAAGAAGTTAGCAAAAGAGTTGAATATAAAACTTATTTATCTTCCTCCGTACTCACCGAATTCAAATCCTATAGAAAGGCTTTGGAAGTTTATGAAAAAAGAGGTCACAGCGAATCGCTATTATGAAAACTATGACGATTTCAAGGGAAGTTTAAGTCAATTTTTTAGAGGAATACGAAAACACAGGCCTAAATTAGAAACTTTGATAACTGATAACTTCTCCATCTTAGGAACCTGAAAACCTAAACGGAAGCACTATATACTGGCAACACTTCAAAAATAGTGAGAAAAAATGGATAACCAGATTTTTTAAAGCTGAAACTTTTAATGCCTTAATGAATCATCTGTAAGAAACGAAAGGCTTTTCATAAGTATTTCTATTTTCGAGGATAACCCGTCCCTAAAATTCTCATAAATTTCATTTAGCGGGATTTCCTTTCTCATAAATCTTTTAAAAATCTTTCTAACACATACAGAAAATATTATTATTATGCTTTATTTACCTAAATTCGGTGTTAAAAATATACACTACAGTTGTCATTTTACAAGGTGTTTATCCACGGCTTTGAGTATTTTTTCTTGAGATTTACTCAATGTGACTATTTTAGAGAACATATGGCGTTTTTTCTTGTCCTCCATATAAACTTTGTACACACTTCCCAATTCTTTTAGTGCTTCTTCAGGAGATATCTTAAGATTGTTTAAACTTAACTTTAGAACGGACAGCAAAAGATAGGATAAATAACATATAAAAACATGAGCGATAACTCGGTTATACAACCAATGTCGAATCGGACGCAGATGAGTGATTCCTTTTAAAGTCTTAAATGCTTTTTCTATAATATCTTTGTCAAAATATAATTTTAACATGTCTCTGTCAGGGATATTTTTTGTAGAAAATAAACAAAAATAGCCGTCAAATTCTTCTGCCTTTTCTAATTCTTGTTTTCTAATTCTTCCTTGAGACGTCAAGTATTTTTCTAAGCCCGTCTTTATAGGCTTTCCTTGAAGAATTTGGTTTTGAGCATGTTCTATCTCATGGTGACGGGATTCTTTTATCTCTACTTTTCTGCGCTCATTGAAACAAATAGCCAACTTCCCTTTTATCTTACCTAGCTTATAAGGAAAGCTCTTGATATAAAAAGTGTTTTTACCAAGCCTTGCCATGTTAGAAACATGACTTATAGGTTTTGTCTTTAGGGCTTTTCTAAGCACTTTTTTTTCTCGATCTTTTAAAGGAAGACCACATAAGCTATTCCACCCCAAGCCTTTTATCCCCTCTATATTCTGTCGAGATGTTACCCCTCTGTCTGATACAAAAACACCTGAGCGAAGATTATAGCTAGAAAAACTTTTAATAAGAGAAAATAGAGCCTTACTGTCATGTATGTTTCCATTGAAGGTTTTATGAAAAACGGGGATGCCTTCCTTTTGAGTTCTTGCAAGGCCTATTTGAATAAGAGGCTTTGATTTCCCATCCTTGCTTTTTCCAAGCTTAGCAAGCTGGCATTTTGTCCCATACAAATAAGTATTGGTCACATCATAAACGATTCCCTTTGTGGACAGATCATATATATTTTTTACGATATTAAAAATATCTCTTTGATGTCGCTCTATTCTTTCTTCAGTTAAAGAGTCTAAAGCTGACAATAGACGTTCTTCTGTTAAACCTTCTAAATCCAAAATAGTATTTAAGTCCGTTCTGGAAAACCAGTCTGGCATATTATTAACACTTTTGTAATTTAAGCAATGTGCATAAACCATGCTTAATATCTCATTTGAATAATTTTCCAATATGTCCGGGAGTTTGATTTTTTTTGATATTTTGTCTAGGACGATAAGGGGGCCATGAATTTTAACTTCAGAGATTTGAATGTCCTCTGAACTTAGTGAAATCACTTTTTTACCGTTCACTTCTTTTCCGATATAGCGAATATGCTTTTGCACAACCTTGCCCTTAATTCTTTTACTTTCTACCTCAGCCAGATAAGTTTTATTGCCTTTTTTTATTTTTCTTATGAAGCTCATATCCCCTCCTATAGTGTATAATATATACACTACTACAGATAGTAGTCAATGGCAAACCCCTTTCTTTTTCAAGAAATCTTGTCTTTTCTCAGAGGCAAAAAGACCGTTTTAAGATGTTTTAAATGTTAGGATGTTTGTAGTGGATATTTTTTGCCCCGAATTTAGGTTATTTAGATTTTCCTATTTTTTTAACGATATGTGTCAGTGGCGGAGAGAGCGAGATTCGAACTCGCGGTACGAGAAAATCGTACGACAGCTTAGCAAGCTGCTGGTTTAAGCCA
Source organism: Bdellovibrionales bacterium (assembly GCA_965219095.1). Taxonomy (GTDB): domain Bacteria; phylum Bdellovibrionota; class Bdellovibrionia; order Bdellovibrionales; family UBA1609; genus CBDCMT01. Next base: position 1,294,397 of record CBDCMT010000001.1, read on the forward strand.
CTCACCCACCTCTCCCTTAAACTACTAAAGAATAAATTTGCATAATAAAGGACCATAAGCAATATATCTTCAAAAAGAGGACATGCGTTAATCTCTGGAGAAAATCCTATTCTTTTAATATCTTTTCATTGATAGATGCCATTTTGCATTCATTTCTGATAGTCTTGCTATGTTGGAAGTTATTTTAAAACTCACATAGAATTATCAAGTACCCGTAGCTCAGCTTGGATAGAGTACCTGACTACGAATCAGGTGGTCGGAGGTTCAAATCCTTCCGGGTACGCCAACTACACTGATCATGTTTCAAAAATCAATTTTTTAGCTAAATAAAAAAAAGATTTTTGAAGTGTGACCAGTATACACCATCTTGTAATCTTTTTATTTACAAGCATGGTAAAAATCTAAAAACTTAGGAAAACTTTTAGAAACCACATTTTTATTAATGATGTTAACAGGATAACCTGCTCTATGAGCCACCATCATAGCCATAGCCAATCTATGGTCTTGATCACAATCAAATTCAAAACTTTCTAATTCATGAAGAGAGATTTTTGCGACTTTAAGAATCCTCATTCCGTCATCTCTTTTTTCAAAAGGTCTTTTAATTTTCATGAAAAACTCACAATTTTTTTCAATGCGATTGGATTCTTTATATTTTAAATGGGGGGCTCCATAAAGCAAGCTCTCTTCTAAAGATAAAGAACATAAAACTGCTAAAACAGGAAACAAATCAGGAGTGTCTGAAAGATTCCAAGAAGTACCTTTTAAATTTTCTTGATAGGAAAACTCCAAGCTCCCATGCTGAAACTTGAGATCTACTCCCATATCATTTAATACTAAAGGAAAAATAGAATCAGGTTGAAAGCTTTTCTCAGGAAAAGGCTTTAAATGCACTTTTGCTCCTGGTGTGACTAAAGCTAGAGAAGCTAAAGCAAAGGCAGAGCTCATGTCTTTTTCGACTTCGTAGTTTAAAAGAGAGGGTTTTTGGTGTTTTAAAATAACAAGTTCATTTCCATGTATTTGGATTTTCATTCCTAAATGTTTTAAAAATTTTAATGTCATGTTGAAATACGATTGACTCATAACAGGTCTTTGAAACGATACGAAAAGATCAAAAGGTAAACCCCAACTACTTAACAAAAGTGCTGATAAGAACTGACTCGATTGCTGTGTTCTTACAGAAAGGGAATCTCCCTGGACCTTCCAACCTTTGCTTACAATGTGCAAACGATTTTCTGATAAACTTACATGACTTCCTAACTGCCTTAATATATGTATTAAATCATCTTGAGATCTTTCAAAAAGCCTTCTTTCTCCTAAAAGTTCAAAAACCCCTGCTTCACGAGACACTCTTAGAGCCATAAAACGTAAAACAGTACCTGCACAACCACAATTGATAGAAGAGAAATCTGTTATTGCTTTTTTCATAAAAACAACATCATCAGCTTGAGAATTGTATTTTATCTCAAATTTAGGAAAAAAACTTTTCACTACAAGAGCTCTGTTAACAAGAGACTTAGATGAAGGGGGCATTCCTATAAAAGAAAAACTCATATCACAAAACCTTGTCTCTTGGCTTCTAAAAACAAATCTTCGAAAGTTACCCTTTTTTTAAAAGGCTTTCCTATCCCTTTTAGAAAGATAAAGTCAATGGTTTTAGAAATTGCTTTTTTGTCACAAGATATGTAATTTATAAATTTTCTTCTACTTATTTTTCTTTTAAAATATTTTTTTTCTAAGCCCATTGTTTTAAGAATAAAAATCATCTTTTCGTATTCTTTCACGTTTAAAAGTTTTTCGTGTAGGCTATAAGATAAAGAAAAATAAAGTCCACAAGCTACGGACTCTCCATGAGATATTCTGTAATGAAGTTCAAGAACGTGGCCTAAAGTGTGCCCTAAGTTGAAGACTTTTCTTAAGCCTTTTTTTTCAAAGGGATCTTTTTTTACAACATCTAATTTAACTTTTATAGCACAAGAAAGTAAGCTTGGAAAAAGGGAAGTTTTTTGATTCTGAAACTTTAAAAAAAGTTCTTTATTTAAAAAAATCATTTTTGCCAACTCTCCTAAGGCTTCTTTTTTTCGTATCTTTGGTTGAGATTCTAAGATTTCTTTCACAAGATAAACACATTGAGCAGGGTAAAAGCTTCCCAACTGGTTTTTAAAACTTCCTATGTTCAATGCTGTTTTTCCTCCATGAGAAGAATCTAAGGCAGAAAGCCAAGTAGAAGGGAGTAAAACTAAAGGCACACCTCTATGCAAAACAGAAGCTAAAAATCCTGAGAAATCTCCCACACTTCCTCCCCCTAAAGCTAAAAGAGCATAGGGAGAAGAGTGGAGTGATAACTTTTGAAAGAGAGTTTTTGTTTTCTGACTAAAAGATTCTAGGCTCTTAAGTTTTTCACCTCCTTGAACAGGGAATTTAAGATGGTAATTTTGTGAAAACCTTTTAAGTTTCCTATCATAAATAAGAAGACAGGTATGATGTTCTAACTTGAGATCTTTTTTTATTGTTTCAAGGCTTGGAACTTTATTTGTTTCTATGATCATTTTACAATTTAGGGAGCTTCCAGCAAATGGGATCAAACCCTTTTGACTCTAAATATTGATTAGTCTTTATAAAGTGATTGCAACCTAAAAACCCTCTATGAGAGGAAAAAGGAGAGGGATGAGCTGCTTTTAAAACAAGATGGTTTTTTTTGTTAATATAGGCTCCTTTTTTCTGAGCGTAGGAACCCCATAATAAGAAGACAAGGTTTTCTTTTTTTTTATTTAAAACCTCGACAATCTTATCAGTGAAAATTTCCCAACCCTTGCCTTGATGAGAGCCAGGCTTATAAGCTTCTACAGTTAAAGTGGCATTCAATAGCAAAACCCCTTGGTCAGCCCAAGGCAACAAACATCCATGAGAGGTCTGTTGCACTCCTAATTCATTTTCAATTTCTTTAAAAATATTTTTTAAAGAGGGGGGGATTGCCATTTGAGGTCTCACTGAGAAGCAAAATCCATGAGCTTGACCTTTATTATAGTAAGGATCTTGACCTAAAATCACAACTCTCACTTTCTCCCAAGATGTTTGAGAAAGTGCTGCAAAATACTCTGAAGTATGGGGAAAGATGGTTTTCCCCATCTTTAATTCACTTTTAAGAAAAGACTTAAGCTTGAGCATGTAGTCTTTTTTGAATTCAGGGTTTAAAAGTTCTCCCCATTGGGAATGAGAATTAAAAGACATCAGCTATGTTTTCTAATCTCACCTGATGCAAGTTTTTGCTTATAATCTAAAAGAGCATTTTTAATTTTATTTCTTAAAATATAAAGTCCTAATATATTAGGAATCCCCATACTCAACATCATAAGATCACTAAATTCCAAAATATTTTTCGAAGTTGTAATGGCCCCAAGAAAAATACAAGTTAGTAAGATGATTTGGTAGACTTTAACATATTTTTCTGAAAAGACATACGAAAAACAACGTTCCCCATAGTAAGACCATGAAATAATGGTTGAGTAAGCAAACAACACTACAGCAATGGCTAAAATAAAAGGAAACCAACTTACTTGTGAACCAAGAGCTAGGGCTGTAAGTGTTGCTCCTTCTTGGTTTTGAACAATGTGAGCGTATTCAGGATTATTGTAAGTTCCTGTGATCACAATCACTAAAGCAGTCATTGTACAGATCACAATAGTGTCAATAAAGGGCTCAAGAAGAGCTACAAGCCCTTCTTGAATAGGATGTTCTGTTTTCGCTGCTGAGTGGGCAATGGTCGCAGACCCAAGGCCTGCTTCATTAGAAAAGGCCGCTCGTTTAAAACCTAAAATAAGAACTCCTATAGCTCCCCCGTACATAGCATCAGGACGAAAAGCTTTTGATACAATAGTCACAAAAGCTTCAGGAATTAAATTCACATTCATGATAAGCACATAAAGGCAAGCTATAACATAGAGAGTACACATAAAGGGTACAATATGACTTGCTGTAGTTGCAATACGAGTCACCCCTCCTATGATAACAATAGCAACTAAAATTGTTAAAATAGCACCATAAATCCAGGGAGAATCTCCTATAATAGGAACAATGTTTTTAACAACATTAAGGGATTGATTTACTTGAAAAGCAGCTCCCCCTCCTAAAGAACCTGCCATACAGGAAAAAGCAAAAACTATGGAAAGAACTTTTCCTAAAGATTTTAAATTCATTTCAGAAAGCCCTTTATGAAGATAAAGCATAGGTCCTCCCATAATATGGCCATCATGACGTACTTCTCTATACATTTGTCCTAAGGTGCATTCTGCAAATTTAAAAGTCATTCCTAAAAGACCTGCCAAAATTATCCAAAACGTAGCACCCGGCCCTCCTAAGCCCACAGCCACAGCTACACCAGCGATGTTACCCAAGCCTACTGTAGCACTCAGAGCTGTTGTCAAAGCCTGAAAGTGGTTGATCTCCCCTTTGTCTTCAGATCTATCATACTTACCTAATGTCAATAAAATAGCATGTCTAAAAGCTCTAAAATTAATAAATTTCATTTTAAAAGTAAAGTAAATGGCTCCTACAACAAGCCAAGCCACTGTGAAAGGGATACCCCCTTGCACCAAGCCAAACGAAAGATCAAAAAATAGAACAGTAGCAATGGCACTGTTTAAATTTCCAAAAAACTCATTAACAGAATCGTTTGCCGTTTCATTGGCAAAAAGTAATATGTGCATAAAGAACATATTAAAAAAGATTGTTATTTGTTTCATAGGTATTTCCCCTTAGTTTTTGTTTAAAAAGGTTTTTTTCATCATTTAAAATCCTTAAGCATGAATTCCTTTTGGAATAGCCTCTAACAAATTTTTTGTGTACTCTTTTACAGGGTTTTCGTAAATCTTTTGAGATTCACCTTGTTCCACAATCTCTCCTTCCTGCATAACAAGCAGTTCATCAGAAAAAAACTTCACAACAGACAAGTCATGAGATATAAAAATATAAGTTAAGCCCAGATCTCTTTGTAAATCAAATAAAAGGTTTAAAATCTGAGCCTGTGTTGAGACATCAAGAGCTGATACAGACTCATCACAAACGATAAAATCAGGTTGAACAGACAAAGCTCTTGCTATACAGATTCTTTGCCTTTGTCCTCCTGAAAACTCATGGGGATAGCGGTTTAGCATTTTATGAGAAAGACCTACTTTTTCCATCAAATCCTCCGCACTCTTCTTGTCTTCAAGATGTGATTTATTGAGTTTATGAATTTGCATAGGCTCTGTAAGAGATGCGCCGATAGTCATAGAAGGGTTTAAAGAAGCATAAGGATCTTGGAAAATAATTTGCATTTTTCGTCTTATTTTTCTTAAATGAGACCGATTCAAAGCTAAAATATTTTTATCCTCGTAAAGGATCTGACCTGCAGATGGTTCAACAAGACGTAAAATACAACGTCCTAAAGTTGTTTTACCACAACCACTTTCGCCTACAATTCCTAAAGTCTTTCCTTTGTGAACTTTCAAGCTTACATTTTTCACAGCATGAACATAAGATAAAGGCCTTCCTAAGAAATTCCTTTTTAAAACAAAGGACTTAGAAAGTCCTTTTACCTTTAAAAGAACAGGAACTTTATCTAAAGAACGGGGAACTTTTTTTCTAAAAAGTTTTTCTGTATCTACTTCAATAGAATTTCCATGCTCGTCCATAAAATCACTGACGACAGGAAGTCTTTCGTAATTTGTTTCTAAAGTAGGTCGACAAGCTAAAAGCCCTTTTGTATAGGGGTGTTCAGGAAAAAGAAAAATTTCACGGGTTGACTTTCTTTCCACAACCTCTCCTTCTTTCATAACAACGACCTCATCAGCAATTTCAGCTACGACACCTAAATCATGAGTGATAAAAAGAACACTCATACCATTTTCTTCTTGAAGCTTTTTGATAAGTTCCAAGATTCTTCTTTGCACTGTAACATCTAAGGCTGTGGTAGGCTCATCAGCAATTAAAAGTTTAGGAGAACAGGAAATAGCCATAGCAATCATAACTCTTTGTCTTTGACCTCCACTTAATTCATGAGGATAGGAAGAAATACGTGTTTCTGGATTGCGAATTCCTACCTCTTTTAACAGCTCTATAGAGCGATCAAAGGCTTCTTTTTTAGAAAACCCTTTGTGTAAGACAAGACTTTCACCAATCTGATTTCCAATTGTAAAAACGGGATTTAAGCTCGTCATAGGTTCTTGAAAGATCATAGAAATCTGATTGCCCCTTATGGACTGAATACTGGGCAAGTTCAAACTCAAAAGATTTTTTTCTTCAAAGAAAATTTTACCTCTTGTGATTTTTCCTGGAGGCTGGGCCACAAGCCTCATAAGAGATAAAGCTGTCACACTTTTGCCCGAGCCTGACTCACCGACAAGGCCTAGTATCTTTCCCTCAGGGATGTTTAGAGATACATTTTTTAAAGCCTCGATCCTTCTTTCATCCGTTTGGAACTCTAAACATAAGTTTCTAATTTTGACTAATGAGGACATATCCTTACTTTCTTTTAAACTCTTTTTTACAAATAGAGTCAATATCTTAGTAGTATGTGCGTCGCAGTATTTATTGCTAGAAAAAAGGATCTATAAAAAAATATCTCCATATGCCTTTAGAAAGAATAGAAGATTTAAAAAAAATATATATTGAAAAACACTTTGCTTCTCAAACACCTCTTCATCAGAAAATTCTTAAAAAATTACACATAGATCACAAAGAGGGTATTAACATAAGCTCCACTGAAGGGCATATGTTAGCTTTTTTCGTCAAAACTTTCCAAGTAAAGAGAATTTTAGAGATCGGTACTCTTTATGGTTATTCTGCTTTATGGATGGCTCAAGCCCTTCCTCCTAAAGGTTCTCTTATTACCTTAGAATCCGATCCCCATAACGCCCAAAAAGCACGTCTTCTTTTAGCCTCTGAAAAAAGAGTTCAAATCATAGAAGGTGATGCTAAGGAAACTTTAAAACAACTTACAGGGTTTTTTGACCTTATTTTTATTGATGCCAACAAATCTGACTATAAGCACTACCTTGATTGGGCCGAAAAACACACTCAAAAAGGAGGCCTCATTATTGGAGATAACACTTTTCTTTTTGGAGCTATGTATGATGATAAAGAAGCTCAAAAAGCAAATAAGAAGGCATTTTGTTCTATGAAGAAGTTTAATGAAAGGCTGGCTAAAAAAAACATGTATGAAAGTATGTTAATTCCTACTCAACAAGGCCTGACTGTAGCAAGAAAAAAATAAATTTAAAAAGAGTTTCAATTCGAAATCAACCAATTCCTGTCTTGAGCCAATTCTTTGAGTTTTATTTCACTGTCATAAAGAACTTTCTTACTTTGAGGGCAAGATCTGTTCATAGCCACTTTCACATGACTTGCTACTTCTAGAAGAGCTAAATCGCCCATAGTATTTCCAGCACATAAAAAAGGATTCTTATTTTGAGTGTGAGCTAAAAGACTGTCTCTTTTTCCTTCTTCCCAAGTTAAGTGTCCCTCTACTTCCGACATGATGGTATCTCCTTGAAGTTTGGTCTTAATGCCTAAAACATGGTCTTTAGGAATGTTGTAATAAAGATGGGCTTTTTCTTCCGAAATCCATTTCAAAGAACCTGTGACAACAAAGATTTCAACTTTCTCATCTTGTAAAAAACGGATTAGTTTTTCTGAAAGATCAATTTTGTCAGACTGATTTTTACAGATAACTTCATGGCAATCACTTTTCAGTTTCTTATAGGACTGACCTTCTAAGCTCTGAGCCAACCAAACTAAAGATTCCTTATAACATTTTTTTTGAATCTCATAAAATGTGTCCCAAAAACCTTCTCTTTCTCCATAATAACGTTTAAAAAAAGCATGGCTGATGTCATCATGCCACAAAGTTCCGTCAGCATCAAAAGCAGCTATAGGATGAACTCCCTTATCAAGAGCCTCTAAACTGGCTTTCTTAATGATTTCAAAAATTTTGTTTCTATCCATAAACACCTTTTATAAGGAAAGTTTTCTTATCCTCTTTTTATAGGTTTATAATAAATAAATTTTCCTCTAATAGCAAATTAACCTCGAAAAAACCTTTATCTTGATGTCTTATAAAATAGTTAAGCCTATAGTCTATAAAATTTTCAAAAGTTTAGAACTAAAATCCATCAAGATGACTTCTAGATCAGGTAGATTGGCTAAGATCTATCATTAAAAAAAGGACACAACATAACGATTCTTTAAAGAAAAGTACTAAGAAACTTCTCTTTAAGGAGTTTCATAACAGCAGGAAATCTTTTTCAAGTTTCAGTTGATGGTTTCCAAACTACAATTGAGTAAGATGAACTCGAACCATAGCATCACTTTTGAAGTATACATACAATGATTGTATTTTAATTTTAACGAAACACCATAGTTTTAACGAAATACACTCCTCCATATGAGTATATAGTGCTTCCGTTTAGGTTTTCAGGTTCCTAAGATGGAGAAGTTATCAGTTATCAAAGTTTCTAATTTAGGCCTGTGTTTTCGTATTCCTCTAAAAAATTGACTTAAACTTCCCTTGAAATCGTCATAGTTTTCATAATATCGATTCGCCGTGACCTCTTTTTTCATAAACTTCCAAAGCCTTTCTATAGGATTTAAATTCGGTGAGTACGGAGGAAGATAAACAAGTTTTATATTCAACTCTTTTGCTAACTTCTTGACAGACTTCGATCTATTGTATCCGGCCCCATCTAAGATAAGATGAATCTCTTTTTCATCGGAATACTTCTTAATGAATATGATAGAGCATATCACATAGAAAAACTTCGTTAACTGTCTTATAACTCCTGACTATCGTCTTCAAACTATTGATCTCAATAGCTTCACAAACATTCACTCTTTTTCTCCAGCCTGAATTGGTCTTCACTTCAAACTTCTTACCCTCTCTTATCCAACCATATGAAATCGTAGGGCCCCACTCAGGATGTGTGGAATCAGCAAAGTAAACAGGACCGTCTTTCTTCTTAATTCTCTTGTATTTACGCACAAACTTTTCCTGCTTTTCTTTCTTTACCTTACTCGGTATCGCTGTGGCTTTTTTATAAGAAAAACCAAGGCGATGGAGAAGATCAATTACACCACTTGTTAAAGTACGTAACACCAAAATTCTCCTCAATGAACTGAATAAGGGCCTGTGATGATGGAAAAATTCTTTTCTCTAATTCCTTTAAAAGCATTTTCTCCTCTTTCTTAGTTAAAAAGGACCTTTTAGGATTGTAATTGTCGTTGATTAAACACTCTATCCCGCCTTTGTTATAACGATTTCTACAGGCTCTTATCGTGCCCTCATCAATGAAAAGAAAACGGGAAATATCTTTACACAACTCACCTTTATCTAAATGGAGAATTGTCATAATCCTTTTTGCGTATTTAAGATTTTTCTCTAGAGATAGTTCATAGAGTAAATCTTTTCGCTCTTTTTTTGATAGAAACCCTGATATATGAAACTATTTTTAAAAATAAATGACTTTTTATCAAGGCCTTAGAACAAAAACTAGACCTCAACTCAAAAAAAACGGAAAATCTAAACGGAAGCACTATATAGACAGTTATTTGATTCCATAGGACAATAAACTATGGAATTTTCCTATCGGACAAGGCAACAAAATCTCAAGAAATTATACAGGGATACCTTTGATCTTGTCATCTTAGGAGGTGGTATCAATGGTGTAGCTGTTACTCGTGATGCAGTATCTCGTGGATTGAAAACAGCTCTTATTGAAGCCTGTGACTACTCTTCTGCCACAAGCTCTGCTTCTAGTAAACTCATCCATGGAGGTTTAAGATATCTAGAGCAACTTCGCATTTTTTTAACTTTTGAGTCTCTAAAAGAAAAAAATTTTCTTCTCAAGTCATCACCTCATTTAGTAAAACCCTTAGATTTTGTATTCCCTATCTATAAAGGTGATCGTTTGTCTTCTTTTCACTTACAGGCAGGACTTTTTTTATATAATTTGCTTAGTGGCTTTAAAAACAAATGTGAAAGGTTAAGTCATAAAGATGTTTTAAAGCTTTTTCCTCTTCTCAAAATAGAGGGACTTAAAACGAGTTTTTGTTACGAAGATGCTCAAATGGATGATGCCGGCCTAACATTTGAAGTTCTCTTATCAGCTCATAGGAAGGGTTCTATATGCGTTAATTATGTCAGAGCCTTAAAATGCTTTTCCGATAGGGTGTTAGCAAAAGATACAATAAATAACGAAACATTTGAAATTAAAACTCGCCATATTGTATCCACACTAGGGCCTTGGACCGATATCTTTTCATCACAAAACAACATGTCTTGGAAGCCTATCTTAAGCCTCAGAAAAGGGGTCCATCTTGTTTTTTCTCAAAACGATTTGCCTTCAAAAAAAGCTCTCGTGTTTCAAAAAGATAAAAGAATTATTTTTGTGATTCCTCAAGCAAGAAATAAAGTTTTAGTAGGTACAACAGATACAGCTTTCAAAGGAGATCCTAGAACAGTTTGTGTGACAAAGAATGATATTGATTATCTTTTTTCAGCTTTAAAGACTTATTTTCCTCAATTCGAAGCCTCTTATGGAAAGATTGTATCTTGTTTTGCAGGGGTCAGACCTCTTGCCAAACAGTTTTACTTAAAAGAAACTCAGATTAGCAGAAAGGAGAAAATCATCAGAAAAGACAATATCACTTTTGTTATAGGAGGTAAATATACAACTTTTAGACCAATCGCTAAAAAAGTCCTAAACTTCGTAACTCATAAAAAATATCTTCTTAAAGACGAACCTCTTCGAGAGCTAGACTTTAGTCAAAATTTACAAGACAAAACGCATTTCTCTACTTTCTCGACTAAAGAACAGTGTTTTCAAAAAGTACCTCAAGCTGACTATCATTTTATAACAAAACGCTTCTCTCATCTCTATAAACATCTAGATGATGAAAAAAAAGCATGGGCTCTTTTAGCTCATTATGCCTTAGAAAGGACTATGTGCCTTTCTTTGAAAGATTTTTTTCGCCTCAGAACGGACTTAACTCTCTTTGAGCCTCAAAAAGCTTATGAGCTTATTGACTTCATAGCTTCCATTTTTGAAAAAGAAATGAAATGGAGCAAAAAAGAAATGTTGCAACAAAAAAAAGAGGCCTTAAACAGTTTGACCTTTTGTCGTCCTTGTTTCTAAAATAGTTTTATGAACTTTGTAGAACGTTTTGGAGATTATTTTTCCTACGATTTAGCTATTGATTTAGGAACAGCCAACACCTTAGTGTATGTGAAAAGTCATGGTATTGTTTTAGATGAGCCTTCCGTAGTAGCCGTTAGACAAACCATGGACGGCAGGCCCACTAAAGTTTTAGCGGTAGGAAAAGAAGCTAAAGAAATGTTAGGTCGGACTCCTGGAGGGATCGAAGCCATACGTCCTGTAAAAGATGGAGTTATTGCAGATTTTCACATCACACAAGCTATGTTGAAGTGTTTCATGCATAAGGCCATTAGTTATAGGAAGAGTATTTTAAAACAAAGATTGCGGGTGATAGTTTGCGTACCCTATAACATCACACAAGTAGAAAAAAGAGCAGTCAAAGAAGCAGCTTACTCAGCAGGAGCAAGAGAAGTGTATCTTATGGAGGAACCTATGGCTGCTGCCATAGGAGCAGAACTTCCTGTTACAGAACCTACAGGAAATATCATTGTAGATATTGGAGGAGGAACAACAAGTGTCTCTGTCATCTCTTTGGGAGGAATTATTTATTGCAAATCTATTAAAATCGCAGGTGACAAATTCGATGAGTCTATTGTGAATTACATTCATAGACATTTTAAGCTCCTTATTGGAGAACCCACAGCAGAGTTTTTAAAAGTCAAAATTGGTAACGCCTATCCTTTTGAAACTCTCAAAATTATGGACGTAAAGGGGCGTGATTTAACTCTTGGTTCGCCAAAAGTCATAGAAGTCACAAGTGATCAAATAAGAGAAGCCTTGAACTCACCTTTAACAGCTATCTTAGATGCTGTAAGGCTGGCCTTAGAAAGAACACCACCTGAGTTAGCTTCGGACATTGTGGATAATGGCATCATTCTCACAGGAGGAGGAGCTTTACTTGCTAATCTAGATACTCTTTTAAGAGAAGCTACTCAAATTCCTGTGAGTGTAGCAGAAAGACCTCTTCGCTGTGTGGTCTTAGGAGCTGGTCAGATTCTGGATCAAATGGACCTTTTAAGACAACTGGAAGTTAGCTAATTTCCCTCTTATCTTACTCAAGTAAAGCACTTTTTTAGACGATAACGGAACATATGAACAAAAAAGATACAGCTTTTTTAGAAGGTCTTTGTCTAGGATTTTTCTTAGCATGCCTTTGGCTTCTTTTTCAAAATTATCAAAAAAAAGCCCCTACTCCAAAAACAAGTTCCCTAGCTTCAATAAAAAGAGACTCTCTTTCCATAAAGGACTCTTTGCTCAATCAAAAAGGTAAGAGAGCTACTCAAAAGGAAATCGAAAGACTCAACGAAAAGCTAAAGGAAGATTTCAAAAAATTAAGGACTAAAGCAATCCTCAAAACTCCTAAGCTTCATACAACAAGTTACGAAGACACACCTCTTTTTCATAAGCCCCCTGATCATTTAGAATTAGGAGATATTTACCCAATAACAAAATACAACACTCCAAATAATTTAACAATAGAAGATGAAATTCAAGAAAAACTTGATCGACAAAGATTCAAAAAAGATCTTGATAAAAGACAAGAAAAAGCCTTTGTCGAAGCTTTTATTCAGAAAGCAAAAAAATTAGGATACATTGTTATTGTGAATAAGAACTTAGAGATTGTCCGTATACAAAAAAACGTACCAAGAACTTTTAACTCTACTAAAAATAAAAATAAGAAATGATGCAATTATAAAATTTAATTCGACACTTTTCATTTCCAAATTATGGAAATTTTGAGGAGTGACTTAAGAAAATATAATGCTTCAAAATCCACATAAAGAGCGGGATCAGAGTTTTTGTCAAAATGTCTTGATAACATAAAGTTTTATATAAACATCTATGAAAAGAAAATATGGATGACCAACCTTTTTGAAAGGCTGAGACTTAAAAATCCTGATTAGAAGAGTTAGACTCATCTAAGAAGTAAACTCATAAAAAGGAGCTTACTATTAACAACAAAAAAGGAGGTCATCCATATTTTCTTTTTACCTCCGATCTGTTTTTACAGAGTAGTGGAAAACGCTGAAGTCGTACCCATTCTTAAAAAGAAGTTCTCTGCTCTCCTTTTCGAAAGGTAAAAATTACATCACTATAAAAAATTTATACAGTTTTTATAGTTTTAAAAAAAATAGTTTGTGTTTTTAACTTCTTTATGATAGACTCACTTTAATGATTATGAAAACAAAAAACTGGAAGTCTATAACGTTTAAAGAAGTAGGTGACAATTTTTGTCACCTTTTGAATTTTTTTACAGTCTTAGAGGCTCAGCTTTACATAATAAGGAGTTAAGCTTGGAATAGTTTTTGTAATACATAATTTTAGAAAGGTTAAAGCTCCTTACCTAGATATAAGAAAATAGGATTTAAAAACAAAAAAATGAAAGATAGCTATTTGAAATAAATATCTTTCACAAACAAAAGGAGGATGTTATGAAACCAAATAACAATAATATACCTGAGTTCGTGCTCAAAAATGTACACTACAGACGGACGTTTTTTTGACAAGACTTTTTCCAATAGATCTTAGTATTTTTTCTTGAACTTTATTCAAAGCTACTGTTTTGATAAGTCTAGTTTTATTTTTTCGGTCATAAAGATAGACATTATACATGCTACCGAGTTCTTCAAGAGCTTCCTCTGGAGACATCTGCATCTTTTCAAGCTTCATTTTTAGAATTGAAAGTATCAGACAAGATAAATAGCATATAAAGACATGTGATTGAACTCTGTTGTAAAGCCAATGACGAATTGGTCTCAAATTTGTTATTCCCTTTAAGGTCCTAAAAGATTTTTCAATTATCTCTTTCTTATAGTACAAATTAACAATATCTTTTGTAGAGATCTTTTTTGTAGAAAATATACAAGAGTAACCATCAAACTCAGATTCTAAATTCAACCGATCTCTTCTTAATCTTCCTGTTGGAGTAAGGTATTTTTCCAAACCTGGTTTTATATTTTTATTTTTGCCTCCTCAAAAGAATCTGTGGGTTCCCGGAGGTTCTGGCAGTTTTCCAAGGTTATGATATAAGGCGATTTTTATAGCTTTAGAGGTTCTAAAGCCGTAAGATTTTCTCATAGTGAGTTTTACTTTGTTGTTTAAACCCTCTACAATCCCTGGAGAAGGTTTTTTTAGCCTTGAAGTAATTAAGAATAAGTAGCTTATGTCTTCGTATGGTTTTTGCTTTTCTTTTCATAGGTTCAATTTTTGAAAGCATGACTCGTCTCGTCCAACTGTCTATAAATTTACCAGCCCAAGTTGGTGAAACATAGGTCCATAACTGTCGGAAGTCTTCTTTTAAAAGATAACAGAGGATACTTTTTAAATTGTACTGTATTAAATGCCTTAATTTTACTTTTTCATAAGATTTTAAATTTTCTGCATTTTTTAACAAGGGCCATCTAGCTTTTGTTAAAAGGGGTTCATACCCGTCTTCTTTCATTTTTTTGTGTTCTGAAGCTCTCACTTCGTCTAAAGCCTTATTGAGTCTTGCTACGATATGAAACCGATCTAATATGTGTAAAGCTCCACTTGCCCTCTCCTTTATGACTTTTAAATAAGGCTTCCACATATCAGAACACACAAACCGTATATCTTTTGACTTCTCTCCTAGTAAATCAAAGAATTTTCTAAAACTCTTTTCTGTTCTTTTTTCTCCTATCCATAGCAAACGAACACTTTCTTTGCTTATTTCATAGACTAAGGTGAGATACTGATGGTTCTTTTTCCATTGTATTTCATCTACACCTATAGCTTGTATTCCCTTTAAAACCCTTTGTTTTAAACCATATTCTACGACCCATTCTACCGAAGCATAGACCTGATTCCAACTGACATGAAACTTACAAGAAACCTCTTTCCAAGACAGGTGACGACACCAGTCTGCTAAATACTTCATGTAAAAGATCGTTAAACTCTTCTTACCATCGGCCCAAGGTAAATGTTCAACTTTTACCCCACAGCAAGGACAATTAACTCTTCTTACAAAATAAACAAAAAACACCCTGTAACTTAAAATAGGAAGGGATTCAAAGTCCCGTGATGATTTACTGCTGTCATACACTGAACAGGGCTTCTTACAAACACTACAAAAAGCTTGGCCATTTTTACGAGCCTTAATAGGAACATTAATTGACTTTCTATCTTTTGAAAAATAAATGTCTCCGTATACAAAAGACTTCCATCTTAAACAATCATTTAGTATAGTCTTCAAAAGCATCTCTTCCCTCCTTTTTTTTTTTTTTTTGAATAACATTTTAAGGCATCTGGGAAGTAGGTGCTTCTTTTTTAAAATTTTAATGTAACACAGCAAATAAAAGCAAATAAAATGAATGTTTTTGAGTTCAATCACCGGAGGTGATAGAGGCCAGTAAGGGCCTCAAAGAACTCAAAAATACAAGATAGAATGTCTTACTCTTACTTTGATTAATATGAGCTCTTTTGGGGGATTTCTACTACTTTTCACCCACAGATTCCCGGGAGGAGCCTTATTTTTAGACAAAAGAATTTGTGCGTTTGCAATTTCGTCCAAACGAGATTCTCTTATATCTAAAGCTCTCCTTTGATTGTAACAAACAACTAAACGTCCTTTGATTTTTCCAACATTGTGATTAATGCTCTGAGCATACAAGGTACCACTTGATAACCTGATGCGATGGGATACATCAACAATAGAGTCTAGCCTTATCATTTTTCTAATCAAATCCTTCTCTTTTTTTCTGAGAGCAATCCCACAAAGCGTATTCCAGCCCAAATCATTGATTTCATTGAGGTTTCTCTCTGAAAAAATGCCTCTGTCGTAAACAAACATTCCTCCACTTAGTCCATAGTTTGCAAATCCATCGGATAAACTTAGTAGAGTCCTGCTATCGTGTATGTTTCCACTAAAAGTTTTATGAAACACTGGTATTCCTTCTTTTTGAGTTGTCACCAAACCAATTTGAATCAAAGGATTTCCACGTTTCCCATCCTTACTCTTTCCTAATTTTCCAAGCTGACATTTGCTACCATAAAGGTATGTATTGGTAACATCGTACACCAACCCTTTTAGCTCAAGATTGTACCTTTTCTGAACACCTTGAAATATTTTCTTCTGTAAATTTTCTGGATCACTCTCTAAAGAATCTAGAGCAGAAAGCAAACGACTTTCGGTTAGATCCTCTAAATTTAGCAAAGTGTTTAAATCTGTTCTCTCATACCATTTTGGCATTTTTCTAAGGCTTTTGTAATCTAAACAGTGAGCATAGACCATGCTTAATATTTCATTGGAGTATTGGCCAAGAGATTTTTGCAAATCTATTTCCCTAGCTATTTTATCTAAAACAAGCAAAGGACCATAAACCTTGACCTTTTCTATTTCAAGATCAGATGAACTCATTGAAATTACAGTTTCACCATTCTCTTCCTTCCCGATGTACCGAATATGCTTTTGGATAACTTTTCCATCAACCCTTTTGTTCTCTACTTCTGCAAGATATGTTACCTTTCCTCTTTTTATTCTTCTGATAAAGCTCATATTTCTCCCTCCTATAGTGTAATATATTACACTATAAAGGAAAATGCAAGGCAAGTTATTTTTTGTGATTTTATCTAAAAATTGAAAATTCCCCTATGAAAACTGAGATTTTTATGGAAAATGGGAAATTATAGCTTTGTAGTGTACATTTTTAGTCACGAGTTTAGGTAATATAAGGAAGGTTTTAATAGCTTTATTTGCTATGGGAGCTTTAATAAACTTAAGCTTTCCTGCTTTTTCTGAAGATCTGGATCCTGAATATGTGGATTGCTCTAAATACTTTAAAAAAGAGTTAAGAGAAGTTATTTCCGAAGGAAGAATTAATATTTTCAGAAAAATATTAGAACAGTGTCAAGTTGAAGTACCTGTGAATTATAGGATTGGTTATAAAAATGAAACTATGTTGGAATATGCCCTTGATGTTGATCGAAAAGAAATGGCAAAACTTCTTTTGTCACACAAAGCTGATGCGAATAATGAACCAGCACAAAATGCACTTACGAAAGCAATAGAAAATGGAGATTTAACTTTTGCAAAAGCTCTTAATAAAAATGGTGCTAATTTAAGATATAGACTTATATAGTGCTTCCGTTTAGGTTTTCAGGTTCCTAAGATGGAGAAGTTATCAGTTATCAAAGTTTCTAATTTAGGCCTGTGTTTTCGTATTCCTCTAAAAAATTGACTTAAACTTCCCTTGAAATCGTCATAGTTTTCATAATATCGATTCGCCGTGACCTCTTTTTTCATAAACTTCCAAAGCCTTTCTATAGGATTTAAATTCGGTGAGTACGGAAGAAGATAAACAAGTTTTATATTCAACTCTTTCGCGAACTTCTTGACAGACTTCGATCTATTGTATCCGGCCCCATCTAAGATAAGATGAATCTCTTTTTCATCGGAATACTTCTTAATGAATATGATAGAGCATATCACATAGAAAAACTTCGTTAACTGTCTTATAACTCCTGACTACCGTCTTCAAACTATTGATCTCAATAGCTCCACAAACATTCACTCTTTTTCTCCAGCCTGAATTGGTCTTCACTTCAAACTTCTTACCCTCTCTTATCCAACCATATGAAATCGTAGGGCCCCACTCAGGATGTGTGGAATCAGCAAAGTAAACAGGACCGTCTTTCTTCTTAATTCTCTTGTATTTACGCACAAACTTTTCCTGCTCTTCTTTCTTTACCTTACCTGGTATCGCTGTGGCTTTTTTATAAGAAAAACCAAGGCAATGGAGAAGATCAATTACACCACTTGTTAAAGTACGTAACACCAAAATTCTCCTCAATGAACTGAATAAGGGCCTGTGATGATGGAAAAATTCTTTTCTCTAATTCCTTTAAAAGCATTTTCTCCTCTTTCTTAGTTAAAAAGGACCTTTTAGGTTGTAATTGTCGTTGATTAAGCACTCTATCCCGCCTTTGTTATAACGATCTCTACAGGCTCTTATCGTGCCCTCATCAATGAAAAGAAAACGGGAAATATCTTTACACAACTCACCTTTATCTAAATGGAGAATTGTCATAATCCTTTTTGCGTATTTAAGATTTTTCTCTAGAGATAGTTCATAGAGTAAATCTTTTCGCTCTTTTTTTGATAGAAACCCTGATATATGAAACTATTTTTAAAAATAAATGACTTTTTATCAAGACCTTAGAACAAAAACTAGACCTCAACTCAAAAAAAACGGAAAATCTAAACGGAAGCACTATATATGCAGTAAGGACAAGAGATTCAAATCTTGTAAAGTCTCTTCTCGAATTTCCAGTAATAAATGTAAATTATAAAGATTATGAAACAGAAATGACAACACTTATGTGGGCAGCAATTAAAGGACAGTCCGATATTGTAGAGCTTCTTTCTAAAGTTAAAGGTTTAGATGTAAATGCTAAAGATAATGGCGGAAGGACAACACTTATGTGGGCAGCAATTGGAGGATTTTTCCATAGTGTAAAGTTTCTTTCTAAAGTTAAAGGTTTAGATGTAAATGCTAAAGATAATAACGGAATGACAGCACTTATGTTGGCCGCAAGTAAAGGACGTCTCGATAATGTAAAGGTTCTTTCTAAAGTTTCAAATGTAAATGCTAAAGATAATAGCGGAAGGACAGCACTTATGCATGCAGAAATTCAAGGACATTTAGATGTAGTAGACTTTCTCAAAGGACTGGTATTGAAAAAGTAAAGTCAGAAAACTGTATTATGAGCCTGTAAATTAAATTGTGTAACTGATTTTTTCATTTTAAATATCACTTCCTTGACAAACAGCCATGTATCCTTTTGAAGGTTGTTTTTTTATAAACCTAGTACAGCATAACATAGTTATGTGAGTCGGTTGCTATTCTCCCTACCATTTTCTTGAGGAGTTTGTTCGTGATTTGTTCGTGATTAACTATCCAAAACTGTGAAAAAGTGTGTGCATTTGGCCTGAAACAAGGAAGTGTTATACCAATTACAGAAATTAATTCGACATTTTTATGTTCAAATTTAAAATTTTAAAATTGACTTAAGGAAAAGTTTCAATTAGGAGGCTTTAAAAAAGTTTTTTTTGAAGGGAGGTTGAGTTTTCATAAGATATGTTTATTTTATGTATATCTATTGTTGTGTGAATCGATTGATGGGTTAAAATAAGTGTAAAAAAGTGAGGTTAAGATGTAAAATGAAAAAAATCAGTTACGCAATTTAATTTATAGGTTCAAATTAATTTACAAGCTTGATTCATCTTGTTGTTTTGCCCAAGATCGAGTGCATAATTTTTTAATCCTGCCCTCCTGATCGCAAAAAGTATTCCAGGCCTCACAACAAGTATTCAGTATATGGTCATAGTTTTTAAAACATGCATTCGATAATTTGATCCTTCGTAATTGTTGCCAGACTTGTTCCATGGGATTTAATTCTGGACTATAAGGAGGTAAAGGCATCATGGATAAATTCTTAGGAACTATCAAAGTCTCTGTGGTATGCCAACTGGCTCTGTCCATTAAAACAATTCCATGATAGTTTTCTTGAATATTTTGCCTCCTCAAAAGAATCTGTGGGTTCCCGGAGGTTCTTTTGAGGAGGCAAAAAATTAAGAATCTATCAGGGTAAGTAATCGTAAGCAGAAAATAGGCCTAAAGAATCCCTTTAAAAGCTTGATAGCTAAACTATCAAGTAAAAAAAGCTCATCATCCACACCTACATGGAAAAACAAAATCATTCAAGACGTAGCTCTCTTTTTTAGCGGTCTTTTTTGAACAAGTTGATAAAAGGCTTAACGGACTTAAGACTTAAGAAAAGAAAAAAAAGCTCTCTTCTTTTCTCTTCATGAGACAAGTATGGTTCAAAAAAACACTTTTTTCATAGGAGGCTTGCTTTAAAAAGAACCTTAGGTTATGGTAAAATTAGGGGGATGTGGTAGATGAGTAGAGAGAGAGAGAGCGTCATGGATTCCTCTAATAACGTGTGTAACAAACTTCTTTGTCTGCTTTTTTGGTTTTTCTTTTCGAAAAAACCAAGCTAAAGAAAAACAAAAAGGATTTACTGTACTAGAGCTTCTTGTAACAGTAGCCATAGTTGGGGTTTTAGCTAGCATAGGATACTCAGCCTATAACAACTACAAAAGAAAGGCTATTGCTTCTAACGGAAAAGTCTTAGTGTCTAATCTTTTCACAATGTACAAAACTGTGCTTTATGAACAAAATCCTAAGACAACACTGGTAACCGGTCTGGGTGGGGGGACTTTCTCTGGCTTTAGCACTTACACTGAAGGCTTTGGTTTTAGGGATGCTTTTTATGATTTAGCATGTGATAAGAATGACGGATCTGTATCTTACTTTACAAGTCAAGTTATTGTCTATTTTGATAGAACAAACTTTGATAGAACAAACCCTTTAAATCCACACGCAATTCTCACTACTTTTTATTTAGGAGGCAATGGCAACGATAATCATTCAGAAGAATGTCCTAGCAAGTACGAATTTAAAGATAGTACCGACCGGACTACATCTGCTAGCAGATTACCATTAGTCAATTATCCTCCCCCACAAAGCGTATATCCAAATAGCCTTCATTTTAATTATTGTGAAAGTAATAACCCTACTCCTGGTGGTGTTCCTAACCCAATTTGTTATGATGGTGTCGGTGTTGAGATGTACCTAAACAAAACCATAAGAGTTTGCCTTAACCTTGATGGTTTGGCAACTGATAGCACGAAAGATTGGACTCCTAAAGAATGCGGTGGCTCTCTTTAATAGAGTAAAAAAATCTTTTTCCCTTTACATTTTAAATAAACCTTACACAGACAAAAGAAACTTCATAAGAATAAAAACAAAAAAATAAGAACTTCGCAAACCCTACTACATAAAAAAAATGGCCTCTTCAAAAGAATCTGATTCTTTAAAACTTCCTATTCCAGTCACTTACAAGAAAAAAGTAAAAGAAAGGGTTAAAAAGCTTTTAAGCTCAAATGAGCATACTTAGTGTGTGTAACTATTTTTTTTCACTTTTCTGAGTTTTTGAGCTTTGAAAGCTCTTTGTCTTTTTTCTCAAACAAAGCTTCATTTTCCTCAAACAAAACTTGTATGAGTCGAAATAGTGGAGTAATTTTTAACGTAACATACTTCATTTACTTCTTTTTTTCAAATTTTAATAAAAATAGTATTGCAAAAAAGACGGTATTATGAGATTGCAATTCTTTTTAAAACATGACTTCTAAAGTTATCACTTCTAAACCCTCTTGTTCTTTTAAATAAGCAAATTTAAGAAAAAATCTGAGCCTTTAAAAATCAAAGAAAGCTAAAAGGTGGAGTTTACGACCTAAGTTTGACAACACAAGAGATACATAAACATTTTCTGACCCGACTTCAGCGTTTTCCACTACTAAAACTTCATAAAGTGTGCGAGCTATGTTTAGAACAGAGTTGGGGGGTATTTTTCCAGACAGTGCATTTGTAGTGTCAGAAATCTTTTTTTGAGGTCTTTTCAAGGCTGGAAATTTCTTTTAACATTTAAATATGTTTGTAAAAAAGATTCCAAGAAAGAATAGTTCTATTTCAGTTCAGATTGTAGAGAACAAGAGAGTGCAGAATAAAGTCATCCAAAAAACCATTCAACATTTGGGGCAATATACAGTTTTAACCCCTAAAATCATATAAAAATCTATAAGGCACCGTTTAAAATGTAGTGATCACGGTTTTGCGTAACTACTTGAAATCATTAGATTCTTGAAAAGAAAACGCTGAAGTCGGGAGAAAGTAAAATTAAGGCATTTAATACAGTACAATTTAAAAAGTATCCGCTGTTATTTTTTAAAAGAAGACTTCCGACAGTTATGGACCTATGTTTCACCAACTTGGGCTGGTAAATTTATAGACAGTTGGACGAGACGAGTCATGCTTTCAAAAATTGAACCTATGAAAAGAGAAGCAAAAACCATACGAAGACATAAGCTACTTATTCTTAATTACTTCAAGGCTAAAAAAGCCTTCTCCTCAGGGATTGTAGAGGGTTTAAACAACAAAGTAAAACTCACTATGAGAAAATCTTACGGCTTTAGAACCTCTAAAGCTATAAAAATCACCTTATATCATAACCTTGGAAAACTGCCAGAACCTCCGGGAACCCACAGATTCTTTTGAAGAGCAAATTATCTTTGTCTCACAACTCTAGGTCGTGTGCCTTTTCTTGCCCAAATCCTGCTTAAAGAACCTTGCTGGCCTATTCTGCATTCATCCTGCCACCAAATCTCTATTTTATGAGTCTGAATCTTTTCCTTTATTTTCTCCACCTCTTCTGGAAAATGTTCCTTAAACTGTTTCATAGCTTCTTGTGAACTTTTAGGATGAAGAGAACGACCACTGATCCATACAATATTAAGGCGGTCTAAAAGAGCATAAACCCCAGAAAGAGAATAGCAACAGTCAAATTCATTTGCTAAAAGTTCCTGTATTCCCTTTGCTCCTATGCTTCCTCCTTCTCTCTTGTCTTGAATTTCATCTAACTTGATTTTGAAGTTCTCTTCTTCTGTCACTGGTAAACGAGGCTTGCGCCCTCTGCCTTCTCGATCTATCAACCCCTCGTAATCAAAGTCTACAAAAGACTGTAACCAGGATTTGATACTGTGACGGTGATAGAAAACTATACTTGCTGTTTCTTGAATCGATTTTCCTTCTTGCATATGCTGCAAAGCTTGGAGTTTTATCTTGATGTTGGCACTTCTTTCTACTTTGTAAGTAGCTAGAAAATTATACCCTTGAATCTGTGTAACTAAATCTTTTTTCGACACTCTAAAAATTTAACAGAGTTTGATCAAAAAGCCAGGACGCTATGCGTTAAAAGAATGTCGAATTAATTTTTGGAAATGGTATTAGTTATTGTTTTTATTCTCTTTTTAGTGTTTTCAAGAGGTTATACAAAATAACCCCTCGGTTTAACTCGATCCGATGAAATCTCTGGAATCATGGAAGGAGCTATGACATCACAGGCTATTTTTGCTTCGTCAAACTGTCTTTTGAGACTGAAACCTAATATACATTATATTTTTCATTGGATGACCTCCTTTTTTGTTGTTAATAGTAAGCTCCTTTTTATGAGCTTACTTCTTAGATGAGTCTAACTCTTCTAATCAGGGTTTTTAAGTCCCAGCTTTTCAAAAAAAGGCTGGTCATCCATATTTTCTTTTTGATAGACACTCTAAAAAATTAACAGGGTTTGATCAAAAAGTACGTACGCTATGCGACAAAGGAATATCGCGTTAATTTTTGGAAATGATATAACTAAGCTTATAAGAAAATACTACTCAGAAGTAAAGGACGAATTATAAAATTAGCTAATTCATCTGTTATAAGATCATGTCATGTTCGGAAGGGGTTCAGGAAGGAGTCTATAAAACACTCTATGAAAAATATAGGGAAAAAATAAGGAAGTAAAAATATGAAAGAATTTATTAATACAATTGTCCATAAAGACTCTTTAAAGTTTTTACCAAAATTAAAGAATTCCTCTATTGATCTTGTCCTAACAGATCCACCCTACTTTCTTGACAAAATGGATCAAAATTGGGATACAAAAAAAGTAAATAACAAAAAAAATCTCCAAACTATAAAATCTCTTCCTGCAGGAATGAGGTTTGATAAAGAGCAGGGTAAAAAATTTTATTCGTGGTATTTTAAAATATCAAAAGAAATGTTTAGAGTCTTAAAGCCAGGGGGTTTTTTATTTTCATTTTCAAGCCCCAGACTTTATCATAGAATGACCTGTGCTATAGATGATGCAGGCTTTGAAATAAAAGATAGTTTTATATGGCTTTACACTCAAAATCAGCCCAAAGCCATGAGTTTAAACCACTTTATTAAGAAACTAGATATTTCTCAAAAAAAGAAAGAGGAAATAATTGACAATTTATCAGGCTGGAAAACTCCTCAAGTTAAATCTTGCTTTGAACCCATTGCAATGGCTCAAAAACCTACAGAGGGAACGTTTTTGAAAAATACTTTAAAACACAATGTCTCCTTAGTGAATACAAATCTTAAGCAAGGTTTAAACAAAGACATGTTTGCTTCTAATGTTTTATCTAGTGAGGAGATAAGTAAAGTTATTGATAGGGCTTTTTTAGTTGGAAAACCCAAAAAAAGTGAAAGAGGTGCTTTTAATAATCATAAAACTGTTAAACCTCTATCTTTATGTGAGTATTTAATTGCTCTAACAACAAGAGAGGGCTCATTAGTTTTAGATCCTTTTTCAGGAAGCGGAACAACTGCTGTAGCTTGTAAAAAGCTAAAGAGAAATTTTATAGCTATTGAAATGAATAAAGAATACATTGATATTTCAAATCGAAGATTGAAAAATATTTCTTCTTTACCTTTCAGAGAAGTACCACACTATAGTTTAATACCAATTACAGAAATTAATTCGACATTTTTATGTTCAAATTTAAAATTTTAGAATTGACTTAAGGAAAAGCTTCAGTTAGGAGATTTTAAAAAAACTTCTTTTGAGGGGGGGTGAGTTTTCATAAGATATGTTTATTTCATGTATATAGTGCTTCCGCTTAGGTTTTCCGTTTTTTTTTGAGTTGAGGTCTAGTTTTTATTCTAAGGCCTATAAAAGAGGATGTCCGTAATCCCGTTAGGGTTTCAGAAGGGACTTTTTCATAATTAAGCTATCTCCATTTGTTTTTCAAGGGTTATTTTATTTATTTCTTCTATAAATAGAGGGATTTGTTTATGTCCCCTGATAGTGCGAAATTTTTTCTCGACATGTAACAAGGAAGCTGCGACCCATAAGGAGATTTGTCGAGGGTTTTTTTTCCAATTCTTCACTCTTCCTGTTTGTTGACGAACGATAGAGAAGGCACTTTCTATTGGGTTCGTAGAGCTTAAAGTCTTTCGTAAAAGAGGAGGAGTTTTTAAACGAAGGACTGTCAATGTTTCTAAATGGGCTTCTTTAAGACTTTCTGAAGCTTCAGAGCTTATTTTTTTAAGCCACTTCAGAAGACTATCATGTTCTTTTTTAGCACTTTCATAATCTTCCAATCCATGAAGTTTTTTCCAACGTCTTTTAAACTCTAAGTGCTTTTCTTTGGGAAGATAGGAGAGGATATTCCTCTCCTTATGATGAATGCATCTTTGAACCAAAGAGTTCTGTCCAAAAACATCATTGATGGATTTGCGAAGAGCTTTGCTTCCGTCAGTCACAAACAGTTTTTTGCTATCTTGTGGAAGACCACGTTCTATAAGATTTTGCAAGAGGTCTGTCATGATGACAGCGTTCTCTGTAGAGCCTTCTCTGAGACCTAAAATCATCTTTTTTCCTTCACTTGTAATTCCAAGAACGCAAATCACTGTTCTTTTTGAAAATTCAATGCCGTCAATCATTAAAGCCACGAAACTTTCTTGTGAAAGATTCCGAGACTGAATGGCTTCCAAAGACTTTTGACAACTCATCTTGAAAGCTTTACTGACAGAGGATTTTTTTAAACCTAAGCCGTCTTCCAACTTCCTTTGTAAAGGCTCATAGTTTCTGGTGCTGACTCCTCATAGCCCTCATTACATCTTCACAGAGAAGATCAAAGCTCTGGAGAACTGTATAACTCTCCAGAGGAACTTCCTCTTTGTTTTTTCTAAGACGAGGACGTTGAACTCTTATCCTCTGTGATCTTCCCCCAAAAAAGTGGACAGTTTTTATGTTCTTAAAGCCCTCCTTTGTTTAAATTCTTTTGGGCTCATGTATTTCAAGGAAGAATGCATTCTTACCTTGTTATACCAATCCATGTAAATTGCAATTTTTTTCTCCAACTCTTCCTTTGTTGTACAGTCTTTGTATTCCAGTTCATCCTTCAACGTATGGAAAAAGCTCTCCACAAACGCATTATCATAACAATTTCCTTTCCTAGACATAGATTGCTTGAGGCCAAAGAATTTCAATTCTTTTCTAAACCCTTCACAACAATATTGAACCCCTTGATCCGAGTGGATTATCAAGCCCTCTAAGTTCCCAGAAACAGATTGGACTGCGGCTCTCAGAGCCTGTTTTGAATGAACCCCGTCCAAGCTCTCACAGAGCTTCCAAGACTTAATCTCTCGATTATAGACATCTAAAAATACAACCAAATACAGAAATTTATCTCTAAAAGGAATATAGGTTAAATCCGAACACCATACCTGGTTTTCTTTTCCTGCTTGGCTCTGTCCTGTCTTAAACAACCGAGGAGACTTAATCATGAGAGGGTTATTCTTTGTTGTTCTAGGAACATAGGGTTTTTTCTGACGGGCACTGAGATTCTTTAGTTTCATAATTCGAGCTACTTTGTTTTCTCCAGCACTCACTCCGCAACGCTTTAATTCCCTATACACCCTGGGGGAACCATAACAGCCTTTATTTTTTTTAAAAATAGATTCTATGTTTTTCTCCAGATTTTTATCCTTTTCAAGCTTTCCCCTGGTTTTTAAAAAACTATAAAAACCAGAACGAGATCCTCTTAATAATTCGCAGATGCGAAGCACTGGATGCCCTTTCTCTTTTACATAAAACATAGCCTTAAATCTCATTTCAGGATTTCCTTTGAAAAAAAAGCCGCTGCCTCTTTCAATATACCTACACTCCGCCTCTCATAGACCAGCTCCTTTTTTAACCTCTTTATTTCCTCCAATGCCGAAGCCAAGTCATGGGAAGCTTGTCTTTCTACTTCAGGCTTTAGAAAACGCTTCCAAGAGCTTATCACTTGGAAATTTCTCAGTCCTAGCTTCTCTGAGGCTTCCTTTGCACCTATTTCCTCTGCCAATTCAATGGCTTGCTTTTTAAACTCTTCCGAGTACTGTTTTACTTTTTCCATTCTTTCTTTTACCTCCATTTTATGGAGACTTTAAGAGAAAATTGACTGTCCGCAAAAACAGGGGAAGTTCAGGGGCCCTACGATTTCATATGGTTGGATAAGAGAGGGTAAGAAGTTTGAAGTGAAGACCAATTCAGGCTGGAGAAAAAGAGTGAATGTTTGTGGAGCTATTGAGATCAATAGTTTGAAGACGGTAGTCAGGAGTTATAAGACAGTTAACCATGTTTCCATATGTGATATGCTCCATCATATTCGCAAGAAGCATCCCGATGAAAAAGAGATTCATCTTATCTTAGATGGGGCCGGATACAATAGATCGAAGTCTGTCAAGAAGTTAGCGAAAGAGTTGAATATAAAACTTGTTTATCTTCCTCCGTACTCACCGAATTTAAATCCTATAGAAAGGCTTTGGAAGTTTATGAAAAAAGAGGTCACGGCGAATCGATATTATGAAAACTATGACGATTTCAAGGGAAGTTTAAGTCAATTTTTTAGAGGAATACGAAAACACAGATCTAAATTAGAAACTTTGATAACTGATAACTTCTCTATCTTAGGAAACTGAAAACCTAAACGGAAGCACTATATGATCTTGATTTGAAGGTTTTTTCGTTTTTGAGTTCAAAAAATGTTCATCAGTGATAAGAGAAATGGATTTTTGAACAAAGTTTTTTGGGTTTATTTTCTTAGCATAAGAGCTTTGATGAGCTTTTTTTAAAAGATCTTTTGATTTTAAAAAAATACGTTTTTCAAGAATAAGACGTGCTACTTTCTTCTTAGTGTTTTTATTTTCTTTATTTCTCATAAATGAACCTTTCTTTTTTTATTCTTTTAATTTCTAACTTAAGTGATAGTTTTTTATTTTTTTGGCTCCTCCCGGGAATCTGTGGGTGAAAAGTAGTAGAAATCCCCCAAAAAGGCTCATATTAATCAAAGTAAGAGTAAGACATCCTATCTTGTATTTTTGAGTTCTTTGAGGCCCTTACTGGCCTCTATCGCCTTTGGCGATTGAACTCAAAAACATTCATTTTATTTGCTTTTATTTGCTGTGTTACATTAAAATTTTAAAAAAGAAGCACCTACTTCCCAGATGCCTTAAAATGTTATTCAAAAAAAAAAAAAGGAGGGAAGAGATGCTTTTGAAGACTATACTAAATGATTGTTTAAGATGGAAGTCTTTTGTGTACGAAGACATTTATTTTTCAAAAGATAGAAAGTCAATTAATGTTCCTATTAAGGCTCGTAAAAATGGCCAAGCTTTTTGTAGTGTTTGTAAGAAGCCCTGTTCAGTGTATGACAGCAGTAAATCATCACGGGACTTTGAATCCCTTCCTATTTTAAGTTACAGGGTGTTCTTTGTTTATGCTGTAAGAAGAGTCAATTGTCCTTGCTGTGGGGTAAAAGTTGAACATTTACCTTGGGCCGATGGTAAGAAGAGTTTAACGATCTTTTACATGAAGTACTTAGCAGACTGGTGTCGTCACCTGTCTTGGAAAGAGGTTTCTTGTAAGTTTCATGTCAGTTGGAATCAGGTCTATGCTTCGGTAGAATGGGTCGTAGAATATGGTTTAAAACAAAGGGTTTTAAAGGGAATACAAGCTATAGGTGTAGATGAAATACAATGGAAAAAGAACCATCAGTATCTCACCTTAGTCTATGAAATAAGCAAAACCCGTGTACGCTTGTTGTGGATAGGAGAGAAAAGAACAGAAAAGAGTTTTAGAAAATTCTTTGATTTACTAGGAGAGAAGTCAAAAGATATACGGTTTGTGTGTTCTGATATGTGGAAGCCTTATTTAAAAGTCATAAAGGAGAGGGCAAGTGGAGCTTTACACATATTAGATCGGTTTCATATCGTAGCAAGACTCAATAAGGCTTTAGACGAAGTGAGAGCTTCAGAACACAAAAAAATGAAAGAAGACGGGTATGAACTCCTTTTAACAAAAGCTAGATGGCCCTTGTTAAAAAATGCAGAAAATTTAAAATCTTATGAAAAAGTAAAATTAAGGCATTTAATACAGTACAATTTAAAAAGTATCCGCTGTTATTTTTTAAAAGAAGACTTCCGACAGTTATGGACCTATGTTCCACCAACTTGGGCTGGTAAATTTATAGACAGTTGGACGAGACGAGTCATGCTTTCAAAAATTGAACCTATGAAAAGAAAAGCAAAAACCATACAAAGACATAAGCTACTTATTCTTAATTACTTCAAGGCTAAAAAAACCTTCTCCTCAGGGATTGTAGAGGGTTTAAACAACAAAGTAAAACTCACTATGAGAAAATCTTACGGCTTTAGAACCTCTAAAGCTATAAAAATCGCCTTATATCATAACCTTGGAAAACTGCCAGAACCTCCGGGAACCCACAGATTCTTTCGAGGAGGCATTTTTTTTAACCCTTTAGCTTAAGAGTTTTTAAAAAAGCTGAAATAGGGGTCAGGCAGGTTTTTTAAATTTGCAGAAGATAGCTAAAAAATAAATAATTTCAATAAGTTATAACGCTTAAAAATATTTTTTCACTGTGGAGTTCTCATCATCAATTCATCACTTGTTTTTACTCCCTTTTTTGTTTTTTAAAAACTACAATCTCTCTTCTCTAAAATGGGCTAAGCTCATTAAATTTTTATCCATGAAATCCTCAAACAGGTATAAAAAATCTTAGAAGGGCTATTTAAAAAAAAAGGCTTTTTTCTTCATCCATTAAGTTATTTCTTCTTCTTTTTTTAAAAAAAATGTATAAAACAGCTAAATTTCAGGCTTTGAAAGTAGCTTTTTAAAGCTCTTTGAAGACGATTTTTTGACCTGTAGCTACATAGGATTTGAACCCTGTAAAAACTCTTTTTTATCTTTTAGAGATATAACATTTTCTGTCTATGGCCTCCTTTTCTTTTATGGAGCGGTTTTTTTAACTTCAAGGGGTTTGCATGGGTGTTTTTTTTTCTTATTTCTTCGAACAAATAGAGCTTATCTTGACCGGACATGGAAAATTTCCCCCTCACTATAGGGGAGGTGCTAACCCCTATGGGGGTTAAATTCCTTCTAATTGATTGAATTTCTTAGTTTTTTTGTTTTTTAGCTTCTGAACTGGAAATGTTTAATTTTTTAGAAATCTTCCCTTCTGTCAAGTCTCATAGAGGGCCATTGGAATCACACTTTTTTTTTACTTGAAAGTAACTGAGAGTAGATTTTTTTAAGAAGCTGACCTAAAAAACTCATCTTTTAAAGCTGCTTTTGGATTTTCTTTTTGGCACTCCTTAAACCTCACATCGATACGATCCTGATTAGAAAGTGTTTCATCTCTTAAGCTCAAATAGGTGATCCTCTGTTTTAAGAGAAAGGGCTTTTTTGAAAATATCTTTGGCTTTAATTTTTCTACTATAAGGGATTTTATGGGATTTTATGGGATTTTACTAAAAGCTCTTTTAATTTAAAAAAGCTCCATTTAACTTCTCAAATTAGAGCCCCCTCTTTACGATCGGTCAATAGGGAAAGCTTATGGAGGCTTTAGTACAAGGTAAGCTAGAGGATGAGAGTCAATTGATTTAATGTGCCTAACTTTTAGCCTAAGAAAGAAAATAAAAGTAGCTAAGAAGGTAGGAAGTAACAACTTAAAACATGGAAGAAGATAGAGTTTTTACTTAGCGATCGGAAAAAGACAGTAGAAGTTAGAAGCAAAAAACTTTCCAACAATTTGTTAACTTAAGCCCTGAGTTCGCCCTCAAGAAAGGATTAAATTTATAACTATTTGATTTCATTGGTATTTTTTTGCTTGACAACATAGTATGTCTTTAGTATGTTCATATTTATAGGGGGGGATTATGTACATAACAAGTCCTAAACGCAAAAACGGTAGCACAGTGGTTCGTCTTGTGGAATCTTTTTGGAAAGAAGGCAAAGTAAAGAATCGCATTATCAAAACCATAGGACAATCTAAAGATTCCAAGATCGTAGAGAAATACAAACAAGAAGCTAAAAAGCTTCTTGAACAACATAAAAAGGGTCTTCTTTCACTTTCAAGCCTTTCAGAAAAGATTCCTATTGATCTCCTACGTTTCCAAGGTGAGAGAAGACATAACCATGGTTTTGAGGACATTTTCGGAACAGCATGGGAGGATTTAGGTTTTAAAGATTTAATAGAAACTGGAAGAAAAAAAGAGGCTATAAACCAAGTACTCCGTGAGGTGGTTTTTATGAGAGTTTTCTCTCCTTCAAGCAAGCTAAGAAGCTGTTCTCTAATAGAGAAGTTCTTTAGTAAACAAATATCTCATAAACAGGTCTTGACTATGATGGATAGAGTTTTTAAAGAGGAGGATGTTTTGAGGCAAAAGGTTTTCGAATCTCTAGCATCCAAAGGTTCGGACTTTAATGTTTTACTGTTTGATGTAACAACCCTATATTTTGAATCTACCATGCAGGGAGAATTAAGGGACTTTGGTTATAGCAAGGACGGAAAGTTTAATGAAACTCAAGTGGTTTTGGCTGTGCTAGCCAATACAGAGGGTTTGCCTTTAGCTTACGAGGTGTTTCCTGGTTGCACATCAGAGACCAAGACTTTGCAATTTGTTTTAAACCAAGCTGTAAAGAAGTATAAGGTAAAACGAATTCGTGTGGTGGCTGATAGAGCTATGTTTTCAGATAGCAATTTTAAGTTTTTTGAAAGTTTAAATAAGAAAGGAATTGAGGCTGAGTATGTGGTATCCTGCCCTTTAAAGAAACTACCTAAAGAGAAAAAAGAAAAAATTTTTGAATTTAAAGAACTTAAAAAAGAGAGCCAAAATTCTGAAGTTTATGAGTTTTCCTACAAGAATCGCAAGGTATTTGTTTCTTACAGTGAAAAGCGGAGATTACAGGATGAAAAAAAACGACAAAGATTGTTAGAAAAACTCAAAAAAATTTGTAAAGACGGTAAAATTTCAGCCACTAAGTTAGTAAGTAATCGTGGGGTTCGAAAATACCTTAAAACTCTAAAAGGAAGTGTTCAGATAGATGCAGATAAAATCTTTCAGGACAGCCTTTGGGATGGCCTCTATGGAGTTTGCTCTAACATAGAATGTGAAACAAATAGGAAACCTTTAGAATTATACCGGTCACTTTGGAAAATTGAAGAACTGTTTCGTATTAACAAGCATACCTTGAAGATGCGTCCTATCTATCACAGACTCTCTGAAAGAATTAAATCTCATCTTTTTATTTGTTTTTTGGCTTACACTGTCTTGAAGTATGTAGAACTCTCTTTAAAAAAAGCTACTCTTCATTACAGCCTTAATGAGCTTATTGATACTTTAAAAGAGGTTGAATCTTTTGTGATTGGAGACAAAATGAAAAAACCTTCTGTCTCCTATTTTGTCCCCAGAGCTTTATCCAAAGAAGCCAAACAGATTTATGCTGTATTTAAAAAAGATTACATAAAAAAACCTTTTCGCATAGAAAACTCTTCCTAAACTTAAAATAACCCATCTAAAACCTAGTGTTCTGACCAGTAAATTTTTTCACAATTTTCAAGCCTTTAATCCAGGTCATTTTATTAAATTATTTTTATATTAAAAAGAATAAAAGTGAAATGTTTAGAGTTATACCAATTCCAAAAGTTAATTCTACATTTTCATGTATAAGTTTGGATTTTTACTTCTAGAAATTTATAACTTTTAAGTATGGGTAAAGAGTGTATCAAATTCATTGGAAAGATATGATTTTCTAATGTTTATATACAATTTAGTTTACAGGCTCTTACAGGCTCGTCTCATTTTTTATAATGGAACTTTTCTCTGGCTGATTTTCTTGAAAAATTCCATTTTATTGTCATCTTCCGTCTGTTCATAATATTCACCCAAGCCTTGGTTCTTTTTCTTAAAGTTTCTATGTCAGGTATTCTTGATTTTCCTAAACATTGACGAGAGTACATATTGATTGCAATTTCTGCTTGATTTAACCAACTTCCATGACTCGGAGTATAATGAACCTCAAAGCGAGACCATAGATGCAAACCTCGATCTTTTCCATAAAAATCAGTAAGACTTTTTTTTCTATGAGTGTTCAAATTATCCATAACTAGAACAATCTTCTTGGAATCAGAATAATGTCTCTCAACAGAAGATAAAAACTTAGCAAAATCCGGACCTATCCTTCTCTCTGTTACCTTATTCATATAAAAACCTCTCTTAGGCTCCACAGCACAGAAAACATTTGCTGTACCCTCTCTTTTATACTCATAATCTACTTTTTTTACTTCCGAGGGATGACAACCCGATGGAGGACGAACATCATCAAGTAACTGAAGAGGCTTTTCATCAATACACACAACAGGCTTTCCTTTAATCGGAGGCTTCTCATACACTTTCAAAACATCCTCCATCCTCTCTATAAATTCATCATTAAGCTCTGGTACACACCAACTCTTCTGTTGCCAAGGTTTTAGATCATGTTCTAAAAGAATAATCCTAACTTTTTCTTTGCTAATAGAGTCTACAATCTTGTTTTTTTCTGCCCTCTCTTTAATGAGCTCTAAAGTCCATCGATCAAAGCCCTCCGGAGGATCTGAGCAGACCATAGCTATAATCTTTGACTTTATGCGATCATCAAACTTTGGAGGTTTTCCAGGACGAGGATCATCTTCAAGAGCTTTTTTCAGCCCAGAATTCTCATAGTTTTTTTGGATGTTGAAAACAGTTCTAGGAGTTATCTCTAAGTAATCTGCTGTCTCTATGGCAGTTAAATTTTTGTTCCTTAAGTTTAGAACATTGGCTCGATATATGGCTCTTGGATTTTTAGACTTCTTTATAATTTTAAGAATTTCTCTCTTATCTTTTGGCTTTAATAAATTTAACATATGAGTATTAAAACATAAAAAAAAAATAAATAAAATGACCTGGATTAAAGGCTTGAAAATTGTGAAAAAAATTACTGGTCAGAACACTAGTATGTCTAAAATCTGGAGGCAATCCAGAAAAATCTAATATATTCAAATACTTATGAATTTTATCGTTTGTTAAAGGGCGAACTCAGGAAAAAACTTTCCAACAATTTGTTAACTTAAGCCTTTTGGAGATATCTTCCGTAACCTTATGCTATAAAAGAATGTCGAATTATTTTTTGGAATTGGTATTACTAAAGTTTTTTTGTTTAAAGTGTTTGGCATTAATAATACTTGCACTACTTCCTAAAGCTCGAATCACAAAAAGACCTTCTTTCTCAGCTTTTCTAGCTGAACCTTGATTGGCCTTAAGATACGCTACAGCACCATAAATTATTTTATCTTTATACAAAGGAAGCATTTGTTTAAAGTTTTTTAATTTGTTTATAAAATGAGTCAAATCTTTTAGCCATAAGGTGGTCTTGACTTCTGTCACAACCACTTCACTGCCATTAACTACAATAATGTCAAATTCAAAAGGCTCATCATTCCATACCCCGGAAGACTCTTGAGAAATACTCTGCACTTCAATGTTTCTTTCTTGAAGAAGTTTAACTAAATCACCTTTTACCAGAGCCTCCATAAGCTTTCCCCATTGACCTATGAAAAGTTCGTCTAACTTTGCCATACGTTTATCAGACTTTTTGAACTGACGATCGGTCTCAAGTTTTGACTCTTTTAACAAACGCTCTGTTTCTTTGTGGGCTTTGGTGATTTCTTTTTGGGATTCTCTGAGTTGGCGGTCAGTCTCTTTTTGGGTTTCTTTGAGTTGGCGGCCAGTCTCTTTTTGGGTTTCTCTGAGCTTGCCGGTCTCTTTTTGGGATTCTCTGAGTTGGCGGTCAGTCTCTTTTTGAGCTTTAGAGGTTTCTTTGAGTTGGCGGTCAGTCTCTTTTTGAGCTTTTGCCAACTCTTTAATTCCCTTAAAAGCTCCTTTAATAGATTCCTGAAGAGCTTTGGGAATCTGGTTGTTTTTTGTTACTTTTATAGCCATATTATTTATAATAATATAAAAAAACTTTCTTTTCAAGTGGTTTTAAAAAAATTTCTTTTAAATAGCCTCACTGCGACATCTCTCTCTAACCTACTGTGAAAACAAGAAAATAAGAAAGTGCCAGAAAGATGCCGCTAGAGATAATACAACAATTAAATCCGCTTTCAAAAGTAATACAAAAGCTAACCTTTTATAAAGCTACAAGTAACTTATCACACACTTAATTTGTTTAGAGTGAGTTCAGAGTAAAAAATTAAGGAACCTTAGAGAACTTTCAGGAAATTTTAAGATAGATAGTGACGGCTAAGTTGTTAATTTTATTATTTCCTTTTAAATTTTTTAATGATTCTAAGAACTTACAAAAGTTCACAGGCCATTTTATATGAATTCTAGTAATAAAGACATTGATAGATTGTGTACCTCAGATAGAATTCGTGGTTCTGATACAAAAACTATGTGTAAATATACGACATCAAAAAACCTTGATGAATTTGCTAAAGCTGTAAGATTTAATGAAGATGAAAGTTATGAACTCCCACGGTATTTTTATAATGGTGAATACATTATTTTTTTCTGGACTCAAAAGGAACGATCTGTTGTTAGTCACACTTATGATGTAGAAAAGGAAGAGAATTTTGTTTCTGTTTTTAGAGGTACTTATATTGTTCAATTTACAAATGAAAATGGTCAAACCTCTGATGTTTATGGCGTTAACTCTTGGGAAGATTAAAACAACACAACTATCACACTTAAAAAGAGAGTCTGGAATTTAGTTTCAGCCTTTTTTTTTAGAGAACACAACTGTAAGTCGGTTTCTTAACAGCAACCACTGATCCATACAATATTAAGGCGATCTAAAAGAACATAAACCCCAAAAAGAGAATAGCAACTATCACAATTCATCTGCTAAAAGTTCCTGTATTCCCTTTGCTCCTATGCTTCCTCCTTCTCTTTTGTCTTGAATTTCATCTAACTTGATTTTGAAGTTCTCTTCTTCTGTCACTGGCAAACGAGGCTTGCCTCCTCTGCCTTCTCGATCTATCAATCCCTCGTAATCAAAGTCTACAAAAGACTGTAACCAGGACTTGACACTCTAAAAATTTAACAGAGTTTGATTAAAAAGCCAGGACGCTATGCGTTAAAAGAATGTCGAATTAATTTTTGGAAAAAGTATAACCTCTAGCTCTTAACTTAAGGAAGAAATTTTTAAAGGGGGAGGTCGCCTTGCATCAAATTCCATAACTTGAATTTTTCCAAAGTTTTTTCTATAAACAACTTATGTGGAAGCCCATAAAAACCTATGAAGACATCCTTTTTGAGAGGCTTTCCGATCAAGAAATTGCTAAAGTCACCATCAACCGTCCCCATGTGAGAAATGCTTTTCGTCCTGAAACGGTTATAGAGCTGAAGGATGCCTTTGAGCTTTGTCGCGATCGTCAAGATATTGGTGTTGTGATTTTAACAGGAAAAGGAAGGGAAGCTTTTTGTTCGGGAGGAGATCAAAAAGTAAGGCAAAAAGGAGGTTATAGAGGAAAAGACGGCCTTAGCCGTCTAAACATTTTAGATGTTCAAAAACAAATACGTTTTCTGCCAAAACCCGTTGTAGCTATGGTCTCAGGCTATGCTATTGGAGGAGGTCATATCCTCCATGTTGTTTGTGATTTAACAATTTGTTCTGATAAAGCTCGTTTTGGTCAGACAGGCCCTAAAGTAGGATCTTTTGATGGTGGTTTAGGAAGTAGTTATTTAGCTCGTATTGTAGGTCAAAAAAAAGCTCGTGAGATTTGGTTTTTATGTCGTCAGTACTCAGCTTGGGAAGCTTATGAGATGGGTTTAGTCAATAAAGTGGTACCTTACGAGCAGTTAGAGATGGAAACTTTAAAGTGGTGTCGTGAAATGTTAGTACATTCACCTATGGCTCTTCGCTGTTTGAAGTCAGCTTTGAATGCTGACTGTGATGGCCAAATAGGCCTTTTAGACTTTGCAAGCCAAGCCACTTTACTTTATTATTTATCTGAAGAGGCTCAGGAGGGAAAACAAGCCTTTATTGAGAAAAGGAAGCCGGACTTTTCAAAATTTCCAAGGTTTCCTTAATAGTTTAAAAATGTTAAAATACCTTTTTCTGTCTTTTCGTATGAAAACATTGACAGCCTCTTTAGCTCCTATCCTTGTAGGAAGCAGTCTAGCTTTTTTTTACAAATCCTTTTCTTTTTCCCTTATGATCTGGACTTTTTTGTCTTCTGTGTGCATTCAAATAGGAACTAATTTGTTTAATGATGTCTTAGATTTTCAAAAAGGTGTAGATCATGAGGGAAGATTAGGTCCCTTAAGAGTAAGTCAAAATCAGTTTTTTACTGAAAAGCAAGTTTTCTTTATGGCCATGGGTTTTTTTCTCCTTTCTATGTTATTTTCTATCCCTCTTCTTTTAAAGGGAGGCCTTTTGATTTTTCTAATAGGAGTTTCCGCTCTTACTTTTGGCTATCTTTATACAGGAACTAAGTGGGCTTTATCATACACAGGTTTAGCCGAACCTTTTGTGATTTTATTTTTTGGAATTATTTCTGTAGGAGGTATGTTTTTTCTTCACACAGGATCGTATCATTTTGAAGTGTTTTTAGCTGGTTTACAAGTGGGTCTTGTTTGCACAACTCTCTTAGTCATCAACAATTTAAGAGATATAGAGTGTGATAGAAAAGCCTCTAAAAAGACTCTTGCAGTAAGGCTTGGGTTTCAAAAAGCTCGCTTTGAACTGTTATTTCTATATGTTTTAGCTTTTATTTTACAAATTTTTTGGATTGCTAAAGGATATAGTTTTGTTTTTTCACTTTCTTTTTTACTCATTCCCTTTTGCTTCCATCTTGTCTATAAAGTGTTCTCAAGCCCCCCTTCAAAAAAGTATAATGCATACCTAGCTGAGTCGTCTTTATTTCATATCTTGTTTTGTACTCTCTTAAGCCTTGAATTTCTAATTCCTTCTGGAGGACCTTTATGAAAAAGATAAAAAAATTGAATGGTTTTATTTACGATCTTGAAAGAAGAGATTTAAAAGGAACAAGATCAGGAATTTTATTACGTTATGAATTTGAAGATGACTCTATAGGAGTAAGCGACTGCCACCCTTGGCTTGAAAGAGGAGATCCTTCTTTGAAACAGGTCATTTTGCTTTTGAAAGCCTGCAATTTTTCTTCTCAACTTTTAAAAAGAAGCTATGAGATTGCTATAGAAGATAGCAAAAGTACCTTAAGAATTTTAGAAGAGAAAGATAAAATCAAAAGCCATATAATAACACCTCTTGATGAAGACTTCCCCTTAGACTTTGATGTTTTAAAAATCAAGTTAGGGAAGGATATTGAAAATGAAATAAAAATCATAAAGAAAAAAAGAAGGCCACACCAAAAACTACGTCTTGATCTTAATTACAAAGTAACTAAAAAAAGATTTCTTAGCTGGATGTCAAAAAACCTTTCATGGCTTTCCTCCTATGTTGAGTTTATAGAAGACCCTTTTTATGAAGAAGAAAATGACTGGAGTATTTGCTATAAGAATTACAAAATACCTTTAGCTTGGGATTATAATGAAAAAGGGCCTCAAGTTTTAGATTCTCAGTTCCTTGTTCTCAAACCAGCTCTTATGTCCATAGACACCATGGACTTTACAAAACCCTTTGTTATCACTTCCTATTTAGCACATCCCATAGAACAAGTATCCTCTTACTATACAGCATGTAAAGTATCGAAAATCCATCCTAAAAATACCCTGTTCTGTGGTGTAATATCAAATTTTTATAAAAAAAACATGTTTTCAGAAGTCTTAAGTACAGAAAACCAAAAACTTTGTTTTCCTAAGGAAAGACATTGGGGTTTTGAGAAAATTTTGAAAGGTCTAAAGTGGAAATCAATTGGCAGTCTTTAGATAATTACCTTCTTTTTAACAAAAAGCTTTCCTCTTTATGGAAAGATGTTTTAGATCTTAAAAGATTTCCGTCTTTAAAGAAAGCTTGTGTATGGCTCTTAACTTCTGGGACGACAAGTTTTAAAAAAGATTCTCTTCGGTTTGTAGCTTTGTCTAAGGAAGCTTTGCTAAATTCAGCACAGTCAGTTAATGAAACTTTTGACATTAAATCGAATGAAAGATGGCTTTGTAAGCTCCCCTTGTTTCATGTAGCAGGACTTTCTATTTTAGCAAGAGCTTTTCTTTCACAAAGTGAGGTTTATTTTTCAGAAAAATGGGATCCTTTTTTATTTGTAAAAGAAGCTAGAGGGTTTCACTTAACCTCTCTAGTCCCGCAACAAGTTTATGACCTTGTATCTTTTAACCTGAAAGCTCCCCGTTCTTTAAGAATGGTTTTTGTAGGGGGGGGGGCTTTAAACGAACATATAAGACAGAAGGCGTTACAACTTAACTGGCCTCTTTACATCTCTTATGGTTTAACAGAACTTTCCTCTCAAATAGCTACAGCAAGAAAACCCTTTTCTTCTCAAATGAAACTCTTAAAGCATGTAAAAGCCCGTTTGTCTCAAGAAGGTTGTTTACAACTTTGTTCGCCCTCGCTTTTTTCTGCTTATATAAGAGTTTTTTCAGATAAAAGAATTATTCTAGAAGAACGAAAAAATGATTGGTTTGAAACAAAAGACATAGCTTCATTAGAGGAAGACGTTCTTTTTATAAAGGGCCGTAAAGATATGAAAAAAAAGATCTCAGGAGAGCTTATAGACCTTGAAAAATTGGAGGTTGTTTTAGAGGATATTCTTCTTTCTCGAAAACTTCCTCTCTTTAAGAGCTTTCTTAAGTTAAAAAGATACGATAGAAAAGGTTATAGCATTGAGATGGTTTGTGAAAAAGAACTTCAGAAAAAAGCTTCTCTGATTTTTTGTGAATTTAACAAAAAGGTTATGCCTTTTGAGAGAGTTTCTAGACTTGAGTTTGTGGACAGTATAGAAAAAAGTGATTTAGGAAAGGTTCTTAGATGTTAAGGGATGAGTTTCTTCAGTTTAATAATTCATTTTCAAGAAGTCTTGAGTTTTTTCTTAGGAAAAAAAAGCCTTATATAAGAATGTTAAAACAAAACTCGCCTCTTATTTATGTTGACTTTCATGAATCAAAACCTAAAGAAGTTTCTTTAAAACAAATTTTTTCAAAGGCTTTAGGCCTAAATCATGGAGTGGAGAGTGTTTTAGATGCTACAGCAGGCTGGGCTAATGACTCTCTTTTTATGTTAGCTTGTAAAAATTCACTCAAGGTTACAGCCTTAGAATCCCACCCTCTTGTTTACTACATGTTAGCAGAAGAGCTAGAAAGACATCGTAACCAAGACAACCCTTGGAGCAAAACCCTTTCTAAAAATTTCAAGATTTTACATAAAGAAGCTCACTCCTACCTTGAAAAGAGCAATAAAATTTATGATACAATCTACTTAGATCCCATGTTCTTTAATACTAAAAAAACTCTCAGTTCTAAGAAAATTCAGTGTTTAGAGCTCTTACAAACTTCACACCCTAACCCTCACAAGGAAAACCTCTTCTCTCAGGCTTTGAAGAAAGCCCTTCGAAGGGTCGTTGTCAAGAGGCCTTTAAAATCCTCTCAAGCATTACATCCTAAACCTTCTTTGAGTTTTAAAGGAAAGTCACTAAGGTATGATGTTTATCTTGTTAATTCAAAAAGAAATCAGGATCGTTAACCATGAACCATCTTATGCCATTCATTCCACCTCGCCTACCTGAAGCTTTATTTTTTATACTTATTTTATTCTTCTTATTTGTCTTTCAATTTTTCTTTTTAAGGTTCTCCCGGAGCTTTCAGAATTTAAACGAAAAAGCATTTGTAAAGCTTATTAACAGTTTAGGGAATAATAACCTCCTTCTTATGGCTTCTTCTTTGGGAATTTCCTTTTTTACTCAGTCCTCTAGTGCCGTTAACGCTATGAGTTTGGCACTATCGCGCTCAGGTCTTTTAAGCTTCAAACAAACTGTAAACCTTCTTTTATGTTCTTACTTTGGGCCTCTTATAACACTTTTTATAATTCTTTCTATTCTACTTTCATCTCAAGTTTATTTGTTTTTTCTCTTACCTATAATTTTTGTAAGCTTCATTTTGCTACGGTTCAATTTAAATCAAGAACTTTCTAAGGCTCTTATTTATTTTTCTGCTCTGACGATCATCTCTCATATGGCTGTCACAGCCCTACAACATCCTTCATGGAATTTATATTTTTTAGAAGGCTCCTTTATCACAGATCATCTCTACAATCTTTCTTCTCACAAGATCCCTTTATTTTTAACTTGTATTCTTGTTTATTTTTTAACAGGAGCCAGCTTTGCGTGTTTGTCTTTTCTTGTTTTTTTAGACTTAAAGATGGGAACTCACTTTAGTTTAGTAGGATTTACAGGACTTTTGTTTGCAGGCTCTCTATGGGGACTTTTCGAAATCCGAAAAGGAGCTTTACAAGCTAAGAGGGCTGTATGCTTTCTTCTTCTCGTTCATTGTATAGGACTTTTTTGTCTCTCTTACTTATGGTCCTACCTACCCCTCACATTTTTTGAAGAAGCTTACTCCTATGTGACATTTCATTTATTTTATGTTTTTTTCCTTATTTGCATAGGACTTTTTTTTCTGTATCTAGCAGGCTTTCTAGGTCTCTTTTCTAAGACACTTAAAAAGAGAGCTCAAAAACTAAAAGCCCCTCTTTTATCGAATCATTTTTCCTCAGTCTGGGCTCTTGAACAAATCCACCAAGAAGTAAAAAGAGCTTCAGTGAACATCTCTAATTTTTTAAACTTTAATTTCTCAGCCTTAAGAGAGGATAACTTAGATGAGATTATCAATAAGCTTAAAAAATATGAAAGGATCATGAATTCTGTAAAAAGTGAGTTCTCCTCTTTTATTTCCAAAGTAAGCACTTGCTCTCTTTCAAAGAAGCAAGGCAAAAAATTGAGAGGACTTATTTTGACTGTAGAAAATCTTGAAAGCTTATCTGATCATTGCCTAGAGTTTTTTCATAGCTATTCTGATCTAAAATACATGAATGTATCTATTGACAAAAAAATGGAGATCTCTTTGGAACAAACTTTAAAGAAAGTCATAAGCTACTATGAATCTGTTTTCATAGTTCTTTCAGAGCAAGGAAAACCCCCTCAAGGAGAAAGAGGCCGGAGAGAACAGCAGTTTTTATCCCAAAGTGAAGACTTCAGAAAGCAACTCTTTGATTTTTTGTATGAAAAGAATTTATCTAAAGAGACAGCATTTTTACTTCAAAAGATGATTCTAAACCTTGAACTCATTCAAAAAGTTTCTAAGAAATTATTAAAAAACTATGCCGTTTACTTTTGATCTTCTGTAACTGCTCACCTACATTGTTCAGTTATCCCTAACTTTAGACCTGTTTTAAGATAAAAGTCTTGCTCTTACAGATTTTCTTTTAAATACTTTTTTCAAATGACAATAAATAAGACCTCCATCAGAAATGAGATTGAAAATATAAGAAGTGACTTTGATAAGCTTGCAAAGAAAGGTTCTGTGCCTACTGAGATTTCTGTGATTGTTGAATCTCTCTTTAAGGTTGTGAACATTCTGATTGTTGTGTTTTTAGAAAAACAGGTTCGAAAAAATTCCAGCAACAGCGGTCTTCCTCCTTCGCAAGATTTTAGTCGTCAAGGGAATCGTAATAAGAAAGCTAGTGGGAGTCAAAAAAAGGGCTCTAGACTTGATAACAGTAAAGATACAAACAGTGAGGAGACTGTCTCTCCCTCAGAGTGTTCTCAGTGTGGGATGTGTTTAAAGACAGCAGAGGTAAAAAGCCTTGAGAAGCGTAAAAAGATTGATATTTTTTATGAAATTCAGACCCATACTGTAACTTCTGAAGTTAAGGATTGTCCCTCATGTGGAGCTAGAAATAAAGGTCAATTCCCTAAAGGTATGAGTGGTCCTCTTCAGTATGGTATAGGCATTAGAGCTTCCATCATCAATTTCATTATAGTTCAGATGCTGTCTTTTAGAGCGTGTTGGGGAACATTACATGGGGCTTATAGGTCGAATGATTTCTCCTGCAGTTATGTTGAGATACATTGCTGAATTAGGAGAGTTTCTTAAAAGTTGGGAAGAGCAGATGAAAGAAAAGATACTTGAATCAGAGGTCATTCATGTTGATGAGACCTCTATGAGGGTTAAGGGTAAAAACTACTGGATTCATACTTATAGTTCAGGAGAATTAGTCTTGCAGTTTCTCCACCTTTCAGGTGGAAAGGAAGCCATAAAAGATATTGGTCTCTTGGATAGATATGCAGGAGTGCTTGTGCATGATTGTTGGAGTCCTTACTTTTGTTATGATAAGATAACTCATGCTTTGTGTGTGGCTCACCTTTTGAGAGAGCTTAAATTTATAGAAGAAAGCAATGGATTCAAATGGGCTATAAATCTCAAAAAACTTCTTAAAGAGACTGTGGAGTTAGTTCATAAAAAAGAGTCAAGAGTTCTGACTCAAAAAGAGTACGAAACTCTTCAGAGAAGGTATAGGAGTATTCTTACAAAAGGCTTAAAAGAGCTTCCAGAATTTCCTAAGAAAAATGGCAAGAAAGGACGAATAAAGCATACACAAGCTCAAAACCTTTGGCTGCGATTTAAAAAGTATGAAGCAGAAATACTGTGCTTTGCTAAAAGAAAGAACGTAGATCCTACTAATAACAGAGCTGAAAGAGATCTAAGAATGACTAAAGTGAAAAAGAAAGTGTCAGGGTGTTTCAGAACAGAAGAAATGGCGAAATATTTTTGTCGTATTACCAGCTATGTTAAAACAATGAGAAATAAAGGGTATTCTTCTTTAGAAGCCATCTCTATGGCTTTAAATAAAAACTTACGAGAGTGAGCAGTTACAAAAAAACAAGCTTCCCATGACTTGGCTTCGGCATTGGAAGAAATAAAGAGGTTAAAAAAGGAACTGGTCTATGAGAGGAAGAACGTGGTTATATTGAAAGAAGTAGCGACTTTTTTTTCAAGAGATTGTAGAGGGTTTAAACAACAAAGTAAAACTCACTATGAGAAAATCTTACGGTTTTAGAACCTATAAAGCTCTAAAAAAAAAGCTTTATATCACAGCATTGGAAAATTGCTAGAACCTTCGGGAACTCACAGATTCTTTTGAGGAGGCAAAATTATTTTCTTGCACAACTGTAATTTATAGTATAGGAGCCAGGATTAAGATGTGTTTCAAAAGTGATCTTGTCTTTATCTTGATTCAAAGTAAATTTGACTTGAGGATTAGGCTTGATTTCAATATCATCTTTAAAGTCACCATTGTCGTTGACATCTACAGACGAACATTCTAGAAAGATCTTTCTTGTAAGATCCTTTATAGACTCTGTAATCCCATCTAAAACTGTTGTGTAATCAAGACTACAAATATTTAGAATTTTCCCTGGAAGAATACCGTTTATAGGATCATTTGTATTTGATAACATTTCATAAAATCTTCCTTTCGCTGTTGTGTTTCTGCAAGATTCTTGAGAGGGGCTAACAATAGAATGAAACTGAAAAACTTTACTGTTTCCAAGAATAGCAACTTTTCTACTGATAAATTTTTGAACCAAAGAGGGAGATCCGTTAGATTCATCATTATCTGATATAAGAATGGAAATAAAATGAGCGTCTAGTCTTAAAAGATCATTTTGTGGGTATCTATCTTTATTCTCAAGAAAATTAATTAATGACTTTATACCTTGGTGTTCAGAAAATGGCTTAACAGATAAAATGGTCTGCTCTAGTATTTCTTGTTTTTTTCTATCAGAATAAGAATCTTGGTTCTTTAAAACGTATTTTTTAAAGTTTGATTCATTCCAAATTAAAGGCGTCATATTATAATTATTA
Organism: Bdellovibrionales bacterium; assembly: GCA_965219095.1. Taxonomy (GTDB): domain Bacteria; phylum Bdellovibrionota; class Bdellovibrionia; order Bdellovibrionales; family UBA1609; genus CBDCMT01. Next base: position 1,339,176 of record CBDCMT010000001.1, read on the forward strand.
TATGCACCATTTGTAGACTGAATAGCAATCCTCCAATCTATGTTGTCTGCATTGAGTTTTTGAATGAATATGTTGATTCTATTAGATAAATGTTTTCTTTCATTCCGCATAGAACCCGAAGCATCAATGATAAATAAAAAATCAACAGGAACGGTTTCTTTGATCGTAAAGCTTTTTATTTTTTCTACAAAATCATGAGTGGCTTGAAGATCAAGTTCGACCCTTGTTGTATTTTCTGCCTTATCGTCATTTCTTTGCCCAAAATTGGTTTCAGAACATGAATTAAATAAAAAGGGTAAAGGAATGGATAAGATGATAAGAAAACTTATGAAAATCTTTCTTATATGAATCTTTTTCATATCTTCTTTTTCGACAGAAATGTCTCAAACCTTTAGTCTAAACCTTGTGTTTGTTTCTTTATCTTTGTTCCAGCTATGGAGATGCGTCCTATTCCAACACGCACCAGTCCCATCAAGACCAGCTCCTAATGACCGTTTTTGATTCGACTATCCGAGACCTTAATCCACCTTTTTTAGAAGACAGATCATCTCATGGTTTTATTCCTTGTTTATCAGGTTCTATCCGACTAACGAGCTTTTTTTTAACTCACCGAAAAGTGATCTGAGTTTCCTGATAAACCGAACGATCTAAATCATCACTGTTGCTTGCCATCCTCTTCGGCATTTTTTTACTTTTCTTTAGAGGTTGTTTTATTTTTTTGTTTTTTTGTCATATCTTTTTTAAGTTTTTTGTCTCATCTTTATTTCTATTTCTATCACTCAGCTATCCGTGTCTACAGCAGGAGGATTATGTCACCATCTTACCTTCTGCCCACATCCCATCTGGACTTCATTAACTTATACATTCAGTTGTCGAGCCCGAAGCTCATGGATTAAATACCTCCTTAACATCTCACACCCACTTCTCGTAATTGAACCTAACCTCTTCATCTCTCCACTTGAAAATTCCCTAGGAATTAAACCTAAATAACTTCCCCACTTATGAGCATCCGGAAAACGAGACATTTCATCAAGAACTGCTATTAACCCGAGTTTCGACTTTTTTCAGGGCTAAAGGCTCTAGCTAATATAAACAAATACCTCAGACTTTTGTAAGATTTTCTTGAAAAAGCAACTTACAAGAAAAAACACCTTGAGAGTTATAAAAAAACATACAAGGAGGTCTAAGATGTTTAATTCTAATTATATCATATCAATTTATGTTCTTGTCGATGATTTTTTAACCCCTCTCATACAGCAGCATCCAGAACTGGTTTGCTAAAAATAAAGGAGGTTTTTCTTGTGCTATGTCTCCCAGCGAAATTGTCACTCTTTATCTTACTTTTCCAAAGTTCTGGCTTTAGGAATTTGCCTCCTCAAAAGAATCTGTGGGTTCCCGGAGGTTCTGGCAGTTTTCCAAGGTTATGATATAAGGCGATTTTTATAGCTTTAGAGGTTCTAAAGCCGTAAGATTTTCTCATAGTGAGTTTTACTTTGTTGTTTAAACCCTCTACAATCCCTGAGGAGAAGGTTTTTTTAGCCTTGAAGTAATTAAGAATAAGTAGCTTATGTCTTCGTATGGTTTTTGCTTCTCTTTTCATAGGTTCAATTTTTGAAAGCATGACTCGTCTCGTCCAACTGTCTATAAATTTACCAGCCCAAGTTGGTGAAACATAGGTCCATAACTGTCGGAAGTCTTCTTTTAAAAAATAACAGCGGATACTTTTTAAATTGTACTGTATTAAATGCCTTAATTTTACTTTTTCATAAGATTTTAAATTTTCTGCATTTTTTAACAAGGGCCATCTAGCTTTTGTTAAAAGGGGTTCATACCCATCTTCTTTCATTTTTTTGTGTTCTGAAGCTCTCACTTCGTCTAAAGCCTTATTGAGTCTTGCTACGATATGAAACCGATCTAATATATTCAAAGCTTGACTTGCCCTTTCCTTTATTACTTTTAAATAGGGCTTCCACATATCAGAACACACAAACTGTATATCTTTTGACTTCTCTCCTAGTAAATCAAAAAACTTGTTGAAACTCTCCTCTGTTCTTTTTTCTCCTATCCATAGCAAACGAACACTTTCTTTGCTTATTTCATAGACTAAGGTGAGATACTGATGGTTCTTTTTCCATTGTATTTCATCTACACCTATAGCTTGTATTCCCTTTAAAACCCTTTGTTTTAAACCATATTCTACGACCCATTCTACCAAAGCATAGACCTGATTCCAACTGACATGAAACTTACAAGAAACCTCTTTCCAAGACAGGTGACGACACCAGTCAGCTAAGTACTTCATGTAAAAAATTGTTAGGTTTTTCTTCCCATCTGCCCAAGGTAAATACTCAACTTTTACTCCACAGCAAGAACAATTAACTCTTCTTACAAAATAAACAAAAAACACCCTGTAACTTAAAATAGGAAGGGATTCAAAGTCCCGTGATGATTTACTGCTGTCATACACTGAACAGGGCTTCTTACAAACACTACAAAAAGCTTGGCCATTTTTACGAGCCTTAATAGGAACATTAATTGACTTTCTATCTTTTGAAAAATAAATGTCTCCGTATACAAAAGACTTCCATCTTAAACAATCATTTAGTATAGTCTTCAAAAGCATCTCTTCCCTCCTTTTTTTTTTTTTTTGAATAACATTTTAAGGCATCTGGGAAGTAGGTGCTTCTTTTTTAAAATTTTAATGTAACACAGCAAATAAAAGCAAATAAAATGAATGTTTTTGAGTTCAATCACCGGAGGTGATAGAGGCCAGTAAGGGCCTCAAAGAACTCAAAAATACAAGATAGAATGTCTTACTCTTACTTTGATTAATATGAGCTCTTTTGGGGGATTTCTACTACTTTTCACCCACAGATTCCCGGGAGGAGCCAGGAATTTTAAAGCCTTTTACCAGTTTGCAAAAGTCTATCTTAAATCTTATTTTCCTAAAATGTTGTCTTACTCCCGATTTGTGAACATCAAAAAAGACATGGCTTTTTTGATGTTTCTTTTCTTGACAAGCCTTATGAGTAAAACCACCGGCATATCATTTATTGATTCCACATCGATTTTTCTTCAAAAATAAAAGAATAGGACAAAATAAGGTGTTTCAAAAGTTAGCTAAAAAGAGGCAAAAGTAGTATGGGCTGGTTCTTCGGATTTAAACTCCATATTGTTATCAATCACCTAGGAGAGCTTTTAAGTTTTACCTTAACTCCGGGAAATGTAGATGATCGAAAGCTAAGTTATGGATTTATAGTAAAGGGCTGATGGGAAAACTCTTTGGGGACAGAGGTTATATTTCATCAGATCTTTTTAAACTTCTTTTAAAGAAGGGAGTTAAGCTTATTACAAACGTCAAATTAAATATGGAGAATAAATTGATTCCCTTATTTGACAAGTTGATGTTGAAAAAACGTTCTGTTGTGGAGGTTAGTGATTGGAGTGTTAAAAGGAGAGTTTCATCTTGAGCATTCTCGCCATCGTAGCCCACAAAACTTTGTCATCAATCTTTTAGGTACTCTCATCTCTTACTTGCTTAAAACCTAAAAAACCCTCCATTCAACTTAAAACTCAAAACAGGAGCTTCTGAACAATATATAAAAGTCGAAACTCGGGTTATTAATAAAATTGAAGTCAAAGACTGAACTTCCCCCAAAAAAGTGGACAGTTTTTATGTTCTTAAAGCCCTCCTTTGTTTAAATTCTTTTGGGCTCATGTATTTCAAGGAAGAATGCATTCTTACCTTGTTATACCAATCCATGTAAATTGCAATTTTTTTTTCCAACTCTTCCTTTGTTGTACAGTCTTTGTATTCCAGTTCATCCTTCAACGTATGGAAAAAGCTCTCCACAAACGCATTATCATAACAATTTCCTTTCCTAGACATAGATTGCTTGAGGCCAAAGAATTTCAATTCTTTTCTAAACCCTTCACAACAATATTGAACCCCTTGATCCGAGTGGATTATCAAGCCCTCTAAGTTCCCAGAAACAGATTGGACTGCGGCTCTCAGAGCCTGTTTTGAATGAACCCCGTCCAAGCTCTCACAGAGCTTCCAAGACTTAATCTCTCGATTATAGACATCTAAAAATACAACCAAATACAGAAATTTATCTCTAAAAGGAATATAGGTTAAATCCGAACACCATACCTGGTTTTCTTTTCCTGCTTGGCTCTGTCCTGTCTTAAACAACCGAGGAGACTTAATCATGAGAGGGTTATTCTTTGTTGTTCTAGGAACATAGGGTTTTTTCTGACGGGCACTGAGATTCTTTAGTTTCATAATTCGAGCTACTTTGTTTTCTCCAGCACTCACTCCGCAACGCTTTAATTCCCTATACACCCTGGGGGAACCATAACAGCCTTTATTTTTTTTAAAAATAGATTCTATGTTTTTCTCCAGATTTTTATCCTTTTCAAGCTTTCCCCTGGTTTTTAAAAAACTATAAAAACCAGAACGAGATCCTCTTAATAATTCGCAAATGCGAAGCACTGGATGCCCTTTCTCTTTTACATAAAACATAGCCTTAAATCTCATTTCAGGATTTCCTTTGAAAAAAAAGCCGCTGCCTCTTTCAATATACCTACACTCCGCCTCTCATAGACCAGCTCCTTTTTTAACCTCTTTATTTCCTCCAATGCCGAAGCCAAGTCATGGGAAGCTTGTCTTTCTACTTCAGGCTTTAGAAAACGCTTCCAAGAGCTTATCACTTGGAAATTTCTCAGTCCTAGCTTCTCTGAGGCTTCCTTTGCACCTATTTCCTCTGCCAATTCAATGGCTTGCTTTTTAAACTCTTCCGAGTACTGTTTTACTTTTTCCATTCTTTCTTTTACCTCCATTTTATGGAGACTTTAAGAGAAAATTGACTGTCCGCAGAAACAGGGGAAGTTCAGCTTACCTCACTTCTTCCTAAATACTCTGATAAGGTTTCTATAAGTCTAGCAGTGTTAATCTTTAACCTCTTTACATACTCGCCCCCCTTGTCTTTTATACACAGAGAAGATGTCTCCTTATGGAAATCAATCCCTATATAGTGCTTCCGTTTAGGTTTTCAGTTTCCTAAGATAGAGAAGTTATCAGTTATCAAAGTTTCTAATTTAGATCTGTGTTTTCGTATTCCTCTAAAAAATTGACTTAAACTTCCCTTGAAATCGTCATAGTTTTCATAATATCGATTCGCCGTGACCTCTTTTTTCATAAACTTCCAAAGCCTTTCTATAGGATTTAAATTCGGTGAGTACGGAGGAAGATAAATAAGCTTTATATTCAACTCTTTCGCTAACTTCTTGACAGACTTCGATCTATTGTATCCGGCCCCATCTAAGATAAGATGAATCTCTTTTTCATCGGAATACTTCTTAATGAATATGATAGAGCATATCACATAGAAAAACTTCGTTAACTGTCTTATAACTCCTGACTACCGTCTTCAAACTATTGATCTCAATAGCTCCACAAACATTCACTCTTTTTCTCCAGCCTGAATTGGTCTTCACTTCAAACTTCTTACCCTCTCTTATCCAACCATATGAAATCGTAGGGCCCCACTCAGGATGTGTGGAATCAGCAAAGTAAACAGGACCGTCTTTCTTCTTAATTCTCTTGTATTTACGCACAAACTTTTTCTGCTCTTCTTTCTTTGCCTTACCCGGTATCGCTGTGGCTTTTTTATAAGAAAAACCAAGGCGATGGAGAAGATCAATTACACCACTTGTTAAAGTACGTAACACCAAAATTCTCCTCAATGAACTGAATAAGGGCCTGTGATGACGGAAAAATTCTTTTCTCTAATTCCTTTAAAAGCATTTTCTCCTCTTTCTTAGTTAAAAAGGACCTTTTAGGGTTATAATTGTCGTTGATTAAGCACTCTATCCCACCTTTGTTATAACGATCTCTACAGGCTCTTATCGTGCCCTCATCAATGAAAAGAAAGCAGGCAATATCTTTACACAACTTACCTTTATCTAAATGGAGGATTGTCATAATCCTTTTTACGTATTTAAGATTTTTCTCTAGAGATAGTTCATAGAGTAAATCTTTTCGCTCTTTTTTTGATAGAAACCCTGACATATGAAACTATTTTTAAAAATAAATGACTTTTTATCAAGGCCTTAGAATAAAAACTAGACCTCAACTCAAAAAAAACGGAAAACCTAAACGGAAGCACTATATAAAGAATCTGATTGCTATTGATGGGCTCTTTGTCTTTGACGACCTTTGAATTATTTTTTGTTACTTGTTTCATGTTATTTTTCCTCCTTTAGTTGATTTTTGGCTTCTTTTTTGTTACTTTTTTTTAGCGTCTACCTCCTCAAACTATGAGTTCTTAGGCTCGATTTATTTATGAATTTTTCCTTCGGGAAAAAATTCGTTCTTTTAACTTAGGTTAAACAACCTAATTGTGCTTGGGGAGGTTAGACGGATCTCCATAGCTAGAAAACTGTCCACTTTTTTTTGGGGGGGAGAGATCAAAATTGTTTTTTTCAAAGGAAAAATAGTGTTTCATAATAAGACAAAAAAGAATTTAAGAACTAAAAGAAGAAAGCCGATAAAGGAGTAAGAGGTTTTTATGAAAGAAGTGATAAAAAAAATCTGTATTTTTTTAGTTTCTTTATCCCTAGCCCTTCAGGTCTCTTTTAAAGCTCAAGCTAGTGGGAAAAAAGTGGCTTTATTTACTGCAGGAAGTTTTATTGCGTTTTCTGTGTTTACAGGAAAATTAGGAGTAAAGAAAATTAGTAAGGCTCTATCTTCCAATCCTGTAAACTATGGACTATTAATTATAGGTTACCTTCTTATACGTCAATCAGCAAGGGATAAAAAGAATTCGGATAAAAGTAATGATGCCGTTAACATACTTGCATCTCCTGACGATGTAATCGGAGTGGGTAATGATCCTATAAGAAATAAAGCTTTAACAGAAATAGCAAATAACAAAAGGAAATTAGAAGCTCTTTTAGAGAAAAATAAAGACAAACTTTCTAAACTTCCCTTTAAATATAATTCTAAAACGAACTCCCTTCAGTATAGAGATGGTTCTCCTATAGAGGCTAATATTGGTGACCTTAAAAAATTAGGTTTATCAGAAGAAGATGCAAAAAAAGTTCTTAAAGATTTAGAAAAAAACTTCCACCTTGCAGCACAGTTAAAAGAACAGTTTTTAAAAAACATACCAAGAACAACAGCAAGCACAGAGAAAAAGGATGACATTATTACTGAAAATGAAGAAGAAAGTCTATCTCAGATGCTAAAAAATTTAAGCAAAAAAGAAGAGAAAAAAGTAGATGTAAACTCTCTTTATAAAAATATTAATGGAGAAAGAATTGGGCTTTCTGAGGGCGATATTTTCGAGATGGTTCATAAAATTTACAAAAAACGTCTTGATAACGAAGAATTTTTTCTCGAAGAGAATGAAAAAAAAGGCTCCTCCCGGGAATCTGTGGGTAAAAAGTAGCTAGAAATCCCCCAAAAAGGCTCATATTAATCAAAGCAAGAGTAAGACATCCTATCTTGTATTTTTGAGTTCTTTGAGGCCCTTACTGGCCTCTATCACCTCCGGTGATTGAACTCAAAAACATTCATTTTATGTAACTGCTCACTCTCGTAAGTTTTTATTTAAAGCCATAGAGATGGTTTCTAAAGAAGAATACCCTCTATTTCTCATTGTTTTAACATAGCTGGTAATGCGACAAAAATATTTCGCCATTTCTTCTGTTCTGAAACACCCTGACACTTTCTTTTTCACCTTAGTCATTCTTAGATCTCTTTCAGCTCTGTTATTAGTAGGATCTACGTTCTTTCTTTTAGCAAAACACAGTATTTCTGCTTCATACTTTTTAAATCGCAGCCAAAGGTTTTGAGCTTGTGTATGCTTTATTCGTCCTTTCTTGCCATTTTTCTTAGGAAATTCTGGAAGCTCTTTTAAGCCTTTTGTAAGAATACTCCTATACCTTCTCTGAAGAGTTTCGTACTCTTTTTGAGTCAGAACTCTTGACTCTTTTTTATGAACTAACTCCACAGTCTCTTTAAGAAGTTTTTTGAGATTTGTAGCCCATTTGAATCCATTGCTTTCTTCTATAAATTTAAGCTCTCTCAAAAGGTGAGCCACACACAAAGCATGAGTTATCTTATCATAACAAAAGTAAGGACTCCAACAATCATGCACAAGCACTCCTGCATATCTATCCAAGAGACCAATATCTTTTATGGCTTCCTTTCCACCTGAAAGGTGGAGAAACTGCAAGACTAATTCTCCTGAACTATAAGTATGAATCCAGTAGTTTTTACCCTTAACCCTCATAGAGGTCTCATCAACATGAATGACCTCTGATTCAAGTATCTTTTCTTTCATCTGCTCTTCCCAACTTTTAAGAAACTCTCCTAATTCAGCAATGTATCTCAACATAACTGCAGGAGAAATCATTCGACCTATAAGCCCCATGTAATGTTCCCCAACACGCTCTAAAAGACAGCATCTGAACTATAATGAAATTGATGATGGAAGCTCTAATGCCTATACCATACTGAAGAGGACCACTCATACCTTTAGGGAATTGACCTTTATTTCTAGCTCCACATGAGGGACAATCCTTAACTTCAGAAGTTACAGTATGGGTCTGAATTTCATAAAAAATATCAATCTTTTTACGCTTCTCAAGGCTTTTTACCTCTGCTGTCTTTAAACACATCCCACACTGAGAACACTCTGAGGGAGAGACAGTCTCCTCACTGTTTGTATCTTTACTGTTATCAAGTCTAGAGCCCTTTTTCTGACTCCCACTAGCTTTCTTATTACGATTCCCTTGACGACTAAAATCTTGCGAAGGAGGAAGACCGCTGTTGCTGGAATTTTTTCGAACCTGTTTTTCTAAAAGCACAGCAATCAGAATGTTCACAACCTTAAAGAGAGATTCAACAATCACAGAAATCTCAGTAGGCACAGAACCTTTCTTTGCAAACTTATCAAAGTCACTTCTTATATTTTCAATCTCATTTCTGATGGAGGTCTTATTTATTGTCATTTGAAAAAAGTATTTAAAAGAAAATCTGTAAGAGCAAGACTTTTATCTTAAAACAGGTCTAAAGTTAAGGATAACTGAACAATGTAGGTGAGCAGTTACAATAAAACAACCTTATAAAATCATCTGTTTAAAGTTTCTTGCATAGTAAGTAAGCATCCTCAAAAGAATCTGTGGGTTCCCGGAGGTTCTGGCAGTTTTCCAAGGTTATGATATAAGGCGATTTTTATAGCTTTAGAGGTTCTAAAGCCGTAAGATTTTCTCATAGTGAGTTTTACTTTGTTGTTTAAACCCTCTACAATCCCTGAGGAGAAGGCTTTTTTAGCCTTGAAGTAATTAAGAATAAGTAGCTTATGTCTTCGTATGGTTTTTGCTTCTCTTTTCATAGGTTCAATTTTTGAAAGCATGACTCGTCTCGTCCAACTGTCTATAAATTTACCAGCCCAAGTTGGTGAAACATAGGTCCATAACTGTCGGAAGTCTTCTTTTAAAAAATAACAGCGGATACTTTTTAAATTGTACTGTATTAAATGCCTTAATTTTACTTTTTCATAAGATTTTAAATTTTCTGCATTTTTTAACAAGGGCCATCTAGCTTTTGTTAAAAGGGGTTCATACCCGTCTTCTTTCATTTTTTTGTGTTCTGAAGCTCTCACTTCATCTAAAGCCTTATTGAGTCTTGCTACGATATGAAACCGATCTAATATGTGTAAAGCTCCACTTGCCCTCTCCTTTATGACTTTTAAATAAGGCTTCCACATATCAGAACACACAAACCGTATATCTTTTGACTTCTCTCCTAGTAAATCAAAGAATTTTCTAAAACTCTTTTCTGTTCTTTTTTCTCCTATCCACAACAAGCGTACACGGGTTTTGCTTATTTCATAGACTAAGGTGAGATACTGATGGTTCTTTTTCCATTGTATTTCATCTACACCTATAGCTTGTATTCCCTTTAAAACCCTTTGTTTTAAACCATATTCTACGACCCATTCTACCGAAGCATAGACCTGATTCCAACTGACATGAAACTTACAAGAAACCTCTTTCCAAGACAGGTGACGACACCAGTCTGCTAAGTACTTCATGTAAAAGATCGTTAAACTCTTCTTACCATCGGCCCAAGGTAAATGTTCAACTTTTACCCCACAGCAAGGACAATTGACTCTTCTTACAGCATAAACAAAGAACACCCTGTAACTTAAAATAGGAAGGGATTCAAAGTCCCATGATGATTTACTGCTGTCATACACTGAACAGGGCTTCTTACAAACACTACAAAAAGCTTGGCCATTTTTACGAGCCTTAATAGGAACATTAATTGACTTTCTATCTTTTGAAAAATAAATGTCTTCGTACACAAAAGACTTCCATCTTAAACAATCATTTAGTATAGTCTTCAAAAGCATCTCTTCCCTCCTTTTTTTTTTTGAATAACATTTTAAGGCATCTGGGAAGTAGGTGCTTCTTTTTTAAAATTTTAATGTAACACAGCAAATAAAAGCAAATAAAATGAATGTTTTTGAGTTCAATCGCCAAAGGCGATAGAGGCCAGTAAGGGCCTCAAAGAACTCAAAAATACAAGATAGGATGTCTTACTCTTACTTTGATTAATATGAGCCTTTTTGGGGGATTTCTACTACTTTTCACCCACAGATTCCCGGGAGGAGCCGTAAGTAACAATACAAATAATGACTTTATGAGGTGAGGATAGATAGCTTAATTAGAGTGATATTTATAAAAAATTCATTTCGACGAATAGCACATCCTCTATTCCTGAAATTTACTATAATCTAAGGTTTTAAATCTTTGGAATTCATGATTTAAAACTAAAAAAGGTTCAGATAGACGCATAATAGGAATATGTTTGTTTTACAATGTGTAAAGGAAGAGTCATTAAAAATGGAAAGGAAATGCAGAAAGTTTTCTCTTAGGTGATTAGAATATTCGTGACCGTATACAAAAAAAATTTTTTATATTTTTTGTAAATGGAGAAGTGTTTTTTCTTGACATACTTTTTGATAGACACTCTAAAAATTTAACAGAGTTTGATTAAAAAGCCAGGAGGCTATACGTTAAAAAAATGTCGAATTAATTTTTGGAAATGGTATTATAACAAAGATAGGGGGATCAAAACATGCAACAAAGTCGCCAGAAAATCTTAACCTTCTAAAAAACTTCCTACAATTTCACATTCGGAAACAAGTTTGTCTTTGACTTGACAAAAAGCCTTCATGCAAACCATGGATTTCAAAGAACGAATGACTTCAGCTTGAATTTTTAGAACATCACCTGGCTCAACTAAAGACTTAAACTTTGCTTTATCAATTTTAGCTAAAACAAAGTCTTTGGATTCTTTGTCTTTTTGCCCGTCTAAGAGACAAGCTAAAGCAGCTGCCTGACACATAGCCTCTATTTGTAAAACTCCTGGCATAATAGGTCTATGAGGAAAGTGGCCCAAGAAAAAAGGCTCATTAAAACTAACATTTTTGATGGCAAGAATGGTGTTTCCTACTTTATCAGAACTTCCCTTGCTGTCAAATTTTTCTACTCTATCAATCAATAAAAAGGGATATCTATGGGGAAGATGCTTTAGAATCTCTGAAAGACCTAACACTTTTTACCTATGTTTTTTATTGTAAGCTTTTATGATTTCTCCTGTAAGATCTTTTCCTCCCTTAGAGTACAAAACGACCTCTTTATTCAAAACAAGAACATATTTATGTTTTTTACTATAATCTTCGATGATTTTTTGAATTTTTCCCACCATAGGTAAAGTAAGATCCCTTTCTTTTTTTTGAAGTTCAGTTTGAGCCTGAGATAAAGATTTATCGTAATTAACTTTTGCCATTTGGTGTTGTGCTACTTTATCCTCGAAAGCTTTTTTAGAGAGAATCCCTCTTTGTTTTTGAAGAGCTTTAAACTCAGCTTCAAGTTTTTTTCCTTCACGTTGAAGGATTTTTTTTCTTTTGTTAAAGAATTTTTCCAAACTTTTTTTAGCTCTTTTTCCTTCTTTAGTGACTCCTATTACAAGACTTACATTGACAAAGCCTGTTTTTGAAGTTTCAGAAAACGACGAAACACTCAAAGCTAAAATCACAAATATAATTATTTTTTTCATAACAACTCCTTTAGGTAATAAAATACAATCCCTTTACTTATAAAAGTATACTAAAAAGACGGCCCCATCAAAATATAAGGTTGACTCGATGAGTTATTCTCGTCCCCTATAGGAAAACCCCAACCAAAACGTAAAGGACCAATAGGAAGCAACATAAGTATTTCAAAACCAAAGTTACTACGTAACTTGTCTAAGTCAAAATTGTTGCCTGCTGTTCCTATATCGTAAAAAACAGAACCAAAAAAATTCAACTCTTTAAAAATAGGAAACTGAAGCTCTGTATTAAGGTAAAACTGTTGTGTCCCTCCGTAAGCTACTGTAGCTAGAGCTGTAGCTTGTTCTTCTGTTATATCCTCCCTTTCTTTAAGAAGTTTGTCTCTGTAGGCTTTTGACAATTTTTTAGGGCCTATAGCAGACCAAGAATATCCCCTTAGGCTAAAAGGCCCTCCTACTAACAAAAGCTCATCAAAAGGAATTTTTTCTCCTAATAAAACGCTATAAGACATGTTATTTCTCCAAATCAGACCTTCTGAAACCTTTTTATAAAATCTGTAATTAGATTGGACTTTTGAATAGGATGTGCTACTTCCAGTAAGGTTTGTGAAGACAAAACCCACACTTGCATAATGACCTTTTGTTGTGATAAATCTATCGTTTCTTCCATCGTAAGCTATCCTAACATCAGCAATCCTTCGATTTTTATTGGCTAAACTAATATCGTAAATATCGGCTAAAGTTTCATCCCCCAGTTTAGTACTTATGGCATTAAGAGAAAACCCTCCAGAAACAACTACATGAGATGAAAGATAGCGTCCTGAACGCAGGCCTATACTATTTTTTGTACGTGAAAAAAGAGTGATATTTCTTGAGCGAGAAAAACTACTGCGAGATAACTCAAAAGTCGCAAAATACTTAGAGCTTAAAAAATAAGGCTCTGTGAAAGAAAATTCAAAAAAATTAGATACACGGGATGCTAAGTTAAAACTTAAATCAAAGATCTGCCCTTTTCCTAAAAAATTCTGTTCTTTTATCTGACCTGTAAAAGAAAAGCCTTGAGAAGGAGCATAAGTCCCTCCAACATTAATAAACCCCGTATGAGGTCTTTCTTTCACAAAGATTTCTATATCCACTTCTTTTTTTTTCGTTTTAGACAGTTTGTTATTCAAATTGATCTGATTGGGCTCGAAAAATCCAAGTCTCCTTAAATTAATTTTAGAGGCTGTTTTTTCTTTTTCGCTGTAAAGACTTCCTTCTTCTATATCTAACTCTCTTAAAAGAACATAATCCCTTGTATGATGATTTCCTTTGATAGAAAACCTTCCAAAGTTAAATTTCTGTCCTATTTCAATTTTGAATTTGACATAAACTTTATCTCCTTTAAAGGTTTCTAAAGGTATCACATTACAAAAAGCGTATCCATAATCCCCGTACAGAGATTTAATGCTAAGAAGTGTTTTTACCATGTCTCCGTAGGAATAAGGACCTCCTAGTTTGAGTTTAACAAGAGGCTTTAGATCATTTTTAGACAGAAACCCATTGTTGATAAAGTCAAAACCTCCTAAATAATACTTTTTTCCCTCTTCAATTCTAAAAACTATACTTAAAGAAGATTTATCTTGACTCACAAACACTTGGGGTGGAAGAATTTTCACTTGCAGGTAACCTTCATTTAAATACATGAAATTCAATCGTTCAAAATCTCTTTCTAAAGCTTCTTTTTTATAAGTACTACCACCAAAAAGAGAGGAAAAAAGACCTGAGCTTGTCTTTGTTTCTATGTTTTCTTTCAAACGCTCTGTAGGTATTTTCTGATTTCCAAAAAATTGAATCTCTTCAATTTGAATTCTATTGTTCTCTTCGATGGTAAAGACAAGATTGGTTTGATCTTTTTTTCTTCTTTCGAGTTTGTAAGAAATTTTAACTAAAAAGAAGCCCTCTTCTTCGTACATTTTTTTCATCTCGTTTATGAAGTTTAAAATCTGATCGGCATCAAAAATACGAAGATCCTTAATGGATAATTTCTCTATCAGTTCACTGTCCTCAAACTCATCATTCCCTTCAAAAACAATGGATGAGATCATAGGTTTTTCTTTAAATTCATAAGTGAGAATAACTCCTGAAGCACTTTTTTTTCTACTAACTTTTATGTCGAAGAAAAACCCTGTAGAAAAAAGAGCTTTTACATCTTGTGTAACTTTTTTTAATGAATAATCTTTTCCCTTTTTTAAAGACATTTTTGATCGCACAACTGAAACCTGGACCCTTTTTAATCCTTTGATGCGAACTTCCTTGATGATAAGAGCTTTAGCAAAAACGGAGGTACTCAGCAAGGTGAAAAAACAAAAAAAATAAAACAGTTTTCTCATAGAAACTTTTCTGAGATTAACGAGAAAGTGTCCGTTTGTCAAAGTCAGAAAACATGGACCTATCTCCCTAACAACTTAAAATGATAGTTTTTTTAGCCACGCCCTCAAGATAAAGCCCAGGAGCCATCCTTAAGATTCAAAAGACGACTAAAACAAGAAGCAAACTCCCAATCATGGGTGACGCAAATGAGGGCAAAATTTCTCATTTTATGAATTTCAAAAAAAAGCTCTTCTATCATGCGACTGTTATAGCTATCTAGATTACCTGTAGGTTCATCGGCCAAGAGAATTTCAGGTTCATTGAAAAGAGCTCTTGCCACAGCTACTCTTTGTTTTTCTCCCCCTGAGAGTTGAGAAGGGTAGTGTCTAACCCTATGAGCTAAATCTAAAGTTTTTAAAAGCTCATAGGCCTTAGACTCTATTACTTTAAGATCTTTATAAGCAATGCGTCCCGGTAACATCACATTCTCTAAGGCTGTAAGCTCTGGTATAAGATGATGAAACTGAAACACAAAGCCTAGTTTTTGGTTTCTAAACAAAGCTAACTGTTTGTCTTTTTTTAAAAACAAATCTTCGTTGCGGTAAAACACTTTACCTTTTGTAGGAACATCTAAAGTGCCAAGAATGTGAAGCAAAGTGCTTTTTCCAGCACCTGAAGCCCCTACAATGCATAACGATTCACGCTCTCTTACGTCTAGGTCTAAACCCTTTAAAACCTCTAACTTCTTATTATCATGGGTTTGAAAGGATTTAAAAAGGTGTTCTACCGACAATAGCATTTCACTCATAACGAAGTCCTTTAGCAATAAGATGCCGTGCTCCTTTTAAAGAAGGACCATAAGAGGCAAGAAAGCAGATAAAGAGCGAGGAGAGGACAATCAGTAAAATATCAGAAAAAAGAAAATTCACTTCTAAAACGGACACATGATAAGTCTTTGAAGGTAGAAAGGACCAAATGTTTTGTGCCTTTGTGAATAAATAGGCTGCTAAAAACCCTAAAAAAACTCCTAAACAAGAACCTATAAGTCCTATAAAAAGACCTTGAAGACAAAAAACAAAAATTATTTTTTTCTCAGTAAGTCCCATGGATTTTAGAAGACTGATATGAGAGAATTTTTTGACCACATTCACATATAAAGTTGATGAAATGTTAAAAGCTGCAATACAAACCATAAGAAGTAAGACAAAAAACAAAGTCATTTTTTGAATTTTAACAGCTTCAAAAAGATTCGCATAACGTTGCTTGTAATGAAGGATGTCATAATCAAGGCCTTGAGTGAAAAGAATGTTCTTTTTAAATTCTGATGCTTTTTGAGGATCTTTTAATTTCAAACGAAGCCCTGAAACTTGAAAAGGTTTTTTAAGAGCTTTTTGAAATACCTTAAGATCTGTCATAATGAATCTTTGGTTGTAATCAAAACGGCCTAAATCCAAAACCCCTTTAACCCTTAACTTAATTTTTTTAAACTCTCCTTCTGTACCTTGAGCTATGAATAAAACTATAGAAAAAACATCTCCTAAGGTAAGTTTCATTTTTTTGAAAAAATCTTTGCCTACAAAAGCCCAAGCCACCCCTTCTTGGTAATCATCCATAGAAAAATGGCCCTTTAAAAAACGCTTCTTAAGGTTTAAAACATGCTTTACACTTTGAGGGCTTACTCCTTCTAACACCACACCAGAAATCTGTCCTTTATGGGTTGCCACTCCATCCATAAGGATAAAAGGTGTTGAAGCTTCTAGGTCATCTTCAAGGTGTTTGTAGGCTTTTTTTAAAGAATTTTCAGAACTCCAGTATTTTTGTGAAATCACTAGATGTCCAAAAGAATCTATAAGGCTAGTTTCTAAAGTTTTCTCAAAACCACTCACAATCGACATAGATAAAATCAAAGCTCCTACACCTAAGCTCAAGCCTAAAACTCCTAGCTGCAAAGTTTTCTGCTTCCAAAAGTTTTTCGATAAAAAATATTTTGCACTTAAAAATAAAATCATGATTCTTTTAAAGACCATCTTAAAAAGGAATCCACGAAACTTTGCAAATCACCATCTAAAACTTCATGAGGTTTAGAGGATTCACAAGAGGTGCGATGATCTTTGACCATCTGATAGGGAACTAAAACATAAGACAAAATCTGACTGCCCCATTCATTGGCTTTTTTTAAAGCATCCATCTTTCCTTTTTCTTCATCCCTTTTCCTAAGCTCTCGTTGGTAAAGGGCAGCCTTTAACATTTTCAAACACTCTTGTCTGTTGGCTAATTGGCTTCTTTGGCTTTGGCATTGAACTGTTGTATGAGTGGGAAGATGAACCATACGAACTGCTGAATCGGTACGATTCACATGTTGTCCTCCTTTTCCACCAGCTCTATAAGTATCAACTCTTAAATCCTCATTTTTAATTTCAATTTCAATTTCATCATCCACTTCAGGCCACAAAAACACAGCTGCAAAACTTGTGTGTCGCCTTTTATTGGCATCAAAGGGGCTGATTCGCACCAAACGATGCACTCCCGAAAAGGCTTTCAAGTAACCGTAGGCAAAACTTCCCTCTACTAAAACCTGAACCGATTTGAGACCAGCCTCATCACCCTCTGTTAAGGAAAGAATTTTCGCCTTAAAACCTTGTTTTTCGCTATATTTGAGAAACATTCTCAATAAAATTTCAGCCCAATCAGAAGCCTCCGTTCCCCCAGCTCCAGAATGAATGGAAAGATAACTATTATGAGAGTCCATTTTACCACTTAATAAATTCTTGATTTCTAAATGAGACATTTCTTTTTTCATAAACTCAATGTTCTGAAACAATTCTTCTTGCATAGAATGGTCATAGTCTTCTTGTAAAATTTCAACTAAGGCTTCAGAATCTTCAAAGCATGAAGCTAAACTCTCCCATTGTCCTAACACTTTTTTTAACAAGGATTTTTCTTCATTGATGTTTTTAAGTTTTTTATGATCATTCCATACTTCGGGAAGCTCAATTTGTTTTCCTAACTCTTTAACTTGAGATTTTTTAGTCTCAATGTCAAAGATACCCCCTAAGATGTTTGAGCCCTTCCCTTATTTCCTGCAAAATTTGAATTTGTTCTTCGATTGGCAAAAGGCTTAAAACTCCTTAAAAAATTTAACTTTTCATAGGAGGGCTGGAAAACCCTCTATAAAAATTAAGATAAACCAATTCCTCTCTGAAAAGCAAGCTCTCAAAACCTATTTTTCAAGAGAAAAGCCTTTTTAGCAAAAAAAGCTAAGGCCTTTAATGTCCTAAATATGGGGGCTTTTCCCACATGAGTTTTTTTGAAAACTTCAAAAGTACTGTTTTTTTCAATAAGTAATTTCTCTAATTTTTCCTGCTACATAAGGGGGATTATGGTTTATGAAGTCATCTCGAACTTGAAATTTCCTTTAATTTTTCTCACTTTTTACTTTTTTCTTTTTCTCATTGATTTTAGGCCTTAGAGATTTAAACAAAAACCCATTCCTATACTAGACATTTTTAAACCAAAAGAATAAAACCTCACCCTTTCATGCCCCCAAAACGCTTTCTTAAAATCCTTAACAAAATGAGAAAGAGCTTCTTCTTCAAAACCCTTTCTTAAGAGTCCTTGAAGGGGGCTTTTGTAAAACAAGACCTACTAAGACCTGCAAAGATAAGAAGAAGGCTTCAACAACTTTTGTCACTATATGTCATTCTCTTTTAGACTAGACAAAGCCTCTTAATTTACTTATCTTAATGCAGAGTAAAACTAAGTGCAAGGAGTGTGAAGTTGTAAGAGGTCAAAAAGAGTTTTTGTTTAAAAGCCACCTCTTACTGAAAAGATTTTTATGAAACAGAAAACCCATAGTGGGGCCAAAAAACGTTTTAAGGCTTTATCTAAAGGCAAGATCAAGAGAAAACAGGCAGGAAAGAGGCATTTACTTTCTCCTCACTCATCAAAGAACAAAAGGCAACTAGGTCTTACAAAATATGTCCATCCCACAAATAAAAAAGCCATCAAAGCTCAGTTGGTTATATAAGGAGTTTGTTATGAGAGTGAAAAGAGGGGTTGTTGCCAGACGAAGACGTAAGAAAATTTTAAAAAGAGCTAAAGGTTATTATTCAGCAGGTAGCCGGTGTTTTATTACAGCTATAGAAAGATCTGATAGAGCTTTGGCTTACGCTTATCGTGATCGTCGTCAAAGACGTAGAGAGTTTAGAAAACTTTGGATTCAGAGAATTAACGCAGCCACTAGACAAAATGGCACTAATTATTCGCTCTTTATGGGTGCTTTAGCTAAGTCAAAGGTGTGTCTTAATCGGAAAACATTAGCTGATTTAGCAGTTCATGATAAGACAGCTTTCAGTATCTTAGTACAACAAGTCACTTCAACCTCTTAAAACTTAAATAAAATGCTTGATTTGAAAGGTTTTTCTAAGCTCAATCGTAAAGAAAGATTTAAAAAGCTCATTGAAATAGGGGCTTTAACTTTAGAAGATGTTAAGTATTTACAAACCTCTAGCGGTTTGGATTTAAACTTAGCTGAACATTTCATTGAAAATGTTATTGGCTATTTCCACTTGCCTTTAGGTGTGGCTACGCACTTGGTGATTGACAAGAAAAAGTACACCGTCCCTATGGCCGTTGAAGAGACTTCTATTATCGCAGCTTTAAGTAAAACAGCTAAATGGCTTGTTAAACAAAAAGCAGAGATCACAACAGAGGTCATAGGTCATAACCATATAGGACAGGTTCAAATTTCTGAAGTGAAAAACTTTAAAAAACTTTCAAATTTTTTAAAACAACAGGGAACAAACCTCATTGAAGACGTTAATAAAAAAATAGCTTATGGACTTGTTCGTAGAGGCGGAGGAGTGAAGCAACTCTCTTTAAGAAAGATTCAACGTTCTGACAAAAAAACTATGGCTGTTGTTCATGTGGAGGTGAACACCTGCGATGCTATGGGAGCTAACATCATCAACCAAATTGTAGAGTATCTAAAACGTCCCTTAGAAGATGCTACTGGTGAAACTGTAAGTATGTGCATTTTATCTAATCTTGTGGATACAAAAGTCACAAAAGCTTATGTAAAAATCGATCATCTTCCCGGAGCTTTTTGTAAAAAAATTGAAGAGGCAAGTCTCTTTGCAGAACATGATCCTTATCGTGCTACAACTCACAATAAAGGGGTACTCAACGGTATTGATCCTCTCCTCATTGCTACAGGAAACGACTGGCGTGCTGTAGAGGCAGGAATCCATGCCTATGCCACACGCAAGGGCGGTTATCAACCTATTACTATATGGAGAAAAAAATCCACAAGTCTTTTAGGAACATTTCAAGCTCCTGTGATTGTTGCTACTGTAGGAGGGGTTACGCATCTTCACCCTACAGCACAAATTAGTTTAAAAATGCTGGGAGTAAAGACATCTTGTGAGCTTTCAAGAGTTTGTGCTGCTGTAGGCTTAGTACAAAATTTAGGAGCCCTACATGCTCTTGTCACAAAAGGCATTATTGAAGGTCATATGAAGCTTCATATTAAAAATTTGATTTTAGGTGCAGGTGCAAAGAATGAAGAGATTCATGACTTAGAAAATAAATTGGAAAAAATTTTAATGTTTCATAAGAAAGTTTCTTTAAAGGATGCTGTAGAAGCTTTAAAAGATATGAGAAGAGAGCAGGATTGTTTAAATTAAAGACAAATCCAGCAAAATCTTTTTCAGTACCTAGTAAAACCTTTATTTTAGGTGAGTATGCTGTTTTGCTTGGAAAACCTTGCGTATTTGTTAACACACAGCCTCGATTTCAAATGGTTATTAAAGAAGGCTCAGGGCAATTTAAAAACATGGATGAGCGAGCCTGCTTATGGATTAAAAAGAAAGCCTCTCATTTTAAAAACTTTGACTTTGAGTTTCAAAATGATTGTTTCTCAGGAGGCTTAGGGGCTTCTAGTGCTCAATTTCTCATACTTCACCAGTGGATGAAAAAAACAAAGGCTCAAGAACTTTTAGAAGACTATAAAACACAAACAACACAAGATCACAGATCAAAATTTTCCCCTAGTGGAGCCGACCTTATGGCTCAGTTCTCAGGGGGTTTAGGTGTTTACAGGCCTAAGCCTTTTAGTTTAGAAACACTAGGCTGGCCTTTTAAAGAGTATAGTTTTATGATTCTTAGAACCTCTTATAAAATAAACACCTATGAACATTTACAAAATTTAAAAGTCTTGTCCTCTTGTTTCTCAAATAACCTCTCCGTTCTTATAGAGAAATCCATTGAGGGTTTTAAAAAGGAAGACATTTTTTTATTTTGTGAATCTTTGAAGCAATTTTATAAAAACCTTCTTTTAGAGGGTTTAGTTTGTGAAATGACAGAGGCTTTAATCGAAGAATTTCAAAGAAGCTGTCTTTTTTTAGCTTCAAAAGGCTGTGGAGCCTTAGGAGCGGATACTGTTTTTTGTGTTTTCCGAAAGGAAAAAGCTAAGGATGTGAAAGAGTGGTTAAGAAAAAAAGATTTAAGATTTATAGCCTCTGAAGAACATATTTCAGAAGGCTTAAAAGAGTTATGAGAAAAGTCTTTCGAGTACAAGCACCTTCTAACGTAGCTCTTATTAAATACATGGGGAAAAAAGATTTCTCTTTGAATATACCTTATAACTCATCCCTATCCTACACTCTTGAAAACTTTTTTACTTGTGTTGAAATTACAGAGTCTCAAAAAAATCAAGATCACTGGAAACCTCTTAAGAAAAAGGGGCTTTATCCTATAAGCCTTTCTCAAACAGCCCAAAAAAGATTTCTTAAACACTTTCAATTTTTAAAAGAACATTTAGGGATTAAAGGGGTTTTTACTGTTTCTTCAGCTAACAACTTTCCCTCTGACTGTGGTTTAGCAAGTTCTGCTTCTAGCTTTGCAGCTCTCACAGCTTGTGTTAATGAAATGTTAGAAAAAAAACTTGATCCTCTTAAGTTAGCACGTCTGAGTCAAAGAAGTTCAGGTTCATCATGCCGTTCTTTTTTTTCTCCTTGGGTTCTTTGGCAAGAAAAGAGTATAAAACCTTTGAACCTACCTGAATTAGAACACAGTCTTATCTTAGTGAATTCTCAAAAAAAGCACATTTCATCTTCTCAAGCTCACAGAAGGGTTTTGACAAGCCCTTTCTATCCACAAAGAGTTGATAGCACTCAAAAAAGAATTCAAAAGCTCATAGAGTGTTTAAAAAAACACCTCTGGCAAGAGGCTTTTCATATTTGCTGGGATGAATTTGAAGACATGCATCAGCTTTTTGAGACCAGCTACCCTGCTTTTTCCTATAAAACTTCAAAAACTAGGGCCATTTTAAAAGAGATTAAAAAAAGATGGAATCAATTAAAAGATGGGCCTCTTGTCACCATGGACGCAGGCCCCAATATCCACCTTTTGTGGAGAAAAAACTCACCCCACAAAGACTCTTTTTATTTTAAACCATAACCTGTCAGATTAAGTCACAACTATTAC
Source organism: Bdellovibrionales bacterium (assembly GCA_965219095.1). Classification (GTDB taxonomy): domain Bacteria; phylum Bdellovibrionota; class Bdellovibrionia; order Bdellovibrionales; family UBA1609; genus CBDCMT01. Next base: position 1,361,146 of record CBDCMT010000001.1, read on the forward strand.
AATTAAGTCGATACAAAAGAAAACTTCACAGAAGAAGAAGTTCAGTTGAGGCAATCATTGGTCATATGAAAATAGATTCTCGTATGGGAAGAAACTTTCTATTAACCCGAGTTTCGATTTTTATATAGTGCTTCCGTTTAGGTTTTCCTACAGACAGCCGTCTTTATTACAAAGCTTTGAAGACTTTAGTTCACAGGGCTAAAAAAGAGGGTTTAGTTTTACGTCAAAGCTATAAAAGAAAGGCCAAGGAGTGTTTGTTTAAGAGTAACTGCTCACTCTCGTAAGTTTTTATTTAAAGCCATCTCTATGGCTTTAAATAAAAACTTAAAGGGGTGAGCAGTTACAAATCGATGTGGAATCAATAAATGATATGCCGGTGGTTTTACTCATAAGGCTTGTCGAGAAAAGAAACATCAAAAAAGCCATGTCTTTTTTGATGTTCACAAATCGGGAGTAAGACAACATTTTAGGAAAATAAGATTTAAGATAGACTTCTGCAAACTGATAAAAGGCTTTAAAATTCCTAAAGCCAGAACTTTGGAAAAGCAAGATAGAGAGTGATAATTTCGCTGGGAGATAAGCAGAAGAAAAACCTCCTTTATTTTTGGCAAACCAGTTCTGGATGCTGCTGTATGAGAGGAGTTAAAATCATCGACAAGAACATAAATTGATATGATATAATTAGAATTAAACATCTTAGACCTCCTTGTATGTTTTTTTAGGCTCCTCCCGGGAATCTGTGGGTGAAAAGTAGTAGAAATCCCCCAAAAGAGCTCATATTAATCAAAGTAAGAGTAAGACATTCTATCTTGTATTTTTGAGTTCTTTGAGGCCCTTACTGGCCTCTATCACCTCCGGTGATTGAACTCAAAAACATTCATTTTATTTGCTTTTATTTGCTGTATTACATTAAAATTTTAAAAAAGAAGCACCTACTTCCCAGATGCCTTAAAATGTTATTCAAAAAAAAAAAAAAAAGGAGGGAAGAGATGCTTTTGAAGACTATACTAAATGATTGTTTAAGATGGAAGTCTTTTGTATACGGAGACATTTATTTTTCAAAAGATAGAAAGTCAATTAATGTTCCTATTAAGGCTCGTAAAAATGGCCAAGCTTTTTGTAGTGTTTGTAAGAAGCCCTGTTCAGTGTATGACAGCAGTAAATCATCACGGGACTTTGAATCCCTTCCTATTTTAAGTTACAGGGTGTTTTTTGTTTATTTTGTAAGAAGAGTTAATTGTTCTTGCTGTGGAGTAAAAGTTGAGTATTTACCTTGGGCAGATGGGAAGAAAAACCTAACAATTTTTTACATGAAGTACTTAGCTGACTGGTGTCGTCACCTGTCTTGGAAAGAGGTTTCTTGTAAGTTTCATGTCAGTTGGAATCAGGTCTATGCTTTGGTAGAATGGGTCGTAGAATATGGTTTAAAACAAAGGGTTTTAAAGGGAATACAAGCTATAGGTGTAGATGAAATACAATGGAAAAAGAACCATCAGTATCTCACCTTAGTCTATGAAATAAGCAAAGAAAGTGTTCGTTTGCTATGGATAGGAGAAAAAAGAACAGAAAAGAGTTTTAGAAAATTCTTTGATTTACTAGGAGAGAAGTCAAAAGATATACAGTTTGTGTGTTCTGATATGTGGAAGCCCTATTTAAAAGTAATAAAGGAAAGGGCAAGTCAAGCTTTGAATATATTAGATCGGTTTCATATCGTAGCAAGACTCAATAAGGCTTTAGATGAAGTGAGAGCTTCAGAACACAAAAAAATGAAAGAAGACGGGTATGAACCCCTTTTAACAAAAGCTAGATGGCCCTTGTTAAAAAATGCAGAAAATTTAAAATCTTATGAAAAAGTAAAATTAAGGCATTTAATACAGTACAATTTAAAAAGTATCCGCTGTTATTTTTTAAAAGAAGACTTCCGACAGTTATGGACCTATGTTTCACCAACTTGGGCTGGTAAATTTATAGACAGTTGGACGAAACGAGTCATGCTTTCAAAAATTGAACCTATGAAAAGAGAAGCAAAAACCATACGAAGACATAAGCTACTTATTCTTAATTACTTCAAGGCTAAAAAAACCTTCTCCTCAGGGATTGTAGAGGGTTTAAACAACAAAGTAAAACTCACTATGAGAAAATCTTACGGCTTTAGAACCTCTAAAGCTATAAAAATCGCCTTATATCATAACCTTGGAAAACTGCCAGAACCTCCGGGAACCCACAGATTCTTTTGAGGAGGCTTTTTTTATAACTCTCAAGTAGTTTTTCCTTGTAAGTTGCTTCTTCAAGAAAATCTTACAAAGGTCTGAGGTGTTTGTTGATATCAGCTAACCTTTGGCCATGAAAAAAGTCGAAACTCGGGTTAGTAGTTGCAACTTATGACAAATTTTGGTAGTTTTTAAAGGGTACCGGGTACGACTCACTTATTGACTCTTTTAATTGGGTCTATTGAAAATATATGAACGTTATGCATTAAAAATGCCAAGCTAACCTTTGTAACTGGTATAATGGCTTGTCAAAGAAAATTTTTTTTGTAAAATTTAAGAAATAGGGAATGAAGGAGAAAATCACTATGAATGAAATTAAAGAAAAACCAAAAAAGAAAAGAAGTATTAAAAACATTTTAATATACTCTAGAGGGCAATTACCTCTTATTATATTTACATCAATTTTCACAATTATTTTATTTCAATTTTTCTTGTTCTCTAGTAATTCTGTTCAAACTCATTTATCTAGAATATTAGATGTATACCTCCTTGGATTTGAGAACAAAACAATCATCATGACTCAAGTTGATAAAGAGCTTTTCAGATATTTATCTATGGTAGTGTTGATTATGGGAGGGTTTCTTATTTTGATGAACACTGCTCTTCTCATAGAAACACATAGAGTCTTTGGAGCTGCCCGAAACATAAAAAGATATATTGATGAAAAGCTTTGTAAGAAAAGGTATGATGATCCTCTAAAACTTCGTAAAAATGATTATTTACAAGATGTCGCAAAAAGCCTCAATGGGCTAAGAGAAAAGTTAAAGGACTCTAAATAGTCGAACGTGAAAAATGCACAAACAGCTAAAAACACTTGTTTTTTTGTAATTTTTGCATAAAAATAATTGCAAGGAAGTGGAAAAACAGATAAAAAACCTTGCAAAACAGAAAGGAAAAAAGATGAGGCCAAAAGACATGTTCAGCACACAAAAGAGAAGCCCTCTTAATTTTAGAGTAAACGACATTGTTCATAAGAAGCATCCGCTTGTCATTTTAGCTAATAAAATAGACTGGGATCGTTTTGATAAAATTTTTGGTTCGAAGTATGATGAAAAAAAAGGTCGTCCAGGTCTTTCAACTCGTTTAATGGTGGGACTTCAGTGCTTGAAATACATTTATAATTTAAGTGACAAGAAGACAATAGAATTATTGGCTCCTCCCGGGAACCCACAGATTCTTTTGAGGAGGCAATTGTTTTAAAAACTCACTAACTTGTTTTTTATAAAGAGATTCACAGTCACTAATTCCTCTTAGATGGGGACAGTTTAAATTTAAAGCTCTAAGATTCAAATGCCTATGAGGTTTAAAGAGATCCTCTATAGCATAAATGGGTGTTATTTTATCTTTTAATCCTCGAATACTAAGTATAGGGACAGAAGGAGGAAAAGATTTTATCTCCTTTAAAACTCTTTTGTTTTTAAAGAACCCACCCCATAAGAAATAGTCTGTAAACACAAAAAAAACCCTTTTGGGTAAAAATTTTACTTTCTCTGCATAAAACATATAATTGAACAAACACTCTAAAAAGTAAGTAAAGGGTCCTCCTTCGCAAACCCAAGCTTTCACATTGACATCTTTAAATTTGAACATATAGTTTAAAACCATAAATGAGGGGGCTGAAAAACTGTAAAAAATGATTTCTCTTTGTCTTATGTCATTCTTATAAAGCCATTCATTTAAATCATATGACCATCTGTCGATGAAATTGGATTTCAAACCTCCTGTTAAAATACTTTTTAAAACATCTCTAAAGGGACGTCCGTAATAAGGAGGTTCAAAAACTTTTGTTTCAAAATGCAAGCTTTCGATAAACTCAACGTTTTTTCTAATATTCTTTATTTTTGCCTTAAAGTACGGAATAAAAATAACAGTAGGTTTTTTCATTTTTGAAAGTTTGATCCCCAAAGTTCTTTCCAATTCGTATAAGATTGAGATGATTTTGTACGTAAAACACCCTCTCTAACTTGAACTGATTCTAAAGCTGTTTCAGCTAAAACTTTACCTACAGCTTCTATAATAGAGCCATTATCAATGCGATGAAATTTATAAATATCAGAAGGCCTCCCACACTTTGAATGTTGTCTTACAGCTAAGGCCTCTTGTTTTACACCTATGAGGGAACCTATGTTGTCCAACAAACCAGGCTCTCCATCATGAACACTTACAATAGGTATCCTACGACCTGCTAAGAGTACCCAATCTCCTTCATAGGAAACTTTCTTTAAATGTAAATCTCCGTTAATACCTAGACCATTTTTTAAATGAAAGTAATTGTTTTTCAGGCCAAGATTTCCTAGCAACAAATCGTGGCTTGTGACAACAATTATATGGGCGTAGATACCTTGTTTAAGAAGCTTTTCAGAGGCTTTAAGTGCCTCTGTTGTAGGAGAACCCATAGAAAAAATATACACTACATTATCCCCAGGTTCATAATCGACATAGCCCCTATAATCCTTTAAATAATAAGCTCCCTTAAGGACATCCTTTCTCAGTCTTTCTAAAATTTTATCTTCATCAATGTTTTCCACTTCATTTTCTCTCATAATTCCTGACTTATCTAACACACTATCTTGAGAACAAAGATGCCCTTCAAAAGATTTTTTAAAAGTTTTCTGTGTTTTCAAATGACTCATAAGTCCTTTTTGATCTACACCTCTTGTCACACAACGAATATGAACTCCCATACGATCCTTGTTGTCTTTTTGGAAATGTCGTTTTAAAGCATCTAAAAAGATCCAATCCAACTCTATGCAATAAAAAGGCTCCCAAGTGATCTGTCTTGGAATTTCAAAATTAGACTTCCAGCCATGTTGTGCCCCTTCTGGAGAAAGAGTTACTCCGGAAGGTGTTCCACAAAGAAGAAAACTTGAACCCCAATACAGATTGTAAAAATGTTGATCTAAAGCTCTTTTTATAAAAAAGTCATAAATTGTCATAAGAGGAAAAAAAGGAATTCCTAGGATGTCATTAAGTTTACCAAAAGATCCTAAACAGCTTGTAGAGTTAGCTTCTGTAATATCAAAACGAATGAAACGACTTGAAGCTTCTTCTCTAGGTACAAGATCAGGAGACTTTTTGTCTTTCACATTCATAGCCTTTTCAAAGTCATCAACTTCAGTAGAAAAGATCTTTCCATCAAAAGCAGGATTCAAATTAGTACTTGTTGCCACATCAGGAGACATTTGTACAAATAACTCACTCATCTTTTTAAACTTTTTTTCAGAAGATTTCAGATCAGACTCATCAGTTACAGCAATTCTTGAAAGTTTTGCTGTAACCTGTCCTAACATCCATTGTGTATGGGGATAACTTACAAGTTTTAAATTAATACCAAAACTTTCCGGAAAATCTTGAAGAGAAATTTTATTTTTTACAAAAATCTTATTTTTTTTCTTTATTTCACTTTGTTCTAATATCTCTTTATAAAGCTCATCTGATCTTCTTTTTAAAAACTGACCTTCTTTTGTTGATTTGTCAAAAGTTTTAAATTCATCCGTTTCTTTAAGTCCTGTGTTCTTTCTTAGTCTTAACATTTCCTCTTGACTGGGAAGACTTGAGTGATTAGCTTGTAGAGCCACCATATCCAAGCCCCAACCCTTTAAAGTATGACAAATGACTATGGAGGGTTGGTCCTTTGTTTCCTTGGAAGCTCTTAAAGCCTTTTCTATCAAAGACAGGTCATGCCCTCCTAAATCCCTTAAAGCTTCATAAAACTCCTCATCAGTTACAAAATCTAAAAAAGGTTTTAATTTTTTATGAGTTTCTAAAATTTTTTTCTTTAGGAATTTTTTATCTTTGATCATTAAAAGTGCTTGAAGTTCATAATCATCAAGCTCTTTTTCTAAAAAAGTTTGAAACATTTGGCCTTGCTTTTTTCTAAATAGTTTTTGTCTTTTTTGACCATGGCACAGGTCTATAACATGCCACCCATTAGACTTCATGGTGTTGTAAATACGATCACTATCATTACCACTAAAAGCCTCTTTATGACGAATTCTATGGCCATCAAGTCCTTGTCTATTATAATCTATAATCCACGTAATCTCTCCTAACTTTCTTTCAGCAAAATCAGGAGCTGCTTCCAGTAAAGAACCTTCACGAAACTCAGCATCCCCTGCCACAGCCCAAAAATGAGCCTTCTTAGGAACCAAATAATTTTGTTTTCCAGCCATACGATAAGCCAAAGCCAAATAACCTAAACTCACAGGCGGAATTCCCACAGTTCCTGAAGGTAAAAAATTATGAAAATCAGGATCATAAGGCGAATGGTAGGACTGGAATACAAACTCTCCTGATTGAGAAAAAGCTCTTAAACCTTTCATGGATCGATCAAATTCTTCTTCCAAACACCGTGAAAGATCTTTTTTTAAAAAAAGCCTCAACAAGTAATTAAAGGCATGATCACAGGGGGAAGCATGAGGTTTGTTAACAATAAAATCAAAACCTGTTTTTACCAGTAGATGAAGAACTCCTAAAATGTGTAGCGCACTTGCCGATCCTGAACTATGGCCTCCTACTTTAGGATCCCCCTTCTCTTTATTTTTGCGATGATTGGCCATAAAAATCATCTGGTTGAACAAATAATGAGCTCTTTGAATGATGCTGTTGATTGTTTTTAAATCATATGTCACTTTCATAAACAATACCTTATAAAAAGCTCTTTTATTATTATATAAAAACACAGGTAGGGTCAAAGATAGGATTCAACTTAACTTCAAGCCTCTACAATAAAACTCCATTCAAAGCGGACTTGGCCCTCATTTTGGATTTGTTGAGGCGGGTTAGGAAAGGGTGCGACTTCATAAAAACTCTCTACAGCGGCTTGATCCACAAAAGAAGAGCCACTAGATTGAACCACCTCAATACGAAAGATGGCTCCTCTTTGATCTAAAAGCACAATCAATTTTGTCATACGAAACCGAGAAAATAGATTTTGTTTATTATAGGCTAGGCCTTTATAATAGGCTTCTCTTATACGACGATTCCAGATAGGACGCAGTTTCATGCGAATCTGATGATAATAAGTATAAAAGACATAGCTTTTTGTATTCAAATGAGTTTGATCACCTTCTCGGATGTTTTTTAAAAAATCATCTGTTTGACTGGTTTGAGAATTTTGAGATGATAAGGTCCATGCAGGGCCTAAACCGGCTCCTATTTTTTTTGTAAAACTCCTTCCCCCTCTTTCTTGGTTCTGAAATGATCCTATGCGAGAGGCTTTTGTTTGTATTTTCACTCTCTTATCCACAGCACTTAAAAAAAGTTTTTCACTTTCTTTGTCTTCAAGTGAATCGGTTTTATCTTGCTCTACAATTTGTCGATAGATAAGCTCCACTTCTATTTTTGTTTCTTCCTGTTTAAAAAAACTGGCCTTAGGATTCTGAGACAGAAAAAAACCCCCTAAAACGAGGAGAAAATGACATCCTAGAGAGGTAGAAAAATACAAAAAAGCCATGCGTCTCATTATAAGCTTTGTCGGCATTTTTTGTTAAAAACTTGAAAACAAAAATAAAAAATTGTAACCTTATGTTTATGAACCTTAAATGTCATTCTTTATGCGATATCGGTCTTGTTAGACAAGACAACCAAGACAGCATCTATACAAATGAGGACTTAGGCCTTTTTATAGTGGCAGATGGTATGGGAGGGCATGAAGGAGGGCAAGTAGCCTCTCAAATGGCCATTGAAGCAATCTCCGAGTACATTAAAAAAAACCTCAACCAAATATCTTCCCCTGTTGAACTTTTAGAAAAAGCTATCAAGAAGGCCAATACAGATATCTATGAAACTGGCTGTTACGAAAATCCTGAACTTATGGGCATGGGAACTACAGTGGTGTCAACATTTTTCTTAGGTCAAAAAGTTTATATTGCCAATGTAGGAGATTCTAGAACTTATCTGTTTCAAAAACCTCGTTTGTGGCAACTTACCGATGATCATTCTCTTTTGTTTGAACAGGTTAGAAATGGGATCATTTCTGAAAAACAAAGCCAATTGATTACGGGAAAAAGCATTCTCACAAGAAGTGTAGGTACAGAAAGTTTTATCGATGTAGATACTTTTATTTTTTCCGTTCCCATTGGTGGCCTTTTGATGCTATGCTCCGATGGACTTTGTGGCCTTACAACAAACCTTGAAATCATGAAAGCTATGGATAGTGCTGAAAACAGCCAACAAATGATCCCTCTTTTGTTCAATTTAGCTAAAGAAAATGGAGGGCATGATAACATTTCCATTCTTATTATTGAAATATAAACCTTCCTATGGTAATCAGCCACTAAAAGAAAGAGGATTTTAAGTTAAAAACAAGGTTTAAAACAAAAAATATATGAAAAAAAAAAGCTTCACTGTTTTCCTTGTTTCAAACAAACAAGACCGTACAAAAACTTTCCATATCTCTGGAAAAATGATTTCAGTTCTAACCCTTTCTCTAAGCTTTCTGTGTTTTTTTCTCTTAGCTCTTTTGGTTGATTACACACACATACAACTTGATACAAGTGAAAATAAAAAACTCAGAGAAAAAAACTTTTTTCTTGAAAACAAACTCTCTCACGTTGAAACACGCCTCATAGACTTAGAAAGAAATTTGCACAAGTTACAAACACTTTCCGCAAAAATTAAAACCATTACCAATTCAGAAAGCAAAACCAGTCTTTTGAACACAGCTTTAGGACATGTTCCTATAGAATTTCAAGATCAAATCTCCTCCGAATCCTATACAGAAAAAAGCTATGAAAGGGGACATCCTGTTGAGAATTGGAGAGGAAGTCATATAGAGCTTCGTATCGAAAAAGCTCTTGTCAAAACTCAACTAGAACAAGTCAAGCAAGTAGAACTTTTAGAAGATCTTTCACAACAAACCACTTTCTTAGCTGCCTTACCCAGCATTTCTCCTGTAAAAGGCTGGCTGAGTTCTGTGTTTGGATATAGAAAACATCCTATTACAGGACAACTTCAAATGCATTCAGGAATCGATATTGCCAGTTCCTTTGGAAAAGCAGTTCAGGCCCCTGGAGGAGGTGTTGTAAGCTTTATAGGCTATGATCCTGGATATGGAAAAACTTTTTTCATAGACCATGGTTATGGCTTACAAACCCGTTACGCTCATCTTTCTGATATTTTCGTCAAAATCGGTCAACGTGTGAAAAGAGGTGATGTTCTAGCTACTATAGGTTCTACAGGTCGCTCTACAGGACCTCACATCCACTATGAAATACGTCTTTATGGTGTACCTCTTAATCCTGTTAATTATATTTTGGATTTACCTCTTAGTTCAAAAATATCTTTTGCTAAAAAATAAGCCTCTTGTTTTTGTAGCAAGGTAAAATTTTAGAAAAGTTGATAAGTAACCATATAAATAACAGGAGAGGCAAAATAAAGGCTATCCATCCTATCTAAAATACCTCCATGACCAGGTAAAATATACCCTGAATCCTTAACTCCTGTTTGTCTTTTTAAAGCTGATTCCACAAGATCACCTATTTGTGCTGTAATATTGGCTAAAAGAAAAAACACAATCCAAGAAACTAAAGAAACCTCATCTAACAAAACATAGGCCATACTCAAGCCTACAATTAAAGATCCTAAAAAGCTCATTCCAAACCCTTCCCAAGTTTTCTTAGGTGATATAGAGGGAGCAATAGAATGTTTCCCAAAGAAACTTCCTCCTAAAAAGGCTAATGTATCAGCACCTATAATAGAAGATAGCAAAACGAAAAAATAAGCCAAATTTTTCTCAAGTGCAAGATAGCAGATCCCAGGTAAAAGACTACACAGAAAAAATCCAAAAACAATAACCGTTGTCTTTTTAAAAATGAATTCATTTTTAAAAAATAAATTTAAAATGAAAAAACCTATAAGAGGAAAAAAGCCTAAAACAGGATGAAAAAAGACTATAAGAACATAGGAAAGAGACAAGCAAGCTGTGAGTCCATATAAACTTACCCGGGTTTTAAAAACCATACGAGAGAACTCATAAGCACCCAGCATTACAATCACGAATGCAAATATTTTCATATAAGGATTAAAATAAAGGGTTGTGATAACAAAAGCTATGAAGAATAAGAAGGCTGTAAAGGTTCTCATTCTAAGACCTATTGACTTCACAAACTCCTCCATAACGTCTTTCTATTTTTTTATAATACAATAAGGCTTCATCTAAATCACTTTCATTAAAATCAGGCCACATTTTAGACGAAAAAAACAGCTCACTATAAGCAGTTTGCCATATAAGAAAATTAGAGAGCCTTCTTACACCTCCTGTGCGAATCACAAGATCAGGATGAGGGAAACCGTAGGTATCTAAATGAGCTTCAATAGTTTCTAAACTCATTTTATCTTCAGAAACCCCCTTGTCTTTCATTCTTTTAAAAGCCTTTAGGATTTCCTGACGTCCCCCATAACTTAAAGCTAAGATAAGGGTAAAATGTTTATAGACTTCAGTTTCTTTCTTAATAGCATGAATCTTCTCTTGCAAAGAAACAGGAAACTTTTCAATATCTCCTATAACATCAACTTTTATTTTATTTTCATGAAAAAAAGATTTCTTACAGCCTAAAACCTCTTCGCAAAGTCTAATGATCATAGAAATTTCTTTTACAGGACGTCTCCAATTTTCTGCACTAAAGGCAAAAAGAGTTAGATAAGGAATTTTTCTCCTCTGAACTCCTAATATAAGCTTTTGTGCTGTCTTCTGTCCTTTTAAATGTCCCTGAATTCTAGGCTGTTTCTTAGTTTGAGCCCAACGTCCATTACCATCCATAATGATTGCTACATGAGAAAGTGTTAAATTCATAATTTAATTAAGTTATTGAAACTTTAAATGGTTTTTAAATCCGCTTCTTTTTTTTCACATATGGTATCTACTTTTTTTATATAATCATCAATAATTTTTTGAACCAGATCTATATCTGTTTTTTTCTGATCTTCACCGATCTCTTTATCCTTAAACTTTTCTTTGATTTTTTCATTAGTATCTCTTCTGATCATACGCAAAGACACCCTTCTATCTTCTGCCATCTTTTTGATTTGCTTTATAAGATCCAAACGTCTTTGTTCGGTGAGTTCAGGAACTTTTAAACGAATGAATTTCCCATCATTTTGAGGCGACATTCCTAAATTACTTTTCACAATAGCTGCCTCAATATCTTTTAAAGTAGAACTCTCCCAAGGACTTATAAGAAAACTTCTAGCATCAGGACAAGAAATACTCGCCACTTGATTCAATGGCGTCATATTGCCATAGTAAGATACTTGAACAGAATCAAGCATAGCCACATGGACTCTTCCTGTTCTGACTTTTTTAAGTTCTGAGCTAAAACCGTCAACACACTCATTCATAGATTTTCTTATACTATTTTCATCGATAGACATATCTTCCCTCCTTTTTAAATAGATACCATTGTTCCTACAGATTCTCCTCTTAAAATACGTTTCAAATTACCTTTATGATGTAAATTAAAGACATTAATTGGTAGCTTATTGTCTTTACATAAACTAATGGCTGTAGAATCTATAACCTGCAAATCCTTCTCTAAAACCTCTAAATAAGAAAGTTTTTCAAAAAATTTTGCATCCTTAAACTTCAAAGGGTCTTTATCATAAAGACCCTCAACTTTTGTGGCCTTAATAAGAATGTCAGCATTGATCTCCATAGCCTTTAGTGCGGCTGCTGTATCAGTTGTAAAATAAGGTCGACCTGTCCCTGCAGCAAAGATTACTAAACGACCTTTTTCAAGATGTCTGAGAGCACGTCGTCTTATATAAGGTTCCGCAATTTCAGACATTTCAATAGCAGTCTGCACTCTTGTATCAATGCCATGGTGTTCAAAAACATTTTGTAGGGCTAAGGCATTGATACAGGTTGCTAACATTCCCATATAATCACAACTCGCTCTGTCCATACCAGTAGCCTCTGAAGCGGAAAGACCTCTAAAAATATTTCCACCACCTATAACAATTCCTATTTGAATGTTTTGTTCATATACAGATAAAACCTCTCTTGCCATAATCTCAATCGTATTTGAGCAAATACCAAAATCCTTCTTTCCGGAAAGATCCTCGCCACTTAGTTTAAGTAAAATTCTTTTGTACTTAACACTTGACATAGTTTTTCAAGAGTTTTTCATTTGTTGAGCTACTTCTTCAGCAAAATTTTTCTCATCTTTTTCAATTCCTTCACCTAATTCAAACCGCACAAATCTTCTTATAACGATTCTTTCTCCTGTTTTAACAATTAACTCATTAAGGTGATCTTTGACCTTTTTATCTTGATTCTTAATAAAGGGTTGTTCTAAAAGGCAAATATCAGACATCCACTTTTTGATTTGTCCTTCTAAGATTTTATCTAAAAATTCTTTTTTCTTACCTTCTTTAAGAGCTCTTTGACTTAAAATAGATCTTTCTTTTTCTATTTCATGCTGAGGAACATCTTCATAGCTCACATATTGAGGAGATGAAGCAGCAATATGCATGGCTATATCTTTCGTAAAAGTCTTGAACTCTTCATTTCTAGCAACAAAGTCAGTTTCTGAATTGACTTCTAAAAGAACACCTATACTTCCTTCTGCATGAATATAAGAAGCTACAACTCCTTCAGCTGCAATTCTTGATGATTTTTTAGCTACTTTAGTTATACCATTTTTTCTAAGCCACTCCACAGCCTTGTCTATATTTCCTTTTGCTTCTTCTAAAGCTTTTTTGCAATCTAACATACCTGCACTTGTTTTTTCTCTTAACTCTTTAACTAAACTTTGTGTTACATTCATTTCTTCTCTCTTTCGTTATCATCATCATTTTTACTATGATCATCATTCTTATCGTTCTTATTGATGCTTTTATTTACATTTTTTTCATTATGTTCTCCTTGCTTAGAATCAAGCTCCATTTCAATTTCTACATCTTCAGCCGTTCCTGCAGCCACCACCATACGAGTTTTAGTTTTTATCACACGAGGACCCTCTGAACTTCCAGAGTCTTTCATATCTTGAATACTATCATCTTCACTGTCTTTTTGCTCCTCTGATAAATGCCGTTCATACTCCTCATAACCTTCTAAATAAGAATCTGCTACAAAATCGCAAAAGAGTTTAATAGACTTTAAAGCATCATCATTTCCAGGAATAGGATAGTCTACCTCATTAGGATCTGTGTTGGTATCCACAATTCCTACAACAGGAATTCCCAACTTACGAGCTTCTTTAACAGCAATTTTTTCACTATTAATATCTACCACAAAAAGAACATCAGGAGCTTTGTTCATATCAGGTATGCCCTCTGCGAAAACTAAAATCTTCTTATACTCTTTAAGTATTCTTGTCTGCTCTTTTTTAGTGTAATAATTTAAAATTCCTTTTTCTTTCATCTGATCAATTTTTTTCAACCGATCCACTCTTGCTCGTATGGTTGCAAAATTGGTTAAAGTTCCTCCCAGCCATCTCTTCACAACATAAAATTGACGACATTTTTGAGCGGCTTGTTTGACTAAATCTTGTGCTTGTTTTTTTGTTCCTACAAAGCAAATCCTCCCTCCTCTTCGCCCTACAGACTTGATAAAATCACTTGCCTTAAGAGCTGCTTGATAGGATTTTTCTAGATCAATAATATAAATACGACCCTGCTGTCCATAGACATAAGGCTTCATAGAAGGGTTCCATTTGTTAGTTTGATGTCCAAAATGAACTCCCGCATTTAACATATCTTTAATTGTAAGTTCCGGCATACTGTTCTCCTCGGTTAAGCCTCCTTCTCACAAACTCCTTTTAAAGAGACCAAGGAAATGTCCTGAGAAGTGTGGTCTGCTTATTTCTAGTAGTAAATAGCATAGGAAAAATTCTAAATCAAGCTTTTTAGCAAGATTTCAAAGGCTTATTTTAACCGATTAGGGGCGACTAAGGTGAAACTTTCTGATCCCAGATTTTTAGAGTCTCAAAAGCCGATTGAATGTAGGCTAAAACGCCTTCGCTTTCACAGTTTATAGGAGAGGCAAAGTACAGATTCTCAGGAGTTTGAAGTTCTGAAATTCTTCCATAACTATGGGGTTTCAAGCACAGAAATTCTTTTGAAACACTTTTATACCACTCAGGTTTTATTTTTTGAACCATAACTTTTATTTTTTTTAAATGCCCTACTACAGAGTCAGGCTCCGTATCTTCCACAACACTAAGCCACTGGGATGTTTGATGATCCCTAAATTTTACCATAGCAAACACCTCAGGATGAGAGGACTTCAAAGAACTCAGTAAATAAAACAGATCGTGAGGGTTTTCCTGAAGCGGGACTTTGTGACTCCAATTAAAATACAAAAGAGATAGGATAGAAAAGGGATTAGGAGATCGAATATGAGGCATAAGTTGTTTTAGACGTTCTAAGGAGCTTGTCCAAAACACATATTTAGAAACAATTTTTTTCTCATTGAGAGAAAAAGAAAAGCTTTTGTCTGGTTTTTCTTGAAGGGAGGTGATTTGAGCTCTCAACTTCTTTTTTCCTTGAAAAAACTGTTTTGTCTTCTCTAACCAATAAGAGGGGAAGCTCTGTAAAGTTAAAGCACGAGGTTTAAGAAAAAAATCATACAAAAAAACTGATGAAGACTTCCATAAAAAAGGCTTTACATCTTTACTCACTCGTTCCATAGCCCAATGGTTTAAACTATGAGAGCCTGTGTGAAGAGGTTCATCGAGCAATTCTTCAAGCCAAGGCAAAAGGTAACGGGCTTCAGGAGTTTCAGGTAGAAATTCACAAAACAATTCCATTTGAGAAGAATTATCAAAATGACCTAAAGACAACTCTTCTTCATAAAGCCATAAAGTTTTAAGACCTTTTCTCTGACACTCTAAGGCAATAAGTCCTGAAGACAAATCATTTCCTACAACAAAGGCTTCATAAAAGGAAGGGGCTAGATTCTCCATAAGTTCATTGTGGCATAGCTTTTTTTAAAGTTCTATTGCGTTGAAAAAACCCCCTTGACTTAAGTAAAGACAAGTTCTTGAAATATACTCATATGGATGACCAGGTTTTTTTCTGCTTAGCATCAGGACAAAAATATAAGAACAGGGCATAAAGAAAGAGAGGCTAATGATAAGAGTTCTTATAGGCCATAGAGGTGCAGGGAAAACAAGTTTCCTAAAAAAGCTTTTAAAAGAAAACCCTCATCTCTTAGGTTTTGATTTAGATGAAGAGATCGAAAAAGAAATTTCTATTGAAAGTTTTTTCTTAAAGCATAAAGAACACGAGTTTAGAAAAAAAGAACAAGAAGTTTTTAAAGCTCTTGCTGTTAACAAACCTGATATTATTTGTTTAGGGGCAGGCTTTGATTTAAGCTCCCTTAGTTCTGACTTTGAAATCCTTTGGATCAGAAGAGAAAGTGATAAGGAGTATCGTATTTTCTTTGATAGGCCTCGTCTCAAACCTCAGCTATCAGCTCTTGAAGAATCAAAAGCTCTTTTTTTAGAAAGAAACTCATACTACAAGAAAAAAGCTCATAGAGTTTTGACTCTTCCCGAAGGACAAAAGGGATTTAAAGCATCTGAGTTTTTGCAACCTAAAGATTTTTCTTCCCTCTCTACTACAGTGTTAGATAAAAAAGAATCTAAAGCATTTTCAAAAAATAATTTTAAATTTTTAGAACTGCGAAGTGATTTGTTTAAAGACTCAACCGAAAAGGAATTAAAAGAACTTCTCTCATTCATTGATGAGACAAAAAGACTTCTTAGTTTTCGCTCCCAAGATCATTTAGATTTCCTAGCCTCTCAGAAAGGTGCAAAAGATTGGCCTTTAGAATTAAAAAATCCTCCCTCTTCAATAAAAGTTGACATTTTCTCCCTTCATGAAAGCTCTTCTATGGAAGAAGCAATTAAAAAATTAAACTCATTAAATTTACAAGAAAATCAGCACATAAAACTTGCTGTTGAAGTTAGAAGCTTTAAAGATCTAAAGAAAGGACATCTTTGGCAACAAGCTCAACCTAAGAGACGATCGTTTTTACCTCGTTCACAGTCTGGACGTTGGAGGTGGTATAGAGTTTTTATGCAAAAAAAACAGAAACTAAATTTTTTCAGAGCAGGAGAATCAAATTTTTTAGACCAACCTTTTTTCTTTGAATTGAGAGAAAAACCTTTTTTTCTTTTTGCTGCTATTTTAGGAAACCCTGTGGAACACAGCCTTACACCTTCTGAACATAAAAGCTTTTTTGAAACATTTAACCAGCCTGTTTTAACGATTCCTATGAATAAAGAAGAAGCCTCTTATGAAAGTTTCAAGTTTTTAAAGTCTCTAGGTTTAAGGGCTTGTGCCATAACCTCTCCTTTAAAGAAAAAAGTCTATAGGCTTTTTCCCCATGACAATAACGAAGGATCTTACAACACCCTGTTTTTAAGAAAAAACAAAATCGTTGGAGGTAATACAGACATTGATGGATTTCGATGGATATTTAACACCCTTCCACAAAACACAAAAGAGGTTGTTTTATGGGGAGGAGGGGGTGTAATAGAACCTTTTAAAAAAGTTTTTTCTCAAGGCCTTGTTTATTCTTCCAAAAAAGGAGAACCTAAAAAAAACTCTTCACCAGCTTACAGGCCTGATGTTCTCATTTGGGCTGTTCCCCCTCACAGACCCTTTCAAAAACCACCATCATTTTGGAAATTCAAAGCAATTTTTGATCTCAACTACAAGCACAACTCTTTTGCAAAACAATTAGCCCTTCAAACAAAAGCTGACTATTTTTCTGGACACAAATTTTTTGAAAAACAAGCCTTAGAACAAAGAAAATTCTGGAAGCCTTTGATCCATAAGGAAGGATTTTCATCTGAAAGTTAAGCTTTGTTGAATGAATACCTCCATCAGCATACAAGCTTATTCATGAGTTCAGAGGTAGGCTAAAATTATATACTGCTTTAAATTTTGGCTCCTCCCGGGAATCTGTGGGTGAAAAGTAGCTAGAAATCCCCCAAAAAGGCTCATATTAATCAAAGCAAGAGTAAGACATTCTATCTTGTATTTTTGAGTTCTTTGAGGCCCTTACTGGCCTCTATCACCTCCGGTGATTGAACTCAAAAACATTCATTTTATTTGCTTTTATTTGCTGTGTTACATTAAAATTTTAAAAAAGAAGCACCTACTTCCCAGATGCCTTAAAATGTTATTCAAAAAAAAAAAGGAGGGAAGAGATGCTTTTGAAGACTATACTAAATGATTGTTTAAGATGGAAGTCTTTTGTGTACGGAGACATTTATTTTTCAAAAGATAGAAAGTCAATTAATGTTCCTATTAAGGCTCATAAAAATGGCCAAGCTTTTTGTAGTGTTTGTAAGAAGCCCTGTTCAGTGTATGACAGCAGTAAATCATCACGGGACTTTGAATCCCTTCTTATTTTAAGTTACAGGGTGTTTTTTGTTTATTTTGTAAGAAGAGTTAATTGTCCTTGCTGTGGGGTAAAAGTTGAACATTTACCTTGGGCAGATGGGAAGAAAAACCGTAACTCGGTTGTATGACCGCCCTATCCAAGATTAAATTTTTCGCCTCCTCAAAAGAATCTGTGGGTTCCCGGAGGTTCTGGCAGTTTTCCAAGGTTATGATATAAGGCGATTTTTATAGCTTTAGAGGTTCTAAAGCCGTAAGATTTTCTCATAGTGAGTTTTACTTTGTTGTTTAAACCCTCTACAATCCCTGAGGAGAAGGTTTTTTTAGCCTTGAAGTAATTAAGAATAAGTAGCTTATGTCTTCGTATGGTTTTTGCTTCTCTTTTCATAGGTTCAATTTTTGAAAGCATGACTCGTCTCGTCCAACTGTCTATAAATTTACCAGCCCAAGTTGGTGAAACATAGGTCCATAACTGTCGGAAGTCTTCTTTTAAAAGATAACAGCGGATACTTTTTAAATTGTACTGTATTAAATGCCTTAATTTTACTTTTTCATAAGATTTTAAATTTTCTGCATTTTTTAACAAGGGCCATCTAGCTTTTGTTAAAAGGGGTTCATACCCATCTTCTTTATCTCTTTTGACTTCTCTCTTAGTAAATCAAAGAATTTTCTAAAACTCTTTTCTGTTCTTTTTTCTCCTATCCACAACAAGCGTACACGGGTTTTGCTTATTTCATAGACTAAGGTGAGATACTGATGGTTCTTTTTCCATTGTATTTCATCTACACCTATAGCTTGTATTCCCTTTAAAACCCTTTGTTTTAAACCATATTCTACGACCCATTCTACCGAAGCATAGACCTGATTCCAACTGACCTGAAACTTACAAGAAACCTCTTTCCAAGACAGGTGACGACACCAGTCTGCTAAATACTTCATGTAAAAGATCGTTAAACTCTTCTTACCATCGGCCCAAGGTAAATGTTCAACTTTTACCCCACAGCAAGGACAATTAACTCTTCTTACAAAATAAACAAAAAACACCCTGTAACTTAAAATAGGAAGGGATTCAAAGTCCCGTGATGATTTACTGCTGTCATACACTGAACAGGGCTTCTTACAAACACTACAAAAAGCTTGGCCATTTTTACGAGCCTTAATAGGAACATTAATTGACTTTCTATCTTTTGAAAAATAAATGTCTCCGTATACAAAAGACTTCCATCTTAAACAATCATTTAGTATAGTCTTCAAAAGCATCTCTTCCCTCCTTTTTTTTTTTTTTGAATAACATTTTAAGGCATCTGGGAAGTAGGTGCTTCTTTTTTAAAATTTTAATGTAATACAGCAAATAAAAGAATGTTTTTGAGTTCAATCACCGGAGGTGATAGAGGCCAGTAAGGCCTCAAAGAACTCAAAAATACAAGATAGAATGTCTTACTCTTGCTTTGATTAATATGAGCCTTTTTGGGGGATTTCTACTACTTTTCACCCACAGATTCCCGGGAGGAGCCAATTTTTCTTATAAGTTTTTCTTAAGAGGAGGGATTTTATGGAAGAAGGGATTAATTTAAAAAAGAAGATACAGCTTTGTCGAGAGGAGAATTCCAACAAGAAGCTTATCCGCTACCCA
Source organism: Bdellovibrionales bacterium (assembly GCA_965219095.1). Classification (GTDB taxonomy): domain Bacteria; phylum Bdellovibrionota; class Bdellovibrionia; order Bdellovibrionales; family UBA1609; genus CBDCMT01. The sequence goes on from CBDCMT010000001.1 coordinate 1,380,403, forward strand.
GAAGCTCTTAAGAGAGAGATTCTAGATTTTTTGAAAGAGAGAAAGGTTTCTAAATTTTGTAAAGAGACAAAGGTCACCTCTTCCACGATCAATAACTGGAAGAAGTCTTATGTTTCAACAGTTTCTCACAAGAAGTCTCTTTTTAAGGCCGTTTCTTTGAAAAAGGAAAAGTCATGTGATGAAAGAGAAGGTCTTAGTCTTAAAGGGTCTAGATTGGGAAGAGGTTTTAGAGTTAGTGAGGAGTTTATGATCTTTTTATCTGAAGGCTACCGTATTTTTGTCTGCTCTCAAAAGATAGACATGCGATGGAGTTTTGAGAGGTTAAGTTATCTGGTAAGAAGTGAGATGAAAGGAGAGATCAACTTGGGAGATCTTTATCTTTTTCTAGGTTTTAACAGAAAGAGATTAAAAGGGCTGTTCTATGATGGGAGTGGTCTTGTTTTACTAACAAAGAGGATGGAGAAAGAAAGGTTTATGAGTTTAAGTGATTTAAGTTCTCCCGAGTTAACAAGGAGTGAATTGAATCTTTTAGTTCATGGTTCGATTTTAAGAAAGTACGAGCTTAAGAAAAGATAATTTTTTTAGATTATTTTTTTAAATTTTTTTTATTTTTTTTTAAAAAAAGCTTGCAAAACAAAAACAGACATGTTGACATTAATGTATGCAGATGAGTCTTTTTCCTTATTTAAAAAAAAGCGAAAACCCTGAATACAAACATCTTCCTTCATTTCTTCAAGAGGAAAAAGATCTGGAAAATGTAAAGTTGATTTCTAATGAACTCATTCACCTTTATAAAAAAGAAAATAATCTTTTAAAAAGAGAGTTAAATGAGCTTAAGAAGAAAAAGGCCAAAGAAGATCAATTAAAGCTTTTTAATGATGAGCTACTTAGTAAGTTCGTAACTGCTCACCTACATTGTTCAGTTATCCCTAACTTTAGACCTGTTTTAAGATAAAAGTCTTGCTCATATAGATTTTCTTTTAAATACTTTTTTCAAATGACAATAAATAAGACCTCCATCAGAAATGAGATTGAAAATATAAGAAGTGACTTTGATAAGTTTGCAAAGAAAGGTTCTATGCCTACTGAGATTTCTGTGATTGTTGAATCTCTCTTTAAGGTTGTGAACATTCTGATTGTTGTGCTTTTAGAAAAACAGGTTCGAAAAAATTCCAGCAACAGCGGTCTTCCTCCTTCGCAAGATTTTAGTCGTCAAGGGAATCGTAATAAGAAGGCTAGGGAGAGTCAAAAAAAGGGCTCTAGGCTTATCAGTAAAGATACAAAACAGCGAGGAGACTGTCTCTCCCTCAGAGTGTTCTCAGTGTGGGATGTTTTTAAAGACAGCAGAGGTAAAAAGCCTTGAGAAGCGTAAAAAGATTGATATTTTTTATGAAATTCAGACCCATACTGTAACTTCTGAGGTTAAGGATTGTCCCTCATGTGGAGCTAGAAATAAAGGTCAATTCCCTAAAGGTATGAGTGGTCCTCTTCAGTATGGTATAGGCATTAGAGCTTCCATCATCAATTTCATTATAGTTCAGATGCTGTCTTTTAGAGCGTGTTGGGGAACATTACATGGGGCTTATAGGTCGAATGATTTCTCCTGCAGTTATGTTGAGATACATTGCTGAATTAGGAGAGTTTCTTAAAAGTTGGGAAGAGCAGATGAAAGAAAAGATACTTGAATCAGAGGTCATTCATGTTGATGAGACCTCTATGAGGGTTAAGGGTAAAAACTACTGGATTCATACTTATAGTTCAGGAGAATTAGTCTTGCAGTTTCTCCACCTTTCAGGTGGAAGGGAAGCCATAAAAGATATTGGTCTCTTGGATAGATATGGAGGAGTGCTTGTGCATGATTGTTGGAGTCCTTACTTTTGTTATGATAAGATAACTCATGCTTTGTGTGTGGCTCACCTTTTGAGAGAGCTTAAATTTATAGAAGAAAGCAATGGATTCAAATGGGCTACAAATCTCAAAAAACTTCTTAAAGAGACTGTGGAGTTAGTTCATAAAAAAGAGTCAAGAGTTCTGACTTAAAAAGAGTACGAAACTCTTCAGAGAAGGTATAGGAGTATTCTTACAAAAGGCTTAAAAGAGCTTCCAGAATTTCCTAAGAAAAATGGCAAGAAAGGACGAATAAAGCATACACAAGCTCAAAACCTTTGGCTGCGATTTAAAAAGTATGAAGCAGAAATACTGTGCTTTGCTAAAAGAAAGAACGTAGATCCTACTAATAACAGAACTGAAAGAGATCTAAGAATGACTAAAGTGAAAAAGAAAGTGTCAGGGTGTTTCAGAACAGAAGAAATGGCGAAATATTTTTGTCGTATTACCAGCTATGTTAAAACAATGAGAAATAGAGGGTATTCTTCTTTAGAAGCCATCTCTATGGCTTTAAATAAAAACTTACGAGAGTGAGCAGTTACGTAAGTTCAAGAAAATAGTATTTGGAAAATCCAGTGAAAAAAGAAAACTATCTTCTCGTAGTAGAAAGAAGCTTAAAAAGACAATTCTTCTTGAATCTGAGAGTTTAGTTCCTGCTCCTAAAGAAGGGGAGGTGAAGGCCTTAAAAGAGATAAGAGTAGATCATAAGCTCACAGACGAAGAACTTTCTGATATAGCACAGCAGTATGGTTATCCTAAGGACAGTGAGTGGGAGGAATTAAAGATTCAAGACGTGTCAAAAGAGGTTGATGTTCATGTAAGAAGCTATGTTAGAAAGACGCATCGTCTTTAGAAGTACCGTCTGAAGGCAAGCAAAGTGGGAGAAAAAGAGATCATAGTATCAGCTCCTGTTCCTAAGAAAATTGTTCCAGGATCTAAGTACTCCCCAAAATTTGCAATAGAAGTAGCGAGTCAAAAGTACTTGTATCACCTTCCTTTAGAGAGAGTAAGAAGAATGATGGAATCAGATGGTTTGAAGGTGAATTGTAGAACTCTTTATAATCTTTGTTATTTTGTGAGTTGTTATTTAGAGCCTGTGAGAGAAAAGATCAAAGAGGAACTTCTTAAACTAGACAGAACGATTCATATTGATGAAACTCCATGGCCTATTAATAATTCACATCAAAAGGACGGCTACATGTTTGTTATAAGTCATCAGGGAGGAAGTTTTTATTACTTTAGTGAGAGCCGTTCAGCCTGTTCTATTAAAAAACTCTTAGGCTCTTATAAGGGGCCTATTTTAACAGATGGATACGTTAGTTATAAAACACACTTTAAGGGTGAAAAGGGAATTGATCTTGCTTTTTGTTGGTCTCAGTGATAAGAAAGTTTATTGACATAGAACAGAATTACCCTGAGGAGTGTGGAAAAGTATTAAAGCTTATGGGGAAGATTTTTAAAGTTGAATCAAAGGCAAAAACTTATGAAGAGCTCAAAAGTTTAAGACAAACAGAATCAAAGGATTTAGTTCTTTCTCTGCAAGATCTGTATTATAAACTTTATGGAGAAGCTCGTCCTGAGAGTGGGTTAAAAAAGGCTATTGATTATAGCTTTAATCACTGGGATGGCTTAAATTTATTCTTAGAAAATGAGAAAATTCCTATGACAAACAATGAAGCAGAAAGAACGATTCGACATTCTGTGATGGGAAGAAAGAACTTTCATGGGTCAAGGACTCAGAGAGGAGTTGAAACAGCATCAGTACTTTACAGTATTGTGGAAAGTTGTAAGAAGGTGGAATTAGATCCTAAGGACTATATTTTAATGGTTGTGGGAAACTCCCTCGATAAGATGCCTATTATACCAATTACAGAAATTAATTCGACATTTTTATGTTCAAATTTAAAATTTTAAAATTGACTTAAGGAAAAGTTTCAATTAGGAGGCTTTAAAAAAGTTTTTTTTGAAGGGAGGTTGAGTTTTCATAAGATATGTTTATTTTATGTATATCTATTGTTGTGTGAATCGATTGATGGGTTAAAATAAGTGTAAAAAAGTGAGGTTAAGATGTAAAATGAAAAAAATCAGTTACGCAATTTAATTTATAGGTTCAAATTAATTTACAAGCTTGATTCATCTTGTTGTTTTGCCCAAGATCGAGTGCATAATTTTTTAATCCTGCCCTCCTGATCGCAAAAAGTATTCCAGGCCTCACAACAAGTATTCAGTATATGGTCATAGTTTTTAAAACATGCATTCGATAATTTGATCCTTCGTAATTGTTGCCAGACTTGTTCCATGGGATTTAATTCTGGACTATAAGGAGGTAAAGGCATCAGGGATAAATTCTTAGGAACTATCAAAGTCTCTGTGGTATGCCAACTGGCTCTGTCCATTAAAACAATTCCATGATAGTTTTCTTGAATATTTTTAGATATCTCATCTAAGTGAATTTGCATCATCCCTGAATTACATTCCGGTAAAACCCAAGCACAGCCTTTATCTTTATCCGGACAAACTGCTCCAAAAATATAAGTAGATAAAAATTGTCTTTGTCTCACAACTCTAGGTCGTGTGCCTTTTCTTGCCCAAATCCTGCTTAAAGAACCTTGCTGGCCTATTCTGCATTCATCCTGCCACCAAATCTCTATTTTATTAGTCTGAATCTTTTCCTTTATTTTCTCCACCTCTTCTGGAAAATGTTCCTTAAACTGTTCCATAGCTTCTTGTGAAGTTTTAGGATGAAGAGAACGACCACTGATCCATACAATATTAAGACGGTCTAAAAGAGCATAAACCCCAGAAAGAGAATAGCAACAGTCAAATTCATTTGCTAAAAGTTCCTGTATTCCCTTTGCTCCTATGCTTCCTCCTTCTCTCTTGTCTTGAATTTCATCTAACTTGATTTTGAAGTTCTCTTCTTCTGTCACTGGTAAACGAGGCTTGCGCCCTCTGCCTTCTCGATCTATCAACCCCTCGTAATCAAAGTCTACAAAAAAAGACTGTAACCAGGATTTGATACTGTGACGGTGATAGAAAACTATACTTGCTGTTTCTTGAATCGATTTTCCTTCTTGCATATGCTGCAAAGCTTGGAGTTTTATCTTGATGTTGGCACTTCTTTCTACTTTGTAAGTAGCTAGAAAATCATACCCTTGAATTTGTGTAACTAAATCTTTTTTCGACACTCTAAAAATTTAACAGAGTTTGATCAAAAAGCCAGGACGCTATGCGTTAAAAGAATGTCGAATTAATTTTTGGAAATGGTATTAAAACGCCTTTTGAGTATACAAGTGAGCTTCGTTCTTAAAGAATAAAGCACAAAAAAAATCAAAATTACGAAAAAAAACTAAGAATTATTCTTTTAAGAACTTCTCTAATACTTTTGTAACAGGGAAGGCCTTAGGAAAACGTCTTACAACACCGTTTTACAACAAGATCAATAAAAACTTCTCCTTTAAAATCTAAGAAATATCCTCCTCAGTAGAAGTCAAGGGCTGTTAAAAAACCGACTTACGAAAAACCTAACAATTTTTTACATGAAGTACTTAGCAGACTGGTGTCGTCACCTGTCTTGGAAAGAGGTTTCTTGTAAGTTTCAGGTCAGTTGGAATCATGTCTATGCTTCGGTAGAATGGGTCGTAGAATATGGTTTAAAACAAAGGGTTTTAAAGGGAGTACAAGCTATAGGTGTAGATGAAATACAATGGAAAAAGAACCATCAGTATCTCACCTTAGTCTATGAAATAAGCAAAGAAAGTGTTCGTTTGCTATGGATAGGAGAAAAAAGAACAGAGGAGAGTTTCAACAAACTCTTATCCTTAATTACTTCAAGGCTAAAAAAACCTTCTCCTCAGGGATTGTAGAGGGTTTAAACAACAAAGTAAAACTCACTATGAGAAAATCTTACGGCTTTAGAACCTCTAAAGCTATAAAAATTGCCTTATATCATAACCTTGGAAAACTGCCAGAACCTCCGGGAACCCACAGATTTTTTTGAGGAAGCATTCTTTCTTGATATGTCATTTTTGTTATCCTTTCTCCACCCTTTGGGGTGGTATTGTTTATTTAAAAGGGTAACCTCTTTTCATCTCTTTGACATTTCGAGACGTGTCAGATTAAGTTGCGACTATTACAGTTGAGGCAATCATTGGTCATATGAAAATAGATTCTCGTATGGGAAGGAACTTTTTATTAGGATCACAAGGGGATGCTATTAATAGTCTTTTATCAGGAGCTTCTCAAAATTTTAGAAAGTTAATGCTAGAGGTTGCGTCTTTTTTCGTTTTTTTCACTGAAATGGCTTAAAAGGCCTGTACGCCTTCTTGAAAACTACTGTTTTGTTTAAGTTATGAAAAAATATTTAACCCTCTATAGTAGAAAGTAACAGGAATAAAGATCATACAGCATAAAAATCCTAGGCTTTTGTCAATTTTTCACGTTCGACTAAGTTATAGGCTGTGTCAAAAAATGATTTTTTCCTGAGCTTGAACGATTGAACAACCTTTTGCAGGAAACGGACTGTTATATGACAACTTATGTGACAACTTAGATTTTTTAACTCAATGGGTCATCAAGGTCAATTCATTGTTATTTTTACAATTCTTTTTGAAAATTATATGTCTACTTCTGTCCACTTCTGTCCACTTCAATATGTTTGAAAAGCATCTATGAAAAAGTATAAGTACTTTAAGAAGGGAGGAGAATGGTTCTTAAATAACTGAAGCCAAAAGATAGGGATAAGAGTTCTTTAGCCTAAGTAAATAGAACTCAAAATAAATTAAATAACAGAAGGATGTTAACTTTTTAAGTTTCACATCTTTCATAGAACATAGGAGAAAAATATGAAAATTATGAATTTTATTAAAATCATAGCAGTTACTTTTTTAGTATCTCTGTCCAGCTTTGCTTTTGCCATGGATAAAAGTCACTGTAGTGAAGGATTGCCACTTTGCTTAGAAAAAATATCTGATATATCTGAGAGCACTCTTAATGTGGGGAGAATATTTGCTGAAACTTTTGATGCAGACATTGGATTTTGGAAGAGTATCTTATCTAGTTGTGGTGGTTCTAGTTGTGAAATACATGCTAGTACAAGGCTTTTAAGGAATCTAATAGAACAGGGTAATGACGACAAAAAAGGTATGAGTAGTATTAGTTTAATTCTTTCAGACTGGCTTAGAGACGTTGAAAGTTTTGTTAAAGAATGTGCTAAAAGTCACTGTAATAAAAAATTGCCAAGTTACATAGAACTAATATCTGATACATCTAAGGATATTCTTGACGAGGGCGTATTCTATTCTAAATATAATGATATGTACATCTGGCTTTATGAGAAGGCCTTACCTTTTTGTCAGGATAATGGTCTATGTACAATAGTCTATAAACGAAGCACGGTAAGGAATCTGATAGAATCTACAAGTAATATCAAAGAAGAAAAAATGAGCATATTTCACTTATTATCAGACAATCTTAAAAACATTGAAAGTTTTGTTAGAGAATGTGTTAAATAATTCGATTAATTTACGAGCCTGTAAATTACAGGCTTTTAATTTACCCGAAAAGCCCCCCATGGAATCCATGCAATTCTTTTGAGGGGCTTAATTATACCAACTACAGAAATTAATTAAGCATTTTTTATTTTCAAATTCAAAATTTTAGAACTGACTTAAAGCTTCAGAGGTTACAAAAAGACGATTCAAGCAGTTCATCTAAGGAAAGTTTATAGGCTTTCTGATTTTTATAAAACTTAAGATTTCCATAAACCTGTTGAGAATCTGTTTTGTCTCAGCTTGGCATTACAACTGCGCTAAGACTTGATTATTGGAAATTGATTGTAAGAGCCAGTTTATGACTCAATGTACTTGATGCAGATGATAAACCATACTAAGAGTACAGGTGTCATAAATAGCATAGAGGTGTCGTAAATTAATTGACTTATAGGAATTTTGGAGGGTGGCGTTTTGAAAACGTCTATATTCATCATCAGTCATTTTGCAAGAATGATGAAACAAATCTTTATATTTTTCAGAAAAATCTCCTCTGTTCAAATAAACCAAATCTTGCCTTATAGAAAATGATTTTCCTGAGTAAATCGTGTTTAAAAAAAAGTCCATGTTAAAATCTTTTTCTTTTCTTGAAAAATCATAAATGTACTCTGAGGATAATTCCTTTAGGCTTTCACATTTATGAATCATGCATTTTAAAATTAAATGATTTTTTGCTGCCTCTACAGTATTTCCATATCCTATTTTTTTTTCTGATTGTGTTGCAAACATACTCTTAAATGGAAAAAGCTTTGTAAATTGATCTACAGGAGTAGCCGTGTATAGAATTTTTTGATCCTTTTCTAGATCATAAACAGACTTTAGAAGAGAGTCTGTATCCTTTAACAGAAAATGCATTAAGATCTCTCTTTCTCCGTTCTGTTTTCGATATTGAGAGAAACCATTCAGTTCGAAAAAAAACATGATTAAGACAAAAAATATATATTTTTTCATAAATTACCATCCCCCTGAAAGTCTAGGCCTCGCCCCCCCCATACAAAATTTTTGATGTAGAAAAAAAGGCCCCTAATTGTATTTTGGATATTTGACGACAAAGATCACTCCATCCATCTTTAAGGTTTACTTCTTTTAGCAATTCAAGGTTTTCTTGTGTTCGAGATTCAGCCTCCCTACACGTTAAAGGAGCGCTAGGAGGATTCCATTTATAGAGAATGTGATTTTGAGTCACTTCATTATAAAGTAATTTGAAGTCTAAAAGAGCTCCGTTACCAAGAAGACCGTTCCATATGGCTAGAGAAAAAGGTTTTATTTTTTTTATAATTTCATCTATTTTTTTAACACAAGATGTTTCTTGTAAAAAACTTAAAGTTTCTTTTGAGTAAAAATAAGAAACATCTTTGTCAATCATATCAGAAATTTCATTAATGATATTCCACTCAAGCTGAAAAGCTCTTAAGCTAGAAAAAGCGGACTGAAGAACAGGAGAGCCTAATAAAGGATCAAATTTTTTCAGTTGATTATAATGGGGAGATGTTATTTTATCTGCAAAATGGGATTGATATTGAAAACCAGCATCTAATTGTATGGATAATTCGTGGACTAAAATGGGAATTAACCTTTTTTCAGAGAAACTACTTTCATATAAAATGATTTCTCCTGTATGAGACCAAGAATCAAAAATATAAGAACTCTCTGAAAGGAAATCTTCATTATTTATATAAAAATATTTCATCTTTTCATAAGTTGGAAAAAAAGTTGTTTTGTTAGATTGTAGTTTTACCTCAATAGGAAAGAAAGGTTTATAGGCCTTCTTTTTTGGAAGGGGTGCCTCTTCGCAGCCTAATAAAATATTAGAAATGTCGGACTCACCTAATCCTAAATAGATGTTGGCTATTTTTTTATCACATAACAAAGTTTGACGAAGCATATAGTAGAGAGCTGTAGGGGTTGAAAGTATTGTCTTATAGGCAGAAAGTATTTTTTTATAATTTTCACTGCCCCTTTCAATTTCTCTCTTTTTTTCATGACTATGAAAAGAAATTCCATGAATCTTTTGACAACTATGCCGCCCTGTTTCAACAGAAGCGGCCTCCCTATTAAAAAAAGAAAAAAGCAGAACAAAAATAAATAAAAATTGAAAAGACGTCATTTAACTCCTAATTTTATATGTTGGTTTTTTGATATTTTTATTTTCTGAACTTTGAAAACAGACTCCTCTCTTAAAGTTAATCCATAAATTCTTTTGTTTAATCTCTTAAAAAGGATTCTTGTTTTATCAATGGCCATAAAGCTAAGGGATTCGTTATAGAGCAATTGGATCACTTCTTCCATTGAACAAGAGGTTTTTTCAGAAAAAATTTGAAAAACTTTTTCTACAACTTCAATGTTTTTTAAAAATACTTTTTGGTCTTTGAACACAAGACTTCCATCTCTCTTATGGACATAAATATAAAGCTCATCTAAGGGAATTTGTAAGTCAAGTTTTTTCCTCCAAAGATTTCTTGTTTTTTGAGAAAACTTATATAGAAGTAAATTTACAAAGTCTAACAAGGAGTCCTTGTTCTGAGCTCTTCTTAGAGATAGTACAGAAACTTTTAAAACCTCGGAAAAAATCATTTTGTTCTTTAGCTCCACAACTTCTCTAAGAGATAAGCTGTAATTTTTATTCTCAAGAAAATTAAGAAGAATTTTTTCATACAAAGTTAAAAATTCACTTTTCAGTATAGGCTTAATTGTCTTTAGATCTATGGGCTTATCATGGATCAAACAATGTTCAATGAATTCTGTCAGAAACAAATTGATATCTGTTGGGTTTTTTATTTTACTGCTTTTCAAGACATTAAAAAGTCTTGCCTCTGCAAGACTTTGTTTTTTCACTCTCAACTCAGCTAAGAATAGAGCATGCTGTGTTTCAATGAATAAGGAATGATCACCCCCTATATCCGAATACTCTAATAAATTGAAATAAGCAGAGTTAATGTCTTGGGTCGTTCCACAAACGGACTCTATTCTTAAAATTTGCGATAAGCAAAGAAGAACATCTTCTGTTTTTTGTCCTTTAAATATTTTCAAAAGATGTTTATAACTTTTTAAAGCTTCATAAATATACCCATCAAGTTCTAGGAATTTGTTAATGTTGATCCTTGTTCTAAAAACAGTTCTTGGTTCTAAAAGAAAATGGTTTTTTCTAAGGTATTCTTCTATCTTCTTCCATTTTTTTCTCCAACTTGAAAAATCTGACATTAAAAGGAATAAATTAGCCTCTTCACACAGCATTTTTACATGAGGAGGATGCCTTTCCTTGTGACCTTTTATAACCTCTAAAGCTTTTTCATATTTACCTTGAAGTAAAAAGTTTTTAGATTTTAAAAAATTTTTTTCACTCATGAGCTCATGATTTAAGCCTTCATCTTGAATGGTGTTGATGATGTTTCTATTTTTCTCAAAATCAGAATCTTCCAAAGCTTTATAAGCAGTTTGGAGTTTTTTTACTAAGCTCTTATTATTGATATTCATCTTTGTATGCCTTCTTCTGAAATTCCTTCTCTGAATAAATCGTCTTAAATCTTATTTCCCTAAAACACAGTCAATTTTATCTAGGCCCGCAAACACCCTTCTATTCTAGCTTATCTTAGAGGATGTCCGTAATCCCGTTAGGGTTTCAGAAGGGACTTTTTCATAATTAAGCTATCTCCATTTGTTTTTCAAGGGTTATTTTATTTGCATCCTCGAAAGAATCTGTGGGTTCCCGGAGGTTCTGGCAGTTTTCCAAGGTTATGATATAAGGCGATTTTTATAGCTTTAGAGGTTCTAAAGCCGTAAGATTTTCTCATAGTGAGTTTTACTTTGTTGTTTAAACCCTCTACAATCCCTGAGGAGAAGGTTTTTTTAGCCTTGAAGTAATTAAGAATAAGTAGCTTATGTCTTTGTATGGTTTTTGCTTTTCTTTTCATAGGTTCAATTTTTGAAAGCATGACTCGTCTCGTCCAACTGTCTATAAATTTACCAGCCCAAGTTGGTGGAACATAGGTCCATAACTGTCGGAAGTCTTCTTTTAAAAAATAACAGCGGATACTTTTTAAATTGTACTGTATTAAATGCCTTAATTTTACTTTTTCATAAGATTTTAAATTTTCTGCATTTTTTAACAAGGGCCATCTAGCTTTTGTTAAAAGGGGTTCATACCCGTCTTCTTTCATTTTTTTGTGTTCTGAAGCTCTCACTTCATCTAAAGCCTTATTGAGTCTTGCTACGATATGAAACCGATCTAATATGTGTAAAGCTCCACTTGCCCTCTCCTTTATGACTTTTAAATAAGGCTTCCACATATCAGAACACACAAACCGTATATCTTTTGACTTCTCTCCTAGGGCGTGTCCTCATTTGCCTAGACCTTTTTCAAGACCTTAGGCCTGTTGAATATTTATAAAGATTGTAAAAAGCTCATAACAAAGGGGGTATTTATGTTAAGAAAAGTTTTAACAGATTCTATGTGAAAGGATCTGGAAGCTATTATAAGAGGGAAGGGCTGTTATCATTCAGCAAACAATAGAAATATTATGGAAGCCATTTTATGGAAATTACGTACAGGCAGTCCGTGGCGTGACATTCCTGAACAGTTCTGTCCTTGGAAGAGAGCATATAATCGCTTTAATAGGTGGGCACAAAAAGGGTTATGGAATGATTTTTTTTTGCTTTACAAGAAGAAGTTGATACAGAGTGGGTGTCCATCGACGGAAGTTACGTATCGGTTCATCAGCATGCTAGTGGAGCTCGGCGTGGAGAAAGTCGTGCTGTGGGAAAATCTAGAGGTGGATCCACAACAAAAATACACATGGCCTCCGATGCGCATGGAAATCCACTCTGTTTTAAAATCACTGGGGGTGAAGTCCACGACAGTCAAGTTGCAGGTGATTTAATTGATGAGTTTCATAGTGAGTATTTGATTGCTGATAAGGCCTATGATTCAGATGAGATACGAGATAAAGCTCATAGTAAGAAGATAAAGCCTGTAATACCGAGACGAAAAAATAGCAAAAAGAAAAATAAAGATTTTGATCGTCATATTTATAAATCTCGACATCAGATAGAAAACCTTTTTGCTCGTCTTAAACATTTTAGAGGCATTGCTACTCGATTTGAAAAGCTTGCTAGAAATTTCAAAGCTATACTATCTATAGCGTGTATGTTTATTTGGCTTAAACTTCAAAGCAAAGGTCCAGTCAAATGAGGACACGCCCTAGTAAATCAAAGAATTTTCTAAAACTCTTTTCTGTTCTTTTCTCTCCTATCCACAACAAGCGTACACGGGTTTTGCTTATTTCATAGACTAAGGTGAGATACTGATGGTTCTTTTTCCATTGTATTTCATCTACACCTATAGCTTGTATTCCCTTTAAAACCCTTTGTTTTAAACCATATTCTACGACCCATTCTACCGAAGCATAGACCTGATTCCAACTGACATGAAACTTACAAGAAACCTCTTTCCAAGACAGGTGACGACACCAGTCTGCTAAGTACTTCATGTAAAAGATCGTTAAACTCTTCTTACCATCGGCCCAAGGTAAATGTTCAACTTTTACCCCACAGCAAGGACAATTGACTCTTCTTACAGCATAAACAAAGAACACCCTGTAACTTAAAATAGGAAGGGATTCAAAGTCCCGTGATGATTTACTGCTGTCATACACTGAACAGGGCTTCTTACAAACACTACAAAAAGCTTGGCCATTTTTACGAGCCTTAATAGGAACATTAATTGACTTTCTATCTTTTGAAAAATAAATGTCTTCGTACACAAAAGACTTCCATCTTAAACAATCATTTAGTATAGTCTTCAAAAGCATCTCTTCCCTCCTTTTTTTTTTTTTTGAATAACATTTTAAGGCATCTGGGAAGTAGGTGCTTCTTTTTTAAAATTTTAATGTAACACAGCAAATAAAAGCAAATAAAATGAATGTTTTTGAGTTCAATCACCGGAGGTGATAGAGGCCAGTAAGGGCCTCAAAGAACTCAAAAATACAAGATAGGATGTCTTACTCTTACTTTGATTAATATGAGCCTTTTTGGGGGATTTCTACTACTTTTCACCCACAGATTCCCGGGAGGAGCCTTTTATTTATTTCTTCTATAAATAGAGGGATTTGTTTATGTCCCCTGATAGTGCGAAATTTTTTCTCGACATGTAACAAGGAAGCTGCGACCCATAAGGAGATTTGTCGAGGATTTTTTTTCCAATTCTTCACTCTTCCTGTTTGTTGACGAACGATAGAGAAGGCACTTTCTATTGGGTTCGTAGAGCTTAAAGTCTTTCGTAAAAGAGGAGGAGTTTTTAAACGAAGGACTGTCAATGTTTCTAAATGGGCTTCTTTAAGACTTTCTGAAGCTTCAGAGCTTATTTTTTTAAGCCACTTCAGAAGACTATCATGTTCTTTTTTAGCACTTTCATAATCTTCCAATCCATGAAGTTTTTTCCAACGTCTTTTAAACTCTAAGTGCTTTTCTTTGGGAAGATAGGAGAGGATATTCCTCTCCTTATGATGAATGCATCTTTGAACCAAAGAGTTCTGTCCAAAAACATCATTGATGGATTTGCGAAGAGCTTTGCTTCCGTCAGTCACAAACAGTTTTTTGCTATCTTGTGGAAGACCACGTTCTATAAGATTTTGCAAGAGGTCTGTCACGATGACAGCGTTCTCTGTAGAGCCTTCTCTGAGACCTAAAATCATCTTTTTTCCTTCACTTGTAATTCCAAGAACGCAAATCACTGTTCTTTTTGAAAATTCAATGCCGTCAATCATTAAAGCCACGAAACTTTCTTGTGAAAGATTCCGAGACTGAATGGCTTCCAAAGACTTTTGACAACTCATCTTGAAAGCTTTACTGACAGAGGATTTTTTTAAACCTAAGCCGTCTTCCAACTTCCTTTGTAAAGGCTCATAGTTTCTGGTGCTGACTCCTCATAGCCCTCATTACATCTTCACAGAGAAGATCAAAGCTCTGGAGAACTGTATAACTCTCCAGAGGAACTTCCTCTTTGTTTTTTCTAAGACGAGGACGTTGAACTCTTATCCTCTGTCCTTGAAGAATAACAGATCCTTTTCCACTTCCTCCTCTGTGACAGAGACCCTCTGACTTTTTGTGGGAAAAGGGCTTTCCGCAGAGTCTTTTTACTTCCTCTTGGAAAAGATCATGGACTAATTTCAGCGTTGCTCCTTCAAGCTGCATAGCAATAAGCTGGCGAATCTTCTCATGTTTATTTTTTACCATTTGTAACTGGGATTGATATTGTGTATCTTTCATTTGGGGCTCCTTTTTGGTTTGTTTATAATACCCTGAGTTTAGCTCAGGGGAGCCCCTTCTTCAAACCCTAACGACTTTACGGACAATCTCTTATCTTATCTACTTAAAGAGAGCCTAAAATCTAATGATTAGGTTTATATCATAAGTTATAGGCTGTGTCAAAAAAATTATTTTTTCCTGAGCTTGAACGATTGAACAACCTTTTGCAGGAAACGGACTGTTATATGACAACTTATGTGACAACTTAGATTTTTTAACTCAATGGGTCATCAAGGTCAATTCATTGTTATTTTTACAATTCTTTTTGAAAATTATATGTCTACTTCTGTCCACTTCTGTTCACCTCAATATGTTTTAAAAGCGTCTATCAAAAAGTATAACTACTTCAAGAAGGGAGGAGAATGGTTCTTAAATAACTGAAGCCAAAAGATAGGGATAAGAGTTCTTTCCCCTAAGTAAATAGAACTCAAATGAATTAAATAAATTAAATAACAGAAGGATGTTAACTTTTTAAGTTTCACATCTTTCATAGAACATAGGAGAAAAATATGAAAATTATGAATTTTATTAAAATCACAACAGTTACTTTTTTAGTATCTCTGTCCAGCTTTGCTTTTGCCATGGATAAAAATTACTGTAGTGAAGGATTGCCACTTTGCTTAGAAGAAATATCTTATATATCTAAGCAGTTTCTTCAACTAAGAAAATCAAATTCTAAAGAGTATGATGCAGACATTAGATTTTGGAAGAATCTCTTATCTATTTGTGATGGTTCTACATGTACAATAGATGTTAATAGAAGGACTTTTAGGAATCTGATAGAAGTTAGCAATGACTCAAAAGAAGCTACAAGTAGTATTGTTTTAAAGCTTTCAAACCGGCTTAGAGACGTTAAAAGTTTTGTTAGAGAATGTGTTATAAATAAAAGTCACTGTAATAAAAAATTGCCAAGTTACATAGAACTAATACATTCAGTATCTGAAGAGGTTCTTATTATAGTAGGCAGATCCCATTCTAAATATACGGATTCAAGAATCAGTAGTTATGAGAGGGTCTTATCTTTGTGTGGTGCACCTCGATGTAGAGTAACTTATAACCTAAGTGTGGTAAGGAATCTAATAGAAATTACAAGTGACTTCAAAAAGGCTCTAAATGAGTATGATTTATATTTCTCAAAAACTCTTAAAAACATTGAAAGTTTTGTTAGAGAATGTGTTAAGTAATTCGATTAATTTACCCACAGAGCCCCCCTGGAATCCATGCAATTCTTTTGAGGGGCTTAATTATACCAACTACAGAAATTAATTCAATATTTTTTATTTTCAAATTCAAAATGTTTAGAATTAACTTAAAGCTTTTAGATTGTAAAAATTTTTTTCACTCATGAACTCATGATTTAAGCCTTCATCTTGAATGGTGTTGATGATATTTCTATTTTTCTTAAAATCAGCATCTTCCAAAGCTTTATAAGCAGTTTGGAGTTTTTTTGCTAAGCTCTTATTATTGATATTCATCTTTGTATGCTTTCTTCTGAAATTCCTTTCTGATAAATCGTCTTAAATCTGATTTCCCTAAAACACAGTCAATTTTATCTAGGCCTGCAAACACCCTTCTATTCTAGCTTATTTTATCTCTTAAAAGAGCCTAAAATCTAATGAAATGATAAGGGTTACATCATAAGTTAGTCGAACGTGAAAAATGCACAAACAGCTAAAAACACTTGTTTTTTTGTAATTTTTGCATAAAAATAATTGCAAGGAAGTGGAAAAACAGATAAAAAACCTTGCAAAACAGAAAGGAAAAAAGATGAGGCCAAAAGACATGTTCAGCACACAAAAGAGAAGCCCTCTTAATTTTAGAGTAAACGACATTGTTCATAAGAAGCATCCGCTTGTCATTTTAGCTAATAAAATAGACTGGGATCGTTTTGATAAAGATTTTGGTTCGAAGTATGATGAAAAAAAAGGTCGTCCAGGTCTTTCAACTCGTTTAATGGTGGGACTTCAGTGCTTGAAATACATTTATAATTTAAGTGACGAGAAGACAATAGAAATGTTCAAAGAGAGTCCTCAATGGCAGTATTTTTGTGGTCAGCCTTTTTATTCTTATGAAGATCCCTGTGATAGAAGTTCATTGACTAACTGGAGAAAGAGGATGGGGGCTGAGAAGATAGAAGTTCTCTTAGAGGAAACCATTGATTTAGCTTTGAGAGAGGATTTTGTAAAAAAAAAAGAGTTTGAGAATGTAGTTGTTGATACAACTGTTCAAGAGAAAGCAATAGCTTTTCCTACAGACAGCCGTCTTTATTACAAAGCTTTAAAGACTTTAGTTCACAGGGCTAAAAAAGAGGGTTTAGTTTTACGTCAAAGCTATAAAAGAAAGGCCAAGGAGTGTTTGTTTAAGAATGCTCGTTATGCTCATACAAGAAAAATACGTTTAGCAAGAAAACAGCAAAGAAAGCTTCATACTTATCTAGGTCGTGTGATAAGAGATGTTACAAGAAAAGGAGGTCCTAAGTTCTTGGAAGAGAATACATCTTTAAAAAGATGTTTATCTTTATGTGTAAGAATTTATAACCAAAAAAGAGGGGATAAGAACAAGGTGTATAGTGTTCATGCTCCTGAGGTTTATTGCATAGGGAAGGGCAAAGCCCATAAAAAATATGAATTTGGCAATAAGGTGAGTGTGGCAACTTCATCAAAAAATTGCTGGGTTTTAGGGGTAAAGTCATTTGAAAAAAATGTATCAGATGTTCACAGTTTAAAGCCAGCCTTATCTCAAGTTGAATCCTTAACAAAGGTTAAGGCAAAAAATTTGTATGTAGATAAAGGTTATCGTGGCAAAGAGCATCATCCTTCGGGAGTTAATGTTCATATTGGGGGAATGAGTAAAACATTAAGTCCCTACAAAAGAAAACTTCACAGAAGAAGAAGTTCAGTTGAGGCAATCATTGGTCATATGAAAATAGATTCTCGTATGGGAAGGAACTTTTTATTAGGATCACAAGGGGATGCTATTAATAGTCTTTTATCAGGAGTTTCTCAAAATTTTAGAAAGTTAATGCTAGAGGTGCGTCTTTTTTCGTTTTTTTCACTGAAATGGCTTAAAAGGCCTGTACGCCTTCTTGAAAACTACTGTTTTGTTTAAGTTATGAAAAAATATTTAACCCTCTATAGTAGAAAGTAACAGGAATAAAGATCATACAGCATAAAAATCCTAGGCTTTTGTCAATTTTTCACGTTCGACTAAGTTATAGGCTGTGTCAAAAAAATGATTTTTTCCTGAGCTTGAACGATTGAACAACCTTTTGCAGGAAACGGACTGTTATATGACAACTTATGTGACAACTTAGATTTTTTAACTCAATGGGTCATCAAGGTCAATTCATTGTTATTTTTACAATTCTTTTTGAAAAATTTATATGTCCACTTTAGTACACTTCAGTCTGTTTTAAAAGTGATCTCATTTGATTATGTTTGTGCTGGAATGTGTATACAAATCAAAATGTGTAATGCAAATCACACATCATTTATAAAAACAAAAAAAAGAGAATAAAAATGAATATAAAAACTTTTATACCACTTATATGTACTGGGCTCTGGGGATTTTCATCTCATGCTGTGTCCTATCACCACTCTGAATCTAAACACATAAAAGCTCTCCAGAATCCTCTTGTTTGCGATTTGATTCCTTATATACCCAAATTCCACGCTAAAAATGATCACTACATTGCTCTAACATAGGATAAGTTCCATAAGACAGAAATTTTCCAGTAAAAATGGGGTTATTGCCCTTTTTTTCTGTGAAAAGCTCTTGCCATTCTATTTTTAAGTAGTTACCATAATGGTAACTACTATGAGTTTTATAAAGAAGATTAAAAGAGGAGGCAGCACTTATTTAGCAGAGGTGAGAAATATCCGAGTCAAGGGCAAGGTCGTACATCAGAATTTTAAAAGGAGTTACAAATTTAAATCCTGTACGACACTGGCTTTGCAACAGAGTAGTGGCTCATTTTTTTATTTGTTATTTATCTTATCTTCTGCTTTCCGTATTAAAGTTACATCTCTACAATTTGGATTTGGATATTTCGCCCATTCAAGCATTAAAAGAGCTAGAAAACCTGTACAAAGTTTATTTTTCTGATAAAAAGAAAAAAGTTCAAATGTCTCGGACAGTTGCTCTAAGCAAAATTCAAGAAAATATCATAAAGGCTATTGACAAAAAGCTTCTCAGAGAAATGAAAACCAGTAGTGATCATTTTTAGCGTGGAATTTGGGTTATATAGTCTTACAAAAAAATGAAGAAGCTATGAATAGCTATGAAATCAAAGACAGAGCAGGTATCTTATGGCATGGAAGTACTGTGGAGGTTATTGATAACAAGGTTTATACTGGCCTTGGCGTTCAGTTCGTCAAGGTTAGAGTTGTAAACAACTTGATTTCAAAATTAGATCGAGACAGGAAGCAAATACTTCTTCAAAATGGTAGCATTGGTCATCAAATGTGTGAAACTTGCACAATGGACAAAGTGTATCTAGCTAAAGTTGGAGAGGTAGGTTTTATAGACTTAGTTAGTGTGGGTCAAGAAACTGATTTACATAGAAAACTTTGCGAGAGGATTTAAGTTCACTCTAATTTATTAAAAACATTTAAGTTATGAATGAGTGAAAGTAAGAAGGGATAAAGAAAATATGAAAAAAACCATTTTTACAGGATTTATTTTAGGTTTCATCTTGAGTTTTTCTACGCAAGCTATTGGGGGAAGTTTTGGGAATCCTGCAAATTTATCTGGAAGTTCGATGCCAAACAAACAACGAAAAGCTAAAAGTAAAAAGCCTCCTCAAAAGAAGGGCAGAAAACAACAGCACAGCAAAAAAGAAGATCGAAGTAGAAAGAAGGATTTAGAATTATGCAAATTATTTTCTCATAATTCTTAATATTTCTAAACATTTAGCTTTTTTATGAAAAAATAATTTGCATAATTCTAAATCTTTCTTTTAAAGCTTTGGAAAATGATGATTTTAAGAAAAATAGAAACATCATCAACACCATTCAAGATGAAGGCTTAAATCATGAGTTCATGTGTGAAAAGATTTTTTACCTCCTCAAAAGAATCTGTGGGTTCCCTGAGGTTCTGGTAGTTTTCCAAGGTTATGATATAAGGCGATTTCTAGAGCTTTAGAGGTTTTATAAAAAGACAATTCAAGCAGTTCATCCAAGGAAAGCTAATAGGCCTCTGATTTTTATAAACCTTAAGGTTTCCATAAACCTGTCAAGAATCTGTTTTGTCTCAGCTTGGCATTACAACTGCGCTAAGACTTGATTATTGGAAATTGATTGTAAGAGCCAGTTTATGACTCAATGTACTTGATGCAGATGATAAACCATACTAAGAGTACAGGTGTCATAAATAGCATAGAGGTGTCGTAAATTAATTGACTTATAGGAATTTTGGAGGGTGGCGTTTTGAAAACGTCTATATTCATCATCAGTCATTTTGCAAGAATGATGAAACAAATCTTTATATTTTTCAGAAAAATCTCCTCTGTTCAAATAAACCAAATCTTGCCTTATAGAAAATGATTTTCCTGAGTAAATCGTGTTTAAAAAAAAGTCCATGTTAAAATCTTTTTCTTTTCTTGAAAAATCATAAATGTACTCTGAGGATAATTCCTTTAGGCTTTCACATTTATGAATCATGCATTTTAAAATTAAATGATTTTTTGCTGCCTCTACAGTATTTCCATATCCTATTTTTTTTTCTGATTGTGTTGCAAACATACTCTTAAATGGAAAAAGCTTTGTAAATTGATCTACAGGAGTAGCCGTGTATAGAATTTTTTGATCCTTTTCTAGATCATAAACAGACTTTAGAAGAGAGTCTGTATCCTTTAACAGAAAATGCATTAAGATCTCTCTTTCTCCGTTCTGTTTTCGATATTGAGAGAAACCATTCAGTTCGAAAAAAAACATGATTAAGACAAAAAATATATATTTTTTCATAAATTACCATCCCCCTGAAAGTCTAGGCCTCGCCCCCCCATACAAAATTTTTGATGTAGAAAAAAAGGCCCCTAATTGTATTTTGGATATTTGACGACAAAGATCACTCCATCCATCTTTAAGGTTTACTTCTTTTAGCAATTCAAGGTTTTCTTGTGTTCGAGATTCAGCCTCCCTACACGTTAAAGGAGCGCTAGGAGGATTCCATTTATAGAGAATGTGATTTTGAGTCACTTCATTATAAAGTAATTTGAAGTCTAAAAGAGCTCCGTTACCAAGAAGACCGTTCCATATGGCTAGAGAAAAAGGTTTTATTTTTTTTATAATTTCATCTATTTTTTTAACACAAGATGTTTCTTGTAAAAAACTTAAAGTTTCTTTTGAGTAAAAATAAGAAACATCTTTGTCAATCATATCAGAAATTTCATTAATGATATTCCACTCAAGCTGAAAAGCTCTTAAGCTAGAAAAAGCGGACTGAAGAACAGGAGAGCCTAATAAAGGATCAAATTTTTTCAGTTGATTATAATGGGGAGATGTTATTTTATCTGCAAAATGGGATTGATATTGAAAACCAGCATCTAATTGTATGGATAATTCGTGGACTAAAATGGGAATTAACCTTTTTTCAGAGAAACTACTTTCATATAAAATGATTTCTCCTGTATGAGACCAAGAATCAAAAATATAAGAACTCTCTGAAAGGAAATCTTCATTATTTATATAAAAATATTTCATCTTTTCATAAGTTGGAAAAAAAGTTGTTTTGTTAGATTGTAGTTTTACCTCAATAGGAAAGAAAGGTTTATAGGCCTTCTTTTTTGGAAGGGGTGCCTCTTCGCAGCCTAATAAAATATTAGAAATGTCGGACTCACCTAATCCTAAATAGATGTTGGCTGTTTTTTTATCACATAACAAAGTTTGACGAAGCATATAGTAGAGAGCTGTAGGGGTTGAAAGTATTGTCTTATAGGCAGAAAGTATTTTTTTATAATTTTCACTGCCCCTTTCAATTTCTCTCTTTTTTTCATGATTATGAAAGGAAATTCCATGAATCTTTTGACAACTATGCCACTCTGTTTCAGCAGAAGTGGCCTTCCCATTAAAAAAAGAAAAAAGCAGAACAAAAATAAATAAAAATTGAAAAGACGTCATTTAACTCCTAATTTTATATGTTGATTTTTTGATATTTTTATTTTCTGAACTTTGAAAACAGACTCCTCTCTTAAAGTTAATCCATAAATTCTTTTGTTTAATCTCTTAAAAAGGATTCTTGTTTTATCAATGGCCATAAAGCTAAGGGATTCGTTATAGAGCAATTGGATCACTTCTTCCGTTGAACAAGAGGTTTTTTCAGAAAAAATTTGAAAAACTTTTTCTACAACTTCAATGTTTTTTAAAAATACTTTTTGGTCTTTGAACACAAGACTTCTATCTCTCTTATGGACATAAACATAAAGCTCATCTAAGGGGTTTTGTAAGTCAAGTTTTTTCCTCCAAAGATTTCTTGTTTTTTGAGAAAACTTATATAGAAGTAAATTTACAAAGTCCAACAAGGGATCCTTGTTCTGAGCCCTTCTTAGAGATAGCACAGAAACTTTTAAAACCTCGGAAAAAAGCATTTTTTTCTTTAGCTCCACAACTTCTCTAAGAGATAAGCTGTAATTTTTATTCTCAAGAAAATTAAGAAGAATTTTTTCATACAAAGTTAAAAATTCACTTTTAAGCATAGGCTTAATTGTCTTTATATCTATGGGCTTATCATGGATCAAATAATGTTCAATAAATTCTGTCAGAAACAAATTGATATCTGTTGGGTTTTTTATTTTACTGCTTTTCAAGACATTAAAAAGTCTTGCCTCTGCAAGACTTTGTTTTTTCACTCTCAACTCAGCTAAGAATAGAGCATGCTGTGTTTCAATGAATAAGGAATGATCACCTCTTATATCTGAATACTCTAATAAATTGAAATAAGCAGAGTTAATGTCTTGGGTCATTCCATAAACGGACTCTATTCTGAGAATTTGCGATAAGCAAAGAAGAACGTCTTCTGTTTTTTGTTCTTTAAATATTTTTAAAAGATGTTTATAACTTTTTAAAGCTTCATAAATATAGCGAATACGCTTAGATTCTCCGGTCGATTCTCTAGAGAAAAAAACTGAAAACCTAAACGGAAACACTATATACCTAAGTTTGAGACAATTTTTACTCACTAGGATTTAAGAAAGTATGGAAGTGCGATTTCTCAAAATTCCTAAATCTATGGAATTCAGTATTTTTTCTTGCTTCTTATTTAAAGTAACAGTTTTCATCAACCTTACTTTTTTCTTTTTATCAGAAAAATAAACATTATACATTGTTTCCAGCTCCTCAATGGCTTTTTGTGGAGATATTCCAACATTTTTATGATTTAATCTCATTTTTAAAATTGATAATAAAAGATAGGATAAATAACATATGAACACATGGGCTTTAACTTTTTTGTTTAGCCAAAATCTGATAGGTTGTATATTCGAGATACCTTTCAATACTTTAAAAGCTTGTTCTATAACATCCTTGTCAAAATAAATCCTTACCATTTCCTTTTCTGAAATGGATTTCTTTGTGCAGAAAAGACAAAAAAATCCATCCAACTCTTCCTCTCTTTTTAAAAGCTCTGTCCTGATTCTGCCAGTGGCTGTTAAATATCTTTCAAAACGTTCATTTATCTTTTTCCCTTTTTTTCTTAATTCTTGAGCCTCAAGAAGGCCCAATCTTCTTGATTCTGTTTCCTCTAATTTTTTCGATGCATTATAACAAATTACCAATTTTCCACTAATTGAAGCTAATTTATAAGCAACTCCTCCCACATAAAAACTACTCTTATTGACTCGGACTATGCTTGATATGTTGTCCAGGAATTTTTTATTTGAAAACTTTCTTATAATAGCCTTTTCTTTCTCTCGAATGGGCAAGCCACATAAGGTATTTAAGCCTATTTCTCTAGAGGACATCAGATTTTTTTTAGAAACTACACCCCGATCATAAACAAACAGTTGAGGACGAATTTGACTTTTTCGTAAATACTCTAGAACGCATGAAAGAGTTCTTGCGTCATGAATATTTCCATCAAATGTTTTGTGAAATACAGGAACTCCTTCATTTTGTGTTGTCACCAAAGCTATTTGAATAAGATCATTTTGTCTTTGACCATCCTTACTTCTTCCTTGTTTTCCCATTGAGCAGGCCTTTCCATGAAAATAAGTGTTTGTAGTGTCATAAACTAGACCTTTGGTATCTAATTTATATGTTCTCTTGACCTTATTAAAGATGGTTTTCTGATAAGCTTCTATTTGCTCATCGTTAATATCGACTTTCTGTCAAAGAATCTAAGTTTAGAAGCAAATTTAAATCAGTTCTTTCATACCATTTTGGCATATTCCGTAAGCTTTTATAATTTATACAGTGAGCGTAAGTCATGCTTAGTATTTCGTTGGAGTATTCCCCCTAAAATTTCTGGAAGATTTATTTTTTTTGCAATGCTGTGAAAGGCAAGCAAGGGACCATAGATTTTTAACCATCCATTTGAATATCTTTTGATGAAAGAGAAATGACAGCCTCTTTATTAACTTCTTTTCCAATATGACGGATGTATTTCTGAACAACTTTACCTTTAACCCATCGATTTTCTACTTCTGCAAGATAAACGACACCACCCTTTTTGTATCTTCTAATAAAGCTCATGAACACCTCCTAGTGAGTATAATACTCACTATAAACCTAAGAAAAGTCAAGGCTTATTTTTCTTTGGATTGAAAATTCCTGTATTTCCCCTATAGAAATGGAGTTTCTTTGAGGTGACCTAAAATGGAAAATCCTAGTGAGTAAAATTTATCTCGAATTTAGGTATATACCCATCAAGTTCTAGGAATTTGTTAATGTTGATCCTTGTTCTAAAAACAACTCCTGGCTCTAAAAGAAAATGGTTTTTTCTAAGGTATTCTTCTATCTTCTTCCATTTTTTTCTCCAACTTGAAAAATCTGACATTAAAAGGAATAAATTAGCCTCTTCACACAGCATTTTTACATGAGGAGGATGCATTTCCTGGTGGTCTTTTATAACCTCTAAAGCTTTTTCATATTTACCTTGAAGTAAAAAGTTTTTAGATTTTAAAAAATTTTTTTCACTCATGAACTTATGATTTAAGCTTTCATCTTGAATGGTGTTGATGATGTTTCTATTTTTCTCAAAATCAGAATCTTTCAAAGCTTTATAAGCAGTTTGAAGTTTTTTTGCTAAGCCCTTATTGTTGATATTCATCTTTGTATGCCTTCTTCTGAAATTCCTTTCTGATAAATCGTCTTAAATCTTATTTCTCTAAAGCACAGTCAATTTTATCTAAGCCTGCAAACACCCCTCTATTCTGGCTTATTTTATCTACTTAAGAGAACCTAAAATCTAATGATAGGTTTATATCATAAGTTATAGGCTGTGTCAAAAAAATGATTTTTTCCTGAGCTTGAACGATTGAACAACTTTTTGCAGAAAACGGACTGTTATATGATAACTTATATTTTTGCCTTCTCAAAAGAATCTGTGGGTTCCCGGAGGTTCTTTTGAGGAGCCATATTTTTTAACTCAATGGGTCATCAAGGTCAATTCATTGTTATTTTTACAATTCTTTTTGAAAAATTTATATGTCCACTTCAGTACACCTCAGTCTGTTTTAAAAGTGATCTCATTTGATTATGTTTGTGCTGGAATGTGTAATACAAATCAAAATGTGTAATGCAAATCACACATCATTTATAAAAACAAAGAAAAAAGGAGAATAAAAATGAATATAAAAACTTTCATACCACTTATATGTACTGGGCTCTTGGGATTTTCATCTCATGCTGTGTCCTATCACCACTCTGAATCTAAGCACATAAAGGCTCTTCAGAATCCTCTTGTTTGCGATTTGATTCCTTATATAGTGCTTCCGTTTAGGTTTTCAGTTTCCTAAGATAGAGAAGTTATCGAGGATGTCCCATTTCTCGGTGGAATTCTGTTCAAAAATGGAGCAGATAAGAGGACTCCCTGGTGGATTTTTAAGTCCACCTAGGATTTAATAAATATTTAGAATGAATTAAAAATTAAACAAAAGGAGTCCAAAATGAAGAATACAAAAGAAAAAATATCAATTCAAGAACTATCGGATCACAAGGAGATTCAAGATGCTGTTCATAACTATATGAAGCATAGAATTCTTGACGTAATCTACCGGATATTTAATGACGAAGTCACTAAGCTCTGTGGTCCACTATACGATCGAGAGGAAGAATGCATGCGAAATGGAAGCGATCCTGGGTCTGTTTATGCTCAAGGACAAAGAGTTTCGATTCGAAAGCCCAGAGTTAAAAAAGACGGAAAAGATGTCAAACTGCGAACATACTCTGCTTTGAGAAACTACGATGTTTTCACTGAAAAGATTCAGAACCACCTTCTCCATGGAGTTTCAACAAGGGACTACGATCCTCTTTTAGAGGAGATCTCTGGTGGCACAGGAGTTAAGAAGAGTTCTGTTTCTAGAGCTTTTGTAAATTCCTCTAAGAAGGCTTTAGATGAGATAAGCTCTAAGGACTTGTCTAAGCATGAGTTTGTTTCAGTCATGATAGATGGAGTAGGCTTTGGAGATCGTACAGTGGTGGTTGCTTTAGGTATCGACGTGACGGGCAAAAAGCACATTATAGGGTTACGAGAAGGAACGAGGATGTCCCATTTCTCGGTGGAATTCTGCTCCATTTTTGAACAGAATTCCACCGAGAAATAGGACATCCTCCCGGGAACCCACAGATTCTTTTGAGGAGGCAAAAAATCTAATTATATTAAATATTTATAATTATTGCATCGCTCCGAAACACTGAACTCAGGATAAAGACAAAATCTTCATAACATAAAATCACTAAAACCCATAAATTAACTCTTGCTTTTCCTCCCATAACTCCTACTATAGAATAGAAGTTTAGACAGAAAAATTTAACAGAAGAAAGGGCTTTTTTATTATGAGGTATATTTTGTTTTTGACTTCAGTGGCTTTCATGGCTTCAGGATGTTCTTCCTACAGTTACAGACCTATTCTGTACAACAATGCAGAATACAGAAAAGTAGGACAAGCTGAAGCAGAAAGACAAGTAGATTTTTGCTTAGCCGAAGCTGATCGATTTTTAAAAGGGCCTAAGGCTATAGCCTTTAAACAAAATCTCAAACGTTCTATGACAGCAGGAGGAATTTTAGGTGGTGTTTTAGGTGCAACAACAGGAAAACCCTCCCAAGCCCTTAAAGGTGTTGCAGGAGGTGCTGCTGTTGGTGCCGGCTCGTCCCTTATTGATGAATCCATCAAAGACAAACTCACACCCGATCAACTCAAATCAAGATATGTCGTACGTTGCCTTAAAGACAAAGGATTTGAAGTAATTGGTTGGATGTGATTTTTAAACCAAAAGAAACTTTTGTCTCAAGTTTAAAAAAAGCATGTTCTTTCCTAAAAGATCACTTTCCTGAATCTATCGCCTATAAAGAAACTTATGAAATAGCTTCTTTTGTTTTTAAAAAAACTAAAGAACAACTTATCATAGATTCGAATAAAAACATCTCCCCTTCTGAATCTGAGACTTTATTTCGTCTGTTAAAAAAACGATCACAAAAATACCCTTTAGCTTATCTTCTAGAAACAGAAGAATTTTGTGGCTTAAGATTTAAAACCGGTCCTGGAGTTTTCATTCCAAGACCTGAGACAGAACTTCTTGTAGAGTTTGGACTTGACTTTCTAAGACGTATGCATAGAAAAGCTTCCAAGGTTCTGTGTTGTGACCTAGGTGCAGGAACAGGTTGCATTAGTTTATCCATAGCAAAAAACTTTCCCTCTTCTTTTTTTTATGCCGTAGAATCATCTCAAGAAGCTTTTTTTTATTTAGAAGAGAACATTAGAAGACTCGAATTAAAAGACCGCATCAAACCTCTTCTTATGACATGTGAAGAGTTTTTTCATACATTTTCACAAAATTTTGATCTTGTTGTTTCAAACCCCCCCTATCTTGACAAAAATGATATTCATATAGATCAAGAGGTAAAAGACTATGAACCTCACAAAGCTTTATGGAGTGAAGATAAGGGGCTTTTTTTTCTAAAAACATGGTCTAAAAAGGCAGGAGAAAATCTTATTCAACCTCAAGGCCTTCTTGCTTTAGAAATAGGACAAGACCAAAGACCTGATCTTGAAAGCTCCTTACTCTCTCAAAATCTATGGTCTTGTCTACAATTCCATAAAGACTTACAGGGAAGAGAACGTATTGCTACTTGCTATAAATCTTTTTAAACTAAAAAGATGAAGAGAGAACGAAAGTGGATTGTCAAAAAAAAGTCCTCAGGTCGTATTCTAGGCCCCTATAAAACTTCAGAGATTTTAACACTTTTGTCCTCAGAAGATATTAACGAAGACGACCATATCTCTTTATATCCTGGAACTGACTGGCACCCCATATCTCAAACTCCTTGTTTCTTTGATCACCTTATCAGCTTACTCGAAAAATCTTTACCAAAACAAAGCACTCAAACTTCTCTTGATGAAACTGTAAGCCCTGAGGATATTAGGATTTCTAAGAGTTTAGGAGAAAATAGCAGTTCAAAAAAAGATAAGGAATTTGAAGCAAAAAATAAATCCTCCATGAAAAGGTTGGAAAAAATCACAGACCTTAGCTCTTTAAAACAAAAACCTACTATTGAACTAAGAGCTAAAAAACATATTCTTAAAAAAAGTAAATTTAAAAAAATTCTTCTCTATAGCTCCTTTTGTCTATCTTTTTTAGCTTTAGCCTTTTTTGTTGTTATTTATGGTGGAAACTTTCAAGAAGCCCAAAATCAAGTACGTTTGAAGAAACCTCAATCATTAACAAATAACAAAATATCAAAGGAAGATATGAGAAAACTTTTAAGCCTTTCTCTTTTAAATTTTTTCTCAGACACTTTTACTAGTTACTCTAAAGCCCAAAATCATTTAATTCATATTATAGAAAATTATAAAAACCACAGCCAAGCTCTTGGCCTACTTTGCATAAACTATTTACAACTATGGCCTTACTCTTACCAAGACACAAAAGACTTAGAAACTGTAGGCTATGCTTTTCAAAAAGCTGTAAGAAGAGTTGAGCCTTTAGATTCAGGACTTTGCAAAACGGTCTATTATTTGCTACAAAGTCGTTTTGATGATGCTAGAAAGGAGACATGGAAAGCTCTCACCCAACTTTCAAAATCTGAATACAAAACAGATAGCCAAGCTTGGATTTCACAACTATCTCCATCCGACTACCGTGTTTTTTTTTTCTACTTGAGAAGTCTAATTCATAGAGAGAAGATTTTTGAATCAGAGGTTTCCTTAAATTATGCTACCTCAGCTATAAGACTACTTAAGGAACAAAAGGTATCTTGGCTAGCACTTCAAAGACTTCAAGCTAGAATTTATCAAAGCCAAGGAAGGTTGTCTGAAGCTGCTAAAGTTTACGAACAAAATCTTAAGATCAATCCTGATCATATCCTATCCCAAATTGAATTAGGAATTATTATGTCAAAGAAATTTAAGAAAAAAAATCAAGCCTACTCTTTACTTTCTAAGGCCTCTCAATCTAAGTTAAAGATTCCCAGTTCTTTACGAAGTAAGGTTTTTTTAAATTTAGCCCTTATTGAGCTAGATCGGCAACAAAAACAAAAAGCTATTCATTTTCTAAAACAATCTTACAAATGGGATCCTCTGAATAAGGCAACTAAAAATCTTTTAGTACAAATGAAAGGTCAAGAAAAATTAGACATCACTTACGTCAATGTTCAAAGGTTTATTTTTACAGGAGATCAATACTTCAGAGAAGGAGATATTGAGTCTGCTTGTTCGCATTATAAATCAGGCTATGAAATCCAGCCCTCAAGCCCGATTGCCTTAAAGATTGGAGAGTGTTTATGGAGACTTGGTCGTTCCTCTGAAACCATATATTGGTTAGAAAAAGCAATTCAAAAAGACCCTAAATTCATTGAACCCTATATAAAATTAGCTGATTACTATAGTCAAAGATACAACTTTAAAATTGCCTCCAAGATTCTTTTCAAAGCACAAACACTTTCCCCTGAAAGCCATGAAGTACAAAGAGGTTTCTGTTTATTGCAGTATAGAACAAAAAACTTTGAACTTGCTGTTAAATTTTGTGAAAAGGCCTTTAAATTATACCCTAACGATGAAAAAAACCTCATTTTACTAGCTCAATCTTACCTTTTAAACGAAAATTATGAAAAAGCCCTCAACACGTCCCATAAAGCTATTTTGCTAAGTACTACAACTGTTGAAGCTCAACTCATCTATATAAAAGCTCTTAAAGCCTTACAGGGCGTAGAAACAGCTATAAAGTACACTGAAAAAATAAGCCTCAAGTTTCCTCAAGTCATAGATTATTACTTAGCCATTTCTGAACTACTTATGGAAGTAGAAAGATATAAAGAAGCTAGTTTTTTAATTAAAAAAGCTCATGACTACCAAAAGAATAGTAAAAAGGTTTTCCTACTTCAAGCAAAACTTGAAAAACTCACTAATAACAGAAATATGGCTTTAGAAACTTATGGATTCATTGCTACTTTAGATCCCTCTGATCCTCTACCTTTTTTAGAAATCGGTTTGATTTATTTAGAAGCCTCTCGCTCTAATTTAAAAAACAATCAAATTGAAAGTAGTAAAACTAATTTAAAAGAAGCTAAAAAAAGTTTCCTAATAGTCATTGAAATTAACAAGCTTTATCCAAAAATTAACTTATATCTTGCTGAAATTCTTTCTCTAAAGAACAATTTCAAAAATGCCCTTGAGTACCTTGAAAAGGAAAAAAGACTTAACCCCTATCTTGTTGATTCTTATCTCTTAGCTGCAGACATTTATTTTAAAACCAAAAAATACACATTCTGTGCTAGGGAATACCAACAAGCAATCAGCCTAGCCCCTCAAAGTTCTGAAATTTATATTAAGGTCGCTATTTGTTATCGTATATCAGGTAAAATTCAAATCGCTGTTCAAATGATCGAACAAGCTAAGAAGCTTGACCCTGGTAACTTTCATATCTATAAAGAAATGGGGGCTATTTACCAAGTTCTGGGAGAAAGAAGAAAGGCTGTAGAAGCTTACAAAGCTTATCTTTCTTTAAACCCTGGGGCCAAAGAAAAAAATCAAATTAATATTTATATAAGAAAGTTAAGTTCGGATTACTAATATGAAGTCAATTGCAGAGTACGTAAAATCTATTGAAGAAACTCATAACCAAAAAAAGCCCACTCCTTTAGATTATTTTTTCAGCCTTCTCAAACTTATTCTTATTATCTTTTTTTCATTAGGAATAGCTATAACAGGAGAAATTTTTATTGGTTATGGCCCCTTTTCTTTTTATTTCATAACTTTTGTCGTTGCCAGTGTTTCTTTTAAAGTTTCTAGTCAGTGGAAAAAATCTAAATTCCTCATAACTGTATTTCTTATATTACTTTTTTGGCTTCTATTTAAAATTTACGTGTTATCTGTTGCAGGAGGGTGAAATGATTAATTTAAAGAAACTAGAACTGGATCCAGAGATTTTTAAAAAAACCCTTAGAAGTAGAGGCTTTGATTCAAACTTAGTGGATCAAATACTCACTACGAATAAAACAAGAAAGTCTCTCATTAAAGAGGTTGAAGGGCTAAAAGCTTATCAAAATAAGACAAGCAAAGAAATTGTAAAACTTAAAAAAAAGAAAGAGGATATTTCAAAGCTCCTAATGGACATGAAAGATACAAGCCACAAAGTTAGCGAACTTCTAAAGAGAAGACAAGCTATGGAAAAAGAATTAAAAGGTCTTCTCTTACATATGCCTAACCTATGTCATAAAGATGTTCCTATAGGGGAAGATGAAAAAGCTAACAAAGTTTTATCTGAGCATGGAAAAACACCTCGGTTTTCTTTTCAACCTAAAAGTCATGTAGAATTAGGAGAGCACTTAAACTCTCTTGACTTTGAAAGTGCTAGCTCTATTTCAGGAGCTCGTTTTGTTTTTGTGAAGGGAAAGCTTGCTCAACTAGAAAGAGCGATTGCAAACTTTATGCTAGACTGTCATACACAAAAAAATGGCTATGAAGAAATTAACACTCCTCTTATGACCCATAGTTTGGCTATGGAAGCAACAGGTCAACTTCCCAAGTTTTCTGAAGAAATGTTTTACATTCCCTCATCAAAACATTACCTTATTTCTACCTCTGAAATTCCCCTTGTAAATTTATTTAGAGACAAAATCTTGCAAGACAATCTTCTCCCTATTTATGTCACTGCTTACACTCCTTGTTTTCGTGCAGAAGCAGGAAGCTATGGTAAAGACACCAAAGGCATGATAAGACAACATCAGTTTCACAAAGTTGAACTTGTAAAAATCACTCACCCTGAAACATCCTATCAAGAGCATGAAAAACTTACTGAAAATGCTACAGACCTTCTAGATCAATTAGGCCTCTGTTATAGAAAAGTCCTTCTTTCTACAGGAGATATAGGGTTTGCAGCTTCAAAATGTTATGATATTGAGGTTTGGATTCCTTCTCAAAACACTTATAGAGAGATCAGTTCTTGTTCTAACTGCGAGGATTTTCAAGCAAGAAGAGCTAACATTCGCTTTCGAAAACAGGGTTCTAAACCGCAGTGGGTCCACACACTTAATGGCTCTGGCTTAGCTGTAGGAAGAACTCTAATCGCCATTATGGAAAACTTCCAAAATGAAGATGGATCCATTACCATTCCTGAAGTACTACGTCCTTATATGAAAGGTCTTCAAAGCATAAGGTAAAGGAAGTTTTGATTTTGAAAGATTTAAAACTCGGATCTTACTCAGTCTACATCTTAAAAAGGAAAATGTTATGACAACACCTGATTGTTTGGTAACTCGGTTTTTAAACCGCTCCTAACTTATACTGACTACACTTCTTTCAAAAAAACCCTTTTAAAATCTAAGAAACATCCTCCCCACAGAAGTCAAGGGCTGTTAAGAAACCGACTTACATTGTTTGGACTGAAGTTACACAATTTAATTCACAGGCTCAATTTTTAATGACTTTTCAGTATTTACTGGACACAGTCTAAAGAAAAAAGACTCATAAAACACATTCTGTAAATTCATACATAAGTCTTGTTCATTAATTTTCTCTATCTTGAGAGACTTGAAATGTTTCTGAATGCCATTCTTCTAACTCTTCAACAGTTCTAGGTAAAGCCATATCGACGCTTTTTACTTGAGATGCCCTAAGATTGCAGAGAAACCATCCTAAAACAAAACCTAAAACAGAAAGTAAAATAGCAAGACTTGAGAACCACAAGGGAGATAAAATAAGCTTTTTCTTTGGAGCAATGGGTTGCGATAAAGAAGATATCTTAGGTTTTAACAATGGGAGAGTTAATTTTTTCTTTTGAAACTCTTTTTTTAATTTGTTAACAGATTTTGTAAATTTTAGATTTTCAGAAGAAAGTACATCTCCTTGAGAGTTTAAAACCATAACACGATTTGGGTTTAAGGTTTTCATGGATGAGGCTACTAAAAACACAATACTTTGAACTTGTTTTGCTGTAAGCAGAACTCCTTCATGTACATCTAAGATAATGGTTGCTGAAGGAGAATGATTTTTTTTATTTTTATACCAGTATTTTTTCTGAGGTTTTGTGAGAATCACTTGTGAGGATTTTATAAAGTGAAACCTGTTGATAGCCTGAGCCAGATCTTCTTGTAACTCTTTCTGATATTTTAGTTTTTGTACATGAGATGAAATAAGACCAAAATAAGGTTTAGAAAAAATACTCTTTGTATTTTGAGCCTTCTTTTTTTTATTTCTTAAATGATTCAAAACTTGTTGGGATAGTATAAACTGAGATTTTTTTATCAAAAGTACTGCTCTCGGCCCCTCAA
This sequence comes from Bdellovibrionales bacterium, assembly GCA_965219095.1. Classification (GTDB taxonomy): domain Bacteria; phylum Bdellovibrionota; class Bdellovibrionia; order Bdellovibrionales; family UBA1609; genus CBDCMT01. The sequence goes on from CBDCMT010000001.1 coordinate 1,414,062, forward strand.
ATCTATAATGTATCTTCTTTTCCTTCAAAGCAGAAAAAACATCCTCTAATTCAGACTTTTTTATATTTGAAGAAAGAAGTTTGTATTGAGATGAAGACTGTGTTTGTCTAAATGTAAGAAGACATAAAAGTGATAAAATAAAAACACAAAGAGCTAATAAAACAGCCTTGTTTAAGCTTTTTTTCATAACAATATAGCCATGTTAAGCTTAGAGGAAAGGAATTTCTAGTGAGCTTACCTTTGTTCTGAACTTTATGAATAGACTTTTAGGACTTAAGTTTAGCTTATTATTGACAAAAACATATTGATTGCACTCTCTTGCTTAAGTTCAAGATTTATTTTTTTCATTGATTCCATCAACTTGATCTTGATCTATAATTTTACGTGTCTTTGTTACACGCTGAGCCTATGAGCTTAACTAATACCAATTACAGAAATTAATTCGACATTTTCATGTATAAGTTTGGATTTTTACTTTTAGAAATTTATAACTTTTAAGTACGGGTAAAGAGTGTATCAAATTCATTGGAAAGATATGATTCTCTAATGTTTATATACAATTTAGTTTACAGGCTCTTACAGGCTCGTCTCATTTTTTATAATGGAACTTTTCTCTGGCCGATTTTCTTGAAAAATTCCATTTTATTATAATCTTCCGTCTGTTCATAATATTCACCCAAGCCTTGGTTCTTTTTCTTAAAGTTTCTATGTCAGGTATTCTTGATTTTCCTAAACATTGACGAGAGTACATAGTCGAACGTGAAAAATGCACAAACAGCTAAAAACACTTGTTTTTTTGTAATTTTTGCATAAAAATAATTGCAAGGAAGTGGAAAAACAGATAAAAAACCTTGCAAAACAGAAAGGAAAAAAGATGAGGCCAAAAGACATGTTCAGCACACAAAAGAGAAGCCCTCTTAATTTTAGAGTAAACGACATTGTTCATAAGAAGCATCCGCTTGTCATTTTAGCTAATAAAATAGACTGGGATCGTTTTGATAAAGTTTTTGGTTTGAAGTATGATGAAAAAAAAAAGGTCGTCCAGGTCTTTCAACTCGTTTAATGGTGGGACTTCAGTGCTTGAAATACAGCCTCCTCAAAAGAATCTGTGGGTTCCCGGAGGTTCTGGCAGTTTTCCAAGGTTATGATATAAGGCGATTTTTATAGCTTTAGAGGTTCTAAAGCCGTAAGATTTTCTCATAGTGAGTTTTACTTTGTTGTTTAAACCCTCTACAATCCCTGAGGAGAAGGTTTTTTTAGCCTTGAAGTAATTAAGAATAAGTAGCTTATGTCTTCGTATGGTTTTTGCTTTTCTTTTCATAGGTTCAATTTTTGAAAGCATGACTCGTCTCGTCCAACTGTCTATAAATTTACCAGCCCAAGTTGGTGGAACATAGGTCCATAACTGTCGGAAGTCTTCTTTTAAAAAATAACAGCGGATACTTTTTAAATTGTACTGTATTAAATGCCTTAATTTTACTTTTTCATAAGATTTTAAATTTTCTGCATTTTTTAACAAGGGCCATCTAGCTTTTGTTAAAAGGGGTTCATACCCATCTTCTTTCATTTTTTTGTGTTCTGAAGCTCTCACTTCGTCTAAAGCCTTATTGAGTCTTGCTACGATATGAAACCGATCTAATATGTGTAAAGCTCCACTTGCCCTCTCCTTTATGACTTTTAAATAAGGCTTCCACATATCAGAACACACAAACCGTATATCTTTTGACTTCTCTCCTAGTAAATCAAAGAATTTTCTAAAACTCTTTTCTGTTCTTTTTTCTCCTATCCATAGCAAACGAACACTTTCTTTGCTTATTTCATAGACTAAGGTGAGATACTGATGGTTCTTTTTCCATTGTATTTCATCTACACCTATAGCTTGTATTCCCTTTAAAACCCTTTGTTTTAAACCATATTCTACGACCCATTCTACCGAAGCATAGACCTGATTCCAACTGACATGAAACTTACAAGAAACCTCTTTCCAAGACAGGTGACGACACCAGTCTGCTAAGTACTTCATGTAAAAGATCGTTAAACTCTTCTTACCATCGGCCCAAGGTAAATGTTCAACTTTTACCCCACAGCAAGGACAATTGACTCTTCTTACAGCATAAACAAAGAACACCCTGTAACTTAAAATAGGAAGGGATTCAAAGTCCCGTGATGATTTACTGCTGTCATACACTGAACAGGGCTTCTTACAAACACTACAAAAAGCTTGGCCATTTTTACGAGCCTTAATAGGAACATTAATTGACTTTCTATCTTTTGAAAAATAAATGTCTCCGTATACAAAAGACTTCCATCTTAAACAATCATTTAGTATAGTCTTCAAAAGCATCTCTTCCCTCCTTTTTTTTTTTTTTTGAATAACATTTTAAGGCATCTGGGAAGTAGGTGCTTCTTTTTTAAAATTTTAATGTAACACAGCAAATAAAAGCAAATAAAATGAATGTTTTTGAGTTCAATCACCGGAGGTGATAGAGGCCAGTAAGGGCCTCAAAGAACTCAAAAATACAAGATAGGATTCTTACTCTTACTTTGATTAATATGAGCTCTTTTGGGGGATTTCTACTACTTTTCACCCACAGATTCCCGGGAGGAGCCGAAATACATTTATAATTTAAGTGACGAGAAGACAATAGAAATGTTCAAAGAGAGTCCTCAATGGCAGTATTTTTGTGGTCAGCCTTTTTATTCTTATGAAGATCCCTGTGATAGAAGTTCATTGACTAACTGGAGAAAGAGGATGGGGGCTGAGAAGATAGAAGTTCTCTTAGAGGAAACCATTGATTTAGCTTTGAGAGAGGGTTTTGTAAAAAAAAAGAGTTTGAGAATGTAGTTGTTGATACAACTGTTCAAGAGAAAGCAATAGCTTTTCCTACAGACAGCCGTCTTTATTACAAAGCTTTAAAGACTTTAGTTCACAGGGCTAAAAAAGAGGGTTTAGTTTTACGTCAAAGCTATAAAAGAAAGGCCAAGGAGTGTTTGTTTAAGAATGCTCGTTATGCTCATACAAGAAAAATACGTTTAGCAAGAAAACAGCAAAGAAAGCTTCATACTTATCTAGGTCGTGTGATAAGAGATGTTACAAGAAAAGGAGGTCCTAAGTTCTTGGAAGAGAATACATCTTTAAAAAGATGTTTATCTTTATGTGTAAGAATTTATAACCAAAAAAGAGGGGATAAGAACAAGGTGTATAGTGTTCATGCTCCTGAGGTTTATTGCATAGGGAAGGGCAAAGCCCATAAAAAATATGAATTTGGCAATAAGGTGAGTGTGGCAACTTCATCAAAAAAATGCTGGGTTTTAGGGGTAAAGTCATTTGAAAAAAATGTATCAGATGTTCACAGTTTAAAGCCAGCCTTATCTCAAGTTGAATCCTTAACAAAGGTTAAGGCAAAAAATTTGTATGTAGATAAAGGTTATCGTGGCAAAGAGCATCATCCTTCGGGAGTTAATGTTCATATTGGGGGAATGAGTAAAACATTAAGTCCCTACAAAAGAAAACTTCACAGAAGAAGAAGTTCAGTTGAGGCAATCATTGGTCATATGAAAATAGATTCTCGTATGGGAAGGAACTTTTTATTAGGATCACAAGGGGATGCTATTAATAGTCTTTTATCAGGAGTTTCTCAAAATTTTAGAAAGTTAATGCTAGAGGTGCGTCTTTTTTCGTTTTTTTCACTGAAATGGCTTAAAAGGCCTGTACGCCTTCTTGAAAACTACTGTTTTGTTTAAGTTATGAAAAAATATTTAACCCTCTATAGTAGAAAGTAACAGGAATAAAGATCATACAGCATAAAAATCCTAGGCTTTTGTCAATTTTTCACGTTCGACTAAATAAACTCTTCTCTGACGAGATTGTTTTTTTTCTTTGTCCCAGTAACTGCTTATCTCATACACATAGATGCTTCCATTTCTTTTCTCTTCATACCTATAAGACATAGTTCAAATTGAACTATGTTTTAGGGGCTTTGTCAACTCCCTGTTGATGGCTCAAAACTCTTAACGACAGGATCAAATTTCAATCCAAAAATAGAGCCTATGAAAAACATAGCTTTAAAAAGACCTATAAAAATAGTGTGTTATAAGTTCTCCAGAAAAACTCAATGAGACTAAATTAACTCGTTCTTATGATTTATCAGGAGTATTCTGTTGAAAAAAAACAGGCTCTTAGTCCTGAAACCTAGTACCAAAATTAACAGATTTCAGGATCTTAATGGACACCCTTAGCTACCTTTTTCACTAAAAGGTTTCTACATTAAATCAAATGAACATACAAAAAGCTTAAACAACTCTAACAGTCTTGTAAAAGGAACTGTCGAAGTCATGAGAAAAGTTCAGAGGCCTTACAACCAATACATTTATAAATTGAGAAATAAAATTAAATTGAAATGATAATTTTATATAGAGCTTGTAATTAATTACAGGCTATTCTACAAGCTCTCTATTCTTGTGGTTTGGGCTCACAAGTAATCTGTTTCTGTTCTTTATAAACTTTCGTTAATTCTCTATCTCTAACACTTAAAACATAAACCTTGTCATCATCAGAGCCTATGACAATTTTTCCATCATTCATTACAGCAGGAGAAGAATCAACTATACTACCTGTTTTAAAAGAAGCCACTTTAACTAACTTCTCACCCAGAAGCTCTAAAACATAAACCTTGTTATCCCAAGAGCCTATGACAATTTTTCCATCATTCATTATAGCAGGAGAGGAGTCAACTATACTACCTGTTTTAAAAGAAGCCACTTTAACTAAGCTCTCACCCAGAAGCTCTAAAACATAAACCTTGTTATCCCGAGAGCCTATGACAATTTTTCCATCACCCATTATAGCAGGAGAGGAATAAACCGAGTCACCTGTTTTAAAAGAAGCTACTTCAAGTAACTTCTTACCCTTAAGCTCTAAAACATAAACCTTGTTATCCCGAGAGCCTATGACAATTTTTCCATCACCCATTATAGCAGGAGAGGAATTAACCAAGTCACCTGTTTTAAAAGAAGCTACTTCAAGTAACTTCTTACCCTTAAGCTCTAAAACATAAACCTTGTTATCCCGAGAGCCTATGACAATTTTTCCATCACCCATTATAGCAGGAGAGGAATTAACCAAGTCACCTGTTTTAAAAGAAGCTACTTCAAGTAACTTCTTACCCTTAAGCTCTAAAACATAAACCTTGTTATCATCAGAACCTATTACAATTTTTCCATCACCCATTATAGCAGGAGAGGAGCTAACCCAGTCACCTGTTTTAAAAGAAGCCACCTTAACTAACTTCTTACCCTTAAGTTCTAAAACATAAACCTTTTTATCACCAGAGCCTATAACAATTTTTCCATCACCCATTATAGCAGGAGAGGAATAAACTTTATCACCTGTTTTAAAAGAAGCTACTTCAAGTAACTCATTACCTGAAAGCTCTAAAACATAAACCTTGTTATCATCAGAACCTATTACAATTTTTCCATCACCCATTATAGCAGGAGAGGAATTAACCGAGCCACCTAATTCTTTACTTAAAGGTCTGAGGTCAAACCCATAAACTTTCTTTTCTTGAAAGCATCTTTTATCATAAGAACGTCCTAAAGCATGGCATTGTGTTGACTTTTTCTGAAAGACAAAAAAGCTGGAAAAAGCAAAGACTAGACTTAAGCTTGCTAAATGGAAAAAAATTTTTGTTTTTATTATTTACCTCCTACTTAAATGTTTAATTTTTTAAACCTTTCTCATGATTATTTTGTTTTTAGGTTCTGTTTTCTATCCATTCAAAATCTTTGTCACTTATTTAAGAGTTTAGCATATAGAATAATTTAACGCAATATATAATTTTACAAATGCTTGGCATATCAAAAACTTTTAACAAAGTGAAATATTTTCTGATTGCACTTAAAAAATCCCCCTTTTTATTAGCTAAAAAGGGGTTAAAATACGACTATTGATACACGTATATAAAATAGTCTAGAGATGATTTTACAATGAGATCTTTTTTCATTGAGGAATAGCAGGAAGATAGCATAGATTCATCTAGGTTGTTTTATATATTTTTGTCAATAATTACGGCTAGGAATAGAATTTTTATCTAAAGTAAGCCTTACTTCTAAAACCCAAGATTCATCAAAGAAACGATTAACTCTCTTTGCAATTTGGTTTCTTAAAAAAATCACATCCTGAAGTTGACTAGCATGTGGTAGGTACACAAAAAGCTGTCCTTTGTTATATTTTACGGGCATGGTGTTTAAAAATACTTCTTCTTTTAAAAGACGAGGCCAAGCTTGATAAAGTTGTTTGAGACGATAAAAATCACTTAAAGGATCCTTAGTGCCTTTAAAAAGGCCTTCTAATACTTTTGAGACAGAATCCATGATTCCATGGTACTCATAAGAGAGCTTTTGTGCAATTTATAGATTATCTAAGATAAAACCCCTTTTATCTTGCTTAAGAGAATGTATGACACTTAAAGTGAGCGAAACTTCAAAAAGCTTGTTATTTTGAATCTCTACAAAGAAAAGAAGAGCTTAAGCTTTCTTAGCACATTGCGTTATTTACCTTCCTTGTCAAGAAGATCAGAATGAAGGAAAATAAGGTAATGGTTTTAGCTTTTTTTCTTTGTTTTTTATTAGATGCAGGCCTTATAGCACCTAAGCCTTTGACAATAAAAGATAAAAGCCGAGTAACTTATGAGGACTTTTATGTAGGAGGACAAGTCAAACATATTACATCTTTGTTAAACCTCCATAAACAGAGGTTTAAAAAAAGTCCTAAAGAGAGATGGATTTTTTCTTTAGGAGATGAAAAACAGCAACCTATAAAAAATTATTTACCCTACATACAAATCAATGTTGATTCAAAAAACAAACGTCTAATTGTTGATTTTTTTCAATTGAATCAATCTAAAATCAAACTTGAGCAAATACAAAAATTAGTTAAAAAATCAAAATACATCAAGTCATCAAATTTACTTTTTGATCCTATTGATTCTACAACATCAGTCGTTTTTAACTTTAAAGAAAAAACTCTTGTTAAAGTCTTTCGCCATAACCACCTAGGCCCTTTAGCCTTTGAACTATACCCTTTTTCTAAAAATTAGAAACTTTAAGAGAATGTACTTTTTTGCTTCCTGTGTTAAGCTTAATAAGTTTTTTCCCTCCTGAGTTCGCCCTTTAGCAAACGACAAAATTCATAAGTATTTGAATATATTAGATTTTTCTGGATTGTCTCCAGATTTTAGACATACTAGTGTTCGTAAATTGCCAGTTTATTTTTATCCTTTTTTTATTTCTATTTTTTGCCCAAACTGTAATCTCTTTTTCCATCTTAGAGAATTTTCCTATACGACGATTTAAACACTGTTTTGAAAGGGCTGAAAACTCAATCTCTGCCATATTTAACCAACTCGCCTTCTTCGGTGTGTAAATCATCTTAAAGCAATTTGCTAAATCAAAAGCACTCTCTGCTTTCATATTTTCATAAAATGAAGAGGGGTTATGAGTGTTCAAATTATCTTGTATCAATGTGATCTTTTCACAACCTTTATACTTTGCAGCCACCTTTTTCATAAACCTTGCATAATCTACTTTCGTCTTTCTACGACTCACCTCCACAATCCTCTTTCCTGTCAAAGGCTCAACGGCCAATAAAGCTACACACACACCCTCTCTTTTATAATGATAATCCTCTCTCTTTTCTTTTCCAGGACTTACAGGAACCGGAATCAAAACATCATAGCAATTACAGAAATTAATTCGACGGTAAATCAAAAAGACAGGTCACTGGTTTAAGCCATGATAGTGACCCTAAAGTACTTGCAGAAGGAGGTGAGCTTTTCGAGACAAATTCTAAACCCTTTAGCTGGCCTGTTTTTTAAGACAAATGCACTCTCAGTTATAGGAAATAACAATGAATTTAATGATTTTTATGAAGAATTGATCAAAAAAAATTTACCACCACATACTGCTAGAAACGCTACCAACTAGAAGAATTGCAGCTTTAACTTTAGGTGTTTTCAAGTCTGGGAAAAAATATAAACCTTATGGAGAACGTAAAAATGTAAATAATAATAAAACAACCTTATAAAATCATCTGTTTAAAGTTTCTTGCATAGTAAGTAACAATACAAATAATGACTTTATGAGATGAGGGTAGATAGCTTAATAAAAATGATATTTATAAAAAATTCATTTCGACGAATAGCACATCCTCTATTCCTGAAATTTACTATAATCTAAGGTTTTAAATCTTCGGAATAAATTCATGATTTAAAACTAAAAAAGGTTCAGATAGACGCATAATAGGAATATGTTTGTTTTACAATGTGTAAAGGAAGAGTCATTAAAAAATGGAAAGGAAATGCAGAAAGTTTTCTCTTAGGTGATTAGAATATTCGTGACCGTATGCAAAAAAAATTTTTTATATTTTTTGTAAATGGAGAAGTGTTTTTTCTTGACATACTTTTTGATAGACATTTTTATGTTCAAATTTAAAATTTTAAAATTGACTTAAGGAAAAGCTTCAGTTAAGAGATTTTAAAAAAACTTCTTTTGAGGGGAGGTTAAGTTTTCATAAGATAAGTTTATTTCAGGTATATCTATTTGTTGTGTAAATCGATTGATGGGTTAAAATAAGTGAAAAAGTGAGGGTAAAATTTAAAATGAAAAAATCAGTTACACAATTTAATTTATAGGTTCAAATTAATTTACAAACTTGATTCATCTTGTTGTTTTGCCCAAGATCGAGTGCATAATTTTTTTAATCCTGCCCTCCTGATCGCAAAAAGTATTCCAGGCCTCACAACAAGTATTCACTATATGGTCATAGTTTTTAAAACATGCATTCGATAATTTGATCCTTCGTAATTGTTGCCAGACTTGTTCCATGGGATTTAATTCTGGACTATAAGGAGGTAAAGGCATCAGAGATAAATTCTTAGGAACTATCAAAGTCTCTGTGGTATGCCAACTGGCTCTGTCCATTAAAACAATTCCATGATAGTTTTCTTGAATATTTTTAGATATCTCATCTAAGTGAATTTGCATCATCCCTGAATTACATTCCGGTAAAATCCAAGCACAGCCTTTATCTTTATCCGGACAAACTGCTCCAAAAATATAAGTGGATAAAAATTGTCTTTGCCTCACAACTCTAGGCCGTGTGCCTTTTCTTGCCCAAATCCTGCTCAAAGAACCTTGCTGAGCTTATTCTGCATTCATCCTGCCACCAAATCTCTATTTTATGAGTCTGAATCTTTTCTTTTATTTTCTCCACCTCTTCTGGAAAATGTTCCTTAAACTGTTCCATAGCTTCTTAATGAACTTTTAGGATGAAGAGAACGACCACTGATCCATACAATATTAAGGCGGTCTAAAGAAACATAAACCCCAGAAAGAGAATAGCAACAGTTAAATTCATCTGCTAAAAGTTTCTGTATTCCCTTTGCTCCTATGCTTCCTCCCTCTCTTTTGTCTTGAATTTCATCTAACTTGATTTTGAACCTCTCTTCTTCTGTTACTGGCAAACGAGGCTTGCGTCCTCTGCCTTCTCGATCTATCAATCCCTCGTAATCAAAGTCTACAAAAAAAGACTGTAACCAGGATTTGATACTGTGACGGTGATACAAAACCATACCTGCTGTTTCTTGAATCGATTTTCCTTCTTGCATATGCTGCAAAGCCAATAATTTTGTCTTGATGTTGGCACTTCTTTCTACTTTGTAAGTAGCTAGAAAATTATACCCTTGAATCTGTGTAACTAAATCTTTTTTCGACGACGGTAAATCAAAAAGACAGGTCACTGGTTTAAGCCATGATAGTGACCCTAAAAGATTTTTCGATTACCTCTTTCTGATAGTACAAATTAACAATATCTTTTGCAGAGATCTTTTTTGTAGAAAATATACAAGAGTAACCATCAAACTCAGCTTCTAAATTCAATCGATCTCTCCTTAATCTTCCCGTTGTAGTAAGGTATTTTTCCAAACCTAGCTTTATACTTTTATTTTTAGACAAAAGAATTTGTGCGTTTGCAATCTCGTCCAGACGAGATTCTCTTATATCTAAAGCCCTCCTTTGATTATAACAAACAACTAAACGTCCTTTGATTTTTCCAATATTGTGATTAATGCTCTGAGCATACAAGGTGCCACTTGATAACCTGATGCGATGGGATACATCAACAATAAAGCCTAGCTTTATCATTTTTCTAATCACATCCTTCTCTTTTTTTCGGAGAGCAATCCCACAAAGGTAACTGTTCAGAAAGATTCTAGTTAAAGCCTTTCGCCATAACCACCTAGACCCTTTAGCCTTTGAACTATATCATTTTTCTAAAAATTAGAAGTTAACTTTAAGAGAATGTACTTTTTTGCTTCCTGTGTTAAGCTTAATAAGTCTTTTTTTCCCTTGCTTATTTTCAATTCTTATTTGTACAACGTGATTCATAGGAACTTTATAAGAAAATTTCCACTGTTGTCCTGTAGGAGGAGGCATCTTCCTATTATTGATAAAAATATTTACTTCCTGTATGGGACGTATATCTAGGTATATAGTAGAATATGAAGCCTTAATAAGTTTAATGTCGATAGAATAATTCTTTTTTAAACCTTCTTGTTCTTCACTCTTAGTAGTGAAAGTACCTTTATAGTTAATATAGCCTGACTTCTTAAGCTCTAATCTAAATTCCTTCTTGGGATTAAAAAAGAGTTTTCTTGGAGTAATACCTCTATACTTATTATCTATATAAATTGATGCTCCCGAAGGATTGGTTCTAAAAATGAAGGATTTTGGAATGGGCTTCTGGTTTTCTACAGATGTAAAAATTTTGGTGTTTTCTTTGTCCTCTTTGAGCTTTGAAGTCTTATCTGATGAGGAATTATGATCTGTTGGGTCTGGATTTAAATAATATAATACATTTTTAGTATATTTTATTTTGTCTAAATGGGGTATGCTTTTCACAAATTCATAAGCAATGCGTTTTACTTTCCTGTCTTCAGGGATACTAAATTTATAGACAAAAAGGAAATAAAAAAGAAAACCTGTATAGAAAAATAGGAAAGAGTAGCCTAAAAAAAATAAGGTTTTGTTAATAAAAATTTTTGCTATACTTTTAGTGGTACTTTTTTCCGCTAAGATCTTCCTTCTATCATAACCACGGACATGTTTTTTTTCAAATTCTTTTGCTAATTTTTCATAGTTTGTTTTTCTATGTTCCTGTAATAAAGAACGATCTAAATCTATTATTTTTTCTGCATAAGAATCTCTAAGGACCTCTTTAAGAGAATCTCGATCTCTTTTAGAATGGGTTCTGTCTCCTTTTTCTTTATGCTTTATAGCATCTTCAACTTTAGCTATAGGATCTTTTAAATATTCTCTATCAGTATCCAATTCTAAAATTACTTTTCTAGATGGCTTTTCTAATTTTGCAATTTTTCTATCTTCTTCGGCAAAAGTGTTTTCACCAATGGAAAACTTATTTGTACGTTCTGAAAGATCTCCTTCTACAAAAAATTCTTCTATATCGTCTGTATTAAGATCTGTATGAGCCTCTGTGTTTTCCTCTATATGATGATATATTCTTTTCATGTGAAGCTTATATCTTTCAGAAAACTCTTCTATTTCTCCATAAAATATTTTTGATAGATCTTTAGCAATTTCTGATTCATTAAAAATAGGATAACTGCGATTCATAAACTCAGAAAGATCTTTATACATAGCCTTTGCTGTTTGATAACGATTATCAGGATCTCTTTCTAAAGCTTTACTAACAATTCTTTGGACATAGCTTGAAATGTTGGGATTATACGCACTAAGCTTTGGTATTTCTAGGTTTTGAATCTTTTTTAAACTCTCTCGCTCATTACTTCCATGAAACAGGCGCTTTCCTGTTAATAACTCCCATAAAACAATTCCCAAAGAAAAAATATCTGTTCTATGATCTAAAGGACTTCCTTTAGATTGCTCAGGACTCATGTAGCTAAACTTCCCTTTAAGTGTCCCTGCCTCAGTTTCTTCTGTGACACCTAAAGCTTTTGCAATACCAAAATCCACAATCTTCACAGATCCTTGAAAGCTTATCATAATGTTTTGCGGACTAATATCTCTATGAATAACCCGCCTTACATCTTCAGTATGATATTTAAATTTATGAGCATAATCTAAACCATTGGCAATTTCTTTAACAAGATAAAGAATGGCAGGTAAAGATAAACTTTGTTTTTTGGAGCTTAATTTTCTTGTAATCTGACGTAAATTGCGACCTTCGATAAATTCCATAACAAGATACAAGTTCCCCTTGAATTCACCAAACTTGTAGATGGAGACAATGTTGTTATGGCTGAGTTTTGTAGCCATACGAGCTTCATCTTCAAACATCTCTTTGAGATTTTGAGCTTCACCGGAAAGCTCTTTGTTGCTAGCATACTTGTTATGTATAGTTTTAAGGGCAAAAAGCTTTCCAATGCCCTTAACAGCCTTCTTAGGGTAGGCCAAATGAACCTCAGCCATACCTCCTACTGCAAGCTTCTCTAATAAGAAGTATTCATCAAAGGTTTTTAGCGGTTCTGAAGGATCTATTTTCATATCATAAGAATATCGGCATAAAAAGCTTAAAACATAAATCTTAATAGCTCTCAACCCTATAAAATAAGAATTTTTTGTTATTTTATTGGAAATTTAGTAAGACTAAAGACTAGCCATCTTTTAAATGATCTTCGAAGAAATGGGGTGCTGTAACTGAAAACCAGGACTTTTTAGGAGTACATGTGCCGCAATGGACTGTGTCTAAAAAAATGATTTGAACTTCAGGGGCTTCTTTTTCTATACGCAATAGGTTTTTAGGATCGTTATCAAAAAACCAAACCTCTTCAAATCTCTTTGCTAAAAGCCTAATAACATAAGTTTTGTAAATCGAATCAACATCTTGAAAATCTTCTTTTTTGAGAAAGAGGTGATCATGAATAACAGGAAAACTCCATTTTTTTAATACCTTTTGAGTGTGTGTGCGTGATTTTTCCGAACGTGCTGTAAGGTAGAAAATTTGATTTTGGTTTTTCGCAAGTTTTTGCACAAAATCTACAGCTCCTTTATAAGGAAGATCATACTGAAAACTTTCTCCTCTGAAAAAATGTTCTTGCCAAAATACATTTAAATACTTTACAAAATCTTTTGAAAAACCGCTCCCATACTTTTGAAAAGTATCTTTTAAGCCCCAATCTTTAAATTTTATACCTATTGTTTTAACTTTTCTACACTCTTTAGGGAATTTTTTCATGATATGTGGCAGTTGAATGAATGTATATACAATTTTTTTCGTACGCTGGCTTACATCAAATAGAGTGGAGTCTAAATCAAAAACAACAGCAATACCTCCATGACTTTTTGCTAAAAGCTCTTTAAGCTTCATAAGTAAACCTCTTTTAAATAAAGAAAAGATAACATAAATCCATGGCAGGGAGAGTTTATTTTATTAAAACGAAAAAATAAACTCTCTGTACCAACCAACTTTATAGAAATGTCTTCAAAAGGACCCATTTTTTGTTCTCCTAATAACAACACATATAAATTTTCAACACTATCGTAAAGATAGCTTCCAGATCTTAATTATAATAATAGAAAGAGGAAATCAAGGGAAAATTTCTTTATACGAGGAGCTAGAGCGTGTCGTCAATTAATTTAACCAAACCATAGAAGAAGCTAACATCACCTAAGCCTAAGAAGTTTTTTACCCTTTTTTCATATCTTGTTGTTACTCCTCCCAAAGTTCTTTAATTTGAAAAAACCATTCTTTCAATTTTGTTTCTCAATTTGTAAATCTTCTTATCGTAAAATCTCTGAACTTTTCTATTAATCTTTAGTGGTATAACAGCTTCAGACCTTTACTCTTTTATCTGATCCACAAATTCTTGTTTATCATACACTCTTTAGCTATAACAAAATCACAGTTCAAACCTCTTATTAAATCAGAAGCTTGAGTGATGCCATGTGCTTCTCCTCTTGTTGAACTCAAACGCACAGGCACCGCCTAAGCCATCACTTATAAGATGAATTTTTGTACTTAAACCTCCTCCTTAAAGAACCTTGTTGAGCTTATTCTGCATTCATCCTGCCACCAAATCTCTATTTTATTAGTCTGAATCTTTTCCTTTATTTTCTCCACCTCTTCTGGAAAATGTTCCTTCAAACTGTTCCATAGCTTCTTAATGAACTTTTAGGGTAACTGCTCACCTACATTGTTCAGTTATCCCTAACTTTAGATCTGTTTTAAGATAAAAGTCTTGCTCTTACAGATTTTCTTTTAAATACTTTTTTCAAATGACAATAAATAAGACCTCCATCAGAAATGAGATTGAAAATATAAGAAGTGACTTTGATAAGTTTGCAAAGAAAGGTTCTGTGCCTACTGAGATTTCTGTGATTGTTGAATCTCTCTTTAAGGTTGTGAACATTCTGATTGTTGTGTTTTTAGAAAAACAGGTTTGAAAAAATTCCAGCAACAGCGGTCTTCCTCCTTCGCAAGATTTTAGTCGTCAAGGGAATCGTAATAAGAAAGCTAGTGGGAGTCAAAAAAAGGGCTCTAGACTTGATAACAGTAAAGATACAAACAGTGAGGAGACTGTCTCTCCCTCAGAGTGTTCTCAGTGTGGGATGTGTTTAAAGACAGCAGAGGTAAAAAGCCTTGAAAAGCGTAAAAAGATTGATATTTTTTATGAAATTCAGACCCATACTGTAACTTCTGAGGTTAAGGATTGTCCCTCATGTGGAGCTAGAAATAAAGGTCAATTCCCTAAAGGTATGAGTGGTCCTCTTCAGTATGGTGTAGGCATTAGAGCTTCCATCATCAATTTCATTATAGTTCAGATGCTGTCTTTTAGAGCGTGTTGGGGAACATTACATGGGGCTTATAGGTCGAATGATTTCTCCTGCAGTTATGTTGAGATACATTGCTGAATTAGGAGAGTTTCTTAAAAGTTGGGAAGAGCAGATGAAAGAAAAGATACTTGAATCAGAGGTCATTCATGTTGATGAGACCTCTATGAGGGTTAAGGGTAAAAACTACTGGATTCATACTTATAGTTCAGGAGAATTAGTCTTGCAGTTTCTCCACCTTTCAGGTGGAAGGGAAGCCATAAAAGATATTGGTCTCTTGGATAGATATGCAGGAGTGCTTGTGCATGATTGTTGGAGTCCTTACTTTTGTTATGATAAGATAACTCATGCTTTGTGTGTGGCTCACCTTTTGAGAGAGCTTAAATTTATAGAAGAAAGCAATGGATTCAAATGGGCTACAAATCTCAAAAAACTTCTTAAAGAGACTGTGGAGTTAGTTCATAAAAAAGAGTCAAGAGTTCTGACTCAAAAAGAGTACGAAACTCTTCAGAGAAGGTATAGGAGTATTCTTACAAAAGGCTTAAAAGAGCTTCCAGAATTTCCTAAGAAAAATGGCAAGAAAGGACGAATAAAGCATACACAAGCTCAAAACCTTTGGCTGCGATTTAAAAAGTATGAAGCAGAAATACTGTGCTTTGCTAAAAGAAAGAACGTAGATCCTACTAATAACAGAGCTGAAAGAGATCTAAGAATGACTAAAGTGAAAAAGAAAGTGTCAGGGTGTTTCAGAACAGAAGAAATGGCGAAATATTTTTGTCGCATTACCAGCTATGTTAAAACAATGAGAAATAAAGGGTATTCTTCTTTAGAAGCCATCTCTATGGCTTTAAATAAAAACTTACGAGAGTGAGCAGTTACAAATTAAATTAGTTTAAACTTTCGCCCATTCTTACTTCCTCTAAAACTTTCTGAGACTCCTATAAGGGTGCATCACTACAACAGTGCTTCTCATACAAAACACCCCTAACTCATCTCCTTTTTGAAACCTCTGCTCTTCAAAAACTTCCAAACTTAAACTCTCCACATTCAAAGCCCTTACCATCACTACAATGATTGTGTTTTTTGTTTCAAACTCTTCAACAAAAAAGATAAGCCTTTTGTTTCGAAATCAGAAGATCGAATAAATTTTTCATAAAATAAGGTCTTACAGGCTAAAGAGAACCTTATATAGTGCTTCCGCTTAGGTTTTCCGTTTTTTTTTGAGTTGAGGTCTAGTTTTTATTCTAAGGCCTTGATAAAAAGTCATTTATTTTTAAAAATAGGTAACTGCTCTATGAACTATCTCTAGAGAAAAATATTAAATACGTAAAAAGGATTATGACAATTCTCCATTTAGATAAAGGTGAGTTGTGTAAAGATATTTCCCGTTTTCTTTTCATTGATGAGGGCACGATAAGAGCCTGTAGAGATCGTTATAACAAAGGTGGGATAGAGTGCTTAATCAACGACAATTACAACCCTAAAAGGTCCTTTTTAACTAAGAAAGAGGAGAAAATGCTTTTAAAGGAGTTAGAAAAAAGAATTTTTCCGTCATCACAGTCTGTTATTCAGTTCATTGAGGAGAATTTTGGTGTTACGTACTCAACAAGTGGTGCGATTGATCTTCTCCATCGCCTTTGTTTTTCTTATAAAAAAGCCACAGCGATACCGGGTAAGGCAAAGAGAGAAGAGCAGAAAAAGTTTGTGCGTAAATACAAGAGAATTAAAAAGAAAGACGGTCCTGTTTACTTTGCTGATTCCACACATCCTGAGTGGGGCCCTACGATTTCATATGGTTGGATAAGAGAGGGTAAGAAGTTTGAAGTGAAGACCAATTCAGGCTGGAGAAAAAGAGTGAATGTTTGTGGAGCTATTGAGATCAATAGTTTGAAGACGGTAGTCAGGAGTTATAAGACAGTTAACCATGTTTCCATATGTGATATGCTCCATCATATTCGCAAGAAGCATCCCGATGAAAAAGAGATTCATCTTATCTTAGATGGGGCCGGATACAATAGATCGAAGTCTGTCAAGAAGTTAGCGAAAGAGTTGAATATAAAACTTGTTTATCTTCCTCCGTACTCACCGAATTTAAATCCTATAGAAAGACTTTGGAAGTTTATGAAAAAAGAGGTCACGGCGAATCGATATTATGAAAACTATGACGATTTCAAGGGAAGTTTAAGTCAATTTTTTAGAGGAATACGAAAACACAGATCTAAATTAGAAACTTTGATAACTGATAACTTCTCTATCTTAGGAAACTGAAAACCTAAACGGAAGCACTATAGATATGTTCATTTCAGGTATACTATTTGTTGTATGAATCAATTGATGGGTTAAAATAAGTTTGAAAAATTGAGGGTAAAATTTAAAATGAAAAAATCAGTTACACAATTTGTTTACAGGCTCAAATCTAAGGATTTAGGTAAGGAGACCATTTAGGAGTTTCATAATGGTAATTATCAAAAGTGATTCTTCTCACATACTCACCATCATATGACATAAGATAAAGTTGTTTGTTTGCTGTATGCCGATCACTAGCAAACACAATAAAACGACCATCAGGAGAAAAAGAAGGTGAAGCATGATGAGCCGCTCTTCCATTTTTCTTTACATAGCTTGTTAGTTTCTTAATTTGCTTTGTAGCCAAATCTAAGGAATAAATATCGTAATGAGCTTTTTGGTAGCTGGCAAACACAATGGCTTTTCCATCAGGTGACCATACAGGATTAGAATTGTAACGACCAGAAAAGGTTAATCTTTCGGTTTTTCTTCTGGCTAAAATGTCGGTCATATAAATCATAGGCTTTCCTCCCTTATTGGAAGAAAAAACCAAACGTCTTCCATCAGGAGAAATGTCAGGCTCTAAATTTAAGGTATGGGAAGGTTTTGTGATAATGGGTTTGAGGATTCGAGTCCTTAAGTCCATCCTGTAAATATGAGCCCCCCCTCTTTTGGAAAGCGTATAATAAAGGTGTCTTCCTGTGGGATCAAAAACGGCTCCTGAATTCATACCTTTATGATGGGAGATTAACTTTGTTTTTTTTGTTTTTAAATCTAATAAAAAAAGATCGGGATTAAAAACTCCAGCACTTTTATGTTTTACGTAAGCTGTAAAAGCAATTTTATCTCCCTTTGGAGACCAAGCAGGAGATAAGGAAAGAGATCGAAATCCTCTACCTGTAACTTTTTTAAGATTCTCTCCGTTCCAATCCAAAGTATAAATTCCTTTTTTTCCTCTTACTTTCACTGTGGCAACTATTTTTGTAGAAAAAATACTTTTCTTTCCTGTGAGGGCTTTAATAAGATCATCGCAAAATCGATCTGCTATTTTATTAGAATAAGTCTGTTTGACCCTGTAAATTCTTCCAAAAGCCAGCTTTCCAGAACTTACATAGTAAGCATAAATTTCTAATTGTAATTGATCGCCTCTTGTTCTATAAGTCCCTCTGATAAGAAGATGGGCTTTAAGCACACGCCACTTCTCAAAATCAAAACCACGCCTGTCTTCTGATAAAGGTCTAGGGCTGACTTTTCTTACATCTTCTATAAAACTTTTAGGATTAATCAAACGAAAAAACCCTGAAATATAAAGATGGCTTCTGATTCTTTTGTAAACTTTTTCTCCGTAATGACCTTTTCCTCCCTGATTGCGGAACTTAGGTAAAGCCAAAGAGGCTTGGCCTTTTTTAGCATGGCCCACATTGATAGATACTTTTTTGCAGACAGCATAAAAAGAAAAGCAAAAGAAAAAGAAAAATATAATATATTTCATGACTTACTCCGGAAACTTTAAAATAAAATTGATCTTATAAAACAATTTTTTAAGCCTATCGGGAGGACGAGGTAAAGGTTCAGCCTTTATTATTGCCTCCAGAGCTTGTTGATCAAATAACTCATTTCCTGACTCTTTTATAAATGATTTTGTAATAATTCTTCCCTCATCGTCAAGGGTTACTTCAATAGTAGCACTAAGATTCGTTAAATCAAGCCATTGGGGTATGACAAAGTGCTTTCTTACGGCCATTCCCACTTCTTCATAGTATCTTTCCATAGAAAGACGATTAAGTCCTTCTAAGCTCTGCCCTTGGGAAAGGAAATTCCCCTTAAACATCGTTCTGGTCTCTTTTTGGGGCGATTTGTTGTCTTGATCTTCCTTTTTAAGGTTCTTTGGACTTTGCTTTTGCTTTAAAATAAGAGTTTTGTTATCTTTTTTTTTCTTTTGAGGAGGTCGTTTCTTTTTTACTTTTTTTGAGGTTCTTTCTATTTTTTTTATCTTATCAGGGAGATCAATAACATCCACTTTTAAAGAGGAAGTTATGTTTTTATGAAAAGAGAAATTCCAACTTAATAGAACAAAAACAGCTAAGTGAACTCCTAGGGAAACTTTCAACCAATATGGGAAATTTTTGTCTTTCACTTTGCAGTTGTTATAAGTCCTATATTATAGAGTCCAGCTGATTTAACTTGTGCCATAACCTGTGCCACAAGACCATAAGACACTCTTCTATCAGCTTGAATATAAATACTTTTATCTTTTCTTGCTTTTGTAATAGCCCTTATCTTAACAGGGAGTTGTTTTATAGAAAACCGTAAACCAGATAAATACAAAACTCCGTTCTTTTTGATAGTTAAGATAAGAGGTTTTTCAGGAATGGCAAGACCTGAGGCTTTGGTTCTGGGAAGTTGTACCTTAAGGCCTTGGTGACTTAAAGGAGCTGTTAGCATAAAAATCACTAAAAGTACTAAAACTACGTCAACAAAAGGTGTAACATTAATTTCATTTAAGGGTTTTCTGTCCTTAACAAATTTCATGATGACCACGTCCTGCTTTCATGAAAAAAATTCCTTTTCACCAAACTGAGGAAGTCTTTAGAAAAGCTGTGAAGAGTGAGTTCTTGAGTTCTTATTTCAGAGAGAAAATAGTTGTAGGCAATGGAAGCTGGTATGGCTGCAAAAAGACCTACAGCTGTTGCATAGAGTGCTTCAGATAAACCGGGTGCTACAATAGTGAGACTTGCTGATTGGTAAAGAGCAATTTTCTGAAAAGAACCTGTGATGCCTAAAACAGTGCCAAAAAGCCCAATAAAAGGTGCTGAGGTTCCTATACTTGCTAAAAGCCCTACTTTTTTTTCAACATCAACCATTTCGTTTTCAATAGCTTTATCCAAAGAACGTTGTAAGTTATCTAAACCATCATAAAACTGTGCTCTTTGTTGCTGTCCTCCCATTCCTATGGAATCCATCTTTTCTAATTCTTTGTAGCCCATGGAAAAAACCCTTAAGAGATTGCTTTCTTTAAAAGCACTTCTCTTCTTATCCATTTCCTCCAAAGACTCTAATTTTTCGAAAGACAACAAAAAACTTTTATTCACTTCCTTTAATTTCTTGAACTTTTTGAATTTAAAAACAATAACAGCCCAGCTAAAAACACTCATGCCTACTAAAATAAGAAATGTTATTTGTACAAAAAAGTTAGCCTCCAATAGAGCAGACCAAAAGCTAGTAATACTTTGTGTTTCAGGAAGTTCTATCCCCTTATCCGCAGCCCACACCCTGTTCATAAAGATCATTTTAAGGCTTTTTATTTTTATTGTTGAGTCTTTTTAAGAAACCTAGAAATTTGTCGTGGTAAGGGATGATTATACCTTGTACGAAAACAGTCCCAAGTATACAGGGGGTCAAAGAGTACATAGTAGATCTTCTGATGAGAGCGAATCTTCTGGTACAACACAGGAGTGAAGCCAGAGGGAGACTATGATTTTCTGACAGTAGGAGACATGAGAATCCTTGTTTCATCTAAGAAAACAAGAATTGCCTTTAATTTTTTCGCTTTTTTTATTTTCTCCCCATCTTTTTGAACCCATCCCTGAATCTCTTTTTTCAAAGAACTGCTTCTCTCCATTAAAGAGTATCTTGAACATACAAAACGACAATGTGTTTCTCCTTCTGTGTTCAGAATATGGACATAGTTAAAAGACCTTTTTTATAATAAATGGCCAGTCTCTTGCTATCTAATCAATCTATTTTGACTCGATCCGATGAAATCTCTGGAATCATGGAAGGAGATATGACATCACAGGCCATTTTTGCTTCGTCAAACTGTCTTTTGAGACTAAAGCCTATGTAAGTCGCCTCATAACAGACCTTTAATTGGTAGCCTTCTTTTATAAACCTCTCTATCTTTTTCTTTAAAGGCTTTAAAGTTTGGACGGCTCTTTATACTTATGACCTCGTCACTTAAGCCCTCTTTGACTAAGCTAGCTGTGAAACTTTTATCATCGATGTCTAGGCCGATATACATTATAGACTCCCCCCCCCCAACTTCATTGATTTGAAGACAAAAAGTATCAAATTAATTTTTATAATTGGTGTTATTTTTTAATTAAGCTCCACTTAACTTTCATTTTAAAAGTGTAGCTGTTAATACCAATTACAGAAATTAATTCGACATTTTTATGTTCAAATTTAAAATTTTAAAATTGACTTAAGGAAAAGTTTCAATTAGGAGGCTTTAAAAAAGTTTTTTTTGAAGGGAGGTTGAGTTTTCATAAGATATGTTTATTTTATGTATATCTATTGTTGTGTGAATCGATTGATGGGTTAAAATAAGTGTAAAAAAGTGAGGTTAAGATGTAAAATGAAAAAAATCAGTTACGCAATTTAATTTATAGGTTCAAATTAATTTACAAGCTTGATTCATCTTGTTGTTTTGTCCAAGATCGAGTGCATAATTTTTTAATCCTGCCCTCCTGATCGCAAAAAGTATTCCAGGCCTCACAACAAGTATTCAGTATATGGTCATAGTTTTTAAAACATGCATTCGATAATTTGATCCTTCGTAATTGTTGCCAGACTTGTTCCATGGGATTTAATTCTGGACTATAAGGAGGTAAAGGCATCAGGGATAAATTCTTAGGAACTATCAAAGTCTCTGTGGTATGCCAACTGGCTCTGTCCATTAAAACAATTCCATGATAGTTTTCTTGAATATTTTTAGATATCTCATCTAAGTGAATTTGCATCATCCCTGAATTACATTCCGGTAAAATCCAAGCACAGCCTTTATCTTTATCCGGACAAACTGCTCCAAAAATATAAGTAGATAAAAATTGTCTTTGTCTCACAACTCTAGGTCGTGTGCCTTTTCTTGCCCAAATCCTGCTTAAAGAACCTTGCTGGCCTATTCTGCATTCATCCTGCCACCAAATCTCTATTTTATGAGTCTGAATCTTTTCCTTTATTTTCTCCACCTCTTCTGGAAAATGTTCCTTAAACTGTTCCATAGCTTCTTGTGAAGTTTTAGGATGAAGAGAACGACCACTGATCCATACAATATTAAGACGGTCTAAAGAAACATAAACCCCAGAAAGAGAATAGCAACAGTCAAATTCATTTGCTAAAAGTTCCTGTATTCCCTTTGCTCCTATGCTTCCTCCTTCTCTCTTGTCTTGAATTTCATCTAACTTGATTTTGAAGTTCTCTTCTTCTGTCACTGGTAAACGAGGCTTGCGCCCTCTGCCTTCTCGATCTATCAACCCCTCGTAATCAAAGTCTACAAAAGACTGTAACCAGGATTTGATACTGTGACGGTGATAGAAAACTATACTTGCTGTTTCTTGAATCGATTTTCCTTCTTGCATATGCTGCAAAGCTTGGAGTTTTATCTTGATGTTGGCACTTCTTTCTACTTTGTAAGTAGCTAGAAAATCATACCCTTGAATTTGTGTAACTAAATCTTTTTTCGACACTCTAAAAATTTAACAGAGTTTGATCAAAAAGCCAGGACGCTATGCGTTAAAAGAATGTCGAATTAATTTTTGGAAATGGTATAAGCAAGCATTTCAAAAAAGAGAGTTTTTGTACATTAAATCCATTTTTTTTGTAAGAAAGTTCTCACACTCTATTGTGCAGTATGACTTTCGATAACTTAAAATCTAAAGTTATAATTTACCTCTAGAAGTAGTTTCTATCAAATATTGACTAAACAAGGAGGTCTTCTTAATTGTGATGTTAGTAAAGTTTTTTTTGATTTGTTTTATATTTACTTTTCCCTTTGTGGTCGCAGCTAAACTTGTAAATTACAAACTTGATAGAGCTCATAGTTCTATTAATTTTAGTGTCAATCATTTAGGAATTGTTCCTGTAGAGGGGAAGTTTGATGATTTTGAAGGAAGTTTTAAGTACAATACAAAAACAAAAGAAATTACAAATATCTTTATCAAAGTGGACGTTGATTCTATTGACACAAATGAATCCGATAGAGATACACATTTAAAAAGCAATGATTTCTTTGGTGTTCGAGATAAGTTCGCTAACATTGTGAAAAAAAGAAAGTACATTATATTTAAATCTAAAAAAGCTAAAATATCTCAAAAAAGATTAAAAGGAACTCTTCAAATTCTAGATACGAAAAAAAAGGTTAGTTTTAAAGCTGATATGAAGGCATTATCTGGTATGATAGGGGGAGTGTTTAAATTATCTATCAATCGTCATCATTATAGGCTGACTTGGCAAAAACCTAACACAGGAATTCTTAAAAAAGTCGCAGGAAAGTCTGTAGGTGATATTGTAAAAATAAAAGTAAATGTATTAGCTAAAACTAAATAAAAAATGAGGAGTTATGAAATTAAAAAAAGAATTGCCATTAGTTTTATGTGCTACAGGACTTATAACAGGACTTTCTGTTGAGGCTGGAAAAAATAAAAACACAAAGCCTAGCTACTATAAATGCAAAGGAATTGCTACAAAATGGGCTGGAGACTGTGGGGCTAATGGACACAACTGTGCTGGAAAAAACAATGATGATTTTGATGCAAATGAATGGGTAAAAGTTTCTAGAAAAAATGATTGTACTGCTATTCAAAACGCACTTAAAAATCCTGCAATTAAAAAGTATATCTTAGATATGCAAGCTAAAACTGTAGTGGCATCAAAAACAGGAAAGTTCGATAAATAAATTATATGTATGAATCACAAAAGCTTTCAAGGGGCGGGTCTTAGTGCACGCCCTTTGCATTTTTCTAAACTCCTTAAAACCCCTCATACTTCTTGGATTGAAATTCTTGTAGATAACTACTTGGAAAACTTTCCACATACAAAAACCTTAGAAAAGCTCTCTGAACTTTATGCACTTACTTTCCATAGCGTAAACCTTAGTTTAGGAAATGTAAAAGAATTGGACTGGACGTTTCTCAAAAAAATAAAAAATCTTGTTAAAAAATACAAGCCTGCCCTTATTTCCGACCATCTTTGTTGGACGAATCATAAGAATCATTATTTCCATGATCTTCTACCTCTACCTTATAATGAAGAAACAGCTTTGAGAATATCTTGTCGCATAAAAATCCTTCAAGATTATTTTGAAACACCCTTAGCTATAGAGAATATATCAAGCTATCTTGATTTTAAAGCTTCCACTTTCGATGAGATTGATTTTATTAATTTTATTGCTGAAAAATCTCCATGCCTGATCCTTCTAGATGTGAATAACATTTATGTTAACTCTTTGAATCGAAACATAGACCCCTATAGTATGCTTAAGAAGTTAAGCTTTCAAAAAGTGGCCCAATATCATGTAGCAGGCTTTATAAAAACAAAAAAAGGATATGCCATAGATACTCATAGTCGGGACGTTAGTCTTGCAGTTTGGAATCTTTTTAAGAACGCCGTTGAAATCATAGGACCTCGTCCTTGCTGCATAGAATGGGATCAAAACATCCCTGAGTTTGAAGTCCTTTTAAAGGAAGTAGAAAAAATAAAATCTTTTCTTAAATCTCCCTTTAAAATAAAAAAAACTAAACCTAAAATTTTTTCTTTTAAAAACTTTCAATCACCTACCGGTTCTTCTCCTGAGATGCCTTCTGAAACATTTTTTGAAGCACAGAATGCTTTTTCTCAAGTTCTCATAAAAAAAGATAGTTTTACTTCTAGAAAGATCGAGAGTTTGTTTAAGCCTCTCTCTAAGATCTCCCTAAACGAAGCTTTTGAAATCTATAGAAACAATTATGCAAAAAGCCTTCTTGAAAGTCTTAAAGATACATTTGAAGCTACTGAAAAATTTCTAGGAGAAAAAAGATTTAAACAACTATCATTACAGTTCATAATGAAAAATAAAGCCACCACTCCTTTTTTGTCAGATTATGGAGGAGAATTTCCTAAATACTTAGAGGTACAAGAGCATTTAAAAAACATTTATTTCTTAAAAGATTTGGCTCGTTTTGAATGGTTTATCAAAGAAAGTGCTTTAAAAAATGAAACTCAAGTCTTAAAAACTAAGCATCCTGTTTATGAAATTTTCTTACACTT
The DNA here is from genome assembly GCA_965219095.1 of Bdellovibrionales bacterium. Taxonomy (GTDB): domain Bacteria; phylum Bdellovibrionota; class Bdellovibrionia; order Bdellovibrionales; family UBA1609; genus CBDCMT01. The sequence continues at coordinate 1,439,241 of CBDCMT010000001.1, forward strand.
AATGAACAAAGTTCCTATAAATGAGTTAAGACCTTTAGGAGATCATCACAGATTCACAATTAACTTTAATCAGGAACTCTTAGTAAAGTCTCACAATGTCTAAGACATAGAAAGGTGTTCTTTAAGAATGGTCTCTGCTACGGCTTCCATGTCAACCTCATAAGTTCCTTTGTCAATTTTTTCTTGAAAAACTTTTATTTTTTCAAGATTAACACTTCTATCAGAAACTACTTCTAAAGCCTTACTTAAAATTTGTGCTTCTTTTGAAAGATGAACTTGATCAAGTTGAGTACAATGTTTTACATCTGCTACTTCTTTTGCTGAAGATGTTTTATTGATCTCTCGTAACCCTTCTAATGCTTGTTGAATTTGAATTTTCACAAACCTACCCTCCTCCTTTATAAGCAAATATAACATGGAGATAACATGAAAACAATCTTAGACGGAAGTAGGGCTTTGAGTCGATCTAGACTACACAGATAACAATCTATTGGTTACATATTATATAGATGAAGCCTTATCTCCTTTCTTTTTTTATGATAGCAAGCTTTCTTGACTCTTCTTACCTTAAAGCACATTTTACAATTCAACAAAAGCCACATTTTTATAAAAGTTATAAGAACATTTCTGATCTTCCCATAAAAAACAATTGGCATGTAAGGTATTGGATACGTTATTTTCAAAGAAAGGGGCGACCTTTTTTTGAAAAGGCTCTTGCTCGCTCTCATCGCTATCTTCCTAAATGGAAAAAAATCTTTTTGAAAAAAAATCTCCCGCAAGATCTAGCTTATGTAGCTCTTTTAGAGAGTGGCTTTTCTGCTCATGCTAAAAGTCATGCACAAGCTGTAGGATACTGGCAGTTTTTAAAGAGTACTGGTAAAAGATATGGGTTAAAAAATACATGGTGGCTTGATGAGAGAAAGGATTATCTAAAGAGTACTATAGCTGCTTCTGATTATTTAAAAGATCTTTACAATATTTTTCATTCATGGGAGCTTGCTTTAGCTGCTTATAACATGGGAGAAAGTCGTCTTGTTGCTCTTATCAAAAAACATAAAACAAAGGACTTTTGGCGTCTTTCCAATAAAAGTGGTTTTCCTCAGGAGACAAGGGAATATATCCCAAAAATTATGGCTTCTATCTTGCTTGCTAAATTTCCTAAACTCTATGGCTTTAAAAATCATAAACTTCCTCCCTTATCTTATAAAAAGATCTGGGTTCCCGGAGGAACAAAACTAGCTTATATCTCATCTCAAATAGGAACTAATTTAAGTCAGCTCAAAAGACTCAATCCTTCTTTACTTAAGTCCATTGTACCTAAATGGCAGAAACAAGGTTTTTGGATACGAATCCCTAAAGAGTGAGTAAAAATAAAACTACAAAAAGAAACAAACTAAAAAATCAAGCATACCTTTTTTGAGACAGTTTAAAGCTTTAGGTGTGATAGTTGTTGTAAGCTTTAATCTTAATCGACGATCTTTCTCTGATAGCACATGTAAATCTTAATGACATAAAATCTGAAATGTCTAAGTTATTTTTTAAAAGTGCCTTACTTTAATACAACTTTATTTTTTCGTTTCAAAATAAAACGAGTTTTTTAAAAAATGATAAAACTCTTTGGAGCACTGCAATAATAAGGTACCCTATAATTGTTGAAGAGGTTTAAAAATGAAAAAAATAAAGAAGAAAAAAATAAAGAAGAAAAAAGTAGAGAAGAAAAAAGTAGAGAAGAAAAAAGTAAAAAATATTGTCGAATTTAATCCCATAGCGATTTTAATCAAAAGGAAAATTGCTGAAGTTGTAAAGAAGTACAATCCTGTAGCTGAGGAATGCAGTATGAAGCCTATTGCAGATAGCGTTGTAAAAAACGCCAATCATTTTACAGATAAGATAACAGAGGTTTTCGTTCATTATAAGATCCCTGAGATAGACAGACTCTGGGATGGGTGTGTGAGTTTTCTTTGGGACTTTTCGATACAGCCTATCAAACAGTTAGAGCTTTATATTTATGCAAATACAGTGACTGTTATTGCAGAGGATAAGTTGGAGAACATAAAAGCTTATAAAGAGGTTACATTTTACCTAAAAGTAAAGAAGTTCCCAAAGAGTTAAGGATATACTTGGATCACTTTCTTTTAAAAAGTAAATGTGAAAGTAGTTCTAAAATTGAGAAATTTAAAAAAAAGATTTAATTAACTGATCAATAGACTCTTTATCAAAAGTATTTATAGTTCTTTAAAGGTAACTGCTCACTCTCGTAAGTTTTTATTTAAAGCCATAGAGATGGCTTCTAAAGAAGAATACCCTCTATTTCTCATTGTTTTAACATAGATGGCTTCTAAAGAAGAATACCCTCTATTTCTCATTGTTTTAACATAGCTGGTAATGCGACAAAAATATTTCGCCATTTCTTCTGTTCTGAAACACCCTGACACTTTCTTTTTCACCTTAGTCATTCTTAGATCTCTTTCAGCTCTGTTATTAGTGGGATCTACGTTCTTTCTTTTAGCAAAACATAGTACTTCTGCTTCATACTTTTTAAGTCGCATCCATTCGACCTATAAGCCCCATGTAATGTTCCCCAACACGTTGAAAAGACAGCATCTGAACTATAATGAAATTGATGATGGAAGCTCTAATGCCTATACCATACTGAAGAGGACCACTCATACCTTTAGGGAATTGACCTTTATTTCTAGCTCCACATGAGGGAGAATCCTTAACCTCAGAAGTTACAGTATGGGTCTGAATTTCATAAAAAATATCAATCTTTTTACGCTTCTCAAGGCTTTTTACCTCTGCTGTCTTTAAACACATCCCACACTGAGAACACTCTGAGGGAGAGACAGTCTCCTCGCTGTTTTGTATCTTTACTGTTATCAAGTCTAGAGCCCTTTTTTTGACTCCCACTAGCTTTCTTATTACGATTCCCTTGACGACTAAAATCTTGCGAAGGAGGAAGACCGCTGTTGCTGGAATTTTTTCGAACCTGTTTTTCTAAAAACACAACAATCAGAATGTTCACAACCTTAAAGAGAGATTCAAAAATCACAGAAATCTCAGTAGGCACAGAACCTTTCTTTGCAAACTTATCAAAGTCACTTCTTATATTTTTAATCTCATTTCTGATGGAGGTCTTATTTATTGTCATTTGAAAAAAGTATTTAAAAGAAAATCTGTAAGAACAAGACTTTTATCTTAAAACAGATCTAAAGTTAGGGATAACTGAACAATGTAGGTGAGCAGTTACCTTTAAAGATTGTTAGAGGAATGCTCATTGGTGGTTTCAAAAAAATTTAAGTTAATTTCCTAGATGAATTAGAAAGGAACTTGTAGACTAAAATTATGTGAATGATTTTTTTGACATATAGTACTTCCGTTTAGGTTTTCAGGTTTTTTCTCTATAGAATCGACCGGAAAATCTAAGCGTATTCACTATAGATATTCATATGGATGACTAACTCAAATCCTAGAGAGAAGTTTTCTCTTTTTTAAGAGGAGCTTTTTTATGGACGACCTTATTCTTCTCAAAGGGTTCAAGGTGAGGTCTAAGGGCATGCATGGCTGAACGAAAACCTATACGGACAATATGGGAGAGAACTTTTTCATTAAGACTAAAGTGGTCGTAAAAAAACATTTGATAATCTTTGGAACTTGGATGTATATAAATACAATCAGTTCCTTGTGATAAAGAGAGGTTCTCTAAGACAGAGTCAATGATTTTTTCTTTTATCTTTTTATCTAAATCTGTCTTTCTAAGAAGATCTTCTAAATCATTTATAACTTTTTTTGATTGGTTGCGAAACTGTGTATCAGAAGAAATTTTTTGCTGAATCATTTGGTAGATGGCTTGATTGATAATAAGAGGAACTCCATATTTTTGAAGAGAACCCATTTCAGGATTAAATTCATAAGGTTCGATAGACGAAGAAGCTATAATAAGATCAGCTCCCTTTTTCTCGGGAATAAAGGTTGGTAAAGTGTCTCGAATTTCACCATCAAAATAGTATTCGACATGCCCTAATTTATTTTCTATACCATAAGGTGAAAAAAGAGGAGGAAGTGAAGCAGAAGCACAAACAGCATCACTAATGGTAGTATGCTTTTTGTAAGAAACTCCCATTTGATTTTCTGCTTCCTCTGTTTTTCCAAAAACAGTAAGTTCTGAGTGATCCAGCCTTGTGGCTATAATGGAAAGATCTAAATTCAAATCTTGAAAATTATTTGTCTTTAAAACATGCTCTTTTAAATAACGGCCTATGTTTTTAGTAGAAAAAATACCATTCAATTTGAACTTTTTCTTAAATAACACTTCGAGTCCTCCTCTGATCACAGGTTGTTTATGAAAGAGATTGGAAAGAAATTGAGAAGCGGCTTCCGTATTCAAGCCAAAAATATCTGTATAAGAGATGGGTTTTAAGATGTTGTTTTTTTTTGTTGACTGGTTTTTCTTTTTAAAAGTTTCAAACTCTTTTCCTCGTAAAAAAGCATCGATGAGATCATAAGCATCAAATCCACAGGCTAAAATAGTGGCAATAACAGCTCCCGCACTACTTCCCACATAAATTTCAAAATCTTTAAACCTTTTCTCATCTTGACCTTTTTTGTTTTTGTAGGAATGAAAAGAAAAGCCACATTCTCCAAGGGCTATACATACTCCTACATGAAAGGCTGCGGCCTTAATGCCTCCGCCACTTAACAAAAGGGCGGGTTTTTTTTTCTTACTTAAGTCCATTTCATGTTTAGTGTATTCTATTTGAACTCAATAGACTACTCTAAACCTTAGATTCCTGAGTAGTTATCACTTCCGACAGCCTTGTCTTTTACTTTTCTTTCTTCATTTTTCTTCTTACGAGAGCGAAGATTGGCTCTTTTCGCAAGAGCTACAGCTAAAACCTCGTCTAAATGCTCAACAAAGACAAAATTGATTTTGTTTCTTAGCTCATCTTGAATGTCAGCAAGGTCTTTCTTATTGCCAATTGGTAAAATGATGTTTTTAATCCCTATGGAAAGAGCTGCTAAGCACTTCTCCTTAATTCCTCCCACAGGCAACACACGACCTGTTAAAGTAACTTCCCCTGTCATAGATACATCATTTCTTATAAGAGTGTTAGTCATGAGACTGATCATAGCTGTAGCCAACGTAATTCCAGCCGAAGGACCGTCTTTTGGAATAGCACCTGCCGGTAGGTGAATATGCATGGAGTGTGTGTCAAACCAATCTTCACAAATCCCCAACTCCTTATAATGGGCTTTTGCATAAGAGGCGGCTGCTTGAGCGGATTCTTTCATAACATCTCCAAGTTGCCCTGTAAGTTTCAGATCACCTTTTCCTTTCACAGGTAAAGCTTCTACAAAAAGAATTTCGCCTCCTGCTTGGGTCCAAGCCATCCCTGTTGCAACACCCACTTGACTTTCTTTCAAAATCTCTTCCTTTAAAAACTTTTCTGCTCCTAAAAAGTTTTGAACGCACTTAGAATTCACAATTGTTTTCCCTGTGTGACCCATAACCATCTTCTTAGCTACTTTTCTAAAGATGGAGCAAAGTTCTCTTTCTAGATTACGAACTCCCGCTTCTCTTGTATAGTTATGGATCAGATAGGTGATACCTTCTCTTGTAAATTCAATAGATGCTTTTTCTAATCCGTGATTTTCAATTTGTTTACTTAAAAGGTATTTTTCGCAAATAGCAAGTTTTTCGTTAAAGGTATAACCTGAAATAGGAATGACTTCCATGCGATCCCTTAAAGCAGGCGGGATGTTTTCAACTAAATTAGCTGTTGCCATAAAAAGAACTTCGCTTAAGTCAAAATCAATGTTAATATAATGGTCTTTAAACGCACAATTTTGTTCTGGATCCAAAACTTCTAGCATAGCAGAACTTGGGTCACCCCTAAAATCAGAACCTAGTTTATCAATTTCATCTAAAAGTAAAACAGAGTTTTTAGATTTTGTTTGTTTTAGGGCTTGTATGATTTTTCCTGGCATAGAGCCCACATAAGTTCTCCTATGTCCTCTTATTTCAGCTTCCTCTTTCAGACCTCCTAAAGAAATTCTAGCGTATTTACGTCCCATAGCTTTGGCGATGCTTTTTCCTAAAGAGGTCTTCCCCACTCCGGGGGGGCCAGAAAAACATAAAATAGGACCTTTAACATTTTTTTTAAGTTTACGAACTGCTAAGAATTCTAAGACTCTTTCTTTTACTTTATCTAAGGAATAATGATCTTCGTCTAAAATTCTCTGGGCATTACTAATATCCAAATTGTCTTCGGTGTAAGATGACCAAGGTAATTCTACAACCCAATCCATGTAATTTCTTAAAATGGAGGACTCACTAGACTCAGGATGCATTCTTTCTAGGCGACGGAATTGCTTTAAAATTTCCACCTCAGCTTGTTCAGGCATTTTAGCTACTTTAATCTTCTGTCGTAATTCATCCATTTCAGATACTTTAGAATCAGAATCTTGGTTGTGTTTCATCTGTTCTTGAAGAAAAAATTCTTTTTGTTGATCCATCACTTCATCTTCTTTATCATGAGATTTTAAATAATTTTTAGAGTTTGTGATTTCATTCTCTAAAAGCTTCTTTACAAGGTCCATTTTCTCTCTTAGATCATCAATTTCCATTAAAGTCTGGCACTTGTCAGAGCTTAAGCCTATATTGCTTACAATCAAGTCAGAAACTCTATTGATATCATTAATATCCTCAATAACTAAGAGTATATCAGGAGAAATGTTTTTTCCTAAAGAAATGAGTTTTCCTAAATCGTCTTTGACATCTCTTAGAAAGACCTCTTTCTCCACAGAAGAAATGGAGCTTTCCTGAGGTTTCAGAACTTCAATATCCACTTTGAAAAAAGGATGTGTTTGAGTAAAATTTAAACTGCATGCTCTATCTAAACCTTGAATCAGAATTTTGATATGTCCGTCAGATAATTTTCTCATGCGAACAATCATAGCCAATGTCCCTACATTATAAATGTCCTCTTTTTTGAGTTCTTCTTCTAAGGGATCTTTTTGAGACACTAAAAAGATAAGTCTATCTTTCTGTAGAGCTTTTTCTACTGCTTTTATAGAACTCTCACGACAAATATGAAGTGGTAAAATCATATAAGGAAACACAACTAAGTCTCTTATGGGTAAGAGTGGAATGTTTTTCTGTTTCATATTCAAGATTTCCTCCTTCTGGTAATAACCTTTTCGGAAAAAAAAGAGAGTCTATAAAGTCTATTTTTTGAAATTATAGAAAACTAGCCTAAAATCTTTAAAAAAAAGGAACAATTTTTCCTTTCTTAAGAGTTAAAACTTTAAGACTATGGATAATATTGCGTTCTTTGGAGGTACTCACCAGACCAAAAGTCCCAGGAAATTCATATAAATTTGACAATTTTTTTGACAACTCCTCTCTATTATTAGACCCTGAGAGGATAAGTTGTCTCAAAATAAGACCTACATCATAAGCTTGTGATTCTAAGATGGTAGGAATTTTGCCAAAAGTTTTTTTATAGAGTTGATAAAAGACGGTATTCTTAAAAAATTTAGGATCAAAAGATAGATCAGGAAAGACCACTCCTTCCACCATTTTTCCTCCCTTTTTAAAAAGTTCCGGAGTGTTCCATAAGTTTGTACCTAATAACATGATGTTTTCAATGTCTTGGTACTTTAAAGTAGCAACAGTTTGTATTAAATTTTGAACACGATCGGGAAGGAATAAAGCATCAAATCTTACAAGAGGAGGTAAAATTTCAGGAACTTTCATGCGATGATGAAGATGCTTTTGCTGACTGTACCAGTGCATTAAATGCAGTCTATACTCATTTTTTCTATCTTCTATATAAAATGTTCCTGTCAGTCTTTTTATAGCATCATTAAGTCGAGGTGTTTTAGCATTATAAGTTTGAACTGCGACAACTTCTCCTCCTTGGCTGAGGACTTCATCCCAAAAAAGATTGGCATACTCCACTCCGTACTTATCGTTAGGGTATAAGATAGCAAACTTTTTGAGTCCTCTTAATTTGAGAGTCGTTCTGACAAGTTCTTCCACAATTTTTTTACTCGTAAGAGCATAACGAAACACAAAGGGGCTGTTTTTGGTTAAATCATACTTCTGAGAGAAAGTGATGTTGGGAGTAAGAAACTTCTGTGATACCTTAGCGACTTCTTTTGATGTTTTTCCTAAAAGGTCTCCTACAATAGCAATAGGCTTTTCTTGTTTTAAAAGATCGTAAGTTACAGTCTCAGCTCTTTCAGAATTACCTTCGCTATCTCTTATTGCAAGAGAAAATTTGGATCTTTTTTCATCTCCAAAAATTCCCAAACCTAACAGCAAGCCTTTCAAAGCCCTTTGTCCATAAATACCTGTTTTCCCAGAAAGAGGGAGTACAACACCTATGGTATAGGCTTGAGAAGCACTTTTGTTTTTCAAAGACTCTAAGATATGTAAAGCCTTAGTCTTATAAACAGACTCTCCTTCATATGACACAGCTTTTTGTAAGAAGTCTTGTGCCTTCGAAAGATCATTAAGGTTCCAATAATACTCTCCGATTTTTAACCCAGCCCAACTGGAAATCTCTCCATAATCTGAAGATAAGGTTATGCTTTTTAGTTCCTCTAGGGAAGCTTCATTTAAGATTTTTATCATAAGATTTTTATAAATTTCATGACCATCTAAAACTCTCAAACGATTTAAACTAGCTACGAGTTGACCGGTATTTTGCTCTACCTTATGAACATGAACCATAAGCTTTAAAACTTTAATTTCAATAATCTGTGAAAGTTCAGAGTGATTGAGTGTTCTTTGGCAAAGAGATTCAACGAAACTTAAGTCTTTTGGCTCTATATGAAAAGTAGAAAAGCTTGCCAGGTAAAGTGCTGATGCCTCTTTTTCGAAATAAAAAGGTGAGTTGACTACCTTTAAAAAAGACTCTTGAGCCTTCTTATATTGATGTTGTTTCAATAGAATCATACCCTTGAGATAGAGAGCATCTAAGTAAATGCCTGAGTTCTTTTTAACTCTACCGAGTTCTCGTAGAGCTTGTTTGTAAAAGTTTTTTTTATAAAGTCTTTGAATTTTTCTTAAACTTTGAATCTCTTGAGGTTTAGGGGCAATAGAAAAAGGTTTTTTTACTTTTAAGATAGAACAGCTTGATAAGAAGAAAAAAGTTGAGAAAAGGCACAAAAAATACCTCATAACTTTTTTAGATCTTCACTCCCTTTTGAAACTACAACCTTTCCTGAGCGAACAATTTTACCATACATTTCATATGGTTTACAAAAAATACGGATGATATGATCTTTAGGAATCTCTTTATGATTTTCTACACTGATAGCTTCATGAACTTCTGGATCAAAAGGTTCTCCTATTTTAATTTCTTTTTCTTCCAGACCGAAAGACGTAAGAGTTTTTTTAAGTTCTACCTCTGTCATAGAAATTCCTTTATAGAAATCTTTCCAACTATTTTGATCCACTTTTAAATTAAGAGCTTGCTGAAGGATATCAAGAATTTTTAAAACCTCTAAGGACATGGACTTTTTAGAAAATCTCAAGGCATCTTCCCTGTCCTTTGTCATTTGTTTTCTTAAGTTATCCATATCAGCTGATAAGTAAAGATAGTTCTTTTTTTCTTCAGAAATTTGCTGTTCTAAAGATTCTTTTATTTTTTTGAATTCTTGAAGTTCTTTTCTAAAATTTTTTTCTTCTCTATCTTCTCTATCTTGTTCTTCCTTTTCTTCTCTTTCCTTTTTTATTTTTTTGTTTTTCAAAAAAGCAGAACTCATCTCATGATGATCTTGAAAAGTGTTTTCAGTAAAATTATGATCGTGCTTTTCTTTTTTGGAACTCTTTTTCTTCTTATTCTTTGACATAACACCTTGATCCTCTTGCATGACTTCCTCGCACAGCTTATAAGATTTCCACAAAATGGTCCGAATGTCAATCAAGAATCAAAGTCCTGTTTGCTTCTGTGGGAGATGCTTATCACAACATGGGCATGATAAGACTCCTGATTCGTGCATTGCAAAAAGCTTTCTTGAAAAAGCTAAGGCTTAATCTTCTTGTGGCACTTTTTTCCATTTCATGCTAGTTGTACTGTATGGCACCTCAAACCACACCCTTTAGCAAAACACAAAATCTTATCGGCCATTTAGAAGATTTAAAAAAAACACTGATACGTTCTTTTATTTTTATAGGTATAGGAACTTTGATTTGTCTATCACAAACTGATCTGATCCTTTCTTTACTCAAGCAGCCTTTAACTCCTTTTTTAAAAGACACATCGGGAGAGTTAATCTTCACAGCTCCTGTAGACAAGTTTCTCATCCATATGAAAACGGCTGTTTTTTCTGGTTTGGTTCTAGCATCTCCTTTTTGGCTTTATGAGATTTGGAGGTTCATATCTCCAGGGCTTTATGTTCATGAAAAAAAAATGGCACTAGTTTTTACCTTCTCAGGGGTGTTTCTGTTTTTATTAGGTATGGCTTTCTGTTATTTTATCGTTTATCCTAAAGCCTTTTCTTTTCTCTTCCAATTTGGAGGGGATCAAGAAAAAGCATTTATTACCATAAAAGATTATATGTCCTTTCTTATGACAACATTGCTTGTTTTTGGTTTAGCTTTTGAAACCCCTCTGATTCTTATTTTTTTAGGCCGTATGAAAATTGTATCAAAGAAAATGTTGCAGAAAAACCGTCGTTATGCTTTTTTGTTTATGGCTGTTTTATCTGCTTTGATCACACCCCCTGATGTTCTTAGTATGATCTTTCTTCTCATCCCTCTTTTTTGTCTTTATGAGTTGTCTGTGTTTTTTATGCCCTCTTAAGAAAAAGAAATCAAAATTGTATGAGCCTCTACCCTTTCCCCTTCTGAAACGAAAATATCTTCTACTACACAATCTTGAAAAACTGTAAGTTCATTCTCCATCTTCATAGCCTCCATTACTAAAAGTGCCTGCCCCTCTTTCATCCTATCTCCTTTTTTTACGAGAATCCGAATGATTTTTCCCGGCATTCCACAGGTTAGAGGAGCTTTGTCCCCTCCTATGGATTTTCTTTTTAAACTTTCATGAAGCAAAATTTCATCATTATAAATATGGACATCTCTATAAGAGCCTCTCGTATAAATAGTATAATTCGTTCCCTTTCCAATAACGTCAATTAAATAAGATTGGTCTTTAAACAAAAGACTTATGGTATTATCTAATTTTTTATATGTTGACTTACTGAGTTGATAAGTCATCCAATTTTTACCTTTCTCTCTAATCTCAATATGCCACAAATCTCTCACTTCTCTAACCACTACGTCATAGTCTTTACCTTTTGCTTTTGCTTGAAAGTACATAACTTCTCAATCTTTTTTATGGAACTCTTTCCAAGAGCTTTTTACATGAATATTTTGAAAACTTTTTTCTTTTTTTTCTCCATAAACCGTTAAAGCTGCTGCAACAAGAAAAACATGATCGTCTACAAATGTAAAAAAATCACTTCCTTTTTTTTGCTTAAACTCTTCATCTAAGTAGCGCGTTGTGTAAGAGCCTTCTAGGAATTTTTTAGAAGATAAAATTTTTCTATGTAAGTTAATATTGGTTTGAACTCCCGTGACCATAAATTCTCCTAAGGATCCTAAAGCTCTTGTAATGCAAGAATCTCTGTCCTCTCCCCATAAAATAAGTTTCGCAAGAAGAGAATCATAGTCAACAGGAATGTTGTAGCCGGCATAACCGTAGCCGTCAATTCTCAGAAAAGCTCCTTGAGGGGTTCGGTAACGCCTTATAAGACCTGGAGAGGGGGTGAAATCTACAGGGTTTTCAGCACAAATCCTTAATTCTATAGCAGTTCCATGTTTTTTAATATCACTTTGCTTAAAAGAAAGGGTTTCTCCCTTAGCTATAAGGATTTGCTCTTTAACAAGATCAACTCCTGTGATCATTTCAGTGACAGGATGTTCTACTTGAAGACGTGTATTCATCTCCATGAAATAGAACTTATTTGTTTTGTGATCTAAGATGAACTCAACTGTTCCGGCTCCCTCATAGCCTATATGAGTGCAGAGTTTTAAAGCTGTTTGACACATCTTCTGTCTTAGATTTTCAGAAAGTGAAGGACTAGGAGCTTCTTCAATAATTTTTTGATGCTTTCTTTGAATAGAACACTCTCTATCAAATAGATGTATTTTATTTTGTTTTTTATCCGCTAAGACTTGTATTTCAATATGTTTAGGGCTTTCGATATATTTTTCCATAAAAAGTCTTCCATCTTTAAAAAAGTTTTCTCCCTCTTTCTGACATGAAAAAAAAGCTTGTTTCATGGATTCTTTTTTCTTGACCACACGTATACCTTTTCCTCCTCCGCCTGCGGAAGCTTTTAAAATCACAGGAAATCCTATTCTGTTTGCTTCATCAAGAGCCCCTGATACGTTTTTTAAAGTTTTCTGAGAGCCTGGAATGATAGGAACTCCAGCTTTTTGAGCTATGTTTCGTGCTTGAATCTTATCCCCCATTTGTCTTATGTTTTCTTCTGAAGCTCCAATAAAAATAAACCCCTTGTCTTTAACAGTTTTGGCAAAATCAGGACTTTCACTCAAAAATCCATAACCGGGGTGAATAGCCTGAACTCTAGCTTTTTTAGCGGCCTTAATCAAAGCTTCTATGTTTAAATAGGATTCTTGGCTGGGAGCTTTTCCAATGTAATAAGCTCTATCAGCTAACATGACATGAAGGCTCTCTCGATCTGCTTCACTATAAACCGCTATGGATTCAAGGCCCATCATACGACAGCTTCTTATAATGCGAACAGCAATTTCCCCTCTATTAGCGATTAAAACTTTTTTAATTTTCATAAAGGTATGTTTCCATGTTTTTTCTTTGGATTTTTATCAACTTTATTTTGTAAATGTTCGAATCCTTGAATGATTCTTTTTCTTGTTATAGAGGGTTCTATGATTTCATCAATATAGCCTACTTCAGCAGCACGGTAAGGGTTATTAAATTGCTTCTCATAACTTTCCACAAGTTCTTCTCTTTTCTTTTCTTGATTTTCGGCCTCTGAAAGTTCTTTTCTAAAAATAATGTTAACAGCTCCTTCTGCTCCCATAACAGCAATTTCAGAAGAAGGGTAGGCTAAATTCAAATCTCCTCTTAAATGTTTAGACGACATAACATCATAAGCTCCTCCGTAAGCTTTTCTTGTAATTAAAGTCACTTTAGGTACTGTGGCCTCAGCGTAAGCATAAATGAGCTTAGCTCCATGAGAAATGATACCCTGCCACTCTTGATCCGTTCCTGGAAGAAAGCCAGGAACATCAACTAAGGTTAAAAGAGGAATGTTAAAAGCATCGCAAAAGCGTACAAAACGAGCAGCCTTTACACTGGCTCCAATATTCAGACAGCCAGCTAAAACTTGGGGTTGGTTGGCCACAATACCTATACTTCGGCCTTTCATACGAGAAAAGCCAATGATGATATTAGGAGCATAATGGGGTTGTACTTCTAAGAAATAACCTTCATCTACAATTCTTTCTATGACATCCATCATATTATAAGGTTTTTTAGGGTTATCAGGAATTAAAGTATTTAAAGTTGTATCTTCTCTATCATAGAAATCCTGGACTTTTAAAACAGGGGTTTCTTCTAAATTGTTATTCGGTAAAAAGTTTAAAAACTCCCTTATCAAAAGAAGACAGTGTTTATCGTTATCTGTTGTAAAATGACAAATTCCTGATTTTTCACTATGGGCTTTAGTTCCTCCAAGGGCTTCTTTTGTGACCTTTTCATGGGTGACAGCTTTGATCACATCAGGGCCTGTTACAAACATATAACTTGTTTGTTTGACCATAAAAATAAAGTCTGTAAGTGCTGGACTATAAACTGCCCCTCCAGCACAAGGCCCCATAATAGCACTGATTTGAGGAATCACTCCTGAACCTAGGGTGTTTCTAAGAAAGATGTCAGCATAGCCGGCAAGAGATTGAATTCCCTCATGAATGCGTGCTCCTCCTGAGTCGTTTAAGCCTATCAGAGGAGTCCCTAACTTTAAAGCCATATCTATAACTTTACATATTTTATGACTTTGAGTGCGTGACATGGTTCCTCCTAAAACAGTAAAATCTTGACTGTACACATGGACAGGACGTCCGTTGATTTTCCCATACCCTGTGATCACTCCGTCACCTAAATAAACTTTATCTTTAAGTCCAAAATTTTGACAATGATGTATAGACATACGATCCAATTCTACAAAACTTCCCGTATCCAGAAGCACATCAAGTCTTTCTCTAGCGGTAAGTCGCCCTCCTTGTTTGTGCTGTTCTATTCTGTCAACACCTCCTCCCTCAAAACTTTCTTTTTCCTTGTCTAAAAAAAATTTTAGTTTACTGTCTTGATTCAAAGCTATACTCCTTTCTTTTTCGTTTGTTTCTTACGGATAATGACGTCCGTATGTTCTGGGAAAAGGTATAGCTTCTCTAATGTGAGAAAGTCCACAGATCCAAGCTAAAGTTCTTTCAATACCTAAACCAAATCCTGAATGCACAAAGCTTCCATACCTTCTTAAATCCATATACCATTGAAAGTGATCAAGATTTAAATGATGCTCTTTTATTTTTGATGCCAGCTTATCAAAATCCTCCTCTCTTTGTCCTCCTCCAATGATCTCTCCATAAGATTCTGTGGCTAAAAGATCGCAACTCATAGAATAGCCCGACTCTTTCTCATCTTCTTTCATGTAAAAAGCTTTTATCTTTTGAGGAAAGTGATGAACAAAAACAGGTTTGTCATAAAGCTCACTAATTAGAGTCTCTTCTTTAGCTCCAAAATCAGAGCCTTTTTCAAAGTGAGGATGGGATTCTTTGATTTTCTTCACAGCCTCCTTATAGTGAATTCTATAGAAAGGAGCTTTTATGTTTTCTAGACCTGAGGTATCACGTTCTAAAATTTTTAACTCCTCGCAAGAGTTCTCCAAAGTCTTTTGCACAATAAACTCTACAAACTCTTCGGCTAATTTCATATTGTCATAAAGATCAAAAAAAGCTACTTCAGGTTCCACCATCCAGAACTCAATTAAATGTCTTCTTGTTTTTGACTTTTCTGCACGAAACGTAGGACCTAGGCAATAAACCTTTCCAAAAGAAGCAGCAGCTGCTTCCATGTAAAGTTGTCCTGTTTGAGAAAGGTATGTTGTTTCATCAAAATACTGTGTTTCAAAAAGTGTTGTTGAACCCTCTGCTGGGTTGGGTGTAAAAATAGGAGCATCAACCAGAGTAAACTTGTGCTGATGAAAAAACTCTCTTATAGCCATCAAGAGCTGAGAGCGCACTCTTAAAATAGCATGTTGTTTTTTTGAACGAAGCCACAGATGACGATGATTCATTAAAAAATCTATGCCATGTTCTTTAGGAGAAATAGGATATTCAGAAGAGGGATTTAAAATCTTTAAAACCCGGCCTTCTAATTCATAACCTCCAGGGGCTCTAGGTTCTTTTTTTACAAGACCTCTTACTTCCACACTAGTTTCTTGGCTTAAGCTTTCAAATGCTTCCAAAGTTTGAGTGTCGCAATGGTTTTTCACAAAAACACACTGACAAATCCCCGAACCATCTCGTAAAATAAGAAATTTTACTTTTCCCGAAGAACGAAAATTGTAGACCCAGCCTCTAAGCAACACCTCCTTAGAGACTTGAATTTCAAGATCGGAAATGAGTTTTTTCATATGATAAAAATCTATCATAAATTTAAAGAATCTAGCAAGGAAGCTATAACTCTTTTGAGATTAAATAAGAGACTCAATGAGATAAAAGTGACATTGCGTTATGTTTTCCTTGTTTTAAAACTCTATTTCATTTTCCTTTTCTTCAAAGCAGAGTAAAAAAATCTTCTAAAACTTTAGAAAACTGCTCTCTTACAAGGTGGGCTACTTTGTAGACCTCTTTATGGTGGAGAGTTTGTTTTGTAAGACCTGCTGCTTTGTTTGTAACACAGGAAAGTCCTGCGATTTCAAGTCCGCAGTGTTTAGAGGCAATTGCTTCACATACAGTACTCATACCGACAACAGATCCCCCTATGTGCCTTAAAAATTGCACTTCAGAGGGTGTTTCATAGCTAGGCCCTAAAACACCACAATAAACCCCTGTGTGAAACTTAGCTTTTTGTTTCCTGAGAGCTGTTTTTAATTTTTCTTGATACTTTAAATTGTACACCTGAGTCATATCAGGAAATCTCAAGCCCCACTTTAAAGACTCTTGACCTATAAGAGGGTTTTGTCCTGTTAGGTTGATATGATCAGAGATCACCACAAAGGAGCCCTCTGACAGATGAGAATCAAGTCCTCCTACTGAATTGGTCAGAAGAACATTCTCAGCACCCCAGAGCCTTAAAACTCTTAAAGCATAAACCGATTCCTCCACAGAAAAGCCTTCATACATATGCACTCTTCCTTGGCATATGGCTAAAGAAAACCCCTTGAACTTTCCTAACACCAAATAACCCTTATGACCTTCTACAGTGGAGTGGGGGAAAAAAGGAATGTCTTTATAAGAAATTTCAATTTTTTTTTCCATTTGATCCACAAAATTTCCCAAACCAGAACCTAAGACTACAATCCAAGAGGGAGCCTTAGAGAGGGATGTTTTTTCTTTTAACCATGAAACCGTTTCATGGGGCTTCATGTCTTAACTCCTCTATAATTTGAACACTAGAACTTGAACCTATACGACAGGCCCCAGCTTCTAAAAGTTGTTGGGTTTGTTTCCAACTTCTAATCCCACCACTTGCTTTAATTTTGATGTCATTACCAATGGCTTCTTTCATGGTTTTTATATCCTCAACACAGGCTCCTGGCTTAAAAAAACCTGTAGAGGTTTTAACAAACTGAGCTCCTGCTTCCTGACAAATCAAACACGCTGTTTTCAATTCTTCCCTGTTAAGAAAGCTTGTACCTACAATCACCTTTAAAACTTTGTCCTCCGCTACTCTCACAACAGCTTCGATATCTTCTTTCACTTTTTTATAGTTTTTTTGTTTGAACTCACCTAAGTTCATAGGCATGTCTAACTCGTCAACATCTTGTCTAAGAGCTTGAGAAGCTTCATACACCTTTACTTTCGTTGTATGAATTCCCAAAGGAAATCCTATTACAGTACAGGTTTTAATTTTTGAATGAGTTAAGAGACTCTTAGCTAAAGAAAGGTAATAAGGGTTAACACAAACACAATAAAACTGTAATTCTTTAGCCTCTTGACATAGTTTATAAACTTCAGAAGCTGTAGTCTGAGGTGATAGAACAGTATGATCGATTTTTTGTGCTAAACTTTTTGAAGTTATCATGCTATTGAAAATATATATAATTTTTTTAAAAAAGTCAAAGGTTTTCATTTGTGATCATTTTTATACACCACATTCTTTGAGCCAATTTTTATCTATTCTCTAAAACTATTTTTTGTTGTTTACTCAAGATCGGGGGCTCCTAACAGTGTTGATGAAAGACCTTATGAATAACGAATTTTATGTACAACAAATTTTACGATAAAAGTGCATATGTCCTTTCGGTTTGGTGGAAACTAAAATTTTATTAGTGTTCAACAAAAACCCAGCATTATCTGTATTATGATAATACTCACCAAAAGCTTCCCAACTATCCCAAAGCGAATATGGTTCAAAGTAAGGACTCCAACAATCATGCACAAGCACTCCTCCATATCTATCCAAGAGACCAATATCTTTTATGGCTTCCCTTCCACGTGAAAGGTGGAGAAACTGCAAGACTAATTCTCCTGAACTATAAGTATGAATCCAGTAGTTTTTACCCTTAACCCTCATAGAGGTCTCATCAACATGAATGACCTCTGATTCAAGTATCTTTTCTTTCATCTGCTCTTCCCAACTTTTAAGAAACTCTCCTAATTCAGCAATGTATCTCAACATAACTGCAGGAGAAATCATTCGACCTATAAGCCCCATGTAATGTTCCCCAACACGTTGAAAAGACAGCATCTGAACTATAATGAAATTGATGATGGAAGCTCTAATGCCTACACCATACTGAAGAGGACCACTCATACCTTTAGGGAATTGACCTTTATTTCTAGCTCCACATGAGGGACAATCCTTAACCTCAGAAGTTACAGTATGGGTCTGAATTTCATAAAAAATATCAATCTTTTTACGCTTCTCAAGGCTTTTTACCTCTGCTGTCTTTAAACACATCCCACACTGAGAACACTCTGAGGGAAAGACAGTCTCCTCGCTGTTTTGTATCTTTACTGTTATCAAGTCTAGAGCCCTTTTTTTGACTCCCACTAGTGTTCTGACCAGTAAATTTTTTCACAATTTTCAAGCCTTTAATCCAGGTCATTTTATTAAATTATTTTTATATTAAAAAGAATAAAAGTGAAATGTTTAGAGTTATACCAATTCCAAAAGTTAATTCTACATTTTCATGTATAAGTTTGGATTTTTACTTCTAGAAATTTATAACTTTTAAGTATGGGTAAAGAGTGTATCAAATTCATTGGAAAGATATGATTTTCTAATGTTTATATACAATTTAGTTTACAGGCTCTTACAGGCTCGTCTCATTTTTTATAATGGAACTTTTCTCTGGCTGATTTTCTTGAAAAATTCCATTTTATTGTCATCTTCCGTCTGTTCATAATATTCACCCAAGCCTTGGTTCTTTTTCTTAAAGTTTCTATGTCAGGTATTCTTGATTTTCCTAAACATTGACGAGAGTACATATTGATTGCAATTTCTGCTTGATTTAACCGTAAGTCGGTTTTTTAACAGCCCTTGACTTCTACTGAGGAGGATATTTCTTAGATTTTAAAGGAGAAGTTTTTATTGATCTTGTTGTAAAACGGCGTTGTAAGACGTTTTCCTAAGGCCTTCCCTGTTACAAAAGTATTAGAGAAGTTCTTAAAAGAATAATTCTTAGTTTTTTTTCGTAATTTTGATTTTTTTTGTGCTTTATTCTTTAAGAACGAAGCTCACTTGTATACTCAAAAGGCGTTTTAATAGGCATCTTATCGAGGGAGTTTCCCACAACCATTAAAATATAGTCCTTAGGATCTAATTCCACCTTCTTACAACTTTCCACAATACTGTAAAGTACTGATGCTGTTTCAACTCCTCTCTGAGTCCTTGACCCATGAAAGTTCTTTCTTCCCATCACAGAATGTCGAATCGTTCTTTCTGCTTCATTGTTTGTCATAGGAATTTTCTCATTTTCTAAGAATAAATTTAAGCCATCCCAGTGATTAAAGCTATAATCAATAGCCTTTTTTAACCCACTCTCAGGACGAGCTTCTCCATAAAGTTTATAATACAGATCTTGCAGAGAAAGAACTAAATCCTTTGATTCTGTTTGTCTTAAACTTTTGAGCTCTTCATAAGTTTTTGCCTTTGATTCAACTTTAAAAATCTTCCCCATAAGCTTTAATACTTTTCCACACTCCTCAGGGTAATTCTGTTCTATGTCAATAAACTTTCTTATCACTGAGACCAACAAAAAGCAAGATCAATTCCCTTTTCACCCTTAAAGTGTGTTTTATAACTAACGTATCCATCTGTTAAAATAGGCCCCTTATAAGAGCCTAAGAGTTTTTTAATAGAACAGGCTGAACGGCTCTCACTAAAGTAATAAAAACTTCCTCCCTGATGACTTATAACAAACATGTAGCCGTCCTTTTGATGTGAATTATTAATAGGCCATGGAGTTTCATCAATATGAATCGTTCTGTCTAGTTTAAGAAGTTCCTCTTTGATCTTTTCTCTCACAGGCTCTAAATAACAACTCACAAAATAACAAAGATTATAAAGAGTTCTACAATTCACCTTCAAACCATCTGATTCCATCATTCTTCTTACTCTCTCTAAAGGAAGGTGATACAAGTACTTTTGACTCGCTACTTCTATTGCAAATTTTGGGGAGTACTTAGATCCTGGAACAATTTTCTTAGGAACAGGAGCTGATACTATGATCTCTTTTTCTCCCACTTTGCTTGCCTTCAGACGGTACTTCTAAAGACGATGCGTCTTTCTAACATAGCTTCTTACATGAACATCAACCTCTTTTGACACGTCTTGAATCTTTAATTCCTCCCACTCACTGTCCTTAGGATAACCATACTGCTGTGCTATATCAGAAAGTTCTTCGTCTGTGAGCTTATGATCTACTCTTATCTCTTTTAAGGCCTTCACCTCCCCTTCTTTAGGAGCAGGAACTAAACTCTCAGATTCAAGAAGAATTGTCTTTTTAAGCTTCTTTCTACTACGAGAAGATAGTTTTCTTTTTTCACTGGATTTTCCAAATACTATTTTCTTGAACTTACTAAGTAGCTCATCATTAAAAAGCTTTAATTGATCTTCTTTGGCCTTTTTCTTCTTAAGCTCATTTAACTCTCTTTTTAAAAGTTTAAATTCTTTTTTATAAAGGTGAATGAGTTCATTAGAAATCAACTTTATGTTTTCCAGATCTTTTTCCTCTCGAATAAACGAAGGAAGATATTTATATTTAGGGTTTTCGCTTTTTTTTAAATAAGGAAAAAGACTCATCTGCATACATTAATGTCAACATGTCTGTTTTTGTTTTGAAAGCTTTTTTTTTAAAAAAAATAAAAAAAATTTAAAAAAATAATCTAAAAAAATTATCTTTTCTTAAGCTCGTACTTTCTTAAAATTGAACCATGAACTAAAAGATTCAATTCACTCCTTGTTAACTCGGGAGAACTTAAATCACTTAAACTCATAAACCTTTCTTTCTCCATCCTCTTTGTTAGTAAAACAAGACCACTCCCATCATAGAACAGCCCTTTTAATCTCTTTCTGTTAAAACCTAGAAAAAGATAAAGATCTCCCAAGTTGATCTCTCCTTCCATCTCACTTCTCACCAGATAACTCAACCTCTCAAAACTCCATCGCATGTCTATCTTTTGAGAGCAGACAAAAATACGGTAGCCTTCAGATAAAAAGATCATAAACTCCTCACTAACTCTAAAACCTCTTCCCAACCTAGACCCTTTAAGACTAAGACCTTCTCTTTCATCACATGACTTTTCCTTTTTCAAAGAAACAGCCTTAAAAAGAGACTTCTTGTGAGAAACTGTTGAAACATAAGACTTCTTCCAGTTATTGATCGTGGAAGAGGTGACCTTTGTCTCTTTACAAAATTTAGAAACCTTTTCCTCTTTCAAAAAATCTAGAATCTCTCTCTTAAGAGCTTCTGGGTAGCGGATAAGCTTCTTGTTGGAACTCTCCTCTCGACAAAGCTGTATCTTCTTTTTTAAATTAATCCCTTCTTCCATAAAATCCTCCCTCTTAAGAAAAATTTAATCTTGGATAGGGCGGTCAGATAACCGAGTTACTGCTGAACTTCCCCCCCCCCTGTTTCTACGGACAATTAATGGAGATAAAAGAAAAGATGTCTATGAAAGGAGGAACGTGGCTATATTGAAAGAGGTAGCAACTTTTTTTCAAGGAATTGTAAAGGGTTTAAAAAACAAAGTAAAACTTATTATGAGAAAATTTTACAGCTTTAGAACCTCTAAAGCTGTAAAAAAGAGCCTTATATCAAAACATTGGAAAACTGCCAGAACCTCTTTGCAGAGAAATTAACTCAGTTTACTCTTCACTGTTTTAACGAAGTCTTTTGTTGTTTCTAATTTAAGAAGCTCATCGAGTGAAAAATTAATGTCAAAAACATCTTCTATTTCCACTATGATATCAAAATTTACAATAGAGTCAAACTCAAAACATTCTGATAACATCTTATTATCTATCTGAAAGTCTCGTCCTGTTTTTTTCTTAAAAATAGAAAGTACTTTGCTTTCAAGTGAAGATGCTTTGGTATCTTTTTTATCTTCTTTCATGAACTCCTCTTTTATCTTAACTAAATTTACTTTGCCTGATGCAGTTCTTGGAAGACGATCTAATATTCGTATTCTCTTAGGTTGTTGAAAAGAAAATTCTAAGTTATTCATCAAGTAGCTTCTAATATCGTTTGCAGTTATTTTTTTATTTTTTGCTTTTACAATTGCAGAAACAATTTTTTCTCCAAATATCAAATCTTTTATGCCAAATGTAAAGGCACTTTCTACATCCTTATGTTTTATAAGCAAGTTATCGATATAATGAGGCATGACAACCTGGCCTGCTGTAATAATAATATTTTTTTTTCTTCCACAATACTGTAGTGTACCTTCCTTTTGTTGTTGAACTAAATCACCTGTTGGAAAATACTTCTTTCCTTTAATATCAATTAATTTTAATTTTTCTCCTATGTACTCTTTAATAACAGTTTTTCCTGACACCAAAAGTTCGCCCAACTCTCCTATTTTGACTGGATTGAAGTCCTCATCAACTATTAAATAATGATCAAACAGCGGTTTTCCTATAGTATCATATTCATTTTTGATGGCATCTTCAAAGTTAGCAAAAGTTGCTATAGTTCCAATTTCGCTCATGCCATATAAATTATAAACAGTTTTTTTTGTCTGAAATTCTATATTTTTCCACACCTCAGGAGGAATATAATCTGCCCCAGTCATAAAAAATTGAAAATGAGGTAGTTTATCAAAATCTTTACTTAAAGATTCTCTCTGTTTTAAAAAAATATTAAAGATGGAAGGTATCAGTATAAAACCTGTAACTTTTTTTTTAGCAATGTAATTTAATATGAATTCTGGATAAAAAAATTCCTTTCTTGTTTCAAAAGACACAAGTGTTGAAAACGTTTTAAAAGTATAAAGAAATCCAGTAATAATGGAATCTACATGGTTTAAGGAAAACAAATTAAGCACTCTTTCATCTTCAGAAAAAGGAATGTTTTTTTGCAATAACTCTAATTGTTCCCAAAGATTTTCTCTAGAAACAGGAATGATCTTACTTTCTCCTGTAGTGCCTGATGATATTAGCAAGATGGCACGATCTTCTAAATTCAGTTTAGAGTTCTTAAGTTCTGAAAAAAATCTGTGCTTCTTCTTAAGAGAACATCCAATTCTTTTAAAAAAAAGAGATATTTTATATGATTTTGTATTTAATTTAAGAAATCCCTTTTTAAAGGTTTCTAATACATGTTTATTCTTATCTAAGTCTAACTTTGTGTAAAGCGATTTATCTATAAATGCAAATTCAAATGAAAGTTTATCCGTTATCTTTTTAAGAGATTTTAAAGTGGTTTCAAAAGTCAGGATAAGGGGGACTACGCCTGTGCTAATACAAGCTAAAAGTATAGTATAAGCTTCTGCTCTGTCATCTGTTAAAACCAAGATATAGCTGTCTGAATCTATGCCTTTTTTAAGAAAGAAATCAATTTTCTCAATGGAAAGACGTAGTAAATCTTTGTAGGTTAAAAATTTGCTGCTTTCGAGAATTGTTTTTTTAGGCTCTTCGTAAGATCGCTTCTCTATTTCTCTTATAAGATTTAAAAATGGATCCATATAGATATTATTATCTGCCTAAACAATTTTTTTGTCAATTACTTGATGCTCTAAGGCTAGTTCATTAGGAAAGCCTTTCAATAGCAGAAAGAAGAATTTTATAAATATCTGCTTTTCTGTGATTCCATCTCAGCACATATTCTTTTCCTACACCCTCCTTCTTTTATTTTATGTTGTTGTCTCAGATACAACGATAGCTTAGTGTCTTTAAATCCCAAAAAATGTCTATCAAAAGAAAATATGGATGACCAGCCTTTTTGAAAAAAGTTGCTTCTATTGACCTTCTTGTGAAACAAATTTATAATTGAAATTGATGGAGAACGTTTTAAAAAAGAAAAAGGTGTTTTATAACACTCATAAAACAGAGTTTTTTGAAGATTTTCAGCTTTCTCCAATGAATTCAAAAAATAGTCCTGATGAATTTTTATTTTTAAATGAAGATCGTTATATAGAGGTCTTTCCAATAACTTTGGAAAGACCTCTCACAACAAAAAGTGCTTTGTTTATGATTTATAGTATTATAAACTATCAAGAATCAGGTGAAATGATTTATTACAACATTATAGAAAAAAGAAATTTAGCAGGCTTTATTTATTTTTTTATTAATTTAGATAATATATGGGAGTGTTATTATGCTATTAAGCCTGAATATGAAGGTTTAGGATGGATGAAAAAAAGCACTTTCTTTTTATTAAAAAAACTTTACATGTCAGGAGTAAAAAAAACAGCTGCCCATGTCAGGCCTTATAACATTCGAGCAGTAAATAAATTACAAAAAGAAAGGTGGATTTATAGTTGCACTAAAAAAACCTATTCTTTAAAAGAAAAGAAGCTTGCAGAATCACATTATTATCTCAAAACCTTAGGTAAGAATTTACTTTAAATAAAAGATCCAATCATCTGAAGTTTAAATCTTTCTACTACTAACCAGAGCTTTGACTTTTATATGCTTTTCAGACACCTCTGTTCTTAAACTTTAAGTTGAAGGGAGGGTTTTAGGTTTTAAGATAAGAAATGAGGGTGCCTAAAAGACTGCCAACAAAATTTTGTGGATTGCGGTGGCAAGAATGCTCAAGATTAAACTCTCTTTTTAACACTCCAATCACTGACCCCACAACAGAACGTTTTTTCAACATCAACTTGTCAAATAAGGGAATTAATTTATTCTCCGTATTTAATTTGATGTTTGTAATAAGCTTAACTCCTTTCTTTAAAAGAAGTTTAAAAGATCGAATGTTTTAATACTCATATGTTAAATTTATTAAAGCCAAAAGATAAGAGAGAAATTCTTAAAATTATAAAGAAGTCTAAAAATCCAAGAGCCATATATCGAGCCAATGTTCTAAACTTAAGGAACAAAAATTTAACTGCCATAGAGACAGCAGATTACTTAGAGATAACTCCTAGAACTGTTTTCAACATCCAAAAAAACTATGAGAATTCTGGGCTGAAAAAAGCTCTTGAAGATGATCCTCGTCCTGGAAAACCTCCAAAGTTTGATGATCGCATAAAGTCAAAGATTATAGCTATGGTCTGCTCAGATCCTCCGGAGGACTTTGATCGATGGACTTTAGAGCTCATTAAAGAGAGGGCAGAAAAAAACAAGATTGTAGACTCTATTACCTAAATTCGGGGTTAAAAATATAGCCTCCTCAAAAGAATCTGTGGGTTTCCGGAGGTTCTGGCAGTTTTCCAAGGTTATGATATAAGGCGATTTTTATAGCTTTAGAGGTTCTAAAGCCGTAAGATTTTCTCATAGTGAGTTTTACTTTGTTGTTTAAACCCTCTACAATCCCTGAGGAGAAGGCTTTTTTAGCCTTGAAGTAATTAAGAATAAGTAGCTTATGTCTTTGTATGGTTTTTGCTTTTCTTTTCATAGGTTCAATTTTTGAAAGCATGACTCGTCTCGTCCAACTGTCTATAAATTTACCAGCCCAAGTTGGTGGAACATAGGTCCATAACTGTCGGAAGTCTTCTTTTAAAAAATAACAGCGGATACTTTTTAAATTGTACTGTATTAAATGCCTTAATTTTACTTTTTCATAAGATTTTAAATTTTCTGCATTTTTTAACAAGGGCCATCTAGCTTTTGTTAAAAGGGGTTCATACCCGTCTTCTTTCATTTTTTTGTGTTCTGAAGCTCTCACTTCGTCTAAAGCCTTATTGAGTCTTGCTACGATATGAAACCGATCTAATATGTGTAAAGCTCCACTTGCCCTCTCCTTTATGACTTTTAAATAAGGCTTCCACATATCAGAGCACACAAACCATATCTCTTTTGACTTCTCTCCTAGTAAATCAAAAAACTTGTTGAAACTCTTTTCTGTTCTTTTTTCTCCTATCCATAGCAAACGAACACTTTCTTTGCTTATTTCATAGATTAAGGTGAGATACTAATGGTTCTTTTTCCATTGTATCTCGTCGACTCCTATAGCTTGTATTCCCTTTAAAACCCTTTGTTTTAAACCATATTCTACGACCCATTCTACCGAAGCATAGACCTGATTCCAACTGACATGAAACTTACAAGAAACCTCTTTCCAAGACAGGTGACGACACCAGTCTGCTAAATACTTCATGTAAAAGATCGTTAAACTCTTCTTACCATCGGCCCAAGGTAAATACTCAACTTTTACCCCACAGCAAGGACAATTAACTCTTCTTACAAAATAAACAAAAAACACCCTGTAACTTAAAATAGGAAGGGATTCAAAGTCCCGTGATGATTTACTGCTGTCATACACTGAACAGGGCTTCTTACAAACACTACAAAAAGCTTGGCCATTTTTACGAGCCTTAATAGGAACATTAATTGACTTTCTATCTTTTGAAAAATAAATGTCTCCGTATACAAAAGACTTCCATCTTAAACAATCATTTAGTATAGTCTTCAAAAGCATCTCTTCCCTCCTTTTTTTTTTTTTGAATAACATTTTAAGGCATCTGGGAAGTAGGTGCTTCTTTTTTAAAATTTTAATGTAACACAGCAAATAAAAGCAAATAAAATGAATGTTTTTGAGTTCAATCACCGGAGGTGATAGAGGCCAGTAAGGCCTCAAAGAACTCAAAAATACAAGATAGAATGTCTTACTCTTGCTTTGATTAATATGAGCCTTTTTGGGGGATTTCTAGCTACTTTTCACCCACAGATTCCCGGGAGGAGCCAAAATATACACTACAGTTGTCATTTTACAAGGTGTTTATCCACGGCTTTGAGTATTTTTTCTTGAGATTTACTCAATGTGACTATTTTAGAGAACATATGGCGTTTTTTCTTGTCCTCCATATAAACTTTGTACACACTTCCCAATTCTTTTAGTGCTTCTTCAGGAGATATCTTAAGATTGTTTAAACTTAACTTTAGAACGGACAGCAAAAGATAGGATAAATAACATATAAAAACATGAGCGATAACTCGGTTATACAACCAATGTCGAATCGGACGCAGATGAGTGATTCCTTTTAAAGTCTTAAATGCTTTTTCTATAATATCTTTGTCAAAATATAATTTTAACATGTCTCTGTCAGGGATATTTTTTGTAGAAAATAAACAAAAATAGCCGTCAAATTCTTCTGCCTTTTCTAATTCTTGTTTTCTAATTCTTCCTTGAGACGTCAAGTATTTTTCTAAGCCCGTCTTTATAGGCTTTCCTTGAAGAATTTGGTTTTGAGCATGTTCTATCTCATGGTGACGGGATTCTTTTATCTCTACTTTTCTGCGCTCATTGAAACAAATAGCCAACTTCCCTTTTATCTTACCTAGCTTATAAGGAAAGCTCTTGATATAAAAAGTGTTTTTACCAAGCCTTGCCATGTTAGAAACATGACTTATAGGTTTTGTCTTTAGGGCTTTTCTAAGCACTTTTTTTTCTCGATCTTTTAAAGGAAGACCACATAAGCTATTCCACCCCAAGCCTTTTATCCCCTCTATATTCTGTCGAGATGTTACCCCTCTGTCTGATACAAAAACACCTGAGCGAAGATTATAGCTAGAAAAACTTTTAATAAGAGAAAATAGAGCCTTACTGTCATGTATGTTTCCATTGAAGGTTTTATGAAAAACGGGGATGCCTTCCTTTTGAGTTCTTGCAAGGCCTATTTGAATAAGAGGCTTTGATTTCCCATCCTTGCTTTTTCCAAGCTTAGCAAGCTGGCATTTTGTCCCATACAAATAAGTATTGGTCACATCATAAACGATTCCCTTTGTGGACAGATCATATATATTTTTTACGATATTAAAAATATCTCTTTGATGTCGCTCTATTCTTTCTTCAGTTAAAGAGTCTAAAGCTGACAATAGACGTTCTTCTGTTAAACCTTCTAAATCCAAAATAGTATTTAAGTCCGTTCTGGAAAACCAGTCTGGCATATTATTAACACTTTTGTAATTTAAGCAATGTGCATAAACCATGCTTAATATCTCATTTGAATAATTTTCCAATATGTCCGGGAGTTTGATTTTTTTTGATATTTTGTCTAGGACGATAAGGGGGCCATGAATTTTAACTTCAGAGATTTGAATGTCCTCTGAGCTTAGTGAAATCACTTTTTTACCGCTCACTTCTTTTCCAATATAGCGAATATGCTTTTGCACAACCTTGCCCTTAATTCTTTTACTTTCTACCTCAGCCAGATAAGTTTTATTGCCTTTTTTTATTTTTCTTATGAAGCTCATATCCCCTCCTATAGTGTATAATATATACACTACTACAGATAGTAGTCAATGGCAAACCCCTTTCTTTTTCAAGAAATCTTGTCTTTTCTCAGAGGCAAAAAGACCGTTTTAAGATGTTTTAAATGTTAGGATGTTTGTAGTGGATATTTTTTGCCCCGAATTTAGGTCTATTAGCAAAGAAAAAGTTAGGATTATTCTTTTAGAACATGATCTAAAACCTTGGCAACAGAAGAGTTGGTGTGTACCAGAGCTTAATGATGAATTTATAGAGAGGATGGAGGATGTTTTGAAAGTGTATGAGAAGCCTCCGATTAAAGGAAAGCCTGTTGTGTGTATTGATGAAAAGCCTCTTCAGTTACTTGATGATGTTCGTCCTCCATCGGGTTGTCATCCCTCGGAAGTAAAAAAAGTAGATTATGAGTATAAAAGAGAGGGTACAGCAAATGTTTTCTGTGCTGTGGAGCCTAAGAGAGGTTTTTATATGAATAAGGTAACAGAGAGAAGGACAGGTCCGGATTTTGCTAAGTTTTTATCTTCTGTTGAGAGACATTATTCTGATTCCAAGAAGATTGTTCTAGTTATGGATAATTTGAACACTCATAGAAAAAAAAGTCTTACTGATTTTTATGGAAAAGATCGAGGTTTGCATCTATGGTCTCGCTTTGAGGTTCATTATACTCCGAGTCATGGAAGTTGGTTAAATCAAGCAGAAATTGCAATCAATATGTACTCTCGTCAATGTTTAGGAAAATCAAGAATACCTGACATAGAAACTTTAAGAAAAAGAACCAAGGCTTGGGTGAATATTATGAACAGACGGAAGATTATAATAAAATGGAATTTTTCAAGAAAATCAGCCAGAGAAAAGTTCCATTATAAAAAATGAGACGAGCCTGTAAGAGCCTGTAAACTAAATTGTATATAAACATTAGAGAATCATATCTTTCCAATGAATTTGATACACTCTTTACCCATACTTAAAAGTTATAAATTTCTAGAAGTAAAAATCCAAACTTATACATGAAAATGTAGAATTAACTTTTGGAATTGGTATAACTCTAAACATTTCACTTTTATTCTTTTTAATATAAAAATAATTTAATAAAATGACCTGGATTAAAGGCTTGAAAATTGTGAAAAAATTTACTGGTCAGAACACTAGTTATTAAAAGTATAAATAAATGAAGGGAGGACTTGATTCTCGAGAAAAAAGAATAAGGGCTTGGATTATTACAAACAAAATAATGAGCAAAACAGTGTTATTATTGTAGACAGGAGCTTTTTGTATGTCATACTTTTTAAGACAAACGAATCCATCATAAATGATAAATCCAAACGCCATGAACAAACAAACTATGAGTTCCCAGTTATTATAAAATTGAGCGTTTATGGGAAGAAGAAAGGAAGTCAAACTCTGAGAGTTCTCTTTATTAAATGAAGAGAAGAAATAAAAGATAAAGCTTTTTGTGGTTTCAAAAGAGGGGAAAATTACAAGAATGTTTGTTGTCGTCCAAGTAAAGAAAATAAGTGGAATTTTTATAAAGTCTGAAAGAGGCTTCTTTTTTAAGGCCTTTCTCTTTCTTTCTATATACAAAGCAAGTGTATAAATAACCCCTTGCAAAAAGCCGTAAATGAGATAGTTCAATTTTACACTATGCCAAGCCCAAGCTAATAAAAAAGCAATAAAACAAGAAAGTATGAAAGCCCATTTTAATTTTAGCCTTTTTTTAAAAAAAAACATAGACGGTTTAAAGATATAATTCACAATCCAATTAAAAAAAGTCACATGCCAATTTCTCCAAAAGTTCAAGTATGTATTAGAGAAGAAAGGTTGCTTAAAATTTTCTTGTAACCTTATGTTAAAAAGAAGGGCTAAGCCTTGTGCCATATTAGTGTATCCTGCAAAATCAAAGTAAATGCGAAAACTATACAGAACCATTCCTAAAAAAATAACATAAGTCGAATGGTTCGAATAATCTCCAAAAATAGCTCGAGTAATAATTCCCAGTGGATCTGCAATAATGATTTTTTTCAGGAGCCCTTCAAAAAACAGAATAAAAGCCTCTTTTGTATTATGTATGTTCTCATTTGAAAATTTAGATTCAATTTGATGAGAGAATGAGCGAAATCTTTCTATTGGACCTATGTAAATTTTTGGAAAAAAACTTATGTAAGTATAAAAATCTAAGAAACCACCTTTGCTTTCTTCCTTTACTGCTATATCAAAAAGATACGAAAGACATTGCAGAACATAAAAAGAAACTCCCACACAAATAAAAATATGAGAAAAAAAATAGCTGATCTCATAATAATAGGGTAGTGATTCAAATATCATTTGTGCTTTGTATTTCAGAAGGTACAAGCCTGAAAGGTTTGCAATAATAAAGGGTATAAGCATAATCAGCCTTTTTTTAACATCGTCAAGCTTTTCAAGTATTAAAGAAAAAAAATAATTGACAACTATAAAAATAGCCATAAAAAACCATGCTAGCGGATGAATCAAAAATAAAAAAACAGAAGAGAAGAAAGAAAGAAATATCTTTTTAGTAGCATTTTTTTTTATTTTTGAAAAGAGGGGAGAGAGGAGAGAAAATAAAACAAATAAAAAAATAATATTCTTATACATTTTTTAATTTTCTTTTAAGAGGCCCATTTCTTCCATTTGTTTTCTAATATAAAGAGTGTTCTTAGCTGCTCCTTCTCTTCCTAAATGAATAGAATCTACAAACTCTGATCTTTTAAGATCAGCTTTATTTAAAAATTTGACGTTTTCCCCTATCTTCCTGTAATAATTAAGATATTCATTATGTGCCTTTTCACTAGTGGGTATGCTTTCGCTTCCAACCCCTTCTAGAAAAAAAAGAGGAATGTTCATTTTCTCTAATAAGAGAATTGTTTTTTTTACATAATATGCATTCAAAGGCGAAGGGTAGAATTTGTACTTATGAGTTCTCCAATGATAATCATTGAATCTCCTAATAATGAAATTCATATGATCTTTTTTATACATCTTTTTGTAAACATATCCTATATCCAAGAAACCTTTTTCTCTATAAAGTCTAATGGTTATGTCAATTCGTTCTTCCTCCTTATATTTTAAAAAGGCTTTCTGAACTTGTCTTCCATAAAAAAATGGATTTTTAAAGTACAGGGATCCGTATATATAGTAAAAATAGAATGGGTTTCTCTCTACTTGCCAATCCTTTTTATAAAGATTGATTTTGTATATCTCTAAAATGCTTTTTAAATCCAAAAATTCAGTTCTTATATGATGTTTTAGTTTTCCATAATAATTCCAAAGGATCTTGTTGGCTTGTATGAAAACAGCTTTCGGAGCTTTATGATTCTCCAAGAATTTTACTATAAGAAAATAAAGATCTGGATTCTGAGTTATCGAACTTCCTAAGTTAACAGATCTTGGTATCATTGATGGGATAATAGAGGCCATGATTGAAGAATCCCCTATAAAGAGATAATCTATTGAATCATTTTTTGATTTTTCTGCTATATCTCTTGAATATCGAGATAAAATGTAATTCCAATGTAAAGTCCATTCTGGTGATAAATTTAAAATTATGCCAGTTGGCAGAATTGATACAAAGCAAAATAAAAAAAGAAAGAATTTTTTTATAGCTCAATCCCCAATAATTTCATAGAAACAGTATCCCTATAACTTGTGCTAAATACACATTTATATTATCTATTTAAATAATTAACTAAAAATCATCTTTGCTCTTTTTCAACCTTTGCTTGAATTCATGATTTCACCTGCTGTACAATAATTAGATCTTGATCTGACAAGCTACCTTCCCTTAAAGTTTATAAAATTGTATGTTAGCTTACATGTTCTTTTTACCTTACATAAGGTAGAAAAGCAAGATGAACGGTTTTTTCATCTTGAAACCAAGCCAAATAAGGGCACACATACCCTAAAACAAAAAACACTGCTCAATGAAACCTCTAAATGAACTTTAAGTTAAGATAAGTTAAGACACGATTCTCTTTTCTTTTTCTACCTTCTCAAAAGAATCTATGGATGAAAAATAGTTAGAAATCCTTCACAAGAGTCATATCAGGAAAAGCAAGAGAGCAAAGAATTAAGATTCCTGTCTTGTAGTTTTGAATTCTTTGAGACCTGGACTTCCCCTGTAAGGGTTGTGATTATCAAGGTCTTACACTTTTACTTTTTCATTTACTGAAATCTCAAGAGAGAATAATCGATGAATTGGAAAAAAGTCAATTCTTCTGGAAAAGAAAAGGTGTTTAAAGAACTAAAAGATTGTTTCTGATCATTTAGCTTTCCTTTACAGCTTGTTTATTCGTAACTGCTCACTCTCGTAAGTTTTTATTTAAAGCCATAGAGATGGCTTCTAAAGAAGAATACCCTTTATTTCTCATTGTTTTAACATAGCTGGTAATGCGACAAAAATATTTCGCCATTTCTTCTGTTCTGAAACACCCTGACACTTTCTTTTTCACCTTAGTCATTCTTAGATCTCTTTCAGCTCTGTTATTAGTAGGATCTACGTTCTTTCTTTTAGAAAAACACAGTATTTCTGCTTCATACTTTTTAAATCGCAGCCAAAGGTTTTGAGCTTGTGTATGCTTTATTCGTCCTTTCTTGCCATTTTTCTTAGGAAATTCTGGAAGCTCTTTTAAGCCTTTTGTAAGAATACTCCTATACCTTCTCTGAAGAGTTTCGTACTCTTTTTGAGTCAGAACTCTTGACTCTTTTTTATGAACTAACTCCACAGTCTCTTTAAGAAGTTTTTTGAGATTTGTAGCCCATTTGAATCCATTGCTTTCTTCTATAAATTTAAGCTCTCTCAAAAGGTGAGCCACACACAAAGCATGAGTTATCTTATCATAACAAAAGTAAGGACTCCAACAATCATGCACAAGCACTCCTCCATATCTATCCAAGAGACCAATATCTTTTATGGCTTCCCTTCCACCTGAAAGGTGGAGAAACTGCAAGTGAACTTCCCCCAAAAAAGTGGACAGTTTTTATGTTCTTAAAGCCCTCCTTTGTTTAAATTCTTTTGGGCTCATGTAATGTTCCCCAACACGCTCTAAAAGACAGCATCTGAACTATAATGAAATTGATGATGGAAGCTCTAATGCCTATACCATACTGAAGAGGACCACTCATACCTTTAGGGAATTGACCTTTATTTCTAGCTCCACATGAGGGACAATCCTTAACTTCAGAAGTTACAGTATGGGTCTGAATTTCATAAAAAATATCAATCTTTTTACGCTTCTCAAGGCTTTTTACCTCTGCTGTCTTTAAAAACATCCCACACTGAGAACACTCTGAGGGAGAGACAGTCTCCTCGCTGTTTTGTATCTTTACTGATAAGCCTAGAGCCCTTTTTTTGACTCTCCCTAGCCTTCTTATTACGATTCCCTTGACGACTAAAATCTTGCGAAGGAGGAAGACCGCTGTTGCTGGAATTTTTTCGAACCTGTTTTTCTAAAAGCACAACAATCAGAATGTTCACAACCTTAAAGAGAGATTCAACAATCACAGAAATCTCAGTAGGCATAGAACCTTTCTTTGCAAACTTATCAAAGTCACTTCTTATATTTTCAATCTCATTTCTGATGGAGGTCTTATTTATTGTCATTTGAAAAAAGTATTTAAAAGAAAATCTATATGAGCAAGACTTTTATCTTAAAACAGGTCTAAAGTTAGGGATAACTGAACAATGTAGGTGAGCAGTTACAATCCATGATAAAATACAGGTATAGGTAGTGATCTAAACCCTTAACCCTAAAGAGAGAGGCTAGAAACTAGAATTAACTAATGAACATAAAAACCACAAACTCTTTTAAAGGCTTCTCTCTTATTGAAGTGATAGTTGCTTTAGTCATTCTTTCTATTGTTAGTTCAGGCTTTATCGCTATGATGGATCATCAACAAACAGCTACCAGCTTTTTAGAAGCAAGAGTAGCAGAAATAGAACTCGTAAGGGAAGTTACTTCATATCTGATTGAACCAGATGCATGTACAAATACACTTACATTCACCCCTATCAAACCTTATTCTGTATACAATTTAAGATTAGTACAGGGGATTAGAGACAAGAACAACAACGAATCCATTCCTACGAACTCACAACATGGCGGCAACAACAATGCCATTAAGATCGTTGCTATGAACATTCGTCAAATAGATAGTGCTGAAGGTGATACCCTCCCCTCTCCCGCAACATCCTCTGTAGAAGGAACAGTAAGGCTTAGGCTTAAAATAGAACGTTTAAAAATAAAACTAAATAACATAGTAGAAAGAGATATCAGATTATTTGTGAAAATGAACTCCAGTGGAGTGATCACTGATTGCGGATTACATGGAGGGCTTTGTCCTTCTGGCGAATTTGTAACAGGTTTTCAAAATAACGGTGAAATAATTTGCTCTACAGGACTTCCTGGACCCCAAGGGCCACCAGGGGTACCAGGGACACCAGCATTACCAGGGCCACCAGGAGTGCCAGGGCCACCAGGGGTACCAGGGACACCAGCATTACCAGGGCCACCAGGAGTGCCAGGGCCACCAGGGGTACCAGGGACACCAGCATTACCAGGGCCACCAGGAGTGCCAGGAGCCAATCCTCCTTAAAAACCCTCCAATACCATTTCCAAAAAATAATTCGACATTTTTTAACGCATAGCATCCTGGCTTTTTGATCAAACTCTGTTAAATTTTTAAAGTGTCAAAAAAGATTTAGTCACAAAGATTGTAAGTCGGTTTCTTAACAGCCCTTGACTCCTATAAGGAGGATATTTCTTAGATTTTAAAGGAGAAGTTTTTATTGATCTTGTTGTAAAACGAACTTGTAAAACATTTCCCTAAGGCCTTCCCCGTTACAAAAATATAGAGAAGTTCTTTAGAATAATTCTTAGTTTTTTTCCGTATTGTGATTTGCTTTGTGCTTTATTCTTTTAGAGGATGTCCCATTTCTCGGTGGAATTCTAGAGGACGATTTCATGTTTAAGCGACCTTTCTTTGTTTTGCAACCATTTTTTCTAAGTTTTCTTTAAAGTTTTTTAAATGCATAAAGCCTCTGATTCGTTTAAATCTTTTCTCAGCATCAAAGAGAGTAACAGCAGCCCAACGACTCACTTGGTCTGCTCCTCTCTTCCAGTTCTTAACTCTTCCTGTCCTATACCTTGTGTAGGAAAACTGGACTCTATAGAATTTGTAGACAGTAAAGTCTTTTTTAAGGAGGGTATTAAGACGAATCACAGTCAAAGTCTCCTTACAAGCTTCTTCAAGAGATTCTAAAGCTGAATGGTTGATCTGTTTCAACCAACAAACTAACTGAACTTCCCCTGTTTCTTAAGAAAAACTTATAAGAGAAATTTAAGCTCAGATAGGGCGGTCAGATAACCGAGTTACGAAAGAAGTGCCAACATCAAGACAAAACTATTGGCTTTGCACCATATGCAAGAAGGAAAATCGATTCAAGAAATGTCTATGAAAACTTAAACCTCCCCCTCAAAAGAAGTTTTTTTAAAATCTCTTAACTGAAGCTTTTCCTTAAGTCAATTTTAAATTTGAACATAAAAATGTCTATCAAAAAGTATGTCAAGAAAAAACACTTCTCCATTTACAAAAAATATAAAAAATTTTTTTTGCATACAGTCACGAATATTCTAATCACCTAAGAAAAAACTTCCTGCATTTCCTTTCCATTTTTTAATGACTCTTCCTTTACACATTGTAAA
The DNA here is from genome assembly GCA_965219095.1 of Bdellovibrionales bacterium. Classification (GTDB taxonomy): domain Bacteria; phylum Bdellovibrionota; class Bdellovibrionia; order Bdellovibrionales; family UBA1609; genus CBDCMT01. The sequence goes on from CBDCMT010000001.1 coordinate 1,475,066, forward strand.
AAAACATATTCCTATTATGCGTCTATCTGAACCTTTTTTAGTTTTAAATCATGAATTCCAAAGATTTAAAACCTTAGATTATAGTAAATTTCAGGAATAGAGGATGTGCTATTCGTCGAAATGAATTTTTTATAAATATCACTCTAATTATCTAAATTCGAGATAAATTTTACTCACTAGGATTTTCCATTTTAGGTCACCTCAAAGAAACTCCATTTCTATAGGGGAAATACAGGAATTTTCAATCCAAAGAAAAATAAGCCTTGACTTTTCTTAGGTTTATAGTGAGTATTATACTCACTAGGAGGTGTTCATGAGCTTTATTAGAAGATACAAAAAGGGTGGTGTCGTTTATCTTGCAGAAGTAGAAAATCGATGGGTTAAAGGTAAAGTTGTTCAGAAATACATCCGTCATATTGGAAAAGAAGTTAATAAAGAGGCTGTCATTTCTCTTTCATCAAAAGATATTCAAATGGATGGTGTAAAAATCTATGGTCCCTTGCTTGCCTTTCACAGCATTGCAAAAAAAATAAATCTTCCAGAAATTTTAGGGGAATACTCCAACGAAATACTAAGCATGACTTACGCTCACTGTATAAATTATAAAAGCTTACGGAATATGCCAAAATGGTATGAAAGAACTGATTTAAATTTGCTTCTAAACTTAGATTCTTTGACAGAAAGTCGATATTAACGATGAGCAAATAGAAGCTTATCAGAAAACCATCTTTAATAAGGTCAAGAGAACATATAAATTAGATACCAAAGGTCTAGTTTATGACACTACAAACACTTATTTTCATGGAAAGGCCTGCTCAATGGGAAAACAAGGAAGAAGTAAGGATGGTCAAAGACAAAATGATCTTATTCAAATAGCTTTGGTGACAACACAAAATGAAGGAGTTCCTGTATTTCACAAAACATTTGATGGAAATATTCATGACGCAAGAACTCTTTCATGCGTTCTAGAGTATTTACGAAAAAGTCAAATTCGTCCTCAACTGTTTGTTTATGATCGGGGTGTAGTTTCTAAAAAAAATCTGATGTCCTCTAGAGAAATAGGCTTAAATACCTTATGTGGCTTGCCCATTCGAGAGAAAGAAAAGGCTATTATAAGAAAGTTTTCAAATAAAAAATTCCTGGACAACATATCAAGCATAGTCCGAGTCAATAAGAGTAGTTTTTATGTGGGAGGAGTTGCTTATAAATTAGCTTCAATTAGTGGAAAATTGGTAATTTGTTATAATGCATCGAAAAAATTAGAGGAAACAGAATCAAGAAGATTGGGCTTTCTTGAGGCTCAAGAATTAAGAAAAAAAGGGAAAAAGATAAATGAACGTTTTGAAAGATATTTAACAGCCACTGGCAGAATCAGGACAGAGCTTTTAAAAAGAGAGGAAGAGTTGGATGGATTTTTTTGTCTTTTCTGCACAAAGAAATCCATTTCAGAAAAGGAAATGGTAAGGATTTATTTTGACAAGGATGTTATAGAACAAGCTTTTAAAGTATTGAAAGGTATCTCGAATATACAACCTATCAGATTTTGGCTAAACAAAAAAGTTAAAGCCCATGTGTTCATATGTTATTTATCCTATCTTTTATTATCAATTTTAAAAATGAGATTAAATCATAAAAATGTTGGAATATCTCCACAAAAAGCCATTGAGGAGTTGGAAACAATGTATAATGTTTATTTTTCTGATAAAAAGAAAAAAGTAAGGTTGATGAAAACTGTTACTTTAAATAAGAAGCAAGAAAAAATACTGAATTCCATAAATTTAGGAATTTTGAGAAATCGCACTTCCATACTTTCTTAAATCCTAGTGAGTAAAAATTGTCTCAAACTTAGGTATATAGTGATCATACATTTTATTTTCCTCCTTTGTTGGTTTGTTTATAAATAAAGTCTTGAAATCCTATTTTACATCTTTTTTTTGCTTTTTCCTTTTTTTCGAGTAAGCCTTCACAAAAATACAGGCTTAATCGAAAAAAAAGGGAAAACACACCCTTTGAGGCCTTAAAAACCAGGCCAGCTAAAGGGTTTAGAATTTGTCTCGAAAAGCTCACCTCCTTCTGCAAGTACTTTAGGGTCACTATCATGGCTTAAACCAGTGACCTGTCTTTTTGATTTACCGTCGAATTAATTTCTGTAATTGGTATAACATAAAAACTAAAACATCTAAGTTATTTTTTAACAATTCCTAAGCTTTTTTCTAATACTCTAGAGGATCTACGAATACTCTCTTCTTAGATTTTCTCTTACCATGCTTTTTTATATAAAAGAAGATGGCTTGAAGGGCTGAAGGGTTCACCCCTTCTATATTTCCAGCCTGAGCTAAGGAATGAGGTCTTGCACTCTCAAGTTTTTCTATCTCTTCTTTAGAAAGCCCTTTGATGTCTTTGTAACATAGGCTCTTAGGTAGTTTATGTTGTTGCATTTTTTCTATTTGATTTAAAAGCTTATCATGTCTTTTAATATAACCCTCGTACTTTATAGCTATATGAACAGGTTCATTTACAAAAAAATCCTTTTGCTCTTCCTTTATAAAAAATCCTAACATTTCAAGAGTACGAAGATTTACATGATCTCTTCTCATAAACTCTTCTAGACTCATAGGTTTTAAAAGCGGATCTAGATTTTCTTTCTTTAATTTTTCTAAAGTATTAGGCTTAGGTGCGATAGAGGTTTCTTTCAAAAATTTCTTTAAAGATTCTCTTTTTTTTAAAAGCCTTAAAATCTTTTCTTCTTCCTTGTTTTTTAAAACTTTTAAATGAAAGGCTTTTTTATAAAGTCTTTCCAAACAGTTATCTTCCCTTAAAGCCAAACGAAATTCGGCTCTTGAGGTCATCATACGATAAGGCTCCTTGATCTCTTTGTTAACAAGATCATTGATAAGAACTCCTATATAAGCTTCATGGCGTCCTAAAATGAACTCTTCCTGATCTTCTATCTTTAAAGTCGCATTAAGACCTGCCATCAAACCCTGAGCAGCTGCTTCTTCATAGCCACTTGTTCCATTAATCTGACCAGCAAGATAGAGATGAGAGATATTTTTTGTTTCCAAAGTTTCGTAAATCCCCGATCGACCTGAAGACTTTATAAAATCATACTCAACAGCATAACCTGGCTTTAAAATCTTCACAAACTCTAGGCCCGGTATTGTTCTTAGAAACTCGTATTGAACCTTTTCAGGAAGACTTGTTGACATTCCTTGAAGATAAATAGAGTCTGTTGAAAGCCCTTCTGGTTCTAAGAAGCTCTGATGCCTTTCTTTTTCCGGAAACCGAGTGATCTTATCCTCAAGGCTGGGACAATACCGAGGACCGATCCCTTGAATGGCTCCTGTAAAAAGAGGGGATTGATCTAAATTCCTAGAGATGATCTCATGGGTTTTTTCATTGGTGTAAGTAATATGGCAAGCAATTTGAGGAAGTCTCAGCTTGTTCTCACCTCTAAAACTAAAAGGAATGAAATGTTTGTCTCCTAATTGTTTCTCAAGAAGGCTTATATCAATGCTTTTTTTACAAAGTCTAGGAGGAGTTCCTGTTTTAAATCTTTTGATTTCAAAGCCAAAATCTTTTAACTGATCAGAAATTCCTGTTGTTGCCTTATCTCCTAAACGCCCTCCTTTTTTTCTGTCAAGTCCAAAGTGCATAACAGCTCTCATAAAAGTCCCTGTTGTAATCACAACAGCTTTTGAAAAAATTTTTTTTTTCGACGTTGTTACAACACCTTCACATCTTGAATTTTTTAAAAGAAGTTTACTTACCTCAACTTCTTTAAGAAAAAGATGGGGATAAGTTTTAAGTCTTTCTAAAATATAGCGACTGTAAAGGGCTTTATCACATTGAATGCGAGACCCTCTCACAGCAGGCCCTTTACTAGCATTCAATCTTTTAAACTGAAGGCATTGTCTGTCTGCTGCTAAAGGCATTTCAGCACCAAAAACATCCATTTCCTTAACTAAGTGTCCTTTCCCTAAACCCCCTATAGAAGGGTTGCAACTCATATACGCCAACCTATCCTTTTTTAAAGTGATAAGAAGGGTCGAAAAACCTCTTCTTGCCGAAACACATGCTGCTTCCACACCTGCATGCCCTCCTCCCACAACAATTAGATCAAACTTATTTTCCAAGGCAAAATTCCTTAAAGATTTTATCTAAAACTTGTTCATCATAGGTCTTTCCTAAGAGCTGATGCAATTGATCAAGAGCCTTTTTTAAATAATAAGCCATTTCTTCTGTGTTATTTTGTTTTAAGGCACATTCTACATTTTTATAAGACTTATTGATAAGCTCAAAATGTCTTACCTCAGTAACAAGGCTCTCTCTTTCATTAAGATTGGAATAAGAAACTTTTTCATAAACTTTCTCTAAGAGCTCTTTTAAGCCCTCTTTTCTTAAAGCACTTACAGGATGAAGATAGAACAATCTGTCTCTTATTTTAATAGACAAGGAAGAGGGTTCTTTCAAATCTATTTTATTAAAAACTAAAAATACTTTGTTCAGATCTAATCTCTTGATTTCAGAGATATCATCAAAATCTACAAGACAGGTTGAATCAATTACATAAAAAATAAAATCACTTTTCTCAGCTAATTTTCTTGTTCTTTCAAGACCTTGTTTTTCAACTTCATGGTCTGTGTTTCTCAAACCTGCTGTATCAATCCACTCTATTACAAAATTTTTTTTTCTTTGAGGTTCTGTGATAAAATCTCTTGTGGTCCCTTTTAATGGACTAACAATGGCACGCTCTGTATTTAAGAAGGCATTAAAAAGACTTGATTTTCCTACATTAGTCTTTCCCATAAGTACAATCTTAAGTCCTTTTTTTAAAGTTTTTCCCTCTGTATAAGATTGTAATAATGTCTTTAAAGAATTTTGTGTTCTTTTAAGAGATTCTAAAAGAGGGTTTTTCTCTAAAGAGATCTCCTCTTCACTAAAGTCAATATCAGCTTCAATGTAAGCTAAAATTTTCACCAAAGCTTCTTCTATTGATTTTATTTTAGAAGAAAGCTTTCCTTGAAGCTGTGAGACAAATTGTAAGGCTGAACTTTCTGTTTGGCTTTGAACGAGGCTATGAATGCTTTCAGCTTGGATCAAATCAATTTTTTGATTTAAAAAAGCTCTTAAAGTAAACTCTCCAGGCTGAGCTAGTCTACACCCTGCCTTAAGAAGTTCATGTAAAACACTCTGAGCTAGAACTCCACTCCCATGACATGATATCTCTAAAACCTCCTCTCCTGTAAAAGACTTTCCTGTAGCAAAATAGCTAACTAAAACTTCATCGAGACTCTCCCCTTTAAGGGCTTCTAAAAATCCGTAGTAAATTTTATGAGTCTCGAGATTTTTTTTTAAGAAAGGACAAAGTTTTCTTACTATACTATAAGAATCCTTACCGCTGACTCTTATAACAGCCAACCCTCCCTTTCCTTCAGGAGTGGCTAAAGCACAAATTGTGTCTTCAGAATGAAAGAGAGAGGAAGGTGTTTCAAATGACATTATATCTCTTGTCCATTATTTGATAAATAAATTTTAATCTTTTTATAGTAGCCTTCTCCTAAGGACTGTGTCTTTACACGTGAGTCCTCTGATAAACATTTATGAACAATCCTTCTGTCCCTTGAAGAAAGGGGTTTCATAAAAATAGGCTTTTTTTTCTCTAAGACTTGTTCTTTTATTTTATTTACTGTTTGAACAAGGGTTTTTTCCTGACTTTCTCTATACTCATTAGAATCAATTTGTATGTTCACATTTTTATCAGGAAAGCGGTTCTTAGAAGCTTTTGAAACAAAAAACTCCATTTCCTCTAGAAGTCGCCCCTTTTTTTCAGTTAATCTTTTCTCGTCTTCACCATAAAGATTAACATGAACCATATCACCTTTTTCTGAAAAATTCATTTCATAAGAAAGATGAAACCCTGCTTTTTCTAGCAAGTTAAAAAGGATGTCTTCTATAAAATCCTCATAGGTTTTCTTTCCGAAAAGTTTATTTATAAATCCTGTCATATTTTCTCCTTTTATTTTATTTTGTTATTTCTTTTTCTCAAACTTATAAAAAATAGACTGCTGTACAACAGCCCATAGACCGCTAATAAAGAACGATAATGTTAAACCACTTGCTAAAGGTAAAATCATAAGGCTGAAAACACCCAGCATAATATACATCATTTTTTTCTGTAGAGGCTCCATTGTTTTTGAACCAGGAGATAGCTTTTGTTGAAAGATCATGGTTAAAAACAAAAGTATGGGGAAAATATAATACGGATCGGCTAAGCTTAAGTCCTCTATCCATAAAAAGAAGGGCGCTTTATAAAGTTCAATACTTTGTCTTAAAACTCCATACAGAGCAAAAAATACAGGCATCTGTAAAAGCATAGGAAGACAACCCATCATAGGATTAATATTATTTTCTTTGTAAATTTTTAAAACTTCTTGATTCACCTTTTGAGGATCATTTTTGTACTTCTTTCTCAAACTTTGAAGAACAGGTCCAACCTCAGACATTTTTTTCATAGATCGATAAGAAATGATATTAAAAGGCAACACAACGATTCTGATTAAAAAAGTAAGAAAAATGATAGCAACACCCCAATTTCCAAAAATGTTATAAAAAAACTGCATAGAGCTTAAAAGAATTTTTCCTATAGGACTAAAAAACCCAAGATCTAAAAGCCCTATTAGCCCTGCTTGAAGGCCTTTTAATCTTTTGCTCTCTTTAGGGCCAAAGAAAATAGCATAATCAATGCTGTATTTTTTTAAAATGACATTTTGAGGTACAAGAAAAGAGATTTTAGACAATATTTCTTTTTTTATGCCATTAGAAACCACTTCAGCTTTAGGAAAAGTATTGGATTTGTTAATAAAGATAGAAGAAAAATACTGTGTTGTTGTAGCAAGAGCTGTTAACTTATCAAAGTTTTTTTCAAATTTTTCAGAGGAATTTGGTAAAATCCAATCCTCATCTGAATTTTGTAAAACAAGGACTTTTTTTAGATCTATTTGAGGAGAAAATAAGCTTTTTAAAAACCCTCCCTCTATCTCTTTAAATTGATCGGGAATATAAATAGAAAGCCCTTTAAATTGATCCAGATTCCCTTTAACTGAAAGTTCATTTTCAACAAGGTACTCCTTAGATAAAATACGAATTTTTTGTTCTACAATCAAATTTCCTCTTCGAGCTTTTCCCAAATAGGAATTTTTTGAAATTTTATAAATTTCAAAATCAAGAGGCTTAGAATCTCCTTCTAATCTTAATTCATAGGGTCTGTACTCTGATTTGTAAAGAGCAAGTTCAATTTTATGACCTTTTCTGTCTTTATAATTCTCTAATTTAACGTTTTTAAAGGACATCCCTTTAGAAGAAATCTCAAAAGACCAAATTTGATCTTCATAAATAAACTTTTTTTCCTTCTTTTCTGTAATCCTTGTAACCTTGACTTTTTGTTTTTTTTCGTATGATGGTTTTATCTTCTTACTCTCTTCGATTTGTTTTTGAGGATTTTCTACACTTTTCTCCTCAGGATACTTTTTTTTCATCCAAGAACTCCATATGAGGAACACAGCCAAGGACATTAAAATAGCAAGTAAAGTCCTCCCTTCTAAAAAACTTTTATTTTCGTTCATGAAGACTCCTTTTTTCAAAGGCTTTCGTAACAAGAGGATCGTAGCCAATAGGCCCTAGGGGGTGACATTTAAGAAGTCTTTTTAGAACTAAAAAGGAAGCTTCGAAAGGGTTTTTCTTTGTAAAGGCTTCTTCGGCATAGGAAGAACATGAAGGATAAAAACGACAGGTTCTTCCAAAAATACTATGTAAAAAACTTCTGTAAAAGGCTATAAAAGTAAAAACTATAAAGCGAAGAAAACTATATACATAGATTTTTAACTTTTTTAATACTTTTTGAAAATTCATTTTCAAATTCCTTATATTTAAGATCTTTAAAAAACCCCTTCTTATGAGAAGAAAAAATAAAATTGACATGCAAAGGAGTTTTTAGTTTTTCTTTTCTTAAAAATTCTTTTACCCAACGTTTTATACGGTTTCTCACACAAGCTTTTCCTAACTTACGAGATAAAGTAAGGCCTACTCTAAATTCCTTCTCTTTCAAAAAAAACGCAAAAACCCATGGGCTAAGGTTCACTTTCCGTCCCTTTGAAAAAAGTCTTTGAACCTCTTTGTGACTAAGAGTTTCTAATTTATTTGCCACGACTTGTAACTGTGAGTCTTTTACGACCTTTGGCTCTTCTACGAGAGAGGGTTTTTTGACCTTTACTTGTAAGCATCCTGCGTCTAAACCCATGCTTTCTCTGCCTCCTAACACGACTTGGTTGATATGTTCTCTTCATAACGCACTCCTTAAAAGTTCATTTCCTACACCTTAAGAATAGAACCACAAAGACGCAAAGAGGTCAAGGAATTGCTAATTTTTTACAGTTGTGATAGCCTTTTATTCACTTTAACTTTCAGGGGGAGTAAGATCATGTTTTCATGGGAGTCTTTTAGAGAACAGTTGAGAGAAAAACAAGGAATCAACCCTGCTTTTAAGAGCTTGCTTGATTCCATAAAATTTAACTCCTCCTTTCTTAAAGAAAATAAAGAGACTCTATCTTTTTCTGTACCTTCAGTTCTGCACCAAAAACAAGCTCAAAAGCACCTTATTCCAGAACTCAAACAAAAAGTAAAAGATTATAAAATTCTCTTTGAAATTGACCCTTCTTTAAAAACCCCTGAAATTGACTCTAAAGAGCTTTTAAATTTAAGTTCTCTTTACAAAGGGTCTCAAAAAAAACAACATTATACTGCAAAAAGTCAACAAAAACTCAACCCCATCTATACTTTTGAAAATTTTATAAAAGGTCCTGAGAATTGTTTTGCTTTAGAGGTTTGTCAAAGTTTAAGTACCTACCCATCAAACCTTCAAAGTGAAAAAAGCATCAATCCTCTTTTTATTTACGGCCCTTCAGGATTAGGAAAAACACATCTTTTATGTGCTTTTGGTCACAAAATACAGGCCTCTTTTCCTGAATTAAAACTTCTTTACACTTCAGGAGAAGGTTTTTTAAACCAATGTATCTCTGCTTTTAGGCATAAAAAGATGCAGGCCTTTAAAGAAAAATTTAGGGATTCTTGTGATATCTTACTTGTCGATGACATACAAATTATTGGGAAAGGATCTGCTGTACAAGATGAGTTTTTCTACACTCTCAACACTTTTTTAGAAAACTCAAAACAAGTTGTTATTGCTAGTGATCGTATGCCTAAAGAACTAGGAGGAATAGAAGATCGTATTAAAACTCGTTTTGAGTGGGGTGTAATAGCTGACATACAAGTTCCATGCATTGAAACACGTATTGCAATCTTAAAAAGTAAAATTGCAAGAAAAAATCTTCTTGTTCCAGAAGATGTGATTGAATACATTGCTTCTATTTCTAAAAAATCTGTTAGAGAACTTGAAGGAAATCTTAACAAATTAAAAATGTTTTCTGAATTAAGAGGAATAGGTTTTTCTATGGATTTAGCACAAAAAATACTAGCTTGTCACGAAGATACAAAAACACTTACAATTGATGAAATTCAAAAGCATGTTTGTCAACACTACAAAATACGTTTCCAGGACATAAAATCAAAAAGTCGCAAAAAAGAAATTCTTTTGCCAAGACAAGTGGCTATGAGTTTAGCAAAAGATATTTTAAATACTTCTCTCACTAATGTAGGAAGAGCTTTTGGAGGCCGTGATCATTCTACTGTATTAAACGCTTTAAAAAAGGTAGACACACTCAGACAAAAAAATTCTAATTTTGATCGAGAAATAAAAAGTCTTACAGCACGCATCAAAGGTTATTTCAATGTTTAAAAACTGTAGAAATCTATCTTCATTAAGCCTTTTTAACTTCATTGAAAAAGGAAGGTGTATTTTTTTGCATAAAAAATACACCTTTTTAAGCTTACTTTTCCACAAAAAGATTATAGAGAAAACAATGAGATTATAAGGGTTTAAATAATATAAAAACAAATAAACAATGAACTAAAACAACTACATGTTATAATAAATAAAAGAGGAAGTATTATGAAGGTAAAAGTAAAGAAAAGTAAAATTTATAAGGCCCTAGGTCTTACACATAGTGTGTCAGAAATTAGAAGCACAATGCCCATTTTATCTTACATCTACCTTGAAGGAAAAAAGGATCGTCTTGAGATGAAGTGTACTGATTTAAAAGTTAGTTTTATTTCTCATATACCAGCTAAAGTTAAACAAGAAGGAAGTGTTGTTATACCTTCTAGAGATTTTTATAATCTTATAAAAGAATTTCCTGAAGGGGAAATCCTTCTTGAAAAAGAAAATAAAGGAATAAAAATCAAACAAGGAAGATCTCTTTTTCATCTTTTAGGAAGAGATGTGGAACTTTTTCCTATTTTTCCTGAGTATAATTCGTCTTATTTTTTCCCCTTTAAACAAGAAACTTTTTTAGATATGATACAAAAAACTATCTATAGTGTTTCTACTGATAAAACAAGGAATCATTTAAATGGAGTTTTTTTTCAAGTTGATCAAGAAGAATCTCTTTGTAATATGGTGTCAACAGATAGTCATAGATTGAGCTTCATTTCTAAAAAGTTAGAGATGAAAAAAGAATCTAAAGTGTTTCATAAAGGGGTCATTATACCTAGAAAAGGAGTTAATGAAATAAGAAAAACTTTAATAGAATTTCCTGAAGGAGACTTTGAAATTCTTTCAGAAGGACCACAACTGATCTTAAGAAAAAAAGAAGAAGATATAGTTTGTATTCTCATGATGAGGCTTATTGAAGGTAATTTTCCTGATTATAAAAAAATGATTCCTAAAAAAGTCAATGAACCTGCAACTATAGATAAAAATCTTTTTCAAGCTACTTTAAAAAGGGTTTCTCTTTTATCTAATGAAAAGTCAAGAGGTATTTTTTTAAATCTTAAAAAAGGAGTTATGGAATTGAGCTCGGAGAACAAAGCAGGAAGTGCTAAAGAAAAAATAAACGTTGACTATGAGGGAGAGAATGTAAAAGTAGGTTTTAATTCAAGTTACATTTCGGATGTTCTTTTAAGTTTTGAAGATAAAGAGGAAGAAATTTCTTTTGAAATTAAAGATAATGAATCTCCAGGGATTATACAGTCAAAGAAAAATAGTAATTATAAATGTATTGTTATGCCCATGAGAATCTAATATGAAAATTTCTTCTTTAAAACTTTTTTCTTTTCGTAATTATAGAGAAGAAATATTGCAGTTTCATCCTTTTGTAAACTTTTTTTGGGGATCAAATGGGCAGGGTAAAACCAACCTTGTTGAAGCTATTTATTTTTTGTCAAGAGCATCTTCCTTTCGAGTCAATAAGAAAAAGACTTTTGAAGTTTTACCTTTAAAAGAAGAAAATTTCTCTGAAACTAGCCTTACAGCAAGTTTAAGGGTAAAATTTGAAGAAGATGATAATAGATATGATCTTTTTTGGAAATTTTCAGAAAAGCGATCACAATTTTTTTTAAACCAAAAGAAGATCCTTTCTTCTCAACTTTTTTATAAATTTCCCCTTGTTCTTTTTAGTCCTGAAAGCCTTTCTGTTATTAAAGAAGGCCCTTCTGAAAGAAGAAATCTTTTAGATGAGTTCCTTATAGGACTTTCTTCTCAAAATATTGAACTTTATAAGAATTTTAAAAAATCTCTTAAGATGAAAAAACAGATCCTAAGAGATTACAAGGAAGGAAAGCTTTCTTTAACCATAGCTAAGGATCTTCTTTTTAGTCTCAATCCTTCTTATTTAAACTTTTCCAGCCAAATTACAGACCTTAGAATAAGGACTTTGAGAGAATTGAAGCCTTTTTTAGAAGAAAGTTTTAAAAGGTTTTTTAAGGGAAGGCAAGTTCCTGTTATTATTGAATATTTTATTTCCTCTGAGAGGGCTTTAGACTGGACTTTTTCAGAAATTTATGATAAATTATCTTATAAATTAGAGAAGCTTTTAGACAAGGAGTTAGAAACAGGAATGAATCTTGTGAGTCCTCAAAAACATGATATAGTCTTTTTTGTTAACAAGGAAGATTCTCGTTACTATTGTTCTCAGGCACAACAAAGAGTTTTGATTCTTTCTTTTAAAATAGCACAAGCTATGTATTATAAAAAGAATTTAAAAAGACATCCTGTTTTGCTTTTGGATGATATTTTTTCAGAACTTGATGAAAAAAGAAAAGAAATATTAATTGAGTTTTTAAAAGATTATAGAGGACAGCTGTTTTTAACAGGAACAGATGTGGAAAAAGTTAAAAGCAAGTTTGAAGAAAAAAGAGGAAGGATTTTTGAAGTTAAAGAGGGAAAAGTTTTAACGTGTCAGATGTAGAAAAAGTGAAAAAAACTAAAAGAAAGTATGATGCAAGTTCCATACAAGTTCTTAAGGGGCTTGAAGCTGTTAGAAAAAGACCAGGCATGTATATTGGTGACACAAGCACTAGAGGCTTGCATCATCTTGTTTATGAAATTATTGATAACTCTGTAGATGAGGCTTTAGCAGGATATTGTAAAAAAATTCATGTTGTCATTCATCCTAATAACTCTATTTCTATAGAAGATGATGGAAGAGGGATTCCTGTAGATCTTCATGAAGATGGGCGGTCAGCTCTTGAGGTTGTTATGACTGTCTTGCATGCAGGAGGAAAATTTGATAGTAGCAATTATAAGGTTTCAGGAGGGCTTCATGGAGTAGGAGCTTCTGTTACAAATGCCCTTTCAAGTCAGTTTTTTGTTGAAGTCAAAAAAGATCATTCTATTTGGTCTCAAAAGTATGAAAGAGGAACTCCTATAACAAAACTTGAGAGGATAGGTGCTACTTCAAAAACAGGAACTAAAATTTCTTTTAAACCAGACAGTAGCATATTTAAAGACGAGGATATAGCCTTTGATTATAAAATTTTAGAGAAAAGGTTTAAAGAGCTTGCTTTTTTAAATGCAGGCTTATCCATTTATCTCAAAGATGAAAGGACAGACAAGGAACAAACATTCATCTATTTAAACGGTATTAAAGCTTTTGTAAAGGATCTTAATGAATCTAAGAAGTCACTTCATAAAAACATAGTCTTTTTTAAAAGTATTAAAGATGAAGTAGAAACAGAAATTGCTTTTCAATGGAACAATTCTTTTTCAGAAACTTTATATTGTTTTTGTAACAATATAAATACTATTGAGGGAGGAACTCATTTGGTTGGTTTTAAAGGAGCTTTAACTCGTACTATCAATAGCTATGCTTCTGAAAAAAATCTTATAAAGAATTTAGAACCTTCTTTAGAAGGTGAGGACATTAGAGAAGGTTTATCAGCTGTCATTAGTGTTAAACTTAAAGAACCTCAGTTCGAAGGACAAACGAAAACCAAACTAGGAAATAGAGAAGTTAAAGGTATTGTTGAATCTTTAGTGAATGAAAAGCTTTCTTTATGGCTTGATCAAAATCCTATAGAAGCCAAACAAGTGGTGACAAAATGTGTAGAAGCGGCAAGGGCAAGACTTGCAGCAAGAAAAGCAAGAGATCTTACAAGAAGAAAAACAGCTCTTGATTCGGGAGCTTTACCGGGAAAAATGGCTGATTGTCAGGAAAAAGACCCTGCTCTTTGTGAATTGTACTTAGTTGAGGGCGATTCGGCAGGAGGATCAGCAAAGCAGGCTAGAGATAGAAAAACTCAAGCTGTTTTACCTCTTAGAGGTAAAATTTTGAATGTAGAAAAAGCTCGTTTTGATAAAGTTCTTTCTAATAATGAAATCAAAATGATGATCTCAGCTTTAGGAGTGGGTGTAGGAAAAGATTTGGATGTCTTTAAAATACGCTATCATAAAATCATCATCATGACTGATGCAGATGTTGATGGATCCCACATTAGAACTCTTCTTTTAACTTTCTTTTTTAGACAGCTTTTCGAAGTTTTAGAAAGAGGTTATGTTTATATTGCTCAACCTCCTCTTTATAAATTGAAAAGAGGTAAAACAGAAGTTTATTTAAAAAACGATCAGGAACTTACGTCCTATCTTATAGATAAAAATTTAAAAAACATGGACATAAAGAGTTTAAGAAGTGGAGCTTCTGAGAAAGATTTAAAACAAGTCATTCTGAATATTAAAAAGATAAAGGATTTATTACAAGCCTTGAAAAATAAATTTGAAGAAGAGATTTTGTACTTCTTTATTTCTTATAGAAAAGATCTTTCTCAAATTTTAAAGAGCGAAAATGAAATCAAAAAGCTTGTAGAAGAGTTTTCTCAATGGGCAGAAAATTGTCCTGAAAAAGGATTTTCAGAGGTTAGTTTTAAATCTTATAAGGAGGAGGAATTTGATAGTTTTGCCCTTAAACTCATTTTTCATAAATTTGCTCATAAGAAAAAGGTTGTATTTAATAAAGAATTTTCTGAATCGATGGAGTGGAAAGAACTTCAAACACTCTGGTCTAAAGTTTACCTTCAGATAAAGCTTCCCATTCAAGTCTGTGAAGGAGAAAAACAACTCTTTTTTGAGGATGTATTTTCTTTTTTTGATTACTTTATCAAGACAAGTCAAAAAGGAATTTATATACAAAGATACAAAGGCTTAGGAGAGATGAATCCAGAGCAACTATGGGAGACAACTTTAAATCCTGAAAACAGAACTCTTTTGCAAGTGAGTGTAAAAGATGCTTTGAATGCAAGTACGACATTTAGTGTTTTAATGGGAGATCAAGTTGAGCCCAGAAGAAAGTTTATTGAAGACAATGCTCTTATGGCCAAGGAATTAGATGTTTAAAGTATGAAAGAAAAAACAAACATACAACCTGTTGATATAAATCATGAAATGAACTCTGCTTACTTACAGTACTCTATGAGTGTTATTGTAGGAAGAGCTCTTCCCGATGTAAGAGATGGACTTAAACCTGTCCATAGACGTGTGCTTTTTGCTATGAACGATTTGAGTAATTTTCATGATAAACCTTACAAAAAATCAGCTCGTGTTGTAGGAGATGTGATAGGAAAATACCATCCCCATGGAGATACTTCAGCTTACGAAACTATTGTAAGAATGGCACAAGATTTCTCACTTCGTTATCCTCTTGTGGATGGACAGGGAAACTTTGGTTCTATTGATGGAGATGCGGCTGCTGCCCAAAGGTACACAGAGGTAAGAATGACTCTTCTTGCAGAAGAGATTTTGAAGGATATTGACAAAGAAACAGTAAGTTTTCAAGATAATTATGATAACTCCTTGAAAATTCCTTCTGTTTTACCTTGTAAATTTCCTAATCTTTTAGCTAACGGGAGTTCTGGAATTGCTGTAGGCATGGCTACAAATATTCCTCCTCATAACTTAGGTGAATTAATCAAAGCTTGTATTCAAATGATAAGAAAACCACAAGTTACAATTGATGAAATTCTTAAGATAGTTAGGGGGCCTGATTTCCCAACAGCAGGAATGGTTATAGGGAGAGGAGGGCTTGTTTCTGCTTATAAAAAAGGAAGAGGAGTGATTACACTTCGTTCGGTTGCGGAAATTGTTACAAACAAAAAAAATAGGGATTCTATTGTTATAACAGAACTTCCTTTTCAAGTTAATAAAGCAAGACTTTTAGAGCATATGGCAGAACTTGTGAAAACAAAAAAAATAGAAGGAATTTCCGATTTAAGGGATGAATCCTCTAGGGAAGGTTTGAGAGTTGTTATCGATATTAAAAAAGGAGAGGATGCTAATATTATTTTAAACCAACTTTATAAGTTTACTCAATTACAAACAAGCTTTGGAATCATCCTACTTGCCCTAGATACTAAAAATCAACCTAAAATTTATAATTTAAAATCCATGTTGGAAGCTTTTATTGATCATAGGAAAGATGTTATAACCCATAGATGTATTTTTGAACTTAAAAAGGCTAGTGCAAAAGCACACATTTTTGAAGGGTTAAAAAGAGCCCTTCATTCTATTGATGAAGTTGTAAAACTCATAAGAGCTAGCAAGGAAGCTAGTATGGCTAAAACTTATCTTATAAATAAGTTTTCTTTTTCAGAAATGCAAGCTCAAGCTATTTTGGAAATGAGACTTCAAAGATTGACAGGTTTAGAAAGACAAAAAATTGAATCTGAATTAGTAAGCTTGCGAAAAACAATGGCGGAATTAAAAAACATTCTTTCTAGTTCAGAAAAAGTTTATGAAATCATTATAAAAGAGTTGGAATGGATTGATAAGAAATTCTTTTCAGAGAGAAAGACCAAGATCATTTTAGATGAGTTAGAAGAACAAAGTGATGAAGAACTTATTAGTAAAGAAGATATGGTTGTGACTTTGACAAGGTCAGGTATGGTAAAGAGAATCTCTATAGATGAGTATAGACTGCAGAAAAGAGGAGGAAAAGGTTTGAAGGGAATTGTAAGGGAAGAAGATTCTATGGCAAAAGTTTTTAGTGCTAACACACATACTTCCTTGCTTTTTCTTTCTGATAGAGGACGGCTTCATTGGTCTAAAGTTTTTAAACTTCCACAAGGAACTCGTACGACAAAAGGAAAATCAATCAGAAACTTCTGTCAACTTTCGGAGGGAGAAAATATAAGAGAAATTTTACCTGTAGAGAATTTTTCAGATCAAAAATTTATTGCTTATGTTAGTAAAAAAGGCTATATCAAAAAAACGAATCTCTCCTCTTTTGAAAAGCCAAGGCAATCTGGTGTTGTAGCTCTTACTATTGATGAGGAGGATGAGCTTGTGTCAGCTAACATAACAGATGGAAAAAGTAAAATTATTATTTTTACAAAAAAAGGTCTTTGTATTATGTTTGGCGAGGACAAGGTAAGACCTATGGGGCGTGCAGCAAGGGGAGTTAGAGGAATCAATTTATCACAATATGATGAGGTTGTGAGTGTAGAAATTTTCTCTAAGGATCGTCAAACAGAGAAAGATTACATCCTTTTAGTTACGGAGTCAGGCTATGGGAAAAGAATCTCCTTTGAGGATTTTAGACCTCAAGGACGAGGAGGAAAAGGAATCATTGCCCAAAAGGTCACATCAAAAACAGGACTTGTTATTTCATCTTCTCAAGTAAGAGACGAAGATCAGGTACTTTTGATCACCAACCAAGGTCAGACTATTCGTATGAGAGTTTCTGATATTTCTATCATAGGACGCAACACTCAAGGTGTACGTCTTATGGGTTTAAAAGAAGGCGAAGTGATTACAGAGATGACTCTTATTAACGAAGATCGATAGAGAGATGTTTTTCCGAACTTTCTTTTTTTGTTTTTTTCTTACAGCTTGCCTCCCTTTTAAAAACTTCTTTTCTTATAACAAAGATCTTGATAAAGAAGATGGTTTTAAGAATTTAGAGACCTATGAAAGGCTTTTTATCAGACAAAGAGATCTTCTTAAGAAAAAAGAGCTTGCTTATAAAATAGCTCTTATAGCTCATATAAAAATAAAGGACTCAGATAAGGCTCTTTATTACTATAATTACATTGTGCACAAATCTCAAAATAAAAAAGAAATCCAAGAGGTTCAAGAAAAAATAGCTAGCCTTTATTTTTATCAAAAAATGGATTATAAAAAAGCCATTTATGAATATGAAAAACTTCTTCATCTTGAGAAAAGAGCCTTCTACTTTCTTAATTTAGCAAGGAGTTATTTTTATGTTAATGACTTTCAACAGGCAAGCCTTGAGGTGAAAAAAATTTTAAAACTCCCCTTAAAAAAAGATGAAGCTTTTGAGGCTTTTTTTTTGAGAGCAAATATCCTTTTTGCTAAAAAAGATGTTCGAGAATCTATTGAAGAGTATGAAAATCTGCTCAAAAAATATCCCGAGAGATCTAAAAAATCAGGTGTTCATTTACAGCTTTCTTTAGCTTATGAGAGGTTGCTTCAGTATTCTAAGGCCATAAGAGTCTTGAAAGCTTTTCGTGGAAACATGAGTGCAAAAGATATAGACGAGAGAGTTAAACGTCTTGAAAAAAGAAATAAAATGATGCCTAAAGCCTTTTAGCCTTCAAGAAAGGAGTAGTTATGAATAAAAAATATCTTGTCTTTACAGGTTTAGGCTTTGAACTCTTAGGGTTTGTTCTCTCAGGGCTTTATGTGGGGTCTGTTTTAGATCGCACTTTAGGAACAGAGGATTTGTGGAAAGGAATTATCGTAATAAGCTTCATAGTGGTTTGGTTTGCACACTTCTTTCTTATGGTAAGGAAGATCCTCAGAGAAGAAGGGAAGAAATGAGTTCTATAAGAAAGGTGTGGGGGTTACATGTCCTTATAGTAGCGGGGCTATTTTTAGTCCTCTTAAAGATGAAAAGCTTAGGCACTGTGCAGAAAACTATGCTTGAATCTTTTTCAAGTATGGCTTTGTTGATGAATTTTAACCTTTTTGCCCTGTTATGGAGTTTTAAGAGGATTTTTTGTAAAAAATCCATTGCTTTATCTGCTCTAGTTATTGTATTTAAGTGGTTAGTAGTGCTTTATTTTTTGTTCTTATTTTTAGGAAAGTGGAGAATGGATGTGAATGGAATTTTATTAGGAGCTTTGACACTTGTTCTTCCTTTAGGTTATTTTATAAAAGGGAGTTTTAGAAAGTGACGCATTTTAATTGGCTAGATCTTTTAAATTTTATTCCACATCATTTGGTTCATGTTTACACTTTGCTTTTGACAGGTTTTTTGCTTCTTTGTTTAGGTCTTATAGCTTCTTATACAAGAAAAAAAACCGTAATTTCTCATCCTTCTGATCCAGGATCGAAGATCGTAGTTCCAGCTTCTTCTTTTGGGTTAAGTGGATTTTTTGAAATCATTACAGAATTTATAGATGATTTGGTGGTTAAAATCATAGGAAAAAAAGCAACCTTCTTAACACCTGTTTTTTCAGCCTACTTTCTTATCATTCTTTTTTGTAATCTCACAGGGCTTATTCCGGGGATGACTCCTGCAACAGATAATCTTAACACTACTTTAGCTATGGGATTTTTAAGCTTTCTTATGTATAATTTTTTAGGATTTAAAGCTCATGGTATATCTTATTTAAAGCAATTTTTAGGACCCGTTGGTTTTTTAATTCCTTTGATGCTATTGATTGAGATTATATCCCATGTTGTAAGGCCTTTGAGTTTAGGCCTTAGATTATGGGGTAACATTATGGGGGATCATTTGGTTTTAGGTATTTTTTTGGATCTAGGATCTTACTTTTTGATTCCTCTTCTTTTTTATGGTTTAGGTTTGTTTGTTTGTTTCATGCAAGCCTTTGTGTTTACTATTTTATCAATCGTTTATGTAAGCATGGCCGTATCCCATGATCATTAATAAAAATAAAATTAAAAAGGAGGAGAAAAAATGAAAAAAATAATAATCACAAAACAACAAATACTTTCTTTCTTAAGTCTTTACTTACTTTCTTTTTCAGCTTTTGCTGAGGAAATGGCTTCAGGTTTAGGTTTGTCTGAAAGTTCAGGATTCATAGCTTTAGGAGCAGGTTTAGCTATTGGAATGGCAGCTCTAGGAGGAGCACTTGCTCAAGGACGTACAACAGGTGCGGCTATGGAAGGTTTGGCAAGAAACCCTCAAGCAAGAGACTCTATGTTTGTTCCTATGATCATAGGGCTTGCTCTCATTGAATCTCTTGTGATTTATGCACTTGTGATCTCTTTTTTCTTAATAGGAAAAATTTAAAGAAATTTAAATGAAAAACTGAAGTTTCTTAAGGATACTGAATGGCGGAAATGGTCAAGGAGGATGTCCGTAATCCAGGAAGCTATGATTCATAAGGAGATTTGTAGAAGATTTCTCTTCTAATTCTTCGGTAAATTAAAAAGATAGGCCACTGTTTAAGCGTAACTCGGTTTTTAAACCTCTCCTAACTTATACTGACTACACTTCTTTCAAAAAAACCCTTTTAAAATCTAAGAAACATCCTCCCCACAGAAGTCAAGGGCTGTTAAGAAACCGACTTACGTTTAAGCCATGATAGTGACCCTGAAATACTTGTAGAAGGAGGTTAACTTGCCAAGATAACCAGTTCTTCTTTGGCATAGAGAAATATTTAGATCAAAAATCTAAAAAGAAAACCTCATCCATCAAAGAAAAAGAAGCTGATTTTAAGATTATTTTTGGAGTTTTGGAAGAAAAATTTAAGAAAAAATGTTAAGAGAGCCTTTTGTTAGAGAGTTTTAAGAGCATCTAATTTTTCGTAAGAAGGTGTAACTAAATCAATTAAGAGTTTAACAAGATAAACGCTCTGTTCAACTAAACCGTCTCTTAAGTTATGAAAAAATATTTAACCCTCTATAGTAGAAAGTAACAGGGATAAAGATCATACCGCATAAAAATCCTAGGCTTTTGTCAATTTTTCACATTCGACTAGATAGTAAAGACTATAGGTCACTCTTTTTTGAAAATGGGAGTTTTTAAAACCATAAAAGAAATCCACCTAAAAGAAAGCAGGATATACCATAGAAAAGATACCAAAACTTAAATCTAAAAAATTTAAAACTTAAGAGTGCTATTTTGTCAGTAAAAGAAAGAAATAAAAAAGCTTTAACAACTCCCAGAAGACCATAGATCAATAAAAACCAAGATTTCACTCCATAAGGCTGTCTGTAAAATAAAACAAGAAAAAGACTTATGAGAAGAACGAAAAACCCTAAGGATAAACATTTTGTTATATCTGATTCAAATTTTAAAAAATAAGCTTTCCAAAGGTTATGATTTAAAAGCATAGAAAGGCCCATAGTTATATAGACAAGGCCTAAAAAGCTTTCTATAAGGTTATGTGCCTCTATCTTCTTCCCTTCCCCTTTATTTTATCACTTTCTGAAGGGGTTTTTGCTTCTCCTGGACAGTTTTCAAGAGTACACCCTGAAAGTTGATGAGTTTTACAAGGATCTTGTTCATAATAAAGATTTTCGTCACAAGGGGAAAAAAGATCGGAGACACCACCCTCTGATTTCTCTTCTGCAAAACTCATTCCTGAAAGATAAGCTGCGAAACATAAAATCAAACTTATTATAAAATATTTTTTTCTCATATTTTTTCCTTTTTATTTATTATTCATATTTATTCATGATGATTAGATAGACGTTTCTTTTGCTGGTTTGATTACAGAAATGAGATTATTGAAAATACCTCCTATTTGGTTGGCAATAACTACACGATTTTTCTTATCAGCTACAATTCTAGCCTTGTTATTTTGAAAGGCAATTTCGATACTTCCTAGACCAACTACAGTTAGTCTTTTGATCCTTCCTGTTTGTTTGTCGTAGGAAATCTTTAATTTTTTTAGAGATTGATCAAAGAGTTCTGTAATTTGATTGTTTTTATACTTTATAAAAACAATCCTGCCCTCAGAGTTAAATACTTTTCTTAAGTTACAAGTCCCTTTTTTATACTTAAAGTTCGTTTTCACATTTTTTAAAACTTTTCCTCTAGCTTTCTTCACATCTAGTTCAGCAAGACTTCTTTGTATAGCTTTAAGCTTTACAGACTTCATTTTATAATAAGATGACTTCATATAAAAAACTTTGTTGCAATGATTGTATTTAAAGGCGTGCTCCTCTGTAAGGCTTTTTTTCTTGGAAAGAAGGCCCTTAGAATTATACCAAAATTTTGTTAAAACCCCATTCTCTAAGACAGAGGAAGGAGTTCCTAAAGTTTTATGGAAAACAATGACCTTTTTCCGGCCTTGAATGTTGATTTCCATTTTATGAAGATAGGAGGAAGAGTTTTTCGATGTGGAATCAAAAATTTTCTTATAAGAAAAATCATAAGAACTTTTATTCACTACATCTTTGCCACATTTTTTTTCAATAGTAGCTAGGTGTCCTTTATGTTGTCCCTTTTTATCCCTTCGAACCTTATAATTGTAATTTTCAATACAGTTACTTTTATCTGTAAAACTTGTCACCCAATCTTTTTCTGTATTGTAAGAGATCTTTTCGATTCCTTTTGCAGACTTAATCATTTTCATGTTATTAAGCCTATCGTAATCGTATTCATACTTGTTACCCCACTGATCTGTAACATGCTTTAGCTTGTTTCTTTCAATGAAGTAAGAAGCCTTTATGCCTTGAGGCCCTTTGATCGTTAAATACTTTCCAGACCTTACTAACTTAAGAGTCTTTCCGGTTTCATCTTTGACTTTTACAAGATTGTTGTCTTTATACTCAAAAGAAAGAGAACTCCCTCCAGAATTTCTTTGTAGTAACAAAGCCCCATCTCGAGAGAACCACTGTTCGGCCTTTGATTTGAAAGCACGATGGTAGCTTCTTCCGTTTGTAGTGATTATATCGGAAGAGGAGCTTTTAGAAACATAGGTTTTCTTAGATCCCTTTTGAGATTTTAATACATAGACAACTTCAAGTCCTGAACCACAAGTCTTCACTTTAAGTTGGTTTTGTGATAAAATCTCTAAGCTTGTTTCTAAATTTGAACATTGCCCAAAACCAAAGATCCCACTAAAAAGAGAACGACTACTGTAAGTTCTTGTGATTTTTAAAGGAGAATTTGCTACATTGATGTCTACGTTGGTACGAGAAAAGTTAGCATTTTGCATATCTACAATGGCATAAGAAGGTAAGTAGAGACATAAAATAATGAGTGCATTTGTAAGTATACTGAATTTTGAAATAAAAAATAAGCTGATTCTTTTCATATTAAACCCTTTTTATCAGTTCAATTTATATTTAACTCACAAGTAAGAATAGCACTGAAAGAAAGAAAAGTTAATAGATTATAGAATTAAGCAAGACTAAAGTCTTTTAGGTAAAAATTAAAGACTGTTTATTGCTTAAGTTAAAACTCATACTAAGGACCTAGGTCTTAAATAAAAACCTTTTTCTAGTCTTTCATCCATGATCATAAAAGATAGGGCGATCATTATGAAGGTGGGCTTAAAAATGAGAATTTGATTTTTCTAGGGCATTTCCTTGCCCCTTTAAAAAACCTTCCAAGTTTCACTTTAGAAGGTTTTTGCATTTGGATTTAGAAGCCTTAAGGCTTTTTTACATTTGAACTGAGTGGCGATTTTTTGTTGTTTTTTTCTTTTCTGCCAATGTCTTTTCTGCAACAACTTTTTTATTGTGTTTGTAGGGTATCTTATAGGTTTCGAAAACTTTTTGTTTGAGTTCTTCTTTTAATTCAGCATTTTCTTTAAAGAAAAGTTTTGCTTTATCTCTTCCTTGTGCAATTTTTTCTCCTTTATAAGAAAACCAAGCTCCTGATTTTTGTATAAGCCCCTTTTTTTCTGCTAAATCAATGAGATCACCTTCTTCAGAAATACCTTCGCTATACATGAGATCAAATTCCACTTTTTGAAACGGAGGAGCCATTTTGTTTTTGACGATTTTTACACTGGTGCGATTACCCACAATAGAATCTTGATTTTTTATTGCTCCTATTCTTCTGACATCTAGTCTAACCGA
Organism: Bdellovibrionales bacterium; assembly: GCA_965219095.1. Lineage (GTDB taxonomy): Bacteria > Bdellovibrionota > Bdellovibrionia > Bdellovibrionales > UBA1609 > CBDCMT01. The sequence goes on from CBDCMT010000001.1 coordinate 1,498,473, forward strand.
TGAATAGAATTTAAGTGCATTGCCTCCTGTTGTTGTCTCAGGATTTCCGAACATAACTCCTATCTTCATACGAATTTGGTTGATAAAAATTACAAGTGTGTTGCTTTTATGAATGGCTGCTGTAAGCTTTCTAAGGGCTTGTGACATAAGACGGGCTTGTAAACCCATATGGCTATCTCCCATATCTCCTTCAATCTCAGCTTTAGGTGTAAGAGCCGCTACAGAGTCAATGACCAAAATGTTAACACCCCCTGAACGTACAAGAGTTTCTGCAATCTCTAAAGCTTGTTCTCCTGTATCAGGTTGAGAGATCAGAAGCTCTTCTGTTTTTACGCCTATTTTTTTAGCATAGCTGGTGTCAAGAGCATGTTCTGCATCAATAAAAGCTGCCACTCCCTCTTTTTTTTGAGCTTGAGCGATTGTGGAAAGAGCTAAAGTGGTTTTCCCTGAACTTTCAGGACCGTAAATTTCAATGACGCGTCCTTGAGGAAGTCCTCCTATTCCTAAAGCTAAGTCTAAACTTAAAGAACCTGTGCTATAGACAGGAACATTTAAATTCTTTACTCCTTTATCGCCTAACTTCATGATAGCCCCTTTCCCAAATTCTTTTTCGATGCTTGTCATAGCTAGGTCAAGGGCTTTCTTTTTATTTTCGTTTATGTTTTTTTGCATGTTGTACCTCCTTTTATTCTTTTGTTAAAAAATGATTAAGTTGTTTAAATACAATTTTCGTCGCCTCTATCTGTATATCTGTACGGGACAACTTTTCTAAATAAACTGTCTTTGTTGTTGCAAGATGAGGGCCTGCAAAACCAAAAATAACAGTTCCTACAGGATGATGTTCATCTCCCCCTGTAGGGCCGGCCCATCCTGTTGTGGAGCAAGACCAGTCGCTTTTAAACTTTTCACGTGCTTTTTGAGCTAAAAAAAGAGACACCTCTTTACTTACAACAGAGAACTGAGATAAAAGTTCTTCAGGGACTTCAAGAAAATGGATTTTACTTTCTTGAGAATAACAGACAAGACAACCTTTAAAAACACAAGAGATATTGTTTTTTCTTGTAAGTTCGCTTGAAATAAGTCCTCCCGTACAACTTTCCGCTAAACACAGAGTTTGGTTTCTTTCTAAAAGCTTTTCATAGATGGAAGTGATAAGAGGTTCTAAATGGAGTGAATTCATAAGAGAAGACCTCTTCCAGTTTTTTTTATAGAAAGAATTATAAAGCCAAAGTGATTTTTTTGAATGCTGTCTCCCATAACAAAAGAAATAGTATAAGTTTAGTGTATGTTCAAGTTCTTTTTTTCCCCTACATAAGTCGAGCTTATCTTTAAAATTGCAAAATTAGGACACAAGTCGCATCAAATTAAAAAAATTATAAGCCGATAAAAAAGAAAATAGTGAGAGGTTTATGAAACGAAAAGTTGATTCCTTACTTTTTGATATGCTGCAAAAAGTATCAAATGACAAAGATATTAGTGACTTACATTTGAAGGCAGGAATTGTACCTGTAATAAGAAAGCTCGGGAGTCTTAAGATATTAGACAAAAAATACAATACTCTTACCGATAATATCATTAGGAAAATGTTTTCCAGCATTATGACTTTGGACGACAAAGAGAAGTATGAAAAGACAAAAGAACTGGACTTAGGCTTTGGTCTTTCTAAATATGGTCGTTTTCGCATCAATATCTTTCAACAAAGAGGGAGTATAAGAGGTGTTATCAGAAGCATACCCCATAACATTCCTGATTTAAACGCTCTTAGCCTTCCTGAGGTGTTGAAAAATGTTTGTTATTTTGAAAGAGGCTTGATTTTAGTTACAGGGGCTACAGGTTCAGGTAAATCTTCTACAGTAGCGGCTATGATTGATCATATTAACAAAACTAAAACTCGTCATATCTTAACTTTAGAAGATCCCATTGAATTTCTTATTTCCGATTGTAAAAGCATCATCTCACAAAGAGAGTTAGGTATTGATATGAAATCTTTCGATCAGGGCTTACGGGCAGGATTAAGACAAGATTCGGATATTATTTTTATTGGAGAGATGAGAGATGTAGAAACCATCCGTGTAGCTTTGCTTGCAGCAGAGACAGGGCATCTTGTGATCTCAACACTACATACAGTGAATGCTAAGGATACGATCAATCGTATTTTGAATTTGTTTCCTCAACAAGAACACAATCAAATTAGATATTCTTTAGCGGCTTCTTTGCAAGCTATCTTAAGCCAGAGATTGATTAGAAAAAAGAAATCGAAAAAAATGATTCCTCTTACAGAAGTTTTACTGTTTACTACAAGAGTTCGCAAAATTGTCAGAGAAGGCACTTTTGAAAATATAACTGATGCTATAGAAGAAGGAGCTGAAATGTATCAAATGCATAGTTTTGACCAAAGGCTTGTTGAGCTTATAAAAAATGATGAGGTTGATTGGAAAGAGGCTCTCTCTCATGCGACAAACTCTAGTGATTTAAAAATTAGGATGAGACAAATAGGGGCTTTCAAAAGCTTATCATCTAAGTCGTCTTCTGCACGTGCTAATCAAAGCAACAATAATATCTATGAACACACGGGAACAGAAAATTTTGATATGGATTTGGATCGGGATTCAAAGCCTATTATTCATCCTAAGAAAAAAACTTCCTCAAATTAATTGATGTAAGTAAAAATTAAGATAGTTACTTGCTTCTTTTTAGGATGTAGGACAAACTCTTAGGGAGTATGTTTTCTGAAGAAAAGGTGTCAAAAGGACTTCGTAGACTCGCAAGATGGCTTTCTTTTAAAGACTGTACACAAAAAGAAGTCACACAGAAGCTCGAAAAGGTTTTTTGCGAAAAAGTTACTGAAGAAGTGGTGAAAAGAGCTAAGCTCAAAGGATGGCTTAAAAATGATAGGCAGTTCTCGGAGGAGTTTATCAAAAGAGGTCACGAGAAAGGGAGGGGCTATTTGTGGATCTGTCGTCAGTTAGAAGAAAAAGGATTATCAGGATTTAAAGAAAATGGTTCCTTAGAAAGAAAAAAAGCCTTAAAACTTTTAACCAAGAAAGCTTTTAAAACAAGCTTACAGAAAGTACGGTTTCTTTCTTATAGAGGTTTTAGCCAACATGTGATAGAAGATGTGGTAGAGCATGAAGAGCTTACAGATTAGAAAAAAGTTTGTTGATTTTTTTACATCCAAAGGACATTATCTTGTCCCTAGCTCTTCTTTAGTTCCTGATAAGGATCCCACCCTGATGTTTAGCAATGCCGGTATGAACCAATTTAAGAATGTCTTTTTAGGCCTAGAAACAAGACCTTATACAAAAGCTGTCAGCATTCAAAAGTGTGTTAGAGCAGGGGGGAAGCATAATGATTTAGAAAATGTGGGTTACACGAAACGTCATCATACTTTTTTTGAAATGATGGGAAACTTTTCCTTTGGAGATTATTTTCGTGAAGAAGCGATTACTTTTTGTTGGAATTTACTTGTAGATGAATTGGGTTTAAATCCAAAGAAAATGTATGTGAGTGTTTTCAAGGATGATAAGGAATCATTTGATTTTTGGAATGATAAAATAGGACTGCCTAAAGAACGTATTTATAAATTTGATGAAAAAGATAATTTTTGGAGGATGGGGGATACAGGTCCTTGTGGTCCTTGCACAGAAGTCTATTATGATATAGGAGTTACAGAGGGTGATGAAAAAGACAATGTTGTAGGAGGAGAAGGGGATCGCTTTATGGAAATCTGGAATCTTGTTCTTATGGCTTATGAAGAACAGGAAGATGGTCAAAGAACTCATCTTTCGTCTTTGTCAGTAGACACAGGCTGTGGTTTAGAAAGGTTGGTGACAGTTTTACAAAATAAAAAAAGCAATTATCATACTGATTTATTCCTCCCTCTTTTAGAAGTCATTTCATCTGAGTCAAAAATAACTTACAACTTTTCTAATACTTCCTCTGATATTGCTATGAGAGTCTTAGCTGATCATAGTCGTGCTATAAGTTTTTTGATTTTAGATGGAGTGATGCCTTCGGCTGAGGGAAGAGGCTATGTTCTACGAAGAATCATAAGACGTGCTTTAAGGTATGCAAAACAACTAAAACAAGAGTTTATTTTAGAAAAAGTGATAAAAGTTGTGGAACGCAATTTCTCAGAAGTTTATTCTAGCCTAAAAACAAGACAAAAGCTTATTTTATCCACTGTCAAAGAAGAGGAGAAAAAATTTTTAAGAACTTTAAATCAAGGTCTGGCTCTTTTTGAAAAACAAACGTCAGGGATAGATAAAATTTCAGGTGAGTTTGCTTTTAAGATGTATGATACATATGGGTTCCCTTTTGACCTGACATGCCTTATGGCAAAAGAAAAAGGATATCTAGTGGACCACAAAGGTTTTAAAATTTGTCTTAAAGAAGCTCGAGATCGTTCTAGGAAAACAAGTTTTATTAAAAAAATATCACAACAGGAGGGCCTTGTAAATGAATGGGTTAAAAGCTTTACTTCTACAGAGTTTTTAGGACGATGTGGCCATGATAATCAAGGGGTCATTCTTTCAGAAGATCAAAACTTCTCATCTCAAGTTGAAGCCAAACTTTTAGGGATTTTTTGTGATCAGAACAGCATTACATCCTTCTGTGATCTTTCTAAAGAGTGTTGGATTGTGTTTGATAAAACATGTTTTTACGCTGAATCAGGAGGTCAGGTAGGAGACAAAGGGACTCTTAATTCTCGAAACGTCAGTGCTGAAATTTTAGACTGTCAAATAAAACACAAGGTTCATCTCCACTTAGTTCTTTTGAAAAGAGGAGAGCTTAAAGTAAATGAAAAATATAAAATCCAATTCGATCAAAAAAGACGTTCTCAAATAGCAAGGCATCATTCAGCCACTCACTTGCTTCATAAAGCTTTAAAAATTCTTTTAGGACCAAGTGTTGAGCAAAAAGGGAGCTTAGTGACTGATGAAAAATTGCGTTTTGACTTCACTCATCATCAACCTATAACTCAAGAGGAAAAATTGAGAATCGAAGAACAAATCAACCAATGGATTTCAGAAAAATATAGGGTTGAGACTACTATTATGGACAAAAAGCAAGCTCTTCATAAAGGGGCGGAAGCTTTGTTTGGAGAAAAGTATGATGAAAGTGTAAGGGTTTTGAGCATAGGACCTTCTTTAGAGCTTTGTGGTGGAACTCATGTGTCTAACACTTTTGAAATACAAGCATGTTTTTTAGATAAAGAAAGTGCTGTGAGTGCAGGAGTACGTCGCTTAGAAGCTTTTACAGGTTATGATAATTGTAAAAATAAATTTTTTAAAAAACTTGATTATCTAAAAAAAGAGATGTCTTTAGAACTTCAAAAAAATATATCTTCTCAAATAGAAAAAGTCAAACAGAATGGAAATTTTAGTTCAAAAGCTTATTTTGATTTGCTTTTCTTTATAGAAAAAAAGAAAAAAAGCTTAAAAGAACTACAAAAAGAAGAGCAAAGAAAAATCTTAAGTAACATAGATTATAAAAAAATTATTTCCCAAGAAGCACAAGATATCCCATCTCAAAAGGAGAAAAGATGGCTTTTTAAAACTTTCTGTGACCTTAATGACAGAAAAATTTTAACTCAAATCACAAAAAATTTTCATCATTTAATTGATGTGGTTTGCTTTATAGGAAAGAAAGAATCTTCAGGGACAAGTATTTTTATAGCCACAAAGGAAGGTTTGCCTGATAATTTAACAGCTCAATATCTTTTAAGGGAAGTCGTTTTAAAACATTTCAGGGGCCAAGGAGGTGGAAGAATTGGTTTTTGCCAAGGTCTTCTTACAGATCATTTTCAATCAGAAGAGCTCAAAGCTCTTTTAGAAAACCACCTTTCATCATGAAATACAAAGCTTCTTTTTTTGTAAGGGAAAAGCTTCTTTCATGGTATGAGAAACATCACAGATCTCTTCCTTGGAGAGAGACAAAGGATCCTTATAAGATTTGGGTTTCTGAGACGATGTTACAACAAACTGTGAGTGAAACAGTCAAGCCTTATTATAAAAGGTTTTTAAAGCGATTTCCCACTCTAAAAGATTTGTCTCAATCTGATTTGTCTGATGTTTTCGAAATGTGGGCAGGTTTAGGTTACTATAGCCGTGCAGAGAGGCTAAGAACTTCAGCTCAGATTATGGAGAAACTCAAAAACTTTCCTAGAACGTACAAAGAGCTTATATCTCTTCCCGGCTTAGGGGACTATACGGCACGGGCTGTTTCAAGCTTGGCTTTCAATGAACCTGTAGGTGTGGTTGATAGCAATGTGATAAGAGTTCTTTCACGATTTTTTAATCTTAACAAATCTCCTTGGACCTCTGTGGGAAAAAAGTTATTTCAAGATTGTTCTGATTCTTGGGTTCAAGGGTTTTTTAGTTCTCTGATGAATCAAGCTCTTATGGAATTAGGAGCTACAATTTGTTCTCCTAAAAACCCCTCTTGTCTTTATTGCCCCCTAAGATCTTATTGTAAGGGATTTAAAAACAACACCCACCTTAAACTTCCTAAAAAAAGAAAGACGATAGCTATAGAGTGTTGGAGCTGGTCTCCTTGTCTTATTGTGAGAAAAAGAAAGCTTGCTTTTTTGAAAAACAAGACAGCACCTTTTTTAAAAGGAAGATGGATTTTCCCCGGTCCTTTTAAAAAACTCAAAAAAAAACCTTTACAGTACGACTTTCAACACAGCATTACACATCATAAAATCTTTATCACCATAAAAAAAGAGTTTGATAAAAAAGATTTAAAAAAAATACAGTGGTTTCCTATATCTAAAATACGAAAAATAAACCCTAGTTCTTTAATCCAAAAAATATGGCAGTTAGAGAAATCTTTATAGACTAAAGACCAGAATTTTTTAGTCCTTTGTCCTATGTAGTTTAAAAAAATTTTTTCCGATATGAGTGAAAAGGAGTTTTTTACTTAACTATGAAAATTATGCTAAAAACAATCCTACTTTTAGCAAGCTTGTTCTTATTCTCTTGTTCTGAGAGTCAATTTTCATCTCCAAGATCAAGGGTGAATACGTTCTTCAACAAAGGTTCTAGAAAAGCTTCTTACGGTGGAGAGTTCAAGGATGTGGCTGTAAGAGAGGATTATATGTATCTTGCTAAAGGGGTTGCTGGTATAGAGATATATGACTTTCATGATAAGAAAAACCCTTATTATGTTTCAAACCTTCATTTCTCCGAATCTGTCCATAAGGTACAAGTTTATAAGGACCATCTTTATGCTCTGTTAGATCAGAAGATACAACTTATCGATGTTTCTGACAAAAAAAATCCGAAAAAAACTAAAATTGCTGAAGGTTTTTTGTCTTCAAATGCAAAGCTCGTAGACTTTTATGTTTTATCCTCTAGTAAAATTTATGTTATATCAAATAAAAGAAATTTTTTTGTTATCGACTTTAAGAAGATGGGGTTTCAAAATAGGCCTACAGTCCAAAGTTATACAGTGCATCTGCCAGGGCTGAGTGGATTTCAGCTTTATGATATGGAAGTATTTGACGGTGATATTTACTTTGCAGCAGGTACTGCAGGAGTCATCCGTGGAGTGTGGCAGAATTCTCATAAACTAAACTACCAACAAGTTTATTCTTATAAAAATGAGAAGTTTTATGACATTGACCTTATAAAGGATAGAATGGCTTGTGCTACAAATAGAGGATTACATTATCTAAATACAAAAAAACTACCATTTAAAAAAATTGATATTTTTAGAACAAAAGGCATAGCAACAAAAGTTTATCTCCATAAAAATGGGAAAAGGCTTTATATTAACGATTCAGAAGATGGTTATAGTAAATTTGCTCTTAATGCCTTTTCTTCTAATAAAGCTTTATGGCTTTTTAGCGACAAGCCCCATGATGTGCAAGGGTTTGTTGGGGTTTCCTCTAATAAAAATGAATTGATTCTTTTTGGTCGCAATGAATTATCTTTATTAGAAGATGATTCTGTGAGACTTCTAAGTGTTCTGATTTCTTTAGAAAATGTTTATAGTCCCTATTACTCTTCATCTTCTCAACGCTACCTTCTTTCCACTAAATATAAGAGAGATGATGGTAGAATTTATGAAATGTCTTTACGAACAGGAAGAATCTATGGCTATACTCATACAAAGTCCATCTCTTATGATGTAGCTTTAAATCATGAAGGGAATCTTTTTGTGGCTGAAGATGATCGTGGCCTAACCCTTTATAAATCAAACACTGACATTCGTCTTTATAAGTACCAAACAGGTTTTAACTCTCAAAAACTTTTATGGTTGTCACCCGAACACCTTGTGATAGCAGGATGGTCTTCCTCAAACCGTTATGTAATAAAATTTTTAAATATAGAAAAGCCATTTTCTTATTATGAAGAAAGGAATCTTTCTTCTGGTGATGCTCAGAGCATTGATCTTCTTTCTGATGGGGACTATTTTTATGTGGCTTTAGGTAAAACACTATATATTTATGAATTTCCTAGATTTAATGACAATGAATTTAGAAGATCTTTATCTGAAGTGGTTTTAGAAAAGAATATTATATCGATCAGAATCAAGGGTACATATTTGTATGCCACTTATGAAGATGGGTTTTCGATAATTTCTTTAAAAGATAAAGAAGAGCCTGAAATCTCACAGACTGTTACCAGCAATGAAATTTCAGGAATTAGGGCAGATATCTATGGCTCAGAACTTTTTCTTGTAGGAAGAGAGGGAGTTCTTATCTATAATCTTTTTGGAAGTACCTCATCTTTTTCCAAGAAAATAACCCCTCCCTTTTTAAGAGGTTCAGGGGATATTCTTTCAGTTATTGTAGATGCCGAAGATTTATACATCTCCCATGAAACGAAAGGATTTTTAAGATTCAATTACAAAAAATAAAATAAAAAATTAAAAATCTGTTTCTTAAGACACAACTAAAGCCTCTCTTTTAAAACAAGAGAGGCTTCTAAAATTTCAAAAGAAATTAATAAAAATGTACTTTTCTATCTATTCTAACTAAGATTCTGCCCATTCTTCGAATTTGATCGTTACGGTAAGCTCTTAAAGCGTTGTTTATCATTCTTCTCATATTGTGTTTAAACATAAATTTTTGTGAGAATTCAATATTCTCTCTCATTCGTCTTAAGATCCGAGCTGTTTTATTATAGAGTCCTCGATTAAAAGTACCCAAAGCTTTATGTGCCATACGATGTAATTCTCCTTTCAAATTCGATCTTTCTCTTCCTCTTCTACGTACACCTGAGTGTTCGAAACAGTCTATAACATTGTGGTACCACTCAAAACTTTCACAGTTACGAACCTCTCGTTTCGTATACTCTTTCCCCCGTATAGCATTTTTGCACTCAGACTCCCAATATCCTGAAAGCCCAGAAAGACTTTTGCAAATCCTCAAAGCTTTTCTATCATATTGGCCGTCATTCCTTCTGTCAGAATCTCTAGAATGAGCTTCAGTCAAAACTGAGAATCCCATTAAGAGAAACCATATTAAGAATATTTTTTTCATAACTTTTTCCCCCTTCTTTTTTTATTTTTCTGAACTTTAGTTCTGCAGAGCCTTCCCCTGCTTATTTGTTAGTTTAAATATTGAATTATAAAATTGTCAAACATCCAAGCATCAGTAAAAACATGACAATATGCATAAAAAATAACCAACTTAAATTTTTTTAGCTCATTTCACTTCAGAGAGCAAGTAAACTCTTCATAATAAGAAAAACTTTTAGGAAATAAAAAAATAAAAATTAGATCCATTCAATGTCGTGTTATAAATTATTTTATACAATTTATAAATTTTTTGAATAAAGCGCTTGCTGGTAACAAGTGTTTCTACGTTTTTTAGATTTAAGGACTAAATAGAAGCAAACACCTAAAACTTTCGTAAGGGTTTTAGAAAAATAATTTGCTAAGGAACACAAGTTTTGACTTTTATATACTGTTTAAAAGCCTTTGTTCTTGAGCTTTAAGCTGAAGGGAGGGTTTTTTAGGTTTTAAGTAAGGTAAGAGATGAGGGTATCTAAAAGACTACTGACAAGATTTTATGGATTGCGATGGCGAGAGTGCTCAAGGTGAAACTCTCCTTTTAACACTCCCATCACTGACCTCTACAACAGAACGTTTTTTCAACATCGACTTGTCAAACTAAGGGAATCAATTTGTTCTCCATATTTAATTTGATGGTAACTGCTCACCTACATTGTTCAGTTATCCCTAACTTTAGACCTGTTTTAAGATAAAAGTCTTGCTCTTACAGATTTTCTTTTAAATACTTTTTTCAAATGACAATAAATAAGACCTCCATCAGAAATGAGATTAAAAATATAAGAAGTGACTTTGATAAGTTTGCAAAGAAAGGTTCTGTGCCTACTGAGATTTCTGTGATTGTTGAATCTCTCTTTAAGGTTGTGAACATTCTGATTGTTGTGCTTTTAGAAAAACAGGTTCGAAAAAATTCCAGCAACAGCGGTCTTCCTCCTTCGCAAGATTTTAGTCGTCAAGGGAATCGTAATAAGAAAGCTAGTGGGAGTCAAAAAAAGGGCTCTAGACTTGATAACAGTAAAGATACAAACAGTGAGGAGACTGTCTCTCCCTCAGAGTGTTCTCAGTGTGGGATGTGTTTAAAGACAGCAGAGGTAAAAAGCCTTGAAAAGCGTAAAAAGATTGATATTTTTTATGAAATTCAGACCCATACTGTAACTTCTGAGGTTAAGGATTGTCCCTCATGTGGAGCTAGAAATAAAGGTCAATTCCCTAAAGGTATGAGTGGTCCTCTTCAGTATGGTGTAGGCATTAGAGCTTCCATCATCAATTTCATTATAGTTCAGATGCTGTCTTTTAGAGCGTGTTGGGGAACATTACATGGGGCTTATAGGTCGAATGATTTCTCCTGCAGTTATGTTGAGATACATTGCTGAATTAGGAGAGTTTCTTAAAAGTTGGGAAGAGCAGATGAAAGAAAAGATACTTGAATCAGAGGTCATTCATGTTGATGAGACCTCTATGAGGGTTAAGGGTAAAAACTACTGGATTCATACTTATAGTTCAGGAGAATTAGTCTTGCAGTTTCTACACCTTTCAGGTGGAAGGGAAGCCATAAAAGATATTGGTCTCTTGGATAGATATACAGGAGTGCTTGTGCATGATTGTTGGAGTCCTTACTTTTGTTATGATAAGATAACTCATGCTTTGTGTGTGGCTCACCTTTTGAGAGAGCTTAAATTTATAGAAGAAAGCAATGGATTCAAATGGGCTACAAATCTCAAAAAACTTCTTAAAGAGACTGTGGAGTTAGTTCATAAAAAAGAGTCAAGAGTTCTGACTCAAAAAGAGTACGAAACTCTTCAGAGAAGGTATAGGAGTATTCTTACAAAAGGCTTAAAAGAGCTTCCAGAATTTCCTAAGAAAAATGGCAAGAAAGGACGAATAAAGCATACACAAGCTCAAAACCTTTGGCTGCGATTTAAAAAGTATGAAGCAGAAATACTGTGCTTTGCTAAAAGAAAGAACGTAGATCCTACTAATAACAGAGCTGAAAGAGATCTAAGAATGACTAAAGTGAAAAAGAAAGTGTCAGGGTGTTTCAGAACAGAAGAAATGGCGAAATATTTTTGTCGCATTACCAGCTATGTTAAAACAATGAGAAATAGAGGGTATTCTTCTTTAGAAGCTATCTCTATGGCTTTAAATAAAAACTTACGAGAGTGAGCAGTTACCCTTTAAGCTGATCAAGTGTTCTAAATAACTCCTTTTTAGTAACTTTTTTGTATAACTTTTCTTGATTCATAATTTTATCAATATGAGAAATTAAAATCAAAAATAAAAAGTTTATAAAAACACTTCCCTTCATTGAAGTGGATGATTTTACCCTACTTCTTTTTTCAAGAATATCGTGCTTAAAAGATCTAAATAATCTTTCTATCCCATCTCTACTGCGATAAAGCGATAACACATCCTTCCGATCTAAGCTCCTTTCATTTGTAATAAAAATAAACTTTCCCATTTGCATAACTGCCTCTTTGAGGAAAACTTCATCTCTTTCTATAGTAACCCTTTTATTTCTCTTTTTTACTTTAAAGAATCTTCTCTTTGACTTCATTGTTTCTTTAATATATTCTTCAGCACTTATTTCATCTTTAAAACCCTTCTCTGAGAAAATTGATTCCAAATATGACATCTTTCTTATCAACAAGCTCTCCTCCCTTGCTCTTCTTTCTTTATCTAAAAAAATATGTGCTACACACATAACTCCATTTATTTCTACCTTAGTCCTTACATGAGAATAAACATTTTCATTGTATAAAAAAGAGCAAATAGGTTTACTGATTTCTTCATCAAAATCATAAACTAATTGTTTTGCTTTTCGTGTTGTAAAGACCAGTGGTAGGAGGAATTTTAGCCCTTTGTTATTCATCTCTCGTATATTTTCCTTGCTATAAAAACCTCTATCCATAACAAAATAATTAACATTAAGTTTATAGTACTTAATCAGTTTAATGAAGTTAAAACAATTTTGCCTGTTTTTTCATCCTTGCATCCAAGATAAGTTCTTTTTTGTCTTGCTTGTTGTTTGGATTTATCCAAAAACTCTTGACTTCATAAACGTAAATTTTTCCTTTAATTTTTTGCTCGACTCTGTAGCTCATAGATAACCATGAAAAAAGGGATTGCAAGAAAAAAATTTAAAAAAATCACCGTATTTTTAAGCACTTACAAGATTTTGTCAAAATCCTAGTTATAACTTAGTGGGATTTTAGGTTACAAAAGCTTTCCCTGTACTAACGGAACGTGTTATAAATAGAAAAGTTCCTTTATATCAGTAACTTATGATAAATTATTTGCTTTTTTTCATGGATTTTTATATAATTTAAACTTAAAGATTATGATATATCAGTGGCTTTTTGACTTTTCAGATAATTATTCTTTTTTCTATGTTTTTCGTTACATTACATTTCGATCTTTTCTAAGCTTTATAACGGCCTTTATTATTTGCCTTGTTTTAGGACCCTCTTTAATTCAAAAACTCAATTACAAAAAAATAAAACAAAAAATTAAGATTTTTATTCCCGAAGGTCACAAGAAAAAAATAGGAATCCCTACTTCAGGAGGACTTCTTATTTTTCTCTCTATTTTTACGACATCTTTTTTTTGGTTTGAACTTTCGAACCCCTTAGTTCTAAGTGCATTTATAATTTTTTTAAGCTTCGCTTTAGTAGGTTATTTAGATGATAGAGTTCTCCTTTACAGTCAGTCAGGAAAAGGGCTTTCCGGAAAAATAAGACTTTGTTTTGAATTTCTCATAACCATTGCCATTCTTTCTTCCTTGTACACATCTGATCACCTCAATACGAACCTCTATGTTCCTTTTCTAAAAGATGTAGAATGGTCTTTGGGGTGGCTTTATATTATTTTTGGTTCTTTTGTGATTGTAGGTTCAGCTAATGCTGTTAATCTCACAGACGGTCTTGATGGACTGGCTATTTTTCCTGTTATCATTTGTTCTTTAACTTTAGGAATCTTTTCTTATTTAAGTGGTCATTTTAATTTAGCTAGTTATTTGGGGATTCCTTTTATAGAAGGTTCAGGAGAGCTAGCTCCTTTTTGTTTAGCTGTAGCAGCAGGGGGTTTAGGTTTTTTGTGGTTCAATGCTTATCCTGCACAGGTTTTTATGGGAGATACGGGAAGTTTGAGTTTAGGAGCTTTTTTAGGAACTGTAGCTGTTTTTTCGAAAAATGAACTTCTTTTGATTTTATTAGGGGGCCTTTTTGTAGTAGAGACTGTTTCTGTGATTTTACAAGTCCTATCTTTCCAGCTGACAGGGAAACGTCTTTTTAAGATGGCACCCTTGCATCATCATTTTGAGCTTAAAGGATTTCCTGAAAACAAAATTATTGTTAGGTTTTGGATCGTATCTATTTTATTAGCTGTATTAAGTTTGAGTACTTTAAAATTAAGATAAATTAGGAAGGAGATAATATTATGAGAGACATAAATGAATTACGTGGTAAAAAAATTATGGTTGTAGGCTTAGGGAAGACTGGTTTTGCTCTTTCTAAGTTTCTTATAAGGTGTGGGGCTGATGTCACTATAAGTGATCATAAATCTAAAGCAGAGCTTTTAGGTGTTCTAGAAGATCTGGAGGGTTTGAATGTGAACTATGATTTAAGTGGTCACACTCCTAAGCTTCTTTTTAGCCAAGAGATTGTTATTTTAAGCCCAGGAGTATCTCCTCAATTAAAGATTTTTGAATATGCCAAAAGATATGGAGTTCATATAACAGGAGAACTTGAGTTCGTTTCTCAGTACATTGATGTTCCCATTATTGCTGTTACAGGAACTAATGGAAAGACAACTGTAAGTACTTTGATTTATAAATTCCTTAATGCTTCAGGTATTAAAACATGGATGGGAGGCGGTGAAGAGCCTTTAAGTGCTTATTTCAGCCAAGACGAACCATGTAAAGTTGTGGTGGTGGAAACCTCAAGCTTCCAGCTTGAGCATTGTGAAACATTGGAACCTCATAATATTGTGTTTACAAATCTTTCTGAAAATCACCTTGATCGCTACCGAACTATGGAGAGATATATCAATGCCAAAAGAAGAATCTTTAAAAACGTAAGTCATGACGTGTCCAGTATTTTGAATGCTGATGATAGTGCTGTAGTCGAGCTAGCTAGGGATCCTTCCATCTATCAAAGGTGTCGTTTATTTTATTTTTCTAGGCAAAGACATTTACGAGAACAAGTTATGAAAATAGGGGGAGCTATTTTAAGTCATAATGATATTCACGTACGTAGAGAACAGAAACCTCGTATAGAGAAGTTCTCTTTAGAAAAGGTTAAACTCAAGGGAAGGCATTCTTGCGAAAACATTATGGCTAGTATTTTAGCAGCTAAAGAACAGGGAGCAAAGGATGAAGCCATTCAACAAGTGATGGACAATTTTATAGGCCTTCCCCATCGTCTTGAGTACATAGGAAGAATTAATGGTGTTTATTTTTATAACGATTCGAAATCTACAAATGTCCAATCTGTAGTAAGTGCTCTTGAGGCCATAGGGGAGGATATCATTCTTATTATGGGGGGAAAGGATACAGGGTTTAACTATGATCCTTTGAGTGATTTGGTGAAAAAGAAAGTAAAAACTCTCTTTCTCATAGGTGAAGCAAAGGAAAAAATCAATCGTTATATTGGTAATTCTACAGAAACTTTTCTTATCGGTACATTTGAAGAAGCTGTTGTTGTTGCTTACCAAAAGTCCCGTATTGGAGATAAAGTTTTATTATCTCCCGGGTGTTCTAGTCTGGATCTCTTTGACAGTTATAAAGAAAGAGGCAATTATTTTAGAGAGATAGTAGGAAAATTTCGTAAGAAAAAGGTTTAAAAATTTTGCAAAAATACAAACTTGACCGATTTATAGCCCTTTTTGTCTTATTTTTTGTAGGCTTTGGTTTAGTTCAGCTTTATAGTGCAAGCTTCATTTACTCTTCAGAATACTATGGAAACGGAAACTACTTTTTTTCAAGACAGCTTTTTTTTGGAAGCTTAGGTCTTCTTGTTTTGCTTCTTACTTCAAGATTCCCTTGGGCTTTTTGGGAAAGATTAGGTCTTTTCGTATGTGGGTTGTCAGTACTTCTTTTATTTATGACTTATATTCCTGAGATTAGCTTTTCGGCAGGAGGAGCTCGTCGTTGGTTAAAAACACCTTTCTTTTTTCGTATAGAGCCTTCTGAGCTCTTTAAAGCCTCTCTTCCTTTTTTAATAGCTTTTTTTGTGACTGATAGAGATCGTTTGTTAAACAACAAAAAGTTTGTATTAAGGATTTTGTGTTTTTTAGTCCCTCTTATTTTGCTTTTAAAACAACCTGACTTTGGCTCTTTTTTTATAAGCACTCTTATTATTTTTATCACATTTTTTGTTTTTGGCATGAAATGGCGTTGGGTTTTTCTTTCGATAACTGCCTTAAGTTTAAGTACTTTATTTCTTATTATTTCTTCCCCTTATCGGTATGAACGAGTCAGACTTTTTTTAAATCCATGGCTTTCTCCTTTAGATGAAGGCTTCCAAGTGATTCAAAGTTTTTTAAGCTTTCATTTAGGTGGCTTTTGGGGTGTGGGTTTAGGAAACGGTCAAAGTAAATTGTTTTTTCTTCCAGAAGCCCATACAGATTTTATTTTTTCTGTTTTTGCAGAGGAATGGGGCTTTATAGGAGTTTTTTCTGCCATTCTCATAATTCTCTTATTTATTTACATGGGGTTTATGATTATTGAAAACACAAAAGAACCGTTCAGAAAGACTGTAGCTTTAGGGATTATGCTTAATTTTTCTTTGACTGTCCTTATTAACATAGGTGTTGTAACAGGGCTACTACCTACAAAGGGTCTTGTGTTTCCCTTTTTAAGCTACGGAGGAAGTTCTTTGGTGAGTTTTTGTTGGTCTATGGGTCTTCTTATGGGAATTGAAAGACACAACAGGCTTATTTTTACTAAAAAAAAGAAGGTCTTAAAAAGAGTTTATTGATGAAAGTTTTTTTTTCAGGAGGTGCTACAGGAGGTCATCTTTATCCTGCTCTTTGCTTGGCAAAAGCTTTTGAAAGTAAAAATAAAGAAGTTCAAGCTACTTTCGTTGTGTCTCAAAAGCAGTTTGAAAAAAAACTTTTAGAAAAAACAAAGTATAAAGTATACACTCTACCTAGCAAGCCTTTTCAAAAATCCTTTGTAAAAGGGGGGGCATCAATTCTAGCTCTTTTTTTTTGTGTTTTAAGAGCTTTTGTGATTTGCCTTAAAGAAAAACCTCAAGTTATTGTAGGAACAGGAGGTTATGCTTCTGTTCCACTCGTTTTAGCAGGCTTTTTTTTAAGAATTCCTTGTTTTTTATGGGAGGCTAATTCTTATCCTGGGCTTGCGAATCGTTTTTTATCTCGTTTTGTAAGAAAGGCTTTTGTTGTGTTTGAATCTTCTAAAAAATTTTTAAAGACAAAAAATATAGAAGTATGTGGCTATCCTTTGAGAAAACAAATCGAAAACCTTAAGCTTCAGTTAGACTCACCAAAAGATAAAAAAGAAGATGAGAGAGAAGATAAGGGAGAAAGAGACCTCTTCTATGTTCTTGTATTAGGAGGAAGCCAAGGGTCTCATATCTTAAATAGAGTTATCTCTCAACTTCTTTATGAAGAAATGACAGGATTTCATATAATTCATCAAACAGGACTAAAGGAGTTTGAAAAGTACAAAATAAAGTATAAGGATACCTCCTTTATGGAAGCATGTGCTTTTTTTTACAACATAGAAGAGGTTTATAAAAGAGCCGATCTTGTAATCTCAAGAGCAGGAGCAGGGGCTCTTTTCGAATTAGCCTGCTTAGGGAAGCCTGCTCTTTTTGTGCCCCTTCCCTATGTAGCCGACGATCATCAGCTTAAGAATGCAAAAGAGTTTGCCTTTCAGAAGGCTTGTAAAATTTTAGAGCAAAAAGATCTTCATGTTAAAACTCTCAAAAAAGAGTTTCTTTTGTTAAAAGAAACTGCTTCTTTAAGAAAAGAAATGTCACAGAATATAAAAAAGTTCTATAAACCGTTTGTAGCAGAAACTATAAGAGATCTTATTTTAAAGGCCTTGAAAAAATCATAAGTGTCCTCTGTTTGGTTTCCAAGATCATACTGATGGGTGGAGCTTGTCTTTTTAATCAGTAGTTAATGGGAAAAAGCTCACACTTAATTGATAAACAGAGTCTAAGTCTTTTGCTGACTCTAATTCTTGAGACATCTGTCTTCGGAATTTTTTGATTCGTTCCTTAGCTAAAGGGATGTCCTTTTTAGAAATTGCCATGGTTATCCCTGTATTATCCCTTTTTTCGATAGAGTTTTGTTTAATACTTTCAATAGCCTTTTCTAAAATTTGAATTTGAAGTCTTTTCAAAGCATCATTAGTGTAATTTTTCAGAATACATGTGTTGTTTTTTTTTATAATCTTCCATCTATTTTTGACTTTCTTGATGAGACCGACCTTTTCTAATCGCTCTAAAGATATTCGTATAATCGTTTCCTTAAGGCCTAGTTTTTTTGCTAAAAACCTAGGTGATTGATTCATAGCATTAATGTTAAGAAGTTCTAAAAGAGCAAAGTAGTACCAATCAGAAATAACAGTAAAAATATCAAAATTTATAGGCTCAAAGAAAACAGAGGGTTTTTTACCAGAGTTTTTAGAAGCATAAAACTCTATTTCCTCTAATTTCAAACTTAAAGAGATTCCAATTCTTATAATCATTTTCTCTGTTAGAGGAATTTTACTGTTGATGATTTTAGATAAAGTAGAAACAGGAACTCCTAAAAAAATAGCAAAAGACCTTAAAGAATACTTAGGGTTTCTCTTACATCGTTCCAGAAATTCTTGTCGAATTCTAAATGAAAAGTCTAGTTTTTTTGTTGTTATCAAATCCATAAGATTTCTCCATTTTTATGGCGGGCCGTTGTAAGCTCTAGGTTTATGTATTTTTGAATCTTCTTTTGATGGTCTCTCAGAAGAGACCTGGACATTAATACGATTCAAAGATTCTAATATTTTTCTATACTCTTCTGGAAGGCATAAACCATGAAACTCTTCATATATTTTTTCATAAAGGGCTTTACCTTCTAAAATATAATAAGAAATAGCATTTTGACGCTTCTGTAAGTAACCATATTCATATGTATAATCATAACGAGGAGCATTAGACAAATAATGACCATACGGTCTACCTCTAAAAAGCTCTAGCCCTTTAGCAAAAGCTGCATAACCTCCATAGTGACCGGTCATTAAAATAAAATACTTATAATGAGAAGAGAAGGGAAACAGATAGGGCTTTCCTTGGATATAAACAGTGATAAGTTTTCTATATATGTCATCATCCCAATCATGGCCTCTATCTACGGGGGTAATAAATCCTGCATACTTAAGAGATTCTGCATAAGACTTTAAACTTTCCTCTACTTCTATGATAAATTGATGGCATTTCTTTTTATAAATATCTGTTTGAGAATCATGGTATTCTTCGTAATGAGCAAATATAAAGCCACTTATTTTATAAAATCTTTTTTGAACTTTTTTTGCTGGCAGTTTAGTGAATTTTTCTGTAAACAAATAAGCATTCAAAGAGCGAACTTCATAGGAAGAGTCTACAGCTTTCTTTTCTTGAACCATCATTCCATAAATAGCTTCATGAAAAACCAAACCTATTTTCTGTTCTAGACTCTTCATGTTTGACCAAAGTTTAGAGTTAATTTTAATTTTTAAGTAATTATCATCACGAACGGCAATCCACTGACATTCTTTTTGTTTTATAAGAGTTTTTCCTATATCATTTGAATTTATAACATCAGGTCTTATAACATGCCAAGTGTAGTCAGTGATGTAATGGAATAATTTTATAGCTAGAGGAGGAAGTATTGTATAAATTTCATTGAGCTTGTTGGTGACAGCCTTTGATACTTTCATCCCATCCTTTAAATGACTAAAGTTACTGTCTATTATATCCTTTACTTTCATAACGTCTTTTTGATCAGAAATATAGGGCCTTTCAATACCATTCTCGTAAAAATCAAAAAGAACGTTCTTCTTATCTTTTGAAACAACACAAGCCCCTCCTGTTTCCTGCCCTTTTTCAGCAAAGCTAAAAGAACTTATAAAAAAACATACTATTAAAATCTTTTTCATTTTTTCATCAACTTATACAATACTCTCTCCTTCAAGTTTTCTCACCAATCCTCTCAACGAAGGAAACTTTTAAGAGGATGGGGAGATTATAACATAAAAACAAAGTGTTTAAAAGAGAATTTTTCAACAAAATATTTTCATAATTTAAACATGTGAAATTTTTACAAGGATTCTTGATAAATACTTGAATCACTTATGAAAAATAACATTTTTGTTAAAGATAAACTTTTTTTCATAGAGCCTTATATCATAACCTTGGAAAACTGCCAGAACCTCCGGGAACCCACAGATTCTTTTGAGGAGGCTGTTTTATAAGCAACTCCATCCGGAATGAGAGACTTTTACCTCTTCTTCCAAAATAATGGATAAAATAGAACTCTCATGGGAATAATTAATCACTCCTTGGGAGGACTTTTCTAAAAAATCTTTAAGCACTTTTATTTTTCCGCAGTCAAAATTTGGTAGCCCAGAGATATTAAAATTTTTATTCTCTCCCCCTGAAGCAATAGCCTTCCACTTCTTTCTTTGCTCTTCTGAATAGCTTTTATCTTTTTTCAATAGATTAACGGCTTTATCGAAGTCTTCTTGAAGGTTAGAGAGAGAATCCATGTCAAATAGACTTAAAGAATAGCGACTGAAAACTTTATCTGTCACATTTTCTTTTGTGTTAGAAGTGAAAGATTGCTTAAGCCAATCAGAAAGGCTTTTTTTCATATCAGAAGGTTGATGTCTGACTCTTTCGTAAATAGCTTCTAGATTCCACTCCACAAGGCCCTTTAAAGAGATCAACTCAGGAGAAGCTAAAACGAGGGAGGCTGATTTTTTTTCAGCAATTTTGTATATTGTATCTATTGTAGAAAGACACTGAGCTAAAAAGAGAGCATCAAAGGGACGATGCTGGCCATTGATTTCATAAGAGAGTTGGTTAAGTCCATTTAAAAAGTTATCTAAAGAAAATTTTACCATATAAGAAGAGGGAAAGTAGCCTCTTTGAGGGGAGTCTGGTATTTTGTGGCCAAAAAAGAAGGCCAGTTGATAACGATAAAGGCCATCTTCGAAAAAATATTTTTTAAAAAGCTTTATTTCTTGTTTTAGTTCTTTTTTTTGCATAAAGGCAGTTATCTTTCCTATAAAAGGCAAAGGAATGAAGGCTGTGTCACTTAAAGAAAGAATTTTTTTTATGTCCTTCAAATGGCCGTTTCTATAGAAGTAAATTTTTTCATAGATAGTATAATTATAAGTCTGCATAGTATAGCCGTGTATACCTGTACGTCTTTCAGGGTTTACATATATAATGACAACATCACAATGGTTACAGTTTTTAGCTAAATTTTCAGTTTTTCTGAAGAAGTCTTCGCTGGCATCTCTCACGACAAAATCTTGAGGGCATAGGAGAGATCCCTCAGGGCAGGCTTTATAGTTATAAAGACCGTCTCCATTGATAAAAAATACATAAAGGTCTTTTAGAGAAGACGAATCACTCATTTCCTCTTTTCCCATTCCTAGAAATGAATAAAGGCCTATCATTATGACCAAACAAAACTTAAAACTCATTATAGACTCCTTTTTTATTTTCATATATCAACTTATAACCATTTGACTCTGGTTTGCAAAAAATAGAAAGCTTAGGCCTTAAAGTTTTCATTCTAAACTGATACCATTATAGCAAGCACAGTCATAATGTTTGTAAGTTTCCATATACTTTTTATAGATTTTTACACTGTATTCAAGATAAAATATAATTTTTAAAAAATAAACATTTTTTTTATGTTTTGAAATTTTTATAAAATTGCATTATTTTTTTACACTTTTAATTATGGAAAATACCTTGATCTAGAGCTTTTATTAAGATCTACTTCCTTTGTCTTCTAATCATATAGTGCTTCCGTTTAGGTTTTCAGTTTTTTTCTCTAGAGAATCGATCGGAAAATCTAAGCGTATTCACTATATACGGTAATTGTATTTTAGATTTTAGAAAATACATGTTCGGTTTTTAAATCACTGGAAGTGTTAGTTTGAGAAGTTTACAAGATCGAAGTTATAGGAAAATCCATCAAAAAAGAAAAGCTCCCTTAGGAGGGCTTTTCTGTTGAAAGTCTTATGCTGTTTAACTGTTTAATGGTGATCTATTAAAGAGCTAAGATGGCAATTACAGAAATAGGGACAACTATGTCTCATACAGTTCCACTTAATTGCCACCATCCTGGTGCACCATCAAAGGCAGCAATGGATTCTTGCTCTGGAATCACCATGTTGATGATCTCCATTTTTTGCCGAGAAATTTTAAGGCTTTCTACGTCAATAGAGAGAAGTTTATTCAACGACTTCTCTCCAATGTAATGTGAGGTTACTGTGATAGTTGTGACTTGATCTGACAGTTACCCTTTCTGTGTTAATAAAAAATTGAAGATGAAATGACAAGAGGACTTTTTACGTAAAAAGTCCTCTTTAATAAATTAAAGCAAGTAACTTACAAAAAGTAAATTGCAGCAGCAACTACTAACACAATAGAAGAAATTCCTATTCCGCCAAGACCTATTGATATAAATGCTACTTCTTGCTGTTCCATCACAGACATATTGATCTTATCTAATTGCTTTTGAGAAAGATCAATTTTGCGAACATCAATAGAAGCAATTTTTTCAGCCTGTTCTTCGGATAAATTGAGTTGCTCAGAATTTTCCTGAATCCATAGTATGGCTTCTTTTACATGATCTTCAGTTACAACTTGAGTTGATGCAGAAGCTGCTCCTTGTTGGTAGAGCACAGTAGAAGCTATGATAGTTGTTGCTAGGATTGTTTTTATTGTTTTTTTCATTTTGTTTCTCCTTTTCTTTTTTGGTTGGTTTTTATTTTTTTCTCTTCTTATAGTTGCAACTGAAATCAAGTTAGAAAATTATCCAAAATTTTACAATAATTTTTTCAACAAAGTGTTTCAATGTTTTTGAAACATAAATTTTTTATACACTCCTTATAAAAAATTCATAAGTACTTCCGTTTAATACCATTTCCAAAAATTAATTCGACATTCTTTTAACACATTGTGTCCTGTCTTTTTGATAGACGTCTATTACACCTTAATATTGTATGGATCAGTGGTCGCTCTTTTCATCCTAAAAGGTAACTGCTCACTCTCGTAAGTTTTTATTTAAAGCCATAGAGATCGCTTCTAAAGAAGAATACCCTTTATTTCTCATTGTTTTAACATAGCTGGTAATGCGACAAAAATATTTCGCCATTTCTTCTGTTCTGAAACACCCTGACACTTTCTTTTTCACTTTAGTCATTCTTAGATCTCTTTCAGCTCTGTTATTAGTAGGATCTACGTTCTTTCTTTTAGCAAAGCACAGTATTTCTGCTTCATACTTTTTAAATCGCAGCCAAAGGTTTTGAGCTTGTGTATGCTTTATTCGTCCTTTCTTGCCATTTTTTTTAGGAAATTCTGGAAGCTCTTTTAAGCCTTTTGTAAGAATACTCCTATACCTTCTCTGAAGAGTTTCGTACTCTTTTTGAGTCAGAACTCTTGACTCTTTTTTATGAACTAACTCCACAGTCTCTTTAAGAAGTTTTTTGAGATTTGTAGCCCATTTGAATCCATTGCTTTCTTCTATAAATAGAGGGATTTGTTTATCCTGAGTTCGCCCTTTAACAAACGATAAAATTCATAAGTATTTGAATATATTAGATTTTTCTGGATTGCCTCCAGATTTTAGACATACTAGGTTTTAGATGGGTTATTTTAAGTTTAGGAAGAGTTTTCTATGCGAAAAGGTTTTTTTATGTAATCTTTTTTAAATACAGCATAAATCTGTTTGGCTTCTTTGGATAAAGCTCTGGGGACAAAATAGGAGACAGAAGGTTTTTTCATTTTGTCTCCAATCACAAAAGATTCAACCTCTTTTAAAGTATCAATAAGCTCATTAAGGCTGTAATGAAGAGTAGCTTTTTTTAAAGAGAGTTCTACATACTTCAAGACAGTGTAAGCCAAAAAACAAATAAAAAGATGAGATTTAATTCTTTCAGAGAGTCTGTGATAGATAGGACGCATCTTCAAGGTATGCTTGTTAATACGAAACAGTTCTTCAATTTTCCAAAGTGACCGGTATAATTCTAAAGGTTTCCTATTTGTTTCACATTCTATGTTAGAGCAAACTCCATAGAGGCCATCCCAAAGGCTGTCCTGAAAGATTTTATCTGCATCTATCTGAACACTTCCTTTTAGAGTTTTAAGGTATTTTCGAACCCCACGATTACTTACTAACTTAGTGGCTGAAATTTTACCGTCTTTACAAATTTTTTTGAGTTTTTCTAACAATCTTTGTCGTTTTTTTTCATCCTGTAATCTCCGCTTTTCACTGTAAGAAACAAATACCTTGCGATTCTTGTAGGAAAACTCATAAACTTCAGAATTTTGGCTCTCTTTTTTAAGTTCTTTAAATTCAAAAATTTTTTCTTTTTTCTCTTTAGGTAGTTTCTTTAAAGGGCAGGATACCACATACTCAGCCTCAATTCCTTTCTTATTTAAACTTTCAAAAAACGTAACTGCTCACTCTCGTAAGTTTTTATTTAAAGCCATAGAGATGGCTTCTAAAGAAGAATACCCTTTATTTCTCATTGTTTTAACATAGCTGGTAATGCGACAAAAATATTTCGCCATTTCTTCTGTTCTGAAACACCCTGACACTTTCTTTTTCACTTTAGTCATTCTTAGATCTCTTTCAGTTCTGTTATTAGTAGGATCTACGTTCTTTCTTTTAGCAAAGCACAGTATTTCTGCTTCATACTTTTTAAATCGCAGCCAAAGGTTTTGAGCTTGTGTATGCTTTATTCGTCCTTTCTTGCCATTTTTCTTAGGAAATTCTGGAAGCTCTTTTAAGCCTTTTGTAAGAATACTCCTATACCTTCTCTGAAGAGTTTCGTACTCTTTTTGAGTCAGAACTCTTGACTCTTTTTTATGAACTAACTCCACAGTCTCTTTAAGAAGTTTTTTGAGATTTATAGCCCATTTGAATCCATTGCTTTCTTCTATAAATTTAAGCTCTCTCAAAAGGTGAGCCACACACAAAGCATGAGTTATCTTATCATAACAAAAGTAAGGACTCCAACAATCATGCACAAGCACTCCTGCATATCTATCCAAGAGACCAATATCTTTTATGGCTTCCTTTCCACCTGAAAGGTGGAGAAACTGCAAGACTAATTCTCCTGAACTATAAGTATGAATCCAGTAGTTTTTACCCTTAACCCTCATAGAGGTCTCATCAACATGAATGACCTCTGATTCAAGTATCTTTTCTTTCATCTGCTCTTCCCAACTTTTAAGAAACTCTCCTAATTCAGCAATGTATCTCAACATAACTGCAGGAGAAATCATTCGACCTATAAGCCCCATGTAATGTTCCCCAACACGCTCTAAAAGACAGCATCTGAACTATAATGAAATTGATGATGGAAGCTCTAATGCCTATACCATACTGAAGAGGACCACTCATACCTTTAGGGAATTGACCTTTATTTCTAGCTCCACATGAGGGACAATTCTTAACTTCAGAAGTTACAGTATGGGTCTGAATTTCATAAAAAATATCAATCTTTTTACGCTTCTCAAGGCTTTTTACCTCTGCTGTCTTTAAAAACATCCCACACTGAGAACACTCTGAGGGAGAGACAGTCTCCTCACTGTTTTGTATCTTTACTGTTATCAAGTCTAGAACCCTTTTTCTGACTCCCACTAGCTTTCTTATTACGATTCCCTTGACGACTAAAATCTTGCGAAGGAGGAAGACCGCTGTTGCTGGAATTTTTTCGAACCTGTTTTTCTAAAAACACAACAATCAGAATGTTCACAACCTTAAAGAGAGATTCAACAATCACAGAAATCTCAGTAGGCACAGAACCTTTCTTTGCAAGCTTATCAAAGTCACTTCTTATATTTTCAATCTCATTTCTGATGGAGGTCTTATTTATTGTCATTTGAAAAGAGTATTTAAAAGAAAATCTGTAAGAGCAAGACTTTTATCTTAAAACAGGTCTAAAGTTAAGGATAACTGAACAATGTAGGTGAGCAGTTACCAAAAAACTTAAAATTGCTATCTGAAAACATAGCTCTATCAGCCACCACACGAATTCGTTTTACCTTATACTTCTTTACAGCTTGGTTTAAAACAAATTGCAAAGTCTTGGTCTCTGATGTGCAACCAGGAAACACCTCGTAAGCTAAAGGCAAACCCTCTGTATTGGCTAGCACAGCCAAAACCACTTGAGTTTCATTAAACTTTCCGTCCTTGCTATAACCAAAGTCCCTTAATTCTCCCTGCATGGTAGATTCAAAATATAGGGTTGTTACATCAAACAGTAAAACATTAAAGTCCGAACCTTTGGATGCTAGAGATTCGAAAACCTTTTGCCTCAAAACATCCTCCTCTTTAAAAACTCTATCCATCATAGTCAAGACCTGTTTATGAGATATTTGTTTACTAAAGAACTTCTCTATTAGAGAACAGCTTCTTAGCTTGCTTGAAGGAGAGAAAACTCTCATAAAAACCACCTCACGGAGTACTTGGTTTATAGCCTCTTTTTTTCTTCCAGTTTCTATTAAATCTTTAAAACCTAAATCCTCCCATGCTGTTCCGAAAATGTCCTCAAAACCATGGTTATGTCTTCTCTCACCTTGGAAACGTGGAGATCAATAGGAATCTTTTCTGAAAGGCTTGAAAGTGAAAGAAGACCCTTTTTATGTTGTTCAAGAAGCTTTTTAGCTTCTTGTTTGTATTTCTCTACGATCTTGGAATCTTTAGATTGTCCTATGGTTTTGATAATGCGATTCTTTACTTTGCCTTCTTTCCAAAAAGATTCCACAAGACGAACCACTGTGCTACCGTTTTTGCGTTTAGGACTTGTTATGTACATAATCCCCCCCCTATAAATATGAACATACTAAAGACATACTATGTTGTCAAGCAAAAAAATACCAATGAAATCAAATAGTTATAAATTTAATCCTTTCTTGAGGGCGAACTCAGGAAGAATACTCCTATACCTTCTCTGAAGAGTTTCGTACTCTTTTTGAGTCAGAACTCTTGACTCTTTTTTATGAACTAACTCCACAGTCTCTTTAAGAAGTTTTTTGAGATTTATAGCCCATTTGAATCCATTGCTTTCTTCTATAAATTTAAGCTCTCTCAAAAGGTGAGCCACACACAAAGCATGAGTTATCTTATCATAACAAAAGTAAGGACTCCAACAATCATGCACAAGCACTCCTGCATATCTATCCAAGAGACCAATATCTTTTATGGCTTCCTTTCCACCTGAAAGGTGGAGAAACTGCAAGACTAATTCTCCTGAACTATAAGTATGAATCCAGTAGTTTTTACCCTTAACCCTCATAGAGGTCTCATCAACATGAATGACCTCTGATTCAAGTATCTTTTCTTTCATCTGCTCTTCCCAACTTTTAAGAAACTCTCCTAATTCAGCAATGTATCTCAACATAACTGCAGGAGAAATCATTCGACCTATAAGCCCCATGTAATGTTCCCCAACACGCTCTAAAAGACAGCATCTGAACTATAATGAAATTGATGATGGAAGCTCTAATGCCTACACCATACTGAAGAGGACCACTCATACCTTTAGGGAATTGACCTTTATTTCTAGCTCCACATGAGGGACAATCCTTAACCTCAGAAGTTACAGTATGGGTCTGAATTTCATAAAAAATATCAATCTTTTTACGCTTTTCAAGGCTTTTTACCTCTGCTGTCTTTAAACACATCCCACACTGAGAACACTCTGAGGGAGAGACAGTCTCCTCACTGTTTGTATCTTTACTGTTATACCATTTCCAAAAATTAATTCGACATTCTTTTAACGCATAGCGTCCTGGCTTTTTAATCAAACTCTGCTACATTTTTAGAGTCATGTCGAAAAAAGATTTAGTTACACAGATTCAAGGGTATGATTTTCTAGCTACTTACAAAGTGGAAAGAAGTGCCAACATCAAGATAAAACTTCAAGCTTTGCACCATATGCAAAAAGGAAAATCGATTCAAGAAACAGCAGGTATGGTTTTGTATCACCGTCACAGTATCAAATCCTGGTTACAGTCTTTTGTAGACTTTGATTACGAGGGATTGATAGATCGAAAAGGCAGAGGACGTAAACCCCGTTTGCCAGTGACAGAAGAAGAGAACTTCAAAATCAAGTTAGATGAAATTCAAGACAAAAGAGAGGGAGGAAGCATAGGAGCAAAGGAAATACAGAAACTTTTAGCAGATGAATTTGACTGTTGCTATTCTCTTTCTGGGGTTTATGTTTCTTTAGACCGCCTTAATATTGTATGGATCAGTGGTCGTTCTCTTCATCCTAAAAGTTCATTAAGAAGCTATGGAACAGTTTAAGGAACATTTTCCAGAAGAGGTGGAGAAAATAAAAGAAAAGATTCAGACTCATAAAATAGAGATTTGGTGGCAGGATGAATGCAGAATAAGCTCAGCAAGGTTCTTTGAGCAGGATTTGGGCAAGAAAAGGCACACGACCTAGAGTTGTGAGACAAAGACAATTTTTATCTACTTATATTTTTGGAGCAGTTTGTCCGGATAAAGATAAAGGCTGTGCTTGGGTTTTACCGGAATGTAATTCAGGGATGATGCAAATTCACTTAGATGAGATATCTAAAAATATTCAAGAAAACTATCATGGAATTGTTTTAATGGACAGAGCCAGTTGGCATACCACAGAGACTTTGATAGTTCCTAAGAATTTATCCCTGATGCCTTTACCTCCTTATAGTCCAGAATTAAATCCCATGGAACAAGTCTGGCAACAATTACGAAGGATCAAATTATCGAATGCATGTTTTAAAAACTATGACCATATACTGAATACTTGTTGTGAGGCCTGGAATACTTTTTGCGATCAGGAGGGCAGGATTAAAAAATTATGCACTCGATCTTGGGCAAAACAACAAGATGAATCAAGCTTGTAAATTAATTTGAACCTATAAATTAAATTGCGTAACTGATTTTTTTCATTTTACATCTTAACCTCACTTTTTTACACTTATTTTAACCCATCAATCGATTCACACAACAATAGATATACATAAAATAAACATATCTTATGAAAACTCAACCTCCCTTCAAAAAAAACTTTTTTAAAGCCTCCTAATTGAAACTTTTCCTTAAGTCAATTTTAAAATTTTAAATTTGAACATAAAAATGTCGAATTAATTTCTGTAATTGGTATTATCAAGTCTAGAGCCCTTTTTCTGACTCCCACTAGCTTTCTTATTACGATTCCCTTGACGACTAAAATCTTGCGAAGGAGGAAGACCGCTGTTGCTGGAATTTTTTCGAACCTGTTTTTCTAAAAGCACAGCAATCAGAATGTTCACAACCTTAAAGAGAGATTCAAAAACCACAGAAATCTCAGTAGGCACAGAACCTTTCTTTGCAAACTTATCAAAGTCACTTCTTGTATTTTCAATCTCATTTCTGATGGAGGTCTTATTTATTGTCATTTGAAAAAAGTATTTAAAAGAAAATCTGTAAGAGCAAGACTTTTATCTTAAAACAGGTCTAAAGTTAGGGATAACTGAACAATGTAGGTGAGCAGTTACTTTAATTTAAAATGAAAACTTCTCTCTTTTCTTAACCATCATTTCTAATGGCTTCAACAGGACAGGATTCAAGAGCTTCTTTACAGAGAGCCCTTTCTTGATCTGTTTCAGGTTGTTTTGTCACATAAGCTGAACTCTCATCTTGAGTGAGACAAAAATGCTTAGGAGCTGTGATGACACAGGCATCACAAGCAATACACTCTGCATTTACATAATAGGGTCCTTTCTGATTTTTGTTGCGTTTTTGCGATGGATCAGTCATAGTTGTTTTTTAATATAGGAGGAAAGTTATGACAAGAATTTTTTTTATTATTTTATGTGTTTTATCTTTCGATCCAATCTTTTGCCTTTTCTATCGCATTTTCTGTGAGAGGCACTATATCACTTATTTTTAATATAGCACCTATTTTTATATAAGCACCTCCACCAAGTTTCATTCCCTTTTCAAGAGATAAAAGGGATAGAAAAAAACGAGGCTCAAATTGAATATTTTTCCAAATTCCAGAAACTGTACTATTAAGGCCTAGAAAAGCATTTAACTTTAAGTTCCCTCCAAGTTGAACTCCTCCGGAAACTTCTTCTGCATTGACCAAAGGAGGCTCATTTCGATCATTAATGATGCCAATAACAAGTCCCGCAGTGGACCCACCCACTCTTAAACCCAAACCAGTACTTACAGAAGGGATAAGAACAAAAATAAAATCAAAAGTCTCCTCAGTCCTTTCTGTTTTGTAATCCTCTCTGTTAATTTGCGACACTTCTTGTGGAACAACTACTAATCCCAGGAGAAAATCAACGTCGCCCCCTACAACAAATGTGCTTCCAAAAGAGTATTTTAGGGCAAACAGATAGGCATTGGGAGAAAAGATAGAAGAGTTTTTTGTATGGGTGTTTTGTAGTTGGTTTTCTAGAACTTCATAATCTAAATCCTTAAGTTTCTCTGTCAAAGCTTCAAAATATTTTTTTAAAGTGTTTTCATCTTCAAATTTAAGCCTCAATTTTTCTTTCAAAAGATGAAAATGACTTGAAATAGAATCCGAACTATCTTTTAAGTGCTTGAGAGTAAGAGATAGAGGAGAGGCTGAGTTTTTATAGCAAAAAAGTTTTGAGTTAGGTGAATGAGGAAAAACCCCACAGAAACTATATTCTTCTAACAAAGGAGTAGGAATTTTGATTTTTTGAAGTTCTTGAATAGACAGAAGCTTCAACTTTTCTCCCTCTTCTTTATCTCCATAAGCATAAGCTAAGCTCATAGGAAATAAGGTAAAAATAAGTAACAAATAAATGAATTTCATAAATATCCCTTTCTTTGTTTGTTTTTCCTTTCTCTTCCTTACTTTTGAAATTATAAATTTAAAATCAAACTTTATAACACACTGTACCACAACCTTTGCTTTTACTAAAGCTTTTTGTGTTAAGAATGTAATTTTTACATTAAAAATGTATTTTTTCCTTCTCAAAAGAATCTGTGGGTTTCCGGGAGGGAGCCTGTAAATTAAATTGTGTAGTTGATTTTTTCATTTTAAATTTTACCCTCCCTATCGTAAGTCGGTTTCTTAACAGCCCTTGACTCCTACGAGGGGGATATTTCTTAGATTTTAAAGGAGAAGTTTTTATTGATCTTGTTGTAAAACGAGCCTGTAAGACGTTTTCCTAAGGCCTTCCCCGTTACAAAAGTATTAGAGAAGTTCTTCTAATAA
The DNA here is from genome assembly GCA_965219095.1 of Bdellovibrionales bacterium. GTDB lineage: Bacteria > Bdellovibrionota > Bdellovibrionia > Bdellovibrionales > UBA1609 > CBDCMT01. The sequence goes on from CBDCMT010000001.1 coordinate 1,529,461, forward strand.
TTTTTAGTTTTTTTCTTATTTTGATTTTCTTTGTGTTTTATTCTTTGGCTCCTCCCGGGAATCTGTGGGTGAAAAGTAGTAGAAATCCCCCAAAAAGGCTCATATTAATCAAAGTAAGAGTAAGACATCCTATCTTGTATTTTTGAGTTCTTTGAGGCCCTTACTGGCCTCTATCACCTCCGGTGATTGAACTCAAAAACATTCTTTTATTTGCTGTATTACATTAAAATTTTAAAAAAGAAGCACCTACTTCCCAGATGCCTTAAAATGTTATTCAAAAAAAAAAAAAAAGGAGGGAAGAGATGCTTTTGAAGACTATACTAAATGATTGTTTAAGATGGAAGTCTTTTGTATACGGAGACATTTATTTTTCAAAAGATAGAAAGTCAATTAATGTTCCTATTAAGGCTCGTAAAAATGGCCAAGCTTTTTGTAGTGTTTGTAAGAAGCCCTGTTCAGTGTATGACAGCAGTAAATCATCACGGGACTTTGAATCCCTTCCTATTTTAAGTTACAGGGTGTTTTTTGTTTATTTTGTAAGAAGAGTTAATTGTTCTTGCTGTGGAGTAAAAGTTGAGTATTTACCTTGGGCAGATGGGAAGAAAAACCTAACAATTTTTTACATGAAGTACTTAGCTGACTGGTGTCGTCACCTGTCTTGGAAAGAGGTTTCTTGTAAGTTTCATGTCAGTTGGAATCAGGTCTATGCTTCGGTAGAATGGGTCGTAGAATATGGTTTAAAACAAAGGGTTTTAAAGGGAATACAAGCTATAGGTGTAGATGAAATACAATGGAAAAAGAACCATCAGTATCTCACCTTAGTCTATGAAATAAGCAAAGAAAGTGTTCGTTTGCTATGGATAGGAGAAAAAAGAACAGAAAAGAGTTTTAGAAAATTCTTTGATTTACTAGGAGAGAAGTCAAAAGATATACAGTTTGTGTGTTCTGATATGTGGAAGCCCTATTTAAAAGTAATAGTAACTGCTCACCTACATTGTTCATTTATCCCTAACTTTAGACCTGTTTTAAGATAAAAGTCTTGCTCTTACAGATTTTCTTTTAAATACTTTTTTCAAATGACAATAAATAAGACCTCCATCAGAAATGAGATTGAAAATATAAGAAGTGACTTTGATAAGCTTGCAAAGAAAGGTTCTGTGCCTACTGAGATTTCTGTGATTGTTGAATCCCTCTTTAAGGTCATGAACATTCTGATTGTTGTGCTTTTAGAAAAACAGGTTCGAAAAAATTCCAGCAACAGCGGTCTTCCTTCTTCGCAAGATTTTAGTCGTCAAGGGAATCGTAAGGCTTAAAAGAGCTTCCAGAATTTCCTAAGAAAAATGGCAAGAAAGGACGACTAAAGCATACACAAGCTCAGAACCTTTGGCTGCGATTTAAAAAGTATGAAGCAGAAATACTGTGTTTTTCTAAAAGAAAGAACGTAGATCCTACTAATAACAGAGTTGAAAGAGATCTAAGAATGACTAAGGTGAAAAAGAAAGTGTCAGGGTGTTTCAGAACAGAAGAAATGGCGAAATATTTTTGTCGTATTACCAGCTATGTTAAAACAATGAGAAATAGAGGATATTCTTCTTTAGAAGCGATCTCTATGGCTTTAAATAAAAACTTACGAGAGTGAGCAGTTACAAGTAATAAAGGAAAGGGCAAGTCAAGCTTTGAATATATTAGATCGGTTTCATATCGTAGCAAGACTCAATAAGGCTTTAGACGAAGTGAGAGCTTCAGAACACAAAAAAATGAAAGAAGACGGGTATGAACCCCTTTTAACAAAAGCTAGATGGCCCTTGTTAAAAAATGCAGAAAATTTAAAATCTTATGAAAAAGTAAAATTAAGGCATTTAATACAGTACAATTTAAAAAGTATCCGCTGTTATTTTTTAAAAGAAGACTTCCGACAGTTATGGACCTATGTTTCACCAACTTGGGCTGGTAAATTTATAGACAGTTGGACGAGACGAGTCATGCTTTCAAAAATTGAACCTATGAAAAGAGAAGCAAAAACCATACGAAGACATAAGCTACTTATTCTTAATTACTTCAAGGCTAAAAAAGCCTTCTCCTCAGGGATTGTAGAGGGTTTAAACAACAAAGTAAAACTCACTATGAGAAAATCTTACGGCTTTAGAACCTCTAAAGCTATAAAAATCGCCTTATATCATAACCTTGGAAAACTGCCAGAACCTCCGGGAACCCACAGATTCTTTTGAGGAGGCATCTTTTTTATCTTTTTGCATGAAACCATAAGTGATATGTTTTGTCTTATCTTTAGGTTTATAGACAGCACCATTAGTTTGAAAAAAAAGACTGGCTTCTGCTACAAGGTGAATGGTGGTTTCAGCACTGAAGGCTGTATCCAGTTGTTCATCATACCCAAGACTAAGGTATATAGATTTCTTTTTTGAAGACCATCCTGTTGTTTTTGCTTTTGTATGGACTTGGAATGTTTCTGTATGAGCTATGGTTTCTTTAGGCATGAAGCTTTCTATGAGATTCAAAGTTCTATGAGTCCAGTAGTATACAGTTATTTGAGCTAATTCTGAAGAAGGGTAGCGAAATTTTAACTTATTCTCTCCCATTGATTTGACATAAAGTCTTTCGCCCTCATAAGGTATAACGGAGAATCCTTCATTTTTTAAAAAACCTGAAGAGTCTAGACCTTCAAGATCAATAGCTTGAGTTTGAAATAAACTTAAATCTTCTTTGAACCAAATTGTATAGAAAAAATTGTTTTGATCTTGAATGGACATAGAATAAAAAGGATTTTTTAAAAAATGCAACTCTGAAAATCAGAATTCCAACACTCTTCTGAAGTTTTAAAAATTTTCGAAATTGAGACCTCGCTTCTTGAATCCTCGCCTTTTGTGCTAAAAGAACAGTTTTGAAATAAAAAAACGAAAAAATCAAAAAAATCAAGAACAGCGATGAGTATAGAGAAAAAAATATCCCTTCATAATTCTTTACCTCTCTATCAAGCTTTTACTTGTATGCTCAAGACTAACAGTAAAATTATAATTAAAGATTTCATTCCTTTTCCTCCTTTTTATTTAATCTTTTATCGGGAAATTCAGTTTATACCTTTAGTCCAAGTGACTCATTTTGAGACAAAAAAAAAGGGGGGGTATATTGTTTTACAAAATATTCTTACAAATAAAACAATTTTCAATTCATGCATGATTTTGTAGGGAAATAGCAAAAAATACAAGCTATGCTTCTATGGAGAGATAAAATTTTTCGACATAAAGAGTGTTGATCTTTTATTAGGAGAGACTCTAAACTATAGATATTCACAAAAGTTTCGCTATACTTGCATAATTTTCTAGATTAGTTATAATGTTGTTATGAGAAGAGAGCATTCAAAATACGAAGATAGGAAAAGAGGAGGATGTCCCATTTTTCGGTGGAATTTTAGAGGGCGATTTCATGTTTAAGCTGTGATAGTTGCAATTATCACAACAGAATTCTATCATTTTGATAAGATTATGAGAAATTTTTGATTAAATTTTTAAACTCTATGAAGTCAGAAAAAACCCTTCATTCAACTTGATATGACACATATCGAAATGTCAAAGAGAACGACTACTTAGGAAGATTTTTTTCGGAAAAAGGTAGATTTCCGAAAAATGTAAAAAAGCCAAAGAAATTGTAAAAGAATTGCAAAACCAACTTTATTCGATCCTCCACTTCCAAAACCATAAGAATGTAATCCTTGACCTAAAACAAAGTTAACGCCGTACCAAGTCATAATGATCAAACAAAATCCTACAATAGAGCTTATAAGAACGGCTAAAGGGCTTAACCATCCTGACAGGCGACCATGAAGAAGAGCTAAATAAGCTAAAAGGGAGATAAGAGCCCATGTTTCTTTAGGATCCCAGCCCCAAAAACGTCCCCACGAATAATCAGCCCACACACCTCCTAAAAAAACACCAAGAGCTAAGAGTACAACACCTATTTTTAAAACTTCATAAACCTGCCTAGAAGATCTATTTAAACTTTTATACTTTTGAAGTTGAAAAAAATGTCCTGTTAAAGCTATATTAGCTAAAAGCCAAGCTAAAGCAAAAGCTCCATAACTTAAAGTAATGGAAAGAACATGAGTTGTCAGCCAAAAATTATCTCTTAAAACAGGCTCAAGAGGTTGAAGGGAAGGATCTAAAATAGAAGGTGCTATCATGGAGACAAGAAGACAAAAAGTTCCTACTATTCCTGAAGCTTTCATATAAGAATCCTCCTTTTTAAAAAAGCTTAAAAAGAAGCCTATGAGCATAGCTCCCCAAGGCACCCAAATAACAGTCTCATACATATTCGTCACTGGTGCACGACTTGAAATATAAATTCTAAATAAAAATCCTATTGTGTGAAATAAAAAACCTATAAAAAGAATAGCTTTTCCCCAAGAAAGCTGAAAAACAAGAAGTAAAGAGCCTAAAACATAAAGTAAAAAAGCAAAAAAGAAAGGTCTTAGTTTATGAAAAAAAACTTCCACTTTCATCTTTGTATTATAAATAGAGGTTCCTACTCCTTTTTGAAAGTTTGAGATCCTTTCTTCTAAATCAGAACCTTCCTTGGATTTAAGATGACGAGAGAAGCTGGTTATAATTTCAATGAAAAGCTTTGAAGCTTTATTACCTTTTGAGCTCAATTCTTTTAACGAAAGCCATTTGCCTTCTAAAAAGTTCTTTTGAGAAGGAGCTATTTTCAAACGTTCTCCTATAAGAGATTGATAAAAAAGGCCTACTTGATATTCTAAATGAGCTAATTCTTTATCAAGACTTTTCAATGTTTCATTTTGAGTTCTCAAAGTCTCTAACCTTTTCATGTTATCTTTGAAGTGAGGATTTTGTAACAAATCCTCTAAACTGAAAAGAACTTCTTCATTTCTTAATCTCAAACTTTTTTTCACCTGTGCACTTTGAATACGAATGATTTTCTCTTTTTTCCATACCTCTGGAAAAAGAGGCCAAGTGAAAACAATATAAGATGCTTTTTGGTTTTTAAAGACTCTTTTTCCGTAAATTACAGTCAAACTTTCCTTAGCAAAAGTAAAAAAAGGCTTCACCCGCCCTCCATCTTGAACAGGAAGGCTTTCGATAGCTTCTATGGCTTGGGATAAAAACCCGCTTAGAATCAAAAAAAAGAAAAGAAAATAAGGCTTCAAACTACTTTTTTTTAAATGAGAAAATTAAAAAAGTAAACCTTTTAAAACGCTCTAACAAGATATAGACCAAACAAAACTAAAGAAAATTAAATCTCGTCATAAGTTTACAGGCTCTGAGTCTATTTACCATAAACCTTTTTAACAGAACTTTTGAGATACTCAGAATTCATTTGAGAGATATAATCTAACTTTATCTCTTTAGGGCAAGCTCTACTACAGGCTCCCGTATTGCTGCAAGCTCCAAAACCCTCCTCATCCATCTGTTTTACCATATGTAGCACTCTTTGAGGGGCTTCTGTTTGTCCTTGTGGTAAGTAATGAAGATGAGCTATCTTAGCTGCTACAAATAAATTTGCTGAGGCATTCTTACAAGCCGCAACACATGCCCCACAACCAATACAAGCTGCTGCTAAAAAAGCTTCATCACTCCTGACTTCGACACAACACACTGCAACAAGTGAATAATTTCAAATAGTTACAATTTTTGGGGCCACAGGAAATGGTTTTTTAAAGGTCAGCAGATTCAGCAGATATTGTGGGAATGAGGCTCATAGAAGAGTTTCTTTTAAGCGAAAAAGCACTGTAAATTTCCTCTACTTCCTTTGTACAACCTGAGGGAAGACGATAAAGTTTTTTCGTCTTTTTTTCTTCTAAAATACTGTACTGATCTCTTTTTAAGATCTTTCTCATTCTTTCAAAGCTTAAATTAAGTCCTGCTTGTTTGAGTTTATAAACCATTGTGTAAGAGATCGCATAGGCTAAAAAACAAATGGCAATGTGAGTTTCTATTCTTCTTTTTTTCCAATGATAAACAGGCCTCATCTTTAACGTCGTCTTATTCACTCTAAAAGCCTCTTCTATTCTCCAAAGACTTCTGTAACGACTTAAAAGCTCACTGGCTGTCTTGTTTTGAACATTTGTTATAATTCCGTGAAGACCGTCCCACAAAGCTTCTTTTTCCATTTTCTCCTCATTTATGCTCACTTTCACATTGTCAACTTTAATAAAACGTTTGGTCCCATGATTGGAGATCAACTGACTGAACTTCCCCTGTTTCTTACTTTCTTCATCAAACGATTGATCAAACGCTCTCTTTGATTTTGATCTCTTTTGGCTCTTTTGTTCGAATAACTGACTATCAATCTTTTTCCTTCATGCTCTAGCTCTTTCACCCAAAAAAGATGAGATGTATCACAAGCCACTTGGGTGGGCTTATAGTTTTTATAACTTAAAACCTCTTCTTTTTTCTTGCTAGAAAGGGATTTTAACTTTGTAGCCACAACATACTCTATCCCTATCTTATCCATAGTCTCTAAATTCTTTCTTACAAACATAGCTCTATCAGCTACTAAAACAGCTCTTCTTACATTAAAACGAGTCTTTTGATCTTCCCCCAAAAAAGTGGACAGTTTTTATGTTCTTAAAGCCCTCCTTTGTTTAAATTCTTTTGGGCTCATGTATTTCAAGGAAGAATGCATTCTTACCTTGTTATACCAATCCATGTAAATTGCAATTTTTTTCTCCAACTCTTCTTTCGTTGTACAGTCTTTGTATTCCAGTTCATCTTTCAACGTATGGAAAAAGCTCTCCACAAACGCATTATCATAACAATTTCCTTTCCTAGACATAGATTGCTTGAGGCCAAAGAATTTCAATTCTTTTCTAAACCCTTCACAACAATATTGAACCCCTTGATCCGAGTGGATTATCAAGCCCTCTAAGTTCCCAGAAACAGATTGGACTGCGGCTCTCAGAGCCTGTTTTGAATGAACCCCGTCCAAGCTCTCACAGAGCTTCCAAGACTTAATCTCTCGATTATAGACATCTAAAAATACAACCAAATACAGAAATTTATCTCTAAAAGGAATATAGGTTAAATCCGAACACCATACCTGGTTTTCTTTTCCTGCTTGGCTCTGTCCTGTCTTAAACAACCGAGGAGACTTAATCATGAGAGGGTTATTCTTTGTTGTTCTAGGAACATAGGGTTTTTTCTGACGGGCACTGAGATTCTTTAGTTTCATAATTCGAGCTACTTTGTTTTCTCCAGCACTCACTCCGCAACGCTTTAATTCCCTATACACCCTGGGGGAACCATAACAGCCTTTATTTTTTTTAAAAATAGATTCTATGTTTTTCTCCAGATTTTTATCCTTTTCAAGCTTTCCCCTGGTTTTTAAAAAACTATAAAAACCAGAACGAGATCCTCTTAATAATTCGCAAATGCGAAGCACTGGATGCCCTTTCTCTTTTACATAAAACATAGCCTTAAATCTCATTTCAGGATTTCCTTTGAAAAAAAAGCCGCTGCCTCTTTCAATATACCTACACTCCGCCTCTCATAGACCAGCTCCTTTTTTAACCTCTTTATTTCCTCCAATGCCGAAGCCAAGTCATGGGAAGCTTGTCTTTCTACTTCAGGCTTTAGAAAACGCTTCCAAGAGCTTATCACTTGGAAATTTCTCAGTCCTAGCTTCTCTGAGGCTTCCTTTGCACCTATTTCCTCTGCCAATTCAATGGCTTGCTTTTTAAACTCTTCCGAGTACTGTTTTACTTTTTCCATTCTTTCTTTTACCTCCATTTTATGGAGACTTTAAGAGAAAATTGACTGTCCGCAGAAACAGGGGAAGTTCACTTTAGCTTATTTATAGACTCTACCAGTGTAGCCCCCTCACTATGTTGTGTCGAAGTCAGGACAAGATATAGACCAAACAAAACTAAAGAAAATTAAATCTCGTCATAAGTTTACAGGCTCTGAGTCTATTTACCATAAACCTTTTTAACAGAACTTTTGAGATACTCAGAATTCATTTGAGAGATATAATCTAACTTTATCTCTTTAGGGCAAGCTCTACTACAGGCTCCCGTATTGCTGCAAGCTCCAAAACCCTCCTCATCCATCTGTTTTACCATATGTAGCACTCTTTGAGGGGCTTCTGTTTGTCCTTGTGGTAAGTAATGAAGATGAGCTATCTTAGCTGCTACAAATAAATTTGCTGAGGCATTCTTACAAGCCGCAACACATGCCCCACAACCAATACAAGCTGCTGCTAAAAAAGCTTCATCACTTTTTTTCTTATTCACAGGCAAGCTATTAGCCTCAGGAGCACTTCCCGTATTGACAGAAATAAAGCCCCCTTTTTCTACAAGACGATCAAAAGCACTTCTGTCAACAATCAAATCCCTCACCACAGGAAAAGCTTTCGCCCTGAAAGGCTCCACTGTAATTCTACTTTGATCAGGAAAATGTCTCATATGAAGCTGACACGTAGTTGTCGCTTTCATAGGCCCATGAGCCTCTCCATTGATCATAAGAGCACAAGAGCCACAAATTCCCTCCCTACAATCGTGATCAAATTCAATAGATCTCTTGTTTTGATGAAGACGTTTTTCGTTCATATCATCTAACATTTCTAGAAAAGACATATCAACAGAAACATCTTTAGCCTCATAAGAAATAAAAGATCCTTTTTGACTAAAATTATCTTGCTTCCATACTTTCAAATAAAACGATCTTTTTTCAGACATACAATCTCTTTAGCTTTACTTCCTAATTACCATTGAATCCTAATTACCATTGAACAAGGAAGCCATTTTTTATATTTAACCCCATATAATGTTTTCCAGTCAAGACATTTTGTGGATCTGTTGTTAATTTCAAATTCAACCTTCTTTCATACAAAACCTAAGATTGAACTGCAATTTGGTTTTTTGATAACTTTGCTTTAAAAGCCCTTTTTGATAAAAACTAAGCTTATACCAATTACAGAAATTAATTCGACATTTTCATGTTCAAATTTAAAATTTTAAAATTGACTTAAGGAAAAGCTTCAGTTAGGAGATTTTAAAAAAACTTCTTTTAAGGTGAGTTTAAGTTTTCATAAGATAAGTTTATTTCAGGTATATCTATTTGTTGTGTGAATCGATTGATGGGTTAAAATAAGTGAAAAAGTGAGGGTAAAATTTAAAATGACAAAAATCAGTTAAACAATTTAATTTATAGGTTCAAATTAATTTACAAGCTTGATTCATCTTGTTGTTTTGCCCAAGATCGAGTGCATAATTTTTTAATCCTGCCCTCCTGATCGCAAAAAGTATTCCAGGCCTCACAACAAGTATTCACTATATGGTCATAGTTTTTAAAACATGCATTCGATAATTTGATCCTTCGTAATTGTTGCCAGACTTGTTCCATGGGATTTAATTCTGGACTATAAGGAGGTAAAGGCATCAGGGATAAATTCTTAGGAACTATCAAAGTCTCTGTGGTATGCCAACTGGCTCTGTCCATTAAAACAATTCCATGATAGTTTTCTTGAATATTTTGGCTCCTCCCGGGAATCTGTGGGTGAAAAGTAGTAGAAATCCCCCAAAAAGGCTCATATTAATCAAAGCAAGAGTAAGACATTCTATCTTGTATTTTTGAGTTCTTTGAGGCCTTACTGGCCTCTATCACCTCCGGTGATTGAACTCAAAAACATTCATTTTATTTGCTTTTATTTGCTGTGTTACATTAAAATTTTAAAAAAGAAGCACCTACTTCCCAGATGCCTTAAAATGTTATTCAAAAAAAAAAAAAGGAGGGAAGAGATGCTTTTGAAGACTATACTAAATGATTGTTTAAGATGGAAGTCTTTTGTGTACGAAGACATTTATTTTTCAAAAGATAGAAAGTCAATTAATGTTCCTATTAAGGCTCGTAAAAATGGCCAAGCTTTTTGTAGTGTTTGTAAGAAGCCCTGTTCAGTGTATGACAGCAGTAAATCATCACGGGACTTTGAATCCCTTCCTATTTTAAGTTACAGGGTGTTCTTTGTTTATGCTGTAAGAAGAGTCAATTGTCCTTGCTGTGGGGTAAAAGTTGAACATTTACCTTGGGCCGATGGTAAGAAGAGTTTAACGATCTTTTACATGAAGTACTTAGCAGACTGGTGTCGTCACCTGTCTTGGAAAGAGGTTTCTTGTAAGTTTCATGTCAGTTGGAATCAGGTCTATGCTTCGGTAGAATGGGTCGTAGAATATGGTTTAAAACAAAGGGTTTTAAAGGGAATACAAGCTATAGGTGTAGATGAAATACAATGGAAAAAGAACCATCAGTATCTCACCTTAGTCTATGAAATAAGCAAAACCCGTGTACGCTTGTTGTGGATAGGAGAAAAAAGAACAGAAAAGAGTTTTAGAAAATTCTTTGATTTACTAGGAGAGAAGTCAAAAGAGATAAAGAAGATGGGTATGAACCCCTTTTAACAAAAGCTAGATGGCCCTTGTTAAAAAATGCAGAAAATTTAAAATCTTATGAGAAAGTAAAATTAAGGCATTTAATACAGTACAATTTAAAAAGTATCCGCTGTTATTTTTTAAAAGAAGACTTCCGACAGTTATGGACCTATGTTTCACCAACTTGGGCTGGTAAATTTATAGACAGTTGGACGAGACGAGTCATGCTTTCAAAAATTGAACCTATGAAAAGAGAAGCAAAAACCATACGAAGACATAAGCTACTTATTCTTAATTACTTCAAGGCTAAAAAAGCCTTCTCCTCAGGGATTGTAGAGGGTTTAAACAACAAAGTAAAACTCACTATGAGAAAATCTTACGGCTTTAGAACCTCTAAAGCTATAAAAATCGCCTTATATCATAACCTTGGAAAACTGCCAGAACCTCCGGGAACCCACAGATTCTTTTGAGGAGGCAATATTTTTAGATATCTCATCTAAGTGAATTTGCATCATCCCTGAATTACATTCCGGTAAAATCCAAGCACAGCCTTTATCTTTATCCGGACAAACTGCTCCAAAAATATAAGTGGATAAAAATTGTCTTTGCCTCACAACTCTAGGCCGTGTGCCTTTTCTTGCCCAAATCCTGCTCAAAGAACCTTGCTGAGCTTATTCTGCATTCATCCTGCCACCAAATCTCTATTTTATGAGTCTGAATCTTTTCTTTTATTTTCTCCACCTCTTCTGGAAAATGTTCCTTAAACTCTTCCGAGTACTGTTTTACTTTTTCCATTCTTTCTTTTACCTCCATTTTATGGAGACTTTAAGAGAAAATTGACTGTCCGCAGAAACAGGGGAAGTTCACAGTCAAATTCATCTGCTAAAAGTTCCTGTATTCCCTTTGCTCCTATGCTTCCTCCTTCTCTTTTGTCTTGAATTTCATCTAACTTGATTTTGAAGTTCTCTTCTTCTGTCACTGGTAAACGAGGCTTGCGTCCTCTGCCTTCTCGATCTATCAATCCCTCGTAATCAAAGTCTACAAAAAAAGACTGTAACCAGGATTTGATACTGTGATGATGATAGAAAACTATACCTGCTGTTTCTTGAATCGATTTTCCGTCTTGCATATGTTGCAAAGCTTGGAGTTTTATCTTGATGTTGGCACTTCTTTCCACTTTGTAAGTAGCCAGAAAATCATACCCTTGAATCTGTGTAACTAAATCTTTTTTCGACATGACTCTAAAAATTTAACAGAGTTTTATCAAAAAGCCAGGACGCAATGAGTTAAAAAAATGTCGAATTAATTTTTGGAAATGGTATTACCATAAGTTTGTAAAGAGGTTTCTTTTTTTCTTAAATTTATCGCCTCCTCAAAAGAATCTGTGGGTTCCCGGAGGTTCTGGCAGTTTTCCAAGGTTATGATATAAGGCGATTTTTATAGCTTTAGAGGTTCTAAAGCCGTAAGATTTTCTCATAGTGAGTTTTACTTTGTTGTTTAAACCCTCTACAATCCCTGAGGAGAAGGTTTTTTTAGCCTTGAAGTAATTAAGAATAAGTAGCTTATGTCTTCGTATGGTTTTTGCTTTTCTTTTCATAGGTTCAATTTTTGAAAGCATGACTCGTCTCGTCCAACTGTCTATAAATTTACCAGCCCAAGTTGGTGGAACATAGGTCCATAACTGTCGGAAGTCTTCTTTTAAAAAATAACAGCGGATACTTTTTAAATTGTACTGTATTAAATGCCTTAATTTTACTTTTTCATAAGATTTTAAATTTTCTGCATTTTTTAACAAGGGCCATCTAGCTTTTGTTAAAAGGGGTTCATACCCGTCTTCTTTCATTTTTTTGTGTTCTGAAGCTCTCACTTCGTCTAAAGCCTTATTGAGTCTTGCTACGATATGAAACCGATCTAATATGTGTAAAGCTCCACTTGCCCTCTCCTTTATGACTTTTAAATAAGGCTTCCACATATCAGAACACACAAACCGTATATCTTTTGACTTCTCTCCTAGTAAATCAAAGAATTTTCTAAAACTCTTTTCTGTTCTTTTTTCTCCTATCCATAGCAAACGAACACTTTCTTTGCTTATTTCATAGACTAAGGTGAGATACTGATGGTTCTTTTTCCATTGTATTTCATCTACACCTATAGCTTGTATTCCCTTTAAAACCCTTTGTTTTAAACCATATTCTACGACCCATTCTACCGAAGCATAGACCTGATTCGAGGATGTCCCATTTCTCGGTGGAATTCTGTTCAAAAATGGAGCAGATAAGAGGACTCCCTGGTGGATTTTTAAGTCCACCTAGGATTTAATAAATATTTAGAATGAATTAAAAATTAAACAAAAGGAGTCCAAAATGAAGAATACAAAAGAAAAAATATCAATTCAAGAACTATCGGATCACAAGGAGATTCAAGATGCTGTTCATAACTATATGAAGCATAGAATTCTTGACGTAATCTACTGGATATTTAATGACGAAGTCACTAAGCTCTGTGGTCCACTATACGATCGAGAGGAAGAATGCATGCGAAATGGAAGCGATCCTGGGTCTGTTTATGCTCAAGGACAAAGAGTTTCGATTCGAAAGCCCAGAGTTAAAAAAGACGGAAAAGATGTCAAACTGCGAACATACTCTGCTTTGAGAAACTACGATGTTTTCACTGAAAAGATTCAGAACCACCTTCTCCATGGAGTTTCAACAAGGGACTACGATCCTCTTTTAGAGGAGATCTCTGGTGGCACAGGAGTTAAGAAGAGTTCTGTTTCTAGAGCTTTTGTAAATTCCTCTAAGAAGGCTTTAGATGAGATAAGCTCTAAGGACTTGTCTAAGCATGAGTTTGTTTCAGTCATGATAGATGGAGTAGGCTTTGGAGATCGTACAGTGGTGGTTGCTTTAGGTATCGACGTGACGGGCAAAAAGCACATTATAGGGTTACGAGAAGGAACTACAGAAAATTGCGAGCTGACAAAAGATCTTTTAGAGAACCTTGTTTCTAGAGGTATGGATTCAGATAAGGGCTATCTTTTTGTTATTGATGGTTCTAAAGCTCTAAGGAAGGCTATCAAGGCAGTTTGGGGAAAAAAGTCTGTTGTTCAACGTTGCATTCGTCACAAAGAAAGAAATATCCTCAATTATTTGCCAAAAGAAAGACATCAAGAGTTTCGCATTCGTTGGAAAAGACTTCATGGTTCAGTAGATTATGAATCGGCTTTGAAAGAGCATGAGGAGTTAGTTTGTTGGTTGAAACAGATCAACCATTCAGCTTTAGAATCTCTTGAAGAAGCTTGTAAGGAGACTTTGACTGTGATTCGTCTTAAAGCTACCCCCTCCTTAAAAAAGACTTTACTGTCTACAAATCCTATAGAGTCCATGTTTTCCTACACAAGGTATAGAACAGGGAGAGTTAAGAACTGGAAAAGAGGAGCAGACCAAGTGAGTCGTTGGGCTGCTGTTACTCTCTTTGATGCTGAGAAAAGATTTAAACGAATCAGAGGCTTTATGTATTTAAAAAACTTTAAAGAAAACTTAGAAAAAATGGTTGCAAAACAAAGAAAGGTCGCTTAAACATGAAATCGCCCTCTAACTAATTCCACCGAGAAATGGGACATCCTCCCTGATTCCAACTGACATGAAACTTACAAGAAACCTCTTTCCAAGACAGGTGACGACACCAGTCTGCTAAGTACTTCATGTAAAAGATCGTTAAACTCTTCTTACCATCGGCCCAAGGTAAATGTTCAACTTTTACCCCACAGCAAGGACAATTGACTCTTCTTACAGCATAAACAAAGAACACCCTGTAACTTAAAATAGGAAGGGATTCAAAGTCCCATGATGATTTACTGCTGTCATACACTGAACAGGGCTTCTTACAAACACTACAAAAAGCTTGGCCATTTTTACGAGCCTTAATAGGAACATTAATTGACTTTCTATCTTTTGAAAAATAAATGTCTTCGTACACAAAAGACTTCCATCTTAAACAATCATTTAGTATAGTCTTCAAAAGCATCTCTTCCCTCCTTTTTTTTTTTTTGAATAACATTTTAAGGCATCTGGGAAGTAGGTACTTCTTTTTTAAAATTTTAATGTAACACAGCAAATAAAAGCAAATAAAATGAATGTTTTTGAGTTCAATCGCCAAAGGCGATAGAGGCCAGTAAGGGCCTCAAAGAACTCAAAAATACAAGATAGGATGTCTTACTCTTACTTTGATTAATATGAGCCTTTTTGGGGGATTTCTAGCTACTTTTCACCCACAGATTCCCGGGAGGAGCCAATTTATCATTCTCCTCTCTTGCTAAATAAATTGATTCTGGGGTTTTTTATTTATAACTTCTTTGCGAAGGATTAACTGTTTTAAAAATCAATTCTTCCTTATTTCTCTTCCACTGACCTTGTTCTTTCCAATCCCAACAAGCTACATGGGAGAAGGCCTCATCATTCCTTTGAGCTTCATGATCAGTTGTTTGGTATTCCTCCCTAAAATGTCCTCCACAAGATTCCTTTCTTTCTAAAGCATCTTGTGCCATAAGTTCACCTAGTTCTAAAAAATCTGCCACTCTAAAGGCTTTCTCTAACTCTGAGTTCTTAAAATTTGCCTCCCCTAAAACCTTCACATTATTCCAGAACTCTTGTCTTAAATTACAAATCTCTTTTTTAGCTTTTTTTAAACTCTTTTCACTTCTCAGCATTCCCACATGCTCCCACATAAGATTTCCTAACTTCCTGTGAAATTCATCCACTGTTTTTGAGCCCTTTATATTAAGAAGTTGACGCAAAGTCTTTTCTGATTCACTTTTACTTTCTCGAAAAGCTTCATGACATGTGGTAATTTCAGGGTGATTATGGGAAGCTAAAAAATGACCGATAGTGTAGGGAATGATAAAATAACCGTCAGCTAAACCCTGCATTAAAGCACTTGCTCCTAAACGGTTAGCTCCATGATCTGAAAAATTAGCTTCCCCCAAAACATGCAATCCCTCAATAGTCGTCTGCAAATTATAATCCACCCATAACCCTCCCATAGTGTAATGAACAGCAGGATAAATTCTCATAGGTCTTTGATAAGGATTTTCTCCTGTGATCTTTTCATACATTTGAAAAAGATTTCCATACTTACTTGCAATCGTTTTCTCCCCTTGCGTTGCAATGGCTTTGGTAAAATCTAAATAAACAGCAACTCCTGTTTCTCCTACCCCTCTTCCTTCATCAACACGAAATTTAGCTTGTCTTGAAGCCACATCACGAGGAACAAGGTTTCCAAAACTAGGATAAATTCTTTCCAGGTAATAATCTCTTTCTGATTCGGGAATTTGTAAAGGGCTTTTCTTACAGGTTTTTTCTTTTGGCACCCAAACACGGCCATCGTTTCTTAAAGATTCAGACATTAACGTAAGTTTAGACTGCTTGTCTCCTGTAACAGGAATACAGGTTGGATGGATCTGTGTATAACAGGGGTTGGCAAAAAAAGCACCCTTTTTATGACACCTCCAACTTGCCGTTACATTAGACTGTTTAGCATTGGTAGACAAATAAAATACATTCCCATAACCACCTGTTGCTAAAACAACAGCGTGAGCTTTGTAACTTTCAATTTCACCTGTAATGAGGTTTCTTGTTGTAATCCCTTGGGCCCTATGATTAACGCAAACTAAATCCAACATCTCTTGTCTTGGAAAAAGTTTGATTTGTCCTTTACTGACTTGCCTCATCATAGCAGAGTAAGCTCCTAAAAGAAGCTGTTGTCCTGTTTGTCCTTTCGCATAAAAAGTTCTTGAAACTTGAGCCCCTCCAAAAGAGCGGTTGGTTAAATAACCACCATATTCTCTCGCAAAAGGAACCCCTTGGGCCACACACTGATCAATAATATTATTGGAAATCTCTGCTAGACGGTAAACATTAGACTCTCTAGAACGATAATCCCCTCCTTTAATAGTGTCATAAAAAAGACGATATGTAGAATCACCATCATTGGGATAATTTTTAGCAGCGTTGATTCCTCCTTGAGCAGCAATGGAATGAGCTCTTCTTGGAGAATCATGAATGCAAAAAACTTTTACCCTATAACCTAACTCTGCTAAAGAAGCACTAGCAGAAGCTCCGGCTAAACCTGTTCCTACAACAATAATTTCAAATTTTTTCTTATTGGCCGGATTGACAAGTTTCATGGAAAACTTATGATGTCTCCATTGATCTGACAAAGGCCCTGAGGGGACATGATTTTTAAGCTTTTCTAGCATATTTAGCTCTTACTATAATCTACAAAAATGTATAAAGACAAGAAACTTTTATATAATTTTGCAAAATTTTTATCAAAACCTCTAATATCCAACCACAGCCTTTTTCCTCTTAATTACAAAAGATACTGGACTAAAGAAGAAAGTCTTAAAGGCTACTACACAGCATGTAAAATACTTTGGCCTTTATCTTTATAACTTTAGTAGGTTTTTTAAAAAGAGCTAACCCTTTGTCATGAGGAAAATAAGGAAGAGAAAATTTTATCTCTTTTGTGTTATAATGAAAGTCACCTAGTTATGAGAATAAAAAATTTAAAACTTTTATTATTAATCAATTTTTATACAATATTCAAACAAAAAAAGAGAATCTTATGAACATAAAATTAAAAACTATTATATTATCTGTTTTTTTTATACTCTCTTCTTGCAACGACACAAAGAATGATAAACTTGAGAGTAAAATCGAAGAACCTTTTGAGCCAAGCCCTTATCACAAATGTCCCCTTCACAAATGTTCTAATTTAGTTCGTTATGTACGAGTACAAAATTATCAAAACGGTGGTCTTATAGAAGAACGTAATCGTTCAAAAGATTTACTTGCTCGTTGTGATTTCGGCCCTGAGGGTACTATGAATCCTTGGCTCTCTGATCTTTGTAAAAGCACAGAAACTAAAAATACAAAGTCTACCGACCCCATAAAGCAATCTCTCATAGAAGAGTTTTTTGTTTTAAGCTTTGAACCTGATCTTGATACTCTTGAAATTGAAACATTTCCCCCTATTCCTCACCTTCGTTATAACATTAGGGGAAGGGTTTTAGATTTCAAGCAATTTCTGACTCCTGAAATTCAAATTCTCATAACTTATAAGAAAAAAACTATAGAAGAAAATCAATGAAGCTACCTAATCGTAATAAGAACTTAAGTTAAGATTTTTTTAGATATTTTAAGTAGTTATGAAATTTGAATTTTCATTTGTTCAGTCAGAAAGAGCCTCTCCAGGTTTCTACGGATTCTTTCAAAGAGGCCTACAAATTAAAATCCATAATATACCAATCAAGACCTCGTCATCATTTTGACCCGTCAATAGGCTATTTTTAAAAAAGATTAAACTTTTGTCCTAAAAAGATTCTAACAAAAAACCTATGCAGGTTCGATAAGTACTTGAACAATAAAAACGGGAGGGTTTCATGAGTACAAAAGTAAAGATTCTTTTATCAATGGTTTTTATCTTTCTGATTTCATGTAATGAAAATGAAGAGGATTTGAGTCAGGAAGAAAGCAGTATTCATAGTCCTTTATCTTATCTGTGTGAAAGGCATAAATGTTCTGATTTTGTTGATTTTCATCGCACTCTCTGGAATCAATGGCAAAACGGAGGGGAAATTTATGAACATGATTCTTCTGGAGAAGTGTTAGCAGTATGCACTTTTGGACCTGATCGGAAATATGAAACTCAATTAACAGAAAAATGTGAAGAGCTTTCACAAAAATAAAAGCCCATAAACTAAAATAAAAAAAGGAGGTATTTCCATGAAAACGAAATTAAAAATCATAATCCCATCTATTGTTTTTTCTATCATAGCTTGTAATAACACAGAGTTTATTAGAAGTCTTGATAGTGAAGACAAAGTCATCAAAGAACCTTTTGAGCCAAGCCCTTATCACAAATGTCCCCTTCACAAATGCTCTAATTTAGTTCGTTATGTACGAGTACAAAATTATCAAAACGGTGGTCTTATAGAAGAACGTAATCGTTCAAAAGATTTACTTGCTCGTTGTGATTTCGGCCCTGAGGGTACTATGAATCCTTGGCTCTCTGATCTCTGTAAAAAAAGTACAGAAACAAAAAACATAAAATCTACTAACTCTATAAAACAACCTCTCATAGAGGAAACTTTTGTTTTAAGTTTTGAACCTGATCTCGATACTCTTGAAATTGAAATAATTCCCCGCATTCCCTATCTTCGTTATAGAGTTTCTGGAAATATTTTAGAATTCAATCAACTTTTACCTCTTAGCACTGAAGTTGTGATGTCCTATAAAATAAGTTCAGAAGAATTAGAAGAATAAGACAGATAAACGGAAGTAAGAAGCAAGGCTTTATCTTATAAAACAAAAAACACATAGAGTGGTTGCAAGATAAAGCCTATACCTATAAAAAGTGAAAACAGAAGGCTTATTGTTTTCACTTTTTTTTCGTGTTTACTTCTATAAAAACCAAGGCTTGCTAAGGAAGAATGAAGACCGTGGTTTAGATGAAAAGTAAGTATTATCAAACATAAAACATAAAAAATAACGTACTTTATATCTTGAAAAACATCTACTATAAGAGAAAAAAGATCTCTCATAACAACCCCTTCATACTTCACTTCATAATAGGCTCCATATTTAAAAGTAATAAGGTGTAGTATGACAAAAACAAAAACAACAAACCCTTGAGTCCATAAAGTTTTTTCTGAAAAACTTGTTTTTTTTTCCCCTGATGCTTGTATCTTGTAATCTATAGGTTTTGCTCTTTTGTTTTTTAGAGTGATTGTTAAAGCTATGTAAAAATGTAGCACAAAAATAACCAAAAGCCCTATTTCCACAACCTCTATCAAAGGATTAGAGACAAGCATGTGGCTATAAGTGTTGTAAGCCTCTGGGCCTAAGAAGAGGAGGAAATTTCCTGAAACATGACCTAAAACAAAAAGACTTAGAACAAGACCTGTGAGTCCCATAATTTGCTTTTGACCAATTGTGCTTTTCCAATAACTCATTCAAATCCAAATATAACAAAAGCACTTTAGTTTTGACAAGCTATCCCTCTTTTTTCTACCACATTCTTCACATTGCTTTCTTTTTTAAATCCTCTATATAATAATAAATCAAAAAACAAGAAACGTCTTGCTGCAGTTGTTCGAAAATGTTTTGATTTCTTCACAAAAAAGAGTTAGATTCTGAGCCTATGGATCTTTTTGTAGCCATAAAACAAGTTCCTGATACAGAATCAAAAATCCAAATCTGTAGTGATGGATCTTCCATAGACACATCTCATATCAAATGGATTCTTAATCCTTATGATGAATTTGCTGTAGAGGAAGCTCTCAAGCTAAGAGAAAAACTCAACTGTCTTGTCAAGGTAATAACTCTTGGTCCTAAGGCACGCACAGTAGAGACTCTTAGGACAGCTCTGGCAATGGGTGCTGATGAAGCTATCGCCATTGATGCTCCAGAGGACACAGACCATTTCTCTACAGCTAAAGCTTTAAAATTAGCAATTAAAAAAGAAGGAAACTTTCATTATATTTTTACAGGAACCCTCGCTATTGATGATAATATGTCAAGTGTAAGTCAAATGTTGGCTGAGTTTCTCAATATCCCCCACATTGTAGTAGTTTCACAGTTTGAAAATCAAAAGAACACAGCTCTTATAACAAGAGATCTAGAGGGAGGGGAAAAAGAGATCTTAGAAGTTAAAGGTGCTTGCGTCGTAGGTGCAACAAAAGGTCTGAACACTCCTCGCTATGCAAGCCTTCCTGGCATCATGAAAGCTAAGAAAAAACCTCTTAAAGAGTACAGTCTTTCAGAGCTAGGAGTTACCGAATCAGACAGGAAAATTAGTTTCTCTCACTTTCAACTCCCTAAAGAAAAAAAACCTGTAAAGTTCCTTGAGGGAACCGCTCAACAACAGGCAGACCAACTTGTAGAGCTTTTAAAAACAGAGGATAAGGTTCTATAAAATGTCAGAAGTCCTTATTTTTTGTGAAAACACTCAAGGTGAAATTAAAAAATCTTCTCTTGAACTACTATCTCTTTCCAAAAAATCAAACCTTCAATCTTCTGCTCTCGTCATAGGAAAAAATGAATCTCTCATTAAAAAGATTTTTGGTTACAATATAGAAACTATCTTCCACTGCAAAAAAAATCTTTCCCACAATCGAGAGGCTTTTTGTGAAGTTCTTATTAAAGCTATTAAAACCTCACAAGCTCACACCATCCTTGCTTCTTCAACAAGCCTAACAAAAGATCTTTTCCCTAAAGTCAGTACCCACCTTGAAGCTGGTTTTGTTAGTGATGTCACAGATCTAGAATTTAAAGAAAAAGAACTTATTGTAAGAAAACCCCTTTACTCTGGGAAGTGTTCTGCACAAGTAAACTTCCATAACACAGATTACAAGATCATTCTTATGAGACCCAATCAGTTAACCATCGAATCCTCTACCGAAGAAAGTGTTACTGAAATAAAAACCCTTTCTTCAGAGGAAAAAGAAAGCAAAATAACACTAAAAGAAGTTGTAAAGTCATCCCATTCTGAGAAATTTGATCTTACAGAAGCTAGTATTATTGTTTCAGGAGGAAGAGGTCTTCAAAACGCTGATAACTACAAAAAACTATTAGAGCCTTTAGCTGAGGCCCTTAATGCTTCTCTAGGAGCCTCTCGTGCTATTGTTGATTCCGGCTGGGTTAACCATGACATGCAAGTAGGGCAGACCGGTAAAACTGTAAGTCCCGACCTCTACATCGCTTGTGGCATCTCAGGGGCTATACAACATTTAGCAGGAATGGGAGACAGTAAAGTGATCGTGGCTATTAATAAGGACCCACAAGCTCCTCTCTTTAAAAAAGCCACTTATGGAATTGTGGGCGATCTCTTTGAAATTCTGCCCCTTTTAACAGAAACTCTTAAGAAATCCAAGACCTAAGTCCTAAGACACTTTTTCTTTTTTGTAACAAACCTGAAAAATCATGATAAAATAGACCTTGTATTGAGAGAAATACCAAGAAAATAAAAAATGGGGGCTTTATGAAAAACATTCTTATTTTTACGATCACTTTCATCATACTAACTCTAGAAGCTTCTGCTTCTTTCATCACTGTAGGAGAAAAAACGATCACTTTAAAGGAGTTTAAAAGAAAATTTAACCAAACTAAGAATGCCATCAACCGACCTACACCTGAACAATTTTTAGAAGATCTCATTCGTTATGAAATAGGTATCCAAGAGGCTAGGAAAAAAAATCTTCAAAAGCATTCCTTCCTTAAAGACAGGATGAATCAAGAACTTTATAAAGTACTTCTTGAAACAGAATTAGGAGAAGAAATGAGAAACATTCGTGTTACAAAAAGAGAAGTCAAAGCTGAGTACAAGAGAAGCCCTGAAATCAGAACAAGCCACATATTTTTTGAACTTCCTTCCAAGTCCACAAAAGCACAAACTCTCTTTGTGAAAAAAAGAGCTCGTAGTATATTGAAAAAGGTTCTAAGAAGTAAAAAACCTTTCGAACAACTAGCTGTTTTGTATTCTGATGATTCCATTTCGAAAATCGTAGGAGGCGATTTAGGATTTCAAACACGTCTATCTACAAACTCTCGTTATTATAACGTAGCTTTAAAGTTAAAAGTAGGAAGCATCCACTCTAAACTTATTAGCACCCCCTACGGATTCCATATTGTAAAACTCACAGCAAAAAACTCTTACAAAAATGGAGACAAAAGGCACATACGAAGCCTTGTCTTTGAAAAGAAAAAACGAAAACTTTTTGATCGCTATTTTTCTAACCTCAAAAGAAACTACTCTATTAAACTCGATCCAAAAGCTATGAAAAAAATCAAATCTTTTTAAAGAGGTTTCCCTTCATTTGTAAAATGAAAGTGCCTCTTGCACTTTTTAGTTTGCTTTTCTTTATAGGTTGCGAGAAAACTCAACCTCTTGTCATAAGTAAAGTCGGTAATACTCATGTTTTAGGAGAAAAAGAGTTTTTGTCTCGCTTAAAAAGAGAGCTTAGAGTTTACAATCCTATAGCTCTCAAAGACCCTAAAACAATCGAAAGAGCTCAAGATAAAGTGATCTTAGATTTTATTAGAGAAAGTTTTTTGCAGAAATGGGCTCATGAAAATAATATTTTTATCACACATAAAAACTTAAAAGAGGAGATTCGGAAAATAAAAAAAGAATACAATTCTGAAAAGTCTTTTTACGAAACACTGAGGAAAAAGAACCTTTCTTTTGGGGAATGGAGAAGACAGATCAGAGTTTCTTTGATTGAAAAAAAACTTTTTGAAATGCTTCATAAAACCATTCCTCCAGTAAAGGATCAACAACTTATAAGATTTTATAAAAAGAATAGGAAAGACTTTAAATTACCCAAAAGAATCGCTTTAAGACAAATTCTCATGCCTTCTTTAGAAAAGGCCAACATCGTTTTGAGACAAATCAAAAGAAGTGTTATTTCATTTGAAAAAGCCATGGAATATTATCCTCACTCTCAACTCCTCTTCTGGATTTATGAAACTGAGAAGGGTCCTTTTGAAAAGGCTTTTTTTATGAAAATAGGACAAGTGGGACTTGCAAAAAGTCATAAGGGCTTTCATGTGTTTAAAGTCATAAAAAAAAGGGCATTTTCTTATCAGGTCTTTCAAAAAGTGAAGGGGAAAATTAAAAAAACACTGACTGAAAAAGATCTTAAACATGCTTACAAAAAATGGCTTAAAAAACAACTTCAAAGCACCCCTGTCTTTAAAAATAAAGCTATCTTAAAAAGTCTTATTTTAAAGCAAGTCTCTTAGAAGGGGTTTTCGTTTCTAAAACAAAAAAGGAAGGCCTTCTTCTTTATGACCAAACTCCTACTAGACAAGAGAGATTTTTTCTTGTAGAACAAAGAAAGTATGAAAAAACTCATTCTTCTCACACTCTTAATAGCTCCTTTTATGTTAACGTCTTTGAACGTGAAGGCTCAAGTTGTAGAACGCATCCTAGCTATCGTTAACAACAAACCTATTCTTCTATCAGATTTGAGAGCCTATAAAAATAAACTCCTTTACGAAAGGGCTCTCGTAGAACCTAGTTTGCTTTTTATAACAGACCCCGATAAGCTGATAACAAACCCTAAAGCTCTCCTTGATCATTTGATCAACGAAAGCCTTCTTGACCAAGAAATTAAGAGAAAAAATATCACAGTTTCCGAAAGAGACATTATAAACAGTATCAAACAAGTCTCTCAATCACAGGGACTTACCTTGAAAGAGTTCTTAAAAAGACTTAAAGCTGAAGGCATATCGACAAAAGCTTTCCGAATTCATGCTAAGAAATCTCTCGAAAGAAAATCTTTTTTTAGAAAAGTAATTCAACCTAGAATACAAATTACAGAAAAAGATCTTAAAAAAGAGGTTAGAAAAACAAAAAAAAAGATAGTCTACGTTCTCTCACATATGATTATTTCTGATAAAGAGGGTGAACTTAAAGCTGAAGAAAAAGCTAAACAGGTTTACGAAAAGGTAAAAGCAAAACCACAAAACTTTGATCTCATAGCAAAAGATTATGCTGATAATCCTAACACAAAGCTAGGAGCTTTCTCTCTTGAAGACATCCGACAAGAGTTAAGACCTCTTATCAAAAACCTCAGAAAAGGTCAAATTTCAAAACTCATAAGACTACAAAATGGGTACTTTCAAATACTTAAACTCAATGATAAAAAGAATATAAAAGATAAAAGAAAAAATAGAACACTCCAAGCAAGAGAAGTTTTAATGCAAAAGTACGGAATTAAAGAATTAAAGAAGTGGTTAGAAGAAAAAAGGCAGGTCTCTTTCGTTAAAATCAACTCATGAAATTCTCTCCTCATATCTTTAGAGAATATGATATAAGGGGAGTCTATAATAAAGATTTTGATCTTAGTTTTTGTGAACATCTTTGTTTTTCTTTTGCTGAACTTGTAAAAACACAATTCAACATAAAATCTCCTAAGATAAGCCTAGGAAGAGACATCCGTCTTTCAAGCCCTGAGATACAAACAGCTGCTATTAGTGGTTTTTTGAAAAATAAAGCTCAAGTTATAAAAATAGGCCCTTGCACAACTCCTCTTTCTTATTTCTCCTTAAAACATCTTAAGCTTGATGCTTCCTGCATGATCACAGCCAGCCACAACCCTAAAGAGTTTAATGGTTTTAAATTTTCAATTAAAGACACTTTCTTTTATGGAGAAAAAATACAAATGCTTCGTCAACACTTAGAAAGGTCTTCTCTTATAGATAAATTAGCCCCCAAAGGACTTAAGAAAGAAGCTAGAAAAGAGGTCATATACGCTTATATTAATAATTACAGAAAAGAATTTCATTTTCATGAAGGCTGTTTAAACATAGTTCTAGATTGTGGGAACGGAACAAGTGGCCTTATAGCAAGAAAGCTTTTCACATCTTTGGGCCTAAAACCTCATATTCTCTTTGAAAAACCTGACGGCAACTTCCCTAACCATCACCCTGATCCTAGTGTTGAAGAGAATCTAAGAGATTTAAAAATAGAGGTCTTAAAAACTAAAGCTCATATAGGTCTTGCTTTTGACGGAGATTGCGACAGACTTGGCCTTGTTGATGAAAAAGGAGCTATGATTCCTATGGATAGACTCTTAGCACTTTACAGTCGTTTTGTTTTAAAAACACATCCAAAAGCTAAAATTGTTGCTGATGTGAAGTGCTCTGATGTTCTCTTTTCTGAAATTGAAAGACATGGTGGAAAAGCCATTATGTGGAAAACAGGACACAGTCTTATCAAACAAAAAATACGAGAAGAAAAATCTCCCTTTGGAGGAGAACTTAGCGGACACATTTTTTTCAATGATAGAAGGGAAAGTTTTGATGACGCCTTTTATGCCGCCCTTAGGCTCCTTGAAGTCCTTCACATCAATAAAAACCCAATAAGTTCTTTAATGGCTTCTATTCCTAAATCCATTAACACTCCTGAGATTCGTATAGAAACAACAGAGGAGAAAAAAAGAGAAATTACTGAAAGGATCATCAAACAAATAAAAAAAAGTTCTCTCCGAGAAAACACATGTTTTCTTGATGGAGTACGCATACGTTTTGAAGAAGGCTCTTGGGCTTTGATACGTCCTTCTAACACACAGGCCATACTTGTTTTAAGATTTGAAGCTAAAACAAAAGAAAAGTTAGAAAATATAAAATCACAAGTCAAATCTTGGATTCCTAGCGAGTTTCATAAGTTTTTTTAACTAATATTTCCAAAAATTAATTCGACATTTTTTTAACGCATAGCCTCCTGGCTTTTTGATCAAACTCTGTTACATTTTTAGCCTCCTCAAAAGAATCTGTGGGTTCCCGGAGGTTCTTTTGTAAGTCGGTTTCTTAACAGCCCTTGACTTCTACTGAACTTCTTCTTCTGTGAAGTTTTCTTTTGTAGGGACTTAATGTTTTACTCATTCCCCCAATATGAACATTAACTCCCGAAGGATGATGCTCTTTGCCACGATAACCTTTATCTACATACAAATTTTTTGCCTTAACCTTTGTTAAGGATTCAACTTGAGATAAGGCTGGCTTTAAACTGTGAACATCTGATACATTTTTTTCAAATGACTTTACCCCTAAAACCCAGCAATTTTTTGATGAAGTTGCCACACTCACCTTATTGCCAAATTCATATTTTTTATGGGCTTTGCCCTTCCCTATGCAATAAACCTCAGGAGCATGAACACTATACACCTTGTTCTTATCCCCTCTTTTTTGGTTATAAATTCTTACACATAAAGATAAACATCTTTTTAAAGATGTATTCTCTTCCAAGAACTTAGGACCTCCTTTTCTTGTAACATCTCTTATCACACGACCTAGATAAGTATGAAGCTTTCTTTGCTGTTTTCTTGCTAAACGTATTTTTCTTGTATGAGCATAACGAGCATTCTTAAACAAACACTCCTTGGCCTTTCTTTTATAGCTTTGACGTAAAACTAAACCCTCTTTTTTAGCCCTGTGAACTAAAGTCTTTAAAGCTTTGTAATAAAGACGGCTGTCTGTAGGAAAAGCTATTGCTTTCTCTTGAACAGTTGTATCAACAACTACATTCTCAAACTCTTTTTTTTTTACAAAATCCTCTCTCAAAGCTAAATCAATGGTTTCCTCTAAGAGAACTTCTATCTTCTCAGCCCCCATCCTCTTTCTCCAGTTAGTCAATGAACTTCTATCACAGGGATCTTCATAAGAATAAAAAGGCTGACCACAAAAATACTGCCATTGAGGACTCTCTTTGAACATTTCTATTGTCTTCTCGTCACTTAAATTATAAATGTATTTCAAGCACTGAAGTCCCACCATTAAACGAGTTGAAAGACCTGGACGACCTTTTTTTTCATCATACTTCGAACCAAAATCTTTATCAAAACGATCCCAGTCTATTTTATTAGCTAAAATGACAAGCGGATGCTTCTTATGAACAATGTCGTTTATACCAATTACAGAAATTAATTCGACATTTTCATGTTCAAATTTAAAATTTTAAAATTGACTTAAGGAAAAGTTTCAGTTAGGAGGTTTTAAAAAAACTTCTTTTAAGGTGAGTTTAAGTTTTCATAAGATAAGTTTATTTCAGGTATATCTATTTGTTGTGTGAATCGATTGATGGGTTAAAATAAGTGAAAAAGTGAGGGTAAAATTTAAAATGACAAAAATCAGTTAAACAATTTAATTTATAGGTTCAAATTAATTTACAAGCTTGATTCATCTTGTTGTTTTGCCCAAGATCGAGTGCATAATTTTTTAATCCTGCCCTCCTGATCGCAAAAAGTATTCCAGGCCTCACAACAAGTATTCAGTATATGGTCATAGTTTTTAAAACATGCATTCGATAATTTGATCCTTCGTAATTGTTGCCAGACTTGTTCCATGGGATTTAATTCTGGACTATAAGGAGGTAAAGGCATCATGGATAAATTCTTAGGAACTATCAAAGTCTCTGTGGTATGCCAACTGGCTCTGTCCATTAAAACAATTCCATGATAGTTTTCTTGAATATTTTTAGATATCTCATCTAAGTGAATTTGCATCATCCCTGAATTACATTCCGGTAAAATCCAAGCACAGCCTTTATCTTTATCCGGACAAACTGCTCCAAAAATATAAGTGGATAAAAATTGTCTTTGCCTCACAACTCTAGGCCGTGTGCCTTTTCTTGCCCAAATCCTGCTCAAAGAACCTTGCTGAGCTTATTCTGCATTCATCCTGCCACCAAATCTCTATTTTATGAGTCTGAATCTTTTCTTTTATTTTCTCCACCTCTTCTGGAAAATGTTCCTTAAACTGTTCCATAGCTTCTTAATGAACTTTTAGGATGAAGAGAACGACCACTGATCCATACAATATTAAGGCGGTCTAAAGAAACATAAACCCCAGAAAGAGAATAGCAACAGTCAAATTCATCTGCTAAAAGTTTCTGTATTTCCTTTGCTCCTATGCTTCCTCCCTCTCTTTTGTCTTGAATTTCATCTAACTTGATTTTGAAGTTCTCCTCTTCTGTCACTGGCAAACGAGGCTTGCGTCCTCTGCCTTCTCGATCTATCAATCCCTCGTAATCAAAGTCTACAAAAAAAGACTGTAACCAGGATTTGATACTGTGACGGTGATACAAAACCATACCTGCTGTTTCTTGAATCGATTTTCCTTCTTGCATATGCTGCAAAGCCAATAATTTTGTCTTGATGTTGGCACTTCTTTCTACTTTGTAAGTAGCCAGAAAATCATACCCTTGAATCTGTGTAACTAAATCTTTTTTCGACATGACTCTAAAAATTTAACAGAGTTTTATCAAAAAGCCAGGACGCAATGAGTTAAAAAAATGTCGAATTAATTTTTGGAAATGGTATTACTCTAAAATTAAGAGGGCTTCTCTTTTGTGTGCTGAACATGTCTTTTGGCCTCATCTTTTTTCCTTTCTGTTTTGCAAGGTTTTTTATCTGTTTTTTCATTTCCTTGCAATTATTTTCATGCAAAAATTACAAAAAAACAAGTGTTTTTAGCTGCTTATGCATTTTTCACGTTCGACTAAGTAGCTTATGTCTTCGTATGGTTTTTGCTTCTCTTTTCATAGGTTCAATTTTTGAAAGCATGACTCGTCTCGTCCAACTGTCTATAAATTTACCAGCCCAAGTTGGTGGAACATAGGTCCATAACTGTCGGAAGTCTTCTTTTAAAAAATAACAGCGGATACTTTTTAAATTGTACTGTATTAAATGCCTTAATTTTACTTTTTCATAAGATTTTAAATTTTCTGCATTTTTTAACAAGGGCCATCTAGCTTTTGTTAAAAGGGGTTCATACCCGTCTTCTTTCATTTTTTTGTGTTCTGAAGCTCTCACTTCATCTAAAGCCTTATTGAGTCTTGCTACGATATGAAACCGATCTAATATGTGTAAAGCTCCACTTGCCCTCTCCTTTATGACTCATATGGATGACCAGACAGTCAAGCAAGAAAAGTAAGTCATTGACAAAAAAGTTTTTCAAAAATGAGTCTTCTGTACTATCAACCTCATATCCGCATGCTGGTTAACGCATTAAGATGACACGAAAGAGCTTTGCCCCTTAGTCTTTTTTCAATGACTTTGCTATGTTATATAGTGCTTCCGCTTAGGTTTTCAGTTTTTTTTGAGTTGAGGTCTAGTTTTTATTCTAAGGCCTTGATAAAAAGTCATTTATTTTAAAAAATAGTTTCATATGTCAGGGTTTCTATCAAAAAAAGAGCGAAAAGATTTACTCTATGAACTATCTCTAGAGAAAAATCTTAAATACGTAAAAAGGATTATGACAATTCTCCATTTAGATAAAGGTGAGTTGTGTAAAGATATTTCCCGTTTTCTTTTCATTGATGAGGGCACGATAAGAGCCTGTAGAAATCGTTATAACAAAGGTGGGATAGAGTGCTTAATCAACGACAATTACAACCCTAAAAGGTCCTTTTTAACTAAGAAAGAGGAGAAAATGCTTTTAAAGGAATTAGAGAAAAGAATTTTTCCATCATCACAGTCTGTCATCCAATTCATTGAGGAGAATTTTAGTGTTACGTACTCAACAAGTGGTGTGATTGATCTTCTCCATCGCCTTGGTTTTTCTTATAAAAAAGCCACAGCGATACCGGGTAAGGCAAAGAAAGAAGAGCAGGAAAAGTTTGTGCGTAAATACAAGAGAATTAAGAAGAAAGACGGTCCTGTTTACTTTGCTGATTCCACACATCCTGAGTGGGGCCCTACGATTTCATATGGTTGGATAAGAGGTAACTGTTCACTTAAATTCTAGTCCCGACTTCAGCGTTTTCCACTACTAAAACTTCATAAAAGTGTGCGAGCTATGTTTAGAACAGAGTTGGGGGGTATTTTTCCAGACAGTGCATTTGTAGTGTCAGAAATCTTTTTTTGAGGTCTTTTCAAGGCTGGAAATTTCTTTTAACATTTAAATATGTTTGTAAAAAAGATTCCAAGAAAGAATAGTTCTATTTCAGTTCAGATTGTAGAGAACAAGAGAGTGCAGAATAAAGTCATCCAAAAAACCATTCAACATTTGGGGCAATATACAGTTTTAACCCCTAAAATCATATAAAAATCTATAAGGCACCGTTTAAAATGTAGTGATCACGGTTTTGCGTAACTACTTGAAATCATTAGATTCTTGAAAAGAAAACGCTGAAGTCGGGATAAAGATAAACATCTTTTTAAAGATGTATTCTCTTCCAAGAACTTAGGTGTAATAGTCGCAACTTAATCTGACACGTCTCGAAATGTCAAAGAGATGAAAAGAGGTTACCCTTTTAAATAAACAATACCACCCCAAAGGGTGGAGAAAGGATAACAAAAATGACATATCAAGAAAGAATTATAAAATCAAAAGTAGGTCTTTTGCAATTAGCAGAAGAGTTAGGCAATGTATCTCAAGCTTGTAAGGTGATGGGCTTTTCAAGAGATACATTTTATCGTTACAAGACACTCAAAGAGGAAGGAGGTTTAGAATCATTAAGAGAGCAAAGTCGTAGAAAGCCTAATTTAAAAAACAGAGTTGATCAAACGACAGAAGAGGCTTGTTTAAGGATCGCTATAGAACTTCCTGCCTATGGACAGTTGAGAGCGTCCAATGAGTTAAGGAAAAAAGGAATTTTTATTTCTCCTGCAGGAGTTAGAGGGGTCTGGCTGAGAAATAATTTAGAGACTGAACTTCCCCTGTTTCTGCGGACAGTCAATTTTCTCTTAAAGTCTCCATAAAATGGAGGTAAAAGAAAGAATGGAAAAAGTAAAACAGTACTCGGAAGAGTTTAAAAAGCAAGCCATTGAATTGGCAGAGGAAATAGGTGCAAAGGAAGCCTCAGAGAAGCTAGGACTGAGAAATTTCCAAGTGATAAGCTCTTGGAAGCGTTTTCTAAAGCCTGAAGTAGAAAGACAAGCTTCCCATGACTTGGCTTCGGCATTGGAGGAAATAAAGAGGTTAAAAAAGGAGCTGGTCTATGAGAGGCGGAGTGTAGGTATATTGAAAGAGGCAGCGGCTTTTTTTTCAAAGGAAATCCTGAAATGAGATTTAAGGCTATGTTTTATGTAAAAGAGAAAGGGCATCCAGTGCTTCGCATTTGCGAATTATTAAGAGGATCTCGTTCTGGTTTTTATAGTTTTTTAAAAACCAGGGGAAAGCTTGAAAAGGATAAAAATCTGGAGAAAAACATAGAATCTATTTTTAAAAAAAATAAAGGCTGTTATGGTTCCCCCAGGGTGTATAGGGAATTAAAGCGTTGCGGAGTGAGTGCTGGAGAAAACAAAGTAGCTCGAATTATGAAACTAAAGAATCTCAGTGCCCGTCAGAAAAAACCCTATGTTCCTAGAACAACAAAGAATAACCCTCTCATGATAAAGAATAACCCTCTCATGATTAAGTCTCCTCGGTTGTTTAAGACAGGACAGAGCCAAGCAGGAAAAGAAAACCAGGTATGGTGTTCGGATTTAACCTATATTCCTTTTAGAGATAAATTTCTGTATTTGGTTGTATTTTTAGATGTCTATAATCGAGAGATTAAGTCTTGGAAGCTCTGTGAGAGCTTGGACGGGGTTCATTCAAAACAGGCTCTGAGAGCCGCAGTCCAATCTGTTTCTGGGAACTTAGAGGGCTTGATAATCCACTCGGATCAAGGGGTTCAATATTGTTGTGAAGGGTTTAGAAAAGAATTGAAATTCTTTGGCCTCAAGCAATCTATGTCTAGGAAAGGAAATTGTTATGATAATGCGTTTGTGGAGAGCTTTTTCCATACGTTGAAAGATGAACTGGAATACAAAGACTGTACAACGAAAGAAGAGTTGGAGAAAAAAATTGCAATTTACATGGATTGGTATAACAAGGTAAGAATGCATTCTTCCTTGAAATACATGAGCCCAAAAGAATTTAAACAAAGGAGGGCTTTAAGAACATAAAAACTGTCCACTTTTTTGGGGGAAGATCAGTTCTGTCCAAAAACATCATTGATGGATTTGCGAAGAGCTTTGCTTCCGTCAGTCACAAACAGTTTTTTGCTATCTTGTGGAAGACCACGTTCTATAAGATTTTGCAAGAGGTCTGTCACGATGACAGCGTTCTCTGTAGAGCCTTCTCTGAGACCTAAAATCATCTTTTTTCCTTCACTTGTAATTCCAAGAACGCAAATCACTGTTCTTTTTGAAAATTCAATGCCGTCAATCATTAAAGCCACGAAACTTTCTTGTGAAAGATTCCGAGACTGAATGGCTTCCAAAGACTTTTGACAACTCATCTTGAAAGCTTTACTGACAGAGGATTTTTTTAAACCTAAGCCGTCTTCCAACTTCCTTTGTAAAGGCTCATAGTTTCTGGTGCTGACTCCTAAAAG
Source organism: Bdellovibrionales bacterium (assembly GCA_965219095.1). Taxonomy (GTDB): domain Bacteria; phylum Bdellovibrionota; class Bdellovibrionia; order Bdellovibrionales; family UBA1609; genus CBDCMT01. Next base: position 1,561,742 of record CBDCMT010000001.1, read on the forward strand.
CATAGCCCTCATTACATCTTCACAGAGAAGATCAAAGCTCTGGAGAGCTGTATAACTCTCCAGAGGAACTTCCTCTTTGTTTTTTCTAAGACGAGGACGTTGAACTCTTATCCTCTGTCCTTGAAGAATAACAGATCCTTTTCCACTTCCTCCTCTGTGACAGAGACCCTCTGACTTTTTGTGGGAAAAGGGCTTTCCGCAGAGTCTTTTTACTTCCTCTTGGAAAAGATCATGGACTAATTTCAGCGTTGCTCCTTCAAGCTGCATAGCAATAAGCTGGCGAATCTTCTCATGTTTATTTTTTACCATTTGTAACTGGGATTGATATTGTGTATCTTTCATTTGGGGCTCCTTTTTGGTTTGTTTATAATACCCTGAGTTTAGCTCAGGGGAGCCCCTTCTTCAAACCCTAACGACTTTACGGACAATCTCTTCGACTACCTAAAAGATTGATGACAAAGTTTTGTGGGCTACGATGGCGAGAATGCTCAAGATGAAACTCTCCTTTTAACACTCCAATCACTGATCTCACAACAGAACGTTTTTTCAACATCAACTTGTCAAATAAAAAACATACAGGGAATCAATTTATTCTCCATATTTAATTTGACGTTTGTAATAAGCTTAACTCCCTTCTTTAAAAGCTTTTTGAAAAGGTCTTATGAAATATAACCTCTGTCCCTAAAGAGTTTCCCCATCAGCCCTTTACTATAAATCCATAACTTATTCGATCATCCATATTTCCCGGAGTTAAGGTAAAACTTAAAAGTTCTCCTAGGTGATTGATAACAATATGGAGTTTAAATCCGAAGAACCAGCCCATACTACTTTTGCCTCTTTTTAGCTAACTTTTAGAACACCTTATTTCGTCCTATTCTTTTATTTTTGAAGAAAAATCGATGTGGAATCAATAAATGATATGCCGGTGGTTTTACTCATAAGGCTTGTCGAGAAAAGAAACATCAAAAAAGCCATGTCTTTTTTTATGTTCACAAATCGGGAGTAATACCAATTACAGAAATTAATTCGACGGTAAATCAAAAAGACAGGTCACTGGTTTAAGCCATGATAGTGACTCTAAAGTACTTGCAGAAGGAGGTGAGCTTTTCGAGACAAATTCTAAACCCTTTAGCTGGCCTGGTTTTTAAGGCCTCAAAGGGAAAAGCAAAAAAAAGATGTAAAATAGGATTTCAAGACTTTATTTATAAATAAACCAACAAAGGAGGAAAATAAATATATGATCACTATATAGCCGTAGATTGGGCACAAAGTAACATGGCCATTGCAAGGATGACAGGCAAATCAAAAGATATTAAGACTATGGACACGATTTCAGATCTTGGGAATCTTCGTGCCTATTTAAAAACTCTGAAAGGTAAGGAACTGTTAAAAAATAACTTAGACATTTTAGTGTGGTAGTATTTTATAATTCCACTCGCCATGAAATACTTCTTTCTTAATTTTTATAGATTCCATCTCTTTTTTAGACACTGTTTTTCCTTTCTTGTATTTCCTTCTATCTAAACAAGCTTTGACTTTTAGGCCTAATTTTGTTTTCGTCTTAGATATTAAATTGACTACAGTCATATAATTAATCAAAGGACGTCCTCTCCAATTTTTTGAAATATACGAAAAAAGACGATGTTCAATTTTATTCCATTTGCTTGTTCCAGGAGGAAAGTGACAAACATGAACTTTTAATCCTACTACATCACACCATTTCTGTAACTCATACTTCCATAGATGAAGACGATATCCATTACTTCCCTCACTGTCTGCACAAATTAAAATTTGTGCAGCATTAGGATAAGATTTTTTTCCCATATACCTCCACCACTTTTTAATGCTTGAAACAGCAAATTCTGCTATATCAGCACTTACCCCTACATTGACCCATCCTGCATTTAAAGACAAATCATAAACACCGTAAGGTATCACTCTTGGAACTTCTGGATCTGGGAAATCATGGCTTAAAACTTCTATGGGATTTTTCTTTTTTGACCATTCCTTCCCCTTACTAACATAATTTCCAAGAATCTCCTTCTTCTTTGTATCTACAGAAATAACAGGTAGCCCTCTTCTTAAAAAACTCTTTACCTTGTTATTAATGAACTCAAATTGTTCATTTCTATCTGCATGAGCTTTTTTTCCTTCCAAAACCTTTCTATTGGCCTGCAAGCTGTAATCCAGTTCGTGTAAAATGCTTGCAACAGTGGGAGGGCTTATATTATAACCTTGTGAATTTAAGGCCTCACTAAGATTTCTTACACTTTTACTGCTCCACTTTAGCGGACTCTCAGGATCCCCTCTTGTGCTAGACTCCATTAAACTTTCAAGAACGGAAACTAACTCTGGATACTCTGCAGTCTTCTTCTTCCTTCCCCCTCCTTTTGAACGAATCTTTGAATCTTTAACTCCTTTAGAAAGCTCTTCTAATCCTCTGTAAATAGTCTGACGACATAAACCTGTAAACTTTGATACCTTGCTTATGCCATCACGACCATAGGCTTTCGATTCTGCCGCAGCTAAAATCCTCCTTGCTTTTCGTTTAATAAATGAAAAGTCGTTGTGAGCTTTAATCTTAATTGACGATCTTTCTCTGATAGCACATGTAAACCTTATGATATAAAATCTGAAATGTCTAAGTTATTTTTTAACAATGTCTTAACGAGTTCTTTATTACAACATGGAAACATGGAAACATGGAAATAACAAATCTCCATCAAAACAAAGAGATGAAGCGATCCGAGCCATACGTAAAAAAGAAAATAATTACGCCTCGTCGTTCTATTGCTGAAACGACTATGTATCGATTCAAACAACTTCTTAGGATCAAAACTTAATTCAAGAAATTTTATGAATCAATCTAATGAAGCCTTCATAAAATGCAAGATTCTCAATCAAATGAAAACTCCTTCAGCTATCAGACTCCAAACTCAATAGGAATGATGTCACCTCAAGTAGAAACAACTTGATCTAAAACGCTTATGTACAACAAAGCCATAAAAAAGTGCCTCCTCAAAAAAATCTGTTGGTTCCAAGAGATTTTTTTGAAGAGGCAACAAAAAAGAAAATTCTTTTTATTGATTATGATGTGAGACGTAAAATAAGAGCCTGTAAATTAAAAGAGCTTTTCATTGAAAAGCTCTTTCTTACTTACATGATCCCCTCAAAAATAGTCATTTATTTAAGTAAATTTAATTACAAACTTGATCTATTTTTGTTTTTTTAATGGAAGTAATAAGTCGTCCAGGGTTCTTACTGTCATTCTCAGGAACATAATACTTACAGTAATAAGCTCTATGTCTTCTATTGAATTTATACTTTCCCGTAAGAAGAGTTACAAAAACACCGTTGTTCTTTTCAGAAGTCTCTCTTACAGGAATGATAGGACATTTTGTATCGACTTGGCGGTTCCAGAAACATTGGTTTACATCCAAACCAACATGATTGAAAAAACGTCCTACAAGATTCGTTCCACTCTTATCTGACCAACGATAAACATACCTCCATTCAGGGTAAGAGCCATCTTTCCATTCAAACTCCTCCCAATTAGAAGTCACATAGTTAGCTAAAGAAAGGCTTGTCATGAATTGCCCTTGATTGTTTCTGAAAACAAGGTAGAGGGTTTCTCTTTCTCCGTCTCTTTTACTCCATTTCTCAATATAACCTTGTACTCCTGTAACAAATTGTCCTCCTACTTTTTTGCCTTCTAAATCCATTTGTTGATACGGAACTCTTTGTCCTTGTTGAGTAAAATAGCTTTGGTTCTGTGATTGAGCATGATGATGGTAAGTGTACTCAATACTCCCTGCCTCCCATCTTACTGTGTAGTTAGATGCCTCTGCTGTGTTCCAATTCCAACTTTCCGGCTTCACTTGAGCAACGCCTACTTCTTTGTCCTCTCCATCATAAACAACCATTTCAAGACCACTTTTTCCCATTTGTAGGTGCATCTTAGGTGATGCAAAAACAGCCACAGGCAAAAAGAAAATTGCCAAAAGAATGTTTTTTATAAGTTTCATTGTGTCCTCCTTTATTTGTTTTTATTATTTTTTTATTTATCTTATTATTTTCTCTACTGAATAAACTCTCTTCATTAAGAAGAAAGCTTAATCGGCTTCGGATTTTAAACATAACCTTCAAGACTATGCAAGAAAATCATGAAAAAAATACTAATGCTATGCAATATTTTTATGTAAATTCTAGAACAAATCTATAACTCAAAGCATAATGATCTTCTTTTTCAACCTTTCTCATTTTTCCTTGTACTGGCCTTACATCTTTTACTTTCATGAAATGACTCCCACTAGCTTTTTTTAACATTCACACCAAAGTCTCTTTCTTTTTTGTAATTGTTGAAATAGTCATGATAACTTAAGTCAAAACCTTAAATCACAAAAAATCATAAGAATCTTTCTTCCAAAAACTTGATTTTAGCCTTGAAGAAAGACCACTTTTTCCAGAAAGAACCTAGCGAAACAAGAGAGATTTATGATATGATATGTCTATGGATTTTTTCTATAATTACATTTTTCTTAATATCATTCCCTTTAGTATTTTAATCTGCCTTGTCACCTTTGTTCATGAATGGGGTCATTTTATTGTAGCTCGAAAATGCGGAGTAAAAGTGGAGGTGTTTAGTATCGGTTTTGGAAAAAAGCTATGGGTCTGGCGTTGGGGTGATACCCATTACTGCCTTTCTCTTTTGCCCTTAGGAGGCTATGTAAAGATGTTTGGAGTCCAGCCACAAGAAGATGTGCCTGAAAATCAAAAAAAATATGCTTTTAAACACAAAACTGTCTTACAGCGTATGGCTATTATCTTAGCAGGCCCTCTTATTAATTTGATCTTCGCTGTTTTATTATTTGCTTTTATAGCTCTATGGGGAGAGCCTTATGCTCAACCTGTAGTAGGTGATGTAAAAGTCCATTCTCATCCTTACAAATTAGGATTCCGCTCAGGAGATGAAATCATATCTATTGATGGAAAGGCTATTTCTCATTGGGGAGAATTTGAATCCTCCCTAGAAGATAAAGCTCACAAAAAAATTATTATTGAAGTAAAAAGAAAAGAAAAGATTCTCAGTCTTTTCGTTCCTATTGACAGTAAGAAAGCTCATATCACAAGACCTGAAAAAGATATAGGATCTATTAAAGATTTAAGTCCCTTCAGCTTAGATTCTGTGGTGGCTGTTAAAAATAAGCCTTTTGATAAAACAGGGTTTTTAAATTTTGATAAGATTTTGTCTATAAATGAAGTGAATGTCAAATATTTTAGAGAACTGAACTCTTTACTAAAAACTTTAAAACCTCCTCTAACTTTTAAAGTGAGAAACCAAGAAAAAAGCTCACAAGAAAGAACTGTTATAAGCCATAAGTCTCAAACACTTGAAAGTTTAGGTCTAGAATCAACGGAACTTTATATTTGGAATACAAAGGATAAAGCTCCTGCACAAAAAGCAGGCATTATAAAAGGGGATAGGCTAGTAAAAATAAACGGTAAAAGATTAAAGTCTTGGCAGCAAGTGTCTGAATTGATTTCAAACTATAAAAAAGATGATTCTGCCTTACAAATAGAAATCTTAAGAAAAGGAGAGCATAAAACCCTTTCTATGAAACCGGAAATATTAGCCTATACAAATCAAAGAGGTGTGGATACTGAAAAACCTATGATAGGCATTGCCCCTGCTCTCTTCATGGCAGGACCTGGTTTGAAAACAATAGCTTCTAAAAACCTTTTCACAGCTTTAAAGAGAGGTGTTCTTAAGAGTTATAATTTTTCTGTTAGTTTTTTCATAGGTCTTTGGAGAATCATTGAAGCACAGATTTCTACAGATAAAATAGGTAGTGTTATAACCATTGGAAAACTTGCTAAAGATCATTTTAAAATGGGATTCATCCATTTTATTAACATAACAGGTATTTTAAGTGTCTATCTTTTCATCATTAACCTTCTTCCTATACCGCTTTTAGATGGCGGACATTTTTTGTTTTGCTTTATAGAACTTATAAAAGGAAGTCCTCTCAATTATAAAAAGATCGAATGGGCTCACATTACAGGGTTTGTTGTTTTAGTTAGCCTTATGCTCTTTGCTCTTTTCAATGACATTAGAAATTTTTTTACAGGATGGTAGAAAGGATTTTTGCTCTAGGAAATTTAAAATGTAATGAAAAAATGATTTCAAATTGCTTATAAATTTGCTCACAAGGCTTTAAGATAAGGAAGATTTTAGTAAAAAATAATATGTTTTTTAAACCTATAGTATGAAAATTCTTAGTATTGATACATGTTCTTCTCAAGGAAGTTTAGCTCTCATAGAAGACAAAAAGGTTCTTCATATAAGTTCTTGGAGTTACCACGAAAAAAAACATAGTGAAAAGCTCATTTCTCTAATAGAGGATTTAAAGGAACACCTCTCCTCTCTTACCCATTTAGCTGTAACCTTAGGGCCTGGAAGTTTCACAGGAATTCGTATAGGAATGAATGTGGCTAAAACAATAGCCTATAGCTTTAATCTACCTCTTTATGGGTTTCATTTTCTTGAAATCATGGCTTCTTCTTTTTTAGATGAAAACAAGAAAGTTCTCTCTCTTTTAAACGCTCAAAAAAACCAACTATTTGCAGCTCTTTACCAAAAAAACAAAACTCTTCTTGAACCTCAAGTGATCAATTTAAACAACCTTCCTTCTGAAGCTCTTTATTTTGTAGGAAGAGATTTAGAAAAGTTTGAATTCCCCTCTTCTTGGAAAAGAATTCATGAAAAAGAACCTATAGCTTTAACCATGACATCCTTTCTTTCTAAAGGAAAGCTTAAAACTTTTGAAACCTTGCTTCCTATTTATATACGTCCTTCATCAGCAGAAGAAAACTTAGCAAATCATGAAAAAAAATAAAATCTTTTTTAAAATTCCAAAACACTTATCCCATATAAGAGCTGACAAGGCTCTTAGTTTTTGTCCTGATATAAAAACAAGAACAAAAGCTCTTTATTTAATCAAAACCTCTAAGATTTTTTTAAATGGTAAGAAGATAAAAGCTTCCCATAAAGTAGAAGAAGGTGAAGTTTATGAAGTAAATCTTATCAAGAAGGAACCTTTAAACCTCAAGCCATACTCTTTGAATCTTGAAATTTTCTTTGAAGATGAGCATTTGATTGTTTTAAACAAGCCTTCAGGTCTTGTCGTCCATCCCAGCCTAGGACATCAAGAAAAAACTTTAGTCCATGCTTTGTTAGCTCACACAAAAGATCTTTCTGCAGGTTTTGATAAAACACGACCAGGCATTGTTCATAGATTAGACAAAGAAACAAGCGGTCTCCTTGTAGTGGCTAAAACTTATGAGGCTCTTTACGGACTAGCTTCTCAATTCAAAAAAAGAAAAGTTAAACGGATCTATGAAGCTTTTATCTTAGGTCATTTAAATACCAAACAAGGAACTTTTAAAACCTATTTAACAAGACATCCTAAGGATAGAAAAAAATTTGCCTCCACTCAAGATATAAAAAAAGGAAAACTTGCTATAACACATTACAAAGTAATAAAAGAGTACCCTCAAGGGATTTGTTTTGTAAAATGCCAACTTGAAACAGGTAGGACCCACCAAATCCGCATTCACTTCTCTGAAACCGGACATCCTATTTTAGGAGACCAGGTTTATAGTACAAATAAAATATGGCAAAAAATAAAGTCTGAGAAATTTAGAAAAGATATTCTCTCTTTTGAACGAATAGCTTTGCATGCAAGCCATATAGCCTTTTCACATCCCATAACAAAAGAAGTTTTAAGTTTCTTAAAACCATGGTCCCAAGAAAAGAGTTTAAAAAACTTTATAAGCACTCACTTAAACTCATAATTATATCTGTTATTTTTCTAGGACACTAGATCACAAAAAAAGATCAACTGATTAAAATACTTTGCTTTTTTGTAACTCGATTTTTAAACTGAGTTACGGAAAAATCCATAACACAAGAAGTTATTTCCTTTTATTCTTTCACACAAAGTTATTCTTTTAACAAAGAATAGGAATCTTTTCCTTTGAAGTTAGAGGACAAGACTCAAAACCAAATAACAAAAAAGGAGGGACTTTGTTATGAAAAAAACTAATACTAACATTTTTACTTTTTATGCCTTTCGGGAAACCTTCTTATGGGAGCTTTGTAAAGGCAGAAAATCAAAGCTTACTTTTACAAAGTTCAATGGAAATTACAATAATAATAGTTTCCTCAAAAGAATCTGTGGGTTCCTGGAGATTCTTTTGAGGAAGCCAAAAGAACTCCTCACGGAAATCTGTGGGTAAAAGCACCTAAGAAACATCCTCCTCGTAGGAGTCAAGGGCTGTTAAAAACCCGACTTACCTTTTACCTACAGATTCTTTTGAGGAGGCATATTTTTAATGTCTTCATATTGGTCTTTATCTAACGGCTCAAATTTAATGTCAACAAACGAAAGATTAATTCCCAGACCTATCACTTTCGTACTGACATCATGAAGATCCACTCCATTTCCATTCATTGATAAAATTACACCAATACCAACTGCAAAATTCAAACCCAATTCCACCCCCCTTAAAATGGCTAGTAAAAATATCTTGAATTTGATTTCCAGAAAGGAACCTTATACCCATACTTTTGTTAAGTTCAAGTATCCTCAAAAATAAAATCTTGCCCCCTCCTACAAGAATCATTTTAACTGGTAAACGTATAGACTTCATATCCATTGATACAATCACCACCTCCCCCTCTACTTCATTAGTGTTCAAATAAAACCCAATATTATCTGTCGAATTATTCGAAAGCGGATATGGTTCAAAGTAAGCTTTAACAAGATGAGCTATTCTGTCTGTATGCTTATCTTTACTATTCTCTATACTTTCACCTGCAAAAGAAGTTATAGAAAATAAAAATAATGATCCAAGAAAGATTATTTGTTTCATTTTTATCTCTCCTTGTAACTGCTCACCTACATTGTTCAGTTATCCTTAACTTTAGACCTGTTTTAAGATAAAAGTCTTGCTCTTACAGATTTTCTTTTAAATACTCTTTTCAAATGACAATAAATAAGACCTCCATCAGAAATGAGATTGAAAATATAAGAAGTGACTTTGATAAGCTTGCAAAGAAAGGTTCTGTGCCTACTGAGATTTCTGTGATTGTTGAATCTCTCTTTAAGGTTGTGAACATTCTGATTGTTGTGTTTTTAGAAAAACAGGTTCGAAAAAATTCCAGCAACAGCGGTCTTCCTCCTTCGCAAGATTTTAGTCGTCAAGGGAATCGTAATAAGAAAGCTAGTGGGAGTCAGAAAAAGGGTTCTAGACTTGATAACAGTAAAGATACAAAACAGTGAGGAGACTGTCTCTCCCTCAGAGTGTTCTCAGTGTGGGATGTTTTTAAAGACAGCAGAGGTAAAAAGCCTTGAGAAGCGTAAAAAGATTGATATTTTTTATGAAATTCAGACCCATACTGTAACTTCTGAAGTTAAGAATTGTCCCTCATGTGGAGCTAGAAATAAAGGTCAATTCCCTAAAGGTATGAGTGGTCCTCTTCAGTATGGTATAGGCATTAGAGCTTCCATCATCAATTTCATTATAGTTCAGATGCTGTCTTTTAGAGCGTGTTGGGGAACATTACATGGGGCTTATAGGTCGAATGATTTCTCCTGCAGTTATGTTGAGATACATTGCTGAATTAGGAGAGTTTCTTAAAAGTTGGGAAGAGCAGATGAAAGAAAAGATACTTGAATCAGAGGTCATTCATGTTGATGAGACCTCTATGAGGGTTAAGGGTAAAAACTACTGGATTCATACTTATAGTTCAGGAGAATTAGTCTTGCAGTTTCTCCACCTTTCAGGTGGAAAGGAAGCCATAAAAGATATTGGTCTCTTGGATAGATATGCAGGAGTGCTTGTGCATGATTGTTGGAGTCCTTACTTTTGTTATGATAAGATAACTCATGCTTTGTGTGTGGCTCACCTTTTGAGAGAGCTTAAATTTATAGAAGAAAGCAATGGATTCAAATGGGCTACAAATCTCAAAAAACTTCTTAAAGAGACTGTGGAGCTAGTTCATAAAAAAGAGTCAAGAGTTCTGACTCAAAAAGAGTACGAAACTCTTCAGAGAAGGTATAGGAGTATTCTTACAAAAGGCTTAAAAGAGCTTCCAGAATTTCCTAAGAAAAATGGCAAGAAAGGACGAATAAAGCATACACAAGCTCAAAACCTTTGGCTGCGATTTAAAAAGTATGAAGCAGAAATACTGTGTTTTTCTAAAAGAAAGAACGTAGATCCTACTAATAACAGAGCTGAAAGAGATCTAAGAATGACTAAAGTGAAAAAGAAAGTGTCAGGGTGTTTCAGAACAGAAGAAATGGCGAAATATTTTTGTCGTATTACCAGCTATGTTAAAACAATGAGAAATAGAGGGTATTCTTCTTTAGAAGCCATCTCTATGGCTTTAAATAAAAACTTACGAGAGTGAGCAGTTACTGTAAAGGAAGAGTCATTAAAAATGGAAAGGAAATGCAGGAAGTTTTTTCTTAGGTGATTAGAATATTCGTGACCGTATGCAAAAAAAATTTTTATATTTTTTGTAAATGGAGAAGTGTTTTTTCTTTTTAATAAACACTCTAAAAATTTAACAGAGTTTGATTAAAAAGCTAGAACGCTATGCGTTAAAAGAATGTCGAATTAATTTTTGGAAATGATATTAGTCGCAAAAACACAGGCTTAATCGAAAAAAAGGGAAAATACCCTTTGAGGCCTTAAAAACCAGGCCAGCTAAAGGGTTTAGAATTTGTCTCGGGAAGCTCACTCCTTCTGCAAGTACTTTAGGGTCACTATCATGTCTTAAACCAGTGACCTGTCTTTTTGATTTACCGTCGAATTAATTTCTGTAATTGGTATTACCTTAGATGTGTTGGAAAAAATCCTTTGTTCTACGTGGAACAAAAAACTTTTCCAAGAAAAGCTTATAAAATTTTTATTTTTTCTTTTGAAAAACGGCTCAATCCTGTGAAGCTTTCAATTTTTTTGAATAAAAACCTTGTATTAGAAAGGACTGGATTATAATCTTCAAACGTGCCACATCATAATACGACAAAAATCATCTGCGTAGTGAATCAAAAAGGAGGTGTTGGAAAAACAACCACTTCTGTCAACCTCTCTTCAGCCCTCAGTCTGTTGGGAAAAAAAGTCCTCCTTCTTGATTTAGACCCTCAAGGAAATGCTTCTAGCGGTCTTGGTGTGGATAGAAATGATCCTAGAGGTCAAATTTATCAAGTCCTTGTTGGAGAAAAGCATCTTTCTGAGCTTATTTACCCTACAAACATAGAAAACCTCTTTTTAACTCCTTCTAATATAGATTTAGTGGGAGCAGAAGTTGAGCTTATAGGAAAAAAAGACAAACAAGCACTTTTAAAAGAAAAAATAAGACCTTTATCTAAGTCTTTTGATTTTATTTTTATAGACTGCCCTCCTTCTTTAGGCTTATTAACTCTTAATGCTCTTGTAGCAGCTCAGTCTTTCCTAGTTCCTCTGCAGTGTGAATATTACGCCCTTGAGGGTTTAAGCCAGCTTCTTTATACAGCAAGTTTAGTCGAACGAGACTTTAATTCTCATTTACAATTAGAGGGCATTGTACTCACTATGTATGATAGTCGCAACAATTTAAGTGAACAAGTCAGAAAAGAAGTTCTTTCTCATTTTTCTGATAAAGTGTTTCAAACTGTCATTCCAAGAAATGTCAGACTCAGCGAAGCCCCTTCTCACGGAAAAAATATTTTTTCTTATGATAAAAAATGCTTAGGAGCTCAAAAGTATAAAGAGCTAGCCTATGAGGTATTAAATAAATATAGTTTAATAAATGATTTTAAGGAGGAGTTTGATGTCTCAAGAAACGTTTAAAGATAAAAAAAGAGGTTTAGGAAAAGGGTTGGATAGCCTTTTTAAAGAAACTGAAAAAATTTCAAAAAACAGAATACCTCAGCCTGCACTTTCATCAGAAGGCTATAGAAACTTAGAGCTTATAAAAATTAAAATCGATCTTGATCAGCCAAGAAAAACCTTTTCAGAAAAATCCCTTGAGGAGCTTTCTCAATCCATTTTAAAAAATGGAATCTTACAACCTCTTGTTGTTTCTGAAAACAAACAAGGCTTTTACCATATTATAGCTGGAGAAAGACGTTTTAGAGCTGCACAAAAAGCAGGTCTTAAGAAAGTTCCTGTGATCATACGTGCTGTCGAATCAAAAAAAGAAACTTTAGAGGTTGCTTTGATTGAAAATTTGCAAAGAGAAGATCTGAATGTTTTAGAAGAAGCAGAGGCTTATGAAAAACTCATCAGAGAATATCATATGACACAAGTCCAAGTGGCTGAAGCTGTGAATAAGGAACGTTCTACTGTGGCTAACATTTTAAGGATTTTAAGTTTACCCTCATCAGTAAAAACCTACTTACAAAAGGGGGAGCTTTCTTTAGGTCAAGCTAAAGTTTTGTTATCTTGTCCTATAAAGGCTTTGCAAATAGAGTTTGCAAAAAAGGCCGTAAAAAACCAACTCAATGTGAGAAAATTGCAAGCTCTTGTTAGTTCGCATACGAAGAAAAGTTCAAACTTAGAGACAAAAAGAGATCTTTCTTTTCTTAAACCTTTAACTAATCAGCTTGAAAAAAAATTCCGTACAACAGTTCGGATCAACTATAGAGGAGGAAAAGGTACTATTGAAATGGAGTTTTATTCTAATGAACAATTAAGCGAATTAGTTAAGACGTTAAGAACGTGAGTGATAACATTACAGGTCTTTTAGAGAAGGGGGTTGTTTTTGAAGGGCGACTTAGTTTTGAAGGAACTGTACGAATTGGAGGAGAGTTGAAAGGAGAGATCATTACACAGGGAACTCTTATCATTGAAAAAGGTGCTAAAGTTGAAGCTCAAGTCCAAGCAAAAAAAGTTTATTGCTCAGGAAGCTTTTCAGGAGAAATAAAAGCCACCCATTCTGTTGCTATGTATGTCCCTGCTGTTTTTAAAGGGAAAGTCCTCTCCCCCTCTTTAAAAATTGAAGAAGGGGTAGTTTTTGAAGGATTCTCACAGAGGCTCTCTTGAGTCTATAAAGAGCCTGTAAATTAAATTGTATAACTACTGCTCCTTTTTATGAGTTTACTTCTTAACCTGAGTTTCGACTTTTTTCAGGGCTAAAGGCTAGCTAATATAAACAAATACCTCAGACTTTTGTAAGATTTTCTTGAAAAAGCAACTTACAAGAAAAAACACCTTGAGAGTTATAAAAAACATACAAGGAGGTCTTAAGATGTTTAATTCTAATTCTAATTATATCATATCAATTTATGTTCTTGTCGATGATTTTTTAACCCCTCTCATACAGCAGCATCCAGAACTGGTTTGCCAAAAATAAAGGAGGTTTTTCTTCTGCTTATCTCCCAGAGAAATTATCACTCTCTATCTTACTTTTCCAAAGTTCTGGCTTTAGGAATTTTAAAGCCTTTTACCAGTTTGCAAAAGTCTATCTTAAATCTTATTTTCCTAAAATGTTGTCTTACTCCCGATTTGTGAACATCAAAAAAGACATGGCTTTTTTGATGTTTCTTTTCTCGACAAGCCTTACGAGTAAAACCACAGGCATATCATTTATTGATTCCACATCGATTTTTCTTCAAAAATAAAAGAATAGGACGAAATAAGGTGTTCTAAAAGTTAGCTAAAAAGAGGCAAAAGTAGTATGGGCTGGTTCTTCGGATTTAAACTCCATATTGTTATCAATCACCTAGGAGAACTTTTAAGTTTTACCTTAACTCCGGGAAATGTAGATGATCGAAAGCTAAGTTATGGATTTATAGTAAAGGGTTGGTGGAAAAACTCTTTGGGGACAGAGGTTATATTTCATCAGACCTTTTCAAAAAGCTTTTAAAGAAGGGAGTTAATTATTACAAACGTCAAATTAAATATGGAGAATAAATTGATTCCCTTATTTGACAAGTTGATGTTGAAAAAACGTTCTGTTATGGAGGTCAGTGATTGGAGTGTTAAAAGGAGAGTTTCATCTTGAGCATTCTCGCCATCGTAGCCCATAAAACTTTGTCATCAATCTTTTAGGTACTCTCATCTCTTACTTGCTTAAAACCTAAAAAACCCTCCATTCAACTTAAAACTCAAAACAGGAGCTTCTGAACAATATATAAAAGTCGAAACTCGGGTTAATAGAAGTATCTGGGAGAAGTTTTGAAATACAAGAAGCCATTGAAAAGTGTATAAAATAAAGCACTAGAACAAAATAAAATCAACTCTTTATCTCCCGATATCGGGAGATAAAGAGTTTTATAGACGCCCTTTATCATATTGATTCCAAAAATTATACTTCCTTTTATTATTTTTTTTAATTTCTAAAAAATAAGCATCGTGAGTTTGAATTCCCATCCAATCCTTTATATCTTTACTAAGACTATCAAGACAGTGAAGGTAATCTGCTCCATTTTGATAGGCTTTTGATTTCCCTCCCTCTAAAATAGAATTCAATAAAGCACGATAGAGAATTGTTGCAATAAGAGGTTTTTGATTGTGACTGAAAATATCGGCCCATATCGTAGGATTGTAGTGATTTCCATTAATATATTGTTTTCTGTTAAAGATATAATCACCAGCCTCATCAATAAGTTCTAACTCCAACATAAAATTAACATCTTCTATGTCTAACTGTTTATTTTGAAAGATAAGAGCAACTTCATTTTTCAAAAGCTTTTGTCTTTTGTTCTTTCCCTCAATAGCTATAACTTCATCAAACTTTTCCTTTGTTCGATACTCGTCGTCCCTAAAAGCCTCCCACACAATTTCTTTTTGTTTCTTTTTATCTCCTAACTTTTTATAGATTTCTAATAAAAGCTCATTAACTTCATCAACTGAATCCCAGAAATTATCTTTATTAATTTTCTGTAAATAGGAGAGAGCCTTTTTAGGATCACCGCAAAAAAGCCACATCTCTCCTAATTTAAAGAGGTCGATTTCATAATCGCTTCCACCTCCAAGCTTGATGACTTTTTCGTAGAGAAGAGGATCTTTCGTAGCCCATGCCATACGTTCTAACAAAGAAGTGCTACGTATTTTTTTAGATTTATAAAGCTTCCAAAGTTTATCTATAATTCTTCTTATCTCTTTTTCAGGTAGAAATTCGCCTACTTCGATGCTCAGTTCATCACGAAGTCCATACTCATCTTTAATAACCAAATTAAATAAAATATCAGAAACCCATTCTTTATTCTTACATTGTTTTGCATACTTTCTGAAAATATTTGCTGCATCACAGTTAAAAATGATTTCGATTTCTCCATCGGAATCATCACAAGATTCTATAATATTACCGTCTGCCTCAAAGAACTCTTTTATTAAAGATAGACCCTCTTCAGGAGTAAGATCTGACTCTTTTAGATCAAACAACAGTTCCTCTAGTTGACGAGCAAATGCCTCTGTATAATGTCTAGGAATAAAGATCTCTGTATATTTTTCCAGTTTTTTTCTAAAACGCACATAGTGTTCATCTTTTCTTGATGCTAGTCTTTCTAAAGTAGAATGAACATTCTCATTTTGAAGAGATGCCCTATAAAGGGTTTCAACAAGAATTTTCTTATCTAAATTTAAAAGCTTTTTACCTTTTCTGGATGAAAGAAAATTATTAACCGAGTCTTCTCTTTCCATATTTACTCCTCCTTATGAAAGACTTCAACTAAAGATATCTCCGATTAGCTATAATCTTTTTCAAGCTCACACTTGTCAAGTTTTTTCTCTTTATAATACCATTTCCAAAAATTAATTCGACATTCTTTTAACGCATAGCCTCCTGGCTTTTTAATCAAACTCTGTTAAATTTTTAGAGTGTCTATCAAAAAGTATGTCAAGAAAAAACACTTCTCCATTTACAAAAAATATAAAAAATTTTTTTTGCATACAGTCGCGACTATTACATCTAATCACCTAAGAGAAAACTTCCTGCATTTCCTTTCCATTTTTAATGACTCTTCCTTTACAGTAACTGCTCACTCTCGTAAGTTTTTATTTAAAGCCATAGAGATGGCTTCTAAAGAAGAATACCCTCTATTTCTCATTGTTTTAACATAGCTGGTAATACGACAAAAATATTTCGCCATTTCTTCTGTTCTGAAACACCCTGACACTTTCTTTTTCACTTTAGTCATTCTTAGATCTCTTTCAGCTCTGTTATTAGTAGGATCTACGTTCTTTCTTTTAGCAAAGCACAGTATTTCTGCTTCATACTTTTTAAATCGCAGCCAAAGGTTTTGAGCTTGTGTATGCTTTATTCGTCCTTTCTTGCCATTTTTCTTAGGAAATTCTGGAAGCTCTTTTAAGCCTTTTGTAAGAATACTCCTATACCTTCTCTGAAGAGTTTCGTACTCTTTTTGAGTCAGAACTCTTGACTCTTTTTTATGAACTAACTCCACAGTCTCTTTAAGAAGTTTTTTGAGATTTGTAGCCCATTTGAATCCATTGCTTTCTTCTATAAATTTAAGCTCTCTCAAAAGGTGAGCCACACACAAAGCATGAGTTATCTTATCATAACAAAAGTAAGGACTCCAACAATCATGCACAAGCACTCCTCCATATCTATCCAAGAGACCAATATCTTTTATGGCTTCCCTTCCACCTGAAAGGTGGAGAAACTGCAAGACTAATTCTCCTGAACTATAAGTATGAATCCAGTAGTTTTTACCCTTAACCCTCATAGAGGTCTCATCAACATGAATGACCTCTGATTCAAGTATCTTTTCTTTCATCTGCTCTTCCCAACTTTTAAGAAACTCTCCTAATTCAGCAATGTATCTCAACATAACTGCAGGAGAAATCATTCGACCTATAAGCCCCATGTAATGTTCCCCAACACGCTCTAAAAGACAGCATCTGAACTATAATGAAATTGATGATGGAAGCTCTAATGCCTACACCATACTGAAGAGGACCACTCATACCTTTAGGGAATTGACCTTTATTTCTAGCTCCACATGAGGGACAATCCTTAACCTCAGAAGTTACAGTATGGGTCTGAATTTCATAAAAAATATCAATCTTTTTACGCTTTTCAAGGCTTTTTACCTCTGCTGTCTTTAAACACATCCCACACTGAGAACACTCTGAGGGAGAGACAGTCTCCTCACTGTTTGTATCTTTACTGTTATCAAGTCTAGAGCCCTTTTTTTGACTCCCACTAGCTTTCTTATTACGATTCCCTTGACGACTAAAATCTTGCGAAGGAGGAAGACCGCTGTTGCTGGAATTTTTTCGAACCTGTTTTTCTAAAAGCACAACAATCAGAATGTTCACAACCTTAAAGAGAGATTCAAAAACCACAGAAATCTCAGTAGGCACAGAACCTTTCTTTGCAAGCTTATCAAAGTCACTTCTTATATTTTCAATCTCATTTCTGATGGAGGTCTTATTTATTGTCATTTGAAAAGAGTATTTAAAAGAAAATCTGTAAGAGCAAGACTTTTATCTTAAAAACAGGTCTAAAGTTAGGGATAACTGAACAATGTAGGTGAGCAGTTACTTATTACTTTAGTGAGAGCCGTTCAGCTTGTTCTGTTAAAGAACTCTTGGGGTCTTATAAACCCGAGTTTCGACTTTTATATATTGCTCAGAGGCCCCTGTTCTTGAGTTTTAAGTTGAATGGAGGGTTTTTTAGGTTTTAAACAATAGGAGATGAGAGTACCTAAAAGATTGATGACAAAGTTTTGTGGGCTACGATGGCGAGAATGCTCAAGATGAAACTCTCCTTTTAACACTCCAATCACTGTTTCCACAACAGAACGTTTTTTCAACATCAACTTGTCAAATAAGGGAATCAATTTATTCTTCATATTTAATTTGACGTTTGTAATAAGCTTAACTCCCTTTTTTAAAAGCTTTTTGAAAAGGTCTGATGAAATATAACCTTTGTCTCCAAAGAGTTTCCCCACCAGCCCTTTACACAAACCTATAACAGGCTTTCGATCATCTACATTTCCCTGAGTTAAGGTAAAACTTAAAAGTTCTCCGAGGTGATTGATAACAATATGGAGTTTAAATCCGAAGAACCAGCCCATACTACTTTTGCCTCTTTTTAGCTAACTTTTAGAACACTTTATTTCGTCCTATTCTTTTATTTTTGAAGAAAAATCGATGTGGAATCAATAAATGATATGCCGGTGGTTTTACTCATAAGGCTTGTCGAGAAAAGAAACATCAAAAAAGCCATGTCTTTTTTGATGTTCACAAATCGGGAGTAAGACAACATTTTAGGAAAATAAGATTTAAGATAGACTTTTGCAAACTGGTAAAAGGCTTTAAAATTCCTAAAGCCAGAACTTTGGAAAAGTAAGATAAAGAGTGATGATTTCTCTGGGAGATAAGCAGAAGAAAAACCTCTTTTATTTTTAGCAAACCAGTTCTGGATTGTTGTACGAGAGGGGTTAAAAAATCATCGACAAGAACATAAATTGATATGATATAATTAGAATTAGAATTAAACATCTTAGACCTCCTTGTATGTTTTTTTATGACTCTCAAGGTGTTTTTTCCTTATAAGTTGCTTCTTCAAGACATCTTACAAAGAACTGAGATGTTTGTTTATATCAGCTAGCCTTTAGATCTGAAAAAAGTCGAAACTCGGGTTATTAGTTAAGCTCAGAGGCTCAGCGTGCAACAAAGCCGTTAGGAGTTATAAACTAGGCTTCCACACAGCAAAACCTATAACCAAAGTGCTTAGAACAAAAATCAAGAGCATCCAGAAGTATATTTTTGAAGGATGGCGTCTGATGAAAAAAGACAAAGAACCTAAAACAAACCACAACACTAACTTAGCGTAAATCCAAAAATCCAAAGCAAAAGAAGCTTTTGCTATAATACCAAAGCCTGATATAAAAAGTAAGACAAGAGCAATACCACTTAAGATCATACTTTTTTTACGAAAACGTTCCTGAGTTAAACCTACTGTTAAAACTCCTAAGCTCAGTATCAAAAGTGCAAAAGATGAAACATGAAGCCACTTATAAAACTCATAAGACATGTCTTGATCCTAATCAATTCGTATTCTTTTAGCCAAGAAAAAATATGTTTTTTTTAGTTTTGTAAAAAAATAAGGACTTTAGTCCTTATTTTTTTACAAAACCTTGTCTCATATATAGTGCTTCCGTTTAGGTTTTCAGGTTCCTAAGATGGAGAAGTTATCAGTTATCAAAGTTTCTAATTTAGGCCTGTGTTTTCGTATTCCTCTAAAAAATTGACTTAAACTTCCCTTGAAATCGTCATAGTTTTCATAATATCGATTCGCTGTGACCTCTTTTTTCATAAACTTCCAAAGCCTTTCTATAGGATTTAAATTCAGTGAGTACGGAGGAAGATAAATAAGTTTTATATTCAACTCTTTCGCTAACTTCTTGACAGACTTCGATCTATTGTATCCGGCCCCATCTAAGATAAGATAAATCTCTTTTTCATCGGAATACTTCTTAATGAATATGATAGAGCATATCACATAGAAAAACTTCGTTAACTGTCTTATAACTCCTGACTACCGTCTTCAAACTATTGATCTCAATAGCTCCACAAACATTCACTCTTTTTCTCCAGCCTGAATTGGTCTTCACTTCAAACTTCTTACCCTCTCTTATCCAACCATATGAAATCGTAGGGCCCCACTCAGGATGTGTGGAATCAGCAAAGTAAACAGGACCGTCTTTCTTCTTAATTCTCTTGTATTTACGCACAAACTTTTCCTGCTCTTCTTTCTTTGCCTTACCCGGTATCGCTGTGGCTTTTTTATAAGAAAAACCAAGGCGATGGAGAAGATCAATCACACCACTTGTTGAGTACGTAACACTAAAATTCTCCTCAATGAATTGGATGACAGACTGTGATGATGGAAAAATTCTTTTCTCTAATTCCTTTAAAAGCATTTTCTCCTCTTTCTTAGTTAAAAAGGACCTTTTAGGGTTGTAATTGTCGTTGATTAAGCACTCTATCCCACCTTTGTTATAACGATTTCTACAGGCTCTTATCGTGCCCTCATCAATGAAAAGAAAACGGGAAATATCTTTACACAACTCACCTTTATCTAAATGGAGAATTGTCATAATCCTTTTTACGTATTTAAGATTTTTCTCTAGAGATAGTTCATAGAGTAAATCTTTTCGCTCTTTTTTTGATAGAAACCCTGACATATGAAACTATTTTTTAAAATAAATGACTTTTTATCAAGGCCTTAGAATAAAAACTAGACCTCAACTCAAAAAAAACGGAAAACTTAAACGGAAGCACTATATATTGTTCTTAGAAACTCAAGCTTTAATATCAGCTATTTTCTTCATCAATAAGGCCCCTGAGATTTGGAGAATCAACATAACAAAAAGTAGAATCCAGCCTAAGGTTGTCTGAAATAAAGGTCTAGCATAGGTAGGATTGGTAATAAGAATAAGACCTAAAACAACAAGGGGAATCACTGATAAAATACGCCCCTGATTGCGACTTTGAGTCATCATTGCTTCAATCTTTTTTTGGATGCGACTTCTTTCTCTCAAGGTTTCTGATATGACATCAAAAGTTTCACTCATATTTCCTCCTGTTTCTTTAAGAATATTCACACCACTAACAAACATATGCATATCATATTGATCGATCCTATCAGCCATTTCTTCTAAAGCTTCTTCTAAAGGCATCCCTAAACGAAATTTATTAAGGGCAAGTTGAAATTCTTGCCCTAAAGGCCCTCCTTCATTCTTGATCACCCTCTCCATGGATTGAGATATAGATAAGCCACTTCTAACACCATTGCTTAAAATCACAAGGCTATCGACCATTTGTGAAACAATCTTATGCGATCGTGTGATCCAAAGATTCTTCATTATGTTTCTAGGAATAATAAGACCTGCTAAAATCACAGGTACTGCTAAAAGAAGTCCTAAAACAAAGTTAGGTAGACAAAATAAAATGACAACAAGACCTAAACCATAACTAATAGACACTAAGCCAATAGTAAGTTTTCTGGAATCTATCTGTATAAGCATTTTATTCGTAATGGATGAAATTTCTTCAAATGTAAAAAGAAATTTCTTATGAAAAAAGTCAATGACTCTTTTGTTTAAGAAATAAACTGAAACAAAAACCAAAACTCCAAAAAATGTTACTGTTAAAAACTGACTTTCTATAATCCAACCCATATCCTACTTCCTTTCTACAACTGTTTTTTTCATACTTGAAGTATGTTCAGTATTTCTTCTGAGCTTCAAACCTTTTCTTAAAGATAAAGTTTTAGAAGGTCTTTTAACTTCTTCTACTTTCTCTCCTGTAAACAAATATCTTGGAATATGAATCCCTCGGTTTTCAAATTTTTCAATAAAAGTAGGAATGGCTCCTGTGGCCTGAAATTGCCCTAAGATTTTTCTGTTTTTATCAAAGCCCTCTTCTTTAAAACGAAAGACTTCTTGTAAAGTGAGTACATTCGACTGTATGCCTGCAACTTCTGTGATGTTAGTGATTTTACGACTTCCATCAGAAAGACGTGAGATCTGTACAATCAGTTGTACCGCTGAGCCAATTTGTTCTCTTATAGCCTTTACAGGAAGTTCTAAACCTGCCATCATAGAAAGATTCTCTAGACGGGAGGTGGCTTCTCTAGGGGAATTAGCATGAACTGTTGTCATGGATCCATCATGACCTGTGTTCATCGCAGAGAGCATATCCAAGGCAGCACCATCACGACATTCTCCTACAATAATGCGATCAGGTCTCATTCTCAGACTATTTTTAACTAGGTCCCGAATGGTAACAGCACCAGCATCTTCCATATTTGCCGGCCTTGTTTCTAACCGAACCACATGCCCTTGAGCTAGTTGTAATTCTGCTGCATCCTCTACAGTGACAATTCTTTCATTAGCAGGGATATAGCTTGAAAGTAAATTTAAAAGAGTGGTTTTACCAGAACCGGTTCCTCCTGAGATGATAATGTTCAAACCCTGTTCTACACAAATTCTTAAAAAATCCAACATAGGTTTTGTTAAAGTGTTCCAATTCAAATACTTGTCTGACGTTACTGTTTCTTTTGCAAATTTACGAATGGTAATGGAAGGGCCGTCAATTGAGAGGGGTTCGATGATAGCATTGACTCTACTACCATCAGAAAGCCTTGCATCTACGTAGGGAGTTTTTTCATCAATCCTTCTTCCTAAAGGAGTTACAATTCTTTCTATAATGTTTCTTAATTGAAGATTTGATGTGAAATTCATTTTTGTCAAAATCAGCTTTCCCTTTTTTTCTAC
The DNA here is from genome assembly GCA_965219095.1 of Bdellovibrionales bacterium. Lineage (GTDB taxonomy): Bacteria > Bdellovibrionota > Bdellovibrionia > Bdellovibrionales > UBA1609 > CBDCMT01. The sequence goes on from CBDCMT010000001.1 coordinate 1,584,043, forward strand.
AAAAACTTTATCACAACTATTTACCATAATTTCAGTGACTGTGGGATCACTTAAAAGTTCTTCTAAAGCACCTAAACCTAAAGCTTCATCTAAAACTTGTCGTATGACAAGAGTTCTTTCAGAGCGTGAAAGTTGTGGTGCTTGTTTTGTCACAATTTGACTGATCGCTCTTTGTGTCTTCTGTTCTAATTCTTTTTCTTTCTTAGGGTCTCCTTTGGTATTGGTTAAATCTTTTCTTAAATCAATTTCACGTATGAGTTCCTTGTGAATCATTATCTTTAAATTTTTTAAAAAATCTATAGATTCTGATTTTTGCGAAACAGAGAGAGGCTTTTTTTTCTCTCTCTGCTCTAACTTCTGTAAAATGCCTGAAGTTAAATGTCTTACAACTTGATGATAAGCTCCTATAAGAGCAACAGCCTGCCTCTGTAAAACAAAGGGAGTGCTAGTTTTTATAGCTTGTGAGGTAATAATGTCATCTTGAGGTAAAGAAGCTAAAACAGGCCTTTTTAAAGTTTGTGAAAACTGTTCTTGTGTCAGATCTCTTTGAGAGTATTTGTTCAAAACAAGAAAGAACATATCATTTGCAAACATAAAATAACTTAAATCATTCATCTTCTTTCTTGTTTGGTGAAGACATAGAGAGTCTGGATGAGAGACTACAAGTCCTATAGTAGCTTCATTGAGTAGTGTTTTTTGTGCCTCTCCTAATTCATGACCTATATCTACAATAATGTATTCGTAATAAGATTTAAGACTTTTGAGTTTATTTACTAAAAGTTGGCTTTCAACTTGTGTTTCTTCTTCAGGGTTTAAAATTAAAGGTAAATAATTTAACCCCGTAGAATGTTCATAAATAAAGGTCTTCAATCTTTTTTCATCTAATGGACCTGTCCATTGCAAAAGTTCATCTAGTTTTTTCTTAGGCCTAGCTCCTAAAAGAAACGTTAAGTCACAAGCCGACTGTTTGTCTAAGTCCATAAGTAAAACAGAAGATTTGGTTTCAATCTTCATAGCACAAGCTAAATTAGTGGCAAAAACACTTTTACCTACACCTCCCTTGCCGCCTAAAATAGCAATGACAAAACTTTGTTGAAACATCTAGCCCCCCATTTTAAATTTATCTTTAATTGTTTCTACACCCTCGCTAGCTGAGGTTTTAATGCGAGGTGTGATGAAAATAACAAACTGTTCGTTTCGTTTATTATAACCTTTTGAAGTGTAAAGACTTAAAACAGGATTCGCAGAAGCTGATTCTGGAAGTTTGTTAAAATCCACAATGCGAGAACTATCCACTAAACCTCCTACAGCAACACTTTGGCCATTTCTCACCACCATTTCAGATTGCACTTGATTTTTTGAAACAATGGGGACTCCCCGAGCTTGACCTGTAAAGTGACTGCTCGAAAACCTCATTTGCATGGAAACACTGTTATTTCTATTTCCCACAATGGTCGGAGTCACTTCTGAACTCACTCCTGCGTCTGCTGTATGAGTGATTAAAGTTCCATTAGGTCCTCCTGTTTGATAGGGTACTTTTGTAACAGATTCTAAAACACCCTTTTTTCCTTCTTCTACTGTTAAGCTTGCACTCTGCAAAACCCTAGCATAACCATGCTCTTTAGCCCAATTCAATTTGGGTAAAAGATTAGAAATAGTAGCCGTCAGTTGACTTACAAAACCTCTTTGCTCTTGATTTTGACTAGGAAGGCCTATAGTCAACTGTGTCTCATCAGAAATTCCTGGAGTCCATTGAAAACGAAAGCTCTTATTAAAATCTTTTTTCATTTGTACAAAATGTATAACAAGGTGAATAGCTTTTTTAGGATCAGGTGTAGGTCTTTTTTCAATAGTGATCATATTAATGATTTGATTTCTGTTTCTGGCTTTGACTTTTGCTCCAAAAGCCTCCTCTAAAACAAGATCGGGAATATAAGCTAAGGCAATGGTTTCAATGTCTTTTCTCTTACTTACTAAATCCACTGAGCCTTGTAAAATAAAGTTTCCGTTCACTGTACGAACTGTAATGTTAGAAGAGATTCTTTGAATTTGAGAATCTGATTGAATGAGACTAGCAATTTTTCTTTCCGCAATAGGGTTTAAAGACACTAAAGAGGTAGCTTTATCAGGGTATCTTTGAAGTACGTTATAAATACGTGTTATCTCTTGAGGTAGAAGCACGTAGCCATCTAATAAGACTTTATTGTTTAAAATTTTAACACTTACTCCATCAATATCTTGAATTAAGCTTTTGATCTCATGAGCTGTTTGAATTAAGTTTGTCTTTTGTATACTTACATGAAACTCATAGATGATCTTTCCTGTTTTACGATTTTCTATCAAAAAAACTGTGGTTCCCTCTTTTTTAGGTTTGAACCGAAAAGTCCTTTTCTTTGCTGAATAGCTTACTCTTAAAAATTTCCTCCAAGATCCTGAAGTTTTAAAACTCCTAGGAAGACCTTCTACGATTTCATCATGGTCAAGTCCTATATAAAGATTTAAAAATCGTTTAATTCTTTTAGAATCATCAGCCCATAACTCAAAAGTAAAAAAATTCAATAAAGTTAACAATAAAAAAATTTTCATCATCATCCTCTTTTGTGTTTTTTGAGGTCTTCATCTCTTTAACAGTCTCTTTACAGTCATAAATCAATAAAAGGACCTTTCTTTTTCTTAGAAGGAGCAATACGTGCTGGTTTTAAAATTTTTCCTGAAATTCTGCGAGATGCTTTTTTTACTTCTTTCTTAAAAGATGATCTTTCTAAAACGGTATCTTGGGTGGTCACACTGAGACTGTTGAGTTTTGTGTCTGTAGGGTGTCTTAGGGTTAAAAACAAAGAAGAGGGTGAGGTTGCTAAAATGTAAATAAGTTTTTGACTTTCTACAGGTGTTACCTCTAAAGTCAAATTAGAAAAACTTGTGTCTCCTCGCAAACGAAAAGTTCTTATGCCGTTCCTTTGTTCTTCTTGTAAAGCAGGCAGTTGGTTTGTGATACGAAAACCTGTGGCCAACACCACAACATTTTGAAGAATCGTTCTAACTATTTTTGTTTTGTTTAAACCTTTTCCTACTTCAATGGCTGATAAAACATCCACACGATCCCCAGGAACAATCAACTTACCAATTCCTCTTATATCATCCACAGGTACTGTCACAGCTCGTCTCTCAGGGGTTACTTGTATGGAAAGACCTGTTATTTTATCAGGGGGAGAAAGTTTATTAGATAAAATTTCCTCTCCTTTTCGAATAGGAGCTAAAGCCACATATCCTATCACTTCCTCAGGAGAACGAACAGCTTTAGGTTGGAGAAACTCTACAGGTTTTTCTCTCACCTCCAGCATCGTCTCATTGATTGTCCGCATTTCCTCTATATCTTGTAAAGCCACCACTACACGCTGTTTAGTGCCAAACTTTTGGGATAAAGCTTGAGATTTCTCATTAGTGTAACTGTAAAGTAAAAACATAGCTAACAGGCCGGCAAATACAGCCACCCATAAAGTTCTTCCCTCTTGAAATGAATTCATAAAGCTTTTCCTTTCTTTTTTCCTTTTTTCAGGCCCTTAGGCCAGAATCAATCTCCACAACCAGAGTGAAGGCAAATACCATAAGCCACCTTAGACCACACAGGGTTCACTCCTTGTTTGCTGTATCGGATTCTTGTTTGAATATCTTGATACAAAGTTTCATTATGATAAGCGGAATCAGGCTCTTGAAGGTCTTCAGAAACTATACCTAAGTTAAGAGAAATATACTGATAAGGTGCATGAAATACGTTAGAAATACCTTCTCTCTCTTCTCCATCGATTATAGCATGAAACCGAAAACCTCGGTTGTAAAAATGTGTGATTCTGTCTCTAGGAACATCGATTCTAAAGTACTGCAGATGAGTTCTGTGACGAAACGTCTCATAAGCATAAGCTCTTGCCCCTATACTGTTTAGAGTTGCTGAATGTAAAATACCCCAAAAACCAAACAAAAAACTTGTTATAGCGACAAAAAGAATCAAAAAAGCAGCAAGTTCAATAGTAGCAAAACCTTCTTGTTCTTTTCCAGAATTCTTTCTTTGCCTCTTATACATCTTTAACACCCATTATCCCCATAACTTTGAGGCAAATTCTGTATAGAATTTGAAAAAGAAAATCTCCTTACAATCTCTTCATACCTTGAACGATGAAAGTCTTGACACTCCTTTTGTGTTATCTCTCTTCCTAAAAAACTTCTTATCTCCGTTGTAAAACCATCATGTTCAAGGTTAGTTAATCCTAAGAAGGGGATATTAAAACTTAAGATGGGAGCTCTAAAAGTAAGCCACAGGCCTATGAAAATATCTTTTTTTTGACTCCTTCCCCCCACATCAGAACCCTCAAACCTCTCTCGCAGACCTGTTCTCACACTTCCTCTTTCGATTTGAAACCATCCGTTACTTTTGAAAAAAGGATTTAAAACAGAGCTTTCTAAAAGACGTGTAACTTTATCAAAAGCTAATTTATTTTGATCTTCTGGTGTATGATGGCTTGCTAAGTAATGTCTTGCTCCTGCGTAAGTGATGTATTGAGTAACTTCAATAACACTTAAACAAAAAGCAAAGATGATAAACAAAAAAAGCAAGAAAAAAGCAAGTGTAAAAGCATAAACTACATCAATAAAAATCATACCTCTTTGATTGAAGAGAGGATTTGTTTTTTTCAAATTCATCGAACATCGTCTCCTTTTTGTGATAAGTGGTTATGAAGATAGTTAGGATGCTTTCTCCTCTCTGTCCATTCTCCATTCCTTACCATATGATCTAAACGGATCAATGGCTCTCTTACTATACGATTTAAAAATTCATTAGCGTCTAAGGCTCCCACCACAGCTCTAAAAAGTCCTAAGAAAATTAACATAATTAAAATCGATTCTAAAACAGCCTGACCTTTTTTATTGATGAACTTCATAAAACACCTCTTGTATTGATAAGAATGTAACTTAACCAACCCATAAGAAAAGGAAAGCTGAAAGGAATTCTATGAGCTTTTTCTGGATTTAAATAAAAATTCATGTTCACTAAGTTTTTTAAAAAGACTTTCAAGTTTTTTTGAAACAGAATAACAAAAAATCCAAAGACAAAAGCCCAACATAAACTGTAAACAAAGGTCTCTAAAACAAGCACTCCATGATGAAGAAAACCAAAAACACTAAAAAACTTCACATCTCCTCCTCCTAAGCCTCCTATAAGATAAAGAGGAGAAGTGCATAGAAAAGCTATGCTGAAACCTAAAAAACTCTCTATGAAAAGTGTTTTCTGTATTTTAAAATCTAACCCATATACTTTAAAAAGAAGAAGGCTTAAAAACACAACAAAACTTATCACAACAAATTGGTCTGGTATTTTTTTTGTTTTTATGTCAAAAAAAAACCTATCAAAAGAAACATACTTGTCACAGAGAATACAATAAAACTCATAGATCTACCTCTTAAGCCATTCCTGAACTTGGCCCTTATTTTTAAATTCACGGCCTATAGTCATATCCTTTTCTAAACGAGAACCTAAATAAGTTCCCGAAGTTTTAAAAATATGAATAGGGCTATAATCGCTTGTAATAAGTGCTGGAAACAAAACAGCCACATAAATTAAGAGAAGCAAAATCATTTCAAGAGTCATCATAAGAACATTCCTCCTTCTATCATGGTTAGGGTGAGATCATTTAAAACCCTTAATCTCCTGAAAAGTTGGAAATTTGCTGGGTCAAATTACCAATTTTATCTTGAAAAGCAGTTTTAATCTCTCCCCTGAAGAAAACAAGCACTGCTACAATGATAAGAAGAATAAACACATACTCTGTCATGCCCTGACCACTTTCGTTAGTTAGAAATTTTTTGAACTTTTGTATAAGCTTGCAGTCTCTTTTTTTCATAAAATCCTCCTTACTTTTATTTTACCAGTGATAACTTATCGACAAAACCATATGTTTTCTAAAGAGACATGTCTTATTTTGATACATAAAGCTAAAATAGGTCAAAAACCCCTACCATAGTCCAGCTATGGAGATGCGTCCTATTCCAACACGCACCAGTCCCATCAAGCTCAGCTCCTAATGACCGTTTTTGATTCGACTATCCGAGACCTTAATCCACCTTTTTTAGAAGACAGATCATCTCATGGTTTTATTCCTTGTTTATCAGGTTCTATCCGACTAACGAGCTTTTTTTGTAACTGCTCACTCTCGTAAGTTTTTATTTAAAGCCATAGAGATGGCTTCTAAAGAAGAATACCCTCTATTTCTCATTGTTTTAACATAGCTGGTAATACGACAAAAATATTTCGCCATTTCTTCTGTTCTGAAACACCCTGACACTTTCTTTTTCACTTTAGTCATTCTTAGATCTCTTTCAGCTCTGTTATTAGTAGGATCTACGTTCTTTCTTTTAGCAAAGCACAGTATTTCTGCTTCATACTTTTTAAATCGCAGCCAAAGGTTTTGAGCTTGTGTATGCTTTATTCGTCCTTTCTTGCCATTTTTCTTAGGAAATTCTGGAAGCTCTTTTAAGCCTTTTGTAAGAATACTCCTATACCTTCTCTGAAGAGTTTCGTACTCTTTTTGAGTCAGAACTCTTGACTCTTTTTTATGAACTAACTCCACAGTCTCTTTAAGAAGTTTTTTGAGATTTGTAGCCCATTTGAATCCATTGCTTTCTTCTATAAATTTAAGCTCTCTCAAAAGGTGAGCCACACACAAAGCATGAGTTATCTTATCATAACAAAAGTAAGGACTCCAACAATCATGCACAAGCACTCCTGTATATCTATCCAAGAGACCAATATCTTTTATGGCTTCCCTTCCACCTGAAAGGTGTAGAAACTGCAAGACTAATTCTCCTGAACTATAAGTATGAATCCAGTAGTTTTTACCCTTAACCCTCATAGAGGTCTCATCAACATGAATGACCTCTGATTCAAGTATCTTTTCTTTCATCTGCTCTTCCCAACTTTTAAGAAACTCTCCTAATTCAGCAATGTATCTCAACATAACTGCAGGAGAAATCATTCGACCTATAAGCCCCATGTAATACCAATTACAGAAATTAATTCGACATTTTCATGTTCAAATTTAAAATTTTAAAATTGACTTAAGGAAAAGCTTCAGTTAGGAGATTTTAAAAAAACTTCTTTTGAGGGGAGGTGAGTTTTCATAAGATATGTTTATTTCAGGTATATCTATTTGTTGTGTGAATCGATTGATGGGTTAAAATAAGTGAAAAAGTGAGGGTAAAATTTAAAATGACAAAAATCAGTTAAACAATTTAATTTATAGGTTCAAATTAATTTACAAGCTTGATTCATCTTGTTGTTTTGCCCAAGATCGAGTGCATAATTTTTTAATCCTGCCCTCCTGATCGCAAAAAGTATTCCAGGCCTCACAACAAGTATTCAGTATATGGTCATAGTTTTTAAAACATGCATTCGATAATTTGATCCTTCGTAATTGTTGCCAGACTTGTTCCATGGGATTTAATTCTGGACTATAAGGAGGTAAAGGCATCAGGGATAAATTCTTAGGAACTATCAAAGTCTCTGTGGTATGCCAACTGGCTCTGTCCATTAAAACAATTCCATGATAGTTTTCTTGAATATTTTTAGATATCTCATCTAAGTGAATTTGCATCATCCCTGAATTACATTCCGGTAAGATCCAAGCACAGCCTTTATCTCTATCCGGACAAACTGCTCCAAAAATATAAGTGGATAAAAATTGTCTTTGTCTCACAACTCTAGGCCGTGTGCCTTTTCTTGCCCAAATCCTACTCAAAGAACCTTGCTGAGCTTATTCTGCATTCATCCTGCCACCAAATCTCTATTTTATGAGTCTGAATCTTTTCCTTTATTTTCTCCACCTCTTCTGGAAAATGTTCCTTAAACTGTTCCATAGCTTCTTGTGAAGTTTTAGGATGAAGAGAACGACCACTGATCCATACAATATTAAGACGGTCTAAAGAAACATAAACCCCAGAAAGAGAATAGCAACAGTCAAATTCATCTGCTAAAAGTTCCTGTATTCCCTTTGCTCCTATGCTTCCTCCTTCTCTCTTGTCTTGAATTTCATCTAACTTGATTTTGAAGTTCTCTTCTTCTGTTACTGGCAAACGAGGCTTGCGTCCTCTGCCTTCTCGATCTATCAATCCCTCGTAATCAAAGTCTACAAAAAAAGACTGTAACCAGGATTTGATACTGTGACGGTGATACAAAACCATACCTGCTGTTTCTTGAATCGATTTTCCTTCTTGCATATGCTGCAAAGCCAATAATTTTGTCTTGATGTTGGCACTTCTTTCTACTTTGTAAGTAGCTAGAAAATTATACCCTTGAATCTGTGTAACTAAATCTTTTTTCGACATGACTCTAAAAATTTAACAGAGTTTTATCAAAAAGCCAGGACGCAATGAGTTAAAAAAATGTCGAATTAATTTTTGGAAATGGTATTATACACAGGTTTTAGGTTGTTTCTGTGGCCCCGGCCCATTTTACAAGTTTGCAAAAGTTGTTTAGCCTTTTTAAAGAATGTTTGTAAAAGTAACATCAAAGTCTAAGGGTAAAAAAAGTGTACGGATTGTAGAGTCTGTTTGGCTTAAGGGGAAGTGTGTACAAAAGACCATTCGTTCTATGGGTATTTTTGCAAGCGATAAGGAAGTTAAAAAAGCTAAGAAGTTAGCAGAAGAGTTGATCATAGACATTAAGAATCAAAGAGATCCTGTGCTTCTAGGTTGTGAGGAGCTAGTTTATGGTAAAAGGCCTAAGGAGAAGAAGAAGAAAGAGAAGAAAAAGCGTGTTGTTTGTGGTATTGAGAAAGTTTTTAATGAGCTTTATGCTGAGTTAGGTTTTGTAAATTTGATTGAGGGTACAAAGAAAGATTTAGAGTGGAATGATATTTTAAAGCACTGTGTTTTATCAAGAGTTTTTAATCCAGAATCAAAAAGAGGTAGTGTAGAAACACTTTTTGAAGATTTTAACCGACAGATTCCTTTAGAGAAAGTTTATAGGGCTATGGATCGTGATCTTCCCCCAAAAAAGTGGACAGTTTTTATGTTCTTAAAGCCCTCCTTTGTTTAAATTCTTTTGGGCTCATGTATTTCAAGGAAGAATGCATTCTTACCTTGTTATACCAATCCATGTAAATTGCAATTTTTTTTTCCAACTCTTCCTTTGTTGTACAGTCTTTGTATTCCAGTTCATCCTTCAACGTATGGAAAAAGCTCTCCACAAACGCATTATCATAACAATTTCCTTTCCTAGACATAGATTGCTTGAGGCCAAAGAATTTCAATTCTTTTCTAAACCCTTCACAACAATATTGAACCCCTTGATCCGAGTGGATTATCAAGCCCTCTAAGTTCCCAGAAACAGATTGGACTGCGGCTCTCAGAGCCTGTTTTGAATGAACCCCGTCCAAGCTCTCACAGAGCTTCCAAGACTTAATCTCTCGATTATAGACATCTAAAAATACAACCAAATACAGAAATTTATCTCTAAAAGGAATATAGGTTAAATCCGAACACCATACCTGGTTTTCTTTTCCTGCTTGGCTCTGTCCTGTCTTAAACAACCGAGGAGACTTAATCATGAGAGGGTTATTCTTTGTTGTTCTAGGAACATAGGGTTTTTTCTGACGGGCACTGAGATTCTTTAGTTTCATAATTCGAGCTACTTTGTTTTCTCCAGCACTCACTCCGCAACGCTTTAATTCCCTATACACCCTGGGGGAACCATAACAGCCTTTATTTTTTTTAAAAATAGATTCTATGTTTTTCTCCAGATTTTTATCCTTTTCAAGCTTTCCCCTGGTTTTTAAAAAACTATAAAAACCAGAACGAGATCCTCTTAATAATTCGCAAATGCGAAGCACTGGATGCCCTTTCTCTTTTACATAAAACATAGCCTTAAATCTCATTTCAGGATTTCCTTTGAAAAAAAAGCCGCTGCCTCTTTCAATATACCTACACTCCGCCTCTCATAGACCAGCTCCTTTTTTAACCTCTTTATTTCCTCCAATGCCGAAGCCAAGTCATGGGAAGCTTGTCTTTCTACTTCAGGCTTTAGAAAACGCTTCCAAGAGCTTATCACTTGGAAATTTCTCAGTCCTAGCTTCTCTGAGGCTTCCTTTGCACCTATTTCCTCTGCCAATTCAATGGCTTGCTTTTTAAACTCTTCCGAGTACTGTTTTACTTTTTCCATTCTTTCTTTTACCTCCATTTTATGGAGACTTTAAGAGAAAATTGACTGTCCGCAGAAACAGGGGAAGTTCATCGTTTTTATCCTTTTATTGAGACCTCGAAGAAAAAGGTATCTGAGAACACCTTGTCTTTGTTTAACCATGAGGTGGATGTTTTGCTTTATGATGTGACGACCTTGTATTTTGAGAGCTTCTCAGAGGATGAGATTCGCAGGTTTGGTTTTAGTAAAGATTGTAAATTTAAAGAGACACAGGTTGTTTTGGCACTTATGACAAACTCACAAGGGCATCCTATAAGCTATGAACTTTTTCCGGGCAATACAAGTGAGGGGGCTACACTGGTAGAGTCTATAAATAAGCTAAAGACTCGTTTTAATGTAAGAAGAGCTGTTTTAGTAGCTGATAGAGCTATGTTTGTAAGAAAGAATTTAGAGACTATGGATAAGATGGGGATAGAGTATGTTGTGGCTGCAAAGTTAAAATCCCTTTCTAGCAAGAAAAAAGAAGAGGTTTTAAGTTATAAAAACTATAAGCCCACCCAAGTGGCTTGTGATACATCTCATCTTTTTTGGGTGAAAGAGCTAGAGCATGAAGGAAAAAGATTGATAGTTAGTTATTCGAACAAAAGAGCCAAAAGAGATCAAAATCAAAGAGAGCGTTTGATCAATCGTTTGATGAAGAAAGTAAGAAACAAGGAGATTCCTGTGAGTCAGTTGATCTCCAATCATGGGACCAAACGTTTTATTAAAGTTGACAATGTGAAAGTGAGCATAGATGAGGAGAAAATAGAAAAAGAAGCTTTGTGGGACGGTCTTCACGGAATTATAACAAATGTTCAAAACAAGACAGCCAGTGAGCTTTTAAGTCGTTATACCAATTACAGAAATTAATTCGACATTTTTATGTTCAAATTTAAAATTTTAAAATTGACTTAAGGAAAAGTTTCAGTTAGGAGGTTTTAAAAAAACTTCTTTTAAGGTGAGTTTAAGTTTTCATAAGATAAGTTTATTTCAGGTATATCTATTTGTTGTGTAAATCGATTGATGGGTTAAAATAAGTGAAAAAGTGAGGGTAAAATTTAAAATGACAAAAATCAGTTAAACAATTTAATTTATAGGTTCAAATTAATTTACAAGCTTGATTCATCTTGTTGTTTTGCCCAAGATCGAGTGCATAATTTTTTAATCCTGCCCTCCTGATCGCAAAAAGTATTCCAGGCCTCACAACAAGTATTCAGTATATGGTCATAGTTTTTAAAACATGCATTCGATAATTTGATCCTTCGTAATTGTTGCCAGACTTGTTCCATGGGATTTAATTCTGGACTATAAGGAGGTAAAGGCATCAGGGATAAATTCTTAGGAACTATCAAAGTCTCTGTGGTATGCCAACTGGCTCTGTCCATTAAAACAATTCCATGATAGTTTTCTTGAATATTTTTAGATATCTCATCTAAGTGAATTTGCATCATCCCTGAATTACATTCCGGTAAAATCCAAGCACAGCCTTTATCTTTATCCGGACAAACTGCTCCAAAAATATAAGTGGATAAAAATTGTCTTTGTCTCACAACTCTAGGCCGTGTGCCTTTTCTTGCCCAAATCCTGCTCAAAGAACCTTGCTGAGCTTATTCTGCATTCATCCTGCCACCAAATCTCTATTTTATGAGTCTGAATCTTTTCTTTTATTTTCTCCACCTCTTCTGGAAAATGTTCCTTAAACTGTTCCATAGCTTCTTAATGAACTTTTAGGATGAAGAGAACGACCACTGATCCATACAATATTAAGGCGGTCTAAAGAAACATAAACCCCAGAAAGAGAATAGCAACAGTCAAATTCATCTGCTAAAAGTTTCTGTATTTCCTTTGCTCCTATGCTTCCTCCCTCTCTTTTGTCTTGAATTTCATCTAACTTGATTTTGAAGTTCTCCTCTTCTGTCACTGGCAAACGAGGCTTGCGTCCTCTGCCTTCTCGATCTATCAATCCCTCGTAATCAAAGTCTACAAAAAAAGACTGTAACCAGGATTTGATACTGTGACGGTGATACAAAACCATACCTGCTGTTTCTTGAATCGATTTTCCTTCTTGCATATGCTGCAAAGCCAATAATTTTGTCTTGATGTTGGCACTTCTTTCTACTTTGTAAGTAGCCAGAAAATCATACCCTTGAATCTGTGTAACTAAATCTTTTTTCGACATGACTCTAAAAATTTAACAGAGTTTTATCAAAAAGCCAGGACGCAATGTGTTAAAAAAATGTCGAATTAATTTTTGGAAATGGTATTACAGAGATCTTTGGAGAATAGAAGAGGCTTTTAGAGTGAATAAGACGACGTTAAAGATGAGGCCTGTTTATCATTGGAAAAAAAGAAGAATAGAAACTCACATTGCCATTTGTTTTTTAGCCTATGCGATCTCTTACACAATGGTTTATAAACTCAAACAAGCAGGACTTAATTTAAGCTTTGAAAGAATGAGAAAGATCTTAAAAAGAGATCAGTACAGTATTTTAAAAGAAAAAAAGACGAAAAAACTTTATCGCCTTCCCTCAGGTTGTACAAAGGAAGTAGAAGAAATTTACAGTGCTTTTTCGCTTAAAAGAAACTCTTTTATGAGCCTCTTTTCCACAACATCTGCTGAATCTGCTGACCTTTAAAAAACCCTTTCCTGTGGCCCCAAAAATTGTAACTATTTGAAATTATTCACTTGTTGCAGTGTGTTGTGTCGAAGTCAGGAAAAAATAAATCAAAAATAAAGATAACTCCTAACTTGGAAGGATATCTTATATCACAGCATTGGAAAACTGACAGAACCTCAGGGAATCCACAGATTCTTTTGAAGAGGCAAAAACTTTAGTTGTGCTCTCTAAAAAGAAAAAAGGCTGAAACCAAATTCCAGCCTCTCTTTTTAAGTGTGATAGTTGTGTTGTTTTAATCTTCCCAAGAGTTAACACCGTAAACATCAGAGGTTTGACCGTTGTCATCTGTAAATTGAACAATGTAAGTACCTCTAAAAACAGAAACAAAATTCTCTTCCTTTTTTACATCATAAGTGTGACTAACAGCCTTTCGTCCATCTGAATACCAGAAAAAAGTAAAGGTTCCGTCAGTAATTTTCCGATAAAAATATGGAACTTCATAACTTCCATCTTCATTAAATCTTATAATTTTAGCATATTCATCAAGGTTTTTTGATTTCGTATATTTACACATAGTTTTTGCATCAGGACTGTACTTCCCATATAAATTACACCACATATAAGCTCTACTAGAATTTATATAAAAATCTCTGATCATAAAATCTTGCATTTTCTTGTTAGTAAAATCCCAATAAAGAGAGTACTTTTGACCTTGAGGATTGATTGTAATTTTGTCAAGATCGATATCAATTAGAGCTTCTTCTTTCACTTCAATAGATTGCGTTGTGCTACTATATATTAAATGATAAATTCCTTTGTTAAGAGGCACCTCTTTGTTTAATTGTTTTCTTGTTAAGTAATAGCAACTACGTTTTTTGGGAACCTCGAGAGTTCCTTCGCAGGCAAAGATAGCATATTCAGAATCTTGCCCTTCTCCTGGGATGCCATTAACCCTTAAAATCCCTATAGGAGGAGTTACTGCTAAGGGTGAAGCCTCCAGAGAGTGATGTGATTGTTCTAGTGAAGCTTGTAAAGTTAAGCTCTGAACCCCTTCTTCTACGACGTCTCCATAAGAAAGTCCTCCTAAAGACATCAAAAATAAAAATGTTAGTATTAGTTTTTTCATAACGTAAAATCCCTCCTTTTCTAATGTTTTTTCGTTATTTTGTTTCCTAAGTCTTATTTTCTAACCTAATAATAAAGGAAAAGACTCCTATCCTTTGTTAAAAGCATACCTTGTATGAAAAAAAAAAGAAGAGATAACTTTTTGCGTTATGATTCTTATTTAGGGGTGGTAAAAGGTTTTAAGCTAAAGTTTAAAAAACACAGTTAAATAAAAGCTATTTATTTTTCTACTTTTTTAAATCTTAAAGTTAATAGGACAAACCAGTAGATTTACTATGCTTAGATGTCCATCTCTAGCTTTTCTTATGGTTTTTAATGGCATCTTTGTTTTCTCTTAATTCCTGTGCTTATCATTTCTAATGTCTAGATTTGTAGGTGAACTTTTTTTTAGTGGGGTCTTTTAAGTGGAGCTTATTTTGTTAATTAAGCCCTACTTAACCTTCATTTTAAAAATAAGAACTGTCAAACAAGAATCTCAAAGAACGTAAGTTGGTTTCTTAAGGGCCTTTGACTCCTACGAGGAGGATGTTTCTTAGATGCTTTTACCCACAGATTCTTTTGAGGAGGCTAAAAAATAAGCTAGTATGAGCGTAGAAAATGAGATAAGATATTGTTTAGATGCTAATATTTTTAAGAAGCTTGGAACACAATCTATCCTAGAAATATATTTACAACCTTATTATGATAAGTTGAGCGAAGTTTCTCTTAATGTTATTATTCTTCAAATCATCTTTGATGAAATTCAAGAAGATGAAGAACTCAGAAAGTGGATAGAAGATAACATGTTGCAGAACAGACCTGTTCAAATAAATGAAGATGTACAGAAAGAAAGTATGACTTTAATGAAGCAATATCAAACAGAACCTACAGGCAAGGGTGCTAGTGTTCTGACCAGTAAATTTTTTCACAATTTTCAAGCCTTTAATCCAGGTCATTTTATTAAATTATTTTTATATTAAAAAGAATAAAAGTGAAATGTTTAGAGTTATACCAATTCCAAAAGTTAATTCTACATTTTCATGTATAAGTTTGGATTTTTACTTCTAGAAATTTATAACTTTTAAGTATGGGTAAAGAGTGTATCAAATTCATTGGAAAGATATGATTCTCTAATGGTAACTGCTCACTCTCGTAAGTTTTTATTTAAAGCCATAGAGATGGCTTCTAAAGAAGAATACCCTCTATTTCTCATTGTTTTAACATAGCTGGTAATACGACAAAAATATTTCGCCATTTCTTCTGTTCTGAAACACCCTGACACTTTCTTTTTCACTTTAGTCATTCTTAGATCTCTTTCAGCTCTGTTATTAGTAGGATCTACGTTCTTTCTTTTAGCAAAGCACAGTATTTCTGCTTCATACTTTTTAAATCGCAGCCAAAGGTTTTGAGCTTGTGTATGCTTTATTCGTCCTTTCTTGCCATTTTTCTTAGGAAATTCTGGAAGCTCTTTTAAGCCTTTTGTAAGAATACTCCTATACCTTCTCTGAAGAGTTTCGTACTCTTTTTGAGTCAGAACTCTTGACTCTTTTTTATGAACTAACTCCACAGTCTCTTTAAGAAGTTTTTTGAGATTTGTAGCCCATTTGAATCCATTGCTTTCTTCTATAAATTTAAGCTCTCTCAAAAGGTGAGCCACACACAAAGCATGAGTTATCTTATCATAACAAAAGTAAGGACTCCAACAATCATGCACAAGCACTCCTGTATATCTATCCAAGAGACCAATATCTTTTATGGCTTCCCTTCCACCTGAAAGGTGTAGAAACTGCAAGACTAATTCTCCTGAACTATAAGTATGAATCCAGTAGTTTTTACCCTTAACCCTCATAGAGGTCTCATCAACATGAATGACCTCTGATTCAAGTATCTTTTCTTTCATCTGCTCTTCCCAACTTTTAAGAAACTCTCCTAATTCAGCAATGTATCTCAACATAACTGCAGGAGAAATCATTCGACCTATAAGCCCCATGTAATGTTCCCCAACACGCTCTAAAAGACAGCATCTGAACTATAATGAAATTGATGATGGAAGCTCTAATGCCTATACCATACTGAAGAGGACCACTCATACCTTTAGGGAATTGACCTTTATTTCTAGCTCCACATGAGGGACAATTCTTAACTTCAGAAGTTACAGTATGGGTCTGAATTTCATAAAAAATATCAATCTTTTTACGCTTCTCAAGGCTTTTTACCTCTGCTGTCTTTAAACACATCCCACACTGAGAACACTCTGAGGGAGAGACAGTCTCCTCACTGTTTTGTATCTTTACTGTTATCAAGTCTAGAGCCCTTTTTCTGACTCCCACTAGCTTTCTTATTACGATTCCCTTGACGACTAAAATCTTGCGAAGGAGGAAGACCGCTGTTGCTGGAATTTTTTCGAACCTGTTTTTCTAAAAACACAACAATCAGAATGTTCACAACCTTAAAGAGAGATTCAACAATCACAGAAATCTCAGTAGGCACAGAACCTTTCTTTGCAAGCTTATCAAAGTCACTTCTTATATTTTTAATCTCATTTCTGATGGAGGTCTTATTTATTGTCATTTGAAAAAAGTATTTAAAAGAAAATCTGTAAGAGCAAGACTTTTATCTTAAAACAGGTCTAAAGTTAGGGATAACTGAACAATGTAGGTGAGCAGTTACAGAACTTAAACATAAGGAAAATCCCTTCTGAAAAAAGCTTCAGAGGGGGCTAGAATGTTTCTACAGTCTCTAAGCTCTTAAAAAATGAAAAAAAATATGGATGACAAGCCTTTTTGAAAAACTTTTTTATCAATGACTTACTTTCTTGCTTGACTGACTGGTCATCCATATGAGCAAATTGAAGTGTTTTTTAGCAATTAGATTAATGAGCAGGACAATAAATATTTCAGTTATGTTTGATATTTCATCCCTTTTTTCTTACTTCTAAAAATAACGAACTGGGGGGTGAGAGTCAATTGATTTAATATGCTAAACCTTAGCTCAAGAAAGGAAGTGAAGGATAGCTAAGAAGATATGAATTAACAACTAAAACATGGAAGAAGATAGAGTTTTTACTTAGCGATCGGAAAAAGACAGTAGGAGTTAGAAGCAAAAAACAACTGACAATTTGTTAGCTTAAGTCCTATGGATCTTGAGGACTGGGACCTCGGAGGTCTCTTCCGGAACGTTATGGACACTCAAAGAACACGTTTGCTTTCATTTCACTCGTTGGGAGAAATCTGGAATTTCTAAAGAAGATTTTTTCTCATCTTATAAAAGATTCTAAAAATAAATATCTTTCTATTGATAACACTATAGTACGATCTCATCAGCATTCTTCTGGTGCAAAAAAGAAGCAAAAAAAGAAGAAGATTGAAGAAGACTTTGGCTTTGGGGTACTTCAGAGGAGGTTTAAGTGCAAAAATTCATCTTACTAAGTGTCTAGCAAAAAGAAAACATGGATGATTTTAGGATGTCCGGCAAGGCTATCTGATTGATATAAATATACTTTATATAATACTGAAGATTCTTTGAATTCAAATTAAGGAATAATTTTTCCAAAAAGTCTTAAAATGATACAGTTTAAGAGGGTTAGAATCTTCTTAGTTTTTGGCTTTTTCTTTACAATTGATTGGGAAATTTTTGTTACTAAAAATAAATCATAAAAATTTTAGTAAAAAAGGCTAGTTTTGTTTCAAAAAAAAACAATTGCTTAATAAAAAGTTAATATTCATGTTCAAAAAAGTTTTTACAGAGTATAATTAAGGCTGGAGGCTTTTGATTTATGTTCTTAAAGCAAAGAGGAGTTTTCTTAATAGAAGCACTTGTGGCTATTTTAATTTTGGCATTTGTAGCTTTAGGTTCTGTTGCTATTATTCTTTACGAAGAGGGAAATACAGCGAAAATAAAAAATCAAATTTCTGCACAAAATTATGGCTTGGTTGCTATGTCTCATCTTGTGTATGAGGATATCTGCACTCAAACTTTGACTGGTAAGGATTACCCTCTTGATGGTTTAAAAGTTGATGTTCCCGAACTTTTATCTTTCGATCTTGATCCTTCAGACTCAGTCTTACCTCGTACCATTTTAAAAAGTGGCGAGAAATACGGACATGGTTCTTCTGAAATCAAGGTGGAAGAAATGTTTATAAAAAATATTTCTGGAGATCTGGATGGAAGTCAAAACACCATTTGTGAATCTTTACCTTTGAATGTTCAGGAAAAAAGAACAGCTGAAAAGATCGTACATCCTCTGAAATTAAAAAAAGAACAAATCGTAGTACTTAAAGTCAGCACAAAAATGAAGTCCCTTTCTTTGGGTACTAACCATACGTGTGCGGTTTTAGGAGATGGGGGCTTGTGGTGCTGGGGGGAAGGAAGTGAGGGTCGTTTGGGAAATGGAGACACCTCGGAACAAGTTTATCCTGTATCTGTGAAAAAAGAAGATGATAATGATTTAAAAAATGTTACTGAAGTTTCTGCAGGCGATAGCCATACATGTGCGGCTTTAGGAAATGGAGAGGCTCGGTGCTGGGGGGACGGAGCTCAAGGTCTTTTAGGGGATGGAAACATTGGTTTCGATAAATCTCATCCTGTGGCTGTTAAATCTGTAGATGGTTCTGGATATCTGAAAGATGTGGTCTCTATTTCTGCAGGCCGTTATCATACTTGTGTGATTTTAGGAGATGGAGAGGCTCGGTGTTGGGGTAATGGAAGTGATGGCCGTTTAGGAAATGGAGGCTCTCTCCTTCAAAGTCGTCCTGTGCGTGTGGAAGAAAGCCCTGGAGTGCCTTTAAAAAATGTTGTTTCTATTTCTGCAGGAGGTAAACATACTTGTGCGATTTTATTAGGTGGAGAGGCTATGTGTTGGGGAGATGGATTTTATGATCAGTTAGGGGATGGAGGTAATTCCGACCAAACCCTTCCTGTGCGTGTGGAAGAAAGCCCTGGAGTGCCTTTAGAAAATGTTGTTTTTATTTCTTCAGGTGAGAACCATACTTGTGCGATTTTAGTAGGTGGAGAGGCTATGTGTTGGGGACTTGGATCGAGTGGTCAGTTAGGAAATGAAAGTTTTAACAATGAAAAACATCCTGTAGCTGTTAGATCTGAATATGGTCCTGGAAATTTAAAAAATGTGACCTCTATTTCTGCAGGCTATGAACACACTTGTGCGGTTTTAAGAAATGGACAGGCTCGGTGTTGGGGAAAAGGCCATAAGGGTCAATTAGGAAATAATACGTACGGCGATGAGCTTCGTCCTGAACCTGTGAAAAATAAATTGGGTACAGACAATTTACAAAATGTCATTTCCATTGTTGCAGGTGAGTATCATACGTGTGCAATTTTAGTGAGTGGACAGGCAGTTTGTTGGGGAGAGGGAGACAAAGGTCGTTTGGGAAATGGAGATACCTCTCCAAAAAATCTTCCCGTAGTTGTTAGAGAAAAAGGAGGAGCTGAGCCAGGACTTAATTTAACAGAAAATGTGCGTGATATTTCTATAGGTGATTTTCATACTTGTGCAGTTTTAGTAAATGGTCAAGTACGGTGTTGGGGACAGGGAGCTAATGGTCAGTTAGGAAATGGAAGTACCTCTATCATAAACAGTCTTCCTGTGGCTGTAAGAGATGAAATGGGTAGAGGAAACTTAAAAAATGTACTTAAAATTTTTTCAGGCCATTATCATACCTGTGCAATTTTAGTAAATAGAAAGGCTATGTGTTGGGGATTGGGAACGAATGGTCAATTAGGAAATGCAGATAACTCCGATCAAACCTATCCTGTATTTGTTAGATCTGAAAGTGGTCCTGGAAAGTTAAACAATGTTATTTCTATTTCTGCAAGCCGTTCCTATACCTGTGCGGTTTTAGGAAATGGAGAAGCTCGGTGTTGGGGTAATGGAAGCAATGGTCGTTTAGGAAGAGGCACTTCCAGCAAAAACCGTCCTGTGGCTGTTAAGGCTGAAAGTGGTTCTGGAAATTTACAAAACGTGGCCTCTATTTTTGCAGGCCATCATCATACCTGTGCAGTTTTAGTCAATGGAGAGGCTCGATGCTGGGGACTGGGAAGGAATAGTCAGTTAGGAAATGGAGCTAAACCTAACATACAAATTCGTCCCGTAATAGTAAAGAAGAATGCTTCTGATCATTTGAAAAATGTGGCCTCTATTTCTGCAGGACAGAATAATACCTGTGCAATTTTAAGAAATGGAGAGGCTATGTGTTGGGGACTTGGAGGGTGGGGTCAGTTAGGAAATGGAGACACCTTGGAACAAGAATATCCTGTATCTGTTAAATCTTTAGATGGTTCTGATAATTTAAAGAATATTGTCTCTCTTGCTCAAGGTTGGTTCCATACCTGTGCAGTTTTAGTCAATGGAGAGGCTCGATGTTGGGGGAGAAGAAATCAAGGTCAATTAGGAGATGGTATTATTTCTAACGAGTCATCTTTGCTACCTGTAGTTGTAAAAAAAGATGGTAATCCTTTACAAAATGTGGTCTCTCTTTTTGCAGGCCATTATCATACTTGTGCGGTTGTGAGAGATGCGGATGCGTATTGTTGGGGTAATGGAACTCGGGGCCAGTTAGGGAATGGAGATACTTCTACGGAAAAATCTCTTGTGGAAGTAAATTTAAGTGAAGAAATTATCAATTTAAAATTTTCAACAAATAGTTTTGGAGTAGGAGCTTCACATGCTTGTATGATCCTCAACAATGATCAAGTGAGTTGTTGGGGACAGGGAGCTAGTGGTCAGTTAGGAGATGGAGGAAGTGGTGCAAATTATCAAAAACTTCGTCCTGTGATTGTGGAAGTAAGTCTTGGAGTAGCTTTGGAAAATGTCGTCTCTCTTGCTGTAGGCGATCATCATACCTGTGCAGTATTAGAAAATAAAGAGGCATGGTGTTGGGGACAGGGAGCTAGTGGTCAGTTAGGAGATGGAGGAAGTGGTGCAAATTATCAAAAACTTCGTCCTGTGGCTGTTAAGGCTGAAAGTGGCTTAGGACACTTAACAAATATTACTTCCATTTCTGCAGGCTATGCTCATACTTGTGTAGCTTTAGAAAATGGAGAAGTAAGGTGTTGGGGGGATGGAAGTAGTGGTCAGTTAGGAAATGGAACCCCTTCCAACCAAAACCGTCCTGTAGCTGTTAGATCTGAAAGTGGTTCTGGAAATTTAGAAAATGTGGTCTCTCTTTCCGCAGGCTATAGTCATACTTGTGCTCGTTTAGGAAGTGGGGAGATACGATGTTGGGGGAGTGGAAGTAGTGGTCAATTAGGAAATGGGAGTAGTACTGACCAATCTCGTCCTGTGGCTGTTAAGGCTGAAAGCGGTCCTGCAAATTTACAAAACGTGTTTTTTATTTCTGCAGGAAAAGAACATACCTGTGCAGTATTAGAAAATAAAGAGGCTCGATGTTGGGGAAAAGGTGATAAAGGTCAATTGGGAGATGCAGGTGTTTTAACTCAAACTCGTCCCGTGGCTGTGCAAGAATACGAAAATTCTATAGGTTCTGATCTAGAAAACTTGAAAAAAGTTATTGGCATTTCTGCAGACCGTAGTCATCATACATGTGTTCGTTTAGAGATAAATGGTGGTAAAGAAGAGATAAAATGTTGGGGAGAGAACAATGTTTTTCAGTTAGGAAAAAGAAATGTTAATTCCCTAAACATTCCTTTTGATTCTGTCGTAGGGGAAGATGAAAGTCCCTTTAAGAATCGTAAGGATGGCAATGGAAAACTTTATTTAGGAGAAGGTTTGTCCTGTGTTTCTTATGATCCTGATCCTCAACTTGATCCTGATCCTCCTGATTCTCGCCCTAACAACTTATACTGTTGGGGAAAAGTTAAAGATGACAGCTATAATGATAACATTCCGTATGTTCGTAAATTAGACATAGATCATCAATATCATACTGCCACATTAGTAAGTACTATTAATATTACACCACAGTATATAAGGCCTCAGATTTCTATAGGTGAAAAGCATACTTGTGCTCTTTTAGATCACAAACCTTGGTGTTGGGGAAAGGATGATGAAGTTCTCTTAGGAAGATCATCTTCTGGAGATGGAAACAAACCTCAGTCTGCGGATGAAGTGGATACTTTAGATAACTTTTTTGAGATTGTTTCAGGAAGTGAACATACTTGTACTCTTTTCAAAGAAGGTAGTGATCATGGTGGTAAAGTGAAATGTTGGGGAAAAGGAAGTAGTGGTCGTTTAGGGAATAATGCTTCATCTGACAGTTCTGAGCCTCAGTTTGTGGTAGCTACAGGAGGATCAGGGGAACTTACAGATGTAGTTTCTATTGTGGCAGGTGAGAATCATACCTGTGGTCTTCTTGATACAGGAGAGATGGTTTGTTGGGGGAAAAATAACGATGGCCAATTAGGAGATGGAACAAATGTTGATAAAATGAGCCCTGCTTATGTAAAGGTGAGTGATTCTGAAAATTTAGAAAATATCATTCAAATAGCAGCAGGACATAACCGTACTTGTGTTGTTTTAAATGACTTAACAGCTAAGTGCTGGGGATTAGGTTTGACTGCATTGTTTGCTGACAACACCTCTATGATTAAAGGTGCTAACTCTAGGACCTTAAGTTCTGTTTTAGATGTATTTCCTTCTTCTGATCATACATGCACCCGTATCTTGCATGTTTCAAGTGATAACAGGGAAAGAAAAAAAGTCTTGTGCTGGGGAAGCTCTGTTCCAGGAGTGAACTCTAGTTTTGTAGCAGATAATCCTCAATTCACTCAAGTTTCGGATCCTGATGAAGAGATCGATCAAATCTTTTTAGGCACCTCTCATATATGTGCCCTAAAACAAAAGGAAGTAAGTTGCTGGGGAAGAAATAATCATTATCAAGCAGGCGAAATAAGTGATCTTTCATCTCCTAAAGTGGTTTCAGAGCTTTCTTCGGGAGTTCATCAAATCGCTTCTGGATTTAATCACAATTGTGCAATCAAGGGAGAGAAGATCTTATGTTGGGGTAAAAACAGTGACGGCCAGTTGGGAGATTTAAGCACGGATAACAATCACATTCCTGTAACTGCTTTTTTTACCTGTTCTTTCAGAGGAATCTTATTTACAATAATTATGAAAAAAAAGGAAAGTATATTTTCTTTAGGACAAACCTCTGAGGTGGAGTTTTCACGCCCTCTTAATATAGCTATAAGAATTAATCCCGATGGTAAAGAGGTCATTGACAAGTGTATAGGGTTTAGAGATAAGCATGTTATGGGCAAGGAATGCACAGGATCAAATTCATTTGCCATGGGTTTTGATGAGTTAGGGCAACCTATTTGTAAAAAAATATGGAGTAATGGACCTTAAAAATAGTGTTTTATTTCCTAAATTCGAGATAAATTTTACTCACTAGGATTTTCCATTCTAGGTCACCTCAAAAAAACTCCATTTCTATAGGGAAATACAGGAATTTTCAATCCAAAGAAAAATAATACCAATTACAGAAATTAATTTCTGTAATTGGTATAACAAATGTGTTTTTCCACAGACCCTCCTTAAAAAAGTCTCATTGCGTTATGTAAATAAAGTACAAAAAGCCATGGAAATTTTATAAAACTTATAGATTCATTTGCTTTTTTGTTCTAATTGCCCTAAAACCTTTTTGAGTTTAATTATATTTTTTTAAAAAGGTAAAGAAAGGAGTCTATGTTAGTTCTTACAAGGAAAGTTGGCGAAACTTTGATCATTGATGATAACATTAAGGTTACTGTTGTGGACATTAGAGGAAAGCAAGTACGTATTGGTATTGAAGCACCCTCTCATGTGTCTGTAAACAGAGAGGAAATATTCAAAGCTCTTCAAAAACAAAACAAAAAATCAGCACAAACTGATCACAAACTTCTTACTGAAATTACAAAAAAACTGGATGAAATATTTTGAATCAAGCCCTTCACTTTAAGTATTATGGCCAGATAAAGTAAAGAGAAGATTTTTCAAATCAAAGCTGAGTTCTAAGTGATTGATGAAACCACTATTGATGGCTCCTCCCGGGAATCTGTGGGTAAAAATCAGTTACACAATTTAATTTACAGACTCTCTGTTGTGGAGGTCAGTGATTGGAGTGTTAAAAGGAGAGTTTCATCTTGAGCATTCTCGCCATCGTAGCCCACAAAACTTTGTCACCAATCTTTTAGGTACTCTCATCTCTTACTTGCTTATACCATTTCCAAAAATTAATTCGACATTCTTTTAACGCATAGCATCCTGGCTTTTTGATCAAACTCTGTTAAATTTTTAGAGTCATTTCGAAAAAAGATTTAGTTACACAGATTCAAGGGTATGATTTTCTGGCTACTTACAAAGTAGAAAGAAATTCCAATATCAAGATAAAACTCCAAGCTTTGCAGCATATGCAAGACGGAAAATCGATTCAAGAAACAGCAGGTTGAACTTCCCCTGTTTCTGCGGACAGTCAATTTTCTCTTAAAGTCTCCATAAAATGGAGGTAAAAGAAAGGTAACTGCTCACTCTCGTAAGTTTTTATTTAAAGCCATAGAGATGGCTTCTAAAGAAGAATACCCTCTATTTCTCATTGTTTTAACATAGCTGGTAATACGACAAAAATATTTCGCCATTTCTTCTGTTCTGAAACACCCTGACACTTTCTTTTTCACTTTAGTCATTCTTAGATCTCTTTCAGCTCTGTTATTAGTAGGATCTACGTTCTTTCTTTTAGCAAAGCACAGTATTTCTGCTTCATACTTTTTAAATCGCAGCCAAAGGTTTTGAGCTTGTGTATGCTTTATTCGTCCTTTCTTGCCATTTTTCTTAGGAAATTCTGGAAGCTCTTTTAAGCCTTTTGTAAGAATACTCCTATACCTTCTCTGAAGAGTTTCGTACTCTTTTTGAGTCAGAACTCTTGACTCTTTTTTATGAACTAACTCCACAGTCTCTTTAAGAAGTTTTTTGAGATTTGTAGCCCATTTGAATCCATTGCTTTCTTCTATAAATTTAAGCTCTCTCAAAAGGTGAGCCACACACAAAGCATGAGTTATCTTATCATAACAAAAGTAAGGACTCCAACAATCATGCACAAGCACTCCTGTATATCTATCCAAGAGACCAATATCTTTTATGGCTTCCCTTCCACCTGAAAGGTGTAGAAACTGCAAGACTAATTCTCCTGAACTATAAGTATGAATCCAGTAGTTTTTACCCTTAACCCTCATAGAGGTCTCATCAACATGAATGACCTCTGATTCAAGTATCTTTTCTTTCATCTGCTCTTCCCAACTTTTAAGAAACTCTCCTAATTCAGCAATGTATCTCAACATAACTGCAGGAGAAATCATTCGACCTATAAGCCCCATGTAATGTTCCCCAACACGCTCTAAAAGACAGCATCTGAACTATAATGAAATTGATGATGGAAGCTCTAATGCCTATACCATACTGAAGAGGACCACTCATACCTTTAGGGAATTGACCTTTATTTCTAGCTCCACATGAGGGACAATCCTTAACCTCAGAAGTTACAGTATGGGTCTGAATTTCATAAAAAATATCAATCTTTTTACGCTTCTCAAGGCTTTTTACCTCTGCTGTCTTTAAAAACATCCCACACTGAGAACACTCTGAGGGAGAGACAGTCTCCTCACTGTTTGTATCTTTACTGTTATCAAGTCTAGAGCCCTTTTTCTGACTCCCACTAGCTTTCTTATTACGATTCCCTTGACGACTAAAATCTTGCGAAGGAGGAAGACCGCTGTTGCTGGAATTTTTTCGAACCTGTTTTTCTAAAAGCACAGCAATCAGAATGTTCACAACCTTAAAGAGAGATTCAAAAACCACAGAAATCTCAGTAGGCACAGAACCTTTCTTTGCAAACTTATCAAAGTCACTTCTTATATTTTCAATCTCATTTCTGATGGAGGTCTTATTTATTGTCATTTGAAAAAAGTATTTAAAAGAAAATCTGTAAGAGCAAGACTTTTATCTTAAAACAGGTCTAAAGTTAAGGATAACTGAACAATGTAGGTGAGCAGTTACAAAGAAAGAACGTAGATCCCACTAATAACAGAGCTGAAAGAGATCTAAGAATGACTAAGGTGAAAAAGAAAGTGTCAGGGTGTTTCAGAACAGAAGAAATGGCGAAATATTTTTGTCGCATTACCAGCTATGTTAAAACAATGAGAAATAGAGGGTATTCTTCTTTAGAAGCGATCTCTATGGCTTTAAATAAAAACTTACGAGAGTGAGCAGTTACGATAAAGATGCTAAATGTTATCTAGGCGAGACCATAAAAGATGATCAGCTAAAGTCAACCAAGCCATACATTCTAAAACAATAAGAGCACGAGGAATGATACAAGGATCATGACGTCCTTTTTTTGCTACATCTAACACAGAAGACGTGGGTTTAAACACCACTTTTAAATGAATGTCTTTTCCTGTGCTTATACCACCTTGAATACCACCATAAGGATCTAAGTCTCTAGATGTGTGAAACTGTGTTCCTTTTTCAAAAACTCCCTTTAAACCAGAACCTACTTCAAAGCAAGAAACAGCCCCTACACTCATCATACTAGAGGCGAGATCTGATTTTAATTTTTTAAACACAGGCTGCCCTAAACAAGAAGGAGGTGAGTGAATGATCACTTCACATACACCTCCATAACTTTCTCCTTTTTGCTTAGCCTGTTCTAAGAAACAAGTTAGATCATTTTGAGTAAAATTTTTTAAAGGGCCTATTTGTTTTATACGTGAGGTGATGTTTGTGCTTTTATGAACTTGATGAAAAAACATTTGTGCTACACTTCCTCCTATCACTCGACTAAGAGTTTCTCGACCAGAAGATCTTCCTCCTCCCCTAGAATCAGTGTGAATAAATTTTTTTTTTAAAATCTCATCCGCATGACCTCGCCTATCTTTTAAATTTTTATACTCTTCAGCACGAGCGTCTTGATTGAAAACGATCATAGCAATAGGAGTTCCTAGTGTTTTATTTTGATAAACACCGCTTAAGACAAGGGGTCTGTCATCCTCTTTTCTTGCACTTAACCAGGGATGGGTTCCGGGCCTTCTCCTTTTGAGCTGAGATGTAAGTAAATCTTCTTTCCAAAAAACCCCTGAAGGACAGCCCTCAATAACAACACCTAAAGCTTTTCCATGGCTTTCTCCAAAGGATGTAATATGAAAAATCTCGCCTAAACCGTTAGCTGACATAAATCAAGCCATACCACCTTTCTCTTTTTCTGACAAACATAGACTTAGTGTGAGGTTTTTTGTTACCCCTTTAAGCACTTTTTAGTCTTTATCTTACATAACATGCTTGTCTAAAGGTTAAAAAAAGATTAAATTATGTAAAATTATGAAAAATCATAACTTGCGAGTTTTTTTATCTCAACAACCTTTAGACAAAGAAAAACAATTGGCCTACAAGTTAGCAGAGCTTAGTTGTGAGAAATCTCCCTTGGATAAGAAAGCTCAAGAAATGGTAATTAATAGAATCATTGATAACGCTTCCGTAGCTTTAGCTTCTTTGAATAGATCACCTGTACGAACAGCTCGTCTGCAAGCTCTTGCACATCCCCATCCTAATGGAGCTAGTCTTTTTGGCCTTCCTTCTTCTCAAAGGTTCTGTGCTGAGTGGGTCGCTTGGGCTAACGGTACAGCTGTAAGAGAACTTGACTATCATGATACTTTTTTAGCCGCCGATTACTCTCATCCTGGAGATAACATTCCTCCTCTTTTAGCTGCAGCTCAACAAAAGCATTGTAAAGGAAAGGATCTTCTACGTGCTATACTAACGGCTTATGAGATTCACATTAATTTGGTAAAGAGCATTTGTCTTCATAAACACAAGGTAGACCATATGGCCCATCTTTGTCCTTCCACAGTAGCAGGTCTTGGAACTTTATTGAATCTGTCTGTAGATGAAACTTACCAAGCAATACAACAAGCCGTTCATACATCCATAACCAGCCGTCAATCGAGAAAAGGAGAAATATCTAGCTGGAAAGCTTTTGTTCCGGGTTATTCTGGGAAGTTAGCCATTGAGGCTGTTGATCGTGCTATGAGATCAGAAAAATCTCCTTCGCCTATTTACGAAGGAGAGGATAGTGTTGTAGCTTGGTTTTTGGATGGGAAAGAAGCTTCTTATGAAGTATCTCTTCCTGAAAGAGGGGAACCTTTCTGTGCTATCTTAGAATCTTATACAAAGGAACATTCTGCTGAATACCAATCACAAGCTCTAATTGATTTGGCTTTTGAAGTAAGAGAAGACATTGAAGATTTTGAAAAAATTAAAAAGATTATAATCCACACAAGCCACCACACTCATTTTGTCATTGGCACAGGCTCTGGAGATCCTCAAAAATTTGACCCCTTTGCTACAAGAGAAACCCTAGACCACAGTATCATGTACATTTTTGCTGTAGCTTTACAAGACGGAGTTTGGGATCATGTAAAAAGTTATTTGCCTAAGAGGGCTCAAAGAGATGATACTATAAGGCTTTGGAAAAAAATCCAAACAGTTGAAGACCCTTATTGGACCCGACGTTATCACTCCCTCAATCCTAAAGAAAAAGCTTTTGGAGCTAAAGTAGAAATTATCTTTAATAATGGGTCTTCTTATAAAAAAGAGCTGGCTTTAGCTCATGCTCACCCTTTCGGAAAAAAACCTTTTCAAAGACAGGATTATATAAGAAAATTTGATCAACTCACCTGCGATGTTATTGATAAAAAAGAAAGGGATAGATTTTTAAATTTAGTTCAAAACTTAGAAAATTTAACAGAAAAAGAAGTTCTGAACTTAAACATTTGTCTTCCTTTAGAAAAAATTCAAAGTAACAAAAGAGATGAGAGAGGAATTTTTTAAAAATGTTATTTTCATCTAAAAGTCCTTACGAAAAAAGAGCTCAGTTGAAAAAAAATCTCAGAAATAATAAGCTTTTAAGATTTCCAGGAGCTTTTTCCCCCCTTGTAGCTATGATGATTGAAAAGTTAGGTTTTGACGGTGTTTATGTTTCAGGAGCCGTTTTGTCAAATGATCTAGGTTATCCTGATATTGGCTTGACTACTTTATCGGAGGTAAGCTCCAGAGGTTCTCAAATGGCTCGAGTCACTTCACTTCCTACTCTTATAGATATTGACACAGGTTTTGGAGAAACTATTAACGTGGCTCGTACAGTACAAACTCTTATTGAACAGGGCCTTTGTGGGTGCCATCTAGAGGATCAAGTCAATCCCAAACGTTGTGGACATTTGGATCACAAAGTTTTAGTGGATACCTCTTGTATGGTACAAAAAATTAAATCCGCAAGGCAGGCTAAAACTGATCCTAATTTTCTTGTAATAGCTCGTACAGATGCTCGTCAGATGGAAGGTTTTGAAAAGGCTGTTAAAAGAGCTAAAAGTTATAGAGATGCAGGAGCGGATATGATCTTTCCTGAGTCCCTAAAGTCAAAAGAAGAATTTGCAGCCTTTAAGAAAGCTCTAGGCGATACCCCACTTATGGCTAACATGACAGAATTCGGCCACTCTCCCCTTCTTTCAGCCAAAGAACTTGAAGATCTTGGTTATCATCTGGTAATTTATCCTGTGACAACTTTAAGACTTGCTATGAAATCTGTAAAAAATGGTCTTAAAGAGTTAAAAGAAAAGGGAACTCAGAAGAATATGTTAGACAAAATGCAGGAGAGAAAAGAACTTTATGAACTTTTGGAATATGAAATGTACAATACATTTGATAAAGATATTTATAACTTTAAGCTATAAGAAAGGAGACAATAATGGCTGAGCAAATGAATGTAAAAAAAGGTCTAGAGGGCATTGTTATAGATGAGACAAGAATTGCGAAAGTGATTCCAGAAAGCAATTCTTTAGTGTACCGTGGTTATACGGTACAGGATTTAGCTAAGACATGTCAGTTTGAAGAGGTAGCTTACTTACTTTGGTATGAAGAACTTCCCACAGAAAATCAACTAAATTCTTTCTGTAAAAAAGAAAGCTCTTTAAGATCTCTTACAAAAGAAGCTAAAGAAGTGATCATGTCTTTAAGTAAAAAATCTCATGCTATGGATGTGGTTCGTACAGGTATTAGTTTTATTGGAGCTAATGATGAAAGAACTTTGGAAACCTCAAGAACGATCAATTTAGAAAAAGCTATCAATTTATTAGCAAAAATTCCCACCATAATTGCTCTTGACTACAGAAGAAAAAAATCTTTACCTGTGCTGGAACCTAAAGAAGATTTAAATTTGTCAGAAAACTTTTTTCATATGTGTTTTGGAGAAGTTCCTGAAAAGGAAGTAGTCAAAGCTTTTGATGTGTCTTTGATATTATATGCAGAACACAGTTTCAATGCTTCTACATTTACAACAAGAGTGATTTCATCGACTCTTTCTGATCTTTACAGTGCTGTTTGTGGTGGCGTAGGAGCTTTGAAAGGGCCTCTTCATGGAGGAGCTAATGAACAAGTCATGTACATGTTAGAGAAGATTAAAGACCCTTCACAAGCTCGTGAATGGATGCTTCAAGCCCTTAGGGAAAAAAAGAAAGTCATGGGTTTTGGACATCGTGTTTATAAAAAGGGTGATTCACGAGTTCCTACTATGAAAAAATACTTAGAAAAACTAAGCGAGATCAGAGGAGAGAAAAAGTGGCTTGAGATCTCTAATGAATTAGAAAAGACTATGATTGAGCAGAAAAACATTTACCCTAATTTGGA
This sequence comes from Bdellovibrionales bacterium, assembly GCA_965219095.1. Classification (GTDB taxonomy): domain Bacteria; phylum Bdellovibrionota; class Bdellovibrionia; order Bdellovibrionales; family UBA1609; genus CBDCMT01. The sequence goes on from CBDCMT010000001.1 coordinate 1,614,674, forward strand.
TTTTCCTGCAGGACCGGCTTATTATTTAATGGGTTTTGAGATTGAGATGTTCACTCCTGTTTTTGTTATGAGCCGTATTATAGGATGGTGTGCCCATATTATGGAGCAAATTGATAACAATCGTATTATAAGGCCTTTAAGTTCTTACACAGGACCCTCAGAAAGAAAAATAATCCCTAGGGAAAAAAGATCTTAATTTTTTATTGATCTTATATTAGGAAATTAAGAAGCAAGGGTTTTGTAAATTTTATAAATTGATTGTTTTTCTTGTAAGAACATTCTTTCCTATGTTATATTTATTTTGTTTTAAATAAGTCCTCCTATGAAGGAAGATATGAAAGTTTAACTCTTTCTTAAAAGTGAAGGTGTTTTAAGAAGTGCTGAAAAAATCATACGGAGATATAATAAGGTTAACTGAAGAAGGTGTAAAAATGAAGAATCCTATAAAAAAAAATATTTCATTGGCTTTGATTTGTCTTTTATCTTTTATTTATTTTTTTGTTTCAAGAGCATCAGACTTTGAAGATCAAAAAGATGAAAAGACACACAAACCTATGCTGTACTTTCATGAATCACTTCAAGTAAAGCATAAAAACAGTCAAACTTTTTATATATTTTATATGACAGAAGAAAGTAATTCTTCTCAAAAAAAGGACTTACAGTCCAGAGGTTTTCTTGTCAAATGTCATCCTTCCCCTCAACAAAATCTTCAAGGACAAAAGCACAATTTATGCAAAACTTTATTGAGTTACACTGATATTAATCAGGAGGGATATAATTCTTTCAAAAAAGCTTTAAATTTACTTTCAGAGATCTTAGAGAACTCCTATCAAAGAGCTTCCAAAACAGATGATTTAACTTTTATGGATTATGTTTTAGATAGGCTTTCTTTAGTTGATACGCCATTTAAATCAGATCAATTAGAGATTGTCATTGATCAAACATATGAAATCTATTTCACACAAAGTATAAAAATAAAAGAAGAATTTGAAACTCTCTTTTAGAATTTTTAAAAGTTATATTAGGAATCTAAATTCGAGATAAGTTTTACTCATTACACAGAAAACTGACATCACAATAGCTGAAAGGAATAGTTTTCTCGATATTTACTTGTAATAGTCAGTTTGTATTGTCTTCATTTATACAAATTTAGTTTGCAAGCTCCACAATTTAGCTTAACAACGTCTTTTCTATTTCTATAGAGTTTATTTGTTCTGACCTGTAAAATGAAACCCCGGAGAACATGATAAGTCATCGATATGTTCATAAAGATCAGGATTAATATGATTCCCTAAATTATCTAAAATAAAAATAATTCCTTCCCTTCTAGCCAGCTTTGCAGCAGAAACAAAATCTGCATCTCCTGAGATTAGCACAATACGCTCGACTTGCTTTTTCAGGGCCAAAGAAGCAATATCTACACCAATTTTAATATCTGCTCCTTTTTGAACTGAATCATAAGTCACATCTTTCTCCTCTAAATCATTCACTGTTATATGTTTTGAAAGAAGGGCCTTGTTTTTTTTTGATGAAATTTTCCAGTTCTTTCGGTTTTGAAGGTGTCCTATCCTTAAAGCTACTTTTTTTTTCTTCTTAAGTTCTTCAAAAAAAGACTTTCTAAATATAGCTTCTGGATGTTGTGTAAAATCAATCACTTTGTTGGTGATAGGATGTAAGACGTTGATACTTAAAGGTGCACAATCGTAATAGAAAACACGATAAAGATAGTCAATTTCTCCTCCTCTATTACTTTCATGTTCTAAATGGGACTCACAGATTTTATAAAGAAAATCAGCCACTATTTTAGGGCTGTTGGTTTTTTCGTTATAACGAAAATACCTCTTAAGAAAAAATCCACCATCAACTAATACAGCTGTTCTAACCATATCTTGATCATAACATAAAAAGAATATAAAAAAACCCCTTGGGCTTGGAGGACACTGTATATAAATATGCCACCTGCCCAAGAGAACTATTACTTTACTTATGAATCAAAAAGAAGTAAAAGTCAACTCCAAGACTTTCATCTGTACGAAAAACAAGGAAAAAAAGAACAATGAGTTCTATTCAATATGAAATTTTTATTCATTTCATATCGTGAAATAATTACAATTTTATCAGTTCCTAGAATCAATTTGCCAGTGCAAACGGAGAATGGCAAGCTTAGGAAAAAGAGTAGCCACCTAAGGAATTTATGACAATCTCAGTTTTGATAATAAAGGGGGCTCGCACAAATTATAGGGGGGAGGAAATCTATAAAGCTCATCTTATTATCAAGGAAGGCTTTGAAAAGCCTGGTCATCCATATGAGTATGTCAAGAAAAAACACTTCTCCATTTACAAAAAATATAAAAAATTTTTTTTGCATACGGTCACGATATTCTAATCACCTAAAAGAAAACTTCCTGCATTTCCTTTTTATTTTTAATGACTCTTCCTTCACACATTTTAAAGAAAACATATTCCTATCATGCATCTATCTGAACCTTTTTTAGTTTTAAATCATGAATTTCTTCCAGGGATTTTAAACCTTAGGTTATAGTAAATTTCAGGAATAGAGGATGTGCTATTTGATAGAATGAATTTTTTATAAATATCGGTAAATAGAAAAACCAGTAACCTGCTTTTTCTATTTACCGATAGCAGCAAGAATTTTCAAATCATAGGAGCTTCAGGTGTGAAAGATTCCTTGTGAACCTTGTTCAAGTTATCTTAAAGATAAGTTAGTAAAAATCGTATTGATCTTTTAAAGAAACATCTTCCAAAGGTGTCCGACTTAAAGATGCTAACTAATAAAAGCTTAAAAAAAATTAAATTTGAAATTAACAAAAAACCATGGAATGTCTTGACTGGAGAACACTCTATGAAGTTATGATAGAAAAAATTCTTACACTAGATGGTATGCAGTTGGGGTTCATTTCTTTAGATCAATTAAAAAATATAAGCCAAAACAAAAATTAAATTGTAATAAAGATATAGAACTAAGGGAAAAAAAATTCTTGAAAAAGTCTTTGAGCTATCATAAAAGAAGTGTGGAATCTCTGATTAAGATGATGGCTCTTAACAAAAGACAGCTTGAGGTATACTGGAAATCCAAGCTATTGTGAGATGGAACCTCTTCTAAAGAAGAGGGGTTTTGTAAAATAATTTTAAATTTATGCAATAAGGCCTTTTTTTACTTTAATATCAATAAGTTTTTTGCTATATATAGTGAATACGCTTAGATTTTCCTGTCGATTTCTCTAGAGAAAAAAACCTGAAAATCTAAATGAAAGCACTATAGATTAGAGGAAAGTATGGGACGTGCAAGAATAGAGACGTTTTATGATAAAATAGGACCCATTTATAAATGGCTTCATTATAACTTCTTTTTTAAAAAATGTTTTAAAACGGCTATTGATTTATGTCATCTTGATGAAAACACTCGTGTGTTAGAGGTAGGTGTTGGTACAGGTCATTCTTTCCAATATTACCCTAAAAACTGTTCTGTTACAGGAATTGATATCTCACAAGCTATGTTAAAACAAGCTCAAAGAAATATTCGCGAAAAAAAAATTAAGAATATAAATTTAAAAAAGATGAATGCCACACAAATAGATTTTCCTGATCACTCCTTTGATTATGTTATGGCTTTTATGGTTTTGAGTGCCACAAAAAATCCAGTGAAAGTTTTAAAAGAAATGAAGAGAGTTTGTAAATTGGGAGGAAAAATTGTATTTGGAAACCATTTTTTAAGCCATAATAAGTGGATCTCTTTTGGAGAAAAAACATTTCGATCCTTTTTTTATTGGTTTGGCTTTGATCTAGCTTTAGATCTTGAAATGTTAATAAAAAAAGCTCATCTCCATACTTTAAAGAAAAAAACTGTTCATAAATTTTGGACTGTTATTTTAGTAGAAAACAAAAAGATATAAGAGTTTCTGTAATACAAACTGCTTATGTATGATACAGAAAAATGGGTATCAAAAAAATACAGAAGCCATGACTTACAAAGACTTTGTAAACGTTTACTCAAATATCGAGATGAAATTTATACTTTCATTAAGTCTGGAGTAGACCCCACTAACAATTATGGAGAGAGGGAAATTAGGCCTGCTGTACTTATGAGAAAAATTTCTTATTGCAATCGCTCAGAACAGGGAGCCCATAACCAAGAGGTTATGATGAGTGTCGCTCGAACGGCCAAAAAACAGAATCTATCCTTCGTTGACATGGCTCTACTGAATACCTCTCTAAACATTAAAATCACTAGAATTTAAGTGAACAGTTACCTTAATTCTGGTCGCAAAAAAATGGCAGAACTTCTTTTGTCACACAAAGCTGATGCGAATAATGAACCAGCACAAAATGCACTTACGAAAGCAATAGAAAGTGGGGATTTAAGTTTTGCAAGAGTTCTTAATAAAAATGGTGCTAATTTAGGAAGTAGACTTATATAGTGCTTCCGCTTAGGTTTTCCGGTCGATTCTTTAGAGAAAAAACATGAAAACCTAAACGGAAGCACTATATTTCATCAGATCTTTTTAAACTTCTTTTAAAGAAGGGAGTTAAGCTTATTACAAATGTCAAATTAAATATGGAGAACAAATTGATTCCCTTATTTGACAAGTTGATGTTGAAAAAACGTTCTGTTGTGGAGGTCAGTGATTGGAGTGTTAAAAGGAGAGTTTCATCTTGAGCATTCTCGCCATCGTAGCCCACAAAACTTTGTCATCAATCTTTTAGGTACTCTCATCTCTTACTTGCTTAAAACCTAAAAAACCCTCCATTCAACTTAAAACTCAAAACAGGAGCTTCTGAACAATATATAAAAGTCGAAACTCGGGTTAATAGAGTTTGATCAAAAAGCCAGGATGCCATGCGTTAAAAAAATGTCGAATTAATTTTTGGAAATGGTATTAAAACAACTTACAGAATGGATCAATTATGCAAGAAGGATAGAAGGACTTGTAATTTTCGATAAAGTATAAAGACTTATTGCATAAACTTTCAAAAAAAGATGACAAGCCTTTTTCTTTCATTTAATCTGGCTCAAGTATTTTTAAGTGGGAATTTTCCTGCTATGTTCTTTGACAATTGAATAGAATAAAAAGGTATACAAGTTCAGTTCATTCTTAGTTGAATGATCTTAAAGAATTAGAATATGAAAACATAAGTTTAAAAGCGAATAAGGGCTTGTGATGGATGCCTTGGCACTAGGTAGCGATGAAGGACGTGGTAAGCTGCGAAAAGCTTCGGGAGAGGCACACACTCTATGAACCGAAGATCTCCGAATGGGAAAACCTACCTAATAAAGGTAAGTGAAGGTGAATACATAGCCTTTCACTAGCAAACGAAGGGAATTGAAACATCTCAGTACCTTCAGGAAAAGAAATCGAACAAGATTCCCTCAGTAGTGGCGAGCGAAAGGGGAGAAGCCTAAACTTCTTGTATGTTAAAGGTTTTGGCCGTTGTACAAGAAGAGTTGTGGGACTTTTGAAAGTGACCAAAAGCACTTTGTAGAGTAAAAAAACTCAAGTCGAGTTAAGTCTTTGGGAAAAGACACCAAAGAAGGTGATAGTCCTGTAAACAAAAAACTTGAGTCTCTAAAAAGTATCCCAAGTACCACCGGACACGTGAAATCCGCTGGGAATCTAGGGGGACCACCCCCTAAGGCTAAATATGACCTAGTGACCGATAGTGAACAAGTACCGTGAGGGAAAGGTGAAAAGAACCCCGAGAGGGGAGTGAAATAGAACCTGAAATCACAAGCCTACAAACAGTGGAAGCACTATGTTACAACGTGTGACCGCGTACCTTTTGCATCATGAGTCAGCGAGTTATTGATACTGGCAAGGTTAAGCCGTGATAGGTGGAGCCATAGCGAAAGCGAGTCTTAAAAGGGCGTTTTAGTCCGTATCAATAGACCCGAAACCCAGTGATCTACCCATGGCCAGGGTGAAGCGAGAGTAACATCTTGTGGAGGCCCGAACCAGTAAACGATGAAAAGTTTTTGGATGAGCTGTGGGTAGGGGTGAAAGGCCAATCAAACTGGGTGATAGCTGGTTCTCCCCGAAATATATTGAGGTATAGCCTTGAAGCGTTTTATGGTGGAGGTAGAGCTCTGATTGGGCTAGGGGTCCTTCCCGGATTACCAAACCCAGACAAACTGCGAATGCCATTCATAATGACTTCAGGAGACAGTCCTTGGGTGAAAAGGTCCTAGGACGAAAGGGAAACAGCCCAGACCGCTCGCTAAGGTCCCTAATTACTTGTTAAGTGGAAAATGTTGTGGAGCTGCTGAGACAACCAGGAGGTTGGCTTAGAGGCAGCAATCCTTTAAAGAAAGCGTAATAGCTCACTGGTCTAGTGGTTCTGCGCAGAAGATTTAACGGGGCTCAAACAAGTAACCGAAGCGACGGCTGTAAAAAGTTTTTTAATTTTTTACGGGGTAGGGGAGCGTTCTGATGAGGATGAAGATTGATCGTGAGAACAATTGGACACATCAGAAGTGATTATGCTGACATAAGTAACGTGTTAAGACAAGTGAAAAACTTGTCCGCCGAAAACTTAAGGGTTCCTGGGCCAGGGTCATCCTCCCAGGGTTAGTCGAGTCCTAAGGCGAGGCCGAAAGGCGTAGTCGATGGATAAACGGTTAATATTCCGTTACCGATTCTTAAATTATATGATCTAGAGTGACAAACTAAGATAGGTCAGCCTGTTATTGGATTCAGGTGTAAACATGCAAGAGGTGGAGAGTGAAAAACTCCACAAACTCTTAGGTGTTAATGCGAGGAGGGTTTCCTCCGGAAGTGACTGATTCTATGGTTTCAAGAAAAGCTTTTGTTCATTTTAAGAATCGCTCGTACCGTAAACCGACTCAGGTGAGTGGGATGAGTATTCTAAGGCGATTGGGTGAAATTTGGTTAAGGAACTCGGCAACTTGACACCGTAACTTCGGAAGAAGGTGTGCCCTTTGAAGTGTAATCTCTTGCAGATGAAGCTTTGGGGGGTCGCAGTGAAATGGGAGTAGCGACTGTTTATCAAAAACACAGGGCTGTGCAAAGTCTTAAGACGAAGTATACAGCCTGACGCCTGCCCGGTGCTGGAAGGTTAAGAGGATTTGTTAATTTGACTTCGGTTAAATGAAGCAGAAAATCGAAGCCCCAGTAAACGGCGGCCGTAACTATAACGGTCCTAAGGTAGCGAAATTCCTTGTCGGGTAAGTTCCGACCTGCACGAATGGCGTAACGACTTCTCCGGTGTCTCAACCAAATGCCCAGTGAAATTGAACTCTCAGTGAAAATGCTGAGTACCTGCGGAAAGACGAAAAGACCCCGTGAACCTTTACTCTAACTTGGCAGTGATCTTAGGATGAATATGTGTAGGATAGGTGGGAGTCATTGAAGTAGAGGCGCTAGCCTCTATGGAGACAACCTTGAAATACCACCCTTATTCATCTTGAGTTCTAACCTGCATCCGTAACCCGGATGGGGGACATTGTCTGGTGGGGAGTTTGACTGGGGCGGTCGCCTCCTAAAAAGTAACGGAGGCGTACAAAGGTTCCCTCAGCCTGATTAGAAACCAGGCGTCGAGTGCATTGGCATAAGGGAGCTTGACTGCAAGACCTACAAGTCGAGCAGCAGCGAAAGCTGGTCAAAGTGATCCGGTGGTTCCGAGTGGAAGGGCCATCGCTCAACGAATAAAAGGTACTCCGGGGATAACAGGCTGATACCCCCCAAGAGTTCATATCGACGGGGGTGTTTGGCACCTCGATGTCGGCTCATCACATCCTGGGGCTGGAGCAGGTCCCAAGGGTTTGGCTGTTCGCCAATTAAAGTGGTACGCGAGCTGGGTTCAGAACGTCGTGAGACAGTTTGGCTTTTATCTTCCGTGGGCGTTGGAAAATTGAGGAAATTTGTCCTTAGTACGAGAGGACCAGGATGAACGAATCTCTGGTGTTCCTGTTGTCACGCCTGTGGCATAGCAGGGTAGCTATATTCGGAATGGATAACCGCTGAAAGCATCTAAGTGGGAAGCCAATTCCAAGATGAATTTTCCCGAGAGCTTTAAGCTCTCTGAAGACTCCTTCGAGACGAGGAGGTTGATAGGCAGAAAGTGTAAGCAAGGCAACTTGTTGAGCTTATCTGTACTAATGATCGTGAGACTTTTTTAACATTAAAGTTTTCATAAAAATCTTTTTCTTAATAAAAAGATCAGGAGACTAAGAATGAATTGAACTTGTTAAAAAAAGATATCTTAGAGCTAAGATATCTTTTTAAAAGAGTTTTTAAATTTTTTATTCTATTCGTAATAAAGTTAGTTTTGCTGGTGTTGAAAGCGACAGGGGTACACTTGATTCCATTCCGAACTCAAAAGTTAAGTCTGTCAGCGACGATGGTACTGCAGGGGCGATCCTGTGGGAGAGTAGTGCGATGCCAGCTTTTTTTTATTTTTTCCTTTTTGTCTTAAATTTTTGTTCAAATAACCTAGACTAGAAAGGCTACAGTAACTGTCTGTAGATAAAATCAAATGATCGATAAAATGAATCCCCATAAGTTTAGCTCCTTCTTGAATTCTAATCGTTACCTCAATATCTTCTAATGAAGGTTTGAGGCAAGAAGAAGGATGGTTATGAGCTACTAGAAAACAAGAAGCATTTTTCTCTATGACTGTTCGGAAAAGGTCTCTGGGATGAAAAAAACAGCTATCAACAGTGCCTTTAAAAAGCTTCTTAAGTCCTAAAACATGGTGAGAAGGGCCTAGGGCTATAACCCAGAACTCTTCTACTAGAGAGGAGATATAAGGTTTTAAGAGCAAAAAAGCTGTACTACTTGAAGAACAAATCACAGGTTTTTTTCTCACATTTACTTTAAGCTTTGTTTGTATATCTCTATTTTTTATATTTTGAAAGTTCATACTTTCAAGAGGCTGCAAGATATGAGCCAGCGTCTCAGACGCTGTGAGCTTTTTGGAAAATTAAATGTGTCAAAAGAGGATGTCCCATTTCTCGGTGGAATTCTGTTCAAAAATGGAGCAGATAAGAGGACTCTCTGGTGGATTTTTAAGTCCACCTAGGATTTAATAAATATTTAGAATGAATTAAAAATTAAACAAAAGGAGTCCAAAATGAAGAATACAAAAGAAAAAATATCAATTCAAGAACTATCGGATCACAAGGAGATTCAAGATGCTGTTCATAACTATATGAAGCATAGAATTCTTGACGTAATCTACCGGATATTTAATGACGAAGTCACTAAGCTCTGTGGTCCACTATACGATCGAGAGGAAGAATGCATGCGAAATGGAAAAGCGATCCTGGGTCTGTTTATGCTCAAGGACAAAGAGTTTCGATTCGAAAGCCCAGAGTTAAAAAAGACGGAAAAGATGTCAAACTGCGAACATACTCTGCTTTGAGAAACTACGATGTTTTCACTGAAAAGATTCAGAACCACCTTCTCCATGAAGTTTCAACAAGGGACTACGATCCTCTTTTAGAGGAGATCTCTGGTGGCACAGGAGTTAAGAAGAGCTCTGTTTCTAGAGCTTTTGTAAATTCCTCTAAGAAGGCTTTGGATGAGATGAACTCTAAGGGCTTGTCTGAGCATGAGTTTGTTTCAGTCATGATAGATGGAGTAGGCTTTGGAGATCGTACAGTGGTGCTTGCTTTAGATATCGACGTGAAGGGCAAAAAACACATTATAACCCGAGTTTCGACTTTTTTCAGGGCTAAAGGCTAGCTAATATAAACAAATACCTCAGACTTTTGTAAGATTTTCTTGAAAAAGCAACTTACAAGAAAAAACACCTTGAGAGTTATAAAAAAACATACAAGGAGGTCTAAGATGTTTAATTCTAATTATATCATATCAATTTATGTTCTTGTCGATGATTTTTTAACCCCTCTCATACAGCAGCATCCAGAACTGGTTCCCAAAAATAAAGGAGGTTTTTCTTGTGCTATGTCTCCCAGCGAAATTGTCACTCTTTATCTTACTTTTCCAGTAACTGCTCACTTACATTGTTCAGTAGATTATGAATTGGCTTTGAAAGGTAAGTCGGTTATATGACCGACTTACGGACTTTCTTATTTTTTACAGTTACACAATTTAGCTTGCAGGCTCAAAAAAACTACACTAATACCTTATAACCCTACAATACCCTATACACCAAACAAAATAAATTGATTAAAAACTAAAGCTTATTGCTTATTACCTTGAATATTGTTTTGAGAACCTGGAAGCTCAAAGTTATTAGGCAATTGCTCTGAACTGTTTTTAGGAGCATTATAGTTTTTAGCCGCAGAAGCTACTTTTTCTTCAATACTAGGCTCTGTAACTTCCTGCTTTACTTCCTTTTTATGACCTTCTTTAGCTCTATGGGAGATAACACCTAGTTTGATGAAGTAATCCGTAATACTGCTATCTCCATTTTGAATCACATCTCTTAAAACTTCTACAGGAGCATAACTTTTTGATTTAAAGACGATTTGGGTTAAAGTAAGTGCCGTTACGTTTTCTTTCGTTTTGTTATCTATCACAATAATATCTTCATTTTGTCTTATCATTTTTGCGATATCATCTAAAGTCACATAACAACTTTGTTCAGTATCATATAGTTTCCTATTTTGATACTTTTTAATGATCTTTGTTTTTTTTGTCATATCTTTCATCACTACATCCTTTCTTTTATTTACCGAAAAGTTTATAATTTTGCTTTTTTCTTAACTATTTAATTACCCTCCTTTCTTACGCAAAATCTCACCTTTGTCTAGTTATTATAATATTTAGATGCAATAAGTCAAATTATCTTTTGAAGTTTGAAAAGAGTCGTTACTTTTCTAGAAAAATGAAAATGAGAACAGTTTGAGATAAAAAAGCATTCTCATCTAGCCCTATTTTCACTCTGGATTGTGATTTTTATAGGATTTAAGCTTTTAGAAGTTTTTTCCGAGACTGCAATATGGGAAATATAAGGCTTTTTTTTCCAAAAAAAGAGAAATCTCCTTATAAAACCTGGGATCTGTTTCTGGTAATTTTGAGCTTTTTGACCTTGATTTTCATACTTTCTGTAGTTTTTTTGACTCTAAGGAATTCTTATAAAATTTCTTCATCCCAGCTTAAAAATGATATGAAAATTCTAGCTTATCAAATAGGTAATACCAATTACAGAAATTAATTCGACGGTAAATCAAAAAGACAGGTCACTGGTTTAAGGTAAGTCGGTTTTTTAACAGCCCTTGACTCCTATAAGAAGATGTTTCTTAGATTTTAAAGGAGAAGTTTTTATTGATCTTGTTGTAAAACAAGCTTGAACAAGCCTGTAAGACGTTTTCCTAAGATCTTCCCCGTTACAAAAGTATTAGAGATAGAATAATTCTTAGTTTTTTTTTTCGTATTGTGATTTTCTTTGTGCTTTATTTTTTTAAGAACCCCCTCCTTATAGGAGTCAAGGGCTGTCAGACAACCGAGTTACGGTTTAAGCCATGATAGTGACCCTAAAGTACTTGCAGAAGGAGGTGAGCTTTTCGAGACAAATTCTAAACCCTTTAGCTGGCCTGGTTTTTAAGGCCTCAAAGGGAAAAGCAAAAAAAAGATGTAAAATAGGATTTCAAGACTTTATTTATAAACAAACCAACAAAGGAGGAAAATAAAATGTATGATCACTATATAGCCGTAGATTGGGCACAAAGTAACATGGCCATTTCAAGGATGACAGGCAAATCAAAAGATATTAAGACTATGGACACGATTTCAGATCTTGGGAATCTTCGTGCCTATTTAAAAACTCTGAAAGGTAAGAAGATATTGACTATCGAAGAGACTACAACTTCGATAGTGGTTGTATTCAGAATTAAAGGATAGTGTTGATGAGTTCATAGTCTGTGATCCTCTTCGGAACAAACTTTTAAGTGAAGGGGCTAAAACTGATAAAATTGATGCTGAAAAACTTGTTTTATTGTTACGCTCTGGCCTTTTGAAACCAGTTTTTCACTCAGGTGATGAATTCATTTACCTTCGTAAGATTGTCAGTGGGTATGAAGATGTGGTTAAAAGAGGAGTTCGTGTTAAAAGCCAAAGATCAGCGATAAAGCTATCAGTGCTTATGGGGAGGAGAAAGCATGTTATGAAGCAGAGTTTAAGAGGCTAAGTAAAAAACACAAAGATATTAGAAATCTTAGTAGCATTCCAGGAATTGGTTCTATCAAGTTACAAAGTAGAAAGAAGTGCCAACATCAAGACAAAATTATTGGCTTTGCAGCATATGCAAGAAGGAAAATCGATTCAAGAAACAGCAGGTATGGTTTTGTATCACCGTCACAGTATCAAATCCTGGTTACAGTCTTTTTTTGTAGACTTTGATTACGAGGGATTGATAGATCGAGAAGGCAGAGGACGCAAGCCTCGTTTGCCAGTAACAGAAGAAGAGAACTTCAAAATCAAGTTAGATGAAATTCAAGACAAGAGAGAAGGAGGAAGCATAGGAGCAAAGGGAATACAGGAACTTTTAGCAGATGAATTTGACTGTTGCTATTCTCTTTCTGGGGTTTATGTTTCTTTAGACCGTCTTAATATTGTATGGATCAGTGGTCGTTCTCTTCATCCTAAAACTTCACAAGAAGCTATGGAACAGTTTAAGGAACATTTTCCAGAAGAGGTGGAGAAAATAAAGGAAAAGATTCAGACTCATAAAATAGAGATTTGGTGGCAGGATGAATGCAGAATAAGCTCAGCAAGGTTCTTTGAGTAGGATTTGGGCAAGAAAAGGCACACGGCCTAGAGTTGTGAGACAAAGACAATTTTTATCCACTTATATTTTTGGAGCAGTTTGTCCGGATAGAGATAAAGGCTGTGCTTGGATCTTACCGGAATGTAATTCAGGGATGATGCAAATTCACTTAGATGAGATATCTAAAAATATTCAAGAAAACTATCATGGAATTGTTTTAATGGACAGAGCCAGTTGGCATACCACAGAGACTTTGATAGTTCCTAAGAATTTATCCCTGATGCCTTTACCTCCTTATAGTCCAGAATTAAATCCCATGGAACAAGTCTGGCAACAATTACGAAGGATCAAATTATCGAATGCATGTTTTAAAAACTATGACCATATACTGAATACTTGTTGTGAGGCCTGGAATACTTTTTGCGATCAGGAGGGCAGGATTAAAAAATTATGCACTCGATCTTGGGCAAAACAACAAGATGAATCAAGCTTGTAAATTAATTTGAACCTATAAATTAAATTGTTTAACTGATTTTTGTCATTTTAAATTTTACCCTCACTTTTTCACTTATTTTAACCCATCAATCGATTCACACAACAAATAGATATACCTGAAATAAACATATCTTATGAAAACTCACCTCCCCTCAAAAGAAGTTTTTTTAAAATCTCCTAACTGAAGCTTTTCCTTAAGTCAATTTTAAAATTTTAAATTTGAACATGAAAATGTCGAATTAATTTCTGTAATTGGTATTATGTACATAATCCCCCCCTATAAATATGAACATACTAAAGACACACTATGTTGTCAAGCAAAAAAATACCAATGAAATCAAATAGTTATAAATTTAATCCTTTCTTGAAGGCGAACTCAGGGGGGGGGAGGAATAAATTCAACTGCCCTTTTAAAAAAATGGACTGAGTTAAAAAAGTGGGATTAAAATAAAGACCAAAAGCATGTAAAATTTGCAAAAAATTCCAGACGTTTGAAAGGCTGAAAAGACTTTTATCAGATTTCAAAATTTGAAACAGTTTATTTTATTTTTTGTTGACAGTCTGTTTAAAGTAACGTACAACCTAAGTCTAACGTAATACGTTAAGAAAATGAAATAAACAAACATAGAAGGAGGAAAAAATGAAAGACAAAAAAATAAGTAAATTAAGTGTAATCACGGCCTATTTGATAATAGGACTTGTAATTCTGGGAAATGCAAGCAAAGCCACAGCAGAGGCAGAAACTGATAGCTGTAATAATGTTTTAACCATACATGTAGGCTCATGTATTCCTAAAGGCTTTGAATCTAAAGGTTGTCATAGCTATTCGTTTAGAGAAGGCTATTGGTATAATAGAGGGAAATTAGATTCAACGTACTTAGGAACAAACGCTTATATTCCTGTCATTGAAAATTATATGATTATCAATATGAAATCAGGAGATGTTATTAAAAAATACACAAAACAAGTAATTAGGGACGTAGGATCTGAGAGGCATTATTTTGGAACAAGGCTATCCGATGAAAGAATAAAGAAAGACTTAGATGCACTCATCACTAGATGTAAAATAAAGAATAAAATAACTTTAAACGAAATGCCTAGATGTGATTAAAATTGAATGTCTTAATGAAATATTTAAAAATATTTATCTTAATACAAATAGCTTTTGAAGGTTTAGTGCCTTCAAAAGCTTTTGGTATTCCTCAACACAAAGGAAGTGCTCTTGAGAGACCTTTTCATTACTCTGATCAAGAAACAGGAGCTGCAAATGTTATTTTAGTAGAAAAGAAGTATTATCTTTACGACCTCTATGAGTTTGGTTTGCATCTAAGAAAACCTCTGAAACCTGTTGAAGACAGAATGGGGATTTCTATAAAATTAGCTGATATGCTTCCTAAAAAACTTATTACAGAGCCTCAAGTTTTTAACTCCATTGTCTACATTTTAAATTCCATCTACGACAAATCACCTGAGGTGGCAGAAGAAATTATGGGAGCTTGGAAGTCCTACAATAATTGGTATTATATCGATGATGATATAACTAATATCCATGATATTGATAGCTCTCCTCGAAATAAAGAACAAATACACACTATACTTTTTAGAGATGATAAAAAAAAGTTCATTGTTATAGAAAAGCCTGTTTTTAATCTTCTCCCCTATCTTCACAAAGCAGCCTTGTTCTTTCATGAAGCTTTTTATATACTCTCTAAAGACAAAAGCTCTTCAGATCATGCTCGCTATTTTACCAGCTTTATCTTTCAAGAAAACTTTTCTAAAGTTTCTTATGAGAAATTTATAGAACAATACGCTCATTTAACACAAAAAAACAAATCTTCTTTTTTAACAAAAAAACAATGGGATCATCTTTCCACAAAAAAATATAGAAAGGCCTGTTCTCAAGAAAGAAAAAAACTTCAATATTTAGCCGTACAATTTCATGAAGCCTTTCATCATTATATATCTCAAATTCTGAAAATCAATTTCAAAACAAAACAACCCTTAAAGGCTTATCTTCCTAATGGAGGAGACGTTCTAGAATATGATTTAACATCTTCTGTTGTAAAAAGACTTCCTCCCACTCTGCTTTACTTTTCTATAGATAATATCGATTTAGAGATTTCTCCTTATAATATTAGAGTTCCTCAAAACACTCATCTTCACTTAACAAGACATTTTTTCTATGATAGCAAAGAGAGTTCTTGTCTTCTTTTTGATGTTGACTTTATGGTTTATTTTGAAAAGATAAGGGATCAAGCTAAGAAGCAGAAGCAATTTGAAAAAGACAATCTCATGGGACGTTGTTTTGTGAAAAAAGATTTAAAGGTGATCAACAACTTAAAAACTCTTCAAATTTTCAAAGAGAAGATAATACAATCTAAGAAGTGTTCTCAAGGGGAGTTGTTTCATCTCAACCCAATTTTAAAACAGTTCGGTGAAAGCAATGGACCTTAAGAAACCTACATCAAATCCTCCCGAGCCATATGATTTCTCTACTCTCTTAAGAAATGAATTCATGAATCGTTGTCGGAAAAATAAAAGCTACTCTTTACGTGCTTTTTCCTACTCTTTAGGCATTTCTCCTTCCACTCTCTCAGGCTTTATGAATAAAAAACGGCCTTTGAGTAAAAAATCTATGTTCAAAATTGTAAATGCATTAAACTTAAGCCTTGAAGAAACAAAGAAATATGCAAATAACGAATGGCTTGGTTCTAAAAAACTCCCATCTTTTCAATCCATTAATTTAGATATTTTTACAGTTATCAGTGAATGGTATCATTTTGCTATTTTAGAACTATTTAATATTAAAGGTTTTGATACTTCATACAAATCTATTGCACACACTCTTAACATCACGCAAATGGAAGCCAAATTTGCTCTAAGAAGACTTGAAAAGGTCAACCTTGTAGAACCCAATAAGGAGGGAAAGCTTCAAACCACAGGACAGGGTTTTAATTCTTATTTACAAAAAGACTTTACTAACTCAGCATTTAAAAAACTACACGCTCAATTATTAGAAAAAGCTACATTGGCTTTAAATGAAATTCACATACAAGAAAGAGACAGCACAGCGATCACTATGGCGGTCCGCCGAAGAGATATGCCTAAAATTAAAAAGAAAATAGCTTTTTTTCGTAGAGAGCTATCTAACTTTTTAAAGGATAAAAAAAATGCTGATTCTGTCTACCAATTGGTCATTGACTTTTTTCCCTTATCTAAGAAGATAGAAAAGTAGTAACTTCTTGGCACATTTCATATCTTTTTCCAAATGAAGCTCGTCTAAGTGGAACCTTAGCCCTTTATCTGATAAAAAACTTCCTATACTGATGTCAAGACTTTTTTAAGTTTGCAAAATGAAAAAAATAGCCTTCTCAAAAGAATTCGTGGGTTCCCATTTAAATACATCTGAATCACGGCCAAAAAGTTTCTATAAAAATAAAAAGTTGTATGCAGTAAAAGCATTTAGATTTTCTACCCATTTCCCCTATGAGGTTATGATGGAAAAATGGTTGTACTGGATAAGTTAGGAATAATTTTATCATATTAATTTTAATAAATTAGACTGATTACCCCTAGCAAAATTTAAAGGTAAAGAAGAAATACTTTTTAACCTTTGATTTGAAATATCAACGTATTCTTTGTTCATTTCAATAGCTATGAAGTTTCTGTTTAGCTTCTTGCAAGCCACAGCAGTTGTTTCACTTCCTGAAAAAGGATCCAAAACTAATGAACCTTCTCTTGTTGTTAGAGCAATTAAATACTCACATAAAGATAGAGGTTTAACAGTTTTATGATTATTAAAAGTACCTCTTTCATTTTTGCTAGGTTTTCCAGTTAAAAAAGCCCTATCAATAACTTTACTTATCTCCTCACTAGATAAAACATTAGAAGGAAACATATCTTTTTTTGAGCCCTGCTTAAGATTTGTATTCACTAAGGAGATATTATGTTTGGCTCCTCCCGGGAATCTGTGGGTTCCCGGGAGGAGCCTAAAAATACAGGCTTATACCAATTGCAGAAGGTAAGGTTTTTGTACTTTCTTTAGGACCTAATAAAAAACGAAATACAAGCTCCTCTGATTCCTCAGCTTGTTATGATGATCTTCTTGTATTTTATTCCTTGGATTTTTTAGAAAGATAACACAGTAGATCGTCTAGGTTTTACAAGTTTTTGTCAATATTTTAACCAACAACTCCGATAAAGGGCTAAGCAAAACTGAATGATGATCATATTAAGACAGAAAGGTTGTTTAAAATGAAGAAACCAGTCCTTTATATTGTATCTATCTTTTTTATTTCTTGTAGCCATACTTCTAAAACAAAACTAAGCCTTAAAAAACAACCCAACCTTATTTATAAAAAAGGGGCGGTTGAAAAAGACTTTCATTTTCTTTTAGGAAACATGCATAGTTATAAAAACGAAAACTATAAAGCCTCTAAACATTTTCAAAAAGCTTTAAATCATTCTAAATCATCTAAGCTCTCTGAACAAAATGTTATAAAAATAAATTTAGCTAAAGAGCATTTGAACAATAACCTCATAAATAAAGCTCTTCCTCTTTTACAGGAGGTTGTTAAAACTGATCCTAAAAACAAACAAGCTTGGCTTTTACTATCTTTTGTATACTTAGAACTGGAATTTTACAAGGAAAGCTTAGATAGCTATAAAATTCTTTTGAAACAAAACCCCTATGATCAAGAAGTAATCAAGGGCTATATGTTAACTCTTTTGAAAGCAAAGCATTATAAGAAGCTATTCAAAACTCTTTCAAGCTACATAAAAAATCCTAAGTTAAAAAAATATCGCCATGAGTATTATCATATAAAAGCTTTGTCTTACCATCAAAGTGATAAAAAAAGGAAGGCTTATCTTATTGAAAAGAATCTTCGATCCGCTGTTCGATTGAAGCCTGATTTTTTACCCAGTGTAGGAGTTTTAAACAGCCTTTATAACGATAAAAAACAGTTTAAAAAGCAAGAAATGCTTTTAGAAAAATACTTAAAAGCTAAAAAATGGTCTGACTTACATATAGGTTTAGAACTTTTAGAACTTTATAGGCAAAGGAAAAAAAACCAAAAAGCTCTAAAAGTTCTCTTTCAGTTAAAGAAGGCCTTCCCTGAGAACAAAGATCTTTTGTTCCATAAGATCATTCTATTAGTCAATATGAATCAAATGAAACAAGCTCTTTTAGAAGTAGAGGAGTTCTCAAAAGCTTACCCAAAGGACGTTAAAAATCAACAGCTTTTTGTCTTTATTTATTTAAAATTTCATCAACTAGAAAAAGCTATAAAGACTTTATCTCAACTCAACAAAAAGCATATAAATTATGAAAATGCCTTATGGATGGTTGTGAATCATTTAGTAGAGAAGAAGAAACAAAAAAAAGCTCTTTTTCTTTTAAAGAGGAACCTAAAACACTTTAAAACAACCCATTCTTTTCTCCACTATGGAATTTTACTATCACTTGAAAGAGAGTATAAGAAATCCCTCAAAGTGATACAAAAAGGACTTAAAGAATTTCCTAAGGATGAGGAGCTCTTATTTTATATGGGAAATTTACACAGTCAAAACGGTGAATTTCATCAGATGGTCAAAACAATAGAAAAAGTTTTAGAACTAAACCCTAATCACTTTCAAGCTCTTAATTACTTAGCCTACTCCCTGGCAGATAAAAATCTACAGATAGACAGAGCGTTTCAAATGGCTAAAAAGGCTTTGCTTCTATCTCCTGATAACGGTTACATTTTAGATACAGTAGGCTGGATTTTATATAAAAAAGGCGAGTTTCGAGAAGCAAAATTCTACCTTGAGAAGGCTGTTAAAAAAGAGCCTAAAGAAGCTCTTATTTTAGAGCATTTAGGGGACGTTTATGTTCAGCTAAATTATATTCAAAAAGCCATTGACATTTATAAAAAAGCTCTTGTATTAGAATCTGATGATGAAAGAAAAGTACTCATTAAAAATAAGCTATCAAGTTCCTTGTCTAAAGCAGAAAGCATCAGAACACCTGCGGGTCAAAGCCCTTAAAATTTTATCTCTATTTTTTTTCTTTATCTCTTGTGCTCATAGTACTGTTTTAAATATGAAAGATCTTCGTTTTGCAAAGCTGGAAGCCTCTCTTAACATCCGTTTGTCATCTAAAGAGATGAATTTTTCAAGTTTGATTTATTTAGAGAAAGAAAGGGGAATGAGAATCGATATATTAGGTCCCTTCCATTTGCTTTTAGTTTCTGTGATTTCTTATAAAAAATCCCTCTCTCTTATCGACTGGAAAGAGAAGAAAGTATATGAAAATAAAAAAGCAAAAGAAAAAATGAAGTCCTTTCTAGGCCTTTATATACCGCCTTTTTTCATAGAGTCGATCTTATGGCAGAACGTTCAAGCCTTTAAATCATGGAAATGTAAAAAAGAGAAGGAAAAACTAAAAAGTTGTAAGAAAAAATCATTAAAGGTTGTTTGGAAATTTCAATCTTCAACTTTAAAGGGGGTTTCCATACAATCTCTTAAACCCGATGTTAATGTGGATATTGACATCGAAAAAATCAAGACAAAAGTCTTTAAAAAGGCTTTTCTCAGACCTTCTTATTTTCAAAGTATTTTCTAGTTTGTATAATAAAAGTAGTCTTGATTATAGTGATTTAACGAAAATTTTTGAATTATTGAAGGTTGAAGAAGGGATATTTATGGCAATAGAGGATAAATCGAAAAGGCTTTCTCAAAAGGCTCTCTATTTAGAAGATAGTTACGAAAAACTTCATGTAACGTATTCTTTTCAAGAGTATTTAGATAAGGTAAAAATGCAAGCTCATTTAGCTAGAAACTCTTTTCAAAGAATGTATGACATGATCAATCAGTACGGAAAGAAAGCCTATGAAGACGCTAAAAAAGAAGTGATTTCTTATCATTTTTTCCAAGATCCTTTTAAAAAAGGAAAAGACGCTGTTTTTGGTTTGGATGTTCCTTTAATGAAATTAGTTCACATACTTAAAGCCGCAGCTTTAGGTTATGGACCTGTGAAAAGAGTGATTTTGCTTCACGGACCTGTGGGAAGTGCGAAGTCAACAATTTGTCGTTTATTAAAGAAAGGTTTAGAGGTTTATTCTAGACAAGAACAGGGAGCTATTTACACTTTTGATTGGATCGATGAAAAGGGAGAATTTGAAGATATTTTTGGAAAGGAAGTTCGCTATTTTAAAAATCCTATGAATGAAAATCCGCTTCTACTACTGCCTCTTGAAAAAAGAGAGGAGTTTTTAAGCTCTATCAAAAATAAAACACAGTGGCCCTTGGAAGTTCAAGGAGAACTTTGTCCTCCAAGCCAACATATTTTCAAATCTTTAATGGTTCATTATAAGGGAGAGATTCATAAAGTTTTCGAGCATGTAAAGATGAGACGTTTTCTTCTCTCTGAAAAAGATCGCATAGGTATTGGAACATTTCAACCTAAGGATGAAAAAAACCAAGACAGTACAGAACTTACAGGTGATATTAATTTCAGAAAAATTGTTCAGTACGGTTCTGATTCTGATCCAAGAGCTTTTAACTTCGATGGTGAATTCAACATTGCCAATCGTGGGATGATTGAGTTTGTAGAGATGTTAAAACTAGATGTGGCCTTTTTATATGACCTTCTTACAGCAAGCCAAGAACACATGATTAAGCCTAAAAAATTTGCTCAAACCTACATAGATGAAGTGATTATTGGTCATACTAATGAACCTGAATATCAGAAATTCATTGATAATGAGTTTATGGAAGCCCTTAGAGATAGAACGGTTAAAGTAGATATCCCTTATATTACAAAACTTGATGATGAAGTTAAAATTTATGAAAGAGATTTTAGTCAAAAGAAACTTAACCATCATAGTACAACACTCTACTTAGCTCCCCATTGTTTGGAAATGGTAGCTATGTGGTCTGTTCTAACACGTCTAGAAACTCCTAAGAAGAGTAACCTTGACCTTCTCAAGAAACTAAAACTCTATAATGGTGAACTTTTAAATCAGTTCACTCCCGATAACGTAAAAGAACTAAGAAAGAGTGCTGAAAAAGAAGGTTTACATGGGATCTCTCCGCGCTACATTCAAGATAAAATTTCAAAGACTCTTGTCTTGTCTCAAGAATTGGGACACCAATGCATCACACCACCTATGCTGTTAAAAGAATTAGAGAGTGGTTTAAGGCATCACTCTTTAATTTCTAGTGAAGAGGTTAAGGATGAATACATTAAACTTATCAAACAAGTAGAAAAAGAGTATAATTCCATTATTGAAAGAGAAGTGAGAGAATCATTTTGTTTTGATGATCATGCAGTTGATCATCTCTTTCAAAGATATAAAGAAGAAGTTTTACAGTATTGTACTGGCAAAAGTTGTGATGAGAAGTTTATGCGTTCTATTGAAAATAAAATAGATATTAATGAGGTTCAAAAAAACGATTTTAGACAAGAAGTATCTAATTACGTAAAAAGCAATGAGGAAGAGGGGAATGGAAAGGGTCCTTTTAAAATAGATGGAAAGTTAAGGGAAGCTCTTGAGGCTAAGGACTATGAAGATAAAAAGGAAAGACTCAAGCAATATCTCTTAAAATCTGACCCTCAAGATTTTGAGTTAAAAGAGAAGGTAGAGTTAGCTAAAAAAAAATTAATTAAAGAATTTCATTATGATGAGATTTCAGCACCCTTAATTTTAGAACGTGTTTCCAACATTATATCCAAACAACAATACAATCGTTCTAACAACATTTCATCGTGAGCCTTTCTCAAAATCATAGGCGCTTTTTAGATATTATAAAAAGGAAAATCAAAACAAATTTTAAAAAATACATTTCAAGTGATCAGTTTATTGCTCGTTCCGGTTCAGATTTTGTACGTATTTCTATACCTGCTATCAATATACCTAAGTTAAAGTACGGTTTTAACAAAAAGAATTCTTTTTCATCCGAAGATGCAGATTCTGAAAAAAACGGCAACCGCTCACAAAAAGCAAAAAACCAAGCTGAAGCAGGCAAAGACCCTGGCACTCATATTATGGATGTAGATGTTACATTTGATGATTTAGCTGATATTTTAAAGGAGGAATTGCAGCTTCCTAGAATACAACCTAAGGGGGCTAAACATGTGAAAACAGATACTCTTAAATACACTACACGAAGTTTGAAAGGAGCTATGAGTTTGAGACATAACAAAGAATCGTACAAACAGGCTCTCAAAAGAAGTCTTTTATTAAATAATTATGATGAAAAAGACCCTCTTATTGTACCAGAGAAAAGGGATTTACGTTTTAAATCCTACAAAAAACAAAAAAGTCCTAAATCTAATGTAGCTGTAATTTATATTATGGATGTTTCAGGATCTATGGGAGATGAGCAAAAAGAAATTGTTCGTATTGAGAGCTTTTGGCTCAATACGTGGTTGAAGAAAAACTATCAAGACATAGAAACACGTTTTATCATTCACGATTCTCAGGCTAAGGAGGTAGATGAAGAGACTTTTTTTAGAACTAGCGAATCAGGGGGGACTTTGATTAGTTCTTCTTATAAACTCTGCCGTGATATTATAGAGAAAGATTATCCTGTGTCGGATTGGAACGTTTATCCTTTTCATTTTAGCGATGGTGATAATTGGAGCGGTGAAGATACAAGATTTTGTTTAAAAGTTTTAAGGGAGTATTTTTTGAAAAGAGTCAATATGTTTGGCTACGGACAGGTTGAGAGCAAATATGGAAGTGGTCAATTTGCTAGAGACTTAGAAAAAGAATTTCAAGACGAAGAGAAAATCATTATCAGTAGAATCGAAAACAAAGAAAAAATTGTTGATTCCATTAGAGATTTTTTTAAAAAAGGCTACTAGAAAAAATGGCAAAATTAACCCCTGAACTAGAAAGTTATCGCAAACGTATAGAAAACCTTGCTAAAGAGTATGGACTTTCTTTTTTTGATACGATTTTTGAACTTGTTGATTACGAACAAATGAGAAAACTTGCTTCCTATGAAGGCTTTTACGCTCGCTATCCTCATTGGCGTTTTGGCATGAACTATCATAGGTTTTTAAAAAGTGATGAGTATGGACTTTCTAAAATCTATGAACTTGTTATTAACCATGACCCCTGCTATGCTTATCTTTTAGAGAGCAATCAAATTCTTGATCAGAAGCTTGTTATGGCTCATGTTTTTGGACATTCTGACTTCTTTAAAAATAACAAATGGTTTTCTCATACCAATAGAAAAATGAGTGAAATTATGAAAGATTATCATGATCGAGTCTGCCGTTTTATTGAGCAACATGGTTATGAAAAAGTAGAAAAAGCTATTGATCACTTTTTAGTTTTAGAGAATCTCATTGATCGTTACGCTCCTTATAGATTAAAGGATAAACTCTCTGAAAAACCAGAAAGGCCAGAAAAGCCAGAAAAATTAGAAGAACCCATAAAGGATATTTTATTATTTCTTATACACCATGGAAAACTAAAAGATTGGGAAGTTGATCTTTTGTGTATAGTACGAGATGAAGCTTATTATTTCGCCCCTCAGTACATGACAAAAGTCATTAACGAAGGCTGGGCTTCTTATTGGCATTCTAAATTTATGACAGAAAAGCTTATCAGCCATAAAGAGATTGTAGATTTCGCTGGAAGGCACAGCTCAGCTACAGCTATGCAAGCCCCTCAGTTTAACCCTTATAAAGTAGGTTTAGCATTGTTTCGCTATATAGAAGAAACTTCAGAAAGTGACAGTCAACCTAAAAAGGGACAGGAAAAGATCTTTGAGATTCGAAAAAACTATAATGATGCTACTTTTATTAACGAATTTTTAACAAAAGAATTTTGTCAGAAGTTTCACATTCCTTTTCCAAAAGATCCAAGAATAGATCCAGAACTTTCTTTCAGAAGATGGAAAGAGCAAATTTTAAGTCAATTGTTTAACTCAGGCCATCCTTTAGTACAGCTTATTGATTGTGATTACAAGGGGGGAGAACTTTTGATAGAGCATGTTCATGAAGGTTTCGACTTAGAGATTCAATCCGTAAAAAAATGTCTTGAAAGTTTATTTTTTACGTGGAAAAAACCCATATCGATCAAAACAAAACAAAACAAGGAAGATAAAATTTTGTGTTTTGATGGAAAAGAGTATAAATGAGTTCACAAAGTTTTAAAAACAAGGCCAAAGATCAGATTGACGAATTTTTACTTTACCCTTACATTAAAGAAAGAGGAGAGGGATTATGAAAAATGAAGGTGTATTTCAAATTATGAACGAAATTTTAGAACATGAACTATCCGGTGTTGTGCGTTATACTCATTACTCTTTAATGGTGTTTGGCTACAACCGTATTCCTATTGTTTCTTGGCTTCGTTCACAAGCCAACGAATCTTTAACACACGCTCAACAAATAGGAGAACATATTACAACTTTAGGAGGACATCCCTCTTTAAAGATCAGTCCTCTTTTGGAAACACATAAGCATAGTATAGAAGATATTTTAAAGGAAAGTTTAGAGCATGAGCAAAAACAACTTGCTTTGTACTATCAACTTCTTAAAATGACAGGGAATCGAATCACTTGGTTAGAAGATTACACAAGAAATTTAATCCTTGAAGAAGAAACGCATATTTCAGAAGTAGAAAAAATGCTCAAAAAACCTGGTTCATAGAACTTGTAATTTGAATTATAATCTCTTGATATTAGAAATAAAACTTCACTGGATTCTTAGCAAGGAAGCTTTAAATTTGAAAATTTTACAAAAATTTTTAAAATTAAAAAATATAAAGTGGATTTTTTAGGCTTGTTAGCAATGGGCATGATACACTATACTTATGAAATATTGTATTAAAATTAAAGTAAGGTTTTTGTTATGAATTATAAATGCAAGTACCGAAAAAATCGTTATTATTTTACGAAATTTAAAACTTTCATTTTATTCCTCAGCTTCCTAAGCTTTATCTCATGGACAACTCTTTTACAACCATCCATAGCTGTTGCACAAAAATCAGAATTAACTCAAAAACATCATGAGTTAAAGCAGTTGTTAGAAGATTCAATTAAACAAATGGCACAGAACAACGTATTTCATGGGCCGTATATCCCTAAAGATATCCATGGTTTTTTTATATTTACAATCAGTCTTTTATCAAATGATTCTGTAATTCAATTCTATATTCATGAATGGAAGAAATGGATTCAAACTCTGATTAGAATAGGAAATTCCAGTGTTCATTCTTATATTGTAAAATCTATTTTACAAAAAGAATCTGTAATTCAACAATACCCAGAAAATTGGATGAAGTGGGTTCAAACTCTGATTAGAGGAAGGTATAATGATAGTTCTAAAGACGATTCTCTATTTATAACTTTTAAAGATTTCAAGGTCCTTATGGATATTGTAAATCTTTTATCAAATGATTTTGTGATTCAAAAATCTGATATGTGGGCTAAGTTAGTTAAAGAGCTGATAAAAAAATCAAAACCTTATATTCTTCTTCAAGAAAATATTATAGATAAGGTTTTATCAAAACAATTGGCTATGGCACATCCTCAATGGTTGACGTTTATTAGGATATTGAGAAGGAAAGGAGATAGTGAGATTCTAAGAATGACTAAAGAACTCCTCTTAAAACATAAAGCTGAGAAAAAAAGCAAATCTGTTTCTGAAAACTTATGTAAAATACTTTTTTCTTGAGTTAGATTTGTGATCCAATCAAACAGCCTAAAAAGGTAATGACAAGCTGAGAAAAAATAAATCGTTGATAAAAACCTGTAAAAATTACAATCAAAACCTCTTTAGCTTCAATTTTTTCTCCAAAACTATATAAAAAAATTCATAATAAGGCTCCTTTTTTTCTTTTTTACAAAAAGAAAAAAAGGAGGTGGATTATTTCGATTCTTTGTAATATGATGTTTTTCGTAATTATGAAGAATCTGTTTAAAACATCACTTATTATTTCTTTGTTAAACACTCTTATATTAACACATGCATTACAAGGCCATGAAACTTATGAGGGAACACAAGAAATGCCTACTACTGCTACATCCATTACACAAAAACAAAAGACTCTTACAACATGTGAGCAGTTTAGTGAAGTATGGACCAATTGGGACCGAATGCCTTTCGGTCCGGCTATTATAAATCTTGCTAATATGCGAGACCAATTAAATCACAAAAACCTTTTCGATCCTTATAAAGAGTTACCACAAACCCTAAGCAACGGAAAACCTATTGAATGTGATGAACACTCTAAGAAAGCTCGCACCGATAATGGAACTTGCAATAATCTTAAAAGTCCTTCCATGGGAGCTAAACAAATGGCTTTTGGGCGAAATGTTCCTTTAAATAAAATCGTAAGAACAGGAGAAGAAAAACTTTACTACCCCAATCCCGTAACTATCAGTCAAGAACTTTTAGAAAGAGACACTTTTAAACCTGTTTTATTTTTAAACTTTTTGATCACAAGTTGGCTTCAGTTTATGAACCATGACTGGGTTTTTCACGGAAAAAATGTGAAAGAAAATCCCTATACTTTTCATAAATACCTTACAACTATGAAAACTCTTGAGGAGGCAGCAGAAAACCCCTCTTCTCAGAAGAGTCAAGAATTGTATAAAATTTTAATTCCTCGGACACAAGTTGATCCTCAACTTCAAAAAGAAAGACACTCTTCTGTTCCTGAAAATAAAATTTATCGCAATGCTGTGACCCACTGGTGGGATGGATCTCAAATTTATGGTAGCGACACTGAAACTTTGAAAACCATACGTTCTTATAAAAACGGCAAGATGATTATTGAAGATGAAGGACTTCTTCCTTTAGGAGAAGACCATATAGAAAAAGTAGGATTCAAAGACAACTGGTGGGTGGGCTTAAGTATGCTCCACCATCTTTTTGTTATGGAACATAACTCCATAGCTGAAATGCTCCAAAAACATTATCCCTCTTGGAATGATCAAAAACTGTATGATACAGCTCGTTTGATCAACGCTGCTGTTATGGCTAAAATTCATACTGTAGAGTGGACTCCTGCTATTCTCCCTAACCCTGTTTTACAAGTAGGAATGGAGACCAACTGGTCAGGAGCTTTGAATCCTAAAACCCAATTAATTTTAAGTGAAATTATGACTTCAGATGAAACTCTTTTCCTTTGTAAAGAAGACGTTAATCCTGTGTTAAAAAGCTTAAGAAAACTTGCTGGTTCTGCCTTAGGAAATTGGATGTCTCAATATGAAGAAAAAGCTGATCATGGTGAAAATACTGTAGGACTTCATCCTATTCTTATAGGAATGGTGGGAGGAAATACTGAACTTTTTGATGTTCCCTACACCCTTACAGAAGAATTTGTAGCTGTCTACCGTATGCATCCTCTTCTTCCAGAAGAATTACAAGTCATTGACTTTGATACAGGAAAAACGGAGGTAGTTCCTCTTAACGAAACAAGACATGAAAAATCTATGAACCTTATAAAAAGACAAGGTTTAAAAAATCTTTTTTATTCCTTTGGACGAACTCATCCTGGAGCTTTAAGTTTAAAAAATTATCCTAAATTTATGACTAACATTCAAGTTCCTGAGAATCCCTCAGGAACACGAACTATTGATATGGCGATGACTGACATTTTACGGGATAGAGAAAGAGGAGTTCTTCGTTACAACAACTTTCGTAGAGCTATTGGGCTAAAACCTATTCGAAAATTTGAAGATCTGTTTATGGATGAAAATCGTCCTGAAACTTTTAAAAATTTAGAAAGCAAAGAAAACCAAAATCTTTTAGCCACATTAAAAAAAGTTTATGACAATGATGTGGAACAAATCGACCTTCTTGTGGGAACTTTAGGAGAACAAATCCGCCCCCAAAATTTTGGTTTTGGTGAAACAGCTTTTCAAATTTTTATTCTAATGGCTACTCGAAGACTGCAAGCGGATCGCTTTTTCACAGAAGATTACACAGCAGAAATTTATACTCAAGAAGGTTTGGATTGGATCGACACCACTAGTATGAAGAAAGTTCTTTTAAGACATTTTCCTTCCTTGAATTCTGCCTTAGAAGGAGTTAAAAACGCTTTTAATCCATGGAACAACATTCACAACAAAAAAGAGAGAAAGAGGCTGAAAAATGAAAAATTTTAAAATCATTATTTTATTTACCTTCATATTGCCTTTAAAAAGCTACAGTACTCCTCTTACTGAAGCAAACTATAAATCTAATCTTTCATCAGAAGCTGTCTCTTATGATCCAACATCATCGCAGGATCAGAAAAGAATCGAAATTCCTGAAATCAGAAATCTCCCTAAAGGAGTCAAAGAGGCTATTGAAAAAATCTTTAATGAAAAAAGACCACAATACATTGTTAATCTTGAACAAAAAATTAAAAGTGATACAAACTACTACGAATCACTAAGCACTAAAAAGGCCCAAATGCCCTGCGGAACTTCAAAAGGTTATATTTTAAACAATAGCTTTGAATTGATTGAAGGTTTTTACAGTATTCTCGCCAATGAATTTTCATTAAAGGGAGGTGCCGAAAAATATCATGAAATGATAAGGCCCGTTGTTGACAGTAAAGTAGAAAACACAAAAGCCTCTCAAGCTCTTACAAAGCTCTTAGAAGTCATTTGGTCTGGAAAGCTCATTAAGAAAACAAACAATCCCTGTAAAAATTATCTTATTAATAATCTTTTTACCAGTACAAACGGAAAGAAAGCTTTTGAAGCTGAAGTCTATCATTTAGACTCAGCAACTATTAATATCGATTATTCCATAAGCTCCTACCAAATCATCCGCAACATAAGAGACGAAATAAGACAAGTCAGCGATACACTTTATTTAGGAAAAGCTTTCTACAAAGGAACTCACTCTGAAAAAGAAAGCCTCTTTCTTTATTTTGCTTTAGACTTTAGTCAATCCCCTAGTTGTGAAAAAACAACAGAGGCTATTAAAACAGATCAAGTTGAATTGAGTGTAAATTACAAAAACTTAAAATCTTGTGAAAAAATGAACCTTCTTTGGGATGATTATATCATGTCTTCAAAGTATAAAATTCTTCCCAAACTGGATGATGCCGATGCTTTTGGCCTTTTTTCTTTAACTCTCACTAATCAAATGAAAGACAAAATGGATTACACTTCTGATGTTGTTCCAAAAGGCTGGGTTAAACCTATTCACTCTAGAGGATCTATGGCAAAGATTCGTTTTAAAAGTAGCAAGGAACACCCTTTCACAGGACT
The DNA here is from genome assembly GCA_965219095.1 of Bdellovibrionales bacterium. Classification (GTDB taxonomy): domain Bacteria; phylum Bdellovibrionota; class Bdellovibrionia; order Bdellovibrionales; family UBA1609; genus CBDCMT01. The sequence goes on from CBDCMT010000001.1 coordinate 1,644,092, forward strand.
CTATAACCAATCATCTTGTGCTCTCATAAGACTTTCTTTAACGAACAATCCACACCAAAAACATATTTTAAAACCTGGGCAAAAAAGAGGTGTTGCTCCAGGAATAGCCCTAAAGTTTTTTGTGGATGAAAAGCCTTCTCAGGACCTTTCTCTTCTTACTACTTTAGAGGGACAGGGTAACAATCATAACTTCTTTTTAGAAACATTCTTCTCCAGTATCATTCCCATAGGCTCAGGTTTTGACATGAAAGTTGTTCACACACTCTTTGAAACAGTCTCAAAGTATCCTGAAAGACTTTCTGTTTCAGGAATGAGTGAATGGACCCTCCATGGAGAGAATGTATCTAAACCTGTTTCTCCCACGCAACTTTTCTTCGTACCTGCCTATCAGGCCTCTGAAAAAGAAGAAGATATTCGTGAAAAGTTTCACCGCATTCCAAGAGGAACCACACTCTTTCATGTTTATGGCTATGTTTCCAAATCTCCGAAAGAAGATTATAAAAATTATTCCAAACAACAAGGTTTTAAGTTTTTAGATAAATCTTTTCATATAGGAGAAATTATTACAGAATCAGAATTTATTTCTTCTGCTTTTGGCGATCATGATATTTTCTTTAAACATAAAATGTTTGAGAGCGATTATCAAAAAAAGTAAAAATTCTCTTTCTTTTTGACTTAAGATAGAATGCTTCTTAATCGCTCCTTTAAAAAACTAAAGAAAATGACCATTCTTGTCAAGCTTTCTTTTATCTTATAGAAACGTTAATATATCAACATGTATACAAAAGATCCAGGCTTACAGAATTTCCACTTAAAAACATTCGATCTAGAAACATTTACCATTTACAGTAAAAAACTTCTTAAGAATCCTCTCTCCGATTCCCCTTTAAGACACAACCTCGTTCTTATTCCCAAAAAAAGAAAAAATAATTTACCTCTTGTTCTTTATCTGAGTGGTTTTGGAGGAGAGGCTTCCAGCAACTTAAATTCCCATTGGCCATCTCTTAACAAAGCACAAACAATTGACCTTGCCTTAGCTCAAAAAAAAGCCCCCAAAGCCATCTATGTTTTTGTAGATGCTATGACCTCTTTAGGAGGCTCTCAATTTATTAATAGTAAAGGAACTGGAAATTATGCAGACTACATCACCGAAGAACTCCTGCCTTCATTAAAAAAAGAGTACAAAACTTCCAATAAAACCTGCCTTTTGGGTGTTTCCAGTGGAGCTTATGGAGCTTTATTTTTAGCTTCTCATTACCCTAAGCTTTTCTCCTATGTGGGAGCTTTAGGGCCTGATTCTTTTTTTGAATACAGCCTTTTAACAGAAATCTATGCCGCCATTCCTTACTTTTCAAAATACAAAAGTCTATCCCAGTTAAAAGAACAACTCAAGTTTAAAAGCTATCAAGATCCATGGCCTGTATTTAATGCCATAGCCATGGGACTATGCTATTGTCCTAATAAAAAAGGCTTTCTAGGAGTGGATTGGCCTGTTGATTTAAACACAGGACAAATAAAGCCTGTTCTTTGGAAAAAGTGGAAAGCTTATGATCCCATAGAGTTTTTAAAAAAACAGTCCTTAAAGGCAAAAACATATTTAGAAGTAGGAGTTAATGATCAGTTTTTTCTTCTCTACGGAGCAAGACAGATAAAATCACTCATTAAAAACTGCACTTATAATGAATATGAAGGAGATCATTTTAGTCTTTCTAAAAGAATCCCTTATTTCCTGAAGTGGTTAAAAAAAGTTTGGAAGTAACCTTAAGCTTTTCTTAGACCTCCCTAGAAGCCTTTAAAAATAAATCACATTTTTTTTAGTTTTGTTTGTATCTGTGCTTTTGCTAAAGCTAATTTAGCAATGGGTATACGATAAGGAGAACAACTCACATAGTTTAAACCGATACGATGAAAAAAAGAAATGCTCTGAGGGTCTCCCCCATGCTCTCCACAAACTCCTATTTTTATAGATGGGTTGATCTTTCTTGCTTTCTTAATACCTATAGACATCAATTCTCCAACTCCTTTTATGTCAAGAGATACAAAAGGATCTTCGCTAAAAAAGCCCTTCATCACATAAGTGGGTAAGAATTTTCCACAATCATCTCTAGATAAACCTAAGCATGTTTGAGTGAGATCATTAGTTCCAAAACTAAAAAACTCTGCCTCTTTTGCTAACTCATCAGCCACAAAACAAGCTCTCGGAAGTTCTATCATAGTTCCTATTTGATAAGAAATCGTGACTTGATATTTCTTTTCTACACCTTTAAAGGTTTCTTTTACAAGTTGTTTTAACTCTTGAAGCTCTTCTTTTAACATCACAAGAGGTAACATAATCTCTAAGTTCACCTTTTGATTTTCTTTGATAAGTTCTGCACAAGATTCTGCCATAGCTAAAGCCTGCATTTCGTAAACAGAAGGAAACGTCAAGCCTAAACGACAACCTCTGTGACCTAACATAGGATTAAACTCATGAAGGTTTTTAATTTGTGATCTAAGCCTTTCTGTCTTCCAAGACAATTGTTCTGCTAAAACTTCGATTTCTTCTTTTTTTTGTGGCAAAAACTCATGCAAAGGAGGATCAAGAAGTCTTACATTTACAGACCTCCCCTCTAAAGCTAAAAAAATCTCTTTAAAATCTTTCTTCTGCATAGAAAAAAGATTCTTTAAGGCTTCCTGTCGTGTCTTTTCATCTTGTGCTAAAATCATTTTCCTTACTAGCAAAATCTTATCTTTAGAAAAAAACATATGTTCTGTACGGCAAAGTCCCACACCTTTTGCACCAAATCCTAAAGCCCTCTCTACGTCTTTTTTTGTATCAGCATTCACTCTGACCTCAATTTGAGAGTATTTTTCACTAAGCTTCATAATTCTTTGAAAGTCTTCATCTAAACAAGGTTCAATAGTGGGAAGCTCTCCTACAAAAACTTCACCCGTACTTCCATCCAAAGTAATCACATCGCCTTCTTTTAAAACCCTATCTCTACTCAAAAGTTCTTTTGTAGAAAAAACTAACTCCAAATCGTGACAGCCTACAACACAACACTTTCCCATACCTCGTGCAACAACAGCTGCATGAGAAGTCATACCTCCTCTGATGGTTAAGACCCCTTTAGACTGAATCATACCCTCTATATCTTCAGGCGATGTTTCTTTACGAACTAAAATCACATTTTCACCCTTTTTCGCCTCTTCTACAGCTTTACTGCTGTCAAAAATGATCTTTCCTGTAACACCACCAGGACTTGCGGGCAGACCTTTAGAAAAAAGATCCTTTTGAGAATGGGGATCTAAAAGAGGGTGAAGAAGTTGATTTAAACTTAAAGGATCGATCCTCATAAGAGCTTCTCTTTCAGAAATTTTCTTTTCATCTAATAAATCACAGGCTATTTTTACACTAGCTTTTGCTGCTCTTTTAGCCGACCTTGTTTGCAAAAGCCAAAAACGTCCCTTTTCTACTGTAAACTCTATATCCTGCATATCTTTGTAATGATTTTCTAAAAGATCACATGTCTTTAAAAGTTCACTATAAGAATCGAAAAATAGTTTTTTGAAAGTGTTTTTTTCTGTTTGAGAAGTGATAGGAAAAGGTGTTCTGATTCCTGCCACTACATCCTCTCCTTGAGCTTTAGGTAAAAATTCTCCAAAAATTTCTTTCTTTCCTGTAGAAGGATTTCTTGTAAAACACACTCCTGTTGCTGATTGAGAACCTAAGTTGCCAAAAACCATAGCTTGGACATTAACGGCTGTTCCCCAGTTTTCATCAATATTATAAAGTTTTCTATATGTTACAGCACGAGGTGTGTACCAACTCCGAAATACTGCAGAAATTGCCTCCCATAATTGCTCTTCAGGATGAGTAGGAAAGGTTTTTTGAGTGTGATGAAAAATTCTTTTTTTGAATTTTTCAACAATTAACTTCAAGTCATCTACGTTCAAATCAGTGTCCTCTTTGCATCCTTTTTCTTCTTTAACATCCTCTAAAATCACTTCCAGAAAAGAAAAGTTCATACCCATAACAACATTGGAGTACATTTGTAAAAAACGTCTATAAGAATCCCAAGCAAACCTAGGATCCTCTGACTGACAAGCTAACCCCTGAACCGTTTCATCATTAAGCCCTAAGTTTAAAATAGTATCCATCATCCCCGGCATGCTGACACAAGCCCCTGAACGCACACTCACTAAAAGAGGATTGTCTTTATCTCCAAAAACTTTTTTCACTTTCTTTTCTACTTTATTTAAATTTTCTAAAATCTCTTTCTTAAAAGAACTAGTGAGTTTTTCATTGTTTTTATAAAAACAATGAAACCCCTTCACGGAAATGGTAAACCCAGGAGGAACAGGTAAACCTAAAGATGACATTTCTGCTAAATTAGCACCTTTGCCTCCTAAAAGCTCTTTAGAAAAATCTCTAGATGACAAAGAAAACAAATGAACCAATGGTATAAAACCTCCTTTTACGATTCAAAGACTTCTTTAGGTGATTTTAGAAAGAAGATAGTCCGCATCCTTTCATTTCATCCTACACCATTGGTCCCTCAAACCTCAACATTTACTTACAAAGAAAGAGCCTTTTAGACATCATTCTGTATTCAAATCGAACCAGAGCCAAGTTATCCCCTGTATGAACTTCTTTCCTAATTGCAAGAAAGACTTAGATGACGCATAAAACTTAGATGACGCATAAAACAAGTTGTATTCATGCATAATACCATTTCCAAAAATTAATTCGACATTTTTTTAACGCACAGCCTTCTGGTTTTTTAATCAAATGTAAGTCGGTTATCTGACCGCCCTTGACTCCTACGAGGGGGATATTTCTTAGCTTTTAAAGGAGAAGTTTTTATTGATCTTGTTGTAAAACAAGCCTGTAAAACATTTCCCAAGACCTTCCCTGTTACAAAAATGTAGAGAAGTTCTTCTAGGGCATGTCCTCATTTGCCAAGACCTTTTTCAAGACCTTAGGCGTGTTGAATATTTATAAAGATTGTAAAAAGCTCATAACAAAGGGAGGTATTATGTTAAGAAAAGTTTTAACAGATTCTATGTGGAAGGATCTGGAAGCTATTATAAGAGAGAAAGGCTGTTATCATTCAGCAAACAATAGAAATGTTATGGAAGCAATTTTATGGAAATTACGTACAGGCAGTCCGTGGCGTGATATTCCTGAACAGTTCTGTCCTTGGAAGAGAGCATATAATCGCTTTAATAGGTGGGTACAAAAAGGGTTATGGAATGATTTTTTTTTACTTTACAAGAAGAAGTTGATACAGAGTGGGTGTCCATCGACGGAAGTTACGTATCGGTTCATCAGCATGCTAGTGGAGCTCGGCGTGGAGAAAGTCGTGCTGTGGGAAAATCTAGAGGTGGATCCACAACAAAAATACACATGGCCTCCGATGCGCATGGAAATCCACTCTGTTTTAAAATCACTGGGGGTGAAGTACACGACAGTCAAGTTGCAGGTGATTTAATTGATGAGTTTCGTAGTGAGTATTTGATTGCTGACAAGGCCTATGACTCGGATGAGATACGAGATAAGGCTCGTAGTAAGAAGATAAAGCCTGTGATACCGAGACGAAAAAATAGCAAAAAGAAAAATAAAGATTTTGATCGTCATATCTATAAATCTCGACATCAGATAGAAAACCTTTTTGCTCGTCTTAAGCATTTTAGAGGTATTGCCACTCGATTTGAAAAGCTTGCTAGAAATTTCAAAGCTATGCTATCTATAGCATGTATGTTTATTTGGCTTAAACTTCAAAGTAAAGGTCCAGTCAAATGAGGACACGCCCTAATATCTTTGTGTTTTTTACTTAGCCTCTTAAACTCTGCTTCATAACGTGCTTTCTCCTCCCCATAAGAACTGATAGCTTTATCTAAGCCTTCTAGAACAAATATATCTCTTCCGCCCGTTTTAATTGAGTCTGCTTCTTAGCATCAAGGTGGGAAGCTCGAAACAGAGCTGATCTTTGGTTTTTAACACGAACTCCTCTTTTAACCACATCTTCATACCCACTGACAATCTTACGAAGGTAAATGAATTCATCACCTGAGTGAAAAACTGGTTTCAAAAGGCCAGAGCGTAACAATAAAACAAGTTTTTCAGCATCAATTTTATCAGTTTTAGCCCCTTCACTTAAAAGTTTGTTCCGAAGAGGATCACAGACTATGAACTCATCAACACTATCCTTTAATTCTGAATACAACCACTATCGAAGTTGTAGTCTCTTCGATAGTCAATATCTTCTTACCTTTCAGAGTTTTTAAATAGGCACGAAGATTCCCAAGATCTGAAATCGTGTCCATAGTCTTAATATCTTTTGATTTGCCTGTCATCCTTGAAATGGCCATGTTACTTTGTGCCCAATCTACGGCTATATAGTGATCATACATTTTATTTTCCTCCTTTGTTGGTTTGTTTATAAATAAAGTCTTGAAATCCTATTTTACATCTTTTTTTTGCTTTTCCCTTTGAGGCCTTAAAAACCAGGCCAGCTAAAGGGTTTAGAATTTGTCTCGAAAAGCTCACCTCCTTCTGCAAGTACTTTAGGGTCACTATCATGGCTTAAACCAGTGACCTGTCTTTTTGATTTACCGTCGAAATTAATTTTTGTAATTGGTATTACTTTGATATTTTTCACCTTTTTCCTTATCAAGAGGGGCTCAATTCTTACTTGCCTTAACTCATTTCAGTAAATGATACCTCAAAGTCCTACTATTTCGATTCACACCATGGAAGTAAGGGGAGTTCAGGTCAGGTTACACATCTCAATATAGGGGAGTTGAATTATTTAAATATATAAAATTATTAAGCAAATATATATTGCGATATTCTAAAAAATATCGTAAAATAAAACTATGGTAGAAAAGCTTACAAAGTTAGATATGATGAAAGCTCTTAGGCGTTTTGACGAGCACTTGACTCAAGGCGTAGAACTTCTTGTGGGAGGAGGAGCTGCCATGGTGTGCGTCTACGACTTTCCTCTGCATACAACTGACATTGATGTAGTTTTAAAAAACACAAGCATCGATAAAATCCAGCCCATCGTTCATCAGGTAGCTCAAGAGTTAGGTTTAACAGAAGATTGGCTTAACACCTGGTACAGTTCTTTTACCTACACCTTACCTGAAGATTTTTACAAACGTATTCGACCTTTTTTTAATGGAAATTATCTTCTGGCCCATGCCTTAGGGCCAGAAGATCTTCTAGTTTTAAAATGTTGTGCTCATCGCATAAAAGATCTAGGTCATGCTCGCTTTCTAATAAGAAAAAACGCAGACTACCGGTTTGTTATGAATCATTTAGAAAAACTCTTAGAAAAAAACATTCTGCTTGATGAAAAACCCTTAGAATTTTTAGAAAATGTTTTAGAAAAGGAAAGCCTATGAAAGGACTCATTTCTATACCTACTCATAAGAAGTTAGCTTCTGTTTATTATAAATTGCAATTGGCGAGAGTACAGACCGAAAAAAACATAACTCTTTACAGCCAGTGGGTGCGTCTTGATGCACGTTTAGGAGAGATTTTAATCGCTTATATTGCAAAGTATTGGAAAGCACATCATCCTATTTTACTCAATAAATGTATCAAAACGCAAATTTGGCCGTCTGTTTTTGGAGTTTTATTAGAGCAGACGAAACTTTATTTCTCTACAAATAAAACAAATGATGACCTTCTTCTTTTTAAGTCTTGGTCTGAATGTGTTATGTGTGGTATAGAACCTGCATCACAAGAACTTTTCTTTTTTGATGCTTACTCTATAGGCAGTTCTTTGTTTTATCAAGAGGCCTCTCATTTTACAAAAATTTATCGTAAATGGGGTTATTTGGGAAAGGATCTGATGCTGAATAAAACAATTAGCACAGGAAAAACACTTATGTCTTCCCAACAAAGAAAAACCATCTTAGAGGGATTAATTCAGAAAAGAAAAGCTATCACTGTTAATGACTATTTATCAGAGCTTAATTTCCAAGTGCATCGCAAACAAGCCCAAATGGACTTGAAAGAGCATAAAAAGCTAAAACCTAAAGGGCATACAAGAAATAGAATCTATTTTGTAGTCAAATAAGACTCTCACAACTTATAACAATTACGAAAATTAATTCGATATTTTTTATTGCCAAATCATTGAAACTTTGAAGAGTACTGTTAACTATGAAGATTTTATGTAACTGCTTACCTACATTGTTCAGTTATCCCTAACTTTAGACCTGTTTTAAGATAAAAGTCTTGCTCTTACAGATTTTCTTTTAAATACTTTTTTCAAATGACAATAAATAAGACCTCCATCAGAAATGAGATTGAAAATATAAGAAGTGACTTTGATAAGTTTACAAAGAAAGGTTCTGTGCCTACTGAGATTTCTGTGATTGTTGAATCTCTCTTTAAGGTTGTGAACATTCTGATTGTTGTGTTTTTAGAAAAACAAGTTCGAAAAAATTCCAGCAACAGCGGTCTTCCTCCTTCGCAAGATTTTAGTCGTCAAGGGAATCGTAATAAGAAAGCTAGTGGGAGTCAGAAAAAGGGCTCTAGACTTGATAATACCATTTCCAAAAATTAATTCGACATTCTTTTAACGCATTGCATCCTGGCTTTCTGATAAAACTCTGTTAAATTTTTAGAGTCATGTCGAAAAAAGATTTAGTTACACAGATTCAAGGGTATGATTTTCTGGCTACTTACAAAGTGGAAAGAAGTGCCAACATCAAGATAAAACTCCAAGCTTTGCAGCATATGCAAGACGGAAAATCGATTCAAGAAACAGCAGGTATAGTTTTCTATCATCATCACAGTATCAAATCCTGGTTATACCAATTACAGAAATTAATTCGACATTTTTATGTTCAAATTTAAAATTTTAAAATTGACTTAAGGAAAAGTTTCAATTAGGAGGCTTTAAAAAAGTTTTTTTTGAAGGGAGGTTGAGTTTTCATAAGATATGTTTATTTTATGTATATCTATTGTTGTGTGAATCGATTGATGGGTTAAAATAAGTGTAAAAAAGTGAGGTTAAGATGTAAAATGAAAAAAATCAGTTACGCAATTTAATTTATAGGTTCAAATTAATTTACAAGCTTGATTCATCTTGTTGTTTTGTCCAAGATCGAGTGCATAATTTTTTAATCCTGCCCTCCTGATCGCAAAAAGTATTCCAGGCCTCACAACAAGTATTCAGTATATGGTCATAGTTTTTAAAACATGCATTCGATAATTTGATCCTTCGTAATTGTTGCCAGACTTGTTCCATGGGATTTAATTCTGGACTATAAGGAGGTAAAGGCATCAGGGATAAATTCTTAGGAACTATCAAAGTCTCTGTGGTATGCCAACTGGCTCTGTCCATTAAAACAATTCCATGATAGTTTTCTTGAATATTTTTAGATATCTCATCTAAGTGAATTTGCATCATCCCTGAATTACATTCCGGTAAAATCCAAGCACAGCCTTTATCTTTATCCGGACAAACTGCTCCAAAAATATAAGTGGATAAAAATTGTCTTTGCCTCACAACTCTAGGCTGTGTGCCTTTTCTTGCCCAAATCCTACTCAAAGAACCTTGCTGAGCTTATTCTGCATTCATCCTGCCACCAAATCTCTATTTTATTAGTCTGAATCTTTTCCTTTATTTTCTCCACCTCTTCTGGAAAATGTTCCTTAAACTGTTCCATAGCTTCTTGTGAAGTTTTAGGATGAAGAGAACGACCACTGATCCATACAATATTAAGGCGGTCTAAAGAAACATAAACCCCAGAAAGAGAATAGCAACAGTCAAATTCATTTGCTAAAAGTTCCTGTATTCCCTTTGCTCCTATGCTTCCTCCTTCTCTCTTGTCTTGAATTTCATCTAACTTGATTTTGAAGTTCTCTTCTTCTGTCACTGGTAAACGAGGCTTGCGCCCTCTGCCTTCTCGATCTATCAACCCCTCGTAATCAAAGTCTACAAAAAAAGACTGTAACCAGGATTTGATACTGTGACGGTGATACAAAACCATACCTGCTGTTTCTTGAATCGATTTTCCTTCTTGCATATGCTGCAAAGCTTGGAGTTTTATCTTGATGTTGGCACTTCTTTCTACTTTGTAAGTAGCTAGAAAATCATACCCTTGAATTTGTGTAACTAAATCTTTTTTCGACACTCTAAAAATTTAACAGAGTTTGATCAAAAAGCCAGGACGCTATGCGTTAAAAGAATGTCGAATTAATTTTTGGAAATGGTATTATGAAAACTTAACCTCCCCTCAAAAGAAGTTTTTTTAAAATCTCTTAACTGAAGCTTTTCCTTAAGTCAATTTTAAAATTTTAAATTTGAACATGAAAATGTCGAATTAATTTCTGTAATTGGTATTACAAGACATTTATAGGGATTGTAGAGGGTTTAAACAACAAAGTAAAACTCACTATGAGAAAATCTTACGGCTTTAGAACCTCTAAAGCTATAAAAATCGCCTTATATCATAACCTTGTAAAACTGCCAGAACCTCCGGGAACCCACAGATTCTTTTGAGGAGGCTAAAACAATTACTATCCATATTTATCTTCCCGTAGTCTATGCTATTGATAGAAAATTACCTTCCAATGAAGTATTAATTCCTCATCTTGACACACTTTCTTTTTTACCTCATGAGAGGATTGCTTTGGTCTGGAAGCATACTGGTTCTGTAAAGAACCTGAATTCTGTGGATTTTGGTACTAGGTTTTTATTCGGCCCTCGTAATACGTCACATTAGTTGGAGGGGATTTTACAACTTAAAGCTGTGTGGGATTTCCCGAGTCACATTAAAAGCTTTATAAAGGCTCTTTTGCTTACCGGACAACTCTCCTAATCTTGTTTGTCCTGTGGCCAATTTATAGAACTTTAATTTATCTAAAATTTTATAGACCTCTGTTTTTGAAAATTTCTTGTACAGATTCTTTTCTTTCATCACATTGTTTATGTGAGAGATTAAAATTAAAGCTATAAAGTTAATAAATAAACTTCCTCTCATGGTTTGTAGCGAATGAGTCCTCGCTCGCTTTTCATTTATATCATGCTTGAAAGACAAAAAAATCTTTTCAATGCTATCTTTGTTTCTATACAACTCTAAGATCTCATCTTTTGAAAGCTTTTGATCGCAATCGGTAAGTAAAATCAACACACCCATTTTTCGCATCTGCTTTTTAATATAATCCAAATCTTTCGAAATAAAAAAACCTCCCTTTTTCTTGACAACTGTAAAGCGCTTCTTGGCACTCTTTAAGGTTTCTGCTATGCACTCATCGCACTCTTTCTTTGTCCTAAATTTCTTCTTAGAAAATCTTCGCTCAAAATAATCCAACTTCAATAGCATTTCATTTTTTTTAGACACCCTTCTCTTTTCATCCAAATATATAGTGCTTCCGTTTAGGTTTTCAGGTTCCTAAGATGGAGAAGTTATCAGTTATCAAAGTTTCTAATTTAGATCTGTGTTTTCGTATTCCTCTAAAAAATTGACTTAAACTTCCCTTGAAATCGTCATAGTTTTCATAATATCGATTCGCCGTGACTTCTTTTTTCATAAACTTCCAAAGTCTTTCTATAGGATTTAAATTCGGTGAGTACGGAGGAAGATAAACAAGTTTTATATTCAACTCTTTCGCGAACTTCTTGACAGACTTCGATCTATTGTATCCGGCCCCATCTAAGATAAGATGAATCTCTTTTTCATCGGAATACTTCTTAATGAATATGATAGAGCATATCACATAGAAAAACTTCGTTAACTGTCTTATAACTCCTGACTACCGTCTTCAAACTATTGATCTCAATAGCTCCACAAACATTCACTCTTTTTCTCCAGCCTGAATTGGTCTTCACTTCAAACTTCTTACTCTCTCTTATCCAACCATATGAAATCGTAGGGCCCCACTCAGGATGTGTGGAATCAGCAAAGTAAACAGGACCGTCTTTCTTCTTAATTCTCTTGTATTTACGCACAAACTTTTTCTGCTCTTCTCTCTTTGCCTTACCCGGTATCGCTGTGGCTTTTTTATAAGAAAAACCAAGGCGATGGAGAAGATCAATTACACCACTTGTTAAAGTACGTAACACCAAAATTCTCCTCAATGAACTGAATAAGGGCCTGTGATGATGGAAAAATTCTTTTCTCTAATTCCTTTAAAAGCATTTTCTCCTCTTTCTTAGTTAAAAAGGACCTTTTAGGGTTGTAATTGTCGTTGATTAAGCACTCTATCCCGCCTTTGTTATAACGATCTCTACAGGCTCTTATCGTGCCCTCATCAATGAAAAGAAAACGGGAAATATCTTTACACAACTCACCTTTATCTAAATGGAGAATTGTCATAATCCTTTTTCCGTACCTAAGATTTCTTTCTAAAGATAGTTCATAGAGTAAATCTTTTCGCTCTTTTTTTGATAGAAACCCTGACATATGAAACTATTTTTAAAAATAAATGACTTTTTATCAAGGCCTTAGAATAAAAACTAGACCTCAACTCAAAAAAAACGGAAAACCTAAGCGGAAGCACTATATATGAGCCATACAACGAGTCTTTCCAATTTTAATTTCTCGTTTGCAGTAAGAATAAACTTGACCACGGAATACAAACGAAGAGGGAATTGAATCAAGCTCCTTACTCACAGATCCCAATAAAGCATGGGATAGACTCGTACTAAAGCTCATAGGGACGATATACGATGAAGCCTCCCTGTTTAAATCTTTTATGTTTTCTTGGCTGTAAAACCCTTTATCTAAAACAAAACACTTCAAATCTAAATCGTATTCCTTGGCTAACTGTAACACGCTCCTTAATGACACAACATCAGTAATACTGCCCGGATACAATCGATAACCCAAAGGAAGGCTTGAACTTCCTTTGCCTAAACCTTCCTTGCTCTGACTTAAAACTCCTAAATTGACTTGATCCAAAGACTCACCATCTCGATTATAACCCCTTTCTAAAAACTCATTCTCAACACCATAAGAAGATATAGATGTAATATCAAACATAAAAACTCTGGAGCTTTCTCTGTGTACACCAATCCACTCCATAAAAAATCTCTCCACTCTCTGCTCGTCTAAACCTATAGATAAAAGAAAATTACTTATGTCCGGTGAATTAAGACAATTCTTGGAAGAAACAAAGGATTCTTGACACCAATACGGATAAAGATAATAAGCTTCCCCCCTAATCACTTTAAAAAAAGACAAATAAAGAACCTTCTCATATTCTTTCGGAAAAACTTTCTTTAACACCTTCACTAAATTTAATTGCTTGCTGATCTCTCGCAAAAGATGCACCCCCCCAACACCTACAGAACCTATAGGATGTTTGTTCAACTTGGCTTCAAGCTTCCCCGTAGATTGATTCTTCTTGCCCAAATAAACTCTTCTCTGACGAGATTGTTTTTTTTCTTTGTCCCAGTAACTGCTTATCTCATACACATAGATGCTTCCATTTCTTTTCTCTTCATACCTATAAGACATAGTTCAAATTGAACTATGTTTTAGGGGCTTTGTCAACTCCCTGTTGATGGCTCAAAACTCTTAACGACAGGATCAAATTTCAATCCAAAAACAGAGCCTATGAAAAACATAGCTTTAAAAAGACCTATAAAAATAGTGTGTTATAAGTTCTCCAGAAAAACTCAATGAGACTAAATTAACTCGTTCTTATGATTTATCAGGAGTATTCTGTTGAAAAAAAACAGGCTCTTAGTCCTGAAACCTAGTATCAAAATTAACAGATTTCAGGTAAAGAAGTGTCCAAGTTATTATTTTGGAGAGGATGAAGGTAGCTGGTGGGCGAGTTGGAAGAGAGGATATAGCTTTGGTTTTGAAGAGATCATCAATAATGATGGTTTTATGCCAGAGGAGTTTAGGAATAGAGAGTTTGAATTCAGTTGTAATGGTGAATATTATAAGGGCAAACTTTGCTCAAGAATACGAGTTAACTTTATAGAAGAATAATCGCTTCTAAATTTTGACACTGCTAAGTGTTTGTAAAGAGTCTAAACTAAGACGAGTGTAACTATCCAGTATTTGACAAATATCAATTATTCTAACATTTTCAATACTTTATGACGAATAGCTATATCCTTATCCTTAACAGCTTTTGAAAGATAGTGGGTATATCCAGGAACATTCCACAAAAAAAGCAATTTCACAATATGTTTTCTAATCCATAAACTTTTAGACCCTCTAAAATTGATAGGATCATAAAGAGCCCTCCATAAGTGAGGTGAATCTTCTAAAGGCTTCCCATGCTGGGAGAGGGTTTTAACAGAGGTTGTTCTTACAATGAGAGAAGAATCTTTAAGGAAGAAGAGAGCGTATTTTCTAGCTAAAAGAGGATTAGTGTAAGAAAAACTTACAAGGCATGCATTCTTCATAAACCATTCTTTAGACGTACAGGTTTGTAAGAGAATGTTGTGGCTTTTTTTAGGGAACAAAAGGGCTAGAGACATTATAGCTTTCCACCTCATATCTAAAGTTTCATTTTTACTTTGAGATATTTTTTTGAGATCTAAGAAAGTCTTATGATCTTTTTTTAAGGTATGGGTACGTAAACTAAAAGGTAGCTTTAAGATACCCCTTAGGGAAGCAGTGGTTTCATATTTTGCACAAACCCCTAAAGAAACAAAAAACACAAAGAAAAACAACCTCACTCACTTATCCTACCCATTTTTCTTTTTAAAGTCGATCAAAAGCTAGCCTTTTGTAAGTTTGTATGATAGATTTTATTTATGAAAAGATTCACATTGAAGGACGCAACCCTAGCCCTATGGTCAGGTGAAAAGCATAAGATTGTTTTAGAAAAACAAGATCTTGTGATTGAAGGAGGGAAGATTGTAAAACGAGGCCATAATTTAAATGAAGGAACATGCATGTCTCTAAAAGGGCTTCATATACTACCAGGCCTTATTGACACTCAAGTTCATTTTCGTGAACCAGGGCATCCAGAAAAAGAGAGTTTTGAAACAGGAACTTTAGCTTCTCTTTCAGGAGGTGTGACTTCTGTTTTAGATATGCCGAACACCTCTCCCCCCACCATCACAAAAGAGGCTTTGGAAGATAAAGTGAAAAGAACAAAAGATCGCATTTGGTGTCATATGGGGTTTTTTTTAGGGGCATGTTCTGAAAATGCTCACTTTTTAAATAAAATAGAAACACAAGAAGGTTGTTGTGGTGTAAAAATCTTTATGGGCTCTTCCACAGGGAATCTTTTATTAGAAAATGATAAGGATTTAGAAACAGCCTTTAAAACGTCTAAAAAAAGAATAGCTCTCCATTGTGAAGATGAAAAACGTTTAAAACAACGGTTTTGTTTTGCAGAAAAAAATAAGGTTCAAACACATCCTGTTTGGAGAGATGTAAAAACAGCTTTAAACGCAACTCAAAAAGCCGTTAAGCTGGCTATGAAACACAAAAGACCCATTCATATTCTTCATGTAACAACTTTAGAGGAGATAGATTATCTTAAAGATTTTAAACAGTGGGTGTCTGTAGAATGCACTCCTCAGCACTTAACCCTACAAGCTCCTGAATGCTATGAACTCTTAGGAACAAAAGCTCAAATGAATCCTCCTATACGTTTTCAGCAGCATAAAAAAGCTCTTTGGAAAGGAATTCACTCAGGTGTTATCGATGTTATAGGCTCTGATCATGCTCCCCACACTTTAGAGCAAAAAAGAAAACCTTATCCCGAATCCCCTTCAGGAATGACAGGAGTGCAAACAACCCTCCCCCTTTTACTTAATTACTGCTATGAAAATAAACTTTCTTTAGAAAAAATTGTAGAACTTATGGCTGAAAATCCCTGTAGGCTTTATAACATTCTAAACAAAGGGCGTATTGAAATAGGATATGATGCTGATCTTACAGTTGTTGATCTTAAAAAGAAAAAAACTATTGAAAACAAATGGATTCGTAGCCGTTGTGCTTGGACTCCTTTTGATGGCATGAAAGTTACAGGCTGGCCTGAGATGGTTTTTATTAAAGGAAAAAAAGCTATGGAGCGGGAACATATTTTAGGCGACCCTAAGGGTGAAATTTTAAAATTTTCTCACTAAACGTGCACCATAAAATCCATCATATTCATCAGGCCAAGAGAAGAACTCTTCTTCTAAGGACCAATAAGGCTTGTTTTTTAAAAATTCTCTAATGACTTGTGTGTTTTCGGAAGGCAAAATACTGCAAGTTGCATAAACCATTTTACCTGAGACTTTAACCACTTTTTCATAATTATAGAGAATATCTTTTTGTGTTTTATTTAGACTTTGTAAATCCTTTTCCAGTAGTTTCCATTTGATATCAGGTTTTCTTCTTAAAACACCTAATCCAGAGCAAGGGACATCTAATAAAAGTCTATCCATAGTTTTTTCAGCTCTTTTAAAAACTTTAGATCTAGCAAGCCTAATGTCAACAATATCTACTCCAGAACGTTTTAATCTTATTTTAAGTTCTTTCATCTTTCTACTTTCAATGTCTGTTGCTAAAATACGTCCCTTGTTTTGCATCAGACTAGCTAAGTGAAGTGTTTTTCCTCCAGATCCTGCACAAGCATCTAGGACACGCATTTTAGGACGAGGTTCTAAGAAAGGAGCCACTTTTTGGCTGGCTCCGTCTTGAATTTCAAAATATCCCATCTTAAAATTTTCAGAGAGAAAAACATTCTTTCTTTTTTTAAGTTTTAAAACATAAGCTCCTAACTCCTCTGTTTCAAAACCTTCGTTTTCAAGGCTTTTTTTTAGAAATTGTAAGTTGGTTTTTAATGTATTGACTCTTAAGTAAACGGAGGACTTTTTATTCAAGGACTTCAAAACATGCTCTCCTTTTTTTTGGCCTAATTCCTTTATAACCCTCTTGTACATCCAGTCAGGGAAAGATTCTTGGAAAGAAAAAATATTGGGTTTTATTTGAAAACAAGGATTTTCACATACTTCTAAAAGTCTTTCTAAAATTCTTAAAGAGTAATGGGAAGCTAAATCCTGTTTTATATAAAACAAGAATTTTCTTAGATACCTAACCATTTCGTATAAATTCTCTGCTAGAAAACGGCGATCTCTGGAACCTAATTTTTTGTTTTCTTTAAAACATTGCTCTAAGGCTTTAGAAGCATAAAACCCCTTATTAAAAGTCTGATCCATAAGTTTTAACAGTTGGTGTTTTAAAGCTCTAGGAGTGGTTTTCATTTTGTAAAAACTAGAAATTAAAAAGAAGACCTATAGAAGTGTAAAACCCTTTAAACTCACCTTCTGAAATCAAGTGTACATGACCTGTATAACCTGTTTCCACAAATGTTCCCACTGATCCAAAGACTTCAAAAAATCTAAGACCTGCAAACAAATGATAATTAAGGGCTAGAAAAGACTTATCCTTCACTTGAGATAAAATAGCACCTAAACCAAATCCTCCTCCTAGGTAGAGAGGAAAGCGACCTTGAGTTGAAGGAATTAAAAATAGAGGGGATAAGGAGAATTGCTTAGGAGAATCTTTGGGTAAGTTATAGTTTGTATAATTAAAGCGAATTAACATGTCCATAATATGAAGCCATTCCCCTAAGAGGTAAGTCATTCCTAAGAGTATTTTTCCTTTGTTACTCTCCTCTGTATCTGACCAACGAGTGGCTGTATCTTTCAAGAAAAGCCCCATATGAAGAGCAAAAAAATACCTCGATTGTAAATGTGCATTATTCACAGCTCTAGCCTTAAAATAACTGTCAGAAACTTCTGTCCCTACTTCTTCAACAGCCCAGACCTTAAAACTCAATAAACAGAAGATAAGAAGTAAAAAATACCTCATATTTTATAAATGACATTATTTCAGGTAAAAGTCCTTTTATGACTTTATGAGTCAAACTCTTTACTCTTAGCACAATTAGGTTTAGTCATGTAATCTATGGTTTTTTATCGGAGAAAAGCTAGAGAAATGACTCTACAGATTCTTTTTCAAAAAGAGTTTACTGACACAAAATGGAATGTATCTTTGGATTATTTTGTGAAAAAACTAAAGATTCATAAAAAAACATCAGAGTACGCTCAAGTTCTTTTAACTCAAATCTTAAAAAACCAAGACATACTTAATGAAATCATTACCAAAGCCTCTTACTCTTGGAAACTTCACAGAATGTCTCTTATTGATTTAAATATTCTACGTATGTCAATTTCTGAATTGATTTATTTTAAAGAAGAAATAGCTCCTCAAATTGTTATCAATGAAGCTATTGAAATTGCTAAGAAGTACGGAACAAAAAAATCTCATGTATTTATTAATGGCATCTTAGACCGAATATACAAACAAGATTCTCTTTGTATATGAAAGACTTTGTACATCTTCCTTCATCTCAAGCTCTTATTCATGGTTGTGATCTTTGGGTTTTACCTCCACCTAAGGAAAGTCTTTGGACTAAAGAGATTGATTTTTATTTAAATTTTCAAATTTCTAAGACCTTTGATCCAAAAACTCCCCTTCTTATACTATCTTTAAATCGACTTCCCTCAAAAAAAAATATTGTTTTTTCTTTCTTTTCAAATGGATCTGAAATTATCTATAAAAAATGGCTTCACTTGCAAAAACCTTCTATGAGAATTTTCCTTCCCTTTTTTTTGACCTTTAAAGATGTTTTTGGCTTATTTTCACACTTTCACTTTAAAATACAGTTCGTAGAAGAGAAAAAAGACTGTGAAAAAAGATAGACAAAAAAATCTTTTTATTGTTTCTGACGGAACAGGGGAAACGGCTGGTTCTATGACACGAGCTGCTCTTATACAATTTCTCTCTCCTCAAGTGAAAATCGTTCGTTATAAAAATGTGAGAACGACTGAAAAAATTGAAGCTCTCATTAAAGAAGCTCTTTTTGAAAAGGGATTGATCATTTATACTATTGCTAAAAACAAAATAAGGGATGAGTTAATAAGAAAATGTAAGAAGCATAAAATTCCTTTTGTCGATCTTTTAGGCCCTCTTCTAGAAAATTTAAAACGTTATTTAGGTACAGAATTAAAAAAGGATATACAGTCAGGATTACTTCACAACGTAGATGAAAAATACTTTAAAAGGATTGAGGCTATCGAATATACCGTACGTCATGATGACGGCAATCTTCCAGAGGGTTTAAAAGATTCTGATCTTGTCCTTGTAGGAATCAGCCGTACATCTAAAACTCCTCTCTCTATTTTTTTAAGCCATAAGGGTTGGAAGGTTGCCAACATTCCTTTAGTTTTTAACACTCCTTTACCTAAAGAGCTTTATGCAATCGATCAAAAAAGAATTGTGGGCCTCATAATCGATCCTGATGCTTTATATAAAATTCGTACAAAGAGAATACAGAAGTTCAAAAAAACACCTTCTAATGATTATGCTGATTTAAGATACATACAAAAAGAAATGGATTATGCTTTAAGTATTTTTTCAAGAAACAGAAAATGGCCTGTGTTCAATGTTACAGATAGGGCTCTAGAGGAAACAGCTAGTGAAATTCTTTCTGTTATTTCAGAAAGATTAAATTTGGATTCTGACAATCTTCTATAAAAGCGTGTCTTTACTTATTTGTTAAAAATAGGCTTGCTAAAGGGCCTATAATTTGTCTCAAGAAGTCCTGCCTTCTATTTTAAGGATTATTATGATGTCTTATACTGGTAGCCTGTTCTTTCTATTTACCGAAAAGAACTTTTATCAATAAGAAACCTTGTTACGTCCGCCTTCTTTAGATTGATAGAGATAAGAATCAGCCCTATCAAACATATCTTTCCACTCTTTATCTTCTGGCTTCATATCAGTTACACCAAAGGACACTGTTATAGAAAACTCTTTATCTTGAAATTTAAAAATATGATTTTGAACCAGAGTTCTCATCTTTTCAGCTTTTTTCACGGCTTGCTCTAAGCTAGTTCCTGTCAAGAGAATACAGAACTCTTCTCCTCCGAAGCGAGCAAAGAAATCATTCGAACGAATCAATTCAGAAGAGATCACACGACAGGTTTCTTTGAGAACATAATCACCTATTGTATGCCCATAATTATCATTGATAGACTTAAAATGATCCAAATCAAATATGATCAAACAAAAACACATACCTAAACGACGTGCTTTCTTAAACTCTTCAGGAGCTTGAGATGAAAAAGCACCCTTATTGTAAACTTTTGTGAGAGGATCAAACAAACTTTTCCTGAAAGCTTTTGAAGCAGATATGTTCTCAACATTTCCACGCTCTAAAAATTTCAAAATCACATTGCCAATTTTAATTTGATCATTGTTTTCTAATTTATTTTTTGCAAGAGGTATAAGCCCTTTTCCGTTAATGAATGTTTTATTTGTCGCCTCTAAATCTTGAATAAAAATATTTTCATCTTCTACAAAAATTTTTGCATGAGATTTACTAACACTAGGCTCTCGTATAAGGATGTGGCTCATAGAAGCACGTCCTATAATCATCTGATCATTTTGTAAAGACCATTGTTTTCCTATATTTTCTACAGGACCTACAAGTAAAACTAAAGAAGAAGGAACTTTATTAAGTTCTTCCATTTTAATTCCTTGATGAGAAATAATCTGAGTTTGCTCTATAGCACTTTCTGTTTGTGGCTCATCAAATTCATTTTCATCTATTTTTTTCTCCTTCTCTTCAGTAAAAATTTGTTTTTTTCTTTGTTTCATATTCGTTCCTCTTTACCTTATATTTATATTTTAAAAGATTGAGACATTTTCTTCAACAGAATGATGACCATGCCACTCTTTTAGACATCCTACTGGTCTTTCGGATAAGTCATGATAGGACAATAAAACATACGTTAGTTTAGTTATTTTTCCTAAAGAGTCTAGGTCTAGAGAGGTTAAATCAGTCCAAGTTCCTGTGTTAAAATATTCTTTGTTAGGTTCAATCTGTCTGTGTTTATAGACATGGGTATGTCCAAAAATTATTGTATGAGCTTTTGTTTCATCTAAGATTCTTTTTGCTGCACTACTTAAATCAGGAAACACAGCACTTTCCAAGAAAACTCTCAAAATTTTTCTAGCGGATAAAAATTTTGAATCTCCTCTATAGAAGACAAACTTCAATAGATACAAAATCATTGTAAAAAGAGCACTGATTGTAGCAAAGGTGTTATGATAAAGGGACCACCTAAAAAGACTTTTAAAAGGTCTTACTTTATCAATATTAGGAAAAGTTTTTTTCACTTTCAAAACAAATTCAAGAAAAAAAATCGATCCAAAACAAAGATTTAAAACAGGCTCAGGAAGGTTTTTTCTAATAAAGAATTTTTTAGGGTTCATACGATTAGCAGCTTCATACATATGTCCATGTTCAATATGAACACCATCGAAAGAGTAAACGATGTTTTTATATTGGATGTCATTACCCACAGCTTTATTAAGACATTCTCTTACACCAGGCCAAAGGACCCCCTGGTCATGGTTTCCTACAATATATGTAATTTGATTTCCCTTTTTTTGTAAGAATTTTTTTAGAGCTCTAAAAAATACAGGATGACCTTTAATGATTCTTTGAGTTTTTTCGATGGATATAGACTCTGTGATCATAGACACAAAGTGGGAGCGATAATCAACTTGTAATAAATTCAAAATGTCACCATTTAGGATCAATTCACAATTATAATTTTCATATTTGTTTGAAGTATAATAAATGAGAAGCTCAGAGAATTTCTCATCAAAGTAGAACTCTTCAAACATGTTCACATGACCGCCCTCTAAAATACGGCCTAAACCTAAGTGTAGATCGCTTACAATGAGTTTTATCTTCTTTTTTTTCTTGGATGTTTTTTGAGAAGATTTTTTGAAAATTTGTGTTGCATCACTCAAGGTCCTCTTCTCCTGAAACTTTTTGGTAACTTGTCTTGTCATTCTGATTCGTAGGGGATTTGTAATCTTCTTCTTTTAGGTCTGAGGCCTTTTCATTTTGAGTCACTTTATCATCAATTAATTCTAAATGTCCCTTCCCATGACCACTACCTTCAATCATAGCTAAAGAAAGTTTTAAAGCTTTTTTTATTTTTAAAACTAAAGAAGTCTTTTGAAGAATCTTTTCATTGAATTCTTTGGCTTGTAATCGGAAATTATTCATCTCAATTTCATTGTTCTCAACCTTCTTTTTCAATTCTAAAATAATATCATTTTTATCTCTCAAAAGGGCTTCCTTTTCTCTTTTAGAAATTTCGAGAAGATTCTCAAGTTCTCTTTCTCTTATACGTATTTTTTGAACACTAAAACTTACTCTCATGTTCATTTCTGAGTTTTTAAGATTTAAGTCCTCAATAATTTTATCTTTTTCTATAATAGAGCTTTTAAGTAGCTGCCTTTCTTTTTCTGCAATTACCTCTGAGCTTTCTAACTTCTCTTTCAGCTCTTGGTGAGAAGAAAGAAGTTTAGAGTTTCTTCGTTTAAGAGTCTCTCCTGCGGTGATAAGCTTTTCAATATTGATACGTAAATTCTGAACTTCATCTTCTAAATCAGAAATACGTCTTTGAGCTATACTAAGATTTTCTGATTGAATCAGAATAGGGTCTATTTGGGCTTTACTTTGATTGGGTTTTCTAGGATCTTCAAAATCATTATTTAAGCCACTTTCTATATGAAGGTCGGACTTTTTTTTATTAAGCAGATGAGTCTGATCTATATTTTTTTCTAACACAGAGGATATTTTTTTTGTGTTCTGATGCTCTAAATCACTTAACTCAACTACCTTATGGTTTTTTTCTGAAAGTTCTTGTTCTAAAGAAAACTTTTCTTTAAGAGAATCATCTACTGCTTTTTGTTTATTTTTCAGAAAGACCTCTCCGGGAAATTCCTCTTTTTTATGAGAATCATTTTCTTGTTCTAGTTTATGTTTTTCATCTAAACCACTGATCTCACCCTGGATATCCTGGATATTCTGTTCTCCCTCTACCTTAAGCTCTTGAAGACTTTCGAAGTCTTTATTTTGTTTTAAATTCAAATTTTCAACTGAGAGTTCTCTGTCTTCTAGTTCGACTTGATCAGGAAATTCAAGCTGGAATAAGGAATCTTCCTCAAGAATACTCTGAGCTTTAGGAACGTCTTTTCCTTCTTTCTGTGAAGCCAAAAGTTGGGACTCCTCTTCTAAAAAGGTCTTATCTTTTTTATCACTCATCAAAAACCTTATCGTCATTTTGATTTAAATTCTTAAAAGAAGAGCCAATCCTTTAGTCTAGTTCAGTTTAATTTTTTTGCTTAGGAATGCAACTTTTTGAAGAAATTCTGTACTCTCTTGTTTTCTACAATCTGAATTGAAATAGAACCATTTTTTCTTGGAATCTTTTTTACAAACATATTTAAATGTTAAAAGAAATTTCCAGCCCTGAAAAGACCTCAAAAAAAGATTTCTGACACTACAAATGCACTTTCTGGAAAAATACCACCCAACTCTGTTCTAAACATAGCTCGCACACTTTTATGAAGTTTTAGTAGTGGAAAACGCTGAAGTCGGGACGTGCAACAAAGCCCTTTTATACTGTCAATTTCATCATCTTGAAATTCTGTGTCAGAAAGAACTTTTTGAGCCGTAAACTGTCTGTCATCTTCTATATCTGCAAAAGAAGCCGGACAAAGGACTCAATTTTTTATGATAAGGCTCGGTTTTGTTTTTTTCTTCTTTTTTAGAGTTTTTTACCACTCATCCATCATTTTTAATTCACAGGTTCCTCTAAAATGGTTTTCTCAGCTTTAAATTGATTTGCTAGCTTTTGAGCTTTTAAAATTTGCGAGGAAGTCATTTTATCTTCTAGATCATGTAGCCATCTTCCTAAAATCGCTTCTAATTCGCCATGTGCTTGAGCTTTTGAGAAAATAAACCATATATAAGCTATGGTGTAATCCTTTAAAACGCCTTTTCCCTCATAATACATCACACCAAGTTTATATTGAGCTTTTACATCGTAAGTCGGTTTTTTAACAGCCCTTGACTTCTACTGAGGAGGATATTTCTTAGATTTTAAAGGAGAAGTTTTTATTGATCTTGTTGTAAAACGGTGTTGTAAGACGTTTTCCTAAGGCCTTCCCCGTTACAAAAGTATTAGAGAAGTTCTTAAAAGAATAATTCTTAGTTTTTTTTCGTAATTTTGATTTTTTTTGTGCTTTATTCTTTAAGAACGAAGCTCACTTGTATACTCAAAAGGCGTTTTAATAAGCATCTTATCGAGGGAGTTTCCCACAACCATTAAAATATAGTCCTTAGGATCTAATTCCACCTTCTTACAACTTTCCACAATACTGTAAAGTACTGATGCTGTTTCAGCTCCTCTCTGAGTCCTTGACCCATGAAAGTTCTTTCTTCCCATCACAGAATGTCGAATCGTTCTTTCTGCTTCATTGTTTGTCATAGGAATTTTCTCATTTTCTAAGAATAAATTTAAGCCATCCCAGTGATTAAAGCTATAATCAATAGCCTTTTTTAACCCACTCTCAGGACGAGCTTCTCCATAAAGTTTATAATACAGATCTTGCAGAGAAAGAACTAAATCCTTTGATTCTGTTTGTCTTAAACTTTTGAGCTCTTCATAAGTTTTTGCCTTTGATTCAACTTTAAAAATCTCCTCCATAAGCTTTAATACTTTTCCACACTCCTCAGGGTAATTCTGTTCTATGTCAATAAACTTTCTTATCACTGAGACCAACAAAAAGCAAGATCAATTCCCTTTTCACCCTTAAAATGTGTTTTATAACTAACGTATCCATCTGTTAAAATAGGCCCCTTATAACCCGAGTTTCGACTTTTTTCAGGGCTAAAGGCTAGCTGATATCAACAAACACCTCAGACCTTTGTAAGATTTTCTTGAAGAAGCAACTTACAAGGAAAAACACCTTGAGAGTTGCAAAAAACATACAAGGAGGTCTAAGATGTTTAATTCTAATTATATCATATCAATTTATGTTCTTGTCGATGATTTTTTAACCCCTCTCATACAGCAGCATCCAGAACTAGTTTCCAAAAATAAAAGAGGTTTTTCTTGTGCTATGTCTCCCAGCGAAATTGTCACTCTTTATCTTACTTTTCCAAAGTTCTGGCTTTAGGAATTTTAAAGCCTTTTACCAGTTTGCAAAAGTCTATCTTAAATCTTATTTTCCTAAAATGTTGTCTTACTCCCGATTTGTGAACATCAAAAAAGACATGGCTTTTTTGATGTTTCTTTTCTCGACAAGCCTTATGAGTAAAACCACCGGCATATCATTTATTGATTCCACATCGATTTTTCTTCAAAAATAAAAGAATAGGACGAAATAAAGTGTTCTAAAAGTTAGCTAAAAAGAGGCAAAAGTAGTATGGGCTGGTTCTTCGGATTTAAACTCCATATTGTTATCAATCACCTCGGAGAACTTTTAAGTTTTACCTTAACTCAGGGAAATGTAGATGATCGAAAGCCTGTTATAGGTTTGTGTAAAGGGCTGGTGGGGAAACTCTTTGGAGACAAAGGTTATATTTCATCAGACCTTTTCAAAAAGCTTTTAAAAAAGGGAGTTAAGCTTATTACAAACGTCAAATTAAATATGAAGAATAAATTGATTCCCTTATTTGACAAGTTGATGTTGAAAAAACGTTCTGTTGTGGAAACAGTGATTGGAGTGTTAAAAGGAGAGTTTCATCTTGAGCATTCTCGCCATCGTAGCCCACAAAACTTTGTCATCAATCTTTTAGGTACTCTCATCTCCTATTGTTTAAAACCTAAAAAACCCTCCATTCAACTTAAAACTCAAGAACAGGGGCCTCTGAGCAATATATAAAAGTCGAAACTCGGGTTTATAAGACCCCAAGAGTTCTTTAACAGAACAAGCTGAACGGCTCTCACTAAAGTAATAAGTAACTGCTCACCTACAT
This sequence comes from Bdellovibrionales bacterium, assembly GCA_965219095.1. Taxonomy (GTDB): domain Bacteria; phylum Bdellovibrionota; class Bdellovibrionia; order Bdellovibrionales; family UBA1609; genus CBDCMT01. The sequence goes on from CBDCMT010000001.1 coordinate 1,669,920, forward strand.
TGTTCAGTTATCCCTAACTTTAGACCTGTTTTTAAGATAAAAGTCTTGCTCTTACAGATTTTCTTTTAAATACTCTTTTCAAATGACAATAAATAAGACCTCCATCAGAAATGAGATTGAAAATATAAGAAGTGACTTTGATAAGTTTGCAAAGAAAGGTTCTGTGCCTACTGAGATTTCTGTGATTGTTGAATCTCTCTTTAAGGTTGTGAACATTCTGATTGTTGTGCTTTTAGAAAAACAGGTTCGAAAAAATTCCAGCAACAGCGGTCTTCCTCCTTCGCAAGATTTTAGTCGTCAAGGGAATCGTAATAAGAAAGCTAGTGGGAGTCAGAAAAAGGGCTCTAGACTTGATAACAGTAAAGATACAAACAGTGAGGAGACTGTCTTTCCCTCAGAGTGTTCTCAGTGTGGGATGTGTTTAAAGACAGCAGAGGTAAAAAGCCTTGAGAAGCGTAAAAAGATTGATATTTTTTATGAAATTCAGACCCATACTGTAACTTCTGAAGTTAAGGATTGTCCCTCATGTGGAGCTAGAAATAAAGGTCAATTCCCTAAAGGTATGAGTGGTCCTCTTCAGTATGGTATAGGCATTAGAGCTTCCATCATCAATTTCATTATAGTTCAGATGCTGTCTTTTAGAGCGTGTTGGGGAACATTACATGGGGCTTATAGGTCGAATGATTTCTCCTGCAGTTATGTTGAGATACATTGCTGAATTAGGAGAGTTTCTTAAAAGTTGGGAAGAGCAGATGAAAGAAAAGATACTTGAATCAGAGGTCATTCATGTTGATGAGACCTCTATGAGGGTTAAGGGTAAAAACTACTGGATTCATACTTATAGTTCAGGAGAATTAGTCTTGCAGTTTCTCCACCTTTCAGGTGGAAGGGAAGCCATAAAAGATATTGGTCTCTTGGATAGATATGGAGGAGTGCTTGTGCATGATTGTTGGAGTCCTTACTTTTGTTATGATAAGATAACTCATGCTTTGTGTGTGGCTCACCTTTTGAGAGAGCTTAAATTTATAGAAGAAAGCAATGGATTCAAATGGGCTACAAATCTCAAAAAACTTCTTAAAGAGACTGTGGAGTTAGTTCATAAAAAAGAGTCAAGAGTTCTGACTCAAAAAGAGTACGAAACTCTTCAGAGAAGGTATAGGAGTATTCTTACAAAAGGCTTAAAAGAGCTTCCAGAATTTCCTAAGAAAAATGGCAAGAAAGGACGAATAAAGCATACACAAGCTCAGAACCTTTGGCTGCGATTTAAAAAGTATGAAGCAGAAATACTGTGTTTTGCTAAAAGAAAGAACGTAGATCCTACTAATAACAGAGCTGAAAGAGATCTAAGAATGACTAAAGTGAAAAAGAAAGTGTCAGGGTGTTTCAGAACAGAAGAAATGGCGAAATATTTTTGTCGCATTACCAGCTATGTTAAAACAATGAGAAATAAAGGGTATTCTTCTTTAGAAGCCATCTCTATGGCTTTAAATAAAAACTTACGAGAGTGAGCAGTTACCATATTTAAATGTTAAAAGAAATTTCCAGCCTTGAAAAGACCTCAAAAAAAGATTTCTGACACTACAAATGCACTGTCTGGAAAAATACCCCCCAACTCTGTTCTAAACATAGCTCGCACACTTTTATGAAGTTTTAGTAGTGGAAAACGCTGAAGTCGGGAAAAAAAGTCCACTATTCGACTCATACTACATTGTCTTCTATCTAAACTGAAAATTGACTGTCCGCAGAAACAGGGGAAGTTCACCCTGGCCTATCAATAATTCGCAGCAAAAAGATGGCTATATGTTTGTTATAAGTCATCAGGGAGGAAGTTTTTATTATTTGTTTCATTAAGATTTTGAAAAAAATTCAAAAAGTGACAAATTTTGTCAAACAATTCTTCAATTTTTTTCTTGGCATACTTTTTTTTAAAGTATCAAAGTAAGTTGAGATTGTTTTTTCCAGTATGATATGAGGCTCAAAAAAATGATTGATTTTTTTGTGGGCCTTCTCTCCTATTTCAACAGAATCGATTTTCTTATTGAAAATAGAAAAGATAAGCTCTTCTAAGAAAGCTTTATCGAAGGGGCGAATAAGAAAGCCTTCTGTTTGATTTTCCACAATTGTGGAGATAGGTCCTGTTTCTGAACCAATGATCACTTTTTTTTGACTCATAGCCTCTAGAAGGCTTGGTTCAAAACCTGAAGTACGAGCACTTAAGTCAATAAAAATATCACAAAGAGAAATGTAAGCTGTTACATCCATATGAGAAACAGGACCTACCACAATGACTTTGTTTCCTAAGACTAAGTCATAAATTTTTCTTTCAATTTCTCGAGATAAAGGGGCTGTTCCTACTAAGATCATTCTTGAGGAAGGTTTTTTAATGACTACTTTTTGAAAGGCTTTTAAAATAGGAAAGACCTCTTCTTTTACCGTCATATCTGTTACTGTTGCTATAATTTGTTGATCATAAGACAGTTTAAAACTCTTCATCAATTCATTTTTTTTCTTTCCCGAAGGCTCTACAATTTCTATACCATAAGGTAAAATATAAGTATTCCAATCAGGGTAAAGATAATAGCGCTCAAAAATATTTTTTTCTCTAGGATTTGTAACAATCAAAGCATCCGACATTTTAAGAAGTTTGCGATCCTTTCTATAATAATTTGTAATGAACTTATAAAGAACAGAAAGCCCTGTTTTAATTTCGCCATTAAAAGTGCTACGACTCATGCTTATAATAGAGTAAAGCTGAGAAACCTCTGTTGAGCGAGCATCTAAAATAACACAAAACGGATACTTCTTTTTTAGTTTAGCTACAAAGCGGGCTTTTTTACAGACTATATAAAGAATATGAAAAGGTTTTTTTTCATAGACCTCCACTAATTGCTTTCTAAAAGCGACTTCCAAACGACGGCCCATACCCTTTACAAAGTGAACTTTCAAATTATCTTCTTGAAGAGAAGTTTCGTTATAAGAAGAGCTTTGTCCTGAAACCACTGTAATTTTATGACCCTTTCGAGCTAATCCTCTTGCTACAGGAATTAAAAAACCATGTTTTGAAGCCCTTCCTGAAATAGAAAATCTATCCACAAGAAAACATACATGTAATTTATCTTTTACGTCCATTATTTAAAAATTTTCCTTTCTAATTCCTTTAAAATAAACTTATTTGTGTCAGGAATATCCATAGTTTTTAAGTCGTTCATACTTACCCATTTAAGTTCATAATGATGTTGAGGCCTAGGACTACCATCCCATTTTAAAACTTCATAGAACAAAAGCAGGATACATTTATTATAACTTACTTCCTTTGTCACATTCAATAAAGGAGAACCCACTTTAGCCTTAACATCTAGCTCTTCATAAAGCTCTCTTTCAAGACTTGCTATCGGATTTTCTCCTGTTTCTATTTTTCCTCCAGGAAACTCCCATAGTCCTGGCAAAGTTCCTGTAATAGGTCTCTGTCCTACTAAAAGCTTTTCATTTTTCTTCATAAGGCCTATTACAACAGGAATCCATATCGTTCTCATGCACACACTCTTTTCTTTAGTTGTCTTATAGCTTTTTTAAAGAAAAAAGGTCCTTCAAACACAAGGGCTGAATACACTTGTATCAAATCGGCTCCTAAAGACAGTCTCTCTAATACATCTTCAACTGTCAAAACACCACCTGAGGACACAATAAGTTTTTCTTTCTTTTTTTCTCCTAAATGCTCTACAGACCATTTTAAAGACTGTTTTGCTTTTTCTGCAAGGGGTTTACCTGAAATTCCACCACCTTCGATCTTAAATCCAAGCTCTTTTTTTATTTCATCAGAAGACACTGTGGTATTGGTAAGAATCCAACCATCAAGCTTAAGACTAGAGTCCAGTATTTCTTTAAGTTTTTCGTGTGTAATATCAGGACTCACCTTTAATAAGATTGTTTTTCCAGAAGACTTTGTTTCTTGCAAAATTTTATCTAAAAAAACCTCTAAAAATTCAGGCTCTAAAAGTTTTCTTAAATCATAAGTGTTAGGGCTTGAAAGATTCAAAACAAAACCTTGTACAAAAGGATTTAATTTTTGCATGCAATGAACATAGTCTTTATAGGCGTCTTTTAGAGGAGTTTTTCTATTTTTTCCTATGTTAGCCCATAAAGGAACTTGCAAACACAGTTTTTCTAGTCTTTTTATAATAAGGTCGACTCCCTCAGAAGGAAAACCCATACGATTCCAAAGAGCTTTTTGAGACCTATTACGTTCTATATAGGGAAAGCTGAATAGGGTTTGAGCTTCTTTTGTAATAGTTCCCACCTCTAAAAAACCAGCTCCTAAAACTTCCCAAGCCTTAAGACAATTGCCTTTCTTATCAATTCCTCCCGCAATTCCTAAAGGATGACAAAAAAAATCTTCTCCCTTAGAAAAGCTTTTCCAACAAGGAGTCTTTTTTTTATAGAGTAAAGAAGTTTTTAAGAGGTTAAGAAAAAAAGGGGCTGTCTTATGGGCTAAGTGAGGAGGGAGCCACAAGCCTAAATTCAAGAAATCTGACCTCTTAGTTTCATAGCTTTTTCAAGTCTCACTATAGCTACTGCTATAGCTGCTATCCTCATAGAAATTTTTTTCTCTTGAGAATAGCGGTAGGATTTATCAAAAGCATCAAACATAATACGTCTTAAGCTATTTCTTACACGATCGATATCCCAAAAAAACCAGCTAATACCTTGCACCCATTCAAAATAACTGACAATCACACCGCCTCCATTAGCTAAAACATCAGGAACAATAAAAACATCCTTTTCTCTTAAAATTTTATCAGCCAAAGAAGTTACTGGTCCATTAGCTCCTTCAACAATAATCTTCGCATGTATTTTATTAGCATTCTTATTGTTGATTACACTATCAAGAGCACAGGGAGCTAAAATATCAGTTTGTAAACAAAGCAAATCTTCATTAGAAATAGGTTGAGATTGAGGATAATTTTCTACAAATTTATTCTCTTTCGTGTAAGCAATCACATCTTCTATATCTAAACCTTTTTCAGAATAAATGCCTCCTGATACGTCACTTACAGCAATCACCCTAGCTCCTCTTTTAGAACTTTCTAAAGCTGCATGGGCTCCCACTTTACCAAAGCCTTGAATGGTAACGCTGGGGTGATCAGAAAATTTTTTATCAAATAAACTCAGAGCTTTTTCCATAGAAAAAACCACTCCTAATCCTGTTGCGGAGGTTCTTCCTTGGGATCCGCCAATTTCAATAGGTTTTCCTGTCACCACTCCCGTTTGAGCAAAACCATGAATTTTAGAATACATATCCATAATCCAAGCCATAGTTAATTCATCTGTACCTATATCAGGAGCAGGGATATCCTTATCAGGTCCAATAAAGGGACTCATCTCTATGGTAAACTGCTGAGTAAGTCTTTTTAACTCTCCTTGAGACAACTCAGATACGTTCACTTGAACTCCTCCTTTAGCTCCTCCTAAGGGCAGGCCTAAGAGAGAGTTTTTGAAGGTCATAAGACTAGCTAAACCTGATACATCTCCTAAATTTACCGATTCGTGATAACGAAGTCCTCCCTTAAAGGGACCTAAAACCTGATTGTGCTGGACTCTATAACCCCAAAAAGTCTTTATTCTTTCATCAGCCATCCTTACAGGCAGACTCACCACAATAGAACGACGAGGTCTGCGAAGCATCTCAATGGCACTTTTAGTGATATTTGTAAAATCTGCAGCCTCATAGAATACATCGATGACATTGCGGAAAAGACGACTGTTTTTTAAGTTTAGAGTCACCTTTTTATCATATTTTTTTTTTTAGATAAAGTCGAGGCTATTTTTATTGCCCTATAATGAAGTCTATGTTACGACTCAAGTCATCTATGATAAAGCTTAATTTCTTTGACCTAAGCCTTTCTGATTTAAAAACTTTTCTTCTCCAAAGAGGGTATAAAAACTATTGTACACAACAACTTTATAAGTGGACTTATCAAAAGTCCATATTTGATTTTAAAAAAATGACAGACCTTTCAAAAAAAGCAAGAGACAAACTTTCTTTGCTACTTCATTTTAAAACCCCAAAACTTATGGAAACTTTAAAGAGCCTTGACGGCACAGAAAAGTTCCTCTTTCAAACAGAAGAAGGTTTTCTCTATGAAACAGTCCTTATCCCTTCTGAAAAAAGATGGACTCTTTGCTTGTCCTCTCAAGTTGGTTGCAACATGGCTTGTAAGTTTTGCTATACAGGAAAGCAAAAACTTCGAAAACGCCTCACAACTTCAGAGATAATAGGTCAATATATGGTTGTAAACGAAAGGATCAAACCTCACAGTAAAATCACCAACCTTGTTTTTATGGGTATGGGAGAGCCTCTTGATAATCAAGAGGCTGTTTTTTCTTCCATTGAGATCTTTTGCGAGTCTTTAGGTATAGGGCTTTCGAGAAAAAAGATTACAATTTCTACTTCCGGTCTTGCTTCTCTAATCCCTAAGATCACAGAAGCTAGAGTAAGACTAGCTGTAAGTCTTAACAGTGCTAACAATAGGCTAAGAGATCAGATTATGCCTATCAACCGCAAATGGCCTATAGAAAGTTTATTGAAAGCCTGTAAAGAGCATACAAGAGTATCTAAACAGAAAGTTACTTTTGAGTATGTGCTTTTAAAAGGTGTGACGGATTCTTTGAAAGATGCTTATGATCTCTATTATCTTACAAAAAATATACCATGTAAAATTAACATCATCCCCTTTAATGAACATTTTCAATCAGGTTTTTTGAGGCCTTCTGAAGAAAAAATCGATAAGTTTCAAAGAAAGCTTATCAATTTAGGAGCTCATGTTTTCAGAAGAAAAACTATGGGGAAAGATATTTATGCAGCCTGCGGACAACTCAACCCTCGAACAGCAATTAAAGTGGACAGCCATGATTTTAGTGACAGGAACTTTAGGTTACGATAACATTGAAACTTTCGATTTGAAAGCCGAAAGAATTTTAGGAGGAGCCGCTAACTATTCTACTTTAAGTGCTTATTTTTTTAGTCCTGTGTGTGTAGTAAGCTGTATAGGAAAAGATTATACAAAAAAGGATCTTGGAGTTCTTATTTCGAAAAACATAGATTTAAAAGGAGTTAAAATCACACAACAAAAATCTTTCACATGGACCGGTCGTTACGGTGAAGATCTTAAAGACGCTGAAACTTTAGACCTTCACCTCAATACCATGAAAAACTTTTCACCGAAACTTTCCGAAGAATATAAAGATAAAAAATTTATTTTTCTATCTAATATGGATCCCGAAATACAACTTTCTATTTTAGAACAAATGTCAGATCCTGTTTTTACTCTACTTGATACCATGTCTTATTGGATTAGGAAAGAAGAAAAGAAAAAAACTTTAATTCGCCTTATACCTCACATTACAGCTCTTATCCTCAACGAGACTGAGATCAAAGAGCTTACAGAAAGCCAAGATCTAAAAATAGCAATCTTTAAAACCCACAAGCTAGGAGTTGAAACGGTTATTATAAAAAGGGGAAAAGAAGGCTTTCTTCTTTCTCATAAAGATAAAACTTTTAAAAAATCCTCCTATCCTGTAAAAGCCATTGATCCTACAGGGGCAGGGGACAGTTTTGCAGGGGGATTTTTAGGGGCATTTGCCTCTTCCTATAATGAAAGCGTTTCATTTGAAAATTTAAAAACATCTTGTCTTTACGGATCTGTTTTATCTAGTTTTGCAGTAGAAGACATAGGCCTAAGATCTCTTTTAAAATTAAATTTATCTAAAATAGAAGAACGTTTAGAAAGGTACAAAAAGCTTTAAGTCATAAAAAATGGCTGATTTTGTGAATTTAAAACCTTATCGCAATCAAGGTTCAGTTGATTTTATCAGATCAAAATATAACAAGGCAGTGTTTTTTTGTGATGAAGGCCTTCTATTCTAATTCCAGAACGGCTTTCTTAGATAGTCGAACGTGAAAAATTGACAAAAGCCTAGGATTTTTATGCTGTATGATCTTTATTCCTGTTACTTTCTACTATAGAGGGTTAAATATTTTTTCATAACTTAAACAAAACAGTAGTTTTCAAGAAGGCGTACAGGCCTTTTAAGCCATTTCAGTGAAAAAAACGAAAAAAGACGCACCTCTAGCATTAACTTTCTAAAATTTTGAGAAGCTCCTGATAAAAGACTATTAACCCGAGTTTCGACTTTTATATATTGTTCAGAAGCTCCTGTTTTGTAAGTCGGTTTTTTAACAGCCCTTGACTTCTACTGAGGAGGATATTTCTTAGATTTTAAAGGAGAAGTTTTTATTGATCTTGTTGTAAAACGGTGTTGTAAGACGTTTTCCTAAGGCCTTCCCCGTTACAAAAGTATTAGAGAAGTTCTTAAAAGAATAATTCTTAGTTTTTTTTCGTAATTTTGATTTTTTTTGTGCTTTATTCTTTAAGAACGAAGCTCACTTGTATACTCAAAAGGCGTTTTAATAAGCATCTTATCGAGGGAGTTTCCCACAACCATTAAAATATAGTCCTTAGGATCTAATTCCACCTTCTTACAACTTTCCACAATACTGTAAAGTACTGATGCTGTTTCAGCTCCTCTCTGAGTCCTTGACCCATGAAAGTTCTTTCTTCCCATCACAGAATGTCGAATCGTTCTTTCTGCTTCATTGTTTGTCATAGGAATTTTCTCATTTTCTAAGAATAAATTTAAGCCATCCCAGTGATTAAAGCTATAATCAATAGCCTTTTTTAACCCACTCTCAGGACGAGCTTCTCCATAAAGTTTATAATACAGATCTTGCAGAGAAAGAACTAAATCCTTTGATTCTGTTTGTCTTAAACTTTTGAGCTCTTCATAAGTTTTCGCCTTTGATTCAACTTTAAAAATCTTCCCCATAAGCTTTAATACTTTTCCACACTCCTCAGGGTAATTCTGTTCTATGTCAATAAACTTTCTTATCACTGAGACCAACAAAAAGCAAGATCAATTCCCTTTTCATCCTTAAAATGTGTTTTATAACTAACGTATCCATCTGTTAAAAAACTCGCCTCCTCAAAAGAACCTTCGGGAACCCACAGATTCTTTTGAGGAGGCATAAATTTAACATATGAGTATTAAAACATAAAAAAATAAATAAATAAAATTACCTGGATTAAAGGCTTGAAAATTGTGAAAAAAATTACTGGTCAGAACACTAGATAGAGAAGAGTAGTTATTGTTTCATAAAACAATAACTACTCTTAGTTTATTTTTGTTGCCTTAAGCTTTTTAGAGTAAAATCATATTACTCTATCTTTTACATAAGAAGAACGACGGCACCAACTATTGCTACTATTAGAACAACTCCTTGAATACCTGCCATAAAAGCATATTCTGTAAATTCTGTAACTGCTACTTCTTTCTGTTCTGTCACCAACATATTGATCTTAGCTAATTGTTCTTGAGAAAGATTAAGTTTGTCAATGTCAATAGAAGCAATCTTTTCAGCCTGTGCTTCAGATAGATTGAACTGTCCAGGGTCTTCTTGAGCCCATAGTATGGCTTCTATTACATTTTCTTCAGTTATAACTTTTTGAGTTGAAGCAAAAGCTACTCCTTGGAAGAACATAGCAAAAGCTATGAAAGTTGTTGCTATGATTGTTTTTATTGTTTTTTTCATTTTGTTTCTCCTTTCGTTTTTTGAGCCTTTGAAAGCTCTTATGTTTTTTTTTACTTGCCCTTTTGTCTTTAATTAAAGAGTAAAGTAAAGTTAACATATCAAATTATAAATTTCAATGCGATTTATTAATTTTGTAAAATATTTACATGCATTTGAAATTTTTATAACCACATACTATTTGAATGATAGTTTGCCTTTTGATAGCTTGTCTTTGATTTTGAATGAACACCAACATTCAAAGCAGTTTCAAAAATTCATACGTTATTTTTTTCGCCTCCTCAAAAGAACCTCCGGGAACCCACAGATTCTTTTGAGGAGCCAAAATTTTAAAACTGTTATAATATTGATTGTACCCCCTTAAGAGGGGGAGATTATAAAAAACTTAATGAGATTCTTCTTGAGTGAAGCCTTCCGATTCAAAAAGCTCACCTCTTTGATAACGTTCAGTCAGCTTATGATCTTTGGTAGGAAAAGAAAATAAAATAGAATGACTGTTAGAGGAAGGATCTTCTGCTGTAGCTACAATATAATAAAAGGGGTCGTCTAAATCAGAACTCGTGTATTCTTTGAGAAAATAAAAAATATCATAACAAGAACCTATAAACTCGCTATCATCAACCCTCCAAACTTCATCAGCCTCTTCTAAAGTTTCATCACGGAACGTTCTATATTTTTGAAAGTCTTTCTCAGGAATATCTGTTTTCATACGTAAAACCATCATGGCTTTATAGAGTCCTAAGGCAAGCTCATCTCCTTCACTAACTCCATCACCACTGAGAGCTCCTAAAGGTTTCTTCTGTTCTTTTCGTTTTTTCATAAACCTTCTTTAAGATTTCTTATTTCTTAATAATTCTTTACAAATGTCTTTAAAAAGAAACTGAAAGTAATCATATTTTTTCATATTTTTTTGAAGAAGTTCAAAAAAATATGAAAACTCACTCTCCTTCTCTCCTAAGGTCTTTCGGCTTTGACTTAAAATAGCTTCTAAGCTCTCGATCTGAGAAAAATTTGTTTTTAAGCTTTCTTTTTTTAAAACATACTTTTCTGACATTTACTTTTCCTTTCTCTTTATTTTACAATAAACCTTTCTAAAATCAAAGGATATCTTAATACTCACAGCCTAAGAACTCCTCCATAACTTCTCTTTCGCTGACAAGAGGAGAACACTCCTCTTCTTGTTCTGTTTTATCTGAAGGTTTTTCAGAACACTTCCTTTCAATTTGAGCATTAAAACTTCTTCTTTTTTCTCCAAGAGCTAGAGAAAAATACATTACCGTATCAGAGTCCTCATGGTGTTTAAGACCTAAAATATGACCTAATTCATGTAAAACAAGACTTTCAAAATCCACCTTGCCTTCGGCTACGTTCTCAGTTGTAGAGAAAGAAAAATTTTCACTGTTTAGAAAGATAGAGGCTGAAATGATCTGCTTTCCCCTCCAAAGAACTTTAGTAACCCCTTGCTGTTGTGCTGAGTAGTTGTTACTGATCCAGCGATCTCTTAAATAAATTACATTTAAGTTCTTAAGGCTTGTAACGTCACCTGAAATCCCTACAGAGATGATTTCAAAAAGAGGCCTCTCCTCTGAAGGAATTAAAGCGTTCCAGGTGGCCACAGCTCTTCTCATTGCAGCCACTTTCCCTAGTCCATCAGAAGAGGTGCTGATAGACTCATGAATATGTAATTCCACAGGCAATTTTTTCCCCCAAGACACTCTCTGAGAGTCTGTATTTTTTATAAAAAGACAATCCTTTTCACTGAAGTTAGTGGTAGAACAGCTTATCAGCAAAAAAGAAAGACTTAGCAATAAGCTTAATAAAATGAAAAAACCCTTCACTTTTTCTCTCTCTTTCTACTCTTACTTCTTTTTTCTGCAAGTTAGGGGCTTATGAAAAAACATTATAAGTAATTAAAATCATTTACCTTTTTAAAACAGGCCCTTTTACCCTTTTGACAAAGTGTCTTATTTTTAAACACTTTTTTTAAAAGCACTCTAAGGTGTTAATTTTAAAACAGTTTTTACCCTAACTTTCAGAACACCATTTAAGCCCTTAAATGGCCTATAGGGCTACACTTTTAAAAAAAACTACTTTATAAACTGGTTATGGATTTTGAAGAAAGGACCAGGAAAAAAGGCCTCCAAATTTTCTCTCATCTTAATCATAAAGAGGGTTCCTCTCCTTTTCAAAAACATTGGTGGTACAAGCGTATGATGGACTGGAGCATGCAAAATGAGAGTTTTAAAAACCAAATGTTTCGTTTTGTTGATGTTCTGCCTTATTTAAAAACAAATTCACAAGTTATAGAACATTTAAAAGAGTATTTTCAAGACTTTGAAAATGATAAACTCTCATCAGCCTTGCAAATGAGTCTTAAGTTAGGAGGTAGCCTAACAGCACCTCTTATCGCACGGACAGTAAAAAAGAATATAGAAGAGGTTGGAAAAATTTTCATTACAGCTGATAAACCAGAAAAAGCTCTGCCTCTGTTCCAAAAAATAAGAAAAAAGAATATAGCTTTTACTGTAGATCTTTTAGGAGAAGCCACTTTATCTGAAAAAGAGGCTGACTCTTATTACAAAAGATACATAGATCTTATGGACATCCTTTCAAAAGAATCTTGGAGCTATAACTCTCTTTTAGATGAAGATGATCAAGGAAGAATCCCTGCCCTTAACATTTCTATAAAACTTACCTCGCTTTACTCTCAAATCAACGAAAAAGCTTGGTCTCATACTATTGAAGTTTTTAAAGAAAGACTAAGGCCTCTTTTAAGACGTGCTATAAAAGAGTTTATATTTATTAACATTGATATGGAAAGTTATGAACATAAAGATCTGATCTTACAAACCTTTAAAGAGATTATACAAGAAAAAGAGTTCATCTCTTATCCTCACTTTGGTATTGTCATACAAGCTTACCTTAGAGATTCACGAAATGACATAGACGGACTTATTGATGTTTCTCAAAAAAGAAAAACTCCTTTCAGTGTTCGCCTTGTAAAAGGAGCTTACTGGGATCAAGAGATCATTTTAGCACAACAAAAAAATTGGCCTTGTCCTGTATTTCTCAGCAAAAACCAAACAGATGAGAACTTTGAAAACTGTACAAAAGCTCTTATAGATGAGTATCCTTTTATCAAACTAGCCCTTGCTTCTCATAACATAAGATCTTTGTCTGCAGGTCTTTGCTACCTTGAGAAAAAAAATCTTTCTCAAAAATCTATTGAAATCCAAATGCTTTACGGAATGGCTGACTCCTTTCGTTTTGCTTTAAGCCAGATGGGTTACAGAGTCAGAGAGTACGCAACTATAGGAGAGCTTATCCCGGGAATGGCTTATTTAGTCAGACGTCTTTTAGAAAATAGCTCTAATGAATCTTTTTTAAAATTACGTTTTATCAATAAAGCCTCTGCAGAAGATCTTTTACAAAACCCTAAAGACAAACCTTTTAAAAGCCATACAAGCTTTCTAAAACCTACATTTAAAAATGAAGCTCCTTTAGATTTTTCAAAAAGAAAGGTAAGAGATCATATGACTGAAACTCTCAAAGAGTTTCAGCTCAATCAAAAAACACGACCTGTTTTGATAAAATCTAAGGCTTACAAGACAAAGGAGATTTTTAAGAGAGAAAACCCCTCTTTTAACACACAGTCCTTGGGGACTGTTTTTATGGCCAATAAGAGTTTAACTGATCAAGCTGTCAAAACAGCTCAGCTTAGTTTTAAGAGTTGGAAAAAAGTAAATCCTATCAAAAGAGCAGAGTATCTTGATCAATTGGCTGAAGAACTTTTAAAAAATCGCTATCATTTCATATCCTATTTAATTTACGAAATCGGTAAACCCTGGTCAGAGGCTGATGGAGAATTAATTGAGGCTGTAGATTTTTGTCGTTATTATGCCGAACAAATGAGAAAACTCTGCTCTCCTCTTAAAAATGGTGCTTTGGCAGGAGAAGATAATGTGTACCTCTATCGGCCTAAAGGAGTTTGTGCTGTAATCAGTCCTTGGAACTTTCCCTTGGCTATTCTCACAGGAATGGTTTCAGCTGCTTTGGTTACAGGAAACACAGTTATCATAAAACCTGCCGAACAGAGTTCTCTTATTGCTTATGAACTTATGCTACTTTTTCAGAAAATTAAACTTCCTTCAGGTGTTGTGAATTATTTGCCTGGGTATGGAGAAGATATAGGAGCTTATCTCGTAAAACATAATTTCGTTGATGTGATTGCTTTTACCGGATCTAAAAAAGTAGGTCTTGAAATTCTATCTCACTCATTAGAAGTTAAAACATCAAAAATAAAAAGATGCATTATTGAAATGGGAGGAAAAAATTCTATTCTTATTGATGATGATGCCGATTTAGATGAAGCAGTAAAAGGAGTAGTCTACTCAGCTTTCAGCTTTCAGGGTCAAAAGTGTTCTGCTTGTAGTCGTGTTGTAGTTCTAGAAAACATTTATGATCTCTTCTTAGAAAGACTCATTGAAACTACGAAAAGTCTTCATATTGAAAAAAGTGATAAGCCCCTCTGTTTTATAGGACCTGTTGTAGATAAAGTAGCTTTTGAAAAAATAAATGCCTTTCTTTCACAAGCTACACCTTACTACAAAAAAGACGTCTTAGATCAAACAGGTTATTTTATAGGCCCCACAATTTTCACAGACCTTCCCTTAGATCATCCTTTAGTCACGAAAGAAATTTTTGGTCCTGTTTTAGTTGTTCTTAAAGCTAGAAATTTAGATGAAGCTCTTGCTATAGCCAACCGAACGGAGTATGGATTAACGGGAGGAATTTATTCCCGTTCTCCCTCTCATATTGAAAAAACAAAAAATAAGCTTCAAGTAGGTAACATTTACGTCAACCGCCCTATAACAGGGGCTATTGTTAATAGGCACCCTTTTGGAGGGATCAAACTATCAGGGGTGGGAAGTAAAACAGGAGGAGTGGATTACTTAAAACAGTTTATGGATCCTATAAGTATTTCAGAAAACACTATTAGAAGAGGCTTTGCTACGGAAGTTTAAAATCTTCTGCATAACCTATAGGTTTCATTTTCAGTCCTTTATCATAAATTGATTTATGGCAAAAACGAAAAAGCAAAGCTATGAGAACTCCGAAAATTTGTCCTCCTAAGTGAGAAGAGTAAGCTACTGAAGTTTCGCTTGTGTAAATAAGACCTGTTAAATCTCGTAGAGTCCAAAAGATAAGTATCCAAAGAGCCGGAAGATAAATAAAACCCATAAAACCTTTTTTTGGAAAGACAAACCAGAAGTAACGAACGGGTTTAAAACCATAATAAACACATAGAAAAGCTAACATTGCGTTTACGGTCCCACTCGCTCCGATAAGAGGAGCAAGAGATAACCCTCCATTTAAGAAATCATAAAAAAGGGCTGCAAAAAAAGCTGAGAACAAATAAAAACCTAAAAATAAAAGACTTCCCATAATTTTTTCCACTAAAGGAACAAAAAGAAGAAAGAAAAACATATTTACTAAAAAATGAGACATATCCATATGAAAAAATTGATAAGAAAACCTCCTAGGCCAATCTGAGTTTTGAAAGCTTAAACCCCACTTTACTAAAGGGCTTTCGCTTCTTATATACATAAATTCATCCTTCTTTTTTCTCCAAATAGAGTAACCTAAATGATCCTCATAGATTACATTTTCTGAACCCTTTAAGAACAAACTATCTTTTAAAGAGAGTTTAAGTATTTCATGCTGGCTTTTTTCGTGAGATTTCAAGGATTTTGAAGCAAGACTTCTTGTTTTAAGAGGGTAGTGTTCAGAGTTTTGAAGTATAAAATTGCTGTAAACTTTTATATGTGTTTCGGCAAAGTGTTCGCTAAAAAACACTTTTGAAGACTGTTTATGCAATTTATGAATGGTTGAAAAATTATAAAGAAAGAGAAAACCATAAATAGAAAACAAAAGAAATGAAAGAGGGGCTTTTTGAAAACCTTGAAAAAAGATCAAAATCAGAAATAATCCCTTTCTTTTAAGAAAAGAGAACAAGCTTGTTTGAGGTACTGTCGAGAAACTTTGGATTCATTTTTATATATGAAAGCATGAGCTAAATAACTTAAATCTTTTAAACTAGAATCACAAAAAGAAGCAGCTACCTCTTTTTTCAAACACCTTCTTGAAATTTTATTTTCATCAAATAAAAAAAGAGACTTTTTAAGTCGCCCCTCTAAAGAAAAGGAACTTTCCTTTTTTACTTCATCACAAAAAGATTTTAAAGGTGCATTTTTTTTAAAAGAAGCCAACTCTCTTTTATAGGAAAAACGCTCCCTTTCTTCCATAAAGATCATAAATAAAAAAATCCATAAAAAACTAATAGCAAAAACAAGACAGTAGGAAAGACTTTTCAGAGAGGAAGAGCTTAAATAATAATCAGATTCTCTATTTTTAGAATGCGAGAGAACCAAAGAGTTTGCCACTTTATCTTGAAAAGTTTGCCTCTTTTGAGAATCTTTAAAGATCCTTAAAGAAGGTAAAAATACAAATGCTACATTTACTGCAGAAAATAAACCTCTTACAAGTCCAAAACAAAAACTCAAACGTCTCCCCTCTTCATCTACTGTATAAAGTCCCATAATAAGTTGCCCTAAAGTTTTTTCATACAAACTAAGACAAAAAGCTTCATACAAAGCCATACAAAGAAAAAAGATTAAAAAGGAATTTCCTAGGAAAGAAAACAAATTACAAAGAGGCCAGATCACGACAAAAAAATCTAGACAAAAGGCTGAAATTCTTGAAAAAGGTACAGCAAAATAAAGCCCCCTCTTTTGAGATTCATTCTCAAAAGAAGAAAAAAAGTTTTCTATGACCATGGAATCTTATCGGTTTAAAGGGATAAGAGCTTAAAAAACTTACTTTGAAACAGGGTCAATCCTTAAGGATAGGAGATAACCTTTGGAATTGAGCTCAAAAATCATGCTTGCTTTTTTGAATTTTTTCTTATCAAAGAGTGCATAGACGGCTTTTTTAGCTGTTTTCTTTTCTATGGCAAAAGAAGAGAAACTCACAGCCCAACTTTTTTTATATTTTGTTATGAAGTTTTCAAAGCTTTTAAGTTGAATGATCTGCTCGTTCTGATGTTGAAAAGATAGAACTTTATTTCGAATGTACTTAAAGACGTAAGCTCCCTTCAACTCTTCGCCATAAGCCATTTTATCATTTAAAGTAGGTTCTTTTCCAAACCTTACTCTTATGTTCTTTGATGAAAAGGAATTCAAACGATTGAGAAGTTTTTTCTCTAAGTTTTTATCATCTTGAAGGGAGGCTAGATCCCTTGTAGATTCCTCACCTTTCAAAGTCATCCACTGAGCTTCTCTTAGAAGATAAGTGTTTGTCAGAGTGATAAGGCATAAAAACGCTAATATATAAAAAATAGAATCACCTCTAAAGCGAGAAGGTGAATCTGTTTGAGAAGAATTTTTAAAGTTTTTTTGAGGAAAATCAATAATTTTTCCTTTTTTATTATTTTTCATAAACATACTCCTATTATACTATTCTTTCATGCGAAATTCATGCCAAAGTGATGGGACGCAATATACTAAGACCTTAGTGTTTAAAAAATAGACACTTGTTACATCTTTACAGATCAATTTTTGTTTTTTCACTCTTAAACTTCTATTCACTTTTACTTTCATGTAAAGTTTATACATATAAAGTTCATATGAACCTTATAAGAATTCTTTATTCAGCTACGCAACTCTTCTTTTACGGATTAAAGACAAGGCGATATTGTACTGTTTGAGTTTTCTATAAAGAGTGGCACGACCAATTTTTAATTCCCTTGATACTTCTGTAAGGTTGCCTCTACATTCCTTAATGGCATTTTCTATGGCTTGTTTTTCTAAATCAGCAATGGATATGACCTTAGAATCCTCATAATGAATGTCAGTGTTCGTATAAGAATTTACAGGCATATCTTTTTGTAAACCTATCGGCAAACTAGGCTCTTGTTTTATTTCTATAACTTCCATATCCCACTGAGAGCAAAAAGAATGAAGATGTTGGAGTAACAAAGAATCTTGACTTAAGACATATACTTTACTTTTCATAATAAACCTCCTACAAGCTTTTTATCGGAAAGGTACTCCCTAAACTTTAGTCTCTTGAATGAATTTTTTACACTCAAATCAAAATGACAGCATCTGAGAAAAATAAAACCTCCAATAAAAATATCAAAATTCTGTATGCTTCATATTGAGACAGTTGCAATTTCTCTTACTTCTTGAAATTACTATATTTTAAAAAAATTAGTTACACAATTTCGGTAAATAGAAAAAGCAAGGTCACTTTGAAGGTCTTTTTTAACCTTATAAGGTTCCTTAAAGAAAGGGTTAGATTCTAACTTAATGTTTAATTTTTGGACCTACTAAACCATCAAAATAACTTTCTGAATTTCTTAGATTTAGGTTAAAAAAGAAGGCTTTATTTTTTTTTGATGAATTTAAGAAGTCTAAAAGTTTAACCATTCTGGGTAAAGATATGCCCATATAAAATTTTAAGCTGTCAAATTTTTCATACTTTTCTTTTGAGACTTCTAAAAAAGAAGCCACTTCTTCAATAGTTTTTCCTGACTGTACTCTAATATTATTTAATTTATAGGTAATGCACAATTTGAGAAAGAGGTCTGAGGATTCTTCCTTGCTCAATTTAAAAAATGAGATTAAAGGTTTGAAGTATTCTAGAGGAATAGGAGCTTTTTTGCTTTCCCATTTCGATATGTCTTCTTCTAAAAGGTTAAATTTTTTTGCTAATTCACCTTGGCTGAGATCTAATTTCAAACGATTGTCGCGAAAAGTTCTACCGATCCAAAATACATGGAGAGTACCTTTAATTGTTTTTTGTATTTGTCTCTTAACTCTTTCCGACTGTTCTTTTATTTTAGCCTGTTCTTTTTTATCGTCTTTTTTACTCATTTTTGTTCTCCTAACTGTAATGATTTAATACAACTTTTTTTTTCATTTTTTCTTCTCTTAAACCTCTGTAAGGCCACTTTTATTCTTGGGAGTGGTCAAAATTCTTCGTTAAATTCAATTACTTTGCCATTAATGAGACTCTACTCCATCTAAGCATCCTCCACCTTTCGCATGTATACTGATTGCATTTCAAAATCCCACATTAATTTTTTAGGAAGAATCATACACATGGAAGTTGTAGGTCAAGAGGCTGTGTAATTCTTTGTTATATTTTCTTGAAAATCGAAAAAAAGAGGTGCAAGCAGTTTGAAATTCATAAAATGTTTCATAGTATCTGTTGTAAAGAACCTTTTTCTTGAAAAACTTCCAATATCGCTCTATTGGATTAAGATTAGGGTTGTAAGCTGGCAAAAAAAATAACGTTATGTTTAGCTTTTTAGTCGTCTTCTTCACTAAATCTGACTGATGAGATCGTGCTTGATCTAATACAACAACAAGCTCTTTGGAAGAACCAGGTTGACGTCTCAGATCTTTTAAAAATTGAGACACCGTTTCAAGAGAAAGCTTGGAACGTTTGGTACTGTTCTCATAATCATCTGCTATTAAAAGGCTTATTTCACCTTCTTTATACTTCTGAAGCCATCGGTTAATAGAACTAGAACTCAGATCAAGAAAAAATAGCTCCCATATCTTACGCTGACTATAACCATCATCTAAAAGAAGAATGATATGGAGCCGATAAGCATATCTTTTCTTATCTTCTCGATTTAATGCTGATAAAAGCTCTTGATGCTTTTTTTTTGATAACAAAACTCCCATAAAAGATATTGTTTACATAGAACTCTATGTTATCAAGACATTTTGACAAAAACTAGACCCCACTTTCTGTGTATGGATTTTGAAGTGCAATCAGTATAGTAAATCTTCGAGATTGTCCGTAAAGTCGTTAGGGTTTGAAGAAGGGGTTCCCCTGAGCTAAACTCAGGGTATTATAAACAAACCAGAAGGGAGCCCCAAATGAAAGATACACGTAACTGCTCACCTACATTGTTCAGTTATCCCTAACTTTAGACCTGTTTTAAGATAAAAGTCTTGCTCTTACAGATTTTCTTTTAAATACTTTTTTCAAATGACAATAAATAAGACCTCCATCAGAAATGAGATTGAAAATATAAGAAGTGACTTTGATAAGTTTGCAAAGAAAGGTTCTGTGCCTACTGAGATTTCTGTGATTGTTGAATCTCTCTTTAAGGTTGTGAACATTCTGATTGTTGTGTTTTTAGAAAAACAGGTTCGAAAAAATTCCAGCAACAGCGGTCTTCCTCCTTCGCAAGATTTTAGTCGTCAAGGGAATTGTAATAAGAAAGCTAGTGGGAGTCAGAAAAAGGGCTCTAGACTTGATAACAGTAAAGATACAAAACAGCGAGGAGACTGTCTCTCCCTCAGAGTGTTCTCAGTGTGGGATGTGTTTAAAGACAGCAGAGGTAAAAAGCCTTGAGAAGCGTAAAAAGATTGATATTTTTTATGAAATTCAGACCCATACTGTAACTTCTGAAGTTAAGGATTGTCCCTCATGTGGAGCTAGAAATAAAGGTCAATTCCCTAAAGGTATGAGTGGTCCTCTTCAGTATGGTATAGGCATTAGAGCTTCCATCATCAATTTCATTATAGTTCAGATGCTGTCTTTTAGAGCGTGTTGGGGAACATTACATGGGGCTTATAGGTCGAATGATTTTTCCTGCAGTTATGTTGAGATACATTGCTGAATTAGGAGAGTTTCTTAAAAGTTGGGAAGAGCAGATGAAAGAAAAGATACTTGAATCAGAGGTCATTCATGTTGATGAGACCTCTATGAGGGTTAAGGGTAAAAACTACTGGATTCATACTTATAGTTCAGGAGAATTAGTCTTGCAGTTTCTCCACCTTTCAGGTGGAAGGGAAGCCATAAAAGATATTGGTCTCTTGGATAGATATGGAGGAGTGCTTGTGCATGATTGTTGGAGTCCTTACTTTTGTTATGATAAGATAATACCAATTACAGAAATTAATTCGACATTTTTATGTTCAAATTTAAAATTTTAAAATTGACTTAAGGAAAAGTTTCAATTAGGAGGCTTTAAAAAAGTTTTTTTTGAAGGGAGGTTGAGTTTTCATAAGATATGTTTATTTTATGTATATCTATTGTTGTGTGAATCGATTGATGGGTTAAAATAAGTGTAAAAAAGTGAGGTTAAGATGTAAAATGAAAAAAATCAGTTACGCAATTTAATTTATAGGTTCAAATTAATTTACAAGCTTGATTCATCTTGTTGTTTTGTCCAAGATCGAGTGCATAATTTTTTAATCCTGCCCTCCTGATCGCAAAAAGTATTCCAGGCCTCACAACAAGTATTCAGTATATGGTCATAGTTTTTAAAACATGCATTCGATAATTTGATCCTTCGTAATTGTTGCCAGACTTGTTCCATGGGATTTAATTCTGGACTATAAGGAGGTAAAGGCATCAGGGATAAATTCTTAGGAACTATCAAAGTCTCTGTGGTATGCCAACTGGCTCTGTCCATTAAAACAATTCCATGATAGTTTTCTTGAATATTTTTAGATATCTCATCTAAGTGAATTTGCATCATCCCTGAATTACATTCCGGTAAAACCCAAGCACAGCCTTTATCTTTATCCGGACAAACTGCTCCAAAAATATAAGTGGATAAAAATTGTCTTTGTCTCACAACTCTAGGTCGTGTGCCTTTTCTTGCCCAAATCCTGCTTAAAGAACCTTGCTGGCCTATTCTGCATTCATCCTGCCACCAAATCTCTATTTTATGAGTCTGAATCTTTTCCTTTATTTTCTCCACCTCTTCTGGAAAATGTTCCTTAAACTGTTCCATAGCTTCTTGTGAAGTTTTAGGATGAAGAGAACGACCACTGATCCATACAATATTAAGACGGTCTAAAGAAACATAAACCCCAGAAAGAGAATAGCAACAGTCAAATTCATTTGCTAAAAGTTCCTGTATTCCCTTTGCTCCTATGCTTCCTCCTTCTCTCTTGTCTTGAATTTCATCTAACTTGATTTTGAAGTTCTCTTCTTCTGTCACTGGTAAACGAGGCTTGCGCCCTCTGCCTTCTCGATCTATCAACCCCTCGTAATCAAAGTCTACAAAAGACTGTAACCAGGATTTGATACTGTGACGGTGATAGAAAACTATACTTGCTGTTTCTTGAATCGATTTTCCTTCTTGCATATGCTGCAAAGCTTGGAGTTTTATCTTGATGTTGGCACTTCTTTCTACTTTGTAATACCAATTACAGAAATTAATTCGACATTTTTATGTTCAAATTTAAAATTTTAAAATTGACTTAAGGAAAAGTTTCAATTAGGAGGCTTTAAAAAAGTTTTTTTTGAAGGGAGGTTGAGTTTTCATAAGATATGTTTATTTTATGTATATCTATTGTTGTGTGAATCGATTGATGGGTTAAAATAAGTGTAAAAAAGTGAAGTTAAGATGTAAAATGAAAAAAATCAGTTACGCAATTTAATTTATAGGTTCAAATTAATTTACAAGCTTGATTCATCTTGTTGTTTTGCCCAAGATCGAGTGCATAATTTTTTAATCCTGCCCTCCTGATCGCAAAAAGTATTCCAGGCCTCACAACAAGTATTCAGTATATGGTCATAGTTTTTAAAACATGCATTCGATAATTTGATCCTTCGTAATTGTTGCCAGACTTGTTCCATGGGATTTAATTCTGGACTATAAGGAGGTAAAGGCACATCAGGGATAAATTCTTAGGAACTATCAAAGTCTCTGTGGTATGCCAACTGGCTCTGTCCATTAAAACAATTCCATGATAGTTTTCTTGAATATTTTTAGATATCTCATCTAAGTGAATTTGCATCATCCCTGAATTACATTCCGGTAAAACCCAAGCACAGCCTTTATCTTTATCCGGACAAACTGCTCCAAAAATATAAGTGGATAAAAATTGTCTTTGTCTCACAACTCTAGGTCGTGTGCCTTTTCTTGCCCAAATCCTGCTTAAAGAACCTTGCTGAGCTTATTCTGCATTCATCCTGCCACCAAATCTCTATTTTATGAGTCTGAATCTTTTCCTTTATTTTCTCCACCTCTTCTGGAAAATGTTCCTTAAACTGTTCCATAGCTTCTTAATGAACTTTTAGGATGAAGAGAACGACCACTGATCCATACAATATTAAGACGGTCTAAAGAAACATAAACCCCAGAAAGAGAATAGCAACAGTCAAATTCATTTGCTAAAAGTTCCTGTATTCCCTTTGCTCCTATGCTTCCTCCTTCTCTCTTGTCTTGAATTTCATCTAACTTGATTTTGAAGTTCTCTTCTTCTGTCACTGGTAAACGAGGCTTGCGCCCTCTGCCTTCTCGATCTATCAACCCCTCGTAATCAAAGTCTACAAAAGACTGTAACCAGGATTTGATACTGTGACGGTGATAGAAAACTATACTTGCTGTTTCTTGAATCGATTTTCCTTCTTGCATATGCTGCAAAGCTTGGAGTTTTATCTTGATGTTGGCACTTCTTTCTACTTTGTAAGTAGCTAGAAAATCATACCCTTGAATTTGTGTAACTAAATCTTTTTTCGACACTCTAAAAATTTAACAGAGTTTGATCAAAAAGCCAGGACGCTATGCGTTAAAAGAATGTCGAATTAATTTTTGGAAATGGTATAACTCATGCTTTGTGTGTGGCTCACCTTTTGAGAGAGCTTAAATTTATAGAAGAAAGCAATGGATTCAAATGGGCTACAAATCTCAAAAAACTTCTTAAAGAGACTGTGGAGTTAGTTCATAAAAAAGAGTCAAGAGTTCTGACTCAAAAAGAGTACGAAACTCTTCAGAGAAGGTATAGGAGTATTCTTACAAAAGGCTTAAAAGAGCTTCCAGAATTTCCTAAGAAAAATGGCAAGAAAGGACGAATAAAGCATACACAAGCTCAAAACCTTTGGCTGCGATTTAAAAAGTATGAAGCAGAAATACTGTGTTTTGCTAAAAGAAAGAACGTAGATCCTACTAATAACAGAGCTGAAAGAGATCTAAGAATGACTAAAGTGAAAAAGAAAGTGTCAGGGTGTTTCAGAACAGAAGAAATGGCGAAATATTTTTGTCGCATTACCAGCTATGTTAAAACAATGAGAAATAGAGGGTATTCTTCTTTAGAAGCCATCTCTATGGCTTTAAATAAAAACTTACGAGAGTGAGCAGTTACGTTTTCTTGAATATTTTTAGATATCTCATCTAAGTGAATTTGCATCATCCCTGAATTACATTCCGGTAAAATCCAAGCACAGCCTTTATCTCTATCCGGACAAACTGCTCCAAAAATATAAGTGGATAAAAATTGTCTTTGTCTCACCATTCTAGGCCGTGTGCCTTTTCTTGCCCAAATCCTGCTTAAAGAACCTTGTTGAGCTTATTCTGCATTCATCCTGCCACCAAATCTCTATTTTATGAGTCTGAATCTTTTCTTTTATTTTCTCTACCTCTTCTGGAAAATGTTCCTTAAACTGTTCCATAGCTTCTTAATGAACTTTTAGGATGAAAAGAACGACCACTGATCCATACAATATTAAGGCGGTCTAAAGAAACATAAACCCTAAAAGAGAATAGCAACTATCACAATTCATCTGCTAAAAGTTCCTGTATTCCCTTTGCTCCTATGCTTCCTCCTTCTCTTTTGTCTTGAATTTCATCTAACTTGATTTTAAAGTTCTCCTCTTCTGTCACTGGCAAACGAGGCTTGCGTCCTCTGCCTTCTCGATCTATCAATCCCTCGTAATCAAAGTCTACAAAAAAAGACTGTAACCAGGATTTGATACTGTGACGATGATAGAAAACTATACCTAGCTGTTTCTTGAATCGATTTTCCTTCTTGCATATAGTGCAAAGCTTGGAGTTTTATCTTGATGTTGGCACTTCTTTCTACTTTGTAAGTAGCTAGAAAATTATACCCTTGAATCTGTGTAACTAAATCTTTTTTCGACATGACTCTAAAAATTTAACAGAGTTTTATCAAAAAGCCAGGACGCAATGCGTTAAAAAAATGTCGAATTAATTTTTGGAAATGGTATAAGCAGAAGAAAAACCTCCTTTATTTTTGGGAACCAGTTCTGGATGCTGCTGTATGAGAGGGGTTAAAAAATCATCGACAAGAACATAAATTGATATGATATAATTAGAATTAAACATCTTAGACCTCCTTGTATGTTTTTTTATAACTCTCAAGGTGTTTTTTCTTGTAAGTTGTTTTTTCAAGAAAACCTTACAAAAATCGGCTCCTCCCGGGAATCTGTGGGTGAAAAGTAGTAGAAATCCCCCAAAAAGGCTCATATTAATCAAAGTAAGAGTAAGACATCCTATCTTGTATTTTTGAGTTCTTTGAGGCCTTTACTGGCCTCTATCACCTCCGGTGATTGAACTCAAAAACATTCTTTTATTTGCTGTATTACATTAAAATTTTAAAAAAGAAGCACCTACTTCCCAGATGCCTTAAAATGTTATTCAAAAAAAAAAAAAGGAGGGAAGAGATGCTTTTGAAGACTATACTAAATGATTGTTTAAAATGGAAGTCTTTTGTATACGGAGACATTTATTTTTCAAAAGATAGAAAGTCAATTAATGTTCCTATTAAGGCTCGTAAAAATGGCCAAGCTTTTTGTAGTGTTTGTAAGAAGCCCTGTTCAGTGTATGACAGCAGTAAATCATCACGGGACTTTGAATCCCTTCCTATTTTAAGTTACAGGGTGTTTTTTGTTTATTTTGTAAGAAGAGTTAATTGTCCTTGCTGTGGAGTAAAAGTTGAGTATTTACCTTGGGCAGATGGGAAGAAAAACCTAACAATTTTTTACATGAAGTACTTAGCTGACTGGTGTCGTCACCTGTCTTGGAAAGAGGTTTCTTGTAAGTTTCATGTCAGTTGGAATCAGGTCTATGCTTCGGTAGAATGGGTCGTAGAATATGGTTTAAAACAAAGGGTTTTAAAGGGAATACAAGCTATAGGTGTAGATGAAATACAATGGAAAAAGAACCATCAGTATCTCACCTTAGTCTATGAAATAAGCAAAGAAAGTGTTCGTTTGCTATGGATAGGAGAAAAAAGAACAGAAAAGAGTTTTAGAAAATTCTTTGATTTACTAGGAGAGAAGTCAAAAGATATACGGTTTGTGTGTTCTGATATGTGGAAGCCTTATTTAAAAGTCATAAAGGAGAGGGCAAGTGGAGCTTTACACATATTAGATCGGTTTCATATCGTAGCAAGACTCAATAAGGCTTTAGACGAAGTGAGAGCTTCAGAACACAAAAAAATGAAAGAAGACGGGTATGAACCCCTTTTAACAAAAGCTAGATGGCCCTTGTTAAAAAATGCAGAAAATTTAAAATCTTATGAAAAAGTAAAATTAAGGCATTTAATACAGTACAATTTAAAAAGTATCCGCTGTTATTTTTTAAAAGAAGACTTCCGACAGTTATGGACCTATGTTTCACCAACTTGGGCTGGTAAATTTATAGACAGTTGGACGAGACGAGTCATGCTTTCAAAAATTGAACCTATGAAAAGAGAAGCAAAAACCATACGAAGACATAAGCTACTTATTCTTAATTACTTCAAGGCTAAAAAAACCTTCTCCTCAGGGATTGTAGAGGGTTTAAACAACAAAGTAAAACTCACTATGAGAAAATCTTACGGCTTTAGAACCTCTAAAGCTATAAAAATCGCCTTATATCATAACCTTGGAAAACTGCCAGAACCTCCGGGAACCCACAGATTCTTTTGAGGAGGCTGTTTTTTTTACAATGTGTAAAGGAAGAGTCATTAAAAAATGGAAAGGAAATGCAGGAAGTTTTCTCTTAGGTGATTAGAATATTCGTGACCGTATGCAAAAAAAATTTTTTATATTTTTTGTAAATGGAGAAGTGTTTCTTCTTGACATACTTTTTGATAGACATTTTTATGTTCAAATTTAAAATTTTAAAATTGACTTAAGGAAAAGCTTCAGTTAGGAGATTTTAAAAAAACTTCTTTTAAGGTGAGTTTAAGTTTTCATAAGATATGTTTATTTCATGTACATCTATTTGTTGTGTGAATCGATTGATGGGTTAAAATAAGTGAAAAAAAGTGAGGGTAAAATTTAAAATGAAAAAAATCAGTTACACAATTTAATTTATAGGTTCAAATTAATTTACAAGCTTGATTCATCTTGTTGTTTTGCCCAAGATCGAGTGCATAATTTTTTAATCCTGCCCTCCTGATCGCAAAAAGTATTCCAGGCCTCACAACAAGTATTCACTATATGGTCATAGTTTTTAAAACATGCATTCGATAATTTGATCCTTCGTAATTGTTGCCAGACTTGTTCCATGGGATTTAATTCTGGACTATCCGGACAAACTGCTCCAAAAATATAAGTGGATAAAAATTGTCTTTGCCTCACAACTCTAGGCCGTGTGCCTTTTCTTGCCCAAATCCTACTCAAAGAACCTTGCTGAGCTTATTCTGCATTCATCCTGCCACCAAATCTCTATTTTATGAGTCTGAATCTTTTCTTTTATTTTCTCCACCTCTTCTGGAAAATGTTCCTTAAACTGTTCCATAGCTTCTTAATGAACTTTTAGGATGAAGAGAACGACCACTGATACATACAATATTAAGGCGGTCTAAAGAAACATAAACCCCAGAAAGAGAATAGCAACAGTCAAATTCATCTGCTAAAAGTTCCTGTATTCCCTTTGCTCCTATGCTGCCTCCTTCTCTTTTGTCTTGAATTTCATCTAACTTGATTTTGAACCTCTCTTCTTCTGTCACTGGCAAACGAGGCTTGCGTCCTCTGCCTTCTCGATCTATCAATCCCTCGTAATCAAAGTCTACAAAAAAAGACTGTAACCAAGATTTGATACTGTGACGATGATAGAAAACCATATTTAGCTGTTTCTTGAATCGATTTTCCGTCTTGCATATGCTGCAAAGCTTGGAGTTTTATCTTGATGTTGGCACTTCTTTCTACTTTGTAAGTAGCCAGAAAATCATACCCTTGAATCTGTGTAACTAAATCTTTTTTCGACATGACTCTAAAAATTTAACAGAGTTTGATCAAAAAGCCAGGACGCAATGAGTTAAAAGAATGTCGAATTAATTTTTGGAAATGGTATAAAGGAGAAATTAGCTTCTTCTATGGTTTGGTTAATTAATTGACAACACATCCTAGGCCTCTTAGGAAGGTCTAGTTGAGTGAGCATCTTTAATTTGGACCATACTCCAAATATATCGGATATTTTGGGAGTATGGTCTGAAAAATTGACTTTTTTATCTTTTTTAGTTAAGATAAAATAAAATGTTTAAAAGAATGATTAAGCTCTCTAAAACAAATAGTCTTTTTCTTTTTGGTGCAAGAGGGGTGGGAAAATCAACGCTTGTTAAAAATGATTATAACTCAAAACAAACTCTTTGGCTTGATTTCCTATCCTATAAAGAAGAAGAGAGATTTTCACAAAATCCAGATGAATTGATATCACTTTTGGAAGATAATAACTATAAAAAAGTTGTTATTGATGAGATTCAAAAAGTTCCAAAAACTTTGGATGTTGTTCAAAAAATCATGATAGATAAGCCTAACATTCAGTTTATTTTAACAGGATCTAGTGCTAGAAAGATCAAAAGAGGATCTGGTAACTTACTGGCAGGCAGAGCCTTTGTATACCACCTCTATCCTTTTTCAATATTTGAATTAAAAAATAAATACAACTTAGTTGATATTTTAGAATGGGGAGGTCTTCCTGAGATTTTTATAAAAAAAAATAAATCAGAAAAAAGAAGGTTTTTAGATAGTTATTCTCAAACTTACCTAAAAGAAGAGATTCTGTTTGAACAAATCATTCGAAACCTTAACCCTTTTAGAAGTTTTCTTAAAGTGGCATCCCAACAAAACGGTGAGCCTATAAACTATTATAAGATTGCTCAAGATATAAATGTTGATAGTAAAACTGTTAAAAATTACTTTTCTATTTTAGAGGATACTCTTCTAGGTTTTGTTCTTCAAAGTTATCATAGATCGATTCGCAAACAAAATAGAATATCTCCTAAGTTTTATTTTTTTGATACCGGAGTCAAAAGGGCTTTGGGAGCAGAACTTCAAATCCCTTTAAAAAAAAATACTTATGCTTTCGGAAAAGCTTTTGAACATCATGTAATTTTAGAGTGTCATTACTTGAATGAATACTTACAAAGAGATTTTAGTTTTTCGTATCTAAGAACAAAAAATCAAGTTGAGATCGATCTTGTTATTGAGAGGCCTGGTAAAAAAGACCTCCTTGTTGAAATTAAGTCTAGCGACAATATACAAGAAAGACATTTAACTCATTTAGTACGTTTTAAAAACCAATGGCCTAAAAAGTGCGAAGTTCAGGTTTGGTCTTTAGAATTTCGATCAAAATCCATAAAAGGTATTTCTTGTATCTTTTATAAAGACGCTTTAAAGAAGCTTTTTGCTATAAAATAGATTTTCGAGTGAAAGTGCTAAAAATGTAATAGACGTTATATGATCTGATAGTTACACAATTTAATTTAAACCTATAAATTAAATTGTGTAACTGATTTTTTCATTTTAAATTTTATCCTCACTTTTTTTCACTTATTTTAACCCATCAATCGATTCACACAACAAATAGATATACATGAAATAAACACATCTTATGAAAACTCAACCTCCCCTCAAAAGAAGTTTTTTTAAAATCTCCTAACTGAAGCTTTTCTTTAAGTCAATTTTAAAATTTTAAATTTGAACATAAAAATGTCGAATTAATTTCTGTAATTGGTATAATAGGAAAAAATGGCCTAAGCCTCGATGATTTAAGGCTCAAAATGACTTCTTTATAAATTTTTCTCTTATTTTTTCTAACAACAATTCTCTTTTGATTCTATAAATAATCAATTTTTCTTCTATATAATCAGATTCTATATTTTGAGGTTTTGAAAAATTGTCCTTTTTTGTAATAGCTTTTGTAACTTTCACAGCTGATTGGTTTTTATTTAAACTGATAAATTCTAGTTGGATTTTATAATAAAGACCATAATGTAGAGGTTTGAGCAAGTTATGATGAAGAGTCCATACTTCGTTAAATTTATAGATATCAGTTTCAATGATCTTGCCCTTAAGAGATAGAACTTTGAATTTATAATGAGAAAGAGCTTTCTGACTAGCTACAAAAAGAGAGTGGTAGTCCACATTGAAGACTTTAAAAGTTTCTTCTTTCTTTTGTTTTAACTCTGTAGATGCACAGCTTATAGCAAAAAAATATAATATAAGAGCAAAAGCCTTAAGCCTCACTTTTACTTTACTTCAAACTCTAAAAGATTAGTTGTAAAAAATTGAGGATCTTGACTCACTTGAGGGTTTCGTCCTTGAAAGACCACTTGCCAAAAGTAATGTCCTTTTTCTAAATTTTCAAATTCAGAGACATCAATGCTAGTCCGCCAATTTTCAAAATGCATTTTTGATATAAGTTTTTTGATTTGAGTGAGTTTTCTTTTTTTATAATAAAAACTTTTTACTTTCCACAGAAGGACCTGCATACCGTAAGCTTGTATGTGTTCAGTTTTTTTAGGTAATTCTGTAGAGAGGATACTCTTTGATAAAGTGAGGTCAGGAAGTAGAGAGAGAAACTCAGGGATTTGATGAATTTGATCAGGGTACATAAGATGTAAGGACTGAGCCGATGGGGATTTGTTTTCAAGAAAGGTTTCTAAGTAAGCCTCCATATAGTTTTTTTTCATTTTATGAGTTAAAAGATTCATAATATGGGGTTTTTCAGAAGTGGGGGAGTTAAGTTCTAAATGGCGGTCCTTTTGAGCTTTTTTCATGTCAGTGAATAAAAACTCATCATTTTTTCTATGAAGAGCTATATAAAATAAATTGTATGATTCATGATTTTTGTTTGCTATTAATTTATGTTTAAAAGAAAGTGGTATAATATTTTGTGAATAGTCTAATTTGTAGAAAGATTTGGTTAGATGAGGCTCATACTTTAAACTTTGAAATTGAGATACAAAAGGTATGAGCTTAAAGTTTTTAGATAAAGATCTTAATTTTTTAATAGAAACTTTAGCATGAAGACTTTGAAGCCCTGTTTCGATAGAGATAAGGTTTGTTGAAAAGGATTTTTTTTCAACTGTTATAGTAATAAAACTAATTTTTTCTTTTTGTTTAGGAAAACTCAAAAAAGAAGGAACTTTATAAGTGCGACCCAATATTTTTATGGTTTCTAAAGAGCCTTGCATTTGATGATCTATATGGAAAAAGGGAATGGTATTAGAGTTTAAGCTGGGAACAGTGAAAACGTAATCTACAACACCGTCTTTAGGTAAATGGCCGAACCCTGAAATCTCTCCTTTAATTTCTTTAGAAAACCCCTTAAAAGAAAAAATAAAAATAAAAATAGTTATAATTTTACGCATAAGCCCCCCTATAGTTCAGCCTAAAAAGCAGATTTTAACTTGTCAAGTAAGATTGAAATTAAAAGTTTGTTTAGATTCATAGTAAAGAGTTTATGAGGAATTGAGTTTTGAAAAATAGACTTTAGTCTTGGTTTTTTAAAAATAAGGTTTATGTATAAAGTCTCATCCTCTCTAGTTTTAGGACTAGAAATGAAATTTTAAGTTTAAGTTTCTTATAGAGTAGACCGAAGATTTAGATATGAAAAAGTTAAATTTATTTATTATAAGCTCTTTTCTTATAAGCTGTTCAGGATTTGAAGAAAGCACTAGCCTTAAAGAAAGCACTAGTTTTTCAAGTTCACATTGCTCTCCTATCACATCCTTACCTAAATTAGCAGGTGCTTTTTTTCACTACAACACAAGTCTTAAAGTACATGGTGATGAAATAACCATAAAAATGAATTTTTTTAAAGATAAAAAATGTGATTCTAGCATAGCACGTGTTACGTTTGAAGGTGACAGTTTAGAAAAAAAGATTTTAGAGATGGATGATATTTTTCCTAATTTTAGAGAGGCCGTAACGGATTACGAAAAAGCTTTGGAATTAAAACTAAGAGTTAGAAGTTTAGAATTGTTCTTGAAGGATGATTTACTCTTACCTCTTTTAAGGGACGTTATAACACAGTATTTGCATTTAAATTGTAAAGTTACTTATGATGATTTAAGAGGTGATATTATTTCATTAAATGGAATGGTTTGTGAAAAGCTTAAGTTGCCTAAGGTAGACACAGTTCTTTACTACTATATAGCTTTGAAAAAACAAAATTTTACTACTCTGAAACAAGACTGTACTCTAGAAAAGACTTTGAAGGAAGTGCCAGCTTTATTTTTAGGACACTATACCTGCATATCAGAAGGAGTTCCTCTTAATAGTCCATCCTCCTCTTCAAAGGGGTGCATTCATCTTCTAGGTGAAATGAGTAAATAAAAGACAATATCTTCCGAAAAGTTCTGACTTAAAGTCATTGACTCATCAATGTTTAAGAAAGATTGAATTTGAAATTAACAATAGACCTATGAAATGTCTTGACTGGCTAACCCTTGAAGTTATGATGAAAGAAAAGATTGCACTAGTGAATTGATAATAGGATTTACATACTTACTACACTTCAAAAAAACTGAGGATGTCCGTAATCCCGTTAGACTTTCAGAAGGAACTTTTGAAACACGGTTAGTATAGAAGCTCTAGAAGAGGATTTTATAAGCTTTCTTTGTCAGAAGTTTCAGTACTTTTAGGTGGTTTGATGGTCTTGTCAATTTCGTTGAAAGATAGCTGAGCTGTTTCTTTGGCTGTTTTGAATTCATTCATAATCCTCACAAGATATTT
Source organism: Bdellovibrionales bacterium (assembly GCA_965219095.1). Taxonomy (GTDB): domain Bacteria; phylum Bdellovibrionota; class Bdellovibrionia; order Bdellovibrionales; family UBA1609; genus CBDCMT01. The sequence continues at coordinate 1,702,351 of CBDCMT010000001.1, forward strand.
TGCAAGCTGAGGCAGTTCTTTAGGACCTATAAAAACAAGTACTATTAAGCTTAAAAATAAAACCTCTGAAAACCCTAAATTAAACATTAATTCTTTTTTATACCTAAAGATTTTGAAAGGCAAGTCTTTTGAGCTTCTGGTTCAAAAACTTCTGAAATTAGAAGGTCAGAGTTTTCTCTTGGCTCTCCTAAACTTGTACTTCTTTTAATAAAACGCAATACAATTGTAAACGGATGAAAGTTTTCTCCTAGATCCTTATAAACGCTCTTGTGCTTTAAAGATAGATGGGAGAGCATGTTATAAGAAGATTCTCCCATTTGAGTATAGTAATTAAGTCCCATCAAAGTGTTCTGAAGCTTTTCATTGAAAAATCCTATCATGTAAAGACAACTGTCGGCTAAGTCTTTTAAAATCTTCTCTTTTTCAGAGGGATCTGTTTTTTCTAAGAAAGAAAAATACTTGTGAGCAAGTACTTTATTTTTAAGTTTTCCTGTATTTTCACATGTTTCAAAAAGATTATAGGAAAGAGTGTATAAATTTAAAAGAGAGACAAGATACTCGTGCGTACTTTCACTCATTTTAGTTTGACATTTTTCACAAGCTTCCTTAAGGCTTTTATCAAAAAAATCTTCTAATTTTTCAGAGCTGAATGACAAAAACTACCTCCTTTCTTTTATTTTAACAAAAATCAAGCGATTTAAAAAAAAATAACTAGACTTTTGTAAAGAATGTCTCATTATGAGAATCCATTGATGGGTTTTTTGAATTAATATCTCAAACCCAATTTAATTTGATTTGAAAAGAAAGAAATTTCTCAAATCAAATTTAAGCCATTTGAGATGAAAAACCCATTTGATAGTTTGAGATGACATAAAGGACTTAAAAGCATGTTTTTTCTACTTGTTGTGCAAGATTTTGAAAGGCTGATAGAAGATCTTGATCAGAAGAATTATCTAAAAGGTTGAGTCCTTCTTCTGCACAAAGCCCTACATCTTGTGAAAAAGGAATAGTAGCTAGTTTAGGTAGCTTTTTTTCTTTTAAAAACTCATCTAAATACCCTTTAGGAAAAAGCTGTAAGGTTTCATGATGTGTTTTAAAATAAGCCATGTTTTCAATCACTCCTAAAACAGGAATCTCTAATTTATCGAACATATCAAGGGCTTTTTTAGCATCTATAAGGGATATGTTTTGAGGTGTTGTAACCACCAAAGCTCCTTGTACAGGAACTTTCTGAGCTATCGTTAAAGCCACATCCCCTGTGCCAGGAGGAAGATCCACAATAAGGTAATCTAATTTCCCCCAAAGGACATCCCTTAAAAACTGTTCTAAAACTTTAAAAAGCATAGGACCTCTCCATATAACAGCCTGCTCTTCTGAGATTAAAAGTCCCAAGCTCATCAGTTTTAGGCCGTGAAATGTGAGGGGGTGAATTTTATCACCTTGAATCAAAGGCTTTTTTTGGGTTTTTAACATGTGAGGAAGGCTTGGGCCATAAATGTCTCCGTCTAAAAGAGCTGTTTTATATCCTTTTTCTTTTAAGCTAAAGGCTAAGGTTAAAGAGATGGTGGATTTACCCACACCTCCTTTTCCAGAACCCACAAGAAGGACGTTCCTAACTTCTTTTAAAGGTTTTTGTTTTTCAAAAAGGCTCATAATAAAAATCTCTTTGACTTTATAACATCTGGTAAGTAGCATAAGTCAAGCTTTATGCAAAAAATTCTTAAGAGTTTTCAAACGATTGTATCCCTTAGTAAGAGAAGAGGCTTTATTTTTCAAAACAGTGAAATTTACGGTGGACTTAACTCTTGTTGGGATTACGGACCCCTAGGAGTTGAACTTAAGATGAATGTTAAGAAAGCTTGGTGGGAGAGTATGACAAGAAGATCTGATGTTGTGGGTTTGGATGCGTCTATTTTCATGCACCCTAAAGTTTGGGAGGCCTCAGGTCATGTGGAAAGTTTTAATGATCCCTTGGTGGATTGCAGGAATTGTAAAAATCGCTTTAAAGTTGATGAGAGTCAAAACAAAACTTGCCCCCATTGTGGATCTCACAATCTAACAGAAGAAAGGCATTTTAATCTTATGTTTCAAACTTATATGGGTTCTGTGCAAGATAAGACTTCTCAAGTGTATTTAAGACCAGAAACAGCACAAGGAATTTTTGTAAATTTTGAAAACGTACAACAATCCATGAGAAAGAAGTTACCCTTTGGCATTGCCCAAATAGGAAAATCTTTCCGTAATGAAATAACGCCTGGGAATTTTATCTTTAGAACTCGTGAATTTGAACAAATGGAAATGCAATTCTTTATCTCTCCTAAAGAAGATGAAAAATGGTTTCAAAAATGGAAAGAGCTTAGATGGCAGTTTTATAAAGATTTAGGTTTAAATGAAAAGAAATTACGCTTTCACTCTCATGATAAGAAGGAGTTAGCTCATTATGCTAAACAAGCAGTAGATATACAGTACGAATTTCCTATAAACTGGCAGGAGTTAGAGGGGATTCATAATCGCAGTGACTTTGATCTCTCACAGCACCAAAAGTTCAGTGGAAAAAAGTTAGAATATTTTGATGAAGTTCGTAAAGAAAAGTTTATTCCTTATGTTGTAGAAACAGCTTTAGGATGTGACAGACTATGTTTAGCTCTCCTGTGTGATGCCTATAAAGAAGAAAGTGTAGGAAAAGACAATCGTGTAGTTTTAAAACTTCACCCCAAACTTGCTCCCTGTAAAATTGCTGTATTACCGCTTTCCAAAAAAAATGAACTTCAAGAAACAGCTCATAAAATCAGGAATAATCTTTCTCAAAAATGGTCATGTGAATATGATGAATCGGGAACGATTGGCAAACGTTATAGAAGACAAGATGAAATTGGCACTCCTTTTTGTGTGACCATCGATTTTCAAACCAAAGAAACCTCTCAAGTGACTGTGAGAGATAGAGATACTATGAAACAAGAAAAGGTTCTCATCTCTCAACTTCCTAACTATTTTTTAGAAAAATTTTAACAAATTTATTTTAGACTGAGCCTAGAAATTAAAAAAAAGGGAGAAACGATGAATCTTAGGAGTGGAAATCTAAAAAACTTGAACTATTCAATAAATCCTTCTTTTTTGAAAAGGTTTAAAGGGAAGAGAGTGAGCTTAAAAAAATTGAGAATCTATCAGGTCAGTAGTTGCAAAAAGAAAATAAGCCTAAGAAATCCCTCAAAGTCTTTTATTTTTATTATTAAGTGTTTTCAGAAGGGCTAAAAATTTGTCAGGATAAAGGGTTATCACACCTTGTGCGAAAACAGGCCAGATCATAGGAGAAGATTTATCTAGCTGAACAAAGATTTTCTTTTTCTGTCGTTTTAACTCCTTGATTAAAGATGGAGAGAAGACCTTTCTACCTCCTATCTTAAGGGGAGACAAAAAAACAGGTTCTTTTACTTTTATAAGAGGTTCTAAGTACAAAGATTCCATCATAAGGACAAACGGGATTTCAGATAAAGAACTTACAAATCTCCATTGAGGACGTTGAGTTTTTAAATATTTATAGCTTGCCATAGAGTCTGCAGATATAACAACTTGATTTTGAGCTTTGTGTTTTTCTATTATTTTTATAAGATCACCAAAACCATACGTATCTCTTAATCTTATTTTTAATAAAAAGGGTTTTTTGTAATTTTTTATGAAATCTTCAAATTTTATAAAATTTAGCTTCTTCCTTTTATTTCTAAAAGAAAATTCTCCTTTTTTATTCTTAAAATAAAATCCTAAATTTAAATTTTTTATTTCACTCCATTTCTTCCAAGAAATAAAACCTTCACCTTCTGTTTGTACTTCAAGTCTATCATGACCATAAAGAAGCCACTGACCATCAAGAGTTCGTTTTAATTCTATCTCTAAAACAATTTCAGAAGAAAGCTCCTTAACTCTTCTAAAAGCCTCCTTACTATGACCAGGGCCTAAACCTCCGCCACCCCCTTGAGCTATAAGCCAGTATTTTCTTTCTTTTTCAAACCAACTACTTTTATCTTGAATTTTTTTTTGAAACCCTAACTGCCTCAAAGAAAAAATAGCTATTGTAGTTAAACAAAGAACTAAAAAAGAGATTTTTAGAACATATTTCATACAAAGTTTTTTACACGAAATTCTTTTGATAAGAGTTCTTTTTCATTTAAGCTCCTTACAGTAGTGAGTTCTTATAAAAGAATTAAAGGATAAATAGCTGCTATAATCGGAAAAAGCTTGTAATATAGTATGAGAGATTCTATCAAACACTAGTCCTACGAGCATTTCATCTTCCTTCTCTAAGCCTTGTTTTACCCTACAGTTTGTCTCATTTTCTTTGTTTTCATATTCAAAGAGATTCAGACTGCCTTTACTTTCTCTAAAAAGATGAGGAATGACTATCTCATTTAAGATTTTTTGATAACTATCAAAATGAGTTTCAAAAAAAGGTCTAAAGGCTATTTCTGAAAAAAAGTTTGTCTCAAATTGAGCCACATTAAAACACTTTACAAAATCCTTCAGAGATCCAATTCCCCTAAGCTTAAATAAAGGACGGTCCTCTAAATCTTCTGATAAAGGGTATAAAGGCTTAGAAAAACTCTCTTCTTTAGGATGCCAGTCTTTCATTCCCTTATAATAATCATCATGCATGTATTGTAAACCTTTCTCTGTAAGATGAGATGTAGAAGATTCAGAAAAAGGCATTCTAAATCTATCTGCTAAAAAGATCGTAAAATGTAATCCTGGCTTCATCATTCTTGAAATCTCCGAAATATTTTGTAAAATTACGATATTTAGGTTGGACTGTGCTAAAAAAGTGAACTCCAAAGTCTCTTCTAGAACCTTATGGATATTCAAAGAACACCCACCCTTGTTTTACTCGTTGTGAGAAGATCAGGTCTCAAAGAATTCAAAAACATTCATTTTATTTGCTGTGTTACATTGCTGTGTTACATTAAAGTGGAAGTCTTTTGTGTATGGAGACATTTATTTTTCAAAAAATAATACGTTGCGATAGAAATGTTGCAATAAAAGCACTGTGTTAAACTGTAATGTTTTTAAAATAAATTGAAAGTTAAATTGTAATAGTAGTCTATGAAAAAGAATGTCAAGAAAAAACACTTCTCCATTTACAAAAAATATAAAAATTTTTGGCTCCTCCCGGGAATCTGTGGGTAAAAAGTAGTAGAAATCCCCCAAAAGAGTTCATATTAATCAAAGTAAGAGTAAGACATCCTGTCTTGTATTTTTGAGTTCTTTGAGGCCTTAGGCATTGTTAAAAAATAACTTAGACATTTCAGATTTTATATCATAAGGTTTACATGTGCTATCAGAGAAAGATCGTCAATTAAGATTAAAGCTCACAACGACTTTTCATTTATTAAACGAAAAGCAAGGAGGATTTTAGCTGCGGCAGAATCGAAAGCCTATGGTCGTGATGGCATAAGCAAGGTATCAAAGTTTACAGGTTTATGTCGTCAGACTATTTACAGAGGATTAGAAGAGCTTTCTAAAGGAGTTAAAGATTCAAAGATTCGTTCAAAAGGAGGGGGAAGGAAGAAGAAGACTGCAGAGTATCCAGAGTTAGTTTCCGTTCTTGAAAGTTTAATGGAGTCTAGCACAAGAGGGGATCCTGAGAGTCCGCTAAAGTGGAGCAGTAAAAGTGTAAGAAATCTTAGTGAGGCCTTAAATTCACAAGGTTATAATATAAGCCCTCCCACTGTTGCAAGCATTTTACACGAACTGGATTACAGCTTGCAGGCCAATAGAAAGGTTTTGGAAGGAAAAAAAGCTCATGCAGATAGAAATAACAATTTGAGTTCATTATTTTGTCTCCTCAAAAGAATCTGTGGGTTTCCGGAGGTTCTGGCAGTTTTCCAAGGTTATGATATAAAGCTATAAAAATCGCCTTATATCATAACCTTGGAAAACTCTTATTTTACAAACACTTCGAAATCTTCTTTATGAAAAGAAGATTCAACTTTAAAAATAATGGACGTTTTAAACCTTTTTTCAATGAATTCTAGGGAATCTCTATCAGAATCATAAATCCAGTCAGCAATATCGTGATGACAATGAACAAAGCAACTTGTTATATTTTTTTTATACCCTACTAGCTCTCTTTCAAGAGAACGAAAGATCTCATTTCCTACAGTCATAGGAGATTTCACATAACCTTTTCCATGGCAATAACTGCAAGGCTGACAAAGTTGAGCCAATAAACTAGGTCGTGTCCGTTTTCTAGTCATCTGAACCAAACTCAAATCAGACATAGACACAATAGTGACTTTAGAAGAATCCTTTTTACATTCTTCTTTTAAAAGGCTTAAAACCTGTTGTCTATGAGCTTGTTTTTCCATATCGATAAAATCAATGATAATGATCCCTCCAGAATTTCTAATTCTCAGTTGGTTGGTAATTTCTTTGCATGCTTCCATATTTGTATTCAATAACGTTTCCTCTAAATCTTTTTTGCCAACATAGCGTCCTGTATTTACGTCAATGGCAATTAAAGCTTCTGCTTCGTCAAAAACGATGGAGCCACCGGATTTTAACCAAATTTTCTTTTGTAAAGCTTGATTGATGGTCAAATCAAGATCGTACATGTCAAAGAGAGGACGTTCTTTTGAGTAAAAAGTTATTTTTCCCTCTAAAGAAGGAACGTACTGTAATATAAATTGATTGACTTTCTTATAAACTGTCTGACTGTCAATAAAAATTTGATCTACATTTTTACTTAAAAGATCTCTGAGGGCTCTTAACTCAAGATCCAATTCTTTGTAAACAATGCCTAGAGTTTTTCTTTTTACATAATTTCTTTGAACATCTTTCCATAGTTTTTTTAAATACTCAAAATCATCTTTTATAAGTTGTGATCTCACGCCTTCAGCAGCTGTTCTTAAAATAAACCCTCCTTTTTTAGGCCCTATAGAATCAATCATTTTTTTTAGACGTATACGTTCTCGAGAGTTTTCAATTTTTCGAGAGATTCCTAAATGATTTACCTGAGGCAAATAAACCATAAACCGCCCTGCTAAAGAGATATGAGTTGTGATTCGTGCTCCTTTTGTTCCTAAAGGATCTTTAGATACTTGAACCATAATTTCTTGACCTTCTTTGAGAAGATCTTCTATTTTTTGAACTGTTTTTGTCTTAGGAAGAGAAAGTTCACTAAGCTCTTCCGGAGGTTTTTCTTCTAATTCTTTTTGGTCTTGAACTAAATCTTCCTCTATGTACAAATTTTCTTCGTCTTTTAAAGATTCAGAGATCACATTCCCAACATAAAGAAACCCTGAACAAGAGGATCCCAAATCTACAAAAGCTGATTGCATGCCAGGGATGATTTTAGATACACGGCCTTTAAAAATAGACCCAACTATAGTCCTGAAAGTTCGGCGATCCACTTTAAGATCCTTAAGTTCTTTGTTCTCAATAAAAGCAATGCGAGTTTGATTAGGTCTTACATTGATAAGTATTTCATTAGCCATATAAATCTCTTTTCGACAATTCAAGAAAAAATCTTAAAACCCGATAAAGTAAAAAATAAAGGAGTGTGTTATGTCTTCTTATAAAGAATTACTCGAAATCCTTAACTCTGAAAAAAATGATGAATTGATTTTAGAGTCAGGAAAACCCATTTTACTGAGAAAGCAAGACCAATGTCTTAAAATAACAGACGGTAATATCCCTTTAAATGAACTAAGGGAGCTTTTTAAAGAACTTCTGAGCGAGGATAAGAAAAGTTTTTTACAAAAAAAAGGAATGTTTTCTATTCCTTTTGATTATGAGAATAAAAAAATGAAATTAGAAATCCTTCAAGATACGGAAAGGATGATGTTGCGTGTTTCCCACAACATACCCTCTTTAAATTCATGGGCCGATCTAGACTTACACTTTAGTTTAGAAGAAGTTTTAAATTTTTCAAGAGGACTTGTTTTGGTGACAAGTCCCCAAAAGTCAGGAAAAAGCTCCACTTTAAGGGCTTTTGCTGAAGAGTTCTCTAAAAAAAATAAAGAAGTTTTTATTTTTGAATCAAAACCTCATTTGAACCAAACGAATTTAATTCACAATATTTCTTTTTGGAGTATGAATTCCATAAAAGAGTTTCGCCATATTGTGAATATAAATCCATACTCTGTTTTAATACTAGATGAAGTACAGGATTCGAAATGGGCTTTTGAAGCTTTACAGGCCAGCTTCAAAGGGCATCTTGTGTTAGTTAGTTTTGCACACTTAGGTGTTATTCCTTCCTATAGACATTTTTTAGGCTTATTAAAGGAACACGAACCGAATATACGAGATAATCTAAAGGCTATTGTAAGCCAAACTTTATTCAACAAAAAAAACAAATTGCGAAAAACAATTTCCCAAGAGTTTTTAATTTTAAGACCAGATACAAAAGAAAACTTAGTTCGTATAGAAAAATTTTTGGAAACACAAATTTATTCACAAGATTGGAGACCTTTTGAGATTGATATTGAAGAGCAATACGAAAGAGGTGAGGTCTCTGAAGCCACTAAAGAGCTTTTCTCAAAAGACATGTTAAGTTGGATTAAGACGGAACATTTAGGTGTGGGAGAAGAGGACAATAATGAAATCGAAAAAACTTCCGTTTTCCTCACTCCTGAAGAAAAAGTAGAATTCGTAGGTAATGATGAGCAATCTCATATAACACGAGTCAAAGAAGTAAAATTTCAACCTCAAAAAACCCTAAAAGAGGAGCAAAGTACTTTTCCAATTTTAGAAAAAAAAGAAAGTACTCTAGAGTTATCAAGTGCTATTTTAAAAGACAAGAGAAAAGAAATTGAAAAAAAGACCTCAGATTTACCAGACAATGTTTTAGAAGAAAAGAAAGAAGAAACCAAGGAAGAGCTTTCAATCTTATCAAATAAATCTTTAAAGGAGGAGAAAATCTCTCAAACTCCAAAGACAGATCTTAGCAAGGTCAAGGAAAAGTTTATGGAAGGAGGAGAAAGTGATTTTAAAGATGATCTTGATTTATTGATAGAAGGCCAAACGGTTCTTACAAATCAAACAACCGAAGATAAGGAGAATCTTAGTGAAACTATCTTTGAAAAGAAAGCAAAGTCGTCCAAAGATGAAGTTCTAAATGATGTGAAAAAAGCCTCTCATACAACTTCTCTAAAAGAAAAGTTTGATAACAAAGATAGAAAAAAGGAGAAGCAAGAAGAAAAACAAACTGAAGATAAGACTGAAGACAAAGTTATAACACTAGGGCTGAACCAAAATATCAACAGTGAAGCTTCTTATAAAAACAAAGACTCTTTTTCAACTCAAAATGCAAGTTGGAATTTAGACATAAGCCAGATTACTGAAACAGAACTCAAAAATAAGGACGATAAAGAGGGAGAGGATTATTTATCAAATGAGTTTTCTCCTGTTCCTGTGGAAGAAGAAATTTATTTTCAAAATAAGGCAGAAAATCTCCTCAGTAGGGGAGAGGGGAGAGTTGTTGAAGAATATCTAGACGAAGAGCTTAGCCTAGTTTTAGATGACGTAACAGAAATTAAAGAAAAAAAAATCTTCTTTAAAGATCCAACCTCTCATAAATCTCATAAAGAAACAAAGGAAAATCAAGACTCGTCTCATTATGAAAAAACATATAGTGAAAACCCTGCTATAAATAAAATTATACGCACCAAAGAAGAAGAAAGTAAAAAATCTATAGATATAAAAAGGAAAAGAAACAAAGAAAAATACTCTCAAGAAAGAAAGAAAGCTTCTATTGATATAAATATTTTTGATAGAAGATCAAAGATTCATGAAGTGATTAAAGATGCAAAAACCAATATTTCTAAGATTTTATTGAAAAAAACAGGATCAAAAAAATAAAGCCTCCTCAAAAGAATCTGTGGGTTCCCGAAGGTTCTTTTGATGAGGCGTGCTTTTAAAGATTGTTATTACAACTTCATGTATTAAAATAAGTCAGACATATTTCAATGTGAAGCTTCTTGACTTTTAATTATAAAAATATAAGGTTTAGATTAAAGTTTTGAAATATTTTTGTCGAAGAAAGGGATATGAAAAAAATTCATATAAAAGGGCTTTTCATAAGTTTTCTTATCATCTTATTCATTCCCTTACTTTTTTTTATTTAACTCATGTAGTGAACCCAATTTTGGTCAAAGTGATAACGATAAATCAAGAAACACAACATAATGTTGAACTTGATTTTCAAGTTACTCCTGATTTTGTAGAAAAAAATAAAAAGCCTTACGATCAAAGAAACTGCTACTGTTGATTTTTTATTTATCATTGATGTTTTGTAAGTCGGTTATCTGACCGCCCTTGACTCCTACGAGAGGTATATTTCTTAGATTTTAAAGGAAAAGTTTTTATTGATCTTGTTGTAAAACAAGCCTGTAAAATATTTCCCTAAGGCCTTCCCCGTTACAAAAGTATTAGAGAAGTTCTTAAAAGAATAATTCGTAACTGCTCACCTACATTGTTCAGTTATCCCTAACTTTAGACCTGTTTTAAGATAAAAGTCTTGCTCTTACAGATTTTCTTTTAAATACTCTTTTCAAATGACAATAAATAAGACCTCCATCAGAAATGAGATTAAAAATATAAGAAGTGACTTTGATAAGTTTGCAAAGAAAGGTTCTGTGCCTACTGAGATTTCTGTGATTGTTGAATCTCTCTTTAAGGTTGTGAACATTCTGATTGTTGTGCTTTTAGAAAAACAGGTTCGAAAAAATTCCAGCAACAGCGGTCTTCCTCCTTCGCAAGATTTTAGTCGTCAAGGGAATCGTAATAAGAAAGCTAGTGGGAGTCAGAAAAAGGGCTCTAGGCTTATCAGTAAAGATACAAAACAGCGAGGAGACTGTCTCTCCCTCAGAGTGTTCTCAGTGTGGGATGTGTTTAAAGACAGCAGAGGTAAAAAGCCTTGAGAAGCGTAAAAAGATTGATATTTTTTATGAAATTCAGACCCATACTGTAACTTCTGAAGTTAAGGATTGTCCCTCATGTGGAGCTAGAAATAAAGGTCAATTCCCTAAAGGTATGAGTGGTCCTCTTCAGTATGGTGTAGGCATTAGAGCTTCCATCATCAATTTCATTATAGTTCAGATGCTGTCTTTTAGAGCGTGTTGGGGAACATTACATGGGGCTTATAGGTCGAATGATTTCTCCTGCAGTTATGTTGAGATACATTGCTGAATTAGGAGAGTTTCTTAAAAGTTGGGAAGAGCAGATGAAAGAAAAGATACTTGAATCAGAGGTCATTCATGTTGATGAGACCTCTATGAGGGTTAAGGGTAAAAACTACTGGATTCATACTTATAGTTCAGGAGAATTAGTCTTGCAGTTTCTACACCTTTCAGGTGGAAGGGAAGCCATAAAAGATATTGGTCTCTTGGATAGATATGGAGGAGTGCTTGTGCATGATTGTTGGAGTCCTTACTTTTGTTATGATAAGATAACTCATGCTTTGTGTGTGGCTCACCTTTTGAGAGAGCTTAAATTTATAGAAGAAAGCAATGGATTCAAATGGGCTACAAATCTCAAAAAACTTCTTAAAGAGACTGTGGAGTTAGTTCATAAAAAAGAGTCAAGAGTTCTGACTCAAAAAGAGTACGAAACTCTTCAGAGAAGGTATAGGAGTATTCTTACAAAAGGCTTAAAAGAGCTTCCAGAATTTCCTAAGAAAAATGGCAAGAAAGGACGAATAAAGCATACACAAGCTCAAAACCTTTGGCTGCGATTTAAAAAGTATGAAGCAGAAATACTGTGTTTTGCTAAAAGAAAGAACGTAGATCCTACTAATAACAGAGCTGAAAGAGATCTAAGAATGACTAAAGTGAAAAAGAAAGTGTCAGGGTGTTTCAGAACAGAAGAAATGGCGAAATATTTTTGTCGTATTACCAGCTATGTTAAAACAATGAGAAATAGAGGGTATTCTTCTTTAGAAGCCATCTCTATGGCTTTAAATAAAAACTTACGAGAGTGAGCAGTTACAATAATTCTTAGTTTTTTTTCGTAATTTTGATTTTTTTTGTGCTTTATTCTTTAAGAACGAAGCTCACTTGTATACTCAAAAGGCGTTTTAATAGGCATCTTATCGAGGGAGTTTCCCACAACCATTAAAATATAGTCCTTAGGATCTAATTCCACCTTCTTACAACTTTCCACAATACTGTAAAGTACTGATGCTGTTTCAGTTCCTCTCTGAGTCCTTGACCCATGAAAGTTCTTTCTTCCCATCACAGAATGTCGAATCGTTCTTTCTGCTTCATTGTTTGTCATAGGAATTTTCTCATTTTCTAAGAATAAATTTAAGCCATCCCAGTGATTAAAGCTATAATCAATAGCCTTTTTTAAGCCACTCTCAGGACGAGCTTCTCCATAAAGTTTATAATACAGATCTTGCAGAGAAAGAACTAAATCCTTTGATTCTGTTTGTCTTAAACTTTTGAGCTCTTCATAAGTTTTTGCCTTTGATTCAACTTTAAAAATCTTCCCCATAAGCTTTAATACTTTTCCACACTCCTCAGGGTAATTCTGTTCTATGTCAATAAACTTTCTTATCACTGAGACCAGCAAAAAGCAAGATCAATTCCCTTTTCACCCTTAAAATGTGTTTTATAACTAACGTATCCATCTGTTAAAATAGGCCCCTTATAAGAGCCTAAGAGTTTTTTAATAGAACAGGCTGAACGGCTCTCACTAAAGTAATAAAAACTTCCTCCCTGATGACTTATAACAAACATGTAGCCGTCCTTTTGATGTGAATTATTAATAGGCCATGGAGTTTCATCAATATGAATCGTTCTGTCTAGTTTAAGAAGTTCCTCTTTGATCTTTTCTCTCACAGGCTCTAAATAACAACTCACAAAATAACAAAGATTATAAAGAGTCCTACAATTCACCTTCAAACCATCTGATTCCATCATTCTTCTTACTCTCTCTAAAGGAAGGTGATACAAGTACTTTTGACTCGCTACTTCTATTGCAAATTTTGGGGAGTACTTAGATCCTGGAACAATTTTCTTAGGAACAGGAGCTGATACTATGATCTCTTTTTCTCCCACTTTGCTTGCCTTCAGACGGTACTTGTAAAGATGATACTTCTTTCTAACATAGCTTCTTACATGAACATCAACCTCTCCTGACACGTCTTGAATCTTTAATTCCTCCCACTCACTGTCCTTAGGATAACCATACTGCTGTGCTATATCAGAAAGTTCTTCGTCTGTGAGCTTATGATCTACTCTTATCTCTTTTAAGGCCTTCACCTCCCCTTCTTTAGGAGCAGGAACTAAACTCTCAGATTCAAGAAGAATTGTCTTTTTAAGCTTCTTTCTACTACGAGAAGATAGTTTTCTTTTTTCACTGGATTTTCCAAATACTATTTTCTTGAACTTACTAAGTAGCTCATCATTAAAAAGCTTTAATTGATCTTCTTTAGCCTTTTTCTTCTTAAGCTCATTTAATTCTCCTTTTAAAAGTGCCTCCTCAAAAGAATCTGTGGGTTCCCGGGAGGAGCCCTTTTTTATAAAGGTGAATGAATTCATTGAAAATCAACTTTATGTTTTCTGGATCTTTTTTCCTCTTGAAGAAATGAAGGAAGATGCTTGTACTCAGGGTTTTCACTTTTTTTTTAAATAAGGAAAAAGACTCATCTGCATACATTAATGTCAACACGTCTTTTTTTGTTTGGCAAGCTTTTTTTTAAAAAAAAATTTAAAAAATAATCTAAAAAAATTATCTTTTCTTAAGCTCGTACTTTCTTAAAATTGAACCATGAACTAAAAGATTCAATTCACTCCTTGTTAACTCGGGAGAACTTAAATCACTTAAACTCATAAACCTTTCTTTCTCCATCCTCTTTGTTAGTAAAACAAGACCACTCCCATCATAGAACAGCCCTTTTAATCTCTTTCTGTTAAAACCTAGAAAAAGATAAAGATCTCCCAAGTTGATCTCTCCTTCCATCTCACTTCTCACCAGATAACTCAACCTCTCAAAACTCCATCGCATGTCTATCTTTTGAGAGCAGACAAAAATACGGTAGCCTTCAGATAAAAAGATCATAAACTCCTCACTAACTCTAAAACCTCTTCCCAATCTAGACCCTTTAAAACTAAGACCTTCTCTTTCATCACATGACTTTTCCTTTTTCAAAGAGACAGCCTTAAAAAGAGACTTCTTAGGGGATACTGTTGAAACATAAGACTTCTTCCAGTTATTGATTGTAGAGTAGAAGAAACCATTTTATCCTGAGTTCGCCCTTTAGCGAACACAAAGGCATACAATCATTAGCTACTTTTCTTGCGAAGAAAAGTACATATCCACAAAATGATCCTTTAAGATCAAATGCTCATTTTATTTCTATCCTTATATCAGATGATGATGATGATGGTTCACACCCACTACTTCACAACTCCTTTTGATTTTTCCCTCTCGATCCCTCTCTAAAAATTCAAAATTTTATCAATAAAAAAGTCGCTATTCTTGGAAAGAGTAAAGTTTTTCAGTTTCATTCTATTGTTAGCCCCTCTGGAAATCTTTGCTCCACAGCACCGACAAGTGGGAAAGCTTATGAAATGTTATCAAATACAAATGATCTTGAAAACGATATCTTTCCAGGAAAAACTCTAAGTATTTGCAGTCCTGATTACGCAACAGTTTTAGATGGGATTGCAGATTCTATAAAGGACTCACAAGAGAGATTTTGCTAGAATGTTTATCTGTAGATGTCAACGACCATGGTGGCTTTAAAGATGATATTAAAATTTTACCTGATCCTAAAATCAAATTTACTTTGAATCCAGCTAAAAACAAAATCACTTTTGAAACACATCTTAATCCTGGATCCTATATTATACGTTACAGTTGTGCAAGAAATTGATTTTTTAGTAGTTTTTCTTTAAATTCATACCTTTATAGGCTAGCTCTAATTCATAGCCGTTTAACATAAGGGTGGAATTTCTTTTAGATCTTCCTAAAATAAAATTCCACCAATTTAAGTTCCTGTCTATAACTTTTTCTGTTTCTTGAGACCAGAGAGGGTGAGGGTCTTTTATGGTAACTGTTCAGAAAAATTCTAGTTAGGTTTTCAGATTTTTTGAGTTAAGGTCTAGTTTTTATTCTAAGGTCTTGATAAATCGTCATTTGTTTTAAAAAATAGTTTCATATGACAATTCTTTCTTTAGATTCTAAAAACTTAAACGGAAGCACTATATGAGCAAGAATGAAAAGCCTAAAAACGAAGAGATTGCTCAGTTTTCTAACAGAGCTAAACTCTTTTTCAAGAGAGGAAAAAGATTGCAAAATGAATATGAGAGTAAAGAAAATATCGATCGAAAATACAAACAGCTAAAGTCTGATACATACAAATGGAGATCAAAAAATAAAAAAGCTCTGACTTGCAAAGACTTTGTAAACGTTTGTTCAAATATCGAAAGGAGATTTATACCTTCATTAAGGCTGGGGTAGACCCCACTAACAACTATGGAGAGAGGGAAATCAGGCCTGCTGTACTTATGAGAAAAATTTCTTATTGTAATCGATCAGAGAAGAGAGTCCATAGGAGGTTATGATGAGCATCGCTAGAACTGCACAAAAGCAGAACCTGTCCTTCGTTGATATGACTACTGAATATCTCTCTAAGGAATTGTTAAAAAATAACTTAGACATTTTAGTGGGGTAGTATTTTATAATTCCACTCGCCATGAAATACTTCTCTCTTAATTTTTATAGATTCCATCTCTTTTTTAGACACTGTTTTTCCTTTCTTGTATTTCCTTTTATCTAAACAAGCTTTGACTTTTAGGCCTGATTTTGTTTTCGTCTTAGATATTAAATTGACTACAGTCATATAATTAATCAAAGGACGTCCTCTCCAATTTTTTGAAATATACGAAAAAAGACGATGTTCAATTTTATTCCATTTGCTTGTTCCAGGAGGAAAGTGACAAACATGAACTTTTAATCCTACTACATCACACCATTTCTGTAACTCATACTTCCATAGATGAAGACGATATCCATTACTTCCCTCACTGTCTGCACAAATTAAAATTTGTGCAGCATTAGGATAAGATTTTTTTCCCATATACCTCCACCACTTTTTAATGCTTGAAACAGCAAATTCTGCTGTATCAGCACTTACTCCTACATTGATCCATCCTGCATTTAAAGACAAATCATAAACACCGTAAGGTATTACTCTTGGAACTTCTGACTCAAATTGTTCATTTCTATCTGCATGAGCTTTTTTTCCTTCCAAAACCTTTCTATTGGCCTGCAAGCTGTAATCCAGTTCGTGTAAAATGCTTGCAACAGTGGGAGGGCTTATATTATAACCTTGTGAATTTAAGGCCTCACTAAGATTTCTTACACTTTTACTGGTCCACTTTAGCGGACTCTCAGGATCCCCTCTTGTGCTAGACTCCATTAAACTTTCAAGAACGGAAACTAACTCTGGATACTCTGCAGTCTTCTTCTTCCTTTCCCCTCCTTTTGAACGAATCTTTGAATCTTTAACTCCTTTAGAAAGCTCTTCTAAATCCTCTGTAAATAGTCTGACGACATAAACCTGTAAACTTTGATACCTTGCTTATGCCACCACGACCATAGGCTTTCGATTCTGCCGCAGCTAAAATCCTCCTTCTTTTCGTTTAATAAATGAAAAGTCGTTGTGAGCTTTAATCTTAATTGACGATCTTTCTCTGATAGCACATGTAAATCTTACGACATAAAATCTGAAATGTCTAAGTTATTTTTTAACAATGCTTAAACATTAAAATCACTAGAATTTAAGTGAACAGTTACCTTTTATGAGTAAATTCTTTTTTTTCGTCTTCTCAAAAGAACTTCCGGGAACCTACAGATTCTTTTGAGGAAGCTTTTTTATTAAAGAGGCTCAAGCTTAAAAAAAGATGTTTATAAAAATTTTCATGTAACGTAACAAAATTACAGTAAGCTTATGAAAGTAAAGCTTGTTTTACTACAGGATCTTTGAATCTCCATATGACACTGTCAATAAAATAATGATGTATATTAATAAATACAGAAAAGCTTGCAATAAAAAAGAAAAAACTCCACTCTGAAGTTACATACTTATCTAATACATTGGGGACTAAGTCGAAAGAAAGAAATCCCAATAAAATTAAAAGAAAAACAATAATAGTAATTTTCAATTGTTTTCTAAAATCTCCTAATTTAGAAGCATTTTGTTTTTCCAACTTGTAAACAAAAGGAAGATATTGCAAAGAATGAAAAAAAGGTACGGCATATGCAAAGTATTCATGTTGAATGAACATGGGGAACCACCAAACATGCATAGCAACATAAGAGACTAAAAAATTAGGACTTGGCCATTTTTTCAGTTGTTTAAAATTTTTGAAACAAATAAAATACAGGAAAAACAAAAAACCAACAACAACAATCAACTGGGAAAAAAAGTATACACTTTCTCCCAGTTGGAAGGAGTAGTATTTTAATCCCCAATAATCATTATAGCTAGATTTTAGATTAGCATTTACAAGAGATACAATCCAAATACTATAAAGAGAAAATAAAATCATTTTTCTCTGAAGAGCATTCAAAAGATAATTATCATAATAAGAATATACCATCATACAGCCATAAACCTGCCTCGTATAATGCCAACCAACTGTTAAAAACATAACATTAATAATAAAGTTCATAAGGTGGGAGCCTAAGCTAACATGAGAGGGTAGTTGAAAACCTAAATTCCACTGATCTAAAACCATATTTATATTATCTGTCCCTAATAATCCCGAGTAAGGCCCACTCATGCCTAAGTAAGCCCAAAACAAATAAAAAACAAGAATAAAGGGAATAAAAAGCAAGGCAAACCAATTATGAAAAATAAAGGCTTTTCCTCGACTATATGCCAGTTTATAAGAGGCCATAAAATGAGGGTAATTAACCAAAACTTGCAGACTTGAAAAAGTCACCACAAAACTTGCAAAGTACTCATTAACAAACTGAACTTCTCTATAAAATTGAAATAAAACGAAAACTCCCCATACTACAAGACTGGCTCCACCGAGAAACCAAAAATCAAAAGGCCTTGTTAGTAGTGACTTTTTCATAAGTTTTTAAAGTATATCAAATTGACCATTAAAAGCACTATATACACAGCAAAGTCGTTGAAAAAAGATTAAGGGGCAAAGCTCTTTCGTGTCATCTTAATGCGTCTATCAAAAAGTATGTCAAGAAAAAACACTTCTCCATTTACAAAAAATATAAAAAATTTTTTTTGCATACGGTCACGAATATTCTAATCATCTAAGAGAAAACTTCCTGCATTTCCTTTCCATTTTTTAATGACTCTTCCTTTACACATTGTAAAAAAAACATATTCCTATTATGCGTCTATCTGAACCTTTTGTAACTGCTCACTCTCGTAAGTTTTTATTTAAAGCCATAGAGATGGCTTTAAATAAAAACTTACGAGAGTGAGCAGTTACTGTGTTTTTTACTTAGCCTCTTAAACTCTGCTTCATAACGTGCTTTCTCCTCCCCATAAGAACTGATAGCTTTATCTAAGCCTTCTAGAACAAATATATCTCTTCTGCCCGTTTTAATTGAGTCTGCTTCTTAGCATCAAGATGGGAAGCTCGAAACAGAGCTGATCTTTGGTTTTTAACACGAACTCCTCTTTTAACCACATCTTCATACCCACTGACAATCTTACGAAGGTAAATGAATTCATCACCTGAGTGAAAAACTGGTTTCAAAAGGCCAGAGCGTAACAATAAAACAAGTTTTTCAGCATCAATTTTATCAGTTTTAGCCCCTTCACTTAAAAGTTTGTTCCGAAGAGGATCACAGACTATGAACTCATCAACACTATCCTTTAATTCTGAATACAACCACTATCGAAGTTGTAGTCTCTTCGATAGTCAATATCTTCTTACCTTTCAGAGTTTTTAAATAGGCACGAAGATTCCCAAGATCTGAAATCGTGTCCATAGTCTTAATATCTTTTGATTTGCCTGTCATCCTTGAAATGGCCATGTTACTTTGTGCCCAATCTACGGCTATATAGTGATCATACATTTTATTTTCCTCCTTTGTTGGTTTGTTTATAAATAAAGTCTTGAAATCCTATTTTACATCTTTTTTTTGCTTTTCCCTTTGAGGCCTTAAAAACCAGGCCAGCTAAAGGGTTTAGAATTTGTCTCGAAAAGCTCACCTCCTTCTGCAAGTACTTTAGGGTCACTATCATGGCTTAAACCAGTGACCTGTCTTTTTGATTTACCGTCGAAATTAATTTTTGTAATTGGCGTAAGCAGTTACAAACATTCAAAGACAAGATGCCCTACTTCTTTGTCACACTAAATCATCAATTTTATGAGCTGCTTTAGGCGTTTTTACCCACAAATTCCCGGTAGGACTCAAACTTTTAACGCTAAGCAGTGCTTCTGGCGGACCAAGAGAAATGACAAAGTTTAACAAGAAATAAGCCTAAACCAGATACCAGATCTATGACCACAAAAACTCAGTGAAATTTAGAAAACTATTTATTAATCCCCTCAAAAGCTAACTTAATAACAACAGCTTTATGGACTAAAGGACTAAACATGGGTTGAAGGATAGCAAAGTTTTTTAAAGCTATTTTATGCAGAGCAATAAAACCTTCCTTTTTTTGACAAGGAACCTCTTTTTAGGAGATAGTGGTTCTCATTAGCCACTGTAATTTTTAGGCTTGAGCGAGAATCGTCACTTGTATGTGAAGGTGAAACTTTCTTCCTCCACTAGAAGTTATAGGGATTTTTTATTTAAAAAATTAATAAAGAGGTTTTAAAAGGAATATGCAGAATCAACAAATACGAATTCGTTTGAAGTCTTTTGATCACAAGCTTCTTGATCAATCCACAAAAGAGATTGTAGAAACTGTTCATCGTACAGGTGCAAAGATTCTAGGCCCTGTGCCTTTACCCGTAAAAATCAATCGTTACACTGTGTTGCGTTCTCCCCATGTGAACAAAAAATCAAGAGAGCAATTTGAGATTAGAACACACAAAAGACTTTTAGATATTTTAGAACCTAATCAGCAAACTGTGGATCAGCTTATGAAATTGGATCTTTCCTCAGGTGTTGATGTGGAAATTAAGTTAAGTTGATAGAAGGATTAGTGATGGGTGAAGATAAAAAAATAGATAAGAATACAAGTAATAAGAGAGGGCCTATAGAGCCAGAAAATCAAACTCTAAAAGACAGTTTCTCTCAAAAAGAGAACGACTCTCAAGGAACTTCTGAAGCTGAGAGACAATCAAAAAACTCTGGAGAAGTAAAAACAGAAAAACCATCTAAAGAGCTATCTCAAGAGAATTCTAAAGATCCTGAAAAAGAAAGCTTATCTGAAGTGCTTCAGAAACCTTCAGATAAAAAAGAACACTCTCATGCCGTTAAACTCAAGGGTTTATACGCTTTTAAAGAAGGCATGTCTTCTGTTTATGACAAAGAGGGGAAAAAAGTTCCCGTAACAGTTTTAAAGTATGAACCTATGATCCTATCTCAACTAAAAACTGTAAATAAAGAAAATCACAGGACTGTACAGACAGCTTTTGTCCCTAAAAGCCCGTTAAAAACAAAAAAGTCTGAAAAAGGTCACTTTAAAAAAGCAGGTTTTCAAAGAGGCTTTCGTTATGTAAAAGAAATAGCTTGTGAGGAGAGTCTCTCAAAGACTGTGACTTTAGGTCAACTTGTAGATATTAATAGCTTATCTCAAGGAGATAGAGTGAAGCTTACTTCTCGTTCTAAAGGAAGAGGCTTTTCAGGAGTTGTGAAACGACATAACTTCGGAGGAGGGCCTGCTTCTCATGGTTCTAAAAGTTACCGTCGTGTAGGCTCTATTGGAAACATCCGAGCTCAAGGCCGTGTATTCAAGGGTA
The DNA here is from genome assembly GCA_965219095.1 of Bdellovibrionales bacterium. Lineage (GTDB taxonomy): Bacteria > Bdellovibrionota > Bdellovibrionia > Bdellovibrionales > UBA1609 > CBDCMT01. Next base: position 1,723,242 of record CBDCMT010000001.1, read on the forward strand.
AGAAAATGCCAGGTCGCTACGGATATGAAAACCATACAAGAAAAAACGTTTTAGTTGTGGATGTTTTAGCTGATCAAAAAATAATTTTAGTAAAAGGGCCTGTAGCAGGAGCAAGATGCTCCTTAGTTTGTTTAACGAAGATGTAGGATTTTTATGAAGATGATAAAAACAGATATTTTGAATTGGAAAAATGAAAAAGTAGGACAAGTTGATGTCCCTAGTCCTGTCTTTCAAGCATCGTTACAAAAACACCTGCTTTATGATGTAGTGAAATGGCAGTTAGCTTGTCGTCGTCGAGGAACTCACCAAGCAAAAACACGTGCCCAAGTCAGAGGGGGAGGTGCTAAACCCTTTCGTCAAAAAGGTACAGGACGTGCGAGGCAAGGCTCTTCTCGTTCTCCTCTTCTAGAAGGTGGGGGTGTGATCTTTCCTCCTTCTCCTAGAGACTATTCCTATTCCATCAATAGAAAACAAAAACAAAAAGCTTTATGTGTAGCTCTTTCTTACTTGTATAAAAATAAGTGTGTTAAAGTTGTAGAAAGTATAGAGGTCAAAAAATCTAAAACAAAGGAATTAGAAAACACTCTTAAGGGAGTGAATGTAAAAAAGAGTCTTCTTATTGATCATAAAATAGACAAAAAAGTTTTACGTGCTTGTAGAAATCTAAAGAACTATCGTTATGGAAATTGTGATCTTGTAAATGTCTATGAACTTTTGAAGTTCAATTACATTATTTTAACAAAACAAAGTTTGCCTCTTTTATCTAAAAGATGTGGAGTAGAGATAACATGATATACCTTATTAAAAGGCCTTTAATTACAGAAAAAAATTCTCGTATGGGGGAGGATAAGGTTTATGCTTTTGAAGTGGATAAGAAAGCAACCAAAACACAAATTAAAGAAGCTGTGGAAAAGCTTTTTCAAGTAAAAGTAAGAGGCGTACGTACAGCAATTTGCCGTGGAAGAAGTCGCAAAACTCGCCATGGTTTATCTCATGTGCCTTATTGGAAAAAAGCTTTAGTTAAAGTTGATAAAAACGAAACAATATCCTTGTTTGAAGGAGTATAAAAATGGGTATAAAAACATTCAAACCTTATACTTCCGGCCGTAGAGGGATGACAGGTTTTAATTTTTCAGAGATCACAAGGAAAAAACCCGAAAAATCTTTAACTGCATCTCTTTCTAAAAAAGGGGCTCGTAACAATTATGGCCGTATTACTATGAGAAGTAGAGGAGGGGGACATAAACGTCTTTATCGTTTAATTGATTTTAAAAGAAGCAAAGAAAATATTAGAGGCCGAGTGAAAACCATTGAGTATGATCCTAATAGAACTTGTCGCATTGCTCTTATAGCTTATGAAGATGGTGAAAAAAGTTATATTTTAGCCCCTACAAAGTTGAACATAGGTGATGTGGTTTTAAGTGGCCAAACAGCTGATGTGAAGCCAGGTCATTGTAAAAAATTAAAGGATCTACCTGAAGGAACTTTGGTTCATAACATTGAAATGTCTCCTGGAAAAGGAGGACAGTTGGTAAGAGGGGCGGGGGCGGGAGCAACTTTAGTAGCTCAAGATCATCCTTACACTCAGATCAAACTTCCTTCAGGGGAAGTAAGGCAAATTTTTTCTGAATGCCGTGCTACAGTAGGTCAAGTAGGCAATACTGAAAATGAAAACATATCTCAGGGAAAAGCAGGACGTACTCGTTGGAGGGGCTTTCGTCCTAAAGTGCGCGGTATGTGCAAAAACCCTGTTGATCACCCTGGCGGTGGTGGTGAAGGACGAAGCAAAGGTCATCATCCTCGAACCCCTTGGGGTGTTCCCTGTAAAGGACGTAAAACAAGAAATAACAAACGTACAGACTCTATGATTTTAAAACGTAGATCTAAGAGAAAAAAGTAAAAGGAGAAAATTTGTGGCACGTTCATTAAAAAAAGGACCTTTCATTGATCATCACTTGTTAAAAAAGATTGAACAAGCTAAATCAGGAAGTAAAAAAGTGATTAAAACATGGTCACGTCGTTCAACGGTCATTCCTTCTGCAGTGGGTTTAACTTTTGCTGTTCACAATGGTCGCAAGTTTGTCCCTGTTTACATAACAGAAAATATGATCGGCCATAAATTAGGTGAATTTTCTACAACAAGAACTTTTTCAAGTCATGCTGAAAAAAAAACCAGTGTTAAAAAGAGTTAAAGAGGTTTTAGAAAGATGGAAGTAAAAGCAAGTTTAAAGTACGCAAGAATAGGAACTCAAAAAGCACGTCTTGTGGCTGATGTCATACGTGGGAAAAACATTAACGAAGCAATTCGTGCTTTAAGTTTTATACCGAAAAAATCAGCTCCGCTTTTCAAAAAACTTTTAGAGTCAGCTGTAGCTAATGCAGAAACAAAAGAACTTATCGATATTGACCTGCTTTATGTAAAAACAGTTACAGTTGATCAAGGGCCTTCTTTACGAAGGTATAAGCCGGCTCCTCAAGGGAGATCAAAACCTATTCGTAAGAAAATGAGTCATTTTCATGTGGTTTTAAGTGAAAAACAAGGCCATAGGCTTTCAAAGAAAGTTCAAAAGCCATTTGAAAAAGTACTTCAAAACAAAACTTCAAGCATAGAGGGTTCACAAATAAAACCTCCACAAAAGAAAGTAGAAAATCATGCTCCAGAAGCTGAGGTGGAAAAAATCACAAACTTCTCAGAAAAAAGCACTATAGAAGAAGAAAAAACAATTCAAAAGAAAGGTGAAGATGGGTCAAAAAGTTAATCCAATCGGTTTTAGAGTAGGAATCATTCGTAATTGGGATTCAAGAGGCTACACTAAAGGTGAGCTTTACATAAAGAATCTTCAAGAAGACATTCAGTTAAGGCAGTTTCTCAACCAACATCTTAAACACGCTAGTGTATCTAAGATTGAGCTAGAAAGAGCTCCTAAAAAAGTAAAAGTAATCATTTCAACAGCACGTCCAGGGATTGTTATTGGGAAAAAAGGTGTAGGAATTGATAAGTTAAAAGAAGACGTTCAGAAACTTACAGAAAACCAAGTTTTCGTGTCTGTTCAAGAGGTTAGAAAGCCTGATTTAGACGCTCAATTGATCGCTCAGAACATTGCCCTCCAAATTGAAAAGAGAGTGTCTTGGAGACGTGCTATGAAAAAAGCTGTTGTGGCAGCTGTAAGAAATGGTGTTCGTGGTATTAAAATTAAAATCGGCGGTCGTTTGGATGGTGCTGAAATTGCTAGAAAAGAGTGGTATAGTGAAAAAAGTGTTCCTCTTCATACTCTGCGTGCTGATATTGATTATGGAACGGCTACAGCAAAGACAACTTATGGTCTTGTAGGTCTTAAGGTGTGGGTTTATAGGGGAGATGTACTCACAACTAAAGAGTTAGAGGAGGTGCAACGTGCTTAGTCCTAAGAAAGTTAAGTGGAGAAAACAGCATCGTTTAGGTTATGGTGGAAAAACAACAAAAGGCGGTACACTTAACTTTGGTGATTTTGCTTTAAAGGCAGAGACGGGGGGCTACATCACTTCTCGACAACTGGAAGCAAGCCGTATTGCCATTAGTCGTTCTGTTAAGAGGGGAGGAAAGCTTTGGTGGCGTATTTTCCCTGATAGGCCTGTGACTAAAAAACCTGCTGAAGTGAGAATGGGAAGTGGAAAAGGAAATGTTGAGTTTTGGGTTGCTGCAGTGAGGCCAGGTAAGATTTTATGTGAAATGAATGGAGTTACAGAAAAACAGGCTAAAAGAGCCTTTCAATTAGCTTCTTATAAACTACCCATAAAAACAAGATTTTTAACAAGGAGCTAAGAACGTGAAGTTTGTCGATATAAAGAATTTAACAAAAATAGAGCTTGAGAAAAAAGCTTTTATGACTCAAAAAGATTTGTTTCAGCTGAAAATGAAGCATTCTTTAGGACAATTGCAAAACCCTCTTGAAATTCGCAAACTACGAAGAGATATTGCTCGACTGAAGACAGTTTTAGGTGTTTTGAGAAGAAAAGAAAAGAAAGAAAAAGGGAGAAGTTCTATATGAACAAGAAAAGAGGTTTACGGCATGAACTCATAGGTATTGTAAAAAGTGATAAAATGGATAAAACCATCTCTGTTTTAGTGGAAAGAAGGGTAAAACATAAACGTTATAAGAAATATATTTTAAAAAACTCTACCATGAAAGCTCATGATGAAAAGAATCAGGCTCAAAAAGGTGATAGAGTTTTAATTTATGAAACCAGACCTTTGAGTAAAACAAAAAGATGGAAGTTGTCAAAAGTTTTAGTAAAAGAAGAGGGAAAAAGTTATGATACAAATGCAGTCAAAGCTTAAAGTAGCAGACAATTCAGGAGCTAAAGTGATTCAGTGTATTAAAGTTCTAGGAGGATCTCGTCGCAGAACAGCTAAAGTGGGAGATGTTATTGTTGTATCTGTGAAAAAGACTTTTTCAAAGCCAAAAGTCAAAAAAGGTACTATTCAAAAAGCTGTGATTGTAAGAACGATTCACAAAATCAACCGATCTGATGGAAGCCATATTCGTTTTGATGAAAACTCGGCAGTTTTGATCAATAATCAAAATGAGCCTATGGGAACACGTATTTTTGGTCCTGTGGCTCGAGAATTAAGAGCTAAAAAATTTATAAAAATTATTTCATTAGCTCCAGAGGTTTTATAATGAGAGTTTTACAAGACAGATATAAAAAAGAATTTGTACCACTTCTTATGAAGGCTTTAAAAGCTAAAAATGTTATGAAAGTACCTAAACTTTTAAAAGTAACTTTAAGTGTATCTATGGGGACAGAGGCTGTTAAAAATCCTAAAATTTTAAATGAAGTCGTCCAATCTTTAACAGCTATCAGTGGTCAAAAAGCTGTGATCACAAAAGCTAAAAAAGCAATTGCTGATTTTAAAATTAGAGAAGGAATGGCTTTAGGAGCTTGTGTGACTTTAAGGAAAGAAAAAATGTGGGCTTTTATGGAAAGGTTTATACACTTTTCTTTGCCTAGGGTTAGGGACTTTAGAGGACTTGCTCCTAAGGGCTTTGATGGACGAGGTAATTATAATATGGGATTAAAAGAGCAGTTGATTTTCCCTGAAGTGGATTATGATAAAGTGAGTAAAGTTCATGGTATGAATGTGACCTTTCACACTTCGGCAAAAACAGATGCTGAGGGAAAAGCTCTTTTAGACGTGTTAGGGCTTCCTTTTAGGAAGAAGTAAAAAAGGAGAAAGAATGGATACAATTGGAGATTTTTTAACACGCCTTCGCAATGCTGCTATGGCAGGACATGAAAAAGTTGATTTACCTAGCTCTAATTTAAGAGTAGGTTTAGCTGAAACTCTTGAAAAAAACGGTTATATTAAAGCATTTAAAGTTGTTGCTTATGGAGGACAAAAACTTATGCGTATTTATTTAAAATATAACAAAAAAGGACGTCCTGTCATCTCTCATATGGAAAGAGTGAGTCGATCAAGTCGTCGTGTTTATAAGAAGGCAAGTCAGTTAAAGTCCATACGTTCTGGCTATGGTCTTGCCATAATCAGTACAAACCAAGGTATATTGAGTGATAAACAAGCCCGTGAAGAAAACGTAGGTGGTGAAGTTTTATGTTATATATGGTAAAAGAAAAAAGGTTAAGGAGCAATCAATTATGTCAAGAGTAGGTAAAGAGGCTATTGAGTTAAACGATAAAGTTATCGTTTCTATTGAAGGTAGCCAAGTAAAGCTCAAGAGCGGAAAGTATGAAAAGCATCTTTTTCTTAAGGGTGGCATAACAGCTGAACAAAAAAACCAACAAATCATCGTTAAACGTACTGATGATGAAGCTCAGTCAAAAGCCTATCATGGTCTTTTTCGTTCTTTGATTCAAAATTTTGTAATAGGTATATCTCAAGGCTGGCAAAAAACGTTAGAACTTAAAGGTGTAGGTTATAAAGCTCAAGTGTCTGGGAAGATATTGAAACTGAACTTAGGCTACAGCCATCCCATTGAATATAACATACCTCAAAATATAGAGATTAAAGTAAACAAACAAACTCAAGTTGTAATTCAAGGTCCTGACAAAGAACAAGTAGGCCAAGTAGCAGCACACATTCGTAGTTATAGAGTTCCTGAACCTTATTTAGGAAAAGGAGTAAGATACTCTGATGAAGTGATTCGTCGTAAAGCAGGTAAATCAGCTACAAAAGGAAAATAAAAGATGAGAATTCATATAACTAAAAAATTATTTCCTAGAACGAAAGGACGCTTAAAAAGAAGAGCACGTCTTAGAAAAAAGATAACAGGAACAACTCGTAGACCTAGGTTAGCTGTTTTCAGAAGCCATCTTCACATTTACGTTCAAGCTATTGATGACGAAAATCATAGAACTCTTTATCAGTCCTCTAGTCTAAATATGAAAGAAAAAATCAAGCCTGTAGACAGGGCTAAGAAAATAGGTCATAAGATTGCTAAAAAACTTATAGAAGGCCAAATTAAGAAAGTAGTTTTTGATCGTGGTGGATATATTTATCATGGACGTATAAAAGCAGTAGCAGAAGGTGCTAGAGAAGCGGGCTTAAAGTTTTGAAAAAAGGAGTGTAAAGTGGAAAAAAGAAGAGACGAGGAGTTTAAAGAAAGAGTTGTTTCTATTCGACGTGTAGCTAAAGTTGTAAAAGGAGGTAGGAGATTTGCATTTTCAGCTCTTGTTGTGGCAGGTGACGGAAAGGGCCGTGTAGGAATAGGAAAAGGAAAAGGACGTGAAGTTTCTGATGCTATTAATAAAGCATCTCACTCAGCAAAAAAAGCAGTTCAACCTTTTTATTTAAAACAAGGACGCACCATATCTCATGAAGTCGTAGGTCAGTTTGGAGCAGCAAAAGTTTTACTTATTCCAGCTTCTGAGGGAACAGGGGTCATTGCAGGAGGTTCTGTGAGAGCTGTTTTAGAGTCTTTAGGAGTTAAGGATATTTTAACAAAATGTGTAGGGACAAATACCCCTCATAATGTTGTTTTAGCAACTTTAAATGGTCTTTCAAAGCTAAAATATGTAAAAGAAGGTGATGATGTATGAGTCAGGTTTTTAGAGTCAAACGTATTTTAAGTACGAACAATTTAGAAAGATCGCAAAAGGAAGCTTTAAGATGTTTAGGTTTAAGGAAAATTGGCTCTGAAGTTGTTGTAAAAGACAACCCTGCTATGCGGGGCCAGATTTTAAAAGTACAGCATTTAGTCAAAGTTTCCTGCGATAAGAAAAGTAAGAGAAGTTAGAAATTAAGAGGAGTTAGAAAATGTCTTTGTTATCTCAATTAAGTCCTGATCCTAAAAGTAAGAAAAAATCCATTCGTGTGGGAAGAGGTCGAAGCTCTAAGAGGGGATCTACTTCAGGCAAAGGTCATAAAGGACAAAAAGCTCGTTCAGGGTTTTCTTTAAAAAGAGGCTTTGAAGGAGGACAGATGCCTTTGTCTCGCAGGCTTCCTAAGTTTGGCTTTAATAATAAGAATTTCAAAACATCTTATGAAATTGTAAACATAAAACAATTAGAAAAAGCTTTTAAAGATAAACAAGAGGTTAGCTCTGAAAGCTTAAAGAAAAAGGGTCTTATTCTCTCTACAAAAAGAGTTAAAATTTTAGGAAGTGGAGAGTTAAAAAAATCTTTAGAGATCAAAGTCCATAAGGTCAGTCGTTCGGCACAAAAAGCCATTGAAAGCTCTGGCGGAAAGGTACAGGTTATTTCATAATGGCACCAAAATTTATTCCTGCAGAGTTAAAAAAAAGAATCTTCTTCACTTTAATGTGCCTTCTTATTTTTCGTTTTGGAGTAGCTCTTCCTACTCCAGGAGTTAACGGCCAAGAATTAATTGATTACTTTAACCAACAAGGAGGAAGTCTTTTTGGTGTTTTTAATACTTTTACAGGAGGAGCTTTTGAACGTTTTAGTGTGCTTTCTTTAGGGATTATGCCTTATATTTCTGCATCTATTATTTTCCAAATCTTACAAACAGCTATACCCACTTTAGAAGCTCTTAAAAAAGAGGGCGAGCAGGGGAGAAAAAAGCTCAACCAATACATTCGCTACTCAACAGTGCTTATTGCTTTTGTTCAAAGTTATGGTCTTACAAAGTTTCTACAAAACACACCAGGCCCTGCAGGTCCTATAGTACAAGTAGAATCCTTTGGTCCCATTCCTTTTGAACTAATGACCATGCTGACTTTGACGGCAGGAACTTGTTTTCTTCTATGGCTTGGTGAATTAATGACAGAGAGAGGTGTGGGCAACGGAGTAAGTTTGATCATTTTTGCTGGTATTGCAGCAGGGATTCCTTCAGGCACAGTGACTTTATGGGATCAGATTTCAAGAGGGGAGCTTAGCGGAATTTTAGGTCTTGGTTTGGTTTTATTTATGTTTGCAGTAGTTATGGCCATTGTTTTTATGGAAACAGGTCAAAGGCGCATTCCTGTTCAATATTCACAAAGAGCTGGTGCAAAACCAGGCCAAGCAAAACAAGTAAGCCACCTCCCTTTAAAGATTAATTTTGCAGGTGTGATTCCTCCTATTTTTGCAAGTAGCTTACTGCTCTTTCCTGCCACTTTAACTCAATTTACTGACAATGAATCTGTTAAAAATTTTGCTGAAAACTTCTTACAGCCCACAGGTGCTTTATTCTCAGTTTTATTTGTAGCTTGTATTGCTTTCTTTTGTTTTTTTTACACAGAAATTGTTTTTAATGCAAAAGAAGTTTCTGACAATCTTAAAAAACATGGAGGCTTCATTCCTGGCATTCGTGCAGGGCAAAGTACTTCTCTTTATTTAAGGAAAGTGTTAGACCGTCTTACAGTTGTTGGTGCTATTTATCTTAGCTTGATTTGTATTTTACCCACCATTTTAATCAGTCAATTTAATTTACCTTTTTATTTTGGAGGGACAGGTTTGTTGATTTTAGTCGGTGTGATTCTGGATACTACACAACAGATTCAATCTCACTTGATCACAGCTCAGTATGATACGAGTTTTGGAGGGGTTAAGATGAAGACAAGACGAGTAAAGTACTAGCTTTTTTTGTCATCACATAAAAGTGTTTTAAAAGATTTTTTAGAAAGAAAGATGTATTGAAAGAGTCTGTTACAGTTTTACTTTTCGGCCCCCCTGGATCAGGTAAAGGAACTCAAGCTGTTTTTATGAAAGAAAAAAAAGGCTACTTTCACATTAGTACAGGAGACCTGATAAGAGGAGCTATGGAAGATAAGGAGTTTTCTAAGAAAGTGAGAGCTTATTCCGACAGAGGAGAGCTTGTCCCTGATGATATTATACTTTCTTTAATAGAAAAGGTGTTTGAGGGACTTTCAGAGACTGATTGTGTGGTTTTGGATGGTTTTCCTAGAACACTAAATCAAGCTTTAGCTCTTGATGAGCTTTTAAGTAAAAAGAAGCGTTCTCTGAAAGAGGTGTTTTTCCTTGATGTATCCTTAGATATCTTGAAGGAGAGGCTTTCAGGACGTAGGAGTTGTCCCAGTTGTGCTGCTGTATATCATATCAGTCAGTTTAAAAGGATGAAAAAAAAGGGCTTTTGTGACGTATGTGCTACTTTTCTTGTACGAAGGCAGGATGATAGACCTCAGGTGATAGAAAAGAGATTTCAGGTCTATAGGAAAATTATAGCTCCCCTAGAGGATTTTTATTCTAAGAAGGGGATTTTGAGAAAAATTGATGGGGGGGGAGGTCCTGAGCACATTTTTGAGCAAATAAATAGCTTTCTAGCTTGAAAAAATGGTCTTTTTAAGTTAAAAGAGTAGGAGTTAGTTTTTTATGTTTTTTGTAAAATTTTGGATTTAGAGGTATGAAAGTAGGAGCATCGGTAAAGAAAATTTGTAATAAGTGTAAAATCATCAAACGGCGAGGTGTAGTTCGTGTTATTTGTGAAAATCCCCGCCATAAACAAAGGCAAGGTTAATAATGCGTATTAGTGGTGTGGATTTACCAAAAGAAAAAAGAATTGAAGTGGCTTTAACTTACATTTATGGCGTAGGTCGTTCTTTAGCCAAAGAAATCTGTAAGAAAGCTAATTTTCATGAAAAGCTAAGAACAAAAGACCTTACTAATGAACAAGGTGTAACTTTAAGACAACTTCTTGATAAGGAGTATAGAGTTGAAGGAACCTTAAGACGTGAGATGGGTTTATCTATTAAGCGACTTATGGACTTGAATTGTTATCGTGGTATTCGTCATAGAAAAGGACTTCCTGTAAGAGGCCAAAGTACAAGACAAAATGCACGTACACGTAAAGGTCCACGTAAAACAGTAGCAAATAAGAAGAAGGCGGTTTAATTTTATGGTAACAAAACAACAGACGACAAAAGGTTCTTCGCAAACTAAAACTAAAAGAGTGGCTAAGAAAAAAGCTCAAAGAGCAGCCCCTCAAGGACATTGTTATATTAAAGCAAGTTTTGGCAATACAATTATAACAATCACTAATGCATCAGGATCGACTGTTTGCTGGTCGACAGCAGGAACTATGGGTTTTAAAGGAAGCCGTAAGGGAACACCTTTTGCAGCTCAAACTGCTGCAGAATCGGTAGCAAAAACAGCTGTTGCAAGAGGAGTTAAGTCTGTGGATGTTTTTGTAAAAGGACCGGGAGCTGGCCGTGAGTCTTCCATTAGAGCTTTATCTTATAATGGTTTAAAAATAACTTCTCTTCGGGATACAACGCCTATTCCTCATAACGGATGCCGCCCCCCTAAACGCAGGAGAAAATAAAACTATTAATTGAAAAGGGAGATAGCTATGGAAACAAATAACAATTTACAGCCTCATTACCATAAGGTTTGGTCGGATTTAATACAACCTAAGGACTTTCGTGTTGATCAAGACACTTTCACCCGTAAATACGGTAAATTTATTATACAACCTCTTGAAAGAGGTTTTGGACAAACTTTAGGAAATTCATTACGAAGAGTTCTTTTAAGTTCTATGATGGGATCTGCTCCTGTGGCTGTAAAGTTTGACAACGTTGTTCATGAATTTAGTACTTTACCTGGAGTTTTAGAAGATATTACTGATGTGATTCTTAATTTGAAGGAAGTACGTTTTCAGCAATTTGTTCCTGAGTCTGTACATTTAAGATTTTCTAAAAAAGGTCCTGGTAAATTCTTGGCAAGTGATATTCAAACTACGGATAAAATCAGTATTATCAATCCAAATAAAGTTATAGCTAACTTAGATGAAACAGGAAGTATAGAAGGAGAATTGATTCTTAATTTTGGTCGTGGCTATGAACCTTCTGAAGCTCATAAAGATAAAGATTTTCCTGCAGGTTTTATTGCTATGGATTCTGTATATAGCCCTGTTCGCCGTGTGAACTATTCTGTACAGAACACAAGAGTAGGACAAAGAACAGATTATGATTCTTTAACTTTAGAAATTTGGACTCATGGAAATATGATCCCTCAAGAGGCTATTGCTTTAGCATCAAAAATTCTTAAAGAGCAACTTCAGGTTTTTATCACCTTTAATGAGAACACGACTTTTGGAGAAACTGAACAAGATGATTCTGAATCCGATCCTATCAATCCTATTTTCTTCAAACTTGTCGATGAACTAGAACTCTCAGTAAGAAGTACTAATTGTTTGAAAAATGCGGACATTCGTTTTATTGGTGAACTTGTTACTCGTACAGAGATAGACATGTTAAAGACAAAGAATTTTGGTCGTAAATCTTTAAATGAAATCAAAGAAGTTCTTCAACCTATGAATCTTTTCTTAGGAATGAAAGTTCTTGGTTGGCCACCTAAAAATTGGGATCGCAAAGGCCCTCCTCCTGGTTATGAAAATAAAGAGGAGTTAAACACTCCTTTAAAAGAAATAAAAGTACCACCTACTTATGAAGGACAAGACTATGATGAGAACGTAATGTCACCTAATAAAACTTCTTCTTCTCCTCCTCCTACGCCTCCTACTCCTACTCCTATGCCTCCTCCTCCTACTCCTACTCCTACTCCTACTCCTACTCCTCCTCCTACTCCTACTCCTATGCCTCCTACTCCTACGCCTCCTACTCCTACTCCTACTCCTACTCCTACTCCTACTCCTACTACTCCTACTCCTCCTACTCCTACTCCTACTCCTACTCCTACTCCTACTCCTCCTACTCCTCCTCCTCCTCCTATGCCTCCTACTCCTCCTCCTACTCCTACTCCTACTCCTACTCCTACTCCTACTCCTACTCCTACTCATGAAAAACAGGAGGATTCAGAAGGGGAAAATAAAGAGTGAGACATAGAATTCATAAAAAGGGCTTTCATAGAGATTCGGCACAAAGAAAGGCACTCATAAGAGGCTTAGTGTGTTCTTTAGTAGATCACAAACGTATAAAAACCACCTTAGCTAAGGCTAAAGAGCTTCGCCGTCATGTAGAAAAGGCAGTGACTTTAAGTCGCAAAGGAGGAGTTCATGTCCATCGAGTTCTTCTTTCAAAATATCCTCATAAACCCACAGTGAAATCTTTAGTTAATGAAATAGGACCGCAAATGAAAGATCGTCCAGGAGGCTACACCCGTATTTTAAAGTTAGGAAGAAGACAAGGAGATCAAGCTCCTATGGCTATAATTGAATTTGTTAACTATAAACAAGAAAAGCCTGCAGAGCTTTCTCGTACAGAGAAAAAGAACCAAGAAAGGAAAAAAATCTTAAAGAAAAAGGAAAAAAGACGATCTGTGCGAGAAATGAAAGAGTTATCTCGCAAAATTAATAGATAACAACTTTTTTAAGTTTCTTTAAGGGATCTCTATTTCTATTAAAAACCGGAGGGTTGTTTGGTAAGTTTAAAGCAAGGGTTTAGTTTTTTCTTAGGCGTAGCTCTTATTTTTAGCTTTTATTTCTATAAGCAAACAGCTCTTTTTAAAAAAGAGTCCTTGGTTTCTATATGTCAAGATGTATCAAAGATTTTAAAGCCCCTTTCTTTTCCCCTAGTGGAAAATTCTCTTTCAAAAATAGGCTTTTCTCATTTTGAAGATCAAATGTATTTGATCCATTTTTGGAGATCTGACTGTGCTCCTTGCTTGGATGAATGGCCTGAGTTAATTAAATTTGTCAAAAAAAGCCACATTCCTTTGGTTAGTCTTACAAGTGATTCCAAAGAAAGTGTGATTAGTTTTTTTAAGTCTTTAAAATTACCCCTTCATGAAAATAAAGTCTATTTAGGCTTAGATCAAAGTGATCTGATTCGAAAGATGTTTTCCGTAAGGTTCCTTCCTCAAACTTACCTTATCGGCCCTAGAGGGAAACTTCTGAGAATTTTTATAGGAAAAGAGAACTGGAACAGAGAGAAAATGCTAAATTATTTTAAAAGTAAAGACTTTTGTTGACTGAAATGTATTTACAGGCTCTCTTTTAACGTTTTTTGATTTTCCAGAATCAACTTACTAACAGAATTCTATAAAATGGCCTGTGAACTTTTGTAAGTTCTTAGAATCATTAAAAAATTTGGCTCCTCCCGGGAATCTGTGGGTGAAAAGTAGTAGAAATCCCCCAAAAGAGCTCATATTAATCAAAGTAAGAGTAAGACATTCTATCTTGTATTTTTGAGTTCTTTGAGGCCTTTACTGGCCTCTATCACCTCCGGTGATTGAACTCAAAAACATTCATTTATTTGCTGTATTACATTAAAATTTTAAAAAAGAAGCACCTACTTCCCAGATGCCTTAAAATGTTATTCAAAAAAAAAAAAAGGAGGGAAGAGATGCTTTTGAAGACTATACTAAATGATTGTTTAAGATGGAAGTCTTTTGTATACGGAGACATTTATTTTTCAAAAGATAGAAAGTCAATTAATGTTCCTATTAAGGCTCGTAAAAATGGCCAAGCTTTTTGTAGTGTTTGTAAGAAGCCCTGTTCAGTGTATGACAGCAGTAAATCATCACGGGACTTTGAATCCCTTCCTATTTTAAGTTACAGGGTGTTTTTTGTTTATTTTGTAAGAAGAGTTAATTGTCCTTGCTGTGGGGTAAAAGTTGAGTATTTACCTTGGGCCGATGGTAAGAAGAGTTTAACGATCTTTTACATGAAGTACTTAGCAGACTGGTGTCGTCACCTGTCTTGGAAAGAGGTTTCTTGTAAGTTTCATGTCAGTTGGAATCAGGTCTATGCTTCGGTAGAATGGGTCGTAGAATATGGTTTAAAACAAAGGGTTTTAAAGGGAATACAAGCTATAGGTGTAGATGAAATACAATGGAAAAAGAACCATCAGTATCTCACCTTAGTCTATGAAATAAGCAAAGAAAGTGTTCGTTTGCTATGGATAGGAGAAAAAAAACAGAAAAGAGTTTTAGAAAATTCTTTGATTTACTAGGAGAGAAGTCAAAAGAGATACGGTTTGTGTGCTCTGATATGTGGAAGCCTTATTTAAAAGTCATAAAGGAGAGGGCAAGTCAAGCTTTGAATATATTAGATCGGTTTCATATCGTAGCAAGACTCAATAAGGCTTTAGACGAAGTGAGAGCTTCAGAACACAAAAAAATGAAAGAAGATGGGTATGAACCCCTTTTAACAAAAGCTAGATGGCCCTTGTTAAAAAATGCAGAAAATTTAAAATCTTATGAAAAAGTAAAATTAAGGCATTTAATACAGTACAATTTAAAAAGTATCCGCTGTTATCTTTTAAAAGAAGACTTCCGACAGTTATGGACCTATGTTTCACCAACTTGGGCTGGTAAATTTATAGACAGTTGGACGAGACGAGTCATGCTTTCAAAAATTGAACCTATGAAAAGAGAAGCAAAAACCATACGAAGACATAAGCTACTTATTCTTAATTACTTCAAGGCTAAAAAAACCTTCTCCTCAGGGATTGTAGAGGGTTTAAACAACAAAGTAAAACTCACTATGAGAAAATCTTACGGCTTTAGAACCTCTAAAGCTATAAAAATCGCCTTATATCATAACCTTGGAAAACTGCCAGAACCTCCGGGAACCCACAGATTCTTTTGAGGAGGCTAATAAAATTAACAACTTAGCCGTCACTGTCTATCTTAAAATTTCCTGAAAGTTCTCTAAGGTTCCTTCATTTTTTACTCTGAACTCACTCTAAACAAACTAAGTATGTGACAAGTTACTTGTAGTTTTATAAGAGCTTAGCTTTTGTACTTACTTTTGAAAGCCAGGATTTAATTGTTGTATTATCTCTAGCGACATCCTTTCTGGTACTTTCTTATTTTCTTATTTTCTTGTTTTTACAGTAGATTAGCAAAGGATGTCGCAGTGAGGCCGTTTGAAAGAAATTCTCTTAAAATCACTTGAAAAGAAAGTTTTTTTATATTATTACAACCGTATGCCTTTTAAAAAAACCCAATCATTCAATTCCTAAAGCTGTATGGGCTTCGATTCAAGCTGTTGCTAAAGAAACTCAAGAACTGGCAAAGTCTCAAAAAGAGAATGCCAAAGCTCAAAAAGAGACTGACCGCCAACTCAAAGAATCTCAACAAGAAATCGCTAAAGCCCACAAAGAAACAGAGCGTTTGTTAAAAGAGTCAAAACTTGAGACCGATCTTCAGTTTAGAAAGTCTGATAAACGTATAGCAAAGTTAGACGAACTTTTCACAGGTCAATGGGGAAAGCTTATGGAGGCTCTGGCAAAAGGTGATTTAGTTAAACTTCTTCAAGAAAGAAATATTGAAGTACAGAGAATTCTTCCAGAGTCTTTTGGGACATGGAATGGGAAACCTTTTGAATTTGACATTATTGCAGTTAATGGCAGTGAAGTAGTTGTGACAGAAGTCAAAACCACCTTACGTATAAGAGACTTAACTCATTTTTTAAAAAAGCTAGCAGATTTTAAAAAAATGTTTCCTGAATATAAAGACAAAAAAATCTACGGTGCTGTAGCTTATCTTAAATCCAATCAAAGTTCAGCTAGAAAGGCTGAGAAAGAAGGTCTTTTTGTGATTCGAGTTGTAGGGAACAGTGCTAGTATTATAAATCTCAAAGGCTTTAAACCAAAAAACTTTAGTAATACCAATTCCAAAAAATAATTCGACATTCTTTTGTAGCATAGGTTCCGGAAGAGATCTCCAAAAGGCTTAAGCCCTCAAAATCCATAGGACTTAAGTTAACAAATTGTTGGTTATTTTTTGCTTCTAACTTCTACTGTCTTTTTCCGATCGCTAAGTAAAAACTCTATCTTCTTCCATATTTTAAGTTGTTACTTCTTATCTTCTTAGCTACTTTTATTTTCTTTCTTAGGCTAAAGCTACCACATTAAATCAATTGATTCTCACCCTCTAGCTTACCTTGTACTAAAACCTCCATAAGCTTTCCCTATTGACCGATCGTAAAGAGGGGAGGGACTCCCAATTTGAGAAGTTAAATGGAGCTTTTTTAAAAGATGTGAGCTGTGTCCACAATAAAGGAAAAAGTGTGTCTAGAATTAGACAAAACAAAAGAGATGTCAAAGCTTAAAAGCACTTAAGATCATTTCATTTTTTCTTATTCAGAAAAAATATTAAGAAAGTGTCTGCCCCCCCTAAAAGCTTATCTTTCACTCTATCTTAAGATTTTCTTATTGGGGAGGACTATTTTCTACTTTTAACTACTTATAAAAAACGCCTCCTCATTTGAGGAGGCCTTAAAAGAAACTAAGGACAACTAAAAGGGGAAGAAAGAAACTAAGGACAACTAATAGTTTCTTTTGAAGTTAGGGCATTCACAGCATCAATAACAATATAAGGTTCGTTTTGAAGTGATTTTGTAAAAAAAGTTATTTGCTGATTATTATTTTTTCTTGAACATAAATAATCAATAGCTCTGGCTGCTATTTCTAATTCAGAAATATATTCTCCTTCTAGAGTTACAAGAGAAGCCACATCTTTTGCATTTAAAATAGCTTGTTTTGCATTTAAAATAGCTTGTTTTGCTTCTTCATCGTTGTTTCCAAATAAATTTTGAGTACTACTGAACAGCCCTGCAGAAGGACCATTTTCACTACTTTCATGAAAAGAATCACCTACTCCTTCAACTCCTTCTTCTGCAACTTTTGCTGTTCTCTCACTTGTTGATTTGAATGTATTACCTACTCCTTCAACTCCTTCTTCTGCAACTTTTGCTGTTCTCTCACTTGTTGATTTGAATGTATTACCTACTCCTTCAACTCCTTCTTCTGCAACTTTTGCTGTTCTCTCACTTGTTGATTTGAATGTATTACCTACTCCTTCAACTCCTTCTTCTGCAACTTTTGCTGTTCTCTCACTTGTTGATTTGAATGTATTACCTACTCCTTCAACTCCTTCTTCTGCAACTTTTGCTGTTCTCTCACTTGTTGATTTGAATGTATTACCTACTCCTTCAACTCCTTCTTCTGCAACTTTTGCTGTTCTCTCACTTGTTGATTTGAATGTATTACCTACTCCTTCAACTCCTTCTGCAACTTTTCTGCAACTTTTGCTGTTCTCTCACTTGTTGATTTGAATGTATTACCTACTCCTTCAACTCCTTCTTCTGCAACTTTTGCTGTTCTCTCACTTGTTGATTTGAATGTATTACTTACTCTTTTTGCTTGTACAGCTCCCATGCCTTCTCTTGTTCTTTTTTCTTCAGTTGTTGAACCTGCTTGAACATGAAATGACAAAAGCAAGCCAGTCACTAATACGATGGTTTTTTTCATTTTTTCCTCCTTTTGTTATTTTATTTGTTTTTTGTTTACCTTCTATTCCTATCTTTATTACTTACTACTTATAATTATTTGAACTCTTAATTTTCATTAACTCCAAGGTTTTTCTTTCTATAAAAGATTATTTTTCAAATTGCAAGCAATATTTTGCAGTGCAAAAAAAATATAAAAAATAATGCAATAAATCATTTCCTAAGACGTAGCTTGTTACATTAAAACAGTCTCATACAGGGGGGGTCAGAGAGGATTAAAAAAGTTTAGTAATAACACGTTTAGTCATGCTTTTTCAGAGCTGTTTTTTCTCTTTTTTTGTCGTAATATGCCCTTTACTTAGACACAAGAGCTTTAAATTTATGAACAAGCAGGCAAGTAAAAGTTTAGAAACTTTATGAAAAAAACAAATCAATACTTTCTGCAAGTCTTTTTTTCTTTCCTTTCTATGCTTTTTTTATCATCTCTCATACGTGTAGTATTTTTCCTATGGAATCGAAACCACTATAATACCGATCTTACGCAACACAGTTTTTTTAGTCTATTTTTTAGCGGGTTCAATTACGATCTCTTAAGCCTTTTTATTATCAACACACCCTTTCTTCTTATAGCCTCAGGATTTTTGATAAAAAAACGGGGGGAGTTTTATAAAAAAATAGGCTCTCTTTTTTTTATCATACCTAATGCTATTTATATTCTTTGGAATATTATTGATGTTAAAGCTTTTCACTACTCTTCCGAAAGAATAACGTTTTCTGTTTTCTACAGCTTTCTCAAAGACATTATAGAGCAAAACTTTTACATTTATTACAGCATCCAGCACTGGCATTACTTTTTCCCTGTCACAGTTTTCTTTTTCGGGTTTTTATGGCTCTTTTATTGGTTAGGAGATGTTGATACAAAAGCCATCACCCCTTACAGAAATAAGCTCAAATTTCTCATACCCTTCACTATTTTGTTCTTTTCTGTAACCTTCTTTATTGGTTTAAAAAATTCAGAAAACATCAAAATTCCCTCTGCTTTTGTTCTCAATAGTTTTGCCTACAGTGTTTATGACAAATTTTTTAAAAAAGATATTTATTCAAAGATGAAACTTCTTAACCCTGCAGAAGCCATTTCAAACGTTCAATACAAAGGAACTAACTTTCAAGAAAAAAAAGTTCATGACAATATTATAATCATTGTATTAGAAAGTATGAACATTGAGTTTCTAAATACAGAATACACTCCTTTTTTAAGCTCCTTATCCAAAAAATCTTTTTATTTTCCCAACCATTTCTCTAATGTAAGATCTAGCTTTAAAGCTTTAGCTAACATTCTTTTAGGAACCCCTTACATTGATTTTGATGATATAGACAAAAAATGGGAAGGTTTAGGGACTTTACTTGCTAGAGAAGGTTATCATTCCTTCTTTTTTTCTCCTGGTTCTAAGAACTCTATGATGTGGGATAAAGTCAATGTAACGGCTGGAATTCAAAACCATATTGCCAAAGAAGACTTTCTTAAAAAATATCCTAAAAGCCCTATAAGCCAGTGGGGTGTTTACGACGAAGCTTTCTTTCACTTTACAATAGACAAACTTTCAAATCATTTTAAAATATCAAATCAAAAACCTTTCCTCTCTCTTATCTTCACTATCCAGTCCCATGCCCCTTATGACATCCCTGAAAAGGATAGAAAAAGATTACAATTTATTGAAAGCAAAATCTTAAGAAGTATACGTTATATCGATGACTCTCTTAAAAGCTTTTTTAAAAGTGCTCAAACAAAAAAATGGTACAAAAATACTTTATTTATTTTAACAGCTGATCACACCCAGCCTCCTGTTTTAAAAAACATTTATGAAACAGCTTTAGGACGTCATAGAGTGCCTTTAATTCTTTTTCACCCCAACAAAAAAATCACACCTTATACATCCCAGAAACTCACTCAACACTCAGACATTTATCCCACTATTTTAAGCTATCTAGGCTTAATTCAAAAAAACAAACAATACTTCGGACGATCGGTCCTAGATTCTATCTCCAAAGGAAGGGTTTTTTTAAAAGAAGACAATAGCTTTATTCTTGTAGAGGGAAAATATGCCTACTACTACTATATCAGTGAAGAAAAAGCACAACTCTTTCAATGGAAAGATTTTTTAAGACAAAACCCTTTAAAAAACAAGTTGTTAACGAAAAAATATGAGAAATTGACAAAATCTTACATTAAATATTATGAACTCAAACATAAAGCCCTTAAAAAGAATAATCCCCCCTAATACCTCTGATTTTCATTTCAATTTGAAATAAGCTAAGGAGTTTTATCATCTTGACAAATTTTACTTTCATTCCATGTTATAATAGATATGAGAAGGACTTTTTATGTTACACCCTAGAATTCAAAAAACCTTAGGCGAAGCTGTAAATATAGCAGTAAATAACTCTCACGAGTTTGTTGCCTTAGAACACGTTCTTTTAGCTTTAACACATAACCACCATGCTAGAAGAATTTTAGAATCTTGTGGTGTGAGTATTGCAAATTTAAGAAAAGATATTTTAGATTTCTTAAGCAGTCACTATAAGGTAGAAGGAAGCTCTCAAATACTTAAGCAGCCTATGGAGCCACCCCAGACAACTCTCTCTTTACAAAGAACGTTGCAACAAGCCATCATACAAGTTCAAAGTTGTGACAAAAAAGAAGTGGAAGAATCACATCTCTTAGTCGCTTTTTTTAGTGAATCTGAATCTTATGCTGTATATTTTCTCAAAAAACATGGAGTAACAAGATATGAACTGGTCAAGCTCTCAACTATAGTACAAAGAGAGATGGAAAGCCATAAAGCCTCCCCTCAAGAACAAGAGTCTCTGAATCCCCTAGAAATAGACACTCAAGACCAAGATCAAGCTTTTCATGATCCTCTCAACCTTTTTTGTGAAAACTTAAACGAAACAGTTTTAAAAAAGAATCACCACACTCTCATAGGAAGACAAAAAGAATTAGAAAGAGTCCTCCATATTATGTCGAGAAAAAACAAAAATAATCCCCTTTTTGTAGGAGAACCCGGGGTGGGAAAAACGGCTTTAGCTTATGGTCTAGCTGAAAAAATTGTAACCAAACAAGTCCCTCAAGCTTTACGAAAAGCCAAACTCTATGCTTTAAATCTCAATACTCTTCTTGCAGGAACTAAATACCGAGGAGATTTTGAGGGACGTTTTAAAGCTATTATTGACAGCCTAAGAAAAAAACATAAACCTATCCTCTTTATTGATGAGATCCAGGGTATCATGGGGGCAGGGAGTACTTCAGGAAGCCCCTTAGATATGGCAGGCCTTTTAAAACCTTTTTTGAATGAAGGTCATATAAGATACCTAGGAGCCACCACTTATAAGGATTACAGAAAAAGCATTCAAAAAGATTTAGCTCTTTCGAGACAATTTCAAAAAGTAGAGATTAAAGAACCTTCTAAAAAAGAAACTTTAGAAATTCTAAAAGGCCTCAGGTCTCAGTACGAATCTTACCACAAAGTTAAATACTCTGATGAAGTTTTAAGTTCTATTCTTGAACTTTCCCATAAATATATAAGAGAGCAATTCTTCCCTGACAAAGCCTTAGATGTTCTCGATGAAGTAGGAGCAAAAGTACACCTTCAAAAAAGAAGAATAGTAAAAATTGAAGATATCGAAAAAACCATTTCTTTTATGACAAAAATTCCTCAGGAAACAGTATCACAAAATGAAGTGATTTTATTAAAGAACTTAGAAGAAAACTTAAACCAAGTTATTTTCGGTCAAAAAGAGGCTGTAGGTAAACTTTCTACGTCTATTAAACTCTCACGTTCTGGCTTAAAATCTAAAAATCAACCTATGGGATCCTACCTTTTTATAGGTCCTACAGGAGTAGGAAAAACAGAGCTTTCAAAACAATTAGCCGAAAAATTAGGTATCGATTTCTTACGTTTTGATATGAGTGAGTACATGGAAAAACATTCTATCTCTCGCCTTATAGGCTCTCCTCCGGGTTATGTCGGCTATGAAGAGGGAGGACTTTTAGTAGAAGAAGTTATCAAGAAACCTTACTGTGTTTTACTTCTAGATGAAATAGAAAAAGCTCATCCAGATGTTTTAAATCTTCTTCTTCAAGCTATGGACCGAGGTGAAATCACTGATCCTAATGGCAAAATTGCTAGCTTCAAAAATTTAATTCTCATTATGACAAGCAACATAGGTGCTTTTGAAACTCATCGAGGTCTCTTAGGCATTCACAGAAGCAGAGAAGAATCCTCTAGTCTCTCCTTACAAACTGTTAAAAAAAGCTTTAGTCCTGAGTTTTTAAACCGCTTAAGCTCTATTATAGAGTTTAAACCTCTTCACAAAGAGATTTTGCTTTCTGTTATAGAAAAATTTCTTAATGAATTAAAGGTGCAGCTTTTAGAAAAAAACATTCACCTAATCTGGGATAAAAAAGCAAAGAATTTCATTTATAATAAAGGCTATGACTCCTCTTATGGGGCAAGGCCCTTTAGCCGTACAATTGATAAACATGTGAAAAAGCCTCTTGTAGATGAAATTCTCTTCGGAAGTATCTGTCACGGCGGAAGTGTGAAAATCACAACAAAAAAGGGAGGTGAACTTGACTTTCTCTTCAAAAAATAACATAATAGTTATGTTGAATGTAAGATGAAGGAGGTGTTTTTATGAGATCAATGGTAACTTTTTTTACTCGCACGTCACTGTTTCTTGTGATCAATGCTCTTGTTTTCATTACATTAATGGTAACAGTGAACTTAATTTTTTCCTTTTTTGACATTCAAGCACCAGACCATTTAACCTTTTATCTTATCTTTGCTATTTGTTTCGGTATGGGAGGGTCTGTCATATCTCTTTTCTTGTCAAAGTCCATGGCTAAAAGATTCATGAAGCTAAGTGTAATTGATGAAGAAAGCCTTCAACAAGATGAAAAACAAAAATGGCTTTTAGAAAGAGTACATTATTTCAGCCGTAAGGGCGGTCTTAAAAAGATGCCTGAAGTAGCCATTTACCAGTCTCAAGAACTTAACGCTTTTGCAACAGGACCTTCTAAGAATGACTCCCTTGTAGCCGTATCGTCAGGACTCCTTTCTAGTATGTCATCTTCAGAAGTAGAAGGTGTTTTAGCTCATGAAGTAAGTCATATTACTAATGGGGACATGGTCAGTATGGCCTTACTGCAAGGTGTTATCAACACATTGGCGATTTTTATCGGTCGTATACTAGCGAAAATGGTCATGGAGCTTTTAAAAACAGATTCAATTCTGATTTACTTTGTACTTATTTCTGTTTTTGAAATCTTACTCACCCTTTTAGGATCCATAGGTGTTTACAAATTCTCACGTTGGAGGGAGTTCAGGGCCGATAAAGGAGGAGCAAGACTTGCGGGCAAAGAAAAAATGATCTCAGCTCTTCAAGCTTTACAAAGATACTCTGACATCAACAATCTAGCTTTTCAACAAAATACAAGTGTTGAAAGTCGTAAACTTGACACCTTTAAAATCTCAGGAAAACAAAAAACATCTCTTGTAGCAAGGCTTTTTAGTTCTCACCCTCCTTTAGAAAAACGTATCCGTGCTCTTGAACGTTCAAGAATTGGTATAAGTAGGTAAAAACAAATTGAGTTATTATGCAACAATAGTGCTATGAGTCGAAAATAGTGGAGTTATTTTTAAGGTAATACCAATTACAGAAATTAATTCGATATTTTTATATTCAAATTTAAAATTTTAAAATTGACTTAAGGAAAAGCTTCAGTTAGGAGATTTTAAAAAAACTTCTTTTGAGGGGAGGTTGAATTTTCATAAGATATGTTTATTTCATGTATAGTGCTTCCGTTTAGGTTTTTAGGTTCCTAAGATGGAGAAGTTATCAGTTATCAAAGTTTCTAATTTTACAGGGGTTTTGTGCTTCCTTCATAAGGAGTCTATTTTTACTTTCGTTTTATGTACATTTCATACCAGAAAGAGGATACCTCAGGAGGTAAAGATTGATCTCTTTGGGCCATAAATAAAGCTATAGGGAAGGCGTTATTTTGTAAAATGATATTTAGTTTTTCTTTATTTGATTCATAAGCCTTTTTATTTTTAAGATCTTTCAGCATTTTTAAAGCTCTTATAATGAATTCTTGTTCGTATCTAAAAAGCCCTAATTCATCTCTCATCATTCTTATTAGCTTTTTCTCTTTTAGGGGGGCTTCAGGAGATTCTTGAAAGCACTCCCTTGTGATGGATAAAATAAAGCTAGAAAAAAGTTCTAAGGGGTTATCTTTGTCAATTTTAAAATCATGAAAAGATTTAAGAACTTTAGCTAGATGGCTTTCGGCATGATTGAACGCTCCTTTTAATATAGGGGCAATGACAGAGAGAACATGAAAGTTGTTAGCCTCAATGAAAGGTAAAGAAGGATCATTAAGCCTTAGTATTTTTATGAACTCCTCTCTTCTTCTATGAATAGAACTGTGAACTAACTCTCCGACAGATTTTGGAATGGCTTGTCTTAAACTTTCTTCTAAAACAAAATCCAGTTTATAGGAGAAACGTATTGCCCGTAAAATACGTATGGGATCTTCCTTGAGTCTTATTTTAGGGTTTCCTATCATATGAATGGTTCTTTCTTTGATATGCTTTAAGCCATTACAGTAATCAATAAGGCCTTCTTTAAAAGGATCGTAGAAAATAGAATTGAGGGTAAAATCTCTTCTAAAAGCATCTTCTTTAGGGGTACCAAAAACATTGTAATTGATCTTTTTTTGAAAAGCTAAGGCATTGTCATTGAGGTCTTTATGTAAGCCACCTTCTTTTCTAAATGTAGAGACTTCAAAAAGTGCATTTCTTCTACGCACTAAAATAAGTTTGAAACGTTTTCCAATAATATAGGATTGGGGAATAAGGGCTTTGATGTCTTTTGGAAGAGCAGACGTGGCAATATCAAAGTCTTTAGGCTTATAGCCTAAGAGGATATCCCTAATACAACCCCCTACCAAATAGGTTGTGTAGTTTTGAGATTGTAAAATACGTATGATATCAAGAGCTTGAGGATCAATATTATTTTTATTAAAACCATTCATGTTAATCTACTTATAAGGGCTTTTTTAGAATAAAGGACATTTGTGTGCTGTCGTCAAGAGGAATTTTTTATCAGATGGAAGAACAAGAGGAAAAAGGTGTTTGAGCCTGTAAAGAGCCTGTAATACCAATTACAAAAATTAATTTCGACGGTAAATCAAAAAGACAGGTCACTGGTTTAAGCCATGATAGTGACCCTAAAGTACTTGCAGAAGGAGGTGAGCTTTTCGAGACAAATTCTAAACCCTTTAGCTGGCCTGGTTTTTAAGGCCTCAAAGGGAAAAGCAAAAAAAAGATGTAAAATAGGATTTCAAGACTTTATTTATAAACAAACCAACAAAGGAGGAAAATAAAATGTATGATCACTATATAGCCGTAGATTGGGCACAAAGTAACATGGCCATTTCAAGGATGACAGGCAAATCAAAAGATATTAAGACTATGGACACGATTTCAGATCTTGGGAATCTTCGTGCCTATTTAAAAACTCTGAAAGGTAAGAAGATATTGACTATCGAAGAGACTACAACTTCGATAGTGGTTGTATTCAGAATTAAAGGATAGTGTTGATGAGTTCATAGTCTGTGATCCTCTTCGGAACAAACTTTTAAGTGAAGGGGCTAAAACTGATAAAATTGATGCTGAAAAACTTGTTTTATTGTTACGCTCTGGCCTTTTGAAACCAGTTTTTCACTCAGGTGATGAATTCATTTACCTTCGTAAGATTGTCAGTGGGTATGAAGATGTGGTTAAAAGAGGAGTTCGTGTTAAAAACCAAAGATCAGCTCTGTTTCGAGCTTCCCATCTTGATGCTAAGAAGCAGACTCAATTAAAACGGGCAGAAGAGATATATTTGTTCTAGAAGGCTTAGATAAAGCTATCAGTTCTTATGGGGAGGAGAAAGCACGTTATGAAGCAGAGTTTAAGAGGCTAAGTAAAAAACACAAAGATATTAGCAATCTTAGTAGCATTCCAGGAATTGGTTCTATCAAGGCTATCAAGATTGTAGCCAGGGTTGTAGTGCCTCACCGATTTAAACGTAATTCCTGGTGGAGTGGACTGCGGACTTGTAAAGCTACATAAAATGAGTAGTGGAAGGTCTTATGGAACTAAGAAGTCTAGGTTTTGCCCACAAATGAAAAGTGTTTTTAAGATAGCTGCACTCTCAGTTATAGGAAATAACAATGAATTTAATGATTTTTATGAAGAATTGATCAAAAAAAATTTACCACCACACACTGCTAGAAATGCTACCAACTAGAAGAATTGCAGCTTTAACTTTAGGTGTTTTCAAGTCTGGGAAAAAATATAAACCTTATGGAGAACGTAAAAATGTAAATAATAATAAAACAACCTTATAAAATCATCTGTTTAAAGTTTCTTGCATAGTAAGTAACAATACAAATAATGACTTTATGAGGTGAGGATAGATAGCTTAATAAAAATGATATTTATAAAAAATTCATTTCGACGAATAGCACATCCTCTATTCCTGAAATTTACTATAATCTAAGGTTTTAAATCTTTGGAATTCATGATTTAAAACTAAAAAAGGTTCAGATAGACGCATAATAGGAATATGTTTGTTTTACAATGTGTAAAGGAAGAGTCATTAAAAAATGGAAAGGAAATGCAGGAAGTTTTTTCTTAGGTGATTAGAATATTCGTGACCGTATGCAAAAAAAATTTTTTATATTTTTTGTAAATGGAGAAGTGTTTTTTCTTGACATACTTTTTGATAGACACTCTAAAAATTTAACAGAGTTTGATTAAAAAGCCAGGACGCTATGCGTTAAAAGAATGTCGAATTAATTTTTGGAAATGGTATAACAAGGTAAGAATGCATTCCTCCTTGGAATACATGAGTCCAGAAGAATTTAAACAAAGGAGGGCTTTAAGAGTATAAAAACTGTCCACTTTTTTGGGGGAAGCTCACTTTATTTTCCACTTTTATGCACATTCGAAAAACTCCTCCCAGTTCTTCTAAAGCAATACCTCTTCTTGTAGAACAGTTAAGAGTAGCCTAAAAAAGTAGGCTATAGTTTGAAAAAGGCTGAGAACACAAATCCCAGCCTTTTTAAGTTAACAGACAGAAGTTAAAAGATTATTATTTAATCTTCTTTTTAATGATCCCAAGATTTAATGCCATAAACATAAAAGGATTTATAATCTTTATCTATAAACCGAATCATATAAGTACCCCTAAAAACAGAAATAAAAGTCTCTTCTTTTTTATGGTCAGAGTCATGATCAACGAATTCGTGATAATAGGCATAGCCCCAGTTAACATCTGGTTTGTTGTGGTGGTTCATACCCAATTCTAATTGGTTCCAACCATTATCAGAAAATCTTAAAATTTTAGCATATTCATCAAGATTTTTTGATGTGAAATATTTACACTCAGTTTTTACATTATGATGATGTCCATATGAACCACAAAACGTATCAAACCATTTATTGTAAGGTTTAGTATATACTTGTCTTACCTTCAAATCCTGCATTTCCTTATTAGTGAGATCCCATGCAAGATGGTAATTTTGCCCTTCAGGATTAATTTTAATTTTGTCGAGATTGACACTGACTAGAGTTTTTTCTTCCACCTCAATAAATTGTCTTGTTTCACTATAAACTAATAAATAAACTCCTGCTTCAAGAGAAATCCCTTCGTTTAATTTTTGTTTTGTTAAGTTATGGCAACTATATCTTTCAGGAAGTTCAAGATTTCCTCCACAGGCGAAGATCTCATAGTCAGAAGATTGACCGTCTCCTGGAGTTCCATTGACCTTTAATGTCCCTTTACTTTTAGGGGGAGATATACTGCTAATAATGAAGTTTCCATCATGCATTTCCCATGGAGTTTGTAAAAGTAAGCTCTGGCTTCCTTCTCCTACGACGTCCCCATAAGAAAGTCCTCCTAAAGACATCAAAAATAAAAATGTTAGTATTAATTTTTTCATAACGTAAAATCCCTCCTTTTCTAAGTTTTTTGTTATGTTGGTTTCTTAAGTCTTATTTTTTAAACTCAAAGGAAAAGACTCTTATCCTTTATGAAAAAGAATAACTTCGTATGAAAAAAAAAAGAAGAGTTAACTTTCTGCATCATGATTCTGCTTATAAAATTAGAATCTGTTTGCTAAATTAAAAAACCTAGTAAAAACAAAAGCTTTTTGTTTTTAAAAGTATTTTTCTCTGAAAAGAACCTTTTAAGTGGACCTTATTTATGAATTAAGCTCTACTTAACTTTCATTTTAAGAATGATGTGATTTCAAGGTAAGTTGGTTTTTTAACAGCCCTTGACTCCTATAAGGAGGATATTTCTTAGATTTTAAAGGAGAAGTTTTTATTGATCTTGTTGTAAAAAAAGCCTGTAAAACATTTCCCTAAGTCCTTCCCCGTTACAAAAGTATTAGAGAAGTTCTTAAAAGAATAATTCCTAGTTTTTTTTCGTAATTTTGATTTTTTTTGTGCTTTATTCTTTAAGAACGAAGCTCACTTGTATACTCAAAAGGCGTTTTAATAGGTATCTTATCGAGGGAGTTTCCCACAACCATTAAAATATAGTCCTTAGGATCTAATTCCACCTTCTTACAACTTTCCACAATACTATAAAGTACTGATGCTGTTTCAGCTCCTCTCTGAGTCCTTGACCCATGAAAGTTCTTTCTTCCCATCACAGAATGTCGAATCGTTCTTTCTGCTTTATTGTTTGTCATAGGAATTTTCTCATTTTCTAAGAATAAATTTAAGCCATCCCAGTGATTAAAGCTATAATCAATAGCCTTTTTTAACCCACTCTCAGGACGAGCTTCTCCATAAAGTTTATAATACAGATCTTGCAGAGAAAGAACTAAATCCTTTGATTCTGTTTGTCTTAAATTTTTGAGTTCTTCATAAGTTTTTGCCTTTGATTCAACTTTAAAAATCTCCTCCATAAGCTTTAATACTTTTCCACACTCCTCAGGGTAATTCTGTTCTATGTCAATAAACTTTCTTCTCGCATGAGACCAACAAAAAGCAAGATCAATTCCCTTTTCACCCTCAAAGTGTGTTTTATAACTAGCGTAGCCATCTGTTAAAATAGGCCCCTTATAAGACCTCAAGAGTTCTTTAACAGAACAAGCTGAACGGCTCTCACTAAAGTAATAAAAACTTCCTCCCTGATGACTTATAAACCTGAGTTTCGACTTTTATATGTTTTTCAGAAGCCCCTGTTCTTGAGTTTTAAGTTGAATGGAGGGTTTTTTAGGTTTTAAGCAAGTAAGAGATGAGAGTACCTAAAAGATTGATGACAAAGTTTTGTGGGCTACGATGGCGAGAATGCTCAAGATGAAACTCTCCTTTTAACACTCCAATCACTGACCTCCACAACAGAACATTTTTTCAACATCAACTTGTCAAATAAGGGAATCAATTTATTCTCCATATTTAATTTGACGTTTGTAATAAGCTTAACTCCCTTCTTTAAAAGCTTTTTGATTAGGAAAATAAGGTTTAAGATAGACTTTTGCAAACTGGTAAAAGGCTTTAAAATTCCTAAAGCCAGAACTTTGGAAAAGTAAGATAAAGAGTGACAATTTCTCTGGGAGATAAGCAGAAGAAAAACCTCCTTTATTTTTGGCAAACCAGTTCTGGATTGTTGTACGAGAGGGGTTAAAAAATCATCGACAAGAACATAAATTGATATGATATAATTAGAATTAGAATTAAACATCTTAGACCTCCTTGTATGTTTTTTTATAACTCTCAAGTTGTTTTTCCTTGTAAGTTGCTTCTTCAAGACATCTTACAAAGAACTGAGATGTTTGTTTATATCAGCTAGCCTTTAGACCTGAAAAAAGTCGAAACTTGGGTTAATAAACATTGGAAGTTTGACAAAACAAAAAAGGGATTTGTTCTAGAAGAAGGGCGAAGGCCTGCAAGCTATATTGTGGCAAGCTCAGATACTCGATCTTATGATGACTATGGAAAGATTGTAGAAATTCCCCTAGTTAATAAAATAAGAAAGAGAATTAATACCAATTACAGAAATTAATTCGACATTTTCATGTTCAAATTTAAAATTTTAAAATTGACTTAAGGAAAAGTTTCAGTTAGGAGGTTTTAAAAAAACTTCTTTTAAGGTGAGTTTAAGTTTTCATAAGATAAGTTTATTTCAGGTATATCTATTTGTTGTGTAAATCGATTGATGGGTTAAAATAAGTGTAAAAAAGTGAGGTTAAAATTTAAAATGACAAAAATCAGTTACACAATTTAATTTATAGGTTCAAATTAATTTACAAGCTTGATTCATCTTGTTGTTTTGTCCAAGATCGAGTGCATAATTTTTTAATCCTGCCCTCCTGATCGCAAAAAGTATTCCAGGCCTCACAACAAGTATTCAGTATATGGTCATAGTTTTTAAAACATGCATTCGATAATTTGATCCTTCGTAATTGTTGCCAGACTTGTTCCATGGGATTTAATTCTGGACTATAAGGAGGTAAAGGCATCAGGGATAAATTCTTAGGAACTATCAAAGTCTCTGTGGTATGCCAACTGGCTCTGTCCATTAAAACAATTCCATGATAGTTTTCTTGAATATTTTTAGATATCTCATCTAAGTGAATTTGCATCATCCCTGAATTACATTCCGGTAAAACCCAAGCACAGCCTTTATCTTTATCCGGACAAACTGCTCCAAAAATATAAGTGGATAAAAATTGTCTTTGCCTCACAACTCTAGGCCGTGTGCCTTTTCTTGCCCAAATCCTACTCAAAGAACCTTGCTGGCTTATTCTGCATTCATCCTGCCACCAAATCTCTATTTTATTAGTCTGAATCTTTTCCTTTATTTTCTCCACCTCTTCTGGAAAATGTTCCTTAAACTGTTCCATAGCTTCTTAATGAACTTTTAGGATGAAGAGAACGACCACTGATCCATACAATATTAAGGCGGTCTAAAGAAACATAAACCCCAGAAAGAGAATAGCAACAGTCAAATTCATCTGCTAAAAGTTTCTGTATTTCCTTTGCTCCTATGCTTCCTCCCTCTCTTTTGTCTTGAATTTCATCTAACTTGATTTTGAAGTTCTCTTCTTCTGTCACTGGCAAACGAGGCTTGCGTCCTCTGCCTTCTCGATCTATCAATCCCTCGTAATCAAAGTCTACAAAATACTGTAACCAAGATTTGATACTGTGACGGTGATACAAAACCATACCTGCTGTTTCTTGAATCGATTTTCCTTCTTGCATATGCTGCAAAGCTTGGAGTTTTATCTTGATGTTGGCACTTCTTTCTACTTTGTAAGTAGCTAGAAAATTATACCCTTGAATCTGTGTAACTAAATCTTTTTTCGACATGACTCTAAAAATTTAACAGAGTTTTATCAAAAAGCCAGGACGCAATACGTTAAAAAAATGTCGAATTAATTTTTGGAAATGGTATAAGGACTGGGAAAATAACAATTATTCAGGAGTTACGGGAGTTACAAAAAGATTGCTAGATTTTTGGCATCAAGCCCCTGAAGATTGTGGAAGGCAGTTTTCTTTTTTCTTTTGTCAGCTAGAAGCCATTAAAACACTAATCTTTTTAGTAGAGGCACCTGAGCATTTAAAAACAGGATTAAAAATTCCAAAAGATGAGTCTTTAAATAGGCTTTGCTCTAAAATGGCCACAGGAACGGGAAAAACAGTTGTTATGGCTATGACCATCGCTTGGCAAATTCTAAATAAAGTGAATTATCCAAGGGATACTCGCTTTTCAAAGAATATTTTTGTTGTAGCTCCTGGCTCAACGGTCTTAGATAGGTTAAAAGCGTTAGAGTTAGGGGGTGAAGAAAACTATTACCGTGAATTTAAAATTATTCCAAATGAGTTTATGGAGAAGATGACTCAAGGAAAAGTTTTAATTAAAAAGCGTCATCAACTTCAGTGGGAGACAGAAGAAAAACTATCTAAAAGAAAGTCAGTAGATAAAAGAGGGGCAAAGAGTGATACAGCTTATGTAAGAGAAGTATTAGAAAATTTAGCTAACCAAAATATTGTCGTTATAAATGACGAAGCTCATCATGCTTGGAGAAGACGATCAGAGCTTAAAATAAAGAAAACCGATGAAATGACAAAGCAAGAAGCAGAACAAGCTACTAAATGGATTGAGGGGCTTGATCGTATCAATAAAACTCTAGGCATTATTAATGTCTTTGATTTTTCTGCAACCCCTTATGCTCCAGCAGGTAAAAAAGCTGATGAGAAAGATTTATTTGAATGGATAGTGAGTGACTTTGGACTAACAGATGCCATTGAAGCTGGTTTAGTTAAAACCCCTCGATTTGCTATTGGAGATGATGCTAGTATTGATGTAAAAAACAAAAAAACTAGGCTTTATCATATTTACGATAGTGATGAAGTTCGCCCTGATTTAAACAGAAAGACAAAGGAAAATGAATCCTTACCCGATATTGTAAAAATTGCTTATACACACCTCTCTCATGACTGGGATAAAAAATTTAATCAATGGAAGAACAGTTGTAAAAATGATAGTGAGTTTAGACCGCCTGTTATGATTTCTATCGTAAATAGAAAAGAAACTGCTGATAGAATTGAGTTTAGCTTTAAAGAGGAAAATATTCCTTTAGCTAATCAGTTTAACAACCCAAATAAAATGATTAAGATTTACTCTGACTTAGAAGAACGTAAAGATAAAGCGACAGGCTCAAATAAAGCCTATCAAGAAGAAGTATTTGAAAAGCTCCATACTGTTGGAAAACTTAAAGGTATCGGACAGGATATTCATCATATCATTGCAGTGGCTATGCTTTCAGAGGGTTGGGATTGCAAAACAGTAACTCATATTATGGGTCTTAGGGCTTTTAGCAGTCAGCTTTTATGTGAACAGACCGTAGGCCGAGGTTTAAGAAGAACTTCTTATGAATTGAACGATAAAAAAATATTTGATCCTGAATATGTTAGTGTTTTAGGAATACCTTTTTCATATTTGCCTCAAGAGGGAGATGATAAAGATCTAAAACCAGAAAACCCAAAAAGTGCTATTTTTCCAGAGCCTAAGAAAGTGGAGTATGAAATCTCTTGGCCGAACGTTAAAAAAATTGAAAAAGAGTTAAAACCAGAGCTTAAGATCGATTTTAAGAAAATGGGAATATTTAGAGTAGATGTTTCAAATATTCCTCGCATCAATGAAATAGCTCCTGTTATTGACAATAAACCTCGGTATGAAGATATTTCTGTTACAAGCTTACAAGAGTTTTTTGAAAAAAATTACGAGCCAGATCGTATGCAGACTCTGATATTAAAAATGACGGGAGAAGTATACGAAAAATTAAATTTAGATTGGCAAAGGAAAGTTTTAAAGAAGGAGGCTATAAAGCAAATTTTTCACTTATTTGAACAGTTTATAGAATCTCATAAGTTTAAAATAACTCCTGAATATGAAAAGGAGAGAAAAGATTTAATGGTTATGATCAAAATGAATGAGATTGTAAATAAAATTTTCCACTCCATTCAAAAAGACTCTGTCGAAAAGCTCACAGTTATTTATGGTCAACCTAAATTTTCTTCAACTAAAGACTGCTCAGAGTGGTGGACAAAAAAAGATACGGATATTTTCAAAAAAACTCATATGAATTTATGCGTCGTTGACAGTGGATGGGAACGAGCTCATGCTAGAGAGCTTGATAAAAATGAAAATGTTGAAGCTTGGGTTAAAAATGATCACTTGGGATTTGAGGTTGATTATATTGATGAAAAAGGAAAGCAAAGAGTTTATATTCCAGATTTTATCATTAGGCTTGTTAATGGAGTTCATATTGTTCTTGAAGTAAAAGGAATAAAGAAAAAGCGTGATATTCAAAAGTGGGATTTTATGGAAGATTGGTGTAATGCTATCACTCAAGACTTAGGGGCAAATTGGTGCTTTAGAAAGTCTCAAGATTCTACAGGAGGCATTGTTCATAAGATCATTGGTGAGATTCTGTCTGATTCTTAATCTGTACTATTGACCTACAACTTCCATGTGCTATGACTCTTCCTAAAAAATTAATTATGGATTTTGCAGGGCTTTGTTGTACGCTGAGCCTCTGAGCTTAACTAAGGTCTAGTGTTCATTGATAAACAGAGATGCTTTCCTGTAATCTAAGACCGTTAGAAATACAAAACAAGGATGGTTTGGAGGTTTTATGGGAAAAAGTAGTTTTGTTTTTACCTATGATTTGGATGTTAAAAATTGATTTTGAACTTAAAAGATGAAAATCTTAGAGATAACTTTTGGTCCAAGATGTCTTAAGTTGACTTGAACCTAATGTTTTATTTGAGCTTTCTATGATAGGGGGCTGGCAGAGATTAAAGTTATATCAAATATGAGCAAAGTTAAAGAAACCATATTTAAAAAAATCAAAGGAGATAAGTGAAAATGTGCATAAAAGGGAAAGAGTTTAAAAAGATTCTTTATAACTCAAACAATGGAACAAAAACAGAAAAATTAACAACTTTCTTAAATGAATTGAAAGGTCCTATAACAATTCCTATAAATTGATTTGTAAACTTTTGTAAGTTTGCAGAATCACTAAAAAACAAAAAGAAAATAATAAATTAACTTACCCATCTATTCCCGAATGTTAAGACTTTTCCCCTACATTGAACCTAGTTGATCACGAAAAAATTCCGTACAAGAACGCATATGAGAATCACGATAGTTTTGATTAAAAACAAACTTTAATTTCTTTTGTACTTACTTTTGAAAGTCAGGATTTAATTGTTGTATTATCTCTAGCGACATCCTTTCTGGTACTTTTTTATCTGGTACTTTCTTATTTTCCTGTTATAGTACAGTAAATTAGCAAGGGATGTCGCAGTGAGGCCATTTGAAAGAAATTCTCTTAAAATCACTTGAAAAGAAAGTTTTTTTATATTATTATAACCGTATGCTTTTAAAAAAAACCCAATCATTCAATTCCTAAAGCTGTATGGGCTTCGATTCAAGCTGTTGCTAAAGAAACTCAAGAACTGGCAAAGTCTCAAAAAGAGAATGCCAAAGCTCAAAAAGAGACTGACCGCCAACTCAAAGAATCTCAACAAGAAATCGCTAAAGCCCACAAAGAAACAGAGCGTTTGTTAAAAGAGTCAAAACTTGAGACCGATCTTCAGTTTAGAAAGTCTGATAAACGTATAGCAAAGTTAGACGAACTTTTCACAGGTCAATGGGGAAAGCTTATGGAGGCTCTGGCAAAAGGTGATTTAGTTAAACTTCTTCAAGAAAGAAACATTGAAGTACAGAGAATTCTTCCAGAGTCTTTTGGGACATGGAATGGGAAACCTTTTGAATTCGACATTATTGCATTTAATGGCAGTGAAGTGGTTGTGACAGAAGTCAAAACCACCTTACGTATAAGAGACTTAACTCATTTTTTAAAAAAGCTAGCAGATTTTAAAAAAATGTTTCCTGAATATAAAGACAAAAAAATCTACGGTGCTGTAGCTTATCTTAAATCCAATCAAAGTTCAGCTAGAAAGGCTGAGAAAGAAGGTCTTTTTGTGATTCGAGTTGTAGGGAACAGTGCTAGTATTATAAATCCCAAAGGCTTTAAACCAAAAAACTTTAAGTAAAAACTCTATCTTCTTCTATGTTTTAAGTTGTTACTTCCTATCTTCTTAGCTACTTTTATTTTCTTTCTTAGGCTAAAGTTATCACATTAAATCAATTGATTCTCACCCTCTAGCTTACCTTGTACTAAAGCCTCCATAAGCTTTCTGACCGATCGTAAAAAGGAGAAGCTCCAATTTGAGAAGTTAAATGGAGCTTTTTTAAAAGATGTGAGCTGTGTTCACAATAAAGGAAAAAGTGTGTCTAGAATTAGACAAAACAAAAGAGATGCCAAAGCTTAAAAGCACTTAAGATCATTTCATTTTTTCTTATTCAGAAAAAATATTAAGAAAGTGTCTGACCCCTTAAAAGCTTATTTTTCACTCTATCTTAAGATTTTCTTATTGGGGAGGACTATTTTCCACTTTTAACTACTTATAGTTTCTTTCATTCTAAGAAAGAAGGAAAACAAATCAAATAAAGTTTGATGACAAAAGGAAATTTGTATCAAAAAGACGAGAAAAAAGGTGCAAAATGAAAAAACAAGAATCCCATTTGAGGGTTCCTAGAAAGACCTTTTTTTAAATTAAAAGAGCTTTTAGTAAAATCCCATAAAATCCCTTATAGTAGAAAAATCAAAGCCAAAGATATTTTCAAAAAAGCCCCTTCTCTTATAACAGAAGATCCCCTATTTGAGCTTAAGAGATGAAACACTTTCTAATCAGGATCGTATCGAGATGAGGTTTAAGGAGTAGCAAAAAGAAAATCCAAAAGCAGCTTTAAAAGATGAGTTTTTAGGTCAGCTTCTTAAAAAAATCTAGGGCGTGTCCTCATTTACCTAGACCTTTTTCAAGACCTTAGGCGTGTTGAATATTTAGCCTCCTCAAAAGAACCTCCGGGAACCCACAGATTCTTTTGAGGAGGCGAAATTTCAAAGCTATGCTATCTATAGCATGTATGTTTATTTGGCTTAAACTTCAAAGTAAAGGTCCAGTCAAATGAGGACACGCCCTAGTCTCAGTTACTTTCAAGTAAAAAAAAAAGTGTGATTCAAATGGCCCTCTATGAGACTTGACAGAACGAAAGATTTCCAAAAAATTAAACATTTCCAGTTCAGAAGCTAAAAAACAAAAAAACCAAGCAATTCAATCACTTAGAAGGAATTTAACCCCCATGGGGGTTAGCACCTCCCCTATAGTGAGGGGGGAATTTTCCATGTCCGGTCAAGATCAGCTCTATTTGTTCGAAGAAATAGGAAAAAAGAATACCCATGCAAACCCCTTGAAGTTAAAAAAACCGCTTCATAAAAGAAAAGGAGGCCATATTCATGTATAGAGTACAAATGTAGCTACAGGTCAAAAAATCGTCTTCAAAGAGCTTTAAAAAGCTACTTTCAAAGCCTGAAATTTAGCTGTTTTGTACATTTTTTTTTAAAAAAGAAGAAGAAATAGCTTAATGGATGAAGAAAAAAGTCTTTTTTTTAATAGCCCTTCTAAGATTTTTATACCTGTTTGAGGATTTCATGGATAAAAATTTAATGAGCTTAGCCCATTTTAGAGAAGAGAGATTGTAGTTTTTAAAAAACAAAAAAGGGAGTAAAAACAAGTGATGAATTGATGATGAGAACTCCACAGTGAAAAAATATTTTTAAGCGTTATAACTTATTGAAATTATTTATTTTTTAGCTATCTTCTGCAAATTTAAAAAACCTGCCTGACCCCTATTTCAGCTTTTTTAAAAACTCTTAAGCTAAAGGGTTAAAAAAAAATAAAAAACTATCACTTAAGTTAGAAATTAAAAGAATAAAAAAGAAAGGTTTATTTATGAAAAGAAATAAATTAAATAAAGACATAAAAAGAAAAGGAATAAAAGTTAAGAAGAAAGTAGCACGTCTTATTCTTGAAAAACGTACTTTTTTAAAATCAAAAGATCTTTTAAAAAAAGCTAATCAAAGCCCTTACGATAAGAAAGTAAAACCAAAAGACCTTGTTCAAAAATCCATTTCTCTTATCACTGATGAACATTTTTTTGAACTCAAAAACGCAAAACACCTTCAAATCAAGATCATATAGACATGAAATTTAAACAGTACAAAAAACAAAAAAAGAGTTTAAAGCTTCTTATGAAGATAGAAGGAGAATCTCAAGACCTTGTAAGCCTAAAAGCTCAAAGCCAAATTCTTCAAGGAAGTGCTATAAAAACAGACTTAAAGAATCTTTTTGAGACCAAAATGAAGATCGAACATGATGTTTTTAAGAGCTTAAAAGTAGGTCAGGCTGTACTCATTGATAAGATCAAAACTTCACAAGATTTGTTTCAAATTTTGTAACTGCTCACCTACATTGTTCATTTATCCCTAACTTTAGACCTGTTTTAAGATAAAAGTCTTGCTCTTACAGATTTTCTTTTAAATACTTTTTTCAAATGACAATAAATAAGACCTCCATCAGAAATGAGATTGAAAATATAAGAAGTGACTTTGATAAGCTTGCAAAGAAAGGTTCTGTGCCTACTGAGATTTCTGTGATTGTTGAATCCCTCTTTAAGGTCATGAACATTCTGATTGTTGTGCTTTTAGAAAAACAGGTTCGAAAAAATTCCAGCAACAGCGGTCTTCCTTCTTCGCAAGATTTTAGTCGTCAAGGGAATCGTAAGGCTTAAAAGAGCTTCCAGAATTTCCTAAGAAAAATGGCAAGAAAGGACGACTAAAGCATACACAAGCTCAGAACCTTTGGCTGCGATTTAAAAAGTATGAAGCAGAAATACTGTGTTTTTCTAAAAGAAAGAACGTAGATCCTACTAATAACAGAGTTGAAAGAGATCTAAGAATGACTAAGGTGAAAAAGAAAGTGTCAGGGTGTTTCAGAACAGAAGAAATGGCGAAATATTTTTGTCGTATTACCAGCTATGTTAAAACAATGAGAAATAGAGGATATTCTTCTTTAGAAGCGATCTCTATGGCTTTAAATAAAAACTTACGAGAGTGAGCAGTTACGATTCAAGATAATTTGAATTGATTTTTAGGAGGGTTAACTTAGGGCGTCATGAATTTAAAAAAGGTTCAAGATAACTTAAGTTGACTTAAAGATTTAAAATGACTTAAAATTTATAGGATTTATGAATAATGACAAGGCTTAGATGTTCCATCTATTCCCCCTAGGAGAAGAGACTGAAAACTAAACGGAAGCACTATTATATAGAGTAGAAAAATGTCAGTAAAAATATGCAAAGTAAAGCTTCAGAATATTAGGTGCTTTAAAGAGGCTGAATTGTCTTTTGAAGATGACAAACAGAACTCGAAAAATTGGACGCTCCTTATTGGAAACAATGGCCAAGGAAAAACCACTTTTTTGAGGAGCATTGCTATGGGTTTGTGTCCAGCAGGCGAAGCTTCGGGGCTTCTTGCAGAGCTTCATAATGGCATACTCAGATCCGGTGAGAAAAAAGGTTTAATTGAAATTGAGCTAAAAGATCCAAACAAAACTTATAAAATTAGAAATGAATTAGAGCTAAAAGGAAGTGAAGAAGTTCTAAAACAGACAGTTGAAGGGGGAGATAGAAAAGATTTTGAAAATGCCCTTTTTGTGGTAGCCTATGGCTCAGGACGTAGCATTGAAGGAACAGAGTCTTATTTAGAGTATGCTATTGTGGATTCAGTTTATGGGCTTTTTAACTCCACTTATACCCTTCAAAATGCTGAGCTTTCGGCACGAAGACTTTCAACAGATGAAAAGGGAGAAGAAAAACTTTTTGAATTACTAAAAAAAGTTTTACGTCTAGAAGACAACGATAGAATCGTTTTGAAAACGAATGGTCTTTTTATTAAGAGTATTTGGGGGGAGATTCCTTTTCAAGCTTTAAGTGATGGGTACAAATCTGTTACAACAACTATTTTAGATTTTTTAAGTTGGAAGCAACTTCAAGAGAAGCAAGGAATGAAGGAAGACATTTCAGGGATTTTTATCCTTGATGAAGTCGAGCAACACCTTCATCCAAGTTGGCAGAGAGAAATCATAAAAATTTTATCAAAGATATTTCCTAAAGTGCAATTTATAGGGGCCACCCATGCTCCTATATGTGCTTTGGGATCGGCTGATGTAGAAAGTACACAGATTGCAAAAACTTCTTATGTAAATGGATATAGTGAAATAGAACCTTTTGATCTTCTCAAAGATTATAAAGGTTACCGAGTTGATCAAATACTTACATCTCAACTATTTGATTTAAAGAGTTCTAGAAATATTGAAACACAACAAAAGCTTGATGAATATGCAGATCTTTATCTAAAAGAGAAGCTTAGCAATGAAGACGATAAGAGAAAAAAAGAGTTACAAAAAGAGCTTAAAAAATTACCTCTCTGGGAAACTGAAAGGGACAAGCTTGTCTTAGAGAAACTTTCAAAATCCTTAGGCTCACAAAACTAGGAAGCTAAATGATAAAAATTGAAAAAGGTACCCCTCCAACAAACACAAAGCTAGAGCAAAGCACATTGAGTCGTGAAGGAGCCAAAAAACCAGAGGAAATTAAACCTCTTTGGAAAGACCCTAAGATCAAAGAATTTCTAAGCGAAAGACAGCATGGAAAATGTTGCTATTGTGAAAGAAGAAGAGATGTGAGAAGAGAATCTGACGTGGAGCATTTCCGTCCGAAAAATGCTGTGGAAGAAGATCCAAATCATAAAGGATACTGGTGGCTTGCTCATGATTGGGACAATCTTTTGGTTTCATGTAAAAGTTGCAATCAGGAACATAAAAAAACACAGTTTCCCTTAAAAGAAGGTTCTCCTCGTGCTGACAGTAAAAATCGTGATTTAACACAAGAGAAACCTCTTTTGATCAATCCCTTAGAAGAAGATCCAGAAAAGTCTATAGAATATGACCTTGATGATTGTACTATGGTTAAGGCTATTGGCAAAAATGAGAAGGGAGAAAGAACTATTGAAATAACAGACTTGAACTCAACAGAAAAAATGAGAGAAAGACTAGAATTCAAAGAAACATTAAAACTGATTTATGACATTCTTAAGAAAGATCCAATTAACAGCTATCAGAATCCGAGATCAGATCCTCCGGAGTTAGAAATTTATAGTAACCCTAATAGTCGATTTTGTGGTTTAGCAAAGTTCTTTTTAAAAAGTAAAAGAATTATACACTTAATATAATGAAACCCTCCTTTCTTTCATTCAAAGAAGTTGTGAAAACTCCCTGTTTTATTTTTAATAAAGAAAAATTAATAGAGAACCTTTCTTTTTACAAAATCTTTAAAAAAAAATCTTGCTTTAAACTTTTGTACTCGTTAAAGTCTCTCTCCCTTATTGAGGCTCTTGAGATTATCTCAGAGCATGTGGATGGCTTTTCTGTAAGCTCACTTTTTGAAGCTAAACTTGCTCAAAAGATAAAAAAGAAAGGCCAAACAATTCATTTTGTATCTCCTAGAATTAAAAAAGAAGAGCTAGATGAACTTACCTCTCTTTGTCATTTTATCTCCTTTAACTCGCTAGATCAATTTTTGAGATTTTCTAAAAGCACAAGTTCAAGCATAGGGCTAAGAATTAACCCTGATATTTCTTTTTTAAAAGACGAAAGATATGACTCTTGTAGAAAATTTTCGAAGTTAGGAGAAAGCTTTGAGAATTTGAAAGCAAATTTTACAAATTCAAATTTAAAAAATGTTCATGGGCTTCATTTCCATAATAACTGTGAAAGCGAAAATTTTTTAGAACTTACCGAAACTTTTTCAAAAATAGAGACTCAACTAAAAGATATGTTTATAAATTTAAAATGGCTTAATCTTGGAGGGGGATATTTTGTTAAAAATTTGAGAGCTTCTGCTCCTTTATTGGAACTTCTTAGTTATTTAAATAAAAATTATGAATTTAATATCATTCTAGAACCCGGCGCAGATATTGTAAGAAGCGCTGGTTTTCTTGTGGGATCTGTGATTGATCTTATAAAAAGAGACCGAAAAAGCATTGCTATCCTAGATACAACAGTAAATCATCTTCCAGAAGTTTTTGAATATCAATACGAACCTGATGTTTTGGGACATAAAAAAGAAGCTCCTTATGAGTACATTCTAGCTGGTTGCAGTTGTCTTAGCGGAGACTTGTTTGGCTCTTATCAATTTGAAGAACCTCTAAAAATAGGCTCCCAAATCATCTTCCAAAATGTCGGGAGCTACTCTCTAGTGAAAGCTCATATGTTTAATGGCATAAACCTCCCTGATATTTACTTAGTCGAGGGATCTAGTTTTAAACATGTGAAGAGCTTTGACTTTGAAGACTATTTAAGCCAGCATGGCAATAGATGAGGCTTTTTGAAAAAGAAATCTTACTATCAGATAGAAAAAAAAATAAAAGTGATCTTTTTTATTTGAAAAAAGATTTGACAGAGAAACTAGAAAAAGACAGCCTTTTTCCCATACGAGTAGCTGTTACTTCTAGTAATGAAAATTTGCTTAAATGTGAGGTTGGTGTTGTTGAAAAAAGCGAAGATTTTTGTAAAACAAAAGACAGCTTATTTGATTTTGAAAGGAGGAAGTTTGAAAATACTGGAAAGTTTAATGTTGTTTTTCTAGTTCCCACAGGAATAGGAGCTGAAATTGGAGGTCATGCAGGAGATGCAACTCCTGTGGCGAAGTTGCTATCTTCTGTTTGTGATAATTTGATCACTCATCCTAACGTTTTTAATGGCTCAGACATCAATGAAATGACTGAAAACAGCTTGTATGTTGAGGGGAGTATTATTTGTAGGCTTTTAATGGGAACAGCGGGGTTACAACCTGTTCGTGCAAATAGAGTCTTAGCAGTGATAGGTCAAAATGAACACAGTATTTTTGAAAGTTCTGCCGTTAACTCTGTTAATGCTGCTAGAGCGACATTAGGTTTAGATTGCCCCAAAATTTTAAAAAGCTCCTCTTTAACGAAGATGTCTTCTTTTTACTCTTCCTCTGAAAGAGCTGTAGGAGTCGTTGAGAATATAAACAGCTTGTTTTCTCTTCTTGAAAAGGAAACAAAAAATTTTGATGCAATTGCTATATCTTCAGTTATAAAAGTACCTAAAAACTATCATATTGATTACTTCAAAAGTTGGGGAAAAATGATCAATCCTTGGGGGGGAGTTGAGGCCATGTTGACTCATGCACTCTCTTATAAATTTAATGTTCCTTCTGCTCATGCTCCTATGTTTGAATCTCCTGAAATTGCC
Organism: Bdellovibrionales bacterium; assembly: GCA_965219095.1. Taxonomy (GTDB): domain Bacteria; phylum Bdellovibrionota; class Bdellovibrionia; order Bdellovibrionales; family UBA1609; genus CBDCMT01. The sequence goes on from CBDCMT010000001.1 coordinate 1,765,707, forward strand.
AATATGGACACAGGAATTGTTGATGTAAGAGCTGCCTCTGAGGCAGTTTCTACTACTTTTTTCCATTCTGTCCTTAAAGGACTTCATAAAAGCCCAAAAGTCATTACAGATAGAAAAGTTTTTAATTCTCATGATATTTTATCTGCAAAAGATATTTCTTGTCTTGTAATTCCTGATGGCTGTTTAGGTTTACCAACTTTAGCAGCACTGGAGCAAGGGATAAAAGTCATTGCTGTAAAAGAAAATCAAACTCTTATGAAAAACAATTTGGAAAAACTTTCTTGGAGAAAGGGACAGTTTTTTCAAGCTGAAAATTATTTAGAGGCTGTCGGGCTATTGAACTCTATAAAAACTGGAATCAATGTGACTTCCGTTAGAAGACCTTTTAAGACTTTAAAGTTATTTAATTCTGAAAAGCAGATTAAAATAGATAAAGATAATAAAGGCGAAGAGGTTAGGGCATCTCCTTATTTCACTAGACCTTTATTTTGAAATTTAAGCCAAATAAATGTATAGCCCGAGTTTGAAATTAACAATAGACCTATGAAATATTTTGACTGGAGGACTCCTTATGAAATTATGATGGAGTAGGTTGCACTAGCAAATTGCAGTTAGGGAGTTTTAAATTATGCCAAAAAAGAAATTTTTGAAAAAAAAGGAAAAAACAACCCCTAAAGAAAATTAAAAAAAATACCGAAGAGGATGGCAAGCAACAGTGATGATTTAGATCGTTCGGTTTATTAGGAGACTCAGATCCCTTATCGGTGAGCAGTTACTGCGAAACAAAGAAAGGTCGCTTAAACATGAAATCGCCCTCTAAAATTCCACCGAGAAATGAGACATCCTCCTAACCTTGGGGGGGAGCCCTGTGGTTTTCAGGCAAGCATGAATCTTCTTGAGCCTAGGCACAGGTATAATTTTCAATATAAAGTCATAGACTTTTTTACAAAAAATCGGCAATTTTTTCATCTTTATAAGCTCAACTGTTAAGTTATTAAGTGATACTTCCGTAAAGTAATTATGGAAAGGTTCATGACACTTTAAGTTGACTTTAGTAAAGATTAACTTATTGTTATGAACCTATGGAAATAAATAGATTTGAATAGCTTTAACTTTATTGACAGAAAAATTTAAAAATGAAGAATGATAGAAAAAAGTCTGTAAAAGAACGAGTTGCAAATTTATTTACATATGTAAAAGAAATTAAGTCACGACTAGAACCGCCAACTTTAGATGAATCTAAATATGAATGGAGATTAAAGCTAACTGATCTTCCAGACCATCCATATATTTTTACAAAGCCCACAGAAGATTACTTTTTTAAGGTTAAGCGTCCTAAAGTCATCGACTGCCCGACTCCCCCACAAGAAATTCAACAATGGATAAAGCCTTCATGGAAATATATAGATAAGGAGTTAGATTACTTAAAGTCTAGAAATATTCTTAATGAAGATGAGACATCGACAACAATATACATAGAAGACTTCCCAGAGATAGAAGCTAAAATCGAAACATTTAAAAAGACTAGAGATGATTGGAAAAAAGCTGAGTTCCCCAGCGAAGAAGTGAGGAAAGTATTCTCTATTCTTCATGAGGCAAAAGCTCGAATTGAGAGAGATAGTGACGGGATTCAGCTTTATCTTACAGAAGGTGTTTTGATATTTAATTATCAAAATATGAAAGTAAATCACCCCCTGCTCTTTAAAGAAATTGCTATTGAATTAGATGGGGAAAAGGATGAGCCAGAAATTTCTATAACGAAGTCTTCTACAGATAGTGCTATGTTCATTTCACTACTTCGAAAATTAGACGTAAGTGGAAGTATGCTGAATACATTAAAAGAAGAGTTTTCAAAGCTTGAAATAGATCCTGATGATGATAAAGAGAAGTTATTTTTAAAAAATTTGGTTCATAGATTATGGTCAGATGGAAAATTTTCAGAAAACAGAATCAGTCCAAGTGAGACACCGATTATTTTTTTAGAACAAAAACTGATAATTGGACGCAAAGAAAGCTCTTTTTCAGAACAAATTGATAATTATATTAAAAAAATACATGAAATTGATGTGCTCCCTGTAGCGTATCAAAATATGGTTGGTTCTTTTGAAGAACCTAAAATGTCTTCTCTAAATGGAAATGGTTCTACTCCACAACTTCCTAAGAGTAAAAAAAGCTATTTTCTAACAAAAGAATATAACATAGAACAAAAAAAAATAATTAATCTTTTGGAAGCTACAGGATGTGTAAGTGTTCAAGGGCCACCAGGGACAGGGAAGAGTCATACTATTGCAAATCTTGTTGGACATCTTTTAGCAAAAGGTCAAAGTGTTTTAATTTCAGCACACAGATCAAAGGCTTTAGAGGTAATTAGAGATCAAGTTGTAGAAAGTATCCTGAAATCTGTTAATTTTGGTACTAGGTTTTTATTCGGCCCTCGTAATGCTTCGCATTAGTCGGAGGGGATTTTACAACTTAAAGCTGTGTGGGATTTCTTGAGTCACATTAAAAGCTTTATAAAGGCTCTTTTGCTTACCGGACAACTCTCCTAATCTTGTTTGTCCTGTGGCCAATTTATAGAACTTTAATTTATCTAAAATTTTATAGACCTCTGTTTTTGAAAATTTCTTGTACAGATTCTTTTCTTTCATCACATTGTTTATGTGAGAGATTAAAATTAAAGCTATAAAGTTAATAAATAAACTTCCTCTCATGGTTTGTAGCGAATGAGTCCTCGCTCGCTTTTCATTTATATCATGCTTGAAAGACAAAAAAATCTTTTCAATGCTATCTTTGTTTCTATACAACCCTAAGATCTCATCTTTTGAAAGCTTTTGATCGCAATCGGTAAGTAAAATCAACACACCCATTTTTCGCATCTGCTTTTTAATATAATCCAAATCTTTCGAAATAAAAAAACTTCCCTTTTTCTTGACAACTGTAAAGCGCTTCTTGGCACTCTTTAAGGTTTCTGCTATGCACTCATCGCACTCTTTCTTTGTCCTAAATTTCTTCTTAGAAAATCTTCGCTCAAAACAATCCAACTTCAATAGCATTTCATTTTTTTTAGACACCCTTCTCTTTTCATCCAAATATATATGAGCCATACAACGAGTCTTTCCAATTTTAATTTCTCGTCTGCAGTAAGAATAAACTTGACCACGGAATACAAACGAAGAGGGAATTGAATCAAGCTCCTTACTCACAGATCCCAATAAAGCATGGGATAGACTCGTACTAAAGCTCATAGGGACGATGTACGATGAAGCCTCCCTGTTTAAATCTTTTATGTTTTCTTGGCTGTAAAACCCTTTATCTAAAACAAAACACTTCAAATCTAAATCGTATTCCTTTTAAAAAAAGACAAATAAAGAACCTTCTCATATTCTTTCGGAAAAACTTTCTTTAACACCTTCACTAAATTTAATTGCTTGCTGATCTCTCGCAAAAGATGCACCCCCCCAACACCTACAGAACCTATAGGATGTTTGTTCAACTTGGCTTCAAGCTTCCCCGTAGATTGATTCTTCTTGCCCAAATAAACTCTTCTCTGACGAGATTGTTTTTTTTCTTTGTCCCAGTAACTGCTTATCTCATACACATAGATGCTTCCATTTCTTTTCTCTTCATACCTATAAGACATAGTTCAAATTGAACTATGTTTTAGGGGCTTTGTCAACTCCCTGTTGATGGCTCAAAACTCTTAACGACAGGATCAAATTTCAATCCAAAAACAGAGCCTATGAAAAACATAGCTTTAAAAAGACCTATAAAAATAGTGTGTTATAAGTTCTCCAGAAAAACTCAATGAGACTAAATTAACTCGTTCTTATGATTTATCAGGAGTATTCTGTTGAAAAAAAACAGGCTCTTAGTCCTGAAACCTAGTACCAAAATTAACAGATTTCAGGTAATGTAAGTCATGCGATTGAGAATTGAGGTTTTAATTTGTGCTCTAAGCTCATCTTACGAGTTAAAGCCAAAAACGATCTGAGTTTATATACACCACTCTGATTTTATACACCGCACTATTTATTGATTGTCTTATCAAACAAAAAAATTAAAAATCTAGGGCGTGTCCTCATTTGACTGGACCTTTGCTTTGAAGTTTAAGCCAAATAAACATACACGCTATAGATAGTATAGCTTTGAAATTTCTAGCAAGCTTTTCAAATCGAGTAGCAATGCCTCTAAAATGTTTAAGACGAGCAAAAAGGTTTTCTATCTGATGTCGAGATTTATAAATATGACGATCAAAATCTTTATTTTTCTTTTTGCTATTTTTTCGTCTCGGTATTACAGGCTTTATCTTCTTACTATGAGCTTTATCTCGTATCTCATCTGAATCATAGGCCTTATCAGCAATCAAATACTCACTATGAAACTCATCAATTAAATCACCTGCAACTTGACTGTCGTGGACTTCACCCCCAGTGATTTTAAAACAGAGTGGGTGTCCATCGACGGAAGTTACGTATCGGTTCATCAGCATACTAGTGTTCTGACCAGTAAATTTTTTCACAATTTTCAAGACATGGTCATAGTTTTTAAAACATGCATTCGATAATTTGATCCTTCGTAATTGTTGCCAGACTTGTTCCATGGGATTTAATTCTGGACTATAAGGAGGTAATACCATTTCCAAAAATTAATTCGACATTTTTTTAACGTATTGCGTCCTGGCTTTTTGATAAAACTCTGTTAAATTTTTAGAGTCATGTCGAAAAAAGATTTAGTTACACAGATTCAAGGGTATAATTTTCTAGCTACTTACAAAGTAGAAAGAAGTGCCAACATCAAGACAAAATTATTGGCTTTGCAGCATATGCAAGAAGGAAAATCGATTCAAGAAACAGCAGGTATGGTTTTGTATCACCGTCACAGTATCAAATCCTGGTTACAGTCTTTTTTTGTAGACTTTGATTACGAGGGATTGATAGATCGAGAAGGCAGAGGACGCAAGCCTCGTTTGCCAGTGACAGAAGAAGAGAACTTCAAAATCAAGTTAGATGAAATTCAAGACAAAAGAGAGGGAGGAAGCATAGGAGCAAAGGAAATACAGAAACTTTTAGCAGATGAATTTAACTGTTGCTATTCTCTTTCTGGGGTTTATGTTTCTTTAGACCGCCTTAATATTGTATGGATCAGTGGTCGTTCTCTTCATCCTAAAAGTTCATTAAGAAGCTATGGAACAGTTTAAGGAACATTTTCCAGAAGAGGTGGAGAAAATAAAAGAAAAGATTCAGACTCATAAAATAGAGATTTGGTGGCAGGATGAATGCAGAATAAGCTCAGCAAGGTTCTTTGAGCAGGATTTGGGCAAGAAAAGGCACACGGCCTAGAGTTGTGAGACAAAGACAATTTTTATCCACTTATATTTTTGGAGCAGTTTGTCCGGATAAAGATAAAGGCTGTGCTTGGATTTTACCGGAATGTAATTCAGGGATGATGCAAATTCACTTAGATGAGATATCTAAAAATATTCAAGAAAACTATCATGGAATTGTTTTAATGGACAGAGCCAGTTGGCATACCACAGAGACTTTGATAGTTCCTAAGAATTTATCCCTGATGCCTTTACCTCCTTATAGTCCAGAATTAAATCCCATGGAACAAGTCTGGCAACAATTACGAAGGATCAAATTATCGAATGCATGTTTTAAAAACTATGACCATATAGTGAATACTTGTTGTGAGGCCTGGAATACTTTTTGCGATCAGGAGGGCAGGATTAAAAAATTATGCACTCGATCTTGGACAAAACAACAAGATGAATCAAGCTTGTAAATTAATTTGAACCTATAAATTAAATTGTGTAACTGATTTTTGTCATTTTAAATTTTACCCTCACTTTTTTACACTTATTTTAACCCATCAATCGATTTACACAACAAATAGATATACCTGAAATAAACTTATCTTATGAAAACTTAAACTCACCTTAAAAGAAGTTTTTTTAAAACCTCCTAACTGAAACTTTTCCTTAAGTCAATTTTAAAATTTTAAATTTGAACATGAAAATGTCGAATTAATTTCTGTAATTGGTATAAAGGCATCAGAGATAAATTCTTAGGAACTATTACAATTTAAACCCTGATCAAAGAAATATCTATAAAAAATTAGGCCTGAAATCCATTTTAACCCCTAAAATCCTATAACGCACCGTTTAAAATGTAGTGATCACGGTTTTACGTAACCACTTGAAATCATTAGATTCTTGAAAAGAAAACGTTGAAGTCGGGACAGCACAGCCTGAGTCTTCTAAAGGGGAACAATAATTGAAGAAAATAATTTTTTTAGGTATTTTAATAATATCACAACTTGCATATGCTTCAAGAGAGCCTTTGCCTAACTTCGAACTCAACTCTGCAGATGGGCTTTTTAGAATTCGTCCAACTAAAGATGGTTCGCATCTGGTGATTCATTTAAAAACCCCTTTTTATGAAGATAGTCTAGACAGACAACTAAGAAGACTTGGTTATCCAATATTGGTGGATGAAACAGTTACGATTCGAATACCAACTAGTCTCCCCCCTGCGTTGCAATATGAAGAAGATAATTATTTAATTTCTTTTGATAGTTGGTATGCAGAAAATAAAAAACAAATGGCCCTTATGTTCCGTACTGAGAAAGGAGAAAATTATATAGGAGAAAAAAATAATCTCCAGATTGTTTTGTCGACCACTTACGTCACTAAAAAATACGCAGGTTTAATTAGCGATTTTGGACGACCTACACCAATAGAGCATTCAGTTAAAGTGGCCTTGAAAGTGGAATTTTATGATAAAGAAAATGAAAAAGATATAAGGCTTGTTTTAGGTAAATCATTTTTTCTTAGATATGAGTATGACAAGGTGCAACCATAAGACTTTTTAGTGATTCTAACAGAGAGCATTCGGTGGGGTGCTCCCTGTATTGGAAGATAGCAGTCTAGGCTGGAAAGTAGTTGTGTGAAGCAGCCTTGTTGTACACAGGCGTTTTAGATCAAGTCACAACTATACACATGTTGATTCATTTCATTATTCTATTTTATTGTACAATTTTATTGAAATTATATCATTTTAGAAAACAAATAGAGTGTGCTAGAAAGATTCTAGAGGAGAAAAAACTTGAATTTTAATAAGAGACTAAAAGCTTTAAGACAAGGTCAAGGTTGGACGGTAAAAAGTACAGCTGAGAAACTCGGAGTTCCGGAAACTACCTATCGAGAGTGGGAGTATGGGAGAGCGATTCAAGGAGAGGAGCCGTATCCAAAAATCGCCTCACTCTTTAATCTTAGTCTATTTGAGCTTATTACAGGGAAAAAACCGGATCAGAATAAAATTTTTAGAGAGCTTGAACTCTTGGAAGAAAAGGTAAAAAACATAAAAAAAGACCTAATGTCGTTTTTTTAAAGTGAAAGGAGGATTTTTAATAGATAAGAATAGTTTTTTCAAGTAAAGAGTATCAAGCAAAGTAGGAGGAGAACAAAATAAACAAAATAAATATAAACAAAATAACAAAATAGGAGGATAAAATAATGAAAAAAATAATTTTTTTAGGTATTTTAATAATATCACAACTTGCATATGCTTCAAGAGAGCCTTTGCCTAACTTCGAATTCAGCTCTGTAGGGGAACTTCTTAGAGTTCGCCCAGCTGAAGATGATTCGAATCAATTGGTGATTGATTTACTAAGCCATTTTAATGAAAATAGTTTAGCCAGACGACTAAGAAGCATTGGTTTTCCAATAGGGCAGTATGAAACGATTACGATTCGAATACCAACCACTAAGTTGAGGTATAGAGGTGATTATTTATTTTACTTTAATTCTGACCGCTTATTACCACATGAAAAAACACAGGTTGCACTTATGTTTCGTAGTGCTGAGAAAAGAGAAAATTATGTTTTAAGAGAAGAGATTGCTGATTTTTACTTGTGGACCTCTGAGGTCACTATAACAGACGCACGTTATGATGGTTTGGTAAAGAGTCAACTTAGAGTGTTCTTTCAAATTCGGTTTGAGGGTGAAGAAAATATTGGGGTTAATGTAGAAGAAAGATTTTAGTGGTTAGCAGAACCCACCCATAAGATCTTTTAGAGTCTAACAGGGAGCATCCGGTGGGATGTTTCCTGTGTTGTGAAGATAGCAGTCTAGCTAGGCTGGAAAGTAACTGTAACTATCACACATTAAGTGCAAGAAGTTAAAAGCATCTTTAGTTGTAATAGACGTTATATGATCTGACAGTTACCCTTTAGCCAGTAAATTTTTTTCATAACTTCACCTTAGAAGAACTGTAAAAGAATTAACTGGTCAGAACACTAGTGGAGCTCGGCGTGGAGAAAGTCGTGCTGTGGGAAAATCTAGAGGTGGATCCACAACAAAAATACACATGGCCTCTGATGCACATGGAAATCCGCTCTGTTTTAAAATCACTGAGAGTGAAGTGCACGACAGTCAAGTTGCAGGTGATTTAATTGATGAGTTTCATAGTGAGTATTTGATTGCTGACAAGGCCTATGACTCGGATGAGATACGAGATAAGGCTCGTAGTAAGAAGGTAAAGCCTGTGATACCGAGACGAAAAAATAGCAAAAAGAAAAATAAAGATTTTGATCGTCATATCTATAAATCTCGACATCAGATAGAAAACCTTTTTGCTCGTCTTAAGCATTTTAGAGGTATTGCCACTCGATTTGAAAAGCTTGCTAGAAATTTCAAAGCTATGCTATCTATAGCATGTATGTTTATTTGGCTTAAACTTCAAAGTAAAGGTCCAGTCAAATGAGGACACGCCTTAATTATATTAGGTAATTGCACTCGCTGTACTGCTCTGAAACACTGAACTCAGGATTTATTTTTTGGGGTTAGCAGATTTTAACTTGACATAATAAGGAAAAGTAATGTAAGGAGGGGTACTAATAGAAAAATAGAAATTAAATAATATAAATAAAATAAGGAGGAAAAAGTAATGAAAATAATTAATTTTATCATTTTTGGAGTAGCGACTTTACTGTTAGTGACAGCTTCTTCTGATTCTGAAAATCCAAGTGATCATTTTAAAGCGATAGCGTCCAAGAATGCAGTAAGTGTGGAGGGTTTTAAATACGACCATTGGCATCAAGAAAAGATAAGTGCAGAAGAATGTATATTTGAATCTGCATTTCGTAAATATCCTAATGGAACAGAAGTAGTTAAAGTTTATATTGAAAGCGACAAAAACGCTGAGATTAGTGTTGGCATGGCTCTTCAAAGAGAGAAGTACCCATTGGTTGATGGATATGACGGTGGTGACGTTAAATATAAAAACGGAGTTCTTTCTTTTGAGTATATAGAAGATGGTAGCACGCTGTCCATTAAGGTGACTGTTGATAATCACTTAAAGTCTCCCCAAAAAGTTGAATTGAAAAAGACATACACTGGATTGAGAAGAAAACCTTATCGACATTATGTAACAGACTTTGTATTGACACAGTTATCTTGTGATTTTTCATCAGAAGAGTAGATAATAAACAAGGGGGGTACCATCTATTTTTAAGTCTGTGTCCCTGGTTTTTAGTTTAAATGGCTCCTGACTTCGACACAATACATAGAGATAAATCAATAATTACAATAGGTTAAGAGATTCTGGGGTCACAGAATCAGGATCATTTATTTGGTGGGTGGAGTTTTGTGAAAGAAGCCTCATGGTAGAGTTTCTTTGAAGGTGAACGGCTTGATGGAGTCTGTGTTTCATCGTATAGGAGTGGCATAGGCTAAAAAACAGATTGCTATGTGAGCTTCTGTCTTTTCTTCCAATAATAAATAGGCCTCGAATAATAGGAATAGATTTTATAGACAATCAATAAAGAAAGAGTTAGGCATTGTTAAAAAATAACTTAGATATTTCAGATTTTATGTCGTAAGATTTACATGTGCTATCAGAGAAAGATCGTCAATTAAGATTAAAGCTCACAACGACTTTTCATTTATTAAACGAAAAGCAAAGGAGGATTTTAGCTGCGGCAGAGTCGAAAGCCTATGGTCGTAGTGGCATAAGCAAGGATGATTTCTCAGATCCAGAAGTTCCAAGAGTGATACCTTACGGTGTTTATGATTTGTCTTTAAATGCATGGGTCAATGTAGGAGTAAGTGCTAATACAGCAGAATTTTCTGTTTCAAGCATTAAAAAGTAGTGGAGGTATATGGGAAAAATCTTATCCTAATGCTACACAAATTTTAATTTGTGCAGACAGTGGGGGAAGTAATGGATATCGTCTTCATTTATGGAAGTATGAGTTACAGAAATGGTGTGATGTAGTAGGATTAAAGGTTCATGTTTGTCACTTTCCTCCTGGAACAAGCAAATGGAATAAAATTGAACATCGTCTTTTTTCGTATATTTCAAAAAATTGGAGAGGACGTTCTTTGATTAATTATATGACTGTAGTCAATTTAATATCTAAGACGAAACCAAAATCAGGCCTAAAAGTCAAAGCTTGTTTAGATAGAAGGAAATACAAAAAAGGAAAAACAGTGTCTAAAAAAGAGATGGAATCTATAAAAATTAGGAGAGAAGCATTTCATGGCGAGTGGAATTATAAAATACTACCCCACTAAAGTGTCTAAGTTATTTTTTAACAGTGCTTAACGTAAGTGTTTTTTAAAAGCAACCTTGCTAAAAAAAGTGTCTTATTTTGAGTTTGAACTGCACTGAAAAAATGGAGTCACAATTAACGTATACATTGTGTGAATGTAAGTCGGTTTCTTAACAGCCCTTGACTCCTACTAAGAAGGATGTTTCTTAGATTTTAAAGGAAAATTTTTTAAGGCAATTGACATTGATTAGAGTTTAGACAATAAAAACTTATCATTTTACTCATTAATATCATATAGTTACAGAGCTTCTTGTCGCAAGTCTGTCGCAAGTTTGTCGCAAGTCTGTCGCAAGTTTGTCGCAAGTTTGTCGCAAGTTTGTCGCAAGTTTGTCGCAAGTTTGTCGCAAGTTTAAAGATCGTTTTTAAGATAATAGACTCTCTGATTTGTAGCACCTTGAGAAACTATAATCTGTTTATCAATCAAATCTTTCAGAACTCTTTGTAGAGTTCTTCTTGTCACCTTAGATATTGTCTTATTTTTCATATTTTTATCTACTCGCCCCATCCTTATACAAATCTTGTCAAAGTCTTTAGAAGCAAGGCTTTCATGTTCTAAAATATGCTCAATAATTACTCTCTGTCGCTTCGACAGGCTGTATTTCTCTACAAGAGCATCTTTACGAATGACCTTTTTCCCTACAGCCATAACTTCGTTCATTTGAAATAAGAACCCTTCTATAAAGTACTCAAGCCAAACTGTCATGTCCATATCATTTTCTCTCACAGCTTGGATAGCGTTATAAAAGGACATACGATCTTTATCGTAATACTCACTAATAGAAAAAAGACGTTTAAAATCATAATCTGATTTATAAAGATATAAGGCACAAAGTAATCGAGAGGTGCGTCCATTTCCGTCAATAAATGGATGAATGTGTACAAATTGAAATTGAATGATTCCGCTTTTTAATATAGAGTTGATTTTTGATTCTTCGTTAATCCAAGTAACGAATTCTCTCATAAGCCGAGGAATGTCTTCTGGTTTAGGGGGAGTATAAATAACTTTTTCAGTTAAAGAGTTGACAACATAATTTTGAACATCTCTATAAATTCCAGGTTTGGCACTGTCTCCACGCACTCCTTTTACAAGCTCTTTATGAATAGACTTAATAAGAATCTCTTCGATTCTTTCATTTGTCTTTAAATGATTTGAAATAAGATGAAAGGCATCCTTATAGTTCTTTAACTCTTTTACATCTTCTTTATCAACTCTAGAAATAGTTTTCCCTTGTAAGATTTTTTTTGATTGATCTAGAGTTAGCTGTGTTCCTTCTATATGAGTTGTATGATGAGTTTCTACAAGGAAAGCATTACGGCTCATCTTTTTAATCCATTTATCAGAAAGTTTAGCAGCCTCTAGAAAACCTCTAGCTTTTTCAATTTCCATAAGATTGTTCAACATGGATTGAGTAATTATAAATTTGGGATTGAACTTTTTGTTGCTCATTTCTTACTCAAAATAGAATCTATGATTTCATGAACACTTTGCCCTGTTTCATCTTGAGAGACAGCGAAGTGCCAAGTGCCATTTTCCTCATCTCGACTGACAGCCTTTATCCAAGAGTTCATATAGTCCCATTTAGACTCATCTTTGTCTTTTTTTTGACCTTTGACTTCAAGTATTAGATGGGTCTTATCAGAAATTTTTACTATAAAGTCAGGTATATAGTGAATACGCTTAGATTTTCCAGTCGATTCTCTAGAGAAAAAACCTGAAAACTTAAACGGAAGCACTATATATACTGATTGCACTTCAAAACCCACACATTAATTTTTTAGGAAAAATCATATACATGGAAGTTGTAGGTCAAGAGGTTGCTTAATTCTTTGTTATATTTTCTTGAGGATCGAAAAAAAGAGGCGCAAGCAGTTTGAAATTCATCAAATGTTTTATAGTATTTGTTGTAAAAAACCTTTTTCTTGAAAAACCTCCAATATCTCTCTATGGGATTAAGATTAGGGCTGTAAGATGGCAAAAAAATTAACGTTATATTTAGCTTTTTAGCTGTTTTCTTCACTAAAGCTGACTGATGAGTTCGTGCTTGATCTAACACTACAACAAGCTCTTTGGAAGAACCAGATTGAAGTCTCAGATCTTTTAAAAACCGAGACACCGTAAACTGATTAATCGTCTTATAACTCCTGATGATTTGTTTATGATTGTTAATATTGATTGCTCCTAAATAATTGATCCTGCGACCAGCTGAGTTAGTTAAAACTCCCTTCTCCTCACCCTTCTTGATCCATGCATAAGAGAGTACTGTGTTATGGGTTGGATGAGTCGCATCCAAAAAGTAAATATCGCTCTTTTTCTTTCTTCTTAGACAAAGCTTCTTAATGAACTTTAATTGATCTTCTTTTTTAGCTTTTCCTGGAACTCCTTTGGTCTTCTTATAAACAAAGTCCAGGCGGTTAAGTAAGGTGCCACTTTCTGAATATTCTACTCTGAAAGTTTTCTTTATATACACACCAATGTCCTGACTTTATGATAAAGATTCTTACTCAAATGGGACGAAAGGGCTTTTTCCTCTTTAAAAAAAAGCTTAGAACGTTTAGTGCTATTCTCATAGGAATCTGCTATTAAAAGGTCTATTCCTCCTTCTTTATACTTCTGAAGCCATCGGTTAATAGAACCAGGATCAAGAAAAAATAGCTCCGATATCTTATGCTGACTATAACCATCATCCAATAGAAGAATGATATGGAGCCGATAAGCGTATCTTTTCTTATCTTCTCGCTTTAATGCTGACGAAAGTTCTTGACGCTTTTTTTTGATAACAAGGCTCCCATAAAAAATATTGTTTACATAAAACTCTGTGTTATCAAGACATTTTAACAAAAACTAGACCTCACTCTCTGTATGTGGATTTTGAAGTGCAATCAGTATAGTTACGAAAAGTCCCATTATGCACATACTGTATTTCAAAGCCTAAATGATCATTTTTCCTCCACGCCTCAATACTTTTATTCTTATCTAACTCTCTTGCATGAGTTAGCTTCCAAGTGCTATCAGCGACACATCTATTCATATGTGCTTTTTTAAAAATATCAGTTTTCTTTTTTGTTCTCCATTCTAAGGCATCTTTAATTGACCTGTATTTAGGGTTTCTATAGATAGGAGTAAGTTCTTCTGAGTTTTGGTGGGTAATAGCTGAAAAGACTTTTCTAACGATTTCCTCCATTCCCATCATGATGGCTATTTTTGTCTTGTTCCCATCTTGATGAAAAGACTGAGGTTCAGTTTGAAATCTGTTAGAACTTAAGGCTCCTCCCGGGAATCTGTGGGTGAAAAGTAGTAGAAATCCCCCAAAAGAGCTCATATTAATCAAAGTAAGAGTAAGACATTCTATCTTGTATTTTTGAGTTCTTTGAGGCCCTTACTGGCCTCTATCACCTCCGGTGATTGAACTCAAAAACATTCATTTTATTTGCTTTTATTTGCTGTGTTACATTAAAATTTTAAAAAAGAAGCACCTACTTCCCAGATGCCTTAAAATGTTATTCAAAAAAAAAAAAAAAGGAGGGAAGAGATGCTTTTGAAGACTATACTAAATGATTGTTTAAGATGGAAGTCTTTTGTATACGGAGACATTTATTTTTCAAAAGATAGAAAGTCAATTAATGTTCCTATTAAGGCTCGTAAAAATGGCCAAGCTTTTTGTAGTGTTTGTAAGAAGCCCTGTTCAGTGTATGACAGCAGTAAATCATCACGGGACTTTGAATCCCTTCCTATTTTAAGTTACAGGGTGTTTTTTGTTTATTTTGTAAGAAGAGTTAATTGTTCTTGCTGTGGGGTAAAAGTTGAGTATTTACCTTGGGCCGATGGTAAGAAGAGTTTAACGATCTTTTACATGAAGTACTTAGCAGACTGGTGTCGTCACCTGTCTTGGAAAGAGGTTTCTTGTAAGTTTCATGTCAGTTGGAATCAGGTCTATGCTTCGGTAGAATGGGTCGTAGAATATGGTTTAAAACAAAGGGTTTTAAAGGGGATATATGCTATAGGAGTCGACGAGATACAATGGAAAAAGAACCATCAGTATCTCACCTTAGTCTATGAAATAAGCAAAGAAAGTGTTCGTTTGCTATGGATAGGAGAAAAAAAACAGAAAAGAGTTTTAGAAAATTCTTTGATTTACTAGGAGAGAAGTCAAAAGAGATACGGTTTGTGTGCTCTGACATGTGGAAGCCTTATTTAAAAGTCATAAAGGAGAGGGCAAGTGGAGCTTTACACATATTAGATCGGTTTCATATCGTAGCAAGACTCAATAAGGCTTTAGACGAAGTGAGAGCTTCAGAACACAAAAAAATGAAAGAAGATGGGTATGAACCCCTTTTAACAAGGGCCATCTAGCTTTTGTTAAAAGGGTGAACTTCCCCTGTTTTTGCGGACAGTCAATTTTCTCTTAAAGTCTCCATAAAATGGAGGTAATACCATTTCCAAAAATTAATTCGACATTTTTTTAACGCATTGCGTCCTGGCTTTTTGATAAAACTCTGTTAAATTTTTAGAGTCATGTCGAAAAAAGATTTAGTTACACAGATTCAAGGGTATGATTTTCTGGCTACTTACAAAGTAGAAAGAAGTGCCAACATCAAGACAAAATTATTGGCTTTGCAGCATATGCAAGAAGGAAAATCGATTCAAGAAACAGCAGGTATGGTTTTGTATCACCGTCACAGTATCAAATCCTGGTTACAGTCTTTTTTTGTAGACTTTGATTACGAGGGATTGATAGATCGAGAAGGCAGAGGACGCAAGCCTCGTTTGCCAGTGACAGAAGAAGAGAACTTCAAAATCAAGTTAGATGAAATTCAAGACAAAAGAGAGGGAGGAAGCATAGGAGCAAAGGAAATACAGAAACTTTTAGCAGATGAATTTGACTGTTGCTATTCTCTTTCTGGGGTTTATGTTTCTTTAGACCGTCTTAATATTGTATGGATCAGTGGTCGTTCTCTTCATCCTAAAAGTTCATTAAGAAGCTATGGAACAGTTTAAGGAACATTTTCCAGAAGAGGTGGAGAAAATAAAGGAAAAGATTCAGACTCATAAAATAGAGATTTGGTGGCAGGATGAATGCAGAATAAGCTCAGCAAGGTTCTTTAAGCAGGATTTGGGCAAGAAAAGGCACACGGCCTAGAGTTGTGAGGCAAAGACAATTTTTATCCACTTATATTTTTGGAGCAGTTTGTCCGGATAAAGATAAAGGCTGTGCTTGGATTTTACCGGAATGTAATTCAGGGATGATGCAAATTCACTTAGATGAGATATCTAAAAATATTCAAGAAAACTATCATGGAATTGTTTTAATGGACAGAGCCAGTTGGCATACCACAGAGACTTTGATAGTTCCTAAGAATTTATCCCTGATGCCTTTACCTCCTTATAGTCCAGAATTAAATCCCATGGAACAAGTCTGGCAACAATTACGAAGGATCAAATTATCGAATGCATGTTTTAAAAACTATGACCATATACTGAATACTTGTTGTGAGGCCTGGAATACTTTTTGCGATCAGGAGGGCAGGATTAAAAAATTATGCACTCGATCTTGGGCAAAACAACAAGATGAATCAAGCTTGTAAATTAATTTGAACCTATAAATTAAATTGCGTAACTGATTTTTTTCATTTTACATCTTAACCTCACTTTTTTACACTTATTTTAACCCATCAATCGATTCACACAACAATAGATATACATAAAATAAACATATCTTATGAAAACTCAACCTCCCTTCAAAAAAAACTTTTTTAAAGCCTCCTAATTGAAACTTTTCCTTAAGTCAATTTTAAAATTTTAAATTTGAACATAAAAATGTCGAATTAATTTCTGTAATTGGTATAAGAGTAAAATTCTATTTGTTCAGATTTTTCAATTTATTTCTTAAGGCCATACTCTTTCACTGACACCATAGTTACTCTCACAAGAGGAGGGTACTTGTAAAGGTGGTAAAACTAGAGCCTATAAGGGCTTCTAACCACCATTGGGGTTACTATCATTGAAAGGGCTATGACGAAGTTTATAACAATTAGAGTCAAATAGTTGCCCTCCATTTGTAGGGTTTCGCCCCAAGGTTTGCAAGCTACAAAAAACCTATCAGCGGTTCAAGTTATTCTTGGACATACGGATCAAGCCATAACGCAAAGGTATGCAAAAGCTATTGCACTTTTAAATTCACAAACAACTCAAAAAACTGCGCAATTTATAAACCTCAAATTAAAATAAAAAAATTTATATAACAAAAATCACGCCAAAAACAGGAAAAAATGAAAATAATACAATAATTTCAATAACTTACGACAAGTCTGGTGGAGACGACAGGCCTCGAACCTGCAACCTTCTGAATGCAAATCAGATGCTCTACCAATTGAGCTACGCCCCCTTTTTCCATATTTTTACTAATATCTAAATTTAGGCTCTCGTTCAATTATTTTTTTAAAATACTGTCTTTCCCTTGTAAAATCAAAGCCTACTTGTTCTCCTCCCTCAAGCACTGCAAAAAATAAACCCTCAAGTAGATAAATCTCATGCTCATTATGAGCTTTATGGAAGGCTTTTTGTAGGTCTACTATTAGGTTTTTAAGATCTTTTGTGGTCACCACTTGAGAAATAAGTCCCTCTAAGTGATTAGAGTACATATGAGGAGGAAAACCAATCCATTGAGATGTGATGAGAATTTTACGAGACTCTCTTAAGTTAACTTGAAAGCTAAAGTTCTCAGTTGCCTCTAGATTAGCAGGGAACACCTCTAATATATCGTTAAAAAACAACTCATATCTTTTATCGTCTTCAAGTTGACATATAAGGAGGCTTTGAAGGCTATATTCTTCGACTTTCAAGTTTTTAGCCTGGTTTAAAGCCTGTATGATGAGCTGTTTTGGTGAAATATACTTTTGTCTCTGCAAATTCTTACCTTTCAAAACTTTTGCTTTCTTTATCGTACTTTGTTATAAAATATTTAGGGATTCTAATAAATTTAGGATAAAAGTTATGATCATCACTCGTTGGCAAGCCTCAATTATACCTACTAAGGAACAAATTAAAGAAATTTTTTATGACGAAGGTCTTGATCCCCTAGAGGAGTTCATTCCTAAAGGAAAGTTCATAAGTGAGTTTCATAGTCCTTTTAATGAAGTACGCATGGTAGTGGAGGGAGAGCTTTTTATGACCATTAGTGGAAATCAGCTTCTTTTAAGGGCTGGAGATAAGATTCGTATTCCCTCGAACACAACACAATCCAAGAAAACCTCTGAAGACAAACATTGCCTTTGTGTTTACGCTTTTACAGCATCTTAAAGCCTTTCTTTCAAGTTCTTTTAACAAACTCACCTAGCTTTATAGCTAAAACTTTTTAAAATTAATTTTTTTTGAGTAGAACTCTATTTCTTCAAATACTTAAAAAATCAAGTTGTTTAGATCTTTTTAACTTTTCATCCATTTTAAGTATTCTGATATGATTTTTTCAAAACCTCGTAAAGAAGGTTTATAAAGTTTCAAGCCTTTTAGTTTTTCAGGTAGGAAATTTTGTGAAATATAACCTTTTTCACTATCGTGAGAATATTTGTAACTTTCTTTTGTGTTAAGATTTTTGACAAGAGAACTTGAGCTTAAAGCCTGAGGTATAGGAAGAGGACCTAAATCTTTTACAATCTTTTTAGCTTCTAGAAAGGCTTTGTATGAACGATTGGACTTAGGAGCACAGGCTAAGTAAGTGGTCACTTGAGCTAAATTAATACCACATTCAGGAAGTCCTACACTTTCTACAGCTTTGATCCCACTTGTAGCTATACTTAAAGCTCTAGGATCGCTGTTACCGATATCTTCTGAAGCAAAAATGATCAGACGTCTTGCTATAAAAAGAGGATCTTCTCCTCCTTCTAACATTCGAGCTAAATAATAAACAGCCGCATCAGGGTCACTACCTCTCATACTTTTAATAAACGCTGAGATACAGTTGTAGTGTTCCTCTTTAATCCCTCCGTAGTAGTTAGGACTAAACCATGTTTTTTCCAAAGTTTTAAGATCAATTTTGTGCGAATCAAAATGTCTTTGATTCACCAAAAACTCAATATGATTTAAAAGCTGTCTTGCATCTCCTTTACAGAGACAAATGAACTTTTCAAAAGCTTCCTTTTCAAAAACGTCCTGAGAAGCTAATTGATAAGTTTGTAAAGCTTTTTTAGCTAAAAGTTCTAAATCTTTTTTTTCAAGAGCTTCGAAAACAAAAAGTCTAAGTCGGCTTAAAAGAGCAGGGCTAAGTTGAAAGCTAGGGTTTTCTGTTGTAGCGCCTATTAAAATAAGATCATTTCTTTCCATGTAAGGTAAAAGCACATCTTGTTGAGTTCTATTTAAACGATGAATTTCATCAACAAATACACAAGTCATCTGAGAAAACTCTATTCGTTTTCTTCTTCCTTCTGTGCCTATTTCCTTGAGTTGTTTAGAACTTAAGTCTACAGCATTGAGAGACATCCAAAAAGTGTCGTTTAGGTATTGAGATAAAAGTCTTGCTAAACTTGTTTTCCCTGAGCCAGGAGGCCCCCAAAATACCATACTCGAAGGTTTCGTTTTAGAAAGAAAAACCCTTTTAAGCCAAGACGAAGCACCTATAATTTTGGTCTGCCCTAAAAAACTGTCAAGAATCTGAGGACGCATGGCCTCAGCCAAAGGAGCTATAGGGCAGATTTTATTCGTCTCAAATAAAGACATGTTATGAGTCTAGTTATAGTCTGTTTATAAAGTAAGGAAATTTTTTTTCTTGTGCATCACGAAAAAAGTCTTTAAACTAAAACTAGTAAGTATGAAAACTCCTATAAAACTCACAAGAGTGTTTTGTATTTTAACGTTCATTTGGACCCTTTCAAGCTGTTCAGACAATAACGATGCAGGGAATTTAAAAATTGATATAACACCTGAAAAACCACTTGTGATTACAGCCAAATCACCACCTCGCACAATCTGTTCCAATGATCAAGAACTGACAGCCCCTTGGATGCAGTTTATAATGCGTTTGGAAACCTATTCTGAACAGTACTTCATTTATATTACAAGTGTTGCTATTTTTGTTGAAAACATCTCTACAGGTGAAAAAAGCAAACATGACGACTTTCAATTACCAAAAGATCGAAATTACTATTTCATATTTCCACCAAGATCTTCCGTTTCTAATTCTAATTCTCAACTCATTGGCATTTGTCTTCACGGTTTATCAAGAAACAATGAAAGTGATGGGGGTGAGGACGAGGATGAAGATAATGATGAGGATGATGATTTTGATGAGGATGAATCCTTATTTTACTCCGTAGAGGTAAAGTTTGCAGGCTGGTATTCTGAAGGACAAGACGGTGCACCTATAGCAAATTTCAAACAAGAATTTAGTTTTTTTGCAGAAAACTAACTCAATCAAAACACACACATTAATTCTTAATAATCGGCCTAAAGTTTTTTCTTATATGACTATTATGATGGAGCCTTTATTTTGAAATAAAGGAGAGAAGAGTTTATAAAGTTAAGATTAAAAAATTATTTTATTTAATGTCAAAGTTCTAAAATTTTTATCAACTTTATAGGCTATATTAGAATCACAATAATTGTGAAAATAAAACTCAAGAAGCTCAGGCTCAATATGAGTGGCTATGTTTTTAAAAGATTCTCTTCTTTCATATTCAGAAGAGTAAATGATCTCACCTGCTTCTGCTCTGTCTTCAACTTCATTACTAGTACCTACAACTCGCTGTCCCTCATGAACAAAAAGAGCTTTCTTGTTATGACACTTAAGGTTTATAAAAGACCCTGAAATATCATCTAAAGTAGGACATCTATGGCCTAGCCTTCTTTTGATCACTCCTTCATTTCTTCGTATTTTCATCCAACTAAGATTGTGGCAAGTATGGCTTTGTATGTAATCTTTTCTAGTTTTAGGTTCATTTTTTTTCATCTTTTTTAAATGAGGTTTTGTTAAAACTGAAGTAATTCTTGCTTGAAGATAGGGGTCTTTAAAGCAGGAATCTAAGTCTTCTTTGTTTGCTACCTTGTCTATATCGATCTCAAAAACAGGGATATTGCCTTTTTTGCGGTATCGTATCGGCATAGGAATCAGGGCTTGATCCACTCCTGAATGATGAAATTCATCCTCCAGAACATAATCAGGACTCACAAGACAGTTGTGAGGCTTAAGACATTTTTCTTGAAGAGAGGAGATCTTCTTTCTTGGAATACGAAAAGTACCTTTATAATTAATAATCCTAATGAGCTTAAAATCCTTTTCAGGTGCCACACAATGACCTGCTGTAAGAAGAAGAGGGTCTTTACACTTTTTTTCTCCTCTTTTAAGTCTTATCACAAGTCCTGAACAAGTGCCTGCTCCTATCACTCTTACAGTAGCCTTTCTGATGTTTTCATCAACAGGGGTGTTGAAAAAATGACAGGGCGGGTGAGGACAAAAAAGAGTTACTATGGGATTAAGTTTTGAGAAGGGATTTTCTTCATCACAAGCCTCTAAGAGGATGGGAAGAAAGATAAGAAAAAAAAGAATCAAAAACCTCATACTTAAGTTCTATTTTAACATGTAAAGAGGGCTAAAAATAAAGATTTTTTAATGCTCATACTTACAATCAAAAAGTTGGCCTTTCAGACAGATAGTTCTTAAAACTTCATTGTTTTTTTCAATTAAGTCTATGTAGTAGGGAAGGTAATCGATCTTGCTCTTTGTTTGAGTTGCACTTCCTGAAAGGCCTCTGTCTTTATTCAATAAGGATCTAAGTTCCTCAGCTAAGTTTTTTTTCTTATCTCTTTTAAAGGAGGTGGTTTTTTTGATTTGAGAAGGAGGAATTTTAAAGCCTATGTAATTTTTACGAAATTCTGCTTGTTTATTAAAGCCCTTTCCTAAAACCCTGCTCTCTTCTTCTGAAAGATAGGAGTTTTGTTTTGTTTCAGGTGAGGTAGGTTTTGAGAAGGGCTGGGAGTTAAGAAGAGATCCGCTACTGTGGGCTTTTCCTTTGTTAAGGCCTGTGAGTGAGTTTTGAGAGGCTTTAGGTTGTAGATTTTTATCATTAGGTAAAGAAAGAAGAGGGGAATCATAATCATAGGAAGACTTATGCTGAATATTTTTTACTCTTCTAGCTGTATCTGGAGGAAGAAGGCTAAAAGAGGGCTTTGGGTATTTTTTACCTTTGTGTCGAGCTTGATTTAACAAACCTTTAGATAAAGTAAGAGCACAGGCTATGTTTTTTGCAGAACTCTGATGGCTTGATTTTTCTTGCTTCACCAGTTTGTTTCGGGAAACTTCGTTATTGGCACATTCCGATAAATACTCCGTATCAACATTACCACAAACCTTTTGACACTCATTGATAGCTCTTGTGCAAGCTGTATGGTGTGAGTTTGTATCGTATCTTAGAACAGCAGAGTTCACAGCCCCTTGAGAGCAGGAAGCTAGAGTGCCCATGGTGCCTGCAGCAGAAAGAGTAGGGTCTTTGGAGAAGGTAAGCAACATAGCACCTAAGCTTCCTAGAGTGGGCATGATTTTAACTTCTGTGGCTTGGTTGAGAGCTTGAGTGAACTCTTCTCCGCATTGAGCATCGGAAGAACAGCAGTTTTGAGTTTCTTGGATCTTTTTTAAGCAGAGTTGTTGAGTTTCTTGTATTGACATTTGCTTTTTGTCTTTTTTACAAACACCATCAGCAAGCATTTGTTCTTCATTATCACAAACGCAAACCCCTTCTTTGCGTGAAGAATTTTCAGGACAAGAAAGAAAACAACTAATAGTCCCGTTATCAAAGTCGTCAGAACAAGCTTTATAACAACAATTACCTCTTTTTTTGTACCCTTCTTTACAAACAGATCCGCTTGAATCAGGTTTCGAAAATATCAAAACACCGTTAGGGTCATGATGATAACCTGGACTACTGGGATCATTCATGCACCTTGATATTACCATATTAAATCTTTCTCCCTCAGGACAGAAGTAGCATCCACTTTTTCCAAAACTTTCTTGAACTAAAAAAATACCCAAAAGAAAAAGAAGAAAACTTAAAATATTTATGAAAAAGTGCTGTTTTCTCTTTACTCTTCTATTTTTTGAAAAAATTCTATTATAAAACAAAATGAAGTTCATATAGTTTTTTCGACAAAAGTCTATAAAAACTTAAATGAAAGTGTTTCATTTTGAAACACTTTCATTTTGAAGAACTCATTTCATTTTAAACGAATTTACGAACGTAGTTTACGATAAATGTTTTCTGTGAAACGCTCTCTATAACCAAAGTATTTTTCCCCTCTTTTACACTAAAAGAATACCAATATACCAATGAAAGTTTGTTTTTTTGCGACTAAAAAGTGAAAACTCTCCTTTTTCTTGTTTTAAAAAAACCTAACTGCAATTTACTAATGCAACCTTTTTTTTCATCATTGATTTTATAAATTCACCCTTGATTCCTGATAAAAGGCTAAAAGTTTTAAAAAAATTAAGTTAAGTTTATTTAAAAAACAAGCTTTTTAAAAGATTTCTTTTTGAAAGTAAAAAGACTGCCGCAATTGTCTCAAAATGAGTCTAGCCTTATGTCGTATTTTAAAAAAAATTGATCTGTTTTTCTTTCTTTTTAAAAAAACTCGACCGATGAAGTTATAAACTAATGGAGGTTTTATGCCAATTCAATTAGAAAGTGTGGTTAAAGAAATTGAAACTACAAACAAAATTTTACTTACAACCCACAAACAGTGTGATGGAGATGGCTTAGGATCTTGTATGGCTATGTACCATGCTTTGAAAAAAATCGGAAAAAACGTTGAAATTATGACCATAGATGATGTTCCTGAAAAATACGCTTTCCTAAACACTCGCCACATAGAGGTTTTTCAAAAACCACATAGACCTATAGAAGAGTTTGATTTGACTCTGATCTTTGATACAAACGATTCCAAACTTGTAGAACCTCTTTTCCAAGAATTAGAAAGAAAGTCAAAAAGTATTGTATTTATTGATCATCATCCTCCCCTTTCTTATGGAATCTTACACCCTCGATCTTTCATCGACACAGAAGCTACAAGTACAGGAGAGATTGTTTTTTCTATTCTCAATCTGATGAAAATTAGAATGGACAGAGACATTGCTAGAGCTATTTATACAAGCATTGTTTTTGATTCCATTATGTTTAAATATGTCAAAAACCCTTCTAAAACCCATTCCATATGTGCTGAACTTTTAAAATATGAAACTCAACCTAAAGAAATTCATTCTCATCTTTTCGGTACTCAGTCGTTTAATAAAATCAATTTTCTAAGCCATGCTTTTTCTACTGTAGAGCTTCATTTTGACAACAAGCTTGCTCTTTTTTGTGTGAAAAGAGAAACTCTTAACGCTTACGGCTTAAGTTATAATGAAGTTTATGATATGTTAGAGTTGTTAATGAATGTCCAGGAGATACAGTGTGTTGTTATGATAAGAGAAGAAAGTCATAACAGCTACAAAATTAGTTTGAGAAGTAAAAATGATTTAGAAATCTTAAGTATTGCTGAGCATTTCAGAGGGGGAGGGCATTTTTTTGCTGCAGGTGCTACCATTCACGGTGATGAGAAAACCATTAGAGATCAAATTTTAAACCTCTTGAAACCAAGGCTGAAAAATGGTTTATCAAATGATCAAAAAAAATACGGTAAAATAAAGACCACCAATGATAGTAAAACTTGAAAAACCGAGAAAAAGGCAGTATTAAGAGTTGAAAAAAAAGAAACGAAAACAAGTAATCTGTCTTTGCAATCATGTTAGAAAAGAAACTATTGAGCAAGCTATAAAAAAATACAATTTAAAGGAAATTAACGAAATCTTTGACAAAACAACAGCAGGAGTAGGAGCTTGTGGAGGTTCTTGTCAGCCTCTGTTAAAAAAGATTTTAGAGCATTATAAAAAAACAGAATCGTTTTTAGAAAAGATTCATGATCCTAGAGTGAGAAGAAAAAGTAAATGAAAGTGTTTCAAATACCAGGTTTTGTGGACAATTATTTTTATATTTTAAATAGGGGCGGATTATGGGCTGTTGTAGATCCGGGAGACTTCCAGCCCATTTTTAATTTCTTAGAGGATCACAGGGTTAAAAAACTGGACTTTATTTTCAACACTCATCATCACTTTGATCATATAGGAGCTAATTTAGCTCTTAAAAAAAAGTATAATTGTCAAATTCTATCCTCCCATTATGATAAAAAAAGAATCCCTCTTGTAGATAAAAGTCTTTGTGACAAGGACACCTTTTTCTTTTCAGACTTAGAAGTAAAGGTGATCTTTTGTCCTGGTCATACTTTAGGTCATATTGCTTATTGGTTTGAAAAAGAAAAAAAACTTTTTTGTGGTGATACACTTTTTGCTATGGGCTGTGGCAGACTTTTTGAAGGCTCCCCTGAGCAGATGTTACATAGCTTAAATCGATTCAAGACCCTCCCTTCTGAAACCTCTATTTACTGTGCCCATGAGTACACACAAAAAAACGCTCTTTTTTCTTTATCTGTGGACCCTAAAAACAAAGCCCTGAAAGAAAGACAACTTCATATCAAAGCTTTAAGAAAAGCCCATCAACCCACAGTTCCATTTTTTCTCAAAGAAGAATTAGCTACAAACCCTTTTCTGAGATCCAATAACAAACAACTGAAAAACACTTTAGGCTTTAAAGACAGTGAATCCGAACTTACAGTGTTCACAGAACTAAGAAAAAGACGAGATGTCTTTTGATACATCTTGTAAGAGAAGGGAGAATCTTTGATAGAAAGAAGAACTTTAAAATCTGATAAGCCTAACAAAAAAGGGCTCCTCCGGGAACCCACAGATTCTTTTGAGGAGGCCAAAAAAGAAAGAATAACCCTAAGGTTTTGAGCCTATAATAAATTGCGTAACTTAATTTTTTCATTTTTTAGATTTTTTATAATTTTCTAGCTGGTTTCTTATAAAATAACGCAGCACAAAATAATTTTCTTATCCTCTTCTAAGTACAAAATTGACAAAACTCTAAAAAACTTTTACATTTAAGTTCATATGGCTAGTAAAAAAGGCAAAGTCCGTATCATCACTTTAGAATGCACAGAGGCTCGCAAATTAGGTCGCCCTCCCTCTCGCTATACAACTAAAAAAAACATTCAAAAGCACCCTGAAAGACTTGAGAGAAAAAAATATAACCCCCACCTTCAAAAACATACTGTACATAAAGAGATTAAGTAAAAAATTGATTCAAGGTAATTTTAAAAAAGACATCCTATTTTCTTATTAAAGCCTTTTATTGTGATATCAATTTCAGAATTTTCCTTGATAAAACAACTTTCAGGTAACAAAACTTTCCAATAATCTCGGCTTAAGCCTTTTGTTTTATTTTTTAAAACTAAGACTTTCTTTACACTTCCTATTTGCTGATAAGCAAGCTTCCGAAACCTCTCATAACTTAAAGCCCTTAAACGTCTTGCCCTATGGACTACAACTTTACGATCTAAGCCTTTTAGTTTTAAAGCGTAAGTATAAGGACGAGGGGAGTAGGGAAAAACGTGAATTTGAGACCAAAAGCTATTTTCTAAACTCTTGTATGTTTCTAAAAACTGAGTTTCGCTTTCTGTTGGAAAACCTGCAATAACGTCCATACCTACAAAAGCTTCTGAGAATTTTTTGTGAATTTTTTCAAAGGTCTTTAAAACTTCTTTTGCACCATATTTTCTTTTCATAGATTTTAAAACAGAGGTAGAAACACTTTGTATACTCATGTGAAAATGCTTGCACATTTGACAGGAAGAATAAAGTTCTAAAAGCTCGTCAGTGAGTTCTATGGGTTCAAGGCTTGATAGACGAAATCTCGGCATAGGAGTTTTAATCAAAAGCTCTTTTACAAGAGATTCAAGACCTCCCTTGTAATCACCTATATGAACTCCTGTCAACACAACCTCTCTTATTCCTTTTTCATAGAGTTCAAAAACTTTATCTAAAAGGATTTGTAAAGGAAGGCTTCTGCTTTTCCCCCTAGAAAAAGGAATCACACAAAAAGTACAAAAACTATTACAACCATCTTGGATTTTTAAAAAACTCCTTGTATGAGAAAACTCCTCACCTCCCCCTTCCTCTAAGTCTTCTTTTTTGAAGATGTTTGATTTAAAAATACGATTGTCATTGAGATGGTAAACATAATTTTTGATGATTTGAGGTAAAGAGCTTTTATGTGAGTTAGCTATAATCAGATGAGCTCCTGAAGAGCTTAGAACATCTGTATCCACTTGAGCAGAACAGCCTGTAAGGACAATTTTAGAAAAAGGATGTTTTTTTCTCTTTTTCCTCACCCAACGGAGAGCTTCTTTCGTAGATTCTGATGTCACTGCACAAGTATTGAGGATAAAAACGTCAGGTTTTTTTTCATCATAAAGAAAGTTTTCTTTTAAAAGTTTTTTTTGTAATAAACCAGTATCATAAGAGTTCACTTTACAACCTAAGGTTTCCACGGAAAATCTAATCATTCAAAGCACCCAGCCTCCCCCTAAAAGTTGATGACCTCGATAAAAAACAGCTGCTTGCCCTGGTGTGATGGCTCTCTGTGGTTCTAAAAAACAAGCCTCAAAACCTTCTTTCTTACGGTACACTTTTGCTTTCGCACCTCTATGAGAAAATCTTACTTTAACATTAAGAGTTTCTCCATCACAAATTTTATCTAAAAGATGAACTTGAGAGATTTTGAAGTTTTGAGAGTAAAGACAGTCTTCAGTGCCTAGCCATACAACTCCGTTGTTTGCATCCATTTTTACAACAAACAAAGCTTCGTTATAACCTGACACACCTAGACCTTTTCTCTGCCCATAAGTGAATTTATGAACTCCCTTATGAATTCCCAAAACTTCTCCAGTTTTAATGTTCTTGAAAACACCAGGTTTGATTTTACTGGAGGGAATTTGAGATTCAATAAAGTGAGCATAACCTTGTTTTCCAACAAAACATAGATCTATGGAATCCTTCTTATTAAAAACAGGAAGTTGTTTTTTTTGTGCATATTCTCTAACCTGTTTCTTATTCATGGATCCTACAGGGAACATAAGATACTGTAAGTTCTCTTTAAGTAAAGTAAATAAAAAATAGGTTTGATCTTTCCAATCATCACAACTTGTCATAAGTTTGTATTTACCCTGATCTTTTTCTATGCAAGCGTAATGTCCTGTAGCTAAAAAGTCACACTCAAGTTCTCTCATTTTTTTGAATAAATGATCAAATTTCAAAAAAGTATTACAGTTTACACAAGGAATGGGAGTTTCTCCTTTTAAGTAAGAACTTATAAAAGGATCAATAACTTTTTGTTTAAAAAAGTTTTCACAGTTTAAAACATAGAAAGGAATGTTAAGATGAGAAGCTACGGTGCGGGCGTCATTGACATCCACACTAGAACAGCATGTTCCATAACCCTCTTCTAAATTGCACTCAGAGTAATCCCAAACTTGCATGATCATACCTATGACTTCATAGCCTTGATCAACTAAAAGACTTGCCGATACAGAACTATCCACTCCTCCGCTCATAGCTACTAAAATTCTTTTTTTTCTTCTCATAAATCTAAACTCCTTAGACGTAAAACCTCATTCTTAAAAACTTCACAAAATAAATCAACCTCTTTTTTTTGTGTAAACCAAGACAGACTGACTCTCACAGAAGTTTGAATTTCATGCTCTTCAAAGCCCATAGCTAAGAGAACAGGACTCAAGCTAGTGTTGCCAGAAGAACAGGCCGAACCTGAACTCAAACAAAACCCTTTAAGGTCCATACTCATAATAAAAGTTTCTGCATAGACTTTGTCAATGAAAAAACTTGAAGTGTTTGACACTCTGGCTTGATGTTTTCCTATGATATGAACACCCCCTACAGCTTCTAATTGTTTTTCCATATCATTTCTTAAAGTCCGCAGTCTTTCATTGGTTTCTATAACATGATCTTTATGGGAGGAACATACCTCTGCTAAACTACAGATAGCTAAAAGGTTTTCCGTTCCAGCTCGTCTTTTCCTTTCCTGCCCCCCTCCTAAAATGAGGCTTTGTAAGGGTGTCTTCCGAGCTACGTACAAAACACCACAACCCTTAAGAGCATAAAACTTATGAGCTGAAAAACTAGCTAAATCAATGCTTAAGTCTTTTAAAGCCAGATCAATTTTTCCTAAGGACTGAACCATATCACTATGAAAGAAAGCTCCTTTTTGATGAGCTTTCTTACAAAGTCTTTTAATAGGAAAGATATGGCCTGTTTCATTGTTCACATGCATAATAGAGACAAGAGCTGTTTTTTCATTAAGCTCTTTTTCATAACAGTCTTCATCAAAACACCCTTCTTTGTTAACAGGGATAACAACCACCTCAGCTCCTCTTTGGCTTAACCAATGCTGAATTTCTCTTACACTAGGATGCTCCACAGAGCTAAAAATATAGCGATTTCTTTCAGACGATGAATTTTTAAGGGCTTCAAACAGACCTTTAAGGGCTTGGTTGTTACCCTCACTTCCCCCTGAATTAAAAACAAGCTCTAAAGGATCCACTTTGAGCATTTCAGCAATTTGAGTACGTGCTGTGTTAAGAAAGTGCTTAGCATTTTGTCCTTCTTTATAAATGGAACTGGGATTACCCCATTCCCTTAGCCATTGGTCTAGTTTTTGAAACAATCTTTCGTCTGGCTTTGTTGTCGCATTGTTATCTAAATACACTCTTCCCATAATCACCTTCTTTTACCATAAACACGAATAAAAAACTAAAAAAAACTCACTTTTTGCCGATAAAGTCTTATGAAATGGACTCAGTTTTTTAACATTTCAAAAGAGCAAATGCGTCATCTAATGAAACACAAGCCTAGCAACATTGACCTGCTTGTATGGTGTTTAGAGACCGGTAAAATTGATAAAGCAAAGTATTTAGAATGGGCTAAAAATCATTACAAAATTCCTATTTTAAAATCTTCTTTTTTTCAAAAATCTAAAGCCGATCTGAATTGGATCAAAAGTGTTTATCATGATTTTCAAAAGTACGAAATGATAGCTCCTCTTTTTTATTGGGAAAAAAAAGGGTTTGTGGCTTGCTTGGAGCCTTTAAAAAATCCTCCCTGGAATTTTCAAACACAGTGGGTTTTGTGTAACTATCAGGATTTAAAAGTTTATAAACTTTATTTGAAAAAAACTTTTAGTAAGGGCTCCCAAGATAAGGGTTCTGAAAAGATAAAATCTGAAAAGATAAAAAATTTACATGATGACTTAAAGCCTTATGTTCTTTATGAAAAAAAACCTTCTTTCTTAAAAAATGAAGCCATCATTTACGAAGCTTTCTCAGAGCTTCAAAAAAAATTTGAAAAAGTGCTATTTCTAGGTTACGGAAAAAACAAGGTTTTAAAGTTTTTAAGGTGTGATGAAAACTGGGATATCAAGAATTACGTCAAAATTAGTAAGCCCATTGATCTATCTAAAAACAGTGTTTTTAAAATTTTACATACAACAGCACATCCTTTTCACGGTCCTGTCTACCCTAGCGAAGAAAACAATCGTTTCTTTCAAGCTTGTGGTTACGAAAACAGCTTGCCTCAGCACCTTACAGCTCTTCCTGTATTTAGCGATGCGAGTATGACAAGATTGTTAGGATTTCTCTTAGCAGTGGGATGGCCTCGGAATTTTTCTACAGACACCTTAGTGTGGGCTCAAAAAATCGCTCAAAAATTATCAAGAAAGTTTATCATCTTACAAGAAACTATCAATAAGGCTGTCAAATTAGGAAAAGAAAAAAATAAGGAACTTTACGAAAGAAATCCTCAAAGCAAGAATGAGAAGTTACGAGCGGAGAACAAAGTTCAAAGTAAAATAATTGAGAAAGAAAACGTTCAAGGCCGTATGAAAAAAAGCTCATGAAAGACATCAAATAAGTAATTTAAAAAATGCTTTTATGTTGATTTGAGAGCAAAAATACTAAAATTTCATATAAATTTAATCGATTCTGATTTTTTCTTCAAACTAGAGGAAAGTCGGGTTGACATTAAAAATGTTGAAAGTTTTTAAGGACTTGGTAAAATTTTTAAAGAAAGCTTCCTTAAGATTATGTGAAAAGTCTTTCTAAAACCAAAAGATGGGAGAAGTAAAATTATGAGTAATCTCAAAAAAAGCGGAAAACCACTTTTAAATAAAAGCGAGCAGTACACTCTTACAAAAGCTGATCTTATAGAAAAAATCTATGAAAAGATAACTCATTCTAAACAAGAGGCTCAATATCTTATGGCCTTGGTTTTTAAAAAGATCCAAATAGGCCTTGTTAAAGATGAAAAAGTCAAAATATCAGGGTTTGGTATTTTTATCGTACAACATAAAAAACAAAGAAACGGCAGAAATCCTAAGACAGGTGAGCCTATGCTCATCCCTTCTAGAAAAACTCTCACCTTTCACACAAGTCAAATCCTTAAGGATCATTTAAATAAAGAATGATAAAGATAGGAGGTTAATATGCCTACAGAAGTCGTGGTTTTAGAAACAAAAAAAGAAAATTATCCAAAAACTCAATTCAGTGATAAAACTCAGTTTTTATTTGATGAAATGTTACGAGTGGAGTTTGATTCTATTCCTGATCGTCTTGAGTTTAAAATTGGTGATGTTGTCAAAATTACTGGTATTAAAACTTATGTCTTACGCTACTGGGAAAGCGAATTCAAAACCTTAAAGCCTAAGAAATCGGCGAAAAACCAAAGAATTTATAAGAAAAAAGACATAGAAATGGTATTTCTTATAAGAAAACTTCTCTATCGTGACAGGTACTCAATTCAAGGAGCTTGTGAGGTGTTGAAAAAATACTCTTGTTTAGGTAAATCTAAGTTTGAAACACGAAGCCTAAAAATTCATATGAAAAAAATAGCATATTCTTTACAAAATATTTATGATCGACTGAAAGTATTGGAAAAAAAGCTCTAAAATTAAAGAAACGCCACTTTAAGCTTTCATTTATTTCCAACTTGTAAAAAATTTTTTCAAAGGTTGGAAATTTTAGTAACGTTTGAAAAACTTTTTAAAATATGTCTATAATAAACTTACGGGCCGTAGCGCAGCTTGGTAGCGTGCCACCTTGGGGTGGTGGAGGTCGTCAGTTCAAATCTGATCGGCCCGACCAAAAGGCGGGAGCCTTTTTGCCATTCCGCAAAACCTCAGTTTTTTCTGTAACTTAGTCTATTTTCATTTGAGAACCATTTTTAGCTTGAAATGTCTGAAAATTTTGTGAAATTTTGCGAAATTTTTGAGCTTTGTCTTCACATGTCTTCACTGTGAAGACATGCACTATTTTGGTGCAAAATCACGTCTTCATTCTATAAGAAAAAGTTATGATTTTTTAGGGAACTGAATTAGTGTACCTATCCCTCCTTTCGTGCAAGGAACTTTTAAATTAAGGCTTTCTGTAGCTCCTTTTACATCTTCCCCACACAGCCTTAAATAACCTTGTGTTGTTCTTAAAGAAGCATGTCCTACTATACTCATCACTTTTGCTAGAGGTGCTCCATTGATAAGCATTTGAGTTATGAAAGTAGCTCTTAAATCATGAAACCTTACAGGCGTGATATTAAGAGCATAACAAAATTCCCTTAAAACCCTAGCTTGATCGCCACTTTCCCAATCACGAAGACGAGGCAGTACGAATTTTTCTTCTGGAAACTTCATTTTTAAGTCTTTAAGAAACAAAGAACACTCTTTTGAGATAGGAACAACTCGATTTTTAGCTGTCTTTGTAGTGGTAAGACCATTAAATCTTGACCACGCCTTATTGACATGGATAAGATCGCCTGAAAAGTCAATGTCTGTCCATTTTAAAGCAAAAAGTTCTCCTGATCTCATACCTGTTAAAAGAGCTAAAACCCATATAGGATAATACCTATGGTTATAGTTGTTAGCACTTTTTAAAAGAATTTGGATTTCTTCTTTGTTTAAGACTTTTTGTTTTGCCTCTGCCACTTTTACTTTAATTCCTACTGTGGGGTTTCTGTGCAAAATTCCGTCATCAACAGCCATTTGAAAAATTTTCCTCGTGGTTTTCAATACATTTTTTCTTGAATGAGATGAAAGAATGTCTATGGAGAAAACTAAGTCATGGATATTTGACGTTGTAATATCTTTTAGAAGAAGATTTCCTATGCAAGGAAAAATCCACTTTCTTAGGATTCCTTTGTGTCTTTGATAAGTAGAGTTTAAAAGTTGAACTCTTATCCTTTCAAGACATTTTTCTGACCATTTTTTAAATGCGTAAGCCTGTTTTACATCAAGCAATTCACACTTGAGTTTGAACTCCTGTTCTTGTGCTTTTTTTCTCGTGAGAAAACGTCTCTTAATTTGAACACGCTTCTTTTGAGCATCTTTGGCGGCAAGTCGTACCTCGTAATATTTTTTTCCGTTATTATTGATTTCTACTATTGACATAATTAATTCCTTTCTTGAAAGCAATCTTTTAAGTCAACCAACTTAAATCTTAATCTTCTTTTGAATTTATAGGCTTTGATTTTCTTGCGAAAAACTAAAATACGAAGTGCATTCTCACTGATTCCTAAGTATCGGGACGCTTGAAGTGTTGTTAACCAACTGTCTAAATTGTCAAAGAACAAGCCCTCTTTATAAGGGCGAATAGTGCTCTCTAAACTACTACTTTTTTTGATTGGTTTCAATCCTTTTGTATTCATTTCTTTTTCTCCTTTCGATTTGAAAGCTAGGGAGCTTTAAAAAGCCCCCTAGCAGTTGATTTTTTAGCCTTTTAAAAAGGCTCTTTTTCTGTCTCGCTTTTTTTCTCTTTTTTTGGCACTCTTCCTACAACTAAAAGCTCTCCTGAAACAGGCAAGCTTGAGAGCTTAAGAGAGAAGCCCTCTTTTGTTTTTAGAGGGAAGGCTACGCCCACCTTTAAAAACTCTGATTTTTCCTTACCGGATATGGTGAATTTACGCACTGAAAAAGCCTCGTAAATTTTACTTTTTTCGTTTTGCATTATGCTACTCCTTTCATAATTGATTTGTTATTTGTTTTTTGACCTTTTTTTACTCCTTTCTTGGCTATTAAAAAACTTAAGTTAAACTTAAAAAAACAAGAATCCTTTAACCTGATAGAGAAAATTTTTAGGACTTTTAAGCTAAAAATTTTCTCTATTTTTTCTCCTCCCACACCCCCTTTCCTTTCCCCACATTTACACACCCCACTCTGCGGTACCGTGACCACCCTCTTCCATACTAAACAAAGTGTGTGTGGGAGAGGGTGGTCACGGTGAAAACCGAAGGTTTTAGCAGAGTTGGGTGTGTAAAACCAAAGGGAAAAGGAAAGGGGGTGCATGCAAGACATGTTTTCAGCACTATAAGAAAATCCCAGAATTTTTTTAAAACCTCTCATAAAGCTCACTCCTTTAAGTTAAAAATTTGAAACAAATCTTGTGAGGTTTTGATCTTATCAATGAGTACAGCCTGACCTACTTTTAAGTTCTTAAAAACATCATGTTCGATCTTCATTTTTTTGGTCTCAAAAAGATTCCCTAAGCCTGTTTTTTCAACCTCTCCAGAATGCGATTCACTGACCTGAAAACTCCTACCTACAGTGTCCATAGTGCCGGCTGTAGAAGCCCATGTTTCGCAGTCTTCTTTCACATCTTGTCGAAGTATGATTTTAGTGGCTGTATTTCCAAACACTTGATTGCTAAAACTCTGACTTACAACATTTAAATCAGCTAAGCCTTGGCAAAATAAGTGAACTCCTATACCAGCAGATCTCACTTGCTTTAAAAAATCCGAAAAATCAGGTGTAGCAAAAGATCCAAATTCATCAATTAAGACCCCTAAAAACAGAGGCTTAAAATCCACCTGTCCTGATTGAATTTGAGAGCTTATAACCTTTAGGTCTTGAACTAGAATTTTACCGATTTTCTTACCTAAAAAACCATAGCCGTTTAAATTCAACTGGAAATAGGCTATTTGATTTTTTTTCATAACATCCAGGAGATCGATTTCTTTTTCTTCATGTATAGAGGAGTTTCTAAATTCTGGAGAAGTGAGGGTTTGGATTTGAGCTTTTAAGCCTGCAAGGTCTTGTGTCTTAATAGACTCAATAGCTTTTAAATCCTGAAGCATACTGTGAGAAAGTTCTCTATTTTGAGAAAGAGAGTTAGCCTGTAAGGCTTGCTTTAACTTTTCAAAGCTTGGAACTTCTTCTTCCTCTTTCCAAAGAGAAAGAACTGTGCCTATAAACTGGCTTGCTTGAGATTTGTAATAGTCATGAGAAAACTCCAAACTGCACATGATTTTTGACCTTAATTGTTCTGCTGTACCATTTTTTAAGGGGTTATAGGAAAAAGAACTCTTAGGCTTAGCAAGGCTAAAAAGCTTAAAATCTTCCTTTTTTCTTCCGCAATTTTCAAATAGTTTTTGAATAAGATCTATATCAGCTTTATCTCCTTTAGGATCAATCACAATAAGAGGGTGTTTGTGTAAAAAAGCATGCTTTAAAAAAGAGAGCATTAGAGTGGTTTTTCCCATGCCTGTAGCACCAGAGACTATGACATGCTCTGTTCTCTGTTTCATAGGTAAAAACAAAGGCTTATTTTGAGTAAGACTCATACCTAAGGGGACCTTTTTTTCATCTAAAAAATGCTTTTCAAACCCATCAAAAGAAGGCTTTTTAAAGCTCTTTAATAAGCTTAAAGGAAGCCTTTTTTCCTCCTCTTCAAAAAAACGAAAAAATTTACAAACAATCAGCACTAAGAAAGCTTGAAAGAACCAAAAACTAAGAAAAGAAAGTGAGAAAAAAAGATACCAAGATTCCCAAAAAAAAGAGCTTAAAGCACCTAAAACAAGACTTACAAGAAAGAAGATTCCCAAGAGTTTTAAATTGTCTTGAATTTTCCTTGCACTTTCTGGTTTTTTCTTTAAAAGTTGTACACTTAAAATTCCTCCTAAAAAACAAAACATAAGACATGCTTTTAGAAAGCCTTCTAAGAAGTCGTTGATTTCATCTTCATAGTGTTTGTTTTTCATAAAGTCCTCCTTTTTTTTCTTTTTTGAGCCATGTTTTTAAACTCAAAACTCCCCATCTAAAGGTTTCTATTTCAAAAGGATCTGTGTAGTGGCAGAGTCCTATTTTATCAGCTTTTTGAAGTTCATTTCTTAAGGTTTTTTTATGTTTTTTTGTGATATAAACATAAAGAGCATGGGTGTAGATAGAGTTTAAATAGTCATTTAATCTACGGCTGTAGCGATTTTTACTCTTCATAGTGCTTTCTATCTCTACGGCTAATTTAAACTCCTCACATTCCATAGAAAAATCACATACAGGTTCCTTCTTTCTTGAAAGAAAAGAGGACTTCATTTTTTCTAAATCTGTAGGAAAAATAAAAACATTATGAGGAAAACTCTTTTTCAACTGAAAAAAGATGCTCTCTAAAACAAACTGATGGATTAAGAAGTGGGATGAGAAGACTTTTTTTAACTTTCTAGACGTGTAGATTTTAGAACGAGGTTTTACGCCTATTTGTCTGAGAACCATAAGCCCGGATCTTTTCTTACACAAATTTAAAAGCTCACTAAAGCTCAAAGAATAAAGAAAGCCAGCTTTTCTGAGCTTAGAAAGTCTTACCTCGCAAGAAGCGTTTGAAGAAAAGAAATGACGTCTTAATTGAGGGAAAGTACAAAACCTTTGGTCTTTTAAAAAAACCAAAAGCTTTCTATCCCTTTTCTGAAGAACTATGTTATCATTCATACTATCCCTCTTCTTTTAAAGTAGATATGAAATCTTTTATTTTTTCTTGGTGGTTCTTGTTTTGAGAAAGCTCCTTTATCTTGTATTCAAGAGGGGTCATTTCTTCTAAAACCTCCTTTAGAAAAGATTCCTCCTGGTTTTCTAAGGCTCTTTGGAATAAAAGACTTAAATCCACCTTAGATAAGCCTCTCTTTTTAAGCTCTTTTTTGAAAGATTGCATTGTTTCATATTGCTTTTCATTTAATATGATTTTTAAGGGTTTGTTTTCTTGTTTCATTTTAAACCTCCTTTTGTTGGTTGATTGTTAATAATGACAATTTTTACAAAAAAAGGAGCTTTTAAATAAGAAAAGCTCTCTTTTTTGTTTTCCTTAATGTAGCTTTGTAAGTCTTTAAGCTCTAAAAGTGATTGAGACACAAAGCTGTTTTTTTGTTTGCTAAGAGAGGATAGACGTCCTAAGACATAATTTAAAACTCTCCTTTTTCTCTCTCTTTTAAGTTTGAAAATTTTAAACGGTAAACTACCTTCTAAACTTTGAGCCTGAAAGTTTGTTATCACTTGAGAATTAGGAAGTATCATTTTATTGAAATAAAACTGTACTCTCTTGAAAGAAGCTAAAAGTTTAACTTCTCCTATGAGTTTAGCACTCTTGTATTTTCCTTCTTCCACAATTCCTAAAACAGGAAGAGGCATCTCAGTGACAAAAAAATCATAGGGGATTTTAAGATTTAAAACCTCTCCCAGTAACAAGGGAGATGCTTGATTATAGATAATACGAGCT
This sequence comes from Bdellovibrionales bacterium, assembly GCA_965219095.1. GTDB lineage: Bacteria > Bdellovibrionota > Bdellovibrionia > Bdellovibrionales > UBA1609 > CBDCMT01. The sequence goes on from CBDCMT010000001.1 coordinate 1,802,824, forward strand.
CTACTTTTTGAAGTAGCAGTTCTTAAAAGTTCTTTGGGAAGGTTTCCAGATTCCTTTACCAAAGGGAATACTTCAAGAGAGCGGAGAGGTTTTTTGCTCCAAGAAGACTTCCCCCAAGCAAAAGATACTCCTAAAAGACTTAAAACAAACCACATAAAAAACCTCATCTCAGACTTCCTTTCATATGGGATCCGTCAATTTTTTTCATTGTAAGCCTAGGAGCTTTAAAGCCGGATAAAATTTTAAGATAATCTTGGTGGCTTGCTCGGTTGGCATAAACATCAAAAATAAAAAATCTTTGGTCACATTTTACAATCAAGTTTGAGCTTTGAGCTTTAGGACTTTCAAGCCATAAGTAAAGCTCTTTAGGTGAGTTTTTATCCCTATGCACTTTTAGATCATTTGCAGAGCCTAAAATGATCTTTTCAACCGCACATGGAAACTCAATGAGACTTACTCTCCCAGAATAAAGATAAAGTTTTTTATTTTTTGAAAGATCAAAAAACTGACTTAAAATCCTTTGAGGTTGAGCTCCCCATACTTCTAAAAAATAAAAAGAGCAAATAAATAAGATTAAAAATTTATAAAACCTTAACATCTTCTACCTCCCAACCGTAAAAGTTCGTATCCGTAATTTTTGTTTTTTTTATTTGAAGAAGGATTTTTCCCTCTCTTTCTTCGCTTTTTTGATTTTTAAAAACAAGAACTTTCACTTTCACCTCATAAGTATGAGGTGAGGTTTTAGTGATTTTTACAATCTCTACAAACTGTGAAATCTTATCTTTTTTCACTTCTTCAAACACCTTGAGAAAGTAAGCTCTTTTCTCCTTCCATAACTTATCTGACATAAAGTTTCCAGCCTCTGAAATATGATCTTTAAAAGAAGCCCTATCATAAGAAAAACACAGTGTGATAAAATAAGATAAGAACACCTTTTCTGTTGTGCCCCTTTCCTCTTCCGTAAGAGCTTTTAAAAAGCCTTTTTCATTTCTCTCTAAGATGATGATCTCTTGATCACTAAAGCTTAGAAAAAGACTCGAGAAAAAACCCCAAAGAAAAAGAGAAAGAATAAGTGTGTAAAACACAAACTCATCTCTATAAAATTTTAAAAATATTTTCATGCTCATCTCCTTTCATTTTTTAAGTTTTTTGATTGGTTAGACTTGATTTCTATTTGTTTGTGTGCTTCTAAGTTCTCTTTATTAGAAGCTCTTTCAAAATTTTTCTCATAAGCTCTCTTCTGGCTGTTTTGAAACGAGCTTTCTTTTAGACCTTCAAAACTCCTAGTTTCCTTCATCATAAGCTCGTGAGGATTTTTTTGGAAATCTGGTTTGTAAGGAAGTTGCCTTTGAGAGCTTTTGAAACTCTGATGATAAGAAGCATTGTATTGCTTTGTAAGGTCTTGCTTGAAACCACCCCTAAACTGAGAACTTTTAAATTTTAAATTCCTTTTCATTCTTTTAAAGGAGTTTGAAACTCTATGAGTGTGCCTGCTCTGTCCTGTAGCATTTAAAGTTTGAACTCTCTTTTTCTCAAAAAAAGAGGCTAAACTTAAGGCTGCTCCTCCAAGGCTTACTATTTTCAAAGCCACACCACTCGAAAATTTCGACACAAACGAAAAAAATAAAAGCGGAAAAAAGATTTTAAGGAGACTTCCTAACATGAGAAGAATGTTGTTGGCAAAAGGATTTTCCGTAAGAAGAATGTGAACTAAAGCAAAATTCACTCCATACCAGAACACAGGCCAAAGGCTTGTAAGAACAAATACGCCTACATACATCTTTAAAGATGTATAAGAAGATAGTGAAGAACTTAAAAAAATCAGAAAAGCACTTAAAAGAATAAGAAGTGAGATGATAAAAACATAGATTCCAAAACTGATCCAATAAGAAATAACAGCAAACCATCTTGTAAGACGATAAACAAAAGCTCCTATAAAACCCTCACCTTGAAGAGGTATCTCAAAAACCTCACTTCCTTCAAAAAGAGAGGTGAAAAAGTAAGGGATCTTCATAGCGAGTACGACAAAATCACTGAAAAAATAAAAAAGCCCCCATAAAATAAGGCTGTCCTTTAAAATTTCAAGAAAGCCCCCTTCTTGTTTAAAGCACACAAAAGCTAAAACCACTCTTAGGAGAAAAATCAAAGGAAAAAATTTTAAAAGCTCACCCCTAAAGCTTTTGAAAATTTCAAGCATTTTTATAAAAACCTCATACTCAAAAGGAAAATCTGTCACTTTTTTCTCCTTTCTTTAAAAGGATGAAAAGCTCCAAAACCGCTTTTTGAGTGATTTCTTATACTTTGAATCTGTTTCTCTAAGAACTCATCTTCCTCTTTTAAGAGTTGAAGCCTTCTTTTTTCTTTAGAAAGCCTTTCTCTTTCTTTTCTTATCTCTAGTAAGTACTGGTTTTTAAGGGATTCATTTAAAACAAAGTTGGTTTTCATCTGCTCGATAGCAGTAACAGCTGAAGAAGAAGCCCCTAATTGAGAAATTCTTTTTTTAAAGTTTTTAACTCTCCTTATGTAGTTGACAGAGTATCTGACCTTTTGGTGAAGGCTGTGAAGAGATTTGGAAGGGTTTAAAAGATCTAAAGTCTCTTTTGAAAGGTATTTGTACCCTCTCGCCTCCTTTGACAAAGAAGCTATGTCTTTACTTAAAAGCCTCAATTCCTTTTCTAAACTGTTATCCCCCTGCAGTTCATGAAGTAAATCTGAAAGACTTTCTAAAATCAAAGCTTTGTCTGCGATCTTTTCTAGAGGCTTAAAAAAAGAATCTATAAAACAAGAAGCCTTTTGACAAAGAAAAAACGAAAAAAGAAAGAACATACAAACTTTCATCATGATAAGCCCTCTAAAAACCGAAACACTTGAGATAAATTCTCATCACCGATAAAAGGATACAAGCTCCTTAGAGTTTTAAGTTTGATTAACTCTCTTGGATTTGTGGTGCTTTCTATGTACTCTTTATCGCTTAACCGCAAAAAGCCTACTTTTGAACAAAGCGAGTCCTTTAGAAAAAACTGAGAGTACTCTCCTTTTTGAGATCTCAAGGTCTTTAAAATTTCAAGCTCTTCATTTTTTAGAAAAAACCTCTCCTGAAATTCTTTTTCTTTATCATCTAGGGAAAAAAACACCTTAAATTCACTGTTGTCTAAAAGAGACTTGTCTTCTCTCACAACTAAATCACTTGAGCTTTGAGCGATTAAAATAAGCGAAGCATTGAGCTTCCTTACGTTTTTACTTAATAATTTAAAGGTCTCAAATGAGTTTCTTATAAAGAAAGGTGTTTCATCTACAATAAAAAGAAGCTTCTCATAAGGCTCTTTAACAAGAAGCTTATGTGAAAAATCACACATAACAGAAGCTATGACTGCTTTTGCTATGTTCTTGTCTTCGGCTGTAAGAATCTCCTGGAAGTTAAAGTAATTGAGGTCTTTTAATTCAAAATCTCTTTTTGAAGAAAAGATATTCTCTCTCAACCTCCCCTTGGTCCAACGCTCTAGAAGAGCTTTTTTCTTAAAATTCTTAAGAACTTTCACAAACTCATGAAAACAAGGCCTAGTTGTTTGAGAATAGCTTATGAGCTTTTTCTCAAGTTCTCCCTCTTCTACAAAACTCATCTCATCTCCTATGAGAGTTTTTAAAAATAACATAAGCATCTCAACACTTTCTCTTTTGGAATTTAAGCATTGAAAGGGATCAAAGCCCTTAGGCTTTTCTAAGGAGATATGAAAAGCTTGCCCTTTAAGCTTTTCCACTCGTTTGGTGTAAGAACCTCTCACATCTACTAAAATCACTTTTAAATGGCTATCAGAGCATAAACTTTCTAAAAGAAGGTTCGTAAACACAGATTTTCCTCGCCCTGATTTTCCTATAATAATGCCACAGTAATTGTCGTATTTTTTATGAAAGGGATTAAAAAGGTCTAAAGAATGATCGATTCTGTGAAAGAGAAGCCCTGAACTTAAAGGAAACAAACTCCCCCTTGTTAAAAGAGGAAGAAAGTTTAAAAGCTCTTTATTTTGCAAAATCAGAGGAACATGAAAACTTTCTCCCGGCAAGAGGGAAAGAAAGCTTTTAAAAGCTCCCCATTTTTCCATCTTAAATTCACCTAGAAGAGAAAGAGTGTTTTTAGAGGCTGAGATGTCCTCTCTTAAGTCCTTCTCGCAGTCTCGTCTCAAAATCACATGGACTTCAAATTCAAAAAACTCGCTTCCCTGAAATTCCATCTCACACAAAGCCTCCTCACTGGCCTTGTAACGAAGAAAGCTCTCATGACTTTGCCCTGCTCTCTCTTGAACCTTCACCCTTGAAAGAGCGTACTTTTGCTTTAAAGGATCAATTTTTTTCAATTTTATGTGGTATTCAAAGGGCAGAGGAAGCTTCTCTGTTAAAAAGATAAGATTCTCTAAACTTACATAAGAATTAGAAAGAGAGTTCATCTTAAAAGAAGCTAAATACTCTCTTTCATTAGAAAGCCCAAAAGCCTCAAGCTTTACCTTCTTAAAATCAAACAAGACTTTAAAAAAATCTTTCACAAACACAGGTTTTAATTTTAAAAACTTGTTTTCAAATTTGTTTATTTTATGCACCTTTTCTAAAACACCCTCTTCTTTGTGAAACAAAGAAACTTCCTTTTTAGAAAAAATATTAAAAAAGAGCTTTTTTCTGACAAAACCTATTTCTTGTAAATCCTTAGACCTTTTGTTTTTGATGTCACAGTTATAGGAAAGGTGTGAAAAAAGATGAAAACTCACAAACTCACCAACTTTCAAGCTTTTGAAAAAACTCTCTAAAGAGTCTGTATAGACTTCCTTTTCAAAAGACTCAAAATCTTTCATTTCACATTTAAAGGTCTTTCCTATAAAACCATTGGAAAGCCAAACATAGTCTTTTAGTTTTTTAAACCTCTTTTCTAACATGAAGAACTCCTCTTTTTATGAATTTAACAAAAAAATAAAAAACCCCATCTCTTATAAGTTTTTTTCGGTATTTGAGCCTTAAAGGCATGAGAATAAGAAGCGTTAAAATTACAATAACAAAACTTAAGACCTCAAGACCTAAAGGGAAAAAAATCATTTGACTTACTATGTAAACCAAACTTAGAAATAAAAAATCTAAACTTCCAAGACCAAAAAAAGAGCTCTTTTTGTTTAAAATTTTTGAAGTTCTCATAACCTCCTCCTTTAATTGAATGAGTTGAAAATTAAACTAAAAATCGTGGAAGAAAGTGCAATAATAAGAGTTCCTATAGCAGCAGACTGAAGCCTCTCTAAGCCCAGCCTTTTTGAAAAATAAAAACACACACCTGAAATTAAAAATGACAAACCTCCTAAAATAATCCCTAAAGCTCTTACCGTATCAGAAATCCCTCTTAAGGAAGCTTCTAAATCACGTGCTTGAAGACAAAAACAAAATATGAAGATGAGAGTAAAAAGAATGAAAAGAAACTGCCTTCTAAAAGGACTTATTTCACTCATCTTTGTTTTAAAAATTTTCATTTCACAAACTCCTTTCTTAAAAGAGGATTGATTCGAGCTGGCTTTATCTCAAAAAGATGATTTCTTCTTAAAACCCGAAAAGGCTCTATCTGTACCCAGTCTTCTCTTCCCACAACTCCCTCTAACTTATAAAGACTCCACTCCCCTGGAACTACAAGATGTTTTAAATGAGAAGGAAGTGGTTTTTTAGAAAAAGAAAGAACACCTTTTTGTAAAAGACTTTTGTTCTTTCCTAAAAAAGAAAGCCCGTTTTGTTCTTTCAAAATCTTAACCTCCTCCTTTAAGAGTTTCATTTCTTCTGTTTCTCTAAAATGATAAATCCCATAAACAGACATACCTAAACCTAAAAGACTTGAAAAAAGAATGACATTCTCTTTTTTGTTCTCTTTAAAAGAAGCACCATAAACTCCACCCACTAAAGAACTTAAAGCTATTTTCTTAAAAAGATCTTTTTTGACCTTTGCTTTTGAAACATGAGAACAAGCACATAAAAGACTTAAGAACAAAAAAAGAAGAAACCTTATAAACATGGGAGCTCCTTTTTTGATCCAAAAAGAACACACACCTTGCCGTACTCTCCGCTTTCTCCTTTTTCACCCCTCTTTCCTCTCTTACCTCTTAATCCTTTTTTTCCTGCATAAGCATGGCATAAGTGAGTTCTGTCACCTTCTCCGCTTTCACCTCCAACTCCTCCTAGTCCTCCTAAACCACCTTTACCTCCTTCTCCTCTCACAAACTCATAAGACAATTCAAAACCTTCTGTCTCCTTAGCAAAAACTCTAAGAGTACCTGTAGCTCCTCCTGAAAAACCTTTTTTTCCTTCTCTCCCTTCTGCTCCCTCGCCACCATTTTCACCATGACGAAGACCCGGACAATAACAATGATCCACAACAGGAGAACAACGTTCTTTAACACTCCTCCCTTTACGCCCCCTTCTTCCCCTTCCTTCAAATAACTCTAAATCACGAGCCTTCAATCCCTCACCACCATTTTCTCCTCTTAGAACCACATGAAGTTTTCCTCTGATTCTTCCAGCTACAATAGTAAGCACAGCTCCATCTCTTCCTTTAAAACCTAACTCAGCGGTCTGATTCTCAGGAAAAGTCTCAATCACAGTGTCCTCAAAGAAAACTGTTTCCCCCTCAATACGCAAACCTCTCCCATAAGTTGTTAACACTCCTTTAGGAAAAAAAATGTGCCTGGCTTTTAAGTGTTCTTTCTTAAGCTCTGTTATATCTAAAAACTCCTCCTCAAAAACTTGGAACTGAAAATTCCCTCCACAAGCTAAAAAGAAAACACTTAAGAAAAAGCATGTAAATTTAAAAAACCTCATAACTCCTCCCTTCTTTAAACCTTATGTCTTATGTCTTTTGTATTTTGTCTGTACTGTCTAAAAACCCCGTCCTCTCCCTTATAGAGAAACACTACTGGTTCTTCTATCTTTATAAGAGCCTTAAACTCTTTTTTTGTTCTTTGCTTCATACACACTCCTTTCTTTTTGGTTTTATAAAAGAGTTCTTTTTATAAAACTTTTTGCTACAATAAAGTTTTAAATGAAAAAAAAAGGTTTTTTTTATTTTTTTTTGAAAATTTGCATATTTGTTACAAATTTGCTGAATCCGATACATTTGTAACAGATCTGTTACATTTGTAACATATATGCAAATTTGTAACATATATGTTACATTTGTAACAAATATGCAAATTTGTAACAAATATGCAACATTCAAACAACATTCAAGTCTGTATTTATTTCAAACAGATTCTTAAAAGTTTGCATATATGCAAACAATAGCTTGGGTTTTTAGAGAAATTTAAAGAAAACAGATCAATATCTTTACTTTATATTATGAAATTGATATAAAAAACATTGAGATAGTAATATAAATTTGTTTAGTAACAAAAACCAAAAAGGAGGGAATAGTATGAGAATGGGAAGTAAGATTTTAGAGCTTATGCATGCCCAACAGATCAATGCAAATGAGCTATCTGATCTTTCTGGTGTAGGACGGGCTACTTTAAGCCGGTTTTTAAACACTCGTTCAGACATAGGTACAACTAAGCTCGTAAACCTACTGTATTCTTTAGACGTAGACTTAGATCAAATGATTGAAGATAGAAAGAACAGTCTAGATAAAAATAAAACAAGACACACTGTGAATTCTGATGTCTTAGAGGTATTTTGGAACTTGTCAAAAGTAACGAGAAGAGGTGTTTTATTAACGCTTGTTAGAGACCGCAAAAAAGGCAGAGGCTTAAAAATGAAACAAGCTGTTTTGAGACTTAATTCGTATGTGAAAGGAGAGTTATGTTAGAATCAGGAAATCAACAATTAAACAAAGAAAATAAAAATTTTGATGAAATTCTAGATGTCTATCATAGTAATTCCGTGTGGCAAGCTCTTCATGCTCTGATTACAGTTCGACCCCTATCAGAAAATCAACAAAAAATAGCTAAAATTTTTGATGTGTCTTTAGAAGATATTGTAGAGGCGATAGAAGGTCTCATCACTTTAGGACTTGTAGTTTATGAGACAGGAGCATACAAAGCTAAAAAACAGAGCTTTATCTATAGAACTCAAAAAGAAGACCTCGTTCAAGGACATAAAGATCAAGCACGAGAGATTATAAACAGGTTTTCTATAAATAAAGGCCTAGGAGCAAACTATCATTTTAGCTCAAACAAAGAACATATGAATCGGTTTAGACAGGAATTTTCAAAGTTAGTGAAAACAACTTTAATCGATAAAGGAAATGTAAACCCTGATGGGATTTATGGTATTACAATGACAGCTGTCAACTTTATAGGGGATCTTAACAGCACAAAGGAGGCTTTATGAAAAAAATAGGTTTAACTTTAATTTTTGGAAGTGTGTTGAGCTTCAGTTTTTCAGTTTTTTGCGGAGGAGGTGGTGGAGAAATAGGAACCTTTTCTTCTGTAAAAGAAAGAGAGTTTGAAAGTTATTTAACAAGCGAAAACTTCAATGGTTTTTCTACAATCATTGCAAGCTATAATAAAGTTGCAAATAGGAATGATGAACTTTCTGATGAAGAAGAAAAAAGAATGAGACTGATTCAAGACTATCTTGAGTTTCTGGGCTTAGATAAAAATAACGAATCACTTATTCAAAATGTTCGTTTGGCTTTTGAAGAGGAGGCAGAGAATCAAATTGAGATTTAATTTAAAGAAAGGTTGGTCAATGAGAAATGACCCTTTTCTAGGTGAGGAGGAAGTTAAAAAAACTCCACTTTTTGACTCATACCACAGATAGCTGAGTGATAGACATAGGAATAAAGATGAGATAAAAAACTTAAAAAAGATAGGAAAAAAAACAAAAAAAACTCTAAAGAAAAGTAAAAAAATACTGAAGAGGATGGTAAGCAATAGTGATGACCTAGATCGCTCGGTTTATCAGGAGACTCAGATCGCTTGATCTATGAGTTAAAAAAAGCTCGTTAACCGGATAGAACCTGATAAACAAGGAATAAAACCATGAGGTGATCTATCTTCAAAAAGGTAGATTAAGGTCTTGGATAGTCGAAATCAAAAACGGTCATTAGGAGCTAGACTTGATGGGACTGGCGTGTCTCTAGGATAGGACCTCCATAGCTGGTGAAAGGAAAAATCAAGAGAAATTCATAAAATTAAAACTAAAAGCTAGCCTTACGGTGTAATAGTTCTATTTATTTAAGTTCTCAAATTATTTTGTCGATAAATAAAACATATGCAACCAAAGTAAGTTAAGGACGTAAGGACAGCTTCTCTAATGAATAAATTTCTTTTATACAATATCTTTCTTTTAAGCCTTTTTCTCTTTAGTTGTAACGATTCTAAAAAACCATCCGTTACAAATCCTCCATCTATAGATTGTAATGATGATCAACATATAGAAAACGAAGAATGTGTTTCCAACACAAGAAGTTGTGTTATTAGTAATGGTGAAGGATCTCAAACTTGGAGGAATAATTCTTGGAGTGCTTGTACAGCTTTGAGTTGCAATGCAAATTATCATAAAGAAAGTGGTTCCTGTGTTTCAAACACAAGGGATTGTGGCATTAGTAATGGTGAAGGATCTCAAACTTGGGCAAACGGTTCTTGGGGTAATTGTACTGTTTCAAACTGTAATTCAGGTTATCAAGAACGCACAGGTACTTGCATTTTAAGTTGTTCTGATGATCAACATATAGAAAATAACCTATGTGTTTCTAACACAAGAGATTGTGGCATTAGTAATGGTGAAGGATCTCAAACTTGGAGGAATAATTCTTGGAGTGCTTGTACAGCTTTGAGTTGCAATGCAAATTATCATAAAGAAAGCGGCTCCTGTGTTTCCAACACAAGAGATTGTGGCATTAGTAATGGTGAAGGATCTCAAACTTGGAGGAATGATTCTTGGAATGATTGTACAGTTTCAGGCTGTAATTCAGGTTACCATGAAGAAAGTGGCTCCTGTGTTTCCAATACAAGAAGTTGTGGTATTAGTAATGGTGAAGGATCTCAGACTTGGAGGAATGATTCTTGGAATGATTGTACAGTTTTGAGTTGCAATGCAAATTATCATAAAGAAAGTGGTTCCTGTGTTTCCAACACAAGAGATTGTGACATTAGTAATGGTGAAGGATCTCAGACTTGGAGGAATGATTCTTGGGACATTTGTACTGTTTCAGGCTGTGATTCAGGTTACCATGAAGAAAACAGTGCTTGTGTTTTAAGTACAAGCTCAACTAGTCATACTTGTTTTGCTTTTAATGTAAATAGAACTATCATTACGTATTACTATGGGCTAGATTTAATTACTGGTCTTCCTTGTCCGAGAGATGTTATTATACCTGAAGGGGTTTTTTATATTGGTAGTCTTAATTTTCATCATACCTCAACACCTGCTTTTTCCAATAGTTTTTTAACTTCGGTAATCATTACAAATGGTGTGGAGAGCATTGGTGAACGGGCTTTTTCTTATAATAATTTAACTTCGGTAATCATTCCAAATAGTGTGGAAGCAATTGGTGAATATGCTTTTGTTTACAATAATTTAACTTCGGTAATCATTACAAATGGTGTGGAGAGCATTGGTGAATGGGCTTTTTCTTATAATAATTTAACTTCTGTGATCATTCCAGAAAGTGTAACAAGTCTTTCAGGGTTTTCTAACAATAATTTAGCTTCGGTAATCATTCCAAATAGTGTGGAGGTAATCGGTGAAAATGCTTTTTCTGGTAATAATTTAACTTCTGTGATCATTCCAGAAAGTGTAACAAGTCTTTCAGGGTTTTCTAACAATAATTTAGCTTCGGTAATCATTCCAAATAGTGTGGGTGAAATTGGTAATTTTGCTTTTTCTGGTAATAATTTAACTTCGGTAATCATTCCAAATAGTGTGGGGGCAATTGGTGAATATGCTTTTTCTGGTAATAATTTAACTTCAGTGATTATTTCGAATAGAGACTCTCACCTCAGAATTTACAATAATACTTTTACAAGAAATAATGATTTAACCATTTGTATAGAACTAAGTAAAACGCAAAGCGATAATCTAATAACAGAAGGTAACAATTATACATACAATCCTGGCGTAACTGTAGTTTATGATGACGATGGGGATTGCACTAACAATTCACCTTGATATGAAATAGTTTAAACTTCATTTTCTGGAAAGTGAAGAAATTAGAGAAATTTAAACTTGGATAGGGCGGTCAGATAACCGAGTTACCTTGAACTCAATAAAAACTTTACTAAGGCTTTCGGAGAATGTGAGGCTAAGTTTATACAAGGAGTTGTGTAAAGTGGAGTTGGAAGGCTAAGGAAATCTTTATTTTCAGGTTAAAGGACTTTTCTTTAAGTCTGCTCTTCCAGAAAAAGATAAAAAATCATCTTCTTCTCGTTCAGCTAAAAAAAAGAAGTAAGTCCTAAGAACTACTTCTTTTGAATCTAGATAAATTGATGATCATCTGCTCTCATAATTGCAAGAAGTCTTGAACCCTCATTTTCATTGGATGGAAGATGCATGTAGAAAAAGTAATTTTATTTCTTTTCTGTTCCTCTGAACTTTTCATAAAAACACTCAACATTATAGATATCAAGAGAAGTGAAAAAAAATTTATCATTCATTGTTGCATTTAAAAACTCACATAACTTGAATATTTGGTCACCTTTTATTTCGTAAAGGTGATTTTTGTCTTCTGCTTGCCTTATTTTAGAAACAGGCAAGTTTAAAAAATCTGCTAATTGCTTTCTCGTTTTATTTTCTCTCAGTCTCATTTCTTTTATTTTATAAGATATGCAAAATCTAAACATTTTATCTAATTTTTTATTCTTATGGCTTCTGGTCTTGTTTTTTTTGACTGTAACCATTTTGATGTCATGCAATTTCTCTTGCATTACGAAAAACTCCGTAGCTTTTTTTATATCAATTTTATATAATTTTATTAGACTCATAAGAGTTTTTTGCGAAAAAGAAGAAAGCCCTCTTTCTAACCTTGAAAGCATATTTACGTTAATATTACTCAAAGCCCTAGCTACATCTTCTTGGCTTAAACCATTTTTTATCCTTTTGTGTCTAAAATATCTCCCTATGTTTTTATTTTTTGGATTTATTTTCACTTCTTGCCTTTATATCCTCTTCTTGCTTTTTTAGTTTTTCTTTTTTTAATTAAATTTTTTCTAGCTGTTTCTGTCAAAGATAGCCAAAATTGTATTGTACTTCTATACTGTGCTTCTGGTAAAAGTGAACCAAAATTTGAAAGTATTTCTGTTCTTCGATCCTCTAGTTCTTTTGAGTTTATTTTTGAAATATAAGGTGTTACAATAATAATTGTACTTGTAGCATACTCCATTCTTAGCTCCATTTCAGTGACTTGTTTACTAAACTCAACTTTTATTTTCTCAGCTATGAAACCAGAGAGGTTATCTTTACTGTTCTTAGAATTTCGATACTGTTTGTTAATAAAGCTAACTAGAGAGTCAATACTTAGGGCTAGCTCTTTGGCAGACTTGAATACTTCATAGGGATAGAGACCTTGTTTATTTTGAACTTTTGGTCTCTTCTTTGAATTCATTCTCTCTTACCTCAAATAATGATTTTATATATAAATTATTATTTTATAATTTATATATAAAATCAAGGAAAAACCTATGAAATTTTCAAAAATGGGTAAAAAAGTGGTATAAAGAAAATTATGAAAGATAAAAAAGCATCTAAGACCCAATTATTGAAAATATCAGCACCCATTAGAGAGCTTCTTCAAGAATTATTGACACAGAAAATCAAAACAGGTGAAGATAAGGAGAAACTCGCTAAGTTTTTAGGCAAGTCAGTGGCTACTATCAACAAAATGGTCTATTCAGGAGAAATGGGTTTAGATTTATGGGTTAACAGCCTTGTCTATTGTTATGACTTTGAGCCAAGTGCATTAAAACATTATATCAAAAATTTACCTTACTTTTTATACAATCAGAGACCTATTTCTTCTGCCGATAAGATATGGGCAGAGATTTCAGGACAACTTACTCAAGATGAAAAAATTCACTATGGACATTTGTTAAAATGTTCTGTTAAAGCTAATCGTCATTTAGGAGCAAAACAAAAAACAAGACAAAAAAGAAAACCAAAACAAAAAAGGAAAAGTAAATAAAAAGCCACTTCTTCTTTGAGAGTTTCTGTTATGAAGTTTTCAACCTTATAAGCCCAGTAATAGTTTTTTTCATCAATAAAAACTTCTCCTTTAAAATCTAAGAAATATCCTCCTCGTAGGAGTCAAAGGCTGTTAAGAAACCGACTTACGGTCAAACCCGGCTTAGTACGACTGGTTTTGTTTGGGCATAAAGCCCCAGGCGTATCTTTTGAGGGCGAACTTCTATAAAATAAATGACATTAGCTAGATTTCCTTGTGCTTTTCTTTGGGAGCTAAAGGGTCTAAAGAAAGAGCTTTATGGGCTTGTGGCGAAATAAAGGATAAAAATAGGCATAACAAACTACGACAAAATAATAAACTTTCAACAATGACAGTATATGTAATGTCTTTAAAGCACTCTAATTCTATACGTATTCATTACTTTATGAATTTGTGGAAAATCTTTTGTGCAATTGCTAAGGATTAAAAAATTTAAAACTCTTCCTTGATAAAGATAGGTTAAATATGTACCTTTTCTTTATGACTATAATTACCGAGCACGAATTTGAAAACATGAAAAAAGAGCTAGAAGCAATAAATAGTCTCGTGGGCTTTGAAGCTCCTGAAATACTTCAACAAAGAAAAAAAAAGCTCCTAAATAGGCTAGAAAAGTCAAAACAAGCTCGTATCAAAAGAGCAGGCTTAAGATTATTGTAAACTCTTATTCTTTTTTCTCTTTTGTTTCGGATATATCTACAGGTGTTTCTAAAATTAACTTCTTAAACTGCTTTTCTTCTAGATAAGAGGCCTCTTTAATGCGTGGGAGTGATTTTATTAGCTTTATACTCTCTATACTAACACTAACGACTCTTTGAATAAGATCAATTATATATTTTGGGTTATCTGAAAATTTATTAGGATTATTTGTAATTTTACTCTTCTTATCCTCTTTAGCTTGATATCTATCCATTATCCACTCAATAGCACTTCTGCCATTAACTTGATACTCATAGGCTTCTTGAGGGATTTCACTCAAAGTAATGCTGTTATTGTAAATGATACTACTTTTATCAGTTTTAGAGAGAAATTTCATTTTTGAGACTTCAAAATTATTATTTTTTAATTCCTCTATTTTAAGGGGATATTTTTTGACTTTTTCATAGTTGATATGTAAATCAGCCAATTCTTTCCCAATTTTAGAGTATTTTTCAAACCCATTTACTAAGGGAATGCGAGGGAGCATTTTGCCAAAATTAGAGGCATACCTTTTTTTATAGTCTTCTGAATGAAGAAGTCCGTAAACATAGTAAAAAATAGCATCACCATCAATTTTTTTATCCTTATAATTTTCTTGAAATTTTTTAACGACCTTTTGAGAAATGTTATCCTCTTTTTTAAGCTCTCCTTGAGAGTTTTTTTCATAGAAGTATCTTGAGAAACATTGAGTTTTAGACAATAAATCAAAATTAGGAGTTGTATCCACCATCAAAGCTGAAAGACTTCTTGAGCCTACCCCACTTACACAAATGGCTAGGTTTTTTGTGTCAGGTTCTGGGAAGAGCTTGTATGTAAGATAGCGTCTTTCATTTAATTCTTTAGAGTAGTATAAATTGGACTTTGTAAAGGGACGGTAAAGAGATTGTCTTAAAGATTCACCTCTATATTGATATTTTTTATTTTTCTTTAGGTCGCCTTTAACGTTATGTGTCCAGCTTATCTTTTCAGGATCAGTGTTTAAAAAACTTTCTAATTTTTTAGGCTTTTTTTCTTGATACCTTTTCAACTCCTTATTATAAAAGGAGATCATGTTTCTGATATTTTTTTCTAATTGTGATTTATTGTAATTATAAGCCCAAGCATCTCTAGCTGTGACAACACCATTAGAATAAAGAGTGAATATGCCTTTCTCAGGATTCTTCTTATCCCCCATAGGAAAAAATTTCTCGTATGTTCCATCTCTTTGATTGATCCAATCATGATCTGCGTTTGGCTTAATAGGTTCCCAATCAATAGCTGAAAAGCTTTTAAGCTTTTTTATTTTCTTAAGCTTTTCTTCTCTATTTAAATAATCTCCAATATCATAGTAATGAATCTTACAATCTTTTTTTGCTGGATTTTTTACTAAAAAAGAAATAGCCACTGGCACACGAGAGCCTTGACCGAAAATTTTTCCACCTTCTTTTCTACTTTCTTTTCCTTTAGTTCTTTGATTACCTCTCAAATTAAAAATATAAAGACTCGTGAAGTCTTTTTCTAAATGACAACGAAGCCCGTCCATATTATTAGCATCTATAAAAGAGCCATTAGTTACAAAAGAGACGACTCCCTTGTTCCCTACTCGATCTGTTGCCCAACGTATAGCACGAATATAAGAATCGTATAAATTCTTACAAAGAGTAGAGTTAGAGCTTTCAACATAAGTGTCTTTAATATCTTTGTCCAATCTTTTATACTCAAGATTCTTATTATTATCATTTTCACTTTTCTGTCCAGAAGAATAGGGTGGGTTTCCCACAATGGCTCGAATAGCATATTTCTTTTGTTTTCTGATTTGTTTAAGATTTTCTTTAAGAAAATCATTGTTCTCATTTCCTTTATCTTCTTCAGACATTTGAAACGTATCTGTAAGTACTGCTCCCTTGAAACTTTCATAGGTGTTTTGTGAAATTTTAAAGTGATAAGAATTTTCAATGTTTATTGCAGTAATATAGTAGGCAAGAAGAACTAACTCATTTGAATGAAGTTCTTCCTTGTATTTATATCTTAAATCTTCTTTTTTTATTAAATCAGACTGGATAAGACGAGCTAAAAATGTTCCTGTTCCAGAGAAAGGATCTAAAATATGGACATTTTTATCTGTCAAGCCCTCTCCAAACTCTTTTTTCAAAATTTCATCAGAGCTTTTTAATATAAAATCTACAATTTCAATAGGCGTGTAAACAATCCCTAATCTATCAGATAACTTTGGGAAACCCTCTTTAAACACTTTCTCATAAAGTTCTTTAATAACTCTTTGTTTTCCCTCTAAATTATCAATGTTTTCAACTCTTTTTTTGATACTTTCATAACTACTTTTTAAATCTTTTGTTTCAGCTTTTGCTTGATTTTCAAATAGTTTCACAATAGATTCCATGCTTTTAGAGATGGGATTTTCTTTCGAAAAATTTCTATTTCTAAATAGAGCATCAAAAATAGGCTTAGTTAACATGTGTTGAGAAAGCATTTCTATAGCATCATTTTCTGAAATTGTATCATTTAAATTTTTTCTCAAGCTTTTTAGAAACTTATTAAATTCAACTTTTATTTTTGAATTTTTACTTTTTAAAGAACCTTTCATTCTTCCTGCAAGAATTCTTGTAAGAGTTCCTGTAAGGATTTTAGATTTTTTTGAAATATCTTTAGCTAAAACCTCGAGATACTGTCTGTTTCCACACTTAAGAACTAGTTTTGCACAAATGGCACCCTTCAATTCTTCAAGCTTATAATATGGGAGTTCTAGCCGTTTAGTTTCCCCTTTCTTATTTTTAGAATTATTTTTGTCATCATTCTTATCAAAGCCAACACCAATAATCTGAATAGCCTTTGGCCTTTTTCTATTAAATTCTATCTTATTTATCATAGCATCAAACCTGTTATCATGAGATCTTAAAGCTTGTAAAACTTGCCAGACTACTTGGTAGGTTTTATTATCATCTAAGGCTTTTTCCGCAGGAATATCGGCAGGGACAACAATAGGAAGAATTATATGACCATAATTTTTTCCCTCTGATTTTCTCATGACTCGACCAACGGACTGCACTATATCTACTTCTGATTTTCTCGGATTTAAAAACATCACAGCATCAAGGGCTGGAACATCTACGCCCTCAGAAAGACAACGAGCATTTGTTAAAATACGGCACTCATTTTCTCCTACATTATCTTTTAACCACCTTAATTCTTTGTTTCTGATTAAAGCATTTTGCGTTCCATCTACATGATGGACTTCGCAGTTAAGAATTTTTTCTGTTTTTTTAGTTGAATTTCTAGCAAAAGCTTTTATGATTTCATTAAAGTATTTTTCAATACGTTTTGAAGATTTAATAGTTCCTGAAAAAGCAACAGCTCTTTTCATAGGGGTTTTGTCTTCTTTTGCTTTCTTCTCTTTTTCTTCTGAATCTGAAATGTATTTTTTAGAAAGACCGTTCCAGCAACCCACAATTTTAATCACATCTTGTGTGTTGATCTCACTATTTTGAGAAAACTCTTTCTGCATAACTTTTGAAACATAATTCTCACTAATTGCTAATATAGATACTTTATAGTCGGATAAAAGGTCTTTCTCAATCGCATTAGAAAAATCAAGTCTATAAAGCTCTTTTCCATACTTTTCTTTATCGTCCATTGAATAAACTTTGATTTCATTTTCTTCAGCTTTTTTCTTAGAACTTTCTGAATATATTCTTGGAGTAGCTGTCATATAAAGTCGCTTCTTAGCTTTAATAAAATCCCTATCGTGGACTTTAGTAAAATAAGAACTTTTCTTTCTAGTCTTTTCTTCAACTCCAGTTGTTCTATGTGCTTCATCACAAATGATTAAATCAAAATTTTTTAAACTCCCTTTTTTTTGAGCATCAGAAATAACCTTAATAGAATGATATGTAGAGAAAATAACATTAATAGTGTCTTTTTTATTTTTTAAATTTTTTCTAGTATTCTCAAGAGCCATGGATAGTTTTTTATAGTCTGTTGTAGGAGGAAGTGCTAAATCAGTTGTTTGAATGTCTTCCTCTTCACTTTTTCCAGCTTGGCTGTCTGAACAAACTACAAAACTATTTATATTTCTCTGAGTGTTTTGTGTCCATTCACGTAGTGTTTGAGAGAGTAGAGAAAGAGAAGGAACAAGAAATAGCACATTACCTTTAGAGCTTACTAAATTTTCCGCAATTCTAAGAGAGGTAAAGGTCTTGCCTGTCCCACAAGGCATAATGAGTTTTCCTGCATTTTTATTTTCAAAGCCTTCTTTAACTTTTTTAAGAGCTTCTGCTTGATGCGGACGTAACTTCTTTTTTATACGAGAGACTTCTCGTTTTTTTAGTAAATTCTTCCAATCAACATCAGACTCTTCTAAATCACTAATTCCTATCCTTTGGCAGGGTTTGCTTCTTCTATTGAGAGCTTTTTCAGCATTAGAACTCCATAGGTCAGTTGTTGAAATGATAATTCCTTTTGTGAAAGGCTTTTTCCCTAGCTCGCTTAGAAAAGAATCAATATTTTCTTTTCTGAGTTCAACATCTGATTCATAAAACTTGCATTGAATAGCATAGATGTCGCCAGCATTGCTTTCTGCAACTATATCAACACCTGTATCAGGCCCTTTTCTTTGAGGCCAGTCTTTCCAAAGCCATACATTCTTAAAATAGCTTTTATAAATGGAATCGTTCTTAAAGAATGCAAGCATAAGTTTTTCAAAGTACTCTCCCTTTTGCCTTTCGCTTTTAGCCTTCTTTCTCAGATCCTTAAGAGTATTTTGTAAATTGCTTGACATAACTTTTTTTCGGAAAATTCAGATAGAACATTTAGGAGGGAACTAAAAATCAGGTCGAATATCCCTAATCTAAAAGTAAAGTTTTTTGTTTAAAAAAAAGATTTACCTGAAACTCTGTAGCAGGTAGATACTATTGCCAGCCCTTAGGGCAAAGAAAGGGATCTCTTTTTGCTTTCTCGTCTGTTCGAGAAAGTTCTTGAGTTACTCTTTATGCCATTTTTAGCATTTTGCCTCACAAAGACTTCACTGACTCCGATTATTATTGCTGTGGCTTTTGGATTTCCAAATTTTTGTATTAAGGTCTTTAGTTCAGTCACAAAAAGAACTTGTAGGTTCAATCTATATTCCAAATTCAGACGTTAGTCACTGTTAAAAAATAACTTAGACGGTAAATCAAAAAGATAGGTCACTGGTTTAACTATAGGGTTAGTTTTTTTCTCATAATTCTCCCTTTCAAAATAAGGTTGATATTTTGTATCAGAGAGATTGAGGGAGAATGTACTTGGGTTGATGAGACTTTGAAGTTTGTCTTGGAGATAGTTTTCTGGTTTGCCTTTTTTTGTAAAGTAGAGAGTTATAACAAGGGTTATTGAACCTATGTAGTGCTTCCGTTTAAGTTTTTAGGTTTTCTTCTCTAGAGAATCGACCGGAAAATTAAGTGTATTCACTATATAAACAATGGGAAATTTTAAAGTGGTTTGTCCGAATAATAGGTTGCTGATTGAGAGGTAGAGAAAAATTAAGAGTAAGTCTATGACTTCAAATCTTAGTGTTAGTTTTCCCTCAAGTTGGCGAGGTGTTTTTGATGTGAGTAAAACTATACAGCCTCCAAGCTGTATAGCGAGAGATTAATTTCTTAAAGTGTTAAACATTGACTCTAATTCTCGATCAGAAATTATATCAATATGATTTCTGTTACTACCATAACTTCCGGTTCCATTCTCATCATAATCAGCATATTCTTGTTCTTGCTCTTGAGCCAAGCTTTCTAACTCATTGCTTAAGCCAGATTCAAAACCATAAGCAGATTCTATCTCTGCAAGTTCTTCTGCGACTTCTCTCATTTCAGAGCTACTATAGCTACTCTTATATTCACTAAAAGTTTCATCAATATAAGAGCATGCCTGATCATCAACGTTTTCTTTTGTTTCTTCATCAATAAAACTAAAACTATTAAGGAATTCTTTCACAATAATTAAATCTTGTCCGTCAATATCAGTGCAAAAAGCAACCTTAGCTCTTTCTAAAAGTAGTTCTCTATTTTCAAAATAGAGAGTTTGCTTTTCTTCAAATATCTTCAAACAATCTATAGCCTCAACCAAAGATATGGATTGTTTCCACATGGGAGGCTCAATATAACTCCAAAAAATTTTTGAGAAATTCTTAAAGAAATCATTATTTTGGCCTATCATTTTTTCAGTAGAATTTTTAAATACTATAGAGAAAGTAGGATTAAATTCTAAGAAATGAGCATTTTTTTTAGCCAACTTTATTTTAAGTATTTTACTTTTTATGGATTTAAAAATACTTTTAAAAACCTTTTTTTCACAAGACAGATTAAGAAGTTTACTTATTTGTTCTATGTATTTTGAATGGTTTAATAAATCAGTGAATAAATTTTTATTTTCACACAAGTATTCCTCTATAAAATCACTTATAGCTGGGTTAATAAATTTTACATAAATTTCATATCTATTGTAATTTTGTTTCCTTTTAGTAGAGATAAATGATCCTTCTAACTCTTTAAGAGATTTTGTGAAATCATTGAGAGAAGTTTTAGATTGATGTTTTTTTGACAGTTCTTGTTTAAGAACAGTGTAGGAATCTTCTAATATGCCAAGTGAAATGTTGCCTTTAAAGCTAGCGATAGTTAAAATAAGATACTGAGCTACTGCTGAGAGTTGATTGAAAGCATGTCTCCAGATTTGCTCTGGATTATCTAAATTCTCAATGAAGTATTTACTATATTCACTTGGAGTTACATTTTTTAGCTTATTTATTTCTGTCATTGTTTCTATTGATCTTGGGTTAAAGTTCTTATGGCGTATAATATTCAAATAAGCTCTGTTATCAAGAAAGCTTTTTATATATTTTGTTCCTATGCTAGAGAAAAAAAGATGGTTGTATAGTATTTTTGCTTTATTATAGTCTGTGTATTTATCCAATTTTAAGACATACTTGTTCATATCTAGATTGGAACTAGACAGTCTTTCTAGAGAATCATAGGCTTGCTGTAAGATATATTCTCTAGTTGTAAGTATTATTTTATGAGGGTTATTCTTTGAAGATATTTCCTCTAAAAAGCTTATGATCTTAGAGTCCTCATTTTTTTCTAACTTGCTTTCTAAAAATGTGGTTCCTAAAAAGTCATCATAATAGAATATGGTTTTATTTTTTGATCTTAAAAACTTATAACCTTCTCTTATATTGCTTGAAATTTTTGAAAATCTATATCCTCGTTCCATATAATAAAAAGAGCTCATTTCAGCTAGTGTAGTTTTTCCAACACCAGGTTCTCCTGAAATAACACAGCAACTTTTTTCATTTAGAATTTCTAATGCCTCAGAAAGTGATTGGTTCTCTACATACACTTCAACTTTATTTTTTATTTTCTTCTCTATGATCTCCGATTCATTTATATCTTGACTATGGAGAACTTTTTCCAAAATGTTTATATTATTCAGCCATAATTTAGAGTGCTTATACTCTATTTCAGGATATTGTCTAATGAGATTGTTTATATCTTCATTTCCCAGTACTTCCACATTATTCTTCACGTAATTCTTTAAAAGACTAAACAGTTCTTTTTTTTGAGTAGTGCTGAGCGGACATGAAGTAACTAAAATATAGTTATCAGGTGCAATGTTTTTAACTTTATTTGATTCTATTCTCGTAATATGAGACACTAAATCAGAATAATTTTTATATCGCTTACATTGGACTATAGTCTCTTTCTTGTCTGTGAAAAATCTACCGTCTATACCCTGATCCTTTCCTTGTTTAAAGGTTTCTATCAAAGATATGTTTTTATATTTTTGCAATAAATCAATAGCTAGAGTTTCAAAGTCTAAAGGAGATAAGTTATCAAAAGTGTAAAAGGTCATATAGTTGGTTTATTATTACAGTAAAGGGTTTTAATACACCGTAAACCGAATAAAATCAAATTGTAATAGATTTTATATGATCTGATAGTTACCCTTCCTGAGTTAATAAAAAACTGTCTGTCAGTTTGCGTTCTGTTCAATCATCTTTCTGCCTTATACTTTTTTGTTTGTGGCGTGATTTTTGGCGTTATAGAGCAGTTTAGAGCGGTACGTTGCGGTCTGTCAAGGTCTCAGGTAGTCAGGGTATATTGTTGTTATTATTAAATTTTTCACTGATTCCAAAAACTTAGAAAATGGGCTCGTCTACCCACCTTTAGCTTTATTACAGGAAACCCTAACGCAAAACAGCACATAATCTATGCTCTCGTGGGAACCGCCATAGGCTTTGGTGCTTCGTCTATCGTTGATTTTATTAGGTTTACGGTATATTAATTTCATAATTCGGACTTCAGGCTAGTATGACTTCAATCACATTTAGTCATGTTGGTAAAAATTAAAAAAGTATCTTTTAAAATAAAAAGGGAAAGTATAAAGTATTATTAATGGCTAAAAATTCCATGAAAAAAAACTCCCCTACTCTTGATTTTGCAGTGGATCCGTTGAGCGAAACAATAGCTTATGAAACTTTGCTTAGTCTAAGAGATGTGACAGAAAAAACACTTGAAAAAGAATTTCCCTCTGATAGTTTTCTGGAACAAGAAACTCTTTTACAAATCCTAGAATTAAAAAAAGAATCAAGGAGAGAAGAAATCGAAAAGAATTATTCTGAGGTTAAAAAATTTGTAAGTGCAAAATGGAATGATTTTTCTGTTTGTATAAAAGATAACTTTCATTTTCCAAATGATTTAAAAAATCATGATCCTTTAAAGCTTTTCTATTACAAAGGCAATATAAGTCTTCTTGAAAGTCGTTGTATGTCAATTATTGGTACAAGAGAGGCAACGTCAGATGGACTCAAAAGAGCGGAAAAGCTAACTAAGATTCTTGTCAATAAAAATTTTACAGTTGTTTCTGGACTTGCTAAAGGGATTGATACAAAAGCTCTTCAAACTGCTATTAACATTAACGGAAGGGTAATCGCTGTGATTGGGACACCTATTGACAAGTTTTATCCAAAGGAAAACAAGGAACTGCAAGAACTTATTGCCAAGAATCATCTTTTAATCAGCAAGGTTCCTCTTTTTAGATACAAAAAAGAAAATTTTTCTTCACATAAATTTCATTTTCCTAGAAGAAATATCATTATGTCAGCTATTTCAGAAGCCTCTATCATTGTAGAAGCTTCTGAAACGAGTGGAACACACTCTCAAGCAAGAGCAGCTCTCAAACAAGGGAAAAAGTTATTTATACTTGATTCTTGTTTCAAAAAATATAAATGGCCATTTATTCTCGAGAAAAAAGGGGCCATTAGAGTTAGACAAGAAGAAGATATATTGAGGCACATAAAGGAATAAACCTAGTGTCAAACTACAAGTGGCAAAAAATAAGAACTGGTTCAAACATAATGGATTATCCTATAAATATAAGCACTTTCAGACATATTGATCCTGACGATAATTGCTTTCATTTAATGGAGTGGATAAAGGGAGGAAGTTACACGGATTCAGAGGCTAATAGTCGCATACTTAATTTTAAAAACCCACCGAAAGCACAAGGCTCAAATCCTCGTTATTATAAGGATAAGGCTATTAAACAATTTGCTAAGGACTTATACTGTCCTATAGAAAGTGTTATTAAAAAGTATAAAGAAGAATCTATTTGTGTATCTTTTATACCATCTTCAGTATCAAGTAGTGATAGAAAATATGATGATAGATTTGAAAAAATTTGCGGTCTGCTTTGCAAAAAATTTTCAAAAATCCATTACGAACAAGCTATTCGGGTAACAGAATCTCGAAACAAGTCAGCTCAAGGTGGAGAGTATAGAAATGATGAATATGTAGAAAAAATAAAACAAAGCTTTACATGGGATGGTTTCAGACATACCCCAAGTGCTATTATCATCTTTGATGATGTTATAACAACAGGTTCACAGTTCAAAGCATATAAAGAGCTTATTAGAGAAAACTTAAACAATGATCCAATAATAATAGGTTTATTTTGGGCCAAAGCCGTTGAAGCTATATCGACCCCTAATTTGTGATAGTTGCGACTTGACAATTTAGACAGTTGGTTAACAACTCTCCAAGAACCCCAACACCTAAGATCAATAATTACACTTCCTTATAATTTTTACAAAAAATCAAACTATAAAAGAATTAAAAGTTTAAATCTTAAATTGACAAAAGAATTGCTATTGTTGATTTTTATTCTTCTTTTATCTTCATACTGATTTTAAAAGTAAATAAAATCAGTGAATTATAGTTTTCACATTACCCCGACCAACACAAACACTGTGCGGATTTTTGACCGCTTGAACCCAATTTCCCATTTCAGACTTTTTGGCTCCAAAATACTCCACACCTAGACCATGTTTATAGACTACAACCTTCTTGATGATCTCTGAGAGAAGTTCTTTTTGCTGTCTGGGGGTGATTTTGGGTAGAGCCTTGTTTACAACCTTGAGTGCTGAAAAGATATTCTCTGCTGAAATGATGTTTTCTTTGAATTGAGACTTTTCCCTTTTGAGTTTGTCGATCTCTTCTTCTACCTGAGATTTCTTTTCACTAAGGTTGCCTAATTCTTCAATTAAAATGTCCTGAGCTTTCTGGTTCTTGCTTCTAGCAATGGCCTGAGTGAGGCTCTCTATATCTTTCCTTATGCCCTTTAAGGCTTCTAGGCGAGAGTACATAAGACTTTCCTGTTGTTTGAGACTCTCCTGGTTTTGGTGAGTGTTGTTTTGAGCAAGCTTTACTAAAAGGGCCTTATTTTTTGATAACTCTTTGAGTCGAAATAAAACACCTTCCTCTATAGTGTGGGCAGGAACATGCTCTAAGTCACATTTTTTTAAATGCCGATCTCCATAAGTCATCATCTTTCTTCTGTGGCCATAATAAAAGTACTTTTTTCCGTCTCTATTTGAGCTTCCTTTCCCTACAAGCTTATCTCCACAAACTCCACAATACGTTAAACCTGAAAGAATATAACAATGATTGCTAGCTCTTAATTCTTTTTTATTTTTTTCTAAACGATCTTGAACCTCATTAAAAAGATTTTTATCAATAATAGCAGGCCACTGGCTGTCATAAACTTTGTATCTTTCAGGAACAGAAAGCTCTGACTGATCTTTATTTCTATTTTTCTTGTTGAGTTCTCTTTTTCCTAAATAGGAAAAGTTGGTGAGAACAGTGTATAAAGACGAAGCAGTCCATCTTGTTCCGCCTCTTTTTTGTCCCTTTTTATTTACAAAAGACTTGGTGGTGTAACCATTTTGATTTAAAAAGTTTAAAACTTTAAATGTTGAGCCTAGCTCTAGAAGCTTTTTAAAAATCATTTGAACTATAGGTTTTTCTTCTTCATTAACTTTCAAATGGCATTTTTTTTCAGGGTGAAGATCATAGCCTAACATTCTTTGTCCACCATTAGAAAGACCTCTCTCTGCCCTTGCGTGAACTCCATGCTTTATACGCTCTACAGTGGTTTGCCTTTCAAATTGAGCAAAGCTAATGGCTTGGATAACCATAAGCTCTCCCATAGCAGTTGAGGTGTCAAAGTTTTCCTTTAGACTAAAAAACTTCACTTTATGTTCTTTGAGAAAATCCCAAAACTGGCAGAAATCTTTAACACTTCTACTAAGCCTTGAAAGCTCTGTTACAATAACAGCATTAACCTTTCCTAAAACAATGTCTCTACACATTTTTTGAAAAGCTGGACGGTTTAAGTTCTTCCCTGAATAATCCTTGTCTGTGTAAGTTTCAATAACTTTTCCCCAATTTTTTTCAGTGTTGTTTTTCATATTGATAAAGTTTTTAATTCTTTGTGGGTGAGATACAAGAGAGCCTTCTTCTCTAATTTCATCACTTGGAGAAAGCCTCACATAAGAAGCTATGTTGTATTTATAATCCAATTGTTTTTTTGAAGTCTTCTTTTTTGAGGACATGGCCTTTGAGGGGTTTTCCCCTTTTGCTATTTTCCTCCATGAACCGCTGTAACATGTTTGCGATTTTTTCGATTCTTTCATCTTCTTCCTCCTGACTTAATTCTACGGGAATCCATTTTATATTGTTTAGCATAGAGTCTCTTATGGAGCGAGATTTTTTTCTCTGCTTCATACAACAACTCCTTTCAAGGATAACAAGCTTTTTTATTGTTTTCTAGGTTTGACGTGGTGAGTATAGAGGTAGGGTTTTTTAGTTAAAAAGGGCCTTTATATCGGAAAGCCTAGGGCTTTTATTAGCACTCTCTAGCTCTTTGATGAGAGATTTGGCATAGGTCACAGGATTTTGAGTTTCTTTTTTAATTTTGTTGATATTTTTTTTAAAGTGCTGCTTTTCATAGCTTTCAATAATAAAAGAAGTGAGGGCTTGTTTTTTGACTTTACTGGCAGTCTCTTTATTGAGAGCTTCTAGCATTTTTATAAGAGATTTGTTAGCTTGATTTGAAATAGCAATTTTAGAAAATTTTTCTTTCATAAATTTTTTCTCCTTTTATTTAAAAGGAAAAATGGCCTAGGCCACTTTTCCTTTGTATTTTTCTACAAATTCTAGAATATCGTGCTTCCAGTAGTAGTTTACTTCATCGAAGGTTATGAGTTCTTCATCTGAAACTAAGCCGTCTATGTATTCATCTTTAGCTAATCTCCAAGAGATTTCATCAAGCTGTTTAATGGCAACTGCTGTATCCACCGTGAGCCAGACGATTTTTGTATCTTCTGAGTAGCACTTATCAATCATAGTCTCAAATGCTTCCTCTGTATTGACTGGATCAAGAGCTTCTTTTAAAAGTTGTTCATAGACCCATTCGGTTCCGTACTCAACTCCAAAGCCTTCAAGCTCACGCATGAGATCATCTGTTCCACAAGCTTCGCAAACTCCTGTTGGTGCTTTCATGTAACAGCCATAGCAAAAGGGCCTTGTTTCGAAAAATGCGATTTGTTCTAGTTTTTCTGTGATTTGTTTTTTTGTTAGCTCCATATTTGTCCTCCTTTGTTTATATGGTTTTTATTGTCAGGAGCTTGCAAAGGCCGAAGTGAGTGCTTTTCAAGAAAAAAATTGGGGGAAACCTTTAGGAGGAACCGATTTTTTTCTTTAAAAGCAGAACGAGCGCAGGCCTAAGCTCATGACAAAAATAAAAACCATCATAAAAAACAAAGGAGATTAGGAGCTAACAATAAATCATAGAAAAACTATAAATTGCTTTTGAAACAGTTCTTTATTGTCTTAGATAAAATCTTGCTTTGAGATATCTATGACTTTAGTTGTGTCTTAACAAAGACCATTATCTAATTTTATGGAGTATTTATATAGAATGACTTTATATTTGCCCTTGTCAATCCGTTATAGTTTATAGATGATCCTTTTAAAGAACAGAATAATTCAGAATCCTTTTTATTTATTACTTAGTTTTTTACTCATTCTCTCTCTTTTTTCTTGTGATGAAAAATCAAATTCAACTGATTCAAATTCTTGTGAACCATGTAATTCTTGTGAACCATGTAATTCTTGTGAGTCATGTCCTCCTTGTCCTGTTCACAAGAAATTAAAAGATGGAACTTTTTTCGTCGGTTTAACCACACATGGTATGTTACTTGAAGTATCGAATTCCGGCGCAAACTATAAGATGGCGATACTTGATAAAGATCAACTGCTTTATATAACAGGATCAGGGAAAATTTCTTATGATGGAAATTATATTCAGTATAACGAAACTCCCTCTAGCTGTGGTACTTTATTCTCCGAACAAAACATAAAAGGTTATAGAGTTTACTATGTAGGGGAAGATATGTTATATCTAAAAGTATATGAGGATAGCTCTGTTGTGCCTGTATCTTTATATAAAGAAGATTCAACTTTTGACAGTTTAATAGAATCGATAATAGCTAACGGCTATACTTCTGCCTGTCCTTGAGAAATTAATAAGAATAATATTTTTTAAATTAACCCTTGAGAAAAATATCCAGTGTTTTATTTTTCAAAAAGAGAAAGTAGCCTAGGCTATTTTCTCTTTATATTTTTCTATAAACTCCATAATATCATGCGTCCAGTAATAGTTTTCTTCATCAAAAGTGATAAGTTCTTCATCAGAGACTAAGCTATCTATATAACTGTCTATTTCTAAATTCCAAGAAATCTCATCAAGTTGTTTAATGGCAGTAACAGTGTCTACTGTAATCCAGCCGATTTTAACTTCTTCTGGGTAACATCCATCAACCATAGTTTCAAAGATTTCTTCTTTATCGACTGGAACAAGGGCTTCTTTTAAAAGCTGTTCATAGACCCATTCGGTTCCATATTCAACGCCAAAGCCTTCAAGTTCACGCATAAGATCATCTGATCCACATTTGTGACAAACTCCTGTTGGTGCTTTTATGTAACAGCCATAGCAAAATGGTGTTGTTTCAATAAAAGCGATTTTTTCTAGTTTTTCTATGATTTGTTGTTTTGTTAGCTCCGTATTTGTCCTCCTTTGTTTATATGGTTTTTATTGTCAGGAGCTTAAAAGAGGCCGAAGCGAGTGCTTTTCAAGACAAAAAATTGGGGGAAACCTTTTAGGGGGAACCGATTTTTTTCTTTAAAAGCAGAACGAGCGTAGGCCTAAGCTCATGACAAAAATAAAAACCATCATAAAAAACAAAGGAGGTTAGGAGCTAACAATAAATCGTAGGAAAGCTTAGAAATTGCTTTTGAAATAGCTTTTTATTGTCTAGGTGAAAAAAGTACGCCTCCTCAAAAGAATCTGTGGCTTCCCGGAGGTTCTGGCAGTTTTCCAAGGTTATGATATAAGGCGATTTTTATAGCTTTAGAGGTTCTAAAGCCGTAAGATTTTCTCATAGTGAGTTTTACTTTGTTGTTTAAACCCTCTACAATCCCTGAGGAGAAGGCTTTTTTAGCCTTGAAGTAATTAAGAATAAGTAGCTTATGTCTTCGTATGGTTTTTGCTTCTCTTTTCATAGGTTCAATTTTTGAAAGCATGACTCGTCTCGTCCAACTGTCTATAAATTTACCAGCCCAAGTTGGTGAAACATAGGTCCATAACTGTCGGAAGTCTTCTTTTAAAAAATAACAGCGGATACTTTTTAAATTGTACTGTATTAAATGCCTTAATTTTACTTTCTCATAAGATTTTAAATTTTCTGCATTTTTTAACAAGGGCCATCTAGCTTTTGTTAAAAGGGGTTCATACCCGTCTTCTTTCATTTTTTTGTGTTCTGAAGCTCTCACTTCGTCTAAAGCCTTATTGAGTCTTGCTACGATATGAAACCGATCTAATATATTCAAAGCTTGACTTGCCCTTTCCTTTATTACTTTTAAATAGGGCTTCCACATATCAGAACACACAAACTGTATATCTTTTGACTTCTCTCCTAGTAAATCAAAGAATTTTCTAAAACTCTTTTCTGTTCTTTTTTCTCCTATCCATAGCAAACGAACACTTTCTTTGCTTATTTCATAGACTAAGGTGAGATACTGATGGTTCTTTTTCCATTGTATTTCATCTACACCTATAGCTTGTATTCCCTTTAAAACCCTTTGTTTTAAACCATATTCTACGACCCATTCTACCGAAGCATAGACCTGATTCCAACTGACATGAAACTTACAAGAAACCTCTTTCCAAGACAGGTGACGACACCAGTCAGCTAAGTACTTCATGTAAAAAATTGTTAGGTTTTTCTTACCATCGGCCCAAGGTAAATACTCAACTTTTACCCCACAGCAAGGACAATTAACTCTTCTTACAAAATAAACAAAAAACACCCTGTAACTTAAAATAGGAAGGGATTCAAAGTCCCGTGATGATTTACTGCTGTCATACACTGAACAGGGCTTCTTACAAACACTACAAAAAGCTTGGCCATTTTTACGAGCCTTAATAGGAACATTAATTGACTTTCTATCTTTTGAAAAATAAATGTCTCCGTATACAAAAGACTTCCATCTTAAACAATCATTTAGTATAGTCTTCAAAAGCATCTCTTCCCTCCTTTTTTTTTTTTTTTGAATAACATTTTAAGGCATCTGGGAAGTAGGTGCTTCTTTTTTAAAATTTTAATGTAACACAGCAAATAAAAGCAAATAAAAGAATGTTTTTGAGTTCAATCACCGGAGGTGATAGAGGCCAGTAAGGGCCTCAAAGAACTCAAAAATACAAGATAGAATGTCTTACTCTTACTTTGATTAATATGAGCTCTTTTGGGGGATTTCTACTACTTTTCACCCACAGATTCCCGGGAGGAGCCAAAAGTACTAACAGGGGTTTTTAGTTTAAAGAATAAGAACTCTAGATTGTGACTTTGCAGTACTCCGAAGGGTTGTCTGGATCATCACTTTTTGAAGCATTATTGTGCCAGTGAAGAGGTTGAAGGTTTGAGAGTTCATCTCCACCACCTTTTGCGACTGGATTAATGTGATCGATTTCCCAGCCGTATTCAGAGCCTCTATTTCCATATTGGTTGAAGTGGATTGTGGCACCACATTTATCTTGACGATTATTATTGTCGATTACTTCTCGTACAATACCATCGTCTTCTTCAGTTATATAACTAGCTTTCTCCCAAACCTGTTCAATGATGCTTTGTTCAAAAGCATCCCCATTTCTTTTTGTATTAGGTTTTCTTTTCATTTTTACCTCCTAAATTTTTTAACCACTCTACTTTTCTTAATAAATTGAAGAAATGTTCATACACATGTATGTCATGGTATTGTTTATTTTGATGAACAAATTGAATAACTTTAAAAGCTTCTTTAATTTTTTGTTCGTCTTCAAAACTTATTTCAG
This sequence comes from Bdellovibrionales bacterium, assembly GCA_965219095.1. Lineage (GTDB taxonomy): Bacteria > Bdellovibrionota > Bdellovibrionia > Bdellovibrionales > UBA1609 > CBDCMT01. The sequence continues at coordinate 1,833,443 of CBDCMT010000001.1, forward strand.
AGGATTTGTGAAAAAGTGCCTCATGAACATTTCTAAATAATTCATCATAACGAGTTTTCCTTACTTGATCTTTTGTAAATTTTTTCCCATTTGGAAGTGATATCTCTTTCGCTTTCTTTATATTTTTCAAGCCTATGTCAATTATCATTTTAATTCTCTTTTCCTGCTTTCGCTTTAAATTACATTTTTCAATAATTTTAAAAAACTATCGGTATTTCTACCAATAATTTTTTTAGTATTACACATAAGACCTCCTTTGGCAAGATTATCTTGCCAGAAAAATGAAAAACCAGGGTTTTTAGGAAGGGAAAATGCTTTGAAAATGATATAGACTGGGTGTTTAAAGAGCCTTTAGTGGAGCTTTTCTTACTCTTGATAAGTGGGTTTTGAAAAAGAAGCTTTTTTATTGCGTTATCATTTGTAGATTATTTTTTAAAAAAAGACTGAATGTCTTTAAAACCTATGTTTTTGTTGTTTTTTTCAAGCTCTTTTAGAAGAGATTTAGCATAAGCAAGAGGGCTTTGTGTTTCTTTGATCATTCTTTTTCGGTCGATTTTAAAAAACTTTTTTTCATACTGAATCACAAGCCAAGAAAGAAGAGCCTGCTTTTTAACCTTTGTATGAGAGTCGTTGTTAAGAGATTCAAGCATTCTTTCTAAGGCATTATTCCCCTTATTTGTAATAGCAATTTTTATGAGTTTTTCTTTCATATTTTTTCTTTCATTCTGTTTGAAAAAGGGTAAGTAGCTATAAAGCCATTTTCCCTTTATATTTTTCGGCTCCTCCCAGGAATCTGTGGGTAAAAAGTAGCTAGAAATTCCCCAAACGGGTCATATCAAGCAAAGCAAGAAAGTAAAGATTAAGATATCCTATCTTATATTTTTGAGCTCTTTGAGATCTTTTGCTGGTCTCTATTGCTTCAGCGATTGAACTCAAAAATCTTCATTTTATTTGCTGTATTACATTAAAATCTTAAAAAAGAAGTCCCTACTTCCCAGATGCTTTTGAAGACTATACTAAATGATTGTTTAAAATGGTAGTCTTGTGTATGGAGACATTTATTTTTATGCTTTTAAAGTAATTCATCTTAATTTTTACTTTCTTGCTTTGCTTGATATGACCCGTTTGGGGAATTTCTAGCTACTTTTTACCCACAGATTCCCGGGAGGAGCCAAATTTTTAAGCTTAATTTTTCGTTTTTGAGTATAAGGTTCTCTATGTATTAGAAATATTTTGTCTAAATACTTTTTTTTGAAAATCATTTTGCTCCTTATGTTGGATTATGTTATTATAGCTAAGGTATATTTTATTCAAGCAAGCTTGAAAAGGCGTAAGATATGGTTTTATTTTCTAAGATAATAAATAGACTTTTAATAGCTTTAGAAGTACTTTCTTATGTTTTTATAATTTTGATACCAGGTAGTATATTTATATTTAGCGATTATGTTGGTATTGGTATGTTTTATTATTTAGTAGGTTATTGCCTTTTCTCTTTTATTCTCTTTAGAGTTGTCAGATTTGTTTTAAAGCCTTTTTTAGAAATTCATGAAGGTGATAAAAATACGGCTCCTCAAAAGAACCTCCGGGAACCCACAGATTCTTTTGAGGAGGCATTTTTTCTTTTGCCTCTATTTTTTCTTACTTCAATTATCATCACTTGGTTTAAAGGAACAGGTAATTTTATAGAAAAAGTAAAACGTGTTTTTATTGGGACAATTTTGCTTATTGCTTTTCCTGAAATCACAGAGGCTGTTTTATCGTAACTGTTCGGAAAAATTCTAGTTAGGTTTTACCTGAATTTTAAAATAAATCGTTAAAATTATTAGTGTTTTTTAGTTTTAACCCCCTGCCTTCTTCGGACAACTACCCGTGACCCTGCTCTCCTTACATAACTGTCGTGCGAATGGGGTCACGGCTAGCTTGAAAGCAGAGGGTATGGTATAAGGAGAGGGTATATAGTGACAGCGCTTAGATTTTCCATCTATTCCCCCCTAGAAGAAAAGACTGAAAACTAACCGGAAGCACTATACATCGGAGACAATAGTGAAGACAATTAGGTTATGTTTTTAAGTAAAAAAATACATGGGAAATAAAAAATATATTTATAATTCAAAATTTTTTTCTCCATTTATATTGATTAAAGATAAAGGTAAAATTCAAAAAATAAGAAAAGAGTTTTATAAAATTAACCATAACAATTGGCACTTTGATAAGACAAGCGGAGAGCAAGCCTCTCAATATACATGTACAGATTTTCTTCTCTACATTGTTTTTTCATTTAATAGAAAAAATAAAAAAGGCGAAGCTCGTTTATGGTTGATTTATAGCGAAAAAGAGTTATTTGATGGATACCCTCATATATTTATTACAAATATTATTTCCTCAGAAGAGGGTATTGATGTTGTAGAACACAACAATATAGCAAAATCATTTTACAAAGAAGTAATGGTCACATTAGCTAATAATTTAAACTTAGAGCATGGAGAAACTATGAATGGGAAGCATAGGACTTCAATAGAGAGTACATCAAATACAGATCCAAATCCATGTTATTCGATTAAAGAACAAATAAATAACATCTCTTGCCAACGTCCGCACCTTGTCATACTTGGAGCAGGAGCAACTAGAGCAACACTTCCCAATGGAGATAAAAACGGAAAAACATTACCTTTAATGAATGATCTTATTGAAATTCTTGATCTAAGTAAGTTAATTACAGATTGTACCTCTGAAGTACCAAACAATTTTGAAGTGTTTTATAGTTCTATACACAAGGAAAAATCCGATCTATCTAAACAAATAGAGAGAAAGATATATGAATATTTTTCATCTGTCCAAATACCAGATAAGCCCACTATTTATGATTATTTGATTTTTTGCTTAAGAGAAAAAGATGTTATAGCTACTTTTAATTGGGATCCTATTTTAGATCAAGCTCTTGAAAGAAGTGCCACTTATTTTAAAAATAAATGTAGGGAGTTTCGCCTGCCACAAATATTACACCTTCATGGTAATGTTTCTATTGGTTATTGTATCGACTGTCAAACAAAGGGTTCAATAATGACTCTTTGTCATAAATGTAATAAACCTAGAAGAAAATCTCAGTTATTGTATCCTGTATCTGAAAAAAACTATAAATTAGATGCTTATATTGAACAAAATTGGAAAGCTGTTCAAAAAGTTTTTGAACAAGCGTACATTGTAACAATTTTTGGCTATTCAAAACCTACTTCGGATGCAAAAGCTATAACGCTTTTTAAAAATGCTTGGGGGACGCAAGAAGATAGAGATCTTGAGGAATTTGAAATTATAAACACAGAGAATACGGTTGAAAGTTGGGAAGAGTTTATACACACACATCATTTCGAATATACAAATAACTTTTTTGAATCTAAAATTGCAAGGTTTCCAAGAAGATCATGTGAGTGCGAATGGGAAAGACTTATGGAATGTAAGTTTTTCGATGGCAATCCAATAAAAAACCGCTCTTCTTTTAAGGAGCTATATGATTTCATGGAACCACTAATAAAAAGAGAGTTAGAAAAATGAGGAAACCCAACACCAACCAATACGGCAAAGACTTCTCAAAAGAAGAGGAGCTTCTTGTCTGAAAAAAAGACGAAATTATTTCTGGTGAAAACCCTACTGTAGTCCGAAAAGATAAATGTGGAGCAACTATTTACTTTGATCAATATGGATATGATGAAAACGGAAAGCCTCAAAAGTATGGTTGGGAGATTGATCATATTATGTCAGTTTCAAAAGGTGGGGGAGATGAACTTTCCAATCTCCAGTCTCTTCATTGGAGAAACAATCGCTCAAAAGGTGATAATTCAGATATTCCCCCAGAATATTGCAAAATCACAGATTAAGTATAAGTTTTCTTCTTAGTCTAGATCAGAGTTTAATAACCAATAAAGAAATCCTATATCAAAAACTATTTCAACATAATTTTTCTCCCAAACCCTTCCTAAAGTATTTTTTTTAAGTTTGATATTTTTCATAGGAGAATAGATAAAAAAATCTTTAAAATAAAAACTCACAAAAATTGCAATTACAGATGAGGCTAACAAAGCCCTTGAAAAAATGCTTGAAACTCTTCATAAAAACTCTCTTTTCAAAATCAAAAAACAGAATCTTTCTTCATGGATTATAGAGACTTATGAAAAAAGTTATTTTTCAACGCCTAAAGAGGCTCAAAACCCCATACTTATGCCAAGTCCGTTATTAAAAAGCTAGAAGAGACCAAGAAAAATCCTACACTAAAGGAGATCAACAGTATTTTCTCAAAGCTAGAAGGCACACATAAGAACTTTATTTATACTCGGCACGTCATGTCTGTAAAATATGATTAAAAATTGTTATTATTAAGGAGGAATTCTTATGGGTAAGAACCGAAAACCTTACTCCAAGAAATACCCTATGCTAGACCATATAGAATGGATAAAAGTTGAACAAACAGAGGAAGAGGAAAATGAAAGAATTAAAGAGATCGCAAGAATGCTCCACAGGTTTATGGAGGAAAATTGCAAAAGGAGAAAATCCCAAAAAAACAATGTATTCCAAAAAGAAGGCTTTAAAAAAAGCTTTGGACTGTAAGTATAGATTAGCGGTTTATGTAAGACTCTCTCCAAGTGATGAAATAAGAGAGGAAGGTTCTCTTATCTCTCATCCTCAAAGAATTAAAAATTTTGTTAAAATGAAAAACTCTACAGAAAAAAACTGGGGAAAAGTCATAGAAACTTATACAGATAAAGATTTTTCAGGAAAGAATCTAAACCGCCCTGCTTTTAAGAAAATGTGTCGAGATATTATTTCAGGAAAAGTCAATGCTGTTATTGTCACAGAGCTTTCAAGGTTAAGTAGAAATGTAAAAGATTTTTGTGAGTTTTGGGAATTTTTAAAAGAAAATAAAGTTAAGTTTTTTAGTCTTAAAGAAAATTTTGACACCTCTACTGCTATGGGAGAGCTTATGGTCATTCAAGCTATTAGCTTTGCTCAATTTGAAAGACAAACTACTGTAGAGAGGATAAAACATGGAGTTCAAGCAAGAGCTGAACGAGGTCTTTCTAATGGTGGGCAAAGGATGTTAGGCTATGATCCTCATTCTGAGAAGAAATGCCACCTTATGGTGAATGAAAAAGAAAAGCCTCTTGTTGAGTTTATTTTTAAAAAGTTTTTAGAGTTAGGCTCTCTAAGTAAAACTCTTAATTATTTAAATGAAAATGGCTATACTACAAAATCATTTCTAAACAAAAAGAAAGAGAAAAAAGGTGGCAACCGTTGGACTATGGGAACTCTTTATACTTGTCTTACGAACCTTGCTTATTTAGGGAAAAGGGAGTTAAATAAGAAAAATCGCAACAAAGATCAATCAGAGCTGAGTCCTTCTGAAAGATATAAAGTCTATGAGAGTCAATGGCCTGCTATTGTATCCAAAGAGCTTTTTAATGATGCCCAAGCTCTTTTAGAAGTGAATAAAAAGCACACAAGGTTTAAGAAGCATTGTTATGTTCTTTCAGGCTTAGCTTATTGTGGGCTTTGTGGAGAGAAGATTGTAGGAGTTGTGGCTAACGGAAGAGATAGAAAGTATTACTACTATGGCCATAAGAGAAAGATGCTCGCTCATGGAACAAGGCATTTAGAAAGGTGTGAGCTTGAAAATGTGCCTGCTCATGCTTTAGAAGAAGCGGTTCTTTTTAGAATTAAAAACCTTATAAAAAACAAAAAACTTTTGATAGAGCTTGTCAAAAACAACACTTCGCAAAATGAAAAAAGCCTCAAACAGCATAAAAGCCTTATGCAGTCCCGTATAGAGGAGTTAAAGGCTATAGAAAAGGACATAGAAGGACTTACAATGGCCATAGCAAGGGCTAAAGATGACAAAACCCAAGATGTTCTGTTAGCAGAAATGGACAAGTTGACTGAGAAGTCCCACGCTTTAAAAGAAGAGATAGAAAAGCTCAAAAAGGAAAAATCTAAAATGAAAGAAGGGCTTGTTTCAGCAGAAGGAGTGTTTTCAGCCTTAAAGCTTGTAAACAAAGAGTTACCTAAGCTAGATCGACAACAGCAAAGACAACTCCTTATGAAAGTTATAAAACGAATTGTGGTCTATAAGGATAAACTAGGGGTAGAGTATCTAGGGGAACAAAACCCCAACTTAGACTTTGGGGTTCAAGCGGTCAAAAATTTGTCTGATTTTCGACTTGGTCGACCAACACAAACACTGTGCGGATTTTTGACCGCTTGAACCCAATTTCCTATTTCAGACTTTTTGGCTCCAAAATACTCCACGCCTAAGCCATGTTTATAGACTACAACCTTCTTGATGATCTCTGAGAGAAGCTCTTTTTGTTGTCTGGGAGTGATTTTGGGCAGAGTCTTATTTACAACCTTGAGTGCTGAAAAGATATTCTCTGCTGAAATGATGTTGTCTTTGAATTGAGACTTTTCCTTTTTGAGCTTTTTGATCTCTTCTTCTACCTGAGATTTCTTTTCACTAAGGTTACCTAACTCTTCAATTAAAATGTCCTGAGCTTTCTGATTCTTACTTCTAGCAATGGCCTGAGTGAGACTTTCTATATCTTTCCTTATGCCCTTTAAGGCTTCTAGGCGAGAGTACATAAGGCTTTCCTGCTGTTTGAGACTCTCCTGATTTTGGTGAGTGTTGTTTTGAGCAAGCTTTACTAAAAGGGCCTTATTTTTTGATAACTCTTTGAGTCTAAACAAAACACCTTCCTCTATAGTGTGGGCAGGAACATGCTCTAAGTCACATTTTTTTAAATGCCGATCTCCATAAGTCATCATCTTTCTTCTGTGGCCATAATAAAAGTATTTTTTTCCGTCTCTATTTGAGCTTCCTTTCCCTACAAGTTTATCGCCACAAACTCCACAATAAGTTAAACCTGAAAGAATATAACAATGATTGCTGGCTCTTAATTCTTTTTTATTTTTTTCTAAACGATCTTGAACCTCATTAAAAAGATTTTTATCAATAATAGCAGGCCATTGGCTATCATAAACTTTGTATCTTTCAGAAATAGAAAGCTCTGACTGATCTTTATTTCTATTTCTCTTATTAAGCTCTCTTTTTCCTAAATAGGAAAGGTTGGTGAGAACAGTGTATAAAGACGAGATAGTCCATCTTGTTCCGCCTCTTTTTTTCTCCCTTTTTGTTCACAAAAGACTTCGTAGTGTAGCCGTTTTGATTTAAAAAGTTTAAAACTTTAAATATAGAGCCTAGCTCTAAAAGCTTTTTAAAAATCATTTGAACTATAGGTTTTTCTTCTTCATTAACTTTCAAATGGCATTTTTTTTCAGGGTGAAGATCATAGCCTAACATTCTTTGTCCACCATTAGAAAGACCTCTCTCTGCTCTTGCGTGAACTCCATGCTTTATACGCTCTACAGTGGTTTGTCTTTCAAATTGAGCAAAACTAATGGCTTGGATAACCATAAGTTCTCCCATAGCAGTTGAGGTATCAAAGTTTTCTTTTAGACTAAAAAACTTCACTTTATGTTCTTTGAGAAAATCCCAAAACTGGCAAAAATCTTTAACACTTCTACTAAGCCTTGAAAGCTCTGTTACGATAACAGCATTAACCTTTCCTAAAACAATGTCTCTACACATTTTTTGAAAAGCTGGACGGTTTAAGTTCTTCCCTGAATAATCCTTGTCTGTGTAAGTTTCAATAACCTTTCCCCAATTCTTCTCTGTATTGTTTTTCATATTGATAAAATTTTTGATTCTTTGTGGGTGAGATACAAGAGAGCCTTCTTCTCTAATTTCATCGCTTGGAGAAAGCTTCACATAAGAAGCTATCTTGTGTTTATAATCTAATCGTTTTTTTGAAGTCTTCTTTTTTAAGAACAGATTGGCAATAGAGCTTTAGTTTTTCTTTAGCGGTTTCTAGTTCTTTTTTACTTTGGTCAATCAAAGAAAAGAGAGTTTCAATTTTTTTAACAATGACTCTTTGTTCGGGGATAGGGGCAAGTGGAGAGGGAATCGTCTTTAATTTACTACTTGACAACTCCTTAAAAGTAACACCTGATCCCAAAGAATTTAGTAAATCCTTCTTCAATTTTAAGAAGTAATAAATATATTCTGAAAGATTATTGCCTTTAACAATTAAGTTACGAAAACCTTGGTTTGTAGTAACCATATTTGATGCTATCACAACGTATCCAATTGGAGTTCTTGTTGAGAGCAAGACACTTCCTTTAGGTAATTCTTTGGCGGAAGACTTTTTTAAACCCTCTAAGGAAATGTTTTTATTCCCTCTTGAAATATACTTGCTTTTATAATTAGAAAGGTCTTTAGGGGTTATCCATGGTATACCTCCGCCCCAATATTTTTCATTCATTGTTGAATGGAGTTCCGCCACCTATTATTTCGCATACATCCTCTAACTTACACTCAGTCCAATCATCTCTCATTTTTTAATCACCTTCCAATGTCCGCCTTTGTCGGGGCCTACTCTTTTTAAGAGATTTTTCTTCTTTAAATAATCTAAGCTATGCTTAACAACGTCTGAGGAGACATCTAATTTTTTTGCCAGGCTTTCTCTGCTCTCATTTGGATTTTTATCTATTAATTTCAATAATTTACTTGATACTTTCTGGGCGGTTTTCTGGGCGGTTTTCTGGGCGGTTTTCTGGGCGGTTTTCTGGCTAGTTTCTAAGCCACTCCTTTCTTTTCTAAAGATTACATTGTAAAAGAGGTTGCCTTTTTCGTGTTTAATATCCATTTCTACTTTTTTCTTATGACTTTTTACGGCTTCTTTCATTTTGTTAATACCAGTTCCTGCTTGCTCTATGTAATTGGCCCTATGGAGCATAGATGCAATTAAAAGATTTCTAGGAACACTTTTCTTTCCAAAATCTTTAGGGTCGAGATCACTTGGCAAATTGCCTGGATTATAAATCTCCACTCTATCGGCAAAAACCTCTACAACTACGCGACATCTTTTTTCAAAATAATCTCTATGGCAAACAGCATTGATAATAGCTTCCCTTAAGGCTTCTTCAGGGTAATCTCGAACCTCTTCTCTTCTTGGTCTGCCATCAATGATATATTCATTGTTGGTATGTCTTAGAACAAAAGCTAAGGCTCTTTCAATATTTTGAAGAATACTGCCTTTTTGTTGTTGCCTGTCTAAAATTTTAATTTTTTCTGTTCCTTCAAATAATATGCAGTCAACAAGAGCATGATTCATAATAAAGTCTATATCTTTAGAAAAAAATAACACTCCTAAGTTTGTTAGCTTTCTATCTTCTGTTAGGCATTCGAAATTTTTTAAGAATACTTCTGGTTCAAGAGTTGGGCTAATTTTTGAAAGCGTTAGAAAATCCTTAAACGCATGAATATCAAAATCAGTTTCAAAGTTGGCCTTTTCATTAACAAGCTGTTCAAAACAAATTCGCCCCTCTTTTTTATACAAGTCCATGATTTCATCTCTTGAGAGCTTTTGAGTGTTTGGGCCAATTCTCCTGAAAAATCCACGAGAGCAAGCATAGGGCTTAACCTTGCCTTCAGGTACGTCAATAACAATTAAATTATCTGCAACATTTATTTTAATGTCTAAAATCTGAGGTTGAAGTTGCCTTAGTGTATCTTGGATTTTTGATTTAGTTTCGTTGCTGGTATCAATACCGACTATTTCTCCGTTATCGGCAACTCCTAAAATGATTTTTCCGCCAGAGGCATTAGCGAAAGCACAGACTTCTTCAATTAGAGATTTATCAAAACCTTGTTTGAATTCTGTGCGATCATCTTCACCTTTAGAAATAATTTTCTCTATGTCTATTTTCATTAAGCAACCACAGCCTCGTTTATTTCTGCAATAATAGAGTACATTTGATTTCCAAAGAGATTATGCATTTTTGCTAAACCACCTTTAGAGTCAAAGGGGGCATTATCAAAATCACTTTCCTCTATATGAAAAGAATCTTCAATATGATCTTTTATCATTCTGAGCCACTGCATTTGCTCTTCTGTAAATTTTCTTTTATTCCCTGCATGTTTTTTAAAAATCCAATTTTTGAAGTTCCTGTTGATGGTTTCAGAGTATGGCGTAATCTTAGGATCAATTTTACATATTTTTCAAATTATAGCAACAATGGCTGTTAGTTCTTTTATAGGTGAATTGATTTGTCTTCCTTCTAATTTAGCATAGGCTTGAAAGACTTCAATGGGGGCAAGATTAGGTTTAGTATATTTTAGCTTGTCATGAATTTCTTTTATCATAGAATAGGTACCTGAATTCTGTTAATTTTGGTACTAGGTTTTTATTCGGCCCTCGCAATGCGTCGCATTAGTCGGAGGGGATTTTACAACTTAAAGCTGTGTGGGATTTCTTGAGTCACATTAAAAGCTTTATAAAGGCTCTTTTGCTTACCGGACAACTCTCCTAATCTTGTTTGTCCTGTGGCCAATTTATAGAACTTTAATTTGTCTAAAATTTTATAGACCTCTGTTTTTGAAAATTTCTTGTACAGATTCTTTTCTTTCATCACATTGTTTATGTGAGAGATTAAAGTTAAAGCTATAAAGTTAATAAATAAACTTCCTCTCATGGTTTGTAGCGAATGAGTCCTCGCTCGCTTTTCATTTATATCATGCTTGAAAGACTATTATCTTTATTGGCTTTTTTAATGATCTTACTTAGCAAGAAGTGAGCATCAAAAACTTTTCCTTCAAAAAATATTTGTTGCTGGGGTTGAATGTCTTTAGTTTTAATTGCATTTAAGATGTTATCGACCTTCTTATCTGTTTTCAATTGCTTTTGTTCTATGTTCTTCATTCTTTGAGATACTAAAGAGTTGGTGGATAAAACCTTTCTCATTTGAATAAAGGCTCTCATAATTCTTATACTTACCTGAACAGCAATTTTACTGTGTAAGATGCCTGATAGGCTAGCTACTCCTTGCTCTGTAAAAACATAAGGAAGACTGCCTCCAAGGTGCTTTTTAGATGGTATCGCATTTTGCGATACCATAAAATCCACTTCATCTGTATTAAGTTGAAACATAAAATCAGAGGGAAATCGCTCTTTAATTTCTCTTAACTTGCTCTCTAAGTCGTATAGTTTTAACCTCATATAAGATCGAAAGGTCTCTGTCTAGCATAACATCCTTTCCTCTAAGACTATAAATTTTACCTTGTATGCTCTGGCTTTGTGGCACCAATGTTTTCATAAACCTCTCCTGAGATCCTACCTTTGCTCTATAGCATTCTATAATACAAAAAACTACAAAATAGTAGGGAATTTAATGGTTTAGGGCCACAAGTTGTTACCCTAGCCAAGATTGTCTTCAGTGTCGCTTGTGGCCACCCAATACTCCTTTTCTGAGGGGTAGAGCCTAATCACTGCCTTTTCCTCTCCTTGTACCATAAAAGCTTCTGAAAACTCCCTCTTTTTGCTTTGAAGGCTTGCTACAAGAGAGAGTTCCCTCTCATTGAGCTTTAATATCTCATAGGCAGGCTTTAGGTCTCCTTTTTGTTGAAGAATAAATTTTGTGGCGGTGTTGTTTAGAATCGCAGGGCCTATGGGGTGGTTAGCGATTTCCTCTATCCCTTGAGTGATGAATGTTATGCCAGATCCAGTTTTTCTAAGAGTTCGTACACAATACTCCATAAAATTTGAACTAGCCCTTCCCTTAAGTAGTTCCCAACACTCATCCATCAAAATGCGTTTCTTTTTTAAAGTTGTTTTAGGATCATTTGCTTCTATCCTTTGTAAAATAAAATTAGTGATAATTAAAATCATAACACTTTGAAGGTCAGAGTAACTTGATAATCCTTTAAGATCAAAAACTACAAAATCATTTTCAGTGTTAAAACTTCCTTGAGTATCTAGAAGTTTTTCGTAAGGAGTTGAACTTGTCCAAGGATAGAGCATTTTAGCAAAGTTTTGAAGTTTTTTATCATTTGAATTTTTAAGTAGATTTTTAAAGTCCGAGAGTCTTGGAGTTTTATTGAACTTATAAAGTTCATCAATTTTTTCCTCTAATAAAGCACGTTCTAATTTGGGAAGTTTCTCTCCCTCAACATCCGTTAATAAGTTCTCCATAAGTGCCAATAAGAATTTAATCTTTCCTGAATTTGGAGTCTTTGCGTTTCCTTGTAATGCAAACGGATTAAACGAGAGTGAATTGGGATTTTCTTCTGAGTTATTAGACGATGGGGCAACATCAACATATTGACCTCTTGTTAGTTTGCAAATTTTTCTGTAGCTTCCGCCAATATCAATAATAAAATTCATGGAGTTTTCCTTAATCTTTTCTTTGGATTGAAAATTCTCTGATTTTCCCTATGAAAACGGAGATTTTTTGAGGCGACCTAGAATGAAAAATCCTAGTGAGTAAAATTTATTTCGAATCTAGGTGAAGTAAAATAAGATTATTTAAAAAACTCTTCCCCGATCCTCTGGAGCCTGTAACTAGAGAATTGTAGTTAGAAAGCTTAGAATGAAATGGATCATATTTAACAAGAGCTTTTTCTCTGTTTCTAAAGAGACAAATTAGTTTTTGATCAACTCCTGTGTAGCTTTGATAGACTGGTAGAAAATCAGCAAGGTTACTTGCCTTTGTTTTTGCCTCCTCAAAAGCATCTGTGGGTTCCCGGGAGGAACCTTAATCTTTAATGAAAAGAATACATTCCTAAAACAATGAAAAATTTGATGTGAAAGATAAAAATAACATAAGTTGAATCGCTGGCTTATATTTATAAAAAATTCACTATTGTTATATTTTTGATGTCTAGTTTTTAGACATAACTAAAAAATCAACCTCCTTTTTTATAGAGCTATTGTAATAAATAGGCCTATTTATTACAATAGCTCTTGAGGTATAAGTAATGAACATTTCAAAAAGTCGTATCTTTTTATCATATTTTGTCATCACTCTTGCTTGGTTATTTTTTCTACATGGAGAAAGTAACAACAAAAATGAGAACATTCTTATTGAAAGTGATTTAAGCCGTGAAGAGCTTTGCACAGAAAAAAACTTTGCATTTCTTTTAAACCTCTACAAAAAAACTCCTGAAGACGAGTTAAGCGAATTTTTAGAAAAATGTAAAGGAGTAAAAGCAGGGGTTTTTAAAAGAAATGATATTTTTAATGAGGAATTAGGAAAGTTTCAAGGCTTTAGACCTTTGTTTTATTTTATCTATAAGAAAGACCTTCAAAGGGCTAAGTTCCTTTTAGATTATGGTGTGGAAAACGAATTTAAAATTATACCCCCTTCTATCCTCTCAACATCAATCAGGTATTTTACGCCACTAATTTTAGCTGTGTACTTAAATGACGCAGATATGGTCAATCTTCTCATTGATTATGACACCCCCCTTGATACAATTTCACATGAAAATGTTGGGATAACAGCTTTAACTTTAGCTACTCAGAATGAAAATCAAAACATCATTGAAATATTATTAGATCATAGTGCTGATATTGATTTGCCAGGAATTTATAATTTAATTAAAAAAACACCTCTTATGATTGCTGTTGAAAAAGGAAATTTAAATCTTGTAAAGTATTTTCTAGAAAGAAAGTGTGAAGTAAATAAAATAGAGTATTATAAAACGGCCTTAGACTATGCCTATGCTCTCCCTGAAATACATAAAAATAGAAGGCTCCTCCCGGGAATCTGTGGGTGAAAAGTAGTAGAAATCCCCCAAAAAGGCTCATATTAATCAAAGCAAGAGTAAGACATTCTATCTTGTATTTTTGAGTTCTTTGAGGCCTTACTGGCCTCTATCACCTCCGGTGATTGAACTCAAAAACATTCTTTTATTTGTTGTGTTACATTAAAATTTTAAAAAAGAAGCACCTACTTCCCAGATGCCTTAAAATGTTATTCAAAAAAAAAAAAAGGAGGGAAGAGATGCTTTTGAAGACTATACTAAATGATTGTTTAAGATGGAAGTCTTTTGTATACGGAGACATTTATTTTTCAAAAGATAGAAAGTCAATTAATGTTCCTATTAAGGCTCGTAAAAATGGCCAAGCTTTTTGTAGTGTTTGTAAGAAGCCCTGTTCAGTGTATGACAGCAGTAAATCATCACGGGACTTTGAATCCCTTCCTATTTTAAGTTACAGGGTGTTTTTTGTTTATTTTGTAAGAAGAGTTAATTGTTCTTGCTGTGGAGTAAAAGTTGAGTATTTACCTTGGGCCGATGGTAAGAAGAGTTTAACGATCTTTTACATGAAGTATTTAGCAGACTGGTGTCGTCACCTGTCTTGGAAAGAGGTTTCTTGTAAGTTTCATGTCAGTTGGAATCAGGTCTATGCTTCGGTAGAATGGGTCGTAGAATATGGTTTAAAACAAAGGGTTTTAAAGGGAATACAAGCTATAGGTGTAGATGAAATACAATGGAAAAAGAACCATCAGTATCTCACCTTAGTCTATGAAATAAGCAAAACCCGTGTACGCTTGTTGTGGATAGGAGAAAAAAGAACAGAAAAGAGTTTTAGAAAATTCTTTGATTTACTAGGAGAGAAGTCAAAAGATATACGGTTTGTGTGTTCTGATATGTGGAAGCCTTATTTAAAAGTCATAAAGGAGAGGGCAAGTGGAGCTTTACACATATTAGATCGGTTTCATATCGTAGCAAGACTCAATAAGGCTTTAGACGAAGTGAGAGCTTCAGAACACAAAAAAATGAAAGAAGACGGGTATGAACCCCTTTTAACAAAAGCTAGATGGCCCTTGTTAAAAAATGCAGAAAATTTAAAATCTTATGAAAAAGTAAAATTAAGGCATTTAATACAGTACAATTTAAAAAGTATCCGCTGTTATTTTTTAAAAGAAGACTTCCGACAGTTATGGACCTATGTTTCACCAACTTGGGCTGGTAAATTTATAGACAGTTGGACGAGACGAGTCATGCTTTCAAAAATTGAACCTATGAAAAGAAAAGCAAAAACCATACAAAGACATAAGCTACTTATTCTTAATTACTTCAAGGCTAAAAAAGCCTTCTCCTCAGGGATTGTAGAGGGTTTAAACAACAAAGTAAAACTCACTATGAGAAAATCTTACGGCTTTAGAACCTCTAAAGCTATAAAAATCGCCTTATATCATAACCTTGGAAAACTGCCAGAACCTCCGGGAACCCACAGATTCTTTCGAGGATGCAAAAACATTAGGCTTTCCTTCAAGAGATCTTGTGATCATTTCATAAGCTTCGAAATCACTTGTTATATGAGAGACGATTTCTATTCCCAGATCCTTAGCTGTCCTTCCCTCTCCTTCTCCTATTTTTTTAGTTCTTAAAGGCTCTTTATGAAGCCAAAAAACAAGACTTCCTGCTTCCCATTTATCTCCCCCCAAACTTATGAGCTTTTCTTTTAAACCTAATTCATCAAGCACTCTCCAAGTTCTCTCCAGATCAGAATTTTGCACAAATAACTTTCTTACATTCATCTTCCACCAGAACTTTGCATAACCTGTTTCTAATTTTGAAGCTGAAAATTCATTTATAATTTCTTTAATCCTTTCTAAATCTTCTTTTTTAGGCTTTAGTTCATACTGAAACATCTTAATCAGATAACGGATGACTGAAAAGATCTCAGGATTCATACCCTCCTTGTACCTTTGAGTTTCTTTATGATTTTCTGAATCATAATAGCTTATTTCTCCTTTTAGAAGATCTTCTAAAAGGGAAGGGTTTTTAGCATCCCACTCCTTGATGCTTCTTACTACAGGATCTTTAGATTCGGTCAGCTCTATCATCATCACAGAATAAGAATCGGTATGCTGTTTTAATACATCTCCTTCCAATAAAGGTGCCTTTGGACCTCTTGATTCTCTTAAGGGCCTTACCTCCCAAGCACTTTTATTGCTGTTTCCTTGAAAGTAAGGAAACTTTCTAGAAAGCTCTTCTTCTAGCCTTGAGGCTTCTTCCTCTGACCCCCCTTCTATGACTAAATCTATATCCTGAGTGGGAAAAAAGATCTTTGTGTAGTCGTAATCGAAATGTTCTTTTTGGAGTTTAAACCAGCCCTTGTTCTTATCTTTCTTTCGTTCTAGATCTTTTTTCACATAGTAAGCTACGCTGGAGGCTGATCCTCCTAAAAGCCAGACCCGGACTCCCATACTTTCAGCTAAGTTTTTGATGTACCGAAGTTCTGGATTTGTGAGGCGAGCTTCTTTGATAGCTTCGGTGAGTTGATCTGAACTCACAGGAGTTTGTGAAAAAGTATACTTCGAGAATGAGAAAAAAACTGGAAAGCTTAAAGCAAACAAAAAGGTTTTAAAGTTCATAAAATTATATTTCTTAAAATCGTATTTATCCTTTGAAATTAACTGAAACACCCAGCGTAATTATTTTTCATCATTATTATCATTTTTTATACAGTAAGACAATTAAAAAAGTTCAACTAACTTTTTTACTATATTTTTTACAAGCTTTTTGTAAGTTTTATAGGCTGTGTGATAGATGCTTTGGACTGTGTTGAAAAAGTGGAGTCAAAAACTAAGATACAATTGTTAAGAAATATCTATGAAGGGATTTCATGCTAAAAATAAAATTTCAGCCCATAGAAAATTAAACCTTCTTTAGGTAAGTCGGCTTCTTAACAGCCCTTGACTCCTACGAGGAGGATATTTCTTAGATGTGATAGTCGCATTAGTTGTGATAATTTGTAATAGACGTCTATGAAAAAGAATGTCAAGAAAAAACACTGATCAAAAATCACATTCATGTTCATAGAATAAAGGTTTTAATTCATGTAAAATATTTCTGATATTTCAAGACATGTCAGATCAAGCCACAACTATCACACTTTGTTAAAAAAGAGGCTTGCAAGAAAAGTCTTCTCCTATTTTTTTAGCAGTTTGAAGCCTTTTTCTCCACTGAGAGTGGATTGTGGCTAACTTTTCTTCCATAGATTTAGTAAGAATATCTTTTTCTATCAAAGTTTGAATTAAATTTCCTTCTTGAAGTTTCTTCATCACTGACCTCAATAATAAAGTCCAGATCATAGAATCTCCATGGCCTTTTTTAATCGAAATTTCCACCAATTCTATCCATTTTTTAGGGTACTTTTCAATCATCAAGACTTTTGATAAAATATCGTTCACAATAGGATAATAAATGTTCTCGTTTCCTTTTTCAATCAAAACTTCCATAAACTTCACCCATTCTTTATGATATTCTCGAATCACTAAGTCTTTTGACAAAACGTAATGTACAATATATTTACCGTAGCCTCTTTCAATCAAAACTTCCATAAACTTCACCCATTCTTTATGATATTTTTGAATTACTAAGTCTTTTGACAAAACGTAACGCAAAATATAAAAGCCGTAGCCTTTTTCAATCAAAACTTCCATAAACTTCACCCATTCTTTATGATATTCTCGAATCACTAAGTCTTTTGATAAAACGTAACGCAAAATAGACAAGCCGTAGCCTTCTTCAATCAGAGCTTCCATAAATTTCATCCATTCTTGATGATATTCTTGAATCACCAAGTCTTTTAATAAAATATTTTCAATAATAATAAAGATAATTTCCCTGTCTCTTATTTCGAATAAGCGCTTAATAAGAGAAAAATCCAAATACTTTAAGGGAACATCCAGTTCAAACCATTCTTGAAGGATAACTTCCCGTGAAGAATTTTTCTCTTCAATTGAATCTAAAACAATCTCTTTATAAACATAATCTATATCCTTATCACTGACTTTACTGTTTAATAATTCACGATTTATTTTTCTTCTTAACCTTTCTAACAAACCTCTTTCTCGCTTCCAGTTTTTTTCACTTCTTTTCAAAAACTCGAAAAATCCTCTGAAACTTAGGTTAGAGCTATCAGGAATTACTCTCAATACAGCTTTGTTACGAAAAATAACTATATCACCGTATAATGCAAAATCCGCTCCCTCTCTTGCTTCAGGGTGTACATGAAATCGAATCGTAAAACCAGTCCCGGCTCTTCCTGTTAGTCCTTTCACTGTGTAAAAACCCTCACCATGGAAGGCATGCTCTCCGTCAGCATTTTCTCTTGAAATAAAAACATTAGGCTTTCCTTCAAGAGATCTTGTTATAATTTCATAAGCTTCAAAGTCACTTGTTTCATGAGATACGATCTCTATTCCCAGATCCTTAGCTGTCCTTCCCTCTCCTTCTCTTATTTTTTTAGTTCTTAAAGGTTCTTTATGAAGCCAAAAAGTAAGACTTCCTTTTTCCCATTTATTTCCTCCCAGGCTTATGAGCTTTTCTTTTAAACCTAATTCATCAAGCACTCTCCAAGTTCTCTCTAGATCAGAATTTTGCATAAATAATTTTCTTACATTCATCTCCCACCAGAACTTCGCATAACCTGTTTTTAATTCTGAAGCTGAAAATTCATTTATAATTTCTTTAATCCTTTCTAAATCTTCTTTTTTAGGCTTTAGTTCATACTGAAACATTTTAATCAAATAACGGATGACTGAAAAGATCTCAGGATTCATACCCTCGTTGTACCTTTGAGTTTCTTTATGATTTTTTGAATCATAATAGCTTATTTCTCCTTTTAGAAGATCTTCTAAAAGGGAAGGGTTTCTGGAATCCCACTCCTTGATGCTTCTTACTACAGGATCTTTAGATTCGCTCAGTTCTATCATCATCACAGAATAAGAATCGGTATGCTGTTTTAATACATCTCCTTCCAATAAAGGTGCCTTTGGACCTCTTGATTCTCTTAAAGGCCTTACCTCCCAAGCACTTTTATTGCTATTTCCTTGAAAGTAGGGAAACTTTTTAGAGATTTCTTCTTCTAGCCTTGAGACTTTTTCCTCTGACCCCCCTTCTACGACTAAATCTATATCCTGAGTGGGAAAAAAGATCTTTGTGTAGTCGTAATCGAAATGTTCTTTTTGGGGTTTAAACCAGCCCTTGTTCTCATTTTCCTTTCGTTCTAGATCTTTTTTCACATAGTGAGCTAAACTAGAGGCTGATCCTCCTAAAAGCCAGACCCGGACTCCCATACTTTCAGCTAAGTTTTTGATGTACCGAAGTTCTGGATTTGTGAGGCGAGCTTCTTTGATAGCTTCGGTGAGTTGATCTGAACTCACAGGAGTTTGTGAAAAAGTGAGCTGCGAGAATGAGAAAAAAACTGGAAAGCTTAAAGCAAACAAGAAGGTTTTAAAGTTCATAAAATCATATTCCTTAAAATCGTATTTATCCTTTGAAATTAACTGAAACACCCAGCGTAATTATTTTTCATCATTATTATCATTTTTTATACAGTTAAGACAATTAAAAAAGTTCAACTAACTTTTTTACTATATTTTTTATAAAACTTTTGTAAATTTTATAGACTATGTCTAACAGTTAAGAGTTTATAAATATTTTCAGATAAGGAAAAAATCAAGGTAAAAGTTGATGTTATCAAAAGGTAGTTTAAAATGTTCTTTCTGGAAAATAGAAGAAAAATCAAAAAGATATCTATGAGAATCTCTTATGACAAAGGGTTTTCTGTGGATTCTGAGGGGAGAAGTTATAAAAACAAGCTTTAAATTGTAATAGATGTTATATAGTGCTTCCGTTTAGGTTTTCAGTTTCCTAAGATAGAGAAGTTATCAGTTATCAAAGTTTCTAATTTAGGTCTGTGTTTTCGTATTCCTCTAAAAAATTGACTTAAACTTCCCTTGAAATCGTCATAGTTTTCATAATATCGATTCGCCGTGACCTCTTTTTTCATAAACTTCCTGAAATCTGTTAATTTTGGTACTAGGTTTTTATTCGGCCCTCGTAATGCGTCACATTAGTTGGAGGGGATTTTACAACTTAAAGCTGTGTGGGATTTCCCGAGTCACATTAAAAGCTTTATAAAGGCTCTTTTGCTTACCGGACAACTCTCCTAATCTTGTTTGTCCTGTGGCCAATTTATAGAACTTTAATTTGTCTAAAATTTTATAGACCTCTGTTTTTGAAAATTTCTTGTACAGATTCTTTTCTTTCATCACATTATTTATGTGAGAGATTAAAATTAAAGCTATAAAGTTAATAAATAAACTTCCTCTCATGGTTTGTAGCGAATGAGTCCTCGCTCGCTTTTCATTTATATCATGCTTGAAAGACAAAAAAATCTTTTCAATGCTATCTTTGTTTCTATACAACTCTAAGATCTCATCTTTTGAAAGCTTTTGATCGCAATCGGTAAGTAAAATCAACACACCCATTTTTCGCATCTGCTTTTTAATATAATCCAAATCTTTCGAAATAAAAAAACCTCCCTTTTTCTTGACAACTGTAAAGCGCTTCTTGGCACTCTTTAAGGTTTCTGCTATGCACTCATCGCACTCTTTCTTTGTCCTAAATTTCTTCTTAGAAAATCTTCGCTCAAAACAATCCAACTTCAATAGCATTTCATTTTTTTTAGACACCCTTCTCTTTTCATCCAAATATATATGAGCCATACAACGAGTCTTTCCAATTTTAATTTCTCGTTTGCAGTAAGAATAAACTTGACCACGGAATACAAACGAAGAGGGAATTGAATCAAGCTCCTTACTCACAGATCCCAATAAAGCATGGGATAGACTCGTACTAAAGCTCATAGGGACGATATACGATGAAGCCTCCCTGTTTAAATCTTTTATGTTTTCTTGGCTGTAAAACCCTTTATCTAAAACAAAACACTTCAAATCTAAATCGTATTCCTTGGCTAACTGTAACACGCTCCTTAATGACACAACATCAGTAATACTGCCCGGATACAATCGATAACCCAAAGGAAGGCTTGAACTTCCTTTGCCTAAACCTTCCTTGCTCTGACTTAAAACTCCTAAATTGACTTGATCCAAAGACTCACCATCTCGATTATAACCCCTTTCTAAAAACTCATTCTTAACACCATAAGAAGATATAGATGTAATATCAAACATAAAAACTCTGGAGCTTTCTCTGTGTACACCAACCCACTCCATAAAAAATCTCTCCACTCTCTGCTCGTCTAAACCTATAGATAAAAGAAAATTACTTATGTCCGGTGAATTAAGACAATTCTTGGAAGAAACAAAAGATTCTTGACACCAATACGGATAAAGATAATAAGCTTCCCCCCTAATCACTTTAAAAAAAGACAAATAAAGAACCTTCTCATATTCTTTCGGAAAAACTTTCTTTAACACCTTCACTAAATTTAATTGCTTGCTGATCTCTCGCAAAAGATGCACCCCCCCAACACCTACAGAACCTATAGGATGTTTGTTCAACTTGGCTTCAAGCTTCCCCGTAGATTGATTCTTCTTGCCCAAATAAACTCTTCTCTGACGAGATTGTTTTTTTTCTTTGTCCCAGTAACTGCTTATCTCATACACATAGATGCTTCCATTTCTTTTCTCTTCATACCTATAAGACATAGTTCAAATTGAACTATGTTTTAGGGGCTTTGTCAACTCCCTGTTGATGGCTCAAAACTCTTAACGACAGAATCAAATTTCAATCCAAAAACAGAGCCTATGAAAAACATAGCTTTAAAAAGACCTATAAAAATAGTGTGTTATAAGTTCTCCAGAAAAACTCAATGAGACTAAATTAACTCGTTCTTATGATTTATCAGGAGTATTCTGTTGAAAAAAAACAGGCTCTTAGTCCTGAAACCTAGTACCAAAATTAACAGATTTCAGGAAACTTCCAAAGCCTTTCTATAGGATTTAAATTCGGTGAGTACGGAGGAAGATAAACAAGTTTTATATTCAACTCTTTCGCGAACTTCTTGACAGACTTCGATCTATTGTATCCGGCCCCATCTAAGATAAGATGAATCTCTTTTTCATCGGGATGCTTCTTGCGAAGATGATGGAGCATATCACATATAGAAACATGGTTAACTGTCTTATGACTCCTGACTACCGTCTTCAAACTATTGATCTCAATAGCTCCACAAACATTCACTCTTTTTCTCCAGCCTGAATTGGTCTTCACTTCAAACTTCTTACCCTCTCTTATCCAACCATATGAAATCGTAGGGCCCCACTCAGGATGTGTGGAATCAGCAAAGTAAACAGGACCGTCTTTCTTCTTAATTCTCTTGTATTTACGCACAAACTTTTCCTGCTCTTCTTTCTTTACCTTACCTGGTATCGCTGTGGCTTTTTTATAAGAAAAACCAAGGCGATGGAGAAGATCAATTACACCACTTGTTAAAGTACGTAACACCAAAATTCTCCTCAATGAACTGAATAAGGGCCTGTGATGATGGAAAAATTCTTTTCTCTAATTCCTTTAAAAGCATTTTCTCCTCTTTCTTAGTTAAAAAGGACCTTTTAGGGTTGTAATTGTCGTTGATTAAGCACTCTATCCCACCTTTGTTATAAGGATCTCTATAGGCTCTTATCGTGCCCTCATCAATGAAAAGAAAACGGGAAATATCTTTACACAACTCACCTTTATCTAAATGGAGAATTGTCATAATCCTTTTTGCGTATTTAAGATTTTTCTCTAGAGATAGTTCATAGAGTAAATCTTTTCGCTCTTTTTTTGATAGAAACCCTGATATATGAAACTATTTTTAAAAATAAATGACTTTTTATCAAGACCTTAGAATAAAAACTAGACCTCAACTCAAAAAAAACGGAAAACTTAAACGGAAGGAGTATATAGTGCTTCCGTTTAAGTTTTCAAGTTTTTTCTCTAAAGAATCGACCGGAAAATCTAAGCGTATTCACTATATATCTCTTATTTTTTGATAAAATCTTTTTTCACTAGAACGAATGTCACGAATTCGCTCCATAAGCTCGTCGAAATAATTAACTCCAAGGCTGTAACCGGACTTTAATCTCTCATCATTCATAGTAAAGCCTTTAACTAGATATTCATTCAATCTCTCTGTGGCCCAACGGCGAAATCGAGTTCCTGCGGAAGATTTGACTCTATATCCGACAGCGAGAATAACCTCTAAATTGTAGTAATCAATGGCTCTTTCTATATTTCTTGACCCTTCGCGGCGAACTGTAAAGTATTTCTTTACAGTTGCCTCTCTGCTCAACTCTTCTTCATTAAAAATATTTTGAATATGAAAGCGAATGTTTTGCTTTGTCGTTTGAAATAACTTTGCCATCAGTTTTTGAGATAGCCAAACTGTTCCTTCTTCAAGTCTAACTTGTATATGGTTTTCTCCGTCTTCTGACTGATAGATCAAAATTTCTGAGTTTGTTGACTGAGGGGGCGTCTTTTTTTTTGCCATATTTTAAATTCCTAACTGCAATTCACTAGTGCAACATTTTCTCTCATCATAACCGCATAAGGTGTTAACCAGTCAAGACATTTCATGGGCCTATTGTTAATTTCAAATTAGTGCCTCATAATGAGACGGAAAAACTCTTTATATACTAACCGTGTTTCAAAAACTCTTTTTCTAGCAAGATAAAAAGGGGGTTTTTAAAGTGTGGTAAGTATATTTCAACAAATTAAAAATAATTGGAAAAAAGTTTAAAAGATTAGGTTATTTTAAGTGAGCCAGATTATATTTTTAAATTTTGAAGCAATACCTAAGTTTTCAACTTAGAACTCAAGAACAGAAGCTTCTGAAAAATATATAAAAGTCAAAACTCGGATTAGTAAGCTCCTTTTTGTGAGCTTACTTCTTAGATGAGTTTAACTCTTCTAATCAGAGTTTTTAAGTCCCAGCCTTTCAAAAAGGATGGTCATCCATGTAAGCATAAAATCAAGGCTTACTGGAGTCATTTTGCCTCTGGTTTCGGTGATTGGACTGGTGGTAGCCACCTTTAGCTTTATTACAGGAAACCCTAACGCAAAACAGCACATAATCTATGCCCTCGTGGGAACCGTCATAAGCTTTGGTGCTTCGTCTATCATTGATTTTATTAGGTTTACGGTATATTAATTTCATAATTCGGATTTCAGGCTAGTATGACTTCAATCACATTAGCCATGTTGGTAAAAATTAAAAAAGTATTTAAAAGAAAATCTGTAAGAGCAAGACTTTTATCTTAAAACAGGTCTAAAGTTAGGGATAACTGAACAATGTAGGTGAGCAGTTACGTTTTATCATTATTACTCAAAGCATAGAGGTCATAGATTACAAGGTCACTTGTTTTTGGAGTTCCCCAAGGATAACCTCCAACCCAATGTTTTGAGTGAATCTCAAGCTTAGGGAATTTGTCTAGTTTTAGATTGTGTTCTTTAGCAAAAAGAGTAATAGGAAGCAAAGCAACTATAAGTAATTTTATTTTCTTCATACACGTTTAATGCTCCTTATCTTTTGGTGGATTTGGATCATTTCCATAAGAATCTTTTGATCGTATTTTTCCATCTCTACCATGTGTGACTACTTCGCCTCTATCTTTTTTAGCAATCGATTTAGCTTTGTCTATAGCATTTTTTTGAGTCTTATAAATCGAAAGAACTTTGCCATTTTTTGTAGTCTTCCAACCACCATTTTTATTTTTTGAAATATGGATTTGTTTTTTGTTAGCCATAAAATTACCTTTCTGTGTAACTGCTCACCTACATTGTTCAGTTATCCCTAACTTTAGACCTGTTTTAAGATAAAAGTCTTGCTCTTACAGATTTTCTTTTAAATACTTTTTTCAAATGACAATAAATAAGACCTCCATCAGAAATGAGATTGAAAATATAAGAAGTGACTTTGATAAGTTTGCAAAGAAAGGTTCTGTGCCTACTGAGATTTCTGTGATTGTTGAATCTCTCTTTAAGGTTGTGAACATTCTGATTGTTGTGCTTTTAGAAAAACAGGTTCGAAAAAATTCCAGCAACAGCGGTCTTCTCCCTAAAGGTATGAGTGGTCCTCTTCAGTATGGTGTAGGCATTAGAGCTTCCATCATCAATTTCATTATACCATTTCCAAAAATTAATTCGACATTCTTTTAACGCATAGCGTCCTGGCTTTTTAATCAAACTCTGCTACATTTTTAGAGTCATGTCGAAAAAAGATTTAGTTACACAGATTCAAGGGTATGATTTTCTAGCTACTTACAAAGTGGAAAGAAGTGCCAACATCAAGATAAAACTTCAAGCTTTGCACCATATGCAAAAAGGAAAATCGATTCAAGAAACAGCAGGTATGGTTTTGTATCACCGTCACAGTATCAAATCCTGGTTACAGTCTTTTGTAGACTTTGATTACGAGGGATTGATAGATCGAAAAGGCAGAGGACGTAAACCCCGTTTGCCAGTGACAGAAGAAGAGAACTTCAAAATCAAGTTAGATGAAATTCAAGACACAAGAGAAGGAGGAAGCATAGGAGCAAAGGGAATACAGGAACTTTTAGCAGATGAATTTGACTGTTGCTATTCTCTTTCTGGGGTTTATGTTTCTTTAGACCGTCTTAATATTGTATGGATCAGTGGTCGTTCTCTTCATCCTAAAACTTCACAAGAAGCTATGGAACAGTTTAAGGAACATTTTCCAGAAGAGGTGGAGAAAATAAAGGAAAAGATTCAGACTCATAAAATAGAGATTTGGTGGCAGGATGAATGCAGAATAGGCCAGCAAGGTTCTTTAAGCAGGATTTGGGCAAGAAAAGGCACACGACCTAGAGTTGTGAGACAAAGACAATTTTTATCCACTTATATTTTTGGAGCAGTTTGTCCGGATAAAGATAAAGGCTGTGCTTGGATTTTACCGGAATGTAATTCAGGGATGATGCAAATTCACTTAGATGAGATATCTAAAAATATTCAAGAAAACTATCATGGAATTGTTTTAATGGACAGAGCCAGTTGGCATACCACAGAGACTTTGATAGTTCCTAAGAATTTATCCCTGATGCCTTTACCTCCTTATAGTCCAGAATTAAATCCCATGGAACAAGTCTGGCAACAATTACGAAGGATCAAATTATCGAATGCATGTTTTAAAAACTATGACCATATACTGAATACTTGTTGTGAGGCCTGGAATACTTTTTGCGATCAGGAGGGCAGGATTAAAAAATTATGCACTCGATCTTGGGCAAAACAACAAGATGAATCAAGCTTGTAAATTAATTTGAACCTATAAATTAAATTGCGTAACTGATTTTTTTCATTTTACATCTTAACCTCACTTTTTTACACTTATTTTAACCCATCAATCGATTCACACAACAATAGATATACATAAAATAAACATATCTTATGAAAACTCAACCTCCCTTCAAAAAAAACTTTTTTAAAGCCTCCTAATTGAAACTTTTCCTTAAGTCAATTTTAAAATTTTAAATTTGAACATAAAAATGTCGAATTAATTTCTGTAATTGGTATTATAGTTCAGATGCTGTCTTTTCAACGTGTTGGGGAACATTACATGGGGCTTATAGGTCGAATGATTTCTCCTGCAGTTATGTTGAGATACATTGCTGAATTAGGAGAGTTTCTTAAAAGTTGGGAAGAGCAGATGAAAGAAAAGATACTTGAATCAGAGGTCATTCATGTTGATGAGACCTCTATGAGGGTTAAGGGTAAAAACTACTGGATTCATACTTATAGTTCAGGAGAATTAGTCTTGCAGTTTCTCCACCTTTCAGGTGGAAGGGAAGCCATAAAAGATATTGGTCTCTTGGATAGATATGCAGGAGTGCTTGTGCATGATTGTTGGAGTCCTTACTTTTGTTATGATAAGATAACTCATGCTTTGTGTGTGGCTCACCTTTTGAGAGAGCTTAAATTTATAGAAGAAAGCAATGGATTCAAATGGGCTACAAATCTCAAAAAACTTCTTAAAGAGACTGTGGAGTTAGTTCATAAAAAAGAGTCAAGAGTTCTGACTCAAAAAGAGTACGAAACTCTTCAGAGAAGGTATAGGAGTATTCTTACAAAAGGCTTAAAAGAGCTTCCAGAATTTCCTAAGAAAAATGGCAAGAAAGGACGAATAAAGCATACACAAGCTCAAAACCTTTGGCTGCGATTTAAAAAGTATGAAGCAGAAATACTGTGTTTTGCTAAAAGAAAGAACGTAGATCCTACTAATAACAGAGCTGAAAGAAATCTAAGAATGACTAAGGTGAAAAAGAAAGTGTCAGGGTGTTTCAGAACAGAAGAAATGGCGAAATATTTTTGTCGTATTACCAGCTATGTTAAAACAATGAGAAATAGAGGGTATTCTTCTTTAGAAGCCATCTCTATGGCTTTAAATAAAAACTTACGAGAGTGAGCAGTTACCTTTCTGTTTAATATTGAAATTTATAAACATACCAATATCATGTTCTAAGCCAGCTCCTCCAGGCGAAGAATGACACTCATTCATGTTCTTTAGCCAACTCATCTTCTATGGTTTGGGTCTCAGATTTTGAGTCGTAAGGTCCGTACGTCTCCCAGTTCCTAAGTCGGGGTGTTTTGTTTCCTACTCCTCTCTTCTCCTTTTTGGGTTTGTTGTGATTCTACTCTGCAAGGCATAAAAATTTCTCCTTTACTTCTTTTATAATAATCGTGAGAATATCCATAGTAATACCATTTCCAAAAATTAATTCGACATTTTTTTAACTCATTGCGTCCTGGCTTTTTGATAAAACTCTGTTAAATTTTTAGAGTCATGTCGAAAAAAGATTTAGTTACACAGATTCAAGGGTATGATTTTCTGGCTACTTACAAAGTAGAAAGAAGTGCCAACATCAAGACAAAATTATTGGCTTTGCAGCATATGCAAGAAGGAAAATCGATTCAAGAAACAGCAGGTATGGTTTTGTATCACCGTCACAGTATCAAATCCTGGTTACAGTCTTTTTTTGTAGACTTTGATTACGAGGGATTGATAGATCGAGAAGGCAGAGGACGCAAGCCTCGTTTGCCAGTAACAGAAGAAGAGAGGTTCAAAATCAAGTTGATGAAATTCAAGACAAAAGAGAGGGAGGAAGCATAGGAGCAAAGGAAATACAGAAACTTTTAGCAGATGAATTTGACTGTTGCTATTCTCTTTCTGGGGTTTATGTTTCTTTAGACCGCCTTAATATTGTATGGATCAGTGGTCGTTCTCTTCATCCTAAAAGTTCATTAAGAAGCTATGGAACAGTTTAAGGAACATTTTCCAGAAGAGGTGGAGAAAATAAAAGAAAAGATTCAGACTCATAAAATAGAGATTTGGTGGCAGGATGAATGCAGAATAAGCTCAGCAAGGTTCTTTGAGCAGGATTTGGGCAAGAAAAGGCACACGGCCTAGAGTTGTGAGGCAAAGACAATTTTTATCCACTTATATTTTTGGAGCAGTTTGTCCGTATAAAGATAAAGGCTGTGCTTGGATTTTACCGGAATGTAATTCAGGGATGATGCAAATTCACTTAGATGAGATATCTAAAAATATTCAAGAAAACTATCATGGAATTGTTTTAATGGACAGAGCCAGTTGGCATACCACAGAGACTTTGATAGTTCCTAAGAATTTATCCCTGATGCCTTTACCTCCTTATAGTCCAGAATTAAATCCCATGGAACAAGTCTGGCAACAATTACGAAGGATCAAATTATCGAATGCATGTTTTAAAAACTATGACCATATACTGAATACTTGTTGTGAGGCCTGGAATACTTTTTGCGATCAGGAGGGCAGGATTAAAAAATTATGCACTCGATCTTGGACAAAACAACAAGATGAATCAAGCTTGTAAATTAATTTGAACCTATAAATTAAATTGTGTAACTGATTTTTTTCATTTTAAATTTTAACCTCACTTTTTTACACTTATTTTAACCCATCAATCGATTTACACAACAAATAGATATACCTGAAATAAACTTATCTTATGAAAACTTAAACTCACCTTAAAAGAAGTTTTTTTAAAACCTCCTAACTGAAACTTTTCCTTAAGTCAATTTTAAAATTTTAAATTTGAACATGAAAATGTCGAATTAATTTCTGTAATTGGTATAAGGACCTTTTGCCTTTGGTCCCCCTGGGTTATTAGGCTTTTTGTTTTCCCATTCTTGAGCAGTTTTTTGATCGGGAATTTTTTTTTCGATTTTAAAGTTCTTAACCACAGAATATTCTTGATTTAACTCCTTTTCCCTTCTTTTAGGGTTGTTTGTAATTCCCCGTCTTTTTGGCATTTTGACCTCCTTAATTTAATTGCAAGCATTAGAACAACAGGCCTTATACCCCAGTTAAAATATGATGCCGAAATTCTTATGTCAAGGAGAGCAATAGGAAATTTTAGGTAAGTATAGCTTTTAGCAATTACTAAGAATTTATTGCAAAGCATATTTTCAGCGTTGTACTGAAAACTTTTAGCCATTATGTGCGGCAGTTGTGAGATGTTTGTTTATATCAGCTAGCCCTTAGCCCTGAAAAAAGTCGAAACTCGGGTTAATATTTTTCTACACTCCTTAGGGTAATTCTGTTCTATGTCAATAAATTTTCTTCTCGCATGAGACCAACAAAAAGCAAGATCAATTCCCTTTTTACCCTCAAAGTGGCTTTTATAACTAAACGTATCCATCTGTTAAAATAGGCCACTTATAAGACCCCAAGAGTTCTTTAACAGAACAAGTTGAACGGCTCTTACTTAAAATAAAAACTGTCCACTTTTTTGGGGGAAGATCAATAACAAAGTTCATGACAATTATCTGATGCTAATTGTCATGAACTTTGTTATTGATCTTTGTATGGTGGAACACCTCTGATTGTAAGAAGTCTTGTTGGCTCGGGATTTACGGCTTTCACAAGCTCTCTTACTCCAATTGTAGCTATGACTATGGTGTCTGTTAAGGCAAAAACTATGAAATTGGCACGGATGGGAAAAGAACATTTAAGAGGTTAAACCAAGAAG
The DNA here is from genome assembly GCA_965219095.1 of Bdellovibrionales bacterium. GTDB lineage: Bacteria > Bdellovibrionota > Bdellovibrionia > Bdellovibrionales > UBA1609 > CBDCMT01. The sequence goes on from CBDCMT010000001.1 coordinate 1,863,158, forward strand.
ACGATCTAAAATTATACTTTGAATAACCTTTTTGATAGATGTGGAAGAAATTTAGAAAAATAATCTACTCTTTATGGCATAGAATTTGCTAGTATAAGAGAATATGCTTCCAAAGTTAATAGACAACTCAAGATACTCTTTAAGTGCGATTATCGGACAAGTTTTTTCAAACTATAAATATCGAAGCAGTTGGAGTATTTTAAGGGAAATTCAAGCTTATATAGAAGATAAAAACCATGTTTTCAACAAGGGGCGTAAATGAAGACTTCTAGAAATTTAATATCAATAGATAAAGCAGTTCAAGTGGCAAGCCGTTGGACAAAAAAAACCTTAACTCAATCTAACATTTCCTACCTTGTGCAATATGGGAGACTAGAAAAACATAAAATTAATGGACAAACGCTTATTAGTCAAAATGAACTAGAAAAGTATTATAAAGAAATGTCCTTCTCTAAAGAGACAGAATGGAAGCAGAAATTAGGAAGTGATTTAAACTGGTCGCTTTCATTTTCTAATTATCGGGAAAAAGAAACAACAAAACACGTCCATAGATTGCACCCTTATAAAGGAAAATTTATCCCCCAGCTCGTGGAGTATTTTTTAGATTCAAAGGTGGATTCGTTTAAAAAGAAACCTTACTTTAAAAAGGGAGACATTGTTATTGATCCATTTTGTGGAAGTGGAACAACTCTAGTTCAAGCAAACGAACTAGGAATAAATTGCTTAGGAATTGACATTTCTATTTTTAATACGCTTATTAGCAATATTAAATGTCAACCACATAATATTCAATTAGTGCAAGAAACATTAAATAATTTAACAAAAAATTTAGATAACTTTAGTCGAAATAAAATGGTTAGAGGGTTTTCAAATGAACTTTCAAGATTCTTATTGAAGTTTAACCAAAAATACTTCCCGTCTCCTCAATTTAAAAGAGATGTGCTTGCGAAAAAAATAAATGATAAAATCTATGGAGAAGAAAAGGCTAAAATTTTTCTACAGACGTTTAAAAGAATTTTAAATAAATATAATGTTCAATTAGATCAAAATAAAGAAGGAGGTGACTTTCTTGATACTTGGTTTTTACTTCCTATTCGAAAGGAAATTGACTTTATGTCATCTCAGTTAGAATCAATAAGAGATGATAGCATTCGACAACTGATCATGATTATTTTAAGTCGGACCATTCGATCTTGTAGAGCTACTACTCATTCCGATTTGGGCACTCTTAAAAAAGCTATTAACAAGCCCTATTATTGTAAAAAACATGGAAAAATTTGCAACCCTATATTATCTATCTCTAAGAGGTGGAATCAATATTGTAAAGATACGATAAGCCGCTTAGAAGAGTTTAGTCAATTAAGAACAAAAACTCAACAATTGGCCATTACTGGAGATAGCAGAACAGTTGATATACTAAAAAGACTTAAAAAACAAGATTTTTCATTTTATAAATTATTAAAAAATAAAAAAATAAAAGGAATTTTTACAAGCCCTCCTTATGTTGGCCTTATTGATTACCATGAGCAACACGCCTATTCATACGATTTATTTGGACTTGAGAGAAAAGATGATCTTGAAATTGGGCCTTTATTTAAAGGACAAGGAAGAGATGCAAAAAACTCTTATGCTGATAGTATTTCAAAGGTTCTTCTAAACTGTAAAAAGTTTATGCAAGATGATTTTGATATACTTCTAGTTGCAAACGATAAGTATAACCTTTATCCAGAGATTGCTGAAAAAGCTAAGCTAAAAATTACTCAGAAATATAAGAGACCTGTCTTGAATCGTATTGAAAAAGATCGTTCAGCTTATAGTGAATATATTTTTCATATGAAGAGTATATAATTAATAAGGAAAGGATTAAAAAATGTCTTTAACAATACTACAAAAAAAGGAAATTAAAGAGTTTATTTCTAGAAAAATAGAGGATAAATTAAAAAAATATGGTAGAGAAACACAATCTATGCCTTTTCTCGCAAGACTTATTCAAGATAATGAAAAAATTGCCGCCTATTCCTTTATTCACTCTATGTCAACAACCTTAGGAATGTCCATATATGAGGAAGTTTCTGTTATTATAGCAAAGCCTCATTTTGACGAGTGTTATAGAAATTATGGAGTTGGTGGCATTCTCTCTCCCAATCAAAAAACTGTTATAGGAGATATTACACGACAGCTTAGAAATAAAAAGAGAAAGCCAGATATGAAAAAAGAAATACAAGAAGTTTTAAATGCTTCTAGAGTCAATGGATCCTATCAAAAAGATGGTGAAATAGCTGATTTTTTTATGCGAAAAAAAGACAAAGAATATTACTTTGAAATTAAAACTGTTAAACCCAATATAGATGTATTTAGTAAGAGTAAAACCAAACTATTAGAATGGGTGGCAAGAAGAAGGAAGAGAATTTATCCATACTTAGCATTTCCGTATAATCCCTATTACCCCAAACCCTATAATAGGTTTACTGAGGTAAATCTTGTAAAAATGAATAAAGATTTTCTTGTAGCAGAAAAGTATTGGGATTTTTTAGGAGGGAAAAATACTTTTACAGAACTATTGAGTATATTTGATAAAGTTGGAAAATCTTATAAAGAAAAATTAATTCAAAAATTCAAAAAAATTGCGAAAGAAAAGATAGATTCTTATTGATATTTTTGTACACTTTAATTTCTTGATTCTCTCTTAAATTCAATTTAAATTTAAATTTGATGAGTTTTTTATAATTAGTACTACTTTGGCAGGTAAATTAAGTTGTGCTATAATAGGCTCAAAGATACCTAAGGAGGGGTTGAGTATGAGATATTCAGAGTTAAAAAAATGCCTCCTCAAAAGAACCTCCGGGAACCCACAGATTCTTTTGAGGAGGCAAGAATTCCTTGGTTTCTTCTTTTTTTGAATCATAATCAATAGAAAGAGCATATATAGTGCTTCCGCTTAGGTTTTCAGTTTTTTTTGAGTTGAGGTCTAGTTTTTATTCTAAGGCCTTGATAAAAAGTCATTTATTTTTAAAAATAGTTTCATATGTCAGGGTTTCTATCAAAAAAAGAGCGAGAAGATTTACTCTATGAACTATCTCTAGAAAAAAATCTTAAATACGCAAAAAGGATTATGACAATCCTCCATTTAGATAAAGGTAAGTTGTGTAAAGATATTTCCCGTTTTCTTTTCATTGATGAGGGCACGATAAGAGCCTGTAGAGATCGTTATAACAAAGGTGGAATAGAGTGTTTAATCAACGACAATTACAGTTCTAAAAGGTCCTTTTTAACTAAAGAAAGAGGAGAAAATGCTTTGTAAGGAATTAGAGAAAAGAATTTTTCCATCATCACAGTCTGTCATCCAGTTCATTGAGGAGAATTTTGGTGTTACGTACTTTAACAAGTGGTGTGATTGATCTTCTCCATCGCCTTAAGTTTTCTTATAAAAAAGCTACAGCAATACCAGGTAAGGCAAAGAGAGAAGAGCAGGAAAAGTTTGTGCGTAAATACAAGAGAATTAAGAAGAAAGACGGTCCTGTTTACTTTGCTGATTCCACACATCCTGAGTGGGGCCCTACAATTTCATATGGTTGGATAAGAGAGGGTAAGAAGTTTGAAGTGAAGACCAATTCAGGCTGGAGAAAAAGAGTGAATGTTTGTGGAGCTATTGAGATCAATAGTTTAAAGACGGTAGTCAGGAGTTATAAGACAGTCAACGAAGTTTTCCTATGTGATAGGCTCCATCATCTTCATTAAGAAGCATCCCGATGAAAAAGAGATTCATCTTATCTTAGATGGGGCCGGATACAATAGATCGAAGTCTGTCAAGAAGTTAGCGAAAGAGTTGAATATAAAACTTGTTTATCTTCCTCCGTACTCACCGAATTTAAATCCTATAGAAAGGCTTTGGAAGTTTATGAAAAAAGAGGTCACGGCGAATCGATATTATGAAAACTATGACGATTTCAAGGGAAGTTTAAGTCAATTTTTTAGAGGAATACGAAAACACAGGCCTAAATTAGAAACTTTGATAACTGATAACTTCTCTATCTTAGGAAACTGAAAACCTAAACGGAAACACTATATATCTCTTATTTTTTGATAAAATCTTTTTTCACTAGAACGAATGTCACGAATCCGCTCCATAAGCTCGTCGAAATAATTAACTCCAAGGCTGTAACCGGACTTTAATCTCTCATCATTCATAGTAAAGCCTTTAACTAGATATTCATTCAATCTCTCTGTGGCCCAACGGCGAAATCGAGTTCCTGCGGAAGATTTGACTCTATATCCGACAGCGAGAATAACCTCTAAATTGTAGTAATCAATGGCTCTTTCTATATTTCTTGACCCTTCGCGGCGAACTGTAAAGTATTTCTTTACAGTTGCCTCTCTGCTCAACTCTTCTTCATTAAAAATATTTTGAATATGAAAGCGAATGTTTTGCTTTGTCGTTTGAAATAACTTTGCCATCAGTTTTTGAGATAGCCAAACTGTTCCTTCTTCAAGTCTAACTTGTATATGGTTTTCTCCGTCTTCTGACTGATAGATCAAAATTTCTGAGTTTGTTGACTGAGGGGGCGTCTTTTTTTTTGCCATATTTTAAATTCCTAACTGCAATTCACTAGTGCAACATTTTCTCTCATCATAACCGCATAAGGTGTTAACCAGTCAAGACATTTCATGGGCCTATTGTTAATTTCAAATTAGTGCCTCATAATGAGACGGAAAAACTCTTTATATACTAACCGTGTTTCAAAAACTCTTTTTCTAGCAAGATAAAAAGGGGGTTTTTAAAGTGTGGTAAGTATATTTCAACAAATTAAAAATAATTGGAAAAAAGTTTAAAAGATTAGGTTATTTTAAGTGAGCCAGATTATATTTTTAAATTTTGAAGCAATACCTAAGTTTTCAACTTAGAACTCAAGAACAGAAGCTTCTGAAAAATATATAAAAGTCAAAACTCGGATTAGTAAGCTCCTTTTTGTGAGCTTACTTCTTAGATGAGTTTAACTCTTCTAATCAGAGTTTTTAAGTCCCAGCCTTTCAAAAAGGATGGTCATCCATGTAAGCATAAAATCAAGGCTTACTGGAGTCATTTTGCCTCTGGTTTCGGTGATTGGACTGGTGGTAGCCACCTTTAGCTTTATTACAGGAAACCCTAACGCAAAACAGCACATAATCTATGCCCTCGTGGGAACCGTCATAAGCTTTGGTGCTTCGTCTATCATTGATTTTATTAGGTTTACGGTATATTAATTTCATAATTCGGATTTCAGGCTAGTATGACTTCAATCACATTAGCCATGTTGGTAAAAATTAAAAAAGTATCTTTTAAAATAAAAAGGGAAAGTATAAGGTATTATTAATGGCTAAAAATTCCATGAAAAAAAACTCCCCTACTCTTGATTTTGCAGTGGATCCGTTGAGCGAAACAATAGCTTATGAAACTTTGCTTAGTCTAAGAGATGTGACAGAAAAAACACTTGAAAAAGAGTTTCCCTCTGATAGTTTTCTGGAACAAGAAACTCTTTTACAAATCCTAGAATTAAAAAAAGAATCAAGGCGAGAAGAAATCAAAAAGAATTATTCTGAGGTTAAAAAATTTGTAAGTGCAAAATGGAATGATTTTTCTGTTTGTATAAAAGATAACTTTCATTTTCCAAATGATTTAAAAAATCATGATTCTTTAAAGCTTTTCTATTATAAAGGCAATATAAGTCTTCTTGAAAGTCGTTGTATATCAATTATTGGTACAAGAGAGGCAACGTCAGATGGACTCAAAAGAGCAGAAAAGCTAACTAAGATTCTTGTCAATAAAAATTTTACAGTTGTTTCTGGACTTGCTAAAGGGATTGATACAAAAGCTCTTCAAACTGCTATTAACCTTAACGGAAGGGTAATTGCTGTGATTGGGACACCTATTGACAAGTTTTATCCAAAGGAAAACAAGGAACTGCAAGAACTTATTGCCAAGAATCATCTTTTAATCAGCAAGGTTCCTCTTTTTAGATACAAAAAAGAAAATTTTTCTTCACATAAATTTCATTTTCCTAGAAGAAATATCATTATGTCAGCTATTTCAGAAGCCTCTATCATTGTAGAAGCTTCTGAAACGAGTGGAACACACTCTCAAGCAAGAGCAGCTCTCAAACAAGGGAAAAAGTTATTTATACTTGATTCTTGTTTCAAAAAATATAAATGGCCATTTATTCTCGAGCAAAAAGGGGCCATTAGAGTTAGACAAGAAGAAGATATATTGAGGCACATAAAGGAATAAACCTAGTGTCAAACTACAAGTGGCAAAAAATAAGAACTGGTTCAAACACAATGGATGATCTTATAAATATAAGAACTTTCAGACATATTGATCCTGACGATAATTGCTTTCATTTAATGGAGTGGATAAAGGGAGGAAGTTACAAGGATTCAGAGGCTAATAGTCGCATACTTAATTTTAAAAACCCACCGAAAGCACAAGGCTCAAATCTTCGTTATTATAAGGATAAGGCTATTAAACAATTTGCTAAGGACTTATACTGTCCTATAGAAAGTATTATTAAAAAGTATCAAGAAGAATCTATTTGTGTATCTTTTATACCATCTTCAGTATCAAGTAGTGATGGAGAATATGATGATAGATTTGAAAAAATTTGCGCTCTGCTTTGCAAAAAATTTTCAAAAATCCATTGCGAACAAGCTATTCGAGTAACAGAATCTCGAAACAAGTCAGCTCAAGGTGGAAAGCCTAGAGATGATGAATATGTAGAAAAAATAAAACAAAGCTTTACATGGGATGGCTTCAGCCATACCCCAAGTGCTATTATCATTTTTGATGATGTTATAACAACAGGTTTACAGTTCAAAGCATATAAAAAGCTTATTAGAGAAAACTTAAACAATGATCCAATAATAATAGGTTTATTTTGGGCCAAAGCCGTTTAAGCTATACCGACCCCTAATTTGTGATAGTTGCGACTTGACAATTTAGACAGTTGGTTAACAACACTCCAAGAACCCCAACACCTAAGATCAATAATTGCACTTCCTTATAATTTTTACAAAAAATCAAACTATAAAAGAATTAAAAGTTTAAATCTTAAATTGACAAAAGAATCCATTAAAAAATGATATGAATAAAACTTTACTAAATTTTCTAAATCATGGTCTGTTTTGGTTTCTAAGTTCTTAAAAGACCTTGAAGTCATTTCTCTTTCTGAAAGAAAGATCAAATGAATTAAAAGATCAAAAAGAGGTACTTCTTCTTTTTTGGAATTTGTGCAGTCCTCTTTCAGAGCTAGTATGAGCTCACACACCTTTGGACAAAGACCCTCCTCCAAAGATTCTAAGCCCTTCTTTAAGGCTTTATTGATTTCAAAATTGTAAATCATCATAATTTATTTCTCCTTTCTGGTTAAAATTTGGACTTAAAACTATAGAGTAGGGCTTTATTTTGAAGCCTAATGGCTATCAAAAGCTTTAAGGCTGTGATATTAGGTAGAATTAGGCATGCTGTACCTCCCCGAGTTAGGTATGGTTTTTGCTTAGAGGCTGGAAGGTGTTTTAGGCACTTTCCAGACTCGCTTTTTTCTAATCAAACTCGGGTTTCAAAGAAAGTCCACTTTTTTTATAATTTGACTCGGAGAGTTTGATTAGAAAAAGCTTCTTAAAGCTCTTCTTTTGCAAATTTTTACTTTCTTCTAGCCTTCTTTGAGCTATAGAAAAATAAGCCTTATCCTGCTCTATACCTGTAAAAGAAAAGTTTTTTTCTAAACAAGCTACCCCCGTTGTACCACTTCCCATAAACGGATCAAGAACCCTCCCACCAGGAGGTGTGATCATCTCACAAAGGTATCTCATAAGTTTTAAGGGCTTCACTGTAGAATGAGTGTTAAAAGAAAACCTCTCTTTCCTAGAAGCTCTTGAAGCATAGTAAAAAGGAGCTTCAAAAGCTTTTATAGAGCTTGAAACTCCACCTTGCTTTTCTAAAACCTGACTGGGACAATTTTCTAAAGACTTTGTTATGAGAAAATTATTAGGGTATTTTCTTCTACTTCCAAACCTTGAAGCCTCAACATTCAAGCCTCCTGTCCTATACTTCAAAACATTTTGAGCTACATTTTGCTCTGAAATAGGTTTTTGAATTAAAATCCAATGCTCGCTTGCTGGCTTTAAAGCAGTCCTCCAATCAATCCACTCCATAGCTTTGGGGTCTGTAGAAACTGTCACTTTTCCGTACTTTCTTTTCTTATCTTTTCCTAAACTCCATGCTGGAGACTGGTGAAAGCCTATAATACCATTTCCAAAAATTAATTCGACATTTTTTTAACTCATTGCGTCCTGGCTTTTTGATAAAACTCTGTTAAATTTTTAGAGTGTCGAAAAAAGATTTAGTTACACAGATTCAAGGGTATAATTTTCTAGCTACTTACAAAGTAGAAAGAAGTGCCAACATCAAGACAAAATTATTGGCTTTGCAGCATATGCAAGAAGGAAAATCGATTCAAGAAACAGCAGGTATGGTTTTGTATCACCGTCACAGTATCAAATCCTGGTTACAGTCTTTTTTTGTAGACTTTGATTACGAGGGATTGATAGATCGAGAAGGCAGAGGACGCAAGCCTCGTTTGCCAGTAACAGAAGAAGAGAGGTTCAAAATCAAGTTAGATGAAATTCAAGACAAAAGAGAGGGAGGAAGCATAGGAGCAAAGGGAATACAGAAACTTTTAGCAGATGAATTTAACTGTTGCTATTCTCTTTCTGGGGTTTATGTTTCTTTAGACCGCCTTAATATTGTATGGATCAGTGGTCGTTCTCTTCATCCTAAAAGTTCATTAAGAAGCTATGGAACAGTTTAAGGAACATTTTCCAGAAGAGGTGGAGAAAATAAAAGAAAAGATTCAGACTCATAAAATAGAGATTTGGTGGCAGGATGAATGCAGAATAAGCTCAGCAAGGTTCTTTGAGCAGGATTTGGGCAAGAAAAGGCACACGGCCTAGAGTGGTGAGACAAAGACAATTTTTATCCACTTATATTTTTGGAGCAGTTTGTCCGGATAGAGATAAAGGCTGTGCTTGGATTTTACCGGAATGTAATTCAGGGATGATGCAAATTCACTTAGATGAGATATCTAAAAATATTCAAGAAAACTATCATGGAATTGTTTTAATGGACAGAGCCAGTTGGCATACCACAGAGACTTTGATAGTTCCTAAGAATTTATCCCTGATGCCTTTACCTCCTTATAGTCCAGAATTAAATCCCATGGAACAAGTCTGGCAACAATTACGAAGGATCAAATTATCGAATGCATGTTTTAAAAACTATGACCATATAGTGAATACTTGTTGTGAGGCCTGGAATACTTTTTGCGATCAGGAGGGCAGGATTAAAAAATTATGCACTCGATCTTGGACAAAACAACAAGATGAATCAAGCTTGTAAATTAATTTGAACCTATAAATTAAATTGTGTAACTGATTTTTGTCATTTTAAATTTTACCCTCACTTTTTTACACTTATTTTAACCCATCAATCGATTCACACAACAAATAGATATACCTGAAATAAACTTATCTTATGAAAACTTAACCTCCCCTCAAAAGAAGTTTTTTTAAAACCTCCTAACTGAAACTTTTCCTTAAGTCAATTTTAAAATTTTAAATTTGAACATAAAAATGTCGAATTAATTTCTGTAATTGGTATAATAGCATTCCCTTGTGATCCTAATAAAAAGTTCCTTCCCATACGAGAATCTATTTTCATATGACCAATGATTGCCTCAACTGAACTTCTTCTTCTGTGAAGTTTTCTCCTGAGTTCAGTGTTTCGGAGCGATGCAGTAATTATAAGTATTTAATATAATTAGATTTTTTTATTTTCTTATTTAAGAAGACAATCAACAAATAGCACAGTATATAAATTCAGAATGGTGTGTATAAACTCAGATCGTTTTTAATTTTAACTCGTAAGATTCTTCCTCTCTTTTTACATCAAGGGTTTTGTAAATTTCCCTTGCCTCTTTTGATAGCTCTTTAGCAATCATGTACTTTTGTTTTGTCTTTGTATTTTTTAAGATCCATTTTTCTACATCACATAATATTTTAATTAACTTTCCTACTCCATACTCTACGTTTTTTGATTTTAAAGAAAGTTCTGTATATCTTAGGACACTATAAGACAGGAAACAAATTAAAATATGAGCTTTAATTCGCCTTGAAAGCTGATGAAAGATAGGCCTCATTTTAAGAGTGTGCTTATTCATCCGAAAAGATTCTTCTATTTTCCAAAGTTTTTTATAGGAAGCTTCTGCTTCTGTTGAGCTAAAGTTTTTTATATTGGTGCAAATTCCTACAATTCCATCCCACTGACAATCCTCTAATACTTTATCCTTATTCAGTCGAGTAGAGCTTTTAACTTTCTCTAAATATTTACTCATTCCTCTGTTTTTAATCAGTTTCTCTGTTTGAATGTCTCCCTTTGAGTTCTGTGCTTTTGTGATCATTTCAAGTATCTTTTCTCTTTTTTTTCTATCATGAGCTGACCTTTTCTCAGAGTGAATCACAAAGACATCTTTTTGTTCATAGGAAAATTTAAAAACCCTCTTATCTTCATTGATTGTACTATAATTTTTTTTGTCTAAAATTTCTTTCTTTATCTTTTCAGACATCTTCCTCAAGGGACAGGATATAATATACTCCATGGAAAAGGAACTGCTATCAAAAGTAAGAGAGATTTTTTTTTGAAAACATTGCTTTATCTGCTGTCACTCTTATCTTTTTTAAATTGTATTTTTTCTGAGCGTTCTCAAGACAAGGTATGAAGGTCTTTGTTTCTGACATATTTCCAGGGTAAACCTCATAATTTATGGGAAGACCATCCCCATCTGTCATAAGAGCTAAAACAACCTGGACCTCCTTAAACTATCCTTAAAACTTGATCATAAGTAAACTTTTCCTGAAAGCGGTTTAAAATTAAATCAACAGCTCTTAACTTACTTGAAGGCTCTAAAAACCTTGCAAGAACACAGCACTTGAGAAGGGCATTCCAATGCTTATCTTTTCTTGTACCTTGGATTAATTTCTCAAAACCTAATCGCTCGTAGATAGAACCAAAAACATCCTTGATTCCATCATTCAATGTAATATCTTCTCTTGTGTGACATAAATTGAGAGAAGCCATCATAGTGAGCTTTTGTTTTTTTTTTTGTTTCTAACTCCAACTTTAGGCTTAGGGCCATTTTTTTTAAATGCTCTATCTCTTCCGGAATTTTTGATTGTCCTAGGGTTTTAATGATCTTTATTTTAACTTTTCCATCTTTTCTATAGCCATGGACTAAGCGAATGACCGTGATCCCATTTTTTCTTTTAGGAGTTGTGATGTACATAGTTCCCCCTTTTCTTTAAGCTTACAGCAAAAATAACAGCAAATCAAAAAAGGCAATCAATAAGAAAAATCAAAGGAAAATACAAAAAATCTAATGCTTTCAATGGATTAAAAATTTGAAGCAGTGTATATAGTGCTTCCGTTTAGGTTTTCAGGTTCCTAAGATGGAGAAGTTATCAGTTATCAAAGTTTCTAATTTAGGCCTGTGTTTTCGTATTCCTCTAAAAAATTGACTTAAACTTCCCTATTTTGGAACCTTTTTGGATATTTTAACATTTCCACCTCCTTTGATTTTAGGAGGTAGCCTCTTTTTGGAGGTCATGGACAAAAATCTAAGCGCTGTTACTGTATGGCCATGCATTAGGTTTAAATATAATGTAAAGGACAAGGACTTCCCAAAAGAATAACAGAGTGGAAAGGGAACTTATGTAATTTTTACATTTGTATTTTTTTCTCTTGAAAAATTGTTTAAGATTGATTATAAAGTAAAAGTTCTTTCATAAACATTAGAATGAAGCTGTGATTTTTAAGCTTTATGAAGAAACAAGGAAAAGTAAAATAAAGCAAAAATTTAAGTAACAGCTAAAGAACAAAAGGAAGGAGAACAAAATGAAATTAACAAAACTATTGACTGCTACTTTGTTAGGAGTCAATACTATAGCATCCCATAATTTATGGGCTAATCACTGGGAGAGGGGTTTGAATTCAAATTCATACTCATCTTACTTAAGTTTGAAGAAGATGACCGAAGAGCGAACTGTTGATGTTAAGACTCTAGCAATACCACAAGGTTCAGAGTGTATTTCAGATTTTGGAGCATTAGTATTAGAAATGGAATGGTCAGAATCAGAACTTGATTCTAACAATGGTAATTTAGGGGTAGGATCAGGTCTTTTATTTTCGGGTACGTCCTTTCAAGGAGCTAAGTACAATGGCAGTGCAGTAACTCGTTTTAATGGTTTAACAGTCAGTGAACTAACTGCAACAGGTATGTTTACTTCTATGGCGCTTTTTGCTTATGCTCTCCATTTACTAGAGAGAAAAACACGAGCAAGAACTGTACAGGCTGTGGCTGAAGCTTATGAGCTTGTACCGACTTCAAGCATGACTGAGAGGTTGGCTGAGAATTACGGTATGTCTGATGAGGAAGTGAAAACTAAGATTAGACAAATGAATGAAGAAGGACAGCTTTGTAAAATCGAAAAGGTTGTGGATCCTCAAGGTCACTGGGAATCACTCACCGTACCTGCTGTAAGAGAGTTGTTTGTTCCTGTAGCGTTCCATAAAATAGAATTTTAGACAAGTTCAAGTTTTTTAATTTAGGTCAAAAGTTCTCTTCTAGGAGGGAACTTTTTTTTATTCTCTTAAGCTCTGATACAATATGAAGAGGGAATTGTGTTTCAAAAATTATCTAGAAATAATGATAAAAAAAATATGTTATCTAGGAGAATTTTCTAGTCCTATGAAAGAAAGTCAATTTTTGCAAAAACAAGGAAGGATGGGTTAAAAGTAAGTCGGTTATCTATAAAAAATTAGGCCTGAAATCCATTTTAACCCCTAAAATCATATAAAAATCCTATAACGTACCGTTTAAAATGTAGTGATCACGGTTTTGCGTAACCACTTGAAATCATTAGATTCTTAAAAAGAAAACGCTGAAGTCGGGATAAAGATAGGGTAGTAGTTGAGCACTTGGGGGTAGAAGATGAAAAAAAAGACATAAGGAAACGTATCGGGGGTTCGATACTTTTCTTAGTGGCGGAGAGGGAGGGATTTGAACCCTCGAGACGGTTTTTCCGTCTACATGCTTTCCAAGCATGCGGTTTCAGCCACTCACCCACCTCTCCAAAGAAGATTTTTTCTGTTGCCTCTTTTCTTTAAAAAAAGTTGTTAACATTTCAGAGCATTCTTTTTTTAAAATACCTTTTGTGACAGAGAGCTTTGAAGAAAGATAGGGGAGATAGGCAGTGGTATCCAAAACGAGGGGTTGTTCTGCATTTGAAGCTCCATAAATAAGTCTTGAAATACGACTGGAAATAATGGCTCCCCAACACATAACGCATGGATCTAGAGTAACATAAAGATAGCAGTTTAACAGCCTCCAGTTTTTAAGTCTTTTTGAAGCTTGGTTGATCACTTTGATTTCAGCATGGCAGATAACATTCTGAGAGAGTTCTTTTGTGTTATAAGCCTTTGATATAATTTGATTGTTCTTGACTAAGACGGCTCCTACAGGGACTTCATCTAAGATTTGAGCTTTTTGAGCTTCTTTTAGGGCTTCCTGCATAAAGAGAATATCTTGTTTTTTGGATCCATAAGACATAGTTTATATTTGACATTTTTAGAGGGTTTTGTCAAAAAGTTGTCAAAACCTTTTTATTTTGCTACAGTCAACAAGTTAAAGGAGTTAAAAGTGGCGTTTGTAAGTTTAAGGTATAATGAATCTTTTGAACAGCTTTTTAGGCGTTTTAAGAAAACTTGTGAAAAAGCAGCTATTTTAACTGAGGTGAAAAAAAGATCCTATTTTGAAAAACCAGGCCTTAAAAGAAAGAAAAAGTCTTTAGCAGCTAGGAAAAGGAAAACTAGGAAAATAAAAAGGATAGTTTTTTAAGATGGATGATTCTTTAAGAGATAAAATCGTAGAAGATGTTAAGTCTGCTATGAAGAGCAAAGATACTTTGAAAGTAAGTGCTTTGCGTATGATTCAATCAGCTTTAAAAAATAAAGAGATTGAAAGACGTCCTAATAAGTTAAGTCTTCAAGATGTCCTTCAAGTGTTAAGGAAAATGTATAAAGAAAGAGAGGATTCTATTCAACAGTATACAAAAGCTGGACGTAAAGATTTAGCTGATAAAGAAAATTATGAACTCGATCTTTTAAAATTTTATCTTCCTAAGCCTTTAAGTGAAGAAGAAATGAAAACTTTAGTTTTTAATGTGATCAAAGATTTACACGCTACATCTATGAAAGATATGTCTAGAGTTATGAAAGAGATAGGTCAACGTAACCATGGACCTGTTGACAATAGACTTGTTAGTCAGCTAGTAAAAGATCAGCTTTCATAAGGGGGCTTTATGAAATTTTCAGCAGATTTTATCACTCAGGTGTGTGGGGCTCATAATATTGTTGATTTCATCTCTCAGCATACTGAGTTGAAATTAATGAGTTCAGGGCAATATATGGGGCTTTGTCCTTTTCCTGATCATAAGGAAAAAACTCCTAGTTTTTCCGTTTCTGAAAACAAACAAGTTTATTATTGTTTTGGGTGTAAGAAATCAGGTAATATTTATCATTTTTTAGAAGAAATCCAAGGGCTTCATTTTGTTGATGCTGTGATATTTTTATCTGAGAAAGCAGGAATTTCTCTTTCTCATATGCAGGGTTCAAAAAAAGAAGAACAGATCTTGGAAAAGAAGAGAAAATTTTTAGAAATCAATAATTTTTCTTGTGAGTATTTCAAAATACAAATGAAAAAAATGCCTCTTGATCTTAAAAATTATTTTACAGAAAGAAAGCTTTCAGAAAAAATTATTGAAAAATTTCAAATAGGCTATGCTTCTGATCAGTGGCAAGGTTTATGTGATTTTTTGCGATCGAAACAAGTTGATCTTCAATTGGCTTCCGATTTAGGACTTATTAAGATGGGTAAGAAAGGTTATTTTGATATGTACCGCCATCGTGTGACTTTTTCTATTCTCTCTGCTCACAAAAAAGAGATTATAGGTTTTGGAGCGAGGACTTTAGATGGAGCTCAAAACCCTAAATATATCAATAGTTCCGATTCTTTGATCTTTAATAAGTCTGAAATACTTTATGGTTTAAGTCATGCTCTTCAAGAGATCCGTAAAGAAGATCAGGTAATTGTTGTAGAAGGTTACATGGATTATCTTTCTTTGTATCAAGCAGGTATAAAGAATGTAGTGGCTAACTTAGGGACAGCTTTGACCTCTTCTCATATTAAAACTCTGAAAAAATACACTCAGAATATCCTTATTTTCTTTGATGGGGATCAAGCAGGGCAAATGGCTTTAGAAAGAAGTGCTCAAAGTCTCTTTAAAGAAGGCCTTTTTCCTCGGGGTCTTGTTTTAGAAGACAATCATGATCCAGATGATTTTTTAAGAGCTTATGGTATTAAAGAATTAAAGAAGAGAATCAAAAAAGCCCCTGAGTTGTTTTATTTTCTTATGACAAAAGCTTTTGAAGGTTATCAAGGGCAGGGGATTGAAAAAGTGCAGATTATTGAGAGACTTAAAGTGTATTTGGAGGGAATTAAAGATAACACGCTTAAGATGATTTATTGTCAGAGCTTAGCTGATAGATTGTCTGTAGATTTGTCTTATGTCAAAGGGCTTTTTAGTAACTCTAAAACTCTTTATAAAGCAAAACAGCAGTTTGAAAGAGTTACAGAAAGGAAGGGGTCTGGAGATTATGAATTTGATCTTAGAGGAATTTCTCAGCCTGAGCTTTTACTTTTGAATTTAGCTCTAAGTGATGAGAACTATTTTCTAAAAATTAAAGACTTGGGGGGTTTTGAGGCTTGTGGACATGAGGGGCTCAGGGAGCTTTGGAGGGAGATTTTATCCTATGTTTATAAGCCGACACAAGATTTTCATCACATAACCTCTTTTCTTATGAACAGAATTGAGCCACGAGAAAGCCTTCAGGTTTTAGAAGCACAACACCACTGGACTCTTATGAATGCAGAAAAAAAAGATAGATTTTTTCAAGATTGCTTGAAAAAAGTCAAAAAACAGTGGCTTGATGTGGAAAGGAAAAAATTACAATCAAAACTTTTTACTGAGAAATCTGATGTGGATTCGAAGAATATTTTGGAACAGATTGTGAATATACAAAAAGAGAAGTCTCAATGGGATGGCTGAGATTGAACTGAGGTGGGTTTGAGCCTTGAAGAGGTAACAATTTTTGGAAGGGAGTGACAATTTTTGTCCTTTTGGGTTTTGATTATGGTAAAATGTAGAGGTTTAAGCCTTGTTTTTTTGAAAAATGGCTTTCCTCAGAAAGAAATTGAAGAAAGGAGTATAAAGTTATGGCAGTTTTATTATCTTTAAAAGAGCAGAAAAAATTACTTCCGGAAGAGATTCAAAAAATCATTATTCTCTTTCAAGAGGATAAGAAACAGGCCCTTAAAGTAAGGGCTATTAATGAGACTTTAGATCCTCGTATTTTAGACCCTAGTGTTATTGACGAGTTCATGAGAGCTTTAGAACTTAAAGGGGTCACTTGGGTTGAGGGTAGTGATTCTCATATTGAAAGCGAAGTAGAGGATTTTTTACTTGAATTTGATGAAGAGCAAGAAGAAGAAAAAGTTGATTCAAAAAGCAATGATCCTGTGAAGCTTTATTTAAAGAGAATGGGAAGCGTATCTCTTCTTACAAGAGAAGGAGAGGTGGAGATTGCTACACGGATTGAAGATGGTGAAAGAAAAATTGTGAAAGCTATTTTAATGTCTCCTATGGGAACTGATGAAATCATTCGTTTAGGAAAAAGGGTTGAAGAGGGGCGTACTAAACCTCAAGAGATTTTTAGAGGTTTAGAAGGTGAAGATGTTAGCTATACAGATGAAGAGTATTTAGCGAAAATTAAAGAACTTCTTTTTTATGTAGAGGCTTATAAACAAAAAGTAGTTTCTGTTTTTCATACTTTAAGAATTCAAGATAGGCTTTCTTTGGAAAGTAAAGAGAGTTTTGAGGTTTTGAGGAGAATAAATGGCGAACTTATGGAGCAATTTCAAAAGATTAACTTTAATAGGAAAGTCATTAACCGTATTGTTGTGAAATTTAAAAATCTTGTGATGAGGTTGAGAGAACTTCAAAATAGAGAGAAAAACATTCTTAGGAAAACCTTTTCTAATAGCTATGAAAGTTTTGTGGAAAGAATTGAAAATTCTGAAAATAACGAAAGGACTGTGCAAGAGTTAAAGGCTAATACAGGTTTAAGTTGGAATGAAGCTATAAAGTATTGTCAAGTAATTAAAGATGCTTATACGAGAAGACAGTGTCTTTTACAAGATTGTAAAATGTCTTTTGAGTGGATACGTGATGTTTACACAGATATTTGGAAAGGTGAGAGTGATGCTGATGGTGCTAAGTCAGAGCTTGTAGAGGCTAACTTAAGACTTGTAGTTTCTATTGCTAAAAAATATACAAACCGTGGTCTTCAGTTCTTAGATTTGATTCAAGAAGGTAATATTGGGCTTATGAAAGCTGTGGATAAATTTGAATATCGTAGAGGTTATAAATTTTCGACTTATGCAACATGGTGGATTCGTCAAGCGATTACTAGAGCGATTGCAGATCAAGCTCGTACCATTCGTATTCCTGTTCATATGATTGAAACTATTAATAAAATGCTAAGAGCTTCTAGGCAACTTGTTCAAGAGTTAGGAAGGGAGCCTTCCCCTGAAGAAGTGGCTGAAAAAATGGGAATGCCTGTAGATAAAACTTTGAAAGTTTTGAAAATAGCTAAAGAGCCGATCAGTTTAGAAACTCCTGTAGGAGAGGAAGAAGATTCCCATTTAGGAGACTTTATTGAAGATAAAAAAATGGTCAATCCCTCTGAGGCGATCTTAAATTTGAACTTAGCAGAGCAAACAAGGAAAGTCTTATCGACTCTGACTCCAAGAGAAGAGAGAGTTCTAAGAATGCGTTTTGGTATAGGGGAAGAAAGTGATCATACTTTAGAAGAAGTGGGACAAGACTTTAATGTAACAAGAGAAAGAATTAGACAAATTGAAGCCAAAGCCTTAAGAAAATTAAGGCATCCTAACCGTTCTTCACGTCTTAAAAGTTTTCTTGAAAGTCTTGATCTTGATCAAAAAGATTGATCATAATTGAAGGGGCATAGCTTAGTTGGTTAAAGCATCTGGCTCATAACCGGAGGATCCGAGGTTCAAATCCTCGTGTCCCTACCAATACGAACATTATACGAACCTATGACCATGTCATTATGAGCTTGGTGTTCGTTATTACTTAATGGAAGATAGGTACATCCAAAGTACTGAACAGCTATTTTATCTTTATAGACTGTGACTTTTTTTATAATGTTTGAGAGGAGTTCTTTTCTTTGGCACTGTGTTATTTTAGATAATTTTTTATTGACTATTTGTAAGGCTGAAAAAACATTTTCAGCTGAGATAACGGTTTCTTTAAAGGAAGTTCTTTCGTTTTTAAGTCTTTCTACTTCTTGTTTAATTTCACTAGATTTGTCATTTAAAGAGTTAATTTGCTCGAGCAAAAAATCTCTTGCCTTATTGCTGGTAGCTCTTGCTAATACCAATTACAGAAATTAATTCAACATTTTTATGTTCAAATTTAAAATTGACTTAAGGAAAAGTTTCAGTTAGGAGGTTTTAAAAAAACTTCTTTTAAGGTGAGTTTAAGTTTTCATAAGATAAGTTTATTTCAGGTATATCTATTTGTTGTGTGAATCGATTGATGGGTTAAAATAAGTGAAAAAGTGAGGGTAAAATTTAAAATGACAAAAATCAGTTAAACAATTTAATTTATAGGTTCAAATTAATTTACAAGCTTGATTCATCTTGTTGTTTTGCCCAAGATCGAGTGCATAATTTTTTAATCCTGCCCTCCTGATCGCAAAAAGTATTCCAGGCCTCACAACAAGTATTCAGTATATGGTCATAGTTTTTAAAACATGCATTCGATAATTTGATCCTTCGTAATTGTTGCCAGACTTGTTCCATGGGATTTAATTCTGGACTATAAGGAGGTAAAGGCATCAGAGATAAATTCTTAGGAACTATCAAAGTCTCTGTGGTATGCCAACTGGCTCTGTCCATTAAAACAATTCCATGATAGTTTTCTTGAATATTTTTAGATATCTCATCTAAGTGAATTTGCATCATCCCTGAATTACATTCCGGTAAAATCCAAGCACAGCCTTTATCTTTATCCGGACAAACTGCTCCAAAAATATAAGTGGATAAAAATTGTCTTTGCCTCACAACTCTAGGCCGTGTGCCTTTTCTTGCCCAAATCCTGCTCAAAGAACCTTGCTGAGCTTATTCTGCATTCATCCTGCCACCAAATCTCTATTTTATGAGTCTGAATCTTTTCTTTTATTTTCTCCACCTCTTCTGGAAAATGTTCCTTAAACTGTTCCATAGCTTCTTAATGAACTTTTAGGATGAAGAGAACGACCACTGATCCATACAATATTAAGGCGGTCTAAAGAAACATAAACCCCAGAAAGAGAATAGCAACAGTCAAATTCATCTGCTAAAAGTTTCTGTATTTCCTTTGCTCCTATGCTTCCTCCCTCTCTTTTGTCTTGAATTTCATCTAACTTGATTTTGAAGTTCTCTTCTTCTGTCACTGGCAAACGAGGCTTGTGTCCTCTGCCTTCTCGATCTATCAATCCCTCGTAATCAAAGTCTACAAAAAAAGACTGTAACCAGGATTTGATACTGTGACGGTGATACAAAACCATACCTGCTGTTTCTTGAATCGATTTTCCTTCTTGCATATGCTGCAAAGCCAATAATTTTGTCTTGATGTTGGCACTTCTTTCTACTTTGTAAGTAGCCAGAAAATCATACCCTTAAATCTGTGTAACTAAATCTTTTTTCGACATGACTCTAAAAATTTAACAGAGTTTGATCAAAAAGCCAGGAGGCTATGCGTTAAAAGAATGTTGAATTAATTTTTGGAAATGGTACAAAAGAAAGAATGGAAAAAGTTAATTCATTTTATTATTCTATTTTATTATACAATTTTATTGAAATTATATCATTTTAGAAAACAAATAGAGTGTGCTAGAAAGATTTTAGAGGAGAAAAAACTTGAATTTTAATAAGAGACTAAAAGCTTTAAGACAAGGTCAAGGTTGGACGGTAAAAAGTACAGCTGAGAAACTCGGAGTTCCGGAAACTGCCTATCGAGAGTGGGAGTATGGGAGAGCGATTCAAGGAGAGGAGGAGCCGTATCCAAAAATCGCCTCACTCTTTAATCTTAGCCTATTTGAGCTTATTACAGGGAAAAAACTGGATCAGAATAAAATTTTTAGAAAGCTTGAACTCTTGGAAGAAAAGGTAAAAAACATAAAAAAAGACCTAATGTCGTTTTTTTAAAGTGAAAGGAGGATTTTTAATAGATAAGAATAGTTTTTTCAAGTAAAGAGTATCAAGCAAAGTAGGAGGAAAATAAAATAACAAAATAGGAGGATAAAATAATGAAAAAAATAATTTTTTTAGGTATTTTAATAATATCACAACTTGCATATGCTTCAAGAGAGCCTTTGCCTAACTTCGAAATCAACTCTTCAGATGGGCTTTTTAGAGTTCGTCCAACTACAGATGGTTCGCATCTGGTGATTCATTTACAAACCCCTTTTTATAAAGATAGTCTAGACAGACAACTAAGAAGACTTGGTTATCCAATATTGGTGGATGAAACAGTTTCGATTCGAATACCAACTGGTCCCAGCTATGCGTTCAAATATGAAAATAATAATTATTTAATTTATTTTGATAGTCGGTATGCAACAAATAGAAGAAAACAAATGAGCCTTATGTTCCGTACTGAGAAAGGAGAAAATTATTATATAGAAGAAAAAAATCATCTCAAGATTGTTTTGGGGACCACTTACGTCACTAGAAAAGACTCAGGTTTAATTATCATTTTTGGACGACCTACACCAATAGAGCATGAAGTTAAAGTGTTCTTGAAAGTGGAATTTTATGATGAAGAAAATGAAAAACATAGAAAGCTTATTCTAGATAAATCATTTTTTCTTAGATATGAGTATGACAAAGTACAGCCATAAGACTTTTTAGTGATTCTAACAGGGAGCATTCGGTGGGGTGTTCCCTGTATTGGAAGATAGCAGTCTAGGCTGGAAAGTAGTTGTGTGAACCAGCCTTGTTGTACATAGGTGTTTTAGATCAAGTTGCAACTATCACAGATGAAAAGAGGTTATCCTTTTTCGCTTCCTACTCTGTGACAGAGATCTTTTGACTTTTTGTAGGAAAAAGACTTTCCGCAGAGTCTTTCTATTTCCTCTTGGAAAAGGTCGAAAAGGTCATGGACTAATTTCAGTGTTTACTCCTTTAAGCTATATAGCAATAAGCTGGCGAATTTCCTCGTGTTTATTTTTTAACATTTGTAACTGAGATTGATATTGTGTATCTTTCATTTAGGACTCCCCTCTGGTTTGTTTATAATACCATGAGATTAGCTCAGGGGAACTCCTTCTTCAAACCCTAACGACTTTATGGACAATCTCTTTTTTAGATTCGATTACCGTTCTCCCTTAGAAGATTTAATTGGAGTTTTACTATTATCATTATGATTAGGATTCGTATTATCTCCTAAACGACGATTAGGGCTATGTTTGCACTCTTCAGCTGTTACTGTAATCCCGCTAAGGAAAATTACTGTGATTAAAAATATTTTTTTCATATTTATCTCCTCTTTTTTTGTCTCTACCCTTTTTAATGCAAGAAAACAGCCAGTAGAAAAAGCTCTTTAATTTCAAATAGTTATAAAAAGAATTTGTAAAACCTTAAAAAAAGATTTTAAGTTCCTAAAAAGGGGAGCTAAAAGCTCTTTGAGTGTCTAACTTTTAAACAACTATCTAACAATTTTTGGCTCCTCCCGGGAATCTGTGGGTGAAAAGTAGTAGAAATCCCCCAAAAGAGCTCATATTAATCAAAGTAAGAGTAAGACATTCTATCTTGTATTTTTGAGTTCTTTGAGGCCCTTACTGGCCTCTATCACCTCCGGTGATTGAACTCAAAAACATTCATTTTATTTGCTTTTATTTGCTGTGTTACATTAAAATTTTAAAAAAGAAGCACCTACTTCCCAGATGCCTTAAAATGTTATTCAAAAAAAAAAAAAAAGGAGGGAAGAGATGCTTTTGAAGACTATACTAAATGATTGTTTAAGATGGAAGTCTTTTGTATACGGAGACATTTATTTTTCAAAAGATAGAAAGTCAATTAATGTTCCTATTAAGGCTCGTAAAAATGGCCAAGCTTTTTGTAGTGTTTGTAAGAAGCCCTGTTCAGTGTATGACAGCAGTAAATCATCACGGGACTTTGAATCCCTTCCTATTTTAAGTTACAGGGTGTTTTTTGTTTATTTTGTAAGAAGAGTTAATTGTTCTTGCTGTGGAGTAAAAGTTGAGTATTTACCTTGGGCAGATGGGAAGAAAAACCTAACAATTTTTTACATGAAGTACTTAGCTGACTGGTGTCGTCACCTGTCTTGGAAAGAGGTTTCTTGTAAGTTTCATGTCAGTTGGAATCAGGTCTATGCTTCGGTAGAATGGGTCGTAGAATATGGTTTAAAACAAAGGGTTTTAAAGGGAATACAAGCTATAGGTGTAGATGAAATACAATGGAAAAAGAACCATCAGTATCTCACCTTAGTCTATGAAATAAGCAAAGAAAGTGTTCGTTTGCTATGGATAGGAGAAAAAAGAACAGAGGAGAGTTTCAACAAGTTTTTTGATTTACTAGGAGAGAAGTCAAAAGATATACAGTTTGTGTGTTCTGATATGTGGAAGCCCTATTTAAAAGTAATAAAGGAAAGGGCAAGTCAAGCTTTGAATATATTAGATCGGTTTCATATCGTAGCAAGACTCAATAAGGCTTTAGACGAAGTGAGAGCTTCAGAACACAAAAAAATGAAAGAAGATGGGTATGAACCCCTTTTAACAAAAGCTAGATGGCCCTTGTTAAAAAATGCAGAAAATTTAAAATCTTATGAGAAAGTAAAATTAAGGCATTTAATACAGTACAATTTAAAAAGTATCCGCTGTTATTTTTTAAAAGAAGACTTCCGACAGTTATGGACCTATGTTTCACCAACTTGGGCTGGTAAATTTATAGACAGTTGGACGAAACGAGTCATGCTTTCAAAAATTGAACCTATGAAAAGAGAAGCAAAAACCATACGAAGACATAAGCTACTTATTCTTAATTACTTCAAGGCTAAAAAAGCCTTCTCCTCAGGGATTGTAGAGGGTTTAAACAACAAAGTAAAACTCACTATGAGAAAATCTTACGGCTTTAGAACCTCTAAAGCTATAAAAATCGCCTTATATCATAACCTTGGAAAACTGCCAGAACCTCCGGGAACCCACAGATTCTTTTGAGGAGGCCAATTTTTTCTCATCAAATTACTGTAAGTCGGTTTCTTAACAGCCCTTGACTCCTACGAGGGGAATTTCTAGCTATTTTTCACCACAGATTCCCGGGAGGAGCCATAAATTTAACATATGAGTATTAAAACATAAAAAAAAAATGAGCTCAGGCCCCATTTAAAACGTCAGTGGTGTCTGGGGAAACTTGATTCTAATTTTATTTGGCAGATGGAGAGGGTTTTAGATACTTATGAGAGAAAATACGATTTAAAAAATCCGGTTCTATGTTTTGATGAAAGGCCTTGTCAGTTGATTGATGATGTTTTGATTCCGGTTCCTGTCAGTCCTGGAAAAGAAAAGAGAGAGGATTATCATTATAAAAGAGAGGGTGTGTGTGTAGCTTTATTGGCCGTTGAGCCTTTGACAGGAAAGAGGATTGTGGAGGTGAGTCGTAGAAAGACGAAAGTAGATTATGCAAGGTTTATGAAAAAGGTGGCTGCAAAGTATAAAGGTTGTGAAAAGATCACATTGATATAAGATAATTTGAACACTCATAATCCCTCTTCATTTTATGAAAATATGAAAGCAGAGAGTGCTTTTGATTTAACAAATTGCTTTAAGATGATTTACACACCGAAGAAGGCCAGTTGGTTAAATATGGCAGAGATTGAGTTTTCAGCCCTTTCAAAAAAGTGTTTAAATCGTCGTATAGGAAAATTCTCTAAGATGGAAAAAGAGATCATAGCTTGGGCAAAAAATAGAAATAAAAACATGAGCCACTACTCTGTTGCAAAGCCAGTGTCGCACAGGATTTAAATTTGTAACTCCTTTTAAAATTCTGAAAGCTCTTTCTACGACATCTTTATCAAAATAAAGTTTGACCATATCTTTACCAGAAATATTCTTTGTAGAAAATATACAGGAGTACCCATCAAATTCTTCTGCTTTTTTCAGCTCCCGATCCTTGATCTTTCCTGTGGGAGTTAGATATTTTTTCAGCCCCTCCTTAATGGACTTGTTTTGAGATAGACAGTTTTGAGCAGCAACTATCTCATCATATCTCGCCTCTCGAATTGCATCCTTTCTTTTATGGTTGTAGCAGATTGCCAGTTTTCCTTTAACTTGGCCAAATGTATAATTCATGCTTTTAACGTAAAAAGTATTCTTGTTCAAAATTACCCTATTTGAAACGTTTACTATAGAACCGGACTTTAAAAAATTTCGTACTGTCTTCTTCTCAACCTCTCTCATAGGAATTCCGCACAATGTATTCCAACCCAATTCCCCTGTAAGAAAGGTTTTTAGACGATGCTATACCTCGATCATACACCAATAGGCCAGAACGAAGATTGTATTCTGAAAAACTATTAACAAGTGCCGTCAATGTCCTGCTATCGTGAATGTTACCCTTAAAGGTCTTGTGAAAAACAGGAATCCCTTCTTCTTGAGTTACAGCAAGACCTATCTGAATCAGAGGACTCTTCCTTTTCCCATCTTTGCTGTACCCTGGGTTACCTAGTTGACATTTACTTCCATAAAAATAAGTGTTAGTAACATCAGACAATTTTATTAGATGATAACTTGTATTCTTTTTTAACATTTTCAAAAATACGTTTCTGCAAAGATGGAGCCTTGGATTCGTTAAGCTGATCGAGAGCTGAAAAAAGCCTTCTTTCAGTCAGCCCATCTAAGTTTAAAATGCTGTTTAAATCTGTTCGTTCATACCATGATGGCATATTATTGACGCTTCTGTAATCCAAGCAATGAGCATAGACCATACTTAGTATTTCATCTGAATAATTGCCAAGAACTTCGGGAAGACCAACTTTTTTCGCAAGGGCATGAAGAACAATCAAGGGACCACTGATCTTAACTTTATCGAATTGAATGTTCTCGGAAGATATAGAGATAACACGCTTATGATTCACTTCCTTTCCAAGATATCTCAAGTACTTCTGTACGACCTTGCCCTTGACCCGGACATTTTTCACCTCTGCTAAATAAGTGCTGCCTCCTCTTTTAATCTTCTTTATAAAACTCATAGTAGTTACCATTATGGTAACTACTTAAAAATAGAATGGCAAGAGCTTTTCACAGAAAAAAAGGGCAATAACCCCCCATTTTTACTGGAAAACTTCCATGCTTATGGAACTTATCTTATGTTAGAGCAATGTAGTGATCATTTTTAGCGGGGAATTTGGGTAATTTAACTTTAGTGAAATTATGACAGCTCAAGATAGGGACATCTCTTTAGCTGTCATGTCGGCTGTGATGAGTGAGTTCTCTCATCATACCAACAAAAATCCTTTTTATGAAGCTTAGGGTCTGTTTTCGTATAAGAGCTAGAAAAGGGGGGAGGAGAGAAGAAAGGGCTTAAAAATTATGCTACAGGCTTGAGGTGAAGGTTTTGGACTACCTAAAAACAAAGCTTTTAAAAAGAAAAGGAGAATTTTTGCACTGCAAAACTATGCCTTTTTACACTTTTTTATTTGCTTTGTGAGATGTAAAGTAAAAGCTCATGAATAATCTTCTGCCTGTCCTTGTTTTAATACTGATCATCTTTACTTTCGGTTTAGCTATTGTGGTTTTGACAGGTCTTTTAGGTCCTAAATTAAAGTCCTCAAAGACAAAGAAAGAGCCCTATGAATGTGGTTTTGAAAGCGAAGTGCCTCAGAGTCCTCATTTATCGGTCAGTTATTATCTAACGGCCATTCTCTTCATTCTTTTTGATATTGAAATTATCTTTATGTATCCTTGGGCGATTTATTTAAAAAACTCTCTTACACAAGGTTATGGAGTACAGGCCTTTTGGGCGATGCTTGTTTTTTTGTTTTTATTTATTTTTGGCCTGTTCTGGGAGGTTTTCTCAAAAGCATTAAAATGGGATTAAAATATGGGTTCTGATATCTTTGAGTTGAGCATCAATTTTATAAAAATGGCTGTTATTTTTTTGTTTATGGTTCAAATGGTTCCTTTGCTTGTTTGGGTTGAAAGGCGAGGTTCAGCTTTCATACAAAACCGTTTAGGCCCTAACCGTGTAGGGCCTTTAGGTTTACTTCAACTTTTAGCCGATGCTGTAAAATTTATTTTTAAAGAGGAGTTCATTCCTGAAAAAGGAAAAAAGTTTTTGTTTTACTTAGCTCCCATACTAGCTCTTATTCCTGCAGGCCTAGCTTTCAATGCGATCCCCCTTTCACAATCCATGCATATTGAATCCTTTCATTGGTTAGGAAGAAAGTGGGGGCCTTATGATTTTCTCTTCCAAGGCTACCATTTTGATTTAGGTGTTGTTTTTGTATTGGCTGTGAGTTCTTTAGCTGTTTACTCTTTACTGCTAGCAGGATGGAGTTCAGGAAATAAATACTCTCTTTTAGGGGCTTTAAGAGCCTCTGCTCAAACCATCAGTTATGAATTAGGTTTGAGCTTATCTCTTGTAGGGATTCTTTTAATTTATGGGACCTTTAACTTCACAGAAATGATAAACCTTCAAAAAGGCCCCCTTTCTTTCCAGCTTCTGGGGGAAGCTTACACTTTGAATTTTCTGCCTAATTGGGGAATCTTCTATCAGCCTTTAGGGGCTTTGTTATTTTTTATTTCTATGTTTGCTGAAACAAATCGACTTCCCTTTGACCTTCCTGAAGCTGAATCAGAACTGGTAGCAGGTTATCATACTGAGTATGGAGGTATGAAAATGTTGATGTTTTATATGGGAGAGTACGGTCATATGCTTGTGGCTTCCGCCCTTATGAGTTTGTTTTATTTCGGAGGCTACCAAATTCCTTTCGTAGAAGAAGATCATATAAGAGCCTTCTTAGCTAGCTTTTCTCTTTCTACCAATGGAATCACTCTTATGACGTCTTTTCTTTATTTTCTTGTCTTCTTTTTAAAAATTTTAGTTTTCTTATGGATCTTCATTTGGGTCAGGTGGACTATCCCTCGTTTTCGTTATGATCAATTGATGGATCTTGGCTGGAAGGGTATACTGCCTTGGGCTTTGTTTAATACATTGTTAACAGCTTGCATTTTAGTGCTGATGAGGTAAAAGCAAAAATGGAATTTCAAACATATCTTTTTTTATTTCTTTCTTCCGTGTCTGTCCTAACAGCTCTTGGCGTTT
Source organism: Bdellovibrionales bacterium (assembly GCA_965219095.1). Lineage (GTDB taxonomy): Bacteria > Bdellovibrionota > Bdellovibrionia > Bdellovibrionales > UBA1609 > CBDCMT01. The sequence continues at coordinate 1,890,769 of CBDCMT010000001.1, forward strand.
TGTTTCACTCAAACCCTCTTTTTTCCAGCCTCTTTTTAGCCCTCTGTATGACAAGCTTGTCAGGGCTTTTCTTTCTTCTTAAAGCTTATTTTTTAGCAGGAGTCCAGCTTATTGTTTACGCAGGAGCTGTTATGACATTGTTCATCATGGTTATCATGCTTTTTAACTTTTCAGAAAGAACTCATAGAAGAAGATTTTATTTGAAAAAAAGATTCTTTTTAACACTTTTCGTGCTAGGTTGGTTTTGTGCTCTCATATCCCTTGCAAGTCTTATGTCTGTGGACCTTGTGTCAAAAAACAAGTTCTCTAATAACTTAAACCTTTTGCAGTTAGCAGAAGCTTTGTTTTCAAAGTATATTCTAGCCTTTGAACTCCTAGGAGTTTTACTTCTTGTGGTGGCTGTTGCTGCTGTAGCTATAACAAAAGAACCTAGAAAAGAGGTGAAAGATGCTTCTGAATTTTAACACTGTAAACTTAGAGCATTACCTTATCTTGTCTGCTGTTTTATTTTCTATTGGACTTTTAATAATTTTAACAAGAAAAAATCTCCTTATCATTCTTATGGGAATTGAGATTTTACTCAATGCCGTCAACTTAAGTTTCGTAGCTTTTTCCTATTATAGGCAAGATATCGATGGGCAAGTTCTTGTTTTCTTTATGATGACTATTGCTGCTGCAGAAGCTGGAATCGCATTGGCTTTAGCCGTATCAGTCTTCAAACACTTTAAGAAAATTGATATTTCCATTTTAGAAAGGTTAAGAGGTTAATGAATTTAGATAAGATTTTAATTTTAACGCTTCTTTTTTCTCCTCTCTTAGGGTTTCTCATTAATGGATTTAACTTTAGAGGAAAGTCTGTTAAAATTTCAGGACTGATAGCTTCCTTATCAGTTTTTGTCAGCTTTACCTCCACAGTTCTTTTTTTCTTTTTAACTCCTGTAAAATCTTCTTTTCAAGTCCTTCTTTTTGAATGGATCTCTGTGGGAAGCTTCACCTCAAGTTTGAGTTTTCTTATAGATCCCTTGAGTTTAGCTATGGCTTTTGTAATTACAGGAGTTGGAACACTTATTCATATTTTTAGCATAGGTTATATGTCAGAAGATCAAAGACCTAGCAAATATTTTGCTTATTTGAATTTCTTTATCTTCAATATGCTTCTTCTTGTTTTAGCAGATAACCTGCTTCTTATGTTTGTCGGTTGGGAAGGAGTAGGACTTTGCTCTTACCTTCTTATTGGTTTTTGGTTTACTGATCGGCATAAAGCTCAAGCCGGTCTGAAAGCTTTCATTACAAACCGCATAGGAGATGCAGGCTTTCTTTTAGGAATTTTTATTCTCTTTGCTCATTTTCACACCATTGATTTTTTAGATTTAGCTGGAAATTTACCTGATCGTTCAGAGGGCTTCTTCAATCCCATCACTTTGTCAGCTTTGTGTCTTTTTATCGGTGCTATGGGAAAATCAGCACAAATTCCCCTTTATGTTTGGTTGCCTGATGCTATGGCAGGACCAACCCCTGTTTCAGCTCTCATTCATGCAGCCACCATGGTGACAGCAGGGGTTTATATGATCATAAGACTTAGTGTTCTTTTTACAGCAGCACCTTTAGTGATGAATCTCATAGCCTTTATAGGTATCTTAACAGCTCTCCTGGGAGCGACTCTGGGACTTACTCAATGGGATATTAAAAAAGTCTTAGCCTATTCTACCATTTCTCAGTTAGGCTATATGTTTTTGGCACTAGGTGTAGGAGCCTTTAGCTCAGCTTTTTTTCATCTTATAACTCATGCTTTTTTTAAGGCTCTTATGTTCTTAGGTGCAGGAAGTGTAATTCACTCTCTTCAAGGAGAGCAAGACTTAAGAAAAATGGGAAGTTTAAAAAAATTTATGCCTTTAACATCTATAACCTTCACAATAGGATGGCTTGCTATTATAGGAATTCCTCCTTTTTCAGGATTTTTTAGTAAAGATGAAATTCTATGGAAGACTTTCTCTCAAGGTCATTACGTTTTATGGGGCTTAGGGCTTATAGCAAGTGCTTTTACTTCCTTTTATATGACACGCCTTATGACTTTAGCCTTTTGGAAGCCTGTAAGATCAAACTATAAGAAAACCCCTCGCAAATCACCTCTTTCTATGACCATTCCTCTCATTTTATTAGCTCTTCTATCCTTTATAGGAGGCTTTATAGGTTTACCTCACATCTTTCCCTCACATCCTCCCCATATTCTTTCACTGTGGCTAGGAATGAAGGAGCCTCAGCTTCTTATCACTTCCGCTCAATGGGAGATGGCTCTTATGGTTTTATCAGTTCTCTTAAGTTTAAGCTTTTCTTACTTAGCTTATGTTTTCTACAGAAAACGACCTGAAGTACCTGCATCTTTCACAAAAAAAATTCATCCTCTTTACAATTTTGTTTATCATAAATACAAAGTTGATGAAGCTTATAAAATGTTTCTTTTAGATCCTGTATGGCGTATAAGTGATTCTCTTTGGCGTATGGTGGATATGAGTTTTATAGATAAGATTCCTTACTGCATAAGTAAGTTTTCTTTATGGTGGAGTAAAAGTATTCGTGATTTACAAACAGGAAAAATAGAAAGATATGCTGTTTATATGATTTTTTCTCTTGTGATAGTTATAAGTTTGGCTTTAATACGTTAAAAGAGAGGGCTTTAAGTGTTAGATGTTATTTTATTTTCACCTCTTATGATAGCTTTTGTAATATGGTTCGGAAATTTTTCTGAAAAAAGTCTTGAAAAAATAGCCCTTAGCTTAGCTGTCATTCACTTGGCTTTAACTTCAAGTCTGTTTTTTCTCTTTGACAAATCTTCAAGCCAATTACAGCTTGTCACACAATTTCCATGGATCGAAAGTTTTGGCATCAACTATTTTATAGGAATTGACGGGCTTTCTTTTTGGCTTGTGTTTCTTACATCATTTCTGACCATTTTAGTTGCAATGATAGCTCCCTTAAATGTGCATAAAAATAAGAAAGGCCTTCTTACAGCTCTATTTGTTTTAGAAACAAGTCTTCTAGGTTGCTTTCTTTCTATAGATAGTATTTTGTTTTATGTATTCTTTGAGGCTTCACTCATTCCTATGTATTTTATTATAGGTATATGGGGGGGATCTAACCGCCTTTATGCAACTGTTAAATTTTTCCTCTTTACTATGTTGGGATCTGTTTTTATGTTGATAGGTCTTATTTCTTTGATCCTTTTAACTAAAGAGCAGTTTGGAACCTATAGTGCAAGCCTCTTAGATTTTTACAAACTTAAACTTCCTTTTATATCAGGAACTGTTTTGAGTACACAGTCTTTGATTTTTCTCAGCTTTTCTCTTTCTTTTGCTATTAAGGTTCCTCTTTTTCCTTTCCACACTTGGCTTCCTGATGCTCATGTGGAAGCTCCTACAGTAGGGTCTGTACTTCTTGCAGGAGTGATGTTAAAAGTAGGGGCTTACGGTTTCTTACGTTTTGTGCTTCCTCTTTTTACTGATTCTGTAGAAGCTTTTTCGCAAACTTTTCTTCTTTTGTCAGTCATAGGTATTATTTATGGAGCTTTAGTCGCTATGGTGCAAAAAGATATGAAAAAACTTGTAGCTTATTCATCAGTCTCTCATATGGGCTATGTTATGTTGGGGCTTTTTTCTTTCACTCACATGTCTCTTACAGGATCTCTTTATCAAATGCTAAACCATGGAATCAGTACAGCCGCTCTTTTCTTCTTAGTAGGCATGATCTATGAAAAAACCCATGACAAAAAGATTCTTAACTACGAAGGTTTAGCTTTAAGAGCTCCCATTTTTACTATTTATTTTCTCATCATCACTTTTTCTGCTATCGCTGTTCCTATGACAAATGGCTTTGTAGGGGAATTTCTTATTCTTGCAGGAAGTTTTAAAAGCTTTCCCATCTTTACAGCTTTTGCTGTTTTAGGAGTTATATTGAGTGCCTGTTATATGCTTATTATGTGTAAAAGAATGTTCTTTGGGTTGGAAAGTCCTTTTTTAAAAACCATAAAAGAAAACTTAGATATAGGTTTAAGAGAAAAAATGGTTCTTCTTCCTCTTGTTGTACTTGTGTTTTGGATGGGGATCTATCCTAAACATTTTCTTATGTGGTCTGAAGAAAGCCTTGAAAAATTAAGTCTCAGTAGAAAAAAGCAGTATAGATTGAGTGTTTTAAAAAGTAACAAAAGTTTAAAAAAATATAAATATTATATAGGATCTCAAAAATGAAGTTTTCTATTGGATTTACTGATATCCTTCTTATTTCTCCCCTTATACTGATCTTTCTTTTTAGCTTAATTCCTATAACTAAAAAAGCTCTTTCTCAAAATCAAGAGCCCTCTCATTTTTATTCTATAACTTTACCCTCCTTAGGAATCATCTCATCCCTTTTAATAGGCTTTCTTTTTGTCACCTATAGACTGATCCCTGAGGAGGGAGTTTTTATTTTTTCCAAAGCTCTGCTCATCAATGGTCAATCTTTGTTTTCATTTTTTACAATTAGCACTTTAACTCTTTGTACTTTATTATTAGCGGGTGAAAATTCTCTTTTAAGACAGCGATTCTCTGAATGGGTTTTTCTGCTTCTTAACTCTTGCTTAGGAATGATCATTTTTACATGGAGTGCGGAGCTTTTAGTTAGTTTTATAGGACTTGAGCTTTTTTCCTTTTCTCTTTATGTTATGATTGTACTTAATTCAGAAAAAACTCTTTCTAAAGAAGCTGCTATAAAGTACTTTATTTTAGGTTCTTTAGCTTCAGCTTTTTTTGTTTACGGAATTTCTTTTCTCTATGGTACAGCAGGTTCCTCCTACCTTCATGAAATTGCTCAAAATGCTGCTACATTTTCTGAAATCAGTCGTATTTTTCTTATAGGCGTTTGTCTGGTCTTCATGGGACTTCTTTTTAAAGTAGCAGCCTTTCCCTTTCATTGGTGGGTACCTGATGTTTATCATGGTTCCAGTTCTCCTTTAACAGGATTTATGGCAACAAGTGTAAAAATAGCAAGTTTTGTTTTCTTTTTGAAATTTATTTCTCTAGGTTTTTTAAGTTCAAACCCTACTTTCGAAATCCTTTTTATGTGGCTTATTGTTCTCACTATGCTTGTAGGAAATGGAGCTGCTCTTTTGCAAAACAACATGAAAAGAATGCTGGCTTATTCAAGTATTGCTCACTCCGGCTATCTCTTAATGGGTGTTCTTTCCTATGGAAAAGGTATTGATACAGCTTCCTCGTCTGTTCTTTTTTATCTTCTAGGCTATATGTTCGCAGTCCTAGGTCTTTTCAGTGTTCTTAATCTTTTAGAAAGTAAAGATCGATTGCACATTGACTTTGATGACTTGAAAGGTCTTTCCCATTCTCACCCTTATTTAGCTTTCAGTATCACCATTTTCACTCTCAGTCTTATAGGCCTTCCTCTTACTTCAGGGTTTTTTGGAAAATTCTTTCTCTTAGACTCTGTGTTAAAAGGAAAACTCTACTGGCTTTCTTTTTGGGCTGTTTTAAATTCTGTTTTAAGTGCTTATTACTACCTCAAACCTTCTATTCTCATGTATATGAAAGAAGAAGAAACCCCCTATCCTATAAGAAAATCTCCTCATACACAAAGCCTTATCCTCGTCTCTTTAGTCATGGTTATGACCTTAGGATTTTTTGCAGAGCCTTTTTATAGATTGATCCGATATCTTTAAACTTCCATTCCAACAAACTCTTTTTAGAATGAGAATATAGATTCTTGATTTCTAAGATTTGAGCCATAAATGCATGAGCTCTTTCTTTAGGAATTACTGCTAAACTTAGTGCTGAACTTAAGGCTCTCCCACTACCTCTTCGTAACAACTCCTTTTTAATACCTAACTGCAATTCATGGAAAATGTCTTAAGAATTGGTTAGCCGTACAAACAAAGATATCTTTTCCATTTTGACTTCTTTTTTCTAGATAATTTTTTCTATTAAGAAGTTGATAAAATATTTTTACTTTTGGAAATAGCTTAAAGAAATGAGAGGAAACATGAGGTCTATTGAGCTTGCATTCTACAGGAAGCCAAGGAGAACCTTCTTTTGTAATGAGAAAATCTATTTCTTTTTTTTCTTTCGTTTTTACATAATACAAATTAAATTTCCCCTCACCTATATCAGACCAGTAGTGACAAGCCTTTAACAAATGAGATGCTACCATATTTTCAAATCGAGCGGCTCTATCTTTCACTTCAGACCAATCCCATAAATAAAGTTTACTTTCTTTTTTGATCGATCGTGAAATGTTCTTTGACCATGGTTTTACCTCAAAATGATAGTAAAGTTCTTTGAGATCATTAAGCCACCTTTTGACTGATTTGTAGTCAGACTCAAGATCCTCTCTTAAAGACGTAATACTTAGGGGACTGGAAACTCTTTCTGGAAGAAGAGAAATAAGCATTTCAATTTTACTGAGGTCTAAAATTCTAGTGAGATCTCTTATGTCCTCCCTCACAATTTTTTCAATACGTCCTTTTTGCCATATGTTAAGAATTTTTTTAGAAGATGATAAAAAAGGTTCAGGAAAGCCTCCGTAACTTTCAAGATCATTCCAAACCTCATGAAGTCTTTTAGATGAAGAAAGAGTCAGATCTTTGCTTATAAGTTCATTTACTTCTTCCGGTGTTTTAGGTTTAGCCAAAAGTAGCTCTCCTATAGAAAAAGGGTGGAGACGAAAACTCACATACCTTCCCATAAGCGAGTCTGAGCCTTTTTTATAAACATCAAGTCTTGCACTTCCTGTTACAATAATATTAATGTTCTTTTCTAAAGTGTCATAAAAGCCTTTTAGGTTTCTTTTCCATTTATGAGCTTTATGAATTTCATCAAAAATAAGAGTGTCATGATCTTGGAGGTTTTTTGTTATTTCACTAAGCGACTTGGTCCATATTCTTCTAAAATCTAAATGATCCCAGTTGCAATACATTCCTTTATTTTTTTTAAAAAACATTTTAGCCAATGTTGTTTTGCCCACCTGTCTTGGACCCGATAAAAAGGCCATCTTTTTACGGGACAAAGCAAGACTTTGAATTTCAGGGAGAAAATGTCTTTTGATCATAATGACTATATTAGGCTATAATTCCAAAATAGTCAAGATTCTTTGAATCAATGCATCAGACAAAACTCCTTTCCTCTTCCCTCTTCTAAGAGGTTACCTGAATTTGATACAAATTTTACTCACTAGGATTTCTAAGGAATGTGCGACGCTGAAAAAGTGAAGTCTAGCTTTGAACCTCTTAGGGAAACCTCTCAGCATAATTGTTACATGAGCTTAGAAGACTCTTGATTTAAAGCCTGGACTGCGTTGAAAAAGTGGAGTCAAAATTAAGAAGACTTTAGAAAAGTTATCAAAAATGCTTCCAATACAACCTGAATTCTTAAACCGTGTTGATGAAATTGTTGTCTTTGATTCTTTAGGAAAAGAATCCATTGAAACCATTGTAAGGCTTCAATTTGAAGATATAAAAAGAAGAGTTCTAGAGAAAAATATTGACTTAGAATTTGATAAAAAGGTTGTAGAGTTTATTGATAAAAGAGGTTATGATCCTGTTTACGGTGCAAGGCCTTTAAAGAGAGTTTTACAATTAGAAATTTTAAACCCTTTAAGTCAGAAGATCATTTCAGAGGATATAAAAAAACTTAAAAAAGTAAAAGTTTCTGCCAATGATATGCATGTTGTTTTAAGTGACTATTGATATACTCATATGGATGACCAGTAAGTCAAGCAAGAAAAGTGAGTCTGTAAATTAAATTGTGTAACGAAGATAATACCTATAGTGAAAGTTTTTTTATTTTCTCAACTGAAACGAGAACTGGGATTTAAGAAGTAGACCTCTTTCAAGCAAGTTGAAATAGAAATTTTTGAGTGGATTGAAGCTTATTACAATACTCAACACCTTCATTCTATTTAGAAAAACCCCTTTAGAATTTGAAAAAAATCAGGAAATAAGGATGAGATCTCTTAAAAAAAGTTCACTATTTCGACTCATACCACCACAAAGTTCAGAGGGTTTTTTAAATTTATTGAACAGGCCCGCCACAAGTATTAGGATTCCAAGTAGCACTAGTTACCTAAATTCCCGACAAAAAATATACACTAGGATTTAAGTTCTGCTCAGAATCTGGAAAATTTCTTATTCCCCCTCGTAAAAAGTAGGATTTCATAGAATTTTTAGAGATAAATACTCTTGCCTATGCTTAATCCTGATGTATAATATATACAGCAGGATTGCTAGGAGGATATACGATGAGTTTCATTAGAAGAATAAAAAAGAAGGATGGACAAGTTTATTTGGCTGAAGTTGAAAGCAAATGGATCAATGGGAAATCAGTCCAAAAGCATATTCGTTATATTGGAAAAGAGATTAATGGAGAAGTTGTGCTTTCTCTCTCATCAAAAGATCTCCAAGTGGATGGAGTTAAGGTATATGGCCCCCTTTTACTGTTCCATAGTATCTCAAAAAAAATTAAACTTCCAGAAATTTTAGGTAAATATTCTGATGAGATTCTCAGTATGATTTATGCTCACTGTATGGATTATAGAAGTGTACGTAATATGCCAAAATGGTACGAGAGGACAGACTTAAATCTTCTGTTAGATTTAGGAAATCTAACAGAAGCTCGATTAGTTAAAGCAATGGATAGTATAAATGATGATCAAATAGAGATTTATCAAAGGTCTATTTTTAGCAACGTAAAAAAGATGTATAGGTTGGACTCTAAGGGAATAGTATATGATCTAACAAATACTTATTTTCATGGGAAGCATTGTGTTATGGGGAAAGTGGGAAGAAGTAAAGATGGGCGTCGACAAAATGATCTTATCCAAATAGCACTTGCAACGACTCAAAAGGACGGAATTCCAGTATTCCACAAAACCTTTGATGGAAATATCCATGACAGTAAAACTCTAGCGGACGTTTCCAATAATTTTTCTCAACACAGTCTTCAGTCTGGACTACTCATCTATGATCGAGGCATAGTATCCGAGAAAAACATTGATTTCATAGGGGATTTAGGCTGGCACACGTTGTGTGGCTTGCCTATGCGAGAAAAAGAAAAAGCTATCATAAGACGAACTATAAAGAATGATTCTATAAATAATATTTCAAATATGGTGACAATTGGAGAAAGTATTTTTTACGTTAAAGGTATACCTCATTCATTCGGATCGATTAAAGGAAAGCTTGTCATCTGCTATAATGAATCTAAAAAAACAGAAATCACAGAGTCAAGGAGGAAAAGGATTCTAAATGCTCAGGAGTTAATAAATAAAAATAAAAAAATTGAAGAAGGACTTAGAAAGCACTTGACTCCCAGGGGAAGAATAAGAACTGATGTGTTAAAGAAAGATGAGGAGCTTGATGGATACTCGTGTATATTTTCTACGAAGAAGATCTCCGACAAAGAAATGGTGAGATTGTATTTTGACAAAGAGATCATTGAAAGAGCTTTCAAAACTTTAAAAGGTATTTCAAATGTACGCCCTATTAGATTTTGGTTAAATAAGAGAGTCAAGTCACATGTTTTTATCTGCTATTTATCTTATCTCATATTATCTATCCTTAAACTAAATCTAAAATCTAAGGGCATAAATATGTCGCCAGAAAAAGCAATTGAAAACTTAGAAACTATGTACAACGTTTATCTATCAGATAACCGTAAAAAACATAAATTTACTAGAACCGTAACTCTTAACAAAACTCAAGAACAGATATTGAAATCGGTGGACCCAAAAATTTTAAAGAATCACATAATGCTTGCTCTATCATATTCATTAAGAAGTATTCCGATGAAAAAGAGATTCATCTTATCTTAGATGGGGCCGGATACAATAGATCGAAGTCTGTCAAGAAGTTCGCGAAAGAGTTGAATATAAAACTTGTTTATCTTCCTCCGTACTCACCGAATTTAAATCCTATAGAAAGGCTTTGGAAGTTTATGAAAAAAGAGGTCACGGCGAATCGATATTATGAAAACTATGACGATTTCAAGGGAAGTTTAAGTCAATTTTTTAGAGGAATACGAAAACACAGATCTAAATTAGAAACTTTGATAACTGATAACTTCTCCATCTTAAGGAAACTGAAAACCTAAACGGAAGCACTATATATAATAACATACAATAAAAAACTGTTCTAACCCCAGCCCCTTGTCATTTAAAATTAAGCCCCTCAGACTGTGAAAAAAATAAAAAGTGACAAAAATTGTTAAACACATGTCAAATTGTTAAACACATGTCAAAAATCCATTACATATCTATGAAACAGAGGATGTCAAGAAAAAAAAGAGGGGGGGCAGAGTTTTTGTCAAAATGTCTTGATAACATAGAGTTCTATGTAAACATCTTTTATGAGAGCCTTATTATCAAAAAAAAAAGTGTTAAGAGCTTTTATCAGCATTAATAACGAGAAGATAAGAAAAGATATGCTTATCAGCTCCATATCATTCTTCTTTTAGATGTCTATGAAAAAGAAAATATGGATAACCAGACTTTTAAAAGTCTGGTTATCCATATGAGGTATGTAAATTTTATATACTGACAAAAATTGTTTCACTTTCTCAAAACTTCTCTGCTCGCAAATTATTATAATTTTTCTAAAATTATAATAATCAATCTTTTTTACTTGATTTTTTTATAACCTTAAATTAAACTACTTATAAAGTAAGTTATAAAAGAAAGGAGATAAAGAATATGAAAACAAAAGCTATTTTTAAAACCATTTTTTTACTAGGGGTTCTAACAGTTATTTTTCCTCCTCTAAGCTCTGCTATAAGAGGAAAGAGTAAAACCGGAGTGGAAAAAAGAAGTACTGATGCAAGACAAACTATCAATAATAAAGGAGAGGTTAAAAGAGGTAATTTAGGAGAATTAGGAAAAATTCTAGAAAAAAAGAAAGTTTCTCATGAAAGGATCTCAAGTCTTCTAAAAGCTCTTAAAGACTACAATAAAAATCAAAGCTCAAAACTAACAGAAGAGAATGTCGTTCAATTCACCTCTAAAAGTAAGGCTGGAGAAAAACTTTTAGATTCTCTTACAACATCTAAAAATCAGGTGATGGGTTTAGTGTCAATTTTTAGTCTTTTTAAAGCATTTGATTCAAAATATCTGGAAAAAAGCGAAACAGAAAAGACAACAGAGTTTAAAAATATGGAACAGTTAGTAAGCGAAATAGCAAAAGCTATCAAGAATGATACAGAAAGTAATTATATTTTATTAGACACTACCATGAAGAAATCAACAGAGGACAAAGTCTTAGAAGTAGCACTTGCAAAATACAATGAGAATAGACCCGAAAGAAAACACATTACATTGGAGGAATTGAAAAAACGTTGCAAAGTTTAACTCTATAAAAGTTTAAAATGTATGCCTCCTCAAAAGAATCTGTGGGTTCCCGGAGGTTCTGGCAGTTTTCCAAGGTTATGATATAAGGCGATTTTTTTAAGAAGCTGACCTAAAAACTCATCTTTTAAAGTTGCTTTTGGATTTTCTTTTTGGTACTCCTTAAACCTCATCTCGATACGATCCTGATTAGAAAGTGTTTCATTTCTTGTAACTGCTCACTCTCGTAAGTTTTTATTTAAAGCCATAGAGATGGCTTCTAAAGAAGAATACCCTCTATTTCTCATTGTTTTAACATAGCTGGTAATGCGACAAAAATATTTCGCCATTTCTTCTGTTCTGAAACACCCTGACACTTTCTTTTTCACTTTAGTCATTCTTAGATCTCTTTCAGCTCTGTTATTAGTAGGATCTACGTTCTTTCTTTTAGCAAAGCACAGTATTTCTGCTTCATACTTTTTAAATCGCAGCCAAAGGTTTTGAGCTTGTGTATGCTTTATTCGTCCTTTCTTGCCATTTTTCTTAGGAAATTCTGGAAGCTCTTTTAAGCCTTTTGTAAGAATACTCCTATACCTTCTCTGAAGAGTTTCGTACTCTTTTTGAGTCAGAACTCTTGACTCTTTTTTATGAACTAACTCCACAGTCTCTTTAAGAAGTTTTTTGAGATTTGTAGCCCATTTGAATCCATTGCTTTCTTCTATAAATTTAAGCTCTCTCAAAAGGTGAGCCACACACAAAGCATGAGTTATCTTATCATAACAAAAGTAAGGACTCCAACAATGATCTTCCCCCAAAAAAGTGGACAGTTTTTATGTTCTTAAAGCCCTCCTTTGTTTAAATTCTTTTGGGCTCATGTATTTCAAGGAAGAATGCATTCTTACCTTGTTATACCAATCCATGTAAATTGCAATTTTTTTTTCCAACTCTTCCTTTGTTGTACAGTCTTTGTATTCCAGTTCATCCTTCAACGTATGGAAAAAGCTCTCCACAAACGCATTATCATAACAATTTCCTTTCCTAGACATAGATTGCTTGAGGCCAAAGAATTTCAATTCTTTTCTAAACCCTTCACAACAATATTGAACCCCTTGATCCGAGTGGATTATCAAGCCCTCTAAGTTCCCAGAAACAGATTGGACTGCGGCTCTCAGAGCCTGTTTTGAATGAACCCCGTCCAAGCTCTCACAGAGCTTCCAAGACTTAATCTCTCGATTATAGACATCTAAAAATACAACCAAATACAGAAATTTATCTCTAAAAGGAATATAGGTTAAATCCGAACACCATACCTGGTTTTCTTTTCCTGCTTGGCTCTGTCCTGTCTTAAACAACCGAGGAGACTTAATCATGAGAGGGTTATTCTTTGTTGTTCTAGGAACATAGGGTTTTTTCTGACGGGCACTGAGATTCTTTAGTTTCATAATTCGAGCTACTTTGTTTTCTCCAGCACTCACTCCGCAACGCTTTAATTCCCTATACACCCTGGGGGAACCATAACAGCCTTTATTTTTTTTAAAAATAGATTCTATGTTTTTCTCCAGATTTTTATCCTTTTCAAGCTTTCCCCTGGTTTTTAAAAAACTATAAAAACCAGAACGAGATCCTCTTAATAATTCGCAGATGCGAAGCACTGGATGCCCTTTCTCTTTTACATAAAACATAGCCTTAAATCTCATTTCAGGATTTCCTTTGAAAAAAAAGCCGCTGCCTCTTTCAATATACCTACACTCCGCCTCTCATAGACCAGCTCCTTTTTTAACCTCTTTATTTCCTCCAATGCCGAAGCCAAGTCATGGGAAGCTTGTCTTTCTACTTCAGGCTTTAGAAAACGCTTCCAAGAGCTTATCACTTGGAAATTTCTCAGTCCTAGCTTCTCTGAGGCTTCCTTTGCACCTATTTCCTCTGCCAATTCAATGGCTTGCTTTTTAAACTCTTCCGAGTACTGTTTTACTTTTTCCATTCTTTCTTTTACCTCCATTTTATGGAGACTTTAAGAGAAAATTGACTGTCCGCAGAAACAGGGGAAGTTCACAATCATGCACAAGCACTCCTCCATATCTATCCAAGAGACCAATATCTTTTATGGCTTCCCTTCCACGTGAAAGGTGGAGAAACTGCAAGACTAATTCTCCTGAACTATAAGTATGAATCCAGTAGTTTTTACCCTTAACCCTCATAGAGGTCTCATCAACATGAATGACCTCTGATTCAAGTATCTTTTCTTTCATCTGCTCTTCCCAACTTTTAAGAAACTCTCCTAATTCAGCAATGTATCTCAACATAACTGCAGGAGAAATCATTCGACCTATAAGCCCCATGTAATGTTCCCCAACACGCTCTAAAAGACAGCATCTGAACTATAATGAAATTGATGATGGAAGCTCTAATGCCTATACCATACTGAAGAGGACCACTCATACCTTTAGGGAATTGACCTTTATTTCTAGCTCCACATGAGGGACAATCCTTAACCTCAGAAGTTACAGTATGGGTTTGAATTTCATAAAAAATATCAATCTTTTTACGCTTCTCAAGGCTTTTTACCTCTGCTGTCTTTAAACACATCCCACACTGAGAACACTCTGAGGGAGAGACAGTCTCCTCACTGTTTGTATCTTTACTGTTATCAAGTCTAGAGCCCTTTTTCTGACTCCCACTAGCTTTCTTATTACGATTCCCTTGACGACTAAAATCTTGCGAAGGAGGAAGACCGCTGTTGCTGGAATTTTTTCGAACCTGTTTTTCTAAAAGCACAACAATCAGAATGTTCACAACCTTAAAGAGAGATTCAACAATCACAGAAATCTCAGTAGGCACAGAACCTTTCTTTGCAAACTTATCAAAGTCACTTCTTATATTTTTAATCTCATTTCTGATGGAGGTCTTATTTATTGTCATTTGAAAAGAGTATTTAAAAGAAAATCTGTAAGAGCAAGACTTTTATCTTAAAACAGGTCTAAAGTTAAGGATAACTGAACAATGTAGGTGAGTAGTTACCATTTCTTAAGCTCAAATAGGTGATCTTCTGTTATAAGAGAAAGGGCTTTTTTGAAAATATCTTTGGCTTTGATTTTTCTACTATAAGGGATTTTATGGAATTTTACTAAAAGCTCTTTTAATTTAAAAAAAAGGTCTTTCTAGGAACCCTCAAATGGGATTCTTGTTTTTTCATTTTGCACCTTTTTTCTCGTCTTTTTGATACAAATTTTCTTTTGTCATCAAACCTTATTTGATTTGTTTTGTTTCTTTCTTAGAATGAAAGAAACTATAAGTAGTTAAAACTGGAAAATAGTCCTCCCCAATAAGAAAATCTTAAAATAGAGTGAAAAAAATGCCTCCTCAAAAGAATCTGTGGGTTTCCGGAGGTTCTGGCAGTTTTCCAAGGTTATGATATAAGGCGATTTTTATAGCTTTAGAGGTTCTAAAGCCGTAAGATTTTCTCATAGTGAGTTTTACTTTGTTGTTTAAACCCTCTACAAGCTAGAGCTGTTCCTGTAAAGATTTGCAATCAAAAACAGTGTGGACACGTACAGATATCAACGGAAATACTGCTAAATTATTTAGGGCCACTAAGGTTCCTATCCCACCAAAGATCTTAAAACTCTCTCAGAAATTAGAAAAAATGTAGTGGTACAAAAAAACATGTGTTCTAAGTGCTTGTTTTTACTGGTTTGACGCAGTCACTTCTGTCACACCGGGGCTACAAGAGCATAAATGTGTTGCTGTTTTGCGTTAGTTAGGTTTAGTAATACTAAAAGTTAGTTACCATAAGTCCTCTATAATTCTCAATCGCATAACTTAATGGGAATGACTGTATTTCTATAGAATCTGTTGATTGTCATCAATCATATGGGAAACATAATAAAATCATATTCTTACAAATATCTATTCAACAAAGCCAAACCAGTTGACAAACAGTTCTTCAATGTAAAGATGTGAGTTCATGTTGTATCAAATTCAAAATTTTCCTTCCTTACAGGACTTAGAGGGTGATTCTTTAAAATCTTGTTTTACAGTGAATTCGTTTTCTTCACCTATGATATGGGCTCTTTTAGTCCAATCAAAGCTTTTTCAAAAAGAAAAGATTCTCTTTATCTTTCCCTCTCATAAAGACATTCTAGATTTTCAAGAAGCACTGTTTTTCTTAGATCCTCAAAAATCCCTTATTTCACTTAAAGGATTCAAAACTTATCCTTCAAGTCAGTGGCTTCCTAGTGAAAGAGAACTTTGTCAAAGAATGAAATGGCTCTACGAAGCACAAAAACAAGAAGCCAATTTGCTTTGTGCTACAGTTTGTGATTTAAGTCAGAAGACCTTACCATTTAAAGTGTTCAAAGACCATATTACATCATGGTCTCTTAAAGATAAGATTCCTTTAAATCTTAAAAGTTTTTTCAATAGTTTAGGCTACAAGGAAACAGTTTTTTGCGAAACACCGGGTACTTATGCTCTAAGGGGTGGTCTTTTTGATGTCTTTTCTCCTGCTTACAATCAGCCTGTAAGAGGAGAGCTTTTTGGTAATGAAATCATGTCTTTAAAGGAAGTAGATATAGCGACTCAAAGAAGCACCTCTCCTTTAACTTCACTGGAGATCATACCCTCTTATGAAACACTTTACGTTCATGATAAGGTTTGTGAATCTTTTTTAAAGGATCTAAAGAAAAAAAATCTTTTGAATGAAGTCGATAAAAAATGGATTTACAAAATAGAAAAAAAGGAATTTTTTCAAGAAAGCCCCTTTCTTTTAAATCACTTTTATGAAAACTTAGAAAGCCCTCTTCATTACATCAAGCCTCCTTTTTCTATGGTCATGTTAGAGCCTCTATTATGTAAAAAAAAGCTAAAAGAGTTAGAAGAAAATGCAGAAAATTCTTCTTGCGATATTTTGTCTGCAAACTTTGATTCACTTTACACCTCTTATGAAAACATCGCAAACTACGATCTTGAAAATCAAATCTCCCCTCATACAAGTAGTGTTCCTAAAAAAATCTTTATTTCAGATACAAATAACTTAGGAGAGGACTACATAACAATCTCTTCTTCATCATCCTTTTTTTTAGATTCAAAAGATCCTCTGTCTAAAATTAAAGAATTGAAACAAAATGAAATAACTGTTTTTATTGCAAGCCCTCACACAGTAGAGAGAAAAAAACTAAATTTTCTTTTAGAAGATTGTGGACTAGAGCCTGTTTGCGTTAAGGAAAATGAGTACTTATGGGAATCTTGGATGGAAGATCAAAGACTCAATCCTCTAAGAGTTCATATTTTACCACGATCAATAAATAAACCTTTATTTTTAAAAAATTTAAAAATTTGTTTTTTAAGAGAAAAGGATGTGATTGCTTCACAACATGGATTTAAAAGAAAAAGACCTTCTCAAAAAACAAAATCTACAATCGAAAGAGCTCAAGCTTTAAGTTTCGGAGAACTTTCTGAGGGAGATTATCTGGTCCATGATTCTCATGGTATAGGTGTTTACAGAGGGCTTAAAATACTTCTTGTTGAGAGAAGATCTATGGAGTTTTTAAGCCTTGAGTACAAGGGGGGAGATAAGCTTTATGTCCCTATTTTTGATTTAAACCGTCTGTATCGTTATTCGGGAAAATCATCCTCAGCTCTTATGGATCGTTTGGGTGACAAAAAGTGGAATAAAAAAAGAAAAAAAGCTTTCGATCAGATTCAAAGCATTGCAGGGGAATTGCTAAAAATCTATGCTTTGAGAAAAAAAAGCTTGAGGGATGTTTATCAAGTTGAATCAGAAGATTTAGCTAAGTTTGAAAGAGAGTTTTTTTATGAAGAAACCCCCGAGCAAAGGAAGGCTATTGATGATATTTTTTGTGATATGAAAAAGAGCTCACCTATGGATCGTTTGATTTGTGGTGAAGTGGGTTCAGGAAAAACAGAAGTAGCTCTAAGAGCTGTGTTTGTAGCTTGCTACAATCAAAAACAAGTGGCTTTCATGGCTCCTACAACTTTACTTTCTTTTCAACACTTTCAGAACTTTCAGAGACGATTCAAAGATTGGCCCATAGAGGTTTGTTTGATCAACCGCTTTGTTAGCAGGTCAGAAATAAAGAAGATTTTAAATAAAACACGTGAGGGGAAGGTGGATGTTCTGATAGGAACTCACAGACTTTTAAGCTCAGATGTTAGCTTTAAGAATTTAGGGCTTTTGGTTGTGGATGAAGAGCAAAAGTTTGGGGTGAGAGCAAAAGAAGCGATCAAAAAGATGAAAAGCTCTGTGGACATGTTAGCTCTTTCAGCAACACCCATTCCAAGAACACTTAATCTGAGCCTTATGGGAATCAGAGATTTAACTCTTATAAAACACCCTCCGCCAGGAAGACAACCTGTAGAAACTTTTCTCTGTCATCATAAAAAAGAGGGGATTAAAAAAGCTGTCAATCAAGAATTAGACAGAGACGGACAGGTCTTTTTTATGCATAATAGAGTCAAAACCATACCCCGTATTTATGAGTACTTAAAAGAACTTTTACCTCATGCTTCTATAGGAGTGGTACACGGTCAGATGAAGGAACACACCTTAGAAAAAACCATGTTGAAGTTTTTGAATAAGGACATACAGGTTCTTATTTGCACATCCCTTATTGAATCAGGAATTGACATTCCACAGGTTAACACATTGATTGTCGATCAGCCTGAACTCTTAGGCTTAAGTCAACTTTATCAGCTAAGAGGGAGGATAGGAAGAAGTGACCGAAAGGCTTATTGCTATCTACTTTTCCCTAAGAACAGAGAACTCTCTCCTGAAGCTTTAGAGAGAATGAAAGTAGTCCAAGAGAACAACTCTTTAGGTAGCGGACTTCAAATAGCACAATATGACTTAAACATCAGAGGGGCAGGACCCCTTTTAGGGACCCAACAATCAGGTCTTGTTGAGACCTTAGGTTATGAATTTTTTATGAGCTTATTAGAGGAGGCTTTAAATCAGTTAAGAGGAGATAGGAAAGATGTTTTTCACCCCGATGTGAGCTTACCTGCCTCAGCCTATATACCATCAGATTATATCGATAACTTTAAATTGAAATTAATTTACTATAAAAATTTATCTCTTTGTGATTCACCAGAAGATCTAAAAGACTTAGAGTTAGAAATGAAAGATCGTTTTGGAAACCTCCCAGAACCTGTGATTAAACTTTTAGAGTTAACCTCCATAAGGCAAGAGTGCGAAAGGTTAAGAATCTTGAATCTAAAACTTTCTAAAAAATCATTGTCTTTAGACTTTGATCAAGAAAGCTCAGTACCTCTCAAAAGCATTAAGACTATGTTTGGAACCCAAGCTAAATCTTATAAATTAGTGTCTGATCAAAAAATTATTATCTACAAAGATAATTTAAACTCGACTAAAGTACTTTCTCTTTTAAACCAATTTTAAGAATTTTTCTAGACTTAAGCCTCCTTCTTTAAGAATTATTTAGGGCTTTTGTAATGAATTTCAAGATACATCTCAAATTGCTTTAAGATTGATCCGTTAAAGAAACTGGAGGACATTATTTATGAGATTCAAAATTCTAAGTATATTATTGGTAAGTTTTTTGTTTTTAAACTCTTGTTCTAAAAAGAAGGATGGAGTTAAGGGTGAAGATTTTTTTGGATCTGTTGTAGATCCTTCGAGCATAGATTTGGTAGATTTGGAAAGTTCAAATTCTTTTTTGGAAGTAAATGATGAAGCAAAAACACGGCTTTTCCTTTCCCCTTCTGAGGGAAAAGAAATCAATACTGAAAACTCCCACGTTTACCTTGGGATTTGGGCAGGCTACTATTGTCGCTATTATGAAACTCAATTGGTTGATGCATCTGATCCAAGTGTTACAGAAGATTCACTTCAGTTAATTTGTAGCACGGATGTTGATCATTTCACACCAACTCAAGAACTTTATGGACTTTTCTTTTCTTCTTCACCAGAAACCTTTTGCCGACACACTGGGAGTTCTTTAAGGCAAAGTCCTGCCGTAGAAACAGTTCAAGAGTTTACTTGCTCTAACATATCTAGCGGAGACTCAGAAATGACTTGTTCTTTAGAAAAAGTTTTTGAAGGTAATGTCATAGGTCTTGAAATTTATTCGGAATCTAAAAGTGATTTATTTACTTGTCATAGAGGAACAAAACTTGATTTTAATAGGCCCATAGAGGACCCGGATCAAGTGATTAAAGAATCTTTTCCTACACTTAGCAGTTTAACAAGTAAATTTGAGCAAGTTTCTGATGGGATATGGAGGAACTACTTACCTATAAGAACTTCTTTGCGCTATGGTGGTCTGAATAATATGGATGAACCTGATGAACCTGATGAAGATGAAAGTCCTAAAGTTTTTTACGGTTTATGGGGTCATGATACAGTGTGCTTTCTTTACGAAGGTTCTTATAGTGAAAAGCCTCCTTTCGACAACACTTCTTTCAAAAAGTTTCGTCATTTAAAATGCGGAGGATCGGATCTTTTGAGAGTTGGTCTTAACTACCCATTCATCTCTTTAGATGAATACAAGAGCCCTGTAGAACATTGTTCTGAGAGTTATTCGGATTTTCAAGCTATAGGAGATGATTTAAGTATTTCTTATGAAAGACAGTATAAAAATTGTCAAATAGCAGGTTTTTCTAACAATACCTCTTCTGCTAAAGAGTCTTGTGACGTAACAGAGGTATATAACACTCCACCTATCCAAGGAGTAGAACCTAGTGAATTCTTAGTGGATTGTTATAAATATAATAAAATTCCTAGCAATGAAGAGGATGCTGTTGTAGAAAAAACCTTCCTCACTATTGACAAAATTCGGGAGGATGGACAAAGCTCTCCTTTCTTAAATATTGAGTCAGAGTCAGACCAAGACAGACTTTTTCCTTCAGATCCTATGATTACTAATGGAAAGATCAAAACAGCCAGCTGGGATGGCATGGGATGTATATATTATGAAGGAATTTATGTTGGTGACCATGATGATAATCCAGATACAGTTAATGAAGATATAGAGTTTAAAAACCTTATTTGTAATCATAATCTTTATGATTCGAGTTTGGATTATCCTGTAGTTTCTTCTAGTATCTACCGAAGTCCTATAGATCACTGTGCAGTAGATAATCCTACAGATCAGGTAATTTCAGTAAACGGAACTACAAAGTATGAAAGAACTTATGATTGTACGAGAATTACTGGATTTACAACATGTGAGATGAAAGAGATTTATGATTCACCTATTGTATCTGATTCTCAATTTACCACAAGAAATCTAAACTGTCATAATGGAGAAGAAGTTCCTGGTACAGGAGTCAGAAATAGAGGAGATTTTAGCAAAGACTTGCTGACATTAGTCAACAAAGATCCTAACGATCAAACTCTTGAAGAAAGCTTTCTTCCCGAAAGACCTTTGTTAACATATTATCCTAGCATAAGGAATCCTCCTAACGAATACGGTTTAGACGTTCGTTATGGTTTGTGGGGAACGGATACTGTCTGTTTTTATTATGACGGCTCTTATTATGAAGGACCTACAGATCCTAATCCTACCAAGACATCCTTCAGACAATTAGTCTGTGGGGGAGGAGATCTTTTGAGAGCAGGCTTAAATTACGAGCTTATCTCCCTAGATAAATACAAAAGCCCTGTAGAGCATTGTAATTCTAATGAGTACAAAGATATTTACTTTGTAGAAGATAATTTAAGTATTACTTATAAAAGAAAATATGAAAGTTGCTCCATTGATGACTTTCCAACATGTTCTGTAGAGGAAATATACTCTACTCCTCCTGTTCCTGGATCAACTCCTCAAGAAGTCTTAGTGGATTGTTCTGAAGGAACATTTCCTAATAATGAAGCTCTAGAGCTGAAAAGGATGGCCATTGTTAAAGAAATTACAAGGGCATCCTCTCTTGAAATCGATAAAATTCTTTACCGGGGTAATTTATCAGATATACTTTCGGAAGAAGATGGAGTGAGATTTTTTATATGGCATGATCTTTATTGTACACATTATTTCGGAACAGTGACAAGAGAGGAAGAATCACAAAATGTAGATCATTTGGAATGTAGTCATGTGCAAGAGTACAGCGGAGTTAGGTACCATACAGACCTTATTGCTCTAAGAAGACCTGAATTGATGTGTTCCACTCTCACGGAAGAGTACGAAAAACTCTTTCGTGTTGAAGGGGGAGGGCATGGAGGTACTGTCAGCCATAGACGAGAACTGCATAGAGAGTTTGAATGTAATATTGAAGGGTTTGAGAAGGGACCTAATGATGATGATGGAGGTGGCTGTACTTACACTAGAGTTTTAGAAAACGATAATTTAATTTCACAGAAATTTGAATGTGTTGTAAATGGAAAAGATAAAATCTTTGGTTCAGAAACAGATGACAACGGTGTAAGGAAGCTTAATATTCCGGATATATTTTCAAGATTTGAAGAGGCCTCATCTTTGGATGGCAGTGGATTTTATAAAGACTTATTATGTGATAATGATGGCGATAGCACCTTTGATGATCCTTGTAATGAAACAGTCAGTATAGCTCTATGGAACGACTATTATTGTAGATTGAATCAAGCGACTAATGTGTTAGAGAAAGATGAAGATGATTCTGATGATGAAGATAATGATGGAAATAATAACACAAGGACTTTAACAAATCTTTATTGTTCTACTGACAGAATTCAAACGGGAGAGGAGTTTTCTTCTCTTGAGAATTTAGATTCCTTAGAGGATCTGTGTCAGAATAGAACTTCATTTCGTCGCCGTCGAGTAAGAGATCAGGATAGAACTTATGTAGACTTTTCATGTACTGCCATTGAAGGTCTTACATGTAATCTTTCTATGGTATTTCATGAAGCCTTAGATCCTCACTTGACTGTAAATCCAAGTGAGGCTGTAAAAAAAGAGTTAACTTGTACTAACTATGAAGGTAAAGAAGGTTCTTATGAACATCCCGAAAGAGCCTTAATGGTTTCTTTTTATGATGAAAATAGTAAGCATATTCGTAACGAAGATCATGACTTCTTTTATTACGGAGAACTAATACCAGGCAAGGATTTGATTTCTGAAGACATTCTAGGAAAAAAACCTATCTATTATGGACAGGATCCTCGGCCTTCATTTGATGAAGTAACTTATAGACTTCATGATGATTTAGAAGAACTTGATTATGCTATTAATTTGGAACATCTTGTGGATCCTAGTTATAATCATAATTCTCCTGAGCTTATTTATGGGCTAAAAGAAAGACTTACTTATAGATTGCAATTGGAAATGGATGAAAACAGAGAACTTATGGAAGTAAGTGTTCCTGATGCATCATTTTTAACTTTCGAATGGATGGAAGACACACTTGAAAGCGCTAAATTTATTTTGTCTAATTTACAAGAAAAATTTAAGAAACTGACTCCTGACTATCCCTCTCTTCTTTTTTCTGATAATGATGAAAGAGAACGTCATGTTAAAAACATACATCGTTATCAGGGACTTTGGAATGGATTCAAGTGTCATTATACCGAATATAATGCTTTTGAGCGTAATCGTAACGAAGAGAACGAAAAGACTGACTCATACAATGAGAAAAGAAAACTTTTTAAAGACATGGTTTGTTTTTTATCAGAATCTGATACAGCAGCTCTTTCCAGTCCTCAACATGAACTGATTAAAGACAGCCCTGATTTTGAGTCTCTCAATAGAGAACTAACCCCCTATTTTAACTTACCATTAAATTCTAAAGAGAATGTGATGACCTGTAATCTTGATATACCTATTATAGATAAAGACATCTTATCTGGTCTCAATGTGACTTACTTATTGAAGTTTTCTGAGCTTGCAGAAGATTATCGGAGTATCCTTGAGAATCTTATAGGTGAGGGTCTAGCATATAGTGGTGACGGTATCTTTTATAAGTTGATCTTCCCTCATGAGATCTTCCCTCATGATACGCCCTTTCTCTTTCTAAGTCCTCCTCTTGAGTTTATTAATTCTTGTTTATTTATTTGGCCATCAAATATCGCTTGCTCTGAATTCAAACTTTTAGATGTGAAAACTTACGTAGACTACTATAAAGTAGCAATAACTAGTGCTGAAGCAGCAATAACTAATGCTGAAGCAGCAATAACTAATGCTGAAACAGCAGTAATTAATGCTAAAACAGCAGTAGCTAATGCTGAAACAGCAGTAGCTGATGCTGAAACAGCAGTAGCTGATGCTGCTGATGGTGCAGAAGAAGAATTAGCTAGTGCTAAAGCATCCTTAGCTACTGCTCGAACAGCCTTAACTGCTGCTGAAATAGCCTTAGCTAATATTCAATTAACCTTAGATGTTAATAACGACAAATTAGCTGGTGCTAGCCAAGAAAAACTAGGGTTAGCCGAAGCTGCAAAAGTAGAGGCTGATGCTATTTTTGAAAATATGGAATCGATCTATTTTACTTTAGTAAATAATAGGCCTTATCAATCTAGTGAGGATGAAAGAATTCTAGCAACAAAACCTGGTATCTCTTTAAATGGAAGCTGTGCCATAAAGGAAATTGAAGGTCATTCTTTAGAGAAAAACTATCGTGTTGTTGATTGGACTCCCATATTAGATATATGTAAAGACAGAATAGAAACAAGAGTTATAGAGATTCCTCAATACTTTTTAGAGTCTGAAATTACATCTGTGTATGATACCGACTTCTGTAAAGTGTCAGAAAACACCGCTCTAGAGCCTTTCACAAAAATTTACTATAGCTGTCGCAAAATTGATGATATGGAATGTACACTTGAAAAAACTTACGAGAAGCGTCCTGTTCGCACAGGTGAGGACCCAGGTTCTTTTCAAAGTGATGAAGAACGCAATAACTTGGATATAAAAAAGGATATAGAAAAGAGAGTATTAACTGAATCTGTAGAAGAAGACAGAGATCTTATCACAAATTCCACTGACTTAGATAGACCTGAGGGTACAAATGCTCTTCTTCATATGATTTTAAGATGTAATAACGGAAGACCTGATTATTAAGAGCTTTGCAAAGAATATTACAAAAAAGGTAAGTCGGCTTCTTAACAACCCTTGACTACTACGAGAGGGATGTTAAGGAACCGATTTATAAAGTGAGGTGAGGTCCATCTTTTCAACAAAAGTTTATAAAAACTTGAATGAAATTGTCTTATTTTAAGACAATTGACTTGATTTGAAACTGTAACAAAACTTCATTTTTGAGCCTCATACCTTTGACAAATCTGAACGCATCTAGATTGAATAAAATTAAACAGAGTACCTTTTTTTGAGAAGTCAGCTTTAGTAACAAGATCAGCTCTGCGACCTTTTTTAATTTCATCTAAATTTCGTTTATGATCCTTATCACTTTTACTTTCATTGTAAAGAATAACTCCCATACCCCCGTGTTTTCTTATTACAGAAATAGAGGGAATATCTGTAGGGCCATCACCAATATAAATCATATTTGAAATTGGACACCAAAGATCATTTTCTAAAATTTTTTGATTTAATTTTCTGTGTTTATAAAAAATAATTCCTTTAGAAATCTCAAAAATAGATCGAGTTTTCATTGTTTGATCCATGCAAAAAACAGGAATATTTCTAATGCTAGACTCTTCTCCTACCTGTTGTTCTTCTACTTGGTATTTGCATCCAAAAACTTGTTTTACTTCTTCATTCTTGAAAACAGCCCTAACAAGATCTTGTAATCCAGCGGTTATGATGAAGTGCTCTATATTTACATCAAGGTTTTCAAAGTTTTTTCTTTCTGGGAATTCTTTAAGTTTTTTTAAGAAGGGTTTACAGTTGTTAAAAAGATCTATTTTAAGTTCATCGGCGGAAACTTTTTTATTAAAAAAACTTTCATTCAACCGATATTCTTTTTTATTTGCATACTCAGAAACTAAGTGCATCCAAATAGGAGCATCGGAAGCTAAAAGATAGTCAATCTGTTTTTTACTATTGTTACCTCTTATTCTTTTAACATCTTTCCAAAAATCTTTAATATTTACCTTTAACAATTCATCAATAAACTTAGTTGTAGAATCATCTGGAGTAAGAGTTCCGTCGAAATCCCAAAGAATAGAAATATTGATTGTTTTTGACATAGTTTGTAATTTTTAGGAGTTTATGATTTAGAAAGTCTGTGAAATTTCAATTTTATTTTTCCATCTTGATTTATGTGAATGGTTCTGCTAGGGATAACTTCAGGAGAAGTACATGTCTCTTTCTTTTGATCTTTGGTCGTTTTATTTTTTTTAACCTTCATATCTTGTACCAAAAAAGTTTATATATTAACATTTTTATAGCACACTTTTTTTCTAAATGAAAGTCTAAGCGCATCAGCACCAAGGAAAACGCAACTGCTCACCTCTTTAAGTTTTGGCTCCTCCTGGGAATCTGTGGGTAAAAACCAGCTAAAAAAGGCTTAAAATGGACATCAGGAAAGCAACGTAGAGTAAGACATTCTGTCTTTAATTGTTGAGCTTGAGACTCCTGTCTCGAATCGCTTTTAGCGATTTTAGTTTAACAATCTCATTTGATTTTTGCTGTATTACATTAAAATCTTAAAAAAGAAGCACCTACTTCCCAAATGCCTTAAAATGTTTATTCAAAAAAACAAAGGAGGGAAGAGATGCTTTTGAAGACCATACTAACCCGAGTTTCGACTTTTATATATTGCTCAGAGGCCCCTGTTCTTGAGTTTTAAGTTGAATGGAGGGTTTTTTAGGTTTTAAACAATAGGAGATGAGAGTACCTAAAAGATTGATGACAAAGTTTTGTGGGCTACGATGGCGAGAATGCTCAAGATGAAACTCTCCTTTTAACACTCCAATCACTGTTTCCACAACAGAACGTTTTTTCAACATCAACTTGTCAAATAAGGGAATCAATTTATTCTTCATATTTAATTTGACGTTTGTAATAAGCTTAACTCCCTTTTTTAAAAGCTTTTTGAAAAGGTCTGATGAAATATAACCTTTGTCTCCAAAGAGTTTCCCCACCAGCCCTTTACACAAACCTATAACAGGCTTTCGATCATCTACATTTCCCTGAGTTAAGGTAAAACTTAAAAGTTCTCCGAGGTGATTGATAACAATATGGAGTTTAAATCCGAAGAACCAGCCCATACTACTTTTGCCTCTTTTTGCTAACTTTTGAAACACTTTATTTCGTTCTATTCTTTTATTTTTGCAGAACGAAGACATAAAACTCTTATCCTTAATTACTTGTAATTGCTCACCTACATTGTTCAGTTATCCCTAACTTTAGACCTGTTTTAAGATAAAAGTCTTGCTCTTACAGATTTTCTTTTAAATACTCTTTTCAAATGACAATAAATAAGACCTCCATCAGAAATGAGATTGAAAATATAAGAAGTGACTTTGATAAGTTTGCAAAGAAAGGTTCTGTGCCTACTGAGATTTCTGTGATTGTTGAATCTCTCTTTAAGGTTGTGAACATTCTGATTGTTGTGCTTTTAGAAAAACAGGTTCGAAAAAATTCCAGCAACAGCGGTCTTCCTCCTTCGCAAGATTTTAGTCGTCAAGGGAATCGTAATAAGAAAGCTAGTGGGAGTCAGAAAAAGGGGCTCTAGACTTGATAACAGTAAAGATACAAAACAGTGAGGAGACTGTCTCTCCCTCAGAGTGTTCTCAGTGTGGGATGTTTTTAAAGACAGCAGAGGTAAAAAGCCTTGAAAAGCGTAAAAAGATTGATATTTTTTATGAAATTCAGACCCATACTGTAACTTCTGAAGTTAAGGATTGTCCCTCATGTGGAGCTAGAAATAAAGGTCAATTCCCTAAAGGTATGAGTGGTCATCTGTAACTCGGTTTTTAAACCGCTCCTAACTTATACTGACTACACTTCTTTCAAAAAAAACCTTTTAAAATCTAAGAAACATCCTCTCCACAGAAGTCAAGGGCTGTTAAGAAACCGACTTACGGTCCTCTTCAGTATGGTGTAGGCATTAGAGCTTCCATCATCAATTTCATTATAGTTCAGATGCTGTCTTTTAGAGCGTGTTGGGGAACATTACATGGGGCTTATAGGTCGAATGATTTCTCCTGCAGTTATGTTGAGATACATTGCTGAATTAGGAGAGTTTCTTAAAAGTTGGGAAGAGCAGATGAAAGAAAAGATACTTGAATCAGAGGTCATTCATGTTGATGAGACCTCTATGAGGGTTAAGGGTAAAAACTACTGGATTCATACTTATAGTTCAGGAGAATTAGTCTTGCAGTTTCTCCACCTTTCAGGTGGAAGGGAAGCCATAAAAGATATTGGTCTCTTGGATAGATATGGAGGAGTGCTTGTGCATGATTGTTGGAGTCCTTACTTTTGTTATGATAAGATAACTCATGCTTTGTGTGTGGCTCACCTTTTGAGAGAGCTTAAATTTATAGAAGAAAGCAATGGATTCAAATGGGCTACAAATCTCAAAAAACTTCTTAAAGAGACTGTGGAGTTAGTTCATAAAAAAGAGTCAAGAGTTCTGACTCAAAAAGAGTACGAAACTCTTCAGAGAAGGTATAGGAGTATTCTTACAAAAGGCTTAAAAGAGCTTCCAGAATTTCCTAAGAAAAATGGCAAGAAAGGACGAATAAAGCATACACAAGCTCAGAACCTTTGGCTGCGATTTAAAAAGTATGAAGCAGAAATACTGTGTTTTGCTAAAAGAAAGAACGTAGATCCTACTAATAACAGAGCTGAAAGAGATCTAAGAATGACTAAAGTGAAAAAGAAAGTGTCAGGGTGTTTCAGAACAGAAGAAATGGCGAAATATTTTTGTCGTATTACCAGCTATGTTAAAACAATGAGAAATAGAGGGTATTCTTCTTTAGAAGCCATCTCTATGGCTTTAAATAAAAACTTACGAAAGTGAGCAGTTACTATTTTTTTTAAAAAAAAATAGATTCTATGTTTTTCTCCAGATTTTTATCCTTTTCAAGCTTTCCCCTGGTTTTTAAAAAACTATAAAAACCAGAACGAGATCCTCTTAATAATTCGCAGATGCGAAGCACTGGATGCCCTTTCTCTTTTACATAAAACATAGCCTTAAATCTCATTTCAGGATTTCCTTTGAAAAAAAAGCCGCTGCCTCTTTCAATATACCTACACTCCGCCTCTCATAGACCAGCTCCTTTTTTAACCTCTTTATTTCCTCCAATGCCGAAGCCAAGTCATGGGAAGCTTGTCTTTCTACTTCAGGCTTTAGAAAACGCTTCCAAGAGCTTATCACTTGGAAATTTCTCAGTCCTAGCTTCTCTGAGGCTTCCTTTGCACCTATTTCCTCTGCCAATTCAATGGCTTGCTTTTTAAACTCTTCCGAGTACTGTTTTACTTTTTCCATTCTTTCTTTTACCTCCATTTTATGGAGACTTTAAGAGAAAATTGACTGTCCGCAAAAACAGGGGAAGTTCATACAGCTCCAGGCCCTTGGTTACAGGCTAGGAAAGATCACTTCTTCAAATACAAGACACAGGGATTTGAATGATTTTTTCTGTTAATAACATAACTTTCTTTGAATTATTTATAACAACTCCATAAGCAAGATCATAATCTTTAATAAATTTCTGTAAAGACGTAAGTTGTCTTGCTGTTGTTGTGGTTCCGAGTTTAATTTCAATAGGCAGAATGCCAAAAGCCCCTTCTAAAATCAGATCAATCTCTGCACCTGATCTTGTACGGTAATAATAGTAATCAAACCGTAAAGGTCCTAAAGCTTCGATTCCTTTTAAAACTTCCTCAATAACAAAACTTTCAAAATGAGCTCCTACATTAGGGTATTTTAAAAGGTCTTTTTTTGTTTCAATATTTAAAATATAATGGGCTAAGCCCAGATCTCTAAAAACTCCTTTCGGCATTTTAACTATAGACTTTGCTTTTGATTTTTCATAAGAAGGTATTTTTCTCCAAAGAAACGTACCATCTGCTATGTCAAGATAATTTCTTACAGCTACTTCAGATGAATCAATAGATCTTCCTAGTTGAGCTTTATTTATAACGATTCCTGATAGACTCGATAACATCTCAATAAAACGCCTATATTTTATAGCATCAATTTTAGGAAACAATTTCCTCATATCTCTATAAACATAGGTCTGATAATAATTCTCCATCCAAGCTTGATAGAAAACCTTATCAGAAGAAAGCACAATCTCGGGGTAACCTCCTTTTAAAAATCTTTCCCAAATATCTATTTCAGGAATATAAAGCTCTTTTAAAAAAGAAACATCCTCCAAAAGCAACAGAGGTTTTTTAAAAATACTATAGAATCCAGGTAGGCTAACACTAAGAGCTTCATTGACCTTTAAGGTGCCTAATTCTAAAATTCCTATCCTCCCTGCTAAAGAATCAGATGCTCCTTTAAGAAGTTCCGGAGAACTGGACCCTGTCAGCAGAAAACGTCCTTTTTGACTTCTATCCTGATCTACGATTCCTCTCATCTCCTTAAAAAGCTGAGGAAATTCTTGAGCCTCATCTAAAATGATTTGAGCCTTATGTTCTTGAAAGAAAAAATCAGGATCTTTTGAAATAAAATCAAAATCCCTTCCCTTTTCTAGGTCAAAATAAGCCCAAGAGGGAGCACATTTTTGAACTAAGGTCGTTTTCCCTGATTGACGAGTACCTATAATAAGAACAACAGGAAAAAAAGATAAAAGCTTATGGACACAAGATTCCAAGTTCCTTTTTATATACGCCATATCCTAATGATACATTAGGATTTTACATATATAAAGGGCCTTTTTCCCGACTTCAGCCTTTTCCACTACTGAAACTTCATAAAAAGTATGCAATCTATGTTTAAAACAGAGTTGGGGGGTATTTTTCCAGAAAGTTACATTTGTGGTGTCAAAAATCTTTTTTGGGGTATTTTCAAGAAAAAATGGTTCTATTTCAGTTTAGATTGTAGAATAGGAGGCGTGGAGTGACAAACAACCATAAGGAAGAGGAGTTAGGGGTATGATATGTATCTAGTAGAATCTAAAAAAAAATATGACTTTAAAAGTGAGAACCATTCGTCATTATTTCCTAATTTTCATAGATATCCCGCAAGCATGCTCCCTCAAATAGGTATTGAGTTATTTAAAGAACTCAATATAAAAAAAGGTATCTTACTTGATCCTTATTGTGGAACGGGTTCCTCTTTTTTAGCAGGGTTAGTGTCTGGCATAAATTCATTTCATGGTTTTGATATAAATCCACTTGCCATACTCATTGCTAAAGCTCGATATACAAAAATAAATAAGAAGAAATTTTCTGAGTACAAGAAAAATGTTATAGAATCTATCCACCAAGGATTTGACTTCTTGGAAAATCCTTGTGTAACCAACATAAATTTTTGGTTCTCTAATCGTTCTATAAAAGATTTAAACACGATTAAATATGCTATTCTTACAGAAATAATAGATTTAAAATATCAACATATTTTTTGGACAGCATTTTCCAAGACTGTTCGCACTGCTTCTTATACTAGAAAAAGTGAATTTAAACTTTACAGAATAAAGAAAGAAAAAATAAGTGAATTTAAGCCCAATGTTTTTGAAATATTCCTCAGTAGTTTGGAAAAAATTGAAGGTAATTATTTTAATAATTACCTTCCCCTCCTAAAGGATAGAAAATTCTCACTTAAAACCAAAAGTTTTTGCAAAAAAGAAAGACGATACAATGTTGTCTTAACAAGCCCCCCCTATGGGGATAGCAGAACAACTGTTGCCTATGGCCAATACTCAACCTTTACCAATGAATGGATGGGCATTAAAAATGCTCGTAAAATTGATAATAATTTAATGGGAGGGTATATATCAGATTCCTTATACCAAGAAGGTATTTTAAAAAAACCAATATCAAAAATATCTAAAATTGATATGAAAAGAGGGCTGCAAGTTTCTGCTTTTTATATAGACTTAAAAGAGTCTATCGCTAATGTTGCAAGCTCTATTCAATCTAAGGGTTATGCTATTTATATTGTTGGAAATCGTACTGTAAAAAATATTGTTTTGCCAACCGATCAATTTATTGCAGAACAATTTGAGGCTTGTAATTTAAAACACTTATTCACTTACAAAAGAAAAATATCCTCAAAAGTTATGCCTGCTAAAAACTCTCCAACAAACGTTCCTGGTGCTAAAGTGAAAACTATGCATGAAGAGTATATTGTTGTTTGTAAAAAGTGAGGTTTCTAACTATTTTTCACCCACAGATTCTTTTGAGGAGGCTTTTTTTACAAAACCCTCTCTCAAAGCTAAATCAATGGTTTCCTCTAAGAGAACTTCTATCTTCTCAGCCCCCATCCTCTTTCTCCAGTTAGTCAATGAACTTCTATCACAGGGATCTTCATAAGAATAAAAAGGCTGACCACAAAAATACTGCCATTGAGGACTCTCTTTGAACATTTCTATTGTCTTCTCGTCACTTAAATTATAAATGTATTTCAAGCACTGAAGTCCCACCATTAAACGAGTTGAAAGACCTGGACGACCTTTTTTTTCATCATACTTCGAACCAAAATCTTTATCAAAACGATCCCAGTCTATTTTATTAGCTAAAATGACAAGCGGATGCTTCTTATGAACAATGTCGTTTACTCTAAAATTAAGAGGGCTTCTCTTTTGTGTGCTGAACATGTCTTTTGGCCTCATCTTTTTTCCTTTCTGTTTTGCAAGGTTTTTTATCTGTTTTTCCACTTCCTTGCAATTATTTTTATGCAAAAATTACAAAAAAACAAGTGTTTTTAGCTGTTTGTGCATTTTTCACATTCGACTAACTATGATAGTGGACCCTTTTGGGGGATTTCTAGCTACTTTTTACCCACAGATTCCCGGGAGGAGCCAAAAATTATAATGAGGAAAGTGTTTTGACAGGATGTTTTTCTTGATCTTTAACCGCCCGTCATGGTATTTTCCTACTGGAGGTTTTATGAGAACTTCGCACTCTCAGAAGAACAGATGGGGTAGAGATCAAACAACAAAGTGCAGCTTATTTTATAGAGCTGCGGTAGGAGAATGACCTTAAATGGCTTTAAGTGATTAACTTAAAGCCAGTGAAAAACTAAAGCCGAAAGAGGGGGATAAGAGTTTTTTCCCAGTAAATAGAACTCAAAACGAATTGAATAACAGAAGGATCTTACTTTTTAAGTTTGACATCTTTCATTAGGAGTACGATATGGAAAGAGAAGACTGTATTAATGATTTTTTTTCATCTAACAAAGGAAAAAAACTTTTAAATTTAGATAAAAAAGTTCTTGCTGAAGCCCTTTATAAAGCCTCTCTTAGAAACGGGAATGTTCACCTTGTTTTGGAAAGACTAACATCAAGTGACAGTGAAAACCGTGTGCGTTTTAGAGAAAGGCTGAAAGAATACAAACGTTCAGGTAGATTTACTCCTAGATATTATACAGGTGAATTCGTTTCTGAACTAGAAGACCTATTGATTGATCTAAAAGAATCAACTTTCACTCCTGAAGAGGGTTTGTCTTTAGTAAAAGAATTCTTTGAGGTGGACGGTGACATTATGGAATCTTGTGATGACTCCGATGGAGAGGTTGGAGACATTTTTAACTATAATGCAACAGATCTTTTTAGAGAGTATGCAAAGCAATGTAAGGATAAAAAATGGGTTACTGATATTCTACTTAACCTAATTGTAAAAGACGATTATGGGCTTCGTGAAAAACTAAGCGTCAAAGTAGACGAATTTCTACCTGAAAAAGAAATAAGAAGGGTTATAGATAGACTTTGGAATCTCCATGAATCCAATAAAAACAAGGGTTATCTCTATTTGTTAGAATGTATGGCAAAGACTATAAAAGATCCTTTTCTCTATGAAAAAATAATTGACCTTAGTGGTGAAAAAGATAATGATAACAACTTCTTTAAATTAGGAAAGATGTGGTTTTTTTGTGGTGATCCTAATAAAGCTCTCTTCTATTTACAGAAAATAAATAAAGATAATTACTATGGTTCATCTGGCAATCTTGACGATCTTTTATTAAAAATCTATACGCAGTTAGGAGATAAGAAGAAACAAAAAGAAATTTCTTGGAAGATGTTCAGGAGCTATCGAAAAAAGGAAAAGTTCGATGAGGTTGTAGCTATTGAAGGGAACAGCAAAAGACCAAAGCTTTTAAAAAATGAAGTTGCGCTTATTTTTCGAAATAAGCAGCTAGAAGTAGAAGATGTTAATTTTATGTTGGAGTTAAAACTTATTGATGAGTCTGGTGATTATATTTTTAAGAGAAGACAACATGTTAATGGAGACTATTACCACGGTCTTGTGAAATGGGCCGATATTTTCAATAAAAATAAAAAGCCTCTTATTGCAACAATCATCTATCGTGCTCTATTGGATTCTATTTTAGATAGAGGAAAATCACCTGCTTATCACCATGGTGTAGATTACCTTCGTTGCCTTGATAGAATTAATAAAGAT
Organism: Bdellovibrionales bacterium; assembly: GCA_965219095.1. Lineage (GTDB taxonomy): Bacteria > Bdellovibrionota > Bdellovibrionia > Bdellovibrionales > UBA1609 > CBDCMT01. The sequence continues at coordinate 1,924,542 of CBDCMT010000001.1, forward strand.
GTAAAGGATTGGATGGGAGTTCAAACTCATGATGCTTACTTTTTAGAAGTCAAAAAAAATCATGGAAGGAAGTATAGTTTTTGGGGGCAGTATAACAGCAATTAGCCTCACTAACCCGAGTTTTGACTTTTATCTTAAAACAGGTCTAAAGTTAAGGATAACTGAACAATGTAGGTGAGCAGTTACGATTTAACAATGATTTAGTAATATGATCTTTTTTACAAGTTTAACTATGCTTTATTTAAAAAAAAGCTTTTCTTTTTTAATTCTTTACATACATGTTTTGCTTTCTTTCACAGTGAAACCAAAAGTATTTTAAGTTTCTTTTTCGAAAGGTGGTTTAAGGCCCTTCTTTTTAATTTTTTCAACTAAAGTCGTTCTATTCATTTTTAAAAGCTGGGAAGCTTGATTTCTGTTCCAACCTGTAGCTTCTAGAGCTTTTAAGATAAGGTTTGTTTCGTAATTTCCTAAAAGTTCATTAAAATTAATACCTTCTTCAGGGATATCTAAAGAAAGAGGGGTAATGCCTTTCAAAGTATTTTGGATCAAGTGCTTAGGTAAATCCTTTTTTTCTAAAACACCTTCTTTTTTTAAAGAAGTGAGTCTTTCAATAAGATTTTTAAGTTCTGTTAGGTTTCTAGGCCATGGATATTGGCAGAGAGTATCTATAAGGTCTTGATTTAAAGAAAGACGTTTTCCTTGCTGTTTATTACAATGGTTTAAAAAATGTTGGGCTAATAAGGGGATGTCCATAATTCTTTGTCTTAAAGGAGGTAGATAAAAAGGGACAATATTTAAAGCATAGTAGAAATCCTCTCTCATTTTATTCTGACGCACAAGCTTCTCTAAATCTTTACCAGTAGAGGCTATCACTCTTATGTCAACTTTTACAAATTTTTCCGATCCAGGTTTTTCATAGGATTGTTCTCTGATAGCTCTTAGAACTCTCACTTGTAAAATAGGATCCATATGCTCAATTTCATGGAAATAAAGTGTTCCTCCAAAAGCTTTCTCAAAACCTCCCCTTTTCTGGGATAAAATAGAGGAAACTGCACTATCTTTCATGTAACCGAAAATTTCCTCCTCTAAAACCTCAGAAGAAAGAATCGAACAATCTACAGTAATAAAAGCTTTGTTTCTCCTTAAGGAGTTAGAGTGTATGGTCTTAGCTAAAAACTTTTTCCCTGTACCTTTTACTCCATGGATTAAAGCTGTTGAATCTGTTTCTGATATTTTCTCAATCACTTCGGTAATTTTTAAAATGGCCTCAGTTTTTCCGATAAAATTTTCAAGGCAAAAAGTTGTTTTATGAAAGGCTTTAAGCCTTTCATTTTCTTCAGTTAAAAAGCTATGAGAAAGAGCTTTTTCAGCCAAATTTAAAATCTCTTTAAGGTCGAAAGGCTTTCTTATGAAATGAAAGGCTCCTTTTTTCATAGCTTCCACAGCTTTTTCAATCGTTCCTGTGCCGGTAAGAACAATACAGAGAGTCGGAAGACTACGTTCCTTTATGAAATCCAAAAATTCCATACCATTTCCATCAGGAAGGTTTAAATCAACAAAAGCTAAATCTATAGAATCTTTCCCTATGAGATTTTTTGCCTCTCTCAGGTTTCTAGCTGTTAAAACACTATAGTTTTTTTGATAAAAAACCTTAAATAGTGCTAAATTCAGTATTTCATCGTCTTCGACAATAAGAACCTGCTTCTTATTTAACATACCTTTATTTTAGTTTATTTTTTTTCAAAGAGTCAAACTGAGATTTTTTTTCAAAATCTGAAAGAAAGGAAGAGGGCTTTTGAGATTCTTTTCTCATAAATTCTAACAGATCAATAACAATCTGACGACATTTGAGTGTTGCTCTTTCCATAGAATCTAAATTCCCTTTTGTTTGAGAATCAAGTGTGTTTTGCATTTTAATAAGCTGTATAAAAGAAAGAATCGATCCTAAAGGATTGTTGAGTTCATGAGCCATGCTACTACTGATGATTCCTAATTCAGTGTCTTTAGAAGTTTTAAGGATTCTCTCTTCTAACTGTTTTTGCTCTGTAATATCTCGAAAAATAAGAACGAAAATCACATAATCAAACCACCTTTCATCTAATAAAATCTTCTGTCCTCTCATTTCATAAATACGGCCCTTCTTATCTTTAACCACAAATTCAAAGGAACTTTCTTTTTCACAAGAGGGAGGGTATGGTTTTCCTAAGAAAATCTCTCTTGCGTCTTGTAGAACGACTTCAGAGAGTTTTTTGTTAATTTTTTTCAAAAAAGCTTTGTTAGCTTCAAAAATACGAAATTTTTTATCCGTAAGACAAAAAGGATGAGATACAGCTTGAAAAGTTGCCTGCCACTCTTTCTGTAAATCTTCATTGATACGAAGCTTTTGAAAACGATTTAAAGCTAAAGACACTGTTTCTGCTAACTCGGTTAACAGGTTCTCTTCATAAGAGAAAAAAGAAGCTCCTTTGTTTTTAGCAAAATAAAGTGTGGCTGAAGGGTTATTCTCTATTGCTAAAGGAATTTCAAGGACTTCAAACTCTTCTTTCAACTTTTCTAAGGGAAGTTTCTTGTAAGAAAGATCAAGCTTCACCCAAGAAAGAGAAAAGAGCAACTTTAAAAAGTCATTCAAAGTACTTTCCAATTCTCCCTCAAAGGAGGCTTTGTGAATTTTCATGAAAGCCTCTTGTTGAAATTGTAAAAACTCAAACTCTCTTTTTCTTTTCTTTACTGCCCTCTTAAGAGCTTTCTTTTTTGACACGAGATCTAAGGAGAGCTTTTCGTAGCTTTTTTCTAAAGCTTCATTTTCTTCTTTTAGTAAAGAAAATAGGGCTTCATCTTGTTCTTTTTTCTTAAGTTCTCCTAAAACTTCTGTTAAAGCCTCTTCTAATTGAGAAGGAGAAGAAAGTATCTTGAACAAGGATCTCTTTTTTACAAAACTTATAAGATGTTCTTTCTTGATTTTACTTCCTATGAAGATTATCTTTTTTGATAAAGGAAGTTTTTCTATAAAACGATCTGTTTCATGGAAACTTAAGGAATCGTACACAATAACCAATACAGGATAAGGGTTCAATTTCAAAAGCTCTTCTGCTTCTTGAACGCTGTAAACAAAGGTCATAGGCCAATCAGAAAGTGTTTGATTGATCGGCCCTATAATGAGAATATAAGGTGAAGAGGAGGCCTCTAAAGCTTTCATATAATTAGAGTATACGAAATTATGAAAAGTGAAAAACACAAATCATTTTCAGCCATCATTATGGCGGCAGGACAAGGTTCTCGCATGGGAGGATCGTCTTTACCTAAAACCCTCCATCCTGTTGCAGGTAAACCCATTGTGGTACGTCTGTGTGAATCTCTTCATAAAGCAGGAGTTAAAGAGATTCGTCTGGTCATTAGTCCAGAGGCTGAAAAGCTCATTGAAAAACTAAACAAAAGTTTAGATGCAAAAATCTTTATTCAACAACAAGCTTTAGGAACAGCCATAGCTGTTCAAGAAAGTAACCCTTCTACTCTCAACGGAGATGTTATTATTTTAAATGGAGACCACCCTCTTATTGAAGAAGAGGATATTTCAGAATTCATAAAAGAATTTCGAAAAAAACAGTCCTTGTTTTCTGTAGTAATTGCCAAATTAGAAGATCCTAAACATTATGGTCGTATGTTGTATTCTCAGAACAAACTTCGCTACATTGTGGAAGCTAAGGACGCTTCTTGTGAGGAGTTAAAAATTAAGGAAATTAACACAGGAATTTTTCTTATAAGGGCCCAAACTCTCAATCAATACCTTCCTTGCATTAAAGCAAAAAAAGGAGGAGAGAAATTTATTTCAGATTTAGTAGAGATTTGCTCAGAACACTTTGAAGTCCAGAGTATCAAAGGAAAAAAGAAAGTGTCTTTTGGGGTCAATAGTCAAGAAGAGTTATCCCAAGCAACAAAGTTTGTTTTTCAAAGAAAAGCTTTGGAACTTATGAAAAAAGGAGTGATGATTATTGATCCTAATACAACTTATATAGAAGAAAGTGTAGTTATTAAACACTCATCTGTGATTTACCCTGGTTGTTATTTAAGAGGTGATACCCATATTGAGTCTTTTTGTGCTATTGAGCCTAACAGTGTTTTATCCTCTGTAAAACTAAAAAAAGGAGTGGTGGTTCGTTCAGGGTCTGTCGTAGAAGGTCAAAAAATCCCAGCTTTTTCCATTATAAAAAATGAAAAAAACTAATGATGAGAAAAAAGTGATGAAACAAAAGAATACTTTTTTGGCCTCCTCCCGAAAATCTGTGGGTGAAAAGTAGTTAGAAATCTCACTTTTTACAAACAACAATATACTCTTCATGCATAGTTTTCACTTTAGAGCCGGGAACGTTTGTTGGAGAGTTTTTAGCAGGCATAACTTTTGAGGATATTTTTCTTTTGTAAGTGAATAGGTGTTTTAAATTACAAGCCTCAAATTGTTCTGCAATAAATTGATCGGTTGGCAAAACAATATTTTTTACAGTACGATTTCCAACAATATAAATAGCATAACCCTTAGATTGAATAGAGCTTGCAACATTAGCGATAGACTCTTTTAAGTCTATAGTGCTTCCCTTAAATTATTATCAATTTTACGAGCATTTTTAATGCCCATCCATTCATTGGTAAAGGTTGAGTATTGGCCATAGGCAACAGTTGTTCTGCTGTCCCCATAGGGGGGCTTGTTAAGACAACATTGTATCGTCTTTCTTTTTTGTAAAAACTTTTGGTTTTAAATGAGAATTTTCTATCCTTTATGAGGGGAAGGTAATTATTAAAATAATTGTCTTCAATTTTTTCCAAACTACTGAGAAATATTTCAAAAACATTGGGCTTAAATTCACTTAATTTTTCGGCTCCTCCCGGGAATCTGTGGGTAAAAAGTAGTAGAAATCCCCCAAAAGAGCTCATATTAATCAAAGTAAGAGTAAGACATCCTATCTTGTATTTTTGAGTTCTTTGAGGCCCTTACTGGCCTCTATCGCCTTTGGCGATTGAACTCAAAAACATTCTTTTATTTGCTGTATTACATTAAAATTTAAAAAAAGAAGCACCTACTTCCCAGATGCCTTAAAATGTTATTCAAAAAAAAAAAAAAAGGAGGGAAGAGATGCTTTTGAAGACTATACTAAATGATTGTTTAAGATGGAAGTCTTTTGTATACGGAGACATTTATTTTTCAAAAGATAGAAAGTCAATTAATGTTCCTATTAAGGCTCGTAAAAATGGCCAAGCTTTTTGTAGTGTTTGTAAGAAGCCCTGTTCAGTGTATGACAGCAGTAAATCATCACGGGACTTTGAATCCTTTCCTATTTTAAGTTACAGGGTGTTTTTTGTTTATTTTGTAAGAAGAGTTAATTGTCCTTGCTGTGGGGTAAAAGTTGAACATTTACCTTGGGCCGATGGTAAGAAGAGTTTAACGATCTTTTACATGAAGTATTTAGCAGACTGGTGTCGTCACCTGTCTTGGAAAGAGGTTTCTTGTAAGTTTCATGTCAGTTGGAATCAGGTCTATGCTTCGGTAGAATGGGTCGTAGAATATGGTTTAAAACAAAGGGTTTTAAAGGGAATACAAGCTATAGGTGTAGATGAAATACAATGGAAAAAGGTAACTGCTCACCTACATTGTTCAGTTATCCCTAACTTTAGACCTGTTTTTAAGATAAAAGTCTTGCTCTTACAGATTTTCTTTTAAATACTTTTTTCAAATGACAATAAATAAGACCTCCATCAGAAATGAGATTGAAAATATAAGAAGTGACTTTGATAAGTTTGCAAAGAAAGGTTCTATGCCTACTGAGATTTCTGTGATTGTTGAATCTCTCTTTAAGGTTGTGAACATTCTGATTGTTGTGCTTTTAGAAAAACAGGTTCGAAAAAATTCCAGCAACAGCGGTCTTCCTCCTTCGCAAGATTTTAGTCGTCAAGGGAATCGTAATAAGAAAGCTAGTGGGAGTCAAAAAAAGGGCTCTAGACTTGATAACAGTAAAGATACAAACAGTGAGGAGACTGTCTCTCCCTCAGAGTGTTCTCAGTGTGGGATGTGTTTAAAGACAGCAGAGGTAAAAAGCCTTGAGAAGCGTAAAAAGATTGATATTTTTTATGAAATTCAGACCCATACTGTAACTTCTGAAGTTAAGGATTGTCCCTCATGTGGAGCTAGAAATAAAGGTCAATTCCCTAAAGGTATGAGTGGTCCTCTTCAGTATGGTGTAGGCATTAGAGCTTCCATCATCAATTTCATTATAGTTCAGATGCTGTCTTTTAGAGCGTGTTGGGGAACATTACATGGGGCTTATAGGTCGAATGATTTCTCCTGCAGTTATGTTGAGATACATTGCTGAATTAGGAGAGTTTCTTAAAAGTTGGGAAGAGCAGATGAAAGAAAAGATACTTGAATCAGAGGTCATTCATGTTGATGAGACCTCTATGAGGGTTAAGGGTAAAAACTACTGGATTCATACTTATAGTTCAGGAGAATTAGTCTTGCAGTTTCTCCACCTTTCAGGTGGAAGGGAAGCCATAAAAGATATTGGTCTCTTGGATAGATATGGAGGAGTGCTTGTGCATGATTGTTGGAGTCCTTACTTTTGTTATGATAAGATAACTCATGCTTTGTGTGTGGCTCACCTTTTGAGAGAGCTTAAATTTATAGAAGAAAGCAATGGATTCAAATGGGCTACAAATCTCAAAAAACTTCTTAAAGAGACTGTGGAGTTAGTTCATAAAAAAGAGTCAAGAGTTCTGACTCAAAAAGAGTACGAAACTCTTCAGAGAAGGTATAGGAGTATTCTTACAAAAGGCTTAAAAGAGCTTCCAGAATTTCCTAAGAAAAATGGCAAGAAAGGACGAATAAAGCATACACAAGCTCAGAACCTTTGGCTGCGATTTAAAAAGTATGAAGCAGAAATACTGTGCTTTGCTAAAAGAAAGAACGTAGATCCTACTAATAACAGAACTGAAAGAGATCTAAGAATGACTAAAGTGAAAAAGAAAGTGTCAGGGTGTTTCAGAACAGAAGAAATGGCGAAATATTTTTGTCGTATTACCAGCTATGTTAAAACAATGAGAAATAGAGGGTATTCTTCTTTAGAAGCCATCTCTATCCTGAGTTTGCCCTTTCAAATTTAGCTATTACTTTAAGTACCTGAAATAACTAGGTTTATGCACTGTTCCAATGAAAAAGACATACTACATTTTTCTACATACCAAAAGCTCTCCAATAAATATTCACAATTATGTTATTTCATAGGCTCTTTCAGGAAACTCCTTTCCAAAGAGCTTATAAATTTTCTTAGCCTTTGCAGATAACTTACGAGGAAGGCCATAAGCTTTAGAGGGAACTTTTACTCTATTTCGAATAATATTAGTCTCTACATCCTTAAGAGTCTCAATAAGCTCTTGGGAGCTAATATTCACCCCTGCTTCTTTTAAAGTTATTTCTGTACTTCTCAGAACCACATAAGCTAAAAAACAAAGCCTCCTCAAAAGAACCTCCGGGAACCCACAGATTCTTTTGAGGAGGCTTAATTTATAAGTCTTTAAATCAGGAATTTTTTTGCTTTTAAGAGCCTTCTTCATTCACTTATTAATCTAGTGCTTTAGCCAGTAAATTTTTTTCATAACTTCACCTTAGAAGAACTGTAAAAGAATTAACTGGTCAGAACACTAGCATTGAATAAGATACTTTTCCAAAAGAAAAATTGCCTATTTTCAATTGTTTCCTAAAATTGATTTTTCAGACCTTTTTAGCACTTAGGTGTAAACCTGAATAAGGCTCCCTTCTATCTTTTGAAAAATAAATGTCTCCATACACAGAAGACTTCCATTTTAAACAATCATTTAGTATAGTCTTCAAAAACATCTCTTCCCTCCGATGTTGGTTTGGTTTCCTTGATTAAACATTTTAAGGCATCTGGGAAGTAGATGCCTCTTTTTCATAGATGATTTACCGATAGAGGCCAAGAGGTCTCAAAAAACTCAAAAATACAGACAGGAATCTTACTCTTACTTTGCTTGATATGACTCCCTTTTGGTGGATTTCTAACTACTTTTCACCCACAGATTTCCGGGAGGAGTCAATTTTTTTAAAATTCTGTAAAATGATTTGATTTCAATGAAGTTGTTTGATAAATTAGAACGATGAAGTTAGATCAATTGAGCTATTTTTTGGAAACAGCACGACATGAGCATATTGGAAAGGCTTCAAAAATATTAGCTATCAGTCCCAGTGCTATAAGCCATAGCCTTTCTTGTTTACAAGAGGAGTTAGGACAAGCTCTTTTTAAGAAAAGAGGGAAGAGAATCTTTCTAACCAGTCATGGTGAACTTTTAAAAAAAAGAGCTTTTGAGATTCTTACTCAGGTAGAGAAAGTAAAAGAGGAGGTTTCGTCAGATCATGTTCATTTATCGGGACATTATCGATTGGCAGCCAGTCATATGCTCTGCTCTCATATTTTAACTCCAGCTTGGAGTCAGATTCAAAATCAAAACTCTAAAATAACAGCAGAAATTTATACAAGAAGATCTTCCGAAGTTCTTAAAGGTATATTAGATGGCGAGTATAACTTGGGTTTATGTTTTAGTCCTCAAGAACACCCAGATGTTGAAATGATTCGTATTTTAGAGGGTGATCTTTTAATTTTTGCAAGGAAAAATCATCCAGTTTTCAAGGATTCTAAAGCACAACTGAAGAGAATTACAGAATATCCAGCTGTTTTACCAAAATCTTTTAGTGGTATTGAAATTTGTGAAACTCACCCTGTATTTAAAAGGTTTGATTTAATTCCTCATGTGGATTGTATGTTTGATAGTTACGAGATTGCTTTGAGAAAAATGCTTTCATCAAATTCTTGGAGCCTTATGCCGGACCTTATGATTCAATATGCACACAAAAAAATTAAACCCATTAAAGTTCCTAGAGGTTGGGATGCTATGTACAATATTTCAATTGTTTATCCTAAAAACAGACTTTTGACAAAAGCACTTATGCAAGTAGTAGAGTTAATTAAGGTACAACTTTTAGCAGTGAAGTAGAGGATGTTCATAGTTCCATTGAAGTTTGCAAAACACAAGCCCCCTTCAAAATAAGTCTTGAAGTAAAAAAAATTAAAAGAGGCCTTGCTTAATAGAATCGAGTTACCAATAACCTATAAATTTTCTAAATGAGAAAAACATATTTAACATATTGATATGATGAAAAAACTCTACTCTTAGTTGTTTTTGAAGCAATATGTTAATTTTTTTAGAAAGTAAAAATTAGTTTGACAAAATTAGTAAAAAGGAATAACTTCAAAAAATAAAAGAAATATAGAGTAAAAAGTCTAACAAAATAAAAAAGGGAGGGGTTTATGATAAAAACTGTTTTTATCATGGTTGTAGCGTTAGTTTTATCTTTTCAGAAAGGTGCTTTTACTTACGCTGCTCTCAGTCAAGATAGTGTTAATCAAGATAGTGTAAGAAAAATTACAGAGTATTTAGGAAAATACAAAAAATATGAATATTGGGATTTTTTGCAGACCGAATTTCTTCTCCCTACTCATTCACCACAGCTTGTTATAGGCTCTTCTATTGATTCAAACCATTATTTTGCTAAAAATTCTGTTTTGATCATTTTGGTTAGCGATGAAGGGACTGGTATTTGTTCTGGATCTGTTCTTACAAAACATTTCATACTCACAGCAGCTCATTGTCTTAAATCTGTTAACGAAGCTTATATTTTTACAAATAATCTTATTTCTACCAAAGATGTTGTCAAAGAGATCAGAAAAGGAATGGATGGAAAGTTTTTTAAGGTTACAAAAAACTCCTTTGAAGTGAGTCCATGCTACCATCCTAGTAATAATTCTGCATGTGATATTGCAATGATTTTTGTTCCTGAAGCTTTAAATAAACATGATGTACAAGTCACTTCTGTAAGGCTTATTGGTTCTGGGTCTGGGCCTTATGTTTTGACTGGTTATGGGATGCCACCGAAAACAAGCAGGCCATCTAGCGATGAAGATGAGGTATGGGTATTAAGAGGAGTAGAAGTTGATTTGTTCTATAATGACCAGGCCATTGTTTATACCCATAGAAGAAGATTTGGGCGGCACGTTGGTGTTGTACAAGGTGACTCAGGGGGCCCTATGTACGAAAAGGCAAGTGATGGAAGTTATGTGCAAGTAGGAGTCAATGTTGCTAAGTCTACTCATTATAATATTTCAGTAAAAGTCGATAGGCATCTATCTTGGATGCAAGGAATTATGAAAAGTCGCACCGCTACTACTCTTAGTGCTGGATTAAATCTTGCAAATTAAGGTACAAAACTTTAGCAATGAAATAAGAGAGTCTGTAAATTAAATTGTGTAATTTACTGCTCAAAGCACTAGTTTTTACCATATTCTGCAAAATAAAAAATGTTAAAGTCTGGCTAATGAGTGAAAAAAACAATGAGTCCCACAGTATTTAGAAAAAATGGTTATCGATTTCGCTCTTCTTCTCTAGAGAAGAAGAGCGAAAGCATATCCATGTAACCTCAGCAGGGAGAGGCTAAGTTCTGGTTGGATCCAGAACTGAGTTGTCAAAAAACTTTCAATATATAGTGTGAATACGCTTAGATTTTCCTGTCGATTCTCTAGAGAAAAAACTTGAAAATCTAAATGGAAGCACTATATAAGAAAATAGCTTAGAATTATAGAGACGGTAATAGAGGAGAATTATAATGAAATCATCAAAGCTTGGCAAAAACACTTTGGCAGTTGAGGTAACCAATATATCTCAACATGGTATATGGCTTCTTACTCAAGGTTCAGAGTTTTTTATGTCTTTTCGTGATTTTCCATGGTTTAAAGCCCAAACAGTTGAAGCCATATTAAACGTAGAAGAAGTGTCTCCAAATCATTATTATTGGCCATTGATAGATGTTGATTTGAGTAAAGAAATTATAAAAAACTCTGACAGATTTCCTTTAAAAATAAAAACTTAAGTTGTGCTAAAAAATCTGTTTGCATATGGGAGCGTTTTTTAAAGATGAAGTTGTAGGTGGCTCTTGGTTAGTTCGTTCTGTTTTGATAGCTTTGTATTCTGGAAGAAGTTCTTTTAAAAGAGATTCGTCTAAAGCTCTAACTAATTTTTCCCACTGAGGATGTTTCTTTGCAAAGTCTTTTAATAAAACTTTTTCTACTAGGGCGTGTCCTCATTTGACTGGACCTTTGCTTTGAAGTTTAAGCCAAATAAACATACACGCTATAGATAGTATAGCTTTGAAATTTCTAGCAAGCTTTTCAAATCGAGTAGCAATGCCTCTAAAATGTTTAAGACGAGCAAAAAGGTTTTCTATCTGATGTCGAGATTTATAAATATGACGATCAAAATCTTTATTTTTCTTTTTGCTATTTTTTCGTCTCGGTATTACAGGCTTTATCTTCTTACTATGAGCTTTATCTCGTATCTCATCTGAATCATAGGCCTTATCAGCAATCAAATACTCACTATGAAACTCATCAATTAAATCACCTGCAACTTGACTGTCGTGGACTTCACCCCCAGTGATTTTAAAACAGAGCGGATTTCCATGCGCATCGGAGGCCATGTGTATTTTTGTTGTGGTTCCGCCTCTAGATTTTCCCACAGCACGACTTTCTCCACGCCGAGCTCCACTAGCATGCTGATGAACCGATACGTAACTTCCGTCGATGGACACCCACTCTGTATCAACGTCTTCTTGTAAAGTAAAAAAAAATTATTCCATAGCCCTTTTTGTGCCCATCTATTAAAGCGGTTATATGCTGTCTTCCAAGGACAGAACTGTTCAGGAATGTCACGCCACGGACTGCCTGTACGTAATTTTCATAAAATGGCTTCCATAATATTTCTATTGTTTGCTGAATGATAACAGCCCTTCCCTCTTATAATAGCTTCCAGATCCTTTCACATAGAATCTGTTAAAACTTTTCTTAACATAAATACCCCCTTTGTTATGAGCTTTTTACAATCTTTATAAATATTCAACAGGCCTAAGGTCTTGAAAAAGGTCTAGGCAAATGAGGACACGCCCTAGAGTACGTTGAAAATCATAGCTCCTTATTCTTATCAAGTCTTCAATCCAACCTGCCCATGTTATGGGGTAATACCAATTACAGAAATTAATTCGACATTTTCATGTTCAAATTTAAAATTTTAAAATTGACTTAAGGAAAAGTTTCAATTAGGAGGCTTTAAAAAAGCTTTTTTTGAGGGGAGGTTAAGTTTTCATAAGATATGTTTATTTCAAGTATATCTATTTGTTGTGTGAATCGATTGATGGGTTAAAATAAGTGAGAGAAAGTGAGGTTAAAATTTAAAATGAAAAAAATCAGTTACACAATTTAATTTATAGGTTCAAATTAATTTACAAGCTTGATTCATCTTGTTGTTTTGCCCAAGATCGAGTGCATAATTTTTTAATCCTGCCCTCCTGATCGCAAAAAGTATTCCAGGCCTCACAACAAGTATTCAGTATATAGTGCTTCCGTTTAGGTTTTCAGGTTCCTAAGATGGAGAAGTTATCAGTTATCAAAGTTTCTAATTTAGGCCTGTGTTTTCGTATTCCTCTAAAAAATTGACTTAAACTTCCCTTGAAATCGTCATAGTTTTCATAATATCGATTCGCTGTGACCTCTTTTTTCATAAACTTCCAAAGCCTTTCTATAGGATTTAAATTCGGTGAATACGGAGGAAGATAAACAAGTTTTATATTCAACTCTTTCGCTAACTTCTTGACAGACTTCGATCTATTGTATCCGGCCCCATCTAAGATAAGATGAATCTCTTTTTCATCGGGATGCTTCTTGCGAAGATGATGGAGCATATCACATAGAAAAACTTCGTTAACTGTCTTATAACTCCTGACTACCGTCTTCAAACTATTGATCTCAATAGCTCCACAAACATTCACTCTTTTTCTCCAGCCTGAATTGGTCTTCACTTCAAACTTCTTACCCTCTCTTATCCAACCATATGAAATCGTAGGGCCCCACTCAGGATGTGTGGAATCAGCAAAGTAAACAGGACTGTCTTTCTTCTTAATTCTCTTGTATTTACGCACAAACTTTTTCTGCTCTTCTCTCTTTGCCTTACCTGGTATCGCTGTGGCTTTTTTATAAGAAAAACCAAGGCGATGGAGAAGATCAATCACACCACTTGTTGAGTACGTAACACTAAAATTCTCCTCAATGAATTGGATGACAGACTGTGATGATGGAAAAATTCTTTTCTCTAATTCCTTTAAAAGCATTTTCTCCTCTTTCTTAGTTAAAAAGGACCTTTTAGGGTTGTAATTGTCGTTGATTAAGCACTCTATCCCACCTTTGTTATAACGATTTCTACAGGCTCTTATCGTGCCCTCATCAATGAAAAGAAAACGGGAAATATCTTTACACAACTCACCTTTATCTAAATGGAGAATTGTCATAATCCTTTTTACGTATTTAAGATTTTTCTCTAGAGATAGTTCATAGAGTAAATCTTTTCGCTCTTTTTTTGATAGAAACCCTGACATATGAAACTATTTTTAAAAATAAATGACTTTTTATCAAGGCCTTAGAACAAAAACTAGACCTCAACTCAAAAAAAAACGGAAAACCTAAGCGGAAGCACTATATGGTCATAGTTTTTAAAACATGCATTCGATAATTTGATCCTTCGTAATTGTTGCCAGACTTGTTCCATGGGATTTAATTCTGGACTATAAGGAGGTAAAGGCATCAGGGATAAATTCTTAGGAACTATTAAAGTCTCTGTGGTATGCCAACTGGCTCTGTCCATTAAAACAATTCCATGATAGTTTTCTTGAATATTTTTAGATATCTCATCTAAGTGAATTTGCATCATCCCTGAATTACATTCCGGTAAAATCCAAGCACAGCCTTTATCTCTATCCGGACAAACTGCTCCAAAAATATAAGTGGATAAAAATTGTCTTTGTCTCACCACTCTAGGCCGTGTGCCTTTTCTTGCCCAAATCCTGCTTAAAGAACCTTGCTGAGCTTATTCTGCATTCATCCTGCCACCAAATCTCTATTTTATGAGTCTGAATCTTTTCTTTTATTTTCTCCACCTCTTCTGGAAAATGTTCCTTAAACTGTTCCATAGCTTCTTAATGAACTTTTAGGATGAAGAGAACGACCACTGATCCATACAATATTAAGGCGGTCTAAAGAAACATAAACCCCAGAAAGAGAATAGCAACAGTTAAATTCATCTGCTAAAAGTTTCTGTATTCCCTTTGCTCCTATGCTTCCTCCCTCTCTTTTGTCTTGAATTTCATCTAACTTGATTTTGAAGTTCTCTTCTTCTGTCACTGGCAAACGAGGCTTGCGTCCTCTGCCTTCTCGATCTATCAATCCCTCGTAATCAAAGTCTACAAAAAAAGACTGTAACCAGGATTTGATACTGTGACGGTGATACAAAACCATACCTGCTGTTTCTTGAATCGATTTTCCTTCTTGCATATGGTGCAAAGCCAATAATTTTGTCTTGATGTTGGCACTTCTTTCTACTTTGTAAGTAGCTAGAAAATTATACCCTTGAATCTGTGTAACTAAATCTTTTTTCGACATGACTCTAAAAATTTAACAGAGTTTTATCAAAAAGCCAGGACGCAATACATTAAAAGAATGTCGAATTAATTTTTGGAAATGGTATAAATCTCGAATTATGAAATCTTTTGACAAGAGGTCTATCATGGGTTCTTCGAAAATAGTATAGAGCCCTCGAAATCTTAATCTTTCCATCATGGTTTTCTCAACTCAATGATCAAGTTGCAACTATCACATTTTAAGAATGATCCGACTTCAGCGTTTTCCACTACTAAAACTTCATAAAACTGCCAGAAAACCTCCGGGAACCCACAGATTCTTTTGAAGAGGCAATTAGCCTCCTCAAAAGAATCTGTGGGTTCCCGGAGGTTCTGGCAGTTTTCCAAGGTTATGATATAAGGCGATTTTTATAGCTTTAGAGGTTCTAAAGCCGTAAGATTTTCTCATAGTGAGTTTTACTCTTTCCTCTCGTAGCAGAACTTAAGAGGAGGGAAAATAACTGTTAGAACTCCTAGTAAAAAAATGGTTTTAAAAATAGCTTTTGTTTTCATATTCTTTATCTCCTTTCTTTTACTAACTTACTTTATTAAGTAGTTTAATTTAAGGTTATAAAAAAATCAAGTAAAAAAGATTGATTATTACAATTTTAGAAAAATTATAATAATTTGCGAGCAGAGAAGTTTTGAAAGTGAGACAATTTTTGTCAGTGTATAAAGTTTATACACTTTTTTAAGCTACTCTTTGTAAAGTACTCCTTAAGAAATTGAGGTTTAAAAGCTTTTTAAAAGATCTCGACTGGCATGAAAATTGCAAGTTATTCTTATAGAAGACTTACAGGTTTTACAATGAGAGCTTTTTTTTCATATTTCATCTTATTAAAATGTTTGCTTTTTACAGCTTTTTTCACACTAGATCCTTATCTGTCTTATGGAGAAGAGAAAAAAGAATTTACTTCTAATAAGGAAGAGAAAAAAGAACTTACTTACGATGAAATCCAGAAACAATTAGAAGAGGAAATGGAGAAAAATCTACCGAAGGATCAAAAAAACCTCCCTCCTCAATGGAATAGAGAATTTGTAAAGAAAGTTCTCAAAAACACTGTGAAACGTTTTGGAAGAGACACTCTTCTTTTCTATTTGGCAGGAAATGTTTTAGAGGCTGTTAAGTACTCTACGCCACCTTTACGACACTTATCGAATCCTGGTTATGTTTCTTCTCAGTGGGATCAACTTTTTACTGTTGAAGGAAATCTTCATTTTTTCACTTTTATTGGAATCAATGCTCTCTTATCAGAAATCTATAGCAAAAACCCCCTTGTGTTGCGAAATCAACTTATGTTAGCTCAAATGTTAGGGAACAAAAGACAAGCCTTCAAGTTGCAGTATGGAGCTATGGGACAGGGTTATGTTTTTATGGCCATAGCAGCTCTAGGAGGAGAGCTAGCAACTTTAGGTTATGAAGGAATTTCTAATTGCTCCCTATCTCATTTATGGGTCAGTGCTTATGATTCTGTAAAGAGAAGAAGAAGTGGCGTTCAAGTTCTCATCCCTTCTCAGAGGGAAGAACGTTCCATGCACTGCAAAAACTTTAAAAAACATTTTGGAAAAACGATTACTAATGTTGTGTACTCGAGTGTACCAACTTTGATCTCAGCAGCCATGCTCTCAAGCACTGCTCAAGGACTTTTTGTAACCTCCATGAGAGTAGCAAGCCATAAAATTGCTAAAAAACTACCTCTTAAACGTTCTTTCAAACCTCTTAAGTCTTTTATGAGATTCTTTCGTGTTTCTAATGATTCACCAAAACTTCAAAATATTGCAAAATACTTCAACAATTTCAAAACTATGATGAAGCTAGGACTTCACTTTACGATCTTTTTAGCAGCTATGGAGATCATGCAAGATGTTATGGGAGATCCTTTAAGTAGTCAGTTAGAAAGCTGGTATTATGATCGAGCCAAACAAAAATTAAAAGAAAGCTCTTATGAAGAAAAACCTCAGGCTATAAAAGAGTTTTCAGAGGCCTCAGGAACTTGGGTCGATCATATAACTGCTATGTTGTATATAAGAAGAGCAGAATGGGAAAAAGATCTCGTTTGGTCTATGGATAGAGCTCAGTTTACTAAAAACGCCTATAAAGAAATTATCATTAAAATACGAGAGGATCGATTAAGAGAATCTGAAGTAAGGTATCAAGATATGGATATGGTGCCTAAAAAAATGGTTGATTTTCCACTAGAACTTCTGAGGGTAGACAGAGGAGAAATAGGTAATTCTTGCTCTGTAAGAGAAACAAGTGAGGGCTCTACAGACCTTTCTTTTGAAATGACAATACAAGAAGCAAAAAAACTTTTTCCCATAGCCACTAGAATGAAAGAGCAGTTTTTTGAAAAGAAGGTAGGGATTTCATGTGTAAATAAGGAGCCTTTTTCTAAAATACGAATAGACATCTCTTATCCTCATATTTACGAAACTGAGTGCCGTATTAAAATAGCAAGAAAGTATTTAAAGGCTAATGAATGTCGTTGGAGAAATAAACAAACCCCTTTTAAGACTCATCAAAAAAATCTTTTTATAAGAACCTTTCCTGAATCTCGAAAACTTCCTCAAAAACAACTTGTAAAAATAAAGGAAATTGAAAGTTTAGAAAAATACCTTTCTTCTGAAAGCAAAGAGGATTGGCTTTTAGCTTTTGAGACCTTAGAAAAAATTCAAAATCGAGAAGCTCTTTTCCAAGCTTGTCAAAAAGAGGATTTTTTCTCAGAGCATTGCCTATTTTATGAACTCTATGAAATCTTAGATTATCCTATTGTTCAGTCAAGGATGAAATTTTCATTTCAAAAAATTGATGAAAGTATCTTTCAAAAGTTTCTTGTAACATCAAATGGTTTTGGACAGTCTTTTTCCACCTACTTTACCTCTCATCCTGCAGAGCAAACTTTACAATACATGCATGATGATTATTATCGAAAAATGAAAGATTGGCATCCTATAGACAAAAGTAAGGACTCTTTTGAACTTTTATCCGATTTATCAGAAAATTTAGATGGTTCTGGTTTGTTTAAGCTTACAGGAATTGAATCCATGAGGGATTCTATAAAAGGTTTTAATATGGATCAATTTGAAACAGACTTTTTCTCAGAAAAAGCTTTCTTTAGTATGCTCTGCGGAGTCAAACCTAAAGATTCTCTCATGGATACAACTTCTATAAGAAAAGAATTTCTGCCCCCTAAGATTGTTGAGGGAGGAAAGCTTTTCTGCGAAGGATTGAAAAGATCGATTATATCTATGAAATTAAACCACAAAAAATATGACTTCAACGAACTTTCTCAAAAACTTCTCTATGAAGGTCTTGATAGGCTAAAGCCTTTTGTTGCAAAACTAGAGTCAGGCTTTATAGAGAGCTGTGATTTTATTAACCCAGATCCAGGTCATTTTGGTAATACCAATGATTATGTTGAAAAGCGATTTAATTGTTGGTGGCAAAAGCATGTTTCAGAAGTAGCTTTTAGGCCTTTTTTTGAGACTCATTTTGATGACTACCAAAATTTCTTAAATGAAATGGTCATTCCTCATCTTTTTGGACAAAGCAAAGATAATCTAAGTCTTTTTGAGTACGAAAATAAAGACGAGAGACAAATTCCTTTTGAGGATCATACTCTTTCTCGTTATAAGAAAACAACGGCAGCTCTCTCTTACATGGTAGAAATAGATGCCTACATGGAATATGTACTAAAACCTCTTTACAAAAAAATCAATGAAAAAGAGGATGGAGATCAGTGCTTCATGGAATTTGAAAGAAACATTAACTCTTCCATAAGAGATTTTGTGTTCTATGTAGAAAAGGGCTACTCTCAACAAGAAGATTACTCCCACTTTTCATCAGATTCTTTTCAAGGAGGTGTTATTTTTAAAAATTATGTTTGTAGCTTTGTAGAAAAACGAGAACACCTACCAAGCCATTTTGAGAGCAAGGATTACATCTTATGGATTACTTTGAGTAATATAAATAAGGGTTTTCAAAATTATTTTTCATCTTCTTCCCCTAAAGATGAGGGTGAGGCAAATTGCAGAATAAGTCAAAACCTAGAAGAGAAGGATGAAAAGCTTGTAAGACTAGTACTCGATAGAATCTCTCATACTATATTACAAACTTTTTCCGATTATAGTAGTTACCTGTCTTTTGATTCTTTCAGGTCTTTTAATTCTTTTATAAGAACTCACTACTGTAAAGAAGTCAAATGAAAAAAATCAGTTACACAATTTAATTTACAGGCTCTTGTCTAGCTTATATTTGAGAAGAACTTTTATACTTTAAAAATTTAAAATAACCAGAAACACTGACTTGAACAAGCTTACAAGCCTTTTTAAATGACAAGTTTTCAGGTTTGTGTTGAAAAATATGATGAAATTTTATTTTAGTGTTTTTTTTGAAAAATAAGAATCAAGGGTTTTTAACATGTCAATGATAAGATCACGCTCTTCTAGTTCTTTTTTAACCTCTTATTCTCTTTCTGAAGCTTGACAAGATCTGGGTTTGAGCAAGAACCTCCTTGAACTTTAGTTTTCCACCCATTCAAGCTAGAAGGAGGAATGTTTAACTTTTTTGATGTCTCAGAAAGTCCTATCTTCTGTGCTAAATCTAGAGCATTTTTTTTAAATTCCTGAGTATACTTATTCTTAATTACTTCAAGGCTAAAAAAGTCTTCTCCTCAGGGATTGTAGAGGGTTTAAACAACAAAGTAAAACTCACTATGAGAAAATCTTACGGTTTTAGAACCTCTAAAGCTATAAAAATCGCCTTATATCATAACCTTGGAAAACTGCCAGAACCTCCGGGAACCCACAGATTCTTTTGAGGAGGTTTCTTTTCTTATTTGTTTTCAGTAGTTTGTTGCATGTTTTGATCCTCCTATCTTTGTTATAGTAATCTTTTTTATATTTGTTATTCCTTTAGGAAGTCTTTGTTTTATCACATTATATCTAAAACTAACACATTGCATATACGTTAATTTTGACTCCACTTTTTCAGTGCAGTCCAGACTGACTGGTCATCCATATGAGGAAAAACAGATTACAAGAGCTTTCGAAAATGTAATGGCACACAAGACATGCATTCTATTTACCGGAATGTGCTACTTAAAGCGTATGCGGTGAATAACACTTCTATTCACCGCATATTATGCAGTGATTTATCTTGACTTTGCGGTGAATAACTCTTATATCTTAAAGTAAGGCGTAGGATAGTTTTTTGAATAAATCATCTTGAATAATTTTTATTTCGATTTGAGAATTTTTTGTTTTCTTCATTTCGAAATAAACGATAATTAAGAGGTTAGTTCAATAAAGCTGTTGGTGATTAATATGTGGATATACGAGCATCAAGACTGGCCAAACTTTATATGGGATACGGAAGCTCTCACTTTTAAGCTGTCTGATATTCGTTATCGTCAAGGCGTTTTGCTTGGTAGAATGGAAAGTCTAGGCTTTCAATTAAAGCGTGAAGCTAGTCTTAGTATCCTGACAAGTGATGTGGTGAAATCCTCAGCTATTGAGGGAGAAAACCTTAATTCAGAGGAAGTACGTTCATCCATTGCTCGCCGATTAGGCATTGAAATAGCTGGACTTATACCAACTAGCCGTGATGTTGAGGGTGTTGTTGAGATGATGCTTGATGCTTCCCAGCACTTCTCAAAGCCTTTGACAAAAGATCGTCTTTTTAACTGGCATGCAGCACTGTTTCCAACAGGAAGAAGTAATATGCACCAGATTACAGTTGGTGGTTGGCGTACCCTTGATGCAGGACCAATGCAGGTGGTATCAGGTCCTATAGGGAGTAAGAAGATTCACTTTGAAGCACCCAGTGCTGATAAGCTGGAAAATGAAATGCAGACCTTTTTGGCATGGTTTGATAATGGTGGTGGTATTGATCCAGTTCTGAAAGCCGGTATTTCTCATCTCTGGTTTGTAACAATTCACCCGTTTGAAGATGGAAATGGTCGTATTGCCAGAGCGATTGGTGATATGGTGCTTGCACGTGCTGACGGCACACAAGATCGTTTCTATAGTTTATCTACCCAAATTGAATCTGAACGCAAAGATTATTACGATCAACTAGAAAAACAGCAAAGTAGTTCACTGGAAATTACTTGCTGGTTAGAGTGGTTTTTGGATTGTTTGGGACGCACTTTTTCGAGTACGGAGACAAGGCTTAGTAAAGTTTTCTTCAAGGCACAGCTTTGGGATAAGATCAACAAGAAGCCTGTTAATGATCGGCAAAGCTTTATTATCAACCGGATGCTGGAAGATGATTTTAAAGGACATATGAATACATCTAAATATGCTAAGCTGGCAAAATGCTCGAACGATACAGCATTGCGCGATATACAAGACTTAAAAAAGCGAGATATCTTGATTCAAAACCCCTCTGCTGGACGTAGCACAAGTTATAGGCTGACTGATAAGGTTAAATAGTCGTTGCTTTCCATGAATGTAAAATGATTTGAGATCGGTATTTACGAAAATCAGTTACATAATTTAATTTACAGGCTCGTTTACAGGCTCGTTTACAGACTTCACAATTTAGCTTACAGACCACCCAGCTTTCTCTCAAAATTTATTTTAATGTAAACCTTTTTTTGGAATCTTTTTTTTGTTTTAAATCCATTTCATTATTAGTTGAAAAAAATAAAAAAAATGATGAAACCATCTTTCAAAAAAGAAACTTAAAGTGTTTTTAAACAGTTTTACCTACAAGATCATAATCATGTGCATGGGTGATTTGAACATTCACAATCTCCCCTTTAAGAGCAAAGCCTTCATTGATGTAGGTGAGTCCATCAATGTCAGGAGCTTGTTGAGAATGTCGTGCTTGAAGAAGCCAAGGAGTTTGTTCACTAACACCTTCAACTAAGACAGAAAGGGTTTTTCCTATTCTTCCTAGACATTTTTTAGAAGATATCTTTCTTTGAAGGTCCATAAGAGTTTCGTAGCGGTATTTTTTCACTTCTTCATTTATGAGGCCTGTCATACGAGAAGAAGGAGTTCCTTCTTCATGAGAATAAGTAAAACAACCTACATGATCAAATTGAAACTCTTCTATAAATTCAAGTAGTTCTTGAAACTGATCCTCTGTTTCTCCAGGAAATCCCACAATAAATTGTGTACGTAAAACAGCTTCGGGAATAATTTTTCTTATTTTTTTTAAATTGTGCTTAATGTTTTCTTTTGTCATACGTCGGTTCATTTTTTTTAGAAGTTTGTTGTTAATATGCTGTAAAGGCATATCAAAATATTTTACTAGATTTTCTTTTTCTTTATAGAGGTGTAGAATTTCATCTGTGATACCATCAGGGTAAAAATAAAGAACACGAATCCAAGAGGCATTGCTGTTTTCAGATAAAGCTTTTAAGAGTGTGTAAGGGCTTTCTTTTGCTTTAGGATCACTTCTTCTTAAGTCCCAGCCATAATCTGTAAAATCATGAGATATAACAATAAGCTCTTTAACGCCTTGTGAAGTTAGAGTTTGAGCTTCCTCTGTAACATCGCTCAAGCTTCGTGATTGAAGATTCCCTCTAATAAGAGGGATAGCACAAAAGGAACATCTTTTTTTACAACCCTCAGATATCTTTAAATAAGCTCTATGAGAGAGTTGAGAGTTGACACGTTTATCTTTTTTTGTTTGAAGATGGGTAGGCAAGTGATAGAAAGTTCTTTTCTTACTTTTCAAGATTTTAGAGATATCTTGAAAGAGACCGGATCCTATAAAAACATCAACTTCTGGAAGCTCTTTTGCAAGTTCATCTTTATATCTTTGGACAAGACAGCCTGTAACAACAAGTTTCTGAAGGTATCCGTTATTCTTAAAACGACTCATTTGCAGTATGTTGGAAAGGGATTCTTCTTTAGCACTTTGAATGAAACCACAAGTATTGATTACAATAACGTGAGCTTTTTGGGGCTTCTCTGTTATTGTATACCCTTCTTTTTTGAGAGAAGCTAACATGATTTCTGAATCAACAAGATTCTTAGGACATCCTAGACTAATAAAATGTACGTTGGTATTTGTCATAATGAGTCGACCACAGAATTTTTAGGAAGAGAGAAGATTTTATCTGTTAAAGGAGTTTTTAAGATTTTTAATTTTGAAAAATTTATGGTGCTTTTGTTATCAATAGAGTCTTTCCAAGATATACGGGTTATAAAAAGAGGTTTTTTCTTCCCAATTTCGATTTCAATATTTTTAAAAGTATGGTCTATTGATTTTATTTGCAAAATCCATCCTTTTGTCGTTGATTTTAGGGATGTGACCTTGAGGTGTTGTTTAAGATCGTTTTTAGAAAAAAGTGTATTCAAAAAGTGATCCTTTTTTTTATTTCTCTTAAAACGGTAAATCTTCCATTGAGAGTTAGATTTTGTTTTTTTTCCAATAAAGATGTGCTTGTTTCTTAAAATGAAAAGATCTTTTTGAGAGCTGTCTTGGTTATGAGTTTTCAGAGAAACAGAGCCCTTTGAAATATGAAACACTCCTTTAACCTTTTTTGTTTCTTCTAAAAGCTCTAATTGAATTGTTTTTACCACTTCAGCTTTAAGAGAGGGGTGTTTCCAGTAATTTTCCATGACCCTTTGAAAGAGTTTTTGAGGGTTTATCTTAAAAGACTCTTTAGCTTCTAGTAAAAAAGAAGAAAGGATGATAAGAAGGATAGCTAGAAAATGGTACCTCATAAGTCTAGATACTTTATCATCTTTTCTGCTTTTTTTCAAAAGATGAGCCTTTCTCAAAATGAGGGCGGTTTAAAAACTGAGTTACAAGTATTTTTCTCCAATTTTAATACTTTTTGAAAAGTCTGTGCTTATGCAAAAGGGGGATCAATGTAGATAAGTTTTACTTCACCTTGAGTTTCAATTTCATCTCTAAGGGGACTATTTTTTAATGAGGATAAGATTAATTTGTTATCTCCCCAAATAAGTTTATTAGTCCAACCTTTAAGTTGGCGACCAGTTTCAGGATCAAAAAGGCTTCCTTGTATATTTTTATCTTTTTCCGAACGAGGCTCATCTACATGTTCAATGATTTGAAAGCAAAAGAGCTATATTACAAGGGTGGATTCTAGGATCAAGTGCGACACCTCCTAAAAAGTCCTTTAAAAGCAACTCTTTGGGAGTTTTAAATCCAAGAACCTTTCTAGGGGTATTGTTGAGTTTTTTGCTTATTTTGTCAATTTCTTCCTTTCTTTTGTTCATTTTCTTATGGAATAATCATAAAGTTAGAGAAGATTGTCGCACTTGATCCTAGAATGTCCACAAGTTTGATTGGTTTTGTCATTCCGAACAAGATCAACCTCTCCTTTTGTTTTCAAACAATAAAAAGCAGCAGTAGTCTGGGAGGGATTTTTTGCATCTAAAAGTTTAGTAATATCTCTAATTTTGTGGTCTGAAAGCATCATCAACGCATCATGTCCATAGGCTAATAAACGGACTTTTTTATAACCTGATTCAAATTAAAAAGGGAAAGGGGAAGTTATATAAATGGACGATGTGATATGCTAAAAACTTCTCCTGACTTCCGGTTCGGAATAGCATGCAACACACTTAGTAAAAATTCTATAACTATTTAAAATTACTTAAAAAATATATATTGCGATATTCTAAAAAATATCGTAAAATAAACTATGGGAGAAAAACTTACAAAGTTAAATATGATGGAGGCTTTGTAGGTGTTTTGATGAGCACTTAACTCAAACTGTAGAACTTCTTGTGGGAGGAGGAGCAGCCATGGTATGTGTTTACGATTTTCCTCTACATACAACTGATATTGATGTGATTTTTAAAAATACAAGTATCGATAAAATCCAACCTGTTATTCGTCAAGTGGCTCAAGAGTTAGGTTTGCCAAAGGATTGGCTTAATACTTGGTACAGTTCTTTTACCTACACTTTGCCTGAAGATTTTCATAAATGCACTCGACTTTTTTTTTAACGGCTCTCATCTTCTAGCCCATGCCTTAGGAGCAGAAGATCTTTTAGTTTTAAAATGTTGTGCTCATCGCATAAAAGATCTAGGTCACGCACGCTTTTTAATAAGAAAAAACGCAGACCACAAGCTTGTTATGAATCATTTAGAAAACTTCATAGAAAAGAACATCCTTCTTGATGAAAAGCCTTTGGAATTTTTAGAAGATATTTTAGAAAAAGAGGGTCTATGAAAGGACTTGTTTCTATACCTACTCATAAGAAATTACCTCTGTTTATTGTAAATTGCAGTTAGCAAAAAAAGTACAGTCTGATCAAAAAATAGCCCTTTATAGTCAATGGGTACGTCTTGATGCACGTTTGGGAGAGATTTTAGTCGCTTATATTGCAAAGTTTTGGAAAGCACATCATCCTATTGTACTTAATAACCTGAATTCGTGCTTAAATTTATACACTACAAATTTTTTCTGAAGGCTTCATTAGTAGCTCAATTTTGATCCTGTAAGAACCTGTAAATTAAATTGTGTAACTGATTTTTTCACTTTAAATTCAGGCCCTAAAAATTACTTCCCTATTTTACAACTCATACTAATTTTTCTAGCTATTTTTCACCCACAGATTCCCGGGAGGAGCCTTAAAAAGATATACCTATCAAAAAGAAAAAATTGATGACCAGATCTTTTTAAAGGCTTTTTTTGTTGAAAGCCTTTTTTGAAAACCACAGGCCAAAGTTTTTGACCTTTATGAGGCTTTTATAATATTTTTTCGCTTTGCATTAAGAAGTTCTTTTAAACTTTAAGAGATTAGGTCTTTTATCCTATTTTAAATATAAGGGGGGTAAAAAAAGGGCTTAACAAGACCTAACATAAAGAAAGCATACAAACGGATTGACAAAAGAGGTTCTTTTGTGACATTTTTGAAGCCTAGGAGTTTTTATGTACGCTGTTATCGAATCAGGAGGGAGGCAATACAAGGTGAAACCAGGAGACACTGCCTCTATAGAAAAAATTGATCATAAAGTAGGAGAAAAAGTAAATTTTGATGTTTTAGTTTATAGTAATCAAAAAACTGTTATAGGAACACCTTATGTAAAGGAAGCAAAAGTTGTGGGTGTTGTAACTGCTCATAAAAAAGCTCCTAAAATTCTTGTGTTTAAGAAAAAAAGACGACAAGGTTATCGTCGCACACAAGGTCATAGACAAATGTATACAAAGCTTTTTATTGAATCCATTTCATCAGATAAAGGATCTGAGATTGCTGAGAAACATCCTGTTCTCAGTTATAAAACGACAAAAAGAGGTTAAGATGGCATCGAAAAAGGCAGCAGGAAGTACTAAGAATGGAAGGGATACTAAAGGGCGAAGGCTTGGGGTTAAAAAATTTGGCGGAGAAAAAGTGATTCCAGGTAACATTATCGTCAGACAAAGGGGTACAAAATTTCACTTAGGGCGTAATGTAAAGATGGGAAAAGATCATACCATTTTTTCTGTTGTAGAAGGTTTTGTAAAATTTGAACGTGTGAATAAAGAAAAAATCAAAATCAGTGTTGAATTAGAAACAAAACAAAAAAGCGCATAAATTTTTTATGAAAGACCTCAAGTTTGTCGATGAGGTTGATGTTCTAGTCTCTTCCGGTAAAGGAGGAGCAGGAGCTTGTAGCTTTCGAAGAGAAAAGGGAGTGAGTCGAGGAGGTCCTGATGGAGGAGACGGAGGAAACGGAGGTTCTATCCTTTTTAGCACTCATACCTCTTTAAATACACTTCTAGATTACAGAAGAGTACGTCAGTACAAGGCTCAGAATGGATATCCTGGAGGAAGTCAAAATTGTACAGGTGCTAAAGGAAAAGATCTTGTACTCAAAGTTCCTGAAGGAACCCTCATTCGTCATTACAATAATCAAGAACTGATTAAAGATCTTAAAAGGGAGAGTTTATTTTTATTTTTAAAAGGAGGGCGTGGAGGAAAAGGGAACACTTTTTATAAAAGTAGCATTCATCAAGCACCACAGATTTCTCAGAAAGGCGAGCCTAGTGTGACAAGAAGGATTACTTTAGAATTGCAACTTATTTCTGATATAGGACTTTTAGGTTTTCCCAGTGTAGGAAAGTCTTCTTTGATATCTAGAATTTCAGCAGCACGCCCTAAAATTGCAAGCTATCCCTTCACTACACTTCAGCCTCATTTAGGAGTTGTGGATTTAGGAAAACATAAATCTCTTGTGATAGCTGATCTTCCTGGCATTTTACCAGGAGCTTCAGAGGGCATAGGTCTTGGGTACCGTTTTTTAAAGCACCTTCAAAGGACAAAAGCTTTTTTGCATATTTTAGAACCTCACATTAGTTCGCAAAGAGAGCCAATTAAAGATTACTTCTTTTTACAAAGGGAACTTATCGAATACGACAAAAAAAATCCAAAGCCTCATTTACAGAAACCCCTTAAGCAACGTGAACAAATTCTTGTACTTAACAAATGTGATCTTCTCAGTCACTCAGAACAGGATCAAATTGTGTCTCAATTCAAGATGAAAGGCTTGGAAATTTTGCCTTTATCTGTTAGTACAGGTTACAATATAGATAGACTCTTAGAGAGAGTCAAAAGGAGGGTTTTTTCTGACACGTAAGATTGGTTTGTTCGGTGGGTCTTTTAACCCCATACACAAAGGCCATTTAGCAAGCCTTGATTCTGTACTCAAAGGCTTTGATTTAGAAAGAATACAAGTTTTACCGGTCTTTAAACACCCCTTTCAAAAAAGCGTAAATCAAACCACAAAAACGCAAAGACTGTGTTTATTGGAAATTGCTCTTAAGAGTTGGGATAGAATTCATTTAGATACAAGAGAGCTAGATAGGAGAGGCATAAGTTATACTATCGATACCATAAACTCTTTTTTAAACGAATCTCCTCAATATGAACTCTATTGGATCATGGGGGTTGAACAGCTTAAAACCTTTCACAAATGGCACAACTTTAAAGAAATTTTAGAAAAGACAAATTTTATTATCACATCAAGGGGTGTGATCAAAACACCTGCATGTCAAAATGATCTTCCTTTATACATTAGACCCTATATAGCTTGCTTTAACAGAAAAAAAACTCTCCTTAATACAGGAAAGACCATCTATTGGTTTAATGTTCATGAAGTAGAAGTTTCATCTCGAAATATTAGAGAGAAAATCAAACAAGGAAAGCCTTATAAAAAAGATGTAACAAGAGATGTTTATGAGGTCATAAAAAAAGAGAAGTTGTTTCAATTAGCAAAAAAACCTCTTTCTGCAAAGTCTTTGGCACAGCTGTGTTCTAGGCTTTTAAGAAAAAAACTAAACTCTCAGATTGAAGTCTATAAATTCATGTCAGAAAATCGTTTGTTTGATTTTGTTCTTATTGCTTCTGCTAAAAACACAAAACATGCTTCGGCCATAGCAGATTACTTAGTCAAAGCTATAAAGAAAAAAACAGACCTTTCCCCTCTTGTTGTAGAAGGAAGGGGTGAAGGGCATTGGATTGTTTTAGATTATAATGACCTTATCATACACATTTTTTACGATTATGTAAGACAACGTTTTGAAATTCCTAAATTATGGGAAAGTATGCGAATGAAACCCTCTGGAGTTTAAGATTTGAAGTAAAAAAAAAGAAAACCCCTCTTAAGAAGAGGGGTTTTTCAAATGGAATAGGAGTCTACTTATGATTCTCCACAGCCTCTGTTTTCACAATAGTCAAGTTTTTTAGTACTATCCATTTTAAAATCCTTACTTGTATTACTAGGGCGTGTTATCAATTAATTTAACCAAACCATACAAGAAGCTAACATCACTTAAGCCTAAGAAGTTTTTTGCCCTTTTTTCATATCTTATTGCCACTTCTCTCAAAGTTCTTTAACCTGAAAAAACTCATTCTCTCAATTTTGTTTCTCAAAATGTCTTAGGCTTCTTTTCTTGTTTAACTCAAACGTATAAGACGTCCTAAGCTATCTCACTTACAAGATGAATTTTTGTACTTAAACCTCCTCTGAAGTACTCCAAAGCCAAAGTCTTCTTTTTTTGATCCTTCTTCTTTGCACCAGAAAAATGCTGATGAACTCGTACTATAGTGCTATCAATAGAAAGATATTCATTTTTAGAATCTTTTATAAGATGAGAAAAAATCCTCTTTAGAAATTCCAGATTTCTCCCAACGAGTGAAACGAGAGTGGACGTTCTTTGAGTGTCCATAAGGTTCCGGAAGAGACTTCTAAGAGGCTTAAGCCTTCAAAGTCCATAGGACTTAAGTTAACAAATTTTTGGAAAGTTTTTTGCTTCTAACTTCTACTCTCATTTTTCCGATCGCTAAGTAAAAACTCTATCTTCTTCCATGTTTTAAATTATGCCTCCTCAAAAGAATCTGTGGGTTCCCGGAGGTTCTTTTGAGGAGGCAAGAAGGCTCCTCCCGGGAATCTGTGGGTAAAAAGTAGTAGAAATCCCCCAAAAAGGCTCATATTAATCAAAGCAAGAGTAAGACATTCTATCTTGTATTTTTGAGTTCTTTGAGGCCCTTACTGGCCTCTATCACCTCCGGTGATTGAACTCAAAAACATTCATTTTATTTGCTTTTATTTGCTGTATTACATTAAAATTTTAAAAAAGAAGCACCTACTTCCCAGATGCCTTAAAATGTTATTCAAAAAAAAAAAAGGAGGGAAGAGATGCTTTTGAAGACTATACTAAATGATTGTTTAAGATGGAAGTCTTTTGTATACGGAGACATTTATTTTTCAAAAGATAGAAAGTCAATTAATGTTCCTATTAAGGCTCGTAAAAATGGCCAAGCTTTTTGTAGTGTTTGTAAGAAGCCCTGTTCAGTGTATGACAGCAGTAAATCATCACGGGACTTTGAATCCTTTCCTATTTTAAGTTACAGGGTGTTTTTTGTTTATTTTGTAAGAAGAGTTAATTGTCCTTGCTGTGGGGTAAAAGTTGAACATTTACCTTGGGCCGATGGTAAGAAGAGTTTAACGATCTTTTACATGAAGTATTTAGCAGACTGGTGTCGTCACCTGTCTTGGAAAGAGGTTTCTTGTAAGTTTCATGTCAGTTGGAATCAGGTCTATGCTTCGGTAGAATGGGTCGTAGAATATGGTTTAAAACAAAGGGTTTTAAAGGGAATACAAGCTATAGGTGTAGATGAAATACAATGGAAAAAGAACCATCAGTATCTCACCTTAGTCTATGAAATAAGCAAAGAAAGTGTTCGTTTGCTATGGATAGGAGAAAAAAGAACAGAAAAGAGTTTTAGAAAATTCTTTGATTTACTAGGAGAGAAGTCAAAAGATATACGGTTTGTGTGTTCTGATATGTGGAAGCCTTATTTAAAAGTCATAAAGGAGAGGGCAAGTGGAGCTTTACACATATTAGATCGGTTTCATATCGTAGCAAGACTCAATAAGGCTTTAGACGAAGTGAGAGCTTCAGAACACAAAAAAATGAAAGAAGACGGGTATGAACCCCTTTTAACAAAAGCTAGATGGCCCTTGTTAAAAAATGCAGAAAATTTAAAATCTTATGAAAAAGTAAAATTAAGGCATTTAATACAGTACAATTTAAAAAGTATCCTCTGTTATCTTTTAAAAGAAGACTTCCGACAGTTATGGACCTATGTTTCACCAACTTGGGCTGGTAAATTTATAGACAGTTGGACGAGACGAGTCATGCTTTCAAAAATTGAACCTATGAAAAGAGAAGCAAAAACCATACGAAGACATAAGCTACTTATTCTTAATTACTTCAAGGCTAAAAAAACCTTCTCCTCAGGGATTGTAGAGGGTTTAAACAACAAAGTAAAACTCACTATGAGAAAATCTTACGGCTTTAGAACCTCTAAAGCTATAAAAATCGCCTTATATCATAACCTTGGAAAACTGCCAGAACCTCCGGGAACCCACAGATTCTTTTGAGGAGGCAAAAAATTAAGAATCTATCAGGGTAAGTAATCGTAAGCAGAAAATAGGCCTAAAGAATCCCTTTAAAAGCTTGATAGCTAAACTATCAAGTAAAAAAAGCTCATCATCCACACCTACATGGAAAAACAAAATCATTCAAGATGTAGCTCTCTTTTTTAGCGGTCTTTTTTGAACAAGTTGATAAAAGGCTTAACGGACTTAAGACTTAAGAAAAGAAAAAAAAGCTCTCTTCTTTTCTCTTCATGAGACAAGTATGGTTCAAAAAAAAACACTTTTTTCATAGGAGGCTTGCTTTAAAAAGAACCTTAGGTTATGGTAAAATTAGGGGGATGTGGTAGATGAGTAGAGAGAGAGAGAGTGCGTCATGGATTCCTCTAATAACGTGTGTAACAAACTTCTTTGTCTGCTTTTTTGGTTTTTCTTTTCGAAAAAACCAAGCTAAAGAAAAACAAAAAGGATTTACTGTACTAGAGCTTCTTGTAACAGTAGCCATAGTTGGGGTTTTAGCTAGCATAGGATACTCAGCCTATAACAACTACAAAAGAAAGGCTATTGCTTCTAACGGAAAAGTCTTAGTGTCTAATCTTTTCACAATGTACAAAACTGTGCTTTATGAACAAAATCCTAAGACAAAACTGGTAACCGGTCTGGGTGGGGGGACTTTCTCTGGCTTTAGCACTTACACTGAAGGCTTGGGTTTTAGGGATGCTTTTTATGATTTAGCATGTGATGAGAATGACGGATCTGTATCTTACTTTACAAGTCAAGTTATTGTCTATTTTGATAGAACAAATTTAAATCCACACGCAATTCTCACTACTTTTTATTTAGGAGGCAATGGCAACGATAATCATTCAGAAGAATGTCCTAGCAAGTACGAATTTAAAGATAGTACCGACCGGACTACATCTGCTAGCAGATTACCATTAGTCAATTATCCTCCCCCACAAAGCGTATATCCAAATAGCCTTCATTTTAATTATTGTGAAAGTAATAACCCTACTCCTGGTGGTGTTCCTAACCCAATTTGTTATGATGGTGTCGGTGTTGAGATGTACCTAAACAAAACCATAAGAGTTTGCCTTAACCTTGATGGTTTGGCAACTGATAGCACGAAAGATTGGACTCCTAAAGAATGCGGTGGCTCTCTTTAATAGAGTAAAAAAATCTTTTTCCCTTTACATTTTAAATAAACCTTACACAGACAAAAGAAACTTCATAAGAATAAAAACAAAAAAATAAGAACTTCGCAAACCCTACTACATAAAAAAAATGGCCTCTTCAAAAGAATCTGATTCTTTAAAACTTCCTATTCCAGTCACTTACAAGAAAAAAGTAAAAGAAAGGGTTAAAAAGCTTTTAAGCTCAAATGAGCATACTTAGTGTGTGTAACTATTTTTTTTCACTTTTCTGAGTTTTTGAGCTTTGAAAGCTCTTTGTCTTTTTTCTCAAACAAAGCTTCATTTTCCTCAAACAAAACTTGTATGAGTCGAAATAGTGGAGTAATTTTTAACGTAACATACTTCATTTACTTCTTTTTTTCAAATTTTAATAAAAATAGTATTGCAAAAAAGACGGTATTATGAGATTGCAATTCTTTTTAAAACATGCCTTCTAAAGTTATCACTTCTAAACCCTCTTGTTCTTTTAAATAAGCAAATTTAAGAAAAAATCTGAGCCTTTAAAAATCAAAGAAAGCTAAAAGGTGGAGTTTACGACCTAAGTTTGACAACACAAGAGATACATAAACATTTTCTGAAGCTCAACTAAAGACTAGTATTTACTTAGCATGTAGCTTTTTGCTATAATGTAGTATGCTTATTCAATTTTTAGCATTTTTATTCCTTACTTCTTGTAGCACTATAGGACTTAAAAGCACAAAAAACGAAAAACTCTCACGTTCTTATACACAGCTTGCTACTTCGCTTGTGTTTTCAGGACGTTACCCTGAAGCTATCAAAGAGTTTGAAAATGCCCTTTCTGTGGATCCTGATAATTTTTTAGCTCACCATAACTTAGGTATAGCTTATATGTCTATTCATCAGTTAGATTTAGCTGAAAAAAGTGTCAGAAAAGCATTAGAGATAAATCCTAAGTATACACAAGGGTTTAACACCTTGTCTAAAATTTTTATTGAAAAAAAACAATATAATAGAGCAATTCGACTGGCCATTTTCACTCTTCAAGATTTAACTTACACAGGAGTTGCCACATCTTATCAGAATTTAGGGTTAGCATATTTAAAAAAAGGTAAAAACAAAACCGCACAAGCTTATCTAAAAAAAGCAATTTCTAAAAACAACAAAGACTGTGGTTCATTTTTTTACTACGGCCTTTCTCTTTTTTATGAAAGAGATTATGAGCATAGCCTTGCAACCTTTCAGAAAACCCAACGTCTTTGTGAGAAAAGCAACTTTCAAGAACCTATTTATTATACAGGCCTTTCGCTTTTAAAACTGGGCAGAAAAAGTGAAGCCAGAACACATTTTTTGAGAATTATTAAGAATCACCCTGAACATGATTATGCTATGAAAGCTAAAAAAGCTTTAAGTTTAACAAGGTAAGATTTATGAGGGTTACAGGAGGTTTACTCAAACAGACTCGATTACAAAAAGGTGTTTCTATTGAGCAAGTTTCTGATGCTATTAAGGTTAGTATTAGAAAGCTTGAAAGCATTGAACAAGGGTGTTGGGAGGATTTACCACGGATTTCTTTTATCAAAGGTTATATAAGAGCTTATGGGGCTTTTTTGGAAATGGACGTCTATCAGTTGATAAGTCAGTTCGAACAAGAAATTTCTGAAAGTTTCCCTAAAAATATAAAATCTAGCAAGCTTGCTTCTCAAAAAGATGTGGGCGTAAAAACAAGTCATTTACCCACACGTGCTGTTGAGGCTCTTTCTATTTTAGCTTTGTTTTTCATTATCTCTGTGGCTCATAAAACTATTGTGCAGTTACAAGAAAAAAACAAAGTTGCTATTGAAAAAGACACTTTTCAATCCCAAAAGCTAGAAGAGTTTTTTAAGTATGATACAGAAGAAACAATTGAGCAAAAAACCAAAGAAGCTTTTCTTTTTTCTATGCTAAAGGTGATTCCAGAAAATGCGGTGTTTGTTTCTCAGCCAAGAGAGGATCTTTTTAAAGTGGTAAATAGACATACTGCTTCAGTAATGGGGAGAGAAAAACCTGTTAAATCTAGTCTTGAAGAGTTTAAGCAAGAAGTTTTGATACAGGCTGAAGAAGAGTTAAGGGTTTCTTACAAAATTGACAAAAAAGATCCCTTTTCAAAAACGATCTTGAGAGGAGGGCGGTTGATTATAAAGGGAAGAGAAAGTATATCGCTACGAGTTATGGGTCTTCACAAAACCAAAATCTTTTATAACGGCAAGCAAGTTAAAATCCCTCAAGTTCATAATTCTATGGCTTCTTTAAAATTTCCTTGAAAAAAAAAGATCTCTTTGCTAAAGTCTCATTTATGGACTTTGTTGCTTTTGATCTAGAAACCACAGGTTTTGTCCCTGGTGTAGACAAGATTGTTGAAATTGGAGCCGTTCGCATTAAGAATAAAAAAGTTGATGCTGTGTTCTCTACTCTTATCAATCCGGAACAACCTATTCCTAAAGCAAGCATCAAAGTACATAAGATTACAAACGAAATGGTTCAGTCTTCACCGAAAATTAATCAGATTCTTCTTAAGTTTACAGAATTTTGTAACAATTATGTTATGGTTGCACATAACTCCCAGTTTGACTTTCAGTTCTTAAAAGCCAGTTATGAAAAAGAGCAAATTCCAACCCCTAACTCTCCTATTGTAGACACTTTGCAAATGGCAAGAAAAGCGTTTCCAGGCCTTCCTAACTATAAATTGCCCACGCTGATTGAGTTTTTAAAAATACAATCCAAAACATTCCATAGAGCACAAGATGACGCTCTTTATTGTGCTAAGCTGTTTGTCAATTGTACAAAACGTATCTTTAAAGACCAAGAGTTTGATGTAGAAAGTATTGCTAAGATTATGAAAAAGCCCGTACTAAAATTCCCGGTAATTGAAACAACAGGCCATCAATATTCATTTTTTTAGGTTAAAATTTTTTAAAAGTCTGCTTTTTAAGAAAAGTAGTAAGTGGGTATGGGAGCTTTTCGATAGGGGTTTTTCTTGCTTTAGAAAGAGCCTTTGTTTTTAAGATTTTTGTGATTTTCTTTAGGATGTCAGAGAATTTTTCTTTAAAAGGAACAGAATGTCTGATTGCGTTAAAATGTTTGGTGAAATTTAAATCTTCTTTTAGCTTATGGGGCTAAAGCTTTTGGGGAATTTTGTTTTTTAAAGAAGCTTTCTTTTGTAAGAAAGCTTCTCGTTAAGAGTTGACCCTTTAGGGATTTAATTGAATAATTAAGGTCGCATTTAAAGAGAAAAAACAAGAAGGATGTTGTTTTATCAATGATTAAGTTAGCCTTTTGTATCGTTGTAAGTTGTGTCTTATTTATAGGCTTACCTGTATTTGTTTACTCACTTACACATAATCAATTATCTTTAGGTTACAATAAAAACTATAAACCTACTCAACCTCTTTCCTTCAGCCATGAAAAACATGCAGGTATTTATAAGATTGCTTGTCAGTATTGTCACACAACTACAGAAGTTTCACGTCATGCCTCTTTACCGAGTTTAAACATTTGTATGAACTGCCATTTAAATGTAAAAAAATCAGATCCCTCTATTCAAAAATTAAAAAAAGCTTATGATAATAACAGACCTATTTTATGGAAAAAGGTTCACATGCTACCTGATTTTGTGAAGTTTAATCACGCCGCTCATGTAAATGCGGGTAAAAAATGTCAAGAATGTCATGGCTCTGTAGAGACTATGCCAGTTGTTCTTCAGTGGTCGGATCTTTCTATGGGTTGGTGTGTGAACTGTCATCGTAAACCAGAAAATCAAGCACCTATTAACTGTTCAACTTGTCATTATTGAGAGAAAAGAAAGGGATAAAATGTCAAAATATTGGTTAACTCTTGAAGAATGGAGACACGATGGTCAGTTAAAAAGTCTTGCTCAGGATGAATTTCTTTCAAATCCTTTAGATGAGAGACAGCAAGGTTGGCAGAGACGTGAGTTTTTAAAACTTATGGGAGCAAGTATAGCTCTTTCGTCTTTAAGTTGTATTAGACGTCCTTCTGAAACTATTATTCCTTACGTGAAACGTCCTGAAGAGGTGATCCCTGGTTTAAGTAACTATTACTGTTCCTCTTTTTCTGATGGCTTAGAGAGTTTTTCTCTTTTAGTGAAAACAAAAGAGGGAAGGCCTCTTAAAATAGAGGGGAATCCTGATAGTCCCCTCCATAAAGGATCTGTTTCAGCAAGAGCACAAGCTCATATACTCAGCCTTTACGATCCTGATCGTCTCAAAGGTCCTAGAAGAAACTTGTTCAATTCCTCTCGTAGTAATAAAGATACAATAAGAACTTCCTATGAGGAAGCTGATGAAATGATAGTGAAAGCTTTGAAAGAAAAGAAAGTAGCCTTATTAACAGGAACAAACCTTTCGCCTTCTTTAAAATACTTAACAAAACAGTTTTGTAGAAAGAGGGATGTGAAGCACTTTCAGTGGGATACTTTTGATTATAGTGATGTCAAAAAATCTCAAGCTCTCTGTTATGGAGGAAGAAAAATACTTCCTCGTTATCATATTGAAAAAGCTCGTATGATTGTTTCCGTGGGAGCTGACTTTTTAGGAACCTACTTAGCTCCTGTGGAGATGACAAGAAAATTCTCTTACACAAGAACACCTCATTCTTCTATGAGCCAACTTATTGTTTTTGAAAGCTTAATGTCTTTAACAGGAACAAACAGTGATGTTCGAAAGAGAGTTTCTCCTTCAGATTATTTAACGGTTCTTATGAGATTGGCTTATGAACTTGTTGTGGTTGAGGGTTTAGGTGATGTTAAAGGTTATTTTAGAAAAGCTTTGGAGGCTTATAGCCAAAGGGATCTTGGCTTTTCTAAAGAGTTTTGGTCTCAAACAGCAAAAAATTTATGGAAACATCGTGGGCGAAGTCTTGTTTTGGCTTCTTTAGATGGGTCGTTCAAAGATGCTCTGTCCTTACAGATTATGGCGAATTTTTTAAATAGTCTTTTACAAAATGACGGATCCATTGTGGATTATGAAGACACCTACCGAGGAGCTTTAGGGGAGACTTCTCATTTGCTTGAATTAACGAAAGCCCTTGATGAGGGAAGTGTAGAAACCGTGATTATCTATGGGCTTAATCTTCTTTATAAAGCCCCTTATTTTAAGGAGGCTTTAAAAAAAGCAAAGCTTGTCATTTACCATGGAGATAGGATTGATGAAACAGGCCAGCTCTCTGATTATATTTTACCTCACCCTCACTCTATGGAGTACTGGAGTGATGAAGAGTCTGTAAAAGAGTTGTTTCATATACAGCAACCCACTATAAGACCCCTTTATCAAACACGTCCATTCCAAGAATCTCTGCTTTCATGGGCTCAAAAAATTTCTTCTCAAAAGGGATTTCTTGCAAGTCGAGATCATTACAGTTTTTTGAGAAGTTATTGGCGTTGGGGGATTTATGAAAGGTATAAAAGTTTTATAAAAAAAGATTTTAATGATTTTTGGTATGATGTTTTACAGAAAGGTTTTTTTGATGCAAGAAAGCCTAAAAAGTTAGAGAAAAGAAAATTTAGAAATTATGTTTTAAAGCAAGTTTTAAAAGAACCCTCCTCTTATGAAGGTTATGAACTTGTTCTCTACCCTACGATAGGTTTGCGTGATGGAAGTTTAGCTAATGTTTCATGGCTTCAGGAATTTCCTGATCCTATTACAAAAATTTGCTGGGACAATTACCTTTGTCTTTCTCCCCAAGAAGCAAGGAAGAGACAACTTAGAGAGGGACAAGTCGTAGAACTTAAGTCTGGCTCTCATATTGTGAAAGTTCCCATACATATACAACCGGGGCAGGCTGATGGTGTTTTAGGTCTGGCTTTAGGTTATGGCCGTGAATTTGCTGGTGAGTTAGCAAGTCATGTCGGAGTGAACGCTTTTGAGTTTATGAATTTAAACAACTATAAAAAAGTTTTAAGTGCTTCTTTTAAAGTGACAGAAAAACATGTTCCTTTAGCTAATGTGCAAAGCCACCACTCTATGGAAGGTCGTCAGATTGTTGTAGAGAGTACACTAAAAGATTTTATGAAAAATCCTAAAAATGGTCGTCATGATCATAAAACCTTTAGCCTTTGGAAAGACCATGATTACAAAGGAAAAAAGTGGGCTATGGCTATTGATCTTAATACATGTACAGGTTGTTCAGCTTGTGTTGTGGCTTGTCAGTCAGAAAATAATGTGCCTGTTGTGGGTAAGAAATATGTTTTAGAAGGTCGTGAAATGCACTGGCTTCGCATTGATCGTTATTATAAAGGATCTTCAGAGGACCCTGATACAGTATTTATGCCTATTCTGTGTCAACATTGTGATAAAGCTCCTTGTGAAACCGTATGTCCTGTGGCTGCAACCGTTCATAGTGACGAAGGAACAAATGATATGATCTATAACCGTTGTGTAGGAACTCGTTATTGCTCTAACAATTGCCCTTATAAAGTCAGACGATTTAATTGGTTTAATTACTCAAAACAAAATCATAAAAGTCCTTTAAACAAACAATTGAATCCTGAAGTGACTGTTCGTCACAGAGGGGTTATGGAAAAGTGTACTTTTTGTATTCATAGAATCAAAGAAAAAAAAGCTTTAGCTTCCCAAGAAGGTAGAGCTTTAAAAGATGGTGAAATACAAACAGCTTGTCAACAATCATGTCCCACTCAAGCGATTGTTTTTGGTGATATGAACGATCCTAAGAGCCGAGTTTCCCAGTTATTTAAAAAAGAAAGTAGCTATAGTCTTTTAGAGGAATTGAACACCCAGCCTTCTGTGAGGTTTCAAACAAAAGTTCGTCATGTCGATAAACTTAAAAGTAAAGATAGAAAGGAGCATCATTAAAGTATGAAAAGAAAAGAGCTTATTTTAGGTCATAAATCTTTAAAAGATATTACAAATGATATTTGTGAATTAGCGGAAAGAACCCCTGGGCCTTCTTTTTTAGCAACTTTCTTATCAGCTAAGACTCTTCTTATCTTTTTTATTTGTGTTATGGGATTAATTGTAGCTAAGGGTATGGGACTTATGGGAGTTAATCATCCTGTAGGCTGGGGAACGGATATTGTTACTTTTGTTTTTTGGATTGGTATCGGTCATGCAGGAACTTTGATTTCAGCTATACTTTTTCTTTTTAGACAAAAATGGAGGACTTCTATTGCTAGAACAGCGGAAGCTATGACCGTTTTTGCTGTTATGACAGCAGGTTTGTTTCCTCTTTTACATACGGGAAGACCTTGGCTGGCTTACTGGTTGTTCCCTTATCCCAATCAGAGAGGTTCTTTATGGGTAAACTTTCGTTCTCCTCTTGTTTGGGATGTGTTTGCTGTATCTACTTATGCTATTGTATCCATTGCGTTTTGGTACATTGGCATGGTCCCTGATCTAGCTTCCTTGAGAGATAGAGCTAAAAATAAATTGAGAAAAACTTTCTATGGAGCTTTGTCTTTGGGCTGGCGTGGAACGGCTCGTGATTGGAATCATTATGAAATGGTGTATATGTTACTTGCAGCCTTAGCAACACCTCTGGTTTTATCTGTTCATAGTATTGTATCGTTTGATTTTGCTGTTTCTAATTTACCGGGCTGGCATACTACGATTTTTCCTCCTTATTTTGTGGCGGGAGCTATTTTCTCTGGTTTTGGTATGGTGGTGACCCTTATGGTAATTTTAAGAGAGGCTGTGCCTAAATTTAAAGACTACATTACCATAAATCATATGGAAAACATGAACAAAATCATTATGACAACAGGTCTTCTTGTGGGTTATGCTTATGCTTCTGAATTCTTTATGGCTTGGTATTCAGGATCTGCTTACGAAGGTTATACGTTTTTAAATAGGGCTTTCGGTCCTTACTGGTGGTCTTATTGGATTATGACAACTTGTAATGTATTCATTCCTCAAATCTTTTGGTTCAAGAAAATAAGACGTTCCATCCCTATTATGTTTATTGTTTCTATTTTTGTGAACATTGGTATGTGGTTTGAACGATTTGTAATCACAGTTACAAGTCTTCATAGAGACTTTTTGCCTGCAAACTGGGGTCTGTTTAAGTTTACTTTTTTTGACATAGGAGCTGTTATAGGAAGTTTTGGTTTGTTTTTTACACTTTTTTTAATTTTTACAAGGCTTTTACCTGCTATCTCAATTGCAGAAATTAAGCCAGTACGTCATGTAGGAAAAGAAAGGATCCTAAATGTCAAAAATTAAAAATTACTTCTTTCCTCAAACAAGAAACATGATTTTTGGCCTATGGACTGATGAGTCTTTGTTTTTAAAAGCAAGTAAAAAGTTGGTTTCTTCTGGTTATAAAGATATAGAAGCGATCACTCCTTATCCTGTTCATCATCTTGATCATACTTTAAAACTTAAACGTTCTTTTATTTCCTGGGTGAGTTTGTTTTTTGGTCTTTTAGGCTTTGGTTTTGGAACTTGGTTTACTTGGTGGACTTCTGCAATCAGTTGGCCTCTTAACATAGGAGGAAAACCTATGTGGTCTTTACCGGCCTTTATCCCTGTTATTTTTGAACTGACTATTTTGTTTGCAGCACTGAGTTCTGTGGGAGCTCTTATCTTGGCTTGTGGACTCCCTAGACTTAAACCTCATATTTTAGACCCTGATCTTAGCAGTCATAAATTTGCACTTATGATTTTTCAAGATGATCTTCAGTACGATAAAAAAACTTTAGAAACCCTTTTTAAAACAGAAGGTGCCATTGAGGTAAAAGAGGGTGTTTTTTAAATGCGATTTTTAAGAACTTTTATTTTTTCAATATCCTTGTTTTTATTGGCTTGTGGGGCAGGAAACAATAAAACAAACGTGGAATTAATACAAGATATGATGAATCAGAAAAGTATAAAATCACAAGAGGAAATGCTTTATCCTCCTGAAAACACGATTCCGAGAGGTTACAAGTCTTATCCATATAAAATAGCTGAAGCGGATAAGGCGGAAAGAGAGTTGAAAAATCCTATTTATAACGTAAGGCTAGCAGATGTTCTATTACGAGGGAAAAAGAACTATGATTTCTATTGTTCTGTTTGTCACGGTTCTCGCGGAAAAGGAGAAAGTCTTGTAGGAGATCAGATGATTATAAAACCACCCTCTTTACTTTCAAAAAAAGTAAGAAAATTTAAAGATGGTCGCATCTTTCATATTATAACAAAGGGACAAGGCCTTATGGGTTCCTACATACAACAAATTCCAAAAAAAGCAGATCGTTGGTCTGTAGTGAATTATGTTCGTAATTTACAAAGGTTTGAAAAGGAATAGAGTATGGCTGTAAAACCTCCCAAATTTTTTGAATTAGATATAAATTTACAGAAAATATATGCTAGTTTTATGTTCTTAGGTCTTATAGCTTTTGTTGTGACAGTTATACATGATCCTATAAGAGCTTGGAGTAGTTATTTAGTGTCTTTGTTTTACTTTATTTCTTTGGCTCTGGGAGGTGTTTTCTTTACATCATTGCAACACTTGACAAAAGCAAGCTGGAGTGTGGGACTCCGAAGAGTACCTGAGAGTTGTATTAACTTTTTAAAACCCAGCTTTTTGTTGACAATTGTTTTTTTGATCTTAGGGTCTTATTATCTTTATGAATGGATGCATGTAGATATCGTAAAAAAAGACTATCTCTTACAGCATAAACAGAGTTATTTGAATGTTCCTTTCTTTTTTACAAGAGTCATCATCTCTTTTGTATTATGGCTTTTGTTAGGCTATAAAATGCTTTCAAACTCTTTAAAACAAGACGAAACAGGGGATGTTCAATTGACGAAAAAGAATGTTATCTTGTCTGTTCTTTTTATTTTAATTTTTACGATCACTTTTTCTATTTTTAGTATTGATATGCTTATGTCATTAGAGCCTCATTGGTTTAGCACAATTATAGGGGTTTACACTTTTGCAGGACTCTTTCAATCGTCTTTAGCAGCTTTTATTTTAATTTTACTGTACTTGATGAAGAAGGGTTATTTAGATCAAATTGTCACTGTAAACCATCTTCATGATTTAGGGAAATTTCTCTTTGGTTTTACTGTGTTCTGGGCTTATATAGCTTTTAGCCAGTTTATGTTGATTTGGTATGCTAACATTCCTGAGACATCGTTTTATTACTTAACAAGAACAACAGGATCTTGGGTTTGGGTTTCTTTGTTTCTTATACTTTTCAAATTTGTTATTCCTTTCTTTGCACTTCTACCTCGCTGGGCTAAAAGAACACCTTCTTATTTAGGGGGAGTTTGTATTCTCATTCTTTTTACTCAGTATGTAGACATTTATTGGCTTGTGTACCCTAGCTTCTACGATCATCTTGTCTTTGGTTTATCTGAAGTGATTATCTTTTTAGGCTTCTTAGGAGTCTTTTTATGGTCTATACTTACTTTTTTTCAAAAACAAAGCCTTATTCCCTTAAAGGATCCCAGGCTCAAAGAAAGCATATCTCACGAGGTCAATTACTAAGAAAATCCTAACGTCAAGGGAGATCCAGTGCGACTATTTTATTATCATACGCCTCTATCAAGAAAGATTTTAAGACCTTCATAGCAAAACATTTCATTAGATCATTACACAACAATGATTTAAAAAAAAGCCTCCTCAAAAGAATCTGTGGGTTTCCGGAGGTTCTGGCAGTTTTCCAATGCTGTGATATAAGGCTCTTTTTTAGAGCTTTAGAGGTTTTAAAACCGTAAGATTTTCTCATAGTGAGGTTTACTTTGTTGTTTAAACCCTCTACTCTCCCTAAAGAGAAGGCTTTTTTAGCCTTGAAGTAATTAAGAATAAGTGGCTTATTTTTTCGTATTGTTTTTGCTTCTCTTTCTGTTTTTAGAGGAGACAAATTTTCGGTTTTGTTGCATGCTGAGCCTTTGAGCTTAACTAAGGTCTAGCGATTCATTGATAAACACAAGAGCTTTCCTGTAACCTAAGACCCTTAGAAATACAAAACAAGGATGGTTTGGAGGTTTTATGAGAAACTGTTCTAAAAAGATCGATTGGAAAAAATATAATAAAGAACTCGTTAAGCGTGGTTTTATTACTTTTTTGTTTTCTGATCAGGTATTAAAAGGGTGGTGTGTACAAGCTAAAGGTGTCAAAGGTTTCCAACAGATTTACTCTGATGTAGCTATTGAGACATTAGTTGTTATACGTGAGCGTTTTGCAGGTTTTCTTCGTGCTACTCAAGGATTAGCACAGAGCATTATTTTATGGGAATTGACCTTCCCATACTTGATTACAGTACTGTATGTCGTCGTTTAAAGGACTGCTCTATAGAACTAGGGAAGATTAAATCAAAAGAGAACATGTAGTTGTGATTGATTCTACAGGCGTAAAAATTTATGGAGATGGAGAGTGGAGAGCAAAGAAGCATGGTCCTTCAAAAAGAAGAACTTGGAAAAAGCTTTATCTATGTGTTGATGAAAAAAATGGCCAGATTGTAGCATCTACTCTAACGGACAATTCTCTTGGTGATTCGGAAATTTTTGGAGATTTATTGGGAGGTCTTGAAGATCATATTTTCAAAGTCAGAGTAGTCCAGAGCTTATGATACTAAGAGTTGTTGGGATCATTAGTGAAAGAAAATATTCAAGCTGTAATTCCTCCAAGGAAAGGAGCCAGGATAAACCAACAGGGAAATAACAAATCTTCACTAAAACAAAGAGATAAAGCGATCCGATCTATACGTAAAAAAGGTAAAGAAGTTAGAAAAAAAGAAAATAATTACGCCTCGTCGTTCTATTGCTGAAACGACTATGTATCGATTCAACAACTTCTTAGGATCAAAACTTAATTCAAGAAATTTTATGAATCAAGCTCATGAAGCCTTCATAAAATGCAAGATTCTCAATCAAATGAAAACTCCTTCAGCTATCAGACTCCAAGTTCAATAGAAATGATGTCGCCTCAAGTGGAAACAACTTGATCTAAAACGCTTATGTACAACAAAGCCTCTTCCTAAAATAAAATCCCACTAATTTAAGCTCCCGTCTATAACTTTTTCTGTTTTTTGAGACCAACGAGAGTGAGGGACTTTTGGATTAACGTTGACATAAAAACCATACTTTTTAGGGGCCATTTGTTGCCATAAACCCAAGTCTTTTATGAGTAAATTCTTTTTTTTCGCCTCCTCAAAAGAACCTCCGAGAACCTACAAATTCTTT
Source organism: Bdellovibrionales bacterium (assembly GCA_965219095.1). Lineage (GTDB taxonomy): Bacteria > Bdellovibrionota > Bdellovibrionia > Bdellovibrionales > UBA1609 > CBDCMT01. The sequence goes on from CBDCMT010000001.1 coordinate 1,968,341, forward strand.
TGATGAGGCAAAAATTTTTTGTTAAAAAAGAAGATGACAAGAAAGGACTTTTGAATTTTGAACTTGCTTACTCATTTTGCTTTCAAAAAGAGAATCTCTGACAAGTTTAGACTTCTCTCTTCTTCTTATCGCATTGTGAAAAAATTTTTTCCAATTAGGATATTCTTTATTTAACTTTTTTATAATAGCTTTATTGATAATATGCTTTTCCAACAAAGTTTGAAGTAATTTTCCATTTTGAACTCTGATCAAGAGATGAATAAGAGCATATTCAAAATGCTTAAGAGAAACGTCCAGTTTGAACCATTCTTGAACAACAGTTTCCCATGCATAGCTTTTTTTCTTAATTGAATCTAAAATAATCTCTTTATAAACATACTCTACATCTTTATTACTGACTTTACCGCTCAACCATTTACGGTTTATTGTTCTGCTTAACCTTTCTATTAAGGCTTTTTCTGGATTCCAACTCCAGTCTTTGTCATCTCTAATCAAAAACTCGAAAAAATCTATGAAACTTTTGTTAAAGATTTCAGGAATCACTTTCAATGCAGCTTTGTTGAAAAATATAACACTACTATTATAAAGATTGTTGTCCATTAATGTGAAGTCAATCCCCTCTCTTGCTTCAGGATGTACATGAAAACGGACCGTAAAATCAGTTCCCCGTATCCCTTCCTTTCCTCTCAATGTGTAAAAGCCTTTTTCATAATCTCCTGTAATATTGTTTCTAGAAACAAAAACATTAGGCCTTCCTGTAAAAGATCTTATGATCATTTCATAAATTGTAAAGTTACTGATGCCATAAGAAGCTGTAGTAAAATCGATACTGTGAGAGACTATCTTTAGCCCCAGTTCATTAGCGTTTTTACTTGCTCCTTCTTCTATTTTCTTAGTTTTTAAAGGTTCTTTATTAAACCACCAAGCAAGACTTCCCCTTTTCTTTTTATTGCTTTCCATACTTATCAGCTTTTCTCTTAAACCTAATTCATCAAGTATTTTCCAAGATTTCTCCAAATCAATATTTTTCGTAAATAATTTTCTTACATTCATTTCCCACCAAAACTTCTCATAGCTTGTTTTTAATTCTGAAGCTGAAAACTCTCTTATAATTTCTTTAATTCCCTCTAAGTCCTCTTTTTTAGGAGCTAGTTTATACTGAAACATTTTAATCAAATAACGAATAACTGAAAACATTTCAGGATTTACACTCTCCCCATGATTTTTTGAAAAATAATAGCTTATTTCTCCTTTGAGAATATCTTTTAAAAAAAAGAGATCTTCAGAACCCCATTCTCTTATACTTCTAATTATAGGCTCTTCAGACTTTGTCAGCTCTACCATTATCGCAGAATAAGAATCAGTATACTGCTTTATACCTTTCTTTCTAATGTTTTTTAAAGCTCTTACTTTCCAAATACTTTCATTGCTGTTTTGTTGAAAGTAAGGAAACTTTTTAGAGAGTGCTTTTTTCATTATGCGAGCCTTTTTATCTGACCCATCTATGACTATAACTATATGTTGATCAAAGCGATAGATGTTCATGTAATCGTAATCAAAGCGTTCTTCTTGAAATTCAAACCATCTGTCTTCCCTCTTTGTTTTTCGCTCTAGATCTTTTTTCACATAGTACACTAAACCAGAAGCTGCGTCCTCAAAAAGCCAGGCCCTCACTTTCATTTTTTTAGCTAATTTCGTGATGTATTGAATTTCTGAATTTTGAATGAAAGCTTCTTTAATAGCTTGAGTAAACTTATCTAAGCTTATAGGAGCTTCTGAAAAAGTTTTCTGTGAGAAAAATACAGAGAAACTTAAAGTAAAAAAAAAAGTTTTAAAGTTCATAAAATCATATCCCTTAAATCATGTTATCATGCACCCCTTTATAAATAAATAAAAAAAATTTAATTATATCTTTTACTATATTTTTACAGGCCTTTTGTAAACTTTATAGACTGCCTTGGCTTTGTTGTATGCTGAGCCTTTTTGAGTTGAACCTCCAAAAGAGGAAAGGGATGGGATGCTTACCCTTTATACACTTCTATGAAATAATGGAATGGAAAAAAATTAAAGCAGTTCTCATTGATCATTTATTAAAAAAAAGTCGTAGTGTAATATGTGTAGAAGTTCCTTTCTTAGGAGGGAAAAGGTGGGCAGATATTGTAGAACTCAAAGAAAACTCATTGATAGCTTATGAGATAAAAAGCGAACTTGATTCTTTTACTAAGCTAAAAGAACAACTATATGATTACGTAAATACATTTAATGAAGTTTATGTAATTCTATCGAAAAAATTTATTGGTAAGCATAAAGATTTACCTAAAAGTGTTGGTTATTTTTGGGTTGATCCTAATGAAGGAATAACTTATATTGAAGAGAAATCCTAAAAGAAAAATTCTTCTCTCCAAAGAAAAAAGTCTAAGCTATTTTCTTTGGAGAGAAGATATGCCACGAGAACTAAAAAATAGCAAACTTTCCATGGGACTGATAAGAAATAAAGTTATGCAAACAAGCACTAATAAAGATATTCATAGTTTGGCAATAAAGGCATTAAAAAAACGTTATAAAGGTATAGATTTGAATTGTTTTTAAGAGAAAAAAGTCAGAAAACTCACTTCTCAGAAATAAGTGTTCTTATAAAGAAAGAGATAAGTATTGGTTAAGCTTTTTAAGCCTAAAATATTGACGTGTCATTGTAAATTTGCCCGAACAGCTATCCAGTGAGAGGGGCTTTTTCCTCTTCAAGAGAAAGCTTGGAATGTTTGATGCTGTTCTCATAATCATTTATTATTAAAAGGCTTATTCCACCTTCTTTATACTTCTGAAGCCATCGGTTAATAGAACTGGGATCAAGAAAAAATAGCTCCCATATCTTACGCTGACTATAACCATGATCTTCCCCCAAAAAAGTGGACAGTTTTTTGGGGGAAGATCAGATTACCCTAAACAATGCTTCCATAATCAGCATTTTGAAGGTCAATAAAAGCTTAGGTTGATATTTTCTTTTGCTGTATCTAAAATTTAAAAAGAATCTGGTAACTTTCTTAGTGAAGCAAGATGCATTGAATTTAATTAACAACAAACCCAAAATATCTTGACTAAAGAACACCTTATGAGGTTATGATGAAAAAATAGTTTTTACTGGGTTGTTACAGTTAGGGTGGCTTAAGTCGGCTTTTTTGTAATTTCAGGACAAGGTGTGAGTATGAAATTTTTGAAATTTTCTTGCTTTTTAAGTGTTTTTTGCTTTTTATCCTCTCTCCAAGCCTTAGAACTCTCTTTGCCCCTTTCCTCTGTGTCTCAAAGTGAGATTTTAACTCAAATAGCCCCACATCTGTCTCAAAATTTTTTAACAACAAGCTTAGCTTTAGGTTCAAGAGAAAAAGGACGTTTAGGTTTTTTGTACAAAACTGTAGATGTTTCTAAACTGAGTTTCGTTAAGGACAACTCCTCTCTCTATATACTTCAGTGGTTTGCGACTAAAGGACTTTACAGAAATTTTGATGTTTTCTTTCAAAGCTCATCCCTTTTAAGAGATCCTGATATCAATACTCATAGTCTAGGCTTGAAATGGTCCTTTTGGCATTCACAAAAATTTCCCTTTGCTTTAGCTTTTTTGACTCACATTCAGTGGGCTCATATTTTAGGTTATTTGCATACAAAAACCTTAGGCTATAGTCTAGTTTTAGGATTGGAGTTAACAGGAGCGAGTTCTTTTTATTTAGGTTTAGGTTTAACAGATACATCAGTGATGTTTCAAGGAACTTATCAGGGTCTTCAAATTACAGAAAGCTCTGAAAAGGAAGAAAAAAATAAGAATCAATGGAAGACTTTTATAGGATTTTACCAAGAGATAGGGAAAAAGTTTTTTGTTGCAACAGAGGCAAGTTACTTTAAAAACTTATCCTACGCCTTTAAAGCAGGTTTAACTTTTTAATTCAGGATCTTGTTGATAAAGAAAAAGCCCTGAAAGACTTCCTAAAATATCTTTTTTCAAAAGAAGGCTTATAAAGGGAATTAAAAGAAGTCCTGTAGCTAAATTTAATAAGGTTCTCCAAATTACTAAAAGTAGGAAAAGAGAGGATTTTTTCTGTTTGTGGGTTCCTAGAGACAAAGATTGTTGTGCCTCTCCTACAGTCATTCCAAAGTAACAACGAGAAAAGAAAGCATAAATCTGAAAAAAAATAGTGAATATGAATGCAAAATGAAGGATTGAGGAGGTAGTAAAAAGAGAATGAACTGCTTGACTTCCTAAGCCTAAGGCTGTGGATAAGATTAAAGCAGAAAATATCATGGCCACAAAGGCTGTATCAAGGAGAAAACTTACAAAAGCAAAGCCTTGAAAGATGTAATCTCCTTCTACGGTTAGGTGAGTCTGAGCCTGCGTTTCAGTAAAATTTGCATGGTTTCTAAGCTTTTTTTCCTCATCTCGTATTTTTGTAGGAGAACTAGGAAACTTGAGATTTTCTTTTGCTTGAGGTGCATTTTTAGGAAGATAGGCTTCCAATTCTTTTTCAAGAGGCCTGATCTTTTCCAGTTCTTTTTTAAAAGCTTCCTTATCCTCTGTTTCTCCAGAAAACCCCACTCCTTCAGATAAGACTTTAAAGGTTTCAATATCCATATTACCCCCTCTCCAAGAAATATTTTATGATGCTAATAGCTGAAATGCAAGCTGTTTCCACTTTGAGTATTTGAGAGCCTAGGGTGACAGATTTTAGGCCTTCTTGGAGAAGAGCTTTAAATTCTTTTTTTGGAAAACCCCCTTCACTTCCTATAAAAATCCACAAGCTATCGTAATCAGAAAAGCTCCTTTGAGATAGAATGTAAAGAGTTTCTCCTCCCTCATGTTCATAAAAAAGCCCTAAGCTGTTTTCTTGAGCTTTGTACCTCATCATAAGTTCTCCTAGAGTTTCAAGTGAAGAAAGGTGGAGAATTTCTCCTCTCGCACTTTGTTGACAGGAAGGGAGGATTTGTTTTTGCCACCTTGTTTGTCTTTGGAACTCAGCTTATTTTTTGATTTAAAAAAACTTCTTTCTGATAGGAAGGGATGTAAGGAATGAACATCTAATTCTACTGATCTTTCTAAAATGGCTTCAAAAGTAGAAAGCTTAGGAAGGGAGATGGCTAAATGAATCCATGGTTTTTGAAGTGGAGGTAGGGGTCTTTTTTCAATAACTTTTGTCCTAGCTTTGTTACTTTGAATGTCTGTGATTTCTACAAGAAGCACTGTAGGTTTTCCATAAAAAAGCTCAGTCTTCTGTTTTTTTTGAAGACGACATACATGAAAAATATGGTGAAAAGTGTCTCCTTCTAAAAGAACTTTTGAATTAAGAACTTTTGAATTTTTAATGTTATGGGGTGAAACCCAGAATCGTCTCATTTAACAGTTAAGTTCTCTATGAGACCGTAAGGAATCTTTTATTTGTTCTGTTTGATTCATAGTTAGACGTTTTTTCAAGTAATTGAAAATAGGCTCAGACAAACTTAAGCGGGGGTTAGGAAGAACAACTTGACATCCTAGGCGATTTCTTGAGTTAAGGAGGATGGGGCATCTTAGGTTAGCTGTAAGCTGTTTGAGTTCACTAATGAGGGTAATCACACAAAGCACTTGTGGTTTTTCTTGTATTTTCTGCAATTGCATAAGTTGCCTTTCTTTTTCAGAGATTTTAATTTCAAGTTGATGCCCAAAGAGTTCAGGCTCCAAAAGACAAAGAGAAAAGTTAGGATCCTCAGTTGACTGAAGCCACAAAAAAAGTTCATTTTTAGGATCATCAATGAAAACAAAATGCTTTAAATGTAGCGGAAAACCCGATATTCCTTTAGGAAACAAGTAGATGTCGTCTTTTATAACTTCCACACAGCCAAAATGACTCGTTTGGACTTTCATAAACTTCTCTCCCCCCTTTCTTTAATTGAAATCTTCCTAAAGCTTGCCTTGATTGGCAAGCTTTTCTTACGCAGTGCAGAACACAACAAAAAAAGATGAGAGCAAAACATAGGCTACTTTTATGAGTTTTTAGATTTCTCAAAGTTACATAAAAATGCCGAATTAATTTCTAGAAAATCTATAGACTTCATCAGGATGAGAGTAGTAGGCAGGATGCTCAGGGAAATCATACTCTCGATAATGACTTGTTTCGCCGTTTAAAAAACATGTTATCCTGAACTCTTTAGTGTATTCTGTGATATGTAATCCCGGAGCAGAAGTATGCTCGCCTCTTCTATAGATCACTTCATTTTCATCAGGATCACACCACGATGCATTTGAAAGAGATGGCCTGTCATCTGGCTTGGTCTCTTCTTGCCCTTCTGATCCAATACGACTTATGTTGTTTTCTAGTATATTTAAATCTATAGACTTCATCAGGATGAGGGTAGTGGTAGGCACCAGGATGCTCAGGGAAATCATACTCTCGATAATGACTTGTTTCGCCGTTTAAAAAACATGTTATCCTGAACTCTTTAGTGTATTCTGTGATATGTAATCCCGGAGCAGAAGTATGCTCGCCTCTTCTATAGATCACTTCATTTTCATCAGGATCACACCACGATGCATTTAAAAGAGATGGCCTGTCATCTGGCTTGGTCTCTTCTTGTCCTTCTGATCCAATACGACTTATGTTGTTTTCAGCACAAGAGATCATAGCTATAAAAAGCCCTATTGATAAAAAGTGTTTTGTGTTCATATAACTTAACCTTTCTTATAAAGGTATCGACAAGTTTTCAATGAAACTTAAGAAAAACAAAAGGCTGTGATAAAAACTAGACTTTTAAAGGACTTTGTTATACCAATTACAGAAATTAATTCGACGGTAAATCAAAAAGACAGGTCACTGGTTTAAGCCATGATAGTGACCCTAAAGTACTTGCAGAAGGAGGTGGTTTTCGAGACAAATTCTAAACCCTTTAGCTGTCCTGTTTTTTAAGTCCTCAAAGGGTGTTTCCCCTTTTTTTCGATTAAGCCTGTATTTTTGTGAAGGCTTACTCGAAAAAAAGGAAAAAGCAAAAACAAAGATGTAAAATAGGATTTCAAGACTTTATTTATAAATAAACCAACAAAGGAGGAAAATAAAATGTATGATCACTATATAGCCGTAGATTGGGCACAAAGTAACATGGCCATTGCAAGGATGACAGGCAAATCAAAAGATATTAAGACTATGGACACGATTTCAGATCTTGGAAATCTTCGTGCCTATTTAAAAACTCTGAAAGGTAAGAAGATATTGACTATCGAAGAGACTACAACTTCGATAGTGGTTGTATTCAGAATTAAAGGATAGTGTTGATGAGCTCATAGTCTGTGATCCTCTTCGGAACAAACTTTTAAGTGAAGGGGCTAAAACTGATAAAATTGATGCTGAAAAACTTGTTTTATTGTTACGCTCTGGCCTTTTGAAACCAGTTTTTCACTCAGGTGATGAATTCATTTACCTTCGTAAGATTGTCAGTGGGTATGAAGATGTGGTTAAAAGAGGAGTTCGTGTTAAAAACCAAAGATCAGCTCTGTTTCGAGCTTCCCACCTTGATGCTAAGAAGCAGACTCAATTAAAACGGGCGGAAGAGATATATTTGTTCTAGAAGGCTTAGATAAAGCTATCAGTTCTTATGGGGAGGAGAAAGCACGTTATGAAGCAGAGTTTAAGAGGCTAAGTAAAAAACACAAAGATATTAGAAATCTTAATAGCATTCCAGGAATTGGTTCTATCAAGGCTATCAAGATTGTAGCCAGGGTTGTAGTGCCTCACCGATTTAAACGTAATTCCTGGTGGAGTGGACTGCGGACTTGTAAAGATACATAAAATGAGTGGTGGAAGGTCTTATGGAACTAAGAAGTCTAGGTTTTGCCCACAAATGAAAAGTGTTTTTAAGACAGCTGCACTCTCAGTTATATGAGGTGAGGATAGATAGCTTAATTAGAGTGATATTTATAAAAAATTCATTTCGACGAATAGCACATCCTCTATTCCTGAAATTTACTATAATCTAAGGTTTTAAATCTTTGGAATTCATGATTTAAAACTAAAAAAGGTTCAGATAGACGCATATAGGAATATGTTTTTTTGGCTCCTCCCGGGAATCTGTGGGTAAAAAGTAGTAGAAATCCCCCAAAAGAGCTCATATTAATCAAAGTAAGAGTAAGACATTCTATCTTGTATTTTTGAGTTCTTTGAGGCCCTTACTGGCCTCTATCACCTCCGGTGATTGAACTCAAAAACATTCATTTTATTTGCTTTTATTTGCTGTGTTACATTAAAATTTTAAAAAAGAAGCACCTACTTCCCAGATGCCTTAAAATGTTATTCAAAAAAAAAAAAAGGAGGGAAGAGATGCTTTTGAAGACTATACTAAATGATTGTTTAAGATGGAAGTCTTTTGTGTACGAAGACATTTATTTTTCAAAAGATAGAAAGTCAATTAATGTTCCTATTAAGGCTCGTAAAAATGGCCAAGCTTTTTGTAGTGTTTGTAAGAAGCCCTGTTCAGTGTATGACAGCAGTAAATCATCACGGGACTTTGAATCCCTTCCTATTTTAAGTTACAGGGTGTTCTTTGTTTATGCTGTAAGAAGAGTCAATTGTCCTTGCTGTGGGGTAAAAGTTGAACATTTACCTTGGGCCGATGGTAAGAAGAGTTTAACGATCTTTTACATGAAGTACTTAGCAGACTGGTGTCGTCACCTGTCTTGGAAAGAGGTTTCTTGTAAGTTTCATGTCAGTTGGAATCAGGTCTATGCTTCGGTAGAATGGGTCGTAGAATATGGTTTAAAACAAAGGGTTTTAAAGGGAATACAAGCTATAGGTGTAGATGAAATACAATGGAAAAAGAACCATCAGTATCTCACCTTAGTCTATGAAATAAGCAAAACCCGTGTACGCTTGTTGTGGATAGGAGAAAAAAGAACAGAAAAGAGTTTTAGAAAATTCTTTGATTTACTAGGAGAGAAGTCAAAAGATATACGGTTTGTGTGTTCTGATATGTGGAAGCCTTATTTAAAAGTCATAAAGGAGAGGGCAAGTGGAGCTTTACACATATTAGATCGGTTTCATATCGTAGCAAGACTCAATAAGGCTTTAGACGAAGTGAGAGCTTCAGAACACAAAAAAATGAAAGAAGACGGGTATGAACCCCTTTTAACAAAAGCTAGATGGCCCTTGTTAAAAAATGCAGAAAATTTAAAATCTTATGAAAAAGTAAAATTAAGGCATTTAATACAGTACAATTTAAAAAGTATCCGCTGTTATTTTTTAAAAGAAGACTTCCGACAGTTATGGACCTATGTTTCACCAACTTGGGCTGGTAAATTTATAGACAGTTGGACGAGACGAGTCATGCTTTCAAAAATTGAACCTATGAAAAGAAAAGCAAAAACCATACAAAGACATAAGCTACTTATTCTTAATTACTTCAAGGCTAAAAAAGCCTTCTCCTCAGGGATTGTAGAGGGTTTAAACAACAAAGTAAAACTCACTATGAGAAAATCTTACGGCTTTAGAACCTCTAAAGCTATAAAAATCGCCTTATATCATAACCTTGGAAAACTGCCAGAACCTCCGGGAACCCACAGATTCTTTTGAGGAGGCAAATTCTTTTGGGCTCATGTATTTCAAGGAAGAATGCATTCTTACCTTGTTATACCAATCCATGTAAATTGCAATTTTTTTTTCCAACTCTTCCTTTGTTGTACAGTCTTTGTATTCCAGTTCATCTTTCAACGTATGGAAAAAGCTCTCCACAAACGCATTATCATAACAATTTCCTTTCCTAGACATAGATTGCTTGAGGCCAAAGAATTTCAATTCTTTTCTAAACCCTTCACAACAATATTGAACCCCTTGATCCGAGTGGATTATCAAGCCCTCTAAGTTCCCAGAAACAGATTGGACTGCGGCTCTCAGAGCCTGTTTTGAATGAACCCCGTCCAAGCTCTCACAGAGCTTCCAAGACTTAATCTCTCGATTATAGACATCTAAAAATACAACCAAATACAGAAATTTATCTCTAAAAGGAATATAGGTTAAATCCGAACACCATACCTGGTTTTCTTTTCCTGCTTGGCTCTGTCCTGTCTTAAACAACCGAGGAGACTTAATCATGAGAGGGTTATTCTTTGTTGTTCTAGGAACATAGGGTTTTTTCTGACGGGCACTGAGATTCTTTAGTTTCATAATTCGAGCTACTTTGTTTTCTCCAGCACTCACTCCGCAACGCTTTAATTCCCTATACACCCTGGGGGAACCATAACAGCCTTTATTTTTTTTAAAAATAGATTCTATGTTTTTCTCCAGATTTTTATCCTTTTCAAGCTTTCCCCTGGTTTTTAAAAAACTATAAAAACCAGAACGAGATCCTCTTAATAATTCGCAAATGCGAAGCACTGGATGCCCTTTCTCTTTTACATAAAACATAGCCTTAAATCTCATTTCAGGATTTCCTTTGAAAAAAAAGCCGCTGCCTCTTTCAATATACCTACACTCCGCCTCTCATAGACCAGCTCCTTTTTTAACCTCTTTATTTCCTCCAATGCCGAAGCCAAGTCATGGGAAGCTTGTCTTTCTACTTCAGGCTTTAGAAAACGCTTCCAAGAGCTTATCACTTGGAAATTTCTCAGTCCTAGCTTCTCTGAGGCTTCCTTTGCACCTATTTCCTCTGCCAATTCAATGGCTTGCTTTTTAAACTCTTCCGAGTACTGTTTTACTTTTTCCATTCTTTCTTTTACCTCCATTTTATGGAGACTTTAAGAGAAAATTGACTGTCCGCAAAAACAGGGGAAGTTCAAAACACATTATAACCCGAGTTTCGACTTTTTTCAGCTCTAAAGGCTAGCTGATATAAACAAACATCTCAGTTCTTTGTAAGATGTCTTGAAGAAGCAACTTACAAGGAAAAAACAACTTGAGAGTTATAAAAAAACATACAAGGAGGTCTAAGATGTTTAATTCTAATTCTAATTCTAATTCTAATTATATCATATCAATTTATGTTCTTGTCGATGATTTTTTAACCCCTCTCATACAGCAGCACCCAGAACTGGTTCCCAAAAATAAAGGAGGTTTTTCTTGTGCTATGTCTCCCAACGAAATTGTCACTCTTTATCTTACTTTTCCAAAGTTCTGGCTTTAGGAATTTTAAAGCCTTTTATCAGTTTGCAGAAGTCTATCTTAAACCTTATTTTCCTAAAATGTTGTCTTACTCCCGATTTGTGAACATCAAAAAAGACATGGCTAAAGACATGGCTTTTTTGATGTTTCTTTTCTCGACAAGCCTTATGAGTAAAACGTAAGTCGGTTTCTTAACAGCCCTTGACATCCTCCTCGTAGGAGTCAAGGGCTGTTAAGAAATCGACTTACGAAAAAAACAATGAAGTTTTAAAAACTATCTGTCTGAAAGGCCAGCTTTTTGATTGTAAGTATGAGCATTAAAAAATCTTTATTTTTAGCTCTCTTTTACATGTTAAAATAGAACTTAAGTATGAGGTTTTTGATTCTTTTTTTTCTTATCTTTCTTCCCATCCTCTTAGAGGCTTGTGATGAAGAAAATCCCTTTTCAAAACTTAATCCCATAGCAATTCTTTTTTGCCCTCACCCACCTTGTCATTTTTTTTAAGGCCCCTGTTGATAAAAGCATCAGAAATGCAACTGTAAGAGTAGAAACAACAGTCATTTGTTCAGGACTTGTTATAAGACTTAAAAGAGGAGCAAAAAAATGTAAAGACCCTCTTCTTCTTACAGCAGGTCATTGTGTAGCACCTAGTAAAGATTATAAAGTTATTACGGTTTATAATCATAACGGTGATTTTGATATTCCAAGAAAGAATATCTTTTCTCTTTAAAAAAAATGTCTTAAACCTCACAACTGTCTTGTAAGTCCTGGTTATGTTCTGGATGATGAACTTCATTATTCAGGAGTGGATCAAGCCCTGATTCCTATGCCTAAACGATACCGCAAAAAAGGCAATATCCCTGCTTTTGAGATCGATATAGAAAGGGTAGCAAACAAAGAAGACTTAGATTCCTGCTTTAAAGACCCCTATCTTCAAGCAAGAATTACTTCAGTTTTAACAAAATCTCATTTAAAAAAGATGAAAAAAAATGAACTAAAAGCTATAAAAGATTACATACAAAGCCATACTTGCCACAATCTTAGTTGGATGAAAATACGAAGAAATGAAGGAGTGATCAAAAGGAGCCTAGGCCATAGATGTCCTGGTTTATATGGCATGTCGGGGTCTTTTATGAATTTTGAGTGTCATAACAAGAAAGCTCTTTTTGTTCATAAGGGACATCTCTTCATAGCTGCTAGTGATGAAGTTTACAACAGAGCAAAGGCAGGTGAGATCATTTACTCTTCTGAATATGAAAGAAAGGAATCTTTTAAAAACACAGCCATTTATATTGAACCTGAGCTTCTTGAATTTTATTTTAACAACTACTGTGATTCTAATGTGGCTTATCAAAAAGAAAAGACTCCTCCCGGGAACCCACAGATTCTTTTGAGGAGGCAAAAAATATTGACCTATGAATTTTCAAAGTCTTATACAGACATTTAAAAAATACCAGTCATAAGATTTTAAACGCTTTGGGAAGATGTTAGGAAATAAAATGAGAAAAAGAAGAAAAGTTTCCTCAGTAGAAGTCAAGGGCTGTTAAGAAACCGACTTACAGTAAAACCACCGGCATATCATTTATTGATTCCACATCGATTTTTCTTCAAAAATAAAAGAATAGGACGAAATAAGGTGTTCTAAAAGTTAGCTAAAAAGAGGCAAAAGTAGTATGGACTGGTTCTTCGGATTTAAACTCCATATTGTTATCAATCACCTAGGAGAACTTTTAAGTTTTACCTTAACTCCGGGAAATGTAGATGATCGAAAGCTAAGTTATGAATTTATAGTAAAGGGCTGATGGGAAAACTCTTTGGGGACAGAGGTTATATTTCATCAGACCTTTTCAAAAAGCTTTTAAAGAAGGGAGTTAAGCTTATTACAAACGTCAAATTAAATATGAAGAATAAATTGCCTAAACTCGTGACTAAAAATGTACACTACAAAGCTATAATTTCCTATTTTCCATAAAAATCTCAGTTTTCATAGGGGAATTTTCGATTTTTAGATAAAATCACAAAAAATAACTTGCCTTGCATTTTCCTTTGTAGTGTAATATATTACACTACAAGAGGGAGAAATATGAGCTTTATCAGAAGAATAAAAAGAGGAAAGGTAACATATCTTGCAGAAGTAGAGAACAAAAGGGTCGATGGAAAAGTTATCCAAAAGCATATTCGGTACATCGGGAAGGAAGAGAATGGTGAAACTGTAATTTCAATGAGTTCATCTGATCTTGAAATAGAAAAGGTCAAGGTTTATGGTCCTTTGCTTGTTTTAGATAAAATAGCTAGGGAAATAGATTTGCAAAAATCTCTTGGCCAATACTCCAATGAAATATTAAGCATGGTCTATGCTCACTGTTTAGATTACAAAAGCCTTAGAAAAATGCCAAAATGGTATGAGAGAACAGATTTAAACACTTTGCTAAATTTAGAGGATCTAACCGAAAGTCGTTTGCTTTCTGCTCTAGATTCTTTAGAGAGTGATCCAGAAAATTTACAGAAGAAAATATTTCAAGGTGTTCAGAAAAGGTACAATCTTGAGCTAAAAGGGTTGGTGTACGATGTTACCAATACATACCTTTATGGTAGCAAATGTCAGCTTGGAAAATTAGGAAAGAGTAAGGATGGGAAACGTGGAAATCCTTTGATTCAAATTGGTTTGGTGACAACTCAAAAAGAAGGAATACCAGTGTTTCATAAAACTTTTAGTGGAAACATACACGATAGCAGGACTCTACTAAGTTTATCCGATGGATTTGCAAACTATGGACTAAGTGGAGGAATGTTTGTTTACGACAGAGGCATTTTTTCAGAGAGAAACCTCAATGAAATCAATGATTTGGGCTGGAATACGCTTTGTGGGATTGCTCTCAGAAAAAAAGAGAAGGATTTGATTAGAAAAATGATAAGGCTAGACTCTATTGTTGATGTATCCCATCGCATCAGGTTATCAAGTGGTGCCTTGTATGCTCAGAGCATTAATCACAATGTTGGAAAAATCAAAGGACGTTTAGTTGTTTGTTACAATCAAAGGAGAGCTTTAGATATAAGAGAATCTCGTTTGGACGAAATTGCAAACGCACAAATTCTTTTGTCTAAAAATAAAAATATAAAACCAGGTTTGGAAAAATACCTTACTCCAACAGGAAGATTAAGGAGAGATCGGTTGAATTTAGAATCTGAGTTTGATGGTTACTCTTGTATATTTTCTACAAAAAAGATCTCTACAAAAGATATTGTTAATTTGTACTATAAGAAAGAGATAATTGAAAAATCTTTTAGGACCTTAAAGGGAATAACAAATTTGAGACCAATTCGTCATTGGCTTTACAACAGAGTTCAATCACATGTCTTTATATGCTATTTATCTTGTCTGATACTTTCAATTCTAAAAATGAAGCTTGAAAAGATGCAGATGTCTCCAGAGGAAGCTCTTGAAGAACTCGGTAGCATGTATAATGTCTATCTTTATGACCGAAAAAATAAAACTAGACTTATCAAAACAGTAGCTTTGAATAAAGTTCAAGAAAAAATACTAAGATCTATTGGAAAAAGTCTTGTCAAAAAAACGTCCGTCTGTAGTGTACATTTTTGAGCACGAACTCAGGTAAATTGATTCCCTTATTTGACAAGTTGATGTTGAAAAAACGTTCTGTTGTGGAAACAGTGATTGGAGTGTTAAAAGGAGAGTTTCATCTTGAGCATTCTCGCCATCGTAGCCCACAAAACTTTGTCATCAATCTTTTAGGTACTCTCATCTCTTACTTGCTTAAAACCTAAAAAACCCTCCATTCAACTTAAAACTCAAAACAGGAGCTTCTGAACAATATATAAAAGTCGAAACTCGGGTTTATAGGGTTACGAGAAGGAACTACAGAAAATTGCGAGCTGACAAAAGATCTTTTAGAGAACCTTGTTTCTAGAGGTATGGATTCAGATAAGGGCTATCTTTTTGTTATTGATGGTTCTAAAGCTCTAAGGAAGGCTATCAAGGCAGTTTGGGGAAAAAAGTCTGTTGTTCAACGTTGCATTCGTCACAAAGAAAGAAATATCCTCAATTATTTGCCAAAAGAAAGACATCAAGAGTTTCGCATTCGTTGGAAAAGACTTCATGGTTCAGTAGATTATGAATCGGCTTTGAAAGAGCATGAGGAGTTAGTTTGTTGGTTGAAACAGATCAACCATTCAGCTTTAGAATCTCTTGAAGAAGCTTTAAGGAGACTTTGACTGTGATTCGTCTTAAATCCTTAAAAAAGACTTTACTGTCTACAAATCCTATAGAGTCCATGTTTTCCTACACAAGGTATAGAACAGGGAGAGTTAAGAACTGGAAGAGAGGAGCAGACCAAGTGAGTCGTTGGGCTGCTGTTACTCTCTTTGATGCTGAGAAAAGATTTAAACGAATCAGAGGCTTTATGTATTTAAAAAACTTTAAAGAAAACTTAGAAAAAATGGTTGCAAAACAAAGAAAGGTCGCTTAAACATGAAATCGTCCTCTAGAATTCCACCGAGAAATGGGATATCCTCAGTTGTAGTTTAGGAAATTTTAAAAAAGAAAAAATTTGCTTATTCGTATAAGACTGGTTATCCATATGAGATTGATGAGTTTGGAATTTTTTAAAAGGGTTCTAAAAAAATGACAGCTTGCACCATAAAATCAAAAGTTTTCCTAATGATAAAAAAATCTTTTTTAAGTGCCTGTAAAAATTGTATGTTTTTTATAAGAATATAAGAGGATTTCTCTCTTATAAAAAAAATACAAAAGCTACCTTAAAAGCTTGAGTTATGAGAAAGATTTTGTCATAATGCTCTGTAAAGGTTTGACGTCTAAAATAGGAGAGATTTTCATGAAGCCTATGATGAATAAAAAAGTTGCTCTTTTAAGAAAAGGTTCTTCAAAGAAGACTTCGACAAGAACATCAAAGAAAGTCAAAGAACTTATGGAAAAAGTTCGTTTTGAAAGCAAATGGCATCAAATTTATAAACTTAAAGGCGAAGAAAAAGCTAAGGCCTATTCTATGGAAGGTGAGTATGGTCAAAAAAGTACTCTTGTTCATCCGACTTTAGGGTGGGGGTTTGTCTTAAAAAGAAAGGATAAGCGTATTGAAGTTCTTTTTCGATCGGGAATTAAAAGTTTGGTATGCAAACAGTCTTTTTAGTAATATAGTATGGAATGGCAAAAGGCGATTTAGAATATGGCAAAAGGCGATTTAGCTCAATTTGAAGGCAAAGTTGTAGGTGTGTGTGGAGGGGGGCTTTATCAAGTTCAACTAGATGATAATGGCGTGGAGATATCGACAAAACTTTGTGGGCGGATGAGGCAGTTTAGCATTCGTGTTGTTGTAGGCGATAAAGTCACTGTAGGTGTATCTCCTTACGATCCTACAACAGGGCTTATTATTTATCGTCATAAATAAACTTTATATGAAAAATCATTTTACTCCCACTCTTATTGATTATCTTTTGTTAAAAACAAAAGATATATCTGAGGACTCCTTAAAATCTATTTTAGCATGTAAGAAAGAGAACTTATCAGCTATTTATCTAGCAAAGTATGAGAGGGTAGGAGTCAAAGATCTATCAACTATTTATTTTGTTTATGATTTGATTGACTATCATTGTAAATTAGAGAAGAAAAAGGAAACTTTTTTAGAACGAATCCAAAAAATCGATCATGATGATAAAGACTTAAAATGTAAGATTTCAGAAGCTGATAGTCTTTTTGAGTTAGAAAGCTATTTTGCCCCTTTTAAAAGACGTTCTAATGTGAAAGCCTCTAAAGCAAGAGGGGCTGGCTTATCTGTTTTTAGCGATGAAATCCTAAAATTAGGACTTTTTGAGAAAACAGAAGAAGATCTGTCTTTAGAAGTAAGGGCTAAAGACTATCAGAATGTAGAAAAAGGTTTTACAACTTATGATGAGATTTTAAAAGGAGTTCAGTATATCCTTTCTTATAAGGCCCTTTGCCATTCTCATCTTAGAAAAGAAATAAAAAGGATTATTTACAAGGGCTCCATTGAGTTAGAGAAGGGGGACGGGTTAAAGAATGCTAGTAAAAATAATAGACTTATAGGCTATAAGGAATTTTTAAAAAACCTAAATTCCCCTAAAAATGTTTACCGCTTTTTACAGATTATAAAAGCCCAGAAACAAAAAGAATTGAAAATTAGTTTGAAGTTTGATGAGCAAACAGCTATTTCAAGGGTGCGTAAATTTTTTGGCTATAAAGAGGTCTCTTCTGTGGCTACTTTTTTAAATTACTGTTCCAAAGTTACTCTTACGAATCATCTAGCACCTTCCCTTTTCAATGAGATTTTTGAAGAGTTTAAAGAAAGAGCAGAAAGAAAGGTTTTAGAGATCTTCTCATTCCAAGTAAAAAAACTTCTTTCTAGAAAAGGAACAGGGCCTTCACCTGTTTTAAGTGTTTGGACTTCGAACGATGGCTCCTTCTCTCTTATGGTCTTAGTAGGCTCTAAAGGAGAATTTATTTCTCATACAACTATTGATCTTTCTAAAAGAGAGGAGATAAAAAAATTGGTTATAGATTTGAACAAGAAACTTCCTCTCAAAGCCCTAGTTATGAATCGTAGTTATAGACCTCAGTATAATATTTTTAAAGAGATGATAAGTTCGTTTGACTTTCCTTTAGTTATGCTCAACCCTCAAAATGCTTTAGCTTTTTTGAAGCTTCAAAAGGACAAAGAGAAGAGAGAAGGAAAAAATAAAGAAAAGAAAGAAAAAAATCAAAGTAAGTCAGTAAGTGATGAGGAAAAAAAATGTTTAAATTTAGCTCTATTTTTAGCACGAGAACTTCAGAATCCTTTTTTACAATTGTCTCAGCTATCTCCAGAAACAAGCTTTGGGTTTCCTTTCAATGAACTTCCTGTTGAAAAAACTCGTAAAATCTTTCAGAGAAGATTTGAAGAAGCCTTAGCTAAAGAAGGCTTAGATCTTAATGAAGCCCCTGAAGTTCTCTTGAAAAAAGTTTGTGGCATTGATGAAGTACAAGCCCAAGAAATTGTTAAAAAGTGCCCTTTTGAAACTTTAAAGAAGCTTTCTGAAATCTTATCCGATAAAGATTTTAAACAGGCGGCATGTTTTTTAAGACTATCAAAATCTTCTCATATTTTAGATACTACCGATCTTCATCCTCGTCATTATGCAGTTGTATGGGATATGATTAAAAGTTTGAAATTAAAGTCAGATGATGTACTTAAACCCATTTTTAAGGAAAAAATAGAAGTTGAAAAACAAAAATGGATCAAAATTTTAGGAAAAAATGATTACTATCAGATTATAAACACCTTGCAAAAAACTCCTAAAGAAAAAAAATTCAAAGCCTTTTATTTCTCAGAAGACCTTAATGAATTCCAAGACTTAAAAGAGGATAAAGTGTACTGGGGGCAGATTCAGTCTGTTGCTCCTTTTGGTTTTTTTATTGATTTAGGTCTTGATATCCATGGGTTTATGCCTTTGAAAGAAATTGTTAGTGATCAGATCAAAAGACCTTTGAGTTATTTGAGCCGGGGAGATTGGCTACAGGTGAGTCTGAGGAAAATGGATTTAGAAAAAAAACAATTCTCTCTAAAAAGAGCTTTTGTTTCCAAAAAAGCTTTACCTAAGACTTCTTACAAATCAAGTAAGAAGAAAAAGAAACCTAAATTTTCAGAAACGTCTTCAAGAAAACATAAGGAGGTTTTCAATAATCCCTTTGAACAACTTCAGAAGCTAAAAGGTAAATTATAGGCCTAAGGTCTTGGAAAAAAGTTTGAAAGCTAGTTTTGAGAGTCTTGTTTTTTAGACTTAAGGACTTAAACATAGTGCGTTATCGTTTTTTTTTCTTGCAAGTCTTAGTTTTTCAACTCATTTTAATTTTATATGAAACTAGTTATTGTGGAGTCTCCTACAAAGGCGAAGACCATTAGTAAGTTTTTAGGAAAAGGCTATATGGTGACCTCATGTATGGGTCATGTTCGAGATCTTCCTAGTTCAGCAAAAGACATTCCTGAAAAGTATAAAAAACAATCTTGGGCTCATTTAGGAGTGGATGTTAACAATGAGTTTTCTCCTATATATTGTATTCCTAAAAATAAAACAAAAGTTATCAAAGAGTTAAAGCAGTCTTTGTCTAAAGCTGAGGAGTTGATTTTAGCAACAGATGAAGATAGGGAAGGAGAGAGCATTAGTTGGCATTTGTTAGAAATCTTATCCCCTAAAGTTCCTGTTAAAAGGATGGTTTTTCATGAGATCACTAAAAATGCTATTCAAAAAGCTCTTAAAAACTTTCGTGGTGTGAATAACAATTTAGTTGAAGCTCAAGAGGCAAGACGTGTGATTGATCGGTTAGTGGGTTACACCATCTCCCCTCTTTTGTGGAAAAAAATAAGTTATGGACTTTCAGCAGGACGAGTGCAATCAGTAGCTATGAAGTTGATTACAGAAAGAGAGTTTGAAAGAATTGTTTTTAAGAGAGTAAAGTACAGCGGTTTGTCAGCTACTTTTGAAAAAGACAAAAAAGAATTTCAAGGACATCTCATAAGTTATCAATCAAAGAAAATTGCTATAGGGAAAGATTTTGATTCTCATACAGGAAAGCTTTTAGAAAAGTCAAAAAACTATCTTTGGTTAAGTGAAAAAAAATCACAAGATATAGTCAAAGCTATTGAAGGTGAAAAAGCCTATGTGGAATCAGTAGAGAAAAAGCCTGTTTTTAAAAAACCTCCCAGCCCCTTTATTACTTCTACTTTGCAACAGGAAGCTAATAGAAAACTCAAATGGAGTGCTAAGGAGACTATGTCGGTAGCACAAAAACTTTATGAAAGAGGTCTTATAACTTATATGAGAACCGATTCGACTTTTCTTTCAAAAGAATCTATTCAAGGAACTAGAGATCTTATTAAAAAACTTTATGGAAACCAGTATCTTCCCCAAAAACCAAGAGATCATACAAGAAAAAAATCTAAAGGAGCTCAAGAAGCTCATGAAGCTATACGTCCTGCAGGGAGTGAGTTTAAAATCCCTGATGCATCAGGGTTAAGAGGTTCAAGCTTAGAACTTTACTCTCTTATTTTTAAAAGAACTCTTGCTTGTCAGATGAAAGAAGCTGAGCAGAAGCAGGTTTCTGTAAAAATTAAAAAAGGAGAATCTTTGTTTTCTGCAACAGGTCTTACAACAGAATTTGATGGGTTTTTAAGAGTTTATGATATGAAGACAGAGAGAGTGGTTTTACCTAAAATGAACTTTCAACAGGAGGTGGATACTAAAAAACTTGAAGCTACCTCTCATGAGACCAAGCCTCCGGCTCGATTCACAGAGGCCTCTCTTATTCAAAAGCTGGAAAAAGAAGGCGTAGGAAGACCCTCTACCTATGCTCCTATCATTTCTACCATTCAAGAAAGAGGTTATGTGAAAAAAGAAGGGAACATTCTTTTTCCTACTTTTACGGCCATTGCGGTAGCACGTTTTTTGAAACAATATTTGCCTGACTATGTGGATTTAAATTTTACTTCCAAGATGGAGGAGAGCTTAGACGAAATTGCAAAAGGTCATTTAAACAGAACTCATTATTTATCAGGGGTTTATTTTGGTGAAAATGGCTTGAAGGAAAAAGTGGATTTTCAAGAAAAAAATATAGAGCCTGAAGAGGCACGAAAGATTGAAATGGAAACGATTAAAGATATTTCTATTCGTATAGGTCGTTATGGGGCTTATATTTGTCGTCAAGAAAAGGAAGGAGAAGTTTGTGCTTCTTTACCTGAAAATCTGTGTCCGGAGGAACTTACCATGGAATTAGCTCATAAGATTATTGATCAAAAACTTGCAGGAAATGATTCTTTAGGTCAGGATCCTAAGACAGGCGATCCTATTTTCGCTCTTTCAGGACGTTTTGGACCTTATGTTCAAAGAGGAGACAGCAGTGATTCTAAGAATCCAGTCAAAAGGGTGTCTCTTCCTCCTCAATGGCAACTTGAGGATGTGGATCTTAAAAAAGCTCTCTGGCTTATAGATTTACCTAAAGTTTTAGGTATATGTCCTAAGACAAAAAAGGAGATCAAATTAGGAATAGGTCGGTTTGGCCCCTTTGTAGTCTGCAATAGCGACTTTCGCTCCATCCCTAAAGTAAAAGATATTATGAGTGTTGATTTGAACTGGGCTTTAGAGACTTTCAGTAAAGAAAAAATAGGACGTCGATCTAAAAAAATTATACAAGAATTAGGCTTTCATCCTAGGACTGAAGAGAAAGTTCAAGTAATGACAGGTCGCTATGGGGATTACCTTCGCTGTGGAAAAGTCAACGTGTCTTTACCTGAAGATCAAAATCCTAAGACCATAAGTCTTCATGAGGCTTTGAAACTTTTAGGGGAGAAGCTTGTTGTTAAAAAGAAACCTAGGAGTGCTAGAAAAAAACTAAGTCCTTCTGAAAAAAAACCAAAGGTCAAAAAAAATAAAACATCTGTAAAAGTTATTAGAAGAAAAAGAAAGTGATTTATTTTGATCTGAGGCACTTTCGACTAGTTTCCTGAAGAAAGGTGATTTTTTACCTATCTTCTGTTATTATTAAAACATGGAAAAGATCTTATTTCTTGCTATTTTGTTATTTCTCCCTCTTTTACAAGCTGAACTTAAATGTGAACATATTTACTCTGTAAAAACTCAGTTTTTTTTAAATAGTCATATTAAAAAGATAAAAATGAATCAGTTTTTAGAAAACAAAAGCGTTTCCTCTTTTATAGATAATCTTGACCCTGGAAAAATGTACTTGACCCAAGTTGAAGCTCGTAAATTAAAAAAAATGATGAAAGGTATTTTTAATGAAACTCGGAAAGGAAAGTGTAAGGTTATTATAAGTGTTTATAAACAGTTTTTGAAATACTTTGATAAACGTATAGAATTTATTAGAAGGACTTTAAAGTCACCTCAGTTTAAATTGATTGCAGAAACTTCTATAAAAACAAAAAAGAATAAAAAAAGATCTTTGACTCTCAAGGATTCATTAAAAAATCAGGAAAAGCATCTTCAAATACAAGTTGCTAGATGGAAAGATAAAGAGATGTCTTTTCAAAAGGCTAAAACATTGGTTTTAAAGTTCTATCAGAGGTTTTATGCTCGTCTTCAATCACGGACTGATGAACAAATCTTTAGTGAGTATTTAAAAGCTTTCGCAAGAAGCTTAGATCCCCATTCGAATTACTTTTCTAGAGAAGAATGGAATGATTTTCAGATTGGTCTGAAGCTTTCTTTTGAGGGAATAGGAGCTCACTTAAGATTTGATGAATTAGATGGTTTAACTACAGTTCATGATTTAGTAGAAGGAGGAGCTGCGGAAAGAGGAGGGAAGTTAAAACGTGAAGATAAGATTGTCGCTGTAGCTCAAGGAACAAAAGGCAGATCTGAAATCCCTAAGGATAAGCTCAAATTTGAAGATGTGGTCGGCCTTGATATTTCGAAAGTTGTAAAAAAGATCAAAGGACCTAGAGGGACAAGTGTTTATTTAAAAGTTTTAAGGAAAGTGAAGAAAAAAGAAAAAAAAGTTTTTGTTAAAATTGTAAGGGATAAAATTAAATTAGAAAGCAAAAGAGCCTCCATATCTTACGTAGAAAGTTATATTAAAGGAAAACCAAAGAAGATTGGAATTATTAGGCTCTCTTCTTTTTATGCCGACCGGAAAGGGTTTGCTTCAAGTGAAGATGTTAAAAACCTTTTGATCGAAGCTAAGAAAAAATCTGTAAGCGGTATTGTTTTAGATCTTAGTAAAAATAGTGGTGGTGTTTTGAATGAAGCTGTTAAGATCTCAGGTTTGTTTTTTAAAAGTGGAAATGTAGTGAAACAGTCGCAAAAAAATCACCCCCCCGTACTCTTAAGAGATAAGGATGGAAAAACTTATTTTAAAGGGCCTTTAGTGGTTTTAATTGATAGAGAAAGTGCAAGTGCTAGTGAGATTGTGGCAGGGGCTTTAAAGGATTATAAGAGGGCTATCGTTGTAGGAGGGGCTCATACTTTTGGAAAAGGAACTGTTCAAATGGTAAACATCATTCCTCACCCTTCTCCCCTTAAGACAAAAGATGTTTTAGGAGCTACAAAAACAACAGTGGGTTTGTTTTTTATTCCCGGAGGTTTTTCAACACAGCACATAGGAGTCTCTTCCGACATTACTTTTCCTAGTGCTTATGATTATGTAGAGGCTTTTCTTGAAAAAGATCAACCTAATGCCCTACCTCCTGAGAAGATGGTAACTTTTCTTTCAGAAGAGGCTTATAGTGGAGGCTGGAAGAAAGTGACTACAAAGCTTAAAAAGTTCTTAGCTTTCAAATCTAAAAAAAGGATTAAAAAAAATAAAGATTTCGAAAAGATCATAGCTGAAGGCAAGGAGTATAAACAAAAAGATAATCAATATCTTTCCGTCAAAGAGGTTTTAGATTCTTCTGATGAGAGACTAAAACAAAAAAAGAAACTTGAAGCTAATAAAAAGCTCACAAAAGCTCAGAAAAAAGCCAGCCAAAAAAAAGACTACTTAAACAGTCCTTACATTAAAGAGGCTGTGAACATCCTTTCTGATATGCTTAAGTATTATGATAAAAATACAGCACTTTCTTCTTCCACTTAAAAACTTTGGTTATGTTCTTTCTTATAAGACTTAGATACTTCACTTATATAGTGCTTCCGCTTAGGTTTTCCGTTTTTTTTTGAGTTGAGGTCTAGTTTTTATTCTAAGGCCTTGATAAAAAGTCATTTATTTTTAAAAATAGTTTCATATGTCAGGGTTTCTATCAAAAAAAGAGCGAGAAGATTTACTCTATGAACTATCTTTAGAGAAAAATATTAAATACGCAAAAAGGATTATGACAATTCTCCATTTAGATAAAGGTAAGTTGTGTAAAGATATTGCCTGCTTTCTTTTCATTGATGAGGGCACGATAAGAGCCTGTAGAGATCGTTATAACAAAGCAGGATAGAGTGCTTAATCAACGACAATTACAACCCTAAAAGGTCCTTTTTAACTAAGAAAGAGGAGAAAATGCTTTTAAAGGAATTAGAGAAAAGAATTTTTCCATCATCACAGACCGTTATTCAGTTCATTGAGGAGAATTTTGGTGTTACGTACTCAACAAGTGGTGTAATTGATCTTCTCCATCGCCTTGGTTTTTCTTATAAAAAAGCCACAGCGATACCGGGTAAGGCAAAGAGAGAAGAGCAGAAAAAGTTTGTGCGTAAATACAAGAGAATTAAGAAGAAAGAGGGTCCTGTTTACTTTGCTGATTCCACACATCCTGAGTGGGCCCTACGATTTCATATGGTTGGATAAGAGAGGGTAAGAAGTTTGAAGTGAAGACCAATTCAGGCTGGAGAAAAAGAGTGAATGTCTGTGGAGCTATTGAGATCAATAGTTTGAAGACGGTAGTCAGGAGTTATAAGACAGTTAACCATGTTTCCATATGTGATATGCTCCATCATATTCATTAAGAAGTATTCCGATGAAAAAGAGATTCATCTTATCTTAGATGGGGCCGGATACAATAGATCGAAGTCTGTCAAGAAGTTAGCGAAAGAGTTGAATATAAAACTTGTTTATCTTCCTCCGTACTCACCGAATTTAAATCCTATAGAAAGGCTTTGGAAGTTTATGAAAAAAGAGGTCACAGCAAATCGCTATTATGAAAATTATGACGATTTCAAGGGAAGTTTAAGTCAATTTTTTAGAGGAATACGAAAACACAGAGCTAAATTAGAAACTTTGATAACTGATAACTTCTCTATCTTAGGAACTTGAAAACCTAAACGGAAGCACTATATGACGCTTAACTTAATAAAAGTTTTTGTGATTTGTTAAAAGATAGAGTAAGATAGTTTTGATGTTAAGCCCTGAATTATCAGATGAACTTCTTATTAAAATATATAAACTTATGGTGAAGTCTCGTGTTTTAGAAGAGAGGCTTATAAAAATTTATAAATTAGGACAAAGTTTTTTTTGGATAGGAGGCCCCGGGGAGGAGGCCTTTGGTGTTCCCTTAGGTCTTTTGGTGGATAAGGGACAGGGTTTACAAAAGGACTGGCTTCACCTTCATTACCGAAGCACTTCTACCTTAGTGGCTTTGGGATTAGAGTCTGTTGATGCTTTTCGTCTTATGATGAACAAAAAAACGGATCCTTGTACAGGGGGAAGAAACTTTGCAGGTCATTACTGTTTTCCACAGTGGAATGTGGTTCCTGTAAGCTCCCCTATAGAGGTTCAATACAGTATGGCTATTGGAACAGCTTATGTTCAAAGACGTAGTCAGTCTAGAGCTTTAACAGTGGTGACAGGGGGGGATGCAGGTACGGCTGAAGGAGACTTTGCTTCTTGCTTAATCTGGGCTAGCCGTCCTGGCAAAGAACTTCCTCTTTTGATCACTGTACAGGATAACCGGTGGGGAATTTCAACCCCCTATGAAACTCAACATGGGGAGGAGTTGATCTCTCATAGAGCGAAAGCTTTTGGGATTCGTTCAGAAACTATTAATGGCAATGATCCTATTGAAGTTTATTGTTCTTTAAAAAAAAACATGGATTACATAAGAGAAACCAAAAGACCTGTTTTATTGGAATTTAAAGTGTCTAGGCTCTACGGTCATTCTTCGGCAACAGGAGCTAACTATTGTGATGAAGTGTGTTGTTTGAAGTTGTATGAAGAAAAACTTAAAAAGCAAAAGCTTATTACTGATCATCAGATAAAAAAAACCTATGAAAGATATAAAAAAGAGATGCTTGAAGCTTATGAAAAAGCCCAAAAGGAAACTTCTCCTGACAAAAATAGTGTTTGGGATCATGTTTACGCTAATGGTGAAAACGCAGATTGGAGACAATTTTAATGGCTAGCATGGCTCAAGGGATTCGTATGGCCCTTCATTATGCAGAAGAAAATCTAGAACTAAAAGATGTTTTCGGTCAAGACGTAGGGCCTCCCTTAGGAGGTGTTTTTACAGCTACACAAGGGTTAAAGACCTCTTGGAATACACCCCTTGATGAAAGAGGGATTATTGGTTGTGCTATAGGGATTGGTTTGACAGGGCAACGCTGTGTTGCTGAGATTCAGTTTTGCGATTATATTTTTAACACTGTTGACCTTTTAAAGTTAGCAGGAGGAATTCTCTGGTCCTCTTATGGGCAGTACCCTTTACCTATAGTGGTAATGACTCCTGTAGGAGCAGGTATTCATGGATCCATTTATCATAGTCATAGTGTAGATGCTTTAGCCACAAGGCTTCCTGGTTGGAAAATAGTGATGCCTTCCTGTCCTTTAGATGCTTATGGACTTATGCTTTCTGCCATTAAAGATCCTAATCCTGTTTTATTTTTAAAACCGAAAGCTCTCTTACGTTTAAAGGGAGACCAACTTATTCCGGGAGAGCCTGAGAATCAGAAGCAATTAAAAGATATGATTGATGCTCCCATAGGAGAACGTTCTCATTGGAAGCCACAATGGCCTGAGTTAAAGGAGTATTTTGTTGAAATAGGGAAGGCAGATAAAGTGTTAGAAGGTTCTGACATAACAGTGGTAAGCTATGGACGAAGTCTTATTTTAGCTAAAGAGGCGGTAAAAGAGTTAAAGGATGTTTCTGTGGAACTTATTGATTTACGTTCTCTTTTTCCCTATGATTGGTTTATGATTTCAGAAAGTATCAAGAAGACAAAAAAAGTTTTGTTTTTGAATGAAGACACAGATGTGAGCAATTTTGGAGAGCATTTAGCTTATAGAGTAACTCGAGAGCTTTTTTACAATCTCTTAGCAAGGCCGAAAGTTTTAGCTGGTAAGAATCTCCCTGGTATTGGGCTTTCTAGTGTTCTAGAAGACAATACTGTTCCTCAGATTTCAGATATTGTTCAAGCTATAAAAGAGCTTGTTAGTGAGGTGCCTTGATAAGGAAAGATAAGAAAGTTTTGGTATTAGAAAGCAGGAGTTGGAAACAAAGTTTGTGCTTTTATCAATTAGCTAAAAAAGTTAATAAGAAGGGAGTTTTTGTTTAGTTTTTATCCTTATTGCTTAGGGAGGTATATTTAAAACGGAATATAGATAGGTGTGGAAATGAAAAACAAAAGACCTTTTGATAAATATGCTCTTTATGAAAAAGCTGTTCAATCTCCTGAAGAAGATGTTTTATTTGCTAGAAAAACCTATTGTGAGCTAAAAAAGACAAATCCTAAAACTTTAAGAGAGGATTTTTGTGGGACCTTTCAGCTTTGTTGTGAATGGGTTAAGTTAAAAAAAGATCATAAAGCTTGTGGAATTGATGTTGATTCAAAGCCTCTTCATTATGGAAAAACTCATCACTTTTTAGACCTTTCTGAAGATCAAAAAAGAAGGATTGAGATTTATAAAAAAAGTGTTTTAGCTTCTAATCTTCCTAAGGTGGATATTGCTTTAGCCCAAAACTTTTCCTACTATTTATTTAAAGAAAGAAAGGATTTAAAAAAGTACTTTAAAAATGTTCACAAACATTTAAATCAGAAAGGAGTGTTTTTTTTGGATGCTTTTGGTGGTCCTGATAGCGAAATTGAGAGCGAGGATCAAGTTGATCACGGCGATTTTGTATATTATTGGGAACAAGAACATTTCAATCCTGTTACACGATCTATAATATGTTCTATTCATTTTAAAAAAAAGTATCAGAAAAAAAAGAGGTCTGTGTTTGTTTATGATTGGAGGCTGTGGACTCTTGCTGAACTTATTGACTTACTCAAAGAGGTGGGTTTTCAAAAGATTCATTGCTATTGGGAAGGAGTAGATTCACAGGGTGAGGGAAACGGGATCTTTAAGCTTGTCAAAAAAGAAAAGGACTGTGAGGCCTGTGAATCTTGGGTGACTTACCTTGTATGTGAAAAATAGCTGGAAGTTGTATTTATTACTTCTTATCAAGTTTTGACTGTAAAAAAGAAAGGTCTTATAAATGAAAAATAAAAGCTAAACATACAAAAAATTGAAAAAAGACTTTGTAAAATTTTTATTCTTTTTTTTTATAACTACGATTCTTTGGGGTTTTACGAATTTTTTTACATTTTTTCTTGATATTTGAGGATCTTTCTTGTATAAATAAAATAAGTTTATTTTATTGCTTCAAAAGCTACGCAAAGGAGAAAAAATATGTATGTAATGATAAAACTAATATTTAAGTATATTTTTTTGCCATTTTTAATTCTAGGAATGGCTGTTTCAAAAACATCTTCTGATCTTTGTTATGAGCTTTTTAAAGAAGGTGAAGAAATTAAAATAGAAGAACAAGCTCAGAGACAAGATAAAGAAAAAATCCTTAAAATCTATCAAAATAAAGCTAATCTTAATTTAAGTAGTAAAAATTACGAGGAAGCTATAGAATATTACAACAAAATTATAAAGCTTGCCCCTAAAAGTGAACTTGCTTATTTGCATTATTTATATAGGGGTATTGCTAAATCAGAGTTGAAAAACCAAAGGGGAGCTCTTGTAGATATCAGTAAATCTATAAATCTCAACCCTCAATGTGTTTTATCCTACTACATGAAAGGTGTCGTAAAAGGGATTTTAAAATGGTATGATGGAGCTATAGAAGCTTATAATAAAGCTTTGCAATTAGATCACCAGTTCTTTGAAGCACATCATAACTTAGCTATCATATATTCTAAATTAGGATATTATCGAAAGGCATTAAAGCATTTCAATGAGGCCATTAAGAATAATTCAGAAGATTCCCGTGTCTATTACAATAAAGCGGTTACGCTCGTTAATATGAAACGCAAAAAAGACGTACTAACAAATATTAAGAGGGCTATAAAATTGAACTCTAATTTTAGGGAAGCTTTCCTTTTGAAAAACTGGTATGAATCAAGATAGTGTGACGTTAAGGCATTGTTAAAAATAACTTAGACACTTTTAGTGGGGTAGTATTTTATAATTCCACTTGCCATGAAATGCTTCTCTCTTAATTTTGGCTCCTCCCGGGAACCCACAGATTCTTTTGAGGAGCCAGATTGCCTCCTCAAAAGAATCTGTGGGTTCCCGGAGGTTCTGGCAGTTTTCCAAGGTTATGATATAAGGCGATTTTTATAGCTTTAGAGGTTCTAAAGCCGTAAGATTTTCTCATAGTGAGTTTTACTTTGTTGTTTAAACCCTCTACAATCCCTGAGGAGAAGGTTTTTTTAGCCTTGAAGTAATTAAGAATAAGTAGCTTATGTCTTCGTATGGTTTTTGCTTCTCTTTTCATAGGTTCAATTTTTGAAAGCATGACTCGTCTCGTCCAACTGTCTATAAATTTACCAGCCCAAGTTGGTGAAACATAGGTCCATAACTGTCGGAAGTCTTCTTTTAAAAAATAACAGCGGATACTTTTTAAATTGTACTGTATTAAATGCCTTAATTTTACTTTTTCATAAGATTTTAAATTTTCTGCATTTTTTAACAAGGGCCATCTAGCTTTTGTTAAAAGGGGTTCATACCCATCTTCTTTCATTTTTTTGTGTTCTGAAGCTCTCACTTCGTCTAAAGCCTTATTGAGTCTTGCTACGATATGAAACCGATCTAATATGTGTAAAGTTCCACTTGCCCTCTCCTTTATGACTTTTAAATAAGGCTTCCACATGTCAGAGCACACAAACCGTATCTCTTTTGACTTCTCTCCTAGTAAATCAAAGAATTTTCTAAAACTCTTTTCTGTTCGTTTCTCTCCTATCCACAACAAGCGTACACGGGTTTTGCTTATTTCATAGACTAAGGTGAGATACTGATGGTTCTTTTTCCATTGTATTTCATCTACACCTATAGCTTGTATTCCCTTTAAAACCCTTTGTTTTAAACCATATTCTACGACCCATTCTACCGAAGCATAGACCTGATTCCAACTGACATGAAACTTACAAGAAACCTCTTTCCAAGACAGGTGACGACACCAGTCTGCTAAATACTTCATGTAAAAGATCGTTAAACTCTTCTTACCATCGGCCCAAGGTAAATACTCAACTTTTACCCCACAGCAAGGACAATTAACTCTTCTTACAAAATAAACAAAAAACACCCTGTAACTTAAAATAGGAAGGGATTCAAAGTCCCGTGATGATTTACTGCTGTCATACACTGAACAGGGCTTCTTACAAACACTACAAAAAGCTTGGCCATTTTTACGAGCCTTAATAGGAACATTAATTGACTTTCTATCTTTTGAAAAATAAATGTCTTCGTACACAAAAGACTTCCATCTTAAACAATCATTTAGTATAGTCTTCAAAAGCATCTCTTCCCTCCTTTTTTTTTTTTTTTGAATAACATTTTAAGGCATCTGGGAAGTAGGTGCTTCTTTTTTAAAATTTTAATGTAACACAGCAAATAAAAGCAAATAAAATGAATGTTTTTGAGTTCAATCACCGGAGGTGATAGAGGCCAGTAAGGGCCTCAAAGAACTCAAAAATACAAGATAGGATGTCTTACTCTTACTTTGATTAATATGAGCCTTTTTGGGGGATTTCTACTACTTTTCACCCACAGATTCCCGGGAGGAGCCTAAAGATTTAATAGAAACTGGAAGAAAAAAAGAGGCTATAAACCAAGTACTCCGTGAGGTGGTTTTTATGAGAGTTTTCTCTCCTTCAAGCAAGCTAAGAAGCTGTTCTCTAATAGAGAAGTTCTTTAGTAAACAAATATCTCATAAACAGGTCTTGACTATGATGGATAGAGTTTTTAAAGAGGAGGATGTTTTGAGGCAAAAGGTTTTCGAATCTCTAGCATCCAAAGGTTCGGACTTTAATGTTTTACTGTTTGATGTAACAACCCTATATTTTGAATCTACCATGCAGGGAGAATTAAGGGACTTTGGTTATAGCAAGGACGGAAAGTTTAATGAAACTCAAGTGGTTTTGGCTGTGCTAGCCAATACAGAGGGTTTGCCTTTAGCTTACGAGGTGTTTCCTGGTTGCACATCAGAGACCAAGACTTTGCAATTTGTTTTAAACCAAGCTGTAAAGAAGTATAAGGTAAAACGAATTCGTGTGGTGGCTGATAGAGCTATGTTTTCAGATAGCAATTTTAAGTTTTTTGAAAGTTTAAATAAGAAAGGAATTGAGGCTGAGTATGTGGTATCCTGCCCTTTAAAGAAACTACCTAAAGAGAAAAAAGAAAAAATTTTTGAATTTAAAGAACTTAAAAAAGAGAGCCAAAATTCTGAAGTTTATGAGTTTTCCTACAAGAATCGCAAGGTATTTGTTTCTTACAGTGAAAAGCGGAGATTACAGGATGAAAAAAAACGACAAAGATTGTTAGAAAAACTCAAAAAAATTTGTAAAGACGGTAAAATTTCAGCCACTAAGTTAGTAAGTAATCGTGGGGTTCGAAAATACCTTAAAACTCTAAAAGGAAGTGTTCAGATAGATGCAGATAAAATCTTTCAGGACAGCCTTTGGGATGGCCTCTATGGAGTTTGCTCTAACATAGAATGTGAAACAAATAGGAAACCTTTAGAATTATACCGGTCACTTTGGAAAATTGAAGAACTGTTTCGTATTAACAAGCATACCTTGAAGATGCGTCCTATCTATCACAGACTCTCTGAAAGAATTAAATCTCATCTTTTTATTTGTTTTTTGGCTTACACTGTCTTGAAGTATGTAGAACTCTCTTTAAAAAAAGCTACTCTTCATTACAGCCTTAATGAGCTTATTGATACTTTAAAAGAGGTTGAATCTTTTGTGATTGGAGACAAAATGAAAAAACCTTCTGTCTCCTATTTTGTCCCCAGAGCTTTATCCAAAGAAGCCAAACAGATTTATGCTGTATTTAAAAAAGATTACATAAAAAAACCTTTTCGCATAGAAAACTCTTCCTAAACTTAAAATAACCCATCTAAAACCTAGTATGTCTAAAATCTGGAGGCAATCCAGAAAAATCTAATATATTCAAATACTTATGAATTTTATCGTTTGTTAAAGGGCGAACTCAGGATACAATTTCTTTTTGTTTCTTTTTATCCCCTAACTCTCTATAGATTTTTAATAAAAGCTCATTAGCTGAATCCCAAAGATCATCTTTATTAATTTTCTGTAAATAGGAGAGAGCTTTTTTAGGATTATCACAAGAAAACCACATCCATCCTAATTTAAAGAGGTCGATTTCATAATCGCTTTCATCCCCAAGCTTGATAGCTTTTTCGTAAAGAAGGGGATCTTCCACAGACCATGCCATACGTTGTAACAAAACGGTGCTACGTATTTTTTTAGATTTATAAAGCTTCCAAAATTTATCTATAATTCTTTTTATCTCTTTTTTAGGTAGAAATTCGCTTATTCCGATACTCAGTTCGTTACGAAGTTCATGCTCATCTTTAATAACTAAATCAAAGAAAATATCAGAAACCCATTTTTTATTCTTACATTGTTTTGCATACTTTTTGAAAATACCTGTTGCATTATAGTTAAAAATTTCTCCGACTTTTCCATAGGTATCTTCACAAGATTTCATAATCTTATCGCCCGCCTCAAAAAACTCTTTTATTAAAGATAGGCTCTCTTCAGGAGTAAGATCTGACTCTTTTAGACAAACAACATTGCTCATAAAAGTCATCCGCTTGTCATTTACTCTAAAATCAAGGGGGCTTCTTTTTTGTGTGCTGAACATATCTTTTGGCCTCATCTTTTTCCCTTTCTGTTTTGCAAGGTTTTTTATCTGTTTTTCCATTTCCTTGTAATTATTTTTATGCAAAAATTACAAAAAAACAAGTGTTTTTAGCTGTTTGTGCATTTTTCACATTCGACTAAATAAGGTATTAAAATTATTGATATTACCCTATTTACAGGCTACACTACCCCTATTATGAAGTCTTTAAATACCAACTTTATTGAGAACCTTAATTTTACCAGTTTTCACCTCACAGAGCTAAGAAAATTAGGAGAATATAGAGGGAAGCAAGAGCTTTTTAGTAAGCAGTCAAAAGAAACACTTTTATCTCTTAAAGAGCACGCCATTATTGAGTCTGTAGAATCCTCTAATCGTTTAGAGCAAATTATTGCTCCTAAGGAAAGAATTAAGAATCTTGTGGCAAAAAGCACTTCACCTAAAAATCGCTTTATATCATAACCTTGGAAAACTGCCAGAACCTCCGGGAACCCACAGATTCTTTTGAGGAGGCTAAATTTCTAAAAGTAAAAATCCAAACTTATACATGAAAATGTAGAATTAACTTTTGGAATTGGTATAACTCTAAACATTTCACTTTTATTCTTTTTAATATAAAAATAATTTAATAAAATGACCTGGATTAAAGGCTTGAAAATTGTGAAAAAAATTACTGGTCAGAACACTAGGTGGACTTAAAAATCCACCAGGGAGTCCTCTTATCTGCTCCATTTTGGAGTAGAATTCCACCGAGAAATGGGACATCCTCCCTTATAATTGTCAAATTTCTAAAAACAAGAACATTGAAAGTACATTTTTTCGTGCCACTATATTATTTTTTTAAGAAAGTTTTGGTGGAATATGTACTTTAGAAAATTAAAATTTAAGTTTGTCATTGAAAAAACTTGTGTGAAAAAAATTAAAAATTAAAAATTTAAAATATTTTTTTCGTTCTTTTAGAAAAATGATGATCTAAAGACAAAAACTTTCCTCCTCCAAGGAGGAAAAGAGCAAGTAAGCTGAGGGTATAGAGTAGAGGCAATTCTATTTTAGGGCTTCCAAAGGGGGTAAGTTTAAAAACTTCATGGGAGTGAGCTAAAAAAATGGCCATGAGCATAGTGAACATCATAATTAGAGAAGAAAGTCTGACTTTGAGACCTATTATAAGGCATAAAGGAGCTATCACTTCACCAATGTATATTCCATAAGAGAGTACTTCGGGAAAGCCCCTTGTGATAAGTATTTCTTTAATACCTGAAATACCATGGGTGAGTTTATGAAAGCCATGAGAGAATATCAGAAAACCTAAAGTAAGTCTTAAAATCAATTTCCCAAAGTTATCTTTTTTAGTGATAATTTTTCCTCTCCTTTTCTAAGCTTATTATGAAAGATAGTAAAGGAAAAGTAAATAGAAGTTTGAGTGTGTGTGTTGTAGTTTTCGAGAAAGGATTTTGATCAAATAAGTGACGCAATGTAAAAGGAGCCATTTGATTTCTAAAAAGCTCTCTTTCTTAGTCATTAACCTTTCAAAGTAATATGACCTTCCTTTTATCAAATTTTCTTTTTTAGAGTGATTTAAAGTTACAGCACAAAAAAATACCCTCGAAAAAGTTTTCAAAAGGATGGATTTTACTTCATACTTAAATTTTTTGTTAAAGCAGGTTTAAAGCCCTTCAACATGATGCTGTGCATTAAATCTATAGTGTATATAAAATTTTTTATTGTGAAATATGAAAAATTATTTTAAAATGATTCCTTAGGGAATTTTTAAAAAAAAGTTATTGGAATAGAAATTAAAAAAGGAGAAAGAATTTATGGCAAAAGAAACATTTAAGAGGGAAAAACCTCATGTCAATATAGGAACTATTGGTCATGTTGATCATGGCAAGACAACATTAACTGCAGCTGTTACGTCTGTTTTAAGTGCTAAGGGTGGTGCAGAGAAAATGGCTTTTGATCAAATTGATAAAGCTCCAGAAGAAAAGGAAAGAGGGATTACTATTTCCACATCTCATGTGGAGTATGAAACAGACAAACGTCACTATGCTCATGTAGACTGTCCAGGCCATGCGGACTATGTTAAGAATATGATCACAGGTGCTGCTCAAATGGACGGTGCTATTTTAGTTGTTTCGGCAACAGACGGCCCTATGCCTCAAACAAGAGAGCATATTCTTTTAGCCCGCCAAGTGGGAGTTCCTGCTATTGTAGTGTTTATGAATAAAGTGGATCAGGTTGATGATCCTGAACTTTTAGATCTTGTGGAACTTGAAATTCGTGAGCTTCTTTCTAAATACGAATTCCCAGGAGATGAAACTCCAATTATAAGAGGATCTGCACTTAAGGCTCTTGAAGGTGAGAAGAGCGAGATGGCTGATCAAGCGATTACAAAGTTAATGGAGGCTTGTGATAATTTTATTCCTGAGCCTGTTCGTGATGTTGATAAACCTTTCCTTATGCCAGTGGAAGATGTATTTTCTATTTCTGGACGTGGAACTGTTGTGACAGGTCGTGTGGAAAGTGGTGTTGTCAAAGTTGGTGAAGAGGTGGATATTGTAGGTATTAAGAAGACGTCAAAGACGACGGTCACAGGAGTTGAAATGTTCAGAAAGCTCTTAGATGAGGGAAGAGCTGGTGATAACTGTGGATGCCTTTTACGAGGTTTGAAAAAGGATGAGGTTCAAAGAGGGCAAGTTTTAGCTAAACCAGGAACCATCACACCTCATAAGAAATTCAAGTGTGAGGCTTATATTTTAACAAAAGAGGAGGGTGGACGGCATACACCTTTTTTTAATGGCTATAGACCTCAGTTTTATTTTAGAACCACAGATGTAACAGGTGTGGTGACTTTAAAAGAAGGTACTGAAATGGTGATGCCAGGGGATAAAGTGGAAATGAATGCTGATTTGATCACTCCTATTGCTATGGATAAAGAGCTTCGTTTTGCTATCCGTGAAGGAGGTCGTACTGTAGGTGCTGGAGTGGTTACTGAGATTGTTGAGTAAACTTTAGCTGCCTGAAGGGTTTAGAAAAGGAGGGCAGTAGCTTTAGTGGTAGAGCAACGGACTCCAAATCCGTAGGTTGTGGGTTCGAATCCCTCCTGCCCTGCCATTCTTAAACAAATTGAAAGTCTCTGAAATAATTCCAAATAGTAAGTATCAGAAAGAAATAAACAACAGTAGGTCTTGATCTAAGTCAGAAAATTTTGGAACATTTCAAAAGTTTGTGGCAAATTTATAACAAGGACTTTAAAATTTCAAAATAATGATGCCTAAAAAGAAGATCTAGAAAAGATATGATTTGATATTTTAAAAGCGACTTCTAGATGTGAAAATAGATGTGAAAAGCCAACTATTTTGTTTTTCTGTAACTGCTCACCTACATTGTTCAGTTATCCCTAACTTTAGACCTGTTTTAAGATAAAAGTCTTGTTCTTACAGATTTTCTTTTAAATACTTTTTTCAAATGACAATAAATAAGACCTCCATCAGAAATGAGATTGAAAATATAAGAAGTGACTTTGATAAGTTTGCAAAGAAAGGTTCTATGCCTACTGAGATTTCTGTGATTGTTGAATCTCTCTTTAAGGTTGTGAACATTCTGATTGTTGTGCTTTTAGAAAAACAGGTTCGAAAAAATTCCAGCAACAGCGGTCTTCCTCCTTCGCAAGATTTTAGTCGTCAAGGGAATCGTAATAAGAAAGCTAGTGGGAGTCAGAAAAAGGGTTCTAGACTTGATAACAGTAAAGATACAAACAGTGAGGAGACTGTCTCTCCCTCAGAGTGTTCTCAGTGTGGGATGTGTTTAAAGACAGCAGAGGTAAAAAGCCTTGAGAAGCGTAAAAAGATTGATATTTTTTATGAAATTCAGACCCATACTGTAACTTCTGAGGTTAAGGATTGTCCCTCATGTGGAGCTAGAAATAAAGGTCAATTCCCTAAAGGTATGAGTGGTCCTCTTCAGTATGGTGTAGGCATTAGAGCTTCCATCATCAATTTCATTATAGTTCAGATGCTGTCTTTTCAACGTGTTGGGGAACATTACATGGGGCTTATAGGTCGAATGATTTCTCCTGCAGTTATGTTGAGATACATTGCTGAATTAGGAGAGTTTCTTAAAAGTTGGGAAGAGCAGATGAAAGAAAAGATACTTGAATCAGAGGTCATTCATGTTGATGAGACCTCTATGAGGGTTAAGGGTAAAAACTACTGGATTCATACTTATAGTTCAGGAGAATTAGTCTTGCAGTTTCTCCACCTTTCACGTGGAAGGGAAGCCATAAAAGATATTGGTCTCTTGGATAGATATGCAGGAGTGCTTGTGCATGATTGTTGGAGTCCTTACTTTTGTTATGATAAGATAACTCATGCTTTGTGTGTGGCTCACCTTTTGAGAGAGCTTAAATTTATAGAAGAAAGCAATGGATTCAAATGGGCTACAAATCTCAAAAAACTTCTTAAAGAGACTGTGGAGTTAGTTCATAAAAAAGAGTCAAGAGTTCTGACTCAAAAAGAGTACGAAACTCTTCAGAGAAGGTATAGGAGTATTCTTACAAAAGGCTTAAAAGAGCTTCCAGAATTTCCTAAGAAAAATGGCAAGAAAGGACGAATAAAGCATACACAAGCTCAAAACCTTTGGCTGCGATTTAAAAAGTATGAAGCAGAAATACTGTGTTTTGCTAAAAGAAAGAACGTAGATCCTACTAATAACAGAGCTGAAAGAGATCTAAGAATGACTAAAGTGAAAAAGAAAGTGTCAGGGTGTTTCAGAACAGAAGAAATGGCGAAATATTTTTGTCGTATTACCAGCTATGTTAAAACAATGAGAAATAGAGGGTATTCTTCTTTAGAAGCCATCTCTATGGCTTTAAATAAAAACTTACGAGAGTGAGCAGTTACCTTTTAAGAACGAAGTTCTCTTGTATACTCAAGAGGCGTTTTAACAGGTATTTTATCGAGGGAGTTTTCCACAGTCATTAAAATACCCAAATTCCACGCTAAAAATGATCACTACTGGTTTTCATTTCTCTGAGAAGTTTTTTGTCAATAGCCTTTATGATATTTTCTTGAATTTTGCTTAGAGCAACTGTTCGAGACATTTGAATTTTTTTCTTTTTATCAGAAAAATAAACTTTGTACAGGTTCTCTAGCTCTTTTAATGCTTGAATTGGCGAAATATCCAAATTGTAGAGATGTAACTTTAATACGGAAAGCAGAAGATAAGATAAATAACAAATAAAAACATGAGCCACTACTCTGTTGCAAAGCCAGTGTCGCACAGGATTTAAATTTGTAACTCCTTTTAAAATTCTGAAAGCTCTTTCTACGACATCTTTATCAAAATAAAATTTGACCATATCTTTACCAGAAATATTCTTTGTAGAAAATATACAGGAGTACCCATCAAATTCTTCTGCTTTTTTCAGCTCCCGATCCTTGATCTTTCCTGTGGGAGTTAGATATTTTTTCAGCCCCTCCTTAATGGACTTGTTTTGAGATAGACAGTTTTGAGCAGCAACTATCTCATCATATCTCGCCTCTCGAATTGCATCCTTTCTTTTATGGTTGTAGCAGATTGCCAGTTTTCCTTTAACTTGGCCAAATGTATAATTCATGCTTTTAACGTAAAAAGTATTCTTGTTCAAAATTACCCTATTTGAAACGTTTACTATAGAACCGGACTTTAAAAAATTTCGTACTGTCTTCTTCTCAACCTCTCTCATAGGAATTCCGCACAATGTATTCCAACCCAATTCCCCTGTAAGAAAGGTTTTTAGACGATGCTATACCTCGATCATACACCAATAGGCCAGAACGAAGATTGTATTCTGAAAAACTATTAACAAGTGCCGTCAATGTCCTGCTATCGTGAATGTTACCCTTAAAGGTCTTGTGAAAAACAGGAATCCCTTCTTCTTGAGTTACAGCAA
Organism: Bdellovibrionales bacterium; assembly: GCA_965219095.1. GTDB lineage: Bacteria > Bdellovibrionota > Bdellovibrionia > Bdellovibrionales > UBA1609 > CBDCMT01. The sequence goes on from CBDCMT010000001.1 coordinate 2,006,980, forward strand.
GACCTATCTGAATCAGAGGACTCTTCCTTTTCCCATCTTTGCTGTACCCTGGGTTACCTAGTTGACATTTACTTCCATAAAAATAAGTGTTAGTAACATCAGACAATTTTATTAGATGATAACTTGTATTCTTTTTTAACATTTTCAAAAATACGTTTCTGCAAAGATGGAGCCTTGGATTCGTTAAGCTGATCGAGAGCTGAAAAAAGCCTTCTTTCAGTCAGCCCATCTAAGTTTAAAATGCTGTTTAAATCTGTTCGTTCATACCATGATGGCATATTATTGACGCTTCTGTAATCCAAGCAATGAGCATAGACCATACTTAGTATTTCATCTGAATAATTGCCAAGAACTTCGGGAAGACCAACTTTTTTTGCAAGGGCATGAAGAACAATCAAGGGACCACTGATCTTAACTTTATCGAATTGAATGTTCTCGGAAGATATAGAGATAACACGCTTATGATTCACTTCCTTTCCAAGATATCTCAAGTACTTCTGTACGACCTTGCCCTTGACCCGGACATTTTTCACCTCTGCTAAATAAGTGCTGCCTCCTCTTTTAATCTTCTTTATAAAACTCATAGTAGTTACCATTATGGTAACTACTTAAAAATAGAATGGCAAGAGCTTTTCACAGAAAAAAAAGGCAATAACTCCATTTTTACTGGAAAATTTCTGTCTTATGGAATTTATCTTATGTTAGAGCAATGTAGTGATCATTTTTAGCGTGGAATTTGGGTAAAATATAGTCCTTAGGATCCAATTCCACTTTCTTACAACTTTCCACAATAGTGTAAAGCATTGCTACTGTTTCAGATCCTCTCTGAGTCCTTGACTCAATGAAAGTTCTTTCTTCCGTAAGTCGGTTATCTGACCGCCCTATCTGACTTAAATTTCTCTTATAAGTTTTTCTTAGAAGGAGGATTTTATGGAAGAAGGAATTAATTTAAAAGAGAAGATACAGCTTTGTCGAGAGGAGAGTTCCAATAAAAAGCTTATCCGCTACTTAAAAGCTTTTAAAAGAGAGATTCTAGGAAAACTACAAAGTCATAAGTGTAGACTTGACACAGTTAGTTAATAAAACATTAGGATTCTAGTTGATCTTGACAACAAGAAAATCAAAGTCTACAGGTTTGAGTAGGAGTTAAGGTAAAGGTAGGGCGTGTTAAGTTAAGCTAGCTTTTTTGTTGATTTTTTCTTTTTTTTCTTCTTGATTTTAATTTTAAAAGTGAATAAAATCAGTAGATTAGTGTTGTTTTATCTAGCCTTCCATAAAGTTAAGAAGCAAGGAATAGAGAATAGACTTTTGAAAAAAATAGAATCAAAAAACGCTAGAATGATCACCTTAAGCTTTGTCTTCTTTGGTGTAACGGCTTTTCTTATTGTACGTGTTATTTTTGAAAGTATGGCAGCAAGTTTTGGTTTTATAGGCAGGTATTGGGATCAAGCTCTTTTCCAGCATGGGATTCCTGTAGGAGCAGGACTTGTAACTTTTTTTATTCTTCATTTTACACCTAAGTACGTTAACTGGTGTGATGAGGTGTTATTTGAATTGTTCAAAGTGGTGTTTCCTTCTCGTAAAGATACTATAGCAATGTCCATTGTGTGTTCTATTTTGATTTTACTTGCGGGTGTGATGTTAGGACTTTTTGATTTTTTAGCCACTCAGATTCTCACTATGCTTATTAATACAGGGTAAAGGTAAATGGAAGAGAAGAAATGGTATATTATCAACATTCAAGTAGGCTGTGAGGCGATTGCTAAATCAGCTATTGAGGACAAATTGAAAAGCAAAGGGATGGAAGATTCTTTTGGAGATATCGTTATACCTTCTGAGCCTTCTGTTCAAGTGGTCAAAGGTCAGAAGACCAAACGTTCAAAAAAATTCTTTCCTGGGTATATTTTTATTGAAATGGTGATGAATGATGTGACATGGCATATGGTGAAGTCTTGCTCCAAAGTATCAGGGTTTGTCAGCTCTGATAGGACCAAACCTACACCCGTTCCTAAAGATCAAGTTCAGAAAGTTATGGAACAAATGGAGCAAGGTGTTCATTTAGAAAAGGGGCAGGTTGAATTTAGCCTTGGAGAGGAGGTTACTGTCATTGATGGGCCTTTTAGTAGCTTTAATGGCACTGTGGAAGAGGTGAACGAAGAAAAGCAAAAGGTCAAGGTGCTTGTGAGTATTTTTGGAAGACCCACTCCTGTAGAATTAGATTTTATACAGGTTGAAAAGAATTGATAAGTGTTGTAAAACCTTGTAAGTTGGGTCTTTAGTATTAAAAGTAAGGAGAAATGAAGGGAGAAAAGTGTGCAGAAAAAAATAACAGGACAAATTAAACTTCAAATTCCTGCAGGAAAAGCTAGCCCTGTGCCTCCTGTAGGGCCTGCTTTAGGGCAACATGGTGTGAATATTATGGAGTTTTGTAAGCAATTTAATGCGAAAACAAAAGGACAAGGAGATATATTAACTCCTGTTGTCATTACTGTATTTCAAGATCGTTCTTTTATTTTTGTGATCAAAACACCTCCTACGTCTGTTTTAATAAAAAGTGCTTTGAAATTAAAAAACGGTTCTAAAATGCCACAAAAAGATAAAGTGGGGAAAATTACAAAGGATCAAATAAAAAAAATTGCAGAAACGAAAATGCCTGATTTAAATTGCCTTTCTTTAGAAAGTGCTATGAAGCAAGTTGAGGGGACAGCAAAAAGTATGGGTTTAGAGGTATTTTTGTGATAAAAAGCGTAAAAAAAATAAAAAGACAAAAAACTTTTTTAGAGATTGATGAAACAAAAAAACATTCTCTTACGGAAGCTTTAGAACTTTTGATGAAAAACTCTACAGCAAAGTTTGATGAAAGTATTGATATAGCTGTGAAGTTAGGGGTTAATCCCAAGCAATCTGATCAACAAGTAAGAGGGGCTTTAGATTTACCTCATGGACTGGGCAAGAAGGTGAGTGTCTTGGTTTTTGCTAAAGGGCAGAAAGAACAAGAGGCTGAAGAAGCAGGAGCTGATTTTGTGGGATCCGATGATTTGATTGAAAAGATTCAAAAGGGCTGGCTTGATTTTGATAAAGTCGTTGCGACTCCTGATATGATGGCCTCTGTGGCGAAAGTGGCAAAAATTTTAGGACCTAGAGGTTTAATGCCTAACCCTAAAGTGGGAACTGTTACTATGGATGTTAAAAGAGCTGTAAAAGCTGAAAAGAAAGGAAGGCTTTCTTTTCGTATTGATAAGGAAGGAATTGTTCATGCTTCATTGGGAAGAAAGTCTATGGGAGTGGAAAAATTAAAAGATAATTATTTATCTTTTTTATCAGTTTTGAAAAAAACAAAACCCAGTTCCTCAAAGGGAGTTTATCTTAGAAAAATCTCTCTATCTCCTACGATGGGTCCTAGTATTATGGTTGAAGAGTAAAAAAAGGAAAAAGAAATGGCTTTGTTAAAAGAACAAAAAAAACAATTGATTAAAGATTTGTCTGAAAAAATGTCAAAAAGCCATGCTATGTTTGTTGTGGACTTTAAAGGTATGTCTGTGGAAGAAATGACTGGTTTAAGAAAAAAACTTCATCCTCACTCTGAGATCAAAGTGGTCAAGAACAATCTTGCTAAAAGAGCTCTTTTAGAACACAAGGACATCAATGATATTTTAGGAGATGAAATCAAAGATACTAACGCTTTTGTGTTTTCTTATGGAGAGCATAATGAAACAGCAAAAAACCTGGTTGATTACAGTAAAGATATAGAAGTTTTAGAACTTAAATATGGGTTTTTTGATAACCAAAAATTAGATAAGAAAAAAATTAAATATTTAGCTAAGATTCCATCTAAAGATGAACTAAGAGTTCAATTGTTAGGAGTGTTCCAAGCTCCTATGAGAAAATTTTTAGGAACTCTTAAAGAAATCCCTTCATCTTTTGTTAGAGTTTTAGATCAATATAGGGATAAACAAAAATGAACAAAAAACAATTGGAGGAAAGATAAAATGAATAAAGACGAACTTATTGAACATTTATCAAAAATGCCGGTAATGGAGCTTTCTGAACTCATTTCTTCTCTTGAAGAAAAATGGGGAGTAAGTGCTCAGGCTATGGCTATGGCTGTGGGTGTCCCTTCAGGAGCTCAAGTAGCAGGCGAGACTGGTGGAGAAGAGAAAACTGAGTTTGATGTGGTTTTAACTCAAGTAGGTTCTTCTAAAATCAATGTGATAAAAGAGGTACGTGCTATAACAGGCTTAGGCCTTAAGGAAGCTAAGGAGCTTGTGGAAGCAGCTCCAAAGCCGGTTAAGGAGGCTCTTTCTAAAGAAGAAGCTGAAAAAATTAAATCAGCTTTAGAGAAAGCGGGAGCTACAGTTGAAATTAAATGAATATTTTAACCCTTCTTTTTATGATAACTAAAGAGTTAAAAAGAGAGTGTTATTTAGAAAGAGGTTTCTTTCTAAATGGTTTTTTTATTTCTAAACAGGGAGTAATTTCTTATGAAACACACGTCATTTAACGGTGCAAACATTCGGTTAAGAAATCATTTTTCAAAACCTAAAAGGTTAATTGAAGTTCCGAATTTGATTCAACTTCAAAGAGAGTCTTATGAAAAGTTTTTGCAGAAAAATGTAGATTTTGACAAAAGATCTTTAGAAGGTTTAGAGGCTGTTTTTAGATCAGTTTTTCCTATTGAAGATTTTAACAAGACAGCAACTCTTGAGTTCATAAGCTATAATTTAGAACTACCTAAATATGATGTAGAAGAATGTCGTCAAAGAGGTATGACCTATGCTTCTCCTCTCAAAATCACTTTACGTCTTGTGGTTTTTGATGTTGATGAAGAAAATGAAACAAAAAATATAAGAGATGTGAGGGAACAAGAAGTATATTTTGGTGAGATTCCCTTGATGACAGATAATGGTTCTTTTGTGATTAACGGAACGGAGAGAGTGGTTGTGAGTCAACTTCACAGATCTCCTGGTGTTTTCTTTGATCATGATAGTGGAAAAGGAAGTACGACCGGTAAAATCATTTATTCTGCACGTTTAATCCCTTATAGAGGTTCATGGCTTGATTTTGAGTTTGATCAAAAGGATCTTCTTTATGCTCGCATTGATAGAAAAAGAAAGTTTCCCGTGACCATTCTTTTAAAGGCTATAGGTCTTTCTGTGGAAGATATTTTAGAGTATTTTTACCCTGTTGATCGTGTTTATAAGAAGAAAGGTGGTTTTTATCGCAGTCTTGATATTGAAAGAATTCAAGGTCAAAAAGCCCTTTCTGATATTGTTAACCCTAAAACAAAGGAAGTCTTAGTCAAATTAGGTCGTCGTATCACAAGAGCCACTGTTCGCAAGGTTCAAGAGGCTAAAATTAAAGAAATTCCTGTAACAAAATCTGATCTCATAGGCCGTATTGTTACAAAGCCTATTGTTAATTCTAAAACAGGAGAGGTGATTTTAGATACAAACGAAGAATTGACTCAAGTTCATATAGGAGCTATAGAAGCTTCAGGAATTAAAGAATTTCGTGTGATTTTTTTTGATGGGATTCTAGTGGGCCCTTTTTTAAGAAATACTCTTCTTATGGATAAGGTCAATTCTACAGAAGGAGCTAAACTAGAAATTTACAAAAGATTAAGACCAGGAGAACCACCCACAGAAGAGTCTGTTAATTACTTCTTTAACCAACTATTTTTTTCCCCCGCAACTTACGATTTAAGCGAGGTTGGTCGGTTAAAAATCAATCATGCTTTTGGTATTTCTTTTGAGACTTGTCCTGTTGATCACAGGGTCTTAACTTCTGAGGACATTAAACTTGTTGTGAAACGTTTGATTAATTTGAAAAGCCAATCAGGGCCTAAGGATGACATTGATCATTTAGGAAATAGAAGAGTGCGTTCTGTAGGAGAGCTTGTGGAAAACCAGTACCGTATAGGTTTAGTCCGTATCGAAAGATCCATTCGTGAGAGAATGATGCTTCAAGATCTCGAGACTGCTATGCCTCATGATCTTATTAATGCAAAACCTGTTAACTCTGTCGTTAAAGAGTTTTTTAATTCATCGCAATTGTCTCAATTTATGGATCAGGTCAACCCTCTGGCGGAGATCACTCATAAAAGGAGACTTTCTGCTTTAGGACCTGGAGGTTTAAGTCGCGAAAGAGCTGGTTTTGAAGTTAGAGACGTTCATCCCACTCACTATGGACGTATTTGTCCTATTGAAACACCTGAAGGGCCTAACATTGGTTTGATCTCCTCTCTTGCAACTTATGCAAGAATCAATCAATACGGGTTTATTGAAACACCTTACCGTAAAGTGAAGGATTGTAAAGTTGAAGATGATTATGTTTATTTGTCAGCTTTAGAGGAGAAAGGTCATATCATTGCTCCTGCTGGAAGTGAAGAGCAGTTATCTGTGCAGAGTACTATCACTTGTCGTGGTGATGGGGAGTATATCACAGCCAACAAAGAGGCTGTTACTTTAATGGATGTTTCTCCCAGCCAACTAGTTTCTATTGCTACTTCGTTAATTCCTTTTCTAGAACACGATGATGCAAGCCGTGCTCTCATGGGTTCTAACATGCAGAAGCAGGCTGTGAGTCTTTTAAAGCCTGCAGCTCCTCTTATAGGAACAGGCGTAGAACAGTTAGTTGCCCGTGACTCGGGAACAAGTGTTGTTGCTCGTAATGATGGAGTTGTTCAATCAGTAGACGCCAGTCAAATTGTAGTTCGTCGTCATGTACAAAAAGGAGCTTTAGGTGCGAATTTAGATATTTATCATTTGATGAAATACAAAAGAACAAATCAAAACACTTGTTTTAATCAAAAACCTATTGTGAAAAAGGGAGATAAGATCAAAAAAGGTGAGATCATTTCTGATGGTCCTTCTACAGAGTTAGGAGAGTTAGCTTTAGGTCAAAATGTCACTGTCGCTTTTATGCCTTGGATGGGTTACAATTTTGAAGATTCTATTTTGCTTTCTGAAAGATTGATTAAGGATGATGTTTACACTTCCATTCATATTGAGGAGTTTGAATGTTTAGCTCGTGATACTAAGTTAGGAAAAGAAGAAATTACACGAGATATTGCTAATTTAGGAGAAGGAGCTCTTAGAAATTTGGACTCAAGCGGTATTATCACTATAGGTTCAGATGTAGGTCATGGAGACATTCTTGTAGGCAAGGTCACTCCTAAAGGAGAAACTCAAGTGTCCCCAGAAGAAAAGTTGTTAAGAGCTATTTTTGGTGAAAAAGCTGGAAACTTTAGAGATACATCTTTAAGAGTGCCTTCAAGTGTTAGAGGTACAGTAATTGGAGTAAATCTTTATAGCCGTGAAATTGACAAAGATGATGAGAGGTTGCAAGAAGTTTTAAGAGAGAAGCTGGATAAAATTGAAAAAGATTACGAGATAGAGCAAAGGGTGATCAAAACTTTAGCAGTAGATCAAATTAAACAACTTTTAGTAGGTAAAAAAACAAAAGGGGTACTTCTTAGTGAAGACGGAGAGGAAAAACTTTTAGAAAAAGATCAAGTAATGAAAGAAGAGAATCTAGAGTCTATCCCCTTTGGCCTTATTGGTTATATCCCTTTAGAAGAAAGCCTTGAGACAAAAGTTCAAAAGATAGCAGAGGATGCTAACAATAAATTAGAAGCTATTCGTCTTGTTTTTGAAGATAAGAAAAAGACTTTTGAGAAAGGGGATGAACTGCCTCCAGGAGTGATTAAAGTGGTCAAAGTGTATCTTGCTATTAAAAGAAAACTTCAAGTCGGAGATAAATTAGCAGGTCGTCACGGCAACAAAGGTGTTGTGAGCAGAGTGCTACCTGTTGAAGACATGCCTTATATGGAAAATGGAAAGCCTGTAGATATGGTTTTAAATCCTTTAGGAGTTCCTTCTCGTATGAACATTGGCCAAGTTTTAGAAATTCACTTAGGTTGGGCAGCCTATAATTTAGGAAAACAACTACAGAGTTTGTTAGATGATTTTAATAGAACTAAAACTGAAGAAGCTCTTTGGAGTTGTTTTACGGATGAAAAAATGAAAGGTGTTATTAAAAATGCTAATGACGATTCTATAAAACGAATGATCAAACAAGCTTCATCGGGACTTCATATAGCTACTCCTGTTTTTGAAGGAGCTAGAGAAGAAGAAATTAAATCTTTTCTCAAAAAAGCAAATTTAAAAACAACAGGGCAGGCAAAACTTTATGATGGAAGAACGGGGGAAGTTTTTGATAAAGATGTAACAGTGGGAACTATGTATATTTTAAAACTTCATCACTTAGTAGAAGAAAAAATTCATGCTCGTTCTATAGGGCCTTATTCTTTAGTCTCTCAACAACCTTTAGGAGGGAAAGCTCAGTTTGGAGGGCAAAGACTAGGGGAAATGGAAGTTTGGGCGATTGAAGCTTATGGTGCGGCTTATTCTTTACAAGAACTTTTAACTGTAAAATCAGATGATGTTTCTGGAAGGACTCGTCTTTATGAAAGTATTGTAAAAGGAGAGCATATTTTAGAACCAGGCTTACCTGAGAGTTTTAATGTATTAATTAAAGAATTGCAAAGCTTAGCTATTGACATAGAGCTTGAACAGTCGGATGAATTTGATGACGAAGTAGAGACTGTTGGCTTAGATGGCGAAGTTGTTAAAGGCATACAATAAAGTAAAGAAGGAGGACTTAAATTGAAAGATTTACTTAACTTTTTTGACAAACCTAAAGATCCTTTGTCGGTCCATTCGGTTCGTATTTCCCTAGCTCCACCTGAAAAAATTAAAGAGTGGTCCTTTGGAGAAGTAAAAAAACCAGAAACTATAAATTATAGAACGTTTAAGCCTGAAAAAGATGGTCTTTTTTGTGCTAAAATTTTTGGTCCTGTTAGGGATTACGAATGTGTTTGTGGAAAGTACAAACGTATGAAATACCGTGGTGTTGTTTGTGAAAAATGTGGCGTAGAGGTGACTCAGTCAAGGGTGAGAAGGGAGAGAATGGGGCATGTTCAGTTAGCTTCTCCTGTAGCTCATATTTGGTTTTTAAGATCCTTACCTAGCCGTATTGCAACTCTTTTAGGTATGACTTTAAAAGATGTAGAGAGAGTTCTTTACTGTGAATCTTATGTTGTGATTGATCCTATGGATACAGATTTAAAAGAAAGCTCTATTTTATCAGAAGAAGCTCATCAAACAGCTCGTGAGGAGTATGGTCCTAACTTCAAGTCAGGTATGGGTGGTAATGCTATTTTGGATCTTTTGAAAAAAGTTGATGTAGACTATTTGACACGTAAACTTCGTATTGATTTGAAGGAGACAAAATCAGAAAGTAATGCTAAGAAAATTGTTAAAAGACTTAAAATTTGTAATCAGCTCAAGACTTCAAAAAACAAGCCTGAGTGGATGATGTTACAGGCTTTACCTGTGATTCCTCCTGATTTAAGGCCTTTAGTCCCTTTAGATGGTGGTCGTTTTGCCACCTCAGATCTTAATGATCTTTATCAAAGGGTTCTGAATCGAAACAATCGTCTCAAACGTCTTTATGAACTCAGTGCACCTGAGGTAATCATTCGTAATGAAAAACGTATGCTTCAAGAGGCTGTGGATGCACTTTTAGATAATGGTCGTCGTGGAAAAACTTTTACGGGACCTAACCGTCGTCCTCTTCGTTCTTTAAGTGATATGTTGAAAGGAAAACAAGGTCGATTCCGTTACAATCTGTTAGGAAAACGTGTTGATTATTCAGGTCGTTCTGTCATTGTTGTAGGACCTGATTTAAGATTACACCAATGTGGTATTCCTAAAAAAATGGCACTAGAACTCTTTAAACCCTTTATTTATAATAAATTAGAACAGAAAGGTTTTTCTACAACAATCAAACAAGCTCGTCTTTTAGTTGAAGATGAGGCTATGGAAGTTTGGGACATTTTATCAGAAGTGGTCAAAGAACACCCTGTTTTATTAAATCGTGCTCCCACACTTCATAGACTTGGAATTCAAGCCTTCGAGCCTGTTTTACATGAAGGAAAAGCTATTTTGTTACATCCTCTTGTGTGTACAGCTTTCAATGCTGACTTTGATGGTGATCAAATGGCAGTTCACATACCTTTATCTTTAGAAGCTCAAATTGAAGCTCGCATACTTATGATGTCTACAAATAACATTTTGAGTCCCGCTAATGGAAAGCCAATCATTAATCCTACACAGGATATTGTTTTAGGAACTTATTGGATGACAAGACTTCGGCCAGGGGCTAGGGGTACGGGAAAAAAATTCTCATCTGTTGAAGAAGTGATCTATGCTTTTGAGCAAGGAGTTGTGGACCTACAAGCTGAAGTAGAAGTAAAAATTAAAAGAAGAAGAGAAAAAACAACAGTAGGACGTGCGATTTTAAGTGATATTCTTCCTCAAGGAGTTGATTTTTCTTTAGTGAATCGCATTATGGATAAAAAATCTTTGGCCAAGCTTATTGATTATTCTTTTAGAAATGCAGGAGGAAAAGCCACTGTGAAGTTAGCTGATAGACTTATGGAATTAGGATTTCGTTACTCCACAAAAGCAGGTATTTCTATCTGCCTAGATGATCTTGTGATGCCTAAAAATAAAGGAGAGCTACTTCAAAAAGCTTCTAAAGAGGTAGATGAAGTCCGTGGTCAATACGATGAAGGTTTGATCACAGAAGGTGAGTGTTATAATAAAGTTGTGGATATTTGGGCTCGTGCTACAGACAAAGTCACAAAAGGACTTTTAAATCAATTAGAAAAAGAAACTTTTATTGTTGAAGGAAAGAAAGTTGAAGGAAGTAGTTTCAATCCTATTTATATTATGGCTGACTCGGGAGCAAGAGGTTCTTCTAATCAAATTCGACAGCTAGCAGGGATGAGGGGACTTATGGCAAAACCTTCTGGAGAGATCATTGAAACTCCTATTACAGCTAATTTTCGCGAAGGACTTTCTGTTCTTCAGTACTTTATTTCTACTCATGGGGCTCGTAAGGGTTCGGCTGATACGGCTTTAAAAACAGCTAATGCAGGTTATTTGACAAGAAGGCTTGTTGATGTAGCTCAAGATATTGTTGTTACAGAAGAAGATTGTGGTACTCAGGATGGTATGCGTACAACTTCTCTTATGGAATCCGGTGAAGTCATAGAGCCTTTAGGAGAAAGAATCTTAGGAAGAACAGCTGCTGAAGATATTCTTCACCCTCAGAGTAATGAAGTAATTGTGAAACGAGATGAAGAGATTGGTGAAACTGTTGTTGAGGTCATTAATGAAGTTCAATTGGATTCTGTAAAAATCCGTTCTACTTTGACATGTGAAACTCGTTATGGAGTATGTGCTAAATGTTATGGTCGTGATTTAGCCCGCGGAGCTACAGTGAATTTAGGGGAAACTGTGGGAGTTATGGCGGCTCAGTCTATTGGAGAACCAGGAACACAATTGACTATGAGGACATTTCATTTAGGAGGTACGGCCTCTCGAACGATTGAACAATCTGTAAGTATAGCTCACCATGAAGGAATCGTTCGACTTGAAGGTCTTTCTACAGTTGAAAATAAAGACGGTAAGTTAATAGCTATGAATCGCAATGGTGATATAGTGATCTACACTCATGATGGTAGAGAAAAAGAAAGAATCAAATCAGTTACTTATGGAGCTATTTTATCGAAAAGAGATGGGGATAAAGTTGTCAAGGGAGAACAGATTCTTGAATGGGATCCTTATTCTAATCCCATTGTAGCAGAAGTTTCAGGAACGGCAACTTTTGTTGATATTGAGGAAGGTGTTACTATGGTGCAGCAAGTAGATCCTATGACAGGATTTTCAACGCGTGTGATCATTCAACGTAAAAAAGGAGAGAAAAAGCCTTATGTTGTACTTAGAAATACAGATGGTGAAGTAATTAATATTCCAGGTAAAAATTTACCAGCTCAGTATTTAATTCCTATAGGAGCTCAACTTCTTGTCACTGAAGGACAGGAAATTCACGCAGGGGATGTGATTGCTAAAATTCATAGAGAGACTTCAAAAACAAGAGATATTACAGGAGGCCTTCCTCGTGTTGCTGAACTCTTTGAAGCACGAATTCCTAAGGAATGTTCTGTTGTCTCTGAAATCGATGGTGTTGTGACTTTTGGTAAAGATATTAAGACAAAACAAAGAGTGATTGTGACTCCAGAAATAGGTGACTCTAAAGAGTATTTGATTCCAAGTGGAAAACATTTATCGGTAAGAGAAGGTGAGTTTATTAGAGCTGGGGATGCTCTTGTGGATGGGCCTACGAACCCTCATGATCTTTTGAAAATCTTAGGGGGAAAAGTTTTAGCTTCTTACTTAGTCAATGAAATTCAAGAGGTATATAGACTTCAGGGGGTTTCTATCAATGACAAGCATATTGAGTTGATTGTAAGACAAATGTTAAGAAAAGTTGAAGTCATCAGTGCAGGAGATACAAGTTTTCTTCCTGGAGAACAAGTAAATAAGTTCACTTTCATAGACGAGAATGAAGTTGTTATTAAAGCGGGTCAGACTCCAGCAAAAGCTATTCCCATCTTTTTAGGCATTACAAGAGTATCTTTAAGTACGGAGAGTTGGATTTCTGCAGCTTCTTTTCAAGAAACTACAAAGGTGCTTACAGAGGCCGCTTTATCCTCTCGTGTTGATAAACTTAGAGGTTTGAAAGAAAATATTATTATGGGAAGGCTTATCCCTGCAGGTACAGGCCTTAAATGTTATAGGCAGTGGGGTATTGATGTGGCTCATAGTGATGAACAAGATATTTCTCATGAGCTTCCTGGCTTTCCTGCTCAAGTAAGTTCAGAGACAGGGAGTACAAGTTATGGAATAGGAGGAAATATCTCACGATCTTAAAAAGCTCTTGCCCTAGAGATTAAAAAGAGATAATTTGTGGTTTATGAGGATAAAAGGAAGGACTGATTATGATGGAGAAAAAAACTAAATGCCAACGATCAATCAATTGATACGTAAACAAAGAGCCTTACAAAAAGATGCTTCTAAGTCTCCTGCTCTTAAAAAGTGTCCTCAAAAACGAGGTGTTTGTACTAGAGTTTTCACTACAACCCCTAAGAAACCTAATTCAGCTCTTAGAAAAGTATGTCGTGTAAGACTTTCTAATGGCTTTGAAGTGAATTCTTATATTCCTGGAATCGGTCACAATTTACAAGAACATAGTGTTGTTCTTATAAGAGGGGGAAGAGTGAAGGATCTTCCAGGTGTACGTTATCATACTGTAAGGGGAGTTTTAGATACTCAAGGAGTTAACAACCGTAAAACAAGTCGTTCTAAATATGGAACAAAAAAACCAAAAAAATAAGGGATAAAGAATGTCTAGAAGAAAAAAAACTTATAAAAGAGAAGTAGACTTGGATCCTGTTTATCAAGATTTAACAGCAGCTAAGTTTATTAATAAAGTTATGAAATGGGGCAAGAAAGTCAAGGCTCAAAATATATTTTATAATTCTCTTGAAATTTTAAAAGAAAAAAATAGCGATGATACACCTTTAGCAATTTTTAAAAAAGCTGTAGAAAATTGTAAACCGGCTTTAGAAGTTCGTTCCCGTCGTGTGGGAGGGGCTATTTATCAAGTTCCTGTGGATGTGAGGTCTTCTCGTAAGTTAACTTTAGCTTTACGTTGGATTGTAGCAAGTGCACGTAGACGTAAAGGTAAAACTATGTCTAAAAGTTTAGCGTCAGAACTCTTAGAAGCTTACAAGGGTCAAGGTAATGCTGTTAAGAAAAAAGAAGAAATTCATCGTATGGCAGAGGCTAACAAGGCTTTTTCTCATTATAATTGGTAACAGAGCCCGTATGGCTCAGGGGTAGAGCACACCCTTGGTAAGGGTGAGGTCGTGAGTTCAAGTCTCACTATGGGCTCCATTCATACATAGTCGAATGTGAAAAATTGACAAAAGCCTAGGATTTTTATGCTGTATGATCATTTACATAGGTTTCAGTCTCAAAAGACAGTTTGACGAAGCAAAAATAGCCTGTGATGTCATAGCTCCTTCCATGATTCCAGAGATTTCATCGGATCGAGTCAAAACAGATCGATTAGATAGCAAGAGACTGGCTATTTATTATAAGAAAGGTCTTTTAACCATAGTCCATGTTCCGAATACAGAAGAAGAAACACACCGTCGTCTTGTACGTTCAAGATACTCTTTAATAGAGAGAAGCAGTTCTTTAAAAAAAGAGATTTTATTCCACTGTAGACTCTATGGTTATAACTACAAACTGGAAACAAAGGGGAAGAGCTACTGGACTCAAATGCATACGAGATGGCTTCAACAGATGGTTTCAGATGAAAAAAAAGATTTCTTTTTTAGAAAAGTTTTAGAGAATTATTTGTTTCTTTTAGAAAGTTTTTCTACATCTATAGAAAATTTAGAAACAGAGATTCATAAGCTCATTCAGACAGAAAAATATAAAAAAAAGGTATTTGATCTTCCCCCAAAAAAGTGGACAGTTTTTATGTTCTTAAAGCCCTCCTTTGTTTAAATTCTTTTGGGCTCATGTATTTCAAGGAAGAATGCATTCTTACCTTGTTATACCAATCCATGTAAATTGCAATTTTTTTTTCCAACTCTTCCTTTGTTGTACAGTCTTTGTATTCCAGTTCATCCTTCAACGTATGGAAAAAGCTCTCCACAAACGCATTATCATAACAATTTCCTTTCCTAGACATAGATTGCTTGAGGCCAAAGAATTTCAATTCTTTTCTAAACCCTTCACAACAATATTGAACCCCTTGATCCGAGTGGATTATCAAGCCCTCTAAGTTCCCAGAAACAGATTGGACTGCGGCTCTCAGAGCCTGTTTTGAATGAACCCCGTCCAAGCTCTCACAGAGCTTCCAAGACTTAATCTCTCGATTATAGACATCTAAAAATACAACCAAATACAGAAATTTATCTCTAAAAGGAATATAGGTTAAATCCGAACACCATACCTGGTTTTCTTTTCCTGCTTGGCTCTGTCCTGTCTTAAACAACCGAGGAGACTTAATCATGAGAGGGTTATTCTTTGTTGTTCTAGGAACATAGGGTTTTTTCTGACGGGCACTGAGATTCTTTAGTTTCATAATTCGAGCTACTTTGTTTTCTCCAGCACTCACTCCGCAACGCTTTAATTCCCTATACACCCTGGGGGAACCATAACAGCCTTTATTTTTTTTAAAAATAGATTCTATGTTTTTCTCCAGATTTTTATCCTTTTCAAGCTTTCCCCTGGTTTTTAAAAAACTATAAAAACCAGAACGAGATCCTCTTAATAATTCGCAAATGCGAAGCACTGGATGCCCTTTCTCTTTTACATAAAACATAGCCTTAAATCTCATTTCAGGATTTCCTTTGAAAAAAAAGCCGCTGCCTCTTTCAATATACCTACACTCCGCCTCTCATAGACCAGCTCCTTTTTTAACCTCTTTATTTCCTCCAATGCCGAAGCCAAGTCATGGGAAGCTTGTCTTTCTACTTCAGGCTTTAGAAAACGCTTCCAAGAGCTTATCACTTGGAAATTTCTCAGTCCTAGCTTCTCTGAGGCTTCCTTTGCACCTATTTCCTCTGCCAATTCAATGGCTTGCTTTTTAAACTCTTCCGAGTACTGTTTTACTTTTTCCATTCTTTCTTTTACCTCCATTTTATGGAGACTTTAAGAGAAAATTGACTGTCCGCAAAAACAGGGGAAGTTCACTCTATAAAACGAAAACACCTATCACAGCAGCTGACCTTCTCAATGATAGAGTGTTCCCTTTCTTTGAAGACCATGATGTGCCCCTGCTTCGTATGTTAACAGATAGAGGTACAGAGTTCTGTGGAGTTCAAGATCGTCACGATTATGAGCTTTATTTGGCTATCAATGATATAGAGCACACAAAAACAAAGGCAAGACATCCTCAAACCAATGGCATCTGTGAAAGATTTCATAGAACAATTTTAGAGGAGTTTTATCAAGTGGAGTTTAGAAAAAAAGTGTACAAAAGCATAGAAGAGTTGCAGTCTGACCTTGACTTGTGGCTTGTAAAATATAATGAAAGGAGAACTCATCAGGGAAAAATGTGTTGTGGTCGAACACCTATGGAAACTTTCCTTGACGGAAAACAAAAAGTAAGGCAAAAGATGATTGAACAGAACGAAAACTGACAGACAGTTTTTTATCAACCCAGAAAGGGTAACTGTCAGATCATATAACGTCTATTACATTTTAACACTCCAATCACTGACCTCCACAACAGAACGTTTTTTCAACATCAACTTGTCAAATAAGGGAATCAATTTGTTCTCCATATTTAATTTGATGTTTGTAATAAGCTTAACTCCCTTCTTTAAAAGCTTTTTTAAAAGGTCTGATGAAATATAACCTCTGTCCCAAAAGAGTTTTCCCATCAGCCCTTTACTATAAATCCATAACTTAGCTTTCGATCATCTACATTTCCCGGAGTTAAGGTAAAACTTAAAAGTTCTCCTAGGTGATTGATAACAATATGGAGTTTAAATCCGAAGAACCAGCCCATACTACTTTTGTCTCTTTTTAGCTAACTTTTAGAACACCTTATTTCGTCCTATTCTTTTATTTTTGAAGAAAAATCGATGTGGAATCAATAAATGATATGCCGGTGGTTTTACTGTAAGTCGGTTTCTTAACAGCCCTTGACTTCTGTGGAGAGGATGTTTCTTAGATTTTAACGGGGTTTTTTTGAAAGAAGTGTAGTCAGTATAAGTTAGGAGCGGTTTAAAAACCGAGTTACACAAAACTGAACAAGGAATGTACATAGGACTGATTCCTCGTGCTAAAAAGAAAATACCAGATATTTTTGACCAACTTTTGGTAAAGACGATGTTTAAAAAGCATATTATCTATCCTATGAATGAAGCAGGGATTACAAATCAATGGTTGGATTTCAAGACAATGCAGGAAAGAGTTGACAGTATGGATACTATGCCAGGAAGTAAAACATTTATTGAAAGAATGAAAGAACTTAAAGAAGACGTCAATACAGCATTTGACTTGGAAGCTTTAGGAAAGAGTCCTTTGACTTTGTTGGAAGTTTTAGCTGTAGCTCGTGCCCAAGGAGCAATAGGAGCGGTAAAAGACAAAAGCAACAGATCAGGGGCTCTGACTAACTATATGAAGGATCTCATTTTAGAAAGTGGTTTAGATGAACATGAACCTGCATTAGTGCTAAAAAATAAACATAGGCGTTTAAGAAGAGACTATTTCTATAATGGCCCCCGATAACACTCGAAAGGTTTTTTAGCTCCTTAGACATTAGAGCTTTATCAGGAAAAATCGCTTGATAATAATAATGTCATCTTGTATTAATTGCAATTTAATCTGACATAGTTTTTGTAATGTCAAAGAGTTAAAAAAAGATTATCCGCTCTAAAAAAACAAAGCCTCAGATTTCAAATGTAGACTATGGTCCAGTTTTCTTAAAACAACATTTATATTTTATAAACACGAGAGCTTTCTTAGGTGACAAGAAGAGTTTTTTTCGTTATTTTTGAGATTGAAAAAGAACACTTCATAATCTGGTTTTCATCATAAGAATAGGTGACTTTAATTCCCTGTCCTGCTGGGCGATCAGGAGGTAACACCAAATCTCCCTCCCAAATCACTTTAACAAACTTAGGATCTTTCTCCTCAGAGCTACTTTGCGTAACTTTACAACTGATATTTATTTGATTGTCTCTTATTGTGGAATAAATATCTGCCTTTGAACAAGGTATCTTAGCACCTTTTCTTATTATAATACAATTTTTTAAAGCTATCTCTCCAGTTTCTACCTCTCTGTCCACAGCTATAGTTCCAAAAAAATGATTAGTAATTTCTTGGATTTTTACTTTTGAGAGTGAAGATTGTTGAACAACATTTAAATTTCTTCCATCTGTTTTATAGCCGCAATAAACGCTAGCTCCTAAGGCCACGACCTCATCGGGATTATGAAGAGATTTTGGTTTTTTATGAAAAACTTTTTCTACACTTTTTTGAACAAAAGGGATTCTTGTGGATCCTCCCACAAGAAAAACATCCTTAATGTCAGACAGCTTTAAATTAGCTTGATCAATTACGCTTTCACAAAGAATTTCTGTTTGTACTACTAAAGTTGAAATTGATTCTTCAAACTCACTTCTTGCAACAGAAACCTCAGCTTTATCTGCCCCTCTCCCTATACATATAGTGCTTCCGTTTAGGTTTTCAGTCTTTTCTCCTTAAGAAAAAGCTTAAAAATACTTTCTTAAGCTTTTTCTTAAATTTCTTCAATTATTGTTCCCCTTTAGAAGACTCAGGCAGTGCTGTATTATGATTGTGATCAGGATTCGTCTTATCTTCTAAATGATGGCTTCTAGGGGTATGATTGCACTCTTCAGCCATTACTGCAGTTCCACTAAGGAAAATTGCTATGACAAGAAATAATTTTTTCATATTGACCTCCTCTCCTTTTTTATTCTCTACCCTTTTTACTGCAATAAAAGGTCCACTAGTAAAAAACTCTTTAATTTTAAGTAGTTATGAAAAAGAGCTTATAAGCCTTAAAAAGAAGGGGAGTAAAAAGCTTTTAAGTGTCTAAATTTTAAACATCTGTTTAACAGTTCTGGCTCATCGAACCAGCCATGCTCGGTATGACTGAAGGTTTTAGAGGTTTGAAGTAAAGCAATTTTCATCTGATCTTCCCCTGTTTTCGCTGACAGTCAATTTTCTCTTAAAGTCTACGTGAAATGGAAGCAAAAGAAGAAATGGAAAAAGTTAATTTATTTCATTATTCTATTTTATTGTACAATTTTATTGAAATTATATCATTTTAGAAAACAAACAGGGTGTGCTAGAAAGATTCTAGAGGAGAAAAAACTTGAATTTTAAAAAGACCTGGACGACCTTTTTTTTTCATCATACTTCGAACCAAAAACGTAACTGCTCACTCTCGTAAGTTTTTATTTAAAGCCATAGAGATGGCTTCTAAAGAAGAATACCCTCTATTTCTCATTGTTTTAACATAGCTGGTAATACGACAAAAATATTTCGCCATTTCTTCTGTTCTGAAACACCCTGACACTTTCTTTTTCACTTTAGTCATTCTTAGATCTCTTTCAGCTCTGTTATTAGTAGGATCTACGTTCTTTCTTTTAGAAAAACACAGTATTTCTGCTTCATACTTTTTAAATCGCAGCCAAAGGTTTTGAGCTTGTGTATGCTTTATTCGTCCTTTCTTGCCATTTTTCTTAGGAAATTCTGGAAGCTCTTTTAAGCCTTTTGTAAGAATACTCCTATACCTTCTCTGAAGAGTTTCGTACTCTTTTTGAGTCAGAACTCTTGACTCTTTTTTATGAACTAGCTCCACAGTCTCTTTAAGAAGTTTTTTGAGATTTGTAGCCCATTTGAATCCATTGCTTTCTTCTATAAATTTAAGCTCTCTCAAAAGGTGAGCCACACACAAAGCATGAGTTATCTTATCATAACAAAAGTAAGGACTCCAACAATCATGCACAAGCACTCCTGCATATCTATCCAAGAGACCAATATCTTTTATGGCTTCCTTTCCACGTGAAAGGTGGAGAAACTGCAAGACTAATTCTCCTGAACTATAAGTATGAATCCAGTAGTTTTTACCCTTAACCCTCATAGAGGTCTCATCAACATGAATGACCTCTGATTCAAGTATCTTTTCTTTCATCTGCTCTTCCCAACTTTTAAGAAACTCTCCTAATTCAGCAATGTATCTCAACATAACTGCAGGAGAAATCATTCGACCTATAAGCCCCATGTAATGTTCCCCAACACGTTGAAAAGACAGCATCTGAACTATAATGAAATTGATGATGGAAGCTCTAATGCCTACACCATACTGAAGAGGACCACTCATACCTTTAGGGAATTGACCTTTATTTCTAGCTCCACATGAGGGACAATCCTTAACCTCAGAAGTTACAGTATGGGTCTGAATTTCATAAAAAATATCAATCTTTTTACGCTTCTCAAGGCTTTTTACCTCTGCTGTCTTTAAACACATCCCACACTGAGAACACTCTGAGGGAGAGACAGTCTCCTCACTGTTTGTATCTTTACTGTTATCAAGTCTAGTACAGCATAACATTAAATTTTAATATTTTCATAATGCCTCTTAAACTTATTTCTAGCCTTATTATTTGTAAACTGCCAATTAATTTTGATTCTGTCTTTGTTTCTCTTACGGGTCCAAGTTTCTACTTCTTTTTTTAGTTGTTCAAAACTTCCTATACGTCGGTTTAAACATTGCTTTGAAAGAGCCGAAAACTCGATTTCTGCCATATTTAACCAACTGGCCTTTTTAGGAGTATAAATCATCTCAAGTCTATTTTTTAACTCCAAGGCCTTTTGAGCTGGCATGTTCTCATAAAAAGAAGAGCCATTGTGAGTGTTTAAATTATCTTGTATCAATGTGATCTTGTCTACGTCCTTATAATATAAGGACATTTTTCTCATGAAAAGAGCATAATCTTTCTTTGTTTTTCTCTTTCTTACCTCTACAATTCTTCTTCCACTCAATGGCTCTATGGCTAAGAACACAACACAGGTTCCATTTCTTTTGTAATGATAATCCTCTCTTTTTTCTTTTCCAGGGCTTACAGGAACTGGCATCAAAACATCTTCTATCAATTGACAAGGACGCTCATCAAAACAAAGAACAGGACGATTAGAATCTAGCTTTCTTTCATAAACTTCTAAAACAGACTCCATTTGGCAAATAAAATGAGAATCGATCTTGCTTAAACACCACTGTCTTTTTAAATGAGGTTTGACTTCGTTTTTTTTAATATACGACCCACATGGGTGTGAGAAATAGAGTCTACAACATTTAACTCAACCAACTTATCAGATAGCATCTGTAAACTCCATCGACCATAACCTTCAGGAGCTTTCGTACAAGCTAAACTCGTAATCTTCGTCCTTTGCTTCCCTGTAAACTTAGGAGGCTTTCCAGGACGAGGAGCATCATAAAGTGCTCTCCCTAATCCTCCCTTCAAGTACCCTTCTTTGATATTTTGAATAGTCCCTAAAGTTCTCACTCCAAGAATCTCACAAACCTCTGTGGAACCCTTCCCTTGATGGCTTAAAAGTAAAACCCTGGCTCGTGTTAAAACTCGAGACTGATTCACTCCCTTCTTCAACATCTTCTCTAATTTTGTCTTCTCTGAACTCTTTAACTTTATCCTTACTTTTGGCTTTCTTTTTGCTTTTGGATTTGCTCTTACCTTTGTTTTTGATTTCATCTTTGATCTCATATCCCCTCTTTGTTTCTTGGACTTTTTATTAAACTACAACAAATATTATAGGAACAACAAAAATACAAGTCAAATATATTGAAATTTAAGGTTATGCTGTACTAGAGCCCTTTTTTTGACTCCCACTAGCTTTCTTATTACGATTCCCTTGACGACTAAAATCTTGCGAAGGAGGAAGACCGCTGTTGCTGGAATTTTTTCGAACCTGTTTTTCTAAAAGCACAACAATCAGAATGTTCACAACCTTAAAGAGAGATTCAAAAACCACAGAAATCTCAGTAGGCACAGAACCTTTCTTTGCAAGCTTATCAAAGTCACTTCTTATATTTTCAATCTCATTTCTGATGGAGGTCTTATTTATTGTCATTTGAAAAGAGTATTTAAAAGAAAATCTGTAAGAGCAAGACTTTTATCTTAAAACAGGTCTAAAGTTAAGGATAACTGAACAATGTAGGTGAGCAGTTACCCAAAAACTTTATCAAAACGATCCCAGTCTATTTTATTAGCTAAAATGACAAGCGGATGGTTCTTATGAGCAATGTCGTTTATTCTAAAATCAAGAGGGGCTTCTCTTTTGTGTAGTGAACATATCTTTTGGCCTCATCTTTTTTCCTTTCTGTTTTGCAAAGTTTTTTATCTGTTTTTCCATTTCCTTGCAATTATTTTTATGAAAAAATTACAAAAAAACAAGTGTTTTTAGCTGTTTGTGCATTTTTCACATTCGACTATTTACCGCCAAGATCTCCAGAACTCAATCCAGATGAAAAAGTTTGGAATCATTTGAAACACCATAATTGAAAGGTCATTAAGGAACACGTTTAGATGGGTTGGAAAAATTATCGAAGAAAAAACTTCTCTTGATATCTTGTGATAAAAGAAAAGTGAAAGGTATTTTTTTGAGGCCATTTGTAGCGAAACTTTTATGAATATCTATAATATAGTAAATACATTTAGATTTTTCGGTCAATTCTCTAGAGAAAAAACCTGAAAACATGAATGGAAGCACTATATTTTAGCTTTTTTCAAAAAACTCTCTACTTTTAAAGCCAGCGAGTCGCTGTCAAGACCATGTTGTTTATAAAGCTCTTTAGCTGTATAAGCACTTTGTCCAAATTTCCCCTCAACTCCAAAAGAAGTAGACGAAAAATTAAGACCTTTCTGTTTTAAAGCTGATATTAAATAACTTCCCATTCCTCCTTTGACTTGATGGTCCTCTATTGTGACAAGACGTGGTGTTTTTCTCACTAAAGGCTTGAGAGTGTTTATATCAGGATTGTTAATACAAGAGGGGTGAAGGACTAAGGTTCTAATATTTTTTTGTTTGAGTTTTCTATGAGCTAAAATAGCTTCTGGAACTAAAGTTCCGGAAGCTATTAAAAGAAGATCAGGATCTTCTAAATGACAAACAATGTTGAGCTTTCCTAAACGATACTCTTTTATAGCTTTATAAGATCTTGGGAAAACCTCGCGACCAAGAAAGAAAATAAAATGAGGAGGAGTTTTTCCCTCCTGTCTTAACCTGTAAAATTTTTCAACGGCTTCTCCTACAAGTTCATAAGCCTCTTGACTACAAGATAACGTATAAACTTCTGTGTAAGGCAAAGAGCAAGTAAAGGATAGATAGTTTAAAGATTGATGACTTGCTCCATCGGCTGCATCTTGAAAACCTATGTGAGAAAAAATTGCTATTAGAGGGGCTTGAGATAAAGAGGCCATAAGAAGAGGTAAAGCACCTTTTGTTGTGCCAAATTGAGCAAAAGTGTCGACAATAGGAATCAAGCCTTGTTTTGAAAGGCCTGCTGCCATACTGATCATATTACTCTCAGCAACCCCTAGATCTTGTGATCTTTCAGGAAATTTTTTTTGAAAGGCTCCCAGACCTGTAGAGCCATATAAATCAGAAGAAAGGCTGAAAATAGGATAGGACTTTTGAGCTTTTTCAATCAAAGCTTGGCTGATTCCTACTTGAACTTTTTCATAAACAGAAGAAAGTTTTTCTGAAGTATTTTCTTGATTTCCTTTAGAGGCTTTCTTTTCTAAACGTTTAATCCAATAGAGAAAATCTTCTGGCACCTTTTCAGGCTCATAAATTTCTTTTAAAAAATCGTAAAGCTCACTTGGGTTTTTTAATGAAAACCCATGGCCTCCAGACAAACTTTCACTTGTTTGCTTCACACCATAGCCTTTTGTGGTTTTAGCCCAAATAACTATAGGTTTTTGAGGTGTTTTTCGTACCTGTTCAAAAGACTCTTTAAGAGTTGTTACACAAGAGTTTAAGTCATGAGCTTTTTCTAAAGGTTTTACTTTCCAACCCAAATTTTCTAGACTTAAAAAAGTAGGGGACATAGAAAAAGCTTCTTCATCAATCCGTCCTGAAAGCTTTGTGTTATTATCACTAATGATTAAAACAAAAGGTGATATTTTGTTTTTTTGAGCTAAGCCTGAAATTGCCGCTAAAGCTTCTTTAGCTTCGCCCTCCATAAGTCCTCCGTCAGAGACAAAAGTCACACAAATTCGTTTTCTTTTAAAAAGCCTATCAGCAAAGCTTAAGCCTTGTGCTTGAGCTAAAGTGGAGCCTAAAGGGCCGTTACTCAAATACACAGCCTGTGGAAATAAATGGACCTCTCCATGCCCTGTTAAAGGGCTTCCCAAACAGCGAAATTTACGAAGCTTTTCAAAGCTTAAATCAGAAAAACCATAATTAGCCTTTACAGCATAGAAGATGTTTTCACAATGACCTATGTCATTGATGATATGAAAATGATCATACCAAATTGGAGATGAAGAAAAAACAATCCCATAAAGAGCTGAAACCAGTTCCGCTAAAGCTGAAGGACCTCCCCAATGACTGGCTGCTCCTCCCATCACAGCTTCCATATTCATAAGTGCAACTAAAGCTCTTAAAGCTTTAGGATCACTAAAGCCGTCCTTTTTATAGTGAGGTCCTTGAGGGGGGGTCGGTGCTAAAGGAGGCTTTATCTTCAGAAACTTTTTTTCAAACATACTTGTTTTTAGACTCAAAACCTATAAAATAAAAGTATTTTCGCAAAGCTCACTTTTTAAAAAAGGAAAAAACCCTTTATGACCTTTCAGAACAGACCTAAAATCGAACTTCACCGCCATTTTGAACTCTCCCTACCTCATGACTTTTTAAAAAACTTAGCCTTCCGGCATGGCCTTCATGTGGAAAAAAAGAAGGTTTTTGAAGAGACTTTTCTCATTAAAGAACCTATGGAAGATTTAGCTTCAGTTTTAAATCGCTTTCTTGCCACTCAGAAACTTTTTTCTTCTGAACAAATCCTCACAGAAGCAGCTTTTAAGGCTTCAGAATATGCTTTTAAAATTGAAAATGTTCATCTTCTAGAACTTCGTTACTGTCCTACCTTTATAGCTGAAGGAAAAAGTTTAAGTTATGAACAAATCCATCAAGCGATTTTAAAAGGTGTCAAAAAAGCTCAAAAAACCTACCCTAAACTTCGTGTAGGCCTGTTAGCTGTGATCCAAAGAATCCTTCCTGTTAAAGTTTCTGAAAGAGTTGTTGATTTTGTGATAGAAAATAAAGACACTTTTTTAGGTATAGATTTAGCTGATAATGAAGTCGGTTTTGAACCTCGTCCTTTTGCTCCTATGTTTCAGAAAGCTAAAAATAAGGGCCTGCATATTACTGTTCATGCAGGAGAAGCCAGTGTGCCTGAATCCTCTGAATACGTTAAAGATTCTGTAGAATACTTAGGAGCAGAAAGAATAGGACATGGAGTGAAGATCATTGAAAACAAAGGTATTTTAAATTGGATTGTTAAAAAAGAAATTCCTTTAGAAGTCTGCTTCACAAGTAACTATCTTACCCAAGCCTTTAAAACCTACCAAGATCACCCCTTTAAAAAGCTTCTTACAGAAGGTGTTAAAGTGACTATTAACTCAGACGATCCTTCTATCTTTAATACTGATTTAAATAAAGAATACGAAAAGCTTACTCAATATCAAAATTTCAAGGAGGAAGATTTTAAAGTTTGCGAAAATAATGCCTTTGAAGCTTGCTTTATCAAAGACAAAGAGGCTTTTTGGCATCACCCTTGAAAAATAACCTCTACATGAAAAAATATCTAAACTCCCCGCCTCTAGAAAAAAGAAGAGAAAATGTTTTTCTTTGCTTAAGTGGTTTTTTTCTGTGTACTATGTGTTTGTTGAATCTTTTAGGTCTGACTTACTTTGTGCAACTCGGTCCTTTTTCTATTTCTGCAGGAGTTTTAATCTACCCTCTTACTTTTTTATGCACTGATCTCATTAGTGAAATTTATGGCAGAAAAAAAGCTCAATTTTTAGTTACTTTAGGATTTGTTTTAAACCTTTTTATTTTGACTTACCTTTATACGGTAAAACTCCTTCCTGAATCAAATCACAAGCCTCCTTGGCAAGACTTAAACTTAGCTACTCCTCTCAACCTCCCTGACGGCAGTGTGTTTGAAGAAGACATTGACATTTTTTCTTTCATCATGTCTTGTATGACAGGATCCGTAGGGGCTTCTATGATTGCTTATCTTTTAGCTCAATACTGGGATATTCATTTTTTTCACTGGCTGAAGAAAAAAACAAGATCAAAACATTTATGGCTTAGAAATAACTTAAGCACTATAACAAGCCAGTTCATAGATACTATTTTTGTGATGAGTATTGTCTTTGCCGGCTCTCTTTATAGACAAGAGATGTCTTTAGAAGCCTTCTTCTTTTTGCTTTTAAGTAATTACGGGTATAAGTGTCTCTCAGCTTTTTTAGATACACCCTTATGTTATCTTATTATCTTTTTTTGTAGGAAATACTTAAGATTAAACCAAGAAGAAGAGGTAACTTAAGACCTTAAATAAGGGGTGTAAAACTTAAAAAAAATGCCTCCTCAAAAGAATCTGTGAGTTCCCAGGAGAAGCCAGAGATTCTAAGGTCTTGTACTCACAGAGAAATCTATTCTTTTTTCCACAAATGGGAAACTTTTTTTTGCACAGATTCTTTTTCAATAAGAATAAGACCTGTGCTTGTTATAAGAATAGAAAAAGGGATAAGAGCAAAGAGAGCATTTTGCACCCACTCTCCTTCTGCAAAATTTTTTTGTAAAGGAAGTGTGGCAAGGACAGAACAAGCTAAGCCTCGAGGCCCCATAAGTGTAGAGGTCAAAAAGTCTTTTGTTGAGAACTCTGTGTTTGAAAAAACAAGTTTTGAAGAAATAAAGCGTGTTAAGAGAATCAGAGCACAGAGGAGAAGCGCTAGTAGAATCATAAGGAATCCGTTAATTTGAATGAGAATACCCAAGTACACGAAGAAAAAAGTTTTTAATAAAAAAGATATTTCAGTTAATAGAGATAGTTCTTCTGTATCCATACCATCTTCTTTTGTGAAAAACTTTGAAAAACTGCCTATATTAGCAAGGGCAAAGCCTAAGGAAAGGACTGCCATAGCTCCATTATAACCTATAAGTTCACAAATGGAAAAAGTAATAAGAGCCCAAGCTTCTCCTGCAAAAGCTTTAGGGATAATAGTTTTATATTGTTTTTTTAGAAAAGCCCAAATAGCACCGCTGAAAAAACCCCATAGAATGGCTATTAAAGTGTTAGGTCCTACAGCAATGAAAATCTGAGAGGCTTCAAATTTTTCACTGATGGTTGAATCTAATACAACTAAGAATAAGACGATAGCTAAAACGTCAGTGAAGGCTGATTCTAATGCTAAGATATCTTTCATTTTTCCAGATATATTGAGATTTTTAAGAAGAGGTATGACGATAGCAGAAGAAGTGGACCCTAGGGCGAGAGAGGTTAAAAGAGCTGTTGTAAAATCTTTTAGAAAAATAGTCATTATAAGGAAAAAAGAGGCTATGCTTATTGTTAAAAAAGAAAGACAAGAGATCTTTAAAGCAAGGCTTGCTGAAGCTGTGAGTTTTTGAAATTTAAGATTTAAACCTCCTTCATATAGAATCACAATGAGGGCTGTTGTAGAAAAAAAAGGCCCTAAGGCACCAAAATCTGAAGGCTTCATAAGCCCTAAAACAGGTCCTATAAGATAACCAATAACAATGAGAACTAATAGATCTGGAACTTTTGTCTTTATAAAAACCCAGTTTAAAAAATGACCTAAGAAAAACAGAAGGGCAAAAGCTAAAATTAGATATGGCATGAACTTGAAATGCCTTCTGAAAATAAGGTTTCGGAATGGAATAAGTCTTTATTTTTTGAAGAGATAAGGTAAGGAGATCCTTTTAAACTTTTCCCATACTTTCTAAGGAAAAGATGGGCTTCTTTCATAGAAAATCTTTTTTCTTGAATGCTTTTTTCACATTCTTTTCTTACTTTTTCAAAGAGATCGTGTCCTTGGTATCTTAAGTAGCTTAGAACTTCAGAAACAGAATCCTCTCTGGATACTTCATTAAGTATATAGCGACCGTCTTCATGAATGGATACTTGGACTGTATTAGTATCTCCAAAAAGGTTATGTAAGTCTCCTAAAACTTCTTGATAAGCTCCTGTTAGGAAAAACCCAATATAGTAAGGATCTTTTAAATTCAATTCATGAACTTCTAAATACTTTTGTACCTCTTTTGTTTCTGAATCAATGAAGCGTTCAATTTTTCCATCAGAGTCACATGTCAAGTCAGCTAAAATAGCACGTTGTGTTGGTTTTTCATGAAGTCTTTGAATGGGCATGATAGGGAAGACTTGGCTTAAAGCCCAAGAATCAGGTAGTGATTGGAATACAGAGAAGTTGCAGAAATAAATAGAAGACAATTGACTTTCTAGGTTATAGCAAATTTCTTCGGATCCTTTTATTTTTTTTGCTAGTCGGATCATTTTTTGTGCAATGGCTTGATATAACTCTTCAGCTCTTCCTCTTTGTTCTAAATTTAAAACTCCATAAGTGAACATTTGTAAAATATCTCTCTTTTTTTCTATTAGATCGTTATAAAACTCATAAAGGTTTTTTTCATTTACATCGGTGTAGAGTTCTAAGAGTTCTTTCACGATTTGAGAATCTTTAGAATTTATAGTAAAAACAATCTCTTCTTGTAAAGACTTAGCTTGTTCTCCTAGAACATCTGTGATGAGAACAGAACTATGAGCTACAAGGAAACGTCCCGATTCAGTGATAATGTATGGGTGTTCAATGTCTTGTTCATCACAAATGGATTGGGTGATAAAAATGATATCATTAGCGTATTCTTGAGGAGTGTAATTAAGAGAATTTTTAGAATCTAAATTTTGAGGAGCTTCATAATTGACTCCTAAACCTCCTCCTACATCTAGATATTTTAAAGAGGGGGCTTGTTTTTTAAGCTCTACATAAAACCGAACCCCTTCTTTAACACCGGTTTTAATATGTTGTATAGAAGGGACTTGAGAACCAATATGGAAGTGAAGTAGCTCTAAGGAATTTGTAAAATTGTTATTTTTCAATGTTTCCATGCAATGGACAAGCTCTCTAGAGGTCAAACCAAACTTAGAATTCATTCCTGTACTATCTCCCCAATGGCTTTTAGAGGAGGAGTGGAGTTTCACTCTAAAGCCAATAGAAGGCTTAAGGTCTATACTTTTACTGATCTCTATAATAGTTTCTAATTCTTCCATTCTTTCTACAACAATAATGGTATGTTTGTTGATTTTTTGAGCCAATAAGGTCATTTCAATGTAATCTCGATCTTTAAAGCCATTACATATGATGGCGGCTTCAGGGTTTTTCATAAGAGCTAAGGCGATAAGAAGTTCAGGTTTACTACCACATTCTAATCCTAAGTTAAAAGCATCTCCCTTGTTAATAATTTCTTGTACAATCTGTCCGTGTTGATTCACTTTTATAGGGTAAACGCCTAAGTATCGTCCTTTGTAGTTATTTTCTTTAATAGCATTTTGAAAGTAAGAATTAATTTTTAGAATACGGGATTCTAAAATTTCAGAAAAACGAATTAACAAAGGTGTATTAAGGCCTCTTTGTTGAAGTTCTCTGACAAGAGAGTGAAGGTTTAATCTTTGTTGAGGTTTTTGAAGAGGACAGATTTCAAGAAAGCCCTCTTTATTGATTTGAAAGTAGTCATCACTCCAACTTTGAAGACTGTAGAGATTTTTACTTTTTTCAATGTTCCAAGTTTCCACAGACAAAGGTCCTCCTTTATTTAAGACTTCTACAATAAATTTTAAGAAACCTTGAGTCAATAGATTTTGAATAAGCTTGTAAAGTTTACATATTTTGTATTCAACTTTCTTAGGATTAAGGGAATTTGAGATGTCTTTTGAGAAGTTTTTATAGTTTTTTAAAATTTTAGTCTTAATTTTTCACCAAGATCAGGGCCTAATTAACCTAAATTCGGGGTTAAAAATATACACTATAAGCCCTCTAAGAGCTTTAAAGTTTGAGAAGGGCCATTTTCCCTCTAAAAAGACAAAATTTGAGAAAGAGGTAAAAGGGATTTGCTATTGACTAATTCCTAATGTAGTGTATGTTATATACACTACATTAGGAAGGTATTATGAGCTTATAAGAAAGATAAAAAAGGGTGATAAGATTTGTTTGGCTGAAGTAGAAAACAAAAGAATTAAGAGCAAGGTTATACAAAAGCACATCCGTTATATGGGAAAAGAAGTCAACAATAAAAAAGTAATTTCCCTCAACTCAGAAGATTTCAAATTTCTGAAGTTAAAATCCATGGACCCCTTATTATTTTAGGCAAAATAGCCAAAAAAATCGTAACTCGGTTATCTGACCGCCCTTGACTTCTACTGAGGAGGATATTTCTTAGATTTTAAAGGAGAAGTTTTTATTGATCTTGTTGTAAAACGGCGTTGTAAGACGTTTTCCTAAGGCCTTCCCTGTTACAAAAGTATTAGAGAAGTTCTTAAAAGAATAATTCTTAGTTTTTTTTCGTAATTTTGATTTTTTTTGTGCTTTATTCTTTAAGAACGAAGCTCACTTGTATACTCAAAAGGCGTTTTAATAGGCATCTTATCGAGGGAGTTTCCCACAACCATTAAAATATAGTCCTTAGGATCTAATTCCACCTTCTTATACCATTTCCAAAAATTAATTCGACATTCTTTTAACGCATAGCGTCCTGGCTTTTTGATCAAACTCTGTTAAATTTTTAGAGTGTCGAAAAAAGATTTAGTTACACAAATTCAAGGGTATGATTTTCTAGCTACTTACAAAGTAGAAAGAAGTGCCAACATCAAGATAAAACTCCAAGCTTTGCAGCATATGCAAGAAGGAAAATCGATTCAAGAAACAGCAAGTATAGTTTTCTATCACCGTCACAGTATCAAATCCTGGTTACAGTCTTTTGTAGACTTTGATTACGAGGGGTTGATAGATCGAGAAGGCAGAGGGCGCAAGCCTCGTTTACCAGTGACAGAAGAAGAGAACTTCAAAATCAAGTTAGATGAAATTCAAGACAAGAGAGAAGGAGGAAGCATAGGAGCAAAGGGAATACAGGAACTTTTAGCAAATGAATTTGACTGTTGCTATTCTCTTTCTGGGGTTTATGCTCTTTTAGACCGTCTTAATATTGTATGGATCAGTGGTCGTTCTCTTCATCCTAAAACTTCACAAGAAGCTATGGAACAGTTTAAGGAACATTTTCCAGAAGAGGTGGAGAAAATAAAGGAAAAGATTCAGACTCATAAAATAGAGATTTGGTGGCAGGATGAATGCAGAATAGGCCAGCAAGGTTCTTTAAGCAGGATTTGGGCAAGAAAAGGCACACGACCTAGAGTTGTGAGACAAAGACAATTTTTATCCACTTATATTTTTGGAGCAGTTTGTCCGGATAAAGATAAAGGCTGTGCTTGGGTTTTACCGGAATGTAATTCAGGGATGATGCAAATTCACTTAGATGAGATATCTAAAAATATTCAAGAAAACTATCATGGAATTGTTTTAATGGACAGAGCCAGTTGGCATACCACAGAGACTTTGATAGTTCCTAAGAATTTATCCCTGATGCCTTTACCTCCTTATAGTCCAGAATTAAATCCCATGGAACAAGTCTGGCAACAATTACGAAGGATCAAATTATCGAATGCATGTTTTAAAAACTATGACCATATACTGAATACTTGTTGTGAGGCCTGGAATACTTTTTGCGATCAGGAGGGCAGGATTAAAAAATTATGCACTCGATCTTGGGCAAAACAACAAGATGAATCAAGCTTGTAAATTAATTTGAACCTATAAATTAAATTGCGTAACTGATTTTTTTCATTTTACATCTTAACCTCACTTTTTTACATTTATTTTAACCCATCAATCGATTCACACAACAATAGATATACATAAAATAAACATATCTTATGAAAACTCAACCTCCCTTCAAAAAAAACTTTTTTAAAGCCTCCTAATTGAAACTTTTCCTGGCTCCTCCCGGGAATCTGTGGGTGAAAAGTAGTAGAAATCCCCCAAAAAGGCTCATATTAATCAAAGTAAGAGTAAGACATTCTATCTTGTATTTTTGAGTTCTTTGAGGCCCTTACTGGCCTCTATCACCTCCGGTGATTGAACTCAAAAACATTCATTTTATTTGCTTTTATTTGCTGTGTTACATTAAAATTTTAAAAAAGAAGCACCTACTTCCCAGATGCCTTAAAATGTTATTCAAAAAAAAAAAAAAGGAGGGAAGAGATGCTTTTGAAGACTATACTAAATGATTGTTTAAGATGGAAGTCTTTTGTGTACGAAGACATTTATTTTTCAAAAGATAGAAAGTCAATTAATGTTCCTATTAAGGCTCGTAAAAATGGCCAAGCTTTTTGTAGTGTTTGTAAGAAGCCCTGTTCAGTGTATGACAGCAGTAAATCATCACGGGACTTTGAATCCCTTCCTATTTTAAGTTACAGGGTGTTTTTTGTTTATTTTGTAAGAAGAGTTAATTGTCCTTGCTGTGGGGTAAAAGTTGAGTATTTACCTTGGGCCGATGGTAAGAAGAGTTTAACGATCTTTTACATGAAGTATTTAGCAGACTGGTGTCGTCACCTGTCTTGGAAAGAGGTTTCTTGTAAGTTTCATGTCAGTTGGAATCAGGTCTATGCTTCGGTAGAATGGGTCGTAGAATATGGTTTAAAACAAAGGGTTTTAAAGGGAATACAAGCTATAGGTGTAGATGAAATACAATGGAAAAAGAACCATCAGTATCTCACCTTAGTCTATGAAATAAGCAAAGAAAGTGTTCGTTTGCTATGGATAGGAGAAAAAAGAACAGAAAAGAGTTTTAGAAAATTCTTTGATTTACTAGGAGAGAAGTCAAAAGATATACGGTTTGTGTGTTCTGATATGTGGAAGCCTTATTTAAAAGTCATAAAGGAGAGGGCAAGTGGAGCTTTACACATATTAGATCGGTTTCATATCGTAGCAAGACTCAATAAGGCTTTAGACGAAGTGAGAGCTTCAGAACACAAAAAAATGAAAGAAGACGGGTATGAACCCCTTTTAACAAAAGCTAGATGGCCCTTGTTAAAAAATGCAGAAAATTTAAAATCTTATGAAAAAGTAAAATTAAGGCATTTAATACAGTACAATTTAAAAAGTATCCGCTGTTATTTTTTAAAAGAAGACTTCCGACAGTTATGGACCTATGTTCCACCAACTTGGGCTGGTAAATTTATAGACAGTTGGACGAGACGAGTCATGCTTTCAAAAATTGAACCTATGAAAAGAAAAGCAAAAACCATACGAAGACATAAGCTACTTATTCTTAATTACTTCAAGGCTAAAAAAGCCTTCTCCTCAGGGATTGTAGAGGGTTTAAACAACAAAGTAAAACTCACTATGAGAAAATCTTACGGCTTTAGAACCTCTAAAGCTATAAAAATCGCCTTATATCATAACCTTGGAAAACTGCCAGAACCTCCGGAAACCCACAGATTCTTTTGAGGAGGCTTTTTCCTTAAGTCAATTTTAAAATTTTAAATTTGAACATAAAAATGTCGAATTAATTTCTGTAATTGGTATAACCAGGATTTGATACTGTGATGATGATAGAAAACTATACCTGCTGTTTCTTGAATCGATTTTCCGTCTTGCATATGCTGCAAAGCTTGGAGTTTTATCTTGATGTTGGCACTTCTTTCCACTTTGTAAGTAGCCAGAAAATCATACCCTTGAATCTGTGTAACTAAATCTTTTTTCGACATGACTCTAAAAATTTAACAGAGTTTTATCAGAAAGCCAGGATGCAATGCGTTAAAAGAATGTCGAATTAATTTTTGGAAATGGTATTACAACTTTCCACAATACTGTAAAGTACTGATGCTGTTTCAACTCCTCTCTGAGTCCTTGACCCATGAAAGTTCTTTCTTCCCATCACAGAATGTCGAATCGTTCTTTCTGCTTCATTGTTTGTCATAGGAATTTTCTCATTTTCTAAGAATAAATTTAAGCCATCCCAGTGATTAAAGCTATAATCAATAGCCTTTTTTAACCCACTCTCAGGACGAGCTTCTCCATAAAGTTTATAATACAGATCTTGCAGAGAAAGAACTAAATCCTTTGATTCTGTTTGTCTTAAACTTTTGAGCTCTTCATAAGTTTTTGCCTTTGATTCAACTTTAAAAATCTTCCCCATAAGCTTTAATACTTTTCCACACTCCTCAGGGTAATTCTGTTCTATGTCAATAAACTTTCTTATCACTGAGACCAACAAAAAGCAAGATCAATTCCCTTTTCATCCTTAAAGTGTGTTTTATAACTAACGTATCCATCTGTTAAAATAGGCCCCTTATAAGAGCCTAAGAGTTTTTTAATAGAACAGGCTGAACGGCTCTCACTAAAGTAATAAAAACTTCCTCCCTGATGACTTATAACAAACATGTAGCCGTCCTTTTGATGTGAATTATTAATAGGCCATGGAGTTTCATCAATATGAATCGTTCTGTCTAGTTTAAGAAGTTCCTCTTTGATCTTTTCTCTCACAGGCTCTAAATAACAACTCACAAAATAACAAAGATTATAAAGAGTTCTACAATTCACCTTCAAACCATCTGATTCCATCATTCTTCTTACTCTCTCTAAAGGAAGGTGATACAAGTACTTTTGACTCGCTACTTCTATTGCAAATTTTGGGGAGTACTTAGATCCTGGAACAATTTTCTTAGGAACAGGAGCTGATACTATGATCTCTTTTTCTCCCACTTTGCTTGCCTTCAGACGGTACTTCTAAAGACGATGCGTCTTTCTAACATAGCTTCTTACATGAACATCAACCTCTTTTGACACGTCTTGAATCTTTAATTCCTCCCACTCACTGTCCTTAGGATAACCATACTGCTGTGCTATATCAGAAAGTTCTTCGTCTGTGAGCTTATGATCTACTCTTATCTCTTTTAAGGCCTTCACCTCCCCTTCTTTAGGAGCAGGAACTAAACTCTCAGATTCAAGAAGAATTGTCTTTTTAAGCTTCTTTCTACTACGAGAAGATAGTTTTCTTTTTTCACTGGATTTTCCAAATACTATTTTCTTGAACTTACTAAGTAGCTCATCATTAAAAAGCTTTAATTGATCTTCTTTGGCCTTTTTCTTCTTAAGCTCATTTAACTCTCTTTTTAAAAGTTTAAATTCTTTTTTATAAAGGTGAATGAGTTCATTAGAAATCAACTTTATGTTTTCCAGATCTTTTTCCTCTCGAATAAACGAAGGAAGATATTTATATTTAGGGTTTTCGCTTTTTTTTAAATAAGGAAAAAGACTCATCTGCATACATTAATGTCAACATGTCTGTTTTTGTTTTGAAAGCTTTTTTTTTAAAAAAAATAAAAAAAATTTAAAAAAATAATCTAAAAAAATTATCTTTTCTTAAGCTCGTACTTTCTTAAAATTGAACCATGAACTAAAAGATTCAATTCACTCCTTGTTAACTCGGGAGAACTTAAATCACTTAAACTCATAAACCTTTCTTTCTCCATCCTCTTTGTTAGTAAAACAAGACCACTCCCATCATAGAACAGCCCTTTTAATCTCTTTCTGTTAAAACCTAGAAAAAGATAAAGATCTCCCAAGTTGATCTCTCCTTCCATCTCACTTCTCACCAGATAACTCAACCTCTCAAAACTCCATCGCATGTCTATCTTTTGAGAGCAGACAAAAATACGGTAGCCTTCAGATAAAAAGATCATAAACTCCTCACTAACTCTAAAACCTCTTCCACAAAAACTTCTCCTTTAAAATCTAAGAAGTATCCTCCTCAGTAGAAGTCAAGGGCTGTTAAAAAACCGACTTACAAAAAATCAAGCTTCCGGATCTATTGGGAAATTACTCAAAAGATAAAAGTCTTTTGAAATGAAAAATGTAGTGTATATTTTTGACCCCAAATTTAGGTAATTAAGACTAGTTAAGCTCTTTCTTCACAGAGAATTGGAGTAAATAGAGAAGAAAGTTCTAGCCTTTAAAGAAGCTGTTCCTACAAGAAAACCATCTACAGAATCGATAGAAAAAATGGTTTTTGCTGTTTCAGGCTTCACACTGCCTCCATAAAGAAGAGAGGTGGAAGGAGGGCAGAGTGTTTTTAAAAGTTTGAAAACTTCTTCGATTTGAGAGTTATGGGCTGATTGCCCTGTGCCAATAGCCCATAGAGGTTCGTAGGCTATTATGATTTTTGAATTTTGAGATGGAAGAAGGGCTTTTGTGACTTGAGCTTTAATAATATCTAGGGTTTTTTGTTTTTTTCTTTCTTCCAGAGTTTCTCCTACACAGATCACAGGTTCTAATTTCAGTTCTAAAAGAGTTTTTATTTTTAAAGCTACATCTTCATCTGTTTCTGAAAACAAAGTTCTTCTTTCACTGTGTCCTACAAGACAACTTGTAGCACCTATTTCTTTTAACACCTGAGCAGAAAGCTCTCCTGTAAAAGCTCCTTTGGTTTTAAAATAGCAGTTTTGAGCACCAAATCTTATGTTGGTATTTTTTAACAAACAAGCCGTTGTGGTGAGGTTAACATGGGGTATAAAAAACAAAAAAGAGCTTTCTTGTTCTTTAGATATAAGAGGTAGAAAGTTTTCAAAGAATTCTTTTGTTTCTTTTGGGTTTTTATTCATTTTCCAATTCGCAGCACAAAGTACTTGTTTCACCATACCTCCTTTTGTTAAAAAAAGATTTTTCTTAAAGCTTTTATACCTACAGGCTCTTCTCCTTTTAGAAAGTCCAGACTGGCCCCCCCCCCTGTAGAGATATAATCGATGTCTTTTTCACATCCAAACTCATGGAGGGCTGAAACTGAATCACCTCCTCCCACAACAGTATAGGCTTTACTTTTTTGCAGGACCTTAGCTATATAACGAGTTCCTTCTTTAAAAGAAGGGTTTTCAAACACTCCCATGGGGCCATTCCAAAAGATCATTTTCATAGGTTTTAGGTTTTCTTCATAAAAAGCCATTGTTTTTCTTCCTATATCACAGGAAATTTTATTAAAGGGGATGGTTTCTGTAGTTTCAAATTCTAAAGAAGCAAGAGATGATGTGACTTTATGATCTATAGGTAAAAAGACTTTTTTATCTCGTACAGACATTCTGTTTATAAAATCTTTTGCAAAAGTAAGGCTGTCTTTATCTACTAAAGATTGACCTACGCAGTAACCTAAGGCTTTTAGAAAAGTATAACTCATACCACCTCCTATAAAAATACAATCCGTTTTGTCAGCTAGATTTTTGAGAAGAGGTATTTTATCTTTCACTTTAGCTCCTCCTAAAATAAGAGCAAAGGGGTTTTTTTCACCGCAAGTGAGCTTTTCTAATTCTTTAATCTCTTTTTCTAAAAGAAACCCCATGCCACTTTTTTTTATAAGCTGGGGACAGTGAAACACACTGGCATGAGTTCTATGGCATGAGCTAAAAGCGTCATTGATGTAAATATCTGTGTAGCTTGCTATGTTCTCTGCTAAGCGGACATCATTAGCTTCTTCCCAAAAAGAAAATCTTAAGTTTTCTAGAAAGATAATTTGTCGTGAAAAATTCATTGTTCTCAATAAATAGTTTATCCCATTTTTTATAGGATCTTCTGTGACAATGATCTCTTTATTTAAAAGTTTACTGAGGTGATAAGCTAAAGGCTGAACTGAGTATTTAGGATCAGCTTTTCCCTTAGGCCTTCCTAAGTGAGTGGCTAGAACGATTTTGGCTTTTCGTTCTAAGAGGTACTTAATTGTAGGAAGGGTTTTTCTGATGCGAAAGTCATTTTGAATTTCATTGCCTTTTATAGGAACGTTAAAGTCACAACGTATGAACACCACTTTGTTTTCAAGATAGAAGTCCCTTAGAGAGGGGATTTTTTTTGTAAGAGACGAGTGGGAAGACATCTTAGAAGCTTTCTTTAGCAACGTAGTGGGCTAGATCTATCATGCGGTGAGAAAATCCTATTTCATTATCATACCAAGAAAGCACTTTAGCCATTTTGTTTTCTATGACCATGGTGGAATCTGTATCAATAATAGAGCTGTGTGTATTACCTGTAAAGTCAATACTAGTCAGGGGAGCTTTTTCGCAAGCAAGTATTCCTTTCATAGTTGTTTGAGAGGCTTTTTTTAAGACTCCATTGATATCTAAAAGATTTAAGTTTTTCTCAGAGGTAAACACAAAATCCACTAAACTGACATTTGTTGTAGGGACCCTTACAGCTAAACCATCGATTTTTCCTTTCATTTCAGGTAAAACGCTTCCCACACAACGAGCCGCTCCTGTGGTCGTAGGAATGATGGAGGAAAAAGCTCCTCTTGCACGTCTTAAATCCAAGTGAGCACTATCTAAAATCCTTTGATCATTAGTAATAGAGTGAACTGTAGTCATAAGACCTCTTTTTATACCAAAACTTTCATGAAGAACTTTCACTAGGGGTGCTAGACAGTTTGTTGTACAAGAGGCATTACTTAAAAGATTGTGGCTTTTAGGATCATAGGAGTTTTCATTGACTCCCACAACAATCATTTGATCTACGGCATCAGAGGGTGCTGATATGATGACTTTTTTTCCTCCAGCTTGAAGGTGTTTTTCTAAATCTTTTCGTATTTTAAAGACGCCTGTACATTCTAACACAATATCAGCCTGCCACGATTTCCAAGGAATATGGGAAGGATCTTTTTTTTGTGAGATAGGTATATCTTTGTTATCTATATGAAGTGTACTTTCCGAAAAACTTATAGGAGCCTTCCAAACGCCATGAGTGCTGTCATATTTAAGAAGATGGGCTATGGTCTTTGTAGAAGCAAGATCATTAACTCCTACAATTTTCACGCCCCTTAAAAACCCTTCTTTTAATAACAGACGTCCTATGCGACCTAAACCATTAATTCCTACTCTTAATTGACCCATTTTTTACCTCTTTTCTTATGATCATTATGACCAATTGAGTTTTTTAAAAAGTTTTAAAGCATTTTTTTTAGTTTGACAAGATAATTCATTTAAAGAGATGCTTTTGAGTTCACAAACTTTCTGTGCTGTGTAGACGATAAGGCTGGGCTTGTTTGTCTTTCCCCTGTGGGGAGTGGGAGCTAGAAAAGGGCTGTCTGTTTCTATATGAAGTTTGTCTAAGGGAGTTTTTAGACAAGCTTCTTGAACCTCTTTAGCTTTTTTGAAGGTGACTATGCCACTAAAAGAAATATGAAACCCTAAATCTAATACCTTTTGAGAGAAAGA
The DNA here is from genome assembly GCA_965219095.1 of Bdellovibrionales bacterium. Taxonomy (GTDB): domain Bacteria; phylum Bdellovibrionota; class Bdellovibrionia; order Bdellovibrionales; family UBA1609; genus CBDCMT01. Next base: position 2,045,869 of record CBDCMT010000001.1, read on the forward strand.
AACAGAGCCTGAGAAACAGTGGATAAGACCACAAACTTGAGGATACTCTTTTAAAAGACTTATGGTGTCGTCTTCGGCTTTTCGTGTATGGATTTCCACAGGAAGACCATATTCTAAAGCAAGCTTGAGCTGCTTTCTAAAAACCTCCTTTTGAATCTCTCGAGGAGAATGTTCATAATAATAGTCTAAGCCAATCTCTCCTATAGCTAAGACTTCTTTTTTATGAAGATTTTTTTTTAAAAATCTTTCAAAGGCTTCATTATAGTGTTTAGCTTCATGAGGGTGCATCCCTAAAGTACAGTGAAGAAGAGGGAAATTTTTTTCTGCAATTTCTAAAACTTTATGATTGTCTTCAGGGTTGGTCCCAATATTAATAACACGTTCAACGCCTGATAGAAAAAGCTCCTTTTTGATCTCCTCCCACCCTTGATCTAACATGTCAATGTGAGCATGAACATCGATCCATTTGTAATCACAGACTTTTCTCATAAAACCTTCTTAACTGATAAAAATAATTCTCTGTGGCCAAGTGAAGATCACTGGATGTTTTAAGATCTTTTTCCAACTGTAGCAAGTTTTCAGACCAAAAAGATAAAAGAGTCTCACTAAAATGAGGTTTGTAGGAGAAAGCTTTAAATAGATCTTCATGAATGGGTCGAACGAATGGCCAAGAATCCTTTACAAATTCCAACCAAAAAGAAAGAATGAAAAATACATTGGTTTTTGTTTCTGTTTGTAAGAGTTCTAAAGCTTGGGCTGTTTTAAAAGTATCTTTCCAAGCTTGGAAAGATTTTTTACGTAAATCTTTTTTTTCTAAAAGCTCTTCAAGTAGACCTGGGCGTCCTTGGCTTGCTCTGAGCATCCAGGGTTCTTTTTTATCACAAAAAGCTCTCATTTCCTCTGTATTCAAAGGATGAAATGAAAGTTTTTGAGATCGGGATAAAAGTGTGGGCAACATACGAGATGTGTTTTCAGTAAGAAGAAAGAAATAAGCATAAGATGGCGGTTCTTCCAGAACTTTGAGAAGAACATGAGCTGATGAATTATTCATTTTTTCTGCACTATCAACAATAACAACTTTAGCTCCATAAGCAGGTTTTAAGTTTAAAAAATCAAGAGCTTCTTTAATAGAATCAACTTTTATAGTTTGCGTGTCAGAACTTATGAGAAGTAAATTTTCATGTTGTATGAGGCTCATTTGTTGACAAGAAGAGCATTCTTCACAAGCATGTTCTGAGTGAGGGCAATTTAAAATAGAAGCTATTTTTAAAGCAAGAGTTTTTTTGCCAATACCGGAAAGCCCTGAGAAGATCCAAGTTGAAGCAAGACGTTTTTCTTTCAAAGCCTTTAGAAGGAGGTTTTTTTGTTTTTTGTGTCCTATGATTACAGCCATTTTTTTTCTTTCAAGCAAGAAATGAGTTTTTCAAGTAAAATGTTTTTTGTGTCTAAGCCATTTAAGACGAGCCAATGAGAGGGGTTTTGTTTTGCTTGTTTTAAATAACTGTCCCTAACTCTTTGATGAAAGTCTGTTCTTTCAACTTCAAAACGATCTTGTTGTTGTCCCTGTCGTCTTTTTTGGCTTTCTTCAACGCTAATATCAACCAGGATGCAGAGGTCAGGCTGAAGCTTGTTTGTAGCGTAGGTGTTAAGTTCCTCTACTATGACCTCATCGAGTCCTCTTCCACCGGATTGAAAAGCTAGGCTACTTGCTGAAAAGCGATCACAAAGGACCCATTGGTTTTTTTTTAAGCTGGGGAGGATGGTTTTTTCCACATGTTGTGCACGAACCGCCATGTACAAAAAAAGCTCAGCCAAGCTCACAGGAGCTTCATCGCTATGCTCTAAAAGTAAAAGACGTAGTTTTTCAGCTAAAGGTGTGCCTCCAGGCTCTCTTGTTGTTATAAATTGCTTTTTTGTTTGTAAAAGGTAGTTTTTGAAGCTGTCTAGCAAAGTGCTTTTCCCACTACTGTCAATTCCTTCAAAGGCTAAAAAATACATTCTTTAAGTTAACATACGTATAGAGATATAGAGATCAACAAGATAGGCTGATGCTTTGTGTCTATTTTCCTGCTTCACTCTTTAAGGTTTTTAACCTATAAAAGAAGAGGATATGACTTTAATTGCTATTGTTCACCTTCTTTTATGCATCTTTTTGATAGTTCTTGTCCTGATTCAAGATTTTAAAGGAGGTGCTATGGGAGTTTTTGGAGGAGGAGGTTCTCAATCTGTTTTTGGTGCTAGTGGGGGAGGGAATTTTCTCATCACTTTAACAAAATGGGTGTCCTTAACTTTGCTGGCTACAGTTTTAGGTATTAGCTTTATTAGTCAATCAGGGAAAAGTGTTTTTGAAAAAGAAGATCAGACTGTGAAAACTCAGGATGTGAAAAACCAAAATGTTCAAAAACCAAGTTCAGATAAGAGTTTAGATAAAAATTCAAAATCTGAACCTTTTTCTCCTTAATGGAAAGCATGAAAATTTTTTTTTTTATTATTATAGCTCTTCTTGTAGGAGGCTTTATTTTTTCCTTTCAAAAAAAAACTTCTCACAACACACCTCCTAATTCTTATTTTCAAAAACTTATAATAAAAGAAGCAAGAAATCTAAAAAAGTGTTACTTAACTCGTCTGCAGAATTTAAAAATAATAAAAGGTATTCTTCTAGCAGAAGTATCCTTTCACCCTGGGGGCTATATTAACTCTGTTCGCATTGTAAAAAGTGATTTTCAAGACTCTACCTTTCTTCGTTGCATTCAAACGGTTCTTTCTAGAGTTTCTTTAAGCCCTTTTAGGGGTTCTATGGTGAAAATTGTTTATCCTCTAAACTTTTAAAAGTGAGTTGAAAGGAGAATGAAATAGCTTAAAGGAGCTTTTAGATCGTTGAACAAAAACTTTCATTTAAAGCAGAAGACTGTATCTCTTCTCCTCTTTAAGCTCTTTGGGTTAATGAATCAACTTCTTGCTTCCCATCTTTTGATTATGGTGCTCAATCTTTTCTTTTAACAAATCTAAACTTTCTGACATACACAATTTGCCTCCTCAAAAGAACCTCCGAGAACCCACAGATTCTTTGTACCCCTCTTGAAAAAACTTATTTAAGAGCTATGGCTACATTAGGTCCAGATGATCAAAAGTCAGGGGATATTGCTAAGGAAATGAAAAAAACTTCTCAGAAAGTAGCTCCAATTAGAGCAAGTTTAATGAGCAAAGGAATCATTTATAGCCCAGCTCACGGTGATAATAAATTTACCGTTCCCTTGTTTGATGAATTTATGAAAAGAGCTAATCCGTAATCAGAGTGTCTTTTATTCTAGACTGTACTGAAAGAGACCCTGAATTAGCCCTTTAGTAAATGTCTATCAAAAAGTGAACTTCCCCTGTTTCTGCGGACAGTTTTTCGCTATCTTGTGGAAGATCATGGACTAATTTCAGTGCTACTCTTTCAAGCTGCATAGCAATAAGCTTGCGAATCTTCTCATGTTTATTTTTTACCATTTGTAACTGGGATTGATATTGTGTATCTTTCATTTGGGACTCCTTTCTGGTTTGTTTATAATACCCTGAGTTTAGCTCAGGGGAGTCCCTTCTTCAAACCCTAACGACTTTACGGACAATCTCTCATCCATATGAGTATAAAAGAGTATTTTTTTTGAGATGAAAGGGAGAAATCAAGAGAAATTCATAAAATTAAAACTAAAAACTAGCCTTACAGTGTACTAAAACTTTACTTAAAGGCTATAATCTTTTAAGATTTTTATAAAAGATCATATATTTAAAAAAAGTAGAAAGCGGGGAAAAATCTTATGAAATCCTTTTTATCGTCTTTGCAGGAAAACAACCTCAACATCAGAAGAACTCATTTAGAAATCGTACAAGTAAATATAGGAAAAGTCTGTAACCAAGCCTGCTATCACTGTCATGTGGAATCAAGTCCTCAGAGAACAGAAAACATGGATCAAAAAACAGTGGATCGTTTAATCGATTTGATTAAAATCTCTCCCAGCTTTCATACTGTTGATATTACAGGAGGTGCTCCTGAGTTAAACCCTTACTTTAGGAAGCTTGTTTTAGCGTCTAAAGAAGCAGGAAAACATGTTATTGATCGCTGTAATCTTACAATTTTATTCGAACCAAGACAGGAAGACACAGCTATTTTTCTCAGTGAAAACGAAGTTCAAATTGTAGCCTCTCTTCCTTGCTATTCTAAACAAAATGTAGAAAAGCAGAGAGGAAGAGGTGTTTTTAGTAAAAGCATACAAGCTCTAAAGCTACTCAATGACCTAGGTTATGGAAGAGATGAAAAGAAGATTCTTCATCTCGTCTATAACCCTATAGGAGCTTATCTGCCTCCTGATCAAAAAAAGCTGGAGAAAGATTATAAAAGAGAGTTAAAGGATTTATTTGATATTGATTTTAATAACCTTTACACCATTACCAACATGCCCATTAAAAGATTTCTTCAAGATCTTCGGAAACAAGATCTTTATGAAGAGTATATGGATCTTTTGATTAAAAATTTTAACCCCAAAGCCACCCAAGCTATCATGTGTAAGAACCTTGTCTCCGTTGCTTATAACGGCGAGATATTTGATTGCGATTTTAACCAAATGTTGGAATTACCTTTAGGCTCGGGGAAAAAAACCATTTGGGATGTTGATTCTTTTGAAGAAGGGTTTGAAGGTAAAGGCATTTGCTTTTCATCTCATTGTTATGCCTGTACAGCAGGGAGTGGAAGTTCTTGTCAAGGGGTTACAGCTTGAAAAAAAGAGAATCATCTCAAAAAAATATGGGTTTTATCTATCGATAATAGTGGGAGACTTTGTTGTACACACCCTTTTAATACCTGATCAGAAAACAAAAAAGTAATAGAACAACGGTAAGTCGGTTTCTTAACAGCCCTTGACTTCTACTGAGGAGAGTATTTCTTAGATTTTAAAGGAGAAGTTTTTATTTGTGATAGTTGCGACTTGAACCGAGGGGTTATTTTATATAACCTCTTGAAAACACTAAAAAGAGAATAAAAACAATAACTAACACTTCCTTGTTTCAGGCCAAATGCACACACTTTTTCACAGTTTTGGATAGTTAATCACGAACAAATCACGAACAAACTTCTCAAGAAAATGGTAGGGAGAATAACAACCGACCAACATAACTATGTTATGTTGTACTAGGTTTATAAAAAAACAACCTTCAAAAGGATACATGGCTGTTTGTCAAGGAAGTGATATTTAATCACCTAAATTCGGGGCAAAAAATATCCACTACAAACATCCTAACATTTAAAATATCTTAAAACGGTCTTTCTTCTTCTAAGAAAAGACAAGATTTCTTGAAAAAGAAAGGGGTTTGCCATTGACTACTATCTGTAGTAGTGTATATATTATACATTATAGGAGGGGATATGAGCTTCATAAGAAAAATAAAAAAAGGCAATAAAACTTAGTAAAATGACAACTGTAGTGTATATTTTTGACCCCGAATTTAGGTTAATCAGTTACACAATTTAATTTACAGACTCATAATACAGTTTTCTGACTTTACTTTTTCAATCCAGTCCTTCTGAGAAATTCTACTACATCAAAATGTCCTTTTGCTTTCGCCAACATAAGTGCTGTCCTTCCCTTATTATCTTTAGCATTTACATTTGAAACTTTAGAAAGAAACTCTACAATATCGAGATGTCCGTAACGTGCTGCGAACATAAATGCTGTCCATCCGTCATTATCTTTAGCATTTACAGCTAAACCTTTAACTTTAAAAAGAATCCTTACAATATCGAGATGTCCTACTCTTGCGGCCCACATAAATGCTGTCATTCCCTTATTATTTTTAGCATTTACAGCTAAACCTTTAACTTTAGAAAGAAGCTCTACAATATTGAGATGTCCGTAATATGTTGCATATATAAGTGCTGTCCATCCGTCATTATCTTTAGCATTTACATCTAAACCTTTAACTTTAGAAAGAAGCTCTACAATATCGAAATATCCTTCTCTTGCTGCATGCATAAGTGCTGTCATTCCGTATTTATCTTTAGCATTTACAGCTAAACCTTTAACTTTAGAAAGAAGCTCTACAATATTGAGATGTCCGTAATATGCTGCATGCATAAGTGCTGTCCATCCGTATTTATCTTTAGCATTTACATCTAAACCTTTAACTTTAGAAAGAAGCTCTACAATATTGAGATGTCCGTAATATGTTGCATATATAAGTGCTGTCCATCCGTCATTATCTTTAGCATTTACATCTAAACCTTTAACTTTAGAAAGAAGCTCTACAATATCGAAATATCCTTCTCTTGCTGCATGCATAAGTGCTGTCATTCCGTATTTATCTTTAGCATTTACAGCTAAACCTTTAACTTTAGAAAGAAGCTCTACAATATTGAGATGTCCGTAATATGCTGCATGCATAAGTGCTGTCCATCCGTATTTATCTTTAGCATTTACAGCTAAACCTTTAACTTTAGAAAGAAGCTCTACAATATTGAGATGTCCGTAATATGTTGCATATATAAGTGCTGTCCATCCGTCATTATCTTTAGCATTTATTACTGAAAATTCGAGAAGAAACTTTACAAGATTTGAATCTCCTTTCTTTACTGCATCTATAAGTTTACCTCCTTTTAAATTAGCACCATTCCTATTAAGAGCTTTAGCAAAACTTAAATCCCCATTTTTTATTGCTTTCGTAAGTGCATTTTGTGCTGGTTCATTATTCGCATCAGCTTTGTGTGATAAAAGAAGTTCTGCCATTTTTTTGCGACCAGAATTAAGAGCATATGCCAACATAGTTTCATTTTCATAACCAATCTTATAATTCACAGGTATTTCAGCTTGACACTGTTCTAATATTTTTCTGAAAATATTAATTCTTCCTTTGGAAATAATTTTTCTTAACTCTTTTTTGAAGTATTTAGAGCAATCCACATCTTCAGAAAAAGCAGGAAAGCTTAAGCTTATTAAAGCTCCCATAGCAAATAAAGCTATTAAAGCTTTCCTTATATTATTGTTATTTGGTTTCATAACATCCTCCTTTTATTTGTGAAAGATATTTATTTCGAATAGCTATCTTTCATTTTTTTGTTTTTAAGTCCTATTTTCTTATATTGTTAGGTAGGACTTCTAACTCTTCTAAAATTATATATAGCAAAAACTATTCCAAGCTTAACTCCTTATTATTTAAAGCTGAGCCTCTAAGACTGTAAAAAAAATTCAAAAGGTGACAAAAATTGTCACCTACTCCTTTAAAACGTTATAGACTTCCAGTCTGGCCTTGTTTTCATAATCATTAAAATGAGTCTATCATAAAGAAGTTAAAAACACAAACTATTTTTTAAAACTATAAAAACTGTATAAATTTTTCATAGTGATGTAATTTTTACCTTTCAAAAAGGAGAAAAGAGAACTTCTTTTTAAGAATGGGTCCGACTTCAACGTTTTCCACTACTCTGTAAAAGCCCATTTTTCGAGAGTCTTTTTCACATCTTGTCGAAGTCAGGAGCTCATATTAATCAAAGCAAGAGTAAGACATCCTGTCTTGTATTTTTGAGTTCTTTGAGGCCTTACTGGCCTCTATCACCTCCGGTGATTGAACTCAAAAACATTCATTTTATTTGCTGTATTACATTAAAATCTTAAAGAAAGAGAAGAAAAGGTGCGGAATGAAAAAACAAGAATCCTGAGGGTTCCTAGAAAAACCTTTTTTAAATTGAAAGATTAATTAGGTAATATAAAGTAAAGATATTGATCTGTTTTCTTTAAATTTCTCTAAAAACCAAGCTATTGTTTTCATATATGCACGTTTTTAAGAATCTGTTTGAAATAAATACAGACTTGAATGCTATTTGAATGTTGCATATTTGTTACAAATTTGCATATATGTTACAAATGTAACAGATCTGTTACAAATTTGCATATATGTTACAAATGTATCGGATTCAGCAAATTTGTAACAAATATGCAAATTTTCAAAAAAAAATAAGAAAAACTTTTTTTTTCATTTAAAACTTTATTGTAGCAAAAGGTTTTATAAAAGAGTCTTTTTTATAAAACCAAAAAGAAAGGAGTATGTATGAAGCAAAGAACAAAAAAAGAGTTTTTATGAAGATAGAAGCACCTCAAAAACTTGCAGGCTTAAAAGCTCAAATCCAAACCCTTACTTCTCCAGAATTTAAAAACTCCTCTATACATGAAGCAAAAGAAATCGATCTCCTGGATGTTATGAAAAAAAATCAAATAGCCTATTTCCAGTTGAATTTAAACGGCTATGGTTTTTTAGGTAAGAAAATCGGTAAAATTCTAGTTCAAGACCTAAAGGTTATAAGCTCTCAAATTCAATCAGGACAGGTGGATTTTAAGCCTCTGTTTTTAGGGGTCTTAATTGATGAATTTGGATCTTTTGCTACACCTGATTTTTCGGATTTTTTAAAGCAAGTGAGATCTGCTGGTATAGGAGTTCACTTATTTTGCCAAGGCTTAGCTGATTTAAATGTTGTAAGTCAGAGTTTTAGCAATCAAGTGTTGGAAAATACAGCCACTAAAACCGTACTTCGACAAGATGTGAAGAGGACTCTCGAAAAATGGGCTTCTACAGCCGGCACTATGGACACTGTAGGTAGGAGTTTTCAGGTCAGTGAATCGCATTCTGGAGAGGTTGAAAAAACAGGCTTAGGGAATCTTTTTGAGACCAAAAAAATGAAGATCGAACATGATGTTTTTAAGAACTTAAAAGTAGGTCAGGCTGTACTCATTGATAAGATCAAAACCTCACAAGATTTGTTTCAAATTTTGCATCCTCGAAAGAATCTGTGGGTTCCCGGAGGTTCTGGCAGTTTTCCAAGGTTATGATATAAGGCGATTTTTATAGCTTTAGAGGTTCTAAAGCCGTAAGATTTTCTCATAGTGAGTTTTACTTTGTTGTTTAAACCCTCTACAATCCCTGAGGAGAAGGTTTTTTTAGCCTTGAAGTAATTAAGAATAAGTAGCTTATGTCTTTGTATGGTTTTTGCTTTTCTTTTCATAGGTTCAATTTTTGAAAGCATGACTCGTCTCGTCCAACTGTCTATAAATTTACCAGCCCAAGTTGGTGGAACATAGGTCCATAACTGTCGGAAGTCTTCTTTTAAAAAATAACAGCGGATACTTTTTAAATTGTACTGTATTAAATGCCTTAATTTTACTTTTTCATAAGATTTTAAATTTTCTGCATTTTTTAACAAGGGCCATCTAGCTTTTGTTAAAAGGGGTTCATACCCGTCTTCTTTCATTTTTTTGTGTTCTGAAGCTCTCACTTCATCTAAAGCCTTATTGAGTCTTGCTACGATATGAAACCGATCTAATATGTGTAAAGCTCCACTTGCCCTCTCCTTTATGACTTTTAAATAAGGCTTCCACATATCAGAACACACAAACCGTATATCTTTTGACTTCTCTCCTAGTAAATCAAAGAATTTTCTAAAACTCTTTTCTGTTCTTTTTTCTCCTATCCACAACAAGCGTACACGGGTTTTGCTTATTTCATAGACTAAGGTGAGATACTGATGGTTCTTTTTCCATTGTATTTCATCTACACCTATAGCTTGTATTCCCTTTAAAACCCTTTGTTTTAAACCATATTCTACGACCCATTCTACCGAAGCATAGACCTGATTCCAACTGACATGAAACTTACAAGAAACCTCTTTCCAAGACAGGTGACGACACCAGTCTGCTAAGTACTTCATGTAAAAGATCGTTAAACTCTTCTTACCATCGGCCCAAGGTAAATACTCAACTTTTACCCCACAGCAAGGACAATTAACTCTTCTTACAAAATAAACAAAAAACACCCTGTAACTTAAAATAGGAAGGGATTCAAAGTCCCGTGATGATTTACTGCTGTCATACACTGAACAGGGCTTCTTACAAACACTACAAAAAGCTTGGCCATTTTTACGAGCCTTAATAGGAACATTAATTGACTTTCTATCTTTTGAAAAATAAATGTCTCCGTATACAAAAGACTTCCATCTTAAACAATCATTTAGTATAGTCTTCAAAAGCATCTCTTCCCTCCTTTTTTTTTTTTGAATAACATTTTAAGGCATCTGGGAAGTAGGTGCTTCTTTTTTAAAATTTTAATGTAACACAACAAATAAAAGAATGTTTTTGAGTTCAATCACCGGAGGTGATAGAGGCCAGTAAGGCCTCAAAGAACTCAAAAATACAAGATAGAATGTCTTACTCTTGCTTTGATTAATATGAGCCTTTTTGGGGGATTTCTACTACTTTTCACCCACAGATTCCCGGGAGGAGCCATATAAATTAAGGGTGGTTTAAAAACCGAGTTACGGAAGATCAGTCATGCCAGCGAAGATTAAAGAAAAGTTCAGAGGCCTTATATCATAACCTTGGAAAACTGCCAGAACCTCCGGGAACCCACAGATTCTTTTGAGGAGGCAATTTTTTAAACCTTTCTCAATGATTTGGTTTTTAATGACTTACTTTTCTTGCTTGACTGCCTGGTCATCCAGTATGAGTATATTGGTGTGTTTACTTACAAATGAAGGTTGGAAACAATTGAAGTTTTTACATAAGTTTTACAAACTATAGCCCTTATAGAATCAATTTAATTAGCCCATCCTTATTTTTATTGACAAATTAAAAATTATAGCTTACTTTATTGATTATTGATTTTGAAAACTCCTCTAATTCTCTAAAATTTTTTAGGCTTTTAGAAAGTTTACAGATAGGGAATGAATATAGAAAATGAAAAGAAACGACAAAAAAAGAATAAAACAAGAAAGGGATCAGAATTTTTGAGCCTTAAATTGAATGTAAAAATTTTTACTATTTTTTTGAGTTTTTATAGTGCCTTTTTTCTTTATTCAAAGCCTCTTTTTTCACAAACTTTAGGTCTTCCCCTTTCAGAGTTCTACCTTCATTTATCTGAAGATCTTGTTTGCGATAAAGAGACGAAAAATATTTGTGAAAAATTTGAATTTTATAAAAAGGAGATTGCCGAACATCATAATGGACTTATTGACAGAGAAAAGCTCCAAATCTTAGCGAGAGAGTCTAGAGAGAAAATTGACTTTTCCTTATTTAACCCTCAGGAAAGTAAGATATGGAAGAACAAAAAAAGGGATGAAGTTGAAAAACCTCTTCTCTCAAATGACGAAACTGTACGTTACTTAAGTTTCGTTCCTATTTACATAGGTCTTTCTGGATTTCTTGTAGAAACTAAAGCTAAAAAAAGATACCTTATTGTTTTTGGGCGTAATGCTCATAATATTCTCCTAAGAAAAGCTCTTTTAAAAAGATTAGGATATAAAACTCCTCCTTACCAGCATGTAAAAAAAATGAAAGTAAAATTTAATTCTTCTAACAGGTGGAAACTATTTACTAAAAATGTTCAAAGGAAAATGAAAGCTATCAATATTGACAGATGGATTACAAATATTGATAGAAGAGACATGGAGAAAAACAACAACAAAAATGATCCTTTAAAATCAAATTGGAAACTTAAAGAACAAAGTCCTGAAAACCTACTTATTTTTCAAGATGTCTTAGTGACCTCAGAAAAAAATGACTTTTACGACCTTGCTCAAGGACCTCCTATAAGTAAAAACAGACCTCTTGTTAAAGACAGACGGGTTTTTAGAAGTCTCCTTATCCCTTACAGCCTTGTAGATATTCCTGAAACTTTAAACAAATGGCAATGGAATATGGGTCAAGAATTTAACAATAAAATTTTGTTTCCTAGTAAGTTTGAAGAGTTTTTTCAAACTTCTTATTCTGATGGAAAATGGATAGCTCGCAAAATTTTAAAACTAAAAAGAGAAGATTTTGAAAAAATTGCAAAAGAAGGGGTCTTTCCTAGATCTGTAGAGCTTTTAGCTGTAGAAAAACTTATTTCTAGAAGAAATTCTCTTTGTAGCATTTTTTTTCCTCAAGATAAAAATTGCATAAAAGATGTTAATATAAAAGTTACTGATCCTGAAGATCCTGAGTTGCTTAAAGAGGGAATTTTACTTAAAAATACAAGAGAAGGAAAGTATGATGATGAAAACAGTTGGTGGATTGGTTATGGATCAAGGTTTTCTTATGGAGCTGATGAATCCCCTCTTTCTCAAAAGGAAATTTTTTCTTTTGTTAAATCTCAATTTTTTTCAAACATCCTTTCTAATTTTATAACAGAGGTCAACACAGACATCCTTCCTAACTCTCAAGATAATTTACAGGAAGAAGCTCGAAAGCAGTACATAGAAGACTTTACCAAACAATTCAATGATGATCTTAATGCTCTTGAAAGAGGAGAAAGAACAAAGCCACCAAGAGATCGTTTAAAGTCTTTTAAAACTTGGACTAAGGAGATGTTTGGCTTTCGTCTTAATGCTGGCCGGGATGTGATTTTTGGAAACTATCAAGGAACTGATAATCAGATTCAGCTTGTTCATAGTTTTGGATGGGCTATGGATTTAGGCCTTTTTCTAGGCTCTCATGGAGGTCCTCGAGATTTAGGAGTTTTTGGTAATTTAGGTCTTTCTTATGGGGAAAACTATATTCACATAACTCCTACCAAAAGTGTTGAAGCAGCAAATAAAATGCCTTATCGCAATATCTTTGTAAACTTCACTATGGAAAAAATAAGTCGAGGTTTCGAAAATTTTAGACAAGAAAACCCAGAATTGATCCATTTAGATTTTTTTGATTTAAAAAAGAAAAGTAGGGAGGAACAAAAAGACTTAAAAGAAAAGGGAAAAAAATTCATTGAAAAGATGAGTAAAACTTTAGAAAAGAATTTGAAAGTAGGAGAATCTTTTCTTATGATAAGAAATATAGGTCCTTTTTCTGCTTTAAACGCACTCCTTTCTTTGGGACATGAAATGACCCTTTCAACTCAAATCAGAAAACAAATTCAAGAACTCGATCGTATTCATATCTTTAGAAAAAGCCAAAAAGAAGTTCAAGTTTATATTTCTAATGGTCATAGCTCTGGTTGGGGGTTTACCGTTCAGTTCAAAAAATTTATACCTATTTTCACTTATCGTTATAACTATGTAAAATCAGCTAAACCTTTTGAAACAAATTTTTTTAAACTTAACATGGAACTAAACCAGGAAGAGAACCCTCAGATCACTGAAAATCTCATAGTTCTTGAGAAACTTTTTAGCTCTCCCTTCTATGATGAGGATAATCTTTTCGAACTTAGTCGGTTACAATCTCCTGTGAAAATCTCTCACAATTTTGAAGAGTCTACGCAGAGCATAGATTTTTTATGGATGAACCATGTTAAACTTCAGCAATTTGATAAAATTAAAGTAGAGGAAAAAGCAGGAGAAGAAAATTTTGAAAAAGACTACTTTATAGTCTCTTCAGGAAAACGTTCTGGAGACAACTATCAAAAATTATCTCTTAATATAGCTAACTATATCATTCAAGACTTAAGGGATGGTAAAGATGACATAATTTTAAATTTTAATAACACAAGTCGTCCTTCAGAAACTATTTTCGGTAAATCCACATCAAGAGAAATCACTTTAGAAGGTGTGTTAAAACCAAAGGCCATTGAAGAGCCTTTTCTAAAACTCACCTACACTTGGAAGGGTTGGAGTTCTTCAAAACAAAAAGCAGAAAAGATCTTTAAAGAGATTAATGACTTTCAAAGCTCTCTTAGAAGAAAAACAAACTTAGAAGCCTTACCTATAGAAAGATTTAACATGACAAAAGAGCTTCAGCTTTATTCTATTTACTATAACATTTATATTTACGAAGAGGGCTTAAAGTCTCTTTCTACTTTTGGAAACAATAACGAGACATTTATAACTAACTTTTTTATAGAAAAAAAGATATTTAACAATTTTGGCTGTCCTAACACTATTAAAATTGAAACAGCTCCCCATCTTTTACAAAAAGGTTGTGGTAGGCCTATTGTAAGGAGGTTTTTTGAGGCTCAAGAAGCTTATAAAAGAGCTTTCCAAAACGCAAGAGCACAAGACTTATCAAAGGCTACAATTGCACTTATGAGCTTTACTGAAGGTCTTAGTTTTTCAGATTTTTCAGAAATGATAGGGGGAGTGAAGAACTTTTATGCAAGCTCTTATGTTATAGGTTTCCGAGAGGGTGATGAAGGAAATTTTGAACCCATTAGAGGTAACACTCTTGGTGAGGTTAAGTCCAGAAAACCACAAGGGCCTCTTATGCACACTCTTAGAAGACTTGATGTTTCCCATAGTGAATTTTACCTTTACTGGATGATGAGGCAATTATGAAAAAGCAATGTAAAATGATGAAGACAATTGTAATAAATATAATGATAAGGTTAGATTAGGCATGATATTAAAACGACTTTTTTTCTTCATTTTTCTTATCTTAACTTTAGTTTTTAAACTTCAAGGTGATGTGATAACTCCCTCGAATGATAAAATGCCTCTTAATGATCCTTACTCTGCTTACCAATGGGGACTGTTTCCTCATGGACAGGTGATCAGCGAAAATCTTACAGACATTATTCTTAAACCTAAGACAGTGGAGCCTTATGCTGGTATTGGCTGGCGTATAGGAGAAAAACTCCCTCAAATGAAAAAAGATGTGATTGTGGCTGTTATTGATTCAGGAGTGGATGTAGAGCATGAAGATCTTAAAGGCTTAATAGCCCTTAACACCAAAGAGTGTAGCGAAGAGAACAAGGCTCCCTCTTGGGATATGGATTCTTTGCCTGAAGATAAAGACGGGAACGGTTATCAAGGAGACTGCTGGGGATGGAACTTTACAGAAAATAACAATATCGTAAAAGATAGAAAAGGCCACGGAACTCACGTAGCAGGGATTGTTTCAGCTGTTACAAATAATAATATTGGCATTTCAGGGCTTTCTAACAGAATTAAAATTTTACCTATAAAAGTTTTTAGAGCCTTAGAAGAAAACCAATACTACAAGATTTTAAAAACCCAAGGGAAAAAAAACTTAGAAGAAGAGGAATTAGGAGAAAAAGGTATTCAGAATAAGAGCCCCATATCAAAGGCTATTGATTATGCTATTTTAAGAAAAGCCGATGTCATTCAAATGAGTTTTGGCTACCCTTTAGTCTTTGATGTTCCTGATATTAGAGCATCCATTCAAAAAGCTTTAGAGAAAAACATTACAGTTGTTGTAGCCTCCGGAAACAATGGCCACAATGCTTTTATTCTCCCCTGTGCTATCTCTAGTGTCTTATGTGTAGGAGCTTCTAACGGACTAGGAGAGTTGTCTCGATTTTCTAACTACGGAGGCCATGTTGATTTACTTGCCCCAGGAGTTCAAATCTTTAGTCTTTTTTCAAAAGACGTAAATCGAAGACAGTTTTTTAACTACTTTGCTAGTCAAAATTATGGTATTTTTAATGGCACAAGCCAAGCAAGTCCTTTTGTTTCCTCTAGTGTTGCTTTTTTAAAGGGGGTTTTTCCTAGCATTTCAAATGATGAGATTAAAGCAAGACTTTACTTAAGTGCAAAATCTTCTCACAATAAAAAGAAAGATTACACAATTCAAGGTCTCTTTAACCTATCAAAAGCTCTTTTTACTAAACCACAAGCTGTTTTACGGCCTAATTTTAAAGTCCAAAGATTAACTGAACTTATAGAGAATAAAGCAGAAATTCACTTTCAAGTAAAAAACTACTGGAAGGAAACAAAAAACTTAGTTCAAGTTAAAGTTCATTTAAAAGACCCCTTTGAAATGTCTTGGGAGTTTGATTTTAAGGGTTTTTCTCAGGGAAAAATAGAAGATATAAAATTTCAAATTCCCATAGAAAATGAAAATCTTCATAGCCAACTTAGGTTTTTTGTAGAGATTCATGAGGGAAGTCGTTCTATAGGTTCTTTCTTTCACGAAGTTGACATTTATAAAAGCTTTAAAACTTTTCAAGATAAATCTTTTGTAAAAGTAAATCTTCCTTATCGAGATGAAGAGGATGAAGATTTCTCAGAATTTCTTTCCTATCTCTTTGAAAAAAAAGGAGCACTCAAACGAGTTTATGAACCTTATAAAGCCTCACCTTTTCCTACTTACTACACAACTTATAACACAAAAGAAGGTTTAAAGGTTTTTATCTGGTCTTTTAAAACTCCTACAAAACTAGAAAAGAAAGAAATTTTTATCCCTAACCTTGTTGATGACAGAATTTCTTTTGCACCTCAATTCATAAAAGCTGATTTTAATTTTGATGGAAAAAAAGACTATCTTATAAAAGGTGCAACAAAAGATTCTCGAAAAGAAGGAGGAGAAAAAAATAAACAATACATACAATACTCTTTTTTCGATCATAACCTCAACCCTCTCTTTAAAGGAATCTCCTCTCACTGGAGAAGAAAATTTGATAATATTTCTCTTTTTGCCAATCCCAATAGGGATTTTATTGTTAACCTTTATAACTCTGAAATGCGTTTTTTTCCTATAGAATCAGATGACCCAAGAATAGGCATTTTTAACTCTCCCCTAATCTTAACATCCATGAAGTCTCCCAAATTTGATACTCTACTTCACCCTGATGACTCTCACTTAAATTATATAAAGAACTCTCTTTTCTACCTAAATCCTGTGATTAGAAACGATAAAAAAGGAAATGAAGTGGTTTTTCTTGAAGAGCGAATCATGAATTCCTATAAATTTAAAGAAAATTTAAGAAACAAGATCGAAAAATATCAAGAAAAAGAAAAAGATGAATATTTCGATGTGACAAATCCTTTTACAGCTATAGAATTCCTAACTCTCTTTCCTCAAAAAACAAACACAGAATTAAAAGCTTTATTAGCTGTGGGAAAAGGGCAAAATAAAATATATTATGGAGTGTCCTTCAAAGAAAATATAGAAAATTATACTTTAGAAAAACTAGATTATAAGAATTATGAGCTCCAGGGAAATAAGATAGAGCCTCTTATTTCTATCTCTCAAAACAAAGTTCAGCCCTCTGAAGGTTTGGTTTTTGTTAAATCTTTTAATTTAAAAAGAATTCTTCGTGAGCCGCGTGTTTTAATTACAGATCCTGAAGATATAACTAAATACTATCCTCCTTTTTATCCTTCTTTTGAAAAAGAAGATGAAAAGCTTAATGACTTTTTAAAAAGCTATAAAACAGAAACGAAGTTAGTGTCTTTTTATGTCACGTCAAAGTCAAATATCGCTATACAGTCTATCTCTCTTAATACGAAAAAGGAGAAAATGATTTCAAAAAAGATCATTTATTCGGACTTCTTTCCTGGAATGAAGATTTCAGAAAATTATCAAACCACACTTATTCTTGACAAAAAGAAGCTCAGGCCTGCCGTTTATATAGATGCCTCACTTATCTATGCTAAAAAAGTTTATTTCTTAGTTTTTGATGAAGAGCAAAATAAAATCATCCAACCTATAAAATATAGTCTAAAAATTCCTGAGAACTGTTTTTCTCTAGGAGTCACTTCTTACGGGAAAGAGGATGACTTCAAAGCAAATTTCTTTTGTAAAGAGGAGAAAGAGTGGAATCTTTACTTTGCAACCTTTGATTGATCTTGTAATTACTGATCTCATATTAAAAGGGTCTTATGGCATAATTCAGAATTTTTCGTAAGACTTTCTCTTTAGTAAACTATAAGGCTAATTCCTTTCTTTAAATGTCAATTCATTTCTATTTTTATAATCCTTGTTATTTTTACAATTCTTTTTAAAAAAGCCTCCTCAAAAGAATCTGTGGGTTCCCGGAGGTTCTGGCAGTTTTCCAAGGTTATGATATAAGGCGATTTTTATAGCTTTAGAGGTTCTAAAGCCGTAAGATTTTCTCATAGTGAGTTTTACTTTGTTGTTTAAACCCTCTACAATCCCTGAGGAGAAGGCTTTTTTAGCCTTGAAGCAATTAAGAATAAGTAGCTTATGTCTTCGTATGGTTTTTGCTTCTCTTTTCATAGGTTCAATTTTTGAAAGCATGACTCGTCTCGTCCAACTGTCTATAAATTTACCAGCCCAAGTTGGTGAAACATAGGTCCATAACTGTCGGAAGTCTTCTTTTAAAAAATAACAGCGGATACTTTTTAAATTGTACTGTATTAAATGCCTTAATTTTACTTTTTCATAAGATTTTAAATTTTCTGCATTTTTTAACAAGGGCCATCTAGCTTTTGTTAAAAGGGGTTCATACCCGTCTTCTTTCATTTTTTTGTGTTCTGAAGCTCTCACTTCGTCTAAAGCCTTATTGAGTCTTGCTACGATATGAAACCGATCTAATATATTCAAAGCTTGACTTGCCCTTTCCTTTATTACTTTTAAATAGGGCTTCCACATATCAGAACACACAAACTGTATATCTTTTGACTTCTCTCCTAGTAAATCAAAAAACTTGTTGAAACTCTTTTCTGTTCTTTTTTCTCCTATCCATAGCAAACGAACACTTTCTTTGCTTATTTCATAGACTAAGGTGAGATACTGATGGTTCTTTTTCCATTGTATTTCATCTACACCTATAGCTTGTATTCCCTTTAAAACCCTTTGTTTTAAACCATATTCTACGACCCATTCTACCGAAGCATAGACCTGATTCCAACTGACATGAAACTTACAAGAAACCTCTTTCCAAGACAGGTGACGACACCAGTCAGCTAAGTACTTCATGTAAAAAATTGTTAGGTTTTTCTTCCCATCTGCCCAAGGTAAATACTCAACTTTTACTCCACAGCAAGAACAATTAACTCTTCTTACAAAATAAACAAAAAACACCCTGTAACTTAAAATAGGAAGGGATTCAAAGTCCCGTGATGATTTACTGCTGTCATACACTGAACAGGGCTTCTTACAAACACTACAAAAAGCTTGGCCATTTTTACGAGCCTTAATAGGAACATTAATTGACTTTCTATCTTTTGAAAAATAAATGTCTTCGTACACAAAAGACTTCCATCTTAAACAATCATTTAGTATAGTCTTCAAAAGCATCTCTTCCCTCCTTTTTTTTTTTTTTGAATAACATTTTAAGGCATCTGGGAAGTAGGTGCTTCTTTTTTAAAATTTTAATGTAATACAGCAAATAAAAGCAAATAAAATGAATGTTTTTGAGTTCAATCACCGGAGGTGATAGAGGCCAGTAAGGGCCTCAAAGAACTCAAAAATACAAGATAGAATGTCTTACTCTTACTTTGATTAATATGAGCTCTTTTGGGGGATTTCTAGCTACTTTTCACCCACAGATTCCCGGGAGGAGCCAAAATTTGAAACAAATCTTGTGAAGTTTTAAGCTTATCAATGAATACAGCTTGACCAACTTAACTGTCTTTCTTTTACTTGCAGGATTTTGTATCCGAAATAAAACAATATCTTTAAAAAGCTCGTTACATTCTTTTTACCTCCGATCTGTTTTTACAGAGTAGTGGAAAACGCTGAAGTCGGACTCATTCTTAAAAAGAAGTTCTCTGCTCTCCTTTTTAAAAGATAAAAATTACATCACTATAAAAAATTTATACAGTTTTTATAGTTTTAAAAAAAATAGTTTGTGTTTTTAACTTCTTTATGATAGACTCATTTTAATGATTATGAAAACAAAAACAAGGCCAGACTGGAAGTCTATAACGTTTAAAGAAGTAGGTGACAATTTTTGTCATCTTTTGAATTTTTTTTACAGTCTTAGAGGCTCAGCTTTAAATAATAAGGAGTTAAGCTTGGAATAGTTTTTGCTATATAGTGCTTCCGTTTAGTTTTTCAGTTTCCTAAGATAGAGAAGTTATCAGTTATCAAAGTTTCTAATTTAGCTCTGTGTTTTCGTATTCCTCTAAAAAATTGACTTAAACTTCCCTTGAAATCGTCATAATTTTCATAATAGCGATTTGCTGTGACCTCTTTTTTCATAAACTTCCAAAGCCTTTCTATAGGATTTAAATTCGGTGAATACGGAGGAAGATAAACAAGTTTTATATTCAACTCTTTCGCTAACTTCTTGACAGACTTCGATCTATTGTATCCGGCCCCATCTAAGATAAGATGAATCTCTTTTTCATCGGGATGCTTCTTAATGAATATGATGGAGCATATCACATATGGAAACATGGTTAACTGTCTTATAACTCCTGACTACCGTCTTCAAACTATTGATCTCAATAGCTCCACAAACATTCACTCTTTTTCTCCAGCCTGAATTGGTCTTCACTTCAAACTTCTTACCCTCTCTTATCCAACCATATGAAATCGTAGGGCCCACTCAGGATGTGTGGAATCAGCAAAGTAAACAGGACCCTCTTTCTTCTTAATTCTCTTGTATTTACGCACAAACTTTTTCTGCTCTTCTCTCTTTGCCTTACCCGGTATCGCTGTGGCTTTTTTATAAGAAAAACCAAGGCGATGGAGAAGATCAATTACACCACTTGTTGAGTACGTAACACCAAAATTCTCCTCAATGAACTGAATAACGGTCTGTGATGATGGAAAAATTCTTTTCTCTAATTCCTTTAAAAGCATTTTCTCCTCTTTCTTAGTTAAAAAGGACCTTTTAGGGTTGTAATTGTCGTTGATTAAGCACTCTATCCTGCTTTGTTATAACGATCTCTACAGGCTCTTATCGTGCCCTCATCAATGAAAAGAAAGCAGGCAATATCTTTACACAACTTACCTTTATCTAAATGGAGAATTGTCATAATCCTTTTTGCGTATTTAAGATTTTTCTCTAGAGATAGTTCATAGAGTAAATCTTTTCGCTCTTTTTTTGATAGAAACCCTGACATATGAAACTATTTTTAAAAATAAATGACTTTTTATCAAGGCCTTAGAATAAAAACTAGACCTCAACTCAAAAAAAAACGGAAAACCTAAGCGGAAGCACTATATATAATTAGAAAGGTTAAAGTTCCTTACCTAAATATAAGAAAATAGGACTTAAAAACAAAAAAATGAAAGATAGCTATTTGAAATAAATATCTTTCACAAACAAAAGGAGGATGTTATGAAACCAAATAACAATAATATAAGGAAGGCTTTAATAGCTTTATTTGCTATGGGAGCTTTAATAAATTTGGCTCCTCCCGGGAATCTGTGGGTGAAAAGTAGTAGAAATCCCCCAAAAAGGCTCATATTAATCAAAGTAAGAGTAAGACATTCTATCTTGTATTTTTGAGTTCTTTGAGGCCCTTACTGGCCTCTATCACCTCCGGTGATTGAACTCAAAAACATTCTTTTATTTGCTGTATTACATTAAAATTTTAAAAAAGAAGCACCTACTTCCCAGATGCCTTAAAATGTTATTCAAAAAAAAAAAAAAAGGAGGGAAGAGATGCTTTTGAAGACTATACTAAATGATTGTTTAAGATGGAAGTCTTTTGTATACGGAGACATTTATTTTTCAAAAGATAGAAAGTCAATTAATGTTCCTATTAAGGCTCGTAAAAATGGCCAAGCTTTTTGTAGTGTTTGTAAGAAGCCCTGTTCAGTGTATGACAGCAGTAAATCATCACGGGACTTTGAATCCCTTCCTATTTTAAGTTACAGGGTGTTTTTTGTTTATTTTGTAAGAAGAGTTAATTGTTCTTGCTGTGGAGTAAAAGTTGAGTATTTACCTTGGGCAGATGGGAAGAAAAACCTAACAATTTTTTACATGAAGTACTTAGCTGACTGGTGTCGTCACCTGTCTTGGAAAGAGGTTTCTTGTAAGTTTCAGGTCAGTTGGAATCAGGTCTATGCTTCAGTGGAGTGGGTTGTAGAGTATGGTTTAAAACAGAGGGTTTTAAAGGGAATACAAGCTATAGGTGTAGATGAAATACAATGGAAAAAGAACCATCAGTATCTCACCTTAGTCTATGAAATAAGCAAAGAAAGTGTTCGTTTGCTATGGATAGGAGAAAAAAGAACAGAGGAGAGTTTCAACAAGTTTTTTGATTTACTAGGAGAGAAGTCAAAAGATATACAGTTTGTGTGTTCTGATATGTGGAAGCCCTATTTAAAAGTAATAAAGGAAAGGGCAAGTCAAGCTTTGAATATATTAGATCGGTTTCATATCGTAGCAAGACTCAATAAGGCTTTAGACGAAGTGAGAGCTTCAGAACACAAAAAAATGAAAGAAGATGGGTATGAACCCCTTTTAACAAAAGCTAGATGGCCCTTGTTAAAAAATGCAGAAAATTTAAAATCTTATGAAAAAGTAAAATTAAGGCATTTAATACAGTACAATTTAAAAAGTATCCGCTGTTATTTTTTAAAAGAAGACTTCCGACAGTTATGGACCTATGTTTCACCAACTTGGGCTGGTAAATTTATAGACAGTTGGACGAGACGAGTCATGCTTTCAAAAATTGAACCTATGAAAAGAGAAGCAAAAACCATACGAAGACATAAGCTACTTATTCTTAATTACTTCAAGGCTAAAAAAGCCTTCTCCTCAGGGATTGTAGAGGGTTTAAACAACAAAGTAAAACTCACTATGAGAAAATCTTACGGCTTTAGAACCTCTAAAGCTATAAAAATCGCCTTATATCATAACCTTGGAAAACTGCCAGAACCTCCGGGAACCCACAGATTCTTTTGAGGAGGCATAAATTTAAGCTTTCCTGCTTTTTCTGAAGATCTGGATCCTGAATATGTGGATTGCTCTAAATACTTTAAAAAAGAGTTAAGAGAAGTTATTTCCGAAGGAAGAATTAATCTTTTTAGAAAAATATTAGAACAGTGTCAAGCTGAAATACCTGTGAATTATAGGATTGGTGATAAAAATGAAACTATGTTGGAATATGCCCTTGAATTTGAGCAAGAAAAAATGGCAGTACTTCTTTTGTCATACAAAGCCAATGCGAATAATAAATCACTACAAAATGCACTTACGAAAGCAATAGAAAGTGGGGATTTAAGTTTTGCAAGATTTCTTAATAAAAATGGTGCTGATTTAGAAAGTGTACTTATAGATGCAGTAAAGAAAGGAGATTTAAATCTTGTAAAGTCTCTTCTCGAATTTCCAGTAAGAAATGTAAATGCTAAAGATGATGACGGAATGACAGCATTTATGTATGCAGCATTTTACGGAGAACTCGATATTGTAGAGCTTCTTTCTAAAGTTAAAGGTTTAGATGTAAATGCTAAAAATGAGTACGAAAAGACAGCATTTATGTATGCAGCACGTTACGGAAATCTCGATAGTGTAAGATTTCTTTCTAAAGTTAAAGGTTTAGATGTAAATGCTAAAGATTATGACGGAAAGACAGCATTTATGTATGCAGCAAGTTACGGACATCTCGATATTGTAAGGGTTCTTTCTAAAGTTAAAGGTTTAGATGTAAATGCTAAAGATAATAGAGGAATGACAGCATTTACGTATGCAGCAAGAGCAGGATATTCAGATGTAGTAGATTTTCTCAAAGAACTGGTATTGAAAAAGTAAAGTCAGAAAACTGTATTATGAGCCTGTAAATTAAATTGTGTAACTGATTCTCACTTTAAATATCACTTCCTTGACAAACAGCCATGTATCCTTTTGAAGGTTGTTTTTTTATAAACCTAGTACAGCATAACATAGTTATGTGGGTCGGTTATTATTTTCCCTACCATTTTCTTGAGGAGTTTGTTCGTGATTAACTATCCAAAACTGTGAAAAAGTGTGTGCATTTGGCCTGAAACAAGGAAGTGTTAGTTATTGTTTTTATTCTCTTTTTAGTGTTTTCAAGAGGTTATACAAAATAACCCCTCCCTTCAACTTGATCTGACACGTCTCGAAATGTCAAAGAGATGAAAAGAGGTTACCCTTTTAAATAAACAATACCATCCCGTTTGGCAATAGGTTTTTCTAAATGCATTTACAGCTTTCTTATGTTTTTATATGACCTTTTTTTATATGAGATGATCTCAGACCAAGCCTTTCAAAAACTTGGCCTTGGATTTCATTTTGCTTTATTTTTCCAAGAGGTCCTCTAGGAAGAGAAGGAAAAAACTCCACAACTATAGAAAATTGTATTTTCAATTTGGATTTCAAACTTTTTACAATGGTTTTCTTGAAAGACGGGTCAGAATTTTTCACTGATAAAGCACAGGCAATTCTTTCTGAAAAAAACGCATCTTTAATTTTAAAAACATAAGCTTCTTTAACCTCCGGGTTTTGTAATAAAAAAGACTCAAGATCTTGTGGTGAAATGGTAATTCCAAAAATCTTTATAATGTTTTTCTTCCTTCCCAGAAAGTACAAAAAACCTTCTCGATCCTTTTTCATAAGATCTCCTGTTAAAAACCATTTCTTCCCTTCTTGAAAGACAAAGTCTATTGGCTTTTCCCAGTAGCCTTCAATCACCGTAGAGCCTGAATACATTAGTTCTCCTTCCGTATCATAGGAAAGCTCCTGTAAGTTTTCATCGACAATCTTTCCTTCCCCTATTAAGAGTTTTCCTATACTTTGATAGTTTTTTTCTTTTGCTTGCTTGGCTGTAGAACCACTCACAACTGTCCCTATCTCTGTCATTCCATAAAGGTTCAGTATGGTTTTCTTACTTTTTTCTTCAAAAATCTTCCATACTTCAGGATTCAGGTAATCTCCTGTAGAAAAAATAGATTTGAAATAAGGAATATCTTGAAATGATTTAACAAGAGCTTCCTCGTATTTTAAAAAAAACTAATTGTTACAGGATTAAGTAAGGCCACTGTTGTTTTCTTCTCTTTAAAAATAGATATAAGATTCTGAAGGCATTTATTGATTCGTAATGAGAAGGCTTTTTGTTGGTCAGAAATAAGACTTGCGAAACTAAAAAACGTAAGCAAAATTCCTGTTAAGCAACCATCTATATGAAGAGGATCGTCTGCATTATAAAGACGAGTTGTTTCATCAAAATTCAGAGTTTTTTTTAATAAATCCATTTGAATAAGAATATTTTTTCTATTCATAGGGGCCAGTTTTGATGGCCCTGTCGTCCCTGAAGACATAAGCACCCATAAGGGGTTATTTTCTAAAGCAGAATCACTTAAGTTATTGAAATGAAAAGATCGATCGTTTTTTTTCTTAAAGGACATTCTGGAAAAACATGTAAGATTATTTTTGAGATGCTTTTTAGATTGAAAAAGAGACTTCAACATATCAAAACAATTTTTCTCATGAAAAGTTGTTTCATCCAACAAATAAAAAAACTGAGGTCTTTCTTTCATTTTACAAAAAATAGATTTATCTATAAAAACAACTAAGTCTTTAAGAAGAGGGTGTTCTGTAATATTTTCTACAAGCATAGGAGGAACAAGAATAGGGCAAACCCCCTCCCTAATACAGGATAAAATCAAAACACTTGATTCTCTATAGGAATTTGAACATATGATCACTTTACTTTGAGCTTGAATCTTAGTTTTTTTGAAAAACCGATTAAGGATTTTAAGACATTCAAAGGTTTTCTTATACGTAAGAGGAGGTGATGGAGAAGAGTCAACAAAAACTTTGTTTTGATAGAGGCATTTTTTTTCTATAACTTCAAAAAGCTCAACCCAATCCTTCATGCCCTTTTCCTCTACCTTCATACCCTCTCCTTCTTGGTCTTTGTATTCTTTGATGATTTTAACAAAATCCTCTAGTTTTTCAACACTCACAATCTTTCTTATACTTAAAGTCAACTCTAGGGGGTGAGAGTCAATTGATTTAATATGGTAACCTTAGTTCAAGAAAGGGAGTGAAGGATAGCTAAGAAGATATGAATTAACAACTAAAACATGGAAGAAGATAGAGTTTTTACTTCCTGGTCGGAAAAAGACAGTAGGAGTTAGAAGCAAAAAACAACCGACAATTTGTTAACTTAAGTCCTATAGATTTTGAGGACTGGAGCCTCTTGGAGGTTTCTTCAGGAACGTTATGGACACTGGAAGAACATCCACCCTCGTTTCACTCGTTGGGAGAAATCTGGAATTTTTAAAGAAGATTTTTTCTCATCTTATAAAAGATTCTAAAAATGAATATCTTTCTATTGATAGCACTATAGTACGAGCTCATCAGCATTCTTCTGGTGCAAAAAAGAAGCAAAAAAAAAGAAGACTTTGGGATACTCCAGAGGAGGTTTAAGTACAAAAATTCATTTTGTAAGTGATAGCTTAGTCGAACGTGAAAAATTGCCAAAAATCTAGGTTAGTCGAATGTAAAAAAGTGTTTTTATGATTTTTTTAGATATCATTCGAGGAAAGTTTTTTTAATCCCTAAGAAAATCATGAACTTTGAGCCTGTAAATCATCTATAAAAAAGAAAAAATACTTCTCCATTTACAAAAAATATAAAAAATTTTTTTTGCATACGGTCACGAATATTCTAATTATCTAAGAGAAAACTTCCTGCATTTCCTTTCCATTTTTAATGACTCTTCCTTTACACATTGTAAAACAAACATATTCTTATTATGCGTCTATCTGAACCTTTTTTAGTTTTAAATCATGAATTCCAAAGATTTAAAACCTTAGATTATAGTAAATTTCAGGAATAGAGGATGTGCTATTCGTCGAAATGAATTTTTTATAAATATCACTCTAATTAACCTAAATTCGGGGTTAAAAATATACACTACAGTTGTCATTTTACAAGGTGTTTATCCACGGCTTTGAGTATTTTTTCTTGAGATTTACTCAATGTGACTATTTTAGAGAACATATGGCGTTTTTTCTTGTCCTCCATATAAACTTTGTACACACTTCCCAATTCTTTTAGTGCTTCTTCAGGAGATATCTTAAGATTGTTTAAACTTAACTTTAGAACGGACAGCAAAAGATAGGATAAATAACATATAAAAACATGAGCGATAACTCGGTTATACAACCAATGTCGAATCGGACGCAGATGAGTGATTCCTTTTAAAGTCTTAAATGCTTTTTCTATAATATCTTTGTCAAAATATAATTTTAACATGTCTCTGTCAGGGATATTTTTTGTAGAAAATAAACAAAAATAGCCGTCAAATTCTTCTGCCTTTTCTAATTCTTGTTTTCTAATTCTTCCTTGAGACGTCAAGTATTTTTCTAAGCCCGTCTTTATAGGCTTTCCTTGAAGAATTTGGTTTTGAGCATGTTCTATCTCATGGTGACGGGATTCTTTTATCTCTACTTTTCTGCGCTCATTGAAACAAATAGCCAACTTCCCTTTTATCTTACCTAGCTTATAAGGAAAGCTCTTGATATAAAAAGTGTTTTTACCAAGCCTTGCCATGTTAGAAACATGACTTATAGGTTTTGTCTTTAGGGCTTTTCTAAGCACTTTTTTTTCTCGATCTTTTAAAGGAAGACCACATAAGCTATTCCACCCCAAGCCTTTTATCCCCTCTATATTCTGTCGAGATGTTACCCCTCTGTCTGATACAAAAACACCTGAGCGAAGATTATAGCTAGAAAAACTTTTAATAAGAGAAAATAGAGCCTTACTGTCATGTATGTTTCCATTGAAGGTTTTATGAAAAACGGGGATGCCTTCCTTTTGAGTTGTTGCAAGGCCTATTTGAATAAGAGGCTTTGATTTCCCATCCTTGCTTTTTCCAAGCTTAGCAAGCTGGCATTTTGTCCCATACAAATAAGTATTGGTCACATCATAAACGATTCCCTTTGTGGACAGATCATATAGTGTTTCCGTTTAGGTTTTCAGGTTCCTAAGATGGAGAAGTTATCAGTTATCAAAGTTTCTAATTTAGGCCTGTGTTTTCGTATTCCTCTAAAAAATTGACTTAAACTTCCCTTGAAATCGTCATAGTTTTCATAATATCGATTCGCTGTGACCTCTTTTTTCATAAACTTCCAAAGTCTTTCTATAGGATTTAAATTCGGTGAGTACGGAGGAAGATAAACAAGTTTTATATTCAACTCTTTCGCTAACTTCTTGACAGACTTCGATCTATTGTATCCGGCCCCATCTAAGATAAGATGAATCTCTTTTTCATCGGAATACTTCTTAATGAATATGATAGAGCATATCACATAGAAAAACTTCGTTAACTGTCTTATAACTCCTGACTACCGTCTTCAAACTATTGATCTCAATAGCTCCACAAACATTCACTCTTTTTCTCCAGCCTGAATTGGTCTTCACTTCAAACTTCTTACCCTCTCTTATCCAACCATATGAAATCGTAGGGCCCCACTCAGGATGTGTGGAATCAGCAAAGTAAACAGGACCGTCTTTCTTCTTAATTCTCTTGTATTTACGCACAAACTTTTCCTGCTCTTCTTTCTTTGCCTTACCCGGTATCGCTGTGGCTTTTTTATAAGAAAAACCAAGGCGATGGAGAAGATCAATCACACCACTTGTTGAGTACGTAACACTAAAATTCTCCTCAATGAATTGGATGACAGACTGTGATGATGGAAAAATTCTTTTCTCTAATTCCTTTAAAAGCATTTTCTCCTCTTTCTTAGTTAAAAAGGACCTTTTAGGGTTGTAATTGTCGTTGATTAAGCACTCTATCCCGCCTTTGTTATAACGATCTCTACAGGCTCTTATCGTGCCCTCATCAATGAAAAGAAAACGGGAAATATCTTTACACAACTCACCTTTATCTAAATGGAGAATTGTCATAATCCTTTTTACGTATTTAAGATTTTTCTCTAGAGATAGTTCATAGAGTAAATCTTTTCGCTCTTTTTTTGATAGAAACCCTGACATATGAAACTATTTTTTAAAATAAATGACTTTTTATCAAGGCCTTAGAATAAAAACTAGACCTCAACTCAAAAAAAACGGAAAACCTAAGCGGAAGCACTATATATATTTTTTACGGTATTAAAAATATCTCTTTAAAGATGTCGCTCTATTCTTTCTTCAGTTAAAGAGTTTAAAGCTGACAATAGACGTTCTTCTGTTAAACCTTCTAAATCCAAAATAGTATTTAAGTCCGTTCTGGAAAACCAGTCTGGCATATTATTAACGCTTTGGTAATTTACCTAAACTCGTGACTAAAAATGTACACTACAAAGCTATAATTTCCTATTTTCCATAAAAATCTCAGTTTTCATAGGGGAATTTTCAATTTTTAGATAAAATCACAAAAAATAACTTGCCTTGCATTTTCCTTTATAGTGTAATATATTACACTATAGGAGGGAGAAATATGAGCTTTATCAGAAGAATAAAAAGAGGAAAGGTAACATATCTTGCAGAAGTAGAGAACAAAAGGGTCGATGGAAAAGTTATCCAAAAGCATATTCGGTACATCGGGAAGGAAGAGAATGGTGAAACTGTAATTTCAATGAGTTCATCTGATCTTGAAATAAAAAAGGTCAAGGTTTATGGTCCTTTGCTTGTTTTAGATAAAATAGCTAGAGAAATAGATTTGCAAAAATCTCTTGGCCAATACTCCAATGAAATATTAAGCATGGTCTATGCTCACTGTTTAGATTACAAAAGCCTTAGAAAAATGCCAAAATGGTATGAGAGAACAGATTTAAACACTTTGCTAAATTTAGAGGATCTAACCGAAAGTCGTTTGCTTTCTGCTCTAGATTCTTTAGAGAGTGATCCAGAAAATTTACAGAAGAAAATATTTCAAGGTGTTCAGAAAAGGTACAATCTTGAGCTAAAAGGGTTGGTGTACGATGTTACCAATACATACCTTTATGGTAGCAAATGTCAGCTTGGAAAATTAGGAAAGAGTAAGGATGGGAAACGTGGAAATCCTTTGATTCAAATTGGTTTGGTGACAACTCAAAAAGAAGGAATACCAGTGTTTCATAAAACTTTTAGTGGAAACATACACGATAGCAGGACTCTACTAAGTTTATCCGATGGATTTGCAAACTATGGACTAATAAGAGAATCTCGTTTGGACGAAATTGCAAACGCACAAATTCTTTTGTCTAAAAATATAAAACCAGGTTTGGAAAAATACCTTACTCCAACAGGAAGATTAAGGAGAGATCGGTTGAATTTAGAATCTGAGTTTGATGGTTACTCTTGTATATTTTCTACAAAAAAGATCTCTGCAAAAGATATTGTTAATTTGTACTATAAGAAAGAGGTAATCGAAAAATTTTTTGGCTCCTCCCGGGAATCTGTGGGTGAAAAGTAGTAGAAATCCCCCAAAAAGGCTCATATTAATCAAAGCAAGAGTAAGACATCCTATCTTGTATTTTTGAGTTCTTTGAGGCCCTTACTGGCCTCTATCACCTCCGGTGATTGAACTCAAAAACATTCATTTTATTTGCTTTTATTTGCTGTGTTACATTAAAATTTTAAAAAAGAAGCACCTACTTCCCAGATGCCTTAAAATGTTATTCAAAAAAAAAAAAGGAGGGAAGAGATGCTTTTGAAGACTATACTAAATGATTGTTTAAGATGGAAGTCTTTTGTATACGGAGACATTTATTTTTCAAAAGATAGAAAGTCAATTAATGTTCCTATTAAGGCTCGTAAAAATGGCCAAGCTTTTTGTAGTGTTTGTAAGAAGCCCTGTTCAGTGTATGACAGCAGTAAATCATCACGGGACTTTGAATCCCTTCCTATTTTAAGTTACAGGGTGTTTTTTGTTTATTTTGTAAGAAGAGTTAATTGTTCTTGCTGTGGAGTAAAAGTTGAGTATTTACCTTGGGCCGATGGGAAGAAAAACCTAACAATTTTTTACATGAAGTACTTAGCTGACTGGTGTCGTCACCTGTCTTGGAAAGAGGTTTCTTGTAAGTTTCATGTCAGTTGGAATCAGGTCTATGCTTCGGTAGAATGGGTCGTAGAATATGGTTTAAAACAAAGGGTTTTAAAGGGAATACAAGCTATAGGTGTAGATGAAATACAATGGAAAAAGAACCATCAGTATCTCACCTTAGTCTATGAAATAAGCAAAGAAAGTGTTCGTTTGCTATGGATAGGAGAAAAAAGAACAGAGGAGAGTTTCAACAAGTTTTTTGATTTACTAGGAGAGAAGTCAAAAGATATACAGTTTGTGTGTTCTGATATGTGGAAGCCCTATTTAAAAGTAATAAAGGAAAGGGCAAGTCAAGCTTTGAATATATTAGATCGGTTTCATATCGTAGCAAGACTCAATAAGGCTTTAGACGAAGTGAGAGCTTCAGAACACAAAAAAATGAAAGAAGATGGGTATGAACCCCTTTTAACAAAAGCTAGATGGCCCTTGTTAAAAAATGCAGAAAATTTAAAATCTTATGAAAAAGTAAAATTAAGGCATTTAATACAGTACAATTTAAAAAGTATCCGCTGTTATTTTTTAAAAGAAGACTTCCGACAGTTATGGACCTATGTTTCACCAACTTGGTCTGGTAAATTTATAGACAGTTGGACGAGACGAGTCATGCTTTCAAAAATTGAACCTATGAAAAGAGAAGCAAAAACCATACGAAGACATAAGCTACTTATTCTTAATTACTTCAAGGCTAAAAAAACCTTCTCCTCAGGGATTGTAGAGGGTTTAAACAACAAAGTAAAACTCACTATGAGAAAATCTTACGGCTTTAGAACCTCTAAAGCTATAAAAATCGCCTTATATCATAACCTTGGAAAACTGCCAGAACCTCCGGGAACCCACAGATTCTTTTGAGGAGGCATTTATAAATAAAGTCTTGAAATCCTATTTTACATCTTTTTTTTGCTTTTTCCTTTTTTTCGAGTAAGCCTTCACAAAAATACAGGCTTAATCGAAAAAAAGGGAAAACACCCTTTGAGGCCTTAAAAACCAGGCCAGATAAAGGGTTTAGAATTTGTCTCGGGAAGCTCACTCCTTCTGCAAGTACTTTAGGGTCACTATCATGGCTTAAACCAGTGACCTGTCTTTTTGATTTACCGTCGACAAAAGATTTAGTTATACCAATTACAAAATTTCAATGACTTAGAAAAAAATGTCGAATTAATTTTTGTAATTGGTATTATTTTAGCCTTTTAGAATTAAACCCCTCCATAAGGAAGGTATCATGTCCAAAGATTGCAATAGAGAGCATAAAATTTTTCATGTTAATCTCATCATAACCTTTAAAGTTAGGGCGAGCTATTCAAACAAAAAAAGAGCGGAAGGTCTTTGAGCTTTCTTAATCTTTAGAACACTTAAGAACCTTGAAATCCTATTTTTTTAAAGTAACCTGCCGATCCTGAAACAGAAAAAGGGAAAGCCAGTAAAGGGCCTAAAACAGGCAGAAGATTGGCCAAACAAAGAAAAAAGCCTAAACCTAAAAAAAAGGGAAAATATTGTTTTAAAAAGGACAGCCTTTGAAAAAAGTTTTTTCCTAAAACTTCAAATGAATAATCCATAGAATCATAGGCTAAAACAAAGAAAGGCCAAAAAAGAAGAGGCCAACTGAGAAAAGAGAAAAAGAATGAAAAAAATAAAATAAAAAGAAAAAAAACAGAAAAAATAAAAATTTTTATGAGAGAAGCCCATGTCATTTTCAAAACAAGAAGGAGAGATTGCATAAGGGAAAACTTTTGGTTGATGAAGCCTTCTTTCCTTAAAGTATTTTCAGCCAGAAGAGAATAAAAGGGAGATGCTACTAAAGTGTGTAAAGAATAAAAACTATAAAAAAACAGAAAAAATAAAACAAAAAATAAAGTCAGTTTAACAAAAGGAAAGATCCAATATGAAAAAAAAGAAAGAGTAGAAAAAGAAAGAATAGGAAAAGAAAGAATAGGAAGAGAAAGAATCCAAAAACCAAGAAACACAATAAGAAGTAAAATTACAAAATCTAATAGAAAAGGAAGAAGAAACCAACTCCATAAACTTTTATGCCTCTTAAAAACCTTAAAGCCCCTATAAGTTGTAAAAAACCCATCTAAAAACCCTTCTTTGAAACTCATAATCTGTCTCCCTTATACTACATACAGTTAAAAAAATAGACACATGGACTTCCCCTGTTTCTGCGGACAGTCATTTTTTTCTTAAAGTCTCCGTGAAATAGGGGTAAAAGAAAGGTAGAGATCAAAGAGTCTCGTTATTCTGAGATAGAATATGCTCAGAACCAAATTCTTTGAGCAAAGCCTATAAAGACCGGGTTAGAGAAATATTTAACTTCTCAAGGGAGAATTAGAAAACAAAAGTTAGAAAGAGCAGAAAAGTTTTACGGCTATTTTTGTTTGTTTTCTACAAAAAACATTTCTGGTAGAGAATGTTAAAACTCTATTTTGATAAGGATGTTATAGAAAGAGCCCTTAAGATTGATTTTAAAAAGAATCACTCATTTGCGTCCCATTCGTCATTGGTTATACGACAGAGTTATTGCACATGTTTTCATATGCTACTTATCATATCTTTTGTTATCTATTCTAAAGTTAAATTTAAAGGATCTTAATATAGATATTGATAGCACGGGAGGTTTTTGAAATTAAGTCTATTGATCTCATTGAAAAGTCTGTTTTCGATTCAAGCACAGAAAGAATAACCTTCATAATAGCAATTCCATTTAAAGGGCAGTGCCGATTGATTTAACACGATAACCTTAGCTCTTAAGAAAAAAGAAGCAAGTATCATAAATTTGAGACAAATTGAGAGTCTGTAAAAAAGTTTACAGGCTCATTTACTGGTCAAAACACTAGAGAGCAGTTTTTAAGTCTTCTATAAGATCTTTTTTTGACTCAAGGCCTATACTTAAACGAATCAACTGGTCTGTGATTCCTAATTTTTTTCTATTTTCAGGAGGAAGGCTTGCATGGGTCATAAGGGCCGGGTGACAAGCTAAAGATTCTACTCCCCCAAGACTTTCAGCTAAGGAGAAGATTTTTAAATTTTCTAAGAAGGCTCTTACTTTTTTCAGATTCCCCTTAAGGAAAAAAGTAATAATTCCCCCTGAACCTGTTGTTTGTCTTTGTGAGAGTTCGTACTGAGGATGAGAAGGAAGTCCTGGGTACAAGACTCTTTCTACTTGAGGATGGGCCTCTAAGAACTTGGCGATTTCGAGAGCATTTTCTTGATGTCGCTCCATACGTAAAGCAAGTGTCTTCAAACTTCTTAAAACTAAGTAAGAATCAAAGGGAGAGGCAATAGCTCCTACAGTTTTTATAATATGAGCCATTCTTTCTTTTATCTTTAAGTCTTTGACGATAACAATTCCTCCTACAACATCACTATGTCCATTAAGATATTTTGTAGCTGAGTGAATTACAAAATCTGCTCCTAAAGAGAGGGGCTTTTGAAAGTAAGGACTGAGGAAAGTGTTATCAACAGCAACTAAAATGTTATTTTCATGAGCTATTTTACATAGAGTTTGAATGTCGGCAACTTTAAGTGTAGGATTTGTAGGAGTTTCAAGCCAAACAAGTTTTGTTTTGTTCTTTTGAATGACCTTTTCAAAATGAGAGACTCGGCTAAGATCGACAAAGCTAAATTCAAAACCATGACGTTTAAAAACTGTATCAAAAAGACGAAAAGTTCCTCCGTACATATCATCAAAAGCAATAACATGAGAGCCAGAGTCAAAAAGTTGTAAAACACTTGAAGTAGCAGCACAACCTGAACTGAAAGCAAACCCTGCTTTCCCTCCTTCTAACTCCGCCATACAAGTTTCATAATAATCTCTTGAAGGATTTGCAGCTCTTGAGTAATCATATTTTATAGATTTACCTGGAGACTTTTGAGTGAAAGTTGTGGAGAGGAAGAGAGGAGGCATAAGTGATCCTGTAGAAGGATCTTTTGTATACCCAAAATGAATGGCTGTTGTTTCAAAACCTTTTTTTGTTTGATTTGACATTATACCTCCTTATAAAAACTTTTGTTCTTTCATCCATTGGTCATTAAAAGCTTTTCCTAAATATTGTCGACCACTATCAGGCATCATAACAAGAATTTTAGAGGCTTGAGTCAGCTTTTTAGAATACTCGATGGCTGAGTATAAAGTATGTCCTGAGGAAAGGCCTACAAGAAGACCTTCTTTTTTAAGAATATCTCTACACATAAGAAGAGCCTCTTTGTCTCCTACTTGAATGCAGTCGTCAATGACTTGAAAATTTAGATTTTCAGGGATTAGGTCTTCTCCAATTCCTTCGACTTGATAGGGTTGAGGTTCCGTTTTTGTTTGTCCATAATGAAAATTGTCGTAAAGAATGCTTCCTATAGGATCGTTCAAAATGATCTTTATTTCAGGTTTTTTTTGTTTTAAATACTCTCCTACTCCAGAGATAGTGCCTCCTGTTCCAGCACCTGATACGAAGACATCAAGATCTCCTTTCAACTGTTCCCAGATTTCGGGCCCTGTTATATCTTTATGAACTTGTCTGTTATCTAAATTATGGTACTGGTTAGTAAGAAAAGCACCTTTGGTGTTTTCAGCAATTTTTTGTGCTTGAGAATAATGGCTATCAGGATGATCAGGCTCTAAGCCATCAGGGGTGATCACAACATGAGCTCCATAAGCTTTAAGAACATCTTGTTTTTCTTGGCTTATTTTTTCCGGCATAACAAAAGTACAAGAATAACCTTTTAAATTAGCAATCATAGCAAGACCAATGCCTGTATTGCCCGAAGTGGCTTCTACAATCAATCCCCCTGATTGAAGGAGCCCTTTTTTTTCGGCTCTTTCAATCAAAGCACATGCTATGCGATCCTTGACACTGCCTCCAGGGTTAAACATCTCTAACTTGGCAAAAAAAGTGTGAGAGCTATTATGAGGCACACAGCGTTTAAGCTCTAAAATAGGTGTTTTTCCTATTAAGTCTAATAAATTTTTATAAACCATTTTTTTCTCCTCTCCTTAATTGATGAGGTTTTTTATTATAAGAAAGCCTGCCAATATAAAAAGGTAGACACTAAATATGTGAAGCTTTCCTTTTTCTATAAATCTTACTAAAAACTTCAAAGCAATCAAGCCCACAATATAAGAACTAAGAAAAGTTACAAGAAGAGGCCATGAAAGAAAAACTTTGGAGCTAAGTTGTATGGACTGGAGGAGGACAGCTCCTAGGAGGGCTGGTAAAGCAATCATAAAACTAAAAAAAGAAGCCTCTTTTCGAGATAAACCAAGAAAAAGGCCTGTGCAAATTGTCAATCCTGATCGGCTAAGGCCTGGAATCACAGCGATCCCCTGAACTAAACCTATACTAAGAGTGTGCATAAAAGTTAGGTTTTTTTTTTCTAAATAAGACTTACGACTGGTTAAAAGGATTAAAGCTGTAACGAAAAAGCTAAGAGCTAAAAAGTAAGAGGCTTTTTGATAAAAAAAGGCCTCTAAGTAGGATTGAAAAGGTAAGACGAATAAAGCAGTCATAACATTAGATAAGAAAACAAAGCCCCAGAAAGAAAAATCCTTAAGGCTTTTTTTTATATCCTCGTAATAAAAAGTCAAGATACTCAAAAAAGTTCCTCCATGAGCGACTACGTCGAGTAAAATGTTTTCTTTTTCTGAGGAAAAAAAATTCTGTAAAAGAAGCAAATGACCTGAACTAGAAACAGGGAGAAACTCAGTCAGTCCTTGTAGAACTCCTAACAGTAAGCTTTCTATTAACGACATGCTGTTAGCTTATCAGCCATACTTCTTAAAATCTATATTTTACTTTTATATTTAAAATTCTCCTCTTTGAAGACCTGATAAGAAGCTTTCTATACTTTTTTTAAACACCTTTTCAAAATAAGTTTTTTTGGCTTCTCCCGGGAATCTATGGATAAAAAGTAGTAGAAATCCCCCAAAAGAACTCAAAAACATTCTTTTATTTGCTGTATTACATTAAAATTTTAAAAAAGAAGCACCTACTTCCCAGATGCCTTAAAATGTTATTCAAAAAAAAAAAAAGGAGGGAAGAGATGCTTTTGAAGACTATACTAAATGATTGTTTAAGATGGAAGTCTTTTGTATACGGAGACATTTATTTTTCAAAAGATAGAAAGTCAATTAATGTTCCTATTAAGGCTCGTAAAAATGGCCAAGCTTTTTGTAGTGTTTGTAAGAAGCCCTGTTCAGTGTATGACAGCAGTAAATCATCACGGGACTTTGAATCCCTTCCTATTTTAAGTTACAGGGTGTTTTTTGTTTATTTTGTAAGAAGAGTTAATTGTTCTTGCTGTGGAGTAAAAGTTGAGTATTTACCTTGGGCAGATGGGAAGAAAAACCTAACAATTTTTTACATGAAGTATTTAGCAGACTGGTGTCGTCACCTGTCTTGGAAAGAGGTTTCTTGTAAGTTTCATGTCAGTTGGAATCAGGTCTATGCTTCGGTAGAATGGGTCGTAGAATATGGTTTAAAACAAAGGGTTTTAAAGGGAATACAAGCTATAGGTGTAGATGAAATACAATGGAAAAAGAACCATCAGTATCTCACCTTAGTCTATGAAATAAGCAAAGAAAGTGTTTGTTTGCTATGGATAGGAGAAAAAAGAACAGAAAAGAGTTTTAGAAAATTCTTTGATTTACTAGGAGAGAAGTCAAAAGAGATACGGTTTGTGTGCTCTGACATGTGGAAGCCTTATTTAAAAGTCATAAAGGAGAGGGCAAGTCAAGCTTTGAATATATTAGATCGGTTTCATATCGTAGCAAGACTCAATAAGGCTTTAGACGAAGTGAGAGCTTCAGAACACAAAAAAATGAAAGAAGATGGGTATGAACCCCTTTTAACAAAAGCTAGATGGCCCTTGTTAAAAAATGCAGAAAATTTAAAATCTTATGAAAAAGTAAAATTAAGGCATTTAATACAGTACAATTTAAAAAGTATCCGCTGTTATTTTTTAAAAGAAGACTTCCGACAGTTATGGACCTATGTTTCACCAACTTGGGCTGGTAAATTTATAGACAGTTGGACGAGACGAGTCATGCTTTCAAAAATTGAACCTATGAAAAGAGAAGCAAAAACCATACGAAGACATAAGCTACTTATTCTTAATTACTTCAAGGCTAAAAAAGCCTTCTCCTCAGGGATTGTAGAGGGTTTAAACAACAAAGTAAAACTCACTATGAGAAAATCTTACGGCTTTAGAACCTCTAAAGCTATAAAAATCGCCTTATATCATAACCTTGGAAAACTGCCAGAACCTCCGGGAACCCACAGATTCTTTTGAGAAGGCAAAAAATCTAAACTTAGTTAGATATTTTTCTTTAAGCTTCCTTCCTAATCAAGCCTCTTATATCTTCAGGGTTTTACAATGAAGTCATCTTAATGGGAGTCTTTTATAAAAATATTTCTTTCTATGTTTTTATGTGTTAAGACTTCTTTACTTGAAAAAAATTCAAAATATGATTTTCTTCAAAAGAACTCTTATTTTTTTGAATAAAAAACTTAAATTTTCTTATTTATAAAAAATAACTTATTTTTGTTGATTTTCATGGACGAATCTGTTATTACAATGTACTTATGAAAAACATAGTAAGAAAGATACGTATTTTATCACTTCAAAAGAAAATATCTCAGAGGAATTTGGCACAACAAATAGGAGTTTCTCCAAGTACTTTA
Source organism: Bdellovibrionales bacterium (assembly GCA_965219095.1). GTDB lineage: Bacteria > Bdellovibrionota > Bdellovibrionia > Bdellovibrionales > UBA1609 > CBDCMT01. Next base: position 2,084,119 of record CBDCMT010000001.1, read on the forward strand.
AGCCGATACTTTTCAGAGCAAACTGATATACCATCCTGTGCTTTTATTAAACTATTAAAAATCTTAGGCTTTAATCTTAATGAGGTATTCCAACCTTTTGAAGATCCTCAGCCTATATTTTTTGAAAGTGAATTTGAAAGAAGTCAATACTTAAAATTATGTGATTGGTTTCAAAAGTCAGTATGCAAAAACTATGAATTTTAAGGAGGATGGTATGGATAAAGAATTGCTTAATGATAAATCTTTGCAGAAAGTAGAGACAAAGCATGGAAATGTGATTTTATCTAAAAAAATGAGAATGGAGTTTTTAGCTGATTGGAAGCAACGTTCAATTTTAGTCCTCCTAGAAGACGAATGTTTTCAGAAAGACGTAAGAAAGATTTCTGCATGTTTAGAAATTACAACAGACGAAGTATTCCAAGCTATAGAAAGTCTTAAGGAAAAAGGTTTTGTGACTGAAACAAAGCAAGGTTTTTTTCAACAGAATTTGAAGGCCATTAAGATATCCGTTAAAGATTTCACTCCAGAAGAAAAAGTAAAAGCCCATGCTATGTTGTGTGCAGATTTTTTTCCTAGAATCAAAGTTACATCTAATATAAAGTTTAACTCATCCTTTGTGTTTTGTAATAGAAATACATTAAAGAGATTTCAGAAGCAGTTAGATAAAGTTTGTGATAGCTTTTTAAAGGAGATTGAGAAGGATCAAAATTGCGATACTCTTGTAGGATTTCAGTACATTTTTCTTGTCTAGGTCGTATAATACTGATCGTGTTTCAAAAATCCCTTTTTCATAGACATACTGTAACTCGGTTATTTGACCGCTCTATCTGAGCTTAAATTTCTCTTATAAGTTTTTCTTAAGAGGGAGGATTTTATGGAAGAAGGGATTAATTTAAAAAAGAAGATACAGCTTTGTCGAGAGGAGAATTCCAACAAGAAGCTTATACGCTACCCAGAAGCTCTTAAGAGAGAGGTTCTAGATTTTTTGAAAGAAGAGAAGATTTCTAAATTTTGTAAAGAGACAAAGGTCACCTCCTCCACGATCAATAACTGGAAGAAGTCTTATGTTTCAACAGTATCCCCTAAGAAGTCTCTTTTTAAGGCTGTTTCTTTGAAAAAGGAAAGCTTATGTGAGGATAAGAAGCTCTTAGTCTTAAAGGGTCTAGATTGGGAAGAGATTTTAGAATTAGTGAGGAATTTATGATCTTTTTTTTTTCTGAAGGCTATCATATTTTTGTCTGCTCTCGAAAGATAGATATGCGATGGAGTTTTGAAAGGTTAAGTTATTTGGTGAGAAGTGAGATGAAAGGTGAGATCAACTGTAACTCGGTTTCTTAACAGCCCTTGACTTCTGCAGGGAGGATATTTCTTAGATTTTAAGGCTCCTCCCGGGAACCCACAGATTCCCGGGAGGAGCCCTTTTGGCTCCTCCCGGGAATCTGTGGGTGAAAAGTAGTAGAAATCCCCCAAAAAGGCTCATATTAATCAAAGTAAGAGTAAGACATCCTATCTTGTATTTTTGAGTTCTTTGAGGCCCTTACTGGCCTCTATCGCCTTTGGCGATTGAACTCAAAAACATTCATTTTATTTGCTTTTATTTGCTGTGTTACATTAAAATTTTAAAAAAGAAGCACCTACTTCCCAGATGCCTTAAAATGTTATTCAAAAAAAAAAAAAGGAGGGAAGAGATGCTTTTGAAGACTATACTAAATGATTGTTTAAGATGGAAGTCTTTTGTGTACGAAGACATTTATTTTTCAAAAGATAGAAAGTCAATTAATGTTCCTATTAAGGCTCGTAAAAATGGCCAAGCTTTTTGTAGTGTTTGTAAGAAGCCCTGTTCAGTGTATGACAGCAGTAAATCATCACGGGACTTTGAATCCCTTCCTATTTTAAGTTACAGGGTGTTCTTTGTTTATGCTGTAAGAAGAGTCAATTGTCCTTGCTGTGGGGTAAAAGTTGAACATTTACCTTGGGCCGATGGTAAGAAGAGTTTAACGATCTTTTACATGAAGTACTTAGCAGACTGGTGTCGTCACCTGTCTTGGAAAGAGGTTTCTTGTAAGTTTCATGTCAGTTGGAATCAGGTCTATGCTTCGGTAGAATGGGTCGTAGAATATGGTTTAAAACAAAGGGTTTTAAAGGGAATACAAGCTATAGGTGTAGATGAAATACAATGGAAAAAGAACCATCAGTATCTCACCTTAGTCTATGAAATAAGCAAAACCCGTGTACGCTTGTTGTGGATAGGAGAGAAAAGAACAGAAAAGAGTTTTAGAAAATTCTTTGATTTACTAGGAGAGAAGTCAAAAGATATACGGTTTGTGTGTTCTGATATGTGGAAGCCTTATTTAAAAGTCATAAAGGAGAGGGCAAGTGGAGCTTTACACATATTAGATCGGTTTCATATCGTAGCAAGACTCAATAAGGCTTTAGACGAAGTGAGAGCTTCAGAACACAAAAAAATGAAAGAAGACGGGTATGAACCCCTTTTAACAAAAGCTAGATGGCCCTTGTTAAAAAATGCAGAAAATTTAAAATCTTATGAAAAAGTAAAATTAAGGCATTTAATACAGTACAATTTAAAAAGTATCCGCTGTTATTTTTTAAAAGAAGACTTCCGACAGTTATGGACCTATGTTCCACCAACTTGGGCTGGTAAATTTATAGACAGTTGGACGAGACGAGTCATGCTTTCAAAAATTGAACCTATGAAAAGAAAAGCAAAAACCATACGAAGACATAAGCTACTTATTCTTAATTACTTCAAGGCTAAAAAAACCTTCTCCTCAGGGATTGTAGAGGGTTTAAACAACAAAGTAAAACTCACTATGAGAAAATCTTACGGCTTTAGAACCTCTAAAGCTATAAAAATCGCCTTATATCATAACCTTGGAAAACTGCCAGAACCTCCGGGAACCCACAGATTCTTTCGAGGATGCGATTTTAAAGGGTTTTTTTGAAAGAAGTGTAGTCAGTATAAGTTAGGAGCGGTTTAAAAACCGAGTTAGTAGAATAGGATGAAAATGAAAAAATTGAGGTGGTATGTAACAATTTTTGTCATTTTGAGACTTAGCTCTAAATGATAGCAGTTAGGTTTGGCACGGCTTTTGCTATGTTACTTAACATAGGTTAAAAGTCCTTACCTACTAATATGAAGGAGAAAAGAAAACAGGACTTAGAAAACAGAAAATGCAAAGATATCTATTTAAATAGATATCTCTCAAATCGAAAGGAGAAAAAATCAAATGAAATATTTAGTTTTATTAACCCCTATTTTGTGCTTAAGCACAGCCACTCTATCAGTCAATGCAGATTCTACTATAGAACTTGTAGAAAACAACCCATTCCATTATACACAAGGAGAATGTGCGGAAGGGTTTGAGGCCACGAAAGCTATTACTGATAACTTCTCTATCTTAGGAAACTGAAAACCTAAACGGAAGCACTATATGACCGCCCTTGACTTCTACTGAGGAGTAATCAATAGCCTTTTTTAACCCACTCTCAGGACGAGCTTCTCCATAAAGTTTATAATACAGATCTTGCAGAGAAAGAACTAAATCCTTTGATTCTGTTTGTCTTAAATTTTTGAGTTCTTCATAAGTTTTTGCCTTTGATTCAACTTTAAAAATCCCCCCATAAGCTTTAATACTTTTCCACACTCCTCAGGGTAATTCTGTTCTATGTCAATAAACTTTCTTCTCGCATGAGACCAACAAAAAGCAAGATCAATTCCCTTTTCATCCTTAAAGTGTGTTTTATAACTAAACGTATCCATCTGTTAAAATAGGCCCCTTATAAGAGCCTAAGAGTTTTTTAACAGAACAGGCTGAACGGCTCTCACTAAAGTAATAAAAACTTCCTCCCTGATGACTTATAACAAACATGTAGCCATCCTTTTACTGTGAATTATTAGGGCGTGTCCTCATTTGCCTATACCTTTTTCAAGACCTTAGGCGTGTTGAATATTTATAAAGATTGTAAAAAGCTCATAACAAAGGGAGGTATTATGTTAAGAAAAGTTTTAACAGATTCTATGTGGAAGGATCTGGAAGCTATTAGTAAGAGAGAAAGGCTGTTATCATTCAGCAAACAATAGAAATGTTATGGAAGCAATTTTATGGAAATTACGCACAGGCAGTCCGTGGCGTGATATTCCTGAACAGTTCTGTCCTTGGAAGAGAGCATATAATCGCTTTAATAGGTGGGCACAAAAAAGGTTATGGAATGATTTTTTTTTACTTTACAAGAAGAAGTTGATACAGAGTGGGTGTCCATCGACGGAAGTTACGTATCGGTTCATCAGCATGCTAGTGGAGCTCGGCGTGGAGAAAGTCGTGCTGTGGGAAAATCTAGAGGTGGATCCACAACAAAAATACACATGGCCTCCGATGCGCATAGAAATCCACTCTGTTTTAAAATCACTGGGGGTGAAGTACACGACAGTCAAGTTGCAGGTGATTTAATTGATGAGTTTCGTAGTGAGTATTTGATTGCTGACAAGGCCTATGACTCGGATGAGATACGAGATAAGGCTCGTAGTAAGAAGATAAAGCCTGTGATACCGAGACGAAAAAATAGCAAAAAGAAAAATAAAGATTTTGATCGTCATATCTATAAATCTCGACATCAGATAGAAAACCTTTTTGCTCGTCTTAAGCATTTTAGAGGTATTGCCACTCGATTTGAAAAGCTTGCTAGAAATTTCAAAGCTATGCTATCTATAGCATGTATGTTTATTTGGCTTAAACTTCAAAGTAAAGGTCCAGTCAAATGAGGACACGCCCTAATAGGCCATGGAGTTTCATCAATATGAATCGTTATGCCTAGTTTAAGAAGTTCCTCTTTGATCTTTTCTCTCACAGGCTCTAAATAAGTAACTGTTCAGAAAAATTCTAGTAAATTGTTGAAATTTCACTAAAAGCTCCTATGCCTATAATGTTATATGATATTTTTCGTTTAGATTTTCAGATTTTTTGAGTTATACCAATTACAGAAATTAATTCGACATTTTTATGTTCAAATTTAAAATTTTAAAATTGACTTAAGGAAAAGTTTCAATTAGGAGGCTTTAAAAAAGTTTTTTTTGAAGGGAGGTTGAGTTTTCATAAGATATGTTTATTTTATGTATATCTATTGTTGTGTGAATCGATTGATGGGTTAAAATAAGTGTAAAAAAGTGAGGTTAAGATGTAAAATGAAAAAAATCAGTTACGCAATTTAATTTATAGGTTCAAATTAATTTACAAGCTTGATTCATCTTGTTGTTTTGCCCAAGATCGAGTGCATAATTTTTTAATCCTGCCCTCCTGATCGCAAAAAGTATTCCAGGCCTCACAACAAGTATTCAGTATATGGTCATAGTTTTTAAAACATGCATTCGATAATTTGATCCTTCGTAATTGTTGCCAGACTTGTTCCATGGGATTTAATTCTGGACTATAAGGAGGTAAAGGCATCAGGGATAAATTCTTAGGAACTATCAAAGTCTCTGTGGTATGCCAACTGGCTCTGTCCATTAAAACAATTCCATGATAGTTTTCTTGAATATTTTTAGATATCTCATCTAAGTGAATTTGCATCATCCCTGAATTACATTCCGGTAAAACCCAAGCACAGCCTTTATCTTTATCCGGACAAACTGCTCCAAAAATATAAGTGGATAAAAATTGTCTTTGTCTCACAACTCTAGGTCGTGTGCCTTTTCTTGCCCAAATCCTGCTTAAAGAACCTTGCTGGCCTATTCTGCATTCATCCTGCCACCAAATCTCTATTTTATGAGTCTGAATCTTTTCCTTTATTTTCTCCACCTCTTCTGGAAAATGTTCCTTAAACTGTTCCATAGCTTCTTGTGAAGTTTTAGGATGAAGAGAACGACCACTGATCCATACAATATTAAGACGGTCTAAAAGAGCATAAACCCCAGAAAGAGAATAGCAACAGTCAAATTCATTTGCTAAAAGTTCCTGTATTCCCTTTGCTCCTATGCTTCCTCCTTCTCTTGTGTCTTGAATTTCATCTAACTTGATTTTGAAGTTCTCTTCTTCTGTCACTGGCAAACGGGGTTTACGTCCTCTGCCTTTTCGATCTATCAACCCCTCGTAATCAAAGTCTACAAAAGACTGTAACCAGGATTTGATACTGTGACGGTGATAGAAAACTATACTTGCTGTTTCTTGAATCGATTTTCCTTCTTGCATATGCTGCAAAGCTTGGAGTTTTATCTTGATGTTGGCACTTCTTTCTACTTTGTAAGTAGCTAGAAAATCATACCCTTGAATTTGTGTAACTAAATCTTTTTTCGACACTCTAAAAATTTAACAGAGTTTGATCAAAAAGCCAGGACGCTATGCGTTAAAAGAATGTCGAATTAATTTTTGGAAATGGTATTAGGGTCTAGTTTTTATTCAAAAGTATTGATAAATCGTCATTTGTTTTAAAAAATAGTTTCATATGATAATTCTTCCTTTAGATTCTAAAAACTTAAACGGAAAGGACTATATAGTGCTTAAGAAAGCACAAAAAGAAATAAAATGTTTAGAAAAAGATTACAAGCATTTAGAAGAAGAGCATGAGCATTTAGAAGAAGATTACAAGCATTTAGAAGAAGAGCGTGAGCGTTTAGAAGAAGAGAACAAGCGTTTAAAAAAAGATAATGAACATTTTAAAAAAGAAAATAAGAAACTAAAAGAGGAGCTTCAATCAATACGCAAGCCTCCTAAGTGGGCTAAAAAGAACAAGAATAAAAATCCAGATGGAAACCTTAAAAAAGGAAAAAAGAAGGGTCCTAAAAAGGGTCATAAAGTTCATCGAAGAAAAAGGCCTGAGGAAGCGGATCAGGAGACCACTTGGACTTCACTGGTTTGTAGTAAATGTGACTCTGATCTTCCTCCCTCTCATAAGTGGGATGTTCACTATCAGGTGGATTTACCACCTGTAAGTCAAGTCATCACCACGAAACACATTGTAGGCTGGAGTTGGTGCAGTTGTTGTAACAAGGAGGTTTCTGTCAGTGATAAGTTGGGAGCGAGTCTTTATGGTTCTAAGTTTCATGCTCAAGTGTGTTATTGGAAATATGAGTTGGGTTTAAGTTTTGGTAAAATAACAAATCTTTTGTCTGATCAATATGGTATGGAAATCAGTCGTGGTGTTTTGTCAGAGATTATAAGTCGTACGGCAAGGAAGTTTGAGGGGGCTTACGAGGATATCAAGTCCGTGTTATCGGAGCAGGGGCATTTGCATGCTGATGAGACAGGATGGAGAGTGAATGGGAACAGTCATTGGCTCTGGAGTTTTTCAAATGATGATGTGTCATTTTATAAGATTGATCAAACTCGTTCGCAAGATGTAGTTAAAAATGTTCTTGGAGAAGTTTTTCGTGGAGTTTTAGTTTCAGATTTTTATGCTGCCTATAACAAGATTGACTGTCAAAAGCAAAAATGTTGGCCCCATCTTTTAAGGGAGCTTCATGGGCTAAAAGAAAAACATCCTAAAAGCAAAGAAATTGCTCAGTTTTCTAAGAGAGCCAAACTTTTTTTCAAGAGGAGAAAAAGGTTGCAAAATGAATATGAGAGTAAAGAGAATATCGATCGAAAATACAAACTGCTTATGTGTGATACAGAAAAATGGGTATCAAAAAAATACAGAAGCCATGACTTACAAAGACTTTGTAAACGTTTGGTCAAATATCGAGATGAAATTTATACTTTCATTAAGTCTGGAGTAGACCCCACTAACAATTATGGAGAGAGGGAAATTAGGCCTGCTGTACTTATGAGAAAAATCTCTTATTGCAATCGCTCAGAACAGGGAGCACATAACCAAGAGGTTATGATGAGTGTCGCTCGAACGGCCAAAAAACAGAATCTATCCTTCGTTGACATGGCTACTGAATACCTCTCTAAACATTAAAATCACTAGAATTTAAGTGAACAGTTACCTAAATAACAACTCACAAAATAACAAAGTGAACTTCCCCTGTTTCTGCGGACAGTCAATTTTCTCTTAAAGTCTCCGTAAAATGGAGGTAAAAGAAAGAATGGAAAAAGTATGAAGCAGAAATACTGTGTTTTGCTAAAAGAAAGAACGTAGATTCCACTAATAACAGAGCTGAAAGAGATCTAAGAATGACTAAGGTGAAAAAGAAAGTGTCAGGGTGTTTCAGAACAGAAGAAATGGCGAAATATTTTTGTCGCATTACCAGCTATGTTAAAACAATGAGAAATAAAGGGTATTCTTCTTTAGAAGCGATCTCTATGGCTTTAAATAAAAACTTACGAGAGTGAGCAGTTACAAATTTACTATAATCTAAGGTTTTAAATCTTTGGAATTCATGATTTAAAACTAAAAAAGGTTCAGATAGACGCATAATAGGAATATGTTTGTTTTACAATGTGTAAAGGAAGAGTCATTAAAAATGGAAAGCAAATGCAGGAAGTTTTCTCTTATGTGATTAGAATATTCGTTACCGTATACAAAAAAAATTTTTTATATTTTTTGTAAATGGAGAAGTGTTTTTTCTTGACATACTTTTTGATAGACACTCTAAAAATTTAACAGAGTTTGATCAAAAAGCCAGGAGGTTATGCGTTAAAAAAAATGTCGAATTAATTTTTGGAAAGGATATTAGCACAGAGCATATGTTATGGGAATTGACCTTCCCATACCTGATTACAACACTGTATGTCGTCGTTTAAAGGACTGCTCTATAGAACTAGGGAAGATTAAATCAAAAGAGAATATGTACGTTGTGATTGATTCTACAGGCGTAAAAATTTATGGAGATGGAGAGCAAAGAAGCATGGTTTTTCAAAAAGGCTGGTCATCCATATGAGTATGTCAAGAAAAAACATTTTTTCATTTACAAAAAAAGACATTTTTTTTGCATGCGGTCAGTATAAGTGAGTCTGCGTCAAAATCTTTTGTGAAGAGTATCCTTAGAAAGTTCTTTTTTTTCAATACATTATGGAGTTGTTTTTTATCTGAGAGGAAAAAACAAGGATTCTATAAAAGAGCTTTTTTAAAAGCTAAAGCTCCTTTATAGTTATAAAGCCTTACATTTAGCTTATAAATTAAGAAGGTGATGAGGCTTTTTATAAAGTTTTGAGTTTAAGAGAGGACTTGATCTTGTGAGACAGGTACCAAGAAATAAACATATCTCTTATAGCATTATAGGAGATGGAAAAGTTGCAAACCATTTTTGTCGCTATTTTGATTTATTAAATCTTCCTTATACAAAATGGTCTCGATCTAGAAACTTACAAAAAGAACTTAAAACGACCTCATCCCATGTATTGCTTTTGATTTCAGATGAGGCTATTGAATCTTTTTATAAAGAAAACAAAAAGTTTTTTCAAAAGAAAACAGTTGTTCACTTTTCAGGTTGTCATAGTTTTCCTGACATGAAGGTAGCTCATCCTCTTATGTCTTTTGGTTCAAAACTTTATGATTTAGAAGTTTACAAAAACATACCCTTTGTTTTAGAAAAAGAAGAAGATTTTTATAAGATTCTGCCTGGTTTAGAGAATCCTTTTTACTTCATTTCTAAAGAGAAGAAGGCTCTTTATCATAGTTATTGTGTTATGGCGGGTAACTTTACATCTCTTCTTTGGTCTTTTGTTGAAGAAGGTTTTAGAAAACACCTTGGCATGGACTCAAAAGTTCTTGAGGTTTATAAAAAAAAGGTTTTTGAAAACGTGATAGAAAATTCTTCTGCTTCTTTAACAGGACCTTTTTTAAGAGGAGATAAAAGCACTATTGAATTTAATCTAAAAGCTTTGGAAAAGGATAAGCTTTTTAGTATTTATGAGGCTTTTTTGAATTCATATCAAAAAAAAGAAGGAGGTTTATGAATTTGTTAAACTTTGAAAGAAAAAAGCAAAGAAAAGAAAAAATTTCTATGGTGACTTGTTATGATCATGTTTTTGCTAAAATCATAGACCAAACATCCATAGATGCTGTTTTAGTGGGTGATAGTTTGTCTATGATTGTTTATGGAGAAGAGAACACACTAAAAGCAACAGTTGATATTATGTGTAAACATGTGGAGGCTGTTAAAAAAGGAATCTCTCAAAAACCTATTATAGGGGATCTTCCTTTTTTATCTTATAGAAAGTCTTTGGATTCTTCTTTAGAAAATGTGGAGAAAGTTATAAAAGCGGGTGCTTCTGCTGTAAAATTAGAAGGTGTTTTAGGTAATGAGAAGCTTATAACACATCTTGTGGAATCAGGAGTGCCTGTTATGGGTCATTTAGGTCTTACGCCACAGTTTTTTCATCAGTTAGGAGGGTTCAAAGTGCAAGCAAAAGAACAAAAAGAAAAAGAAATTCTTTTCAATCAAGCTTTAAAGCTTCAGGAGCTTGGTTGTTTTGGACTTGTTTTAGAAATGATCCCCTTTAGTCTAGCTAGACTCATTTCAGAAGAACTTCGTATTCCTACCATAGGTATTGGAGCAGGGCCTTATACCGATGGGCAAATTTTAGTTCTTCATGATATGTTGGGTTTGAATCAGGATTTTCAACCTCGGTTTTTAAGGACCTTTTTAAAGGGAAAACCCTTAATTCATCAGGCCTTAGAAGATTATACAGAAGCTGTAAAGTCAGGAAGTTTTCCTTGCAGACAAGAAAGTTATGAATGATGAAAGTGATAAACAAAATTAAAGAGTTTAAAGATTATCAAAAAAGTATGTCAGGCCATGTTGGTTTTGTACCTACTTTAGGGGGACTTCACAAAGGACATCTCTCTCTTATAAGAAAAAGTGTTAAAGAAAACGATATAACTGTTGTGAGTATTTTTTTAAATCCTTTGCAATTTGATGACGAGGAGGATTTTAAAAATTACCCTGTAGCACTTGAGAGTGACTTAAAAAAGTTAGAAGCTTTTAAAACAGTTGTTGGTTTTGTCCCTTCTAAAGAAGATATGTTCCCTGAGGACTATGAGTTTTTTGTTGATGAAAAAAAAATAAGCCCTCTTATGTGCGGACGTTTCCGTCCTAATTTCTTTAAAGGAGTGATGACTATTGTTTTAAAACTTTTTTCTCTTGTAAAACCTAGAACAGCTTATTTTGGTGAAAAAGATTATCAGCAATATATTTTAATTAAAGCTATGGTTGAGGCTTTTTTTCTAGACATTGAGATTAAAGCCTGCCCTATTGTGAGAGATAAGGAAGGTTTAGCTTTAAGCTCTCGTAATGAACTTTTAAGTGAAGAAAAAAGGAAAAAAGCGTCTGAATTTTATAAGACTTTAAAAGAAAATAAATCTTTAGAAGAGCTTTCTAAAATTTTAAAAGAAAAGGGGTTTGAAGTAGATTATGTAGAAGAGCATTTTAAGAGAAGATTAGGTGCTGTGGTGATTGATAAAGTTAGGCTGATTGATAATGTGTCTTTAAAGAGAGAGGTTTTATGAACATTTTGTTTCAACTTTCAGGTTCTATTGCTTGTTATAAATCATGTGATTTCATCAGTTTTTTACTCAAAGAAAATCATAAAGTTAAAGTTGTAGCTACAGAGGCTGCCTTAAAATTTGTGGGGGAAGCCACTTTAGAGGGGCTTACAGGGGAAAGAGTGATAACCGATTCTTTTCAAAAAGGATTTATGATGAGCCATATAGAACTTTCTCGTTGGTGTGATAAGGCTATCTTGTGTCCGGCCACAGCTTATTCTATCAATGGTCTAGCAAAAGGTGTCCTTAAAAATATTATAGGAGATATTTTTTTAGCCTTTCCTTTCAAACAAAAGCCTTACTATATTGTTCCTGCTATGAATTCTTTTATGCTCTCTCACCCTACAGTCAGACAATCTCTTCTTACTTTGAACTCTTTTGAGGGGGTTTTTGTTTTTCCTACTGAGAAAGGAATTTTAGCTTGTAAAGAAGAAGGCTATGGAAAGCTTTTAAGTATAAGTAAAATTTATGAAAGAATTTTTAGAAAAAAGAAGGCGAAAATTCTTATTACAGGGGGAGCAACAGAAGAACCTATAGATTCTGTGCGTTATTTAACAAACAAAAGTACAGGTAAAACAGCAACCTTTTTAGCTGAAAAATTTCATAAAGAAGGCTATGATGTTACCTTTTTAAAAAGTAAGAGGATAGAAAAGAGAATAGAAGAAAGTTCTCTAAGACAGATAAGTTTTACATCTTTTAAAAATTTAGACAAGAGGCTTAAACATCTTTTATCCTCAGAATCATACGATTTTGTTTTTCATTTAGCTGCTGTGAGTGATTATTCTTTAGAGAAACCTCAACAACATTTTAAAATTGATTCTTCTTCCGAGAATCTTCACCTAAAATTGAAGAGGAATAAAAAGATTTTAGAATTTATAAAAAGCTATTCTCTGTCTCAAACCACAAAAGTTATAGGCTATAAATTAACTGTGAAATCTGAGGGGAAAAAAGAAGTTGAAAGAATTTTTTCTCAAGGAGGAGTTGATTATGTTGTTCATAATGATCTTTTAGAAATGACAGATAGAGTTCATCCTTTTTCTCTTTATAACGTGAAAGGAAAGACTGCCAGTGGCCAGAGTAAAGGGGATATGTATGAGGTTCTAAAAGGTGTTGTAGATGCTTCACAAAAGGAGAAAGAGTGTGATCTTATGTCTTGATTTAGGAAACACTTATCTTCATGGAGGCCTTTTTTGTAACCATGAAATTGTCCTTGAGTTTCGAAAAAACCTTGAAAAATCAAGCTCTTCTGATGAGTGGGGGCTTTTTCTAAAAGCAGTTTTGTTTGAAAATAATTATGATTTTAAAAAGGTTCAAAAAATTGCCATTTGTTCTGTTGTACCTGAAGCTCTTTATTCTCTTCAAAGAGGCTGTTTTAAATACTTCCGTATCAATCCCTTTGTTTTAAAACAAGGAGTAAAGACAAGGCTTAAGATTAACTATCGTTATCCTTCAGAGCTGGGAGCTGATCGTATTGCCAACTCTATGGGAGCTTTGAAATTGTTTGAAAATAAGGATATTGTGATCATTGACTTTGGAACAGCGATTACTTTATGTGCGGTTTCTCGATCAAAGGAGTATTTAGGCGGTGCTATTTTAGCAGGTCTTGGAACCTCTATGAAAGCTTTAGAGGAAGAGGCTGCCAAGTTGTCTGCTGTTGAGATTAAAAAACCTCATTCTATAACAGGTCGATCAACAGAAGAAGGTCTTCAAGCAGGTCTTTATTATGGAGCTTTAGGGGCAGTTCAAGAGATCAAAAAACGTATCTTAAAAGAAACCTTCCCCCAAGATTCTGTTGAAGTAATAGGGACTGGAGGGTTTTCTCATTTATACAAACAAACAGATTTGTTTAAGCATCATGAAAAACATTTATCTTTAAAAGGTTTGTATGAATCTCTGAAGCTTAACACTTAGTCTAATTTTTAGAAATCTTAAGTGACTATATTTTAATGACTGTGGAAAATTCCCTCGATAAAATACCTCCTAACTGCAATTCACTAGTGTTCTGACCAGTTAATTCTTTTACAGTTCTTCTAAGGTGAAGTTATGAAAAAAATTTACTGGTTAAAGCACTAGTACAGCATAACATTAAATTTTAATATTTTCATAATGCCTCTTAAACTTATTTCTAGCCTTATTATTTGTAAACTGCCAATTAATTTTGATTCTGTCTTTGTTTCTCTTACGGGTCCAAGTTTCTACTTCTTTTTTTAGTTGTTCAAAACTTCCTATACGTCGGTTTAAACATTGCTTTGAAAGAGCCGAAAACTCGATTTCTGCCATATTTAACCAACTGGCCTTTTTAGGAGTATAAATCATCTCAAGTCTATTTTTTAACTCCAAGGCCTTTTGAGCTGGCATGTTCTCATAAAAAGAAGAGCCATTGTGAGTGTTTAAATTATCTTGTATCAATGTGATCTTGTCTACGTCCTTATAATATAAGGACATTTTTCTCATGAAAAGAGCATAATCTTTCTTTGTTTTTCTCTTTCTTACCTCTACAATTCTTCTTCCACTCAATGGCTCTATGGCTAAGAACACAACACAGGTTCCATTTCTTTTGTAATGATAATCCTCTCTTTTTTCTTTTCCAGGGCTTACAGGAACTGGCATCAAAACATCTTCTATCAATTGACAAGGACGCTCATCAAAACAAAGAACAGGACGATTAGAATCTAGCTTTCTTTCATAAACTTCTAAAACAGACTCCATTTGGCAAATAAAATGAGAATCGATCTTGCTTAAACACCACTGTCTTTTTAAATGAGGTTTGACTTCGTTTTTTTTAATATACGACCCACATGGGTGTGAGAAATAGAGTCTACAACATTTAACTCAACCAACTTATCAGATAGCATCTGTAAACTCCATCGACCATAACCTTCAGGAGCTTTCGTACAAGCTAAACTCGTAATCTTCGTCCTTTGCTTCCCTGTAAACTTAGGAGGCTTTCCAGGACGAGGAGCATCATAAAGTGCTCTCCCTAATCCTCCCTTCAAGTACCCTTCTTTGATATTTTGAATAGTCCCTAAAGTTCTCACTCCAAGAATCTCACAAACCTCTGTGGAACCCTTCCCTTGATGGCTTAAAAGTAAAACCCTGGCTCGTGTTAAAACTCGAGACTGATTCACTCCCTTCTTCAACATCTTCTCTAATTTTGTCTTCTCTGAACTCTTTAACTTTATCCTTACTTTTGGCTTTCTTTTTGCTTTTGGATTTGCTCTTGCCTTTGTTTTTAATTTCATCTTTGATCTCATATCCCCTCCTTGGACTTTTTATTAAACTACAACAAATATTATAGGAACAACAAAAATACAAGTCAAATATATTGAAATTTAAGGTTATGCTGTACTAGTGCAACCCTTTCTTTCATCATAACCTCATAAGGTGTTAACCAGCACGCAGATATGATTGATAGTACAGAAGACTCATTTTTGAAAAACTTTTTTGTCAATGACTTACTTTTTTTGCTTGACTGACTGGTCATTCATATAAGCAAAAACAATACGAAAACATAGCCACTTATTCTTAATGACTTCAAGACTAAAAAGGCCTTCTCTTCACACGGATTGTAGAGGGTTTAAGCAACAAAGTAACTTAAAGGACGTAATCTGCTGTAATTATTTTGATTTTATCGATTTTAATCGTTTCTAGAGGTTAATTTCTTCCTAAAGTATCTTGAATTTTTTATTTGATTAAGTTAAAATTAAGCCATCTATTATGTCAGATGGTAAAAAAAATCTTTCGGAGAAAAAACCTCAATCCAAAAGACGCAATTTTTATATAGGTCTTTCAGGTCTAGTTGTTTTATTCTTTTTTGGCCTTTCCTATGTCTTTTGGTTTTTGAGTACTTTACCTTCTATTGAGAGCTTAAAAGAGTATAAACCTCCCACAGTCTCAATAGTCTATGATAGAATGGGAAAGAAAATAGGTGAATTTTTTTATCAAAAAAGATTTGTGGTTAATAAGTTTCCCGATCTCCTTATTAAAGCTTTTGTTGCTGCTGAGGATTCTTCATTTTATTCCCACAAAGGCCTTAATTTCAAAGCTATTTTTAGAGCTTTGTTAGTGAACTTAAAAGCAGGTAGGAAAGTGCAGGGAGCTTCAACAATCACACAACAAGTGGCACGTTCTTTTCTTCTTACAAAAGAAAAAACTTATACAAGAAAACTTAGAGAAATGCTTCTGTCTTATCGTATAGAAAAGGAGATGAAAAAAGACCACATTCTTTTCTTATATTTGAATCAAATCTATTTTGGGAAAGGAGCTTATGGAGTAGGAGCTGCAGCAAAGGTATACTTTGATAAAACGTTAGATGATTTGAGCTTAGCTGAAATTGCTATTTTAGCAGGACTTCCTCAAGCTCCCTCACGTTATTCACCTTTTAAATCACCTAGAAAAGCTAAGGTAAGGCAAAAGTATGTTCTCAAACGTATGTTTGAAGAGGGTTACATTACTGAAGAACAAAGAAGTGAAGCTCTTAATAAAATTGTATCTCTACATATAGAAAGAAAAGATATAAATAATTCAGGATTTTTCTTAGAAGCCGTAAGGCAGATTTTGAGTCAAGAAGTAGGTTCTAATTTTCTTTTAACAAAAGGTCTGCACATTACAACAAGTTTGGATTTAAAACATCAAAAGATAGCTCGAAAAGAAGCTGTTGAAGGCCTAAGGGCTTTAGATAAGAGACAGGGTTATCGAAGGCCTCTTCAAAATTTAGATGATGAAAAAGAACTTCAAAGTTTTTTAAAACAACAAGCAGAAAACTTGTATTTAAAATCCCTTACAAAGAGAAAACTTCAAAGAGACGGCACCTTTGAGTTTCTTTTTAAATTTGAAGAAAAAGAACAATTAGCATCGTATTTTAATATAGGAGATGTAGTGAAAGGTGTTGTAAGCGAGGTGAATGATTCTAAAAAACTTGTCTATGTGAGGTTTGCAGAAAATAAGGGGCTTATCTCCATGGAAAATATGGAATGGGCAAGAGTCCCTAATTTTGATAAAAGCTATCGTTTTTCTAAAATTAAAAAACCTTCTGAAGCTTTAAAAAAAGGTGATGTAATTCAAGTTAAAATTTTAAGTCACAAGTTTAAAGAAAAAAAGAACTTAACTAATTTTATAGAGCTTGCTTTAGAGCAAGAACCTGTAGCACAAATAGCACTTTTATCATTTGATCAAAGAACGCAAGACATAACAGCTATGGTAGGAGGGTATAAATTTGAAACTTCGAAATTCAATAGAGCTTATCAAGCTTTACGTCAAACAGGCTCATCCTTCAAACCCATTGTATATACCTCAGCCCTAGATAAGGGATTTAAAGGCAATAGCAAATTACAGGATATTCCCTTAGTTTATGAAGAAGAAGTGAAGACGTTGTCTGATCAAAAAAATGATTTAGATAAGAAAAAAAATCTAGTAAATCAAAATATAAAAAAATGGAAGCCTACGAATTATTATAAAGGCTTTTCAGGAGAAGTAACGTTGAGGAATGCTCTTGTACGGTCCTTAAATATACCTACAATTCGTATGATCTCTAAGCTTTCTTCTGATTGGGTAGCTCAGTATGCTTATCGCCTAGGGATTTTCAATCCTTTGAATAAAGATTATACTCTGGCCTTAGGAACAAGTGGTACAACATTGTATGAGATGACAAAAGTCTTTTCTCATCTAGGTCGTTTAGGAAAAAAAACACGTCCTCTTATTGTAAGAGAGGTCAAAGATTCTGAAGGAAAAGTTTTATTAAAAAATATCTCTTTAGATAAACTTTTTGAATCTAAAATAAAACTTTTAGACAGTGTTTTTGAACTCAAAAGACATTTATCTTTACAATTTGAAACTGTAAAAAAGGATCAAATAAAACTTGAGAAATTTATAGAAGATCATAAAAAAGATTTTGAATCTTTTTCATTTTTAGATTATAAGTTTAACTTCTTTAAAACATTTCAAGGTAACAAGGAGCCTCCTTTTTATTTTCGGGATAAAGAACAGCTTCTAAAGCCTCAAACTGCTTATATTACTACCAATTTATTAGAGGGTGTGATACGTGACCCCAAAGGCACAGGAAGAGGAGCACAGAGCTTTTCCCATCCTGCAGCGGGTAAAACAGGCACGTCAAGTAATTTTTTTGACGCCTGGTTTCTGGGTTATACAGCCCACTATATTGCAGGAGTGTGGCTGGGCTTTGATAAAGAAAGATCTTTGGGTCTGAGAGAAGGAGGAGGTAGGGCAGCTTTACCCGTATGGCTTTCTTATATGAAACAAGTGCATAAAACCCTCAAACCTGAACCTTTTGCTGTTCCTGATGGGATTATCTTTATGAACATAGACGGCGAGACTGGAGAGCTTTTCAGTCATCAATCAAAGCACATTGTCTCACAAGCCTTTTTAGAAACAGATGATCTTCCTTTAAAAATCAAAAGGAACTTTTTAAAGGAAGGAAAGGAAGAAGAAAAAGCTGTACAAATGATGGAAACTGAGCTAAAAGAGAGAGGTTCGAAAGAATTACATAAACTTGACTTATCTGAATAAAAAATGAAAGAATTTATTTATCTTAAAGGAGTCTGTCAGAACAATTTAAAATCTCTTGACGTTAAGATTCCTTTGAATTGTTTTACTGTGTTATGCGGGCCTAGTGGATCGGGAAAGAGTTCATTGGCTTTTGAAACTCTTTATGCCGAAGGACAGAGGCGCTATATTGAAAGTCTTTCCAACTATACTAAGCAGTTTCTTAATAAAGCTCCGAAACCTTTGTTGGAAAGTGTTGAGAACATACCGCCTTCTTTAGCCTTGACTCAAAAAAACTCAGTCAAAAGCTCTCGCTCTACTATAGGAACTTATACTGAAATATTAGATGATCTGAGAGCTTTCTATGAAAAATTAGCAAAACCCCTATGCCCTGAACACAAAAGAAATTTAGAGGCTTATGATCCTGTCAAAGGAGTTGAGGGAATTATAAACGTTTTTAAAAACAAAAGAGGGTATTTTTTAGCGGAAGTGGACTTAAAAACATGTGTTCTTAAAAAAGAAGAGCTTCTAAAGCATCTCATCAAAGAAGGATTTTTAAGAATTTATATCCCCTATGGCAAGTCAGAAAAAGTAAAGTTTGAGGAGAACTTTTCTCAATGTAGCTTAGGAGAAGTTGTTTTAATAGAGGACATAAAAAAGCTTCCTCAAAAAAAATTTTTTGTTGTTGTGGATAGAACTGTTTTTAAAGAAGATGAAAAAGTAAGACTTATTGATTCTCTAAGGCAAACCTATAAGCTTTTTCGTAGCCTTCACACACAAGTTTTCCAAGAAAGGGCTGTCATTCTTACTACAGAGGGTGAAAGGCTTCTTTTAAGTACTAAGCCTTCTTGCTGTCTCTGTGGATTTCAGTTTCCTAAAATCACTTCACATCTTTTTAGTTTTAATCACCCACAAGGAGCTTGTCCTACCTGTGAAGGTTTTGGTTATATTTTGGATTTGTCTGAAAGGAAGGTAATTCCTGATCCCAAATTGACTCTTAATCAAGGTGCTATAAAGCCTTTCTCTATGCCAAGTGGTGTGATGTTTAAAAAAATGACAGAGAAAATCTGTTATTTAAATGGTATTGACTTGAATCAACCTTGGAACAAACTGCCACAAGAACACAGAAATATTGTATGGAAAGGTTGTATAGGGTTTAAAGGGGTCTGTGGTTACTTTAAAGATCTTGAAAGAAAAAAATATAAAATGTACATAAGAATTCTTCTTTCCCGTTTCAAAGACGAAGTGCTTTGTCCAAACTGCAAGGGAGTGCGTATTAATGAAAAAGCAAGGCAGGTTTTGTTTAGAAGAAAAAGTATTTCAGATATTTGCAGTTTGAATTTAGAAGAACTTTTAATGTTTTTTAAAAATTTAAAATTATCTCAATTTGAAAAAGAATGTGTTCAATCTCTCTACGAACACATTCTTTTTAAACTTCAATACCTAAATGATGTAGGGCTTTCTTACCTTACTTTAGACCGTAACACACGAACTCTATCAGGGGGTGAATTTCAACGTATCAATCTGTCTCGTCAACTAGGTTCAGGACTCTCAGAAACACTATACGTCTTAGATGAACCCACTGTAGGTTTACACCCTAAAGATACAGATCGATTGATTCAGATTTTAAAATCATTGCAGTCATCTGATAACACTCTTGTCATTGTAGAACATGATTCCGATGTCATTTCCAGTAGTCAGTTTGTTTTAGAAATGGGTCCTCGCTCAGGAGATCAAGGAGGAGAGCTTATGTTTTCAGGAAAATTTAAGGATTTCTTAAAAGATAAGGACTCACCTACAGCTAAGTACCTTAGCTCTGAAAACAAATTCAGATTGAGTTCGTTTCATATTCCTAGAAAAAAAGATAGTAAAAATTCTTTAATTTTAAAGGGATGCAAAGGTCATAATTTAAAAAATATTGATTTTAAAATACCTCTTGAAAGTTTCATTGTGGTCACAGGAGTGAGCGGTTCAGGAAAGAGTTCTCTTGTCACTCAAACTCTTTACCCTGCTCTTTTGAACGAAATTGAAAAAAAGTATATCCATGGACTTGAATTTGAGAGTTTAATAGGAGCACAGCCTTTAAAGGATGTTGTTTTAATTGACCAAAATTCGATTACAAAAACTGAACGTAGTTGTCCTGCTAGTTACTTGGATTTTTATTCTCTTATAAGAAATATCATGGCCTACTCCCTTCAAGGACGCCTTCACGGAATGACTCCGAGGCATTTTAGCTTAAATGTAAATCAGGGACGCTGTCCTTTCTGTCAAGGTTTAGGAGTTGAAATTATAGATATGGTTTTTATGGAAGATGTGGAACTACCCTGTGAAGCATGTGGAGGAAAAAAGTTTAAAGATGAAGTTTTAAATGTTCGCTATAAAAATAAAACCATACTTGATATTTTAAACATGAAAGTTTCTGAAGCAAAAACTTTTTTTAAAGAGGAACCTGCTATAGTAAGGGCTTGTGAAACCTTGGAACAAGTTGGTTTATCTTATATAAGTTTAGGACAAAGATCTTCAACGTTTTCTTCAGGTGAAGCACAAAGACTGAAGCTTGCTCAAAAACTCCATAAATCAGTAAGTCAAAACACAATGTTTGTAATTGATGAACCCACTAAGGGGCTTCACTTTCAGGAAGTGGGCTTGCTTTTGAAAGTTCTCCATAGCCTCGTGGAGGCAGGAGCAAGTGTTGTGGTGATAGAACATAATTTAGAAGTCATAGCTTCAGCTGATCACATTATAGACCTAGGTCCTGGCGGAGGCCCTAAAGGTGGTGCAATTGTAGGGCAAGGCCCGCCTTTTGAGTTTCGAGAAGAGATTCAAACTGAAACGGCCCGTTATTTAAGAAAGTATTTTTCATAAACTAAAGTCTAGTTTGATTATTTTTTTGACAAAATCTCCTAAAGATTGTCTAAAAAATTGACGATGAAGTCATTAAAGAGGTTTTATAAAAATCTTTAAAGGAGCCTGTTGTGCAAACAAAAGAGTATGAGTATTTACATGTTATAAAAAAAATAAAACAAATTTTAGAACAGTGGTGGAGCCTTAAAGTTTTGTTTTTTAATGAAGACCATAGTTGTGAACTAGAATCTGAAAATAATGATTCTTTTTATCATATTTTCAAATCACATGACATGATGTTGTCTCTTTCAAAACTTGTGAAATCATCTGTTGAAGAGTTACAGGCTTTAGAAGAACAGACGTATATGTTTCGTAAATGGGATGATTTAGGTTCAGATGTTCTCATAAAGCCTATTTTTTCTAATAGAGAGTATATGAGTTCTATTGTAGTTCTGTCATTTTTTAAGGAGGATGTGGATATTGACAAACGTACATCAGAACTTAAAGGCAGGTTGTTAGGTTTGGGACTTTCACAGGACCTTATCAAAGAACATATTACAAAAGTAAAACCCATTAGCGAATCTGATAGAAGACATCTTGTAGAGCTAGTTAAAGTTATGGGTGATGAAATTATTACTATCTATAAAGAGCTTTCTAATAGAGAGCAACGCATTTTAGAAATCAACAACGCTTATTCAAATAAATACAGCTATAATGGAATGATAGGACGTTCAAAGTCTATGAGAGAATTGTATAGCTTGCTGGATAAAATCAAAAGTACAAATAGCACAATCATCATTCAAGGAGAGAACGGAACAGGTAAGGAGTTAATTGCTAAATCCATACATAGAAATTCTTCTCAATCAGAAAAAACTTTTATAACGCAAAACTGCTCAGCTTTTAACGATAACCTTTTAGAGAGCGAACTTTTTGGTCATAAAAAAGGTTCTTTTACAGGAGCAATTTCAGATAAAAAAGGACTTTTCGA
Source organism: Bdellovibrionales bacterium (assembly GCA_965219095.1). GTDB lineage: Bacteria > Bdellovibrionota > Bdellovibrionia > Bdellovibrionales > UBA1609 > CBDCMT01. The sequence continues at coordinate 2,105,894 of CBDCMT010000001.1, forward strand.
AGTAGCTGATAAGGGTACTTTTTTTCTTGACGAGATTGGGGATACATCCCCTTCTATGCAGGTTAAGCTTTTAAGGGTTCTGCAAGAGGGAACTTTTATTCCTCTAGGTAGTACCGAAATGAAGAAAGTCGATGTGAGAATTATAGCAGCTACAAATAAAGATTTAAAAAAAATGGTAGAGGAAAAACTTTTTAGAGAGGATCTTTATTATCGTCTCAATGTTATCAATGTGCAAGTTCCCCCCTTAAGAGAACGCAAAGAAGATATAGCTCTTCTTGTTGATTATTTTCTGATTTCGTCATGTAAAAGAAAAGATGTAGACCCTAAGACTATCGATAATTCTGTTATTAAAAGGCTTTACGACTATTACTGGCCAGGCAATGTACGTGAATTAGAGAATGAAATTGAAAGACTTGTTGTTTTAAGTGCTGATAACAAAAAAATTTCAGAAGAATATTTATCAGAAAAAATTAAAGAGAATCGAAAAGGGGATTTGAGCCCTATTTTTTCCAAAGGAAAACTCAAAGAAGCTATCGAATCTGTTGAGAAAGAAATCATACAAGAAGGTCTTCGTAGAACCGGGTGGAATAAGTCCCAACTTGCAAAAGAACTAGGTATTAGCAGAGCAAGCCTTATTATGAAAGTAGACAGATACGCCCTTGACAAAAGAAAGATCAGCAACAGATAAAGTTTTTTTATTTTTTCTTCCTATCTCCTACTCCACCCTTTCCCCTATAGAAATTTCATGATTGTATAATAATTAGACGCTCTCCTCTAGTTTCTCTATCAGAGGCTATTAAATTTTTTGTAATAATTACTAGAGGAAGTATGAAAATAATCCAAGAAACCACTTTTTATATTTATTTTTCATAAAAAATTGGTTACATTAAATATTAAGGGATAAAAATATTACATCCTTATTAAGGGTAAGGGTGTAATATTTTTATCAACTAAATATTTATGAATTATTTATAAAGGAAGTAAGAATGGACCTTGATACAAAAAATATAATTTATGTTGATTTTAACAACAAAAAATTTGATTTATCTGAGAAAACTCTCAAAAGATTTTTGAAATTTATTGAAAATAGATTTTCAGTGGAGACCTATTACACAAACTTCAAGAGAACAGGTTTACCTCATCATTCCTTTAAACACACACACAAGGAAACTCTAAAAAAACTTCTTAAGAAAAACAATCCTCTTTTTTTATTAGATGAAATCTGTTTTCCCTTCCATGAAAAAGGAGAAGTCATAGGTTGTGTTAGAGTTTTAAGAATCAATCATCTTTCAAGTAAAAAAAGATCGGAGTTAGTAGATTTTTTAGGGTGGCTATGTGAAGAACATAGCAATACTTCAGAAAAACTTAAGACTTTACAAAGTCTAGAAAGAAAATTCTTCACTGATCATTTAGACTTTTCAAATGAAAAAACTTTATTTCTAAAGCATAGGAAAAACCACAAAAAAGACAGCTACAAAGAAAAAATTGATTTTTTTAAGAACAAAAAAGAAGCTATTTTTAATTTCTCAGTATTGATACAAAGCCATTCCTCTCAAGAAGATATTTATAAAATGGCCTTGGAAATTCATTATTTTTCAGATAGGCGCTCTTTTTGTAATATTGATCAAATTTTTGGAAAGGATAGGTTTATTGATCAAGAAACTTTATTTTGTTTAGGACCTATGACCTTATTTATTCCAGAAATTACGGATTTCCCTGTTGCATCTCAAAAGGAAATTGCTCATTTTTTAGATAAAAAGGCTATAAATCATCATTCTTCTGGTCCTGAAATCATCTTTGGAGCTTCCTATGAGTTTCAGGATCATTGGCATATTCTTTACCCTGCCATGTTGAAGCATTTAAAGATCATTCAAATGACAGATGACTTTCAATCCTACAAAACACATGGCTTGTTTAAATTCCTTTCAAAAGTTCTAGATAGTGCAGCCAACTAAAGTCACTTTTAGTTTAGTAAGTGAGCCTTAATAACCCGAGTTTTGATTTTTATATGCTTCTCAGAAGCCTTTGTTCTTGAGTTTTAAGTTGAATGGAGGGTTTTTTAGGTTTTAAGCAAGTAAGAGATAAGGGTACCTAAAAGATTGACGACAAAATTTTGTGGGCTACGATGACGAGAATACTCAAGATGAAACTCTCCGTTCAATTTAAAACTCAAGAACAAAGGCTTCTGAAAAATATATAAAAGTCAAAACTCGGGTTAATACTAACATTTTTACTTTTTATATCTTTCGGGGGATTTTCTTATGGAAACTTTATAAAGACAGAAAGTCAAAGCTTACTTTTACAAACCTCATGGGAAAACCATGATTTTATGGAAGCTTCGCCATTAGCAGTATCATCAGCTAACGGAATCTTAAAAGTCAATGGAATTCCAGGAGAAGGATAATATTCTGAATACTCTATTTACGCTTGCAAAGGAAGTCTCAAATTTCTTAAAAAATATAGTTGCCATCACTTAAAAGACGAAAAATTAAATAAAGAGGTTTTTCTTAAAGAAGGGGTTTATTTGTTAATTTATAGTAACACAGATCAATTTGTTGAGGTGACAGAAAATGCTCTAACCAAGTCAATCTCGATCAAATTAAAATTAATCTCCAAGGTGAAAAATACACTCTTTACCGGGATCTTACTATAGGGAAATGCAAAATTTGGTAATAAGAAATATATAGTGCTTCCGTTTAGGTTTTCAGGTTTCTAAGATGGAGAAGTTATCAGTTATCAAAGTTTCTAATTTAGGCCTGTGTTTTCGTATTCCTCTAAAAAATTGACTTAAACTTCCCTTGAAATCGTCATAGTTTTCATAATATCGATTCGCCGTGACCTCTTTTTTCATAAACTTCCAAAGCCTTTCTATAGGATTTAAATTCGGTGAGTACGGAGGAAGATAAACAAGTTTTATATTCAACTCTTTCGCTAACTTCTTGACAGACTTCGATCTATTGTATCCGGCCCCATCTAAGATAAGATGAATCTCTTTTTCATCGGGATGCTTCTTAATGAATATGATAGAGCATATCACATAGAAAAACTTCATTAACTGTCTTATAACTCCTGACTACCGTCTTCAAACTATTGATCTCAATAGCTCCACAAACATTCACTCTTTTTCTCCAGCCTGAATTGGTCTTCACTTCAAACTTCTTACCCTCTCTTATCCAACCATATGAAATCGTAGGGCCCCACTCAGGATGTGTGGAATCAGCAAAGTAAACAGGACCGTCTTTCTTCTTAATTCTCTTGTATTTACGCACAAACTTTTTCTGCTCTCCTCTCTTTGCCTTACCCGGTATCGCTGTGGCTTTTTTATAAGAAAAACCAAGGCGATGGAGAAGATCAATCGCACCACTTGTTGAGTACGTAACACCAAAATTCTCCTCAATGAACTGAATAACAGACTGTGATGACGGAAAAATTCTTTTTTCTAACTCCTTTAAAAGCATTTTCTCCTCTTTCTTAGTTAAAAAGGACCTTTTAGGGTTGTAATTGTCGTTGATTAAGCACTCTATCCCTCCTTTGTTATAACGATCTCTACAGGCTCTTATCGTGCCCTCATCAATGAAAAGAAAGCAGGCAATATCTTTACACAACTTACCTTTATCTAAATGGAGGATTGTCATAATCCTTTTTACGTATTTAAGATTTTTCTCTAGAGATAGTTCATAGAGTAAATCTTTTCGCTCTTTTTTTGATAGAAACCCTGACATATGAAACTATTTTTAAAAATAAATGACTTTTTATCAAGGCCTTAGAATAAAAACTAGACTTTAACTCAAAAAAAACGGGAAATTTAAACGGAAGCACTATATATAAAATATTTATAGAAGAATTTTTCAGTGTAAAACTTATACACATATCTATCACAAATCACTTCAAACACGCCATCTCGAAAAAAATATAATTTTTATTTAGCTCATAGTGTTAAACCTTGATTTATAAATATAAAATATTTATACTTATGTTGAATGTAGTGCTTGAAACGCAAAGGTTATAAGGCAATTGAAGCGAGATTTTAAGTGAGTTGAATAGAGTAGTTTGTGCTATCAAATTATAAAGGAAAGGAGGTTAGAGTAATGTCAAAGTCAGTTTAAAAATCTTCTTTGCTCTAACTTTCTTCAAAATCCATGGCCTTTACTTCAACTAAGGTGTGTTGTCTTTAGGTTGAGTAACGCTATGGTAAAAGGCTAAAAGAAAGATTTTATAAGGTCTCTTTTAGCCTTTTTTTTGTACTGGCTACACTCAGCATTCATACTTTCCTTTATGGTTTAGCTTGTGTATTCGTTCTATCTATTTAACACGTTAAGGTGAGTCGAAATAGTGAGTTTTTTCAACTCATACCACTTTAGCTTTCAAGATAGAACTTTTTTTCGACTTCAGCGGTTTCTTTTCAAGAATTTAATGATTTCAAGTGGTTACGCAAAACCGTGATCACTACATTTTAAACGGTGCCTTATAGGATTTTTATATGATTTTAGGGGTTAAAACTGTATATTGCCCCAAATGTTGAATGGTTTTTTGGATGACTTTATTCTGCACTCTCTTGTTCTCTACAATCTGAGCTGAAATAGAACCATTCTTTCTTGGAATCTTTTTTACAAACATATTTAGTCGAACGTGAAAAATTGACAAAGGCCTAGGATTTTTATGCTATATGATCTTTATCCCTGTTACTTTCTACTATAGAGGGTTAAATATTTTTTCATAACTTAAAAAAACAGTAGTTTTCAAGAAGGCGTACAGGCCTTTTAAGCCATTTCAGTGAAAAAAATGAAAAAAGACGCAACCTCTAGCATTAACTTTCTAAAATTTTGAGAAGCTCCTGATAAAAGACTATTAATAGCATCCCCTTGTGATCCTAATAAAAAGTTCCTTCCCATACGAGAATCTATTTTCATATGACCAATGATTGCCTCAACTGAACTTCTTCTTCTGTGAAGTTTTCTTTTGTATGGACTTATACCATTTCCAAAAATTAATTCGACATTTTTTTAACGCATTGCGTCCTGGCTTTTTTATCAAACTCTGTTAAATTTTTAGAGTCATGTCGAAAAAAGATTTAGTTACACAGATTCAAGGGTATAATTTTCTAGCTACTTACAAAGTAGAAAGAAGTGCCAACATCAAGACAAAATTATTGGCTTTGCAGCATATGCAAGAAGGAAAATCGATTCAAGAAACAGCTAGGTATAGTTTTCTATCATCATCACAGTATCAAATCTTGGTTACAGTCTTTTTTTGTAGACTTTGATTACGAGGGATTGATAGATCGAGAAGGCAGAGGACGCAAGCCTCGTTTGCCAGTGACAGAAGAGGAGAACTTTAAAATCAAGTTAGATGAAATTCAAGACAAAAGAGAAGGAGGAAGCATAGGAGCAAAGGGAATACAGGAACTTTTAGCAGATGAATTGTGATAGTTGCTATTCTCTTTTAGGGTTTATGTTTCTTTAGACCGCCTTAATATTGTATGGATCAGTGGTCGTTCTCTTCATCCTAAAAGTTCATTAAGAAGCTATGGAACAGTTTAAGGAACATTTTCCAGAAGAGGTGGAGAAAATAAAGGAAAAGATTCAGACTCATAAAATAGAGATTTGGTGGCAGGATGAATGCAGAATAAGCTCAACAAGGTTCTTTAAGCAGGATTTGGGCAAGAAAAGGCACACGGCCTAGAATGGTGAGACAAAGACAATTTTTATCCACTTATATTTTTGGAGCAGTTTGTCCGGATAGAGATAAAGGCTGTGCTTGGATTTTACCGGAATGTAATTCAGGGATGATGCAAATTCACTTAGATGAGATATCTAAAAATATTCAAGAAAACGTAACTGCTCACTCTCGTAAGTTTTTATTTAAAGCCATAGAGATGGCTTCTAAAGAAGAATACCCTTTATTTCTCATTGTTTTAACATAGCTGGTAATACGACAAAAATATTTCGCCATTTCTTCTGTTCTGAAACACCCTGACACTTTCTTTTTCACTTTAGTCATTCTTAGATCTCTTTCAGCTCTGTTATTAGTAGGATCTACGTTCTTTCTTTTAGCAAAGCACAGTATTTCTGCTTCATACTTTTTAAATCGCAGCCAAAGGTTTTGAGCTTGTGTATGCTTTATTCGTCCTTTCTTGCCATTTTTTTTAGGAAATTCTGGAAGCTCTTTTAAGCCTTTTGTAAGAATACTCCTATACCTTCTCTGAAGAGTTTCGTACTCTTTTTGAGTCAGAACTCTTGACTCTTTTTTATGAACTAACTCCACAGTCTCTTTAAGAAGTTTTTTGAGATTTATAGCCCATTTGAATCCATTGCTTTCTTCTATAAATTTAAGCTCTCTCAAAAGGTGAGCCACACACAAAGCATGAGTTATCTTATCATAACAAAAGTAAGGACTCCAACAATCATGCACAAGCACTCCTGCATATCTATCCAAGAGACCAATATCTTTTATGGCTTCCCTTCCACCTGAAAGGTGGAGAAACTGCAAGACTAATTCTCCTGAACTATAAGTATGAATCCAGTAGTTTTTACCCTTAACCCTCATAGAGGTCTCATCAACATGAATGACCTCTGATTCAAGTATCTTTTCTTTCATCTGCTCTTCCCAACTTTTAAGAAACTCTCCTAATTCAGCAATGTATCTCAACATAACTGCAGGAGAAATCATTCGACCTATAAGCCCCATGTAATGTTCCCCAACACGTTGAAAAGACAGCATCTGAACTATAATGAAATTGATGATGGAAGCTCTAATGCCTACACCATACTGAAGAGGACCACTCATACCTTTAGGGAATTGACCTTTATTTCTAGCTCCACATGAGGGACAATCCTTAACCTCAGAAGTTACAGTATGGGTCTGAATTTCATAAAAAATATCAATCTTTTTACGCTTCTCAAGGCTTTTTACCTCTGCTGTCTTTAAACACATCCCACACTGAGAACACTCTGAGGGAGAGACAGTCTCCTCACTGTTTGTATCTTTACTGTTATCAAGTCTAGAACCCTTTTTCTGACTCCCACTAGCTTTCTTATTACGATTCCCTTGACGACTAAAATCTTGCGAAGGAGGAAGACCGCTGTTGCTGGAATTTTTTCGAACCTGTTTTTCTAAAAGCACAACAATCAGAATGTTCACAACCTTAAAGAGAGATTCAAAAACCACAGAAATCTCAGTAGGCACAGAACCTTTCTTTGCAAGCTTATCAAAGTCACTTCTTATATTTTCAATCTCATTTCTGATGGAGGTCTTATTTATTGTCATTTGAAAAAAGTATTTAAAAGAAAATCTGTAAGAGCAAGACTTTTATCTTAAAACAGGTCTAAAGTTAAGGATAACTGAACAATGTAGGTGAGCAGTTACAAGAAAACTATCATGGAATTGTTTTAATGGACAGAGCCAGTTGGCATACCACAGAGACTTTAATAGTTCCTAAGAATTTATCTCTGATGCTTTACCTCCTTATAGTCCAGAATTAAATCCCATGGAACAAGTCTGGCAACAATTACGAAGGATCAAATTATCGAATGCATGTTTTAAAAACTATGACCATATAGTGAATACTTGTTGTGAGGCCTGGAATACTTTTTGCGATCAAGAGGGCAGGATTAAAAAATTATGCACTCGATCTTGGGCAAAACAACAAGATGAATCAAGCTTGTAAATTAATTTGAACCTATAGTGCTTCCGTTTAGGTTTTCAGTTTCCTAAGATAGAGAAGTTATCAGTTATCAAAGTTTCTAATTTAGATCTGTGTTTTCGTATTCCTCTAAAAAATTGACTTAAACTTCCCTTGAAATCGTCATAGTTTTCATAATATCGATTCGCCGTGACCTCTTTTTTCATAAACTTCCAAAGCCTTTCTATAGGATTTAAATTCGGTGAGTACGGAGGAAGATAAACAAGTTTTATATTCAACTCTTTCGCTAACTTCTTGACAGACTTCGATCTATTGTATCCGGCCCCATCTAAGATAAGATGAATCTCTTTTTCATCGGGATGCTTCTTGCGAATATGATGGAGCATATCACATATGGAAACATGGTTAACTGTCTTATAACTCCTGACTACCGTCTTCAAACTATTGATCTCAATAGCTCCACAAACATTCACTCTTTTTCTCCAGCCTGAATTGGTCTTCACTTCAAACTTCTTACCCTCTCTTATCCAACCATATGAAATCGTAGGGCCCCACTCAGGATGTGTGGAATCAGCAAAGTAAACAGGACCGTCTTTCTTCTTAATTCTCTTGTATTTACGCACAAACTTTTCCTGCTCTTCTTTCTTTGCCTTACCCGGTATCGCTGTGGCTTTTTTATAAGAAAAACCAAGGCGATGGAGAAGATCAATCACACCACTTGTTGAGTACGTAACACTAAAATTCTCCTCAATGAATTGGATGACAGACTGTGATGATGGAAAAATTCTTTTCTCTAATTCCTTTAAAAGCATTTTCTCCTCTTTCTTAGTTAAAAAGGACCTTTTAGGGTTGTAATTGTCGTTGATTAAGCACTCTATCCCACCTTTGTTATAACGATTTCTACAGGCTCTTATCGTGCCCTCATCAATGAAAAGAAAACGGGAAATATCTTTACACAACTCACCTTTATCTAAATGGAGAATTGTCATAATCCTTTTTACGTATTTAAGATTTTTCTCTAGAGATAGTTCATAGAGTAAATCTTTTCGCTCTTTTTTTGATAGAAACCCTGACATATGAAACTATTTTTAAAAATAAATGACTTTTTATCAAGGCCTTAGAATAAAAACTAGACCTCAACTCAAAAAAAACGGAAAACCTAAGCGGAAGCACTATATAAATTAAATTGTGTAACTGATTTTTTTTATTTTAAATTTTACCCTCACTTTTTTACACTTATTTTAACCCATCAATCGATTCACACAACAATAGATATACATGAAATAAACATATCTTATGAAAACTTAACCTCCCCTCAAAAGAAGTTTTTTTAAAATCTCCTAACTGAAGCTTTTCCTTAAGTCAATTTTAAAATTTTAAATTTGAACATAAAAATGTCGAATTAATTTCTGTAATTGGTATAAGACATCCTATCTTGTATTTTTGAGTTCTTTGAGGCCCTTACTGGCCTCTATCACCTCCGGTGATTGAACTCAAAAACATTCATTTTATTTGCTTTTATTTGCTGTGTTACATTAAAATTTTAAAAAAGAAGCACCTACTTCCCAGATGCCTTAAAATGTTATTCAAAAAAAAAAAAAAAGGAGGGAAGAGATGCTTTTGAAGACTATACTAAATGATTGTTTAAGATGGAAGTCTTTTGTATACGGAGACATTTATTTTTCAAAAGATAGAAAGTCAATTAATGTTCCTATTAAGGCTCGTAAAAATGGCCAAGCTTTTTGTAGTGTTTGTAAGAAGCCCTGTTCAGTGTATGACAGCAGTAAATCATCACGGGACTTTGAATCCCTTCCTATTTTAAGTTACAGGGTGTTTTTTGTTTATTTTGTAAGAAGAGTTAATTGTCCTTGCTGTGGGGTAAAAGTTGAGTATTTACCTTGGGCCGATGGTAAGAAGAGTTTAACGATCTTTTACATGAAGTACTTAGCAGACTGGTGTCGTCACCTGTCTTGGAAAGAGGTTTCTTGTAAGTTTCATGTCAGTTGGAATCAGGTCTATGCTTCGGTAGAATGGGTCGTAGAATATGGTTTAAAACAAAGGGTTTTAAAGGGAATACAAGCTATAGGTGTAGATGAAATACAATGGAAAAAGAACCATCAGTATCTCACCTTAGTCTATGAAATAAGCAAAGAAAGTGTTCGTTTGCTATGGATAGGAGAAAAAAGAACAGAAAAGAGTTTTAGAAAATTCTTTGATTTACTAGGAGAGAAGTCAAAAGATATACGGTTTGTGTGTTCTGATATGTGGAAGCCTTATTTAAAAGTCATAAAGGAGAGGGCAAGTGGAGCTTTACACATATTAGATCGGTTTCATATCGTAGCAAGACTCAATAAGGCTTTAGACGAAGTGAGAGCTTCAGAACACAAAAAAATGAAAGAAGACGGGTATGAACCCCTTTTAACAAAAGCTAGATGGCCCTTGTTAAAAAATGCAGAAAATTTAAAATCTTATGAAAAAGTAAAATTAAGGCATTTAATACAGTACAATTTAAAAAGTATCCGCTGTTATTTTTTAAAAGAAGACTTCCGACAGTTATGGACCTATGTTTCACCAACTTGGGCTGGTAAATTTATAGACAGTTGGACGAAACGAGTCATGCTTTCAAAAATTGAACCTATGAAAAGAGAAGCAAAAACCATACGAAGACATAAGCTACTTATTCTTAATTACTTCAAGGCTAAAAAAACCTTCTCCTCAGGGATTGTAGAGGGTTTAAACAACAAAGTAAAACTCACTATGAGAAAATCTTACGGCTTTAGAACCTCGATTTGGGCTGGAATACGCTTTGTGGGATTGCTCTCAGAAAAAAAGAGAAGGATGTGATTAGAAAAATGATAAGGCTAGACTCTATTGTTGATGTATCCCATCGCATCAGGTTATCAAGTGGTACCTTGTATGCTCAGAGCATTAATCACAATGTTGGAAAAATCAAAGGACGTTTAGTTGTTTGTTACAATCAAAGGAGAGCTTTAGATATAAGAGAATCTCGTTTGGACGAAATTGCAAACGCACAAATTCTTTTGTCTAAAAATAAAAATATAAAACCAGGTTTGGAAAAATACCTTACTCCAACAGGAAGATTAAGAAGAGATCGGTTGAATTTAGAATCTGAGTTTGATGGTTACTCTTGTATATTTTCTACAAAAAAGATCTCTGCAAAAGATATTGTTAATTTGTACTATAAGAAAGAGATAATTGAAAAATCTTTTAGGACCTTAAAGGGAATAACAAATTTGAGACCAATTCGTCATTGGCTTTACAACAGAGTTCAATCACATGTCTTTATATGCTATTTATCTTGTCTGATACTTTCAATTCTAAAAATGAAGCTTGAAAAGATGCAGATGTCTCCAGAGGAAGCTCTTGAAGAACTCGGTAGCATGTATAATGTCTATCTTTATGACCGAAAAAATAAAACTAGACTTATCAAAACAGTAGCTTTGAATAAAGTTCAAGAAAAAATACTAAGATCTATTGGAAAAAGTCTTGTCAAAAAAATGTCCGTCTGTAGTGTACATTTTTGAGCACGAACTTAGGTAAATTAGAAACTTTGATAACTGATAACTTCTCCATCTTAGGAACCTGAAAACCTAAACGGAAGCACTATATAAATTGCATAAGTGTATCACTTGAGACAAAAAATTGCTGTGCAGAATTTTTTTGTCTCAAGTGAAAAGATTAATTTTTCTTTGATTCTTAGCTAAAAATGTGTTAAAGTTATATATGTGGCTTAAAAAAGTCCTTTTAGGAACTTCCATTTTAACTCTCCTTATTCTACAGCTTGTCTTGATCTATAAGGATGTGATTGAAGAAGAAGAGCTTTCTAAAACACCACCGCTTCAGAAAATTCAAGGACTTTATGTTATAGGTTCAAACAATAGACAGAGAACTTGGAAGCTTTATAGTAAAACAGCGTTTTATAAAATAAAAAAAGAGTTTCTCTTAGAAACGGTTAGTGCAGAATTTTTTTTCAATAACAGCATATCCTTTAAAATTGTATCAGATAGAGGGAACCTTCATCTTCTTGAGAAAGACTTTGACCTTAAAGGTAACGTACAGATCGAATCAAGAAATAATTTAAGATTCTTTACAGATTTAGCTCGATATATATCATCTGAAAGAACCCTAAGAGCGGATAAAGTTTTTATTAAAAGTTTGAGTAAGGATGGTCTTTCCTTAAAAGGAGAAGAGCTTTTTATTGCTATCAATAAAAAATATCTAGAAATTGAAAAACCCTTAGTTTCTTCTAAAAATATAAAAATTAAAGCAAATAAAGCTTTTTTGAAAGATGGAAAAAAAAACATTCATTTTTCCGATGATATAGAGGTGGAATTACAAAGCTACAAAGTTACAAGCAAGAAGGCCTTTTTAAGCTATAAAGATGCTTCTTTTACTCCACACTTTTTGCAAATGAGCAATCAAGTAAGACTTACTGGCAGGAACGTTTGGGCTGTTTCATCTAAAATGAAAGTGGATCTTCCTAAACAAAAGTATATTTTTGAAGGAAATTCAAGATTATTGTATAATTATAGTGAGCTTAAAGGGGAAAAAATTATTTTTTATGGAAAAACTAAAAAGCTTGATATAATTAAAGGGCAGTTGGAATTTCAAAGAGGAATTAAAGGTGAATGAGCTAAGAGTTCATAATCTCTCTAAGAGCTTTAAAAGTAAAAAGGTGGTGAAATCGATTTCACTTTCTGTTCGCCAAGAACAGGTCGTAGGACTTTTAGGAGCTAATGGAGCTGGTAAAACGACAAGTTTTTATATGACGGCAGGTCTTTTGTTTTCTGATTCAGGGGAAGTTTTTATAAATGATCAAAGAATTGATCATTTATCTTTAAGCGAAAGAGTTAAAAAAGGTCTGGGTTATTTGCCTCAAGAATCAAGTATCTTTAGAAAAATGACTGTTGAAGAAAACATACAAATTTCCTTAGAATCTCTTAACTCCTTATCTCCTAATGAAATTAAGAGTAACACTGATAAAATTATTACAGACTTTCATCTTAATTCTGTAGCTAAAAGTTTAGGTTATACACTATCTGGAGGTGAGAAAAGGAGAGTAGAAATTGCTCGTGCTATTGCCAGAAGACCTTATTTTCTCTTGCTAGACGAGCCCTTTGCAGGCATTGATCCTATATCGATTAATGAATTGCAAGAAATGCTTTTACAGTTAAGAAAAAAAGAATCTCTGGGCATACTTATTACAGATCATAATGTAAGAGAGACTTTAAAGATTTGTGATTATGCATATTTGTTAAAAGAAGGTGAGATTTTAGTCCAGGGGGATTCCAAGGCTGTAGTTCAGTCTCCTCTGGCCACAAAATTTTATTTAGGGTCAGATTTCAAATTATAGAGTATAATATTATAGGGTATAATTTTTATGGCAATGAAATTAAAAACTACTTTTAAACTATCTCAAAACCTAAGAATGAGCCAGCAACTTCAACAAGCTATAAAGTTATTACAGTTAAGTCGCCAAGAACTTTCTACACAAATAAAAAAAGAACTTTTAGAAAATCCTATTTTAGAAGAGACTGTAGAATCTAAAGAAAACGAAAAGGATCATTTATCACATTCAGATAGTGAAAACTATAGTGAAAAATCTGAACATAGCGATAATTCTCAAGATCAGAATCACATAGATTTAGATTGGGAAAATTATTATAATCTCTCTTCTCATAAATCTACAGATGGAATAAAACATCGCTCTTTAGCATCAAATAACGATATTTCAAAGTACGAAAGTTTCTTAGCCCAGCCTCGTTCTTTAGACGAACATCTTGTGTGGCAACTTAATTTATGTGTTTTTAATGAAAAGGAAAATAAAATAGGTCATTTTATTATTGATAGTATAGGTGAGGATGGCTACTTGAAAACATCTTGTGAGGAGTTGTCAAAAAATAGTAAATACAGTTTAGGAAAGATTAAGAAAGTTCTACAAATTATACAAACCTTTGATCCTGTAGGTGTAGGAGCTCGATCACTAAAAGAGTGTTTGAGCTTACAAGCTCAACTCTTGGGCGAAACCAAAGAAGATTTAACAATCCTCATACAAAACCATTTAAAACATTTAGAGCAAAAAGATTATAAAAAAATTGCTCAAGTCATGAATAGAAGTGAAGAGAGAATTACTGAGCTTTGTAATATTATTTATTCTATGGATCCTAAACCAGGTCTTGCTTACTATGATCAGTCACCTAACTACGTCACTCCTGATGTATATGTTCGTAAAGTAGGGGATAGTTATGTTGTTATTTTAAATGAGGAAGATTTGCCTCGACTTTGTATTTCTAATCATTATAAGAATATTTTACAAAGCAATGGCTTAAAATGTACTTCTGAGAACTCTGAAGTAAAAAAAACAAAAAAATACATTGAGAACAAATTGAACTCAGCTTTATGGTTGATTCGTGCTGTCAATCAAAGGAATAAAACAATCTATAGAGTTATGGAAAGTCTTGTAAAACGCCAAAGAGATTTCTTTGAAAAAGGCCCTCAGCATATAAAACCTTTGATTTTGAGAACGGTAGCTGAAGATTTAGAAGTCCATGAATCTACAATCAGTCGTATTACAAGCAATAAATATGTCAGCACCTCTTATGGAACTTTTTCTCTTAAGTATTTTTTTAGCTCTGGGATTGTCAGAAAAGATGGAAGCTCTTTGTCTACACAGACAGTTAAGTTGAAGATCAAGGAATTAGTCAAGAAAGAAAAGCCCAGCAAGCCTCTTTCTGATCAAAAACTTTCAGAAGCTCTTAAGAAAGAAGTAGGTATAAATCTTGCCAGAAGGACTGTAGCAAAATATAGAGAATCAATGGACATACTTCCTGCTTCAAAAAGAAAGAAGATAGTTTAGAGAAAAAATGTGGAAGAAGCTTTTATAAGATCTCCTTTAGGGGTTTTAAAAATCATAGTTAAAAATGAAAGTGTTCTATCAGTTAAAAAAGTTCCTTCATTTTGCTATAAAAAAGTTCAAACCTCTTTCTATATGAAAAAGGTTATAAAAGAACTTGGGGATTATTTTGCTTCTGTGAGAACAAAGTTTCATATTCACCTTAGACCTCAAGGAACTGATTTTCAAAAAAAAGTTTGGAAAAAGTTAATGGAAATTCCTTATGGGAGGACTTTATCCTATTCAGAAGTGGCCTGTAAGATAGGGCATCCTAAAGCTTTTCGTGCCGTAGGACGAGCTTGTGGAAAAAATCCTTGTCTCATTTTGATTCCCTGCCATCGTGTTGTAGCAAAACAAGGATGTCTAGGGGGGTTTTCTATAGGCCTTAAAAATAAGAAATATCTCCTTTCTCATGAAAATGTGACTTGATTTGAGACTCTCTGTTTCTCTGTATGCTTTTTTACTTTAGAATAAAGTTAAGGAGGTTTTTTATGAATTTAGAAATCTTATTCGAAGGAGTTGAGCACTCTGATCTTCTAACGGGGAATATAAAAAAACAGCTCTCTAAATTATCTAAATATTCTCAAAGTGATTTTTATGGAAAGGTTAATGTTAATGGGTTAAACCATCACAAGACTATTGAAGTTTCTCTGTACAAAGACCATGCTGAATACCATGCCACTGGTCAAGGTCGCTCTTATTTAGAGGCTATAAAAAATGTAGAGAAAAAATTGAGCCGTCAAATCAATTCTTTAAAGAATAAGAAAACATTTAAAAGAAAAATAGCAGCATAAAAAACCCTGTTATAAAGAGACCTGTAGAGTCTGTAAACTATACTTCGTGTTTCAAAAATCAGTTACACAATTTAGTTTACAGGTTCTATTACTAACTCCTCCAAGACTCCCAGTATTCTTTCCACTCTACTTGATCTAAGAGAGGTGTTCTTAAAAACTCTTTTCTTGAATCCACCATAACAGCATATTCATTAGTGGAGGTTTTTTGAAGGATCGCTTCAAGAGCCTTAGGATGAGGTCCATGGGGAAATCCTGGCGGATGGAGGCTCATCATACCGGAATGTAAATTGTCTCGGCTAAAAAAGTCACCTTCGTGATAGAAAATCACTTCATCATAATCGATGTTTTGGTGATAAAAAGGAACTTTCAAAGAATCTTTGTCACTTTCTAAAGGTCTTGGTAAAAAAGAACACACCACAAATTCTTTTGCTACAAACGTTGTATGAACACTAGGTGGCAGGTGAACTCTATGACTCATAACAGGCATAATGTGCTCCATACTTAAGATAAAGGGATAAAGATCTCCCTTCCATCCTATAACATCGTAAATGCTCTCTTCATAATGAAATGTAGTCATTTTACCGCTTTTTCTCACAACAACTTTTAGTACAGGTTTATTTTTTACTTCACCTTCAAGTTCTTCTAAATTAGGTTTTTGTAAAGTGTTTTGATCATAAAGAGCATGCTGGCCTAACAGACCTCTTTCAGGCTCTTGGTAATGACTGGTTAAGTTTTCAATCACAAAAAAATCACTATCCTCATCACAACGGAAAGTATGGACTAAACACTTAGGTATCACAATATAATCACTTTTTTTATATCCTAATAAACCATACTCTGTTAGAATCTTTCCTTTCCCTTTATGGCAAAAGTAGATCAAATCACCATCAGCATTTCGAAAGCCTTCCTCAGTTTTAGAGTTTTCAACTTTTAAGGACTGCAAATAAAGAGTACAGTTTTGATTGTAAAGAAGTTTATGAAGCTCTTCACTAGAAGAAGGAAGAAGTTTTGCCAGATCAAACATACACGGTTTCAAAGGACCTTCGATAGAGGTCCATCTTGTACTCGGGTTTTTTTTAATTAAATGAGATACAGGCCCATAAAAGCCTTTTAGCCCTTGTTCTTCTTCAAAACAACCCTCCGGGATTGCTTTATGTCCTTGTATCGTTGGTTTACCCTGTTTGTAATAATCCATAAAGCTTTCTTTAACTCACAAGTAGCCCCTTTTTTTCTGATCCCTTTCAATAGCGTCAAAAAGAGCTTGGAAGTTCCCCTCTCCAAAACCATCATGGTTTTTTCTTTGAATGATCTCAAAAAAGATAGGCCCAAAAATATTTTTTGTAAAAATTTGCAAAAGATAACCTCTCTCATCTCCATCAACCAAAATTTTAAGCCCCCTTAAGTCATCTATATTTTCCGTAACACCAGGAACACGTTTTTTTATATCATCATAATAGGTATCAGGAACATCTAAAAATTCAACTCCTTTTTCTTTTAATTTTCTCACACTTTTTATAATATCATCACTCAAAAGTGCGATGTGCTGAATGCCAGGCCCTTTATACTCTTCTAAATACTCTTGAATCTGAGACTTTTCGTTCTTAGGTTCGTTAATAGGTATAGTAATGTTATCACAAGGTGATCTCATGACTTTAGAGATCAAACCTGTTTCCAACCCTTCAATATTAAAATAACGTACTTCACGAAAATTAAACAAATCCTTATAAAAACCACACCAATTTTGCATTTGATTTTTACCTACATTGTGGGTTACATGATCTAAAATTTTAAGCCCCACACCTTCTCTACTAAGGCCTTCTTCAAAAAGAAAATCAGGTTCATAAAGGTTATTCCTACCCTTATCATCTACAAAGTAAAGAGCAGAATCTCCAATACCAGAAATAGCAGGAAAACTATGGCTCTTTGAGGGTTCAAGCTTTTTGACAGGTTTTTGACTCATCTGCTCAAAAGCCTTTAAAGCATCTTCCACCCTAAAGCCCATAGCACAAACACAAGGACCGTGTTTTTTTGCAAAATCTTCAGAGAAAGTCCCTTTTGTATTATTCACAATAAAATGAACAGCCCCTTGTGTGTACAAAAACACATCCTTTTTTTTATGCTGTGCTACTTTTTCAAAACCTAATTTTTTTAGATTTGTGTGCAAAAAACCCTCACCCTGACTAGAAAATTCTAAAAACTCTAAACCTTTTGTTCCCACAGGATTATCTCTAATATCCATAATAATCTCTCCTCTTTCTTATCCTCTTGCAACATAATACATTGACAAAAAGTCTATGTCCATACCTAAATTGATAAGAAAAAATTATATTTAAAGCATTATGACTATATCTTATTGGCTGGATCAGTCTTTTCGGAAAAAATCAACATCTGATGTTGTAATCATAGGAGGGGGTATTTCAGGCCTTTCAACGGCTTTTTGGCTAGAAAAAGAAGACTCCAGCCTTAAAATCACTCTAATTGAAAAAGGTCCTCTTGGTTCAGGAGCTACAGGGAGAAGTGCTGGTTTTATTACTTGTGGGTCTGTAGAACACTTTAACCGCATGGCAGAAAACTGGGGAATTCAAAAAGCTCGTAAAATATGGCAATTTAGTGAAAAAAATCTACAACTTTTAAAAACTCATATTATTGAAAAAAAAGAGCTTTTTTTTCAACAAAAGGGAAGCTTCTCTTTAGCTTCAACCGAAGAAGAGTTTAAAGAATTAAAAGCATCCTATGAACTCATGAAGTCTTTGAACATCTCTGTGGAGGCTTTAAGTGAAAAAGACATACAAAAAAGACTTCACAGTGAAGGTTTTGTAGGAGGCATTAAATACATTGATGATGCCTCCATTCACCCTATTAAACTTTTAGAAGCTGTCAGACAAAAGCTTAAAAAAACAAGTGTTTTTGAGAATGAAGAAGTTCATAATATATCTTTTAAGTCGCAATCACAAAATTACGTTATTAAAACAAACAAACAAGAAATTGAATCCAGCTTTCTTATTCACGCAACAAATGCTTACGCTCCTCTTCTAGAAAATTATTTTAAAAATAAAATTTATCCTACAAGAGGACAAATTCTCACTACAGAACCTGCTGAGCTTTTTTTAGAAGCTCCTTGTTATGCCAATTTTGTGTTGGATTATTTCAGACAGCTTCCCACAGGAGAAGTTCTTATCGGAGGGTTTCGCCAATTACAAAAAGATGCAGAAATTGGCTACGGAGATCAAACTTCAGAAGAAATACAAAAAGCCTTAGAAGATTTTTTAAATAAACATCTTCCTAAAATTAGAGGAAAAAAAATCACACATCGTTGGTCAGGAGTTATGGGTTTTAGCTCTGATGGCCTTCCTCTTATAGGAAATCTGCCCCATCAAAGCCAAAGCTATTTTATCAGTGGCTTTACAGCCCATGGGTTAGGCCTTGCTTTTCATTGTGCTCAAAAGCTTGTCGATTTGATCTTTGGCCGTCAAATCGATGAATTTATCTCTGCAAAACGTTTTAGTAGTTGAAAGTCTTAGAAAAAGAGCATAAAATCAATCGAATATGATTTCGAATACATCTGAAGTTTTTGTCAACAGAACTCTCAATATGAAAAAAATAACACATATTGGTCTGGATATGGACCTTACATTAGTTCGTTATAACACCTATGCCTTTGAAAGCTTGACTCACAAAGAAATTGTCTTCGATCTTGTAAAGAAAAAGCATTATCCTGAAGAAATTTTAGATTTAAAATTTGATTTTTCAAGAGCAATCCGAGGGCTTGTGATCGATAAAAAAAACGGTAACCTTTTAAAGATTTCCCGTTTTGGAGCCATAAGACTTGCTTATCATGGCCTAACTCCTCTTACATTTTCTGAGAAGAAAAAAACTTATAGAAGCCCATACATTTTTATCAGTGATGATAACTACGAAGTAGTTGACACTCACTTCTCTCTCACTTTGAGCATCTTATTTGCTCAATTGGTCACTCTTAAAGATACCTCCCTTAAAGATAAACTCCCTAATTACAAAACTCTCGGACAAGATATTATCGAAATTTTAGATGAAGCTCACAGCACAGGAAATCTAAAACAAAAAGTCATTAAAAATTTAGATCAATACATTATTAAAGATCCAGAGGTCATAGAAGCTTTAGAGCGTTATATTTTACACAACAAAAAGATCTTTATCATTACAAACTCTCTTCCTGACTACACTATTGAAGTACTCAACTTTGCCATTCAACCTTATTTGAAAAAACACAATCATTGGCTTGATCTTTTTGAAGTTGTTATTGCAAATGCTGAAAAGCCAAGGTTCTTTTATGAAAAAAAAGATTTTACAAAGTACGACATTAAAACAAAGACCCGAACACCTATGAAAGGACGTATAGAATCTCATTGTCTTTATGAAGGTGGTTCTGCAACTATCTTCACTGAACAAATGAATGTAGATCCTGACCAAGTACTCTATATAGGAGATCATATTTATAGCGATATTGTGCGTATTAAGAAGGATTCAGGATGGAGGACAGCCCTTGTTATTGAAGAGCTAAGTTCAGAAATTGAAAAGTATAAAAAATTTTCAAGTACACAGAGGAAGATTGACAAGCTTATGAAAGAGAAAATTCCTTTTGAAGTGAAAATTGATGAATTCATCTCAGAAGACATTGAAAGTAAAACAAAAAATAATAAAAAGAAAATAGAGCAACTTCTTCTTAAAATCAAAGATATCGATAACTCTATACAACCTCTTATTAAAGAAGGCTTTATCGTTTTTAACCCTTATTGGGGAGAGATTTTCAGAATAGGAGCAGAAGAAACGTTTTTTACTCATCAAATTGAACGTTTTGCTTGTGTTTATACATCAAAATTAAAAGAGTTCCTTAAGCAGTCCCCTAGAACTTACTTTCGTTCTGTGAAGCGTTTCATGCCTCATGAATAAGACTTTAAATAAGGTCGGTCAGTTATTAAAAGTAAAACTGAAATGCTAAAGAGTATGATGAAGTTTCATCATCAAAAAGTGTATCAAAGGTGAGCGTCTTAGAGCTTGAAGCTATTTCAGCAGAAATAAAAGCTTTCTTGTGAAGCTTGTATTTTAACTCTGCTGAATAAATTTGAATCAAAACTTTATCTCCATTGAAATTCCACACATAAACCAAAGACATATCACCTGCAGCAACCAAACGCTCCATAAGGTTAAAAGCAATTTCAAAGAAAGTTTTTGCTGAATAATGGGTCAGGTCTAATTTCTTATCTAGAGTATCTACCTCAGAACTGTAAAGATTATAGTTAAAGCCCTGATAAAAAGTAGTGCTTAAAGGCCCTAGCTTTTTTGATAAGATAAGCTTTCCTGTTACCCCCGTTCTTAAACGATTATCACGAGATGTCTTTGTAAAAGGTATTTGAAAAGAAAGATCTCCTGCAAAAGATAGTTTTTTCTTTTTATGGAAATAAAGGATTCGTCCTACATTCGCTATAGGATCATTTTTATAAGCATAATAAAGTTTAAACTTCGTTTTTTGATTCCATGCATAGCCTAGAGATATGTTAGTGGAAATCGTGCCATATGAAAAAAGATCAAAGCCTTTTCCATAGAACACTTCTATCATACCAAAAAAAGGAGATTTTTCTTCTTTTTTAGAAGAAGCCCAAGAGGTTTGAAAGATAAAAAGCAAAATCAAAGCATAAAGACAGACTTTCATACTCTTATAATCTAATTAAACCTTTTATTTTTCAACAATTTATTAGCTTTTAAAGCTTAAGCCTTCTAAAAACTAGACTAAGTGTTAATCTTCAGAGATTCATACGAACCTTTTGAAAGAGAAATGTTTTTCATGATGCCTAAATAAACTTGTTTGTTTAAGCACTGTTTGTACAATTCTCTCTTAAGAGCAGTCTATTTTTATGGTTTTTTAAGTTTTTCAATAAGAGACTATTATTAACACACGTAGGCTTTGTTGTACATAAGCGTTTTAGATCAAATTGTTTCCACTTGAGGTGACATCATTCCTATTGAGTTTGGAGTCTGATAGCTGAAGGAGTTTTCATTTGATTGAGAATCTTGCATTTTATAAAGGCTTCATTAGCTTGATTCATAAAATTTCTTGAATTAAGTCTTGATCCTAAGAAGTTGTTTGAATCGATACATAGTCGTTTCAGCAATAGAACAATGAGGCGTAATTTCACAACGTACATGTTCTCTTTTGATTTAATCGTAAGTCGGTTTTTTAACCGCCCTTGACTCCTACGAGGGGTATATAGTGCTTCCGTTTAGGTTTTCAGGTTCCTAAGATGGAGAAGTTATCAGTTATCAAAGTTTCTAATTTAGCTCTGTGTTTTCGTATTCCTCTAAAAAATTGACTTAAACTTCCCTTGAAATCGTCATAATTTTCATAATAGCGATTTGCTGTGACCTCTTTTTTCATAAACTTCCAAAGCCTTTCTATAGGATTTAAATTCGGTGAGTACGGAGGAAGATAAACAAGTTTTATATTCAACTCTTTCGCTAACTTCTTGACAGACTTCGATCTATTGTATCCGGCCCCATCTAAGATAAGATGAATCTCTTTTTCATCGGGATGCTTCTTAATGAATATGATGGAGCATATCACATATGGAAACATGGTTAACTGTCTTATAACTCCTGACTACCGTCTTCAAACTATTGATCTCAATAGCTCCACCTATTGATCTCAATAGCTCCACAAACATTCACTCTTTTTCTCCAGCCTGAATTGGTCTTCACTTCAAACTTCTTACCCTCTCTTATCCAACCATATGAAATCGTAGGGCCCACTCAGGATGTGTGGAATCAGCAAAGTAAACAGGACCCTCTTTCTTCTTAATTCTCTTGTATTTACGCACAAACTTTTTCTGCTCTTCTCTCTTTGCCTTACCCGGTATCGCTGTGGCTTTTTTATAAGAAAAACCAAGGCGATGGAGAAGATCAATTACACCACTTGTTGAGTACGTAACACCAAAATTCTCCTCAATGAACTGAATAACGGTCTGTGATGATGGAAAAATTCTTTTCTCTAATTCCTTTAAAAGCATTTTCTCCTCTTTCTTAGTTAAAAAGGACCTTTTAGGGTTGTAATTGTCGTTGATTAAGCACTCTATCCTGCTTTGTTATAACGATCTCTACAGGCTCTTATCGTGCCCTCATCAATGAAAAGAAAGCAGGCAATATCTTTACACAACTTACCTTTATCTAAATGGAGAATTGTCATAATCCTTTTTACGTATTTAATATTTTTCTCTAGAGATAGTTCATAGAGTAAATCTTCTCGCTCTTTTTTTGATAGAAACCCTGACATATGAAACTATTTTTAAAAATAAATGACTTTTTATCAAGGCCTTAGAATAAAAACTAGACCTCAACTCAAAAAAAACGGAAAACCTAAGCGGAAGCACTATATTTCTTAGATTTTAAAGGAGAAGTTTTAGGCTTTAGGAATTTTAAAGCCTTTTATCAGTTTGCAGAAGTCTATCTTAAATCTTATTTTTCGCCTCCTCAAAAGAACCTCCGGGAACCCACAGATTCTTTTGAGGAAGAAAAACCTAACAATTTTTTACATGAAGTACTTAGCTGACTGGTGTCGTCACCTGTCTTGGAAAGAGGTTTCTTGTAAGTTTCATGTCAGTTGGAATCAGGTCTATGCTTCGGTAGAATGGGTCGTAGAATATGGTTTAAAACAAAGGGTTTTAAAGGGAATACAAGCTATAGGTGTAGATGAAATACAATGGAAAAAGAACCATCAGTATCTCACCTTAGTCTATGAAATAAGCAAAGAAAGTGTTCGTTTGCTATGGATAGGAGAAAAAAGAACAGAAAAGAGTTTTAGAAAATTCTTTGATTTACTAGGAGAGAAGTCAAAAGATATACAGTTTGTGTGTTCTGATATGTGGAAGCCCTATTTAAAAGTAATAAAGGAAAGGGCAAGTCAAGCTTTGAATATATTAGATCGGTTTCATATCGTAGCAAGACTCAATAAGGCTTTAGACGAAGTGAGAGCTTCAGAACACAAAAAAATGAAAGAAGATGGGTATGAACCCCTTTTAACAAAAGCTAGATGGCCCTTGTTAAAAAATGCAGAAAATTTAAAATCTTATGAGAAAGTAAAATTAAGGCATTTAATACAGTACAATTTAAAAAGTATCCGCTGTTATTTTTTAAAAGAAGACTTCCGACAGTTATGGACCTATGTTCCACCAACTTGGGCTGGTAAATTTATAGACAGTTGGACGAGACGAGTCATGCTTTCAAAAATTGAACCTATGAAAAGAGAAGCAAAAACCATACGAAGACATAAGCTACTTATTCTTAATTACTTCAAGGCTAAAAAAGCCTTCTCCTCAGGGATTGTAGAGGGTTTAAACAACAAAGTAAAACTCACTATGAGAAAATCTTACGGCTTTAGAACCTCTAAAGCTATAAAAATCGCCTTATATCATAACCTTGGAAAACTGCCAGAACCTCCGGGAACCCACAGATTCTTTTGAGGAGGCAAATTTTAATGTAACACAGCAAATAAAAGCAAATAAAATGAATGTTTTTGAGTTCAATCACCGGAGGTGATAGAGGCCAGTAAGGGCCTCAAAGAGCTCAAAAATACAAGATAGAATGTCTTACTCTTGCTTTGATTAATATGAGCCTTTTTGGGGGATTTCTAGGGCGTGTCCTCATTTGACTGGACCTTTACTTTGAAGTTTAAGCCAAATAAACATACATGCTATAGATAGCATAGCTTTGAAATTTCTAGCAAGCTTTTCAAATCGAGTGGCAATACCTCTAAAATGCTTAAGACGAGCAAAAAGGTTTTCTATCTGATGTCGAGATTTATAGATATGACGATCAAAATCTTTATTTTTCTTTTTGCTATTTTTTCGTCTCGGTATCACAGGCTTTATCTTCTTACTACGAGCCTTATCTCGTATCTCATCCGAGTCATAGGCCTTGTCAGCAATCAAATACTCACTACGAAACTCATCAATTAAATCACCTGCAACTTGACTGTCGTGTACTTCACCCCCAGTGATTTTAAAACAGAGTGGATTTCCATGCGCATCGGAGGCCATGTGTATTTTTGTTGTGGATCCACCTCTAGATTTTCCCACAGCACGACTTTCTCCACGCCGAGCTCCACTAGCATGCTGATGAACCGATACGTAACTTCCGTCGATGGACACCCACTCTGTATCAACTTCTTCTTGTAAAGTAAAAAAAAATCATTCCATAACCCTTTTTGTGCCCACCTATTAAAGCGATTATATGCTCTCTTCCAAGGACAGAACTGTTCAGGAATATCACGCCACGGACTGCCTGTGCGTAATTTCCATAAAATTGCTTCCATAACATTTCTATTGTTTGCTGAATGATAACAGCCTTTCTCTCTTACTAATAGCTTCCAGATCCTTCCACATAGAATCTGTTAAAACTTTTCTTAACATAACACCTCCCTTTGTTATGAGCTTTTTACAATCTTTATAAATATTCAACACGGCTAAGGTCTTGAAAAAGGTCTGGGCAAATGAGGACACGCCCTAGCTACTTTTCACCCACAGATTCCCGGGAGGAGCCTATTTTTCTAAAATGTTGTCTTACTCCCGATTTGTGAACATCAAAAAAGACATGGCTTTTTTGATGTTTCTTTTCTCGACAAGCCTTATGAGTAAAACCACCGGCATATCATTTATTGATTCTACATCGATTTTTCTTCAAAAATAAAAGAATAGGAAGAAATAAGGTGTTCTAAAAGTTAGCTAAAAAGAGGCAAAAGTAGTATGGGCTGGTTCTTCGGATTTAAACTCCATATTGTTATCAATCACCTAGGAGAACTTTTAAGTTTTACCTTAACTCCGGGAAATGTGGATGATCGAAAGCTAAGTTATGGATTTATAGTAAAGGGCTGATAGGAAAACTCTTTGGGGACAGAAGTTATATTTCATCAGACCTTTTCAAAAAGCTTTTAAAGAAGGGAGTTAAGCTTATTACAAACGTCAAATTAAATATGGAGAATAAATTGATTCCCTTATTTGACAAGTTGATGTTGAAAAAACGTTCTGTTGTGGAGGTCAGTGATTGGAGTGTTAAAAGGAGATTTTCATCTTGAGCATTCTCGCCATTGTAGCCCACAAAACTTTGTCATCAATCTTTTAGGTACTCTCATCTCTTACTTGCTTAAAACCTAAAAAACCCTTCATTCAACTTAAAACTCAAGAACAGGGGCTTCTGAACAATATATAAAAGTCGAAACTCGGATTATTAAATACAAAGTAGCTTGTATTTTTTGAGTTCTTTGAGACTTTATCGGTAAATTATCTATGAAACAGAAAAAATAGATGACCAGCTTTTCAAAAAGGCTGGTCATCCATATGAGTATGTCAAGAGAAAAAAGCTCCCTATTTAAGATAAACTTCGAAATAATTTAGGCTCTTTCTTTACTAAACTTTTTAAGCTATATTGATTAAACGTGCGTATTTTGCTTTCTTTTTTTATAAAAAGACATCTCTTAGCTAACCTCATGCTAGCCCTTGCCTTTCTCTTTGGCATTATAAGTCTATGGAAAATCCCTCGCAACGTTTTTCCTCTTGTGAACTTTGATCTGATCAGTATATCCACTTCTCTACCAGGGGCATCTCCTGAACAAGTTGAGAAGCTTTTGCTTAATCCAATAGAAATTGCTTTAAATGGTATTGATGGGATCAAACAAATAAAAGCTTCTGCGGTAGAAAATTTTACTGTTGTTGTTATTGAAATCGATCCTGACAGCAATACAGAAAGGGTAAAGCAAGATGTACGAAATACCATAGAGGCTATCAATGACTTTCCTAAAGAAGCCACAGAACCTATTATTAATGAAATTGATGCAGAAACAAATCAACCCTTTTTAGAACTTTCCTTAGAGATGCCGGAAAGAAATGATAAGCTTTTTGAATTATCTCATTTTGCAAAAGAAGAACTTGAAAAAGTCAAAGACATACGATCAGTTAAAAAGGTAGGTTATCGTAATCCTGAAATCTATGTTTTAGTAGATTCTTTGAAGCTTTGGAATCAAAACATTTCCCTCACACAAATCAATCAAGCCATTCAATCTCAAAACATCTCCTTACCAGCAGGAAAAGCTTTAGACAAACGCAACACAGAGATTTTAGTGCGTACTCAAGGGGAGTACGAAAGTGAAAGCAATAAGGGAAGAGATGTACAAAGAACACTTCTATCAAGTGTTAAAAATACAATTATACGTTCTAATGATGCAGGTTATGCTGTTTCTCTAAAAGATGTTGCTCATGTTAGTATGGGGAGAAAAAAAGCCACACAGCTTAACCGCAGTAACGGAAATCCTGCCATTGACTTTGTAATATCAAAAAAACTTCGATCTGATGCAATTACTGTAGCAGAAAATGTTAAAAAGAAAATTATCGATCTTAAAGATAAAATAGGAGAGGGTAGGATCTCTATTTTTAGAGATCTATCTTTTTATATTAAAAGGCGACTTAAAATTTTAGAGCAGAACTTTTTCTTAGGTCTTATTCTTATTTTATTACTTCTATCTTTAGTTTTGCCATGGCAAGTTAGTACTGTTGTAGCTGCTGGAATCCCCATTGCCATCTTAGGTTCTATAACTATAGCCTATTTAATTGGTTTTACTTTAAATCTTATTAGCGTGCTAGGTCTTATTATTGTACTAGGTGTCATTGTAGATGATGCCATTGTTATAGGAGAAAATATCTGGAAAAAAGTTGAAGAGAATATGCCAATTGAAAAAGCAGCCCTTAAAGGCACTGAAGAAATGCTGTCTCCTGTAACAGCTTCTGTTATGACAACCATTTTAGCCTTTGTTCCTATGTTATTTATGTCAGGGATCATGGGAAAATTTGTTTTTGAAATACCTCTGATGGTGATCATTTGCCTTGTCCTTTCTTTAGCAGAAGTTTTCTTTTTAATGCCATCCCATTTTGTTTCGTGGTTAAGCCCTTTTTTAAAGGACGTCCACATTAAAATGAAAGAGAGGAAACGAACTTCTAAGAGAGAAAAGTTCTTTGAAAATTTTAGTGCAATCTATGAAAGGTGGGTTTCCTGGACTGTTCGTAAAAAATACATTTCTTTAGGAATTTTATGTTTATTTTTTACACTGACAGGTTTAATTGTATCTTGGAAAGGACGATTCGTTTTATTCCCTTCAGGAGGGGATGAAGTTTTCTATGTGTCTATAGAAACTCCTTCAGGGACACCTTTAAAGGAAACAGAAAGGCACGTTTTTTCTATTGAAAAAGAAATTTTGAAATTAAAGAATACGAATGAATTAGAAAGCATTAAAACTTCTGTAGGAAAACTTTGTTCTCGGAACTTTCATCAATCTAATAGAGGAGATGAATATGCTTGTATTAGAGTCAACTTAGTACAAAAACAAGAAAGAAATCGCAATCGCAAAGTGATCGAAGATCAGTTAAGAGAAAAAATTAAACTTATGAAAGGTTTCACTAAAGTCACTGTGGAAAGTGCTAGAGAAGGGCCTCCTCAGGGTTCAGATATTTCCATTGAAATTTTAGGAAAAGATTTTACAGTTTTAAAAGAGATTTCTGATCGTATTTTAAAAAAAATCATCACCATGCCGGGAACTGTTGATGTAAGAAGCTCTTTTTCTAGCACAAAAGAGGAGTGGCGTATCATCCCTGATAAGAGGAAGATGGCAATCAACGGCCTTACTGCCACTCAAATTGCCACTACTGTCAGAGCCTCTCTTGATGGGTTGACTCCCACATCTTTACGTAACTTAGAAGAGGAGATCGATATAAGAGTCAAATTGAAAAGAAATGGAGCTGTAGATACTTTGCCTTGGCTCAAATCTCTAAAAATAGGAAATAGCTTAGGAAATATGATCTCTCTTAATTCTGTAGCCACATTTGAAAAACAACAAACTATCAGATCAATAACCCATTTAAATGGAAAACGTTCTATCAATATATCTGGATCCATTGATGAAAATACTATTGTTAAAGGAAAAAAACTAACTCCTTTAAGTTTTATTCAACAAATTTCTCCCTTTATAGACAAAGTTTTAAAAGAAAAATCTAATGAAGGAAAATATGGTTATGAAGTGTCTTATTCAGGAGAAAGTCAGGACACACAAGAATCAATGAAAACACTTATGTCTTCTTTTATCTTTGCCTTTATAGGTATTTTCTTTCTTCTTGTGTTAACATTTCACAATTTTATTCAACCTTTTTTAATTTTAATGTCTGTTCCTCTAGGTCTTGCAGGAGTTGCTTGGGCTCTCATTTTTCATGGGAAACCTTTAAGCTTTATGTCAGGGATGGGAGTGATTGCACTTTCGGGAGTCATTGTCAATAACGCCATCATGCTCATTGATTTTGTAAATTCAGGAAGAAAGAAAGGCTTGAGTCTGGAAGATTCTATTATTTCAGCAGCCAAAAGACGATTACGCCCCATCCTTCTTACAACTCTCACCACAGTAGTAGGACTTATGCCTACTATCTATGGAGAAGCTATTGTTGCTCTTACAG
Organism: Bdellovibrionales bacterium; assembly: GCA_965219095.1. GTDB lineage: Bacteria > Bdellovibrionota > Bdellovibrionia > Bdellovibrionales > UBA1609 > CBDCMT01. Next base: position 2,134,757 of record CBDCMT010000001.1, read on the forward strand.
GAGGAGTCTTTGGAGGTTATGATCCCTTTATTGTGCCGTTAGCATTGGCACTAGGTTGGGGCCTTGCCATAGGAGTGTGTTTGACTGTGACTTTCTTCCCCCCACTCATTGCCATTGTTGATGATTTAAGATTCTATTCGAAAACATTTTTCAAAAAAATATTTTATTTCATAAGAAAACATATTTTAAAATGAAAATCAGTTACACAATTTAATTTATAGGCTCACAATACAGTTTTCTGACTTTATTTTTTCGCCTCCTCAAAAGAACCTCCGGGAACCCATAGATTCTTTTGAGGAGGCACTTAAAATTAAAAGGATCAAATGTCACATCTATCAATAATCGAAACTATTAACTTTTCTTGAGGAAATTTAAAAAGCTTAGGGTGTGTCCTCATTTGCCTAGACCTTTTTCAAGACCTTAGGCGTATTGAATATCTGTAAGTCGGTTTCTTAACAGCCCTTGACTTCTGTGGGGAGGATGTTTCTTAGATTTTAAAAGGGTTTTTTTGAAAGAAGTGTAGTCAGTATAAGTTAGGAGCGGTTTAAAAACCGAGTTACGAATATCTATAAAGATTGTAAAAAGCTCATAACAAAGGGAGGTGTTATGTTAAGAAAAGGTAACTGCTCACCTACATTGTTCAGTTATCCTTAACTTTAGACCTGTTTTAAGATAAAAGTCTTGCTCTTACAGATTTTCTTTTAAATACTCTTTTCAAATGACAATAAATAAGACCTCCATCAGAAATGAGATTAAAAATATAAGAAGTGACTTTGATAAGTTTGCAAAGAAAGGTTCTGTGCCTACTGAGATTTCTGTGATTGTTGAATCTCTCTTTAAGGTTGTGAACATTCTGATTGTTGTGCTTTTAGAAAAACAGGTTCGAAAAAATTCCAGCAACAGCGGTCTTCCTCCTTCGCAAGATTTTAGTCGTCAAGGGAATCGTAATAAGAAAGCTAGTGGGAGTCAGAAAAAGGGCTCTAGACTTGATAACAGTAAAGATACAAAACAGCGAGGAGACTGTCTTTCCCTCAGAGTGTTCTCAGTGTGGGATGTTTTTAAAGACAGCAGAGGTAAAAAGCCTTGAGAAGCGTAAAAAGATTGATATTTTTTATGAAATTCAGACCCATACTGTAACTTCTGAAGTTAAGGATTGTCCCTCATGTGGAGCTAGAAATAAAGGTCAATTCCCTAAAGGTATGAGTGGTCCTCTTCAGTATGGTGTAGGCATTAGAGCTTCCATCATCAATTTCATTATAGTTCAGATGCTGTCTTTTCAACGTGTTGGGGAACATTACATGGGGCTTATAGGTCGAATGATTTCTCCTGCAGTTATGTTGAGATACATTGCTGAATTAGGAGAGTTTCTTAAAAGTTGGGAAGAGCAGATGAAAGAAAAGATACTTGAATCAGAGGTCATTCATGTTGATGAGACCTCTATGAGGGTTAAGGGTAAAAACTACTGGATTCATACTTATAGTTCAGGAGAATTAGTCTTGCAGTTTCTCCACCTTTCAGGTGGAAGGGAAGCCATAAAAGATATTGGTCTCTTGGATAGATATGGAGGAGTGCTTGTGCATGATTGTTGGAGTCCTTACTTTTGTTATGATAAGATAACTCATGCTTTGTGTGTGGCTCACCTTTTGAGAGAGCTTAAATTTATAGAAGAAAGCAATGGATTCAAATGGGCTATAAATCTCAAAAAACTTCTTAAAGAGACTGTGGAGTTAGTTCATAAAAAAGAGTCAAGAGTTCTGACTCAAAAAGAGTACGAAACTCTTCAGAGAAGGTATAGGAGTATTCTTACAAAAGGCTTAAAAGAGCTTCCAGAATTTCCTAAGAAAAATGGCAAGAAAGGACGAATAAAGCATACACAAGCTCAAAACCTTTGGCTGCGATTTAAAAAGTATGAAGCAGAAATACTGTGTTTTGCTAAAAGAAAGAACGTAGATCCTACTAATAACAGAGCTGAAAGAGATCTAAGAATGACTAAAGTGAAAAAGAAAGTGTCAGGGTGTTTCAGAACAGAAGAAATGGCGAAATATTTTTGTCGTATTACCAGCTATGTTAAAACAATGAGAAATAGAGGGTATTCTTCTTTAGAAGCCATCTCTATGGCTTTAAATAAAAACTTACGAGAGTGAGCAGTTACAAGAAAAGTTTTAACAGATTCTATGTGGAAGGATCTGGAAGCTATTATAAGAGAGAAAGGCTGTTATCATTCAGCAAACAATAGAAATGTTATGGAAGCAATTTTATGGAAATTACGCACAGGCAGTCCGTAGCATGATATTCCTGAACAGTTCTGTCCTTGGAAGACAGCATATAATACCAATTACAGAAATTAATTCGACATTTTCATGTTCAAATTTAAAATTTTAAAATTGACTTAAGGAAAAGTTTCAGTTAGGAGGTTTTAAAAAAACTTCTTTTAAGGTGAGTTTAAGTTTTCATAAGATAAGTTTATTTCAGGTATATCTATTTGTTGTGTAAATCGATTGATGGGTTAAAATAAGTGTAAAAAAGTGAGGGTAAAATTTAAAATGACAAAAATCAGTTACACAATTTAATTTATAGGTTCAAATTAATTTACAAGCTTGATTCATCTTGTTGTTTTGTCCAAGATCGAGTGCATAATTTTTTAATCCTGCCCTCCTGATCGCAAAAAGTATTCCAGGCCTCACAACAAGTATTCACTATATGGTCATAGTTTTTAAAACATGCATTCGATAATTTGATCCTTCGTAATTGTTGCCAGACTTGTTCCATGGGATTTAATTCTGGACTATAAGGAGGTAAAGGCATCAGGGATAAATTCTTAGGAACTATCAAAGTCTCTGTGGTATGCCAACTGGCTCTGTCCATTAAAACAATTCCATGATAGTTTTCTTGAATATTTTTAGATATCTCATCTAAGTGAATTTGCATCATCCCTGAATTACATTCCGGTAAAATCCAAGCACAGCCTTTATCTTTATCCGGACAAACTGCTCCAAAAATATAAGTGGATAAAAATTGTCTTTGTCTCACAACTCTAGGCCGTGTGCCTTTTCTTGCCCAAATCCTGCTCAAAGAACCTTGCTGAGCTTATTCTGCATTCATCCTGCCACCAAATCTCTATTTTATGAGTCTGAATCTTTTCTTTTATTTTCTCCACCTCTTCTGGAAAATGTTCCTTAAACTGTTCCATAGCTTCTTAATGAACTTTTAGGATGAAGAGAACGACCACTGATCCATACAATATTAAGGCGGTCTAAAGAAACATAAACCCCAGAAAGAGAATAGCAACAGTTAAATTCATCTGCTAAAAGTTTCTGTATTTCCTTTGCTCCTATGCTTCCTCCCTCTCTTTTGTCTTGAATTTCATCTAACTTGATTTTGAAGTTCTCTTCTTCTGTCACTGGCAAACGAGGCTTGCGTCCTCTGCCTTCTCGATCTATCAATCCCTCGTAATCAAAGTCTACAAAAAAAGACTGTAACCAGGATTTGATACTGTGACGGTGATACAAAACCATACCTGCTGTTTCTTGAATCGATTTTCCTTCTTGCATATGCTGCAAAGCCAATAATTTTGTCTTGATGTTGGCACTTCTTTCTACTTTGTAAGTAGCTAGAAAATTATACCCTTGAATCTGTGTAACTAAATCTTTTTTCGACATGACTCTAAAAATTTAACAGAGTTTTATCAAAAAGCCAGGACGCAATACGTTAAAAAAATGTCGAATTAATTTTTGGAAATGGTATAATCGCTTTAATAACCCGAGTTTCGACTTTTTTCAGGGCTAAAGGCTAGCTAATATAAACAAATACCTCAGACTTTTGTAAGATTTTCTTGAAAAAGCAACTTACAAGAAAAAACACCTTGAGAGTTATAAAAAAACATACAAGGAGGTCTAAGATGTTTAATTCTAATTATATCATATCAATTTATGTTCTTGTCGATGATTTTTTAACCCCTCTCATACAGCAGCATCCAGAACTGGTTCCCAAAAATAAAGGAGGTTTTTCTTGTGCTATGTCTCCCAGCGAAATTGTCACTCTTTATCTTACTTTTCCAAAGTTCTGGCTTTAGGAATTTTAAAGCCTTTTACCAGTTTGCAAAAGTCTATCTTAAATCTTATTTTCCTAAAATGTTGTCTTACTCCCGATTTGTGAACATCAAAAAAGACATGGCTTTTTTGATGTTTCTTTTCTTGACAAGCCTTATGAGTAAAACCACCGGCATATCATTTATTGATTCCACATCGATTTTTCTTCAAAAATAAAAGAATAGGACGAAATAAGGTGTTCTAAAAGTTAGCTAAAAAGAGGCAAAAGTAGTATGGACTGGTTCTTCGGATTTAAACTCCATATTGTTATCAATCACCTAGGAGAACTTTTAAGTTTTACCTTAACTCCGGGAAATGTAGATGATCGAAAGCTAAGTTATGGATTTATAGTAAAGGGCTGATGGGAAAACTCTTTGGGGACAAAGGTTATATTTCATCAGACCTTTTCAAAAAGCTTTTAAAGAAGGGAGTTAAGCTTATTACAAACGTCAAATTAAATATGGAGAATAAATTGATTCCCTTATTTGACAAGTTGATGTTGAAAAAACGTTCTGTTGTGGAGGTCAGTGATTGGAGTGTTAAAAGGAGAGTTTCATCTTGAGCATTCTCGCCATCGTAGCCCACAAAACTTTGTCATCAATCTTTTAGGTACTCTCATCTCTTACTTGCTTAAAACCTAAAAAACCCTCCATTCAACTTAAAACTCAAAACAGGAGCTTCTGAACAATATATAAAAGTCGAAACTCGGGTTAATAGGTGGGCACAAAAAGGGCTATGGAATGATTTTTTGCCTCCTCAAAAGAACCTCCGGGAACCCACAGATTCTTTTGAGGAGGCAATAAATTTAACATATGAGTATTAAAACATAAAAAAAAAATTAAATAAAATGACCTGGATTAAAGGCTTGAAAATTGTGAAAAAAATTACTGGTCAGAACACTAGTAAGTGCAATTGGATTTTTAAGTTAGTGTTCTTATGATTTTCGTATTTTGATAAGATTTTTATGATTTGAAATCTTATTTTTCCTAAACCCCTTTTTCTGAAAAAAAATTTTCTGTATGTCTTTTCTAGAAAGAGTTTTTAATTTCCCTGGTTTTAACTTTCCTAAACGAAGATCTCCAATAGAAACTCTTTTTAGCTTTAAAACATGAAAATCGACTTTTTCAAACATCCTGCGAATTTGTTGGTTTCTACCTTCCGATATCACAACTTTCACCCAATCATTTCTTATACTATCTTCATATTTGACTTTTTGCACCTTCAAGACTCTTGCTTTTTTTCCAGATAAAGTAACTCCTCTTTCAAGTTTCCAGAGAGCGTTCCTATGAATATGGCCTCTTACTTTAACCATGTAGGTTTTAGGGATTTTGTATTTAGGATGTATAACTTTTTGAGAAAATTCTCCATCGTTAGTTAAGAGAATCAAACCCTCTGATTCCCAATCTAAACGTCCTATAGGAAACAGCCTTATAGGTATGTGGGATATAAAATCAAAAAGAGTAGGTCTCCCTTCTGGATCAGAAAGTGTAGAAAGAACTTTTTTAGGCTTATAAAAAGAAAAGTAAAAGAAATGCTTTTCGAGCTTTACTTGCTTTTTGTCACAAAAAACCTCATCTTTTAAAGGATCCACTTGATAACCTAAAGTAGTCATTTTTTTTCCATTGATTCGAATATGGCCCTCAGAAATTAACTTGTCAGCCTGACGTCTAGAGGCTACACCACTCATAGAAAGAAACTTATTAAGCCTTATTTTACTCATGATGCTTTAATACTTTTTTCAGCCTTTCAGAAAATTTATCTCCTGATTCAAAACCATTAAGAGTCAAGTTTTTAAGCCAAATTCCTTGAGAGGAATAAAATGTTACAAAAGGAAGTCCAAAAATTCCGTATTTTTTTCTTAAAATCTCAAGATCATCTGAGTTCTTTGTAGCATCAAATTTTAAAAATAAAAATTCATCCTTTAGAGCTTTGACCTTTTTATGAGTGAAAGTATAAATATCAAGTTCCTTGCAAGCTGTACACCAGTTAGCCCAAAAATCAATCACAACAGGGCGGGATTCTTTAAAAGCAAGCTCTAAAGTCTCTTCACTGTAAGTTTGCCAAGGTAAAGATTCTTTAATATGATCTTTTTGATAATTTACAAAATAAGTGTTCAAGTAAGAGTAAAGAGGTTGAGAGTAAAACACAGAAAGCCCTAACATAGAAATCCCTAAAATCACCTTAAAGAATTGGGAAAAGCTCCCCATACGACTGATCTTATTGAGCTTATGACTAAAAGCTCCTAAAAACAAAAAAGGAAAACCTAAACCAAAAGCAAAGATAAGCAGACTTAAAAAGCCGTAGGACACATCTTGTGTTTGAGCCACATAAGCTAAAAGAGCAAATAAAACAGGTCCCACACAAGGGCTTGCTATAAGTGCCGCTAAACCTCCTAATATAAAAGCTCCTTTAAAACTTTTCACCGAGCGAGGTTTTGAAAGGAATGTTTCGAAAGGTGTAATCCATGGCAAAACGCCTAATATAGATAAGCCTAAAAATAAAAACACAAACGTTAGAATAGAAGAAAACCATAAAGTTCCTAAAAAACTTCCAAAAATTTGACCTGTAAGAGCAGAAACTAAGCCTATAAGAGAATAGATCACAGCTAAGCCTAAAACGTAACAAAAACTCATAATAAAGGGGTGTTTTAAACTGTTTCTAAAAGCAGAAACCGTGATAGGAACTAAAGGTAAAACACAAGGTGTAAAACTTGTGAAAAGCCCTGCTAAAAAAACATACAAAATTACAAAAAATAAATTTTTTCTCTTCTCAAAAGGGAAGGTTGTTTGATTTAGGATCTTACTATGCTTTTGAGTGATAAGAGGTATTTCTAAATTAATGGTTTGGGGAAATAGACAATATCTATTTGTACAGGCTTGATAACTAAGTCCCAACTTAAGGGGAACTTTCCCTTTGTTTATATCATGAGGTAATTTTATTGAAGTTCTTAATTTATGATAACCAGAGCCTAAGCCTATTCTTGTTTTTTTAGAGTTGGGATCATAAAATTTAACTTTTGAATCCACTCTTAGCTTATCTACAAAAATATTTTCAGGACTGATAAGTTTCAATACTAAAGTTTCTAGGTAGATATAGTGAGAAGGGGCTAGAGAGACCATAAGATGTAAATCTGCTTTATCCCCAGGACTTATAACATCCTTATTTAAAGAATAACCCTTAAAAGATAGGGGTTTAGGATTTACCATAACATCATCTACAGCATAAAAATTTAACGTAAAAAAGAAACAAAGAAAGAAAAAACAAAAGTTTTTCATTTTTTAAGGCCGATTTCAACAAGCCTTTGTTGTAAAAAGTTCTCCGCAGGAATAGGTTCATACTTTTTTCCCTCTCCTATACAACTTTTTAAGCATTCAATCATAAAATCAGAGTTAGGATGAATGAAAAAAGGCATAGAATAACGGCTTATGTTTTCTGTATCAGGATTTACAACTCTGTGAGTTGTTGAGGGAAGTACATCATTAGTCAATCGTGACATCATATCACCTGTATCTAAAATGATGTTTTTAGAATCTGTGTCTATAGGAATCCAACGACAATTCCGATCTAAGGCTTCTAAGCCTGACTGAGATGCAGAAATAAGAAGTGTAATAAGGTTAATGTCTTCATGAGCCGCTGCTCGCACAGCCCTAGGATTATCATTTTTTCTCAGAGGAGGGTAGTGAAGAATTCTTAAAATTGTATTCCCTTCTTCTGTTACTTTATAGAAGAAGTCTGGATCAAGTTTAAGGGGAGAAGTCAAGGCTTCTAAAATTTGAAGAGAGATTTTATCTAAACAGGAATAAAGCTTTAAAAAAGTTGTTTTGAATCCTTTGATTTCTTCAGGCCATGCATTTTTAAGAAAAATTTCATAATTCCTATGACTTTTGTCTAAATTTCGTCCTATATGCCAGAACTCCTTCAAATCTGCAACTGTTTGACCCTTAGCTGTCTCTACTCCAAAGGGAGTATAACCTCTTTGTCCTGAATTTTGTAAGTCGTATTTTTTTTTGATTTTGCTATCTAGACCAAAAAATTCTTGTGATAAGCGATAGGCTTGATTCATAAGCTCTTCTGAAAGAGAGTGGTTTTTTAAGATTACAAAGCCTATATTCTGAAGACCTTCGAACAAATCTCTAGAAAACAGCTCCTTGTCTTTCTGATCTCCTAATATGTACTGCTGTAAGTTAAGTTCTTTTATGGTTTGAGGCATATTCCTATAAATAGAAAAATAAAATAAACACGTCAAGCTTTCTTTAAAGCTTGAGTAAGTTTAAAAGATTAGGCATATTAAAGGGTGTGAAAAAAATCCCCCCTCTAGAGGGCCTGATCAAAAGACATCCTGATGGTTTTGGCTTCTTCATTCCTTTTGACAAGAAATTTCCTGATGCCTATATCACTAAACAGAAAATGAAAGGGCTTATGACAGGAGACAAGATCTTGGTTCAAATGGTTCCTGAGAGAAAATATCCTAATAAATTTAGAGTTGTAAGTTTAAAGCTTCTTGAGAGACATTTTCAATTTGTCGTAGGCCGCGTATGCCAGCTTTTTGAAGACTTCTTCGTCCTCCCCGACATCTCACAGGCTTGGGGTTCAGAGCTTTACCTCCAAGTTCCAGGAAAGCTTTCAGTAAAAACCGGAGACTGGGTTTATGTCCAGGTGACACACTATCCTCCTCGCTTGAAAGGACGTGTTGTAGAAAAGCTAGGTTCTACAGAAGACCCTTTTATCGATAACAAAAGGGTCTTACTAGAATATGGTTTAAAGCTTGAATTTTCTTCGGAAGCTCTTAGAGAGGCTGAAGAGATTTCGGAGGGTATAAAGCCTTCTTGCAAAAAAGGTAGAAAAGATCTAACTCACCTAGGTTTTGTCACAATTGATGGACAACAAGCTAAAGATTTTGATGATGCGATTTTTGTGGATTCAAGCTCTCAAGGCTTGAACCTTTATGTGGCAATTGCTGATGTAAGTTATTATGTAAAAACTCAGTCTGCATTAGATAAAGAAGCCTTTCAAAGAGCTAACTCAATTTACTTACCTAACTTTGTGAGTCCTATGCTACCTCCTAAACTTAGTGATAATGTTTGTTCTCTTAAGCCTTGTGTAAAAAGATTAACTTTTGTATGTGAAATGTCTTTTAACTTTCAAGGACATTTAGCAAAGGAGCCTCAGTTTTACGAAGCTGTGATCAAAAGTCATCGTCGCTTCACTTATGCAGAAGTAGAAGACATTTTAGAAAGTAAGGATCCATCAGAAACTATGATTCAAAAAGCAGGCCAATTAGCTAAAACACTTTTAAAAAACAGGAGAAAAAAAGGATTTTTGGATCTAAACATTCCAGAAACTATTATTCCTGTAGATGATTCAGGTAAACCTCTTGATATTTTTTCATCACAGAGACTCTTTTCTCATCGTTTGATTGAAGAGTTTATGCTACAGGCCAATCAAGCTACAGCTAGAGTTATTGCCAAAAACTTAGTCCCTTGTCTTCACAGAGTTCATGAACTCCCAGAGAATAAGAAAATAAAGGAACTTAAGAGCTTTCTTGCAAGCCTCGGGATTTATAAAAAAATAAAAAACCAAAAAGCTCTCTCCGAGATCTCTAAAACATTTCAAAATTCCTTTCAAGGTGTTCTTATGAATCAATTGATCTTAAGAGCTATGAATCAAGCACGTTACAGTTCCGATGTGTTGGTGGGGCATTATGCTCTTAACTTTACTCATTATACTCATTTTACATCTCCTATAAGACGTTATGCAGATTTGGTTGTTCACAGAGTTTTAAAAAACTTCCTTAAAATCAAAAAACATAAAAAATATAGTAAAGAAGAAATGGAATCCATAGCTCAAAATGTGAGTACTTTAGAGCAAACAAGTACCAAAGTAGAAAGAAAGGTACAAGCTGTTAAAAAAGCTCGCTTTATGTCCCAATTTTTAGGAGAAGAATTTGATGGCTTTATTAGTTCTGTGAATAAAAAAGGACTTTTTGTGAAGTTAAGAATTTACACTGTAGATGGATTTATCCCTATAGAGAATTTAAGAGAAAAAAGCATACAATTTGATTCAGAAAGAAGGCTTCTTTTTTCAAAAAAAACAGGGGTAAAATATATGATAGGAAAAGAAGTGAGAGTTTCTATAGCTTCTATTGACTTAGATCAGGGTTATATTAACTTTTTTATGGCCTATAAAAGAGCGACTAAAAAGCGTAAAAAAACAAAATGTTAAAATTATCTTTAGTATCAAGTACATAAAGGGTTAAAGATCATGTTAAGTTGCATTTTGAAAAAAGTTTTCTTAAGACCCAGTTGAAAAAAAGAGGAAATGAAGTATGAATTTACCTAAATTCGTGACCAAAAATGTACACTACAAAGCTATAATTTCCCATTTTCCATAAAAATCTCAGTTTTCATAGGGGAATTTTCGATTTTTAGATAAAATCACAAAAAATAACTTGCCTTGCATTTTCCTTTGTAGTGTAATATATTACACTACAGGAGGGAGAAATATGAGCTTTATCAGAAGAATAAAAAGAGGAAAGGTAACATATCTTGCAGAAGTAGAGAACAAAAGGGTTGATGGAAAAGTTATCCAAAAGCATATTCGGTACATCGGGAAGGAAGAGAATGGTGAAACTGTAATTTCAATGAGCTCATCTGATCTTGAAATAGAAAAGGTCAAGGTTTATGGTCCTTTGCTTGTTTTAGATAAAATAGCTAGGGAAATAGATTTGCAAAAATCTCTTGGCCAATACTCCAATGAAATATTAAGCATGGTCTATGCTCACTGTTTAGATTACAAAAGCCTTAGAAAAATGCCAAAATGGTATGAGAGAACAGATTTAAACACTTTGCTAAATTTAGAGGATCTAACCGAAAGTCGTTTGCTTTCTGCTCTAGATTCTTTAGAGAGTGATCCAGAAAATTTACAGAAGAAAATATTTCAAGGTGCTCAGAAAAGGTACAATCTTGAGCTAAAAGGGTTAGTGTACGATGTTACAAACACATACCTTTATGGTAGCAAATGTCAGCTTGGAAAATTAGGAAAGAGTAAGGATGGGAAACGTGGAAATCCTTTGATTCAAATTGGTTTGGTGACAACTCAAAAAGAAGGAATACCAGTGTTTCATAAAACTTTTAGTGGAAACATACACGATAGCAGGACTCTACTAAGTTTATCCGATGGATTTGCAAACTATGGACTAAGTGGAGGAATGTTTGTTTACGACAGGGGCATTTTCTCAGAGAGAAACCTCAATGAAATCAATGAATTGGGCTGGAATACGCTTTGTGGGATTGCTCTCAGAAAAAAAGAGAAGGATTTGATTAGAAAAATGATAAGGCTAGACTCTATTGTTGATGTATCCCATCGCATCAGGTTATCAAGTGGTACCTTGTATGCTCAGAGCATTAATCACAATGTTGGAAAAATCAAAGGACGTTTAGTTGTTTGTTACAATCAAAGGAGAGCTTTAGATATAAGAGAATCTCGTTTGGACGAAATTGCAAACGCACAAATTCTTTTGTCTAAAAATAAAAATATAAAACCAGGTTTGGAAAAATACCTTACTCCAACAGGAAGATTAAGGAGAGATCGGTTGAATTTAGAATCTGAGTTTGATGGTTACTCTTGTATATTTTCTACAAAAAAGATCTCTACAAAAGATATTGTTAATTTGTACTATAAGAAAGAGATAATTGAAAAATCTTTTAGGACCTTAAAGGGAATAACAAATTTGAGACCAATTCGTCATTGGCTTTACAACAGAGTTCAATCACATGTCTTTATATGCTATTTATCTTGTCTGATACTTTCAATTCTAAAAATGAAGCTTGAAAAGATGCAGATGTCTCCAGAGGAAGCTCTTGAAGAACTCGGTAGCATGTATAATGTCTATCTTTATGACCGAAAAAATAAAACTAGACTTATCAAAACAGTAGCTTTAAATAAAGTTCAAGAAAAAATACTAAGATCTATTGGAAAAAGTCTTGTCAAAAAAACGTCCGTCTGTAGTGTACATTTTTGAGCACGAACTCAGGGAATTTACTTTAAAAATTACCCCTTTATTTCAACTCATACCAGATTTCTATTTTTTCGCTAACTTTATTTGTGAAGTCCTCCAGTCATTGAATCAATCAGAGTTTTTTCTTTAGTTTTTTGTATTTTTCAGTGATTTTGTATTTGCCTTTTTTTTGAGCTCCTTCAAAATAGATAAGCTTCCTATCTTTTAAGAATTTTATATAGTTTTCTACAGCTCTTAATGTGACTTTTTGGAGAGGTGTCGTACTTGATCCTAGAATGTCCATATGATCTCCCAAGACATAAACTCTGATCCTTGATCTACACTTAACGTTTTTAAAGCTTTTTTGGGGAATCGAGATAAACCCATTTGATAGTTTCCATGACGTGTTGACTTTGACGAGAAGTGGATTTTAACATCACCAGATACCTTGACTTTCTTTCTACCAAAGTTGATATGTAGTGCTTCCGTTTAGGTTTTCAGGTTCCTAAGATGGAGAAGTTATCAGTTATGCCAATATAAATTTCACCTCCAGAGGAGTTGGCAAAAGCCACCATCTCTCTATCTAAGCCCTACCTTGCACTTTCTTTAAACTCGACTTTCTGGTTTTCGCCTTTTTCTAGAATAAGTTTAAGTTTTTTTGATAAAGAATTCTTCATTTTAATTTATATGTATAGATGTCTTAACTGCTTTAATTAATTTTTCTTCTTCTTTTTTTTGTCTTTCAAACCAGTTAGTAGACCAAATTCTATAAATTTTCCAACCATATCCTTCTAAAACCTCTTCTCTCAATCTATCTCTATCACGAGCAGATTTTAATGAGTGATATTTAGCACCATCACACTCTATTGCAAGTACAAAATCATTATTTTTAGGATGTTTAACAACAATATCAATTTTATAACCAGCAACTCCGTATTGATACTCAATATCAAAGTTATTTTTCTTTAATATTTTTCCAACAGATTCTTCAAAGTCATTAGGTTCATTATTAGTGGGATAACCCAAGTTTGGCAGAATGCCTTTTTTCGCAAACTTTAAATAATCTTTAAGAACTCGAACTCCTCTCTTAGTTTTTTCATCTACTCTAATGTCACTTTCTTTCATAGAAGAAAATAAGAAAATTTTCTTCTTAGCTCTAGTAAATAAAACATTTAATCTCCTATGCCCGCCCTCATTATTAATAGGGCCAAATCTTTGTTTAACAGTACCATCTATCTCATCTGGTCCATAAACGGTAGATATAAAAATAACATCTCGCTCATCACCTTGAACATTTTCAAGATTTTTTACAAATAAGGGTTCTAAGGAGTTTTTCCATTTTTCATAATAGGCCAAAACATCTTTATCTAAAGCTCTACGTTGTTCTATTTCATTATCTATCAGTTCTGTTTGCCGTTTGTTCATGGCCACTATTCCTATAGACAGGTTCATATTACTTTTCATAAAGTTAATAACTGTTTCTATAAGTATTTTTAATTCTTCAGGATTTATGCCTCCGAAAGACCTAGAGTTGCTATTATTACGTGAGGGTTTATATTTAGCGTTTTCAGCATAAACAAATTCTACGCCTAGATTTTTTCTTTTTTTTGGAGAAGGAAAAACAATCAATTTGTTATCATAAAACTCTGAATTAGAAAACTTAATTAGATCCTCATGTCTTGAGCGATAATGCCAAAGAAGGTCACAAAATTTTACGTTGGAATTATTGAATAGATCTAATATAGATTCTTCATCAACTATATTTTCTTCTTCATCTTCATTATTTTGAGTTTTGAAATAATCAGTCGGAGGTAACTGCTGTTCATCACCTACAACTATTATTTGCTTTGCTCTTAAAATTCCTCCTAATGCTTCCTCTGGAGGCATTTGAGATGCTTCATCTATAATCAACAAATCAAACTCAAACTCCCCTGGCGTTAAATACTGTGCAACAGTGGATGGAGACATAAGACAACACGGTTTAAGATCCAACAAAGCTTTTGAAGCTTTTGAAAACAGCTTTCTTAACGGTATATTCTTCTTTTTGCCGAATTCTGCTTTTATTGCACACAGATCTGTCCACTCTTTCTTTGCCCCCCTATTGTTACCTTCTGTAACTTTTATGCTCTTTAGTTTTGAATATATCTTATATTGACCATTTTCAATACTTTTTTTGTCATATTTTTTAAATCTATCTATATCTAAATCTGACACTCCATTAAATTTCTCATCCTGCAAAAGTGTTTTGTAAAAAATATAATCCAGCACTTCCTTTGTATAAGATATAGGCTTTTTTTTCTCTATGTAAGATTCAATAACATGTGAAAAGTTATATTTTTGAAGAGATTGAAGGGTTTTATAAAAAATTACATAGTCATCATATCCATCTATGTTTTCTTTTATTAAGTGAAGTTTATTTCCCCAATCAATAATATTGATATTTTCGACATCTTTATAAACAAAGTCAACTTGCATTTTTGAAGCTAATTTTTTTCTGCACCTTTCTTCTGATTCCAATTTTTTTATAATACATGCGAAATCTTTTTCTTGAAATTTTGAAAATAGCCAATTTATCCTTTTTGAAATTTTCTTATCTCGCAATTTGTTATAAAACTTAAATAGATCATTTAATTCCTCTAATTTCATAACCTGATAAATATTCTTGAATTCCGTCCATTTTTCATTCAATTCTTTGCTTTCTAATAGGAAAGATTTTGCATTATCTGAAAGTTTTGTGCTATTTTTTACTTCTTTAGACCACTTTACTATTTCATCCGCTAAATTAAAGTCGATTTCCTCTAAATTTTTAGGATAATTGAATGCACCTTTAATGAAGCTACTATTGATAAGCCTGTACTTTAATTCCATGTGAGTAGCTAACTCATTAAAAGTTTGCAAACATTCACTATAGTCAAATTGTTTTCTATTATCAGTGATGTATTTCCAAACCTTTCTAGCATACCAATAATTCCTGCAAAGGAAAAAATTAAAATAATTATTTTTTTTATCTTGTAAGAAAATGCTCAAGTCCATATAAGTTGTAGCATCTCCCTCCATTGATTTCGGATATTCGTTTATGTAATCTTTTTCTTGTTCAAGAACTTCTTCAACTCTTTCTCTCAGATCTATTATCTTGCTATTAGAATTTTTCATAAAGAAATGCCTATTTTTAGCTCTCAAGATATCTGCTTTAGTATTGAAAATAAACTCTAAAGCCCTATAAATATCACTGCAGTTTAGGGTATTTAAGAAGTCTTCGGATAACTTTATAGGATTTACATTATGTTTAAATTCACCTGTAATTGAAGAGATATTTTTTATATCATTAATACTTATAGGTAAAAAAAGCTTATTTTTATTAACCGATGAAATTAGCTCTTCCAAAGATTTTGTATACTGTTTTGCTTCATTTTTTATTTCGTCATGCTTTATTTTGTTCCCTATATTAGATTTTGCCGGAATGCCATACCAGGGCCAATCACAAACTATTTTCCCATAATCTCTTGATGTTTTTTTATATGAATTTTCTAATTCCTCTAATTTTCTGCCCAGTTCCTTATGATTTTTTTTCTTCTTATCTTTAAACTCTTGGGTTTTAATATAATCCCAAGGAATTTTACTTTTAATTTTATCTATACATTTAGAGTTATTTATGTATGCCCATATCGAATCAAAACAAGTTGTTTCTCCCTCTATTTCAATATCAGTATTCAAAGGCTTTTTGATAAAATTTTTATACTCAATGAGTGATTCTTTTATATTATTATAATTATTGTAATCTTGAACTTTATTTTCTGCCTTCCCTAATCTATTCGGAGAGTCTATTCTTTCTTTTAAGGATTTCAATACTTCTTTTTTATCTGTTATACTCCCATCTAAACAAAATAAACCTAATTTAGAGCTTTCAAGACGTTTCTTAACTACATCTAAAGCAGCTTTTTTTTCAGACATGAAAAGTACTTTCTTACTTTGATTTAAGAAGGAGGCTATTATATTTGAGATAGTCTGGCTTTTACCAGTTCCAGGGGGGCCCTTTATTATCATGTCTAAGCCATCTAGGGCTTTTTTTATGGCATGAAATTGTGAGGAGTCAGCGTCATGTATTAAACAAGGTGTATTTTTTTCATTTAGATCTAAGTTTGAATCTATATCATCTGGAATATTTTCTTGTTGAACTGTTCCTCTTTCTTCCCACAGTTTTTTTAATATAGGATGTTTTGTTAAATTGGGCCAATTTTCTTCTTTTAAATCTTCGTACATATTAAGTTTATGAAAAGAAAACCTTCCAATACAAACAATCCTTCGTAGATTCCAGCCCATCTCTTTTGAAGAGTTGCTTATCACATCTGTCTCTACTCTCTTGAAGTAACCCTCTACACTAAAATTATTGATGTCATCTTTTAAATCTATTTCTGGAAGAACAATTTCAAAATTAGAGTAGAGCCTTTCCTTTAAAGCTAAGTTCGGTAAGGGTACCTGTTCGCTTGAATAAACACTGAAAACATATTTTCCTCTCCTTAATTTTTTTTTAAGATTTAATTGTAACAAAATTAATGGTGCCAATAAAGTTTTTTCACTATTCTTAACATCTTTGTATTGTAAAAATCCGATTGACATATAAAGTGTGTTCATTCCCTTCTCTTCACGATCTATTGTTATACGTCTTTGTATTGAAGATACTCTTCTTGTCATATCATCTTCAAAGAGCAGTGTTTGAAGATAATCGTCATCATGCTTTTCCTCTAAGCTCTCTTTAGGAAATGGTAGATTTAAATCAGGATTTAGTTTGTTTATTTTCGCCCAGTCTTTTGGATTATAGAGTTGATCTTCTTTTCGTTTTGATAGGTTTAATTTATCCCTGACTTTATCCTTTAGCCAACGCTCAATTTCATATTCTTCGTTTATAATTTCTTTATTTGAGTTTTTTTTATCTTCTTCGAGCTTTTCGCATTTTTTTCTGTATTCGCTGTCTGTTTCTATTAATTCATATAGAGTTGATTTAAATTCATTGGTTCTTTCATCTGGAAGTTCATTTTTTTTATCAAATGGGGGCAATGGTTTAAATTCTAATTTTTTATTTTGAGATATTTTTTCATAAATCTTTTCAGGCAACTCATCGATAACATAAATATGCGTATTCGATTTTGAACTAAGATTAAAGTTTAACAAGCCATTCCTATTGCTCTGATCAATTAGTTTTTTTTGCAGTTCCGCAATGCTTTTTTTTATTATATTATCCATATACTCATCTTATATTTAATCTATACTAATCGTGTTTCAAAAACACCTCTTTCTAGCTAAGATAAAAAGGAGATTTTTTGAAGTGTGCCAGTATATCCCAAACCCAACTCCTTGTCATTTAAAGTTGATCCTCTAAGACTTTGAAAAAAATTAAAATGTGACGATTTTCGTCACTTGTTTTCTTAAACTTAGACTTCCAGTCTGGTTTTCTTTTCACATTCATAAAGGTGAACCTATCACATAAGTTAAGAAGACACAAATATTTTTGCTTTCTCAAAAGAATCTGTGGGTTCCTGGAGGTTTTGTCAGTTTTCTAATGTTGTGATATAAGGCTTTTTAGAACTTTAGAGGTTCTAAAGCTGTAAGATTTTCTCATAGTGAGTTTTACTTTATAGTTTGACAGACTCCAGAGTTTATAAATGCCTTCTTTCAATATGTTTCTTGAAAGCTTCTACCTTTAAAGGAGAATTTGCTATCTTCTTAATAAATTCAGAAAAATTTCCTCTTGAAAATAGACTGTGTTGAAAAAGTGGAGTCAAAATTAACGTATATGCAATGCATTAGCTTTAACTATACTGATTACACTTCAGAGCTTCCCTTTTATCTATAGTGTGTCGTCAATTAATTTAACCAAACCATAGAAGAAGCTAACATCACTTAAACCTAAGAAGTGTTTTTTCTTGATATATTTTTTGATAGACACTTACAAGATGATTTTTTGTACTTAAACCTCCTTTGGAGTGTTTCAAAGCTAAAGTCTTTTTTTTGGCTTCTTTTTTGCACTAAAAGCCTGAAAGTTCTCTAAGGTTCCTTCATTTTTTACTCTGAATTCACTCTAAACAAACTAAGTGTGTGATAATACCATTTCCAAAAAATAATTCGACATTCTTTTGTCGCATAAGGTTCCGGAAGAGATCTCCAAGAGGCTCCAGCCCTCAAAATCCATAGGACTTAAGTTAACAAATTGTTGGTTGTTTTTTGCTTCTAACTTCTACTGTTTTTTTTCCGACCAGAAAGTAAAAACTCTGTCTTCTTCCATGTTTTAAGTTTTTAATTCTTATCTTCTTGATATCCTTCACTTTCTTTCTTAGGCTAAGGTTACCACATTAAATCAATTGACGACACCCCATAGCTAGAAAAAGGGGATTTTTGAAACACGGCCAGTATGAAAAAGCATTTATTTTGAAGTGTGACCAATATATTTATGTTTCATATAGAGCCCTTTTTTATTTCAAGATCTTATCTTGAGGGGGCTTTTTTTAAAATTTCAAAGAAACTATGGATATATCCTTATGTTGTATGAAAAAACTTGTGATTTCTTTTATATTTTTTATATGAATTTCTATGAGGTTTTTAATAACCTTTAAATAAGGTTTCATTGAATGCAAATGAATTAAGTAGTGGTGCCTATGTTCTTTAGGGTCATCCACATGTTTATGGGAATTGATGTAATTTTCATAAGATTCTAAATAAGCTTTTAGATGTTTTTGGCTTTCGTCCTTATAGTAATCTTCATTTGTGTTATAAGCTTTAAAGTTTGTAGGAGGCGTTAAGGTTCTTTCAAGAATGTCTGTTTCTAAAATTTGTATAGTATTTTCCACCCAAGCCATGTGGGTATCGAATACCTTCCGCATTTCTTCTAAATGACTGATTTTCTCCTTTATGTAATTTCCGTATTGTTTAAAGTAATTTTCAGAAATGTTTTGAGTTTCTTTTATTTTATGACAATTTGATTCTATTTGCTCTACTTTTTCTGAATACTGTATGATTTGAGGATGAAAAACTTTCAAGTCATCATGTATACTCTCTAAAGAATTAGAAATAGCCTCTCTCAACTTTAATTCCTGTGTAGCTTGTACTGTACTTAGAAAGCTGAATAAGGGAATCAAAAAGATTTGTGTTAATATGTCTTTTATCATTTTTTTTAAATGCATTATATTAAATAATAACATAAAAAATCTACAAATGATAGAAAATTTATTATTGGTTTTTGTATGTGAAATGACCTATGGGACTACTGATAAAATATCAACAAATATAGGACTCACTTTGAAATAATTACACATCTTAAACGTAAGTCAGTTATCTGACCGCCCTATCTGAGCTTAAATTTCTCTTATAAGTTTTTCTTAGAGGGAGGATTTTATGGAAGAAGGGATTAATTTAAAAAAGAAGATACAGCTTTGTCGAGAGGAAAATTCCAACAAGAAGCTTATACGCTACCCAGAAGCTCTTAAGAGAGAGATTCTAGATTTTTTGAAAGAGGAAAAGGTTTTTAAATTTTGTAAAGAGACAAAAGTCACCTCCTCCACGATCAATAACTGGAAGAAGTCTTATGTTTCAACAGTATCCCCTAAGAAGTCTCTTTTTAAGGCCGTTTCTTTGAAAAAGGAAAGCTTATGTGAGGATAAGAAGGTCTTAGTCTTAAAGGGTCTAGATTGGGAAGAGATTTTAGAATTAGTGAAGAATTTATGATCTTTTTTTCTGAAGGCTATCGTATTTTTGTCTGCTCTCGAAAGATAGATATGCGATGGAGTTTTGAGAGGTTAAGTTATTTGGTAAGAAGTGAGATGAAAGGTGAGATCAACTTGGGAGATCTTTATCTCTTTCTAGGTTTTAACAGAAAGAGGTTAAAGGGTCTGTTCTATGATGGGAGTGATCTTGTTTTACTAACAAAGAGGATGGAGAAAAAAAGGTTTATGAGTTTAAGTGATTTAAGTTTTCCCCAATTAACAAGGAGTGAGCTTAAGCTTTTAGTTCATGGTTCGATTTTAAGAAAGTACGAACCTGAGAAAAGATAATTTTTTTAGATTATTTTTTTTTAAAATCTTGCAAAACAAAAAAAGACATGTTGACATTAATGTATGCAAATGAGTCTTTTTCCTTATTTAAAAAAAAAAGCGAAAACCCTGAATACAAACATCTTCCTTCGTTTGTTCGAGAGGAAAAAGACTCAGAAAATATAAAGTTGATTTTCAATGAATTCATTCACCTTTATAAAAAAAAAATTAAATGAGCTTAAGAAGAAAAAAGAATTAAAGAAGATCAATTAAAGCTTTTTAATGATGAACAGCTTAGTAAGTTCAAGAAAATAGTATTTGGAAAATCCAGTGAAAAAAGAAAACTATCTTCTCGTAGTAGAAAGAAGCTTAAAAAGACAATTCTTCTTGAAGCTGAGAGTTTAGTTCCTGCTCCTAAGGAAGAGGAGATGAAGGCTGATCTTCCCCTAAAAAAGTGGACAGTTTTTATTACTTTAGTGAGAGCCGTTCAGCGTGTTCTGTTAAAGAACTCTTAGGCTCTTATAAGGGGCTTATTTTAACAGATGGATACGTTAGTTATAAAACACACTTTAAGGATGAAAAGGGAATTGATCTTGCTTTTTGTTGGTCTCATGCGAGAAGAAAGTTTATTGACATAGAACAGAATTACCCTAAGGAGTGTGGAAAAGTATTAAAGCTTATGGGGGAGATTTTTAAAGTTGAATCAAAGGCAAAAACTTATGAAGAGCTCAAAAGTTTAAGACAAACAGAATCAAAGGATTTAGTTTTTAAACTTCAGGATCTGTATTATAAGCTTTATGGAAAAGCTCGTCCTGAGAGTGGGTTAAAAAAGGCTATTGATTATAGCTTTAATCACTGGGATGGCTTAAATTTATTTTTAGAAAATGAGAAAATTCCTATGACCAACAATGAAGCAGAAAGAACGATTCGACATTCTGTGATGGGAAGAAAGAACTTTCATGGATCAAGGACTCAGAGAGGGGCTGAAACAGCAGCAGTGCTTTACACTATTGTGGAAAGTTGTAAGAAGGTGGAATTAGATCCTAAGGACTATATTTTAATGGTTGTGGGAAACTCCCTCGATAAGATACCTATTAAAACGCCTTTTGAGTATACAAGTGAGCTTCGTTCTTAAAGAATAAAGCACAAAGAAAATCAAAATTATGAAAAAAAACTAAGAATTATTCTTTTAAGAACTTCTCTAATACTTTTGTAACGGGGAAGGCCTTAGGAAAACGTCTTACAACGCCGTTTTACAACAAGATCAATAAAAACTTCTCCTTTAAAATCTAAGAAATATCCTCCTCAGTAGAAGTCAAGGGCTGTTAAGAAACTGACTTATCGAAAACCCAACCCCCTTTTTTTATATTGAAATAAAGAGGCGATAAGGAATAGGTTTGTCAATAATAGTCAACCTAGACTTCTTGAATAAAGTTTATTTAATACAGTTTCATTTGTGAAAATCTAGACATAAATTCTTCCATGTCTTTTATACTACTAGATAGTTCTGCCATAGAAAGTAGGCTGAACAGTTCAGCGATTCGGAAAGAAATTCTACGAGCTTTTTTTTCTTCTTGGATTATACCTTTTGGCATAAGTTGGGATAACTCTTGCAAGATATGAGAAGCAAGTGGGATGGTTTTTGATTGTATAATGTCAAAACTTTCTGGATATTTTTTAAAAACTCGTACAACATCAAGGCTTAATACGTTGGTAGTTCCCTCCCAAATAGAAAAAACTTGAGTATCTCTTAATCGGCGTGGTAGATCGGTATCCTCAATATAACCTGCTCCTCCAAAGCTTTCTAAAACCTCACTGACAACCTTTAAGCACACTTTAGCTGTGAAAAGTTTGACAACAGGAGTAAGAAGCCTCCATAAAATGATTTCTTCTTCAGAAGCTTTTTTTAACTCTACTTTTTCAAAAAGTTTTACAACATAAAAAGTAAAACAAAAGCAAGCTCTTGTTTGTGCTTCTAAATCATCTAAAGTTTCCTTATGGAGAGAGTGTTCTATGAGAGTTTTGCCAAAGGCCTGTCGTTTCAGAGCGTAATCTTGAGCTAATAACAAAGCACTCCTTGCTTCACTGATAGCACAAACTGCATTGTAAAGACGAGTGGTGTTTAAAACAGGAGATATGTTTTTAATTCCCTCGCCTAGTTCTCCTACGAGATAAGCTGGTGTTCTTTCAAGCTCTAACTCTGCTGTAGGTAAAGCCTTCGTTCCTAACTTATCCTTAAGTCTTCTGATTTTTATATTTTGAAGCCTTCCCTTTTCATCTTTTAAACAAATAGCAAATAAACTTAAACCTTGATGTGTTTTAGCCAAAGCTAAAGACATATGCGATGTTGTAGCCGAAGAAAACCACTTTTGCCCTTTTAAATAGTACAAACCCTCTGAAAAGGATGCTTCGGTAAATGTTCTAGACACATCAGAGCCTCCTGTTATTTCTGTCATCCATTGTCCTGATGTCCAAAAAAAATGAGGATCACGGCTTAACAGATGAGGAATAAAAATCTTCTTTACCTGAGAGTTAGCTTTTTTTTCTAAAGCTAAAACAGCTCCGTCTGTCATAGCTAAAGGGCAGGAAAAAAACGCACTCATGTGATGGAACACATAAATATGCGACATTTGATAAAGACGTGCATGAGGTGTGTTTTCATAAGTCATGGCAATCAAACCCTCTTTAGCAGAAAAGTCGTGCATACTTTGCCATAAAGCTGAAAGCTCTATTTTATCACTTCTTTTTCCCCAAGGATC
Organism: Bdellovibrionales bacterium; assembly: GCA_965219095.1. Taxonomy (GTDB): domain Bacteria; phylum Bdellovibrionota; class Bdellovibrionia; order Bdellovibrionales; family UBA1609; genus CBDCMT01. Next base: position 2,157,621 of record CBDCMT010000001.1, read on the forward strand.
ATAAGGTATGTGCTGAGGGTAATGGTAATGAATCCGAGAGTCCCAATTAAGTTTCTTACTAAAACTTTCAAGACGGCTGAGGTCTTTTATGTGTTGCTTCAAATAAGTTTGCAAAAGAGGGTCACCTTTAAAAAGACAAGGTTTTTGAGGAGGGGTTTGATAAAAACTCATGAACCTAACTTCCAGTTCATAAAGTTTTCTCTTTGATGAATAGGGATATACTTTCCTTTTTCATTTTTAGAAATTTGAGAAAGTGCATATTGGCTATCATGAGTATAAAACAAATACCAAGAGTCTTTGCAAGCTCTTTTATAAAGACTTTGTTTTTCATCAATGACCTTTTCAGGATAACGATCGTAACCCATAGTTAAAGGGAGGTGTAACCAAGGGATTCCAGGAATTAAATCTCCGGCAAAAAACACAAGATCTTTGTGTTTTTTAAAACCTACATGAAGTTGTCCCGGTGTATGTCCATAACTTAAATGAAAGAAAAGTTCTTCAGGAAGCTTTTCAGGTTTTTTATCCTTTTTCACAACCAAAAGCCTTTTTGATTCCTTAAGTAAGGGTACAAGAGAGGGTATAAAAGAAGCCCTATCTCTTAAATGAGGTTTTTGAGCACGTTCTAAAGCCACATCCCCTACAACATAACAAGCTTTAGGAAACAAAAGCCTTGGTTTTTTGTCAGGATCATAAACTGATAAAAGTCCTCCCGCATGATCGAAGTGCAGATGAGATAAAATGACAAAATCAATATCTTCTTCGTTGAGGCCTATGTTCTTTAAATTCTCTAAAAGAATATGGGTTTTAGGGTTTTGAACACCATACCTTTCAGCTAAAGAAGGTTCAAAAAAAGCTCCAATCCCTGTTTCGCAAAGAATGTTTACAGAGCCTATTTGAGCAAGCAAAGCTCTACAAGCTAGAGGGATACGGTTTTTTTCATCAGAAGGAAGCCATTTCTTCCATAATTCTTTAGGAACGTTTCCAAACATAGCTCCCCCATCTAATAGCTGACGATTACCTTCAATAGAGGATAAAATGATAGATTCTTTCATCATTAAGTATTATAGCATAAGCTTTCATTTAATCACTACAATGCGTTAAAAACGTCTCATTTTTTCTTCTATAGACATAAGAAAATCCCTTAGAGATAATGAAGTGTATGTCTCAAACACGCCCTTCTTCAGGCCTCCACTGGATCATTGCAACAGGAATTGTAGGGGCCGATATTGGAACGTCTGTTTTTTATGGTACAGGTATTTTGTTCCCCATTGTAGGTTACTGGGCACCTTTTTTTATTTTACTTGTGTGTTTTATGATGTGGTTTTTTAAGCGAACCTATGAAGAGGGTTTAGCTTTAAGTCCTTATAACGGTGGATCTTATTCCATGGTTTTGAGAAGTTTAGGACGAAGAGTAGCTGTTCTTATAGGAGCTATGACAGTGCTTTCTTACCTTGCTACAGCTACTGTGAGTTCTCTTTCAGGAGCGTATTATTTCTCAACGCTTTGGGAAAGCTCTTTTGACTCTTCCACCATTGTGCTTATGGCTTTTTTTCCTCTTGTTTTTTTTGGCATCTTGAACTCAAGAGGTATTAAAGAACCTGCAAAACTTGTGACTGTGATCACGGCCTTGCATTTTGCACTTTTAACCATCATGGCTTTATGGGGTCTTTTTTATTTAGCTTTTCATTACGAAGCTATTGATTTTACAAGGCTTCAAAACTTACAGTTGAGAAAAGAGTTTACTTTAGGACTTTTTGTTTACGGAGTGGCGGCTGCTTTTCTAGGGATTACAGGTTTTGAATCAGCGGCACAAATTGTAGAGGAATTACAAGCTCCGGCCCTCCTTACTGTCAAACGCCTTTATAAGGCTGTGATTCTTCTTGTGTCTTTCACTGCTCCTCTTATTTCTTTTTTGTGTTTGATGATTCTTACAAAAAACGAAGTGAACCAAAACCTCGATTCTCTTCTTTCAGCCTTAGCTCATAAACTAGGAGGACGTGGTTTTGTGACGGTAATTGTAGTGGATGCAACTTTAACTCTTTTTGCAGCCACTAACACAGCTTTTGTAGGATTCATTGGTCTCGCCACCACTATGGCCAAACAAGGAAATTTACCTCTTTTTCTTCTATCTCGCTTCCAACATCATTTTCCCTCCGTAAAAGGCTACCCTTTTATTGCTTTACCTTTTATGTTAATTGCCATGCTCATGACAGCTTTCGTTACAGGGGAAATTGAAGTTGTGGCTAAAGTTTATGAAATTTCTTTTATTTTTGTCATGGTGAGTTTCTGTATAGGTGTGATTCTTATGAGAAATAGGAAAATTAGAAACAACATTCAAACAGAATACCTTTCCACTTGGATCTTAAAAATAAAAAATAAAAAAATCCCTATTATACCTTTAGCTTCAGCTCTTGTTTTACTTACAGCTAATGTGGTTTTGTTCTTAAATTCATCAAACCAAGTACATCTTATGTTGCTTTTTCTCCTGTCTTTTACTCTTTTGATTATGATCTACTACCGATGGGGGGTTTTAGAGAAACGTTTAGAAACTCACAGTGACTTGCGTTTAGGATTAGGAGTTTATTCGCGAGTCATGGACCTCCCTCACGACTTAAAGAAGTATGTTCTTTGTGCTGGAGGTGTAAATGTGAGGCGACTCATCAACCAGTGTATTGAAGTTCTCTTAAAGAGGGAGGAAAAATTTGAGCTTATCATTTTTCATGCAGAAGACAGTCCTGAAGAAGAAAAGGAATCCTTTTTCTTTGAATTGCTTCAAAGAGTGATTTCTCAGCAAATCGCCCCCCTCTATGAAAAACGAGGAGACTTTATTTTAACAGTCAAAGTTTTACCAGGAGGCCTTGAAGAAGGTTTACAAGGTCTTAAAAAAATCACTCATATTGAAAGAATTTTTTTAGGAGTGGGACGTACTTTAGAGGGAACACAAAAAGCCTCTCAGTCCATTTCTTCTGAAATTCAAATTGAAACAGAAATCATAGAAAGGTAGAGTTTATGACAAAGAAAATAGGTATTTTAGGGGGAGGTCAGTTAGCTCGCATGCTCACACAAGAGGCTCTTCCTATGGGCTTAGAAATCCATGCCTTATCGGAGAGTAAAGATGATCCTGTTGCAAAGGTTTGCCCTTTGTGGAAAAAAGGCTCGTTGAAATCAAAAAGAGATTTAAAAAAATTTTCGGAAAGAATGGATCTTCTTACTTTTGAAAGTGAATTCTTGAACACAAATCTCTTAAAAACTTTTAAAATAAAACCATCTTTGCGTCTTATGACAATCTTACAAGATAAACTTCATCAAAAACTCTTTTTAGAAGAATACAAACTTCCTGTGACTCCCCTTAAAAAAAATCTTCTCTTTCCTTTTGTGGTAAAGCTCAGAAAACTCAGCTACGATGGTTATGGCACTTTCTTCGTTAACAATTTTGCAGATTTCACAAAACATTCTCTAAACTTTCGGAGCAAGGAATTTTTGTGGGAAGAAAAAATAGACTTTAAACGAGAATTAGCCATTACGGCTGTTAGAAATAAGAAAAAACAAATTGTTTTCACACCTCTTGTGGAAACCTTTCAAGAAAAGGGGCGATGTCTCTGGGTCAAAGGGCCTATTCACTTTAAAAAAATAAAAGGAGTAAAAGAAAAAATCAGAAGATTTTTAAACAAGATCCAATACGAAGGAGCAATGAGTTTTGAATTTTTTGAAACAAAAAATAAAGAACTTTTCATTAACGAAGTAGCTCCTCGTGTTCATAATTCTTGTCATTACTCTTTAGATGCTCTCAGTGAAAGTCAGTTTGTCCTTCATTTAAAAGCCATTTTAAATGAAAATTTGACAGAACCGAAACTCCTCTGCAAAAAATTTTGTATGGTGAATCTTCTATCGACAGGAAGAAAAAAAATCAAGTTGAGTTGGCCTCAACATGTCCATGTTTATTGGTATGGGAAAAAACACAACAAACCTTATAGAAAAATGGGACATATCACTTGTTTAAATCAACCTCTAAGTTTTTTACAAACAAAAAGAAAGGAATTTTTATTATGAAAGTAGCTATTATTATGGGAAGTGATTCCGATTTACCAAAAATGAAGGAAGGAATTAAACTTTTAAAACAAATGAAGGTTCCCTTAGAGGTAAAAATTGTATCAGCCCACAGAACTCCTTCTTTTATGAAAGATTATGCTGAAAAAGCTAAAAAAAGAGGGATTCAGATTATCATCGCAGGTGCTGGCGGCTCAGCTCATTTACCCGGCATGGTAGCCTCTCTCTCTCACTTACCTGTGATAGGAGTTCCCATTGAAACTAAAAAACTTAAAGGTCTTGATTCCTTACTTTCAATAGCACAGATGCCCAAAGGAGTTCCTGTGGCCACTATGGCTATTGATAATTCCTTTAACGCTAGCCTCATGGCAATAAGGATTTTATCTCTTCATAACAAATCGCTTCATAAAAGACTCGAAGCTTTTCAGAAAAAACAAGCTTACAAAGTGTCAAAAGCAAATCAAAAATTAAAACGTCTCTTTTAGGAGATAAAAGTCTTTTTTTAAAAACTTTTGAAGTGCTTAAGTTCATTCCATAAGCCTCTTATTTCGGATCTTTTCTTGCTTACTTTTTATTATAAGTAAAAAAGGGGGAACTATAGATAAATATCATTTACAATATGAATTACAATACTTTGGACTTAATCCTAAAGAATGGTTATTCTGTGAACTGAAAAATAACACAGCCGTACTGGTGCATAAAAAACATACCTACTTTAAGTTAAAAGGCATTATTGAGAAAGATTCTTGGAAGACCATAGACTGTATCAGTTCTTTTTGAAAGATTTAAAAAGGAAAAAATATCTTTTTTTGTAAATAGGAAGTTTTTTTCTTGACATACTTTCTCATAGATGACTTCGGTCACAACATAAAATAAAAAAAGGACCATCTGTTAAGATAACCCCTTTTAAACATCTGGTTTTAGTGAAAAAGTGTTTTTACTGAAGAAGGAAAAGACCCATCAAGTTGTAAGCATTTTGAGTGGGAATTCCTATGTGAGTAGCTGCTTTTACAAAGAGCTTATGAATTTCAACAGGATCTGCTGTTGCTTGTTCCATCTCATCAAATGAAACTCCAGTCATTTCTTGTGCGTACCAATTAGCTGTCTTTCTATCCATGCTATCTGGATCAAGGCTTGCAAATTCCATAGCTAGCTCTGCTATTACTGGAGCTTTGTCTTCAGACACATTAAACTGAGTGCGTAAGATTTCAGAGAATTTTTCAATTTTATTTTCTTCTATAAAACCAAGTTCCATTCCTGTATAGTAACCGTAAGTGCCTTTTGTATCGCTGTATTGTTTTCCTGTGTTAGGATCTGTATAAATCTGATTAATAATATAGTACCGTATAATTGTATCTCCCTTTACTATGTGAAAAGGGATTTTAAAGATTCTTTTTGATTGTACAAGATTAGTTACAACGTTTTCCCTATAGTAAGAGCCAATATCAGGATGATTCGGGCCTGTAAAACGGTTAAGATTCACAGCCACATACCCACTCTCAAAGTTGTTTCTGTCATAATAAATAGCATAACCTGTTTGGTTAGTCCATGCCCTTAGTAATACAGTATCGTACCTTACACCTTGCTTATGGAAAACCCTATTAAGCTCTTTTGCAAAAAGTCGAGCTAAGTTTAGATGATCTTCATTTTGTCTTGTCCCCTTATAGTCATCATAGTCATCACCTACGCCTACGCCTAAGTCTAGATGATCTCTATTTTGGCCACCTCTATAGCCGCCGCAACCTACGAGTAAAAAAGCCCCAAGGATGATTGTCATTAAAGTTTTTGGTATTGTTTTCATATTTCCTCCTTCATGTGTAAAGATTAAACTTAAAAAAATTATATCCTTACTTTTATTTCATGTAAGTGTAGGAAAGAACTCTTACTTCTGTCGGTTTTATCTTTACCACTCACTTATGTTATAACTACAAAGCTACTAGCAAACCTCTAATATTTTGTCAATAACCTTTTTAAAAAAATGTTTTAATATTTTGCAACATTTGTTTTGTTCTGACTTTGGTATAAATATATTAAAAGTTTTTTTGAACTTCATTTTTAATTACTGTGCGTTACATAGAAATCAGGGATTCATACCAGTAAAGATTTTAAAGCTTTCTTGCAAAATAAAATTAAAATGTAGTGGAATAAAAAACATTTCAATGTGCTTGTTTTTACACTATGGATTGCACTGAAAAAGTGGAGTCAAAATTAATGTATACGCAATGCATTAGTTCTAGATATAATGTGATAGGACAAAGACTTCCCAAAGGGATAACGAACATGAAAAGGATTATTACCTAAAATCCCTCTGAGTTATACCATTTCCAAAAATTAATTCGACATTTTTTTAACGCATTGCGTCCTGGCTTTTTGATAAAACTCTGTTAAATTTTTAGAGTCATGTCGAAAAAAGATTTAGTTACACAGATTCAAGGGTATAATTTTCTAGCTACTTACAAAGTAGAAAGAAGTGCCAACATCAAGACAAAATTATTGGCTTTGCAGCATATGCAAGAAGGAAAATCGATTCAAGAAACAGCAGGTATGGTTTTGTATCACCGTCACAGTATCAAATCCTGGTTACAGTCTTTTTTTGTAGACTTTGATTACGAGGGATTGATAGATCGAGAAGGCAGAGGACGCAAGCCTCGTTTGCCAGTAACAGAAGAAGAGAGGTTCAAAATCAAGTTAGATGAAATTCAAGACAAAAGAGAGGGAGGAAGCATAGGAGCAAAGGGAATACAGAAACTTTTAGCAGATGAATTTAACTGTTGCTATTCTCTTTCTGGGGTTTATGTTTCTTTAGACCGCCTTAATATTGTATGGATCAGTGGTCGTTCTCTTCATCCTAAAAGTTCATTAAGAAGCTATGGAACAGTTTAAGGAACATTTTCCAGAAGAGGTGGAGAAAATAAAAGAAAAGATTCAGACTCATAAAATAGAGATTTGGTGGCAGGATGAATGCAGAATAAGCTCAGCAAGGTTCTTTGAGCAGGATTTGGGCAAGAAAAGGCACACGGCCTAGAGTTGTGAGGCAAAGACAATTTTTATCCACTTATATTTTTGGAGCAGTTTGTCCGGATAAAGATAAAGGCTGTGCTTGGATTTTACCGGAATGTAATTCAGGGATGATGCAAATTCACTTAGATGAGATATCTAAAAATATTCAAGAAAACTATCATGGAATTGTTTTAATGGACAGAGCCAGTTGGCATACCACAGAGACTTTGATAGTTCCTAAGAATTTATCCCTGATGCCTTTACCTCCTTATAGTCCAGAATTAAATCCCATGGAACAAGTCTGGCAACAATTACGAAGGATCAAATTATCGAATGCATGTTTTAAAAACTATGACCATATACTGAATACTTGTTGTGAGGCCTGGAATACTTTTTGCGATCAGGAGGGCAGGATTAAAAAATTATGCACTCGATCTTGGGCAAAACAACAAGATGAATCAAGCTTGTAAATTAATTTGAACCTATAAATTAAATTGCGTAACTGATTTTTTTCATTTTACATCTTAACCTCACTTTTTTACACTTATTTTAACCCATCAATCGATTCACACAACAATAGATATACATAAAATAAACTTATCTTATGAAAACTTAAACTCACCTTAAAAGAAGTTTTTTTAAAACCTCCTAACTGAAACTTTTCCTTAAGTCAATTTTAAAATTTTAAATTTGAACATGAAAATGTCGAATTAATTTCTGTAATTGGTATTATAACTAGGTTTGAGCTTTTTCAACAATTTAAACGCCGAAAAAATTTCTTTTTGACGTTTTGATACTTCGGCTAAAATGATCTTATCATTTGCAAGATGGTAAACTTTAAGTTGATCAAGTGTTCTAAATAACTCCTTTTTAGTAACTTTTTTGTATAACTTTTCTTGATTCATAATTTTATCAATATGAGAAATTAAAATCAAAGCCAAAAAGTTTATAAAAACACTTCCCTTCATTGAAGTGGATGATTTTACCCTACTCCTTTTTTCAAGAATATTGTGCTTAAAAGATCTAAATAATCTTTCTATCCCATCTCTACTGCGATAAAGCGATAACACATCCTTCCGATCTAAGCCCCTATTCGCCTCCTCAAAAGAACCTCCGGGAACCCACAGATTCCCGGGAGGAGCCCTTTTTATAAAGGTCTATAAAAAAACACTCCCTATTTACAAAAATATAAACTTTTTTGCAAGACAACCTTTTTGTTACTTAAGTTACATAAACCTCTCTAATAACGCACAAAGTCTTAAAGGACCTCCCTAGAATTATTGAAATTGTAATCAAAAGAAGCTAAAAGTAAGTATGTCTGTTTCAAAAGTCATTTGTAGTTCTAAAGCTCCTCAACCTGTAGGCCCCTATAGTCAGGCCATTCAAGTGGGGCATTTTGTGTTTTTATCGGGGCAGATTCCTATTTGTGCTAAGACTAATGAACTTGTTTTAGGGTCTATTGAGAAACAAACTGATCAGGTAATGAAAAACATAGGCTTTGTTCTTCAAGAAGCTGGTCTAAACTTTGAACATATTGTCAAAGCCACAATTTTTCTTACTTCTTTAGAGAATTTTAATAAAGTCAATGCCATTTACTCTAGTTATTTTTCAGAAGCCCCTCCTTCCCGTTCCTGTGTTGAAGTTTCTAAACTGCCTAAAAATGTTGATGTAGAGATTGAAGTGGTGGCTTTTTGTTAAGTTTTTAACTCTTGTGAAGTTTATGAAAATGATTAACATATATACATTTTTTACAGTTTTTATTTTTATTTTTTCTTTTTTGTTCTTAAAAGAACTTCAAAAAGTTAAAAAATTTGAAATCACCTCATGGACTCAAGATCAAACAGCCGATTGTGCTGTTAGTCTCACTGGAAAAGCCTATCGAATTGAAGAGGGGTTTAATTTGTTAGTACAAAAACAAATCAAAAATCTTATTATATCTGGAGTTCACAAAAGTTCTTCTTTAGAAGAGATCTTTCCTGCTTGGCCGTTTTATGGGAGCCTTGATAAAAAAAGAGTTATTTTAGATAAAGTTTCTAAAACAACTTATAGTAATGCTCAACAAAGTTTATTTCTAGCAAAAACCATAGGATGCAAATCTCTTATTGTCATCACTTCTCACCTTCATATGTACAGAGCTTATAAAACCTTTCAGGCGATTTTTCCAAGCCATATTCAACTCCAATCTCGCTCCGTGGTCTCAGGACGTCTTAAACCTAGCATAAGAGAATTTTTTACTGAAACCTTTAAATCCTTATTCTATAATTTATGGGTATATTAGGTGTTTAAAAATCATTTAGGTTTTTATTTTTTAAAAAATTACCTTTTTTCTAAAAGATCTGATTCCATTGTAAAAGTGATCTCCTATATTAGTATAATAACTATGTCTTTGGCCTTTTTTTCTTTTTTACTTGTTCTTTCTGTGATGAAAGGATTGAAGGAATCTTCTGTGTCTAGGTATCTGAAAGCAGAGCCTCATTTAGAAGTTATAGTTCCCTCCCCTAAAGACAAAAGAATTGCTTCACTTGAAAAAAGTTTGAATAATCAAAATGTAAAAAGACATTACATTTTTGAAAGCCAAGACTTGATCCTGAAAAATTCAGAAGGATTGCTTTCAGGAGTAAAGGCTATAGGTTTAAAAAAGAAGAATCTTATTAGATTTTTTAATAAGCCAGAAAATAAGAAATTAGCTCAAGATCTCTTAAAAAAAGAAGTACTCATAGGTGCCGACATAGCCTATACCCATAATTTTCTAGAAGGTGAAAGTTTGACAGCTTTCCCTCTAGAAGCAGCTCTTTACCCTGTGGGAGAAGTTCCTCTTTCAGAGTCTGTAAGTATAAAGGGTCTGTTTAGTTTAGACGTTCCTGAGATTGATGGATCTACTATTTTTTATGTCATAAACGATACTTTTTCAGACTTTCGCAACTCAAAACAAAAAACCATAGGAGTTCATGTTAAATTAAAAAATCCTTACAAATACAAGGTTTTAGAAAATGATATAAAAGCTCTTGGATTTCAAGTGTCTTCTTGGAAGGATCGCAATTCTGATTTTTTCTTCTCTCTCCAGCTAGAGAAACTGGTTATGGCTTTGTTTTTAGTCCTTACAGGACTTTTAGCTTCTTTCTCAGTTTCGACCGTATTATCTCTTTTAATAGAACAAAAGCAACAAGAGATCTCCACTTTAATGTCAATAGGTCTATGCTTAAACAGTGTAAAAAAACTTTTTAGACAAATTAGCTTCTTACTCTCATTTTTGGGTTTAGCTATTGGTTTGGGGCTTTCTATTCTCGTTTGTCTTTATTTAGAGGCCTATCCTCTTTATCTTCTCCCCTCCCATGTGTTTTACGATTCAAGTCTTCCTGTTCATTTGACTTTAGATACCTTTTTATTTGTTTTTACTGTGGGGATTTTTATAGTTTTTCTCAACTCAAGACTTGCTGTTTTAGGATTTAAACCCCTTTTAAGAAGAAACTCATCATGAAAGCATTTCATTGTGCTAGTTACGGCAAATGGATCTTATGCGGTGAACATGCTGTCTTGAGAAACCATTCAGCTTTAGTTTTTCCTATCTACTCTAAAAAGCTAAACTTCCACTATAAGCCGGAAGATAAGCCCTTAAATGTAAGAGGAGAAGGAGGCTTTAGCGAACATTATAGATTTTTGTTTTTATCTATTTATCATAAAGCCCTAGATATGCTAAACATAAAATCTTTAAGAGGGGAGATTCATCTTTCAGGAAATTTGCCCGTAGGCTCAGGCTTAGGAGCATCAGCTAGCGTGTCTGTTATTTTAGGAAAGTGGTTTAAATTTTTGGGTTTTATAAAAACAGAAGAACTTTTTAGTTTTTGTAAAGGTCTAGAGGATGTTTTTCATGGAGAAAGTAGTGGCGCTGATATTGCCGTTAATTTAGAAGAAAAGCCTATTTGTTTTACAAAAACCTCTTCACAGCCTATCATTCATCCTTTACGGTTAAAATGGAATCCTTACTGGCTTTTATCTTTTTCAGGAGAAATGGGATTCACAGCAGATTGTGTAAGAAAAGTCAAAGATCTATTCAAAACTGATCCTCAACACGCAAGAAAACTTGATCTGACCATGAAAGAGGCTGTGGAAGAAGCTTCAAAGGCAATTTGTGTTTTAGATCAAAAGGAAGGACTCTATGTCTTAAAAGAGGCTGTTGATAAGGCTTATGCTTGCTTTAAAGGTTGGGGTTTGATCACTGATCATTTAGAAAGTTATATGGAAAGCCTAAGAGAGAAAAATTGTTTAGCCTTAAAACCCACAGGAGCTGGTGAAGGAGGTTATGTGCTGTCTTTGTGGAACTCTTATCCCACACTCCAGAAATCTTTTATTAAGATTTAGTTTACAACCTCTTCCCTCATAATGAAACCTCAAGCACTCTTCTAACGATCAAACGTTTTATATGTCGAAAAATTTTATCTCTCCATGGAAAGTATAGCTTGTATTTTTTACTATTTCCCTACAAATCATGAATTGAAAATCGTTTTATTTGTAAGAATATTTTGTATAATCAACATAACCCTCTTTTTGTCTCAAAATGAGTCACTCGGACTAAAGGTATAAACTGAATCTGTCGATAAAAGATTGTAAAAAAAAATAAAAAAAGGGAAAGGAATGAAATCTTTAATCATAATTTTACTATCAGTCTTGAGCGTACAAGTAAAAGCTAGCCATTGTACTGAAGAGTGTTGTAAGATTGAGAATTTTAAGGCAAATAATTGTCCAGAAGCAAAAATTTTAAGCTCGAATCTTTTGAGCGACTCCGGTTTTATGACTCTTTTTATGGGGAGTTTGGGAGTTTCCAGTGCTACAGCAGCCCTTACAGACTCCGTTAAAAAAGCATGCCTTGTGAATGCAGGCTTATCTGGCACTCTAGCTTATAAAACTTACAAACACAAAATGGCCTGTCAAGTCAAAATGAGTGATACACACAGTTCTCTATGTGTCGCAAATTTAGAGAGATTAAAAGTACAATTGATGGTTGCTATGACATCCCTCCTAGCTTCTACAGGTTGTGCGGCTGTTTTAGAAGTCAATGAAAAAATGGATGATAAACTAAACCGTTTAGGTGATGATGTAAATAAAATCAAAACCAAAACGATAATAGAAATAGGAAATATGATCGATCAAAAAATAGAAGCATCAATAAATAGACTAAAAAACAGTGACGAAATAAAAGCTCTTAAGGCTCAACTGTTGGAAGATATAAAAAATGAAGTCAGTGGTGTAAAGGGCGAAGCGTTGCAAGATATAGAAAACATGATCGATAGAAAAATAGATGAATATAGAAAAAAACTGGGAATCTAAGTTAAGAGATATCGTTTTTTAGTTTTAAAATATGCAAGTATTTAAAGTATGAAGCGTTTATTGATAGGGAGATAAGGGATTATGAAGGGATATTTTTTTTCTCTATACCCATTGCTGTTCTTGATTTTTTTAATTTTTTCATTTTTTTTATTTCAAAACTGTTCTTTTAGAATAAAAGGCGAGGATTCAGAAAGCGAGTTCTCAATTTCGGCAATTTTTGAAACTTCAGAAGAGTGTTGGAATTCTGATTTTCAGAGTTGCATTTTTTTTAAAAATCCTTTTTATTCTATGTCCATTCAAGATCAAAACAATTTTTCTATAAAGGAAAGTTGGTTCAAAGAAGATTTAAGTTTATTTCAAATTCAAGCTATTGATCTTGAAGGTCTAGACTCTTCAGGTTTTTTAAAAAATGAAAGATTCTCTGTTATACCTTATGAGGATGAAAGACTTTCTGTCAAATCAATGGGAGAGAATAAGTTAAAATTTCACTACCCTTCTTCAGAATTAGCTCAAATAACTGCATACTACTGGACTCATAGAACTTTGAATCTCATAGAAAGCTTCATGCCTAAAGAAACCATAGCTCATACAGAAACATTCCAAGTCCATACAAAAGCAAAAACAACAGGATGGTCTTCAAAAAAGAAATCCATATATCTTGGATATGATGAACAACTGGATACAGCCTTCAGTGCTGAAACCACCATTCATCTTGTAGCAGAAGCCAGTCTTTTTTTTCAAACCAATGGTGCTGTCTATAAACTTAAAGATAAGACAAAACATATCACTTGTGGTTTCATGCAAAAAGATAAAACAGTGGCTTTATATAAAGACCACTGCTGTTCTTTAAAGAGGGGTTGCTCTAAAGCCCTTATTTTTGGGCAAGGCGATTATATTGTAAGTTTGTTCTTTCCTAGGGCTCCTATTGTAGGGGAAAGCTATGCTGGCAGTCTCACAGGTTTAAGCTACTGCGGAATTTCAAGAAACCTTAGCGAAGTGCGTCAAAAAACTGCAGAAGAGTTCTTTACTGCTTGTTCAGAAGAGGGAATGCCAGGGCAGATTTTCACTATGGGGATTTTTTATGCCTCTCTTTGGTGGAACATCAGGCAACAAGCTCTCCTTGAGAAAAAAGAAGATGACGTAGATAAGCTTTTCTTCCTTCATCTCTTAAGATTAAACGGTGATGATGACATTATAACAGCCTTTGAGAAAGTCAGAAATTTAGATTCAGAAATTTTTCCTAAAGAAGAAAGTCTTTATTCTTTATTTGAAGAGGAACTTAAAGAGAGAGGGCTTTAGAACATGTTAAGAAGAAAAAAACTTTATTTTATTTTTTATTTAATAACTTTTTTATCTATTATGGCCATAGGAGTTTATTTTAATTCCACAAAGCCAAAAAGCATTTCTAAAGTAACCCAAGAAAAAACGGTTCAAAAAGAAAATATTGCAAAAAAAAGCTCTTCCTTTTCTTCACAAGCGTTAACGAAAACCTCATCAACAAACATACCAAATTCTGAAAGAAAGGATTCTCTGTCAAAATCAGCGCCACTACTTTCTCCATGAAAAACATCCTCTAGACCTTTACAAAAACTAAAAAGTTCTTCTGTTTTTATAAAGCCTAAAAATTTAAACCACTTTCCTAAAATAACAGACACGCTAGCTGAGGCTCCTAAGCCTGAGCCTACGGGCAAATTTCCTGAAAGATGAATCTCCCCTCTTAAAGATTTTATGTTTAGCATATCTAGGGCTTTATGATAAATGGATAAAAACAAAAATCTGTAATGCTCGCTAAAATTCCCTTCGCTTCTTACATTTAAAGGCTTATCTTCTGGTTCATAGTAGAGGTTTAGCTTTTTAGAGTAAATAGGAAAAACTAAAGCGGAATGGTTTCTTAAAACAGCATGTTCACCGCATAAGATCCATTTGCCGTAACTAGCACAATTAAATGTTTTCATGAGAAGTATCCCTTAAAAGAGGTTTAAATCCTGAAACAGCAAGTCTTGAATTGAGAAAAACCATAAAAACCCCTGCTGTTAAAACAAATAAAAAGGTATCTAAAGTTAAGCGAACAGGAAGGCTCGAATCATAAAACACATGGGAGGGGAGAAGGTACAGAGGATGAGTCTCTAAGTAAAGACAAACAAGAACAGAAAGCCCCAAACCAATAGCTAAACCTAAAAAGGAGAGTAAAAAGCTAATTTATCTAAAAAGTTTTTTCACATTATCTAAAGAGAGTCCTATTGACATTAAAGTGGAGATATCTTGTTGTTTCTGCTCTATTAAAAGAGATAGCACAGTCGAAACTGAAAAAGAGGCTAAAATTCCTGTGAGGGCTAAAAACAAAGCCATGACAAATTTCTCTAGCTGGAGAGAGAAGAAAAAATCAGAATTACGATCTTTGCCGAGCTCCACTAGCATGCTGATGAATCGATACGTAATACCAATTACAGAAATTAATTCGACATTTTCATGTTCAAATTTAAAATTTTAAAATTGACTTAAGGAAAAGTTTCAGTTAGGAGGTTTTAAAAAAACTTCTTTTAAGGTGAGTTTAAGTTTTCATAAGATAAGTTTATTTCAGGTATATCTATTTGTTGTGTAAATCGATTGATGGGTTAAAATAAGTGTAAAAAAGTGAGGGTAAAATTTAAAATAACAAAAATCAGTTACACAATTTAATTTATAGGTTCAAATTAATTTACAAGCTTGATTCATCTTGTTGTTTTGTCCAAGATCGAGTGCATAATTTTTTAATCCTGCCCTCCTGATCGCAAAAAGTATTCCAGGCCTCACAACAAGTATTCAGTATATGGTCATAGTTTTTAAAACATGCATTCGATAATTTGATCCTTCGTAATTGTTGCCAGACTTGTTCCATGGGATTTAATTCTGGACTATAAGGAGGTAAAGGCATCAGGGATAAATTCTTAGGAACTATCAAAGTCTCTGTGGTATGCCAACTGGCTCTGTCCATTAAAACAATTCCATGATAGTTTTCTTGAATATTTTGTAACTGCTCACCTACATTGTTCAGTTATCCTTAACTTTAGACCTATTTTAAGATAAAAGTCTTGCTCTTACAGATTTTCTTTTAAATACTTTTTTCAAATGACAATAAATAAGACCTCCATCAGAAATGAGATTGAAAATATAAGAAGTGACTTTGATAAGTTTGCAAAGAAAGGTTCTGTGCCTACTGAGATTTCTGTGGTTTTTGAATCTCTCTTTAAGGTTGTGAACATTCTGATTGCTGTGCTTTTAGAAAAACAGGTTCGAAAAAATTCCAGCAACAGCGGTCTTCCTCCTTCGCAAGATTTTAGTCGTCAAGGGAATCGTAATAAGAAAGCTAGTGGGAGTCAAAAAAAGGGCTCTAGACTTGATAACAGTAAAGATACAAACAGTGAGGAGACTGTCTTTCCCTCAGAGTGTTCTCAGTGTGGGATGTTTTTAAAGACAGCAGAGGTAAAAAGCCTTGAGAAGCGTAAAAAGATTGATATTTTTTATGAAATTCAGACCCATACTGTAACTTCTGAAGTTAAGGATTGTCCCTCATGTGGAGCTAGAAATAAAGGTCAATTCCCTAAAGGTATGAGTGGTCCTCTTCAGTATGGTATAGGCATTAGAGCTTCCATCATCAATTTCATTATAGTTCAGATGCTGTCTTTTCAACGTGTTGGGGAACATTACATGGGGCTTATAGGTCGAATGATTTCTCCTGCAGTTATGTTGAGATACATTGCTGAATTAGGAGAGTTTCTTAAAAGTTGGGAAGAGCAGATGAAAGAAAAGATACTTGAATCAGAGGTCATTCATGTTGATGAGACCTCTATGAGGGTTAAGGGTAAAAACTACTGGATTCATACTTATAGTTCAGGAGAATTAGTCTTGCAGTTTCTCCACCTTTCAGGTGGAAGGGAAGCCATAAAAGATATTGGTCTCTTGGATAGATATGGAGGAGTGCTTGTGCATGATTGTTGGAGTCCTTACTTTTGTTATGATAAGATAACTCATGCTTTGTGTGTGGCTCACCTTTTGAGAGAGCTTAAATTTATAGAAGAAAGCAATGGATTCAAATGGGCTACAAATCTCAAAAAACTTCTTAAAGAGACTGTGGAGTTAGTTCATAAAAAAGAGTCAAGAGTTCTGACTCAAAAAGAGTACGAAACTCTTCAGAGAAGGTATAGGAGTATTCTTACAAAAGGCTTAAAAGAGCTTCCAGAATTTCCTAAGAAAAATGGCAAGAAAGGACGAATAAAGCATACACAAGCTCAAAACCTTTGGCTGCGATTTAAAAAGTATGAAGCAGAAATACTGTGCTTTGCTAAAAGAAAGAACGTAGATCCTACTAATAACAGAGCTGAAAGAGATCTAAGAATGACTAAAGTGAAAAAGAAAGTGTCAGGGTGTTTCAGAACAGAAGAAATGGCGAAATATTTTTGTCGTATTACCAGCTATGTTAAAACAATGAGAAATAGAGGGTATTCTTCTTTAGAAGCCATCTCTATGGCTTTAAATAAAAACTTACGAGAGTGAGCAGTTATAATATTTTTAGATATCTCATCTAAGTGAATTTGCATCATCCCTGAATTACATTCCGGTAAAATCCAAGCACAGCCTTTATTTCTATCCGGACAAACTGCTCCAAAAATATAAGTGGATAAAAATTGTCTTTGCCTCACAACTCTAGGCCGTGTGCCTTTTCTTGCCCAAATCCTGCTCAAAGAACCTTGCTGAGCTTATTCTGCATTCATCCTGCCACCAAATCTCTATTTTATGAGTCTGAATCTTTTCTTTTATTTTCTCCACCTCTTCTGGAAAATGTTCCTTAAACTGTTCCATAGCTTCTTAATGAACTTTTAGGATGAAGAGAACGACCACTGATCCATACAATATTAAGGCGGTCTAAAGAAACATAAACCCCAGAAAGAGAATAGCAACAGTCAAATTCATCTGCTAAAAGTTTCTGTATTCCCTTTGCTCCTATGCTTCCTCCCTCTCTTTTGTCTTGAATTTCATCTAACTTGATTTTGAACCTCTCTTCTTCTGTTACTGGCAAACGAGGCTTGCGTCCTCTGCCTTCTCGATCTATCAATCCCTCGTAATCAAAGTCTACAAAAAAAGACTGTAACCAGGATTTGATACTGTGACGGTGATACAAAACCATACCTGCTGTTTCTTGAATCGATTTTCCTTCTTGCATATGCTGCAAAGCCAATAATTTTGTCTTGATGTTGGCACTTCTTTCTACTTTGTAAGTAGCCAGAAAATCATACCCTTGAATCTGTGTAACTAAATCTTTTTTCGACATGACTCTAAAAATTTAACAGAGTTTTATCAAAAAGCCAGGACGCAATGAGTTAAAAAAATGTCGAATTAATTTTTGGAAATGGTATAACTTCCGTCGATGGACACCCGCTCTGTATCAACTTCTTCTTGTAAAGTAAAAAAAAATCATTCCATAACCCTTTTTGTACCCACCTATTAAAGCGATTATATGCTCTCTTCCAAGGACAGAACTGTTCAGGAATATCACGCCACGGACTGCCTGTACGTAATTTCCATAAAATTGCTTCCATAACATTTCTATTGTTTGCTGAATGATAACAGCCTTTCTCTCTTATAATAGCTTCCAGATCCTTCCACATAGAATCTGTTAAAACTTTTCTTAACATAACACCTCCCTTTGTTATGAGCTTTTTACAATCTTTATAAATATTCAACACGGCTAAGGTCTTGAAAAAGGTCTAGGCAAATAAGGACATGCCCTAGAAGAACTTCTCTAATACTTTTGTAACGGGGAAGGCCTTAGAAAAACGTCTTACAGGCTCGTTTTACAACAAGATCAATAAAAACTTCTCCTTTAAAATCTAAGAAATATTTCCCTCGTAGGAGTCAAGGGCTGTTAAGAAACCCGACTTACTCTTAAACAATTAAATGAAATATGAGAAAATTTTAGGAATACCTACAGATATGGAGATAGAATCCTTAAAAAAAGTAAAAACAGCACCACTTTGACAGTGCTGTTTAATAAAAATTGTCTTAATAGAGTATATAGTGCTTCCGTTTAGTTTTTCAGTTTCCTAAGATAGAGAAGTTATCAGTTATCAAAGTTTCTAATTTAGATCTGTGTTTTCGTATTCCTCTAAAAAATTGACTTAAACTTCCCTTGAAATCGTCATAGTTTTCATAATATCGATTCGCCGTGACCTCTTTTTTCATAAACTTCCAAAGCCTTTCTATAGGATTTAAATTCGGTGAGTACGGAGGAAGATAAATAAGTTTTATATTCAACTCTTTCGCTAACTTCTTGACAGACTTCGATCTATTGTATCCGGCCCCATCTAAGATAAGATGAATCTCTTTTTCATCGGAATACTTCTTAATGAATATGATAGAGCATATCATATAGAAAAACTTCGTTAACTGTCTTATGACTCCTGACTACCGTCTTCAAACTATTGATCTCAATAGCTCCACAAACATTCACTCTTTTTCTCCAGCCTGAATTGGTCTTCACTTCAAACTTCTTACCCTCTCTTATCCAACCATATGAAATCGTAGGGCCCCACTCAGGATGTGTGGAATCAGCAAAGTAAACAGGACCGTCTTTCTTCTTAATTCTCTTGTCTGTGATGATGGAAAAATTCTTTTCTCTAATTCCTTTAAAAGCATTTTCTCCTCTTTCTTAGTTAAAAAGGACCTTTTAGGGTTGTAATTGTCGTTGATTAAGCACTCTATCCCGCCTTTGTTATAACGATCTCTACAGGCTCTTATCGTGCCCTCATCAAGGAAAAGAAAACGGGAAATATCTTTACACAACTCACCTTTATCTAAATGGAGAATTGTCATAATCCTTTTTCCGTACCTAAGATTTCTTTCTAAAGATAGTTCATAGAGTAAATCTTTTCGCTCTTTTTTTGATAGAAACCCTGACATATGAAACTATTTTTAAAAATAAATGACTTTTTATCAAGGCCTTAGAATAAAAACTAGACCTCAACTCAAAAAAAACGGAAAACCTAAACGGAAGCACTATAGATTAACCCAAAGACACACCTTAACTTTTATTAAGGTGTCTATCTATAATTTCCTTAAAACTATCAATAGGCCTTGCACCTGAAAGTCTTACCCCGTTGATTATAAAGGCAGGAGTTCCGTTAAAACCAAAACCATTAGCTTCTTTTTTATCTTCGTTAATAATATCTGCAATTTTTTTAGATTTCATATCTTTCTTTGCTTTTGCTAAATTAGCTCTTACTTTTTTTACAGCACTATTTAAAAACTTAATAACATCTTCACGGCTTTTATTAGGGTTGCGTAATGAGTTAGAATTATCAAAGACATAGTCATGAAATTTTTCAGCCTTATCAGATCCTTGTAAAGCCACAGCTTCATAATATTCAGCCACTTTTCTTCCATACCTTTGATTAGGAAGATGCTTGTACAAGACTCTTACCTTATTTCCATAAACTTTTTTGATTTTCTTTATGGTCTGATAGGCTCTAGCACAAAAAGTGCATTGAAAATCCGAATACTCCACAATAGTAATGGGTGCATTTTTTGGGCCGAAGATGGCACGTGAGGGGTCAATTTTAGGGTTTCTAGGGTTTTTAAAATCCTGTTCAAGTTTGTCTTTTTCTTTCTGAACTCGTTTTTCCATTTCTTCTTTTTGAGCTATTTGTTGCTGAGAGCTCATTGCATTTCTCATTTTTTCGCTAAAAATAAATTTAGCAAAGCCTTGAGCATTTGTCTCTATAGCTTTTAAAACAAGGCTTGAATTTTGTATTAAAACTACAGTCAATCCTACAGAAACTGCAACAGACAACAATACTGATATAATAATTGTTACTAGGGTTTTTGAACTATTTTTTTCCATAATGCTATACTCCTTTTTATCATTATTTTTTTATTTTTTCTTTAATTTTCTATGAAACTTACAAATTTTGCAAGTCTTACTAAAGGCTAGTCTTTGCAGAAGAGCTTTTTTATGAAAATATTTGACACTTATGTTTTTCTTCCTTAGCTGACTTCATAGCTAAAGGTAGTCTTTCAGAATCACAAATCAAATGATCTTATCAAATTATGACTTTCAGCCTAAAACCTGATCTTCAGAATTTATTCCCTTCTTATACCAATTACAGAAATTAATTCGATTCATAATAAGTTTCCTCGGTTGTTTAAGACAGGAGAGAGCCAAGCAGGAAAAGAAAACCAGGTATGGTGTTCGGATTTAACCTATATTCCTTTTAGAGATAAATTTCTGTATTTGGTTGTATTTTTAGATGTCTATAATCGAGAGATTAAGTCTTGGAAGCTCTGTGAGAGTTTGGACGGGATTCATTCAAAACAGGCTCTGAGAGCCGCAGTCCAATCTGTTTCTGGGAGCTTAGAGGGCTGATAGTCCACTCGGATCAAGGGGTTCAATACTGTTGTGAAGGGTTTGAGATAAGGAATTGAAATTCTTTGTCTTCAAGCAATCTATGTCTAGGGAGGGAAATTGTTATGATAATGCGTTTGTGGAGAGCTTTTTCCATACGTTGAAGGATGAACTGGAATACAAAGACTGTACAACAAAGGAGGAGTTGGAGAAAAAAATTGCAATTTACATGGATTGGTATAACAAGGTAAGAATGCATATTCTTCCTTGGAATACATGAGTCCAGAAGAATTTAAACAAAGGAGGCTTTAAGAACATAAAAACTGTCCACTTTTTTGGAGGAAGATCAAGAGAATTAAGAAGAAAGGCGGTCTTGTTTACTTTGCTGATTCCACACATCCTGAGTGGGGTCCTACGATTTCATATGGTTGGATAGAAGTGAAGACCAATTCAGGCTGAAGAAAAAGAGTGAATGTTTGTGGAGCTATTGAGATCAATAGTTTGAAGACGGTAGTCAGGAGTCATAAGACAGTTAACCATGTTTCCATATGTGATATGCTCCATCATATTCATTAAGAAGTATTCCGATGAAAAAGAGATTCATCTTATCTTAGATGGGGCCGGATACAATAGATCGAAGTCTGTCAAGAAGTTAGTGAAAGAGTTGAATATAAAACTTGTTTATCTTCCTCCGTACTCACCGAATTTAAATCCTATAGAAAGGCTTTGGAAGTTTATGAAAAAAGAGGTCACGGCGAATCGATATTATGAAAACTATGACGATTTCAAGGGAAGTTTAAGTCAATTTTTTAGAGGAATACGAAAACACAGGCCTAAATTAGAAACTTTGATAACTTCTCCATCTTAGGAACCTGAAAACCTAAACGGAAGCACTATATCATATCAATTTATGTTCTTGTCGATGATTTTTTAACCCCTCTCATACAGCAGCACCCAGAACTGGTTCCCAAAAATAAAGGAGGTTTTTCTTGTGCTATGTCTCCCAGCGAAATTGTCACTCTTTATCTTACTTTTCCAAAGTTCTGGCTTTAGGAATTTTAAAGCCTTTTACCAGTTTGCAAAAGTCTATCTTAAATCTTATTTTCCTAAAATGTTGTCTTACTCCCGATTTGTGAACATCAAAAAAGACATGGCTTTTTTGATGTTTCTTTTCTTGACAAGCCTTATGAGTAAAACCATCGGCATATCATTTATTGATTCCACATCGATTGCTGTCTGCAAAAATAAAAGAATAGGACGAAATAAGGTGTTCTAAAAGTTAGCTAAAAAGAGGCAAAAGTAGTATGGGCTGGTTCTTCGGATTTAAACTCCATATTGTTATCAATCACCTAGGAGAACTTTTAAGTTTTACCTTAACTCCGGGAAATGTAGATGATCGAAAGCTAAGTTATGGATTTATAGTAAAGGGTTGGTGGAAAAACTCTTTGGGGACAGAGGTTATATTTCATCAGACCTTTTCAAAAAGCTTTTAAAGAAGGGAGTTAAGCTTATTACAAACGTCAAATTAAATATGAAGAATAAATTGATTCCCTTATTTGACAAGTTGATGTTGAAAAAACGTTCTGTTGTGGAGGTCAGTGATTGGAGTGTTAAAAGGAGAGTTTCATCTTGAGCATTCTCGCCATCGTAGCCCACAAAACTTTGTCATCAATCTTTTAGGTACTCTCATCTCCTATTGCTTAAAACCTAAAAAACCCTCCATTCAACTTAAAACTCAAAACAGGAGCTTCTGAACAATATATAAAAGTCGAAACTCGGGTTATTACAAGTCAGCCGTATGGAAAAAAGCATCCTCATTAAGGTTAAAAACTTTCGTAGGTCCTTAAACTTTCATGAGTCCCTATCAAAAAAAGAAGATAAGTTATGTTTTTATACACTCTTCAAAGAAGGCTAGGAACCGATCTCCTTTAGTATACAGGTTACAAAACTAGCCGGTTTTTCCGATCAAGTTATAGAAAAACAAAAAAATCTTTTCTTTTTTAAAAAAAACTCTAATTCATGAAAAAAAGTGCTACAACATAGCACAAAAAAGTCTTCAAATCCTTTTTAGTGTAAGAACACAATATTTTTAGAGGCTTTTGAGCATCTGAATCTCAAGTCAACAACTCTCTTAGAAGCTTAATTGGCTTGGAAAACGGCAATGAAAACAAAAAAATAGTCACATGGTCTAGGTTTTTAGTATTTTTTTAAAATTCACTTGTACTCTCTTATAAAGGCTGACAGACTTCTAAGTAAGGAAGTATTTTAAAAATAAACAATGAAACAGGGAGAGGCAAGGATGCTTAAACAGTTTTTAATAAAAGAGGGTCTTTCTAAAAGAGAGTCAGAAGTAGCAGAATTAGTAACAAAAGGTCTATCAAATAAGGAAGTTGCTGATCAACTTTATGTTACTGAAAAAACAGTCAAATTTCACCTTACAAATATTTATAAGAAGATGAATCTTAAGTCGAGAGCTCAGTTGATTGTCTGGTGCTTACCTAAGATGGTCTTTATAGAAGATAAAAAAGCTCATCAGACTCAAACACAACCTTCTGATATAAGACCTACAACAAGTTCTCATACCATCACAGATAGCACTGCTAATGTAAATGACAACACCATTCCAGCTGGATACAAAACGGTTTCAGATCCAGAAACCCCTCCTTTTGATAAGGGAAGTTCTGATCTAGATTCTTCATTTTAACAAGTAACCTGGAGTTTAAGTTTTTCTTTTTTAAGTAAGTATGAAGGGTAATTTCGTATCTTACTCTCAGGTCATAATGACTGAGCTTATCCTTCCTGTTCATGCTAATCAACTAGGGACTGTTTTTGGAGGAGCCATTGTTTCTTGGGTTGATATTTGTGGTGCTATATGTGCAAGAAGGCATAGTCTAAGTGATGTTGTCACAGCTTCTATTGATGAGTTTCACTTTATAAAACCAGCCTATATTGGCTGGATTTTAAATTTGAAGGCAAGTCTTAATTATTCAGGTCGTACATCCATGGAAGTAGGTGTGCGTGCAACAGCTGAAGATCCTCAAACTCAAACTTATCACCATATTGCTTCTTCTTACTTAACTTTTGTAGCTATTGGAAAAAAAGGAAGCCCTAAGAAAATTCCTCCCTTGATTTTAAAAACCGATGTAGAAAAAAGACGCTATGATGAAGCGATCATTCGTCGTACCTCTCGTCTTAAAAAAAGAAAAGAAATACAAAAAAGAAGAGGGAACTTTGTCCCATAAAAAGGGAATTGTTTAACAAGGTCCTTAGGGGATAAACAGTTTGATGGCTAGTGTTCTGAGCAGTAATTTTTTCACAATTTTCAAGTCTTTAATCCAGGTCATTTTGTTAAATTATTTTTATGTTAAAAAGAATAAAGGTGAAATGCTTAGAGTTATACCATTTCCAAAAATTAATTCGACATTCTTTTAACGCATAGCCTCCTGGCTTTTTAATCAAACTCTGTTAAATTTTTAGAGTGTCTATCAAAAAGTATGTCAAGAAAAAACACTTCTCCATTTACAAAAAATATAAAAAATTTTTTTTGCATACGGTCACGAATATTCTAGGGCGTGTCCTCATTTGACTGTCCGCAGAAACAGGGGAAGTTCATTCCTGAGTTTGCCCTTTCATTAAAAAAACACCTTCAGATCGAAAACAATGCAGTTTCAGGTCTTTTTTCTTTAAGTTTATAATATGTCAGGTAATGTGCAATTATATAACTTGGAGAAAAAAGAGGGAGGGATTTTTTATGTTCATGGCTTGTCCTAAAAGAAAAGATGGAAATATTGTGGTTAGGCTGATTGTATCCTATAGAAAGGAGGGTAAACCTAAATCCAAAATAGTTAAAACTATCGGTCAATCTAAAGATCCTAAAGCTGTAGAGCGGTATAAAAAGATAGCTAAAGAATTAATTGAAAAAGAAAAAAAGGGACTTGTTTCAATAGAGGGTGCTATTCGTAATAAGATTACAGTAAATCTTTCAGATGTAGACAATGAAGAGCGTCGTAATAATGGCTTTAATGACATTCTAGGTTTTACTTACCAACAGTTGGGTTTTAATGATCTCATCCAAGCAGGAAGAGATCCTAAAAAGCTCAATGCTATTTTAAAGAATCTAGTTTTGATGAGAGTTTTTGATCCATCAAGTAAATTAAAAAGTTCCTATTTACTTGAGGAGCATTTTGGTAAAAATATAACTCTCAAACAAATTTTAAATTTGATGGATCACATATCAGATCAGGAAGAAAACATTAGGGATAGAATTTCTCAAGTTATTCTTAATGGGGAAAAGAGCTTAGACATTGTCCTTTTTGATGTAACGACCTTGGCCTTTGAAAGTGTTGTTCCCACGGACTTATTAGATTTTGGTTACAGCAAAGATGGTAAACCTGGAGAGGTTCAAGTTGTTTTAGCTGTTTTATCGAATCAGAAGGGTTTGCCTATAAGTTATGAATTATTTGCTGGCAACACTTCAGAGTTTGAGACCTTTGAATCAATGATTAAGGGGGTTTCTAGGAAGTATAACCTTAGAAAGATAAGGGTTATAGCAGACCGAGGTTTGTTTTCCAATAGTAATCTTGAAGCTTTAGAGGGGTTAAATTCAGAGGGAATCAAGGCTGAGTACATTGTTTCTTGTCCCTTAAAAAAACTTCCTAAATCTCTTAAGGACAGTATTTTGAATAAGAGTAATTACAAAGATGATGGTACAGAAGGCTCTAAAATCTTATACCATGAGGTTGAGTATAATAACCGACGAATTATTATAAGTTACAGTGAGAAACGTGGGCGACATGATATAAAAAAAAGGGAACGTGCTGTAGAAAAGCTAAAGGAGTTAGAAAAAGATGGAAAGATTAAAAGTTCTAAGCTGATAAAAGGTGGAGGGAAAAATAAATATATACAAAAAGTTCGTGGGGACACAAAGATTGATTGGAAAAAAGTGGAGCAAGACGCCTTGTGGGATGGTCTATATGGAGTTTGTACAAATTTAAAATCAGAGTCTGTTCATGCCATTTGTGAGGCCCGCTACAATCTTTGGCGAATTGAAGAGCTGTTTCGGATTAACAAACATAATTTAAAAATGCGACCCATATATCATAGAAAAACTCAAAGAATAAGATCACACATAGCTATTTGTTTTTTAGCTTATGTGGTTCTGAGAAGTACAGAAATAACTTTAAAAGAAGCAGGGGTGAATATTAGCTCCCAAGAGCTTATTGAGACTCTTAAGGATGTAGAAACTAATATTATTCGAAATAGAGTAAAAGTTCCCTCTAAAGCTTATGGCCTTCCTCGTAAGTTATCTGCAAAGGCTAAGAAAATTTATAAGCTCTTTGGAAAGGAGTTTCCTGAAAGAGCCTATGAAATAACATAATTGTGAATATTTATTGGAGAGCTTTTGGTATGTAGAAAAATGTAGTATGTCTTTTTCATTGGAACAGTGCATAAACCTAGTTATTTCAGGTACTTAAAGTAATAGCTAAATTTGAAAGGGCAAACTCAGGAATAACTGATCTTTAAGCTGTGGGCTAGAGTAATGAGAGTTGGTAGTTACGCCTTTTTGAATATCTGATGTAGTCTCATGCTTTTTTTTTAGAAATTGATTTAAGTCTTTTTGTGTTTTTATGACAGCATTTTCAGGTATCTTTGTATGATCTGGTATGTTTAACTCATTTCCGATAAAACAAAATTTTCCTATTTTTACGTTTTCTCCCACTTTAGTATTTTTTCCAATTATAGCTTGATAACCAATGAGGGAGTTTTTTTTAACATGAACTCCTGCATAGATTTGGGCTCTTTGTTGTATGAAGCAGTGATTTTCAATATGAACCCCAGGCCCTAAGCCAGCAAAACCTCCTATGAGAACATAATCCCCAATGGTTATAGGATAAGTCATAAGAGTTTTTGTTTTAGGAAATAGGGTTGTGGCAAGAATAGCATCTTCTCCAATAAGGCTTTCTTTTCCAATAGAGACAAAATAAGGCTCAAAAATTTTTACACTGGATGTAATCCATGAACTAGGGTGGATTTTAGCTTGAAAGGTGCGTAAAATAAGAAAACGGATAGGATCTGAAATAAAAAAAAGTTTTTGGAAGAATAAAGCATAAACTCCGTAAAGATTTCTTTTCAAACCCCATTGAAGCATAAGAAGAGAATTGAAATTATCATATTCTCCTGGAGAAGGTTTTTTAATAAGATAATTTAAAACCCCATAAAAGGCCAGTAAGAAAAAAGGAGACATAACAAAAGCTAAAGGCACAGCCCACAGGAGGTTTTCGGAAAAGAGCATAAGAGATAAATAGAAAGGTAGCCAGAGTACCAGGAAGGTAAGAAATAAAAGAACTAGGAATAGGCTTACACATAAAAATGACACACAAAGATCATACACAAGGATTTTTTATATTGTATAGATTTTTTTTTATTGACTTATAGGCAGTCCTTTTTTAGACTTACGCACAATACCTATGTCTAGTTTAGAAGAAAATCCCTTACTCATACCCTCAAACCTGAAAAAAGGTGCTGTGCGTTTTGATAAGATTAAAGCAGAACACTTTATGCCTGCCCTTGAGCAGTTGTGCAAGGAGGCTCAAGTAAAATTTTTAAAAATTATGGAACATAAAAAAAAGCCCAGCTATGAAAACACCATTAAACCTTACGACCAAATTATTCACTCTTTTGATATAATTTCTGGAGTTTTCTATCAACTGTACGCAGCTGCTAATTCTTCTGAACTTTCTGAAATCATGCTTTCTTTCACTTCAGGTCTACAAAAAATGTTCCTTACAATAAAGAATCCTCAGTTTTTTAAAAGGGTAGAGGCTATTTATAAAGATGAAATGGAAAGAAACTCCTTAAACCATGAAGAACTTCGCTATTTAGATTTACTCTATGAGAGATTAGCTTTCGAAGGAGCTCTGCTTTCAGAAGAAAGCTGTAAAAAACTTATGGATACAAACGATGAAATAGAACTTTTAGGCAAGAAGTTTTTTCAAAACATAATTGAGTTTCGAGAAAGGTTTCGGTTTCAGGTAACTGATAAAGAAGCTCTAGAAGGCATTCCTGAAGGCTATGTTTTAGAAGCTAAAAGATTAGCAGAAAAGGAAAAAGAAGAAGGCTGGATTTTTACTTCTTTAGAGACAAGCTATTTACCTTTTCTAGCTTATTGCAAAAGAAGAGAGCTAAGAGAAAAGTTTTTTAAAATTATGTCCTTCCGAAACTATAATGGTGAACTTGACAATTCTGAAATTGTACTCAAAATCATTGATTTGAGATTAAAAAAAGCTAAGCTTTTAGGTTTTTCAAATTACTCTGAATATAAGCTCAGAGAAAGTATGGCAAAATCCCCTCATAACGTGACTTCATTTTTGGAAAATCTATTAAAAGTTTTTCGTCCTAAAGCTTTAAAAGAACTCAAAGAGGTGAAAGACTTAGCTTTAAAAGAAGATGGCATTGAAGATTTTCAGTATTGGGATTTAGACTATTATTCAGAAAAACTAATGAAAAAGAAATTTGATATGAACACTCAAGAACTAGGAAAACTAAGAGAGTACTTCCCTTTAGAGAAGAGCTTAAAGGGGCTTTTTGAACATGCTAAGAGGCTCTATGATTTAGAATTCAAAAAAACGAAAAACTATCCTGTCTACGAAGAAACTGTGAAAGTTTATGAAGTTTATCGTAAAGGTGATTATAGAGGGCTTCTTTATTTGGATTTATTCTCAAGAAATAAAAAATCACAAGGAGCTTGGGCGATTCGCTTTAAACCACAAGGAAGTGATTTTTTAGGAACGAGAAGTTTTTGTCATGCTGTGATTTGCTGTAATTTTTCCAAACCTAATAAGGATAAACCTAGTCTTCTTACATTAGATGATGTGCGAATTCTTTTTCATGAGTTTGGTCATGCTCTTCATAATATTTTGTCTGATTGCAAAATGAGTTCTCTTTCAGGCAGTTCTGTTTTTATAGATTTTATAGAACTTCCTTCTCAAATTATGGAAAACTGGATTTATGAAAAAGAAAGCTTACAGCTTATCTCAGAACATTATGAAACAGCAAAACCCTTGCCTGATGATTTGTTCGAAAAAGTTAAAGGTCAATTACAGTTTCAATCCGGTATATATTGTTTAAGGGAACTTTCTTTGGGACTTCTAGATATGGCTTGGCATAATCTTTCTGATTTACCCGATATTTCACTTTTAGAATTTGAAGCTAAAGCAACAAAAAAAGCTCAGTTATTAGCTCCTTTAGAAAAATCTTTTTTTCCCCTCCATTCCCCCCATTTCTTTTATATATTTTCTGGAGGCCATGATTCAGCATACTACGGCTATAAATGGGCTGAAGTTTTAGGTGCAGATGCTTATAAAATGTTTCAAGAAGAGGGGATTTTCAACAAGGAAGTGGCTGAAAGGTTTAGAGATTCTATTTTAAGTCGAGGCAATACAGAAGATCCTTTAACTCTTTATAAAAGATTTAGAAAAAGAGAGCCTGATATAAGTGCTTTTTTAGAAAGAAAAAGTTTAGTTTTAGAAAAAAAGCCTCTTAAAAAAGTTTCTGAAAAGACAAATTAGTTGCAACATAACTGACTTTTTCCATATAATAACCCGAGTTTCGACTTTTATAGTGCTTCCGCTTAGGTTTTCAGTTTCCTAAGATAGAGAAGTTATCAGTTATCAAAGTTTCTAATTTAGATCTGTGTTTTCGTATTCCTCTAAAAAATTGACTTAAACTTCCCTTGAAATCGTCATAGTTTTCATAATATCGATTCGCCGTGACCTCTTTTTTCATAAACTTCCAAAGCCTTTCTATAGGATTTAAATTCGGTGAGTACGGAGGAAGATAAACAAGTTTTATATTCAACTCTTTCGCTAACTTCTTGACAGACTTCGATCTATTGTATCCGGCCCCATCTAAGATAAGATGAATCTCTTTTTCATCGGAATACTTCTTAATGAATATGATAGAGCATATCACATATGGAAACATGGTTAACTGTCTTATAACTCCTGACTACCTTCTTCAAACTATTGATCTCAATAGCTCCACAAACATTCACTCTTTTTCTCCAGCCTGAATTGGTCTTCACTTCAAACTTCTTACCCTCTCTTATCCAACCATATGAAATCGTAGGGCCCCACTTAGGATGTGTGGAATCAGCAAAGTAAACAGGACCGTCTTTCTTCTTAATTCTCTTGTATTTACGCACAAACTTTTCCTGCTCTTCTTTCTTTACCTTACCCGGTATTGCTGTGGCTTTTTTATAAGAAAAACCAAGGCGATGGAGAAGATCAATTACACCACTTGTTGAGTACGTAACACCAAAATTCTCCTCAATGAACTGAATAACGGTCTGTGATGATGGAAAAATTCTTTTCTCTAATTCCTTTAAAAGCATTTTCTCCTCTTTCGTTAGTTAAAAAGGACCTTTTAGGGTTGTAATTGTCGTTGATTAAGCACTCTATCCCGCCTTTGTTATAACGATCTCTACAGGCTCTTATCGTGCCCTCATCAAGGAAAAGAAAACGGGAAATATCTTTACACAACTCACCTTTATCTAAATGGAGAATTGTCATAATCCTTTTTCCGTACCTAAGATTTCTTTCTAAAGATAGTTCATAGAGTAAATCTTTTCGCTCTTTTTTTGATAGAAACCCTGACATATGAAACTATTTTTAAAAATAAATGACTTTTTATCAAGGCCTTAGAATAAAAACTAGACCTCAACTCAAAAAAAACGGAAAACCTAAGCGGAAGCACTATATACCTTCTCTGAAGAGTTTCGTACTCTTTTTGAGTCAGAACTCTTGACTCTTTTTTATGAACTAACTCCACAGTCTCTTTAAGAAGTTTTTTGAGATTTGTAGCCCATTTGAATCCATTGCTTTCTTCTATAAATTTAAGCTCTCTCAAAAGGTGAGCCACACACAAAGCATGAGTTATCTTATCATAACAAAAGTAAGGACTCCAACAATCATGCACAAGCACTCCTCCATATCTATCCAAGAGACCAATATCTTTTATGGCTTCCCTTCCACCTGAAAGGTGGAGAAACTGCAAGACTAATTCTCCTGAACTATAAGTATGAATCCAGTAGTTTTTACCCTTAACCCTCATAGAGGTCTCATCAACATGAATGACCTCTGATTCAAGTATCTTTTCTTTCATCTGCTCTTCCCAACTTTTAAGAAACTCTCCTAATTCAGCAATGTATCTCAACATAACTGCAGGAGAAATCATTCGACCTATAAGCCCCATGTAATGTTCCCCAACACGTTGAAAAGACAGCATCTGAACTATAATGAAATTGATGATGGAAGCTCTAATGCCTATACCATACTGAAGAGGACCACTCATACCTTTAGGGAATTGACCTTTATTTCTAGCTCCACATGAGGGACAATCCTTAACCTCAGAAGTTACAGTATGGGTCTGAATTTCATAAAAAATATGGCTCCTCCCGGGAACCCACAGATTCTTTTGAGGAGGCAAAAATATCAATCTTTTTACGCTTCTCAAGGCTTTTTACCTCTGCTGTCTTTAAAAACATCCCACACTGAGAACACTCTGAGGGAGAGACAGTCTCCTCACTGTTTGTATCTTTACTGTTATCAAGTCTAGAGCCCTTTTTTTGACTCCCACTAGCTTTCTTATTACGATTTCCTTGACGACTAAAATCTTGCGAAGGAGGAAGACCGCTGTTGCTGGAATTTTTTCGAACCTGTTTTTCTAAAAACACAACAATCAGAATGTTCACAACCTTAAAGAGAGATTCAACAATCACAGAAATCTCAGTAGGCACAGAACCTTTCTTTGCAAACTTATCAAAGTCACTTCTTATATTTTCAATTCTTTTGCCTCTAGTTTTTAGTTGAAGGAGTTATACACAGGTTTTAGGTTGTTTCTGTGGCCCCGGCCCATTTTACAAGTTTGCAAAAGTTGTTTAGCCTTTTTAAAGAATGTTTGTAAAAGTAACATCAAAGTCTAAGGGTAAAAAAAGTGTACGGATTGTAGAGTCTGTTTGGCTTAAGGGGAAGTGTGTACAAAAGACCATTCGTTCTATGGGTATTTTTGCAAACGATAAGGAAGTTAAAAAAGCTAAGAAGTTAGCAGAAGAGTTGATCATAGACATTAAGAATCAAAGAAATCCTGTGCTTCCAGGTTGTGAGAAGCTAGTTTATGGTAGAAGGCCTAAGGAGAAGAAGAAAGAGAAGAAAAAAAAGAGTGAGAAAGATTTCCAGTTTTCAGGCAGTATTTTAGAGGAGAAAAAGCGTGTTGTTTGTGGTATTGAGAAAGTTTTTAATGAGCTTTATGCTGAGTTAGGTTTTGTAAATTTGATTGAGGGTACAAAGAAAGATTTAGAGTGGAATGATATTTTAAAGCACTGTGTTTTATCAAGAGTTTTTAATCCAGAATCAAAAAGAGGTAGTGTAGAAACACTTTTTGAAGATTTTAACCGACAGATTCCTTTAGAGAAAGTTTATAGGGCTATGGATCGTTTTTATCCTTTTATTGAGACCTCGAAGAAAAAGGTATCTGAGAACACCTTATCTTTGTTTAACAATGAGGTGGATGTTTTGCTTTATGATGTGACGACCTTGTATTTTGAGAGCTTCTCAGAGGATGAGATCGCAGGTTTGGTTTTAGTAAAGATTGTAAATTTAAAGAGACACAGGTTGTTTTGGCACTTATGACAAACTCACAAGGGCATCCTATAAGCTATGAACTTTTTCCGGGCAATACAAGTGAGGGGGCTACACTGGTAGAATCTATAAATAAGCTAAAGACTCGTTTTAATGTAAGAAGAGCTGTTTTAGTAGCTGATAGAGCTATGTTTGTAAGAAAGAATTTAGAGACTATGGATAAGATGGGGATAGAGTATGTTGTGGCTGCAAAGTTAAAATCCCTTTCTAGCAAGAAAAAAGAAGAGGTTTTAAGTTATAAAAACTATAAGCCCACCCAAGTGGCTTGTGATACGTCTCATCTTTTTTGGGTGAAAGAGCTAGAGCATGAAGGAAAAAGATTGATAGTCAGTTATTCAAACAAAAGAGCCAAAAGAGATCAAAATCAAAGAGAGCGTTTGATCAATCGTTTGATGAAGAAAGTAAGAAACAAGGAGATTCCTGTGAGTCAGTTGATCTCCAATCATGGAACCAAACGTTTTATTAAAGTTGACGATGTGAAAGTGACCATAGATGAGGAGAAAATGGAAAAAGAAGCTTTGTGGGACGGTCTTCATGGAATTATAACAAATGTTCAAAACAAGACAGCCAGTGAGCTTTTAAGTCGTTACAGAAGTCTGTGGAGAATAGAAGAGGCTTTTAGAGTGAATAAGACGACGTTAAAAATGAGGCCTGTTTATCATTGGAAAAAAAGAAGAATAGAAACTCACATTGCCATTTGTTTTTTAGCCTATGCGATCTCTTACACAATGGTTTATAAACTCAAACAAGCAGGACTTAATTTAAGCTTTGAAAGAATGAGAAAGATCTTAAAAAGAGATCAGTACAGTATTTTAGAAGAAAAAAAGACGAAAAAACTTTATCGCCTTCCCTCAGGTTGTACAAAGGAAGTAGAAGAAATTTATAGTGCTTTTTCGCTTAAAAGAAACTCTTCTATGAGCCTCATTCCCACAACATCTGTCGACCTTTAAAAAACCCTTTCCTGTGGCCCCAAAAATTGTAACTATTTGAAATTATTCACTTGTTGCAGTGTGTTGTGTCGAAGTCAGGAGAATATTCGTGACCGTATGCAAAAAAAATTTTTTATATTTTTTGTAAATGGAGAAGTGTTTTTTCTTGACATACTTTTTGATAGACATTTTTATGTTCAAATTTAAAATTTTAAAATTGACTTAAGGAAAAGCTTCAGTTAGGAGATTTTAAAAAAACTTCTTTTGAGGGGAGGTTTAAGTTTTCATAGACGTTTCTTGAATCGATTTTCCTTCTTGCATATGATGCAAAGCCAATAGTTTTATCTTGATGTTGGCACTTCTTTCTACTTTGTAAGTAGCCAGAAAATCATACCCTTGAAGCTTTGTAACTAAATCTTTAAACACTCTAAAAATTTAACAGAGTTTGATTAAAAAGCCAGGGCGCTATGTGTTAAAAGAATGTCGAATTAATTTTTGGAAATGGTATAAGAAAGATGATCGACTTAAAATTAATAAAATTGCGAACAATTTTAAGCTTAAAATAGAAATAAATAATAAAATAAACAATATTTTTGAATCTTTAGCACAAACAATTTTCAAATCTTGGTTTGTTGATTTCGACCCCGTCTATGCCAAAAAGCTGGCATTCGACTCTGGTTTGTCAAAAAAACAAGCTGAACGTGTAGCTATAGCTATTATCTCTGGGATTTGTAACCCTAAAAAGTTTGTTGAAGATTTCAAGAAAATGGATCATCTTTTATCTCAAAAGCTATCAAAAATGAACAAGAAAAAACAAAAAGAACTAGCTTATATGGCTTCTTTATTTCCAGGTGAGTTTGAAGATAGTGATTTAGGAGAGATTCCCAAAGGGTTTAATGTTTGCAGGATAGATCAAATACTCGAATTAGCCTATGGGAAATCTTTAAAAAAATCAAATCGTGTAGAAGGATCTTATCCTGTTTATAATTCAGAAGGACGCAGTGGTGTTCATAATGTTTATTCTGTTAAGGGGCCTGGAATTATTTTGGGAAGAAAAGGAACTACTGATAGCCTGTATTGGGAGGATAATAATTTCTTTCCTGTAGATACTACTTTTTTTATAAAACTTAGAAAATCATATAAACTTACTTTTATTTTTTATCTTATGCAAACTTTAGGGCTAGAAAAGATGAATACAAATGCCTTAACTTTAAATTTTAATAGAAACAATGTCTACAAACTTAAGTTTGTAGAGTTTCCTAGAGAAATAAGAATTGTATTATGAAAACTTAGTTGCTTCCATAAGAAATTTTATGTTTAATAATTTAAAAGAGGTTGAGGAAATAGAGAAGTTAAGAGACACACTTCTTCCGAGATTACTGGAAGGTAAGATAGGTTTATCAGACATACAGTGATTAGTGATTGTAAGTTAAAAATTTATACGATTGACCAATAGAGAAAAGGATAAGCTTTAAGAGACAACACTCAATCGTTTTAATAAATTGTTATTCTAGAAGGCGTTAGAAAAGGGGGCTTTAGAAATTAACAGAACAGACATAAATGCCTATGATACATAGCAACGAATGAAGCTTCTTTGCAATTCTATAGTAGACTAAAAGCAGTGTAAGTAAAAAGGAGGACAGATTATGGTAAAGCAACATCTAGAAAAAATAAAACAAATAACTAAACATCAGTTTTTAGGACAAAGGCATTTAGATAAATTCTTAAAAACAAGACTTCAAAAATTCGATAAGACGCTACATAAAGTAGCTTTGCCCTTTTTAGAAAATCTTGCGGATTTTCTTCTATCTCTTAAAGATAGAGAAGACCAACCTATATTTGTTATAGTGAAAAAACTTAAAAACTTTCAAGGGGAACTTCCTAAATACGAAACACAAGGATCTAGCGGTCTTGATGTAAGAGCACAACTTGTAGAAGACATTTATCTTGAACCCCATGACAGAGTTTTGATTCCCACATGCCTTTGTGTAGAAATCCCTAAAAATTACGAATTACAAATCCGCCCTCGTAGTGGCTTGTCTTTTAAAGAAGGTTTAGGTGTGATCAACAGTCCTGGCACAATTGATTCTGACTATAGAGGGGAGATTAAAATCATTCTTATGAACTATTCAAATCATAAGATAACCATCACAAACCAACAAAGAATAGCTCAGTTTGTTTTATGTCCTGTGAAAAAGTTAGAATGGATTGAAGCTTATCATTTAAAAACCACTCAAAGAGGGGGTGGAGGATTTGGTAGTACAGGGAAGAATTAATCTTTTTATCTTTTTGGCGTTTTTTTATTTTCCTTTGACAGGCACTTCAGAAAAAAGACTTTCTTCTACGAGAATTCAATGGGCTTTAGTAAGTGTAGAAAAAGCTACTGTTTACAAATATGCTAATTTTGATTCCCCTGTGATTCATCATTTTAAATATAGCGAAAAAATTCTTATTACAATGAAACTTTATAAAGGAGTGGGAGGGTTTGGTACATTTTATAAAACAAAGCTTAAAAATAAAAAAATAGGTTATATTACTGATATTGAAGTCATCCCACAATACATCAGAGTAGGAGATCATTTAAGACCTAATAAAGAATTTCAAGAGTTTGGACTCAGAGAGAGGACAAAACATTTGGAGGATATTTACTTAAGTCGATATTTAGGTGTCTCTAGTAGCTGGGTGGGTTTAACAGAAAAATGGGGAAAAAAGTCATTTACAAAGTTTGTTTCTTTCTTTGGTTTTAGATTAACAGGGCCTAAATTTATTTCAGAACAATTCCCTTGGGATTTAGAAGTTTTGATCAATCCTTTTTTGCCAAGCTACTATAAAGATATTCCCTTGAAAGACATTCAAACTGTAATAGATCATTCGGGGTTTCACCTTCAATCTTCACTGGTTTTTAATATACCTCTTTCTCAAACCATTTTTCGCCTCATATATGCCGGCTTAGGACCTTGTTTTTTCTTTAGAAACATAGGGCTTGAAACCTCTAAAAACAAATCTTATCATCTTAAACATCTTCGTCTAGGTATGGTTCTACAGTTTGGTCTAGCCTACCGCCTTTCTGAAAATTACCTTATACGTGTGGAGGGACGCTATTATATGGAAAAAGTCAGTTATGTTGCAACTAATTTGTCTTTTCAGAAACTTTTTTAAGAGGCTTTTTTTCTAAAACTAAACCTTCTCTTTCTAAAAGAGCCCTTATATCAGGCTCTCTTTTTCTAAATCTTTTATAAAGAGTTAAAGGATCTTCTGTATTGCCTCGGCTTAAAATAGAATCTCTAAACCTTTCAGCCACTTCCTTGTTGAAAATCCCCTCTTCTTGAAATATTTTATAAGCATCTGCATCTAAAACTTCAGCCCATTTATAGCCGTAGTATCCTGAATCATAGCCCCCAGAAAATATATGAGCGAAATGGCAGGAAGAAGAAGATTTTTTCAAAGGAGCTAATAACTGAGCTTTTTTTGTTGCTTTAGCTTCAAAATCTTCTAAAAGTGAAATATCAGGTAAATCAGAAAGGTTATGCCAAGCCATATCTAGGAACCCGAAAGAAAGTTGCCTTAAACAACGTATACCGGATTGAAACTGTAATTGACCTTTAATTTTTGCAAACAAATCATCAGGCAAGGGTTTTGCTGTTTCATAATGTTCTGAGATAAGCTGTAAGCTTTCTTTTTCGTAAATCCAGTTTTCCATAATTTGAGAAGGAAGTTCTACAAAATCTATAAAAACAGCAGTGCCTGAAAGAGAACTCATTTTGCAATCAGACAAAATATCATGGAGGGCATGACCAAACTCATGAAAAAGGGTTCGCACATCATTTTGTGTAAGAAGACTAGGTTTACTCTTACTAGGTTTTGGAAAATTACAGCAAATCAGGGCATGACAAAAACTTCTCGTTCCTAAAAAATCACTTCCTTGTGGCTTAAAGCGAGTCTTCCAAGCTCCTTGTGATTTTGTATCTCTTGAAAATAAATCCAAATAAAGAAGCCCTCTATAATCACCTTTACGATAAACTTCATAAACTTTCACAGTTTCTTCGTAGACAGGATAGTTTTTCGTTTTTTTGAATTCTAAATCATAAAGTCTCTTAGCATGTTCAAAAAGACCCTCTAAGCTCTTCTCTAAGGGGAAGTACTCTCTTAGTTTTTGAGTGTCTATATCAAATTTCTTTTTCATCAGTTTGTCTGAATAATAGTTTAAATCCCAATACTGAAAATCTTCAATGCCATCTTCTTTTAAAGCTAAGTCCTTTACCTCTTTGAGTTCTTTTAAAGCTTTAGGACGGTAGGCTTTTAGTAGATTCTCCAAAAATGAGATCACTTTATGAGGAGAT
Organism: Bdellovibrionales bacterium; assembly: GCA_965219095.1. Lineage (GTDB taxonomy): Bacteria > Bdellovibrionota > Bdellovibrionia > Bdellovibrionales > UBA1609 > CBDCMT01. The sequence continues at coordinate 2,195,335 of CBDCMT010000001.1, forward strand.
TTTGCCATACTTTTTTTGAGCTTATACTCAGAGTAATTTGAAAAACCTAAAAGCTTAGCTTTTTTTAATCTCAAATCAATGATTTTGAGTACAATTTCAGAATTGTCAAATTCATCCTTATAATTTCGACAGGATATAAGTTTAAAAAACTTTTTTCTTAGATCTCTTCTTTTGCAATAATATAGAAAAGGCACATAGCTTGCTCTTAAAGAAGTAAAAGCCCAACCTTCTTTTTTTTCCTTTTCTGCTAATTTTTTAGCTTCTAAAACACAGTCTTCAGGCAAGCCTTCTAGGGCTTTTTTATCAGTTAAATAAAAACGAAAACTTTCCTGAAACTTAATTAAGTTTTGAGAAAACTGGTTGCCTAAAAGTTCTATTTCCTCGTCTGTATCCATAAGTTTTTTACGATTTTCTTCTGAAAGCAGAGTTCCCTCGAGAACTAATCTCTCATAGAGTAAATCTAAGTAGCGAAGCTCTTCATGGTTTAAGGAGTTCCTTTCCATCTCATTTTTATAAACAGTTTCTATTTTTCTAAAAAACTGGGGATTCTTGTTCATCGCAGAGAAGGTTTTTTCCAAAAGAGGGCTGAAGGTTAGCATGGTTTCAGAAAGATCAGAAGAGTGAACAGCTGAGTGCAATTGATAGGAAACACTAACAATTGTATCAAAAGAATGGAAGATCTGATTGTAAGGTTTAATGGTGTTTTCATAATTAGGCTGTTTTTCGTGTTCTATAATTTTTGCAAATTTTACTTGAGCCTCCTTGCACAACTGCTCAAGGGCAGGCATAAAGTGTTCTGCTTTAATCTTATCAAAACGCACAGCACCTTTTTTCAGGTTTGAGGGTATGAGTAAGGGATTTTCTTCTAAACTAGACATAGGTATTGTGCGTAAGTCTAAAAAAGGACTGCCTATAAGTCAATAAAAAAAAATCTATACAATATAAAAAATCCTTGTGTATGATCTTTGTGTGTCATTTTTATGTGTAAGCCTATTCCTAGTTCTTTTATTTCTTACCTTCCTGGTACTCTGGCTACCTTTCTATTTATCTCTTATGCTCTTTTCCGAAAACCTCCTGTGGGCTGTGCCTTTAGCTTTTGTTATGTCTCCTTTTTTCTTACTGGCCTTTTATGGGGTTTTAAATTATCTTATTAAAAAACCTTCTCCAGGAGAATATGATAATTTCAATTCTCTTCTTATGCTTCAATGGGGTTTGAAAAGAAATCTTTACGGAGTTTATGCTTTATTCTTCCAAAAACTTTTTTTTATTTCAGATCCTATCCGTTTTCTTATTTTACGCACCTTTCAAGCTAAAATCCACCCTAGTTCATGGATTACATCCAGTGTAAAAATTTTTGAGCCTTATTTTGTCTCTATTGGAAAAGAAAGCCTTATTGGAGAAGATGCTATTCTTGCCACAACCCTATTTCCTAAAACAAAAACTCTTATGACTTATCCTATAACCATTGGGGATTATGTTCTCATAGGAGGTTTTGCTGGCTTAGGGCCTGGGGTTCATATTGAAAATCACTGCTTCATACAACAAAGAGCCCAAATCTATGCAGGAGTTCATGTTAAAAAAAACTCCCTCATTGGTTATCAAGCTATAATTGGAAAAAATACTAAAGTGGGAGAAAACGTAAAAATAGGAAAATTTTGTTTTATCGGAAATGAGTTAAACATACCAGATCATACAAAGATACCTGAAAATGCTGTCATAAAAACACAAAAAGACTTAAATCAATTTCTAAAAAAAAAGCATGAGACTACATCAGATATTCAAAAAGGCGTAACTACCAACTCTCATTACTCTAGCCCACAGCTTAAAGATCAGTTATTCTGATGAAGGTCTTGCTCTTATGGGTTTTCCCGACTTCAGCGTTTTCTTTCCAAGAATCTAATAATTTCAAGTAGTTATACCAATTACAGAAATTAATTCGACATTTTTATGTTCAAATTTAAAATTTTAAAATTGACTTAAGGAAAAGCTTCAGTTAGGAGATTTTAAAAAAACTTCTTTTGAGGGGGAGGTTGAGTTTTCATAAGATATGTTTATTTCATGTATATCTATTGTTGTGTGAATCGATTGATGGGTTAAAATAAGTGTAAAAAAGTGAGGTTAAAATTTAAAATGAAAAAAATCAGTTAGGAACTATTATAAAATACTATCCCACAAAAGTATCTAATTTATTTTTTGACAGTTCCTTACACAATTTAATTTAATTTACAGTGCCACAGGCTCCTCTGATTTACAGGCTCAAAGTTCATGATTTTCTTAGGGATTAAAAAAACTTTCCCCGAATGACATCTAAAAAAATCATAAAAACACTTTTTTACGTTCGACTATTTAGAAGAGTTTAAAAGGTAAGCCATTGAATTGGAAGGAAAAATAGGTAAAAAGAAAGCCTCAGAGAAGCTAGGAGATAAGAAAACTCCAAGTGATAGGTTCTCTCTTTTGTTTAGTTTTGTAATATCTTATCAACAGTTTTTAAAAGTGCTTTCTTATAACTCCTAAAGTTATTTTGGTAATCATCTGGAGTCAAAGAATAACCCACATCAGGAGTCACGCCTTTACTTTCTATAGGACTTCCATCTTTCCTGAAAGCAATTGAACCTGTAAAATGTAATTCCGTAATCCCCAGGTGACTTGAAACGTTTATTTTTCTAGCATAGCCACCAGCTCCGGCTGTTGTTTGACCAAAAATCGTAGCCCTCTTACCATCTTGTAAGATAGCAGGAAAAAAATCCCCCCCTGATATACTCAGTTCATCTACTAAAACAACAATAGGTTTTGAATAAGATACACCAGAAAAATGAGGAAAAATCACATCAGATAAAACAGAAATAGGTGTACTTAAAAAGGAATCTGTCTGAGAGTTTTCGTAAGAATCAATAACATCTCTTATGTCATTCTTCGTAATTCTTAAAAGCTCTTTTTTTGAGAGGAACCCGTAAATATAATCTCCCTGCAATCCTAGAGAATTAAACTGATCTTCAACCATTTTTTCTAATTCTCTTGAAGAAAGTTCCAGAACTCTCTTAGCCTCACTTACAAGCTCAACAGTCAACACCTGACTATGTTTAGGAACAGCTATAGGCTCTGTAATGAGCATAGAAACTAGCTCATACAAGTAAGCTATATGTCCTCCCGGGTTATGAATTTGATCAATAATCAAGAGATCAGTCTGCTGGTCATAGACTCTTATGAGGTCAGAGAAAAAATCACTCATACTCCTAAACCCAAGCATCTCCTGAATATAATCTTTAATACGAATGTAACCAATTTTTTTACCTTTGTGTTCAAAAATATAGTTAAAAAATGGAGAAGGTATACTTTGTACAACCTCTCCCATCTTTGGTAAAAAACTTTGCATTGCTCCTATAGTATGTCTACTTATGTCTACACCCTTCTTTTGAGCAAGCTGACTGACTTGTTCATCTTGAGAAAAGAGCATGTTTTTTTCTAAAAGAGATGAAAGAAATCCATTTTCTTCTTCCATAAATTCCACTGAAATATTTAATTCAGAAGAGAAAAAAGAAAGAACTTCTAAGGAATCTAGGCTGTTCTCCCTTCTAAAACGTTCCCTTATAGGAGACCAACTGACATGATCAGGTTCATAATTCCAAACCATACTTATATTCTGAACATTTTTTGCTGCTTTTTTCTTTACGCCTATAACAACCTTTCCTTTAGAAACATCATATCCAAAACTAGCAAGCCTTATTGTCAAATGCTGAGTTGTACGTATTTTCTCTGTAAGGGATTTTGTGTTGCCTGAGTGTTTACGAATAAGATCTTCCACTACTTTATGAACACTTCTACCACCAAAAGTTATAATCTCATCCCCCACTTCTAAAGGCAGATTGAGACCTTCCTGTACTCCCACCACAAAGTATCTATTTCCTGCAGGCTTTAGAAGAAAAGGTAAAGTGGCTTTTTCTTGAGTAAAAATAGTTAAACTCACATGGTAATCATGAGTTTTCCTCAATGAATTAAGCAAAAGCTTATGAAATTGTTTTATAGTGATATTGTGATTGTCTTGAATGGCCTTTATGATGGCCTCCCTTTCTTCTTTAGCAGACCATCTTACATCTTGAAATTCTTCTTTCCACTCTCTAGGAGCGTAGGCCACACTCATAGTACGAAAAATAGCCCGAGTTGTATCGATCATCTCCCTCTGAAGTGCTGTTTCTGCCCATAATGGCAAGACAGCTAAATGAGTTGTAACAACTGATACAAAACAAGCAATTTTTCCTATAATATTTTTTTGCTGTCTTTGTGTCTGTACCATTATCTCCCCTTATCTAATCGTGAACACAAAGCTACTTGTAAAAATTTCAAAGAGCAAATAAAGGAATGAACTGTGCATTAGCCTTATGTGAGTCATAAAGCTAACTTTTGTTGCGTAACTATAGTTACTTCTTATCCAAAATTATCCAAAATGCCTCTGGTGATTTGAAGAAAAAGACGCATATAGACATCTTTACCTTGAAGATTTACAGACTCTAAAAATGAATTATTTTAAGGTAATACCATTTCCAAAAATTAATGTGTGAATTTCGAAATATGTTAGCACATTTTGACAGTAAGAGTTAGAATGAAACCGGAGAGGTGGCAGAGTGGTTGAATGCACCGGTCTTGAAAACCGGCAAGCCTTTACAAGGCTTCGGGGGTTCAAATCCCTCCCTCTCCGCCACTGAGAACAGTATCCGAACCCCCGATACGCTTACTACTCCCTATGTCTTTTTCTTCATCTTCTATCCCCAAGTACTCAACTACTACCCTATTTTTATAAACCACAATCCTTTTTATAAGCTCATAAAGAAGACGTTTCTTTTGTCTTAGTTCAAGTTTAGGAAATTGCTTGTTAACAATTTGCAGAGCCGAAAAAGCACTTTCAGCTGAGATCACTTTTCTCCCTATATTCTGTTTTTTTTCCTTTAGCCTTTCTACCTCTTGTTCAAGTTTGTCTTTTTTTATGCTCAGCGATTCAATTTTCTCCATTAAGTACACTTTGAACCTTCCCTTTGTCTGTCTTAGAAAGGGTGGTCGTTAAAATATCTATTCCTTTTTTAACACCTTTTAAAGTCTCTAGATGAGAGAAAATAAGGCTTTTGTAGTGTTCTTTTTTTGTAACTGCTCACCTACATTGTTCAGTTAGGAGGTTTTAAAAAAACTTCTTTTGAGGGGAGGTTTAAGTTTTCATAGACGTTTCTTGAATCGATTTTCCTTCTTGCATATAGTGCAAAGCCAATAGTTTTATCTTGATGTTGGCACTTCTTTCTACTTTGTAAGTAGAGAAAATCATACCCTTGAAGCTTTGTAACTAAATCTTTAAACACTCTAAAAATTTAACAGAGTTTGATTAAAAAGCCAGGACGCTATGCGTTAAAAGAATGTCGAATTAATTTTTGGAAATGGTATTAGTAAGGCAAGGCGGGAATTTTTTTGCAAAGCATTGTATGCTTTCTTTTTCTTGCCTCATTATACTTTTTCTGTTAAAATTGTAGGCTGAAGGAGGGTTTTTATGTACCCATCGTTTTGGCAAATTTTTATTGTTCTTTTAATTGTACTGATTCTCTTCGGCCCTAAAAGGATTCCTAGTATGGGACGCTCCTTAGGTGAGGCCTTGCGTGGTTTCAAAAAAGCTCTTCATGATGATAAAGACAGTGATAAGTCTAAAGAAACTCTTGTTTCTAAAAACTCATCTGAAAACTAAGCTGTACCAATAAGGTCTTCTAAATCTCTGATCTCCTTAGGAGCCTTACAGGTTAAATTCTCACCTCCCGTAGATGTGACAAGAAGGTCATCTTCAATACGAAGGCCAAAGCCTCGTAGCTCTTGAGGGACCTTTTCATCGGTTAGGCTGATATAAAGTCCTGGTTCAACAGTAAAAACCATAGAAGCTTTAAAAGGACGGCTTTCTCCCTTTAAAGCTATAGAGCCTATATCATGAACATCAGAACCTAGCCAATGCCCCAAGCCATGAGGGAAGTATTTTAAATAAAGCTTCTCTTCTATAATAACCTCTAATGGCTCATTAACTATATGAAAGGCTTTTAAGATCCCAGAGATCTTTTCAACAGTTTTTTTATGTAAAAATTCAAAGCTCTCACCTGGTTTAATTAAAGAAATAATGTTTTTCTGAACTTCTAATAAAGCACTATAAATTTCTTTTCTTAAACCTGTAAATTTTCCCTTCACAGGATAGCTACGAGTGACATCAGCTGTATAATAATTATACTCTCCTCCAGCATCTACTAAGAGCCAATCCTCTTTTTTTAAAACATCTTTGTTTTTTGTATAATGTAAACAGATAGCATTTGCTCCGGAAGCTATAATGCTACTATAACCTTCTCTATCAGAACCTTTTTCCATGATAGATTGTAAAAAAATTCCATGTAGAGCTCTCTCAGAGAGGCCTTCCCTAGTGTGAGCCATCACTTGCTTGTGAGCGTAAGATGTGATCTCACAAGCTTGTTTTAAAATCTTAATTTCATCTTCTGATTTGAAAAGACGCATTTCTCCTAAAAGAACTTCCGGGTCACAGACAGTTGGAAGAGAACTCCCCTTTCTCCCTATAGCTTGTTTTAATTTTTTAAGAAGCTGTAAAAAGATCACATCAAAGGACTCATTATTATGAAAACTATAGTAAAGGGCCTGACAACCTTTTAACAATTCCACCCCTTTTGTTAAAAACTCATGATTATGAAAACAATCATCAAATCCAAAGTGGGATTTAGCAGACTCTTTTCCCCACAACCTTCCCTCCCAAAGCTCTTTTACAGGATTTTTAGGTTCTACAAACATGTAACTTTTTTGGTTTACCATAAGAAAAACGCATCCCGGCTCTTCAAAACCTGTAAAATAAAAGACATGAGAATCCTGACGATACGGATGAGTCACATCACGGTTACGAAAAAACACAGGACGAGAGGGCAAAATAATGGCTTCATCACTTAATAGGCGGGCTAACTTCTTTCGTCTTAACTTACATTCACTCATAAGAAAATATTACTAAAAACCGTAATCATTCTCAAGAACTTTTAGTATCTTTTTTGACTGCTCAAAGCCCTCTAAGAAGAGATTGTTTTTAGATAACTTTGAGGAAACCTTTAAATTTAACACCTCAAAGTTTCTTTGATTTTTATTGTTTTGTATAAACTTGTAAATTTTATTTTTTAGCGAAGCATAAAGAACTAGAGCGGCATAATCATCTTTAAAGCTAAAGTCTTTGTAGTTGGTTTGGATCAAAGCTTCTACAAAAATCACTAAATCCACCTTTTGTCTTAAATATTCATAAGATTCTTCAAAAGAGAAGGATGAAGAAACCCAAGAGGTTTGATGAGGTTCAAGCCAAGGAGGATAAGCTAAACATTTGGTTAAGACATTCATAGTTGTTCCTGAAGACTGCCAAAAAACCCTTCCCGTAGCTAAGGAGAGGCTAGGGCAAAAAAACTTTACTTCCAACTCTTCCATACGTATTCTTTTAAATTTCTCAGACAAAAAAGAGTTCAAAAATTCATACACAGACAAAGTAGAACGCCATAAGCTCTTTTTTTCAAAAGGAAGTGGCCTTTTAGACAAGGCCCACTGAGCTCCATGACTGGAATTTTCTAAAGAGTAAAGAACTCCTATGAAAGCTCCCCACTCTAAACCCACTATGGCATAGGGTTTGATTCTTTTTTGTTCTAAAGCTTGTAAGACTCCTAAATAAGAAAGAGAAGCTTTATCTGAGGGAGCTAAAAGAAGACCTATTTTGAGATCTCCTTTCCCTTGTGTAGCCACAAAGGTATTTGATTTTCCTGTTTTCAATGTTGTACAACCTAAAAAAAAGACAGAGCTTAGAGCAAAAAAAACTTTTCTCAAAAATCTCATACTAATTTTATACAAATAAAAACACAAAAAAGCAAAACACAAAATCTTTCTACACAAAACGAGCATAGATAAAGTACTCTTGATTGCCTTTAAAGCCTTTTGTTTTTGAAGGTCTAGTGCTAAGATGTTTGAAGCCTAATGCTCTCAGTGAAAAGAGAGCTTGATTTAATGTTTCTTCTACAATCTTTTTAGCATGGCTTTTTACAATCCCTTTTTTGTTCAAATGAATAGGATCTATTTCAAACTGAGGTTTAAACAGATTTAAAAATTGTGTTTTGTCTCTCATAAACTTCATAAGGGAGGGGTAAACAGACAAAGATGATAGAAAAGAAACATCCATAACAATGAGATCAAACTCCCCTATCGAGACTTTCAAATCTCTTATATCTTGTCTTTCCCAGCACTTAAGCCTAGAATGAGACCTTAAACTTTTATGCAATTGCCTGCTACCTACATCAACACCCACAACATCTGAAGCTCCTTTTTTTAAAAGACATTCAGAAAAACCCCCTGTAGACACACCTACATCTAAACACCTTAGCCCTTGAACCACAATATGAAATTCTTCTAAAGCTTTTTGTAATTTCAAGCCTCCCCTTGAAACATAGGGAAACCTATAACTACACTCCACACGCATCCTTTTTTCTACCTTATAGCTTTTTTGAGATATCACAACACCATCAACAAATACCACTTTTGATGCGATAAGCTCACAAGCTTTATGGCGAGAGGGAGCAATTTTTTTTTCAACCAAATATTGATCAAGTCTTAAAGAGTTCATGAGTTTCTTTTTTTGTTCCAAGTTACAAAATGGCTTAACATTTGAAAGCGATCTATAGTCCTAAGTTCATCTTCACATAAAGTATGAAATTGATCCAAAGCCTTAAAGGCTTGAGCTTCTCCTAAAAAAGAAACCACATTGTTGTTTCCATCATAATCTCTATCTAAAAGATCATCTTTCATTTGAAAACAAAGACCTAAGCGTTCACCAAAAGCTTTCAAACACTTTCTTTCTTCTTTGGTTGCTCTACATAAAACACCAGCTCCTTCTAAAGAAAGAGAGATAAAGAGGCCTGTTTTTAAATAATGAAGCTTTTTGAACTGCTCAAAAGAGGAGGGTCTATTTTTCAAGTAGGCCAAATCCATCACCTGTCCGCTCATCATACCTTTAAAACTGCCGGCTTTACTTAAAAGACGAATGGTTTCTAAAGATTCTTGGGGCCTGTCCCTATAACCTGCTACAAGATTAAAGCTTTCAATCAAAAGACTGTTGCTTACAAGAAGGGATATAGCCTCCCCATACACCTTGTGATGTGCTACTTTGCCTCGACGATAAAAGCTATCATCCATACAAGGAAGGTCATCCTCAATGAGGGAGCAAACATGGGAGCACTCTAAGGCTAGGGCGTATCTTAAAAGGTAGCGAGGTGATATTTTAAATACCTCTCCTACACATAAAGCTAGGAGGGGACGAAATCTTTTCCCTCGGGCCTTTAAAGAATAAAGTGCTGAATCATAAAGCTTCACTGAACAAGACTCACTTAAGCTTGATTGCTTTTCATTTAAAAAGTAAAAATCTAAGTATTCATTAAAAACAAGACTTTTATGAGAAAGAAATTTTTCAAACTCTAAAAAATTCATCTTTTAAGATGTCTCAAATGATTTCGTTTGACTCTCTCCTTTCTCATTTATACTTAACAACTCCTTGACCCTAAGGCTTGCTTTTTCTAACTGTGCTTGACACTGTCTAGAGAGTTTGATTCCCTCTTCAAAAGACTTAAGGGATTCCTCAAGGTTTAAGTTGCCTTCTTCCATGTTTTTTACAATCTTTTCTAATTCTGAAAGTTTTTTTTCAAAATCCATAGCTATCTCCTTTTTTATAAAATTTATTCTTCTTATTAATGGAATTCACAACAGAACTCACTTGTCCTTTATCAAACTGAATCTCTAAAACATCACCTTTTTTTAGTTGATTTACGTTTTTTACAATTTCATTTCCCTTGTAGCTCAAGCTATAACCACGACCTAAAACATTCAAAGGACTTAAATTATCTAAAGCTTTATAATAATTTCTTATTTTGAGTTGTTTTTCTGAAAGAGAAAACAAAAACATGTTTTTAAGAAGATCCTCTAAGCTTTGTCTTTTTTGCTCCTTTTGTTCTATTCTTTCTTGAGGGTTGATCAAACTGAGGCTTAAAGTTTTTCTCAATTCCTCTTTATGTTTAAAAAGAAGGTTTTGAGCACGATTCAAACGTAAAACAAATTCATCACAGGCCATCATTTTATCTTCAATCACTTTGCTAGGATCAGAGAGCTTTTGAGAAAAAAAAGAGAGTTTATCTTGCAAAGAGGATATTTTTTCAGAAAATCGCTTTACAACTTGACTATGAAGGGAGATGACTTTTTGCAAAAGCTCATGTCTATCTCTAACAGCTAACTCTGCGGCCACTGAAGGCGTAGAAGCTCTCAAGTCTGCAACAAAATCACAGATGGTGTAATCAATCTCATGACCTACAGCTGAGATCGTTGGTGTAGAACAAGCCAAGAAAGCTCTCACTACAGACTCCTCATTAAAAGCCCATAAATCTTCTATAGAACCTCCTCCGCGACCACAAATGATGAGATCAGATCTTAAACTATCAGCTAAAGCTAAAGCTTTGATTAAACTTTCCTGAGCACCTTCTCCTTGAACCAAAGCAGGGACTAAAGTGACTTTCAAGCTATAAGACCTTCTTTTTAAAATGTTTAACATATCCCTTATAGCAGCTCCTGTAGGAGAGGTGACAATTGCAATATGTTGAGGATAAAGGGGTAAGGGTTTTTTAAGACTCTTTGCAAAAAGGCCTTCTTTGTAAAGGGTCTCTTTTAGTTGTTCAAAAGCCAATCTTAAGGCCCCTTCTCCGAGAGGCTCCATAGAATGGCAGATCAATTGATAGTTGCCTCGTGGTTCATACACACTGATCCTAGCTTTTACTAAAACCTCCAAACCATCTTTTGGTTTAAACTTTAAACGAGAGTTTGAAGAACGAAACATAAGGGCTTGAATTTGAGAACTTTCATCCTTAAGACGAAAGTAAAAATGGCCTGAAGTATGAGAGCAAAAATTTGAGATCTCCCCTTTTACATAAACATCTTGAAACTGATCCTCTATACAACCTTTGATAAGAGCATTTAAGCCTGAGACAGAATAAGCTTTTTTGTCCTCTCCTTTAGAGATATCAGTGCTATCTAAAAAATCCTTAGAGCTTTCACTCTTAGAATCTAAAGTAGAACCTAAAGACAGATCTTTTGTAGGAGAAGAAAGAAACCTCTTTTTCACTCTCTTACTCTAGCCCTTAGACCTGCTTTATGTCAATTGAGGTTCTTTCATTTTCTCATTTCGCTGTTTTCTTCTAAGTTAAGATTAGAAAACTTAATCTAGATGCCTAGTGTCACTCATCTTAATGCAATAATGAAACCTGAGTTTTTTGTTTTTGATTCAAAAAAACACTTTTTAAAACTTACACGTCTCTTTACAAACATAATAGCAAATGATAACATAAAAGTAAGCTTTTTTAAACCCTTTTTTTAAAAAATTATAACCTTAGAGTTTAAAGAAGTATTAAAAAAAGTTTAAAGACTTTTTTCTTTTAAAAAAATTAAGATATTTTAGTCTTTTTTTGAGAACCCGGCTTTTATTTTTTTCTATGAAATGATATATTATTTATGTAGGCTTGGTATTGCAAAGAGAATGTAAACCCTACAAGATATAGAAATGGAGATGCCTCTGATAACGGTGTGCAAGTTCATTGAATTGAAAAGCCTAAAGTTATTACTGTAATCACCGACTTTAAAGAACCATGGTTTACATGATCGTCAATACCAAGTCTTTTTTTTTTATTTTTTGACTTAACTCCTCACTTTTTTTTACTTAAGTTTTTATAATTTTATTCCGATACATAAAACAAGAGGGTATTTAAACTTTCTATGTTTCATTATGAGACAAGGAAAACTTAGACGAAAAAGAAAGTTATGAAAATAAAGCTTTTAATCTTATTTTTAATGTGTTCTCTTCTTTTCATATTTCAGAATTGCACTCATCCTATCTATGAAGACATGAATTCTCTTTCAATAACACACCAGAACTTTAAAGCAGGAGCCTTTCCTTTAGATGTAACGTTTGACTCCTTTGTTTTTACTACTTGCAATCAAGAAGGCTGGCAAGGTGAGTTAGAACACAACAAGTTTACCTTTAAATTAGGGGCCTTAAGAGATACAAGCGGAGTTCGTCTTAACCCTTATTTTGTAGATACATTGAAAAACAACTTCACAAGTGATGAGAGGAAAAAGCACATTTTAAATACTTATTACTCTAACACCGTGATCCCCTTTTTTATGGAATTTTCTTTAAGAACCTTTTCAAGGTTCAGTCTCATCAGTAGAAAAGAAGAAGATCTAATTGAATCCATAGGAGTTTTTCCTCGTTCCTTTCCTATTAACAACAAAAAAATAATTGAACCCTTAGTGAATTCACATATGTCATCTCATAAGGAAAAAAACTTTTTTAATAAGCTTGCTTTGTACGAAAAAAACTTAGAACTTTCTATTAACATGAGAAACATTAATCTTAGAGATATACAAAAAGATTCTTTTCTACTGATCTCTTATAGACAAAAAGGAGTTCTTCTTGATGAAGTTCCTATGTATCCTAAAATAGAAGAAGATGATGAAAATTATAGATGGTCTTCTTTTGGAAAAGCCTATAAGCCAATAATGTCCTCTAAAGAACGATTTGTAAGGGAACTTGTTGAATACACATCAAGTTCCTTAGAAACAGACATCTCACATCTTGTAAAAGAAAAAAAATGGAAATGCGTCCAATTTGAAATCAGAAGACCTCAAGATGAAGATGAAGACTGCCCACGTTATGCCGATCGCCTAAAAGATATCAAGTATGAAGAAAACGGCACAGTATATTTTGATAAAGAAGATATGCATTTTTTTCAAGCAGCAAGAGAGCTGTTTGATGAAGAAGGAAAGTATGCTTTTTATTACACAGAAGAACGCAAATGTGCTATTCTTCTTAACCAAGAACATACCGAGGACACTTGTTATAATAACAATGAATTAAATAGGGAAGAACCCCCTAATTACGCTAAAGACTGCGATCCTAAGAAAGAATTTTGTGGTCACAGAATGAGTGTCTGCATAAGAAACTAAATCACCTTAATCTAAAATCTAAAAAAGCCTGTAAACTTGACTGATTGTAAATATGTTAAGCATAATAGAAACAACATATGTTCATTGTCCTTATAGTCAGTCTCATAAAAGCCTCTGCTTTTCAAATTCATGCTCCTATAAGTTTATCCATGGGAGGAGCAGGTCGTGCAGCTCATAATGTTGCTGAAGGAATTCTTCTTAACCCGGCTCTTCTTGCACAAGGAAAAAACTTTCAATACACCCTCTATCACACTGTTATAGACGAAGATAAAGGCCTATACGGAATCAGTTTAGGAAAACACGAACCTCATCTTTTGTTTTCTTTAGGACTTTCTTATATGAAATCAGAAACCAATAAGCTCTTACAACTTGTGATAGCAAAAAGAAATCATAAAGACTTATCTTGGGGTTTATCTTTTTACCGTATTAAGGATGAAAAATACCTAGATTGGAATATGAGAGCCGGTCTTTCTATGAAAATTTCCCCTCTTTTACAATGGGGATTTGTTTATAGCCATTTTCTATCTTCTCCTGGAGAGGATAGAGATTTCCCTAAAGAATTAGCCTTCGGCGTAGAAAAAGTTTTAAACTACCGATTGCTTATGAGGTTGGATGGGGTTTTACTTTTTGACAAAAAGAAAAACCCTAAAAAGCATATTATATGGCAGGGTGGCTTTGAATGGAATGTTCTAGGGCCTCTTGTAGCCCGCACAGGTATAGAAAAAAATCCTGTTCAAAAAAACACCTACTATTGCACAGGTTTTGGCCTTCGCTTAGGACGCTTAGCACTAGATTATGGGCTTAAAAGGGTTAGAAAAAGCCGCAACAAAACCCATTTTATACATAGCATTGACTTTCGCTCTCTAACTTGGTAGATATACTTTTTATGGCATCACCAACGAAAAAAACAAAACGTATTCGTAAAAGAAAAAAAAACAGGCAAGGACAAAAGAGAAAATCTAAAATCCGCTCTCAAGGGACAACCCTAAGCACAGCTCAACTCTTTGGTGATGAGCCTAAAGATTCTTAAAGACTTTTTTCATCAATTAACCGAAACTCCACTTTATGGATCACCCAACCTAAATCCCCTGGTTTGTAACGAAAATCTTTGATACTTCCTAAAGCTTCCCTATCTAAAATATCAAAACCTGAACTGCGATGGACTTTGATCTTTTTTACCAAACCCTTTTTATTTACAAAATAAGTAAGGTACAAAACACCCTCTATCTTTTGTCTACGTGCTTTGTAAGGGTACTGAGGAGCTTTATTTCCTGGAAGCTGCTCAAGCTCTCGAAAATCTCTATGCCCTTTTAAAGCTAAAGAACTACTTCTGTCTTCGTAATCTCCTAAAGAAGAGAAGTTTAAGTTTTTCTTATACTCCTTTTCTAAAGCTTTTGACCAATTCTTTCTTTTATGAGAGGGGGAGGCATTTTTTATCGATTCATAAGCTTGAGACAGCTCTTTTTGAGACCCTCCTTGTGACAAAAGCTCTTCATAAGCTTGTCTTTTACCCTTTCTTAAATCCTTGCCCTTTCTTAAATCTTTGTAAGTTACTTGGTTTTCTAGGTGTTTTAAGTCTGTTGTTTGAAAATCGTCTTTGAGTTCTTCTTCTAGATCTCCAAGATGATCTTTTTTTGCTCCTAAAGCTTTAAGTTCCTTATCATAGGAAGAGCTTTTTTTCACTGTAAGTTGTTTTTTAATGTCTTTCAGAGATATAACAGAGGAGTTTTTCAAATCACCTTTTGATACAGTTTGAGAAAAAGAGCTTTTTTGAATCACAGCTTTTTGAGATTCAAGAGTCTTTTTCACAGATTTTGTAAGCTTTTTGTTTTTCACAACAAGATTGCTCCTTTTTAGTTCATTCTTAGATTTTTTGGTTTTTACTTGAGGAGAAAAAAAATGAGATTTCATTTGTGATGGGGATAAAAAAGTAACTTCAATAGTACTCTCTTTAAAGCTCTCAGATTGACTGATATAAAATAGGCTTAAAAAAACCAAGGTATGCAAGAAAACAGAGCCTAAAAAGCAAGAATAAAGACTTTCTTGTTGATGTTGATAAAGGAAAAGGGAATAAGTCATAATGCATTATTTTAACCTATAAAGCTATTTTATGCAACATATAAAAACTACACACCCCACCCACACCTTGCCTTAACTAAGAGCCCCCTTTCTAAAACCCCAGTTCTCCTCTTCTTAAATTTCAAAGAAAAAAGAGAGTCTTCTGGCATAAAAGACGAAAATACTTCTTAGATTCCTTCCTTTACCCCACACTTCTAGACTTAAGTTTTGACATAAAACCCTCTTCCAAGAGACACTAAGAGAGTGAAAACAACAACAACTAAGGATTTGAAAACTGAAAAAGAATTTCATTTTCTTAGAAAAGCTTGGCACATAACAGGTGTCTTAATTTTATTCTCATACTTATTTTATTTTGACTTAAGTTATAAGCAGAAACTTATATCTCTTCTTTTTATATCTTTATTTACATTATTTTTAGAGCTTTTACGCTTAAGAAATAAGAAAATAAATAATTTTATTTTACACCTCTTAAAACCCTTTATGAGAGATTACGAAAAAGATCACTTCTCAGGTCTTCTTCCTCTTATCTTAGGTACTCTTATTATTCATATTGTATTCCCAGATCTTATCGTAAAACTAGCCCTTTTATTCTTAGCTTTTTCTGATCCTTTTGCAAGTTACTTAGGACTTCGTTATGGAAAGATAAAAATTTTTAAAGCCAAAACCTTAGAAGGTTTTATGGGTTGTTGGGTTTGTTGTTCTCTTATTGTGCTCATTTTCTGGCCCTACGAAGACTTCAAAAACCTCACTAGCTTTATTCTTTTTTCTTTGTCTGCAGGTTTTATAGGCTCTGTTTCTGAAATCCTTTCCTTTGTAGGTGTCAATGACAACTTCACCATCCCTGTTTTTAGTGCCATAGGCTTGTGGAGCCTTTCTTACGGAGTGGTTTTTTCATGAGGCTCAAAGACAGACAAAACATTTACATCCTTCCTAATATGATCACAACTATGAACATTTTTTTCGGGTTTTTTTCTGTAATCCGAGCCATTAACGAAGACTATACAATGGCGGCATATGCTATCATTGCGGCAGCTATTTTTGATCTTTTAGACGGAAGAGTGGCTCGTATCACCCGATCCACAAGTTCTTTTGGACGTCAATATGATTCTCTTTGTGACCTTATTAGTTTTGGTATAGCCCCTAGTCTTCTTCTTTTTCTTTGGGCTCTACAACCTTATGGACGTCTAGGATGGCTTGCAAGTTTTTTTTACCTTGCTTGTACAGCTCTAAGATTAGCTCGTTTCAACAGCGATTCTTCTCTCGCAAAAGAAGATCGTTTCTTCATAGGACTGCCCAGTCCCATTTCTGCTGGTATTGTAGCCAGTGCTGTTCTCACCTTTAATGAAATGAACTGGTTAGGTTATCACTCTGTTTACATTTTATTTCTAACCATGTTTTTAGGTTTCTCTATGGTTGATAACTTTCCTTACAGAAGCTTTAAAGACATTGATTTAAGAAAACGACTTCCTTTTAGATATTTCGTTATAGGAGTTCTTATGATAGCTGTTATAGCTATCAAACCTGATATCACTTTATTTATTTTATTCTTAAGTTACGCTACACTAGGTTTTATTTTTGGTTTTGTGAAATGGCTAAAAAAAAGAAAGGTATAATGAAACCAATACTCATACTTTTTGTACTTGCTTTTTCTATATGTAGTTCTTCAGAGATCATCATTTCCTCAATACAGGGAGCTTCTTATTATGAAAGAAGAGACCAAGAGGGCTGGTTCATTTATGGAGGTCTTGCAGGGGATGATTCAACATGTAGTGAAAAAAACGGTGAGGCTTCAGAACTTTGTAATTCTTGTAAGGTATGTTCAGAAAACACAAATTGCAATTGCAATGAAAAAAGAATCTATCCTCGACTGGCTTTAAAAATTCAATTTTCATCAGACTCTCACTCAGGAGATGTTCTTGTAAGAAATGAGACAGATCAGACAAGCATTCCAGGACTCGACAGATACCCTAGGTCTGTAAAGGCCAGATCTTTAACTCAAGCCATTCTTTATTGGGAAACCATTTGTTCAAACCTTGGTTCAAGTATATCTTGTAACAACATACTTCCCTCAAACCAAGTAGGCAGTTCTCTGATTCTTGGCATTGACGGAAATCAAGACGGTGATCTCTCAGATCAAGAAGATGATCATATCAATCTTGAGTTTCGTGTGTACACACCTCAACTCACTGAAGTTCCTGCAAACTGTGATCAAGAAGCCTCTATGAGAGGAATTTGCAGTATGCAAATTACAAAGGGAGACCAAAAAGCTGTTATAAAGTCCATCACAACCCACCCTCTTTATCCTTCCATAGAAGAAGATTTGGAAATTGATAAAATAAGAATTATGTTTTCTACAACAAGCTTTCCTGAAACTCCTCACCAAAACTATGCCGACTTAGACGTTGATAGCGTTAAGAATATTAAAGAAGCTATTATCAAAGACTTTGAAAATGGACAAAGGTATTATTTTCGTTTTGCTGTTGTGGACAAAGCAGGGAATGTATCTTTCTTTCAAAGTCGCAAGCTTTTTGAAGCCCAATGCCCTACTTTAGACACAGACTGTGATTACTCCCTTGTCCCAGAGGAAGTTTTAGGCTTTCTTAAAAAAGATCAAAATTGTTTTATAGCTCAAGCTGTGCTGGGGTCATCACTTCATCACCATTTAAAAACGTTCCGAGAGTTTAGAAACAAAATTTTACTTAAACACTTTTTAGGAAAAAAGCTTGTTCTCATCTACTATAAATGGGGACCTCACCTTACACATGTTCTTAAAACCCATCCTTCTGTTAAGCTTCTTTTTCAGGGAATCTTATGGGTGCTATGGCTTACAGCTTGGCTTATTCTTCATCCTTTCGTGTTATTTTTTATTCTTTTTTTGACTTCAAGTTTTATTTTCTTTAGAAGATTAAGCTTTCTTTTTCTTTTTCTGGTCTTGTTTTTCCATTTATCAACTGAGGCAAGCCTTCTTAAAAACAAAATTTATTCTTTCCAGGTCGGCTTTTACACTCTAGATTCCCTTAAAAATGAAGCAAGTGAAGCCTTTAATAGTTTTTATAAGAATAAACCTATTGTATTCATGCTTGACTACGAAATTCCTCTTAAAAAAAGACCCATGCAAATAGGTTTTAAATTAGGATCAGGCCTGAGCTATAGTCTAGGAACAGGGAAGTTTGGGGATGGTTCAGAGGCTACAGAAAATTTTTACTTCTTTCTCATACCTAACAGAATCTCTTTGATCAGCCGGATCCATTTACCTCAAAGTTTGCTTGTGCCTTTTGTAGAAGGAGGTGCTGGTTATTCTGTCATCTTAGAAAAACGATCCGATGGTCTTAACACATCTTTTTTAGGAAAAAAAGCAGGAGCAAGAACACTACACTGGGCTTTAGGAGTAGCTCTTAATCTAGCTTACGACAAACCAACAAAACAAGAACTCTATCAAGATTATGGAATAAAGCTTGTTTATCTTTATTTAGAATACCGACAAATTATAAGTTTAAAAAAAGAACTCAATGTGGGTTCTCAACTTTTAAATTTAGGATTATCCTTTCAAATTTAGCACTACTTTTACAAGTGAATTAATTTCTGTACTATCTCTCAAGTTTGCTACCTAATGGAAAACACTCTGGACTGTGCTGAAAAAGTGAAGTCCAAATTGAACCTGTAAATTAAATTGTGTAACTGATTTTTTCATTTTAAATTTTACCCTCAATTTTTCACATCAAACCTCCTCTCATATTCAATAGTAAGTAAGTTGTTGACCTATGGCAACTTGAGGTAGCTAATCCTCTTTAGCAGCTATTCTGTAAAGATAACCCCCTGCAAAGACTAAAACACCTATAATTAATAATGAAACTATCCTTTGCAAGCCATCAAATTTATGAAAGTCAATTATTATAAAACGGCCAAGACTAATAACAACAAGAGGTATTGCTCCTCTTGCCATATCTTTATCTTTATTTCTGCTTGCCCAATATAAAATGCCAAAAGTATAGGCTATCCAAATCGGAGCAATTGCCAAAGCACCAGTAAATTTTTTTAATCTAAAAATAGTTACAAAAAATTGAGCGTGAGCTAAGTTCAATATTAGCCCGCCATGGGAGCTTTTAATTTTTTTAGAAAAAAAGGAGAAAATAGCTCCAAAGATTGCTCCAAAAATGATCAACGAATTAAGGGAGACTTTACTAGCTCCAAATATAACCGACAGATAACTATGGAGTAGAATACAACCAGCAACTATTATCGTTCCTTTAAGGGCTTTATTTTCTAATAGCTTTTTATTTAATAATCCAAATACCAGCACTAGCCAAAATGTGAAAATAATCCGAACAAAATCATTCATTTCTACTATAAAGATAGAGTGAGCAAAAATTACACTACAAGCAGTGTAGACAAGATTTCCACTATCGAGCTCTATGTTTTGTAATTTCTTCTTAGCTAAACCATACGTAGCAAGCAAAAACCCGGCAAAAGCCATAGAAAAAATAGTCGCCCAATCTTCTGAAATACGATCTAAAAAGAAATATTCTTGACCATAGAAAAATATAATAATGGGGAAAACCCCCCAAGCCTCATCAGCAGTAAGTTTCAATTTGTTTCTTATAGAAAATAAAACTGTACCTAGTGAAAATATTAAAAATTGGACACCTTGTATTATCATAATTTTAGAGTTGAAGTCATTATTACCATATCCTTTTATTAATCCGAAAAATGCAACTAATCCTAGAGCTAAGTAGCAAGATATCATTATGATGAATCGTTTTTTCAATTTAATTGAAAATATAGAAAACGCCATATCCCATGCAAAAAGATATAAGGCCATTGTTGATAGTTCCGAAAAGGAGTTGTGAAAGAAAAAAGCTCCTAGATAGGTCCCAAATATTGCGAAAACAGCATAATTTTCCTTTTCTAATTTGACTAGTAACCATATTGACAGTACGCCAATAAGTGATATGGAGACTAATCCTAAAGTTGGATCAAGAAGTTTGTGATAAAAAACAGCACCGTAGGTTGTTAAATGTAAAATAGCGACACCTAAAGCAGGTAAGATACTAATATAGTTTTTATCTTTAAGATGAATGTAAAATGGGAAGAAAATTAAGCTTCCAGCAAAAATTGAAGCAAAGAGACATTGTCTAATTGGTGTCAGCCAGCCACTATCAATTGAGAGTTTAATAAGCAAGATAGAAGCGAGAAGAATACATGTAGCTCCAACGTATCCTAAAAAACGACTTTCTTTCTGTATTGAACTTTTCTCTATTGTGGCATGAGTCTTAGAATAAGGTTCCGTCTTCTGAACATATTCAGTTTTTTGAGGAGGGGAATACAATTGAGTTTTATGAATAGAGGTGTTTTCATTTTCAATATTAGTGATCCTTTCTTCAATTTTATCAATTCGTTTAAGAACCTCATCAAGAGTATTTGAACCCACATTATCTCCTCATTAGTAGATTTTAGTTAGACCCTAGTATCTCCATTGTGACCAATTAGAGTGAGATACTCAAGAAAGTTTTTCTGAGTTTATAAAGACAAGCATTTTTTTGCTACACTACAGCATAACATTAAATTTTTTCTTCATTATTAGAAATAACATAGCTTGTAAGTAAAGATAAACAACAGTAAAAGACATGAAACATGAGCTTCCCCCAAAAAAGTGAACAGTCAATTTTCTCTTAATGTGTAATAGTTGCAACTATCACATCTAAGGAGATGAATCCTCTTCTAACCTTCGTTTTCTTAAGTAAGTAGGCATTTCAAGGTTTTCTTCTTGATCTGTCTGTTTACCTTCATAAGTGCTGTCTTTGGTTTTAGCTAAAAGAATTTCTTTAAGAGCAGGTTTACCCATAATTCTTTTTGCAATATCTTCACTTTCTTTACTGAAAGCATTTGGTCCTTTTTTTATTCCTCCCTCTAAAGAAATTTGAAGATCCTCTTTTTCGCCATCTACAACCTGAGAATAAAACTTTTTTTCTACCTCTTTATCTTCCTCTGTCTTTAAAACTTCATCATGTTTTTCTAAAGCCTTTAGGTTTTCTGAAACAGAATTCATAGAAGCTCTTTTGTCCATTCCAAAACCTGTTGCAATTACTGTTACAAAGATCTCATCTTTCATTTTTTGATCAATGACAGCACCAAAAATAATTTCAGCATTCTCATCAGCAGCTTCTGTAATAAGACTTGAAGCCTCATTCACTTCCCAAAGAGTCAACTCCTCTCCTCCTGTTACATTAATAATGATTCCCGTGGCTCCTTCAATAGCAATGTTCTCTAATAAAGGAGAAGAGATAGCTTTAGTCGCCGCTTCCACTGCACGATTCTCACCTTGAGCTTTGCCTACTCCCATGATAGCCATACCTTGTGCTGACATGACTGTTTTAATGTCAGCAAAATCCAAATTAATAAGCCCTCTTACACTGATAAGATCGGAAATACCTTTTACAGCATGAAGTAAAACTTCATCAGCTTTTTTAAAAGTGTCTACAAGTGAGGTTTTCTCTCCCGCCACAGATATAAGCTTTTGATTAGGAATCACAATTAAAGTATCAACATTATCTTTAAAATGACGAATGCCCTCTTCAGCATAACGAGTTCTTTTTTTACCTTCAAAAACAAAAGGCTTGGTCACAACACCTATACACAAGATACCCATTTCACGAGCGATTTGGGCTACAATAGGAGCACCTCCTGTTCCTGTGCCACCTCCCATACCTGCTGTAATAAACACCATATCAGAACTTTCAATAGATTTTGCAATCTCTTCATAAGACTCTAACGCAGCCCTTTGTCCGATTTCAGGGTTAGCTCCTGCACCTAAGCCTCTAGTAAGTTCCACTCCTAGTTGAATTTTCTTTTCCGCAGGGTTAGCCTTAAGGGCTTGAATGTCTGTATTGGCCACAATAAACTCTACACCTTTTAAGCTTTCCAAAATCATAGTGTAAATAGCATTCCCCCCGCCACCACCAATCCCAATGACTTTTATATTTGCACCTAAATCTGCTTTTTTCTCTATTTCAAACATTTTGCCCTCCTTATTTAGAATCTTCAAACATTTCTTTAAACTGATAAAACAAGTTTTGAAATGATTTTTTCAAATGACTTTCCGACTGTGTTTTTGTTTTGTATTTTTCTTCTTCTTTGATTGCATACACCAACAAACCAACAACTGTAGAAAACTGTGGTGATTTCACAACATCTTTTAATCCTCCTGCGTGATAAGCTCTTCCCATCCTTAAAGGAACATCAAAAATAAACTCTGCCATTCCCATAAAACCTTTTAACAAACAACAACCTCCTGTAAAAACAATACCAGATCCTAAATTTGTAATCAGATCGGATTCTACTAGTTTGGTTTTAATAATATCAAAAGTTTCTTGAACACGGGCCTCTATGATTTCACATAAGTTTTTACGGCTGACATTTCTGTTCTGAACTCCTCCCACACTTCTAACCTCTACAATTTCTTCAAAATCCACACTATCTTTAAGAACGGAACCATAGTTTTTTTTCAACTCCTCGGCTGAATCTCTTGTGGTTTTCAAACCCACAGCGACATCATAAGTGATGTTCTGTCCTCCTACACCAATACTGCCTGTGTAAATCACACGCCCATTTTTATAAACAATCATATCACACACTCCACCGCCTACATCCACTACCGCAACTCCCATTTGCTTCTCATCTTCTGACAAAAAAGCCATAGAAGAAGCTAAAGATTGTAAAACCAAGTGCTGGACTTTTAAACCTGCAATCTCTACACATTGCGTTATATTAGAAATACAAGAAGTATAGCCTGTTACAATACGAACACTACATTCTAAACGAACCCCTGACATACTTATAGGATTTTGAATGCCTTTCTGATAATCAATTTGATAGCCGTTAGGTAAAATATGAATCACTTGCCTATCAGAAGGAAGAGCCACAGCTTGGGCCATTTCAATAACACGCTCTACATCCTCTTGAGACACCTTTTTATTGCGAATAGCTACCATCCCTGAAGAATCAAAAGACTGAACATAATCACCACTCAAGCCAACTGAAACAGCAGTGATACTGACCCCTGCCATAAGCTCTGCTTCCTGCTTAGCCTGTTGAATCACTTTTGCTGTCTCTTCAATATGAACAATAGCTCCACCTAAAATACCCGAATGTTCTACTTGTCCTAAACCAATAATGTTCAAACCCTCAGAGGTTTTTTCACCAATGACACAACAAACTTTTGTTGTCCCAATATCTAAGGCAGCAATAAGACTTTTATTTTTCACTGTTGAAGACATAGATCATCCTTTGCTCCTAGTTAGACATGCTTTACTGCATGTTACTTTATTATTTTAAATAAGGCTTGTCTAATTTGACAACTATTTTCTCAGAAAATCTTGCATCTACGGAGTGAGTTTTTAACTCTCTTTTCTTTAAATATTGCAATACATCCTCAACTTGTTTGATTTCATATTGTAAAAGAGGTTTAAATAGCAACAAAAGTCTAGTTCTTGATTCCACTAAAACAAAAACAAGATCTTTGGACTTAAGTTGGTAAATTTCTGAAATTTCCGGTAAAGAAAACAAGCCTTTTTCAGGTATATTAGATAAAACCTTCATCAATTTTTTTCGCTTGTTTCGATCTTTTAAGAAAGACTCTCCTCTTACTATGGGTAAAATATTTTGCACCTCTTTAACATAGGTTAACTTACCCTCTGAAGAAGTGCGGTAAAATTTAAACTCTTTTTTATCTAAAATGTAAAAAAGAAAGTTTTGAGGGAGAATCTTAATCTCTAAACGATCAGGCCATTTTCGAAAAACAAGGGCTTTTTCCACAAACTCGTAGGAATTAATCTTTTTTACAAGATCTCCTAAGGAGACTTGAAAGATGAGTTGTCCTTTCAAACCCTCTAAGTCCTTTTGAATAAAATCCAAAGACAAAGGCCTTTGTGAAGATATTTTAATGTGCTTGATTTTAAAAAAATCACTTTGGAAACTAAGAAGAACAACACTTGCTACAATAGACGTGTAAAATAAAGCTTTTAAAATTCCAATCAATAGTCTCTCCTTGCTGAACTGACAATTTCTTCTACTAATTGATTAAAACTCAAACCATCATAAGATACAGCTTTAGGTAAAAGAGACGTTTCTGTGAGACCTGGTAAAGTGTTCACCTCTAAAAAATAAGGTCTGCTATCTTTATTTGATACAATAAAATCTACTCTACAAAAGCCTCTTATGTCAAAAAGCTCCCACACTTTTAAAGAAAATTCTTCAGCTTCCTTAAGAACTGTCTCTGAAATGTCTGCTGGCAAAACGTAATCTGTAAGCCCTTTCGTATATTTTGTTCTAAAATCATAAAATTCACTTTGAGGTTGAATTTCTATACATGTATGAATTTTCTTTTTCACCATCGCTATGGTAATTTCTTTTCCTTCTATATATTTTTCAACAAAAATTTTTGAATCCATTAGAAAAACTTTCCCAAAATACTTCTCTAATTCCTTTTGGTTTTTACAAATAAAAACTCCAAAACTTGAACCTTCCCTAGAAGGCTTTAAAACAACAGGAAAAGAAAGTCTTGTTTGAGGCTTTTGCAGAACTTCAAAATCTGAGGTTAAAATATCATGTGTTTGACAAAGCCTTTTAGAAAAAATCTTATCCATCGAGAGAGCTGAAGACATCACACCTGAGCCTGTATAAGGAAGATTCGTATATTCACAAAGAGCCTGAACTATACCATCCTCTCCATAACGACCATGCAAAGCGATAACAACTCTCTCAAACCTTCCTTCTAAAAGTTTTTGAGGTAACCTCTCATCAGCCCTTAAGACTTCATAATCATAACACAACTCTTGAAAAGCTCTTTGAAAAGCTTGACTGGTTTTAAGGCTAATCTCTCTTTCTAAGCTCTTTCCTCCTTCAATCAAGGCAATTTTTCCTATCTTCATACTTTTTAGTTCCCTCTATTTTATTTTAGTTTGTAGACAAAAAAAATATAGTAGCTAAAAGTCTAGGAAACTTCTCAATGTTGTTTCTTAATTTCACCGCTTTAAACTATCTAGCTACTTTTCTTTTAAGCCATGAGGTTTTTCTTTAAAGCTATTACAAAAAAGAGCCTGACTTCCATAAAAAAATAGAATAGCTTTCTTACTTTTGAAAAATTTTGTGTTTATTTTTTTAAGACGCAGGGTTTTGTTAAGAAGGCTTATGGAAAACTAAATACAATCACTATAAATGAAGTTTTAGTTCATGACTTTGGAAATTCTTTATCAAAAACTCATATCTTCGTATCTTTGATATTTTCCCTCATCTGAGGGGAAGAAATTTAATTTTTGAAGTTATTAATTTCATGAACTTTAAACTCTTCTTTAAAGGGTTTCTGTTAGAACTTGAAAGAAGGTCATAGGGCTGGATTTTATTTTTATTTTCCCATGACTGATAACAAAAAAATTTATAACTTTATCTTATCTAAAGGGCTATCATAACAAGGACTTTAGTCAAAAAGGCTAGCTTTGTTTCAAAACAAAACAACCATATGATAAAGAATTAATTTTCATTTTCAAAAAAATTTTCATAAGGTATAATTAAAAGGGAGGTTCTATGCATACTTTTGAGAAAAGGGGTTTTACTTTGATAGAAACTCTTATCGTTTCTTTAATTTTGGTAATTGTATTTTTTAGCTCAGTGGACACCATTGTTTATCAAGAAAAAAATATAGCACAAATGAAGAATCAAGCCTCTGTTCAAAATTATAGTTGGCTTGCTCTTCCTAGCCTTATATATGAAGTGATTAGTGCTCAAACTTTAAATAAAAAAAAATACCTTTCCCTTAGGGAGCCTACTAATATTCTTCAATTCTTAGCCTTAGATCCTGATTCTAATGACAGAGCAGGCCTCACTGAAATTTTAGAAAGTAAAAAAAAGTATGAATATAGTACCTATGAAGTTAAAATCGAAAGAATGTTTGTAAAAGATATTCCTGATTTCATAGAGAGTGGTGATCTAGAAAATATTGGTAGATCTTTACCTTTAAATGAAAGAAAAAGAAGAGCACATACAATTGAACGTCCCTTTAAGGCCATTGTTTTTACAATATCTATGGAAAAAAAAGGAAATTTGTCCTCTTTGAATAGCTCCTCTATAAAAACATCCTGCACTTTTTATGTTTCTACACAATTTCCCGAAGACAGTACAGAAGCCATTGAAAAATGTGCAAGAATTAAAGACGAACATGCTATGGACACAGAATTCAACGAGTGTGATTCATTTGTTATGTTTTTTGATGAATTAGGGCGATCTATTTACAAAGAAAAATGCAGTAATATTAATGAGAGTTAAAGTGTTTTATCTTGGTTTAGCATGGAAGGAGGTTAAGGAATGTTAATGAAGTTTCGCCACACAAGAGGGCAAAGAGGGAGTTCTTTGATCGTAGTTATAGGGCTTTTAGCTTTTAATATAGTTTTGTTCTCAATGGTTGTTTCAAAAATGGATGTACTTATGGCTCTTTCCCGCTCAGCTTATGAGCACAATAGAGTGAGTTATTTTTTGTTAAATATTAGCAATGAACTTTCTCATCCTAGTGCTTGTTTGAATACCATAACATCTATTGGAAATCCAGAAATGATAGATGCTGAAAAAAAACGAGTAACCACTATTTTTTCTCTTACGGGAGAAATCACAGCTATAAATAAAACAGCTTCTCCCTCTGAAGATCCTCTTCAAGATATTCATATACAAAATTCAGGAAAGGATTGGACCAAGAATTTCTTCCCTATCGATGAGATGTATTTAGAGCCTATGGAGAGAAATACTGCTGATCCTGATAAATATGCCAATGAAGTTTTTCCTATGACCCCAGGAGAAGAGGGCTTTCTTAAAAGAAAGTTCGTAATAAAGTACTTTTTACACGGTGTAAGAGAGTATACTTTTGAGCCGATTCGACTAAGAATTAAAAGGATTTATGATGATAATAATGGCAAAAGTGTGGCAATTATCTTATCTTGCCTTTTAGCTTCTAATGAAAAAAATGTATTTTTAACAGGTTGTCCTCAAGACAAGAAAGGAATTTCTTATTATGAGGAAAGGGGAAAAGTGAAATGCCGTCCGTAAAAGGTAAATATAGAGATATATGGATGAGAAAAAAGGTGTGATATGAAAAAAAATGTCAAAAGAAAATCAAATAATTTATATTTACATTGTTGCAAAGGGATAAGCCTTATTGAGCTTTTTGTGGCTCTTATAATTAGCGGTTTGAGCATCAGTGCTGTTTGGGGGCTTCTTACTTACCAGAACAAAAAACACAAAGAATTTAATATAGAACTCAGTGCTTTTCAAATTATAAATGACATAAGAGGTGTTTTTATTTTGAAAAATAGTTGCGATCATACTTTAAAAACCCTTAACCCTCCTAATTTAAGAACTGATCAACTTGAAGGTCAGTTCACTTCTATTTCTCAAATAAAAGATAAAAATGGCACACTTATTTACGAAAAAGGTAACTCCTATACAGGATTTCATTTAGAGGGAAAAGTTAAACTCCAAGATGTGGGAATCCAATTAAAAAACAAAATAGGAGAAAATAGCAATTTAGAATTTTATTCAGTTCTTGTTAAAGTAGAATTAAAAGATGCACATTCAACAAAAACTTTTCTCGAAAAATTTTACACCATGGTTACAGTCGAGGCTACAACAGATGATGAAGTAAAAAAAATTCAGCATTGCTATGGAATCGATCGTTATGCTTACATCAAACAATCATTGCAGGATAATCCCAATCCAATAGAAAAATGCCTTGATGGAGAAAGCCTCAAAGGCTTTAAGACTGACGGAGAAGCCAAGTGTTTGGGTTTACAAGTTGATACCACTACCACCTTTAATTGTCCTTGCTCACCCTCCCCTGACCCTCAATGCCCCCCTCCTAACCCTCCATGTTTATCTAAAGAGTCTCAATGCATTAGATGGGAAACAGTATCCTTTCGATTAAATTCTGGCTTCAAAGGAGGAGGTTCAAAAAGACGTAAATGTGCAGAAAGAAAATGGGTGTGCATAGAGAGCTGTCCTAGAGACCATCTCTCAGAGATCACAAAACCTTGCGGTAGAAAATACTCTTACCCCTCTCGGGAAGCACCTGACACTCTAACTTGCCAACAATATGAATATGTTCGAGATGGTGATAACAATCTAACATGTAGAATTAATCCACCTACTTCAAAGCCATGTCAGAAAATCTAATAAAAAAGGAAAAAAGACCTCTTAATGAAGAAGGGATATAAATAAATTTTAATTATTCAAAAAAGCTAGGAGAAAACTAATCCCGAGTTTGACAGAAGCAACTACGTTAAACCAGTAAAAACAAGCACTTAGAGCACATGTTTTTTTGTACCACTACATTTTTTCTAATTTCTGAGAAAGTTTTTAAATCTTTGGTGGGATAGGTACCTTAGCGGCCCTAAATAATTTGGCAGTATTTCCGTTGATATCTGTACGTGTCCATACTAAGTTTGTATTGCGAATCTTTACAGGTACAACTCTGACTTCTTTTAATTCTTTCATAGCTTCTACAACAGTTAAGGGTCTTGGTTGAGACTTTGGTAGTTCCTGAGAATTTGATCCTGTAAATTAAATTGTGTAACTGATTTTTTCATTTTAATTTTTACCCTCAGTGTTTCACACTTATTTTAACCTCCTAAATTCCCGACAAAAAATATACACTAGGATTTAAGTTCTGCTCAGAATCTGGAAAATTTCTTATTCCCCCTCGTAAAAAGTAGGATTTTATAGAATTTTTAGAGATAAATAGTCGAACGTGAAAAATTGACAAAAGCCTAGGATTTTTATGCTGTATGATCTTTATTCCTGTTACTTTCTACTATAGAGGGTTAAATATTTTTTCATAACTTAAACAAAACAGTAGTTTTCAAGAAGGCGTACAGGCCTTTTAAGCCATTTCAGTGAAAAAAACGAAAAAAGACGCACCTCTAGCATTAACTTTCTAAAATTTTGAGAAACTCCTGATAAAAGACTATTAATAGCATCCCCTTGTGATCCTAATAAAAAGTTCCTTCCCATACGAGAATCTATTTTCATATGACCAATGATTGCCTCAACTGAACTTCTTCTTCTGTGAAGTTTTCTTTTGTAGGGACTTATGTTTTACTCATTCCCCCAATATGAACATTAACTCCCGAAGGATGATGCTCTTTGCCACGATAACCTTTATCTACATACAAATTTTTTGCCTTAACCTTTGTTAAGGATTCAACTTGAGATAAGGCTGGCTTTAAACTGTGAACATCTGATACATTTTTTTCAAATGACTTTACCCCTAAAACCCAGCAATTTTTTGATGAAGTTGCCACACTCACCTTATTGCCAAATTCATATTTTTTATGGGCTTTGCCCTTCCCTATGCAATAAACCTCAGGAGCATGAACACTATACACCTTGTTCTTATCCCCTCTTTTTTGGTTATAAATTCTTACACATAAAGATAAACATCTTTTTAAAGATGTATTCTCTTCCAAGAACTTAGGACCTCCTTTTCTTGTAACATCTCTTATCACACGACCTAGATAAGTATGAAGCTTTCTTTGCTGTTTTCTTGCTAAACGTATTTTTCTTGTATGAGCATAACGAGCATTCTTAAACAAACACTCCTTGGCCTTTCTTTTATAGCTTTGACGTAAAACTAAACCCTCTTTTTTAGCCCTGTGAACTAAAGTCTTTAAAGCTTTGTAATAAAGACGGCTGTCTGTAGGAAAAGCTATTGCTTTCTCTTGAACAGTTGTATCAACAACTACATTCTCAAACTCTTTTTTTTGGCTCCTCCCGGGAATCTGTGGGTGAAAAGTAGTAGAAATCCCCCAAAAGAGCTCATATTAATCAAAGTAAGAGTAAGACATTCTATCTTGTATTTTTGAGTTCTTTGAGGCCCTTACTGGCCTCTATCACCTCCGGTGATTGAACTCAAAAACATTCATTTTATTTGCTTTTATTTGCTGTGTTACATTAAAATTTTAAAAAAGAAGCACCTACTTCCCAGATGCCTTAAAATGTTATTCAAAAAAAAAAAAAGGAGGGAAGAGATGCTTTTGAAGACTATACTAAATGATTGTTTAAGATGGAAGTCTTTTGTATACGGAGACATTTATTTTTCAAAAGATAGAAAGTCAATTAATGTTCCTATTAAGGCTCGTAAAAATGGCCAAGCTTTTTGTAGTGTTTGTAAGAAGCCCTGTTCAGTGTATGACAGCAGTAAATCATCACGGGACTTTGAATCCCTTCCTATTTTAAGTTACAGGGTGTTTTTTGTTTATTTTGTAAGAAGAGTTAATTGTTCTTGCTGTGGAGTAAAAGTTGAGTATTTACCTTGGGCAGATGGGAAGAAAAACCTAACAATTTTTTACATGAAGTACTTAGCTGACTGGTGTCGTCACCTGTCTTGGAAAGAGGTTTCTTGTAAGTTTCATGTCAGTTGGAATCAGGTCTATGCTTCGGTAGAATGGGTCGTAGAATATGGTTTAAAACAAAGGGTTTTAAAGGGAATACAAGCTATAGGTGTAGATGAAATACAATGGAAAAAGAACCATCAGTATCTCACCTTAGTCTATGAAATAAGCAAAGAAAGTGTTCGTTTGCTATGGATAGGAGAAAAAAGAACAGAAAAGAGTTTTAGAAAATTCTTTGATTTACTAGGAGAGAAGTCAAAAGATATACAGTTTGTGTGTTCTGATATGTGGAAGCCCTATTTAAAAGTAATAAAGGAAAGGGCAAGTCAAGCTTTGAATATATTAGATCGGTTTCATATCGTAGCAAGACTCAATAAGGCTTTAGACGAAGTGAGAGCTTCAGAACACAAAAAAATGAAAGAAGACGGGTATGAACCCCTTTTAACAAAAGCTAGATGGCCCTTGTTAAAAAATGCAGAAAATTTAAAATCTTATGAAAAAGTAAAATTAAGGCATTTAATACAGTACAATTTAAAAAGTATCCGCTGTTATTTTTTAAAAGAAGACTTCCGACAGTTATGGACCTATGTTTCACCAACTTGGGCTGGTAAATTTATAGACAGTTGGACGAAACGAGTCATGCTTTCAAAAATTGAACCTATGAAAAGAGAAGCAAAAACCATACGAAGACATAAGCTACTTATTCTTAATTACTTCAAGGCTAAAAAAACCTTCTCCTCAGGGATTGTAGAGGGTTTAAACAACAAAGTAAAACTCACTATGAGAAAATCTTACGGCTTTAGAACCTCTAAAGCTATAAAAATCGCCTTATATCATAACCTTGGAAAACTGCCAGAACCTCCGGGAACCCACAGATTCTTTTGAGGAGGCTTTTTTTTTTACAAAATCCTCTCTCAAAGCTAAATCAATGGTTTCCTCTAAGAGAACTTCTATCTTCTCAGCCCCCATCCTCTTTCTCCAGTTAGTCAATGAACTTCTATCACAGGGATCTTCATAAGAATAAAAAGGCTGACCACAAAAATACTGCCATTGAGGACTCTCTTTGAACATTTCTATTGTCTTCTCGTCACTTAAATTATAAATGTATTTCAAGCACTGAAGTCCCACCATTAAACGAGTTGAAAGACCTGGACGACCTTTTTTTTCATCATACTTCGAACCAAAATCTTTATCAAAACGATCCCAGTCTATTTTATTAGCTAAAATGACAAGCGGATGCTTCTTATGAACAATGTCGTTTACTCTAAAATTAAGAGGGCTTCTCTTTTGTGTGCTGAACATGTCTTTTGGCCTCATCTTTTTTCCTTTCTGTTTTGCAAGGTTTTTTATCTGTTTTTCCACTTCCTTGCAATTATTTTTATGCAAAAATTACAAAAAAACAAGTGTTTTTAGCTGTTTGTGCATTTTTCACGTTCGACTAAATACTCTTGCCTATGCTTAATCCTGATGTATAATATATACAGCAGGATTGCTAGGAGGATATACGATGAGTTTCATTAGAAGAATAAAAAAGAAGGATGGACAAGTTTATTTGGCTGAAGTTGAGAGCAAATGGATCAATGGGAAATCGGTCCAAAAGCACATCCGTTATATGGGGAAGAGAAGTCAATAATAGAAAAGTGATTTCCCTCAACTCAAAATTACCTCGCTTGGTGTCTTGTTTTTCAAGACGACTTCAGATTCAAGAAAGCCTTACAGAACAAATTGCTCAGGCTATTGAAACTTACTTAGAACCAGAAGGAGTAGGGGTATGGATGAAAGCTCAGCATCTATGTGTTTTGTCAAGAGGAGTAAGGGATCATTCCTCTAAAATGATTACAACTTCCCTTAAGGGAAGCTTCTTAGAAGATCATAAAGTTCGTCAAGAGTTTCTAAGTTCTCTCAAATTATGAAACACTCAAAAGCATTAGTTGTTTTTTCAGGGGGTCAAGATTCTACAACTTGTCTTTTTTGGGCTCAAAATCGCTACTCTTACGTAGAAGCGGTTACTTTTTTTTATGAGCAAAATCATCAAGTAGAATTAAAGCAAGCTCAGCTTATATGTAAAAAATTAAATATTCCTCAAAAAGTGATAAACTTTTCTGTAAAGAATCTTACTACATCATCTCTTTTGGATTCAAAAATAAAGATGAGCTTTTCTGAAAAAAAAATTCCTAACACTTTAGTGGAAGGACGCAATATTTTGATGTTTACCTATGCAACTATTTACGCAAAAAACAAAAACATTGATCATCTTGTTACAGGTGTTTGTGAGACAGACAATTCAGGCTACCCTGATTGTAGAGAACAGTTTGTTGTTTCTTTAGAGAAAACCTTAAAGTTAGGCTTAGACTTTGACATTGAAATCAAAACACCTTTGATAAAAATGAATAAGGCCCAGATCTTTGAATTAGCTAAGAAGGAAGGGTGTTTGGAATTGATTTTAGAAGATTCTCATACTTGTTACAGGGGTGAGCGTACAAAAAAACATGAATGGGGTTATGGCTGCGGTGAATGTTTTGCTTGTGTGTTAAGGCTCCGGGGCTGGGAAAGATTTAAAAGTTATAAAAATCATAAGCCCAATTAAAATTGCAGGCCCTTCATTTTTTCTTCTAGCGAAGTATTTTAGGGTCACTATGAATAATAATGGCTTAAACCAGTGACTTGTCTTGTTTGATTTGACCGAGAAAGTATGTGACAATTTTTCTCACTATGTTTAAATTTTTGTCACTTTTGAATTTTTTTCAGAGTCTTAAGATCTTAACACTCTAAATTTTTAATGATTAAGTTTAGGATTGACATGTTTTTTCTTTTATGCTACCTTAAAACATTAGAAAAGAAAAAGTTTAAAAAATAAACATTTTCAAATTCAAAAAAGGAGAGTAAAATGAAAATAATAGCTTACTTTATATTGGTGAAAGTCTTGTTTATACTTTCATTTTGTCTCGCTGAGGCAGAAAATATCGTCTCTATTTCCGTAGGAACTACTTATGGTATTGGTACTTATGGTATTGCTGTGAAAAGCCATGCCTGTGCACTTTCTGAAATTGGACAGGTATGGTGTTGGGGATATGGACGTTATGGTCAGTTAGGATATGGAAAAAATAAGAATCGATCTTATCCTGTACTTGTGAGAACAAAGTCTGGAATGCCTTTAGAAAATGTCATCTTTATTTCTGCAGGAAGCAGACATACCTGTGCTGTTTTAAGAAATGGTGAGGCCTGGTGTTGGGGATATGGATATTATGGTCAGTTAGGAGATGGAAAAAATAAGAATCGATCTTATCCTGTACTTGTGAAAACAAAGCCTGGAGTGCCTTTAGAAAAGGTCGTCTTTATTTCTGCAGGAGATGATCATACTTGTGCTGTTTTAAGAAATGGACAGGCACAGTGTTGGGGATATGGATATTATGGTCAGTTAGGAGATGGAAAAAATAAGAATCGATCTTTTCGATCTTATCCTGTGCTTGTGAAAACAAAGTCTGGAGTGCCTTTAGAAAATGTCATCTTTATTTCTGCAGGATACAATCATACTTGTGCTGTTTTAAGAAATGGTGAGGCCTGGTGTTGGGGATATGGATATTATGGTCAGTTAGGAGATGGAAAAAATAAGAATCGATCTTATCCTGTACTTGTGAAAACACAGTCTGAAGTGCCTTTAGAAAAGGTCGTCTTTATTTCTGCAGGAGATGATCATACTTGTGCTGTTTTAAGAAATGGACAGGCACAGTGTTGGGGATATAATTTATTTGGTCAGTTAGGAGATGGAAAAAATAAGAATCGATCTCATCCTGTGCTTGTGAAAACACAGTCTGGAGTGCCTTTAGAAAATGTCATCTTTATTTCTGCAGAAGAAGATGATCATACTTGTGCTGTTTTAAGAAATAGAAAGGCAGAATGGGTACAGTGTTGGGGAAAAAACCAGTCTGTAAACAGCAATAATTATTTACGAAGGTTCAAACACCTAGATCCTGAACCTTTACAAGTAGATCAAAGCAATTATTTACGGAGGTTCAAACACCTAGATCCTGAGCCTTTACAAGTAGATCAAAGCAATTATTTACGGAGGTTCAAACACCTAGATCCTGAACCTTTACAAGTAGATCAAAGCAATTATTTACGGAGGTTCAAACACCTAGATCCTGAGCCTTTACAAGTAGATCAAAGCAATTATTTACGGAGGTTCAAACACCTAGATCCTGAGCCTTTACAAGTAGATCAAATATATCCTCCGTATCCTTTTATTATGATTTCTACAGGTACTAATTATACATGTGTGCTTTTAAATGGACAGGTACAGTGTTGGAAACATCAAAGTAAAGAAACTCCTATTCCTATGATTATGAAATTTAAGAAAAAGAATTAGTATGAGTTGTAAAATAAGGGAGTAATTTTTAGGGCCTGAATTTACAGGCTCATAAAGTGCAAAAACTAGTTACACAATTTATTTACAGGCTCTTACAGATCAAAATTGAGCTAATGAAGCCTTCAGAAAAAATTTGTAGTGTATAAATTTAAGCACGAATTCAGGTAAATTAAGAAGCCTTGAACATTCCTTTAGGAGAGTGCCAACTCAGTCGTTTTTCTGATGAAGAGAGCAAATAGAATCAATGAGAGAAAAGGTAATGTGTTTTAACACCAATTACAAAAATTAATTCGACATTTTTTTTCTAAATCATTGAATGTGTAATGGTCTAAGAATATTTTGCTATGAAAGTTTTAAAATCTTCCTTGAGAGAGGTGTTTGAGTTTTCATAAAATATGGTAACTGCTCACTCTCGTAAGTTTTTATTTAAAGCCATAGAGATGGCTTCTAAAGAAGAATACCCTTTATTTCTCATTGTTTTAACATAGCTGGTAATGCGACAAAAATATTTCGCCATTTCTTCTGTTCTGAAACACCCTGACACTTTCTTTTTCACTTTAGTCATTCTTAGATCTCTTTCAACTCTGTTATTAGTGGGATCTACGTTCTTTCTTTTAGCAAAACACAATATTTCTGCTTCATACTTTTTAAATCGCAGCCAAAGGTTTTGAGCTTGTGTGTGCTTTAGTCGTCCTTTCTTGCCATTTTTTTTAGGAAATTCTGGAAGCTCTTTTAAGCCTTTTGTAAGAATACTCCTATACCTTCTCTGAAGAGTTTCGTACTCTTTTTGAGTCAGAACTCTTGACTCTTTTTTATGAACTAACTCCACAGTCTCTTTAAGAAGTTTTTTGAGATTTGTAGCCCATTTGAATCCATTGCTTTCTTCTATAAATTTAAGCTCTCTCAAAAGGTGAGCCACACACAAAGCATGAGTTATCTTATCATAACAAAAGTAAGGACTCCAACAATCATGCACAAGCACTCCTCCATATCTATCCAAGAGACCAATATCTTTTATGGCTTCCCTTCCACCTGAAAGGTGGAGAAACTGCAAGACTAATTCTCCTGAACTATAAGTATGAATCCAGTAGTTTTTACCCTTAACCCTCATAGAGGTCTCATCAACATGAATGACCTCTGATTCAAGTATCTTTTCTTTCATCTGCTCTTCCCAACTTTTAAGAAACTCTCCTAATTCAGCAATGTATCTCAACATAACTGCAGGAGAAATCATTCGACCTATAAGCCCCATGTAATGTTCCCCAACACGTTGAAAAGACAGCATCTGAACTATAATGAAATTGATGATGGAAGCTCTAATGCCTATACCATACTGAAGAGGACCACTCATACCTTTAGGGAATTGACCTTTATTTCTAGCTCCACATGAGGGACAATCTCCGTTTCTTTACATTAATTTTTTAGGAAGAATCATACAAATGGAAGTTGTAGGTCAAAAGGTCGCTTAAGTCTTTGTTATATTTTCTTGAGGATCGAAAAAAAAGAGGTGCAAGCAGTTTGAAATTCATCAAATGTTTCATAGTATCTGTTGTAAAGAACTTTTTTCTTGAAAAACTTCCAATATCGCTCTAGTGGATTAAGATTAGGGCTGTAAGCTAGCAAAAAAAAAGTAACGTTATTTAGCTTTTTAGATGTCTTCTTCATTAAATCTGACTAATGAGTTCATGCTTGATCTAATACAACTACCACAAAACAAAGCAAAACAAAAAAAACAACGAAGTAAAACAGATATAAAAAACTCAAAATAAGGCATTAGAATCTAACGATGGAAAAAAATTTCACTAGACTTTTGTCTAGATTTTTATTCTGCTTTAAATCGTTTATAAAAGAGTTTCACCATAGAAACCCTGAATCACATACTCGATCCACTTTCTTTAATTCATTTAAAAGATTAATAAGGTAGAGGCGTCTATCTAATTGTTGCACAAAAACAACACTTTTATATAGCATGTCAAGTTTATGACAGAAGGCCCCTTCTTGTTCTTTTAAAACCTCTTAAAAACTGTACAAAAGGAGTTTCTTAAGTGAATTTTAAGTATGATTTTATTTCACACATAGAAGGAATATTTTTTAAATTCTGCTTTCCTTAACTTTTTAATGATGTTTTAGCTAAAAAATAGAGAAATAAGAGATAATATGTAGCCTAAAATTATAAATAAAAAAAAAAAAGAGATGTAACAAGCTAAAAAGATAAAAAAAGCTACTTGAGAAAAGCCAATTTTTGTCAATTGATCTGAATAAAGTAAGTTTTTTTTAAAGTTTTTTGAAAAGAATCCATAAAAAATCCAAAAATAGGATAATAAAAGACAAATTTAAGACAATCTTTTGACTTAAAAGCATAAAAAAAATTATATGCAAAAAACAATCTAAAAGAATTCAAAAAAAACTTAAAGAAAAGTTTATTATTGACGAAACGTATAAAAAGAGGTAAACATATTAATAGGATATAATAAAAGTAAATAGATAAAAAAATATAAAAATCCAAGGAGGTTAAAATGGCAAGAAAAAGAAAAACAACTGCTAAGAAAAAGACAACTCGTCGCCGCAGAAAAAGAAAAACAACTGCTAAGAAAAAGACAACTCGTCGTCGCAGAAAAAGAAAAACAACTGCTAAGAAAAAGACAACTCGTCGTCGTAGAAAAAGAAAAACAACTGCTAAGAAAAAGACAACTCGTCGCCGCAGAAAAAGAAAAACAACTGCTAAGAAAAAGACAACTCGTCGCCGCAAAAGAAGAAAGAAGTAACTTTTTTCCTTTTCAAAGCCTCTGCTTTATGGAAAGTAGAGGCTTTTTTACACCTTAAAAATCTTGATTTGCTCTGTCATACTGGCCACACTTTAAAAATCCCTTTTTCTAGCGAGATAAAAAGGAGTTTTGAAACACGATTAGTATATAGTGCTTCCGTTTAGGTTTTCAGTTTTTTTTCTCTAGAGAGATCGACAGGAAAATCTAAGCGTATTCACTATATGTATGAAAAATTTTCCATTTTATGGTTTTATTCTCTCCTTGTACTCGTCAAAGTACAGCCCTTTATGTCTCTAGATTAGCTCTTTTTGATAAAAGTTTTTAGTAACTGCTCACCTACATTGTTCAGTTATCCCTAACTTTAGACCTATTTTAAGATAAAAGTCTTGCTCTTACAGATTTTCTTTTAAATACTTTTTTCAAATGACAATAAATAAGACCTCCATCAGAAATGAGATTGAAAATATAAGAAGTGACTTTGATAAGTTTGCAAAGAAAGGTTCTGTGCCTACTGAGATTTCTGTGGTTTTTGAATCTCTCTTTAAGGTTGTGAACATTCTGATTGTTGTGTTTTTAGAAAAACAGGTTCGAAAAAATTCCAGCAACAGCGGTCTTCCTCCTTCGCAAGATTTTAGTCGTCAAGGGAATCGTAATAAGAAAGCTAGTGGGAGTCAGAAAAAGGGCTCTAGACTTGATAACAGTAAAGATACAAACAGTGAGGAGACTGTCTCTCCCTCAGAGTGTTCTCAGTGTGGGATGTGTTTAAAGACAGCAGAGGTAAAAAGCCTTGAGAAGCGTAAAAAGATTGATATTTTTTATGAAATTCAGACCCATACTGTAACTTCTGAAGTTAAGGATTGTCCCTCATGTGGAGCTAGAAATAAAGGTCAATTCCCTAAAGGTATGAGTGGTCCTCTTCAGTATGGTATAGGCATTAGAGCTTCCATCATCAATTTCATTATAGTTCAGATGCTGTCTTTTAGAGCGTGTTGGGGAACATTACATGGGGCTTATAGGTCGAATGATTTCTCCTGCAGTTATGTTGAGATACATTGCTGAATTAGGAGAGTTTCTTAAAAGTTGGGAAGAGTAGATGAAAGAAAAGATACTTGAATCAGAGGTCATTCATGTTGATGAGACCTCTATGAGGGTTAAGGGTAAAAACTACTGGATTCATACTTATAGTTCAGGAGAATTAGTCTTGCAGTTTCTCCACCTTTCAGGTGGAAGGGAAGCCATAAAAGATATTGGTCTCTTGGATAGATATGGAGGAGTGCTTGTGCATGATTGTTGGAGTCCTTACTTTTGTTATGATAAGATAACTCATGCTTTGTGTGTGGCTCACCTTTTGAGAGAGCTTAAATTTATAGAAGAAAGCAATGGATTCAAATGGGCTACAAATCTCAAAAAACTTCTTAAAGAGACTGTGGAGCTAGTTCATAAAAAAGAGTCAAGAGTTCTGACTCAAAAAGAGTACGAAACTCTTCAGAGAAGGTATAGGAGTATTCTTACAAAAGGCTTAAAAGAGCTTCCAGAATTTCCTAAGAAAAATGGCAAGAAAGGACGAATAAAGCATACACAAGCTCAAAACCTTTGGCTGCGATTTAAAAAGTATGAAGCAGAAATACTGTGCTTTGCTAAAAGAAAGAACGTAGATCCTACTAATAACAGAGCTGAAAGAGATCTAAGAATGACTAAGGTGAAAAAGAAAGTGTCAGGGTGTTTCAGAACAGAAGAAATGGCGAAATATTTTTGTCGTATTACCAGCTATGTTAAAACAATGAGAAATAGAGGGTATTCTTCTTTAGAAGCCATCTCTATGGCTTTAAATAAAAACTTACGAGAGTGAGCAGTTACAGTTTTTATAGCTTGCCAAAAAAAGAGAATTTTATTACAAGTTGTCATTTACTATGAAAGATACAAAATGGAGCTTCTAATTGTGTTGCGTAAAAAGAATGGAACATTTTACTAAAGGGGTAGCCTAAGGAGAGTCATTTATGGAAACTTTAGTTAAAAAGTGGCTGGACCAAACGCTTATGAGTTTTTTTTCTTCAAGACATAAAAAGAAAAAACTTTTATATAGCATCCTTCCCCATCTTTCTATGGAAGCTATGACTAAGTATTTAAGGCTTGAAGTGGAGGGGGTTGAGAACTTACCTCAAAAAGGGGCCTTGATCATTCCTAACCATGCAGGTTTTTTTGGCCTAGATGCTATGATATTAGCTCATGAACTTCCTAAACACACCCTTATGAACACAAAAATTTTGACTCATAGGTTATGGTTTGCTTTGGATTTTTTAGGAAAAAATGCTAAAAAATTAGGTTTTATTGAAGCGACAAAAACTAAGGGAACTTACGAGCTTAAAAAAAATCATTTTGTGGTTTTGTTTCCAGAAGGTGAAGAGGGTAATTTTAAACCTTCCCATAAAGCTTACAAACTTCAAGAGTTTAAAAGAGGCTTTGTTCGTATGGCTTTTGAAACAGGAGTCCCCATTGTTCCCACAGTGATGATGGGTGCAGAGGAGACTCACATCAACTTACATCAAATTAAAGTGAAGAACATGAAACTTCCTCTGCCCTTAAACTTTTTTCCCCTTCCTGTTTTTTGGAAAATTTGCTTTTTAAAACCTATCCACTTTCCCTATAATCCTAAGTTAGCCAGCCATAAAGAAGAAGTATATAAAGCTACACGTCATGTGAAACACTTAATTCAAAATGCTATTGATAAAGAGCTTGAAAATCGTCCAGGTATTTTCATAAAAAGACCTCCGTTTCTTAAAAAACTTATGAAAAAATACACACGGTTTTAGGTCCATTTCTCTTGTTGAGTAAAAAGTACAATAGAGGTTTGTCTTACTACTTGAGATTGTCTGTAAAGTCGTTAGGATTTGAAGAAGGGGCTCCCCTGAGGTAAATTTGGGTTTGTATGTTTTCTTTGCAACTCGCAAGTTGTTTTTCCTTGTAAGTCGGTTTCTTAACAGCCCTTGACATCCTCCTCGTAGGAGTCAAGGGCTGTTAAGAAACCGACTTACTAAGTATGAGCATTAAAAAATCTTTATTTTTAGCCCTCTTTACATGTTAAAATAGAACTTAAGTATGAGGTTTTTGATTCTTTTTTTTCTTATCTTTCTTCCCATCCTCTTAGAGGCTTGTGATGAAGAAAACCCCTTTTCAAAACTTAATCCCATAGCAACCCTTTTCTGTCCTCAACCGCCCTGTCTTTTTTTCAACACCCCTGTTGATGAAACCATCAGAAATGCAACTGTAAGAGTAGAAACAGCAGGCACTTGTTCAGGGCTTGTGATAAGGCTTAAAAGAGGAGAAAAAAAGTGTAAAGACCCTCTTCTTCTCACAGCAGGTCATTGTGTGGCACATGAGAAGGATTTTAAACTCATTATGCTTAGTAATTATAAAGGCGTTTTTTATATTCCAAGAAAGAAGGTCTCCTCTCTTCAAGAAAAGTGTCTTAAGCCTCACAACTGTCTTGTGAGTCCTGATTATGTTCTGGAGGATAAATTTCATCATTCAGGAGTGGATCAAGCCCTGATTCCTATGCCGATACGATACCGCAAAAAAGGCAATATCCCTGCTTTTGAGATCGATATAGAAAGGGTAGCAAATAAAGAAGACTTAGATTCCTGCTTTAAAGACCCCTATCTTCAAGCAAGAGTTACTTCAGTTTTAACAAAACCTCATTTAAAAAAGATGAAAAAAAATGAACCCAAAGCTATAAAAATCGCCTTATATCATAACCTTGGAAAACTGCCAGAACCTCCGGGAACCCACAGATTCTTTTGAGGAGGCTACTTAATTAAACGCACCCATTGCTTCAAATTTTTTTCTATTTTCTTTGCGAAGTTTACTTGGTATACCAACAGCTTTATTTACAGATAGTACAATTTTATGAAAATTCCTATCCTCAGAAATGACTTTTATAACATTTAAAACCTTTTCATCAGAGGTAATAACTTTAATTTGGTTGATTCCTATTTTATCAATATGGTCTTTCATGCTATAATCAATAAAGATTCGATCTTCTGTAAGAAAGCTTCCAAGTGCAGTTTCTTTTCCTATTTTTACAATAACAAGGGATTCAATTTTTAAAGTTTTTCTAAAGGGCTTGGGAAGTTGGGATATGAACTGTTTAAGCTCTTTTGTACTTCCTGGTGGTTGATTTTTTTCTTCCATAACAAAGGCAGAGTACACAGAGCCGCATATGGTAAAAGCAATAGATAAATAAAAAAGCCCTCTTGAAACTTCAAAATCATCAGTCTCTCCAAATTCATTAGATCCTTTATCTCCTTGTTTAAATGCCATATAGATCCAAAAAAAGCCACCTAAAATGGGAATGAAAAAAAGTAGAGAAAACCAACCACTCATATTAATATCATGCAATCTTTTTATAGTAAGCATTAGGCTAAAAATAGTAAAAACAGCTAAAATAATAAGAAATTTTACAGATAATAAGGCAGGTGTCGTGAAAGGAATTGTTTTTAAAATAATTAAAAAAACGAGAACAAGAGCAGCTATACCCACAAAATACATTTGAGAAGAGATTCTTCCTTTAAAAGATAAGTAAAGGTTCTTTATATCCTCTATGGTAATACCCATGTTATTCTTATACTCTGATTGCACTTCAAACTCCACACGTTATTTTTTTAACTCGAGTTTCGACTTGTTTTCAGGGCTAAAGGTTAGTTGATATAAACAAACACCTCAGGCCTTTATAAGATTTTCTTAAAGAAACAACTTACAAGGAAAAACAACTTGCGAGTTGCAAAGAAAACATACAAACCCAAGTTTAGCTCAGGGGAGCCCTTTCTGAAAGTCTAACGGGATTACGGACATCCTCAGAAGTCTTCTTAGAATTTTTAGCAATTTTTTTGAATTTTTTAGAAAAAATACTTGCACTGGATAATTGTAGTTGGGATTTATGACACTTATTGACATATTCTCCTTAAACGCTTTTCAAAGCAAAAAAACCTTTTTGGTTAATGATGTGTTTGGTTTTTTTGTATTGTCTTAAGCTGTTTTTTGATTTAAAAGTACTTATGTAATAAAACATGAAAGGACTTTAAGATAGTTATGAAGTACAGAAGAAAAAAAATATCAGTTATAGGTGCAGGATTTGTAGGTTCTACTTGTGCCCATTGGGCTAGTCAACAAGAACTTGGTGATGTAGTACTTTTGGATATCAATGAAGGGGTGGCAAAAGGTAAGGCTTTAGATCTTTTCCAAGCTTCTCCTATAGCATATTTTGATGCTAAAGTTTCTGGAACCTCAGACTACTCTGAAACGAAAGGCTCTGATTTGGTGATCATTACAGCCGGTCAACCTAGAAAACCAGGCATGAGTCGTGATGATTTGCTTTTAGCAAATGCCCGTATTGTGAAGTCAGTTTGTAAGGGAGTCGAGTCTTATTGTAAGGATGCTATTTTTATTATTGTGAGTAACCCTTTAGATATTATGGCCTTAGTAGCTAAAGAAGCTTTAAATCTTCCGAGAGAAAGGATTATAGGCATGGCTGGGGTTTTAGATAGTGCACGTTTTAGAAGTTTTATTGCAGAAGAAACGGGTATAAGTGTAAAAGACATACAAGCATTTGTTTTAGGTAGTCATGGGGACGGGATGGTTCCTGTAGTTCGTTACTGTTCTGTTGGAGGAGTTCCTTTGAAAAATTTCCTGACAGAGGAAAAGATAGAAGAAATTGTGGAAAAGACACGTAAAGGAGGAGAGGAAATTGTGAGACACTTAAAAACAGGATCAGCTTACTATGCTCCATCGGCAAGTGTAGTGCAAATGGCTGAAGCAATTTTAAAAGATCAACATAGAGTGCTTCCTTGTGCAGCCTTTTTAGATGGTGAATACGGTGTGAACAATATGTTTATGGGTGTGTTATGTCAGATAGGAGGAAAGGGCTTAGAAAGAATCATTCCTTTAGACTTTAATCAAAAAGAACAATATTATTGGGAAAACTCTGTAGCTGGTATCAAATCTTTAGTAAAGAGTTTAAAAAAATTAAAGTATTAAAGAAAGTTAGAATGTTAAAATGAATTTGCATGAGTACCAAGCCAAAGCCCTTTTAGCTTCTTACAAAATTGAAGTTTTACCTCATATTGTAGTGTCTTCTGTAGAAGAAGCTTTAGAGAAACGATCCCAACTTAGAGAAGGACTTTTAGCGGTGAAAGCACAAGTACATGCAGGAGGTCGCAAAAAAGCTGGAGGGGTTAGACTTGTACACAGTTCAGAGGAACTTGTCAGGGAGGTTAAAAACATGCTTCATAAAAGGCTTGTCACTCATCAAACTGATTCGAGAGGACAAAGGGTTAATCAAATCCTTATTGAAGAGGGTTGCGATATTGAAAAAGAGTATTATTTAGCCTTTCTTCTGGATCGTCGTTTAGGAAGGATATCTTTTCTTGTATCAAGTCAAGGAGGTGTGGACATTGAAGAGGTCGCAGAAAAACATTCTGAAAAAATTTATAAAACCTATCTTGACCAAAAGTCAGGCTTAACTTTAAAAAAAGCTAAACAACTTTCACAAACTTTAGGTTTTCCCCAAGAGGTCCAAGATCAAGTAG
Source organism: Bdellovibrionales bacterium (assembly GCA_965219095.1). GTDB lineage: Bacteria > Bdellovibrionota > Bdellovibrionia > Bdellovibrionales > UBA1609 > CBDCMT01. The sequence goes on from CBDCMT010000001.1 coordinate 2,239,628, forward strand.
CGGAAACCTTTGTGAAATTATCAAGAGTTTTTCTTGAAAAAGATTGTTTGCTTTTAGAAGTTAACCCTCTTGTAATGACAAAGGATAAAAAGATTGTTAGCTTAGACTGTAAGATGTCTATTGATGACAATGCTCTTTTTCGTCATCTTGATTTAGAAAAACAAAGAGATCTGAGTCAAGAAGATGAAATAGAGGCTTTAGCTCTTCAAAATGCTCTTTCTTTTGTAAAATTGAAAGGAAATATTGGTTGTTTGGTCAATGGTGCAGGCCTTGCTATGGCCGTTATGGATATGATTCAACTTCATGGAGGAAGTCCTGCTAACTTTTTGGATGTAGGAGGAGGAGCTGAAGAAGAAAAGATTGTAAAGGCTTTAGGACTTATTTTAAAAGACCGGTCAGTAAAAGGCATTTTGGTTTGTATTTTTGGAGGGATTATGAAATGTGATGTGGTGGCAAAAGCTACAGTTAGTTTTTCACAAACTCAAAATCTCTCTGTTCCTTTAGTTGTAAGGTTTAATGGAACCCATTGGAGGGAAGGAAAAGAGATTTTAGAAAAAAGTCATTTAAATTATCAGTTTGCAGAGAGTTTAAAAGAAGCCAGTGAAAAAATCATTGAGCTTATACAGGAAAAATAAAATGTCTATATTAGTTGATAAGAATACAAAAGTTATATGCCAAGGTATGACAGGAAAACATGGAAGTTTTCATACTCAGAAGGCTTTAGAGTATGGAACACAAATGCTTGCAGGAGTCACTCCTTCAAAAGGAGGAACAACTCATTTAGGACTTCCTGTTTTTAACACTGTAAAAGAAGCAAAAGAGAGTACAAAAGCTACTGTGTCTGTCATTTATGTTCCACCTCTTTTTGCTACAAAAGCTATTCTAGAAGCTGTGGAGGCAGAGCTTGAACTTCTGATCTGTATTACAGAGGGAATTCCTATTTTAGATATGGTCAAAGTAAAAGATGTTTTAAGACAAAATCCTCAAACAAGATTGATAGGCCCTAATTGTCCAGGAGTGATCACTCCTGAGGCATGTAAAATTGGTATTATGCCAGGTTCTATTCATAAAAAAGGTGAAATAGGAGTTCTTTCTCGTTCAGGGACTTTAACTTATGAAGCTGTAGGTCAACTCACAGCCTTGGGATTAGGGCAAAGCACTTGCGTAGGGATTGGAGGAGATCCTGTCAATGGGACTAATTTCATAGATATTTTAGATATGTTTGAAAAAGATGAGGAGACTAAGGCTATGGTTATGATAGGTGAAATTGGTGGCACAGCAGAAGAAGAAGCAGCAGAATTTATCACAAATTGTGTTACAAAGCCTATAACATGTTTTGTGGCAGGTGTTACAGCTCCTCCGGGAAAAAGAATGGGACATGCAGGAGCTATTGTTAGTGGGCATTCTGGAGGAGCTCTTTCTAAGTTAAAAGCTTTAGAAAAGGCAGGTTGTTTTATTTCTAAAAGTCCTGCAACTATTGGTGAAACTTTAAAACAACAAATCACATAGAAAGGAGCGAAGATGAACCAAGAAATAACATGTTCTATTATAAAACCAAATGCTATTAAAAAAAATAAAATAGGCGAGATCATTTCAGATTTTGAAAAAAAGGGTCTTACTGTAGTAGCAGCTAAGCTTGTGAGACTCACGAAAACTCAATGCGAAGAGTTTTATAAAGAACATTTTGATAAGCCCTTTTTCTCAGAACTTGTCTCTTTTATGAGTTCAGGACCAGTTTTACTTATAGCACTGTCAGGAGAGAACGCTGTTATGAAAAATCGGGAAATTATGGGAGCTACTGATCCTGCAGAAGCCTCTCCAGAAAGTTTAAGGGCACGTTTTGGAGATAGTGTCGGAGAAAATGCTGTTCATGGAAGTGACAGTTTAGAGAGTGCACAAAGAGAACTTTCCTTCTTTTTTAAAACTCAAGAGTACGTGAATTGAAAAAATCGAAAATCCTGTTGCTTTAAGCTGTGATAGTTGCGACTTATCTCTACCAATCTTTCCAGCAAGACTTTTTTCAAGGCGAAAAAAGTCTTTTTTTTCAGTAACTTAACTCTTCCTGATAGATTTCTTTAGAGACTTTTTTACGATGTGTTCGTGATTTTTTGAGAGACAAAATCAGTAAAAGTTTTCTTTTTTTCTCAGAACAAAATAAACAAAGGTTGTTCGTGATTTATTCTTGATTGCACAGCCTTTATTTGATTTTGAGAAAATCTGCTACCTTTTCACCAGTATTACTTTCTAGCAAAGCCACAGTTTTTGCATATTTTTGAGTTACTTGTTGATCTGTATGGCCAAGACTGGCTTGTACAGCTGATAAGTCTCTTGTCACAATGAGGGCTTGAGTTGCAAAGCTATGTCTTAAAATATGCGTTGAACGCCAAGGAAGTTTTAGTGACTGAAAAGCCCTATTGGCTCCTCCCGGGAATCTGTGGGTGAAAAGTAGTAGAAATCCCCCAAAAGAGCTCATATTAATCAAAAGCAATACATGAGATGAGGCCCTTGAAACTTTTGCCTCCTCAAAAGAATCTGTGGGTTCCCGGAGGTTCTGGCAGTTTTCCAAGGTTATGATATAAGGCGATTTTTATAGCTTTAGAGGTTCTAAAGCCGTAAGATTTTCTCATAGTGAGTTTTACTTTGTTGTTTAAACCCTCTACAATCCCTGAGGAGAAGGCTTTTTTAGCCTTGAAGTAATTAAGAATAAGTAGCTTATGTCTTCGTATGGTTTTTGCTTCTCTTTTCATAGGTTCAATTTTTGAAAGCATGACTCGTCTCGTCCAACTGTCTATAAATTTACCTGAGTTCGTGCTCAAAAATGTACACTACAGACGGACGTTTTTTTGACAAGACTTTTTCCAATAGATCTTAGTATTTTTTCTTGAACTTTATTCAAAGCTACTGTTTTGATAAGTCTAGTTTTATTTTTCGGTCATAAAGATAGACATTATACATGCTACCGAGTTCTTCAAGAGCTTCCTCTGGAGACATCTGCATCTTTTCAAGCTTCATTTTTAGAATTGAAAGTATCAGACAAGATAAATAGCATATAAAGACATGTGATTGAACTCTGTTGTAAAGCCAATGACGAATTGGTCTCAAATTTGTTATTCCCTTTAAGGTCCTAAAAGATTTTTCAATTATCTCTTTCTTATAGTACAAATTAACAATATCTTTTGTAGAAAATATACAAGAGTAACCATCAAACTCAGATTCTAAATTCAACCGATCTCTCCTTAATCTTCCTGTTGGAGTAAGGTATTTTTCCAAACCTGGTTTTATATTTTTAGACAAAAGAATTTGTGCGTTTGCAATTTCGTCCAAACGAGATTCTCTTATATCTAAAGCTCTCCTTTGATTGTAACAAACAACTAAACGTCCTTTGATTTTTCCAACATTGTGATTAATGCTCTGAGCATACAAGGTACCACTTGATAACCTGATGCGATGGGATACATCAACAATAGAGTCTAGCCTTATCATTTTTCTAATCACATCCTTCTCTTTTTTTCTGAGAGCAATCCCACAAAGCGTATTCCAGCCCAAATCGTAACTGCTCACCTACATTGTTCAGTTATCCCTAACTTTAGACCTGTTTTAAGATAAAAGTCTTGCTCTTACAGATTTTCTTTTAAATACTTTTTTCAAATGACAATAAATAAGACCTCCATCAGAAATGAGATTAAAAATATAAGAAGTGACTTTGATAAGTTTGCAAAGAAAGGTTCTGTGCCTACTGAGATTTCTGTGATTGTTGAATCTCTCTTTAAGGTTGTGAACATTCTGATTGTTGTGCTTTTAGAAAAACAGGTTCGAAAAAATTCCAGCAACAGCGGTCTTCCTCCTTCGCAAGATTTTAGTCGTCAAGGGAATCGTAATAAGAAAGCTAGTGGGAGTCAAAAAAAGGGCTCTAGACTTGATAACAGTAAAGATACAAACAGTGAGGAGACTGTCTTTCCCTCAGAGTGTTCTCAGTGTGGGATGTGTTTAAAGACAGCAGAGGTAAAAAGCCTTGAAAAGCGTAAAAAGATTGATATTTTTTATGAAATTCAAACCCATACTGTAACTTCTGAAGTTAAGGATTGTCCCTCATGTGGAGCTAGAAATAAAGGTCAATTCCCTAAAGGTATGAGTGGTCCTCTTCAGTATGGTATAGGCATTAGAGCTTCCATCATCAATTTCATTATAGTTCAGATGCTGTCTTTTAGAGCGTGTTGGGGAACATTACATGGGGCTTATAGGTCGAATGATTTCTCCTGCAGTTATGTTGAGATACATTGCTGAATTAGGAGAGTTTCTTAAAAGTTGGGAAGAGCAGATGAAAGAAAAGATACTTGAATCAGAGGTCATTCATGTTGATGAGACCTCTATGAGGGTTAAGGGTAAAAACTACTGGATTCATACTTATAGTTCAGGAGAATTAGTCTTGCAGTTTCTCCACCTTTCACGTGGAAAGGAAGCCATAAAAGATATTGGTCTCTTGGATAGATATGCAGGAGTGCTTGTGCATGATTGTTGGAGTCCTTACTTTTGTTATGATAAGATAACTCATGCTTTGTGTGTGGCTCACCTTTTGAGAGAGCTTAAATTTATAGAAGAAAGCAATGGATTCAAATGGGCTACAAATCTCAAAAAACTTCTTAAAGAGACTGTGGAGTTAGTTCATAAAAAAGAGTCAAGAGTTCTGACTCAAAAAGAGTACGAAACTCTTCAGAGAAGGTATAGGAGTATTCTTACAAAAGGCTTAAAAGAGCTTCCAGAATTTCCTAAGAAAAATGGCAAGAAAGGACGAATAAAGCATACACAAGCTCAAAACCTTTGGCTGCGATTTAAAAAGTATGAAGCAGAAATACTGTACTTTGCTAAAAGAAAGAACGTAGATCCTACTAATAACAGAGCTGAAAGAGATCTAAGAATGACTAAAGTGAAAAAGAAAGTGTCAGGGTGTTTCAGAACAGAAGAAATGGCGAAATATTTTTGTCGCATTACCAGCTATGTTAAAACAATGAGAAATAAAGGGTATTCTTCTTTAGAAGCCATCTCTATGGCTTTAAATAAAAACTTACGAGAGTGAGCAGTTACCCCAAATCATTGATTTCATTGAGGTTTCTCTCTGAAAAAATGCCTCTGTCGTAAACAAACATTCCTCCACTTAGTCCATAGTTTGCAAATCCATCGGATAAACTTAGTAGAGTCCTGCTATCGTGTATGTTTCCACTAAAAGTTTTATGAAACACTGGTATTCCTTCTTTTTGAGTTGTCACCAAACCAATTTGAATCAAAGGATTTCCACGTTTCCCATCCTTACTCTTTCCTAATTTTCCAAGCTGACATTTGCTACCATAAAGGTATGTATTGGTAACATCGTACACCAACCCTTTTAGCTCAAGATTGTACCTTTTCTGAACACCTTGAAATATTTTCTTCTGTAAATTTTCTGGATCACTCTCTAAAGAATCTAGAGCAGAAAGCAAACGACTTTCGGTTAGATCCTCTAAATTTAGCAAAGTGTTTAAATCTGTTCTCTCATACCATTTTGGCATTTTTCTAAGGCTTTTGTAATCTAAACAGTGAGCATAGACCATGCTTAATATTTCATTGGAGTATTGGCCAAGAGATTTTTGCAAATCTATTTCCCTAGCTATTTTATCTAAAACAAGCAAAGGACCATAAACCTTGACCTTTTCTATTTCAAGATCAGATGAACTCATTGAAATTACAGTTTCACCATTCTCTTCCTTCCCGATGTACCGAATATGCTTTTGGATAACTTTTCCATCGACCCTTTTGTTCTCTACTTCTGCAAGATATGTTACCTTTCCTCTTTTTATTCTTCTGATAAAGCTCATATTTCTCCCTCTTGTAGTGTAATATATTACACTACAAAGGAAAATGCAAGGCAAGTTATTTTTTGTGATTTTATCTAAAAATCGAAAATTCCCCTATGAAAACTGAGATTTTTATGGAAAATGGGAAATTATAGCTTTGTAGTGTACATTTTTGGTCACGAATTTAGGAAATTTACCAGCCCAAGTTGGTGAAACATAGGTCCATAACTGTCGGAAGTCTTCTTTTAAAAAATAACAGCGGATACTTTTTAAATTGTACTGTATTAAATGCCTTAATTTTACTTTTTCATAAGATTTTAAATTTTCTGCATTTTTTAACAAGGGCCATCTAGCTTTTGTTAAAAGGGGTTCATACCCGTCTTCTTTCATTTTTTTGTGTTCTGAAGCTCTCACTTCGTCTAAAGCCTTATTGAGTCTTGCTACGATATGAAACCGATCTAATATGTGTAAAGCTCCACTTGCCCTCTCCTTTATGACTTTTAAATAAGGCTTCCACATATCAGAGCACACAAACCATATCTCTTTTGACTTCTCTCCTAGTAAATCAAAGAATTTTCTAAAACTCTTTTCTGTTCTTTTTTCTCCTATCCACAACAAGCGTACACGGGTTTTGCTTATTTCATAGACTAAGGTGAGATACTGATGGTTCTTTTTCCATTGTATTTCATCTACACCTATAGCTTGTATTCCCTTTAAAACCCTTTGTTTTAAACCATATTCTACGACCCATTCTACCGAAGCATAGACCTGATTCCAACTGACATGAAACTTACAAGAAACCTCTTTCCAAGACAGGTGACGACACCAGTCAGCTAAGTACTTCATGTAAAAAATTGTTAGGTTTTTCTTCCCATCTGCCCAAGGTAAATACTCAACTTTTACTCCACAGCAAGAACAATTAACTCTTCTTACAAAATAAACAAAAAACACCCTGTAACTTAAAATAGGAAGGGATTCAAAGTCCCGTGATGATTTACTGCTGTCATACACTGAACAGGGCTTCTTACAAACACTACAAAAAGCTTGGCCATTTTTACGAGCCTTAATAGGAACATTAATTGACTTTCTATCTTTTGAAAAATAAATGTCTCCGTATACAAAAGACTTCCATCTTAAACAATCATTTAGTATAGTCTTCAAAAGCATCTCTTCCCTCCTTTTTTTTTTTTTGAATAACATTTTAAGGCATCTGGGAAGTAGGTGCTTCTTTTTTAAAATTTTAATGTAACACAGCAAATAAAAGCAAATAAAATGAATGTTTTTGAGTTCAATCACCGGAGGTGATAGAGGCCAGTAAGGGCCTCAAAGAACTCAAAAATACAAGATAGGATGTCTTACTCTTGCTTTGATTAATATGAGCCTTTTTGGGGGATTTCTAGCTACTTTTCACCCACAGATTCCCGGGAGGAGCCGGAATTTTAAAGCCTTTTATCAGTTTGCAGAAGTCTATCTTAAACCTTATTTTCCTAAAATGTTGTCTTACTCCCGATTTGTGAACATCAAAAAAGACATGGCTTTTTTGATGTTTCTTTTCTCGACAAGCCTTATGAGTAAAACCACCGGCATATCATTTATTGATTCCACATCGATTTTTCTTCAAAAATAAAAGAATAGGACGAAATAAAGTGTTCTAAAAGTTAGCTAAAAAGAGGCAAAAGTAGTATGGGCTGGTTCTTCGGATTTAAACTCCATATTGTTATCAATCACCTCGGAGAACTTTTAAGTTTTACCTTAACTCAGGGAAATGTAGATGATCGAAAGCCTGTTATAGGTTTGTGTAAAGGGCTGGTGGGGAAACTCTTTGGAGACAAAGGTTATATTTCATCAGACCTTTTCAAAAAGCTTTTAAAAAAGGGAGTTAAGCTTATTACAAACGTCAAATTAAATATGAAGAATAAATTGATTCCCTTATTTGACAAGTTGATGTTGAAAAAACGTTCTGTTGTGGAAACAGTGATTGGAGTGTTAAAAGGAGAGTTTCATCTTGAGCATTCTCGCCATCGTAGCCCACAAAACTTTGTCATCAATCTTTTAGGTACTCTCATCTCTTACTTGCTTAAAACCTAAAAAACCCTCCATTCAACTTAAAACTCAAAACAGGAGCTTCTGAACAATATATAAAAGTTGAAACTCGGGTTATTAATGAACTCAAATTGTTCATTTCTATCTGCATGAGCTTTTTTTTCCTTCCAAAACCTTTCTATTGGCCTGCAAGCTGTAATCCAGTTCGTGTAAAATGCTTGCAACAGTGGGAGGGCTTATATTATAACCTTGTGAATTTAAGGCCTCACTAAGATTTCTTACACTTTTACTGGTCCACTTTAGCGGACTCTCAGGATCCCCTCTTGTGCTAGACTCCATTAAACTTTCAAGAACGGAAACTAACTCTGGATACTCTGCAGTCTTCTTCTTCCTTCCCCTGCCTTTTGAACGAATCTTTGAATCTTTAACTCCTTTAGAAAGCTCTTCTAAATCCTCTGTAAATAGTCTGACGACATAAACCTGTAAACTTTGATACCTTGCTTATGCCACCACGACCATAGGCTTTCGATTCTGCCGCAGCTAAAATCCTCCTTGCTTTTCGTTTAATAAATGAAAAGTCGTTGTGAGCTTTAATCTTAATTGACGATCTTTCTCTGATAGCACATGTAAATCTTACGACATAAAATCTGAAATGTCTAAGTTATTTTTTAACAATGCCTTACGCTGATAAAATTCATTCTAAAGAGTTTAAAGATATTTCCTTTTCTCTTAAAAGAGCTTTTTCAAATGAAATCCTCAAAGCTATCTCTAAATCGGCTTCTCTCATAGACTTTAAACCTGCTTCTGTAATCCCCTTTTTAGATGTGACTTGTTTTTGGAGTTCTAAAAAAGTTTTCTTATCACCTTGGCATAGCTCAGAAGCTCCTAAGAAAGTGTGCTTTACCATAGCTTCAGCTTTTTTTGCTTCAAAACCATTTTCTTCCAACCATTCCTTCCAATACTGCATAATTTCATAAATAAAACCTATTCCGCTACTACAAGCTACAGTAAAAGAAGGAGCTTCGTCTTCAGTGATAAAAATTACAGAACCTAAAGGACTGAATAGGTCTTTTGATATTTTTTCCAAAACAAAATTTTCTTGAGGAAGTTGAATACCTACAATTCCTTTTAAAACAGATGTTGCTGTATTAGGTATAACTTTTATAATGTTTTTTGCTCCCGGTATAACTGTTTTGATTTTTTTAATTTTAAGTCCTGCCATTAAACTAAATACAATATGTTCTGAATGAAAACTGGAGGAAAGGGGTTCTATGTTTTTGAAAAAATCATAAGGCTTAATAGCTATGATAATGATTTCACAAACATCTAAGAGTTCTTCATTATGTTTTAAGGCTGTAACTTTGTACTTTTCAGAAAGCCTTTGAGATTTTTCAAAAATTTGATCCGAAGTGAATATATTGTAAGATTTCAGAAAGGTTACAAAGCCTTTGATCAAATTCTCGGCCATATAGCCTGAGCCTATAAGGCCTATTTTCTTATTCATATCTTAATTCCTTTCTCCTAAAAGAGATGTCCCTAGACGTATTATAGTCGCTCCTTCTTCAATAGCAACTTTATAGTCTTGGCTTGTTCCCATAGAAAGGGTTGAGAGAGTATGAGGAGAACTCAGAGAGGAACTGTATCGCTCTGCCGTTTCTCTGAGTTTCGCAAAATAGGGTCTTGAATCTCCCTTTAAAGGAGGCATGGTCATTAATCCTTTTAAAACAAGATTTTTCTTTTTTTGAATCAAATCTAAAAAACTTTCCAGTTCTGATAAGAAAATCCCTCCCTTTGTAGACTCTTTACTTAAGTTAAGTTGGAGCAAAAAGGGGCAAGGTGTATGAGATTCTTGAGCTATGAGTTTAACAATCTTTTTTGTGTCAACGGAATGAATGAGGCATACTTTTTTTAAAATTTTTTTTAATTTATTAGTCTGAATCTTACCTATAAAATGCCATACTATAGAGGAATGGTGGAAGTTTTTTTGTTTTTCCTCAAGTTCTTTAAGATAATTTTCTCCAAAAATTCTTAAGCCTAATTTGTAAGCTTCTTGTAGTTTTTCTATGGATTGACCTTTTGAAGCTACAAGAAGTTTTACGGAATGAGAAGACTTTTGGCTTTTTTTTAGAGCCTCTTTGATGTTAAGCTTTATAAGATCAAGTTTTTTTTCTAATATGCCATCCATTGTCCTTTACCATTTTTTGAAAGAGTTCTAAAGGAAGGCCTCTTACGTTGCTCAAAGAGCCTTCTTTTTTTGTTATAAAATGGCGGGCAGGCCCTAGAATGCTATAGCCACCAGCCTTTTTTTCATAATCTTTAGTCTTTATAAAATTGTCTATTTCTTTTTGAGTTAAAGTTTTAAATGTAATAAAAGTTGTATCAATACTACTGATAAAACTGTTTTTAGCTCCATCATAAAAACAGAGAGCCGTTTTTACAGAATGAACAGAGCCTGAGAGTGTTTTCATATGGGAAAAGGCTTCTTTTTGATCCTGAGGCTTGCCTAAAGTCTTGTTCTTTATACAAACTAAGGTATCGGCTGAAAGAAGAAGGAGCTTTTTTGGTTCTTTTAGGACTTTTGTTTTTAAAAAAGCCTCAGACTTTTGTCTTGCTATCCTTTGAATTGCTTCATCTAAATTTATGTTTTTATTTAATTTTTCCGATATAGAAACTGAAGATGTACGAAAAATAAAACCGTTTTCAGAGAGGATTTTACGTCTTTCTGGAGATTGGGAGACGAGGATAAAATTAAGCATATGGAAGTATTAGAACAAAAAGGGTGAAAAATGTTAAGTTATGAATTATTTCTTCTTGTTTCAGGCTTGTTTTTAGCAGGCCTAAGCGTTTATTTAATAGCAAATTTGTTTTTAAGCACTGTTAACGCATCACAAAATCAAGTTCTATGGTCCGATTCAGAAGAATCCCAAAGGTTTAACTCCCCTCTTATGAGGTTTTTACTCACTTTAGCACGTCAGCTAACTATAAAATATGCTCCTCGGTTGTTAAATGAAAAAAGAAGAAAGGTTATAGAAAAAAAAATTTTAACAGCAGGCTTTTCAAAAATTTTAAATGTCAATGAATTTGTAGCCTTACAGATTTTAATAGGTGTTCTTTTCCCCATAGTTTTTTTTCTTATGAATTTTGCTTTACGGATGGGATGGCCTTGGTTTTTATTTTTAGTGATCGGTTTTTTAGGTTATAAGCTTCCCTACATTTATTGTCGTATGGAAAAACAAAAACGAGATAATTCTGTTCTTATAGAATTTCCTTTTTTTGTTGATCTTCTTGCCCTATCTATTGAGGCAGGGCTTGAGTTTATAAATGCTCTTCAAAAAATTGTTATGAAAGTGAAAAAAGAATCCATTTTATCAAAGGAAATTAATATCGTTTTACAAGACATTAAAATAGGAAGTTCTAGGCAAGAAGCTTTAAGAGGTTTAGAAGCTCGTCTGGATTTACCTGAGGTTTCAAGTTTTGTGAATCTTGTTATTGATTCATCTCAAACAGGCGTAGGTATAGGAGAGGTTTTAAAACAACAATCCCATCAAATAAGAGCAGAAAGATTTATTAAAGCAGAAAAAAAAGGAGCGAAAGCCTCAGTTCATATTTTAATCCCTATGGCTTTATTTATCATTCCTGCGATTTTCATTGCTGTCATGGCCCCTGCTGTTTTAACTATGTTTTACGGAGGAGGTTAATCTATTGAAATTATTGATCAATAAGTCGAAAGAATCTGTTTTAGCAAAAGAAGTTTTAAAACCTAAAAGCTTTTTTAAAAGGGTTAAAGGGCTTTTAGGTTGCTCTTGTTTTGATTCTTATAAAACTCTTTGGATTACAGACTGCTCTAGCATTCATACATTTTTTATGAAGTTTTCCATTGATGTTGTTTTTGTAGATAAGTTTTTAAAAGTGAAAAAAGTTTACCAGAGTGTTCCTCCTGGAAAAATTCTTTTTGGAGGGTTTCAAGCTCGATCTGTTTTTGAATTTTCAGAAGGAGGTGCAAAAAATGTTAATATAGGAGATCAATTGCATGTGGATTCTTAAAGTTTTGTCAGGTCAGCAAAAAGATCAAACTTTTGAGTTCAAACCAGGAAGTTATACTATAGGGCGAAGTAATTCCTGTGATGTTATTTTAACAAGTGATGGAATTTCCAAACAACATGCTCAGCTTGTTGTATCCCCTGTAGGTAGTTTTATTAAAGATCTAGGTTCTCGTAATGGAGTTTTTGTCAACGGAGTTAAAGTTCTGGAAAAACAATTGCAACCGGGAGAACAAATCACACTCCATGATGTGTTTTTAAAGTTAGAAGTTCAGGATCGTATTTTATCCATGACTTCTTTCCCCAGCCAAGGAAATTTAGCCTACGCTCAAAATTTAGAAGAAAATTTCCCCAACTCTTTTGAAAACAAAGAAGTTCATAGAGATCACAGAAAACAGTTTGCAGGTTTTGTCCAGAGATGTCAGGAGTATATAGAAAGCGTTGTTCTTCCTGGCGTTTATAAATTGCCAGAGTTGTTTAATTTCAAATGGGTTATTGGATTTTTACTTTTTTGTTTTGTTATTTTTGTAACAAGTCTTTCCTCTATACCTTTAGTTCGTATTTTAAAAACAAGTATTGAGCAGGAAAGCCAAAGAAGAGCTATGACCATTGCTAAAACTTTAACTTTTGCTAACTTGGATGTTGTAGCTCAAGGGGTTTTCTCTTCTTTGTCTGTAGATTTTGCATTAAAAGAACCAGGAGTCAGACAAGCTTATATCATTAACTCTCTTGACGGCAGCGTTTTAGCACCAGTGAAATCTTTAGGAACCTTTCCTGATCTCCCCTTTGTCCATGAAGCACGTCAAGAGGGAAAAGAAGCTTTAAAGCAAGTTGATAACAATACCATTGTAGCTGTTTCTCCTATTACTGTTTTTGATTCGGACAAAGGATTTCCTACAGCTAAAGCTCTCTCTGTTGTGGTTTATAATATGGGGATTTTAGCTGTGGGAGATAAAAGAAAGGTAAGTCTTTTTATCCAAACCTTTTTCATTGCTTTATTAGTAGGCTCTTTACTTTTCTTTTTTATATGGAAGCTTGTGGAAAAACCTTTTTCTTCTTTAAATTCACAAATGGATGAGGCTCTGAAGTCAGATACAGCTTTGCTAATAAGTTCTTACAGATTTCCCATATTTCAAAGTTTTATAGAGAACGTGAATAATGCTCTTAACCGTATGAGGCATGGACAAGAATCTTACGAAAAAGAAAGGTTTGTCGAGCAAGATCGCAGTCAGGAGATGAAAAACATTGTAGAGCTTATAGGCTTTCCTTCTATGACCCTAAGAGCAGGGGATTTGACTGTCTTATCCTTAAACTCAAACTTTGAAGAGCTTTTAGGTATGACTTCAGCAGATCTTCTTTACAAGTCTCTTGATCAGTTTCCCGATCAATCCTTAAAGCTAGCCTTAAAGGATTTAACCACTCAGGCTGATATCAATCCAGGAGATCTTTGTTCCCAGCCGATGGAGTTTTCCGGCTCTGAATATGAAGTGATCTTGCAGGCTGTATATGGATCTCAAGAAATAGCCTATTATCTTACTGTGATCGCTCCCAAAGAAGAGGAGGAAGAGAGTTATGAGTAATTTAACTCTTAAAACTCAACCTCTTTGTAGCTTAGAAATTTTATCAGGGATTGAAAAGGGAAAGTGTTTTAAGTTAATAGGGCGAGAGGTTTCCATAGGTCGAAGTCGAAAAAATGACATTAGTCTTTTGCATGATGAATCTTGTAGTCGAAAGCATGCTATTTTAAAAATTGATTTTAACAACCATGCTTTTATTTCTGTAAATGATGATCATAAAACTCTTAAGCTTAATGGGCAGATCGTAAAAGGGGGAAGAGTTCGACATGGAGATAAAATTGAAATTGGAAAGACAAAACTTCTCTTTCAATCATCCATGGCTTTAGAAGAAAAGAAAACTTCTGCAAGTAAAATTCAAAGAAAAGGGATTCTTAAAAAGAAGCATGGAATGTTTTATGCTGTCATAGGAATTGTCGTTTTCCTTTTTTTATTTTTGTTTTCTGGAGGAGAGGAAAAAAAGAAAAATCTTAAAATTCGCACAGACAGTGAAATTAAAAAAATTGTTTTAGAGAACAAAAAAATATTTGAGAAATTAAAAGAGATAAAAAAAGAAAAAGGACAGCTTTCTAAAGAGTATCAAAGATCTCAAGCTTTGTTCTTATCAGGTTTGCGAGACTATAAAAATCAACTTTTTGAAAAGGCTGTTGATTATTTTTATGCATGCCTGTCTATTTTTCCTGATCACCCTCTATGTAAGAGATACCTTTCTACAACCAGAAAAAGGTTAAGCGAAAAAATTCAGGGCTTTATGAAAAAAGGGCAATGGCATAAAGAAAATCAACAGTATAAGAAGTGTTATCAATCTTATTTTCAAGCTATGAACTTAATTAAAGACAATAAAAAACAACTCTATAGAGAAGCTGAATCAGGAGCTCATTATTGTAAATTTTTAACAAAGAACATTTATTGAGGATTAACAATGGCATTTACAAAGTTAAGAATTTTTTTAAAGGGAAGAGAGATTGAAACTTTCAGCCTCAATGACCTTTCTGAGTTTACCATAGGAAGAAGTTCTCAATGTAATTATGTTCTAAAGCAGGGTAAAAAAATCTCCCGTAAGCATATACGACTTTATAAAGAAGAGGATACAAATGTATGGGTGGCTGAAAATCTTTCTCGCTTTAAACACTTTTTTGTGAAATCTAAAACTGTAGATAAGTTGGTTTTAAAAAATGGTTCAAAATTCTCCTGCCCTCCCTATGAGTTTTTGTACGAAGAGACTCAACAAGAAAAAAATAAAGAAGATTCTAAGTTCTTAGAAAGCTCTTCTGATGATGACACTATAACTTCTTTTTCTCAGATCCAAGGCTTTCTGGAAGCCTATCATCAAGAAAAAGGCTTTAAGAGCTTCTCATTGAGTCAGACAAATGTGACTTTCGGCAAAGGGAAAAACTGTGATGAGATCTTAGAAGAAAGCTCTCAAGAACAAGCTTTTTTTGAAATTTTTAAATCTACAGACGGCTTTTTTATTGAACCTCTTCAAGCTTCAGTCAAGATTAAAAAAAATACACTAACAAGTCGACAGAGGCTCAATAGTGGTGATCTTTTTGAATGTGAGGGTTGGAGTTTTACTTTCTTAGAAAAAAATAAAGCTATTGAAGAAAAAATCAATAAGTTCCCTTCTCTGTCTTCTGCCTCTCATTCTTATGCCTCCTCACAACCTCTTTCTGTTATTGTTGAAACGAAAAAAAGTTTTTTTAAATCTCCGAGGTTAAAAAAACTTATGGGAGCTAGTCTCGTTTTAATTGTTATGCTTGCTTTCTTTTCAGGTCATAAAAATCCTAAAAAAATAGAGAAAAAACCTGTCAGTCCTTATGATCAATTGACTGAAACAGAAAAAATTCAAATTGAACACTCTTTTGAATTAGCCAGAAAACAAAGTGATAAGATGAAGTATACCTTATGCCTTGAAGAACTCAAAGTCATTCATAGCTTTTTATCCTCGTATAAGGACTCTCAAGAACTAAAGGCTAAATGTAAAATTGGTTTAGAACAGGAAAGACGCTATAAAAGGCTAGCACAATTAGAAGAACAGGAAAGAAGAACAAAACAAAAAGTTAAAGAAAAGGTTTTAGTATGCAAGAAGAAATCTTTAACTTTTAGAAGTGTTGAAGAACTCAAAGAATGTCTAGGGGAGAGCATAAATCTCTATCCTGGATTTGAAGATATGCAACAACTAGAAATGAACGTGAAAGTAAGATTGAGAAATGAAGAAGAAAGAAAAGAACAGAATGCTATCTATAGAGAAAAAGTAGAAAAAGGTGTTCAACACTACCAAAAAGCCATAAGCTTTAAAGAAAAAACACCTTTAAAAACAAGAATGTCTTATCTTAAAGCCTATATAAATACTCCTTATCCTGATCCTAACCACTTAAAGGCTAAAGCTAGGAGAAACTTAGCTTCTCTTGAAAAAGATTTTCATAGAAAAATAAACGCACATCTTAATCAATGTAAAACAGCATTTGAAAAGAAATATTATAAACAAGCTTACTCTTCTTGTAACCTTGCCCTTAAAGAGGATTTAAGTCATCAAGAAGCCAAAAATTTAAAAAGAAAAATTATTAATGAAAAGGATCAAAAAATGCGCCATTACTATAACCAAGCTACACTTGAGGAGGGCTTTCGAAATATATATACTGCTAGAAAGTATTGGCAAAGAATTCTTAAGGAAGATGTTGAGGATGGAACCTATTACCAAAAAGCCAAGCGCAAATTAGATCAATATGGAGATCTTTAATGAAGTCATTCGAACACTCTTCTTACGGTGGAGAGCTTTTCCGTCCTCAACCCGAAATATGGATTGATGAAGGAGGTTCTTTCATAGCTATTTTGACAGCCTGGGGTAAAACTAAAGGAGTCCACAAATCCATAGATCGACTCAAAGAGTTTTTAGAAAACCTCTCTGAAGATTTTGATGAAGATGTCACTTCAGCTTTTGAAAATTTAGAAGAACTTTCTTTCTTAGGAAATCGTTTGAGGAATTCTGTTCTTATGTTAAATGAGGCTTTGTTAGAAGAGGAAAATAAACATGAGTATAAGCTGGGGTTTGAGATTTTTTTAGGGGGCTTTCGTCAAAATGAACTCACTTGGATTCAGTATGGCCAACCCTCAGTATACTTTATAAGAGAAAAGAGGCCTGTCATCAACCTAGGTCTTCAAACAGATTTTTCTTTAGATCACAGTATTTCCGAAAACACCCTTCCCCCTCTTCCTAAACATCTTCTAGGTTTATTTCCTTTGAATACAGTTTACGTTAATACAACAAGAATTTATAAAGGAGACAGACTTTTGTTTTTGAGCAGAAGTCTTGCACCTCAGTGCATAGAAAAAATAGAAGATAACAAAAGGGATATGAAGTCTTTGAGGCGGTTTTTATCCCAAGATGATAAAACCATGCCTTTTTGGATGGGTTTACTGGAAGTAGATGAATTCTTAAGATAAGAAAATCACTTTTTTTCGTTTTCTAAAGAAAAGGAAAAATAGACTTTATTGTTTTCAGTACAAATGGAAGGTTTTTTAATGTACTTTAAGTGAGAACTGTTTTCTAAATTCTTTATTTTATTTTCTATAACTAACTGTGTAATATAGTTTATGCTAAAATCCAAGATCATAAAGTCAGCAACAGAGACTACAGGAACGGCAAGTGTGAAAATAAGTGTCTCAAGATTAAATATATCATTTAAACCTAAAATTTTTTTCACTTTAACATCCTTATACTTAAACATTGAGATTCTTTGTTTTTCTTTATTGTAGAAGGGTTTAATGGGTATTTTGAGCTTATACCTTTGTTTTTTTACAAGAAATATAAAGATAGGATTTTTTTTATAAACTTTCAATGAAAGATCAATGAACAGCTTTTGGTTTTCACTTAGAAATTTAAAATCTCTGATTTTGAATTTAACAAAAGGCTGAGTTTTATGACAGGAGATTTTATTTTGTTTTCTATCAAAGCAAAGGGTGAACTTTTTAGGAAATTTTTTCTTAAAATAATACATTATATAGTTTATCGTTTCTATTTTTGTCTCTAAAGTGACATGTGAAGCGACTTTGTTATCCTGACATAACTTTGTTTTAGGATTTGTAAAGGTTTTATCTACCTCTTCTTTTGTAAAATGGCTTTTTGCCCCTTTGAAAAGAAGATGCATATCGAAGTCTATGTTTTGCTCTAAGGACTTTCTTATTTTTCTAATGTAAAGTGTGGGCTTTTCAAGTTCGAGTTCCTCTTGAGAATCAGACAATTTTGAAGAAGATAACTTAAAGCCTGAACGTACATGAGTGTTCAATTTTTTCACAACCTTAGGGAAAACTTTCTTTTTGAGCAGTTTGCTTAAAAGAGTTTTTGTATAAACTCTTACCATGTGATCAAGGAGAGTTTTAGAACAAATAGAGTTCTTACGGTTAAAATCATCAGAAAGGCAGTCTTCGTAGTTTGAAGCCAAAGAACTGACATAAGAGAGGTCGATGAAAGTAAGAGGGTTTGTGTGAACAAAAGCTTTTTTTGCTCTTTTGTCCTCCACATCTTGGTTCAGGTCTCCTAAATTTAATGAAAAAACAAAGGGAGTTTCTTCTAAAGAGAATTTTACAGACTCTTGTTTTATGTAAAAAAGGTCTTCTATGGAGGTAAAACTGTAGAAAATTTTCCCAGAGACACAAAAAGGTTTCTCAGGATAAAGAGGCTTTACGGAAAAAAACGATGGACTCTCAACTTTTACGTAAGTTCTGTTGTCTAAAAGAGAGCGAGTTGATATTTTATCAATTACAAGATCTAACTCAGAAACACAAACGTTTAGCATAAAACTTTGCTCTAACTCATCTATATTTTCTATAGAAAGATCTGAAATTTTTTGATTTTTTATTATGAGGTTTGTAAAAGTTATCTCTGTGGGATCAGGGTAGAGAAGATGATAATTTTTAAGAGGTATGCGAGTGAAAGAATAAGGTACCCCCCAACAAGTCTCCCAGATTTCTTTCAAACTCTTTTGACCTCTAGCATATTTCTCTAAGTGATAACAATCGCTCTTGTTAGGACTTATTGTTAAATGGTCATACAGTTTAAGATCCTTTACTTCACGGTAACCTAATCTTTGCAAGACTCTTAAACCTAAATGAGAGATAATATTCTCTTTTACAGAGAAAGTAAAGCTAAAATGCTTTATGTTTTTTAAATTTTCAAGCTCTTTCTTAGTTTGCTTTTTGATATTTTTCTGTCTATTACTGAAATTATTATAGAAATGAAAATGAGGTTGATTTAAAGGTTGAGAGTGTAAAGTAAGAGTAAAGAGAAAATCTAAAAGAAAGATAAAGCCTAAGAGTGGAATTTTTACGAACTTCATTTTCTAGACTCCTCTATAGGCTTTTCTCTAGACTCCTCTATGTTTACAGGGTAAAGATCGTCACAAACATCTACGTTCAAGATGACAGTTTCATTTGATAAAGTTTTATCTAGAGATAAAGAGAGAGAACGTAATGTTCCTTCTTTTACAGGACTTTGATTGTTGATTCTAAAAAGTTTAACTTTTTCAAAATTTATTTTTTGAACATAATCAATAACAAGCCTGTTTCTAACTTTTTTTGATAAATTAACTAAAGAGGTTTCTAAACTTTTCGTAAGTTTTTCAAAGCTTTGTTTCCATAGAGGAGCTTCGAGAGAGATGGAGAGCTTATTGAGTTGAAAGTTTGAGATCTTTTCATAAGACAGAAGGTTTGGAGAGAGAAGGCTTGGGGGGGTGAATTCAACATGCAAATAACCTTGAGAAGGCACTGTGAGCTTTAACTCAGGAGGGGTTTTGAAAAACACGTCAAGATTTTGTGAATAATTGAAATGAAGGTCATAAGCTTCTAAGCAAAAAGAGTCTGCACTCTCCACACTGGCTTTAAAGCTGTCATCTACATAGATTAAATTAAGCTCTTGACTTGAGATCTTAAGGTCTCCTTCTATAGAAATGTCTTTCAGACATAATTTGAAATTTTTTATTGTTTTTGAATCTGAACTCCTGAACTCTTCAAATTCAAAATTTGATAGGGAAAAATGGTCAAGTATTTTTAAATTTTTTACTTTCGTATTTAATGTTAAAAATTCATTGTTATGGCTATGAAAAATAGAAAGGTTAGTAAAGTACGTATTCATTTTCTGTAAAAGAAGCTTTTTTGTAACTCTTTCTAAAGTAGGCTTCCAGCCTTCTAAAAACTCAAAAAGTACTTCATGATTAATAGAAAGCTCCACAACCTTTCTTTTTTCTTCATGACAAAGAACTGCATAAGAAGAAGGTGAAAGAAGGGAAATATAGATATAAAATAAAGAAAACTGTAAGAGACGAATCATCTCACATCCTCTCTCTTAGAAGCTCCACATTGATTCACTTTTATATGCACTTCCTCTTCTGTTTCCTTTAAAGAAAATATAAAGCTTGTGTTAGTAGAATTTCTTAAGTTATCATGAAAGGCTTTTATGGTACTTTGAAATTGATAATTTATATGGGTTAATTCATCGGAAAAAGCATGTTCTATTCGATAGCTTTCTTCAGATTTAAAATATGTATATAAATCTATAAAGAGGAGTTTTACTCTTGTAAAAAGGCTAGGGTTTTTACAAACTTTATCCTCACATAAACTCATTCCTGTTTTCTCTTTAAAAAGAAAGCTTATGAGATTTAAAAAGCTATCATCAGGAAGAATTTTAGGATGGTTTTGAAATTCAATGACAGAAGAAGAATTGTTTTCTTGGTACTCTTGAAGAACGTCTTCTAAATTATAAAAGAGTTCAAAATCTATGCCATTCTTATCTAAAGTACTGTAAATAAAATTTTCATTTTCTTCACTTTCTTTGAATTTTATAATGATTTTTGATCGTAGAGGCATGTTTATCTTTACAAATGAAGCCTTTGTCGTCTCTGTTTGGTAAAAGATTTCTTTTTCACTAAGATCAGAAACGGACAGTTCAAAGTTAAAAGAAAAAAAGTTTATAGAAAAATCAATAACAAAGTGTTTTTCCTTAGGGTTTAAAGTGCTTGAGTTGATAAGGGAAAGGTTGATAATGTTTAACTTCATTTCATCTATATCTTTGGGTTTAACTTTTATTTTTACAAGTAGCTTCTGAGAGTTAAAGTTTTCTAAACTGAAACTGAATTTTTTAAGAAAGAAGAGAGGAATTTCAATACAAGAAGATTTGTTTGAGGATTTTTCAGATTTGTGGCATTCTGTCATCATATGAAAAAAAATATCTTGATGAATGTACGGAGTTAAAGCTTTATGAAACACATGTCCTAAGGTTTCATAAAGCCACTTATGAGAGTCTTTGGAAAATCCTCCAGAAAGAGGGTCCTTTTTAATGGTTTGCTCTATTTTCACGTCACTACGATCACAAGTTTTAGCTTTTGTTGATAGAGGCAGAGCTGTGACCCCTATTGATGCAATAAGAATAAAAAAAAGCTTCATGCCAAAACACCTTTCATGTTATTTTTCATCAATTGATATTTATAATATTCACATTATTATAAACCCTTCTTTAAGAGCTAACAACTGTTAATTTCAACCATGTTTTGTAATTTTTACAAAAATAGGTTTTATTGACATTCTTTGAGTATGGTTTTAGCTTTAAACAATGAAGTCTATCCATGAAAGCTATTCTCCTCATAAATTAGAAAAAAATGTTCTTCAATTCTGGTCTAAAAACAGCTTTTTTCAAGCTGATGAGGGTTCTCAAAAACCTTCTTTCTGTATCATACTTCCTCCTCCTAACATCACAGGAAGAGTTCATATAGGTCATGCTTTAAATTCTAGCCTACAAGACGTTTTAATACGTTGGAAAAGGATGTTAGGGTTTAATACTCTTTGGCTTCCTGGGACTGATCACGCAGGTATTGCCACT
Source organism: Bdellovibrionales bacterium (assembly GCA_965219095.1). Lineage (GTDB taxonomy): Bacteria > Bdellovibrionota > Bdellovibrionia > Bdellovibrionales > UBA1609 > CBDCMT01. The sequence continues at coordinate 2,260,983 of CBDCMT010000001.1, forward strand.
CAAGTGCAAGTGGAAAAGGAGTTAGCTAAAAAAAATCTTAATAAAAAACAACTAGGACGCAATAAGTTTTTAGAAGAAGTTTGGAAATGGAAGGCTAAGTATGGAACTTATATCATTGAGCAAATGAAAACTTTAGGGTTTTCTTGTGATTGGAGTCGGCATACATTTACTTTAGATAAAAGTGTATCTCAAGCTGTAAGAAAAGTTTTTGTAGAGCTTTATAAGAAAAAAAGGATTTATAAAGGGCTCAAATTAATCAATTGGAGTACAGTTTTAGAATCGGCTATTTCAGATTTAGAGGTTGAGTTTAAAGAAGTTAAAGGAAGTTTGTGGTTCATTTCTTATCCCCTTGTGGTAGAAAAAGGTGCATTGGTAGTAGCAACAACAAGACCTGAAACTCTTCTCGGCGATGTGGCTTTAGCTGTAAATCCTAAAGACCTACGTTATGAAAAATTCATTGGTAAAAAAGTGAAGCTTCCTTTGGTGGATAGAGAGATTCCCATTATTTCTGATGAGTCTGTGAATCGTGAATTTGGCACAGGAGTCGTTAAAATCACTCCTGCTCATGATTTTAATGACTATGAAATGGGAAAACGTCATCATTTAGAACCTATTAACTTGCTTTGTAAGGACGGACGTCTTAATGAAAATGGTCTTCAGTATCAAGGTCTTAAAGTCATTGAGGCAAGAAGAAGAGTTGTTGAGGACCTCAATAAAGGTTCGTTTCTTGTAAAAGAAGTTTCTCATAAGCATTCTGTAGGACACTGCATACGTTCAGGTTGTGTTGTGGAGCCTTTTTTATCAGAACAATGGTTTTTAAAAATGGAGGACATGGCCATACCTGCTAAGCAGGTCGTAGAAAGTGAAACGATCCTCTTTCAGCCCTCGCTATGGCTTAAAACTTACTTACACTGGATGAATCACATTCAAGACTGGTGTATTTCTCGTCAGCTTTGGTGGGGGCATCAGATTCCTGCTTGGTCTTGTCAGTCTTGTGAACATTTGAATGTTTCAGAAAATAAGGTTTTGAAATGCGAAAGTTGTGAGAGTGAGGATTTACAGCAAGATCCTGATGTTTTAGACACATGGTTTTCTTCAGCTCTTTGGCCTTTTAGCACTCTTGGCTGGCCTGAAAAAGAGTCCTCTTTACAAGAAAAATTTTTTCCAACAGATGTTCTTGTAACAGGTCATGATATCATCTTTTTTTGGGTAGCCCGCATGATTATGATGAGTTTAGAGTTTAAAAAAGAAGTTCCCTTTAGGAAGGTTTTTTTTCATGGTGTGGTACGAGATCATCAAGGAAAAAAAATGTCAAAGTCACTAGGTAATTCTATTGATCCTTTAGATGTGGCAAAAGAGTTTGGCAGTGATGCCCTTCGCTTCACTCTTCTTTCTCAATCGGTCGCAAAAGACACTAGGTTTTCTTTAAAAAATGTCGAAAAAAGTCGTAATTTTATGAATAAAGTTTGGAACGCATCCCGATTTACATTCAATCTCTTAGAATCGTTTTCTGTAAAGAAGCTTTCAGAGCCTATCGATATAAAAGGATTAGAACTTTTCGATCACTGGATCTTAAAAAAAATCTCTGAAGCTCAAGAAAAGATCAATCAATATTTGAAGGAAAATAATTTTCATGAAGCTCATCATGAGATCTATCATTTTGTATGGAGCTGTTTTTGTGATTGGTACTTAGAGATGAGTAAGCCCTTCTTTTATACAAAATCATCAGGAAAGCTAACAGAAAGTCATAAAGTTTTATTTCAAACTTTTGAGAAAACTTTAAAACTTCTTCACCCTTTTGCTCCCTTTTTGACGGAAGAACTTTTTCAGGGAATTTATAACGAGGAAAAAACCACAAGCATCACTATTAGTGAGTTCCCTCATAGTAAAATAGACTATGAAAGTTCAAGTTTTAATCAAGTTGAACTTATGATAAAAGTAATTTCTGGGTTTAGAAACTTTAAAGCCGAAAATAGTATTCCTCCTCATCAAAAAATGACAGGTTACATAAACGTGAAGGAAAGGGAATCTGATTTTAGAACTCCCTTGACAAAAATGATTATAGAAAAACTCTCTGGTTTGAGAGAGCTTATTTTTGTAAAACCCACACACAAGGATAAAGATGGAACTTCCTATTTTGTCATTAATGATTCTATAACTCTTATTTTTGATTTGAACGAAGGCGTAGATAAGGAGAAAGAAATAGAGCGTTTAAACAAATCCCTTTCTAAGCTTGAAAAAGAGTTGGGATCTCTTTCAAGAAGGCTTCAGAATCCTGATTTTATCAAAAAAGCACCTCAAAGTGTAGTTAAAAGAACGGAAACTGAGTTTCAGTCTTTAAATTCTCGACAAAAAGAGCTTAAAGAAAGCCTTAGCAAGCTGTGTGATAAGGGGCAAAAAGACTTGTAAATTAAACTTCTAGGCTTTATAAAAAGTTAAGTTATTGATATCCACATACATGAAATAGCTTAGAGTGATTTTATGATGAGAGCTTTTCTTTGGTGAGAGATAAGGAGAAAGACAACAACATGGATTCATTAAGACATTAATTATGTTACATCCAAATAGTTCTTTCAAAGGAGAGTGACTTAATGTTTGACTATGTTTTAAGACGGATTTTTCTTATGGGTTTTACCTTTATCGGTATTACTTTAGCTTGTTTTTTAATCATTAATACAGCACCAGGAGGACCTATTGAACAAAAAATCAATGAGATAAGGTTTTCAGGAGCTATGGGAGGAGCTAGTAGCAATTTTGGTAGCAACGCAAAAAGCAGTGATATGGGAATTCCTCAGGAGTACCTAGAGGCTCTTAAAAAACAGTATGGTTTAGATAAACCTTTAGGAACACGTTATATGATTTGGATAAAAAATATTTTTCGATTGGATTTTGGAGAGAGTTTTAAGCATGAAGAGCCTGCTTGGGATGTAGTCATTAGCCGTTTTCCCGTTTCTCTTCAGTTTGGGGTGATCTCTTTTATTTTGACTTACTTGATTTGCATTCCTTTAGGAGTGTTAAAAGCTGTACGTCATACATCTGTATTTGATAGAGCTTCTAGTGTAGTCCTCATCATTCTTTACTCTATACCCGTTTTATCTCTTGGAATTTTGTTAATTGTGTTTTTAGGAGTGAAATTGGATCTTTTTCCTATTTACGGTATGTACTCTGATCATTATGAATTTCTTCCTTGGTACGGTAAAATTAAAGATAGAATTCACCACTTTGTCCTCCCTGTGATTTGTTATATGGTTGGTAATTTCACTGTTTTGACTTTTCTTATGAAGAACTCCCTTCTGACTGAAATTCATCTTGACTATGTAAGAACAGCGAAAGCTAAAGGGTTAAGTGAAAAAATCGTTGTATACAAACATGCTTTAAGAAATGCCCTCATCCCTATAGCTACAGGGTTTGGTAGTTTTCTAAGTCTCATTTTAGCTGGCTCTATTATCATTGAACAAGTTTTTACTATTGATGGTATAGGGCTTTTAGGTTTTACATCCATTGAAGATAGAGATTATAACGTCATAATGTGCCTTATTTTCTTTCAAGGAGTCCTTATGCTTTTCGGACGTCTCATTAGTGATTTGTTGTATGTTCTTATTGATCCTCGCATTGATTTTAATTAAAGGGTATGTATGATAGAAAGATTTATACAAAACAGTTTAACTTTAAAAAGATGGCGTAGGTTTAAAAGCCATAAACTTTCTATGGTCTCTCTTATTATTTTTTTATTGCTTATAGTTTTTTGTTTAACAAGTGAGATCTGGGCCAACAACAAGCCTCTTGTTTTAAGTTATAAAGGAGAACTTTACTTTCCTGTGTTCCAATATTACCACCCTTCTCAATTTGGTTTAGAAGGTTTGCAACTAGACTACAAAGAACTTGAAAAGGAAAGATTTTTTGATTGGTCTTTGTGGCCTTTTATAAAATGGTCTCCTAATGAATCCAACTTATCTGTAAGCTCTTACCCTTCTCCACCTTCTCAAGAAAACTTTTTCGGCACTGATGATAGGGGAAGAGATATATTTTCACGATTGATTTATGGGTTTCGTTATAGTTTAGGCTTTTCTTTTGCTGCTTGGTTTTTTTCTTACCTTATGGGTATTTTTTTAGGAGCTTTTATGGGATTTGTAGGGGGTAAGATCGATCTCCTAGGACAAAGGCTGGTTGAGGTATTAGAATCCTTACCTGTTCTTATGATTTTAATCACTTTAGTAGCTATTTTTGGAGCTAGTTTTAGCCTTATAGTCTTTATTTCTGTTCTTTTTGGCTGGCTTGGTATTTCGTTTTACATAAGAGCTGAATTTTTAAGGTTGCGAAAAAGAGAGTTCGTAGAAGCAGCAAGAGCTTTAGGAGCAGGGCCTTTTAGTATTGCTTTTCGACAAATTTTACCAAATGCTATAAGTCCTATTGTGACTTTTTCTCCTTTTGCCTTAGCTGGTGGCATTTCAGCTTTAACGGTCTTAGATTATTTAGGTTATGGCCTCCCCCCTCCCACACCAAGCTGGGGAGAACTCCTCCGTCAAGCTCAAAGCAATGTGACAACAGCTTGGTGGCTTGCTTTTTTTCCATCGGCTTTTCTAATTTTTTCTGTTTTGATTTTGAATCTCATTGGAGAAGGTGTAAGGGACAGTTTTGATTCTCGCACTGTTTCTACGAATTCTATGAAAGAGTAGTTTATCTATAAAAATTCAAAAGCTTAAGGGCTTTTATAACCCGAATTTCGACTTTTTTCAGGGCTAAAGGTTAGCTAATATAAACGCCTCCTCAAAAGAATCTGTGGGTTTCCGGAGGTTTTGGCAGTTTTCCAATGTTATGATATAATACCATTTCCAAAAATTAATTCGACATTCTTTTAACGCATTGCGTCCTGTCTTTTTGATCAAACTCTGTTAAATTTTTAGAGTCATGTCGAAAAAAGATTTAGTTACACAGATTCAAGGGTATAATTTTCTAGCTACTTACAAAGTAGAAAGAAGTGCCAACATCAAGACAAAATTATTGGCTTTGCACCATATGCAAGAAGGAAAATCGATTCAAGAAACAGCAGGTATGGTTTTCCCGACTTCAGCGTTTTCTTTTCAAGAATCTAATGATTTCAAGTAGTTACGTAAAACCGTGATCACTACATTTTAAACGGTGCCTTATAGGATTTTTATATGATTTTAGGGGTTAAAACTGTATATTGCCCCAAATGTTGAATGGTTTTTTGGATGACTTTATTCTGCACTCTCTTGTTCTCTACAATCTGAACTGAAATAGAACTATTCTTTCTTGGAATCTTTTTTACAAACATATTTAAATGTTAAAAGAAATTTCCAGCCTTGAAAAGACCTCAAAAAAAGATTTCTGACACTACAAATGCACTGTCTGGAAAAATACCCCCCAACTCTGTTCTAAACATAGCTCGCACACTTTTATGAAGTTTTAGTAGTGGAAAACGCTGAAGTCGGGTCAAACTCTGTTAAATTTTTAGAGTCATGTCGAAAAAAGATTTAGTTACACAGATTCAAGGGTATGATTTTCTGGCTACTTACAAAGTGGAAAGAAATCCCAATATCAAGATAAAACTCCAAGCTTTGCAGCATATGCAAGAAGGAAAATCGATTCAAGAAACAGCAGGTATGGTTTTCTATCATCGTCACAGTATCAAATCCTGGTTACAGTCTTTTGTAGACTTTGATTACGAGGGATTGATAGATCGAGAAGGCAGAGGACGCAAGCCTCGTTTGCCAGTGACAGAAGAAGAGAACTTCAAAATCAAGTTAGATGAAATTCAAGACAAAAGAGAAGGAGGAAGCATAGGAGCAAAGGGAATACAGAAACTTTTAGCAGATGAATTTGACTGTTGCTATTCTCTTTCTGGGGTTTATGTTTCTTTAGACCGCCTTAATATTGTATGGATCAGTGGTCGTTCTCTTCATCCTAAAAGTTCATTAAGAAGCTATGGAACAGTTTAAGGAACATTTTCCAGAAGAGGTGGAGAAAATAAAGGAAAAGATTCAGACTCATAAAATAGAGATTTGGTGGCAGGATGAATGCAGAATAAGCTCAGCAAGGTTCTTTAAGCAGGATTTGGGCAAGAAAAGGCACACGGCCTAGAGTGGTGAGACAAAGACAATTTTTATCCACTTATATTTTTGGAGCAGTTTGTCCGGATAGAAATAAAGGCTGTGCTTGGATTTTACCGGAATGTAATTCAGGGATGATGCAAATTCACTTAGATGAGATATCTAAAAATATTCAAGAAAACTATCATGGAATTGTTTTAATGGACAGAGCCAGTTGGCATACCACAGAGACTTTGATAGTTCCTAAGAATTTATCCCTGATGCCTTTACCTCCTTATAGTCCAGAATTAAATCCCATGGAACAAGTCTGGCAACAATTACGAAGGATCAAATTATCGAATGCATGTTTTAAAAACTATGACCATATAGTGAATACTTGTTGTGAGGCCTGGAATACTTTTTGCGATCAAGAGGGCAGGATTAAAAAATTATGCACTCGATCTTGGGGAAAACAACAAGATGAATCAAGCTTGTAAATTAATTTGAACCTATAAATTAAATTGTTTAACTGATTTTTGTCATTTTAAATTTTACCCTCACTTTTTTACACTTATTTTAACCCATCAATCGATTTACACAACAAATAGATATACCTGAAATAAACTTATCTTATGAAAACTTAAACTCACCTTAAAAGAAGTTTTTTTAAAATCTCCTAACTGAAACTTTTCCTTAAGTCAATTTTAAAATTTTAAATTTGAACATGAAAATGTCGAATTAATTTCTGTAATTGGTATAAGGTTCTTTTTTAGAGCTTTAGAGGTTCTAAACAACAGACTCCTGCCACAGCCATTCTATCAGTTCCCAACTGATAGCTGCTTCCAACGATTATAAACTTTCAAAACATGAAACTGAGCTTTCAAAAGATCTTCATCATATTTTTTAAGCTCACGATCTAACTTTAAATTTTGTTGAGCATAAAGTCTCTTGGTTTTGATTATTTCTCTTGAAAGATAAGAGAGTTGATTTTTAAAATGTGCTAATTTAGCTGTTACTTCCTGACGTCTCTTTTCAATTTGCCCTAATTTGTTTTTATATGAAAAAAAATCTGTTCTTTTTTCATGAATTCTATCATTTACCAAAGATAACTCATGTTGAATTTTTTCTAAATAACTCCTACGAACTCCTATGTTTTCTTCTAGCTTCTCAAGGCTTTCCTTGCTAGAAGAAAGCTCTTCTTCTAAGGACTCAACTTTATTTTCTATCTTTCTTATTTCTTCACTGATCTTTTTTTCTGTTTGCAAGAGTTCTGTTTCTATCTTTTGAGTTAAAAGTTTTCCTGTTTCATAACTATTAGTCCTTGCCTTTAAGGCCATAATCTTATCTTCTAAAATTTGAATCCTCTTTTTCACATCAAGAGTGTTAGAAGAAACACTCGGAAAAACTAGAAGACTTGTTATTATAAAAGAAGTAAATAAAATTTTTCTCATAATCTTAAACTCCTCTTAAGCTTTTCATAAAATAACAAAGGACTCAATCAAAAGTCTCTGAGTCTTGACTATAGTCGTGAAAGTAAGTTTTGTTCCTTCTCCTCAACATCCTATTTTTTAGAAGGGAGAGAAAAGCTTTTTTATTCTCTTTTAAAATTAAACTATAGATAAAGCCATAATATCTAGCTACATTCCAAAAACCTCCTTTTATCTTGCTATAAAAAGGGTTTTTTGGAATATGGTTAGTATATAGTGCTTCCGTTTAGTTTTTCAGTTTCCTAAGATAGAGAAGTTATCAGTTATCAAAGTTTCTAATTTACCTGAGTTCGTGCTCAAAAATGTACACTACAGACGGACGTTTTTTTGACAAGACTTTTTCCAATAGATCTTAGTATTTTTTCTTGAACTTTATTCAAAGCTACTGTTTTGATAAGTCTAGTTTTATTTTTTCGGTCATAAAGATAGACATTATACATGCTACCGAGTTCTTCAAGAGCTTCCTCTGGAGACATCTGCATCTTTTCAAGCTTCATTTTTAGAATTGAAAGTATCAGACAAGATAAATAGCATATAAAGACATGTGATTGAACTCTGTTGTAAAGCCAATGACGAATTGGTCTCAAATTTGTTATTCCCTTTAAGGTCCTAAAAGATTTTTCGATTACCTCTTTCTTATAGTACAAATTAACAATATCTTTTGCAGAGATCTTTTTTGTAGAAAATATACAAGAGTAACCATCAAACTCAGATTCTAAATTCAACCGATCTCTCCTTAATCTTCCTGTTGGAGTAAGGTATTTTTCCAAACCTGGTTTTATATTTTTAGACAAAAGAATTTGTGCGTTTGCAATTTCGTCCAAACGAGATTCTCTTATATCTAAAGCTCTCCTTTGATTGTAACAAACAACTAAACGTCCTTTGATTTTTCCAACATTGTGATTAATGCTCTGAGCATACAAGGTACCACTTGATAACCTGATGCGATGGGATACATCAACAATAGAGTCTAGCCTTATCATTTTTCTAATCAAATCCTTCTCTTTTTTTCTGAGAGCAATCCCACAAAGCGTATTCCAGCCCAATTCATTGATTTCATTGAGGTTTCTCTCTGAGAAAATGCCCCTGTCGTAAACAAACATTCCTCCACTTAGTCCATAGTTTGCAAATCCATCGGATAAACTTAGTAGAGTCCTGCTATCGTGTATGTTTCCACTAAAAGTTTTATGAAACACTGGTATTCCTTCTTTTTGAGTTGTCACCAAACCAATTTGAATCAAAGGATTTCCACGTTTCCCATCCTTACTCTTTCCTAATTTTCCAAGCTGACATTTGCTACCATAAAGGTATGTATTGGTAACATCGTACACCAACCCTTTTAGCTCAAGATTGTACCTTTTCTGAACACCTTGAAATATTTTCTTCTGTAAATTTTCTGGATCACTCTCTAAAGAATCTAGAGCAGAAAGCAAACGACTTTCGGTTAGATCCTCTAAATTTAGCAAAGTGTTTAAATCTGTTCTCTCATACCATTTTGGCATTTTTCTAAGGCTTTTGTAATCTAAACAGTGAGCATAGACCATGCTTAATATTTCATTGGAGTATTGGCCAAGAGATTTTTGCAAATCTATTTCCCTAGCTATTTTATCTAAAACAAGCAAAGGACCATAAACCTTGACCTTTTCTATTTCAAGATCAGATGAACTCATTGAAATTACAGTTTCACCATTCTCTTCCTTCCCGATGTACCGAATATGCTTTTGGATAACTTTTCCATCAACCCTTTTGTTCTCTACTTCTGCAAGATATGTTACCTTTCCTCTTTTTATTCTTCTGATAAAGCTCATATTTCTCCCTCCTGTAGTGTAATATATTACACTACAAAGGAAAATGCAAGGCAAGTTATTTTTTGTGATTTTATCTAAAAATCGAAAATTCCCCTATGAAAACTGAGATTTTTATGGAAAATGGGAAATTATAGCTTTGTAGTGTACATTTTTAGTCACGAGTTTAGGTAATTTAGGCCTGTGTTTTCGTATTCCTCTAAAAAATTGACTTAAACTTCCCTTGAAATCGTCATAGTTTTCATAATATCGATTCGCTGTGACCTCTTTTTTCATAAACTTCCAAAGCCTTTCTATAGGATTTAAATTCAGTGAGTACGGAGGAAGATAAATAAGTTTTATATTCAACTCTTTCGCTAACTTCTTGACAGACTTCGATCTATTGTATCCGGCCCCATCTAAGATAAGATAAATCTCTTTTTCATCGGAATACTTCTTAATGAATATGATAGAGCATATCACATAGAAAAACTTCGTTAACTGTCTTATAACTCCTGACTACCGTCTTCAAACTATTGATCTCAATAGCTCCACAAACATTCATTCTTTTTCTCCAGCCTGAATTGGTCTTCACTTCAAACTTCTTACCCTCTCTTATCCAACCATATGAAATCATAGGGCCCCACTCAGGATGTGTGGAATCAGCAAAGTAAACAGGACCGTCTTTCTTCTTAATTCTCTTGTATTTACGCACAAACTTTTCCTGCTCTTCTTTCTTTGCCTTACCCGGTATCGCTGTGGCTTTTTTATAAGAAAAACCAAGGCGATGGAGAAGATCAATCACACCACTTGTTGAGTACGTAACACTAAAATTCTCCTCAATGAATTGGATGACAGACTGTGATGATGGAAAAATTCTTTTCTCTAATTCCTTTAAAAGCATTTTCTCCTCTTTCTTAGTTAAAAAGGACCTTTTAGGGTTGTAATTGTCGTTGATTAAGCACTCTATCCCACCTTTGTTATAACGATTTCTACAGGCTCTTATCGTGCCCTCATCAATGAAAAGAAAACGGGAAATATCTTTACACAACTCACCTTTATCTAAATGGAGGATTGTCATAATCCTTTTTGCGTATTTAAGATTTTTCTCTAGAGATAGTTCATAGAGTAAATCTTTTCGCTCTTTTTTTGATAGAAACCCTGACATATGAAACTATTTTTAAAAAAGGCTCCTCCCGGGAATCTGTGGGTGAAAAGTAGTAGAAATCCTCCAAAAAGGCTCATATTAATCAAAGTAAGAGTAAGACATCCTATCTTGTATTTTTGAGTTCTTTGAGGCCTTTACTGGCCTCTATCACCTCCGGTGATTGAACTCAAAAACATTCTTTTATTTGCTGTATTACATTAAAATTTTAAAAAAGAAGCACCTACTTCCCAGATGCCTTAAAATGTTATTCAAAAAAAAAAAAAAGGAGGGAAGAGATGCTTTTGAAGACTATACTAAATGATTGTTTAAGATGGAAGTCTTTTGTATACGGAGACATTTATTTTTCAAAAGATAGAAAGTCAATTAATGTTCCTATTAAGGCTCGTAAAAATGGCCAAGCTTTTTGTAGTGTTTGTAAGAAGCCCTGTTCAGTGTATGACAGCAGTAAATCATCACGGGACTTTGAATCCCTTCCTATTTTAAGTTACAGGGTGTTTTTTGTTTATTTTGTAAGAAGAGTTAATTGTCCTTGCTGTGGGGTAAAAGTTGAGTATTTACCTTGGGCCGATGGTAAGAAGAGTTTAACGATCTTTTACATGAAGTACTTAGCAGACTGGTGTCGTCACCTGTCTTGGAAAGAGGTTTCTTGTAAGTTTCAGGTCAGTTGGAATCAGGTCTATGCTTCGGTAGAATGGGTCGTAGAATATGGTTTAAAACAAAGGGTTTTAAAGGGGATATATGCTATAGGAGTCGACGAGATACAATGGAAAAAGAACCATCAGTATCTCACCTTAGTCTATGAAATAAGCAAAACCCGTGTACGCTTGTTGTGGATAGGAGAAAAAAGAACAGAAAAGAGTTTTAGAAAATTCTTTGATTTACTAGGAGAGAAGTCAAAAGATATACGGTTTGTGTGCTCTGACATGTGGAAGCCTTATTTAAAAGTCATAAAGGAGAGGGCAAGTCAAGCTTTGAATATATTAGATCGGTTTCATATCGTAGCAAGACTCAATAAGGCTTTAGACGAAGTGAGAGCTTCAGAACACAAAAAAATGAAAGAAGATGGGTATGAACCCCTTTTAACAAAAGCTAGATGGCCCTTGTTAAAAAATGCAGAAAATTTAAAATCTTATGAAAAAGTAAAATTAAGGCATTTAATACAGTACAATTTAAAAAGTATCCGCTGTTATCTTTTAAAAGAAGACTTCCGACAGTTATGGACCTATGTTTCACCAACTTGGGCTGGTAAATTTATAGACAGTTGGACGAGACGAGTCATGCTTTCAAAAATTGAACCTATGAAAAGAGAAGCAAAAACCATACGAAGACATAAGCTACTTATTCTTAATTACTTCAAGGCTAAAAAAACCTTCTCCTCAGGGATTGTAGAGGGTTTAAACAACAAAGTAAAACTCACTATGAGAAAATCTTACGGCTTTAGAACCTCTAAAGCTATAAAAATCGCCTTATATCATAACATTGGAAAACTGCCAGAACCTCCGGGAACCCACAGATTCTTTTGAGGAGGCTTAAAAATAAATGACTTTTTATCAAGGCCTTAGAATAAAAACTAGACCTCAACTCAAAAAAAAACGGAAAACCTAAGCGGAAGCACTATATAAGATGACAGAAGAGATAAGCTGTTACTTATAGTCCCATATAAAGATAAACCTTATAAAAATTATAGAGCCTGTTCCCATGAGTAGTCATAAAGACAAAATAAGCACTCCTTTGTGGACTGAAAATCTAAAATTCGTTTTTATAGTATGAAATTTTTACAATTTCAAAAAAAAGATTTGATTTTCCCTTTCTTATACAATAAAAAGAAAATGAAATTTGTCTTTTTGTTGAACGGTCTGTACCTAAAATTATCCCCCCTTTTTAAGTCAGGCCGTTCTTTTTTAATACCCTAACCCAAGATGTATCGTCAATTAACTTAGCCAAACGTACATGAAGCTAACACTACTAAAGACCAAGAGTTTGTTTAGCTCTTTTTTCACTTTACAAACAAAAAATTAGCCCTCTTTGCTTCACACTCAATGAAGTTCTTTAATGGCGGAATGTCCATTATGTTCATTTAAATTTTTTGAAAAAACCCTATATCTTCTCCTTAATTTGATGGATTCATCTAACTTTCTTGCTCCATTAACATGAGAGTTCGGTTTCTTTTAAAGTTTTTCTTATAAAAATTTTTTGTCTTTTTATCCTAATTTTTGCTAGGATAAAAGAAAGTGTTTTTTTTCTTACTTTTTCTGTCTTCAGCCTTTAGTCAAACTTTAACAGTTTATATAGATCCAGGACATGGTGGGTCTCAAGACACAGGTGCTATAAGCTTTTACAAAAACCAAAAGGAGTCACAAATCAACTTACAAATAGCTCGCCACCTTTTTGAAAGGCTTAAAAAACAAACTCACTTTCATCCTCATCTTCTTCGTAATAAAGATGCTTTTTTACCTATTTTCGATAGAATTATCTCTCGTACAACAAACAACCATTCAGAGGCTGTGTTCCTAAGTTTGCATGCAAATTTTTCCTATAACTCTAAGAAAAAAGGAGTTGAGTTCTATATTGACACATCAGAAGCTCGTTTTTATTTTACAAAAAATACCCTTTTAGAAATTGTTCGAAAACTTAAAAGGGTGGAAAAAATCAAAAAAAGCACTTTGCTTGCTAGAAGCCTTATCAAAGAGTGGAGGAGTTCTCATACTCTTCCTCCTTTGAAGCAAGCTCCCCTCTATGTTCTATCCTACAACCATATACCCTCAGTTATGATTGAAATGGGCTATTTATCCCATAAAAAGGAGGCCCTTAAGCTCATCTCAAAAACTTATCAAAAAAAGCTTGCTGTTTTTATCCATAAAGGGCTTGAAAGGTACAGACAAAGACTAGACAAACAAAAATAAAAAGGGCATAAAGGCTTTCATGAGGTCTCACAACAGAAAAAATCATGAACTAAGACCCTTAGAGATCATCTCTGATTTCAATCTTCATGCTGAAGGAAGTGTGTTGATCAAATCAGGTAACACCCATGTTTTATGTACAGCCTCTATTGATGAAACAGTTCCTAAATGGCTTCAAGATAAAGGACAAGGCTGGATCACAGCTGAATACGCAATGCTTCCTCGCTCAACTCACTCTCGTATCAAAAGAGAAAAGGGACAGACAAGCGGAAGGGTTCAAGAAATCTCTCGTCTTATTGCAAGAAGCTTAAGACAGGCTGTGAATTTAAAAGCTTTAAATGAAAAGCAAATTTATGTAGATTGCGATGTTTTACAAGCTGATGGAGGTACAAGAACAGCCTCCATTACAGGAGGTTTTGTAGCCCTAGCCCTAGCCCTTAGGTGGGGGCAAGAGCAAGGTCTTTTTATGATAAATCCCTTAGTACAGAAAGTAGCAGCTGTAAGTTTGGGAATCCTTGATGATAATGTATTACTAGACTTAGATTATGAAGAAGATTCTCAAGTGGAAACAGATATGAACGTAGTCATAAATGAAAATAATGAGTTTATAGAGATTCAAGGTACAGCAGAGAAGAAAAGTTTTTCTAAAAACAAACTTCTTTCTCTCTTAGAAACAGCTCAAATAGCTTGTCAAAAATTGTTTGTAGCACAACAAAAGGTTTTGGACTTTCCTAAATGAGAGAACCTCTCTAAACATTAAAATCACTAGAATTTAAGTGAACAGTTACTCACGTGGAAGGGAAGCCATAAAAGATATTGGTCTCTTGGATAGATATGGAGGAGTGCTTGTGCATGATTGTTGGAGTCCTTACTTTTGTTATGATAAGATAACTCATGTGATCTTTCCCCAAAAAAGTGGACAGTTTTTTATCAACCCAGAAAGGGTAACTGTCAGATCATATAACGGTAAATCAAAAAGACAGGTCACTGGTTTAAGCCATGATAGTGACCCTAAAGTACTTGCAGAAGGAGGTGAGCTTTTCGAGACAAATTCTAAACCCTTTAGCTGGCCTGGTTTTTAAGGCCTCAAAGGGTGTGTTTTCCCTTTTTTTTCGATTAAGCCTGTATTTTTGTGAAGGCTTACTCGAAAAAAAGGAAAAAGCAAAAAAAAGATGTAAAATAGGATTTCAAGACTTTATTTATAAACAAACCAACAAAGGAGGAAAATAAAATGTATGATCACTATATAGCCGTAGATTGGGCACAAAGTAACATGGCCATTTCAAGGATGACAGGCAAATCAAAAGATATTAAGACTATGGACACGATTTCAGATCTTGGGAATCTTCGTGCCTATTTAAAAACCCTGAAAGGTAAGAAGATATTGACTATCGAAGAGACTACAACTTCGACAGTGGTTGTATTCAGAATTAAAGGATAGTGTTGATGAGCTCATAGTCTGTGATCCTCTTCGGAACAGACTTTTAAGTGAAGGGGCTAAAACTGATAAAATTGATGCTGAAAAACTTGTTTTATTGTTACGCTCTGGCCTTTTGAAACCAGTCTTTCACTCAGGTGATGAATTCATTTACCTTCGTAAGATTGTCAGTGGATATGAAGATGTAGTTAAAAGAGGAGTTCGTGTTAAAAACCAAAGATCAGCTCTATTTCGAGCTTCCCACCTTGATGCTAAGAAGCAGACACAATTAAAACTAGCGGAAGAGATATATTTGTTCTAGAAGGCTTAGATAAAGCTATCAGCGCTTATGGGGAGGAGAAAGCACGTTATGAAGCAGAGTTTAAGAGGCTAAGTAAAAAACACAAAGATATTAGAAATCTTAATAGCATTCCAGGAATTGGTTCTATCAAGGCTATCAAGATTGTAGCCAGGGTTGTAGTGCCTCACCGATTTAAACGTAATTCCTGGTGGAGTGGATTGCGGACTTGTAAAGCTACATAGAATGAGTGGCGGAAGGTCTTATGGAACTAAGAAGTCTAGGTTTTGCCCACAAATGAAAAGTGTTTTTAAGATAGCTGTACTCTCAGTTATAGGAAATAACAATAAATTTAATGATTTTTATGAAGAACTGATCAAAAAAAATTATCCAACACATACTGCGAGAAACGCTACCAACTAGAAGAATTGCAACTTTAACTTTAGGTGTTTTCAAGTCTGGGAAAAAATATAAACCTTATGGAGAACGTAAAAATGTAAATAATAATAAAACAACCTTATAAAATCATCTGTTTAAAGTTTCGCATCCTCGAAAGAATCTGTGGGTTCCCGGAGGTTCTGGCAGTTTTCCAAGGTATATGATATAAGGCGATTTTTATAGCTTTAGAGGTTCTAAAGCCGTAAGATTTTCTCATAGTGAGTTTTACTTTGTTGTTTAAACCCTCTACAATCCCTGAGGAGAAGGTTTTTTTAGCCTTGAAGTAATTAAGAATAAGTAGCTTATGTCTTTGTATGGTTTTTGCTTTTCTTTTCATAGGTTCAATTTTTGAAAGCATGACTCGTCTCGTCCAACTGTCTATAAATTTACCAGCCCAAGTTGGTGGAACATAGGTCCATAACTGTCGGAAGTCTTCTTTTAAAAAATAACAGCGGATACTTTTTAAATTGTACTGTATTAAATGCCTTAATTTTACTTTTTCATAAGATTTTAAATTTTCTGCATTTTTTAACAAGGGCCATCTAGCTTTTGTTAAAAGGGGTTCATACCCGTCTTCTTTCATTTTTTTGTGTTCTGAAGCTCTCACTTCATCTAAAGCCTTATTGAGTCTTGCTACGATATGAAACCGATCTAATATGTGTAAAGCTCCACTTGCCCTCTCCTTTATGACTTTTAAATAAGGCTTCCACATAGAATCTGTTAAAACTTTCCTTAACATAACACCTCCCTTTGTTATGAGCTTTTTACAATCTTTATAACCCGAGTTTCGACTTTTTTCAGGTCTAAAGGCTAGCTGATATAAACAAACATCTCATTTCTTTGTAAGATGTCTTGAAGAAGCAACTTACAAGGAAAAAACACCTTGAGAGTTGCAAAAAACATACAAGGAGGTCTAAGATGTTTAATTCTAATTATATCATATCAATTTATGTTCTTGTCGATGATTTTTTAACCCCTCTCATACAGCAGCATCCAGAACTGGTTCCCAAAAATAAAGGAGGTTTTTCTTGTGCTATGTCTCCCAGCGAAATTGTCACTCTTTATCTTACTTTTCCAAAGTTCTGGCTTTAGGAATTTTAAAGCCTTTTATCAGTTTGCAGAAGTCTATCTTAAACCTTATTTTCCTAAAATGTTGTCTTACTCCCGATTTGTGAACATCAAAAAAGACATGGCTTTTTTGATGTTTCTTTTCTCGACAAGCCTTATGAGTAAAACCACCGGCATATCATTTATTGATTCCACATCGATTTTTCTTCAAAAATAAAAGAATAGGACGAAATAAAGTGTTCTAAAAGTTAGCTAAAAAGAGGCAAAAGTAGTATGGGCTGGTTCTTCGGATTTAAACTCCATATTGTTATCAATCACCTCGGAGAACTTTTAAGTTTTACCTTAACTCAGGGAAATGTAGATGATCGAATGCTAAGTTATGGATTTATAGTAAAGGGCTGATGGGAAAACTCTTTGGGGACAGAGGTTATATTTCATCAGACCTTTTCAAAAAGCTTTTAAAAAAGGGAGTTAAGCTTATTACAAACGTCAAATTAAATATGAAGAATAAATTGATTCCCTTATTTAACAAGTTGATGTTGAAAAAACGTTCTGTTGTGGAGGTCAGTGATTGGAGTGTTAAAAGGAGAGTTTCATCTTGAGCATTCTCGCCATCGTAGCCCACAAAACTTTGTCATCAATCTTTTAGGTACTCTCATCTCTTACTTGCTTAAAACCTAAAAAACCCTCCATTCAACTTAAAACTCAAAACAGGAGCTTCTGAACAATATATAAAAGTCGAAACTCGGGTTTATAGATATTCAACACGCCTAAGGTCTTGAAAAAGGTCTAGGTAAATGAGGACGCACCCTAAGAATTATTCTAAAGAACTTTTCTAATATTTTTGTAACAGGGAAGGCCTTAGGGAAATGTTTTACAGGCTCATTTTACAACAAGATCAATAAAAACTTCTCCTTTAAAATCTAAGAAATATACCCCTCGTAGGAGTCAAGGGCGGTCAGATAACTGACTTACGCTAGAACTGCACAAAAGCAGAATCTGTCCTTCGTTGATATGACTACTCAATACCTCTCTAAACATTAAAATCACTAGAATTTAAGTGAACAGTTACGAAACTTTAAACAGATGATTTTATAAGGTTGTTTTATTATTATTTACATTTTTACGTTCTCCATAAGGTTTATATTTTTTCCCAGACTTGAAAACGCCTAAAGTTATGCTTGCAATTCTTCTAGCTAACAGCGTTTCTAGCAGTGTGTGGTAGGTAATTTTTTTGATCAATTTTTCATAAAAATCATTAAATTCATTGTTATTTCCTATAACTGCAAGAGCGGTCGTTTTAAAAACACTTTTCATTTGTGTCTATGAAAAAGTAAAACAGCACTTGGAAGAGTTTAAAAGGCAAGCCATTGAATTGGCAGAGGAAATAGGTGGAAAGGGAGCTTCAGAGAAGTAGGACTGAGAAATCTCCCATTTTGATTGAATCAATGAAAAAAAATCGCATAATAATTATGAATTAGCCTCTTTATAAATTTCAACGGAAATACGGACATTCTTCCTAAGGAGCCTAGGAATTTAGGACAGATATCACCAAGTGTTATCTGACTCTCATTTGTAAAATGTGAATTGTCGCCATGCAAAAAAAAGGCTATCGATCTACATAAGGTTACGAAAAATAAGAACTCTATAAAGCTCTATTGGTTTCAACTCTAGATAGAGTTCTTAAGAAGGCTTTATAATTGTTGATTTTACAGCCTATCTCTTATAAAAAGATACATACATAAAATGGAAGTTAATGGCTCAGTTTTTTATCAGTTTTTTATTTTTGTAGGTCTTATGGTCCTTGTTTATTTTGTGATCACAAAGCCTTACTTTTTAGCTCATGCCAAAAGACAAGAACATACAGAAGGAGATGAAGAAGAGATCGAAAGGATCAGAGAAGATGTTAAAGAATTAAAAGGGCAGTATCAAAAACGCCAAAGAGATTTAAATAGAGATTTAAAAGAAATCTATAATAAGTCAAAAAGAGAAGTTGAATCTGAAAAAAATTGTATTTTGACAAAAGCACAAAAAGAAGCTCATAAAAAGATTAATGAAGCTAACAAAACTTTAGAAAATTCTTTAAATCATTTAAGAAAAGACATTTCTTCCGAAGTCTCATCTGTTTCTGATGAGATCATAAAAAAGGTACTACATTGATATGTTTTTCCTTCTAGGCTTATTCTTTCTTATTTCAACAGCTTTTTTTGCTGAGGGAGCTAGTTCTGAAAGCATACCTTACAGTATGATCATAGCTCAAGTTTACAATGTAGTTTTATTTGTAGCTTTAGCTGTGATTCTTCTCAAATCTAGAGCAAGAAGTTTTTTTAAAAAACGAAATTTTCAATTTATAAATGAAATTTGTCGTGTACAGAGGACAAAGGAAGAGGCCTTGAATCAAAAGAAAGAAATGAAATCAAAAATTTTAGAGCTTGAAAAAAACTGGGAGAACTCTTTTCAAAAAGTCCAGTCTGAAGCCGAGGAGAGAAAGGTTAAGCTTTTAAACCAAGCAAGAAAGCAAGCTCAATACATTGAGGAGGAATCTTTGAAAACAGTAGTTTTAGCACAGAAAAAATTAGGAGTACTTTTAAGAAGGGAGCTTTTTGATGAAGCCTTTGAGGAGGCTAGAAAGAAAATACCTGGAAAAATAGATAAAAGAAAAAAAAGAGAGTTTTTTATGGAGTTTTTAGAGGGGTTGAAGAGCTAAATGAATCAAGATATAGCTGGAAGGTATTCTCAAGCACTTTTGGAAGTATCTGTTTCAGAACAAAAACAAAAGCAAAGTTTGAAAGAACTTTCAAGCTTTCTAACTGTCGTAAGTCAAAAAGAATTTTCCCAGTTCTTCTTTTGCCCCACAATTGATAAAGAAAGCAAAATATTTACTTTGAAAAGAATTTTAGAGAACACGAACTTATCTCAATTTATAAAGAATTTTGTACTCCTTCTTTGCAAAAAAGATAGGTTTCATCTTTTTGAAGAAATTTTAAACTCTTACAAGAAAAAACTCTATGCTCTTGAAGGGCTTTGTTTAGGTGTTGTCAACTCTACGGAAAGGTTAAGTGAAGAAAGTCTTGATCAAGTCAAACTAAGACTAGAGCAAGTTTTAAATCAAAAAATTGTCATTGAGGCTTGCGAAGCCAATAATCTTATGGGAGGGCTTTCTGTAGATGTTTTAGGAAAGAGGTTTAACAATAGTGTGTTTTCACAATTATCAAGACTAAAAGAATCAATAGCAAATAGGAGAGTTTAAATGGAAGTCACAGTCAAAGCTGATGAGATCAGTAGAATTTTAAAAGAACAAATTAGAAATTTTGATAAAAAATTAGAAGTTAGTGAGGTGGGAAGTGTGTTGTCTGTAGGAGATGGTGTGGCTCGAGTGCATGGGCTTGATCATGTTATGGCAGG
Source organism: Bdellovibrionales bacterium (assembly GCA_965219095.1). GTDB lineage: Bacteria > Bdellovibrionota > Bdellovibrionia > Bdellovibrionales > UBA1609 > CBDCMT01. The sequence goes on from CBDCMT010000001.1 coordinate 2,280,998, forward strand.
AGAACTTGTGGAATTTACAGGCGATGTTTATGGGATGGCACTTAACTTGGAGGAGGATTTAGTGGGAGTTGTAATTTTTGGTGATGATAGGGATATTAAAGAGGGGGATTATGTCAAACGAACACAAAAAATTGTACAAGTTCCTGTAGGGGAAGCTTTGCTAGGACGTGTTGTGGATGTTTTAGGGAATCCTATAGATGGAAAAGGGGCCTTGAAATCGGATGGCAAGACAAGAGTTGTGGAGATAAAGGCTCCTGGGATTATTGCTAGAAAATCAGTCCATGAGCCTCTTCAAACAGGTTTAAAGGCCATTGACTCTATGATTCCCATTGGTAGAGGGCAAAGAGAGCTTATCATTGGTGATAGGCAGACCGGTAAAACAGCCATCGCAGTGGATACGATCATCAATCAAAAAGAGACAGATGTACATTGTTTTTATGTAGCTGTTGGACAAAAGCAATCTACTGTGGCCCAAGTGGTGAATCGCTTAGAGCAGTCAGGAGCTATGAAATACACAACTGTTGTAGTGGCAGGAGCTTCTGCACCGGCTCCCTTGCAGTATTTAGCTCCTTATTCTGGCTGTACTATGGCGGAGTACTTTAGAGATTCAGGTCGCCATGCTTTGATCATTTATGATGATCTGACCAAACAAGCTCAAGCCTACAGACAACTGTCACTTCTTCTCAGACGTCCTCCCGGTCGTGAAGCTTATCCTGGAGATGTGTTTTACATTCACTCTAAGCTTTTAGAGAGAGCTGCAAAATTGAATGATCAAGAAGGAGGAGGGTCTTTAACAGCGCTTCCTATTATTGAAACACAAGCAGGTGATATCTCAGCCTACATTCCAACAAATGTGATCTCTATTACAGACGGACAGATTTTTTTAGAATTTGATCTTTTTAACAAGGGAATAAGACCGGCGATCAATGTAGGCAAATCAGTGTCTCGTGTGGGAGGGGCGGCTCAGATTAAAGCTATGAAACAGGTGGCAGGAACTTTGAAGCTGGATCTGGCTCAATACCGAGAGTTGGAAGCGTTTTCAGCTTTTGCTTCTGACTTAGATAAAGCTACACAAATGCAGCTTGAAAGAGGACAAAGGCTTGTAGAGTGTTTAAAGCAAGCTCAGTACACGCCATATAAAGTGGAGGAACAAGTTGTTATCATTTATGCTGCAACAAAAGGGGCTTTAGACAAAGTCCCCGTAGAAAAAGGCAGACAGTTTGAAAAGGAGTTTTTGGAGTTCATGCACACACAACACCAATCTCTTTTAGAGCATATTGCCGCAACAGGAAAACTCGCGGATGAGTTGACAGAGAATTTACAGAAAGCTGTTAACGATTTTGTAATTATTTTTGAAGGATAAAGTTTTTTATGTCAGGTCATTTGCAAGCCATTCGATTGAGAATCAAAAGTATAAAAAACACACAACAGATTACAAAGGCTATGAAAATGGTTTCAGCGGTGAAGCTTAGAAGAGCTCAGGAAAACATCTTGCGTATGAGACCCTATGCTTTAAAGCTGCTCTCTCTTATGGCTGATATGAAAGAAACAGGACGAGCCCTTCATCCTTTGTTAGAAAACAAGAAGGGAACGAACGTGTTGTTAGTTGTTTTAACAAGTGATAGAGGTTTGTGTGGAGGTTTTAATTCTGGAATTAATAAGTTTGCAGAAAAATTTTATTCTGAAAACAAAGCTTACTATGAAAGACTTGATTTTCTTTTTATAGGAAAAAAATCAAGAGATTATTTTAAAACACGCAACATTTCCGCAGTGGATACCATTTTAAATTTAGCAAGAGAGGTCTCTTATGATCTGGCTCAAGATATCGCTCAGAGATTAAAGAATAGTTTTTTAAAAGGTGAGTATGATGAGATTCGAATCATTTACAATGAATTTAAATCAGCGATTTCTCAAAAAGTTGTTTCTGAGACCGTACTTCCTATTGATGTATCTTGCAGTTCTTTTTCTAGGGACGATTCCTTTTCAAAGGACATGCTCTTTGAGCCTAGCCCAAAAGCTATGATAGAGGGACTTATTGATAGGCATTTTGCTGTGCAAATGTACCGCTGTCTTTTAGAAAGTGTAGCGGCAGAGCATGGGGCTCGTATGACGGCTATGGAAAATGCTACAAAAAATGCAGACGAAATGCTTGATAAAATGACATTAACATTTAATAAAATAAGACAAGCTTCTATTACGACTGAATTAACTGAGATTACTAGTGGTGCAGAAGCTTTAAAAAATTCTTGAAGGAGGAAAAAATATGCAAACAGGTACAATTACACAAGTTTTAGGGCCGGTTGTGGATGTGAAGTTTTCAGAGGGGAAATTGCCTCCTATACAAACAGCTTTAAAAACAAGGTATAAGGATGGGACAAAGAAAAGAGAGCTTACTTTAGAGGTGGCTCAGCATTTAGGAAACCATACCGTTAGATCTGTGGCTATGGATTCAACAGAGGGTCTTGTAAGAGGAGAGTCTGTCAGGAGTGAGGAAAAGATGATCTCTGTTCCTGTGGGAAGATCAGTTTTGGGACGTATTATGAACGTGATAGGAGAGCCTGTGGATGAAGCAGGAGACATTAAATATGAAAAAAGATGGCCCATTCATCGTTTAGCTCCTTCATTTGAAGATCAGTCTACCCAAACTGAAATGCTTATGACAGGAATTAAAGTTGTTGATCTTTTAGCTCCCTATGCAAAGGGAGGCAAGATTGGTTTATTTGGTGGAGCTGGAGTGGGAAAGACAGTTCTGATTATGGAATTGATTCGCAACATTGCTACAGAGCATGGAGGATACTCTGTGTTTTCAGGTGTGGGGGAGAGAACACGGGAAGGTAACGATCTTTACATGGAAATGAAAGAATCGGGAGTGATTGATAAAACAGCTCTTGTTTATGGGCAGATGAATGAACCACCAGGTGCAAGAGCTAGAGTAGGGCTTACAGGTTTAACAGTGGCAGAATATTTTAGAGATGTTGAAGGTCAGGATGTACTTTTCTTTGTGGATAATATTTTTAGGTTCACACAGGCAGGAGCTGAGGTGTCGGCTCTTTTAGGGCGTATCCCTTCTTCTGTAGGCTATCAACCTACTTTAGGCTCTGAGATGGGGAATTTACAAGAAAGAATCACCTCAACAAAAAAAGGATCCATTACATCTGTGCAAGCCATCTATGTTCCCGCTGATGATTACACGGATCCAGCTCCTGCCACAACTTTCACTCACTTAGATGCTACGACAAACTTAGATCGCGATATTTCGGCTATGGGAATTTATCCTGCGGTTCACCCTCTTAATTCTACATCAAGGATCTTAGATCCTTCTATTGTAGGAGAAGAACACTATAACACAGCTCGTGATGTACAAGCTCTTTTACAAAGGTATAAAGAACTTCAAGATATCATTGCTATTTTAGGCATGGATGAGTTGAGCGAGGAAGATCGACTTGTTGTTCAAAGAGCAAGAAGAGTTCAAAAATTCTTAAGTCAGCCCTTCTTTGTAGCAGAGCAGTTCACAGGTATGAAAGGAAAGTACATCGATATCAAAGACACTGTGAGAGGTTTTAGAGAAATTTTAGATGGAAAGTATGACGAAGTTCCTGAACAAGCTTTTTATATGGTAGGAACCATTAAAGAAGCTTTAGAAAAAGCCAAGACCTTAACTTAAAGGGACAGAGGAGAAGTAAAACAAAGAGATGGGAAGATGTGTATGAAATTTTCTTTGATCACACCAGAAAAAGTTCTGATTGAAAATAAGGAGATTGATGATCTCCTTGTACCCTGTCATAAGGGTGAGTTAAATGTATTAGAGGGACATACTCCTCTTTTAACTCATCTTTCTACGGGTTTGTTAAAGTACAAGTCAAAAGGAGAAAGTGAGTACAACGAAGTTGTGGTCACTCAAGGTTATTGTGAGATCTTTCCCTCTAAAGTTTTAGTTTTATCAGAAACAGCAGAGACTAAAGAGCAACTGGATTTTAAAAGGGCTCAAAGAGCTTATATGAATATGGAAGAAAAACTTTCTAAAGTTACAGAGCTTTCTTCTAAAGATATTATTTTATATCAAGAAGCACTAAAGAGAGCGAGATGTCGTAAAAACTTATCCTCTCCTCCTCATTCTTTTTAAGCCTTCTTGAGAGTGTATAAACTTTAAACATTTTGACAAAAAATGTTTTCTAAGCAGTTACACTAGATTCTTGCAGTTTGGACCTTCTTATTTTGCAAGTTTTTTAAACGGTTTTAAGGAGGTTGCTTTAAAACTTACAACAGTGTTTAACAATTTTTTGTCGTTTTTGAATTTTTTTCAAAGTCTTAGAGATTTTGAAGAAAATAATAAGATTATACTTGACATGCTTTTTCTTTATATGTATCCTCAGACAATTGTAAAATAAAAAATACCTAATCACAAATGTTAAGGAGAGGATCAAATGAGAAAAATAAAAAGTTTACTTCTAACAGCGACACTTTGCTTTTACTCAACGACTATATACGGAGGTGTAGCTATAAATATTAACAGTATCCCTGGTTATTCAGAAGATGAGTTGAATAAGGTAATTATTGAAAATTTTTCAAAAGTTAATGAACACCTAATAGATTTTAACAAACACTTGTCAGATTCAAATTGGAAATTCCAAGTAGAGGGTTCTAAAATAGTTATGTCTCGCGATAATTTATTTGTTATGACCGCAGCAACAATAGGAATAAGTGTATTTTCTCCTGTTGCAGCTGTTGCTACTTTGGCTCTACTCTCTCTAACGGGTGGCATCTCTGCTCCTTTGGAAATTATCAGTAAATTAACAGTGAGAGCGCTGGGAAAAAAAATAGATACATATCCGTTTGAAATTGAAGTGAGCGATATTGAAATGTATCGGGCAACAGGATTTTTTCAATTCAGAAATCAAAAAGAAAATCTATCTGCCAGAATCGACTGTAGTGTTGTATTCAATCTTGTTTCTGCTACTATCAAGAATTACAAAACCAAAGAAACCAAACCTTTAAAAGCAGAATATATAATCTATTCCGACTGCAGCGGAGTAAAGTTATCACGAGGTACAGGTAAAAAACCCTATGTAAAACCAAGGCTTCTGTTTACTAAAAATGATAAACAGAAGATCAAAGAATTGATAGATCAACTTGAATATGCATTTTATGCAGTTAATATTGATAATAAAGTTGATTTTTATAAACTTAGTAAAAAAATAGGATTGGAATGGGAATTTGAAAATGATGAACTTATGATTATGATGATACCAATTACAAACGCGTGGGAATACTATTACAAACATTAATTTACAAACATTAATTCGACATTTTTTTCTAAATTATTGAAGTTTTGTGTGATGATTTAAGGAAATTTTTGCCATGAAGGTTTTCCCAATTTCAGCGTTTCCCACTACTAAAACTACATATAGTGAATACGCTTAGATTTTCCGTTCGATTCTCTAGAGAAAAAAACTGAAAACCTAAACGGAAGCACTATATATTTACCACACTTTAAAAACCCCCCTTTTTATCTTGCTAGAAAAAAGGGCTTTTGAAACACGGTTGGTATAAAGTAAGTCGGTCATATGACCGCCCTTGACTTCTACTGAGGAGGATATTTCTTAGATTTTAAAGGAGAAGTTTTTATTGATCTTGTTGTAAAACGGCGTTGTAAGACGTTTTCCTAAGGCCTTCCCCCGTTACAAAAGTATTAGAGAAGTTCTTAAAAGAATAATTCTTAGTTTTTTTTCGTAATTTTGATTTTTTTTGTGCTTTATTCTTTAAGAACGAAGCTCACTTGTATACTCAAAAGGCGTTTTAATAAGCATCTTATCGAGGGAGTTTCCCACAACCATTAAAATATAGTCCTTAGGATCTAATTCCACCTTCTTACAACTTTCCACAATACTGTAAAGTACTGATGCTGTTTCAGCTCCTCTCTGAGTCCTTGACCCATGAAAGTTCTTTCTTCCCATCACAGAATGTCGAATCGTTCTTTCTGTTTCATTGTTTGTCATAGGAATTTTCTCATTTTCTAAGAATAAATTTAAGCCATCCCAGTGATTAAAGCTATAGTCAATAGCCTTTTTTAACCCACTCTCAGGACGAGCTTCTCCATAAAGTTTATAATACAGATCTTGCAGAGAAAGAACTAAATCCTTTGATTCTGTTTGTCTTAAACTTTTGAGCTCTTCATAAGTTTTTGCCTTTGATTCAACTTTAAAAATCTTCCCCATAAGCTTTAATACTTTTCCACACTCCTCAGGGTAATTCTGTTCTATGTCAATAAACTTTCTTATCACTGAGACCAACAAAAAGCAAGATCAATTCCCTTTTCACCCTTAAAGTGTGTTTTATAACTAACGTATCCATCTGTTAAAATAGGCCCCTTATAAGAGCCTAAGAGTTTTTTAATAGAACAGGCTGAACGGCTCTCACTAAAGTAATAAAAACTGTCCACTTTTTTGGGGGAAGTTCAGAGGTCATTCATGTTGATGAGACCTCTATGAGGGTTAAGGGTAAAAACTACTGGATTCATACTTATAGTTCAGGAGAATTAGTCTTGCAGTTTCTCCACCTTTCAGGTGGAAGGGAAGCCATAAAAGATATTGGTCTCTTGGATAGATATGGAGGAGTGCTTGTGCATGATTGTTGGAGTCCTTACTTTTGTTATGATAAGATAACTCATGCTTTGTGTGTGGCTCACCTTTTGAGAGAGCTTAAATTTATAGAAGAAAGCAATGGATTCAAATGGGCTACAAATCTCAAAAAACTTCTTAAAGAGACTGTGGAGTTAGTTCATAAAAAAGAGTCAAGAGTTCTGACTCAAAAAGAGTACGAAACTCTTCAGAGAAGGTATCCTGAAATCTGTTAATTTTGGTACTAGGTTTCAGGACTAAGAGCCTGTTTTTTTTCAACAGAATACTCCTGATAAATCATAAGAACGAGTTAATTTAGTCGAACGTGAAAAATGCACAAACAGCTAAAAACACTTGTTTTTTTGTAATTTTTGCATAAAAATAATTGCAAGGAAGTGGAAAAACAGATAAAAAACCTTGCAAAACAGAAAGGAAAAAAGATGAGGCCAAAAGACATGTTCAGCACACAAAAGAGAAGCCCTCTTAATTTTAGAGTAAACGACATTGTTCATAAGAAGCATCCGCTTGTCATTTTAGCTAATAAAATAGACTGGGATCGTTTTGATAAAGATTTTGGTTCGAAGTATGATGAAAAAAAAGGTCGTCCAGGTCTTTCAACTCGTTTAATGGTGGGACTTCAGTGCTTGAAATACATTTATAATTTAAGTGACGAGAAGACAATAGAAATGTTCAAAGAGAGTCCTCAATGGCAGTATTTTTGTGGTCAGCCTTTTTATTCTTATGAAGATCCCTGTGATAGAAGTTCATTGACTAACTGGAGAAAGAGGATGGGGGCTGAGAAGATAGAAGTTCTCTTAGAGGAAACCATTGATTTAGCTTTGAGAGAGGGTTTTGTAAAAAAAAAAGAGTTTGAGAATGTAGTTGTTGATACAACTGTTCAAGAGAAAGCAATAGCTTTTCCTACAGACAGCCGTCTTTATTACAAAGCTTTAAAGACTTTAGTTCACAGGGCTAAAAAAGAGGGTTTAGTTTTACGTCAAAGCTATAAAAGAAAGGCCAAGGAGTGTTTGTTTAAGAATGCTCGTTATGCTCATACAAGAAAAATACGTTTAGCAAGAAAACTGATCTTCCCCCAAAAAAGTGGACAGTTTTTATGTTCTTAAAGCCCTCCTTTGTTTAAATTCTTTTGGGCTCATGTATTTCAAGGAAGAATGCATTCTTACCTTGTTATACCAATCCATGTAAATTGCAATTTTTTTTTCCAACTCTTCCTTTGTTGTACAGTCTTTGTATTCCAGTTCATCCTTCAACGTATGGAAAAAGCTCTCCACAAACGCATTATCATAACAATTTCCTTTCCTAGACATAGATTGCTTGAGGCCAAAGAATTTCAATTCTTTTCTAAACCCTTCACAACAATATTGAACCCCTTGATCCGAGTGGATTATCAAGCCCTCTAAGTTCCCAGAAACAGATTGGACTGCGGCTCTCAGAGCCTGTTTTGAATGAACCCCGTCCAAGCTCTCACAGAGCTTCCAAGACTTAATCTCTCGATTATAGACATCTAAAAATACAACCAAATACAGAAATTTATCTCTAAAAGGAATATAGGTTAAATCCGAACACCATACCTGGTTTTCTTTTCCTGCTTGGCTCTGTCCTGTCTTAAACAACCGAGGAGACTTAATCATGAGAGGGTTATTCTTTGTTGTTCTAGGAACATAGGGTTTTTTCTGACGGGCACTGAGATTCTTTAGTTTCATAATTCGAGCTACTTTGTTTTCTCCAGCACTCACTCCGCAACGCTTTAATTCCCTATACACCCTGGGGGAACCATAACAGCCTTTATTTTTTTTAAAAATAGATTCTATGTTTTTCTCCAGATTTTTATCCTTTTCAAGCTTTCCCCTGGTTTTTAAAAAACTATAAAAACCAGAACGAGATCCTCTTAATAATTCGCAAATGCGAAGCACTGGATGCCCTTTCTCTTTTACATAAAACATAGCCTTAAATCTCATTTCAGGATTTCCTTTGAAAAAAAAGCCGCTGCCTCTTTCAATATACCTACACTCCGCCTCTCATAGACCAGCTCCTTTTTTAACCTCTTTATTTCCTCCAATGCCGAAGCCAAGTCATGGGAAGCTTGTCTTTCTACTTCAGGCTTTAGAAAACGCTTCCAAGAGCTTATCACTTGGAAATTTCTCAGTCCTAGCTTCTCTGAGGCTTCCTTTGCACCTATTTCCTCTGCCAATTCAATGGCTTGCTTTTTAAACTCTTCCGAGTACTGTTTTACTTTTTCCATTCTTTCTTTTACCTCCATTTTATGGAGACTTTAAGAGAAAATTGACTGTCCGCAGAAACAGGGGAAGTTCAAACAGCAAAGAAAGCTTCATACTTATCTAGGTCGTGTGATAAGAGATGTTACAAGAAAAGGAGGTCCTAAGTTCTTGGAAGAGAATACATCTTTAAAAAGATGTTTATCTTTATGTGTAAGAATTTATAACCAAAAAAGAGGGGATAAGAACAAGGTGTATAGTGTTCATGCTCCTGAGGTTTATTGCATAGGGAAGGGCAAAGCCCATAAAAAATATGAATTTGGCAATAAGGTGAGTGTGGCAACTTCATCAAAAAAATGCTGGGTTTTAGGGGTAAAGTCATTTGAAAAAAATGTATCAGATGTTCACAGTTTAAAGCCAGCCTTATCTCAAGTTGAATCCTTAACAAAGGTTAAGGCAAAAAATTTGTATGTAGATAAAGGTTATCGTGGCAAAGAGCATCATCCTTCGGGAGTTAATGTTCATATTGGGGGAATGAGTAAAACATTAAGTCCCTACAAAAGAAAACTTCACAGAAGAAGAAGTTCAGTTGAGGCAATCATTGGTCATATGAAAATAGATTCTCGTATGGGAAGGAACTTTTTATTAGGATCACAAGGGGATGCTATTAATAGTCTTTTATCAGGAGTTTCTCAAAATTTTAGAAAGTTAATGCTAGAGGTGCGTCTTTTTTCGTTTTTTTCACTGAAATGGCTTAAAAGGCCTGTACGCCTTCTTGAAAACTACTGTTTTGTTTAAGTTATGAAAAAATATTTAACCCTCTATAGTAGAAAGTAACAGGAATAAAGATCATACAGCATAAAAATCCTAGGCTTTTGTCAATTTTTCACGTTCGACTAATTTAGTCTCATTGAGTTTTTTTGGAGAACTTATAACACACTGTTTTTATAGGCCTTTTTAAAGCTATATTTTTCATAGGTGCTGTTTTTGGATTGAAATTTGATCCTGTCGTTAAGAGTTTTGAGCCATCAACAGGGAGTTGACAAAGCCCCTAAGACATAGTTCAATTTGAACTATGTCTTATAGGTATGAAGAGAAAAGAAATGGAAGCATCTATGTATATGAGATAAGCAGTTACTGGGACAAAGAAAAAAAACAATCTCGTCAGAGAAGAGTTTATTTGGGCAAGAAGAATCAATCTACGGGGAGGCTTGAAGCCAAGTTGAACAAACATCCTATAGGTTCTGTAGGTGTTGGGGGGGTGCATCTTTTGCGAGAGATCAGCAAGCAATTAAATTTAGTGAAGGTGTTAAAGAAAGTTTTTCCGAAAGAATATGAGAAGGTTCTTTATTTGTCTTTTTTTAAAAGGAATACGATTTAGATTTGAAGTGTTTTGTTTTAGATAAAGGGTTTTACAGCCAAGAAAACATAAAAGATTTAAACAGGGAGGCTTCATCGTACATCGTCCCTATGAGCTTTAGTACGAGTCTATCCCATGCTTTATTGGGATCTGTGAGTAAGGAGCTTGATTCAATTCCCTCTTCGTTTGTATTCCGTGGTCAAGTTTATTCTTACTGCAGACGAGAAATTAAAATTGGAAAGACTCGTTGTATGGCTCATATATAGTGCTTCCGTTTAGGTTTTCAGGTTCCTAAGATGGAGAAGTTATCAGTTATCAAAGTTTCTAATTTAGATCTGTGTTTTCGTATTCCTCTAAAAAATTGACTTAAACTTCCCTTGAAATCGTCATAGTTTTCATAATATCGATTCGCCGTGACCTCTTTTTTCATAAACTTCCAAAGTCTTTCTATAGGATTTAAATTCGGTGAGTACGGAGGAAGATAAACAAGTTTTATATTCAACTCTTTCGCTAACTTCTTGACAGACTTCGATCTATTGTATCCGTCCCCATCTAAGATAAGATGAATCTCTTTTTCATCGGGATGCTTCTTGCGAATATGATGGAGCATATCACATATGGAAACATGGTTAACTGTCTTATAACTCCTGACTACCGTCTTCAAACTATTGATCTCAATAGCTCCACAAACATTCACTCTTTTTCTCCAGCCTGAATTGGTCTTCACTTCAAACTTCTTACCCTCTCTTATCCAACCATATGAAATCGTAGGGCCCCACTCAGGATGTGTGGAATCAGCAAAGTAAACAGGACCGTCTTTCTTCTTAATTCTCTTGTATTTACGCACAAACTTTTTCTGCTCTTCTCTCTTTGCCTTACCCGGTATCGCTGTGGCTTTTTTATAAGAAAAACCAAGGCGATGGAGAAGATCAATTACACCACTTGTTGAGTACGTAACACCAAAATTCTCCTCAATGAACTGAATAACGGTCTGTGATGATGGAAAAATTCTTTTCTCTAATTCCTTTAAAAGCATTTTCTCCTCTTTCTTAGTTAAAAAGGACCTTTTAGGGTTGTAATTGTCGTTGATTAAGCACTCTATCCCGCCTTTGTTATAACGATCTCTACAGGCTCTTATCGTGCCCTCATCAATGAAAAGAAAACGGGAAATATCTTTACACAACTCACCTTTATCTAAATGGAGAATTGTCATAATCCTTTTTCCGTACCTAAGATTTCTGGCTCCTCCCGGGAATCTGTGGGTGAAAAGTAGCTAGAAATCCCCCAAAAGAGCTCATATTAATCAAAGCAAGAGTAAGACATTCTATCTTGTATTTTTGAGTTCTTTGAGGCCCTTACTGGCCTCTATCACCTCCGGTGATTGAACTCAAAAACATTCATTTTATTTGCTTTTATTTGTTGTGTTACATTAAAATTTTAAAAAAGAAGCACCTACTTCCCAGATGCCTTAAAATGTTATTCAAAAAAAAAAAAAAAAAAGGAGGGAAGAGATGCTTTTGAAGACTATACTAAATGATTGTTTAAGATGGAAGTCTTTTGTATACGGAGACATTTATTTTTCAAAAGATAGAAAGTCAATTAATGTTCCTATTAAGGCTCGTAAAAATGGCCAAGCTTTTTGTAGTGTTTGTAAGAAGCCCTGTTCAGTGTATGACAGCAGTAAATCATCACGGGACTTTGAATCCCTTCCTATTTTAAGTTACAGGGTGTTTTTTGTTTATTTTGTAAGAAGAGTTAATTGTCCTTGCTGTGGGGTAAAAGTTGAGTATTTACCTTGGGCCGATGGTAAGAAGAGTTTAACGATCTTTTACATGAAGTATTTAGCAGACTGGTGTCGTCACCTGTCTTGGAAAGAGGTTTCTTGTAAGTTTCAGGTCAGTTGGAATCAGGTCTATGCTTCGGTAGAATGGGTCGTAGAATATGGTTTAAAACAAAGGGTTTTAAAGGGAATACAAGCTATAGGTGTAGATGAAATACAATGGAAAAAGAACCATCAGTATCTCACCTTAGTCTATGAAATAAGCAAAGAAAGTGTTCGTTTGCTATGGATAGGAGAAAAAAGAACAGAGGAGAGTTTCAACAAGTTTTTTGATTTACTAGGAGAGAAGTCAAAAGATATACAGTTTGTGTGTTCTGATATGTGGAAGCCCTATTTAAAAGTAATAAAGGAAAGGGCAAGTCAAGCTTTGAATATATTAGATCGGTTTCATATCGTAGCAAGACTCAATAAGGCTTTAGACGAAGTGAGAGCTTCAGAACACAAAAAAATGAAAGAAGACGGGTATGAACCCCTTTTAACAAAAGCTAGATGGCCCTTGTTAAAAAATGCAGAAAATTTAAAATCTTATGAAAAAGTAAAATTAAGGCATTTAATACAGTACAATTTAAAAAGTATCCGCTGTTATTTTTTAAAAGAAGACTTCCGACAGTTATGGACCTATGTTTCACCAACTTGGGCTGGTAAATTTATAGACAGTTGGACGAGACGAGTCATGCTTTCAAAAATTGAACCTATGAAAAGAGAAGCAAAAACCATACGAAGACATAAGCTACTTATTCTTAATTACTTCAAGGCTAAAAAAGCCTTCTCCTCAGGGATTGTAGAGGGTTTAAACAACAAAGTAAAACTCACTATGAGAAAATCTTACGGCTTTAGAACCTCTAAAGCTATAAAAATCGCCTTATATCATAACCTTGGAAAACTGCCAGAACCTCCGGGAACCCACAGATTCTTTTGAGGAGGCAGATTTCTTTCTAAAGATAGTTCATAGAGTAAATCTTTTCGCTCTTTTTTTGATAGAAACCCTGACATATGAAACTATTTTTAAAAATAAATGACTTTTTATCAAGGCCTTAGAATAAAAACTAGACCTCAACTCAAAAAAAACGGAAAACCTAAGCGGAAGCACTATATATTTGGATGAAAAGAGAAGGGTGTCTAAAAAAAATGAAATGCTATTGAAGTTGGATTGTTTTGAGCGAAGATTTTCTAAGAAGAAATTTAGGACAAAGAAAGAGTGCGATGAGTGCATAGCAGAAACCTTAAAAAGTGCCAAGAAGCGCTTTACAGTTGTCAAGAAAAAGGGAAGTTTTTTTATTTCGAAAGATTTGGATTATATTAAAAAGCAGATGCGAAAAATGGGTGTGTTGATTTTACTTACCGATTGCGATCAAAAGCTTTCAAAAGATGAGATCTTAGGGTTATATAGAAACAAAGATAGCATTGAAAAGATTTTTTTGTCTTTCAAGCATGATATAAATGAAAAGCGAGCGAGGACTCATTCGCTACAAACCATGAGAGGAAGTTTATTTATTAACTTTATAGCTTTAATTTTAATCTCTCACATAAACAATGTGATGAAAGAAAAGAATCTGTACAAGAAATTTTCAAAAACAGAGGTCTATAAAATTTTAGACAAATTAAAGTTCTATAAATTAGCCACAGGACAAACAAGATTAGGAGAGTTGTCCGGTAAGCAAAAGAGCCTTTATAAAGCTTTTAATGTGACTCAAGAAATCCCACACAGCTTTAAGTTGTAAAATCCCCTCCGACTAATGCGAAGCATTACGAGGGCCGAATAAAAACCTAGTACCAAAATTAACAGATTTCAGGAAGGTATAGGAGTATTCTTACAAAAGGCTTAAAAGAGCTTCCAGAATTTCCTAAGAAAAATGGCAAGAAAGGACGAATAAAGCATACACAAGCTCAAAACCTTTGGCTGCGATTTAAAAAGTATGAAGCAGAAATACTGTGTTTTGCTAAAAGAAAGAACGTAGATCCTACTAATAACAGAGCTGAAAGAGATCTAAGAATGACTAAGGTGAAAAAGAAAGTGTCAGGGTGTTTCAGAACAGAACGAAAACTGACAGACAGTTTTTTATCAACCCAGAAAGGGTAACTGTCAGATCATATAACGTCTATTACAACTTACGAGAGTGAGCAGTTACGGGTATTCTTCTTTAGAAGCCATCTCTATGGCTTTAAATAAAAACTTACGAGAGTGAGCAGTTACAAAGAAAGAACGTAGATCCTACTAATAACAGAACAGAGCTGAAAGAGATCTAAGAACCCGAGTTTCGACTTTTTTCAGGGCTAAAGGCTCTAGCTAATATAAACAAATACCTCAGACTTTTGTAAGATTTTCTTGAAAAAGCAACTTACAAGAAAAAACACCTTGAGAGTTATAAAAAAACATACAAGGAGGTCTAAGATGTTTAATTCTAATTATATCATATCAATTTATGTTCTTGTCGATGATTTTTTAACCCCTCTCATACAGCAGCATCCAGAACTGGTTCCCAAAAATAAAGGAGGTTTTTCTTGTGCTATGTCTCCCAGCGAAATTGTCACTCTTTATCTTACTTTTCCAAAGTTCTGGCTTTAGGAATTTTAAAGCCTTTTATCAGTTTGCAGAAATCTATCTTAAACCTTATTTTCCTAAAATGTTGTCTTACTCCCGATTTGTGAACATCAAAAAAGACATGGCTTTTTTGATGTTTCTTTTCTCGACAAGCCTTATGAGTAAAACCACCGGCATATCATTTATTGATTCTACATCGATTTTTCTTCAAAAATAAAAGAATAGGAAGAAATAAGGTGTTCTAAAAGTTAGCTAAAAAGAGGCAAAAGTAGTATGGGCTGGTTCTTCGGATTTAAACTCCATATTGTTATCAATCACCTAGGAGAACTTTTAAGTTTTACCTTAACTCCGGGAAATGTAAATGATCGAATGCTAAGTTATGGATTTATAGTAAAGGGCTGATGGGAAAACTCTTTGGGGACAGAGGTTATATTTCATCAGACCTTTTCAAAAAGCTTTTAAAGAAGGGAGTTAAGCTTATTACAAACGTCAAATTAAATATGAAGAATAAATTGATTCCCTTATTTGACAAGTTGATGTTGAAAAAACGTTCTGTTGTGGAGGTCAGTGATTGGAGTGTTAAAAGGAGAGTTTCATCTTGAGCATTCTCGCCATCGTAGCCCACAAAACTTTGTCATCAATCTTTTAGGTACTCTCATCTCTTACTTGCTTAAAACCTAAAAAACCCTCCATTCAACTTAAAACTCAAAACAGGAGCTTCTGAACAATATATAAAAGTCGAAACTCGGGTTAGTAGTCTTTTATCAGGAGCTTCTCAAAATTTTAGAAAGTTAATTCTAGAGGTTGCGTCTTTTTTCGTTTTTTTCACTGAAATGGCTTAAAAGGCCTGTACGCCTTCTTGAAAACTACTGTTTTGTTTAAGTTATGAAAAAATATTTAAGAGGATGTCCCATTTCTCGGTGGAATTCTGCTCAAAAATGGAGCAGAGTAAGAGGGCTCCCTGGTGGATTTTTAAGTCCACCTAGGGTTTAATAAATATTAGAATGAATTAAAAACTAAACGAAAGGAGCCCCAAATGAAGAATACAAAAGAAAAAATATCAATTCAAGAACTATCGGATCACAAGGAGATTCAAGATGCTGTTCATAACTATATGAAGCATAGAATTCTTGACGTAATCTACCGGATGTTTAATGACGAAGTCACTAAGCTGTGTGGTCCACTATACAATCGAGAGAAAGAATGCATGCGAAGTGGAAGCGATCCTGGGTCTGTTTATGCTCAAGGACAAAGAGTTTCAATTCGAAAGCCCAGAGTTAAAAAAGACGGAAAAGATATCAAACTACAAACATACTCTGCCTTGAGAAATTACGATGTTTTCACTGAAAAGATTCAAAACCACCTCTTCCATGGAGTTTCAACAAGGGACTACGATCCTCTTTTAGAGGAGATTTCTGGTGGCACAGGAGTTAAGAAGAGTTCTGTTTCTAGAGCTTTTGTAAATTCCTCTAAGAAGGCTTTAGATGAGATAAGCTCTAAGGACTTGTCTAAGCATGAGTTTGTTTCAGTCATGATAGATGGAGTAGGCTTTGGAGATCGTACAGTGGTGGTTGCTTTAGGTATCGACGTGACGGGCAAAAAGCACATTATAGGGTTACGAGAAGGAACTACAGAAAATTGCGAGCTGACAAAAGATCTTTTAGAGAACCTTGTTTCTAGAGGTTCAGATAAGGGCTATCTTTTTATTATTGATGGTTCTAAAGCTCTAAGGAAGGCTATCAAGGCAGTTTGGGGAAAAAAGTCTGTTGTTCAACGTTGCATTCGTCACAAAGAAAGAAATATCCTCAATTATTTGCCAAAAGAAAGACATCAAGAGTTTCGCATTCGTTGGAAAAGACTTCATGGTTCAGTAGATTATGAATCGGCTTTGAAAGAGCATGAGGAGTTAGTTTGTTGGTTGAAACAGATCAACCATTCAGCTTTAGAATCTCTTGAAGAAGCTTGTAAGGAGACTTTGACTGTGATTCGTCTTAAAGCTACCCCCTCCTTAAAAAAGACTTTACTGTCTACAAATCCTATAGAGTCCATGTTTTCCTACACAAGGTATAGAACAGGGAGAGTTAAGAACTGGAAAAGAGGAGCAGACCAAGTGAGTCGTTGGGCTGCTGTTACTCTCTTTGATGCTGAGAAAAGATTTAAACGAATCAGAGGCTTTATGTATTTAAAAAACTTTAAAGAAAACTTAGAAAAAATGGTTGCAAAACAAAGAAAGGTCGCTTAAACATGAAATCGCCCTCTAACTAATTCCACCGAGAAATGGGACATCCTCATGTTTAATCCTCTATAGTAGAAAGTAACAGGGATAAAGATCATACAGCATAAAAATCCTAGGCTTTTATCAATTTTTCACGTTCGACTAGTTAAGCTTAGAGGCTTAGTATGCAACAAAGCTGTTTTAAACTACAGCTTCTTCAATTAAGTTTTTTGTTTGTAAGTCTTTGTTTTTTAACCTCTCAATATTTTCTAAAAGTTCTTTATTATGTGATGAAATTTCTAAAAGTTCTACAGCTAAAAGCCAATGATCTTTGTATGTTTCTAAATGTGTTTTCAGAACATGGTGATAGTCTTCAAAAGAAAAGAAGTTATTTTTTTGTTTTTGCAAACGCAAATCTCTTAAAACTTTGAAAGCTTCATTAAGCGTGCTTGAGGTTCTAGGCTTAATAGGAATTTCTACGGGTTTAAAAGAATCAGATGAAGTTGAAAGGTCTAATTGGTAGCTTGTACCTCCCATGACAGAGGGGATGTGACAGCCCGCAAGAGCTAAATCAAAAAGACCCCACTTAGGACGAAAAAGAAACTCATTTTGATAAGTAAGACTAGCATTTTCAAAAGTAAGAAGAATAGGGTTGTTGTTTTTGGATAAGACATTTTTTAATAAACCTTTGATCTGAACTCCTGAGGCATAATTAAGTTGTGTAAATTCCCCTAATTTTAATTCTCCTGTTCTTTCACCTAGTGGTGTGCTATAGCCTTCTTTGTGAAAATCCATACCATGTCCTTCTAAAGGTTCTCCTTGATAGGATAACTTACAAGGGCCTTCAAACTTTAAGAAAATAGGTTTTTTTCTTTTACAAAATTTTATATCAGTTAATTGACCTGAAATCTCTAAACCACTATCCAATTCGACAGTGTTTTTTGTTTGAGAACGGAGAGCTTCTTTGAGTCCTTTATTTCCTCCTACTTTAAAAGACATCTGAGCTTCCATTTCATAAAGAACTTCATTTAAATGCAAAAAATCATGTGCAATAAAAAGTTGAGGTTGCGGTCTTGTGATATCGTAGCTGTACTGAAGACAGTTTTTGGTTAAGGGAATTTTTTTAGGTTTTGAAAGACAGTATTTTGATTCTTCTAAGGACGAAAGCAGGCCTGCACCAAAAATACGAGGAGGACTGCCAATCAGTCCGTATTCAACAGTCCACCAGTTCATGCGAGACAAAAAACTTGCTTCTGATGTATAACGTTGAGAGGCTTCAATTTTTTTTAAACGCCTTTCACTGTCTTTGATCTCATCTTTAGTAGCCTTAGGGTTTTCTTTCAAATCACTAAGGCGACGGATTATGATATAAGCCTCTAGATCCTCTTTTGCAAAAATAGATTTTACGGCTATCTCTCCATAGTTTTTCAAATACTGAGAAAAATCGGCATTCACTAACATAGGAGCATGTCCTGCAGCTTCATGAATGATATCAGGAGCAGGAGTGTACAAAATATGTTCAAGGCTTCTAAGCTCTCTTGCAATAGGTAAAATTCCAAGAGATTGGAATTCCATAAACACCATAGGAGGGATAAAACCGCTGATAGGAATCGCCCTCCAGCCTAATAAAGAAAGTTTGTGATCCATTTCCTCTATTTTAGGAATTTTATCGATAGTGACTCCGGTTTTGTCTAAACCTTCAAGATAAGAAGAATGGGCTTGGTGTTTGAGAAAAGCTTTTAGGTTCCTCATAACGTAACGCCAAAGAGAATGATCTTCTTCTGTATAAAGGTTGTGCTTTTGTTCAAAAACATAAGGTTTTAAGTGCTCTGGTATAAAGTCCATGGCTTTATTTTAAAGGATAGAGAAGTGTTTTTTCAATCTTTTTATGAAAAGAAAGGTTCATTCCATGATTTTAACAGCAATAAGACCTTCTTCAGGGCTTGAAAAGTGAGGAGTTTGCCCTCTGTAAAGAGAGGCCCCTACTAGTTGAATGGTTTTATCATAAGTAAAAAAACGAAGCTCATACTTTATCCCCCCCTCAAGCTTGTCAGCAATGACGCATTGTTGAGCTAAAAAACTTTTTTCATCAAGAGATTCAAAGCGTTTTATGGAAATACTTTTTCCGCTCACAGCTCCTTTTGCACCGTGAGAGTTGTAAGGTTTAAAGAACCACTTTTTTCTTTCTTGCTTTGACATATTTTTTTTCAAATCAGATAGAGAATAACAGGGCAGAAGAATTTCATCAAATTCTGGAAACTCTTTATACCATTTTATCATCAAACTTTTGTCAGCTAATTTTTCATAAGTATCGGGATTAGGAGTGACACATATTTTTTTATCTTGAAAGATCTTTTTTAAAACATAAGATGTGTTCTTTTTTAAGAAAAAATCACATGTCCTATTATAAATCAAATCAGATGAGTATGTCTTCTTTAGAGCTTTTAGATCCATAAGCTCACAGTCTACATGAAACGACTTAAAAAAATCTTTGTATTGGTAAAACTCCTGAAGGTTTTTTTGCTTTAAGATGTCTTCGTCAACAAGACTTACTTTTTTAAGTTGTTTTTTGTTTGAAATTTTTTCAAACTCCTTTGTAAAACTTAAAAAAAGACTTCCTTTAGCATCTTGAAATTGATCAATTTGATGAAGTTCTTTCAAAGCGTTGATCCAGAAAAAGCCTGATGCGTTAGTGTTGACCTCAATTAATTTCAACTGCTTGTCTTTGGTTACAAGAAAATCATAACAACACAGAACTGAGGGAGGAGGAGAAAGCTTTGTCTCTAAGTTTTGTATAAAGTCTTGAGCTTTTTTAAAAAGTTTTTTTTCTATAGCAAGAAAGCCTTTTGATGAAAGAAGGGAGCTATTGCATTGCAATAAAGACTTTCTTTTGAAACGGGTTTCTTTTAAAGTAACCATGGAGTTTTAGTTTGAAGTTAATTTCTTGGAACGTCAATGGTATAAGAGCCGCTTCTGACAAAGGGCTTTTAGAATTTCTTAAAAAAGAAAAGCCTGATATTTGTTGTCTTCAAGAAACCAAAGCACATCCAGAACAATTGGATCAAAAACTTCTTACTTCTCTTAGTTTAGGTGGTCCTATGTACTTTTCATCAGCTTATAAAAAAGGTTATTCAGGAGTGACAACTTTGTTATCTTCAAAAATTCCTAAACCTCAAAAAATAAGCTGTGAAATAGGTATAAGAGCTTATGATCGTGAAGGGAGATTTGTGATTACAGATCACAAAGCTTTCAAACTTTATAACATTTATTTTCCTAATGGGGGTATGGGATATGAAAGGCATTTTTTTAAACAGAGGTTTTTACAAAACTTAAAGCTCCATTTGAAAAAAGAAAAAACAAAAAAGCCTCTTGTTATTGTAGGAGACTACAACGTAGCTTATGAAGATCAAGATGTTTATGATCCCCAAGCCTTGGGCCAAACTAGCGGGTTTTTACCCGAAGAAAGACAATGGTTTAAAAGCTTTTTAGACTTGGGTTTTGTAGATATTTTTCGTCATTTTTACCCTAAAAAGCAAACTTTTACATGGTGGTCTTATAGGGAAAGAGCAAGGAGGGATAATAGGGGCTGGAGGATTGACTTTATTTGTGTTACAAAGGACTTTTTGAAAAAAGTTGAAAATATTGAAATTTTTGAATCTCAAGAAGGCTCTGATCATTGTCCCCTTGGGGTAAAGCTGAAAGGAGTTTAAGTTGTTTTTTGTTTTGTTATTTTTATTTACTGTTTTACCGGCTATAGAGCTGATTGTGCTTTTCAATCTAAGTCAGGTTATGGGGTTTTTTAACACTATACTTCTTATCTTATTCACAGGTATTGTGGGAGTGTTTTTTGTGAGACAACAAGGGCTTGAATTTTATTTAAAACTAAGATCTTCTTTGATTTCAGGAAAAGATCCAGGAGAAGCTTTGTTAAATGGGTTTTTTATCCTTCTAGGAGGAGTGTTGTTGATCACTCCAGGTTTGATTACAGACCTTTGGGGCTTTTTTATGTTGATGGAGTTTTCACGAAACTTTTTTGTTTATCTTTTTAAGAAGATAATAAAAGAGAAAATCAAAAAAGAAGGAGTTAAGGTTTATACTCATAACATTTCTTTTGATCATAATTTTGATTCCTTTCAAAACCATGCTGATGAAGAGGAAAGAAGTTCCCATAACATTATTGATTTAAATGAAAGAAAAAACTCTGATTGACCTTTTAGTTGATGATAGTAAGAACGTAATAAACATAAGAAGCTAAAGAAACAGAACCGAGAGTTAAGCTTACCATCTTTTTTTCAATGAATTTGTTAGCAATTAAAATGGAAAAAATAAAAAGCAAAGTGCTGAAAGCAAGCCAAATCAAGTCATAATATAACAAGGGGTTTTTAAGAATAAAAGCTTTCTCCTGACTTCGACACAACACACTGCAACAAGTGAATAATTTCAAATAGTTACAATTTTTGGGGCCACAGGAAAGGGTTTTTTAAAGGTCGACAGATGTTGTGGGAATGAGGCTCATAGAAGAGTTTCTTTTAAGCGAAAAAGCACTATAAATTTCTTCTACTTCCTTTGTACAACCTGAGGGAAGGCGATAAAGTTTTTTCGTCTTTTTTTCTTCTAAAATACTGTACTGATCTCTTTTTAAGATCTTTCTCATTCTTTCAAAGCTTAAATTAAGTCCTGCTTGTTTGAGTTTATAAACCATTGTGTAAGAGATCGCATAGGCTAAAAAACAAATGGCAATGTGAGTTTCTATTCTTCTTTTTTTCCAATGATAAACAGGCCTCATCTTTAACGTCGTCTTATTCACTCTAAAAGCCTCTTCTATTCTCCAAAGACTTCTGTAACGACTTAAAAGCTCACTGGCTGTCTTGTTTTGAACATTTGTTATAATTCCATGAAGACCGTCCCACAAAGCTTCTTTTTCCATTTTCTCCTCATCTATGGTCACTTTCACATCGTCAACTTTAATAAAACGTTTGGTTCCATGATTGGAGATCAACTGACTCACAGGAATCTCCTTGTTTCTTACTTTCTTCATCAAACGATTGATCAAACGCTCTCTTTGATTTTGATCTCTTTTGGCTCTTTTGTTTGAATAACTGACTATCAATCTTTTTCCTTCATGCTCTAGCTCTTTCACCCAAAAAAGATGAGACGTATCACAAGCCACTTGGGTGGGCTTATAGTTTTTATAACTTAAAACCTCTTCTTTTTTCTTGCTAGAAAGGGATTTTAACTTTGCAGCCACAACATACTCTATCCCCATCTTATCCATAGTCTCTAAATTCTTTCTTACAAACATAGCTCTATCAGCTACTAAAACAGCTCTTCTTACATTAAAACGAGTCTTTAGCTTATTTATAGATTCTACCAGTGTAGCCCCCTCACTTGTATTGCCCGGAAAAAGTTCATAGCTTATTTGAAATAAAATAATCTGTAAGGATCTCCTCCCTCAAGAGTACAGTCAACAGCTCTCACTTCGTTTTCATTTACAAAAACCTTACAAGTTAATTTTAGTATTGACTCATTTTCTTTTCCGGGAAGCCCTATAAAAATTTCTACTCCAGCGTCTCCTCTAGGACCTAAAAAAGGGCCGATAACTGTACATTTATTATTATTCATAGAGGTCAAACCCTTATTTTTCTGTTTATCCATTTTCAAGTTTCTCATCTTCAATATCTGTATTGACTTGAATCCAAAGTGGTAAATGATCTGACATAGGATGCCCTTGTGAGTTTGTCATAAGTGCCAAAACAACCTGTGTCTCTTTAAATTTACAATCTTTACTAAAACCAAACCTGCGAATCTCATCCTCTGAAAAGCTCTCAAAATACAAGGTCGTCACATCATAAAGCAAAACATCCACCTCATGGTTAAACAAAGACAAGGTGTTCTCAGATACCTTTTTCTTCGAGGTCTCAATAAAAGGATAAAAACGATCCATAGCCCTATAAACTTTCTCTAAAGGAATCTGTCGGTTAAAATCTTCAAAAAGTGTTTCTACACTACCTCTTTTTGATTCTGGATTAAAAACTCTTGATAAAACACAGTGCTTTAAAATATCATTCCACTCTAAATCTTTCTTTGTACCCTCAATCAAATTTCCAAAACCTAACTCAGCATAAAGCTCATTAAAAACTTTCTCAATACCACAAACAACACGCTTTTTCTCCTCTAAAATACTGCCTGAAAACTGGAAATCTTTCTCACTCTTTTTTTTCGGCTCCTCCCGGAAATCTGTGGGTGAAAAGTAGTAGAAATCCCCCAAAAGAGCTCATATTAATCAAAGTAAGAGTAAGACATCCTATCTTGTATTTTTGAGTTCTTTGAGGCCCTTACTGGCCTCTATCACCTCCGGTGATTGAACTCAAAAACATTCATTTTATTTGCTTTTATTTGTTGTGTTACATTAAAATTTTAAAAAAGAAGCACCTACTTCCCAGATGCCTTAAAATGTTATTCAAAAAAAAAAAAAGGAGGGAAGAGATGCTTTTGAAGACTATACTAAATGATTGTTTAAGATGGAAGTCTTTTGTATACGGAGACATTTATTTTTCAAAAGATAGAAAGTCAATTAATGTTCCTATTAAGGCTCGTAAAAATGGCCAAGCTTTTTGTAGTGTTTGTAAGAAGCCCTGTTCAGTGTATGACAGCAGTAAATCATCACGGGACTTTGAATCCCTTCCTATTTTAAGTTACAGGGTATTTTTTGTTTATTTTGTAAGAAGAGTTAATTGTCCTTGCTGTGGGGTAAAAGTTGAGTATTTACCTTGGGCCGATGGTAAGAAGAGTTTAACGATCTTTTACATGAAGTATTTAGCAGACTGGTGTCGTCACCTGTCTTGGAAAGAGGTTTCTTGTAAGTTTCATGTCAGTTGGAATCAGGTCTATGCTTCGGTAGAATGGGTCGTAGAATATGGTTTAAAACAAAGGGTTTTAAAGGGAATACAAGCTATAGGTGTAGATGAAATACAATGGAAAAAGAACCATCAGTATCTCACCTTAGTCTATGAAATAAGCAAAGAAAGTGTTCGTTTGCTATGGATAGGAGAAAAAAGAACAGAAAAGAGTTTTAGAAAATTCTTTGATTTACTAGGAGAGAAGTCAAAAGATATACGGTTTGTGTGTTCTGATATGTGGAAGCCTTATTTAAAAGTCATAAAGGAGAGGGCAAGTGGAGCTTTACACATATTAGATCGGTTTCATATCGTAGCAAGACTCAATAAGGCTTTAGACGAAGTGAGAGCTTCAGAACACAAAAAAATGAAAGAAGATGGGTATGAACCCCTTTTAACAAAAGCTAGATGGCCCTTGTTAAAAAATGCAGAAAATTTAAAATCTTATGAGAAAGTAAAATTAAGGCATTTAATACAGTACAATTTAAAAAGTATCCGCTGTTATTTTTTAAAAGAAGACTTCCGACAGTTATGGACCTATGTTTCACCAACTTGGGCTGGTAAATTTATAGACAGTTGGACGAGACGAGTCATGCTTTCAAAAATTGAACCTATGAAAAGAGAAGCAAAAACCATACGAAGACATAAGCTACTTATTCTTAATTACTTCAAGGCTAAAAAAACCTTCTCCTCAGGGATTGTAGAGGGTTTAAACAACAAAGTAAAACTCACTATGAGAAAATCTTACGGCTTTAGAACCTCTAAAGCTATAAAAATCGCCTTATATCATAACCTTGGAAAACTGCCAGAACCTCCGGGAACCCACAGATTCTTTTGAGGAGGCTTTTTTTCTTCTCTTTCTTCTTCTCCTTAGGCCTTCTACCATAAACTAGCTTCTCACAACCTGGAAGCACAGGATTTCTTTGATTCTTAATGTCTATGATCAACTCTTCTGCTAACTTCTTAGCTTTTTTAACTTCCTTATCGCTTGCAAAAATACCCATAGAACGAATGGTCTTTTGTACGCACTTCCCCTTAAGCCAAACAGACTCTACAATCCGTACACTTTTTTTACCCTTAGACTTTGATGTTACTTTTACAAACATTCTTCAAAAAGGCTAAACAACTTTTGCAAACTTGTAAAATGGGCCGGGGCCACAGAACCAACCTAAAACCTGTGTATAACTCCTTTAACTAAAAGCTAGAGGTAAAAGAACGAAAATATTTTTTTTAACTCACTGTGTTGTGTCGAAGTCAGGAGTTCCCATAACATTATTGATTTAAATGAAAGAAAAAACTCTGATTGACCTTTTAGTTGATGATAGTAAGAACGTAATAAACATAAGAAGCTAAAGAAACAGAACCAAGAGTTAAGCTTACCATCTTTTTTTCAATGAATTTGTTAGCAATTAAAATGGAAAAAATAAAAAGCAAAGTGCTGAAAGCAAGCCAAATCAAGTCATAATATAACAAGGGGTTTTTAAGAATAAAAGCTTTCTGAGATACTAAGGAGGCAAATGTTAAAATAATGCAAAGATTGAAAATATTGGAGCCAAAAATGTTGCCCAAAGCCATTTGCCCTTTCTTTTTTAAAACAGCTAAAAGGGAAGTTACAAATTCAGGAAGCCCTGTACCTACGGCTAAAATGATAGCTCCAGAGACTCTATCAGGCCAATGAAAGAGTTTCCCTAGGCCTTGTGTGCCTTTAACGGTCATTTCAGATCCTATAAAAAGAAACAAAGAGGCTGTAAGAAAGATCACAAGGCTGAGTCCTATATGACAGGGGGGGGCTGAATTTTGTGTTTCAGGTGAGTTTTTATACTGCTTTGCTATAAGATATAAAAACACACCTAATAAAAGCAAAAGAACAAAAGATTCAGGAAAGCTTAAAATTTGATTGTAAAAGAAAGCTATGAATAAAATAAGGGATAGTAAGAGAAATAAAAGTTCATATAAGTAAGAGCCTTTGTTTCTTAGTCCAAAAAAAAACAACATTCCTCCGATTAAAAGAGAGTTAAATACATTCGAACCTACAACATTGCCAAAGGCTAGCCCTTCAGCCCCTTTCATTACAGATGTTATGGAAATTAAAAGCTCAGGAAGACTTGTCCCCAAAGCTAATAGGGATATGCCTGAAAATGTACTTGAGAGGTGAAAACGTTGAGACATAGAAAGAGAGGCCCTGATTAAGAACTCAGCTCCCAGAATCAAAAAAGTAAAACCACAAAATGTCAGTAAATAGCTCAAAGTTAAAAAAATCCGTCTTTTGTTTTTTTCATATCTTTTTAAATACCAAAAATTTTTCTGATTTCTTCATACAAAAGTCTAAGCCCCTCTGTATTTATAAAATGTAGCATAGTATATTAAAAAAGAAAAGAGTAAGTATAGATCTAAAAGAAAGTTTTTAAAGGTTTCAAGTGTGATAAAGAAAATAGGAATTTTAGTTTTATTATTTTTTGTGTTTTTTTCTTTTGTATGTTTTAGCGACACTTGTGTTAGAGTTTCAAGAGCTCATTTGAGAAAAAAGCCTTATTCTCAATCAAAAGTATCTTGGGTTGTGGGTCTTTACACACCTTTGATTGTCAGGAAAAAACACAAATTTTGGTCTAAAGTTGAGGATGTAGATGGGCAGACTCACTGGATTCTTAACTCTCAACTCACCCATAAGTGGAGGTGTGGTACGATTTTAAAAAAAGCTTTCACGCGAAAAGGAGCAGGAGTTCATATGCTGGTAAGTCCTTTAGGGATCGTAGATCGCTACTGGTCTTTTAAAATCTTAAAACGACAAGATCACTGGCTTTATCTTAAAGATAAAAGTGGACAAAAAGTGTGGGTCTTTAAAGACCTTATTTGGAGGGCTCTAAGTTCAACGCAATTTCATTTTTAAAATATCTTTAAGATGCTAAAAGGTATTGTTTATTTAAAAGGATACTTTTCAGAGGATGTCCTATTTCTCGGTGGAATTTTAGAGGGCGATTTCATGTTTAAGCGACCTTTCTTTGTTTTGCAACCATTTTTTCTAAGTTTTCTTTAAAGTTTTTTAAATGCATAAAGCCTCTGATTCGTCTAAATCTTTTCTCAGCATCAAAGAGAGTAACAGCAGCCCAACGACTCACTTGGTCTGCTCCTCTCTTCCAGTTCTTAACCCTCCCTGTTATACCTTGAGGAAAACATAGACTCTATAGGATTCGTAGACAGTAAAGTCTTTTTCAAGGAGAGGGTAGCTTTAAGACGAATCACAGTCAAAGTCTCCTTACAAGCTTCTTCAAGAGATTCTAAAGCTGAATGGTTGATCTGTTTCAACCAACAAATCAACTCCTCATGTTCTTTCAAAGCCGATTCATAATCTACTGAACCATTGATCTTCCCCTAAAAAACTGTCCACTTTTTTGGGGGAAGATCATCTTTTCTGTTCGTTTCTCTCCTATCCACAATAAGCGTACACGGGTTTTGCTTATTTCATAGACTAAGGTGAGATACTGATGGTTCTTTTTCCGTAACTGCTCACTCTCGTAAGTTTTTATTTAAAGCCATAGAGATGGCTTCTAAAGAAGAATACCCTTTATTTCTCATTGTTTTAACATAGCTGGTAATACGACAAAAATATTTCGCCATTTCTTCTGTTCTGAAACACCCTGACACTTTCTTTTTCACTTTAGTCATTCTTAGATCTCTTTCAGCTCTGTTATTAGTAGGATCTACGTTCTTTCTTTTAGCAAAGCACAGTATTTCTGCTTCATACTTTTTAAATCGCAGCCAAAGGTTTTGAGCTTGTGTATGCTTTATTCGTCCTTTCTTGCCATTTTTCTTAGGAAATTCTGGAAGCTCTTTTAAGCCTTTTGTAAGAATACTCCTATACCTTCTCTGAAGAGTTTCGTACTCTTTTTGAGTCAGAACTCTTGACTCTTTTTTATGAACTAGCTCCACAGTCTCTTTAAGAAGTTTTTTGAGATTTGTAGCCCATTTGAATCCATTGCTTTCTTCTATAAATTTAAGCTCTCTCAAAAGGTGAGCCACACACAAAGCATGAGTTATCTTATCATAACAAAAGTAAGGACTCCAACAATCATGCACAAGCACTCCTGCATATCTATCCAAGAGACCAATATCTTTTATGGCTTCCCTTCCACGTGAAAGGTGGAGAAACTGCAAGACTAATTCTCCTGAACTATAAGTATGAATCCAGTAGTTTTTACCCTTAACCCTCATAGAGGTCTCATCAACATGAATGAGCTCTGATTCAAGTATCTTTTCTTTCATCTGCTCTTCCCAACTTTTAAGAAACTCTCCTAATTCAGCAATGTATCTCAACATAACTGCAGGAGAAATCATTCGACCTATAAGCCCCATGTAATGTTCCCCAACACGCTCTAAAAGACAGCATCTGAACTATAATGAAATTGATGATGGAAGCTCTAATGCCTATACCATACTGAAGAGGACCACTCATACCTTTAGGGAATTGACCTTTATTTCTAGCTCCACATGAGGGACAATTCTTAACTTCAGAAGTTACAGTATGGGTCTGAATTTCATAAAAAATATCAATCTTTTTACGCTTCTCAAGGCTTTTTACCTCTGCTGTCTTTAAAAACATCCCACACTGAGAACACTCTGAGGGAGAGACAGTCTCCTCACTGTTTTGTATCTTTACTGTTATCAAGTCTAGAGCCCTTTTTCTGACTCCCACTAGCTTTCTTATTACGATTCCCTTGACGACTAAAATCTTGCGAAGGAGGAAGACCGCTGTTGCTGGAATTTTTTCGAACCTGTTTTTCTAAAAACACAACAATCAGAATGTTCACAACCTTAAAGAGAGATTCAACAATCACAGAAATCTCAGTAGGCACAGAACCTTTCTTTGCAAACTTATCAAAGTCACTTCTTATATTTTTAATCTCATTTCTGATGGAGGTCTTATTTATTGTCATTTGAAAAAAGTATTTAAAAGAAAATCTGTAAGAGCAAGACTTTTATCTTAAAACAGGTCTAAAGTTAGGGATAACTGAACAATGTAGGTGAGCAGTTACCTTTTTCCATTGTATTTCATCTACACCTATAGCTTGTATTCCCTTTAAAACCCTTTGTTTTAAACCATATTCTACGACCCGTTCTACCGAAGCATAGACCTGATTCCAACTGACATGAAACTTACAAGAAACCTCTTTCCAAGACAGGTGACGACACCAGTCTGCTAAATACTTCATGTAAAAGATCGTTAAACTCTTCTTACCATCGGCCCAAGGTAAATGTTCAACTTTTACCCCACAGCAAGGACAATTAACTCTTCTTACAAAATAAACAAAAAACACCCTGTAACTTAAAATAGGAAGGGATTCAAAGTCCCGTGATGATTTACTGCTGTCATACACTGAACAGGGCTTCTTACAAACACTACAAAAAGCTTGGCCATTTTTACGAGCCTTAATAGGAACATTAATTGACTTTCTATCTTTTGAAAAATAAATGTCTCCGTATACAAAAGACTTCCATCTTAAACAATCATTTAGTATAGTCTTCAAAAGCATCTCTTCCCTCCTTTTTTTTTTTTTTTGAATAACATTTTAAGGCATCTGGGAAGTAGGTGCTTCTTTTTTAAAATTTTAATGTAACACAGCAAATAAAAGCAAATAAAATGAATGTTTTTGAGTTCAATCACCGGAGGTGATAGAGGCCAGTAAGGGCCTCAAAGAACTCAAAAATACAAGATAGAATGTCTTACTCTTACTTTGATTAATATGAGCTCTTTTGGGGGATTTTTACTACTTTTTACCCACAGATTCCCGGGAGGAGCCGTAATTTCTAGCCAAGGGGTATAAAAACTTAAACTGTGTTGATGGAATCCATACAAAAATAGCTCACTGTTTTTCGCCCCCCTTTTTTTAAAAATTCTATATAAAGACTTTTTAAGAGCTTATGCCTTAAAGGCCTAGGAAGTCTAATTTTTTTATCAAAACCTTTTATGACTTCAAAATCCAGAAGATTTGAGTTAGGATAATTTCTTTTGAGTTCTAGAAAACTTTTTTGAGAGTATCGAATAGCACCTAAAGAAGCATAGCTTAATTTTTTGAGAGGTATGTGTTGATTCAATTGAGAAAAAAGCTCTCTGTATTCAGAAAGTAAGTTTTCAGAAGGGATAATAGGGTCAAAATGAACGCCTATTAAAAAACCTTTTTTATAAAGAGTTTCTATAGCTTTTAACCTTTGAACCAGACTTGCCGTCTTGTGATCATACTTTTTAACTGACTTTTCAGGAGACAAAGAAAAACTGATAATGATGTTTTCTAAGGGGGGGAGAGTTAAGAGGCGACGTATGTTGACTGACTTACTTCTTATTTCCCAAAAAGCTCTTTTGTGGGACTTAAAGAAATCATAGAAGAATTCTATTTCTCCTGTGAGGTGAGTGAGTGCTAAGGAATCGGTAAATTCTCCGCTATGAAACCAGATTCTTTTAGCAGTATCTTTTACTAAAATTTTTTTTATTTCACAAGATATATCTTCAAAATTGATAAATAAAACAAGGTCAGGAGAGTTAAAATAACCTTGAAGGTAGCAGTACTCGCACTCATAAATACAGTTAAAGGCTTGAATGAAGTAATAATGGGATTCAGAATCATGTTCTAGACCATAAGCTGAAGGAGCAGGCTTTACTACATGTCCTTTTTTCTGTGCAATGAACAAATAAAAATTATCTCTTTTTTGCAAATAGGGCTTTTTGACTTTCTCAAAAATATCTCTGTAGTTTTCAATTGTGATTTTTTTAACTTTAGGAAAGAAGCTTGTTATTTTTTTCGTTCTATAATGATGAAGTATATCCTTTTCTATAAAAATCTTTTCGAACATGTCTAAAAATCACCCTCAAGTGTGTTTTGTATTTCTTCGTAGGGCCACTGGGAAAGAGCAGACTTTAGTTGTTCATAATCTTTGAGGTTGGAAATTTTCATCTTAAGTTCTATGTCTTTGGTTTCAAAATCAGATTTGAACTGTACTTTGACTCCAAAAGATTTAATCTCTGAATTCATTTCATCCAGTACTTTTTTAAGATGACTCATTTCAGGAGAAAGTTTTCTTTTTAGAGTTTCAATGAGCTTTTGTGTTCTTTGTTTAGGGTGTTTGATTTCTTGTGGAATTAAGACAGTTTCTAAAGAAAAGTTCTTATCTTTTTTCTTAAGCTTCTTTAAAAGAGATTTGATTTTCTCCTTTTGACTGAAAGTAGCATAATATTTTGAAGGTAAACCAAGATGATCTTCTTCTTTTTTCTTTAAAGAAAATTTTTGAGATAAAAAATGTTTTAAAAAAGCATAGCTAAAAAGAGGATCTTTTGATAAAGCTTCTTTGCAAACCTTTCCCCCTCTATCGAAACCCCATTTAAAACTTTCAAAAGGAATGTTTAGTTTGTCGCTTGTAAAAGCTAAAGCCCATAACTCTCTATCAACTAAGCTTCCAAAATAAGAAAGTTCTTGAGAGGACTCAAAGTCTAAGACTCTTTCATAAGATGAAATACAGTCCAGACCTTTTTTAGGAAGACTTGTATAACTTTGAAAATGCATTTGTTTAAGTGTGTGAAAAGCGTAGCAGGTTCTTACGGAATAAAGTTTTCCTAGAGCTATTTTTTCATCTAAAACACCTGCCACACCGTAGTTGATAAGGGAGTGAGGCTTCATGTTTTGGCTTAAAAGAAAACCTAAAGCTAAAGAGGTTTTGTGAAGAGATTTTGTAAGCCCCTCTCCTGTAATCAAAAGGTAATGATTTTCTGAGACCATAAGTTCCTTACAGGCTGTTTTCTCATAATGAAAATGTTCTAAGAAAGCTTGAGCTTCTCTTTTGTGGGCTATAGCAATGAGGTTTTTCATAGCTTCTTATTTAAAGTAAAAGGGTTAACAATTCAAGTCTTTGACTTTTGGTTGAAGCTCTGCTAGCCTTTAGCTTATAGCTTATGTAGCTTATGGTGCAAACGTAGCTCTAACTTAATAACTTAATCGACTAGGTGATGTCATCAATTGATTTAATGTGGGAACCTTATTTGAGGTCTGTGGTCTCTTGGGATCTCTTTCTAAGTTCTTTATGGACATTCAAAGAGCCCATCGTCGTTTTACTTGTGAAGAAATCTGGAGTTTGGAAGAGAATTTTTCCATTTATAAGAGGATTCTAAGGATTCTAAAAATGAACATCTTGTAGGTCGTTTTGATAGATGATTTTGAAGTTCTCTTCTTCTTTCATTGGCAAACGAGGCTTGCTCCTGACTTTATCGGTTCGGAGCAGTGCACAACTTCTAATCACCTGATATTATACCATTTCCAAAAATTAATTCGACATTCTTTTAACGCATAGCGTCCTGGCTTTTTGATCAAACTCTGTTAAATTTTTAGAGTCATGTCGAAAAAAGATTTAGTTACACAGATTCAAGGGTATAATTTTCTAGCTACTTACAAAGTAGAAAGAAGTGCCAACATCAAGATAAAACTCCAAGCTTTGCAGCATATGCAAGAAGGAAAATCGATTCAAGAAACAGCAAGTATAGTTTTCTATCACCGTCACAGTATCAAATCCTGGTTACAGTCTTTTTTTGTAGACTTTGATTACGAGGGGTTGATAGATCGAGAAGGCAGAGGGCGCAAGCCTCGTTTACCAGTGACAGAAGAAGAGAACTTCAAAATCAAGTTAGATGAAATTCAAGACAAGAGAGAAGGAGGAAGCATAGGAGCAAAGGGAATACAGGAACTTTTAGCAAATGAATTTGACTGTTGCTATTCTCTTTCTGGGGTTTATGCTCTCTTTAGACCGTCTTAATATTGTATGGATCAGTGGTCGTTCTCTTCATCCTAAAACTTCATTAAGAAGCTATGGAACAGTTTAAGGAACATTTTCCAGAAGAGGTGGAGAAAATAAAGGAAAAGATTCAGACTCATAAAATAGAGATTTGGTGGCAGGATGAATGCAGAATAGGCTCAGCAAGGTTCTTTAAGCAGGATTTGGGCAAGAAAAGGCACACGACCTAGAGTTGTGAGACAAAGACAATTTTTATCCACTTATATTTTTGGAGCAGTTTGTCCGGATAAAGATAAAGGCTGTGCTTGGGTTTTACCGGAATGTAATTCAGGGATGATGCAAATTCACTTAGATGAGATATCTAAAAATATTCAAGAAAACTATCATGGAATTGTTTTAATGGACAGAGCCAGTTGGCATACCACAGAGACTTTGATAGTTCCTAAGAATTTATCCCTGATGCCTTTACCTCCTTATAGTCCAGAATTAAATCCCATGGAACAAGTCTGGCAACAATTACGAAGGATCAAATTATCGAATGCATGTTTTAAAAACTATGACCATATACTGAATACTTGTTGTGAGGCCTGGAATACTTTTTGCGATCAGGAGGGCAGGATTAAAAAATTATGCACTCGATCTTGGGCAAAACAACAAGATGAATCAAGCTTGTAAATTAATTTGAACCTATAAATTAAATTGCGTAACTGATTTTTTTCATTTTACATCTTAACCTCACTTTTTTACACTTATTTTAACCCATCAATCGATTCACACAACAATAGATATACATAAAATAAACATATCTTATGAAAACTCAACCTCCCTTCAAAAAAAACTTTTTTAAAGCCTCCTAATTGAAACTTTTCCTTAAGTCAATTTTAAAATTTTAAATTTGAACATAAAAATGTCGAATTAATTTCTGTAATTGGTATTACAAGGTTTTTAATTTTCAGGACACGCAACACTTTTCGCTATAGGTCAAGAGTTTAGGTGTTTTCTAGTCGATATGCAAGCTCCTGTCTTTGAATATCAAAAGCTTGGTAAATTTTCTTAGCCTCTTTCGACAGTTCTTTAGAGATCATATATTTTTGTTTTTGAATTCTTTAGAATCCACTTTTCCACCTCACATAATATTCTAATTAAGGTTTCTACTCCATAATTTAAGCCCTTTGATTTCAAAAGTGAATACGCTTAGATTTTCCTGTCGATCTCTCTAGAGAAAAACCCTGAAAACCTAAACGGAAGCACTATATAATCGAGAGATTAAGTCTTGGAAGCTCTGTGAGAGCTTGGACGGGGTTCATTCAAAACAGGCTCTGAAAGCCGCAGTCCAATCTGTTTCTGGGAACTTAGAGGGCTTGATAATCCACTCGGATCAAGGGGTTCAATATTGTTGTGAAGGGTTTAGAAAAGAATTGAAATTCTTTGGCCTCAAGCGTAAGTCGGTTTTTTAACAGCCCTTGACTCCTATAAGAAGATGTTTCTTAGATTTTAAAGGAGAAGTTTTTATTGATCTTGTTGTAAAACAAGCTTGAACAAGCCTGTAAGACGTTTTCCTAAGATCTTCCCCGTTACAAAAGTATTAGAGATAGAATAACTCTTAGTTTTTTTTTCGTATTGTGATTTTCTTTGTGCTTTATTTTTTAAGAACCCCTCTCCTTATAGGAGTCAAGGGCTGTCAGACAACCGAGTTACCCTCAAGCAATCTATGTCTAGGAAAGGAAATTGTTATGATAATGCGTTTGTGGAGAGCTTTTTCCATACGTTGAAGGATGAACTGGAATACAAAGACTGTACAACAAAGGAAGAGTTGGAAAAAAAAATTGCAATTTACATGGATTGGTATAACAAGGTAAGAATGCATTCTTCCTTGAAATACATGAGCCCAAAAGAATTTAAACAAAGGAGGGCTTTAAGAACATAAAAACTGTCCACTTTTTTGGGGGAAGATCAAACTCCAAAAACCCCTTAGTCTTTCATTCAATGGAAGGTGGAATTGTGCCTTATAACGACCATTCGCTGGGCTTTTGATAAGTCTTTTAGGGCTTGCGGACTTCCTTGGAGAGGAACTCACATTTGCCGTCATACTTATGCCACAATGGCTTTGATGGCCACAAAGAGCCTCTCAGCTGTCCAAGCAAGTCTTGGACATAAGGATCAAGCTATGACTCAAAGGTATGCGAAAGTGGTAGCTCTCATTAACTCGGATATAGCGGAAAAAACAGCTCAGATGTATGAATTAGAAAGTTTAAACCAACTTTCAGAAACAAGTTTCAAAGCTTCACCTCTTAAACTTAAAGACAAAGAAATTTTGGAAGTGAAATGAAGACTAGCAAGCCGGAAAAATAGGAGTTAAAAATCACTCCTAAAATCACTTCAAAAAGCAAAATAAATGGGTTTTTTTAGCTTGGATTTTGTGAGGAAAAAAAGAAAACCCCTCCAACAAAGGGAGGGGTTTCATATGATTTTTTTCTTTATTTTTGAGATAACACCTTGACTTCGTCTATCCCCCAGTTTGAATTTGTCGTGTCTTCCTCTCCCGTTGCACAAGCATCAAAACCAGTAGCGGTTGTTTTGCATGCAGCATTCAAGTCTGCTTCTGTAATGGCTGTACCTCCACTACTAGTACAGCATAACATTAAATTTTAATATTTTCATAATGCCTCTTAAACTTATTTCTAGCCTTATTATTTGTAAACTGCCAATTAATTTTGATTCTGTCTTTGTTTCTCTTACGGGTCCAAGTTTCTACTTCTTTTTTTAGTTGTTCAAAACTTCCTATACGTCGGTTTAAACATTGCTTTGAAAGAGCCGAAAACTCGATTTCTGCCATATTTAACCAACTGGCCTTTTTAGGAGTATAAATCATCTCAAGTCTATTTTTTAACTCCAAGGCCTTTTGAGCTGGCATGTTCTCATAAAAAGAAGAGCCATTGTGAGTGTTTAAATTATCTTGTATCAATGTGATCTTGTCTACGTCCTTATAATATAAGGACATTTTTCTCATGAAAAGAGCATAATCTTTCTTTGTTTTTCTCTTTCTTACCTCTACAATTCTTCTTCCACTCAATGGCTCTATGGCTAAGAACACAACACAGGTTCCATTTCTTTTGTAATGATAATCCTCTCTTTTTTCTTTTCCAGGGCTTACAGGAACTGGCATCAAAACATCTTCTATCAATTGACAAGGACGCTCATCAAAACAAAGAACAGGACGATTAGAATCTAGCTTTCTTTCATAAACTTCTAAAACAGACTCCATTTGGCAAATAAAATGAGAATCGATCTTGCTTAAACACCACTGTCTTTTTAAATGAGGTTTGACTTCGTTTTTTTTAATATACGACCCACATGGGTGTGAGAAATAGAGTCTACAACATTTAACTCAACCAACTTATCAGATAGCATCTGTAAACTCCATCGACCATAACCTTCAGGAGCTTTCGTACAAGCTAAACTCGTAATCTTCGTCCTTTGCTTCCCTGTAAACTTAGGAGGCTTTCCAGGACGAGGAGCATCATAAAGTGCTCTCCCTAATCCTCCCTTCAAGTACCCTTCTTTGATATTTTGAATAGTCCCTAAAGTTCTCACTCCAAGAATCTCACAAACCTCTGTGGAACCCTTCCCTTGATGGCTTAAAAGTAAAACCCTGGCTCGTGTTAAAACTCGAGACTGATTCACTCCCTTCTTCAACATCTTCTCTAATTTTGTCTTCTCTGAACTCTTTAACTTTATCCTTACTTTTGGCTTTCTTTTTGCTTTTGGATTTGCTCTTGCCTTTGTTTTTAATTTCATCTTTGATCTCATATCCCCTCCTTGGACTTTTTATTAAACTACAACAAATATTATAGGAACAACAAAAATACAAGTCAAATATATTGAAATTTAAGGTTATGCTGTACTAGAAGGATGAACAGAATCTGCTGGGTTAGCTGTACAAGTAGATGCAGCCGTAATATTAGGGGCATTCCCTGAAGCTTTAAATCCTACAGCGTAGTGGGGTTTTCCAGTAGGTTCATCAAAACCTATTGTTGTAAGATTAGCACAGTAGCCTGAGTGCTCATAACTAAAAGCTTTTTCCGCAGTAAAAAGAGCACCTAAGTTATTTTAGCTTCACCGCTTCGTGCTTTTTTTCTAAACCCATCGAATGCAGGAATGGCAACTGCTGCAAGAATTCCTTCCATGGAACAATTGTCGTAGGTTCTGGTGATGGAAATGTTTATTCTTTAGACTTTACAACAGAAAAAGAATTAGTAACAACATATCAAAAACAGGTTACTTGCAAGGAGGAAGCAAAATAGATTGCCATTGGAAAACTGTCAGAACCTCCAGGAACTTTACAGATTCTTTTGAGGAGGCATAAATTTTATCATTTTCTAAAGGGCGAACTCAGGACTCAGAAAGAAAATATGGATAACCAGCCTTTTTTTTGAAAGGCTGGGACTTAAAAACCCTGATTAGAAGAGTTAGACTCATCTAAGAAATATCCTCCTCAGTAGAAGTCAAGGGCTGTTAAGAAACCGACTTACGGTTGTTTTAAGTTTAGGAAGAGTTTTCTATGAGAAAAGGTTTTTTTATGTAATCTTTTTTAAATACAGCATAAATCTGTTTGGCTTCTTTGGATAAAGCTCTGGGGACAAAATAGGAGACAGAAGGTTTTTTCATTTTGTCTCCAATCACAAAAGATTCAACCTCTTTTAAAGTATCAATAAGCTCATTAAGGCTGTAATGAAGAGTAGCTTTTTTTAAAGAGAGTTCTACATACTTCAAGACAGTGTAAGCCAAAAAACAAATAAAAAGATGAGATTTAATTGTAATAGACGTTCTATCCCCTCTTCTTATTATTTCACATCTAAAGAGTAGAAATTTATAGGCCATCTTAGTGATCTTCCCCCAAAAAAGTGCATTGGCACACCCTCCAGTCCAGAAGGATTCTCTTCAAAAAACTTTTTGCCTTTCGCATTGTCTTGGCCTTTTGCAACCGCTAGGTGAGCCCATAAAGTACGTTTCAGGGGGAGGAGCTAGTGTTCTGACCAGTTAATTCTTTTACAGTTCTTCTAAGGTGAAGTTATGAAAAAAATTTACTGGCTAAAGCACTAGAAAGAAGTTTTTTCATTCAAAACCCTAAAACTCGCAGGAAAGCTTTCTTAACTCTTTTCAAAAGCTGAAAATTATTATAATATATCCTTACGATGAAAGAAACGTACCAGCAAGATCGCAAATTAACAGAAAGCACAAGGTCTTTTGCTTTTACCACAAGGCTTGAGTCTATTGTCGCATGGGGTCGTAAAAATTCTCTTTGGCCTATGCCTTATGGCACAGCTTGTTGTGGTATCGAAATGATGTCTGTTTTTGGACCTCGTTATGATTTAGCTCGTTTTGGAGCTGAGGTGGTAAGGTTTTCTCCCAGACAGGCAGATCTTTTGATTGTGGCAGGAACCATTACAGAGAAAATGGCACCTGTGATCACTCGTGTGTATGAACAGATCTTAGAACCTAAGTATGTGATCGCAATGGGAGCTTGTGCTAGTTCTGGCGGTTTTTATAGGGCCTATCATGTGCTACAAGGTGTGGATAAAATCATTCCTGTGGATGTGTATGTTCCAGGCTGCCCTCCTACACCTGAAGCAGTGATAGATGGTGTGATAAGAGTGCAAAAAATGATTGAAGACAAGACCCCTCGCCCTTGGAAAAAAAACTGGCAGTACAAACCTCATAGGAGAAAAGAGCCTTGTTAGATAAGCCAACTCTTCTTTTTCAAGAAGAGCCTTTAAAAAAAGAAGTTTTTGAAAATTTAAAACATAAATCTTCACAAGATTTTAAAATAGGTTTTGAAGAAAAAACTGTCGATCATTTGAGTCTTGTGATCTGTAAAGAAGATCTTTTTGAACTTATGACGTTTCTTAAAACACAGTTTGATTTCTTAATGAACATTACCGGCGTAGATTATTTGAATAGAGAAAAAAGATTTGAAATTGTATATGAACTTTTCTCTTCTAAAACCTTTTTTCGCTTAAGAGTGAAAGTTCCTCTAAGTGAAAAAGAATCTATAAGCTCTTTAACAAGTTTATGGAAGGGTGCTAATTGGTTTGAAAGAGAAATCTATGATATGTTTGGAATTCACTTTGATTACCATCCTAACTTGACAAGAATTTTATGTCACCATGAATTTAAAGGGCATCCTTTAAGAAAAGATTATCCTGCGGATCGACAACAACACTGTGATTCTAGTTTGGATGCTTATTTTGAAGATGAAGCCAAAACTCCTGAAAACCATGTTCTTTTGAATATAGGCCCCTCTCATCCTGCTACTCATGGGACTTTAAGAATTATGTGTGAGTTAGACGGAGAAAGGGTTCACCGTGCTAATGTGGAGCTAGGTTACCTTCATCGTTGTTTTGAGAAAATGGCAGAAACTCATCCTTATAATCAAGTGATTCCTTATACGGATCGCTTGAACTATTGTTCTGCCCCTATGAACAATGTAGGGTACTGTTATGCTGTGGAACAGCTTTTAGGAGTTGAGATTCCTCCTAAGGCTCAATCCCTGCGAGTTATCTTGTGTGAACTTTCAAGAGTCATTGATCATATTGTTTGTATAGGAGCTAATGCTGTTGATTTAGGAGCTTTAACAGGATTTTTTCATCTTTTTTCATACAGAGAAATGGTTTACACTTTGTTTGAAAAACTTTGTGGTGCAAGACTTACGGTAAGTTTAACTCGTATAGGAGGTATGGCTCAAAATCCTCCTAGGGGTTGGATTCATGACGTATTAAGCACTTGCCGTAAGATCAGAAAGGGTATCTCTGAAATTGAGGGCCTTTTAACGGAAAACAAGATATGGATTCAAAGAACAAAAGGTGTGGGAGCCATTAGTGCTCAAGAAGCAATTGAGTGGGGTTATACAGGCCCTCTTTTAAGAGCTTGTGGGATAGGTTTAGATTTGAGGGCTTGTGGAAAATCTTATTATGGGTATAACCAGTTGGATTTTGACATTCCTGTGGGTTCGGAAGGGGATTGTTATGAAAGGTATTTGGTTCGTATAGAAGAGATGAAACAATCTTTGAAAATTATCGAACAAGTAGCAAGAAACTTACCTTCCGGTGATTATACTATAAGAGATAAAAAAATTGTTTTGCCTGAAAAAAAAGATGTTTATGGAAACATTGAAGGACTTATGAATCATTTTGTTTTGGTAATGAATGGTTTAAGGCCACCTCAAGGAGATATTTATAGTTACACAGAAGGAGCTAATGGGGAGTTAGGTTTTTACTTAGTCAGTGACGGCTCAGCTCAGCCTTACAGATTGAAAGTACGTCCTCCCTGTTTTCCTATTTACCAATCTTTTTCAGATCAGGTCAGAGGAGGTTTGGTCGCAGATGTAATCTCTATTTTAGGAAGCATGAACATTATTGCTGGAGAATTAGATCGATAAAGCCAATTAGAAAAAGAGGAAAGTATGTTTGAATTATCTCCCGAGGGAGTGGATTTTGTAAAAAAAGAAATGAAAAGGTATGAGAGCAAACGTTCGGCTTTGATTCCCTGTCTTTTTAGAGTTCAAAAAGAAAACAAAGGTTGGATTAGTCAAGAGTGTGTGTCTTACCTTTCTGAACTTATGGATATTCCTAAAGCTTATGTTTTTGAAGTGTTTCATTTCTATACAATGTTTAATAAAAAACCTGTAGGAAAACTCCATGTTCAAGTGTGTTGCAATATTTCTTGTGCTATGAATGGGGGACGGGAGTTGGCAGAAGCGATTTGTAAAGCCTATAAAACGTCTTTACATAAAAAAAGCCCTTGTGAAACAGTAACAGTCACTCCTGTAGAGTGTTTAGGAGCCTGTAATGGAGCTCCTATGATGCAAGTCAATGACAATTATTATGAAAATCTTGATCAAACAAAAGCTTTAAGAGTTTTAAAAGAGTTAGAAGATAATTATGGAAACTAAAATTTTAACAAAACATTACAATAAAGATGAATTTATCACTTTAGAAGGTTATCAAAAATATGGTGGCTATAAAGTTTTAAAGGATACTTTAGGAAAGTTAGAACCTGAAGTGATTGTGAATATGGTGAAAAACTCTGGTTTGAGAGGAAGAGGGGGAGCTGGGTTTCCTACAGGTATGAAGTGGGGTTTTTTACCTAAAAACTCAAAGCCTCGCTATTTGCTTTGTAATGCTGATGAAGGAGAGCCTGGAACTTTTAAAGATCGTATGATGATGGAAAGATCTCCTCATCAGATTATTGAGTCTATGATCCTATCAGCTTATGCAATCCGATCCCATAAGTCTTACATTTACATTCGTGGAGAGTATAATAAAAGTTTGAAGCTTATGAAAAAAGCACTGAATGAGGCTTACAAGGAAGGCTTCTTAGGTTCTTCTATTTTAGGGACTGATTTTTCTCACGATATGGACGTTTACTCTGGAGCGGGAGCTTATATTTGTGGTGAAGAAACAGGTATGATCTCTTCCTTAGAAGGTTTGAAAGGATACCCTAAGCTCAAGCCACCTTTCCCTGCTGTTGAAGGGTATTTAGGCTACCCTACAATTGTCAACAATGTAGAGACTTTAGTCTCTGTAAAGTACATCCTAAGAGATGGTATAGAAGCTTATAAAAAATATGGAACGCAAAAATCTCCAGGAACAAAGATCTTTTCTGTGAGCGGATCTGTTATAAGGCCGGGAAATTACGAAGTTCCTTTAGGCTATCCTCTTAAAAGTATGATCTACAATGATTGTGGAGGCTTAAGAGAAGGCCGTCAGTTAAAGGCTGTGATTCCAGGAGGATCTTCTGCCTCTGTTTTGACAGCAGAAGAAGCTTTATCTGCAACATTAGACTATGAAAACTTATCTAATCTAGATTCTATGTTAGGCTCAGGAGCTGTGATTGTAATTGATGATTCTCAGTGTATGGTTGATCTTTTAAAAGTGATTTTGCGCTTTTATCATCATGAATCATGTGGACAGTGTACACCTTGCAGAGAGGGTACAGGTTGGATTCATAAAATTGTGGATTCTATCACTCAAGGGAAGGGACGTATTCAGGATTTGGATTTAATTTGCGAAGTTAGTGAAAACATGAAAGGGCGTACTATTTGTGCTCTTTCTGATGCAGCAGCTTTACCTGCTATAAGTTTTATTAGTAAATTTAGAGAGGAGTTTGAATCTTATATAAGAAGAAGGCTTTTTCAAAGGAAAGTACAGACTTATGCTTAATTGTAAAATTAATGGTAAAAATATAACTATAAATGAGAATACAAGTATTATCGAAGCCTTTCAAAAGGCAGGAGAAGAGATAGCTCATTATTGTTATCATCCAGGTCTGTCTATTGCAGGAGTTTGTCGTTTGTGTATGGTACACATTGAAGGTCAATCCCGTCTTCAAATTGCTTGCAATACAAAAGTGCAAGAAGGAATGGTTATTAGCAATCAAACAGAAGAGGTGAAAAAAACAGTACGTTGGGGCTTGGATTTTCATTTAATCAATCATCCCCTAGATTGTCCTATTTGCGATCAAGCAGGAGAGTGTGAACTTCAAATTCAGTATATGAAATTTGGAAGTTATGATCCTGAAATGGCAGAAAGAAAAGTCAAAAAGAAAAAAGTCGTAAACCTAGGTTCAAAAATTGTATTAGATACAGAAAGGTGTATTTTATGCTCTCGTTGTGTTCGTTTTACTGACGAAGTGACAAAGACAAGTGAGTTAGGGATTTTTCATAGGGGTGATAAAAGTGAAATAGGAACTTTTCATAACAAGCCTCTTGAAAATAACTATGCTGTTAATACTGTTGATATTTGTCCTGTAGGAGCCTTGACAGCAAAGGATTTTCGTTTTCGTCAAAGAGTTTGGTTTTTAGAAGATAAACCAACAATTTGTGCGGGTTGTTCCACAGGTTGTTCTGTGAAAGCTTCTTATAATGAAGAAGGTCTTTTTCGTTTGAAACCGAACTATAATGAAAAGGTCAATGGCTATTGGATGTGTGATGAAGGTCGAAAAACTTATAAGACAGCTGATTTCAAACAAAGACTTAGAAAAGGAAAGAAAGGTTATAAATCTCACTTTGAGATTTTAACTTCAGAAAAAATTTTAAAAGACGCTTTTTCTAAAATCAAAGACAGAGTAGAGCAAAGGCCAGAAGATCTAGCTCTTGTTCTTTCTTGTTCTTATACCAATGAAGAGTATGAGGCTATTTTATCTTTATTTTATAAGACATGGAAAGTGAAAAATCTTTTCTTTTGGAATCATAAAGATTTTCTCCGAGAGGAGTTTGATGGTCTTTTGATGAGAAATGACCGAAGTCCTAATACCAGAGGTTTATTTAAGGAATGTGAAAAGCAAAAAATCCATCCTCAATCTTTAAAAGATTTTGAAAAAAGGGGTTTTCAAACAGCCGTGGTTATGGGTCCTGAGAACATAGAGGTGGTTTCAGATTTTGAACAGCAAGCTAAAAGGCTTTCTGGATGTCCAGAGCTTATCTGGTTTACAGCTTGCAAACACCCTTTTTTAGATCAAGTAGAAGGCTCTATATGGCAAATTCCTTTAAAGGTTCATTTTGAGAAATCAGGTACTTTTACAAACTTCAATGGTCTTGAGCAAAGTTTTAAAAAAATTTGTGATATAGTTCCCCACAGTTTTGATCTTCTTCAGATAGCTCAGTTTTTTGAAACAGGAGTTTTGGAACCCAAGAGGTTTCAAGAACAGGAAAGAAAAATCAATTATTTTGTAAAAGAAAGAGGCTCTCTATGATTCGTGTTAAAAAAGTTAAAAAACCAAGCCCTCTATCTAAGTGGTATTTACCATCCATTGTTTCAGGTCTTATTTTTACTTTGAAAAAAATGTTAAATAACCTCATAAAACCTAAGAAAATGCTTACCTTGAATTATCCTGAAGAGATTTATGAGTATGGTCCTCGATTTAAAGGAAGTCATATTTTAACAGTTAGAAAGGACGGAGCCATTCGTTGTACGGCCTGTATGCTTTGTGCAACGGCTTGTCCTGCTGATTGTATCACCATTACGGCCTCTGAACATGATGATCCTCATGTGGAAAAATACCCTATTAGCTATGAAATTGATGTTTTAAGATGTGTGTATTGTGGTTTTTGTGAAGAGGCTTGTCCTGTGGATGCAATTCGTATGGGACCTGAGTGGCAGACAGCGGGCTTGAATGGTTCTGATTTTAGCTATGATATGGACAAACTCTCTCGTCGTGAAAATTTTGAACAAGGTGTTTTAAGTGTTGTGGATGATAAAGAAAGGCTTGACTCAGGAATTTAGCTCTCTTTCTTTTTCCCTCATTTTCCAGATAAGGATTCTTTTTTCTTATTTAAGCTTGTGATAAGCTTAAATCATGGAATCACTTCATCAAATGCTTTTAAATACAGTAGAAAGGCTATATCGCAGAAAAGCTTATAGCAGTCTTAAAAAAGTCTTTGAAAAAAGTCATGGCGTAGATATAGCGGGAGTTTTGTCTTCTGTAAGCTATGAAGTAGCTGAAAAACTTTTCAAGTTGATTCATGATGAAGAAAAAAAAGCTGAAATTTTAAGCCATCTTGAATCAGAAAAACAAAAAAAATTCATAAACTTTTTTAGTCAAAAAGAATTAATTCAAATCGTAGGGCTTATGGATTCCGATGACGCTGCAGATTTTTTAAGTAATTTGAGTAACGAAGAATCAGAGGTCATTTTAAAAAAGATGGTGCCTCAAGACTCTCAAGGTGTGG
The DNA here is from genome assembly GCA_965219095.1 of Bdellovibrionales bacterium. GTDB lineage: Bacteria > Bdellovibrionota > Bdellovibrionia > Bdellovibrionales > UBA1609 > CBDCMT01. Next base: position 2,325,202 of record CBDCMT010000001.1, read on the forward strand.
CTGAACTTATGGTACACTCTAGTGATTCAGCAGGAGGCTTGATGACTACTGATTTTTTATCTTTGAATCAAAATCTACTTGTATCGGAAGCTATTAAAAAAATTCAATCTCATCAAGATAAGGTTTTGTTTTACATTTATATTGTCAATGATCATAATAATTTAGCAGGAGTTTTAAGTTTAAAACAACTTCTTTTGTGCCCTCAGAAAAAAAGTCTTAAAGAGATCATGTTATGTGATGTAATTTCAGTTCATGTTACAGATACACAGAGTAAAGTTGCTGAAATTGTAGAAAGGTATGACTTTTTAGCTCTTCCTGTTGTGAATGTACATAATCAACTTGAAGGGGTAATTACAGTGGACGATGTTATTGATGTGATTAGAGAGGAGGCTGAAGAACAGTTTCTTTCCATGGGGCAAAGTTCAAGATCTGAAAGCTTTTGGTTGAATTTGTGGAAACGTCTTTCTTTACTTTTCTATTCTTTTTTCTCAGGCTTTTTGTGTTTTATTACAATTTATAATCTGCCTTCCTTAAAGTTCTATAATTTTCAAATACCGCAAATACCCTTATGGTCAGAAATTTCCTTTTTTCCTATGCTTTGGATCATGGGACTGACTGTAGCTAACCAATCAGCTGCAACAAGTATAACCATACTAAAAGACTTGGAACTAAAAAAAATTAAATGGCTTTATTTTTTTTCCTCTGAAATTCTTATGAATTTGTTTGTACTCTTTTTCTTAGGATCTTTGACTTGGTCTTTTTTTTGGTTTTTAAGCCTTCCTTCAGGTTATCTTATTATGAACCTTATTTTAGAAATTTTAACGGCGACTTTCTTAGGTTCCTCTATGCCCATTTTAATTCAAAAACTAAAAGGTAGCCCCTCCTTAACAACGATTCCTACTCTCACAGTTCTTGTAACAATTTTTACTTTACTCCTTTATATGTGGTTTTTGGGAAAAAACTAATGTTTGAAAAAGAAAAAGTTTTTCTTTTAAAAAAGACAATTTTCTCTGAGGCAGATCTTATTTTGCATGGACTTAACTCTAAGGGATCTAAAATTTCTGTGTTAGCAAAATGTGCTAGAAAAAGCAGAAAAAGATTTGGAGGTGGCATCTTACAACCTACGCATTTGTTGGAATGGGTCTATAGTAAAAGAAAAAGCCAAGAGTTAGGAGTTTTAAAAGAAGCGTCTTTAAAAACAAGCTTTCAAGGCCTAAGAAAAGATTTTAAGAGGTTAGAGTTAGGGCTTTATTTTGTTAAGCTTATGGATTGTGTGAGTCTGCAGGGCATGTCATCTCATTCTTCTATGTTTCATCTTTTAGGCCATGGCTTGAAGCAGGCCGAAATGACCTCTGATTTATCAAAATTAAAAATACATTTTGAGATGAAATTTTTATTCGAACAAGGAGTTCTTTCTTGTTATGAATATAGAAGGTTTCTTTCAAAACCTCTTTATGAGCATTTAAAATTGAAGAACTTAGAAGATAAGAAGCACCACATCTCACAAGAGGTCTCTATTTATTTGAACAAGAGGTTTGACAAGTTTTTTCTTGAATGGGAAGATTGATATAATGAAGTTAAGATTTTTAATAGCTCTATTGATCATAGGTCCTATGATTTTACAAGCTCAAGATGAAAAAGGTTTAAGTTCAGACTATAAAGCAACTTATTCCGATTTGCCTGCAATGCTTCCTTATTTAACGCCTTTTTTTGAAGAAGAGCATCCTCCTAAGCCGGAGAATTTTTTAGAGAATTTTTTACATAAGGACCTCCTTACAGTTTCAAAAGATAACAAATTTCTCATAGAGACAAGTTTTAGATACGATAGCAATGCTAGAATTATTGATGATAACATTTCTTTAGATATGGGGAAGTTTTCCTTTGAGGAAACAAAACAAATTTTCCTTCAAACTCATTACGAAAGAGTTTTTAAAAAACATAAGGATTTTAACATGCTTTTTAGATGGGATATGGTTTATATCAATAGTAGTGAGAAAAAGATATCAGAAAGTGATCCCTTATGGATGCGTTTTGAGCTTCCTGCCGTATTCAAAAGAAAGCACGATGAGATCCATTGGGGGCTTGCGTATGAGAGTTTATTAAGAAAAAGTCGTGAGTTTCCTTCTCATAGGGGGCCTTATTGGCACGGACTGGAATTTTTTTCCCGTTCCTTTTATAGGCTTTCTCGTCTAGAATTAGCTACTTACTTTCAAGTACAACAGTATAAGTCTTATGTTTCCGAAAAAAAAGAAGAAGAAAGAAAAGACGGTTTAAATTACTTTTTTCAGCTTCAGGCTACTGTTGATATATCTCGTAACTCTAGATTCATTCTTCCTTTATCTTTTTCTTTTCATAGAGCTAATGAGGAGAGTAACCGTTACTCTCGCTATGACTTTGGTTTGTTTTATGAGTTTGATCATCACGTTGTGTCAAGTCGTATAGGTTTAAGTCGCTATAAGCTTTCCTATGAAGAACAAAAAAATGATGCAGATGATTCGTTAAGAGCTTATTTTGATTTTATTGCAAAAATACATAAGAATTTTTCTGTCAAGTTAAGTTTGAACCAAATCTTTTTTGACAAAAAAAAGGTTTGCGAAGAAGATGAAGATGATTCTGATTGCGGAAAAACTAAAGACTTTGATAAAAAACAAATGAGTTTAGGCTTTATATATCAAGTAAAATTTTAGTTTTTTCCTAGAGGATGTTTTTTCTCTAAAGTTTGAGCTAATTGTCTTAAATTCAAATGAGTGTACTTTTGAGTTGCTGTAAGAGAAGAGTGACCTAAGAGAGCTTGTAGAGTTCTTAAATTAACTCCATCAGATAATAGGTGAGTGGCAAAACTGTGGCGAAGAGCATGGGGGTGTAGTGGTTTTAGAAGACAGGCTTTTTTCCCCCAAGTTCTTACTTTTTCATAAGCAGTTCTTGTTGTAAAAGAAAAGACTTTTTGGTTTGTTTGATCCTTCCCCTTAAGTTTAAGTTCTTTTAAAAGGGTCCAGACTTTTTGAGGTAAAACAATAAGCCTTTCTTTTTGTCCTTTACCTAAAACTCTTATAACTTTCTCATTCCATTGAATATCCATCCATTTTAAAGCACAAGCCTCACTTACTCTTAAGCCTCCTCCATAAAGAAGAAGGATTAAAAGAAGATCTGGTTTGTCTTTTTTCTTTTTAAAAACTTGTAATAAAGAGGTTATCTCATCAAGGCTCAAATAGGAAGGAAGTCGTTGTGTTACTTTAGGACAACTTAAAGAGAGCGAGATGTTATCTTCAATCATTTTTTCTTCAAAAAGCCATTGGAAAAACCCTTTAAGACAAGCGATTTTACGGTTGCGACTTGCAGAAGAAAGATAGGCCCAAGAAAGGATGGTTTTTTTGTTCCATTTTTGAAGATTGTGAGAGTTTAAAGACAAGTTATGAGAGTGTTGAACTAATGTGTACAGATCATTTTTATAAGCCCTTAAAGTATGTTCTGAAGCTGACTTTACATTTTCTAAGTATTTTAAATAAGATAAGGAGGCTTTTTGAAGTTGAGAACATAAGGAGGTTTTTTTTTGCAATTTAACTGACATGTATTTTACATTTTACCATACCTTAAAGAAAAGCTTGAAAGTTTTTGAGACAAAGGGGATGGTTAATAAAGTAAGATAAAAATTAGAACTTTCATCTAGGTTGTATTGAAAATGTTATAGATGAAGACTAAGGCATATTGACGATTCGTTATAGTTTACAGGTTCTCTCTTACTAATGAAATAAAGACTGAATCGTCAACACGACCAGTCCTTTAACCAGTAATTTTTTACTCTCTTGAAATCATAATCATATTATCATAACTTAACTATATAGTGCTTCCGCTTAGGTTTTCAGTTTCCTAAGATAGAGAAGTTATCAGTTATCAAAGTTTCTAATTTAGATCTGTGTTTTCGTATTCCTCTAAAAAATTGACTTAAACTTCCCTTGAAATCGTCATAGTTTTCATAATATCGATTCGCCGTGACCTCTTTTTTCATAAACTTCCAAAGCCTTTCTATAGGATTTAAATTCGGTGAGTACGGAGGAAGATAAATAAGCTTTACATTCAACTCTTTCGCTAACTTCTTGACAGACTTCGATCTATTGTATCCGGCCCCATCTAAGATAAGATGAATCTCTTTTTCATCGGGATGCTTCTTAATGAATATGATGGAGCATATCACATAGGAAAACTTCGTTGACTGTCTTATAACTCCTGACTACCGTCTTCAAACTATTGATCTCAATAGCTCCACAAACATTCACTCTTTTTCTCCAGCCTGAATTGGTCTTCACTTCAAACTTCTTACCCTCTCTTATCCAACCATATGAAATCGTAGGGCCCCACTCAGGATGTGTGGAATCAGCAAAGTAAACAGGACCGTCTTTCTTCTTAATTCTCTTGTATTTACGCACAAACTTTTTCTGCTCTTCTCTCTTTGCCTTACCCGGTATCGCTGTGGCTTTTTTATAAGAAAAACTAAGGCGATGGAGAAGATCAATTACACCACTTGTTGAGTACGTAACACCAAAATTCTCCTCAATGAACTGAATAACGGTCTGTGATGATGGAAAAATTCTTTTCTCTAATTCCTTTAAAAGCATTTTCTCCTCTTTCTTAGTTAAAAAGGAGCTTTTAGGGTTGTAATTGTCGTTGATTAAGCACTCTATCCCACCTTTGTTATAACGATCTCTACAGGCTCTTATCGTGCCCTCATCAATGAAAAGAAAGCAGGCAATATCTTTACACAACTTACCTTTATCTAAATGGAGAATTGTCATAATCCTTTTTGCGTAAATACAAGAGAATTAAGAAGAAAGACGGTCCTGTTTACTTTGCTGATTCCACACATCCTGAGTGGGGCCCTACGATTTCATATGGTTGGATAAGAGAGGGTAAGAAGTTTGAAGTGAAGACCAATTCAGGCTGGAGAAAAAGAGTGAATGTTTGTGGAGCTATTGAGATCAATAGTTTGAAGACGATAGTCAGGAGTTATAAGACAGTCAACGAAGTTTTCCTATGTGATATGCTCCATCATCTTCATTAAGAAGCATCCCGATGAAAAAGAGATTCATCTTATCTTTAGATGGGGCCGGATACAATAGATCGAAGTCTGTCAAGAAGTTAGCGAAAGAGTTGAATATAAAACTTGTTTATCTTCCTCCGTACTCACTGAATTTAAATCCTATAGAAAGGCTTTGGAAGTTTATGAAAAAAGAGGTCACGGCGAATCGATATTATGAAAACTATGACGATTTCAAGGGAAGTTTAAGTCAATTTTTTAGAGGAATACGAAAACACAGATCTAAATTAGAAACTTTGATAACTGATAACTTCTCTATCTTAGGAAACTGAAAACCTAAGCGGAAGCACTATATAAAGTCCTATTGACTTTCCCTATAAACCTGATCAATGGCTTTAGGTCTTCTAAAATGGATTTAAATGGTTATCTTTATTTGCAGAGTTCTTGATCTACTTCCAACCCTCTGAGATAGATAGTTTAGAGGTCTTTAAAAAATCTAAAATCTTTTGAGAACAATCAAGAAAATTTTTTCTTTTTTTAATACCATGACCCTCATCCTCATAAATGACAAGTTTTGTTTTTTTACCTGATTTTATGAGTTGATTGTAAATAGAAGTAGCTTCAGAAAGAGGAGCACGAGGATCTTTAGCTCCTTGGATGATGAGAAGAGGAGCCTGAATCTTATCGACAAAATAAATAGGAGAACGTTCTTTCCAAAGTTCTATATGAGATTGATCTCCCATTTCACGTTCCAAATAATCCTTAAATTCTTTTTTAGTCGTGCCAAAAAAAGTTTCTAAGTTAGAGAAACCAATCACATCAATACCAGCAGCCCAAACATTAGGCTGCTTTGTTAAAGCCATAAGCGTCATATAGCCACCGTAACTTGTTCCGTAAGCAATAACTTTTTTAGAGTCCACATAACCTGTCTCTAAAAGAAACTTAACACCATATTTCAGGTCTTCTAAATCTCCGCCTCCCCAATCCATATTGTTTAAATCTTCATATTCTTTGCCATAGAATGAAGAGCCTCTAATATTAGGAGCTAAAATAATATAACCTCTATTTATAAGAAAAGAAAAATGACTGCTGTATAAATTTAGAGAAGCCCCTGAAGGCCCTCCATGAATGAATACAATAGCAGAGTTTGAACCATCTCTTTTTAAATTAGGTGGCATATATAAAAGACCAGGTATTTTTAAATCATCAAATGTTTTATAAAAAACAACCTTAGGCTCAACGAGATATTTTTCAAGTGAGTTCTTTTTTAAAATATTTTTTATGCTTTTATCTTTTAAATCAACTATCTCTAGGGAGTAGGGAAGTGTTGTTGAAGTCCGTGTGTAGAGAATTTTTTCGTTGTCTAAAAAAACAAGACCATAAATCCAGCCATTTAGAGTTACAGTTTGAAATACCTTAGACGCTTTCCCTTCATTTATGTCAGCTATAACAATATCCCTATTCCCATGAGAAAAGCATAAGAAAGCTATTTTAGAACCATTCTTAGAAAAGCGAGGAGAGAAACATTCTCTGTTTTGATGGATCCATTGAACTTTATCAGTCTCCATGTTTAAAAAACCTACTTCAGAGAAACCTCTCTCTTCTGGCATCTTAGTTAAAGGGAGGTATTTTTTATTTTTAGATAATCTGCCAGGATAAGCTAGAAAGTTATAACTTTTATAAGATTTTTCCTTAAGAGAATAAATTCTTAAATTTCCTTTTGAAAAGTCATTAGTTGCGGAAAGAGCAATTTTATTTTCACTCACCCAAACAGGGCTTCTCTTGGAAACCTCATCAAAAGTAATTCGAGTTAAACTTTGATCTTTTAAAGATAAGGTATAGAGTTGTGGATGTTTTGGTGAGTCTTGATTTGAAATAAGAGCTATTTTATCTCCTTGGGGAGACCACTCAGGAACTGAAAAATAAGCTTTTGGGTTTTTTGTAAGGGCTTTAAACTCTTTTGTTTTTAAGTTTAAAAGAAAGATTTGGTACATCTCATTTCCATTTTCATCTTTAAGAAACAAGGCATACTTTCCATCAGAAGAGACAGAAGAGATTAAAAAACGTTCCTTTGTTTTAACTAAAAGGCTTCTCTTGTTTTCTTTTATGGAATAAATAAAAATATGATTCTTCTTGCCATTCCAGTCTTGAATAAGGATTTTATCTTTATTTGGTAAAACCCTAGAGTTTGGAGCGCTTGTGTTTTCTGAAAAAACCTCTTCTAAAGAAAGAGATAAAATTTCTCTTTTTTCTGAAATAATAGATTTTGGATTTGTGGACTTTACTTTTAAAAGGCCTGCGTACTTTTCTCTTTTCATATTTAAATGATCTGAATTCATAGTTGAAAATTTTGTCATATAAACTAAGACCCCTAGTAAAAAAAATAATAAAAAGGCTGACTTCTTTATTGCGCCTTCTGAGATTAAAAATTTTTTCATACAATAACCCTTACTGGTCTTTCCTTTATGGATAAAGCTAACATGGCAATGTAATATAAGTATAAAAGCTTATGATATCAATTTAATTTTCTAACTATGACCCAGTGTCCCTTATAGCAAGGGGTTTTCTAGAAGTTAACATTTCTATTATTGTAGAGAATGAAGCAGGGGAGTATTGTGAGATACCCTCTGATGATATAGGAAAGTACACTCCCTATTTTTTAAATCCAAGCTTTCAAGTAAGCCCTTATTTGACGTGAAAAAATAAGGAAATCAAGAGTTAGCTGAGGCAGAACTCATATCTAAAACAGCAAGTTTACATACAGCTGGTGGAGTACAAGTTGCAGTTGCTCCTGTTATTGGTAGTGCTATTGCGGGTGCTATAGCAGGATCAATAGTGGGTTGTTCACTTGGTGTTGGCAGCTGCGGAGAGCAATTTCTAAGAGTGGTATCGATACGGCAATGAGGAGAAGTGCGGTGGCTGGCGCTAGTACGTTAATAGCATCACCAATATTACTATCATTAGCATCAATAGGGAAAACATTGACAGGCAAAGTTGTAGTAGCAGCAGGTTCTGTAATGATTGCATCAGCATCGGTAGCGGGATCAATATCTGCAATGGTTTGTAGTAAAGTAACTTTATTTTTTTCAAAAAAGAATTAGAAATCAAAAGAACTCTTGTTTTTAAATAGGCCTCTATTCAAGCATGCGGGGGCTTCTCTGTTATAACTTTAAGTGCAACTAAAGCAATGTTAAAAACCAACTTAGATATTTCAGATTTTATGTCATAAAATTTACATATGTTCTTCGAGAAAGATTGTCAATTAAGATTAAAGCTCACAACGACTTTTTATTTATTAAACGAAAAGCAAATGAGGATTTTAGCTACGGCAAAATCGAAAGCCTAGGGTTGCGGTGGCATAAGCAAGGTATCAAAGTTTACAGATTTATGTCGTCAGACTATTTACAGAGGATTAGAGGAGCTTTCTAAAAGAAGGAATGGTCAAAAAGAAATGTCTTTTTTCGTATATTTCAAAAAACTGGAGAGGACGTCCTTTGATTAATTATATGACTGTAATCAATTTAATATCTAAGACGAAAATCAAGCCTAAAAGTTAAAGCTTGTTTAGATAGAAGAAAATACAAAAAAGGAGAAACAGCGTCTAAAAAGGAGATGGAGTTTATAAAAATTAAGAGAGAAGCATTTCAGGACAAGTGGAATTATAAAATACTATTACATTTAAGTTATTTTTTAACAGTTCCTAAAAGTTAGGCAATGAGATCTAAAAAACACTGTCTCCAATACAAGGGAGTTTTTGATGAAAACTTTAGAACCAGCTCAAAAATTTTTTGATCCACTCGGGAAGATCTAATCACAATACCATCTAAATTCAAATTCATATCAGGTAAAAACAAATTAAGGTGTTCTCCTATGAGGTTGTCTAAACTCAAACGTTGCCTTAAATCAACACGCACAAGATCACATCTTGAAATATGAATACAAAAAGCAGTTAGACTTATATTTAATAGTACCCCATATTGAGCAATTACACTCTTGTCATAGAGACTTGTAACCTCTTGAATGCCTATCTTTTCAATACATTTTCTAGGTTCTTTTCTATCTATAAAGTCTAACTTCCTAGCTGACATACAAACACCTCTCTTACCTCTCACTATCTTTATCGTCATAAAAAATAAAAACATTAAGATTTTTAAAAAAATCATGTAAATTAAGAGGCATTTTGTTTTTGAAATAAAGAGTGTTAAAAAATGATCCAACTATCTAAAACAGGAGCTGCCACAAACACAATTAAACTCATATTGATCCATATAAAAAACTTTTTCCAATGGCTAAAGTCATTTTGACTCATAGTAAGACAAATCTCTTTTTTAAAGTACTTTAAAAATTCATAGCCTGTCTTTAAAGCTATAGGAACCACTAAGATTAAATACATCATATGTGCTGAAACAAAAAGGGGTGAAAGAAGAACTAAAAAGAGATAAAAAAACAAAACTTGTCATTTATGAGGATGAGGGTCATGGTATTAAAAAAAGAAAAAATTTTCTTGATTGTTCTCAAAAGATTTTAGATTTTTTAAAGACCTCTAAACTATCTATCTCAGAGGGTTGGAAGTAGATCAAGAACTCTGCAAATAAAGATAACCATTTAAATCCATTTTAGAAGACCTAAAGCCATTGATCAGGTTTATAGGGAAAGTCAATAGGACTTTATATAGTGCTTCCGTTTAGGTTTTCAGTTTCCTAAGATAGAGAAGTTATCAGTTATCAAAGTTTCTAATTTAGGTCTGTGTTTTCGTATTCCTCTAAAAAATTGACTTAAACTTCCCTTGAAATCGTCATAGTTTTCATAATATCGATTCGCCGTGACCTCTTTTTTCATAAACTTCCAAAGCCTTTCTATAGGATTTAAATTCGGTGAGTACGGAGGAAGATAAATAAGCTTTACATTCAACTCTTTCGCTAACTTCTTGACAGACTTCGATCTATTGTATCCGGCCCCATCTAAGATAAGATGAATCTCTTTTTCATCGGGATGCTTCTTAATGAATATGATGGAGCATATCACATAGGAAAACTTCGTTGACTGTCTTATAACTCCTGACTACCGTCTTCAAACTATTGATCTCAATAGCTCCACAAACATTCACTCTTTTTCTCCAGCCTGAATTGGTCTTCACTTCAAACTTCTTACCCTCTCTTATCCAACCATATGAAATCGTAGGGCCCCACTCAGGATGTGTGGAATCAGCAAAGTAAACAGGACCGTCTTTCTTCTTAATTCTCTTGTATTTACGCACAAACTTTTTCTGCTCTTCTCTCTTTGCCTTACCCGGTATCGCTGTGGCTTTTTTATAAGAAAAACTAAGGCGATGGAGAAGATCAATTACACCACTTGTTGAGTACGTAACACCAAAATTCTCCTCAATGAACTGAATAACGGTCTGTGATGATGGAAAAATTCTTTTCTCTAATTCCTTTAAAAGCATTTTCTCCTCTTTCTTAGTTAAAAAGGAGCTTTTAGGGTTGTAATTGTCGTTGATTAAGCACTCTATCCCACCTTTGTTATAACGATCTCTACAGGCTCTTATCGTGCCCTCATCAATGAAAAGAAAGCAGGCAATATCTTTACACAACTTACCTTTATCTAAATGGAGAATTGTCATAATCCTTTTTGCGTATTTAAGATTTTTCTCTAGAGATAGTTCATAGAGTAAATCTTTTCGCTCTTTTTTTGATAGAAACCCTGACATATGAAACTATTTTTAAAAATAAATGACTTTTTATCAAGGCCTTAGAATAAAAACTAGACCTCAACTCAAAAAAAAACGGAAAACCTAAGCGGAAGCACTATATATGGACATTATATGTGTTAACAAAAACAATCAAAGGAAAGGAATACTATGAAAATAAAAATTCTACTTATGGCTATTATTTGCCTTTTTATATTCAAGCAAAGTGCATTTGCTTTATACCATAATGTTTATTTTAAAGCAGGCTGGCAGGGGAAGATACCAAAAGACATTAAAAAAGAGATTAATGGTATCACTAAAAACATCGAGAATTGTAATCTCCCTACTCCAAACACTTCATACACATGTCCAATGAATGATCAATACTACATTTATTTTTCGGGCTTCATATGCCCAAAAAAGAAAAACAGAAGTAGAAGTATACGACATATAGTGCTTCCGTTTAGGTTTTCAGTTTCCTAAGATAGAGAAGTTATCAGTTATCAAAGTTTCTAATTTAGATCTGTGTTTTCGTATTCCTCTAAAAAATTGACTTAAACTTCCCTTGAAATCGTCATAGTTTTCATAATATCGATTCGCCGTGACCTCTTTTTTCATAAACTTCCAAAGCCTTTCTATAGGATTTAAATTCGGTGAATACGGAGGAAGATAAACAAGTTTTATATTCAACTCTTTCGCTAACTTCTTGACAGACTTCGATCTATTGTATCCGGCCCCATCTAAGATAAGATGAATCTCTTTTTCATCGGGATGCTTCTTAGGAACTGTTAAAAAATAACTTAGACATTTCAGATTTTATATCGTAAGATTTACATGTGCTATCAGAGAAAGATCGTCAATTAAGATTAAAGCTCACAACGACTTTTCATTTATTAAACGAAAAGCAAAGGAGGATTTTAGCTGCGGCAGAGTCGAAAGCCTATGGTCGTGGTGGCATAAGCAAGGTATCAAAGTTTACAGGTTTATGTCGTCAGACTATTTACAGAGGATTAGAAGAGCTTTCTAAAGGAGTTAAAGATTCAAAGATTCGTTCAAAAGGAGGGGGAAGGAAGAAGAAGACTGCAGAGTATCCAGAGTTAGTTTCCGTTCTTGAAAGTTTAATGGAGTCTAGCACAAGAGGGGATCCTGAGAGTCCGCTAAAGTGGAGCAGTAAAAGTGTAAGAAATCTTAGTGAGGCCTTAAATTCACAAGGTTATAATATAAGCCCTCCCACTGTTGCAAGCATTTTACACGAACTGGATTACAGCTTGCAGGCCAATAGAAAGGTTTTGGAAGGAAAAAAAGCTCATGCAGATAGAAATGAACAATTTGAGTTCATTAATAACAAGGTAAAGAGTTTTTTAAGAAGAGGGCTACCTGTTATTTCTGTAGATACAAAGAAGAAGGAGATTCTTGGAAATTATGTTAGTAAGGGGAAGGAATGGTCAAAAAAGAAAAATCCCATAGAAGTTTTAAGCCATGATTTCCCAGATCCAGAAGTTCCAAGAGTGATACCTTACGGTGTTTATGATTTGTCTTTAAATGCAGGATGGGTCAATGTAGGGGTAAGTGCTGATATAGCAGAATTTGCTGTTTCAAGCATTAAAAAGTGGTGGAGGTATATGGGAAAAAAATCTTATCCTAATGCTGCACAAATTTTAATTTGTGCAGACAGTGAGGGAAGTAATGGATATCGTCTTCATCTATGGAAGTATGAGTTACAGAAATGGTGTGATGTAGTAGGATTAAAAGTTCATGTTTGTCACTTTCCTCCTGGAACAAGCAAATGGAATAAAATTGAACATCGTCTTTTTTCGTATATTTCAAAAAATTGGAGAGGACGTCCTTTGATTAATTATATGACTGTAGTCAATTTAATATCTAAGACGAAAACAAAATTAGGCCTAAAAGTCAAAGCTTGTTTAGATAGAAGGAAATACAAGAAAGGAAAAACAGTGTCTAAAAAAGAGATGGAATCTATAAAAATTAAGAAAGAAGTATTTCATGGCGAGTGGAATTATAAAATACTACCACACTAAAATGTCTAAGTTATTTTTTAACAGTTCCTTAATGAATATGATGGAGCATATCACATAGGAAAACTTCGTTGACTGTCTTATAACTCCTGACTACCGTCTTCAAACTATTGATCTCAATAGCTCCACAAACATTCACTCTTTTTCTCCAGCCTGAATTGGTCTTCACTTCAAACTTCTTACCCTCTCTTATCCAACCATATGAAATCGTAGGGCCCCACTCAGGATGTGTGGAATCAGCAAAGTAAACAGGACCGTCTTTCTTCTTAATTCTCTTGTATTTACGCACAAACTTTTTCTGCTCTTCTCTCTTTGCCTTACCCGGTATCGCTGTGGCTTTTTTATAAGAAAAACCAAGGCGATGGAGAAGATCAATTACACCACTTGTTGAGTACGTAACACCAAAATTCTCCTCAATGAACTGAATAACGGTCTGTGATGATGGAAAAATTCTTTTCTCTAATTCCTTTAAAAGCATTTTCTCCTCTTTCTTAGTTAAAAAGGACCTTTTAGGGTTGTAATTGTCGTTGATTAAGCACTCTATCCCACCTTTGTTATAACGATCTCTACAGGCTCTTATCGTGCCCTCATCAATGAAAAGAAAGCAGGCAATATCTTTACACAACTTACCTTTATCTAAATGGAGAATTGTCATAATCCTTTTTACGTATTTAAAATTTTTCTCTAGAGATAGTTCATAGAGTAAATCTTTTCGCTCTTTTTTTGATAGAAACCCTGACATATGAAACTATTTTTAAAAATAAATGACTTTTTATCAAGGCCTTAGAATAAAAACTAGACCTCAACTCAAAAAAAAACGGAAAACCTAAGCGGAAGCACTATATAAACATTAGAGAATCATATCTTTCCAATGAATTTGATACACTCTTTACCCGTACTTAAAAGTTATAAATTTCTAGAAGTAAAAATCCAAACTTATACATGAAAATATAGAATTAACTTTTGGAATTGGTATAGCTCTAAGCATTTCACTTTTATTCTTTTTAATATAAAAATAATTTAATAAAATGACCTGGATTAAAGGCTTGAAAATTGTGAAAAAATTTACTGGTCAGAACACTAGATTACCCAAATTCCACGCTAAAAATGATCACTACATTGCTCTAACATAGGATAAGTTCCATAAGACAGAAATTTTCCAGTAAAAATGGGGTTATTGCCCTTTTTTTCTGTGAAAAGCTCTTGCCATTCTATTTTTAAGTAGTTACCATAATGGTAACTACTATGAGTTTTATAAAGAAGATTAAAAGAGGAGGCAGCACTTATTTAGCAGAGGTGAGAAATATCCGAGTCAAGGGCAAGGTCGTACATCAGAATTTTAAAAGGAGTTACAAATTTAAATCCTGTACGACACTGGCTTTGCAACAGAGTAGTGGCTCATTTTTTTATTTGTTATTTATCTTATCTTCTGCTTTCCGTATTAAAGTTACATCTCTACAATTTGGATTTGGATATTTCGCCCATTCAAGCATTAAAAGAGCTAGAAAACCTGTACAAAGTTTATTTTTCTGATAAAAAGAAAAAAGTTCAAATGTCTCGGACAGTTGCTCTAAGCAAAATTCAAGAAAATATCATAAAGGCTATTGACAAAAAGCTTCTCAGAGAAATGAAAACCAGTAGTGATCATTTTTAGCGTGGAATTTGGGTAGATTAAAAACCCTTGTTCAAGTTGAAAAAGGTTGGACTGTGCTGAAAAAGAAAAAAGATTTAATTCTATAGAAGAGGGGCTAATATAAGAGCTACAATGGACATCACTTTAATCAGTATATTCATGGAAGGCCCTGTTGTGTCTTTAAAAGGATCTCCCACTGTATCTCCAATTACAGCAGCTGCATGAGTGTCACTCCCTTTTGTCTCTCCTTCAATGTCACCCTTTTCAATGTATTTTTTAGCGTTATCCCAAGCTCCTCCAGAGTTACTCATAAAAAGAGCGAAAACAATTCCTACTAACAAAGAACCAGCTAACATACCTCCTAGAGCTTGGGCTCCTAAAAGAAGACCAACACAAACAGGAGAGGTGACTGCAATCATGCCTGGTAAGATCATTTCCTTTAAGGCGGCGTTTGTAGAAATAGAAACACAACGAGTAGTATCAGGTTTTCCTTCACCTTTGAGAAGGCCGGGGATTTCACGAAATTGTCTTCTGATCTCATCAACCATATGTGAAGCTGCTTTTCCCACAGAACTCATAGTTAAAGAGGCCACTATAAGAACTATCATAGCCCCTAGTAGAAGTCCCATAACAACAGAAGGATTGGTTATATCCATGACAAGTTCCTGGGGCAATTGCTCTTTAAAGGATACAAAAAGTGCTAAAGCTGTAAGAGCTGCAGAACCAATGGCAAATCCTTTTCCGATTGCAGCTGTAGTGTTTCCTACAGCATCTAAATTGTCAGTGATTTGACGTACTTCAGGTTTTAATTTCGCCATTTGGGCAATGCCTCCGGCATTATCTGCAATAGGACCATAAGCATCAATAGTCATAGTGATTCCTACAGTAGCCAACATACCTACAGCAGCCATAGCAATTCCATAAAGGCCTGCAAAATGATGGGAAGTAAAGATGGAGAGTACAATTATCAAAAGGGGAATGGCACAAGACTCTAAACCTACAGCGACTCCTGATATGATATTTGTAGCAGGTCCTGTCTTAGAAGCATAAATAATTTTATAAACAGGTTTTGAAGCCGTATAAAATTCCGTAACTTTTCCAATTAAAATACCGCAAAGAGAGCCTGCTAAAACAGCCCAGAAAACATGAGTGGATATTTCAAGAGTTTGAAGTAAGAAAAAAGAAGCAACTAAAAATAAAATTCCTGAGACATACTCAGAACCATTGAGAGCTTTTGAAGGGTTAAGGTTTTTGAAAAGATTCATGCCTAAAATACCTAGAATAGAGGCAAATAAACCTAAAACACAGATCAATAAAGGAAGGATCAGAAGATCGGAGCGGTTTCCTGATAAAGAAAGATCGTAAACAGCTTCAAGTCCCATGGTGGCTGCTATGGTTAGGGTAGCTACTGTAGCACCTACGTAGGATTCAAAGATGTCTGCTCCCATACCTGCTACATCTCCCACATTGTCTCCTACATTGTCAGCAATCACACCAGGATTTCTAGGGTCGTCCTCAGGAATACCTGCTTCTACTTTTCCTGCCAAATCAGAGCCCACATCAGCAGCTTTTGTAAAAATACCCCCTCCAATGCGAGCAAATAAAGCAATAGAAGAAGCTCCCATAGAAAAGCCCGCAATCACTGCAATAGAATCTTGGTAAAAATAAAACAAAACTCCTAGCCCTATTAATCCTAAACTTGCTACTGAGAGTCCCATCACTGCACCACCATTAAAGGCAATAAGTAAGGCTTCAGATAGACCTTTAAAGTTAGCAGCATTAGCAGAACGAACGTTACTTTTTGTAGCAGCCTTCATCCCAATAAAACCAGCAAGAGCTGATGTAAGAGCCCCTGTTATAAAAGCTACAGAATGGTTGATTCCAAATTGCCAGTACATAAGACAGGCTACAAAGATCACAAAGATTGAAAGTTTAGAGTACTGAGCTTTTAAAAAAGCCATGGCTCCAAGATGAATTTGCGAAGCTATAAACTTCATGTTGTCATCCCCTTGGTCTTGTTTGATGACTATAATGTAAAGAACAAGAGCCATAATAAGACCAAGGACTCCAACAGCCGGGATGCTAAGATATGAAAACATTTTACTTCCTTTCCTTTTGTTGTTGTAAAAATTCTTTTAAAATCTTTTTGTTAAAATGAGTGGCATATAATGAGGGGTGGATAGGGAGTAGTTGTTTTTGTACCTTTAACTGTTCTAACTGTTTTTGTTTTTTAACTTCTTCTATAGAATCTATATGGGGAAGGAGTATTTCAAAATTCTTTTGAATGATGTCTGCAAAAACTAAATAAGCAGTAAAGAAACTGAGGAAAGCTATACGTTTTAGAAAACCCATAATTTCTTTTAACCTAATCTTGAAAAAGCTTCAATGGAATTTGACGATTTTTCTCTATGGGCAGGCGTTTTCTTATCTCATTGACTGTTTGCTTCTTGAGATCTGAGATTAATAAATCAGAAGTGTTAGGTGAGCCTTCCTCTATAACCTCACCCCAAGGATCAACAATGAGGCTATGGCCGAAGCATTGTTTTTTCCCTCCTTTGATTCCTTTAAGGAGGCCTGCTTGGTTACAGGCTAAGGCAAAGGATTGAAACTCCATAGCTCTTGCTTTTATAAGAGTGTGCCAGTGTGAAAGCCCTGTGAAATGTAAAAAAGCACTAGGTATGAGAAAGGCATCAACTCCTTGAGTTCTGTAGAAATAAAATAGCTCAAAAAACCTCACATCATAGCAAATAGAAAGGCCGAATTTCCAACCTTTGTAGATTTTGACATAGGGGTTTGTTCCTGCTTCATAGGTTTGACTTTCTCTGACTTGATGACCTGATACATAAAAGTCGAACAAGTGTATTTTCCGGTAAATCACTTCAATACCTTGAGAGTCTATCCAGATCGAGGCATTAAAGATTTTTCCATCAGAGTCTTTCAAAGGGCTACCGCCTACATGAAAGGCGAAGTCATACTGGGTGGCTATTGATTTTAATTCCTTAAAATAAGGCGAGTGTATGTAGAGAGGTTCAAAATGTTTGTGGATTTTATAAAATAGAGCGTTCTCTGGAAGAGAAACTAGGTCTAGTTTTTCAGGACTCTTGATGGTTTCAAAAATTTTGATAATTTGTCTAAAGTTTTTTTCTGTATCATCAACAGACTGCAGTTGGAAAAGGGCTACTTTTAAATTATCTTTTAGAATATTTGAAGTATTTTTCATAGAAGAAAAGCTTAAGTAGTAATTTCAATCTTACCTTTAATGTCTTTACATTCCCATTTGTTTTTTTCTAAATTTGTTTGTGTTTTTGCTAAAATTTTTTGACAAGAAAGAGGCCATTTACATTTTCCTATGAAGTGTGAAATTCCTTTTTTTGTATAAATGACTTTATAAAAAAACTCTTGAGTTTTTTGTTTTATTTTGGGGATTTTGTGAAGGCTGATAGTCCTAATCTCACTTTGCTTTTCACATTCTACAAATTTTAAAAAGAATTTTTCAATTTGAGATACTGAATTGATTGAGTAAAAAAGTGAAGCGAGAAAAAAGCATGTCTGTATCATTTTTTAGCTTTCCTTCTTTGTTGATGATTCCTTTTGTGCTTTCTTTATTAAAGCTACATTTGAGTAGTCAATAAAGCCTTCTTTCTTGAAAATTTGACTTTTCTCTTTATCAAAATGTGTCTGAAGGTGGACTCCTCTTACTTTCACTTTAAAAGGTGGGTTTTTACGTATTTGAATGACCTCTGCTGTAATTCCTTTATCATTTCCTGCAATGATTTTTACAGTATCCCCAACACGGATTTTTATTTTTTTTGCCATAATCAACCTTTCTTTACTTTATTTAATTTTTTTATGATGGTTTGTTTGATTTTCAAAGCTTTTTTTGAAAGTTTTGTGCTATCTTGTTTGAGTAAAAAAGCATCTAAGCCCCCCTGTTTTTCAAGAGTGCGAAGTGTTCTTGTTGAAATTTTTAAAGGAAATGATTTTTTAAGACTTTCGCTTATAAGAGTTTTTTTTTGAATGTTTAGAAAGGCTCTAGAGCGAGTACGTATCTTCGAATGGCTTACTTTATTTTTTGAAACAGGTGTTTTCCCTGTGAGTTCGCAACCTGGCATGTTCAATGACTCCTCTCAAAAGCTCTATCCCATCTTATACAGGAAAATTAAGTCTTTTGGCAAGTTTTTCTTGACTTGTGAAAGAGTTTTTTAGTAAAGATATGCTGTAGGAGGTGTTTTTCCGTTGAAAGCAAAAAAAGAGGGTGTAGTTTTTGACTACAAAGAGCCTGTTATTCTCAGTCGTTATTTGGATCTTGGTAGAATTCTTCCTGCTCGACTAAGTAAATTAACTCATAAGCAGCAAAGAAAGTTGTCTTCAGCGATTAAAAAAGCTCGTAATTTAGCACTTCTTCCTAATGGGATGCAGGTGGCTAGTGATTTTGGCCGTAGAGCTAAGCCTATTTCCCCTGTTCCTTTTGAATTTGAGTAAAGGTAAAAAAACTGCGATAGTTGTTGACTTAATCTGAAACGTCTCGGAATGTCAAAGAGATGAAAAAAGGTTACCCTTTCTGGGTTAATAAAAAACTGTCTGTCAGCTTGCGTCCTGTTCAATCATCTTTTGAGAATTAAATTTACGGTACAGGGTCTTTGTTTTCATGATCTTCGTAAGAAGATTCCTCGTCATCGTAACTTTTTCTTTTAGGATAAACATGATGGCAAGCTAAACTAGAGATTCTTCCATACTCTGTAAGAATATCCATATAAATAGAACTTGTGTTCACAGTCTCTTTTTGTCCTTCTATAAAGCGAACTAAGTGGTTTTCTCTTGCTTTTTTTTCTTGTTTTCTTATATGCTTTTTTTTATCAAGAATCTCTATTTTTAATTTCTCAGAAGGCTGTTGAAAATAAGTCAGAGACAGTTGTATAAGAATACAAATTTCCTCATGAATTCTAAACAAGTCAGACTGTCCTTCTTTACTAAACTGAACCTTTAATGTATGTTTTTTTCTGCATAACCTAGAGATATTCTTATCAATCACATCCGCAATGCTCTCTAAATCACTAGCAAAAAGCAAAACACGAGTCATATCATCAGTTAAACGACCTTCTTTACTAAAATCGGCTAAGAAGTTATAAACAGCCCCATACAAAAAATCCACCTTGTTATCTTTATCATGTAAATTTTCCTCATAAGATTCGTCATCATCCATAACAAAATTAATAGAGTGCCTTACCATATCCCCTACAGTATCCCCCATTCTTAAAACTTCTCTCTCAGCATGAGCTAAGGCTACAAAAGGTGAACTGATATTTCCTTTGTAGAGATACTTAGGACGTATTTTCCTTTCCTTATAGGAAGGTTGTACAATTTTTTTTATAAGTTTGACACCCACACTTAAAAAAGGAAACAACAAAACTGCTGATAAAAAATTAAAAGCCATATTTGCATAAGCTACATAATGACCAGAACGTGAAGGAATGTTTCCAAACAAGTCTACAAAGTAACCTGTAAAGCTTAAAAAGATTAAAACACTTACTGTTTTGTAAAGCAAATGAGCCCAAGCTACTTGCCTTCCTACAACGTTACTTCCTACAGAAGAAATGAGAGCTGTAGATGTGGTCCCTATATTAGCCCCATAAATCCAAAATACAGCTTCATAAAGTGTAATTAAATCTGAAGACATTAAGCTGACAGCAAATAAAATCACCATAGCACTACTATGAACTAAAATTGTCAAAGCACAGGAAATAAGAACAGTTAAAAGGGGGCTTTCTTTTAAAACAGAGAGAGTTTGTTCAAAAAAAACCACATCCTTCATAGCCTCTGTGCTTAAACTGACAAACTCTAAACCCCAGTACATAAGACCAACTCCCATAACAACAGCAAAAATTTTCTTTAAAATCTGTTGACTTGAGAAAAAATAAACAAAGAAACCTAAACAAAATATACTTAAACCCCATTGTTGAATGTTAAAAGTTAGTATTTGCACGATCAAACTACTGCCCACAGCCGTCCCTATAACTACACCCATCACTCGCTTTAAACTAATCACACCTGCAGAACCTAGGCCTACTAAAACAGATGTAATAGCTCCTGAACTTTGAAAGATAAAAGTGATAAGAATTCCTGAAATAAAACTAAAAATAGGTTTGTGTGTAAAGTGAACTAAAAAATCCCTTATAGTATTCGAAGCAAAACTTTGCAAATTATCACTGACAAAAGAAATTCCCAATAAAAAAAGAGCTGTCCCTGAAAGAATAAAAATAAAAATAGAATGAGTCTCTAATAAATTTATCACTTTCTCCTAAGAAAGAATTGAGTATACAAACTCTAAAGGATGAAAGGCACTTAAGTCCTCTATCTTTTCCCCTATACCAATAGCTTTTATAGGAAGTTTATACTCAGACTCTAAGCCTAATGCAACACCACCTTTTGCGGAACCATCCAGTTTAGTTAAAATCACTCCTGTCAAATCTAAAATTTCATGGAACTTCTGTGTCTGCACTAAAGCATTTTGTCCTGAATTAGCATCTAGAACTTGTAAAATCTCTTCGGGAGCATTTTTAAAAACTTTTTGAATCACACGTTTTGATTTCTCCAACTCACGTATCAAAGGCTCTTGGGTATGAAGTCTTCCTGCCGTATCCACAATCACAAGATCATAAGAGATTTTTTTAGCCCTCTGACAGCCGTCAAAAATCACAGCTGAAGGATCTTTAACTCCCAGAGGATTGAACAGTTCAGCATGAGCTCTCTTAGTCCACACTTCAAGCTGACTTTCTGCTGCGGATCGAAAGCGATCTCCTGCAATCACCAAAGTTTTCAAGCCTTTCTGACACGCTTGAAACGCTAATTTTCCAATAGTTGTAGTCTTTCCCACTCCATTGACTCCTACAATCATCCAAACAAATGTTGTAGAGCCTTTCTTAGGAAAAAGTAAATCCCTTTCAGATTTTTGAAAAGCCTCTAACATATAATGCCTTAAAGACTCTTTAAGCTCATTAAAGTTACAAAAAGGCACTTCAGAGTTTTTAAAACGAAGACTTTCCACAATACGTTCCACTGTTTTAACTCCCAAATCACTTGTATAAAGAATCTCTTCTAATTCATCAAGTTCTACCGAAGAAAACTTAAAAGAACCTGAAAAAACTTTTTTTACACGTCCAAAAAAATGCTCTCTTGTACAATTCAAAGCTTCCTCTAAAGAATGAGGCTTTGAATCAAATGTCTTTTCTTTAAAATAAAATCGAAAAAAATAATAGAGGCCACTAGCTAAAAGACCTAACAAAACTAAAACGAGAACAACCAAAAAAAGTTTCGACTCTATCATTTTTTAAATAGATGCTTCTTGGGAATTTATTTTTTTATTTTGAGAAAATTCTTCAGTCCATTTCTCAGCTGCTTCAAGTTCTACAGAAACTAATTTGGAAACACCTTTTTCTTCCATGGTTACACCATAAATCTTATCTATCACTTTCATAGTGTATTTATTATGAGTGATAAGGATCACTTGGCTACGTTTAGCCATTTGTTTTACCAAATCATTAAACCTCATAACATTGACATCATCCAAAGGAGCATCCACTTCATCTAAAAGACAAAAAGGAGAAGGTTTAATAAGAAAGATGGAGAAAATAAGAGAAATAGCTGTAAGAGCTTTTTCTCCCCCGGAAAGAAGACTAATGTTTTGTAGCTTTTTACCCTCAGGTTGTGCTTCAATACCAATTCCCGGTTCATGAGGGTTTTCTAGATTCTCAACCAAACAAAGTCTTGCTCTCCCGCCATCGAATAAAATAGGAAAAACCTCTTGGAATTTTTTGTTAATTTTCTCATAGGACTCTTTAAATCTTCGAGTACAAACTTTATCAATCTCTTCTATAACCTTATTCAATTTATTTTTCGACTCCACAAGATCCTCATACTGCTTCTCTAAAAACTCATACCTCTCCTTAGTCTCCTCACGCTCTTTAAAAGCCACCAAATTTACCTCTCCTATCTGAGCTAACTGTTTTTTTAGTTTAATAACCTCTTCAGCAATTTCATTTTGATTATAGTCTTGTGTACAAAGATAAGCTCTTTCAGATAAATTAATAGAGTATTTTTCTTCTGTTTGCTCTATTAAATGTTGCATCTTCATTTGAGCCTGCTCCTGTCTTAAATTGAATTCATTAAGTTTAGATTGAAAGTGAGACAAACTTTTACCCTCCTCATAAATTTCATCTTCTAGAAGACGACACTCTTGGGAGGTTTTTTCATACCTCTCCCTAGCTTGAAAAAAGAGTGTTTCAGCTTTCTTTGCCATACCAATCAATCCATCAAGTTTTGACTGAATATTTTTAATGTCTTGATTCCTCATAAAACAAGTCTCTTTGTTTTTCTTTGACTTCGTCTGCAAATCATTCAAACGAAACAAGACCTGTTCAAAATCTTTTTTAGATTTAAAAATTTGTGTTTCCAAATGGTTCTTTTTTTCCTCATAAGACATTTTGCGAAGTTCAAGATCATTAAGAGTTTTCTGATCTGAATGGAGTTTAGCTTTCAATGTTTGACAAGCTAAAACTAGAGATTCCTTCTCCTTTTCAAAAGTGTTTATCGTTTCTTCTATTTGAAATAAAGATTTGCGGTCCTTTTCGATTTTGTTTAACAAAGAATCAAATTTAGCTTTCTGATCACTCATTTCCGATTCTTCTATAGAGTAGTGCTTCTGCATGTCTATTAATGCTTTATCTAACAGTTCCATATCTTTTTTTAATGACACAGTTTCAAGATCATTATCAGACTGCAATTTTTTTAGATTTTCTTTCTCTTGTGCCAATTTACGTTCTTCTGCCTTAAGTTTTTTAAACTTTTCGTTCATAAGATTCATATGAGTTTCAAGCCTATTTTTCTCAACTAAAAGTTCTTTGATCTTTCTTTTTCTTCTCAAAAGCCCGCCCTCATTTTCTTTTTGAAAACCTCCCGTTAAAACTCCACTGGAGTGAAGCTTTTCCCCCTCTAAGGTAACAAAAGTACACTCAGGACAGGAATCTCTTAGACGAAAGGAATCATCTAATGAAGTAACAACAACAATGTTCCTTAACAAATAGGAAACTTGAGAAAGGGATGTGTTTTTTACTTGCTCTGAAAGAAAGGCTACAAATCCAGAATCCCCTCTTAAGGAACGATACCCTTCTTGATCATCTTTTAGTTGTTTCATCATGTCCTGAGACAAAAAACTGCAACGCCCTAGCTTTTCTGTCTTCAAATGCTTTAAAGCTTCCAAAGAATCATCCAAAGAATCTGCTAAAAGAATTTGCAGAGCATCGTTCAAAGTACATTCTACTGCTTTTTCAAATTTCTGAGGAACTTCTAAATCTTGTAAAAGAGGAGTGAAGTCTTTTTTATTTTCCATTTTTCCTCCTAAAATGTACCTTGCACCTTTTTCAAAGCCCTCAAAAGCCTCTTGAAGACTTTCAAGCCCAAAGAGTTGACCTGAAACTTCATTGTGCTTTTTCTTAAAACCATCTAACTCATTGATACTCTCATGCACTTCAGATTCAATTTTTGAAATGTCAACATCATAAACTTTAGAGTCATTTAAAATTTCTAAACGCATTTGTTTTACTTTTTCTAATTTAGAAATACATTTTTTTTTCTTATAAGACCATGCCTCTCGTTCTTCAAAGTAGCTTTTTAATTTCTCTTCTTTTTCAGAAAGGAAAGCTTTTTTCTCACTTAAAAGAGCCTCTTGACCTT
Source organism: Bdellovibrionales bacterium (assembly GCA_965219095.1). Classification (GTDB taxonomy): domain Bacteria; phylum Bdellovibrionota; class Bdellovibrionia; order Bdellovibrionales; family UBA1609; genus CBDCMT01. The sequence continues at coordinate 2,349,321 of CBDCMT010000001.1, forward strand.
CAATTTTTGCTTTCAAATGAGAGCGCCTTTCTGTATGAGAAGCTATATCACTTTTAAGTGCTTCTAAACAATCCTCTTTTTTAGAAACTTCTTTTTCATAAGAAAGGAAGCTTTCTTTTTGTCTACCATAATCTTCTAAAAAAAACTCTTCTCTATGAAGACTTTCTTGTTTTTGAAGAAGCTGTTTTTTCTCTTCTTCTAACTCCTTTTTTTTCAAATCCTCATCTTGAAAAAAAGACATATTCACTTGTTCATCTCTTTCAGCCTGCTTCATCTCAAATTCAAGTTCACGAAGCTCTTTTTCCTTTTGAACAACAGTTTGTCTTAGGGTCTCAAGCTCTTCTTGCTTTGTGTGAAGATCTCTTTCTTTCTCCCCTACTACATGCTTTAAAGACTCTACTTTCATTTGCCTTGTGTTGTGTTCTGCTAACTGACCCTCTTCTTTTTCTTTGTAAACATTCCACTCTTTTTGACTTTCTTCTAATTCTTTCTTCAACTGCAAGAACTTCTGAGAATTAAGCCAAATTTCTTTTTCTTCTAGTTTAGTTTTTATATCTCTATATTTCTCAGCCTTTTGGCTTTGTCTTTCCAGACTTGCAAGCTGCCTTTTCTGTTCTGATAAGATATCCTGTAAACGAATTAAATTCTCTTCGGTAGATTTAAGCTTTCTTTCTGATTCCTTTTTACGCACTCTAAACTTTGTGATCCCTGCAGCCTCTTCAATTAAAACTCTTCTTTCTTCAGGTTTTGCCGTAACTACATAACTAACGGCCCCTTGTTCAATAATACTAAAACCCTTGGCCCCAGCACCTGTATCCATAAACACTTCATGAATATCTCTTAGAAGAACTGGTTGATTGTTAATCAGATACTCACTCTCACCGTTACGATGAAGACGTCTTGTAATCACCATTTCACTTAAGCGAGAATACGCTGCAGGAAAAGGTCCTCCATCATTTTCTAAAAACAAACTTACTTCAGCAAAACCCGAAGAAGCATAATTTTCTGAACCCATAAAAATGAGATCACTCATAGACTGGCCTCGTAGGTGCTTAGCCGACATCTCTCCCATCACCCATAAAATAGCATCTACAATGTTGCTTTTTCCACAACCATTAGGCCCTACGACACCTGTAATTGTGGGATGAAAGTAAACAAAAGTCTTATCTTTAAAGGACTTAAACCCTATAGCCTCTAATTTTTGAACTCTCATTCTCTAACCTCCTTGTAAAGTCAAACCTAGTTCTAAAGTTTAAAGTACAACTTAGGATAAGAAAACCAACTCACACAGTTTAAACCAATATGGTAAAAAAAGAAATGCTTAAAAAAGCTTCTCTGGCTTCAATTATAGCTATTTTAACGCATAGAGATGTAAATTCCTTATCTCAAAAGAACAACAGCACCTGAAAATCTCATCAAAATGATAAAAGCACTTAGATGTTATGATCTGACAGTTACCTTGAATCCAAACTGACTCCATGATCCTTACCGTCTTTTTCCCATTCGACTTTTTTGTAACTCTAGTGGACATACAAAAAGCTTAAACAATTCTAACTGTCTTGTAAAATGGGCTAGGGTCACAGGAATCACCAAAAACCCCCTTTTTTCGGCCTCAAATAAAAGCTATGACTAAATAAACTCAAAAAAAGTTTTTATAACATGTGTTGTGTCGAAGCCAGGAAAAGAGTAGTTCAAATCAGAGTTATAAAAGAAAGGCGAAGTCCTTTTTATCCAAAAATGCTCGTTATGCTCATACAAGGAAGATACGTTTGGCTAAAAAGCAACAGAGGAAGCTTCGTACGTTGATCTTTCCCCCAAAAAATCAGTTACACAATTTAATTTACAGGCTCAATTTAATTTACAAGCTCCTCTGATTTACAGGCTCAAAGTTCATGATTTTCTTAGGGATTAAAAAAACTTTCCCCGAATGACATCTAAAAAAATCATAAAAATACTTTTTTACGTTCGACTAACCTAACTTTTGGCAATTTTTCACGTTCGACTAACTATGAAATTACATATTTTTTATAGTTACTTACTGCATCAATCTAGGACGCTAAAATGTGTCGTACTGGTATAAAGTTGGGTGTTTTTTCCTAAAGCCTTAAAAATTTCAAATCTCAGGAAAATAGGCTTGAAAATAGTCTTTCCCTGAAGTCAACCCAACACTGCTAAAGTCCTTCTTCCAGTGATGGACTGTTGAACTGCTGATTCCTGTTTTTTTACAAAATTGAGAAACTTTCATGTTTTCTTTCTTTAAGAAAATTAGAATCTTCTTTTTAAGCTCTTTGGAGTAATGAACCGACCTCTTGTTCCTACTCCTTTGATGATGGCACTCAATTTTTTCCTTTAACAAATCTAAACCCTCTGACATATGCGAAATTAAATCTGTATAGGACTGTCAAAAAACCGAGTTACCTATTTTTAGTATTTTTATGTTGTAATAGGATCTGGCTCTCCTAAAGATCCTTTTTTCTTTTCTAACCTCTTGGTCTGTTTTTTCTTCCTAGATCTAGAGGTTTTTAGTTTTTGCTTTTTATTTTCCTTTTCTCTTTGAGAAGTCAACTTCTCTCTTTCATTTTCAAGCTCTTCTACTCCAGCACCCTTTGAGACCTTATCGATCTCCTCCCCTGTTAAAGTTTCTAATTTTAAAAGAGCTAAAGAAAGATTGTCTAAAATGGTTCTTTTTTTTGTCAAAATATCTTTAGCCACTGTATAAGCATCACTTAAAAACTTGTTGACAAGAAGATCAATTTCTTGAGCCTTCGCTTCAGAGTAGGTCTTCTTTTTTTGCTGTTGAAGACCTAAGAACACAGGTCCATCGTTTTCTTCTAAGGCGATAGGACCTAAATCACTCATACCCCATTCACAAACCATACTGCGAGCTAAAGAAGTGGCCTTTTTAATGTCATCACTAGCACCTGTTGTATAATCTCCAAAAACAATTTCTTCAGCAGCTCTTCCCCCAAATAAAAAACTTAATAAATTCACAGCCTTCTTTTTAGATACATTAAGAGTCTCTTTTTCCTGTATTGTTTGTGTGAGACCTAAAGCCATACCCCTAGGAATAATAGTCACTTTATGAATCGGATCTAAATGCTCCAAACTTTTCCCCACTAAAGTATGTCCTGCCTCATGATAGGCTGTGACTTTGCGATCCTCTTCACTGATGATCATAGATTTCCTTTCAGAACCCATAAGAACTTTATCTTTAGCTTTTTCAAAATCATCCATATCCACCTTATGTTTATCAAACCGAGCCGCCATAAGAGCTGCTTCATTGACAAGATTAGCTAAATCAGCACCTGAAAAACCAGGAGTTCCTAAAGCCAAAGTTTTTAAATTCACATCCGAAGTTAAGGGGACTTTTTTAACATGCACTTTTAAAATTGCTTCCCTTCCTTTTAAATCAGGTTTATTGACAACAACTCTTCTGTCAAATCGTCCTGGTCTTAAAAGTGCAGGATCTAAAACATCAGGACGGTTTGTAGCAGCAATAAGAATAACACCTTTAGAACTTTCAAAACCATCCATCTCCACAAGGAGCTGATTTAAAGTTTGCTCTCTTTCATCATGGCCTCCCCCCATACCAGCTCCTCGGTGTCTTCCGACAGCATCGATTTCATCCATAAAGATGATACAAGGAGCTTGCCTTTTTCCTTGTTCAAACAGATCGCGTACACGACTGGCTCCTACGCCTACAAACATCTCTACAAAGTCTGAACCTGAAATCGTTAAAAAAGGAGCATTTGCCTCTCCTGCCACAGCTCTTGCCAAAAGAGTCTTTCCTGTACCAGGACTACCTACCAATAAAACACCTTTAGGAATTTTACCCCCTAAACGACTAATTTTTTTAGGACTCTTCAAGAACTCTACAATCTCCTGCAAATCCTCTTTAGCTTCATCCAAGCCCGCTACATCTTTAAAAGACACTTTCTTCTTATCTTGAGGAGAAAAAAGACGTGCTTTACTCTTTCCAAAACTAAAAGCCTTTCCTCCACCTGCTTGAATTTGACGTATGAAGAAAACAAACATAGCAACAATAATGATTAAAGGAAGCCAGTTAATAAAAATGTTCATAAAAATAGAGTTTTCCGAAGTTTTGTACTTAGGTGTCAAACCATATTTTCGAACAAGTTTAAATCCTTCTGTTCCTGTGTTTCCTTTAATAGAGAAATTTGTAGCCTTGTTATATTGATCAGAAAATTCCTTTTTGATAGTTCCTGTGATCTCCTGTGTTCCTTCATTAAAAGTAACACTTTCTATCTGGTCTTTTTCTAAAGCCTGTAAAAACTTAGGGTAGTTAAAGTCAGAAATAGTTTGCTTCTTTCTTTTTTCATAAACTTGAAAAATCAAAAAAGCTGAAATAATGATCAGAAGCCAAAAAGCTAAAGTTTTTTGTGAAGAAGAATTCATAACTTAATTATACCACCTTTCTATTTTCAGAGCAAACTTTAAGAACCTGTCTTTTACGACTCACCTCTTATATAAAAGTAAAACATATTCTCTATTCCAAATTAACACAAAACCGCTTGAATGGTTTTAGGTCCTAAAATCCACTTTCTCCCTAACATATAAAAATCATCACACTTTTGAGCCTTTGTTTCAAGTCTTTTTAACAGTTCTTCTACATGACTTGCTCCATAATTTTTAAGATTTAAGCTTTTCATATAAGCTATAAGAAGCCTCTTTTTTTGTCCGTAAGAGAGCTTATAAAAACTTTCTTTTTCAATCCCTTGTTCAAAACAAAAAAAAGGAGTAGAGTAGCTTTCAGATAAAATCTCAAAAGACTGGGCTAACCTCTTGACAGAACCTGGTTTATAAGTTTCTAAATCAAAAAGCCATTTATGGCGAATCCAATTGCGAAAGAATTTCAAATCTTTGTTAGAGGGATCCTCTTTGTAAGGTATGTTTTTTTTCTCTATATAAATTTTAATGTCTTCAAGACTTCTTGAAAGAAAAGGTCTTAAAAGTTTTTCTTTTAAGACTTTCATAGAACTAAAACCATCGCTTCCTACACCTCTTATCAAACGCAAGAGGCGTGTTTCTAACAAGTCTTGGCTGTGATGTGCTATAACTAAAAACCCCCTTTCCCTCCACTTGTTAAAGCAAAAATAACGAAAATGTCTTAAATCTTGTTCACTAAAAACCGGAGGAGGAGATAAAGTAAAGGCTCTACTATCATAATTAGAAATAAAGGGAATATGAAACTGTTCACAAACCCTCCTAACTAGTTTATAAGATTCCTCTCTGTATTCTTTGTTAGAATGGAAACCATGGTGTACGAAGGCGACTGAAAAAGAAAACTTCAAAACGCCCTTTAAAGTTTGAAAAACATAAAGCAAAGCCATAGAATCCTTTCCTCCCGATACTCCTAATAAAAAGGACTCTTTTTCAAGATGATTCTTTTTTAAAAGATCTAAAGTGCGATGTTCTAAGTTCTCCATAATCTCTTTAACAGTGGTTATAAAATCTGACTTAAAAACTCTTTTGTTCTCTTGTGTTTAGGAGATGTAAAAAAAACTTCAGGAGGGGCTTTTTCCACAATACACCCTTCGTCCATAAAAATGATTTCATCGGCCACCTCCCTTGCAAAGCCCATTTCATGGGTGACACAAACCATAGTCATTCCTTTCTGTCCTAATTCTTTCATCACTTCTAAAACCTCTTTTACCATTTCGGGATCTAAGGCTGAAGTAGGCTCATCAAAAAGCATAACTTTCGGATTCATACAAAGACTCCTAGCAATAGCCACCCTTTGTTTTTGTCCTCCTGAAAGCTGCCCTGGGTATTTTTGAGCTTGTTCCGCAATTTTAACCACCCTTAAGTAGTTCATAGCCACCTCTTTTGCTTCCTTTAAAGACTTTTTTTTGACCCACACAGGAGCTAAGGTTAAATTCTCTAAGATTGTCAGATGAGGAAACAAATTAAAGTGTTGAAAAACCATACCCACTTCTTCTCTGATTTTAGAAATATTTTTAACATTATCTGTCAGTTCAAGACCACCCACAAAAATTTGTCCCTTTTGATGGACTTCCAATCGGTTCACACAACGAATCAGTGTTGACTTTCCTGATCCACTAGGACCGCAGACAACAACCTTTTTCCCTTTTTTAACTTCTAAGTCAATATCCTTTAAGACATGAAAATCACCAAACCATTTGTTAACCTTTTTTAATACAATCACATCACACTCCTTTTTAATTTTTTACTTCACAAGCTCTGTTTCTAAACGTCTTGAATATTTACCCATAGAAAAACAAAAACCAAAATAAATAAGAGCTACAAACAAATACACTTCAACACTAAAACCTAACCACTCTGTATCTTGTAAAGACGTTTTAGCTGTCATCAAAAGATCGAACAAAGCAATGATCAAGACCAAAGAGGTATCTTTGAAGGTGGAGATAGAAACATTCACAGTAGGAGGTATAACTTTTTTTAAAGCTTGAGGTAAAATCACCCATCTCATTAGTTGGTAATAATTAAGCCCTAAAGATTGAGCTCCTTCGTATTGACCCTTAGAAATTGCCGCCAATCCTCCTCTTACCACCTCAGCCATATAAGCTGATGTAAACATAGTCATAGCAATTAAAGCTCTTAAAAGTTTATCTATACTTATTTCTTCAGGAACAAAAAGAGGGAACATCACTGATGCCATAAACAAAATGGAGATAAGGGGAACTGCTCTAATAAGCTCAATATAAACAATACAAAAAACCTTCAGTATAGGTAAAGAAGAACGACGACCTAAAGCTAGTAAAATCCCTAAGGGATAAGAACATGTTAAACTCACAAAAGCCATAATAAGCGTCAAAGGTAAGCCTCCCCAATTAGAAGTGGGAACACTTTTTAAACCCAGACCTCCTGCTAAGAGCCAATAGAAAATGATAAGACTAAAAACCCACAAAACAAAAGTCTTTTTTTCCCATCGCAAGGGTTCTCGAGAATAATAAACAAGACTTAAAAAACCCACTATAGCTGAAATAGGTCTTAACAGCTGATCCTGAGGGTAAAAACCAAAAAGTATGAAGTTCATCTTTTCTATAAGAAAGGCAATACAAGCTCCCCCTTTTTTGCGACACATTTCAGCATCTCCATAAACAACACTATCTACAAATAACCAATTAAAAAAAGGTATAAAAAAATAAAAAAACATGCTGACTAAAAAAGCTGTAATAAATGTGTTGACCCAAGAGGAAAAAAGATTCTTTTTAAGCCAAGAAGGTATTTTTCTCATTTTTCCACCAGTTGTATCTTTCTGTTATACCAGCCCATAAAAGAAGCAGTTATTATGTTAAAAACAAAGTAAACTAACATAATTAACAAAATAAGCTCCACAGCCTGTCCTGTTTGATTCAAAGTTGTATTGGCCACATTTACAAAATCTGGATAAGCAATAGCAACAGCTAGAGAAGAGTTCTTTGTTAGGTTCAAAAACTGACTTGTAAGAGGAGGAACAATGACCCTTAAACCCTGAGGTATGATAAGAAGCCTTAGAATATTCACTCGACTTAAACCCAAGGATCGCCCAGCCTCCCATTGTCCTTGATCCACAGCCTCTAAACCTGAGCGTACAATCTCTCCTGTAAAAGCTCCCGTATACAAAATCAGTCCTAAAAGCAAAGCACTTAACTCTGGAGATAAAGAGCTTCCTCCTTCAAAATTAAATCCTTCTAATTGAGGCAGACTCCAAGAAAAACTTTGACTTTGGCTTACAAAAAACCAAAAAAGCAAGACAAGAAGCACAAAAGCTCCTCCTAAGAGAGAATGAAGAGGAAATTTTTTAGACGTTCTCTCTTTATAACTAGTAGCCCATCGACGTAGAAAAAACCAAAGTACAAGAATTAAAAACAAAGCTATAAAACAAAAGTACAAAACATCAGACCAAGGAAAAAAAAGTCCTCTGTTAGAAAGAAAGACAAAGGGTAAAACTTCATAAGCCTCTCTTACGCTAGGAAGCCCTTGATTGAAAAGGGAATACCAAAAAAAAAGTTGCAATAAAAGAGGAGTGTTTCTAAACAAATGTACATAAGAGCGACAAATGAATCTTAAAAGAAAGTTTTCAGAGAAACTCAATATACCAAATAGAAACCCCAGAATGAGAGTAAAAATATTTCCTATAATAGCCACCTTTATAGTGTTTAAAATTCCTATACCAAGGGCTTTTAAATACGTATCATCACTGCTATAAGGTATGAAAGTTTCGCTAATTTCAAAACCTGCATTTTGAAACAAAAAACCAAAACCTGAAGCAATATTTTGCCTTTTAAGATTCTCTTGTAATTGAGAAAATAAAGTAAAAAGCACAAAACCAACACAAAAGAGAAAAAGAGCTTGTAATAAAATGGAACGTTTTTTCTCTCCGTAAAGCCAGCTTTTCATTATTGCAAACGAAAGAGATTAACGAACAGGGGGGGAATAATGAAGCCCTCCTTTTGTCCATAGATTGTTAAGACCTCTTTTGATATTTAGCTTTGTTTTTGAACCTAAATTTCTTTCAAAAATCTCGCCATAATTACCTACGTGCTTTACTACATGATAAGCCCAACGTTCATTTAAACCTAAAGCTTTTCCATTTCCTTTAATAACACCTAAAAACCTTTTCACATCAGGGTTTCGACTTCTTTTCATAGAAGATACATTTTTAGATGTAATTCCCATTTCCTCTGCAGCTATAAGAGCAAAAACGGTCCACTTTACAACATCAAACCACTGATCATCTCCATGACGAACAACAGGTGCCAAAGGCTCTTTTGAAATGATCTTTTTTAAAATAACATATTGTTTAGGATTCTGCAGTTTAGTTCGATCTCCTGCTAAACTAGAAGCATCAGCTGTTACCACATCACAACGTTTTTTCACAAAAGCATGAACCATCTCATCTCTCGATTCAAAAACAAGAGGTTTAAATTTCATTTTATGACTTTTAAAATAATCAGCTAAGCCTAATTCTGTTGTTGTTCCTTGAGAAACACAAATAGTAGCACCATTTAGTTTTTTTAAAGTTTTAATTTTTGCAGACTTTCTCAACATAAAACCCTGGCCGTCGTAATAAGTTACAGGAGCAAAGTTAAGTCCTTGAGCTGTATCTCTTTGCAGATTCCAAGTCGTGTTTCTTGAAAGTACATCAACCTCCCCCGATTGCAAAGCTGTAAACCTTTGCTGTGTCGTTAAGGGAATGAATTTTAATTGATTAGGTTTTCCAAAAACAGCAGCAGAAACAGCACGACATATATCCACATCCAAACCTTTCCACTTTCCTTTACTGTCAGAACTGGAAAAACCCGGTAACCCCGTATTTACCCCGCAAGCAATATAACCTCTTTTTTTCACTGTACCTAAAGTATTTCCGTAGGATACAGAAAAACTTAGAAAACATAAGATGATGATTAAAAATTTGATAGTTTTCATACTTTTAACTCCTTTCAGATAAACATAATAGCATTATTGTTATGCATATTTCAAATAGAAAAAACGTCTTAAAAAAAATTATGCAGTGTGGTATCTCATGAAACTTCAAGCTACAAAAGCTAGACTAAAGATATGGCACTGTTTTTAAGTTCCTTATGTATAATCGTATGTATTTGCATAACCTTTATTTTCCCCCTTATCCTTAGAGACTTCTTTTCGAATCAAACAACTTTATCCACTACATCTACATTTATAAGGTTTACATTCATAAGCCTTCTTTCTCTTCATAGTTTATTAATGTTCTTAGATTACCTTAAAAGGCCCCACTCAACATCTAAGCTTTGGCTTTTTATTATCTTTATTCCTTTTACTTCACTTTACTATTTCTTCTTCACCTATATACCCAGTGAAATCAGAAAAATAAAAAGATAAACTATTGATAGTGTTGATATCTACACTGATTGCACTTCAAAATCCACACATTAATTTTTTAGGAAGAATCATACACATGGAAGTTGTAGGTCAAGAGGCTGCTTAATTCTTTGTAACTGCTCACTCTCGTAAGTTTTTATTTAAAGCCATAGAGATGGCTTCTAAAGAAGAATACCCTCTATTTCTCATTGTTTTAACATAGCTGGTAATGCGACAAAAATATTTCGCCATTTCTTCTGTTCTGAAACACCCTGACACTTTCTTTTTCACTTTAGTCATTCTTAGATCTCTTTCAGCTCTGTTATTAGTAGGATCTACGTTCTTTCTTTTAGAAAAACACAGTATTTCTGCTTCATACTTTTTAAATCGCAGCCAAAGGTTTTGAGCTTGTGTATGCTTTATTCGTCCTTTCTTGCCATTTTTTTTAGGAAATTCTGGAAGCTCTTTTAAGCCTTTTGTAAGAATACTCCTATACCTTCTCTGAAGAGTTTCGTACTCTTTTTGAGTCAGAACTCTTGACTCTTTTTTATGAACTAACTCCACAGTCTCTTTAAGAAGTTTTTTGAGATTTATAGCCCATTTGAATCCATTGCTTTCTTCTATAAATTTAAGCTCTCTCAAAAGGTGAGCCACACACAAAGCATGAGTTATCTTATCATAACAAAAGTAAGGACTCCAACAATCATGCACAAGCACTCCTCCATATCTATCCAAGAGACCAATATCTTTTATGGCTTCCCTTCCACCTGAAAGGTGGAGAAACTGCAAGACTAATTCTCCTGAACTATAAGTATGAATCCAGTAGTTTTTACCCTTAACCCTCATAGAGGTCTCATCAACATGAATGACCTCTGATTCAAGTATCTTTTCTTTCATCTGCTCTTCCCAACTTTTAAGAAACTCTCCTAATTCAGCAATGTATCTCAACATAACTGCAGGAGAAATCATTCGACCTATAAGCCCCATGTAATGTTCCCCAACACGCTCTAAAAGACAGCATCTGAACTATAATGAAATTGATGATGGAAGCTCTAATGCCTATACCATACTGAAGAGGACCACTCATACCTTTAGGGAATTGACCTTTATTTCTAGCTCCACATGAGGGACAATCCTTAACTTCAGAAGTTACAGTATGGGTCTGAATTTCATAAAAAATATCAATCTTTTTACGCTTCTCAAGGCTTTTTACCTCTGCTGTCTTTAAACACATCCCACACTGAGAACACTCTGAGGGAGAGACAGTCTCCTCACTGTTTTGTATCTTTACTGTTATCAAGTCTAGAGCCCTTTTTCTGACTCCCACTAGCTTTCTTATTACGATTCCCTTGACGACTAAAATCTTGCGAAGGAGGAAGACCGCTGTTGCTGGAATTTTTTCGAACCTGTTTTTCTAAAAACACAACAATCAGAATGTTCACAACCTTAAAGAGAGATTCAACAATCACAGAAATCTCAGTAGGCACAGAACCTTTCTTTGCAAACTTATCAAAGTCACTTCTTATATTTTCAATCTCATTTCTGATGGAGGTCTTATTTATTGTCATTTGAAAAAAGTATTTAAAAGAAAATCTGTAAGAACAAGACTTTTATCTTAAAACAGGTCTAAAGTTAGGGATAACTGAACAATGTAGGTGAGCAGTTACAAAGGATTTACCATACTGGAACTTTTAGTTACAGTGGCTGTAGTAGGTGTTTTAGCCAGCATAGCACACTCAGCTTATGACAACTACAAAAGAAGAGCTATTGCTTCTAACGGAAAAGTCTTAGTATCTGGTCTTTTTAAAATGTATAAAACTTTGCTTTATGAAAGAAATGTTGGAACATTAGTACAAAAATACGGAAACCAGCTTTATTTTCCGGCTCAATTTAAACTTGATAGTTTTACGGAGGATTTTTATGATTTAGCATGTCCAAATGATGGATCTGTATCTTATTTTACAACTTTTTTATCGATTTATGCTGGTACAGGAGGTATTGCTATACAATTAAGCAGTCTCCCAAAGTCGCAAATCTCATTGGAAATAAAACATAGGTGGTGTAATCATAAATACAAAGCTAACAGAGGAGCTACAGATATTACATCTTGGTCAAGCTTCCCATTAAGCCCTTATCCTGGGAGTGCAAATCCTCATATGATTAATCCTAACCGTTTGGAGTTTCATTCGTACTGTAAAAACACAGTAGGAAAAACGTTGTACAGTCCTAATGCAATTTTTTGCTTCGATGGAGTTGGTGTCCGCATGTGGGGTGATAAAACCATAAGAGTATGCCCTAAAATGAATCCAATGAGTCCAAATCCCGGAATTTGGACTCCCGATACTTGTGGCGGGCCTGTTCAATAAATTTAAGAAACCCTCTGAACTGTGTGGTAGTATGAGTCGAAATAGTGAACTTTTTTTAAAAGGTCTCATCCTTATTTCCTGATTTTTTTCAAATTCTAAAGGGGTTTTTCTAAATAGAATGAAGGTGTTGAGTATTGTAATAAAAGCTTCAATCCACTCAAAAATTTCTATTTCAACTTGCTTGAAAGAGGTCTACTTCTTAAATCCCAGTTCTCGTTTCAGTTGAGAAAATAAAAAGCTTTCACTATAGGTATTATCTTCGTTACACAATTTAATTTACCCAAATTCCACGCTAAAAATGATCACTACTGGTTTTCATTTCTCTGAGAAGTTTTTTGTCAATAGCCTTTATGATATTTTCTTGAATTTTGCTTAGAGCAACTGTTCGAGACATTTGAATTTTTTTCTTTTTATCAGAAAAATAAACTTTGTACAGGTTCTCTAGCTCTTTTAATGCTTGAATTAGCGAAATATCCAAATTGTAGAGATGTAACTTTAATACGGAAAGCAGAAGATAAGATAAATAACAAATAAAAACATGAGCCACTACTCTGTTGCAAAGCCAGTGTCGCACAGGATTTAAATTTGTAACTCCTTTTAAAATTCTGAAAGCTCTTTCTACGACATCTTTATCAAAATAAAGTTTGACCATATCTTTACCAGAAATATTCTTTGTAGAAAATATACAGGAGTACCCATCAAATTCTTCTGCTTTTTTCAGCTCCTGATCCCTGATCTTTCCTGTGGGAGTTAGATATTTTTTCAGCCCCTCCTTAATGGACTTGTTTTGAGATAGACAGTTTTGAGCAGCAACTATCTCATCATATCTCGCCTCTCGAATTGCATCCTTTCTTTTATGGTTGTAGCAGATTGCCAGTTTTCCTTTAACTTGGCCAAATGTATAATTCATGCTTTTAACGTAAAAAGTATTCTTGTTCAAAATTACCCTATTTGAAACGTTTACTATAGAACCGGACTTTAAAAAATTTCGTACTGTCTTCTTCTCAACCTCTCTCATAGGAATTCCGCACAATGTATTCCAACCCAATTCCCCTGTAAGAAAGGTTTTTAGACGATGCTATACCTCGATCATACACCAATAGGCCAGAACGAAGATTGTATTCTGAAAAACTATTAACAAGTGCCGTCAATGTCCTGCTATCGTGAATGTTACCCTTAAAGGTCTTGTGAAAAACAGGAATCCCTTCTTCTTGAGTTACAGCAAGACCTATCTGAATCAGAGGACTCTTCCTTTTCCCATCTTTGCTGTACCCTGGGTTACCTAGTTGACATTTACTTCCATAAAAATAAGTGTTAGTAACATCAGACAATTTTATTAGATGATAACTTGTATTCTTTTTTAACATTTTCAAAAATACGTTTCTGCAAAGATGGAGCCTTGGATTCGTTAAGCTGATCGAGAGCTGAAAAAAGCCTTCTTTCAGTCAGCCCATCTAAGTTTAAAATGCTGTTTAAATCTGTTCGTTCATACCATGATGGCATATTATTGACGCTTCTGTAATCCAAGCAATGAGCATAGACCATACTTAGTATTTCATCTGAATAATTGCCAAGAACTTCGGGAAGACCAACTTTTTTTGCAAGGGCATGAAGAACAATCAAGGGACCACTGATCTTAACTTTATCGAATTGAATGTTCTCGGAAGATATAGAGATAACACGCTTATGATTCACCTCCTTTCCAAGATATCTCAAGTACTTCTGTACGACCTTGCCCTTGACCCGGACATTTTTCACCTCTGCTAAATAAGTGCTGCCTCCTCTTTTAATCTTCTTTATAAAACTCATAGTAGTTACCATTATGGTAACTACTTAAAAATAGAAGGGCAAGAGCTTTTCACAGAAAAAAAAGGCAATAACCCCATTTTTACTGGAAAACTTCCATCTTATGGAACTTATCTTACTGTTAGAGCAATGTAGTGATCATTTTTAGCGTGGAATTTGGGTAATTTACAGACTTACTTTTCTTGCTTGACTTACTGGTCATCCATATGAGTATATTAACAGTCACTTAAAACAACATGCATATCATTGGCAGAAACTTTTACTTTTTTAAGTTTTTTTATATCCTCTGAAATGATCTTCTGACTTAAAGGGTTTAAAATTTCTAATTGTAAAGCTCTCTTTAAAGGCCTTGCTCCGTAAACAGGATCATAACCTCTTTTAGCAATAAACTCTACAACCTTTTTATCAAATTCTAATTCAATATTTTTCTCTAGAACTCTTCTTTTTATATCTTCAAATTGAAGCCTTACAATGGTTTCAATGGATTCTTTTCCTAAAGAATCAAAGACAATAATTTCATCAACACGGTTTAAGAATTCAGGACGAAAATGATTCTTTAACTCCCCTTTAGGAAGATTAGAGGTCATCACAATAACACTGTTTTTAAAGTTTACCTTACGTCCTTGGCTATCGGTAAGATGTCCTTCATCTAAGATTTGTAACAAAGTGTGAAAAATATCAGGGTGAGCTTTTTCAATTTCGTCAAAAAGAATAACAGAATAAGGCTTTCTTCTCACAGGCTCTGTTAATTGCCCTCCCTGTTCATAACCTACGTAGCCGGGAGGTGCTCCTAAAAGTCTTGCCACAGAATGTTTTTCCATATATTCGCTCATATCAATACGAATGATCTCATCCTCATCATCAAACAAAAACTCTGAAAGAGCTTTTACAGTCTCTGTTTTTCCCACTCCTGTAACTCCTAAAAACATAAAACTTCCAATAGGTCTTTTCGGATCAGAGATCTCAGCTCTTGCTCTTCTTATGGCATGAGAAATAAGAGACAAGGCTTTACCCTGGCCTATCACTCTTTTAGATAAGCTCTCCTCCATATTCATAAGCTTTTTTTTCTCTGAATCGAGCATTTTTTGAACAGGGACCCCTGTCCACTGGCTTACGACTTGAGCAATTTCCTCAACCCCTACCTCCTCTTTAAGAAGTTCATAGTTTTTATTTTTCTTAAGGTTCTCTTGAGTAAGTCCCTTTAATTCTTTTTCTAGCTTAGGGAGAACTCCATATTTTAATTCTGCTGCTTTAGAGAGATCACTTTTCCTCTCTGCTTGTTCAATATCAATTTTTACTTTTTCAATATCCTGTTTTAAAGCTTTAAGCTTTGAAATCTTAGACTTCTCTTTTTCCCAAAGAGCTGAAAACCTCTTTTGTTCTTTAAGTTTACTTTCTAACTCCTTATTTACTTCTTTTAGCCTTTCTTCATACTGGGAGTCCTTTTCTTTTTTTAAAGCTTCTTTTTCAATCTGAAGATGACGAATTTTCCTTCTTAAAGAATCAAGGCTTGCAGGTACACTGTTGATTTCAATATTCAAACGGCTTGCAGCTTCATCTACAAGGTCAATAGCCTTATCAGGAAGAAATCTATTCGAAATATAACGATCAGATAATTTCACAGCCTGTATTAAAGCACTATCTTTAATGCTCACACCATGATAAAGTTCGTACTTTTCTTTTAAACCTCGTAAAATGGTGATAGCATCTTCTAGACTGGGTTCTTTTACTAAAACAGTCTGAAACCTTCTTTCTAAAGCTTTGTCTTTTTCAATATACTGTCTATACTCATCTAAAGTAGTCGCCCCAACGGCTCTTAACTCCCCTCTTGCTAAAGCAGGTTTTAAAATCTGACCTGCATCCATAGCCCCCTCTGTTTTCCCTGCACCTATAAGAGTGTGAAGCTCATCAATAAATAAAATAATCTCTCCTTGAGAGTCAGTGACCTCTTTCACCACAGCCTTAAGCCGATCCTCAAATTCACCTCGGTATTTTGCTCCAGCAACAAGACTTGCTAGATCCAAAACTAAAACTCTTTTGTTAAACAAAACATGGGGAACGTCTTTGTTGCAAATTCTTACTGCTAAACCCTCAGCAATAGCTGTTTTCCCTACACCAGCTTCTCCTACTAAAACAGGATTATTCTTAGTGCGACGGGATAGAATCTGAATTACACGTCTAATCTCACTATCTCTTCCTATAACAGGATCCAATTTAGACTGACTGGCCAATTGAGTAAGATCACGAGTATATTTTTCTAAAACTTGGCACTTGTTTTCAGGATGAATGTCGGTCACTTTTTTATCTCCTTTTATTTTTTGGATTTGAAGTTGAAAGTTTTCTTTTGTGATATCATAATTTTGATAAATCTCTTTAAAGTCATCAAAAGAAGAGAGGAAAAAGTGTTCTGTAGAAATGAACTGATCCCCTGAATTTCGAGCTAAACTTTCAGAGCTTTTCAAAGCTTCTCCTAAACTTAAACCTAGATCTGTTTGATAAACTTGCTTTTTTTGAACCTGAGGTAAAATTTCTATCTTTTTTTTAAACTCTCTTTTTATAAGGTTTAAGTCCTGTAGTCCACAAGCCTTAAAAGCTTGAGAGGGAATGCTATCACTGTCTTTTAAAATTTCAAACAAAAGATGAACAAGTTCTACTGAAAGATTCTTATGAGACTGGGCTAAAAATAAAGCCTCCTCAAAAGCTTCTCGACTTTTTTCAGTTAATTTTTGTAAAGCTTTCATCTCAAACCTCCTTATGTTAACCTTGTGTCGTATTTTTAATTTGTCAATAAAAGCCTATGAATAAGAAGTTAAACAAAGGAATAATTTACGATCCCGTTTCTCCTGGCGATTTTCTAAAACTCAACTTCACTTACTGCTGTGAACAATGCAGTTACTTTGATTGGTCTGAACAAAAGTGCTCTTTAGGACATGTTCATGAACTTCACCTCAGAAGAAATCAAATCAAATCTTATGTCGAGTGGGGACATATGGCTTTTTGCAGAAGCCATGAGATTGATTAGGCATGTCATAAAGAAAAAATTCTTTTCATAATTTTTTTTTTAGGCATAATAAATTAAGACAGTAAGAAATATTAAGGAGTTAAGTATATGACCAAGAAAAGAAAAAAAACCACAAAAAAATCAGTAAAAAAAGCAAAAAAAACATCAAAAAAATTGAAGAAAAAACTCTCAAAAAAAAGAAGACAAACTGCAAAAAAACGTGTCCTCAAACGAAAGAGAAAAGTTTCTAAAAAGAAGTCTCTAACAAAGAAAAAAAGAAAAACTCAAAGTAAAGTCAGTAAAAAAAAGCATCTAAAAAAGAAGAAAAGAAAAAGTACAAAAAAATCACATTCAAGCTCTAAAAAGAGGAAGGCGAAAAAAAAGACTCTTTCTAAAAAACCAAAATCATTGTTGAAAAAAGGCACTCAATTTACATCTCAGAAAGAGTTGTCAGAAAAAGAGATTCAAAAAGAAAAGTCCATAAAAGATATTTATCTCAATTCCAACGTAAATAAAGGAAGTTTAGATAATGTTTTAAATGATCAAAGTGATCCCCTAGAAGAGGGTTCATTAGGTGACAATTTTGATCCGGAAGCTCAAAACGATGAGTCTTTATACCAAGACGATGATTATGATGAAGAGGACGACGAAGAAAATTATTTCTAAACTTTTTTACATGAGAATAATACTTCATTCTCATCTAAAAAAGTTTGCTCTATCTTTTTATGGCCTTGTCTTCTTGCGACCTTCTTGCATAGCAAAACGTTCAAACTCACCGTACTCATGGAGCTTATTATAAAGTGTTTTAATGGTAATACCTAAAGCATTAGCCACTTGAGTTTTATTGCACTTAAAGTAAGTAAGAGCTTGAAGAATGTATTGTCTTTCTAATTCTGCAAGAGTTATAGAAGAATCATACTCCACTAGATAAAACCTCTCAGAATCTATGGTCTGATTTTTCACAATCTCATAAGGTAAGTGTTCAAGACGAATAGTACTATTGCTTTCGCAAGTAACATGAAGCCGTTCACACAAATTTTGAAGCTCACGAACATTTCCTGGCCATTTGTATTCTTCTAGAACTCTATAAACTTTAGAATCAACTTTTAAACAAGGAGAGATAACTTGACTTCCCTTGGCTTTTTGAGACATAAAGAAATTAAAAAGAGGCTTAATATCCTCTCTACGACGACGCAGAGGACTTGTTTTTAAAACAATAGTGTTAATGCGATAAAATAAATCTTCACGAAATTGACTGACTTCAACTTCTTTTTCCAAGGCTTTATTTGTGGCACTAATCAAGCGAATATCAACTTTTAAAAGCTCTTTTCCTCCAACACGATAAAATTCACCGCTTTGCAAAAATCGAAGAAGTTTACTTTGAATTCCAAGACTAAGTTCTCCCACTTCATCTAAAAATAAAGTTCCTTGATGAGCTTTTTCTACAAAACCTACTTTTTGACTATAAGCTCCTGTAAAGGCACCTTTTTCATGTCCAAAGAGTTCACTTTCTAATAAAGATTCCTGAAGAGTCCCACAGTTGACCATAATAAAGGGAGCTTTTTTTCTATTAGAACTCTCATGGAGGGTTTGAGCGATTAACTCTTTTCCTGTACCACTTTCTCCTAAAATAAGAACAGAAGATTGAGAGGCTGCCATTTTATAAACCATACCCAAAAGACGACTCATAACCTCTGATTTATAAATCATTTTCTTATTCCCCGTTTGAAAATCCTCACTTTCTTTCTGAGGTTTAATACCTTTTTTTATGACTTCATTAAATTCTCTTTTATTGTCTGACATATTGACTCCTTTACATTTTGTTTATTTTTATTTTCTCTTCCCTTTCTTTTTTGCACTAGATTTAAGCTCTGGTTTCAATCTTATGCTATGCATTAGACTATACGCATTAAGTAACTTTTTCAAGTTTTTTTTTATGAAATAGTAAAATTTACAATAAAAATCCCTGTAACCTGATTAAAAGGGTCAACAGTTAGTTTCTAGGCTTATAATTGAAGTTTCTGATCAATTTTCAAATCAAAGCTATAATACTTCTGAAGTTTAAAAGCCTGGTTGTCAAATTTTTAAACACTGTTAACAATTTTTGTCATTTCAGGTATTTGTTGTAATAGACGTGTCAGATCATAACGTAAGTCGGTTTCTTAATAGCCCTTGACTCCTACGAGGAGGATATTTCTTAGATTTTAAAGGTAAAGTTGTTCAGAAATACATCCGTCATATTGGAAAAGAAGTTAATAATACCAATTACAGAAATTAATTCGACATTTTCATGTTCAAATTTAAAATTTTAAAATTGACTTAAGGAAAAGCTTCAGTTAGGAGATTTTAAAAAAACTTCTTTTGAGGGGAGGTTAAGTTTTCATAAGATAAGTTTATTTCAGGTATATCTATTTGTTGTGTGAATCGATTGATGGGTTAAAATAAGTGAAAAAGTGAGGGTAAAATTTAAAATGACAAAAATCAGTTAAACAATTTAATTTATAGGTTCAAATTAATTTACAAGCTTGATTCATCTTGTTGTTTTCCCCAAGATCGAGTGCATAATTTTTTAATCCTGCCCTCCTGATCGCAAAAAGTATTCCAGGCCTCACAACAAGTATTCACTATATGGTCATAGTTTTTAAAACATGCATTCGATAATTTGATCCTTCGTAATTGTTGCCAGACTTGTTCCATGGGATTTAATTCTGGACTATAAGGAGGTAAAGGCATCAGGGATAAATTGTAATAGACGTTATATGATCTGACAGTTACCCTTTCTGGGTTGATAAAAAACTGTCTGTCAGTTTGCGTTCTGTTCAATCATCTTTTGCCTTACTTTTTGTTTTCCGTCAAGGAAAGTTTCCATAGGTGTTCGACCACAACACATTTTTCCCTGATGAGTTCTCCTTTCATTATATTTCACAAGCCACAAGTCAAGGTCAGACTGCAACTCTTCTATGCTTTTGTACACTTTTTTTCTAAACTCCACTTGATAAAACTCCTCTAAAATTGTTCTATGAAATCTTTCACAGATGCCATTGGTTTGAGGATGTCTTGCCTTTGTTTTTGTGTGTTCTATATCATTGATAGCCAAATAAAGCTCATAATCGTGACGATCTTGAACTCCACAGAACTCTGTACCCCTATCTGTTAACATACGAAGCAGGGGCACATCATGGTCTTCAAAAAAAGGAAACACTCTATCATTGAGAAGGTCAGCTGCTGTAATAGGTGTTTTCGTTTTATAGAGCTTACAGAAAGCAATTTTTGAGTAAGTGTCCACAAAGGTTTGTTGATAAAGACGTCCTACACCTTTCATAGTTCCCACATAAAAAGTGTCCTGTGAGCCTAAATAACCAGGATGAGCTGTCTCTACCTCTCCGCACTCTAAATCCTCTTGTTTCTTCTTCTCTAGGGCTTGTAACTGCTCCTCTGTGAAAACCAAGCCTTCCTCTGCAGACTTCTTTTCTAAAGCTTTCAAACGCTTTTTGAAAGTCTCTAAATTATTTCTCAGCCAGACCCCTCTAACTCCTGCAGGAGAAATAAAAATTCCTTTTTTCCTTAACTCATTGGACGCTCTCAACTGTCCATAGGCAGGAAGTTCTATAGCGATCCTTAAACAAGCCTCTTCTGTCGTTTGATCAACTCTGTTTTTTAAATTAGGCTTTCTACGACTTTGCTCTCTTAATGATTCTAAACCTCCTTCCTCTTTGAGTGTCTTGTAACGATAAAATGTATCTCTTGAAAAGCCCATCACCTTACAAGCTTGAGATACATTGCCTAACTCTTCTGCTAATTGCAAAAGACCTACTTTTGATTTTATAATTCTTTCTTGATATGTCATTTTTGTTATCCTTTCTCCACCCTTTGGGGTGGTATTGTTTATTTAAAAGGGTAACCTCTTTTCATCTCTTTGACATTTCGAGACGTGTCAGATTAAGTTGCGACTATTACAGCTGATTGATGATTGGTATGGCTCTCCCATTACTTTTTCAAAGGTTTATGAAGACATTCATCAAGGATTTTTAAGCTGGTTTATGGATTTACCTTCTATTAAAAAATCTTTAACTTGGGCTTTACCATTAGCTATGACTGATATCACAATTTGTAGGTTTTTTTTCTGTAAGGATAGATTTCGTAAAGTAGAGTTCCAATACTTAGCTTTCTTTTCAGGAAGATAATACCTTTCAATACCTGCTTTAAACCCTCCATAAGAACACACTCCCTTTACCATAATCTGACAAAATCTAGGCTTCTCATAAGAAAATCCAAGAGGTTTTAAACAAATGTACGCTCTTTTAGAAATAACTTCCTGATTTTTTTGAGAATTACAGATCTCAGAAGAGCTTAATTCATAATCCACAGTGTAACGTAAATAATAACCTGAGAGAAAAGATCTGGGATCATAAGGCTTAACGGAAAGAATAACACTTTGACCTTGCATAAGAATGTATTTTTTATAAAAAGTAAGGCTTACAAGAGCGACAAAAGGAAATAAAAGAGCTAAAAGAAAAAGTGCTTTTTTCTGTTTCACAAAGCCCACCTCTTAAACCACTCTGTCATAGCTTGACTGTATTGATTCCATAAAACACTGACTAAAATAAAAACTGAGCCATAAATCATTAAGCTCAAACTTGTACTCAAAAGCCCTAAAGAAGCTATAATAAAAAAGATAAGAAACCGAAGCTGAATAGCAATTAAAAAATATCTGAAAAGCCTTTCATAACCCCTCCTTAAAAACACAAGGCTAAGAGAAAAAAGCCCTAAAAGAAGAACAGTCATATGAAGAGGGAAAAAAAAGCTTATAAGAAAAACCAAAAGAAAGCATTTATCTTTCATATCAAAAGACGATTTAAAAAACAAATAAAGACTCATAAAAAAAGCAAGAAAATAGCTTAAAATATAAACAGAGTTTGAAAAATCAAGAAGAGAAGATTCCTCGCCATGGATTAGAGTGGCATGGGTTAGGCCTACTTCTTTATAAATAAAACTAAGAACAAAAACAAGAAGAGTCCATCCCCATAAAACTTTTGTTTGCTGTATGTTTTTAAAAAACAGATCTGAACTCATAGTTAAGAAAGCACTTATAAGGGGTAAAAATACAAAAATCGTAATGATTTCCTGATGGGCAAAAAAGTTAGTGTTTAATAAAAAATGAGCGAAGCCGAAAAAAAATCCCATAAGCCATAAAAAAAAAGCTACCGGTTTTTTAGAAAAAAGCACAACTCCAAAAGTAATCAAAGACCAGAAAAGAAGTGCATCAGGCAATTCACCCCCTGTATTATAAACTTGAGAGATAAGACCAATAGAAGCTAGACAAAAAAGTAAAAAAGCTAAGAGAATACTCTCAAAATAGAGGGGGTTTTTTTTCTCCCAAAAATAAAAACTAAAAGATCCTAAGACCATAAGAATGAAAAAATCAGCCACTAATTTAACAGTGTCAGATAGATCGTTCCAGTTGCTTGCTATGAAAGAAATAACACCTAATAAAAAGGTGATCACTCCTATAGTAAGAAATCCTGCAACAAAACGACGGCCTGCAGGCTTTTGGTTTCTTTCTAGTAAAATGATCTCTTCAGCCTGCTTTGATGTAATTAACTTCTCCTTCACCCATTTCTGAAGGTTTTTTTCAAGTTGCTTTATTTTCATGCTCTTTTAAGAGTACCAAATATTTTTTCTTTTTAAAATCTCCTTTCTTACATCAACAAAAGTCTTGAAACATAGACTAAAGGGGAAAAGATTTACAACTTATTGAAATTTATAGTCTTTTTTGTCACGATAAAGAGAAGCCCATCTTATGACAAAAAAAGCCATCTTAGCCCTTTTAAAATACCTTCAAAAGTTTCATAAAGATACCCCTTTTTTAAACACTCTCTTTAGTAAGAAGAATCTTGAACATCTTTTGTGCCAAATTAAAAAAATAAAGAAATCAAGTCCTATGTATAAAATTCAACAAGCTATCTAAAGATAAAGATTATGGAAAAAACTCTACAAGCCCCTTTATCCTTTCATTCAACGAAACAACAGATCGTAAAAAAACTTAAAAAAAATATAAACCATCAAAGAAATCAAAATTATTTTTTTAGTTTGTAAACTTTATGAAATTAAGAGATTTTTTATCAGAACAGCAAATATCAAAAGAGCCTGAAATCCTAGCAATTTACGGTAGAGACTGGAACTCCCATTACAAAGCCCATCCTTCTTGTGTGATTTTTGTGGAAACTACCGAACAAGTGCAAAAACTGGTCCATTACGCTAGAGAAAAAAAAACTTCCTTAGTCCCTTCAGGAGGTAGGACAGGGTTAAGTGGTGGAGCTACTGCAACACAACAAGAGATGATTGTTTCTTTTGAAAGAATGAACAAAATTTTAAACTTTAACCCCATAGATCGTATTTTAACTTGTCAGGCAGGCACAATTACAGAAGAGATCCAAAATTTTGCAAAAACAAAAAATATTTACTTTCCCGTTGATTTTGCCTCTAAGGGTTCAAGCCATATTGGGGGCAACGTAGCAACTAACGCAGGAGGAATGAAAGTCATTCGCTACGGACTTATCCGTCAATGGATCACAGGACTTCAGGTAGTCACAGGAAAAGGAGATGTTCTTCATCTAAACAACTCTTTAGTCAAAAACGCTACGGGTTATGACTTAAGACATCTATTCATCGGAAGTGAAGGCACTTTAGGTTTTATTACTGAAGTCTCTTGTCAATTGACAAAGCCTTTCTGCTCTTTGCAAGTTCTTGTTCTTTCGCTCCCCACCTTAGACAGTCTTATGAAAGTGTTTGAAGCTTTTCGAGTATTTGATTTAACAGCTTTTGAAATGTTTTCCCAAAAAGCTTTACAGATCACTTTAAAATCTCTCAAAATCAAAAACCCCCTCTCTTCCCAAACCCCTTATTACGTTCTTATTGAAATAGAAGCCCCTCCACAAAAGCATCTTTTAGAGGTTTTTGAACACTGTCTCTCAAAAGGTTGGACTCTGGGAGGAGAGATGAGCCAAAACCAACAACAATTTCGGACCCTTTGGAGCTTAAGAGAGGGCGTGTCAGAAGCTCTAGCCTTTTTACAGCCTTATAAAAATGATGTTTCTGTAAAAATTTCTGACATTCCTGATTTTTTAAAGAAGGCAAATGAGCTTCTTTATAAAAATTATCCTGATTTTGAGGTTCTATGGTTTGGGCATATTGGAGACGGAAACCTGCATATTAACATTTTAAAGCCCCCTTCTTTAGATTTAAAAGAGTTTCTTAAAACTTGTAAAAAAACAGACGAGCTTCTTTTCTCCGTTCTCAAAGACTATAAAGGAAGCATTTCTGCAGAACACGGAGTTGGTCTTTTAAAAAAAGACTTCCTTTCCTTTACTCGCTCAAAAGAAGAGATTGAAATTATGAAATCCATTAAATCTGTTTTTGACCCCTCAGGAATTTTAAACCCAGGAAAAATCTTTTAGAAGCTTTCCTATTGTTTCAACTGCCAATAATTTCTACCTATAGTATACTTGTAGGTGTCTTTTTCCATGCTGACACGATCACTTACAGCATAGAGATCATAAATACGATTGAACATAAAAATATAAGGAGCATCGTAAGCTATCTTTCTATAAATTTTTTTATACACTTTGATACGTTTGCTTCTATCGAGAATGTTCCTTCCCTTATCAATGAGTTTATCCACCTTAGAGTTGGAATAGGAGATAAAGTTAGAGCCTCCTTTTTTTATAGAAGAAGTATGCCAAATTTGTTTGGGATCATTGTCCACAGAACCAGCACTCCATCCCAGGTTAACAGCATCAAACTCTTTTTCATCAAGTTTTTTCAAAAAAGAACTCCACTCCAAATACTGAAGCTTCATATCAATGCCGGATTTTTTTAAATCTTCTTTATAAATCGTAAAATACTTTTCTCTTTCTTTATTAACTAAAAGAAGTGTAAATTTGAAATCCACCCTCTTGTCTTTGATTTTCTTATCTAAAATGCCGTCCTTATTAGAATCAGCCCAACCTGCTTTTCTCAACAGCATTTGAGCTTTTTTAGGATTATACTTAAAAGGTTCAACTTTAGCAGCATAAGGGCTTTGCTGATACCAAGGACCTGTTGCAAGTAAACTCATATCAAACAAAAACTTTTTGATCATAAGACGTCTATTCATCAAATGGGCTAAAGCCCAACGCACCTTTCTATCTTTAAACAGCTCTTTTTTAAGATTCCAACCTACATAACCATAACCTTTAGGGGCAGAGTTCTGTGTTTTTTTCTTAAAGTACTTTTTTCCCCACTGAGTTCCTTGTGTTTTTGTTACATAGTCTTCGACTCTTAGGCCAGTAAAATCCAATTGGCCCTTTTTAAAAACCTCAAGACTTACTAGGCTTTCTTTAATGAAACGAAAGTAAATTTTGGGAATCCTATAAGTTGTTTTTAAATCTTTAACCTTATGACCCCACCACTGAGGATTTTTTTCTAAAATGATAGAGCGTCCTTTGTTGTATTTTGCCAACTTGTAAGCTCCCGATCCTACTAAAATTTTATTGTTTTTCTTATCATTATTATAAATATGACGAGGAATAGCCGTTAATCCCGCCATGGTAGCAAAGTTTCCAAAGTAGTTGTTTTTTAAGCGAATTTCCAAAGTATAATCATCAATAACTTTTACCGATTTTAAGCCATCATAATAAGGTATAATATTATAGGCCTCAAATTTAGGATCATGAATAGCATCATAAAAAAACTTAACATCATAAGCTGTAACGGGTTTTCCATCATGAAATTTTGCATTTTTTCTTATATAAAACCTATAGGTTTTTTGATCAGGACTCATCGTATATTTATAAGCTAGGTAAGGCTTAAACTCATAAGTATCAGGATCCCTTATCATCAAAGAATCGAGAACATAGCTTTGTATTTGGCTTGAATAGTAATCAGAGCTTTTAATAGGATGAAGGGTTTCGGGCTCTAATTGCAGATTATCAAAGAAAACACCCTTAGGCCTTTTATCAGAACCTGCATATGTAAAAAAGCCTAAAAAGAAAAAACCTAAAGTCCATACCACTAAAATAAAACGCATAGAAATCTCCTCTTTTTTATGAATCTCTTGACTTGTTTAATAGAATAAACATAAAACAGCACTATTGTAAAGGGAAAAAAGAAAGAAGATTAAAATGTTCAGTTTTTTCAAAAAAATGTACAACCAGGCTATGAATAAAGCTCGAAACAATCCTAAAACATCAGCTTTTTCCTTGGGTCTTCTCAGCATGGGGGAAAGCGTTATCGTTCCTATTCCTGTTGACCCTTTCCTTATTTTCTTAGCTTTAGCCCAACAAAAAAAAGCTCTCAAACTTGCCACTATAACAACTCTCAGTTCTACACTAGGAGGTGTCATAGGCTATTTTTTAGGTTTTTTCTTTTGGTCTCAAATATCAACTTATGTTCCAGAACACATCCACCTCCATCTCAATACGGTTTTTGAGTACTTTAGAAAATACGATGCTCTATCGATCTTTATTGCTGGATTTACCTATATACCCTATAAAATCTTCACTTTAGGAGCAGGAATCGCTCAAATTTCTTTTATTAATTTTGTTATCTTTTCACTTCTTGGAAGAGGGCTTAGATTTTTTATCATAGGAGGCTTGATTTATTGGAAAGGGCCCTTTATTGAGCCTTTCTTGAAGAAGCACATAGGAGTCATTATCATAGCTATTACTACTTTTATCCTTCTTATCTACTTTCTTTCTTAAAAGATGACCTCTTTAGAAAACCATGGCAATTCTTTTAAAACTCTTTTCGGACTTCCTCCGGAAAAAACAGCACCTGTTATCGTTTTACCTGTCTTATGGGATGTGAGTACATCTTTTCTGCCAGGAGCACATAAAGCTCCTGAAGCTATTTTAAAAGTAAGTGATCAAATGGATCTTTTTCACCCTTGTTGGCAGGATTTCAAAGTCACCATGGAAACCTTTTGTCAAAAACAAAAAAAACAAAATAAAAAGTTAAGAAAGATTTCAAAAAAAATCTTTCAAGCTTTAGAATCAAAATCAAGCCTCACACACACACTCCAAAAAAAACTCCAATACATAAACCTAGCTTCAGAAAAACTCAACCAATGGGTTTATAACAAAAGCTCACACTACCTTCAACAAGAACGTTTTGTGGGAGTGTTAGGAGGGGATCACTCCTCTCCTTTAGGATTGGTCACAGCACTTTCAGAAAAATATAAGAAAGAGGGTTTTGGTATTTTGCACATTGACGCTCACGCTGATTTAAGAGAAAATTACTGTGGCTTCACTCACTCTCATGCCTCGTTTGTAAATCAAGTTCTTAAACTCCCCTATCCCCCCTTAAAGATAGCTCAAATAGGTTTAAGAGACTTTTCAGCTTCAGAGTACAAACGAATCCAAGAGGATAAGAAATTAGAGCTTTTTAGTGATTTTGATTTAAGACGAAAAAAGTCACAAGGTCAACTATGGCATAATTTATGCTTAGATATACTTCATACACTTCCTAAAAACATCTACATATCTTTGGATGTGGACGGTCTTGAACTCTCCTGTTGTCCTGATACAGGCACTCCTGTGCCAGGAGGTTTGAGTTTTTCTGAAGTGATTTACCTTTTAGAACTGTTAGCAGGTACTCATAAGCCTTTTTGTGAGAAAACCATCATAGGCTTTGATCTTGTAGAGGTACGCCCTGTGAAGCACAATCAAGTCAATGAACTTGTAGGGGCTAAGCTTCTTTTTTATCTTTGTGGCTGGATTCAAAATCAAAAAACGAATTAATTGTCTTTAATTAACCGCCTTTTTTCTTTTTAAATCTAATTCTCTGATTTCAGCACCCTCAATACTTAGGCGAGTCCAAGGAATAGCCAGAAGACGTTGCTTTTCAATAAGCTCCTCTGTTTCTTCACAAACACCATACACACCATTTTCTATGCGATGCAAAGCTAGATCGATTTCCCTGATTTTAAAACGAAGTCGATCATTAGCTTGTAAATTCGCTGTTTCATCTTGAGCACGTAAACTTTGATCAGCTTCATCACCCCCTCTTTCAATTTGATGGCTCATTTGCTCCTGCAAGAGACGTTGCTGACTGAGTAAATCTTCTCTTTCTTGAAGTAGCTTTTCTTTGCAAGCATAGATTAGATCATTTCTTTTCATATCCCCCCCTGTTTGTTCATACATAACTACTCTATATTATAAATATAGAAAAAGCATTTAATGAGTATTTACACACCTAAAAGAAAAAAATCAACTAAAAAAATAAAAATCTCTCTCTTTGTTTCCTTTAGTCCTATTTTTTATTGTGAAATAAGATCAAAAAAACCACAAATTAAATTTTCTCTTTGTATCAACATAAGACACTTTTATATTAAATTAATACAGATCAACCTTGTGACTATTTATAATTCTCTGCAGAAAACCCTCTACACACTGTAAGCCATAAATAGTACAGCAAAATAAGTTACAAAAATTAAACCGACCACGTCCCCTATATAGGGGGGAGTTTTTTTCTAATACCAATTACAGAAATTAATTCGACGGTAAATCAAAAAGACAGGTCACTGGTTTAAGCCATGATAGTGACCCTAAAGTACTTGCAGAAGGAGGTGATTTTCGAGACAAATTCTAAACCCTTTAGCTGTCCTGTTTTTTAAGTCCTCAAAGGGTGTTTCCCCTTTTTTTCGATTAAGCCTGTATTTTTGTGAAGGCTTACTCGAAAAAAAGGAAAAAGCAAAAACAAAGATGTAAAATAGGATTTCAAGACTTTATTTATAAATAACCCAAATTCCACGCTAAAAATGATCACTACTGGTTTTCATTTCTCTGAGAAGTTTTTTGTCAATAGCCTTTATGATATTTTCTTGAATTTTGCTTAGAGCAACTGTTCGAGACATTTGAATTTTTTTCTTTTTATCAGAAAAATAAACTTTGTACAGGTTCTCTAGCTCTTTTAATGCTTGAATTAGCGAAATATCCAAATTGTAGAGATGTAACTTTAATACGGAAAGCAGAAGATAAGATAAATAACAAATAAAAACATGAGCCACTACTCTGTTGCAAAGCCAGTGTCGCACAGGATTTAAATTTGTAACTCCTTTTAAAATTCTGAAAGCTCTTTCTACGACATCTTTATCAAAATAAAGTTTGACCATATCTTTACCAGAAATATTCTTTGTAGAAAATATACAGGAGTACCCATCAAATTCTTCTGCTTTTTTCAGCTCCTGATCCCTGATCTTTCCTGTGGGAGTTAGATATTTTTTCAGCCCCTCCTTAATGGACTTGTTTTGAGATAGACAGTTTTGAGCAGCAACTATCTCATCATATCTCGCCTCTCGAATTGCATCCTTTCTTTTATGGTTGTAGCAGATTGCCAGTTTTCCTTTAACTTGGCCAAATGTATAATTCATGCTTTTAACGTAAAAAGTATTCTTGTTCAAAATTACCCTATTTGAAACGTTTACTATAGAACCGGACTTTAAAAAATTTCGTACTGTCTTCTTCTCAACCTCTCTCATAGGAATTCCGCACAATGTATTCCAACCCAATTCCCCTGTAAGAAAGGTTTTTAGACGATGCTATACCTCGATCATACACCAATAGGCCAGAACGAAGATTGTATTCTGAAAAACTATTAACAAGTGCCGTCAATGTCCTGCTATCGTGAATGTTACCCTTAAAGGTCTTGTGAAAAACAGGAATCCCTTCTTCTTGAGTTACAGCAAGACCTATCTGAATCAGAGGACTCTTCCTTTTCCCATCTTTGCTGTACCCTGGGTTACCTAGTTGACATTTACTTCCATAAAAATAAGTGTTAGTAACATCAGACAATTTTATTAGATGATAACTTGTATTCTTTTTTAACATTTTCAAAAATACGTTTCTGCAAAGATGGAGCCTTGGATTCGTTAAGCTGATCGAGAGCTGAAAAAAGCCTTCTTTCAGTCAGCCCATCTAAGTTTAAAATGCTGTTTAAATCTGTTCGTTCATACCATGATGGCATATTATTGACGCTTCTGTAATCCAAGCAATGAGCATAGACCATACTTAGTATTTCATCTGAATAATTGCCAAGAACTTCGGGAAGACCAACTTTTTTTGCAAGGGCATGAAGAACAATCAAGGGACCACTGATCTTAACTTTATCGAATTGAATGTTCTCGGAAGATATAGAGATAACACGCTTATGATTCACCTCCTTTCCAAGATATCTCAAGTACTTCTGTACGACCTTGCCCTTGACCCGGACATTTTTCACCTCTGCTAAATAAGTGCTGCCTCCTCTTTTAATCTTCTTTATAAAACTCATAGTAGTTACCATTATGGTAACTACTTAAAAATAGAAGGGCAAGAGCTTTTCACAGAAAAAAAAGGCAATAACCCCATTTTTACTGGAAAACTTCCATCTTATGGAACTTATCTTACTGTTAGAGCAATGTAGTGATCATTTTTAGCGTGGAATTTGGGTAAATAAACCAACAAAGGAGGAAAATAAAATGTATGATCACTATATAGCCGTAGATTGGGCACAAAGTAACATGGCCATTGCAAGGATGACAGGCAAATCAAAAGATATTAAGACTATGGACACGATTTCAGATCTTGGAAATCTTCGTGCCTATTTAAAAACTCTGAAAGGTAAGAAGATATTGACTATCGAAGAGACTACAACTTCGATAGTGGTTGTATTCAGAATTAAAGGATAGTGTTGATGAACTCATAGTCTGTGATCCTCTTTGGAACAGACTTTTAAGTGAAGGGGCTAAAATAAGTGAAGGGGCTAAAATTGATAAAATTGATGCTGAAAAACTTATTTTATTGTTACGCTCTGGCCTTTTGAAACCAGTTTTTCACTCAGGTGATGAATTCATTTACCTTCGTAAGATTGTCAGTGGGTATGAAGATGTGGTTAAAAGAGGAGTTCGTGTTAAAAACCAAAGATCAGCTCTGTTTCGAGCTTCCCATCTTGATGCTAAGAAGCAGACTCAATTAAAACGGGCGGAAGATATATTTGTTCTAGAAGGCTTAGATAAAGCGTAAGTCGGTTATCTGACCGCCCTTGACTCCTACGAGAGGTATATTTCTTAGATTTTCAAGGGGAAGTTTTTATGGATCTTATTGTAAAACGTTTTCCTAATGCCTTTCCCATTACAAAAATATTAGAGAAGTTCTTCTAGAATAATTCTTAGTTTTTTTTGCCTCCTCAAAAGAATCTGTGATTCCCGGAGGTTCTGGCAGTTTTCCAAGCTTGTGATATACTGATTGCACTTCAAAATCCACATACAGAGAGTGAGGTCTAGTTTTTGTTAAAATGTCTTGATAACACAGAGTTTTATGTAAACAATATTTTTTATGGGAGCCTTGTTATCAAAAAAAAAAGCGTCAAGAGCTTTCATCAGTATTAAAGCGAGAAGATAAGAAAAGATATGCTTATCGGATCCATATCATTCTTCTGTTGGATGATAGTTATAGTCAGCGTAAGATATCGGAGCTATTTTTTCTTGATCCTGGTTCTATTAACCGATGGCTTCAGAAGTATAAAGAAGGAAGAATAGACCTTTTAATAGCAGATTCCCGGGAGGAGGCGAATCTTTATCATAAAGCCAAGGACATTGGTGTGTATATAAAGAAAACTTTCGGAGTAGAATATTCAGAAAGTGGCATAACCACCTTACTTAACCGTCTGGACTTTGTTTATAAGAAGACCAAAGGAGTTCCAGGAAAAGCTAAAAAAGAAGATCAATTAAAGTTCATTAAGAAGCTTTGTCTAAAGAAGAAGGAAAAAGAGTGATATTTACTTTTTGGATGTGACTCATCCAACCCATAACACAGTACTCTCTTATGCATGGATCAAGAAGGGTGAGGAGAAGGAAGTTTTAACTAACTCAGCTGGTCGCAGGATCAATTATTTAGGAGCAATCAATATTAACAATCATAAACAAATCATCAGGGGTTATAAGACGATTAATCAGTTTACGGTGTCTCGGTTTTTAAAAGATCTGAGACGTCAATCTGGTTCTTCCAAAGAGCTTGTTGTAGTGTTAGATCAAGCACGAACTCATCAGTCAGATTTACCTAAATTTGGGGTCAAAAATATACACTACATTTTTCATTTCAAAAGACTTTTATCTTTTGAGTAATTTCCCAATAGATCCGGAAGCTTGATTTTTTTGGCTATTTTGTCTAAAACAATAAGGGGTCCATGGATTTTAACTTCAGAAATTTGAAATCTTCTGAGTTGAGGGAAATCACTTTTTTATTGTTGACTTCTTTTCCCATATAACGGATGTGCTTTTGTATAACCTTGCTCTTAATTCTTTTGTTTTCTACTTCAGCCAAACAAATCTTATCACCCTTTTTTATCTTTCTTACTAAGCTCATAATACCTTCCTAATGTAGTGTATTCTATATACACTACATTAGGAATTAGTCAATAGCAAATCTCTTTTACCTCTTTCTCAAATTTTGTCTTTATTAGAGGGAAAATGGCCCTTCTCAAACTTTAAAGCTCTTAGAGGGCTTATAGTGTATATTTTTAACCCCGAATTTAGGAGATTTAGTAAAGAAAACAGCTAAAAAACTAAATATAACGTTATTTTTTTTGCCAGCTTACAGCTCTAATCTTTAATCTCATAGAGAGATATTGGAAGTTTTTCAAGAAAAAGGTTCTTTACAACAAATATTATGAAACATTTAATGAATTTCAAACTGCTTACATCTCTTTTTTTCGATCCTCAAGAAAATATAACAAAGAATTAAGCAACCTCTTGACCTACAACTTCCATGTGTATGATTCTTCCTAAAAAATTAATGTGTGGATTTTGAAGTGCAATCAGTATATAGTGCTTCCGTTTAAGTTTTCCGTTTTTTTTGAGTTGAGGTCTAGTTTTTATTCTAAGGCCTTGATAAAAAGTCATTTATTTTTAAAAATAGTTTCATATGTCAGGGTTTCTATCAAAAAAAGAGCGAAAAGATTTACTCTATGAACTATCTTTAGAAAGAAATCTTAGGTACGGAAAAAGGATTATGACAATTCTCCATTTAGATAAAGGTGAGTTGTGTAAAGATATTTCCCGTTTTCTTTTCCTTGATGAGGGCACGATAAGAGCCTGTAGAGATCGTTATAACAAAGGCGGGATAGAGTGCTTAATCAACGACAATTACAACCCTAAAAGGTCCTTTTTAACTAACGAAAGAGGAGAAAATGCTTTTAAAGGAATTAGAGAAAAGAATTTTTCCATCATCACAGACCGTTATTCAGTTCATTGAGGAGAATTTTGGTGTTACGTACTCAACAAGTGGTGTAATTGATCTTCTCCATCGCCTTGGTTTTTCTTATAAAAAAGCCACAGCGATACCGGGTAAGGTAAAGAAAGAAGAGCAGGAAAAGTTTGTGCGTAAATACAAGAGAATTAAGAAGAAAGACGGTCCTGTTTACTTTGCTGATTCCACACATCCTAAGTGGGGCCCTACGATTTCATATGGTTGGATAAGAGAGGGTAAGAAGTTTGAAGTGAAGACCAATTCAGGCTGGAGAAAAAGAGTGAATGTTTGTGGAGCTATTGAGATCAATAGTTTGAAGAAGGTAGTCAGGAGTTATAAGACAGTTAACCATGTTTCCATATCTGATATGCTCTATCATATTCATTAAGAAGTATTCCGATGAAAAAGAGATTCATCTTATCTTAGATGGGGCCGGATACAATAGATCGAAGTCTGTCAAGAAGTTAGCGAAAGAGTTGAATATAAAACTTGTTTATCTTCCTCCGTACTCACCGAATTTAAATCCTATAGAAAGGCTTTGGAAGTTTATGAAAAAAGAGGTCACGGCGAATCGATATTATGAAAACTATGACGATTTCAAGGGAAGTTTAAGTCAATTTTTTAGAGGAATACGAAAACACAGATCTAAATTAGAAACTTTGATAACTTCTCCATCTTAGGAACCTGAAAACCTAAACGGAAGCACTATATAGTGAATACGCTTAGATTTTCCGGTCGATTCTATAGAAAAAAAACCTGAAAACTTAAACAGAAGCACTATATAGCTTTAAGTGTGATAGTTTTAATGTTGAAATTATATTTTTGAGGCTGTCCAAAATAACTGAGTACACAATTAAAAGGGTATGAGCAAGGAATTTTCCTTGCTTTTTTGATTAGCTTAATTATAATAAGTTTATGGAGATTTATCTTTTTTAGATAATATTAATTAAAAAGGCTATATATGGACCCTAGAATTAACCCTTATTCTCCTGGAGCAGGAACTATTCCTCAGACACTGGCAGGAAGGGATCAACTTTTTGAAAACGTAGACATAGAGCTTGATCGATGTTGCAGAGGTTATTCTTATAGAGGGCAAATTTTAGTAGGTCTTCGAGGTGTAGGTAAAACAGTGTTACTCAATAAACTATTCAATGAAGCCGAGTCGAAAGGTTATTGTTCTATACTTATAGAAACCCCTGAAAATCGATCCCTTCCATCTATGTTGATCCCTCCTTTCAGAAATATCTTGATTTCTTCTAGTTTAACTTCAAAAACAGCAGTTGGTGTAAAAAAAGTTCTTAGACTCTTAGGAGGTTTTGTTAGTGCTATGAAGATAAAATATAAGGACATTGAATTTAGTTTGGACACTGAAAACGAAAAAGGAGCTGATACTGGTGATTTAGAAAACGACTTAACAAGATTGTTAATAGAAATGGGAAGTCTTGCTCAAAAACAACAGACTTCTATAGTTTTATTTATTGATGAAATTCAGTACATTAAAGAAGAACAATTAGCCTCTCTGATTGTAGCCTTACATAAATGCACTCAAAAACAACTTCCAGTAATTCTCGTAGGAGCTGGTTTGCCTCAAGTTCGCTTTAAGGCCGGACGAGCTAAATCATATGCAGAAAGACTCTTTGAATATCCCAAAGTTGGACCTCTTGATAGAGAGGCTGCCATTCAAGCTATTAGTGAACCAGCAGAAAAGCAAGGAGTGAGGTTTCAGAAAAATGCCTTAAATGAAATTTTTAAAATAACAGAAGGCTACCCATATTTTATTCAGGAGTGGGGTAGGCATTGTTGGAAGGTTGCTAAATCATCTCCTATCACTTTGAACCATGTAAAAACGGCAACTGATTTAGCTTTAAATGAATTAGATAATGGTTTTTTTCGTGTGCGTCTTGATCGTTGTACTCCTCTTGAAAAAACTTATTTAAGAGCTATGGCTACATTAGGTCTGGATGATCAAAAGTCAGGGGATATTGCCAAGGAAATGAAAAAAACTTCTCAGCAAGTAGCTCCCATTAGAGCAAGTTTAATGAGCAAAGGAATCATTTATAGCCCAGCTCACGGTGATAATAAATTTACCGTTCCCTTGTTTGATGAATTTATGAAAAGAGCTAAGCTGTGATAGTCGCAACTATCACAGTTTAAGGATCGCTATAGAACTTTCTGCCTATGGACAGTTGAGAGCGTCCAATGAGTTAAGGAAAAAAGGAATTTTTATTTCTCCTGCAGGAGTTAGAGGGGTCTGGCTAAGAAATAATTTAGAGACTTTCAAAAAGCGTTTGAAAGCTTTAGAAAAGAAGTCTGCAGAGGAAGGCTTGGTTTTCACAGAGGAGCAGTTACAAGCCCTAGAGAAGAAGAAACAAGAGGATTTAGAGTGCGGAGAGGTAGAGACAGCTCATCCTGGTTATTTAGGCTCACAGGACACTTTTTATGTGGGAACTATGAAAGGTGTAAGACGTCTTTATCAACAAACCTTTGTGGACACTTACTCAAAAATTGCTTTCTGTAAGCTCTATAAAACGGAAGCACTATATACACTACTACAGATAGTAGTCAATGGCAAACCCCTTTCTTTTTCAAGAAATCTTGTCTTTTCTCAGAGGCAGAAAGACCGTTTTAAGATATTTTAAATGTTAGGATGTTTGTAGTGGATATTTTTTGCCCCGAATTTAGGTAATTCCTGAAATCTGTTAATTTTGGTACTAGGTTTCAGGACTAAGAGCCTGTTTTTTTTCAACAGAATACTCCTGATAAATCATAAGAACGAGTTAATTTAGTCTCATTGAGTTTTTCTGGAGAACTTATAACACACTATTTTTATAGGTCTTTTTAAAGCTATGTTTTTCATAGGCTCTGTTTTTGGATTGAAATTTGATCCTGTCGTTAAGAGTTTTGAGCCATCAACAGGGAGTTGACAAAGCCCCTAAAACATAGTTCAATTTGAACTATGTCTTATAGGTATGAAGAGAAAAGAAATGGAAGCATCTATGTGTATGAGATAAGCAGTTACTGGGACAAAGAAAAAAAACAATCTCGTCAGAGAAGAGTTTATTTGGGCAAGAAGAATCAATCTACGGGGAAGCTTGAAGCCAAGTTGAACAAACATCCTATAGGTTCTGTAGGTGTTGGGGGGGTGCATCTTTTGCGAGAGATCAGCAAGCAATTAAATTTAGTGAAGGTGTTAAAGAAAGTTTTTCCGAAAGAATATGAGAAGGTTCTTTATTTGTCTTTTTTTAAAGTGATTAGGGGGGAAGCTTATTATCTTTATCCGTATTGGTGTCAAGAATCCTTTGTTTCTTCCAAGAATTGTCTTAATTCACCGGACATAAGTAATTTTCTTTTATCTATAGGTTTAGACGAGCAGAGAGTGGAGAGATTTTTTATGGAGTGGATTGGTGTACACAGAGAAAGCTCCAGAGTTTTTATGTTTGATATTACATCTATATCTTCTTATGGTGTTGAGAATGAGTTTTTAGAAAGGGGTTATAATCGAGATGGTGAGTCTTTGGATCAAGTCAATTTAGGAGTTTTAAGTCAGAGCAAGGAAGGTTTAGGCAAAGGAAGTTCAAGCCTTCCTTTGGGTTATCGATTGTATCCGGGCAGTATTACTGATGTTGTGTCATTAAGGAGCGTGTTACAGTTAGCCAAGGAATACGATTTAGATTTGAAGTGTTTTGTTTTAGATAAAGGGTTTTACAGCCAAGAAAACATAAAAGATTTAAACAGGGAGGCTTCATCGTATATCGTCCCTATGAGCTTTAGTACGAGTCTATCCCATGCTTTATTGGGATCTGTGAGTAAGGAGCTTGATTCAATTCCCTCTTCGTTTGTATTCCGTGGTCAAGTTTATTCTTACTGCAAACGAGAAATTAAAATTGGAAAGACTCGTTGTATGGCTCATATATATTTGGATGAAAAGAGAAGGGTGTCTAAAAAAAATGAAATGCTATTGAAGTTGGATTGTTTTGAGCGAAGATTTTCTAAGAAGAAATTTAGGACAAAGAAAGAGTGCGATGAGTGCATAGCAGAAACCTTAAAGAGTGCCAAGAAGCGCTTTACAGTTGTCAAGAAAAAGGGAGGTTTTTTTATTTCGAAAGATTTGGATTATATTAAAAAGCAGATGCGAAAAATGGGTGTGTTGATTTTACTTACCGATTGCGATCAAAAGCTTTCAAAAGATGAGATCTTAGATTTGTATAGAAACAAAGATAGCATTGAAAAGATTTTTTTGTCTTTCAAGCATGATATAAATGAAAAGCGAGCGAGGACTCATTCGCTACAAACCATGAGAGGAAGTTTATTTATTAACTTTATAGCTTTAATTTTAATCTCTCACATAAACAATGTGATGAAAGAAAAGAATCTGTACAAGAAATTTTCAAAAACAGAGGTCTATAAAATTTTAGATAAATTAAAGTTCTATAAATTGGCCACAGGACAAACAAGATTAGGAGAGTTGTCCGGTAAGCAAAAGAGCCTTTATAAAGCTTTTAATGTGACTCGGGAAATCCCACACAGCTTTAAGTTGTAAAATCCCCTCTGACTAATGCGACGCATTACGAGGGCCGAATAAAAACCTAGTACCAAAATTAACAGATTTCAGGGTAATTGACTTTCTATCTTTTGAAAAATAAATGTCTCCGTACACAAAAGACTTCCATTTTAAACAATCATTTAGTATAGTCTTCAAAAGCATCTTTTCCCTCCTTTGTTTTTTTGAATAACATTTTAAGGCATCTGGGAAGTAGGTGCTTCTTTTTTAAAATTTTAATGTAACACAGCAAATAAAATGAATGTTTTTGAGTTCAATCACCGGAGGTGATAGAGGCCAGTAAGGGCCTCAAAGAACTCAAAAATACAAGATAGGATGTCTTACTCTTACTTTGATTAATATGAGCCTTTTTGGGGGATTTCTACTACTTTTCACCCACAGATTCTTTTGAGGAGGCAAAAGCTTTAATTGATCTTCTTTAGCCTTTTTCGGTAAATAGAAAAAGCAAGGTCACTGGTTTAAGCCATGATAGTGATCCTGAAGTACTTGCAGAAGGAGGTGAGCTTCTCGAGACAAATTCTAAACCCTTTAGCTGCTATTGCTTTTTAAGGCCTCAAAGGGTGTTTTCCCTTTTTTTCGATTAAGCCTGTATTTTAGGCTTACTCAAAAAAAAGGAAAAAGCAAAAAAAAGATGTAAAATAGGATTTCAAGACTTTATTTATGAACAACCAACAAAGGAGGAAAATAAAATGTATGATCACTATATAGCCGTAGATTGGGCACAAAGTAACATGGCCATTGCAAGGATGACAGGCAAATCAAAAGATATTAAGACTATGGACACGATTTCAGATCTTGGAAATCTTCGTGCCTATTTAAAAACTCTGAAAGGTAAGAAGATATTGACTATCGAAGAGACTACGACTTCACAGTGGTTGTATTCAGAATTAAAGAGGATGTCCCATTTCTCGGTGGAATTAGTTAGAGGGCGATTTCATGTTTAAGCGACCTTTCTTTGTTTTGCAACCATTTTTTCTAAGTTGTAATAGACGTTATATGATCTGACAGTTACCCTTTCTGGGTTGATAAAAAACTGTCTGTCAGTTTTCGTTCTGTTCAATCATCTTTTGCCTTACTTTTTGTTTTCCGTCAAGGAAAGTTTCCATAGGTGTTCGACCACAACACATTTTTCCCTGATGAGTTCTCCTTTCATTATATTTCACAAGCCACAAGTCAAGGTCAGACTGCAACTCTTCTATGCTTTTGTACACTTTTTTTCTAAACTCCACTTGATAAAACTCCTCTAAAATTGTTCTATGAAATCTTTCACAGATGCCATTGGTTTGAGGATGTCTTGCCTTTGTTTTTGTGTGTTCTATATTGTTGATAGCCAAATAAAGCTCATAATCGTGATGAACTTCCCCTGTTTTTGCGGACAGTCAATTTTCTCTTAAAGTCTCCATAAAATGGAGGTAAAAGAAAGAATGGAAAAAGTAAAACAGTACTCGGAAGAGTTTAAAAAGCAAGCCATTGAATTGGCAGAGGAAATAGGTGCAAAGGAAGCCTCAGAGAAGCTAGGACTGAGAAATTTCCAAGTGATAAGCTCTTGGAAGCGTTTTCTAAAGCCTGAAGTAGAAAGACAAGCTTCCCATGACTTGGCTTCGGCATTGGAGGAAATAAAGAGGTTAAAAAAGGAGCTGGTCTATGAGAGGCGGAGTGTAGGTATATTGAAAGAGGCAGCGGCTTTTTTTTCAAAGGAAATCCTGAAATGAGATTTAAGGCTATGTTTTATGTAAAAGAGAAAGGGCATCCAGTGCTTCGCATTTGCGAATTATTAAGAGGATCTCGTTCTGGTTTTTATAGTTTTTTAAAAACCAGGGGAAAGCTTGAAAAGGATAAAAATCTGGAGAAAAACATAGAATCTATTTTTAAAAAAAATAAAGGCTGTTATGGTTCCCCCAGGGTGTATAGGGAATTAAAGCGTTGCGGAGTGAGTGCTGGAGAAAACAAAGTAGCTCGAATTATGAAACTAAAGAATCTCAGTGCCCGTCAGAAAAAACCCTATGTTCCTAGAACAACAAAGAATAACCCTCTCATGATTAAGTCTCCTCGGTTGTTTAAGACAGGACAGAGCCAAGCAGGAAAAGAAAACCAGGTATGGTGTTCGGATTTAACCTATATTCCTTTTAGAGATAAATTTCTGTATTTGGTTGTATTTTTAGATGTCTATAATCGAGAGATTAAGTCTTGGAAGCTCTGTGAGAGCTTGGACGGGGTTCATTCAAAACAGGCTCTGAGAGCCGCAGTCCAATCTGTTTCTGGGAACTTAGAGGGCTTGATAATCCACTCGGATCAAGGGGTTCAATATTGTTGTGAAGGGTTTAGAAAAGAATTGAAATTCTTTGGCCTCAAGCAATCTATGTCTAGGAAAGGAAATTGTTATGATAATGCGTTTGTGGAGAGCTTTTTCCATACGTTGAAGGATGAACTGGAATACAAAGACTGTACAACAAAGGAAGAGTTGGAAAAAAAAATTGCAATTTACATGGATTGGTATAACAAGGTAAGAATGCATTCTTCCTTGAAATACATGAGCCCAAAAGAATTTAAACAAAGGAGGGCTTTAAGAACATAAAAACTGTCCACTTTTTTGGGGGAAGATCACTTACGCTTCTCAAGGCTTTTTACCTCTGCTGTCTTTAAACACATCCCACACTGAGAACACTCTGAGGGAGAGACAGTCTCCTCACTGTTTGTATCTTTACTGTTATCAAGTCTAGAGCCCTTTTTTTGACTCCCACTAGCTTTCTTATTACGATTCCCTTGACGACTAAAATCTTGCGAAGGAGGAAGACCGCTGTTGCTGGAATTTTTTCGAACCTGTTTTTCTAAAAGCACAACAATCAGAATGTTCACAACCTTAAAGAGAGATTCAAAAACCACAGAAATCTCAGTAGGCACAGAACCTTTCTTTGCAAGCTTATCAAAGTCACTTCTTATATTTTCAATCTCATTTCTGATGGAGGTCTTATTTATTGTCATTTGAAAAGAGTATTTAAAAGAAAATCTGTAAGAGCAAGACTTTTATCTTAAAACAGGTCTAAAGTTAGGGATAACTGAACAATGTAGGTGAGCAGTTACAAAATTCCTATGATCAACAATGAAGCAGAAAGAACGATTCGGCATTCTGTGATGGGAAGAAAGAACTTTCATGGGTCAAGGACTCAGAGAGGAGTTGAAACAGCATCAGTACTTTACAGTATTGTGGAAAGTTGTAAGAAGGTGGAATTAGATCCTAAGGACTATATTTTAATGGTTGTGGGAAACTCCCTCGATAAGATACCTATTAAAACGCCTTTTGAGTATACAAGTGAGCTTCGTTCTTAAAGAATAAAGCACAAAGAAAATCAAAATTACGAAAAAAAACTAAGAATTATTCTTTTAAGAACTTCTCTAATACTTTTGTAACGGGGAAGGCCTTAGGAAAACGTCTTACAACGCTGTTTTACAACAAGATCAATAAAAACTTCTCCTTTAAAATCTAAGAAATATCCTCCTCAGTAGAAGTCAAGGGCGGTCATATAACCGACTTACAAAGAAAATACTTTAAAATCTAGATTAAAGTTAGGGGATTTTTTTACAATGGCAGTCAATTTTTTTCTATTCAGTCCGATAAGTTGTTATATGAATGGAAAGAAAATCAATGTTTTAGTCTTAGAAGATCATTCAGAAAGTGCTGAAGCCATTAAAAAAACTTTGGAAAGAGAAGGTGTTAATGTTTATGTCTCAGGTGATCCTTATAAAGCTTTAAATTGGATGCGCATGAGGCCTTTTCACTTGTGCTATATTGATTGTCTTCTTCCTAAAATGAACGGTATGATGGTAGCAAAACAACTTAAAAAACAAAACGAGGCTATCTTTATTTGCTTATTAAGTGGAATTATGAAAGAAGGTCTTGTAAAATCTTTTCCTCATGATATTTTTTTTAAAAAACCTATCACTTCGGAAATGATATTAAATGTTTTTAAACAGTTTAAAAAAAATTTTCTTTCAAATATTGAGAAAGAAGAAGAACAAGAAACAAGTATTTCTCAAATTTTCTCTCATCCTACCTTCTTGGAGGGAATAGTAGAAGGGGGTTTTTTTCAAGGCAAAGATGATCTTAAAGGCTTCCATGTTTTTTATATTTTAAGTTTGTATTTGAATCAAAAGAAAAAAGGTTGCTTGAAGGTTACAAAAAAAGATGGTAGCATTACTTCTTTTATTTATTTTAAAAATGGCCTTCTTTATGACATGAAAGGCACTGAATCTCAAGAAGAAGTTTTTTCTAAACTTATCATTAAAAACAAGATTTTATCTGAGGAAGAGTGGAATGTGCTTGATAAAAGACAAATCATTGTTAATTTAGAAAAACATAAAAAAGTGAAAAAAGAGCATTTAGAAAAAATCAGAGAATTTCAATTTAATCATTCTTTAAAAAAAATATATTTGAATCAAAGTCAGTTTTATTTTAAAGTGATCGAACATGAAACAGAGGCTTCTCAGTTTCCTTTTAGAAAAAACTTTTGGCCTCAGATTCTTAAAGAGAATGTATCTCAGTCCTTTCTAGGTAACTATTGGCTTGAGTTTTTTAAACAGTTCTCTACAGCAAAGGTTTTTTTTAAAAAAGATATCTCTTTAGAAGAAGAGGATTTATGGTGGCCATTTTCAAAAAAAATGAAAGAGGTTTTAGCTAAAGATATGTCAATTTCAAAGGTTATTTCTTCTTTTCCTGATAGAACAGAAGAGGCTATGTTTTATTTAGGTTATTTAATTTTAAGGGGAGTGCTTGAATTTGTTGTAGATAAGAAAATAAAAAACCCAGAGAGTACTCTAAAGAATGTTGGAGGAGTGCAAAAAGACATTTTTAAACCAAGATTAGAGTTGATGTTTAAAAAATTCCAAGGCAGAAGTCCTTATGAAATTTTTCAGTACTTTGGAGCTTCTTCTAAGAGTTCTCCGGAGGATTTAAAAAAGCTTTATAGAGAGTTTGTAGATTATAACCATGTAGATAAATTGCCAATAGATACAAAGAAAGAAGTTCTAGAGTTGAACAAAAGGATATTTCAACTTGTTAAAGAAGCCTACGAAACTTTAACTGATCCTAGTAGAAAAGCTGATTATGAAAAAGCTTATGAGAGCAAACAAAGGAAATTGAGGCTGTATGCAGAAGGGTGTTATGAAAAAAGCGTTCTTTGTATTAGGAAAAAAGAATGGAATAAATCTATTGAATTCTGTGAAAAAGGTTTGGAATTAACTCCTAAAAACAGTGAACTCAATATGCAGTGGATTTTTTCTCATCTTTTAAAGGCAAACGTATTAAAAGAACGCCTTTCTCAAAAGATTCTTGATCAAATTGATGGACGCTTAAAAATTCTTAAGAAAAAAGACATAAATTTAGAAAAATACTATTTTATAAAAGGGCTTTACTACAAACAAATGAAAGACTTTAAAAAAACTAAAACATATCTAGAAAAAGCTATTGAGTTAAAACCTGATTTTGTTCAAGCTAAAAAGGAATTAGAGTTTGTCAAATACGCTATCAGAAAAAAAGAGAATGAAGGCACGGAGACTATTATTACAAGATTCTTTAGGAAAAAAAGTAGTTAAAAGAATGTCGAATTAATTTTTAGAAATGGTATAAGATAACTCATGCTTTGTGTGTGGCTCACCTTTTGAGAGAGCTTAAATTTATAGAAGAAAGCAATGGATTCAAATGGGCTACAAATCTCAAAAAACTTCTTAAAGAGACTGTGGAGTTAGTTCATAAAAAAGAGTCAAGAGTTCTGACTCAAAAAGAGTACGAAACTCTTCAGAGAAGGTATAGGAGTATTCTTACAAAAGGCTTAAAAGAGCTTCCAGAATTTCCTAAAAAAAATGGCAAGAAAGGACGAATAAAGCATACACAAGCTCAAAACCTTTGGCTGCGATTTAAAAAGTATGAAGCAGAAATACTGTGTTTTGCTAAAAGAAAGAACGTAGATCCTACTAATAACAGAGCTGAAAGAAATCTAAGAATGACTAAGGTGAAAAAGAAAGTGTCAGGGTGTTTCAGAACAGAAGAAATGGCGAAATATTTTTGTCGTATTACCAGCTATGTTAAAACAATGAGAAATAGAGGGTATTCTTCTTTAGAAGCCATCTCTATGGCTTTAAATAAAAACTTACGAGAGTGAGCAGTTACCATATCTTATGAAAACTTAACCTCCCCTCAAAAGAAGTTTTTTTAAAATCTCCTAACTGAAGCTTTTCCTTAAGTCAATTTTAAATTTGAACATAAAAATGTCTATTAAAAAGTATGTCAAGAAAAAACACTTCTCCATTTACAAAAAATATAAAAAATTTTTTTTGCATACAGTCACGAATATTCTAATCACCTAAGAAAAAACTTCCTGCATTTCCTTTCCATTTTTTAATGACTCTTCCTTTACACATTGTAAAAAAAACATATTCCTATTATGCGTCTATCTGAACCTTTTTTAGTTTTAAATCATGAATTCCAAAGATTTAAAACCTTAGATTATAGTAAATTTCAGGAATAGAGGATGTGCTATTCGTCGAAATGAATTTTTTATAAATATCACTCTACTTAAGCTATCTATCCTCACCTCATAAAGTCATTATTTGTATTGTTACTTACTATGCAAGA
This sequence comes from Bdellovibrionales bacterium, assembly GCA_965219095.1. Lineage (GTDB taxonomy): Bacteria > Bdellovibrionota > Bdellovibrionia > Bdellovibrionales > UBA1609 > CBDCMT01. The sequence goes on from CBDCMT010000001.1 coordinate 2,393,770, forward strand.
AACTTTAAACAGATGATTTTATAAGGTTGTTTTATTATTATTTACATTTTTACGTTCTCCATAAGGTTTATATTTTTTCCCAGACTTGAAAACACCTAAAGTTAAAGCTGCAATTCTTCTAGTTGGTAGCATTTCTAGCAGTGTGTGGTGGTAAATTTTTTTTGATCAATTCTTCATAAAAATCATTAAATTCATTGTTATTTCCTATAACTGAGAGTGCAGCTATCTTAAAAACACTTTTCATTTGTGGGCAAAACCTAGACTTCTTAGTTCCATAAGACCTTCCACTACTCATTTTATGTAGCTTTACAAGTCCGCAGTCCACTCCACCAGGAATTACGTTTAAATCGGTGAGGCACTACAACCCTGGCTACAATCTTGATAGCCTTGATAGAACCAATTCCTGGAATGCTACTAAGATTGCTAATATCTTTGTGTTTTTTACTTAGCCTCTTAAACTCTGCTTCATATAGTCAATATCTTCTTACCTTTCAGAGTTTTTAAATAGGCACGAAGATTCCCAAGATCTGAAATCGTGTCCATAGTCTTAATATCTTTTGATTTGCCTGTCATCCTTGAAATGGCCATGTTACTTTGTGCCCAATCTACGGCTATATAGTGATCATACATTTTATTTTCCTCCTTTGTTGGTTTATTTATAAATAAAGTCTTGAAATCCTATTTTACATCTTTTTTTTGCTTTTTCCTTTTTTTCGAGTAAGCCTTCACAAAAATACAGGCTTAATCGAAAAAAAAGGGAAAACACACCCTTTGAGGCCTTAAAAACCAGGCCAGCTAAAGGGTTTAGAATTTGTCTCGAAAAGCTCACCTCCTTCTGCAAGTACTTTAGGGTCACTATCATGGCTTAAACCAGTGACCTGTCTTTTTGATTTACCGTCGAATTAATTTCTGTAATTGGTATTATCCCTTATTTTCTTTTTTGTACTCCTAGGGGTTTTGTTCAGATTCTCTCTTGAAACAAAGCTGTCCCTAAACAAGTCTTTTAGCGAGTAGGGCTTTTTTTTTGGTGGAAATCCTATAGAATAAAAAGAGGGATGAAAGGAATGAAAAGAGGGTTTTTAGCACTTAGTGTTTTGCTTCTTGGTATGGCTTTAGGGGGATTTTTTACTTTAAACTCTTGGGATGGAAAGGTCTTTTTTTATCCTTTTTCGGAAGAGGGAGGAGATCATCGTGAGCTTGCGGCCATTGAATCTAAATTAGATATCTCTCAATTTAAGGGTGTTCATTTTAAGAGTGCAAGTATCAGAAGATTGTTGCTGGGAGCTAAAACGATTCAAAAAGGAGATCAACAATCCATTGCTTTAGGGCATTTTATAAGAATTAACGCTTTAGGGAAAAAAGAGTTTGCCTGCGATTTTTATCGCTTCATAAAACTTAAGTTTCATGGAGATGGACTTTCCGTTTCAGGAGCACCTGTGGAAATGCATATTGTGATTCCTTGCCAGTACAATAGAAACTCTGAGATGATCAAAGAGGTTTTGCTACCTAATAAAAAGGAGTTGAAGAAAGCCGACCTAAGGGTTCCTGTTTTGTTAGGGGAACAAAGCACTTTGACCATGAAGAATTTTTATGGTTTTTGGCCTAAAAGGTGGGTACTTTATTCATTAAAAATGGTAAGAGCCCCTTCGTCAAGAGACAACCTCGTTCTTAAAAAGAAAGAGATCAATAAAGTTTTAAAAGGTCATTTTACATTATTTTGGTGATAAAGGTGTTTTTTTACTCCTAACTGCTTTTTATCTTGACTTATAAAAAACTTACATCTATTCTGAAGAAAGAAAAAAGGAGGAGGTACGTATGTATGACATCTCTTACGCCTAAAGAGAAAGATTTTTTACAATTTGTAGAAACGTTTTATGAAGATCGAGGTTATTCCCCTTCTTTTATAGAAATACAAGAGCACTTTCAATATGCTTCTATCAATTCAGTGCAAAAATACATTAAACAACTTCAAAAGAAAGGATACCTTTATTCTCCGGGGCAAAATAAAAAACGTGCCTTAAAAGTTTTACGTTCTCACAACTTTAAACCCTCAAAGAATGAAGCTTTTTCCGCAAACGTCATTGCTTTTTTAGGAAAAGTCGCTGCAGGACGTCCTTTAGAAAGAGTTCACTCAGGTGAATTTATAGAGGTTTCAGATCATTTGACACAAAATCATAAAGATATTTTTGCTCTTGAAGTGGAAGGACAATCTATGATCGATGAAGGTATTTTAGAAGGAGATGTTCTTTTGATCCGAAAAAAGATTCACTACGATAACGGAAGCCTTGTTGTAGCTAGTGTTGAAGAAGGTGCTACAGTTAAAAAAATGTACAAACATAAAGATTGTATTGAATTAAGACCTTCTTGTGAAGGTATGGAATCTTTGTACTATAGTTATGATCAGGTTCGTATTGAAGGTTTTGTAGTAAGCTTGATGAGACGTTTTTAAATGAAAACCCATAGGTTAAAAATTAAGAAAAAAGAAAATATATCAGATAACGCAACTATTTTCACTCTAGAAATACCTAAGGAATTAAAGTCAGTTTTTCATTATGTCTGTGGCCAATATTTAACAGCTATTTTAAACATTGATGGTCGTAAAATTGGAAGAGGCTATTCTATTGCCTCATGTCCTTATACAGATCAAGACATGGAATTTGCTGTAAAAAAAATCCCTCGTGGCAAAACCTCTGTTTATGTAGTCGATAGTCTTAAAGAAGGAGATTTTTTAGAGGTTACAACTCCTCAAGGTCATTTCTTTGATACAAGTGAAAACATAGAATCTCTTCATTACGTTTTAATAGGGGCCGGAAGTGGCATCACCCCTCTTTTTAGTATTTTGAAAACAGTACTTATTGAGAACAAAGATAATAAAGCAACACTTTTTTACGGAAATCGATTTGAGGAAGATATCATTTTTAAAAAGGAGTTAGATTCTTTAGAAGAAAAGTATAAAAATCGTCTTTTTGTAACACATTTTTTAAGCCAAGCCTCTAACAAGTGGGAAGGTCGAAGAGGCAGAATATCAGAAGAAGATATAAAAGAAATGGTTGAGGACTTAAAAACAAAAATACTTCCTATGACATTTTATATTTGCGGTCCTGAAATCATGATGAAAACAGCTCAAAAAACTATTCTTGATTGTGGAATTGAAGAGAAAAGAATTCATATAGAATGGTACCATGCTCCTCATCCTACAGAGCCTAAGAAAGAACTTTCAGATCATCATTCTAAAACTTTGTTAGATTCTGAAAGTGTATTTATAGGTACGGGAGAACCCTCCCTTTCTCCAGAAACTTTAGTGGCTTTTTTAGATGGTGAGGAA